>CP027224.1:72500-2472500 GCA_002973635.1 Lysinibacillus sp. B2A1
AGAACTTGGAGCAATTATCGTGGAAGTAATGTCTATATGCTTTTTACTATTAGGTAGAAGAGATAATAAAATGCTTAGTCATTTTAAAAGTAACTTTGTATTCATAAGAAACTAGCGTAATTTAGTCTGTTTTTTTTGAGCTCACTCGAAAAGTTCCTCTTCAAAATCCGTGACATCCGCCAGGGGCTCTATCTTGATTCTGCGAGCATTTTACACCCACTGAATAGGGAAAAAATCGCATTCATTTTCGCCCATCTATAGAGGTGGAAGTATTGTATCTGACGTTTTGCTTTTGCTACAGAAAAGATAAATTAATAACTAGGGATTGAAAAAAATTCAT
Source organism: Lysinibacillus sp. B2A1 (assembly GCA_002973635.1). Taxonomy (GTDB): domain Bacteria; phylum Bacillota; class Bacilli; order Bacillales_A; family Planococcaceae; genus Lysinibacillus. The sequence goes on from CP027224.1 coordinate 72,841, forward strand.
GTCTTTTGCTTTAGCACACACACTCATGATTCGACTCCTAATATTTTAGGTCGAACTAAAGCGCTACTATCCTATTCAAACATATACCTTAAATGCTAAAATTTAAGTAGCTTTCAAAATAAAGGGGTGCTTAGAATGGCGACGGGGTTATATAGTGAAGAAATACAAATAGAGAAGGAAAAATTACAAGCATTTATTCAAAGTAAAGAAGAATGGGCTGAACTTATACCAGGTTACTTACATCATGAATTTCCGAATGAACAAGATATGATTTGGGTGTTTCAAGGTGATTTTGGTATTATTCAAAAGACTGTAAAAGTGGAACTTAAATATAAGGAATCTCCAACAAATCAAGTTATGTTTGATCTGATAGGTTTATCAGATCCTATAAATGGTGATGGTTTTTTTGAAATTAGGGAAGGACATGGCGATACATGTCAGCTTACTGGGAATTTAACAATGAAAGCTAGTGGTTTTTTAGCTGGAATGATGAATCCGATGTTAGAGAAGTTTGTTCCACAGTTAGTAGAGAAATTGGTACAAAAAATGGTAGCTAAAGCAAGTCTATAAAAAAAGTGAGTAACTATTAGGGAAAATAAGTTTTGGCAAAAGTGATTATATTTATAAGTTGAAAAGATCATTGCTCTTAGGAGGAGGGCACTGAAAAAGTCCATTATTTAAATTAGGTAGTTGAAAGTTCGATTATATCGAACTTTCAACTGCCTTTTTACTTTATAATAATGATATTAAAAGTAAGTATGTAGGTGATATCCCGATGATTTCAAACCAAGAATCTCTTCATCTTAGTCCGTTTATGGCCATATATGACATTGTTGTACCAAAGGATAATATGCTTCGGCAAATAAATGAACTTGTTGATTTCTCTTTTATTTTGGACGAACTGAAAAACAAATATTGTCTTGATAATGGTCGTAATGCGGTACCTCCCATTCGCATGTTTAAATATTTACTATTAAAATCAATATTCGATTTATCCGATGTAGATGTGGTAGAACGTTCTAAATATGATATGTCGTTTAAATATTTTTTAGATATGGCACCAGAAGACTCTGTCATTAATCCAAGTTCACTAACGAAATTCCGTAAGCTCCGTCTCCAAGATATGAGCTTATTAGATATGCTCATTGGCAAAACTGTAGAGATTGCAATAGAGAAAGAAGTCATTAAAAATAAAACAATAATCGTGGACGCCACCCATACAAAAGCACGGTATAATCAAAAATCACCTATAGAATTTTTACAAGAGAAATCAAAAAATGTAAGAAAAGCTGTTTATCAAATCGATGAATCGATGAAAGAGAATTTCCCACCAAAGACAAATTCTAACGAAATAAATGATGAAGTGGATTACTGTCGTCAAGTCATCGAGGTAGTTGAATCTCAACCTCAAATTGAGATGATTCCAGCTGTAAAAGAAAAACTAAATGTCCTAAAAGAAGTGGTACAAGATTATGAGGAGAAGTTAAGTTATTCGACAGATCCAGATGCACGTATTGGACATAAATCAGCGGATTCTTCTTTCTTTGGTTTTAAAACACATATTGCAATGAGTGATGAGCGAATAATAACAGCTGCGATAGTAACTACTGGGGAGAAGAGTGATGGAAAATACCTTCAAGAATTAGTTGAAAAAAGTAAAGAAACAGGTATGACCATTGATACAGTCATTGGTGATACAGCCTATTCTGAAAAAGACAATATCCAGTATGCAAAAAAAGAAGAATTCCAACTTATATCTAAACTAAATCCACAAATCACGCAAGGTGGACGAACAAAAGAAGATGAATTTGAATTTAATAAAGATGCTGGTATGTATGTGTGTAAAGCTGGTCACATGGCGATTCGCAAAGCACGGACAGGAAAGAAAAATCAAGGACAAAATCAAAAACATACGTATTATTTTGACATCGAAAAATGTAAAATATGTGCTTTCCGCGAAGGTTGTTATAAAGAAGGGGCAAAAAGTAAAACATATTCAGTTTCAATCAAATCTACTGAGCATAAGGAACAAGAAGCATTCCAAAACAGTGAAGAGTTTAAGGAGCTCGCACGTACTCGCTATAAAATAGAGGCGAAAAATAGTGAATTAAAAAATAGACATGGGTATGACACGGCAATAGCTTCGGGTTTATTTGGTATGGAAATACAAGGTGCAACCGCCATCTTCGCTGTAAATTTGAAACGAATCATTACACTTTTAAAAGAAAAAAATAGTTAATGGAGAATAAAAAAGACAACTTCTTGTTCGAAATGAAACAAGAAGTTGTCTTTTTTAAAGTTAAACTCTTTCCACAATAAAAAAACTGTATGTTTTTCAGTGCCCTCTCTTAGGAGGGAATGATCTTTTTATATTGACTACCAATTGTCGGTAATAACGATACGTGGTTTCTTATGTGTGAATTTCTGGCGATACCTTGTATGGAGGGGATCTCAAGGTATCATCGAAGGAGTTTTGCGGTATTAAACATATAGCTTCAAATATTATGGAATAACTTGACAAAATTATTTATGAAATTTATATTTGAGTAAATACTCAAATTCTAAGGAGGTAGTGACGAAACTATTTGGTAACAAAAAAGGATACAAAATTAGATTTATTTACTAAAAAGGAGTTTAATGCAGTTTTTTAATTTTTCATTTGGTCTCCAGCAATCGAACAAAACTCGGGTGTTGGTGAGGAGATTATGGATTTTATTTCTATAATACGTGAACATGCTAGTGTTTTCTTATCAAGAGTCATTCCATGTTCCGTTGAGAAAAAGATTATTGATACAGCAGCCTCAATGTTTCTTTCATCAATCTTAACCTACGTATTAGTTGAAGAAAGAAGAATGGGAGACAGTCTACTAGTAAATCAATACATTGAGGAGGTAGTTACAGTTATTTTAAAAGGCATTCAAAATACATAAAAATTTTTTAGTAAAATTTGAGTAATTACTCAGTATTTTTTGGATGAAAGAAGGTATGTCTATGCTTCAATGGATTGATATTCAGACACTTATTTGGTTATTCCCTATTATGTTTATACTCCATGATTTTGAAGAAATTATTATGGTTGAGAAGTGGTTAAATAATAAATCTTCAGTTTTGTATGCAAAACTACCAACAAAAGCAGCTGATAGAGTGATTAAGCAATTTTCTATGTCAACAGCACAGTTCGCAGTAGCTGTAGTGGTCATATTTTTCTTTGTAAGTGGATCGACTTTTAGCGCCAGTCAATTTGTGAATCAAGGGCAATTAGGGAATATTTATATATTCACTATTGTTACATTAATCTTTTTTCTTCATGCATTTACACATCTAGGGCAGACAATATTTCTTCGTTCTATAACACCTGGCGCAGTCACATCATTAATTATCATTATTCCATATAGCTTAATTTTGTATCATTCACTATTAATGAATAATGTGATAACATGGAACATCATTTTTATTTGCTTACCATTTTGTCTATTATTATTACCACTTGCATTATTTGCTCACTGGGTTGGTAGAAAGGTTATTTGATAAATAGTTTTTATGTCAATCTGGTGTAAAAGCTATCCTGCTTAGTGGGATAGCTTTTTCTCGTGTTATAATTAAAGAAGAATATAACGGAAATGGGTGTTTTGTTTTGCAAAAGAAAAAGCCGATTGTAGAAGGGTTAGAGCGCTTTCGACAACAACAAAATATTTCCTTTCATGTCCCGGGGCATAAACACGGTGAACTATCTCGTCTTCCTCAGGCCTTTAAAGATGTTATGCGGTATGATGTAACGGAGTTATCAGGTCTTGATGACCTACATCATCCTGAGGAAATGATATTAGAAGCAGAAAATTTATTGGCAGATACATATGGGACAATGAAAAGCTTCTTTTTAGTAGGTGGATCTACGGTTGGGAATTTAGCAATGATCTATGCTACCTGTAAAAAGGATGATACGATTATTGTTCAACGTAATGCTCATAAGTCTATTTTTCATGCAATTGAGTTGGTTGGAGCAAGGCCTGTATTTGTCTCACCCATGTGGGATGATCAAACACTAACAGCAACACATGTTTCCTATAAGGATTTAAAAGAAGCTGTTGATTATTATCCAGAGGCCCGGGCTGTTGTTTTAACATATCCTACTTACTATGGTATGACATCTAAAGAAATACAGCAGCAAGTTGCTTACTGTCATGAAAAGGAAATTCCTGTCTTAGTGGATGAGGCACACGGAGCCCATTTTAGTGCATGCTCCTTATTTCAACCATCCGCATTGACATTTGGCGCAGATATAGTGGTACAGTCTGCACATAAAACTTTGCCTGCAATGACAATGGCATCCTTTATGCATGTTAATTCAGATATCATTAATGTCGATAAAATAAATCATTATCTACGTATGCTACAATCTAGCAGCCCATCCTATCTTTTATTAGCATCTTTAGATGATGCACGCTATTATATACAGACATATATGGAGAGTGATGGTGCATATATAATAGAAAAAAAGAATCAATGGGTAGAAGCATTACGGGCAATAGGATCTTTGAAAGTTATTGAGGTAGATGATCCTATAAAATTATTACTCCGTGTAGAGGGCTATAGTGGTTTCCAACTACAAGAGGCACTGGAGGCAAAACAAGTATATGTAGAGCTGGCAGATGCAAATCAGGTTTTGTTGGTACTACCTTTATTAAAACAGGGGCATAACTATCCCTTTGCAGAAATTCGTGTCCGTATTAAGGATGCGATAACAATATTGTTAAATACACCGAAAGCAGACATAATAACAGCTCCACATACAGCCTATAATTTTGTAGCCATTACCGAACCAGCTTATTCTATTGAGGAAATTGAAAAATCGGAAAAGGAATGGTTACCATATATGCGAACAATGGGGCGAATCTCATCAAGCATGGTTATTCCTTACCCTCCAGGCATTCCATTACTTGTCCCAGGAGAAAAGATAACAGTGGCAAAATTGAGCCAGCTTGAGGAATTGTTGGCTACGGGTGCAACATTCCAAGGAAATCACCGTTTAGAAGAAAAAATGATTGAGGTCATGAAATAGTTGGAGGCAATAAACAGGATGAATAGCAATTTATTTATAACATTTGAAGGTCCAGAGGGTGCCGGAAAGACAACAGTTATTCAAAAAATAGCTGAGCGACTAGCTCAGGAGAATATTGATGTATTAGCAACAAGAGAACCTGGTGGTATTGAGATTGCTGAAAAAATTCGGACAATTATTTTAAACCCTGCGCATACAGCAATGGATGAACGTACAGAGGCGTTATTGTACGCAGCGGCACGAAGTCAGCATTATTTTGAAAAAGTAAGACCTGCATTGGATGAGGGTAAAATGGTTATTTGTGATCGCTTCATTGATTCCTCATTAGCTTATCAAGGATATGCACGTGGTATTGGTGTGGATGAAGTATTATCTATTAATGAGTTTGCAATCGGTAAGAAACTACCTGATGTTACAATTTTATTTGATCTTGACCCAGAGATTGGTTTAGCACGTATTCATGCCCATGGTGAACGAGAGGTAAATCGATTAGATGTTGAAAGCTTAGCCTTTCATCAGAAGGTTCGAGAAGGGTATTTACAACTAGTGGGTCGTTACCCAGAACGTATACAAGTTGTCAATGCGGATCAAAATATTGAGCGTGTTGTAGAAGATGTATGGGCATTATTATTTGATGCAATGCAGTAAAAGCATGAAGTTGTCTAACACATTGTGATATAATGGTAACATCTATTATTTTATTTAATGAGATAAAAACGCTCATTAAATTGAAACTTTCCTATAGATAATGGTATCAAAAATCGTTCTAGGTTAATTTTATAAAAGGGGTGAGTGCGAATGAAGTTAGTCGTAGCTGTAGTGCAGGATCAGGATAGCAGTCGCTTATCAAATGCTTTAACGAAGAATCAGTTTCGCGCAACTAAGTTAGCGAGCACAGGAGGTTTCTTACGTTCTGGAAATACGACGTTTCTTATTGGGACGGAAGACTCTCTCATACCCAAAGTTTTAGATATTATTCGAGATAATTGTCGAGCTCGGGAACAAATGGTGGCACCAGTTTCACCATTGGGCGGTAATGCAGATTCCTATATACCTTATCCTGTAGAGGTTGAAGTAGGAGGAGCGACAGTTTTTGTTTTACCAATTGAGCAGTTTCATCATTTTTAGTTCAGTATGAAATTTAAATTAGCTTTTGTGTATCGATAAAGAAAGCAAGTGGGGGCGAATACAGCTTGAAGATCAATCAAGATATACGTGTCGGGTTAAATACTAATCGCAAAGAGCCACTACAAAATAATAATCAAAATAACCGATTTGGAGATATGGTCGTCAAGCAGGGAACCAAATTGCAGACTGAACAGCTTACACGATTGCTAGGGGATATTTCTACTGCGGGTGACCGAGTTGCAAGATCACGAAATTTACGAGAGCTTGCTCGTTTTAAAATGCTTGTTAAAAAATTTCTACAAGAAACCGTCGAACATGGTATGGAATTAAAGCAATCACATACTTGGAATCGTTTCGGTGAGGGAAGACGTTTAAAAATTATCGAAACGATTGATTCTCGCCTTGTGGAGCTGGCACAAGATATTTTAGATGAAGAGAAAGAAGCAATTGATCTTCTTGATAAAATCGGTGAGATAAAAGGCTTATTAATTAATCTGTATATGTAAAACCCGTGTCTCGTTCTCTTGTAGGCGCGGGCTTTTTTCAAATATATTTTGCTAATTGCTACAAACATAGTGTAACTAACTATTATAGGCAATTCTGTGTGAAGAAGAGAGCAATTGCAAAAAATTATATCTAGTTGTAATTGTTATGGGAAGGAATTTAAATATATGGCCAAGAATGTTGAAGAGCTATTTTCACTACAACCTGTCGTAATGAAGCAGCTTCAAACGATTTTTGACAAAAATAGATTAGCGCATGCATACATTTTTGATGGCGAAAAAGGGACAGGCAAAGCAGATATTATGCGATTTTTTGTCAAATTAATGCTATGTGAGCAACCAAAACAAAATGTTCCATGTGAAACATGTCGAAATTGCAGACGTGTTGATTCTGGCAATCATCCTAATATTCATCAAATATATCCAGATGGTCAATTTATTAAAATTGATCAAATACGTGATTTAGTAGCTGAGATGAAGATGATGGGTGTTGAAGAAGGGCGAAAGATTTATGTACTTCATCATGCAGATCGACTTAATATTGCATCCGCAAATATGATTCTAAAATTTTTAGAGGAACCTGAGGGAGAGGTTACTGCCATTTTGCTAACTGAGCAAATGCAGTCAATATTACCAACAATCCGCTCTAGATGCCAGCATATAAAGTTTCAAAAAATGCCTCGACATGTATTGTTAAAGCATTTGCAAGAAAGCAATATTTCATACTCAATGTCTTGCACAGTGAGCATGATGACGAATGAGCTCGAAACAGCTATAATTTTGGCAAATGACGAGCAGTTTGCACTTGCTCGAAAAACAGTGTTAAAATTAGTAGAGACAATTCGCCAAAATGTACATGAAGCAATGCTGGTTGTACATGAAGAATGGTTGCCACTTTTTAAAGAAAAAAGTGAAATGGAACAAGCATTGGATTTACTACTATTTGCTTACCGTGATATAGTGTCAATAAAAGCTAATCCCGAGGCAGCTTGTACTTATCCAGACATGTTACAGATATTTAAAGAAGCTGCGTTACATTCGACTTATGAACGCCTATCTAGTCAAATGGAGTCTATTTTACAGGCGCGCGCATCTTTACAGCGTAACATGAATAGGACGTTATTGATGGAGCAGCTAATGCTAAATCTGCAGGAGGGATACACATTTGTATAATGTAGTGGGAGTCCGTTTTAAAAAAGCGGGTAAAATATATTATTTTGATCCAGCATCATATCTACTAGAAGACAGTCAATACGTCATTGTAGAGACAGCTCGTGGTGTGGAATATGGTAAAGTAGTTGTCCCACAAAAGGTTGTTGGGGATAATGATGTTGTATTACCACTTAAACAAGTACTACGACCAGCGGATGAACGTGATCGTATTCAGGTAGAGGAAAATGCTGCTGAGTCAAAGCGGGCATTTGAACTGGCAAGTACAAAAATTATAGAGCATAATCTAGAAATGAAGCTAGTAGATGTTGAATATACATTTGATCGTAATAAAATTATTTTTTATTTTACAGCAGAAGGACGTGTTGACTTTAGGGATCTAGTAAAGGATTTGGCCTCGGTATTTAGAACACGTATCGAACTTCGCCAAATTGGTGTACGTGATGAGGCTAAATTGTTGGGGGGATAGGTCCATGTGGACGAATGCTCTGTTGCTCAACTTTTTTAGGTGATTTTGATCCAGTTTCTATTAAGATGGCAAAAGATCAAAACCTTTCTTTAAATCCTTCAAAAATTTCAGGTCTATGTGGTCGTTTAATGTGCTGTTTAAAGTATGAAAATGATGAATATGAGGAAGCAAAAGAGGGCATGCCTGACATTGGTGAAATGACGATGACACCAGACGGACGAGGTAGAGTTGTAAGTTTAAATGTGCTAGAAAGACTCATTCAAGTATATTTACAAGAGCAGGAACGCACAGTTGAGTATACACTAGAAGAACTGCTGGCATGCGAAAAAAATCTTATATAAGATAGAGAATTTAACGAGGTGGCTTGGGTGAAGGACCGTAATTTCTTAGATACCGTTATGGAGTTCGAACAACAACTCGAAGCAATGCAGGAGCAATTTGGTGCATTGAAGCAATTTGTAGCGTTAATGATGGAAGAGCATAAGGCACTTGAAACAGAAAATCATCACCTTCGTACACGTCTAGAAGAACTAATTGCTAAAGATAACTCCGTACAGGCTGCTGATGTGAAGAAAGAAACTTCACTAGATATTGGAGAGGGCTATGATAACCTGGCACGCTTGTACCAAGAAGGCTTCCATGTATGTCATGTTCATTTTGGAAGTTCACGTAAAGGTGAAGACTGTCTGTTTTGTCTATCATTTTTAAATAAACAAAATGTGTAATAGAAGGCTGATTGCCACTGCGGTGGTATCAGTCTTTTGTTTTGTATAGTAGGGGGAAGAAAGATATGGATGATTGGTTAAAGGATGATGAAAGGCTAGACTATTTGTTGGCAGAGAACTTACGTATTATACAAAGTCCCTCAGTCTTTTCATTTTCTTTGGATGCAGTGCTACTTTCGAAATTTGTCAATGTTCCTTATTATAAAGGGAACATTGTTGATTTATGCTCAGGTAATGGTGTCATTCCTCTCTTTTTAAGTGCACGAACTAAGGGACAAATAACGGGGGTAGAGATTCAGCCACGTTTATTTGATATGGCAGAGAGAAGCATCCAGTACAATCAGTTAGAAAATCAAATTCAAATGATCCTTGGAGATGTAAAAGAAATACCAAAACAATTGGGTATTGAAAAATATGATGTTGTTACCTGTAACCCACCATATTTTTTAGCACATGAAGCAAGTGATAAAAATCTTAGTGAGCATCATGCTATTGCAAGACATGAACTATATTTAACATTAGAAGAGGCAATTCAATCCACTAGTAAATTATTAAAACAGGGTGGAAAGGCAGCATTTGTGCATCGTCCAGGTCGATTATTAGATATCGTTACAGCTATGCGTGCAAATCGTTTAGAGCCCAAGCGAATGCAATTTATTTATCCAAAAGAAGGGAAAGAGGCCAATACATTATTAATAGAAGGAATAAAAGATGGAAAGCCAGATTTGAAAATATTACCACCACTGTATGTCTATAATGCCAATAATGAATATACACCTGAAGTGAGAGAAATTCTTTATGGAAAAGAACAATAGTCACTACTTTTACGTGTTAGAATGCGCCGATCAATCATTTTATGCAGGTTATACAAATAATGTAGATAAGCGTGTAGCTGTACATAACGCTGGTAAAGGGGCAAAATATACAAGAGCCAGAGGACCAGTGAAATGTATTTATATGGAAGAGTTTGACACAAAGCAAGAGGCAATGCGTGCAGAATATGCTTTTAAGCAACTAACAAGAACACAGAAAATTAATTATATAAGGAGGGGTGAATCGTGAAATCACAAAAGAGTACAATACACGATCAGACAGGCTGTTTATATCTTGTAGGAACACCTATTGGAAATCTAGAAGATATGAGCGTGCGTGCACTACGCATTTTAAAAGAAGCAGATATTATAGCCGCAGAAGATACTAGAAATACAAAGAAGCTGTGTAACTACTTTGACATTGAAACACCTTTAATAAGTTATCATGAACATAATTTAGCGGTGGGAGGAGAAAAATTATTAACTTTACTACAGGAGGGTAAAACAATAGCATTAGTGAGTGATGCAGGTTTACCTTGTATTTCTGATCCTGGTGCAGATATAGTTGAAAAAGCAATCGCTCAAAACTTTCCTGTTGTGCCGATACCAGGTCCGAATGCGGCAATATCGGCTTTAATTGCATCTGGATTAACACCTCAGCCGTTTTTCTTCTATGGATTTTTAAATCGCGGGAAAAAGGAACGTCGACAGCAATTAGAGCAGCTAAAAAAACGTCAGGAAACAATGCTGTTCTATGAGGCACCTCATCGTTTAAAGGAAACCTTAAAAGATATGGAACTTATTCTTGGAAATCGTCGAATTGTATTAGCGCGTGAGTTGACAAAGAAATTTGAGGAGTTTTTAAGAGGAACTCTCAATGAAGCCGTAGAATGGTCTCAAAATGAGGAAATCCGAGGGGAATTTTGTATTGTCCTTGAAGGAAATAGCAATATTGAGGAAGAGGATAGCGAAGAAGCGTATTGGGTAAAGATGTCCTTTGTGGAACATGTCGATTATATTATTGCTCAGGATGGTGTTACGTCAAAAGAAGCCATAAAAGAAGTAGCGAAACTACGGAAAGTATCTAAACGAGATGTATATAACGAATATCATAGCTAATAAAAAGAAGAGGTTGCCTTCAGAGAGGCGACCTCTTTTGTATATTTAACCAAGTTAGGAATTATATTTTTTCAGTAATTATAAATGTTTAAATTGATAATAATTGTAAAAAATAGTACCCTTAAATGTGAAAGGTCTGACATGGACATTATAAGGGTCTCCTAATTTGGGTATATTAAAAACTAATTAAGTAAAACACCTAAATCGCTGTTCTCGATTTAGGCGTACATCATATTATTTTTTTAAGTTATTTTGGATTTCTTTCACTAACATTTCTGCACCTTCTGGGCTTAAAATTAATTTGCCTCCAACTAGACGGAAGTTATCATCAGATACTTCGCCAGTAACAGCACATGTCATGTTAGGCATATATTTTTTTAAGATGATTTTGTCATCATCCACATAGATTTCTAAAGCGTCTTTTTCAGCAATACCTAATGTACGGCGTAGTTCGATAGGAATTACTACACGACCTAACTCATCGACTTTACGAACAATTCCTGTTGATTTCATAATTATTTTTCCTCCTAATGTTAAAAGTTATATTGGTATTTCGTCAAATTTCGACATAATTTCTTTGTCTGATAGTTATCATACCAAGTAATGCCATAAACGTCAATTAATTAATGCACTAATATTATTGGTTTTAAAAAAATTTTTGCGGAGAAAACAGATATATCGATTTTTTTAAAAGGTTTTTATTATGTATTTTTATTTATAGTAAAAAAGCTTCTTATTTAAGACATTTAATGGATTGAATATATGATTCGACAATTTTCGCGTACGATTCAAACTTTCATTGAAACGAATTTCGTACTTCGTTAGAATAGATAGTATACTGTGAAACAATGGAGGCAGTTCTTGTGAGCGAACAAAATAAAACATTCTATATAACAACCCCAATCTATTATCCAAGTGGGAAATTTCATATCGGTACAGCGTATACAACTGTAGCATCAGATACAATCGCGCGTTATAAACGTTTACGTGGTTATGATGTACGTTTTTTAACTGGAATGGATGAGCATGGACAAAAAATTCAAGAGAAAGCAGCTGAAGCAGGCAAGCATCCACAGGAATATGTGAATGAAATTGCAGATGCGGCAAAAAGACTTTGGGCTTTAATGGATATTTCATATGATGATTTCATTCAAACAACCCAAGATCGACATAAGAAAGCTGTAGAAAAGATTTTCCAAAAGTTTTTAGATAATGGCGATATTTATAAAGGCGAGTATGAGGGGTGGTACTGTACCCCTTGTGAATCATTCTTTACTGAAACACAATTAGAGAATGGTAACTGTCCTGACTGTGGTCGACCAGTGCATAAAGTTAAAGAGGAATCATATTTCTTTAATATGAAGAAATATGCAGATCGTCTATTAGCTTATTATGAAGAGAATTTGGAGTTCATTGAACCTGAATCCCGAAAAAATGAGATGATTAATAACTTTATTAAACCAGGGCTAGAAGATTTATCTGTATCAAGAACATCATTCGACTGGGGAATTAAAGTACCTGGAGATCCTAAACATGTTATTTATGTTTGGGTAGATGCCTTAACGAACTATATCACTGCTTTAGGCTATCTATCAGAAGACGAAACATTATTCAACAAATATTGGCCAGCAGATGTACATGTAGTTGGAAAGGATATTGTTCGTTTCCATACAATATATTGGCCAATTTTCCTAATGGCACTAGACTTACCTCTCCCTAAAAAAGTGTTTGCACATGGTTTTATTATGATGAAGGATGGTAAAATGTCAAAATCGAAGGGCAATGTAATCTATCCAGAAATGTTAATCGACCGTTATGGTCTAGATGCGACACGTTATTTCCTATTACGCGAGCTTCCTTTTGGTTCTGACGGAGTATTTTCACCAGAATCATTTGTAGAACGAACTAACTTCGATCTTGCGAATGATTTAGGAAATTTATTGAATCGTACAATTTCTATGATTAATAAATATTTCGATGGTGTTATTCCTACAAAAAATCTTCTACCAACAGAGTTTGATATGGCTTTAAAAGAGCAGGCTGAGACGGTACGTATTAAATATGAAGAAAGTATGGAAAAAATGCAATTTAGTGTCGTATTGGCAGACTTATGGACACTTGTTTCACGCACAAATAAATATATAGATGAAACTCAACCATGGGTTCTAGCGAAAGAGGAAACAGATAAGCCAAAATTAGGTGCTGTTATGCGAAATTTAGCGGAAAGTTTACACCAAATTGCTGTCATGTTACAACCGTTTATGACATCTACACCTAAACGCATAATTGAGCAGTTAGGCTTGGATGACAGATTCTTAGCATGGGATACAATTGAAACATTCGGCAATACTATTCCAGCAAACATTAAAGTGGTAGAAAAAGGTATTCCGATATTCCCACGCTTAGAGAGTGAAATAGAGATAGCCTATATTCGTGATGAAATGCGTGGTTCAGTGAAAACGCTGCAAGAAGAGGAGCCTAAAGATCAATCGAAAACTACTGAAATTCCAGAAATTCCTGAAATTACAATTGATGATTTCATGAAAATTGATTTGCGAGTCGCAACGGTAACTGCATGTGAAAATGTTCCGAAAGCGGATAAATTATTAAAGCTTCAAGTGGATCTTGGATATGAGCAACGACAAGTAGTTTCAGGCATTGCCAAGTTCTATTCTCCAGACGAATTAGTTGGTCAAAAGGTGATAGTAGTCGCTAATTTGAAACCGGTGAAATTACGAGGTGAATTATCACAAGGTATGATTTTAGCTGGTGAAAAAGATGGAATTTTAAAATTAGCATCAGTTGATCCAAAACTTGAAAACGGGGCAAAAGTAAAGTAAGGAATTTTAGTGGCCTGCTGAATGTAAAATATTCAGCAGGCTTTTAAAATCTTTTAGTAATCCTCGGTAAGTATTATTTCGAGATAATTTATGTGAGGTAAATAATGTATTTTAATGGGTATTTAGTATCGAATCAGGCATTTAGGTTTATGTGTAATGTCACAATACCAAATTGTTTGTAATATATTTGTAATACTTACGCAAAAAAAGAAATAATAATTTTTAATAAAATCAATGTTAGGAGAATGACAATGTTCATCGATACACATGTACACTTAAACGCAGATCAGTACACAGAAGATCTACAAGAGGTTATTGATAGAGCCCTTGAGGCAAAAGTAGAAACAATGGTTGTAGTTGGATTTGATCGTAAAACCATTGAAAAGACAATGCAACTTATTGAACAATATGATTTTGTTTATGGTGTCATTGGCTGGCACCCTGTTGATGCGATTGATTGTACACAAGAAGATTTGAATTGGATTGAGGAATTAACAGCACATCCAAAAATAGTTGGTATTGGTGAAACTGGGTTGGACTACTATTGGGATAAATCCCCAAAGGAAGTTCAACAAGCACTTTTCCGCAAGCAAATTCATTTAGCGCAAAAGGTGAATTTACCAATCATTATTCATAACAGAGATGCAACAGGGGATGTTGTACAAATTTTACGTGAAGAAAATGCAGCATCCGTTGGTGGGGTTATGCATTGCTATAGTGGTAGTGTAGAAACAGCACATGAATGTATTGCTATGAATTTTATGATTAGCCTTGGTGGGCCGGTGACATTTAAAAATGCACGGATGCCCAAGGAAGTGGCGACAGAAATACCGTTAGAGCATTTGATGATTGAAACAGATGCACCGTATCTAGCGCCTCATCCATATCGAGGAAAGCGTAATGAGCCAGCCTTTGTGCCATTAGTGGCAGAAGAAATTGCGCGTTTAAAAGGGTTAAAGATTGAGGAAATTGCACAGGTAACAACAGCCAATGCGAAAAAATTTTTTAGGATTGACGTTTAACTAGCCGAGATGCCTCCAATATTGGGTTTGTGGTTGGTCAAAATGGCAAAGTCAATTTTCTTAGAAATACTTTCGGGTTGACAGTGCCAAAACTAGTCCGTATAATCCAACCTTGTATTAAGGAGGCGTTTTTTCATGTCAAATAATTCCATGAAAAACTTGTTCTTAGGATCATTGAGGAGTAAGCAAACAGTGATAAGAATTATTTCACTTGTCCTGTTTGTATCTGTAATTTCATTTGTACTTTATCAAGGTACTAAACAAACCGTAACGCTTGAAGCAAACGGAGAAAAAATTGAAGTAGCAACACATGCCAAAACTGTAGAACAATTATTACAAGATCAAAATATAGACATAGCAGAGCATGACAAAATATCACCCTCTCTGAACACCAAAATTGTTAATGGATTAGCAATTGCATGGGAACAGGCAAAAGAAGTAACTATTTCAGTTGATGGAAATCAGTCAAAAGTTTGGACAACTGAAACACTAGTGAAAGACATTTTGAAAGAAGCGAATATTCAAGTATCTGAGCATGACTCTTTAGTACAAGGTCTGGATACAGAAGTAGGAGCAGAGAACAAAATTGATATTCAAAAAGCGTTTCAAGTAGCTCTTGTCGATGGTGTAAAAGAAAGACAAGTATGGTCCACTTCGACTACGGTCGCTAACTTTTTAAAACAACAAGGAATTCAGCTTAATGAATTCGATCGTGTCGAAAATAACCTCGAGGACGTTCTTACTCCGAAGAGTAAAATCACAGTAGTTCGCGTAGAAAAGGTTATCGATGTAGTGGAAGACTCTTTAGATTTCGCAGTTGAAAAGAAGCAGGATGCTTCGTTGCAGAAGGGAAAACAAAAAGTGGTGACAACGGGCGAGAAAGGTTCTATTTCTCGAACGTTTGAAGTCGTGAAAGAAAATGGTAAAGTGGTAGCCAAAAATTTAAAAACTGAAAAGGTTTTAAAAGAGCCGCAGAAGCAAGTGGTTGCAGTAGGTACTAAAACTGTTGTGGCAAGTGCGGCGACTGTTTCACGTGGTTCAGCAGAGCCAGCTAACGGTAAAGAATTTTATGTTACTGCAACGGCCTATACACCATACTGTAAAGGATGCTCAGGTACATCTGCCACTGGCATTAATTTACGTTCAGGCGCTGGATTAAAAGTAATTGCGGTTGATCCATCTGTTATTAAGCTTGGCTCAAAAGTATGGGTTGAAGGCTATGGAACAGCAGTGGCTGGGGATACTGGCGGTGCAATTAAGGGTAATAAGATCGATATACTTGTACATTCTGATGCCCAGGCTAGTAAGTGGGGCGTAAAGAAAGTGCGTATAAAAGTATTAAATTAAAAAATTTGTAAAATTAATCAAAATGTTTTTTCACTAACTTTAGCTTTCCTGTTTTGACTGGCGGGAAAGCTTTTTTATCTTTATTTAGTAATTTTTATATCTAAAAACAGATTGTACCCTCTAGGCATAATGCAAATACTATGTCCATAGGTCAAGTGTTAACAATACATAACCGTGTATTTCTGTACAATGATACAGTGCAGTTGTAAAATGGTCTGAAGATAAGGTAGAAAAGAGGAGCCTTTTTGCAAATAAAAGAAATCATTGTGGTTGAGGGGAAAGATGATACAACTGCCATTAAAAGAGCTGTACAGGCAGATACTATAGAAACAAATGGTTCAGCAATTTCAGAAGAAACGCTGAAGCGAATTCAGCATGCACAGGATAAAAGAGGTGTAATTGTTTTTACTGATCCTGATTATCCAGGACGTCGAATTCGTGCAATTATAGAAGAGCGTGTGAAAGGTGTTAAGCATGCTTTCTTACCAAAAGCAAAAACGATTGCCAAAAACGGTAAAGGGCTTGGAATTGAGCACGCAGCAGATGAGGATATACGTAAGGCACTACAACAGGTCTATACGCCAAATAGTGAAGAGCAGATTACTGATGATATAACGCTAGAAGATTTAATGACAGCACGTTTAATTGGACATCCACAGGCAAAATATCGTCGGGATCGTCTTGGGGAGCTGTTGAATATTGGCGCAACAAATGGTAAGCAGCTTCACAAAAGATTGAAAATGTTTCAAATTACAGAACAGCAATTTGGTGCGGTCGTCGCACAGCTAGATCAGGAGGAAAACAATGCATAAGGATATTGCAACACCAATCAGAACGCAAGAAATTTTAAAAAAATATGGATTTTCATTTAAAAAAAGCTTAGGTCAAAATTTTTTAATAGACCCAAACATCTTAAGAAATATTGTTAGTCATGCAAATTTAACTGAAAATAGTGGTGCAATTGAGGTTGGTCCTGGCATTGGAGCATTAACAGAACACTTAGCTAGAAGTGCAAAAAAGGTGGTATCCTTTGAAATTGATCAGCGGCTATTACCAGTATTAGAAGATACTTTAAGTCCATATAATAATGTGACGATTGTACATTCAGATATTTTAAAGGCAGATGTTCTTAAAGTAATTGAGGAAGAGATGCCAGGTATTGAGGATATTATGGTAGTAGCTAATTTGCCATATTATGTGACAACCCCAATTTTGATGAAATTGCTAAATGACCGCTTACCAATAAGAGGCTTTGTCGTCATGATGCAAAAGGAGGTTGCAGATCGTATAACAGCCAAACCAGGAACGAAAGAGTATGGTTCATTATCGATAGCAATCCAATATTATGTGAAGGCTGATATTGCTATGATGGTGCCAAAAACTGTATTCATGCCGCAGCCAAATGTAGATTCTGCGGTCATTCGCTTAATTAAGCATGATGAACCCCCTGTAAAAGTGATAGATGAGGATTTCTTATTTGTTGTGACACGTGCATCCTTTGTGCAGCGAAGAAAAACAATCTTCAATAATTTGCAATCAGGTTTACCGAATGGAAAGCAGTATAAAGAGAAAATTTTAGAGGCTTTAACAGCAGTTAATATAGAGCCAACTCGACGAGGAGAAACACTTAGCATTCAAGAGTTTGGAAAATTAGCGGATGCGCTCTATCCGACATTTGTAAAGTAAGAAATTTTGTTAACATTTTTTCCTACAAGTAAAAAAAACATAATTTTTCATAAAAAATAAGTTGACAATATTTATTCAGGGCTGATAAAATATTATATTTTGTTGACATTTTTGGGCGTATCGCTTATACTATTTAGTAGTGAGGTGTAAGCGAAAATGCCAAAAACTTTAGCGGACATTAAAAAGTCGTTGGATTGTCATTTGGGTAAACGTTTGCAGTTAAGAGCAAACGGAGGTCGCAAGAAAACGGTCGAGTGTGCAGGGATATTGCGTGAGACATATCGTGCTATCTTTGTAGTTGAGCTTGATCAAGAGGACAATACGTGCAAGCGCGTATCGTATAGCTACACAGATATTTTAACTGAAGCAGTAGAGATTACTTTTTTAGACGAAGCAAAAGCTGCTGTCGCAAAATAGTTTCTAGTACTTATTTCTATATTCTGAAACACTCATGCATGTTAAAAACTGCATGAGTGTTTTGCGTTTTTCGGGACATACTAAATTCGTCAGTTGTTAAAGGAGGAGTTTATATGCCTAGAAAAGGTATCATGTCACCTCGATTAAAAGAAGAGATCGCAAAAGAGCTTGGATTTTATGATGTTGTGCAACGAGAAGGCTGGGGCGGCATTAAAGCTCGTGACGCAGGTAATATGGTCAAACGTGCCATAGAAATGGCTGAACGAGCAAGTAATGAGCAAGACCACAATAAGTAGACTATTTTTTTAAAATGGCCAACTTATAAAAAATAATTTCGTTTAGCAGGGATGAAATTTTTCTGCTGACACAACAACACAACTGACGAGAGAGAACCGTTACGCCGATTAGGGGTATACGGTTCTTTTTTTCCATTTTCGTGTTCCCATTATGGTAAAATAAAATGAATAATCTTGTACGTAAGTTGAAAGGTTGTTGCGAAAGCGAAGAGCTAATGGAGCGCCAGCCAATAATTGCGACAAAGCATAATTGATAAGTGTAGCTATAAGGGAGGAAGAAAGATGCTTTATGTAAAGGCGCCTGCAAAAATAAATTTAACATTAGATGTACTTTATAAAAGACCAGATAATTATCACGAAGTAGAGATGGTCATGACAACTGTCGATTTAGCAGATCGTATTAGTTTGGAATCCCGAGAAGATGGCGTTATAGAAATAATTTCGACTGATAACTTTGTGCCGAATGATCACCGTAATTTTGCTTATCAGGCAGCGCGTCTAATTAAAGATACATACGGCATTGGACAAGGTGTATCCATTACTATAGAAAAAGAAATACCAATTGCAGCAGGTCTTGCAGGGGCAGCAGTGATGCAGCTGCAACACTGAAGGGTTTGAATGAACTATGGAATTTAGGGTTATCCATTGATGAATTAGCTGAACTTGGTGCAAAAATTGGATCAGATGTTTCGTTTTGTGTTTATGGTGGCACTGCATTAGCAACAGGGCGTGGGGAAAGAATTCAGGAATTATCAGCACCTCCAAACTGTTGGGTAGTCTTAGCAAAACCTAAAATTGGTGTTTCAACTGCTGAAGTATATGGTGGACTCAAAGTAGAAGGGCTAGAGCATCCAAATACCAAGCAAATGATTCGTGCTATAGAAACAGAGGATTATGAGCTGCTTTGTTCATCATTAGGAAATGTTTTGGAAACTGTAACATTTAAACTACACCCAGAAGTAGTTATGTTAAAAGAGCAAATGAAGCGCTTTGGAGCGGATGCAACATTGATGAGCGGAAGCGGTCCTACGGTGTTTGGTCTAGTGGATAGCGAGGCTAGAGTAAGCCGCATTTATAATGGCTTACGTGGTTTTTGTGAAGAAGTATATGCTGTGCGTATTTTAGGTGAACGAAATACGCTTGCTTAAAACCGCAAATTTGTGTTAATTTTACCTATAAATATTCGTGTTTAGGAGAGGGTCGCATGAAATGGAAGCGTAGTGAACGACTAGTGGATATGACGTATTATTTACTAGAACATCCACATCAGCTGATCCCGCTAACTTATTTTTCTGAATTATATCAATCTGCAAAGTCCTCCATAAGTGAAGATTTAACGATTGTAAAAGAAACTTTCGAAGAAAAAGGAATCGGGTTATTGATGACAGTACCGGGCGCTGCAGGTGGAGTAAAGTATATTCCTAAAATGTCCGAAGCTGAGGTACGTTTAGTGATTCAAGATTTAAAGGCAGAGCTTGAGCATTCAGATCGTTTGTTACCAGGCGGTTATTTATTTATGACGGACTTACTCGGCAATCCAGATTTAATTAATCGAGTTGGAAAAGTCTTTGCATCGGCATTTGCTGATCAACAAATCGACGTTATTATGACTGTTGCTACAAAAGGGATTTCTATTGCCCACGCGATTGCAAGACATTTAAATGTACCAGTTGTTGTTGTCAGAAGAGATAGTAAGGTAACTGAAGGTTCTACAGTCAGCATCAACTATGTATCTGGTTCTTCAAGAAGGATTCAGACAATGGTATTATCAAAAAGAAGCATGAAGAGTGGACAACGAGTGCTTATTACCGACGACTTTATGAAGGTCGGTGGTACAATGAATGGCATGAAAAATCTATTAGAGGAGTTTGACTGTCAGCTAGCTGGTATTGCAGTGCTTGTAGAAGCTGAGCATGCGGATGAAACTTTAGTAGATGATTATTATTCTCTTGTTAAGCTTCATGAGGTCAACGAAAAAGACCGTACAATTGCATTAAGTGAAGGTAACTATTTTTCTAAAAGGGGACATGACAAATGAAAGTAGTAGCAACAACAAATGCACCAGCAGCAATCGGACCATATTCGCAAGGAATTATTATAAATGGTATGTTTTACAGCTCTGGCCAAATCCCGTTAACGGCAGCTGGTGAATTGGTAGAGGGTGATATTACAGTTCAAACAAGCCAAGTGTTTGCTAATTTAAAAGCAGTTTTAGAAGCCGCAGGAACATCTTTAAATCATGTTGTGAAAACAACAGTTTTTATGAAGGACATGAATGATTTTGTGGCAATGAATGAGGTATACGCAGGTCACTTCGGTGATCATAAACCTGCTCGCTCTGCTGTAGAGGTTGCACGCCTTCCAAAGGATGTAAAAGTAGAAATTGAAGTTATTGCCATCGTTAAATAGAAACGGTAAAGCTCGCTAAAAGGACAATCTTTTAGCGAGTTTTTTTTAAGCCGACAAACAATTGTCAAAATTTACGTAAATTAGAGAAAATATTATATTAATAAGTATTCAAATTTTTTAGAAAATTTGATAGACTATGAAAAGGAAAATATTCGGTAATTAAGAATATTATATTTTCATTTAGGCATCTAAGAAGAGAGGTGGTGAGAAAATGGAAGTTACTGATGTAAGATTGCGTCGTGTTCAGACGGATGGTCGCATGCGTGCGATTGCTTCCATTACACTCGACAATGAGTTTGTAGTTCATGATATTCGAGTAATTGATGGAAATACTGGATTATTTGTGGCTATGCCAAGTAAACGAACGCCAGACGGTGAATTTAGAGATATTGCGCATCCGATTAATTCGACTACTCGTAATAAAATTCAGGAGATTATTTTAAACGAGTATCACAATTCAAGCGAATCAGAAGAGGCCGATAAAGCTGAAGAATTAGAAGGAATTGGCGTTTAGCAAGAAAAATACTATTGTTTATCAAAGTACAGGCTGTGAAAATTTTAGAGCAACTAATAAATCGCATGATTTGTTAATCTGTTCAAATGTTTCAAATCCAGCGTATTATTGGTGAAAATAAATATTAAGAGCTCTTCTTATTCGGAGAGTTCTTTTTATTTTGGAAATAAGAGAAAAACAGTAGTTTATGGACATACATACAAACAATCGAGCATAAGGTGCATTTGATTTAGGAATTCATCTTTTTGTCAAGTCTACATACCTTGAAAATAGATGAATTTTGCTATATAGTCATAAGAGAAAATGAGCGTATTGGAGGACTTACAGATGAGCAACATTTTTGCTGTCATTTTGGCTGCAGGTCAAGGTACACGTATGAAGTCCAAATTATATAAAGTGCTCCATCCAGTATGTGGGAAGCCTATGGTTCAACATGTGGTGGATCATATTCAAACGTTAGATGTAAATCGCATCGTAACGGTCGTAGGACATGGTGCAGAAAAAGTACAACAACAGCTTGGTGATAAAAGCGAGTATGTTTTACAAGCAGAACAACTAGGTACTGCACATGCTGTTCAACAGGCAGAGGCTATTTTAGGTAATGAAGAAGGGACAACATTAGTTGTCTGTGGTGATACGCCGCTTATTCGCCCTGAAACGATGCAGGCTTTATTTGAGCATCATCAAACAAAGGGTGCCAAGGCAACCATTTTAACTGCCATTGCAGATAATCCAACAGGTTATGGTCGTATTTTACGCGGTGACAATGGACAAGTGGAGCAAATTGTTGAACAAAAGGATGCTTCTACAGAGCAGCAATCAGTAAAAGAAATTAATACGGGCACATACTGTTTTGATAACAAATCTTTATTTGAGACGTTAAAGCTTGTGAAAAATGACAATGCTCAAGGTGAGTATTATTTACCTGATGTCATTGAAATATTACAAAAGCAAGGCGAGATTGTTGAAGCGTATGTAACTGAAGATTTCGAGGAAACACTTGGTGTCAATGATCGTGTTGCTCTATCACAAGCAGAGACATTAATGCGTACAAGAATTAATGAGCAGCATATGCGTAATGGTGTATCTATCATTAATCCAGAGGTAACCTATATAAGTGCAGATGCTGTGATTGGCCGTGATACGGTTATTCAACCAGGCTCTATGATTGAAGGGAAGACAGTTATTGGAGAGGATTGTCTAATTGGCCCTAACTCGCAAATTATAGATAGCCGCATTGGTGATCGTACAACAGTGCATTCTTCTGTTGTACGTGAAAGCGCTGTAGCAGAAGATACAGCGATTGGACCATTTGCAAATATTCGACCACTTTCTGATATCGGTAGCCATGTGAAAATTGGTAACTTTGTAGAAGTGAAGAAAAGTAAGCTTGGGAATGACTCAAAGGTATCGCACTTAAGCTATATTGGCGATGCGGAAATTGGCAACAATGTTAATATTGGTTGTGGTTCCATTACTGTCAACTATGACGGAAAAAACAAGTTCCAAACAATTATTGAAGATGATGTATTTGTAGGATGTAATACTAACTTAGTAGCACCAGTGAAAGTTGGAAAAGGTTCATTTATTGCAGCAGGATCTACAATTACAAAAGAAGTTCCTGAAGACGCACTTGCCATTGCTCGTGCAAGACAAGAAAACAAACCGAATTATGTAAGCAAATTAAATTCAAAATAATTATCAACTAAACAGGAGGCCATCATGCCGTATCATTATGCAAACTCACAATTAAAAATATTTTCACTTAATTCCAATAATCCACTTGCTCAAGAAATCGCGCAAGAAATGGGCGTTGAATTAGGTAAATCTTCTGTTAAGCACTTCAGTGATGGAGAGATTCAAATTAGCATTGAAGAAAGTATTCGTGGTTGTGATGTGTTTATCGTGCAGTCTACTTCTGCACCTGT
Source organism: Lysinibacillus sp. B2A1 (assembly GCA_002973635.1). Classification (GTDB taxonomy): domain Bacteria; phylum Bacillota; class Bacilli; order Bacillales_A; family Planococcaceae; genus Lysinibacillus. Next base: position 96,285 of record CP027224.1, read on the forward strand.
AAACGAACATTTAATGGAGCTTTTAATTATGGTAGATGCAGTTAAACGCGCATCTGCTCGTACAGTAAACGTTGTAATGCCTTATTATGGATATGCACGCCAAGACCGTAAAGCAAAGGCACGTGAGCCAATTACAGCTAAATTAGTGGCTAACTTACTTGAAACTGCTGGTGCGACACGTGTTATCGTATTGGATCTACACGCACCACAAATTCAAGGATTCTTTGATATCTTGATCGACCACTTAATGGCGGTACCTTTATTATCTGACTACTTCAAATCAAAAGGTATTCCAGCGGATGAAATTGTAGTAGTTTCTCCAGACCATGGTGGTGTAACACGTGCTCGTAAAATGGCAGAACGTTTAAAAGCACCGATTGCAATTATTGACAAACGTCGTCCAAAACCAAACGTTGCAGAAGTAATGAACATTGTTGGTAATGTTGATGGTAAAGTGGCAATCTTGATTGATGATATTATTGACACTGCAGGTACGATTACGATTGGTGCAGATGCATTACGTGCTGCTGGCGCGAAGGAAGTTTATGCTTGCTGCTCTCACCCAGTACTATCTGGTCCAGCTATCGAACGTATCGAAAATTCTGCAATAAAAGAATTAGTTGTAACAAATACAATTCAGTTGGCTGAAGAGAAAAAATCACCAAAAATTACGGAGCTTTCTGTAGCTAAATTAATGGCTGATGCAATTTCTCGTGTTTATGAAAACAAATCTGTAAGTACTCTATTCGATTAATAAATATATGGCTAAATAAAGAACAAATCTATCTTTACAGGTAGATTTGTTTTTTTTATAGGTCTCTCTTTTGTGTGAATTTTCTTATAAAAGGGTATAATGGTAATTGTGACTTAATAATATTTCACGACTGACAAAGTAGAAGTGAATATTATTATAGCCTTCAACAGATGTCATTCGTATCCTTTGAGTGTAGTGACATTTGTAGTAAGGCGTAAATAATTTTTCTTAGAAGGGGAAGATATAGATATGAGTACAGTATTAAGTGTTACAAAGCGCGAAGCTGGGCATCGTTCGACTTTAACCCAACTTAGAAAAGGGGGAGCCATTCCTGCGGTTATTTACGGCTATAATTTAGTTTCAACCCCAATTTCTATTTCAGCGAAAGAATTTAAAAAATCTATTCAAAAAAATGGACAAAACAGTGTGTTCTCGATGGAGTTAGAAGGGAAAAGGGTAAATGTTGTTGTGTCAGAAATCCAACAGTGCTCTTTAAGAGATGAAGTAAACCATGTAGACTTTTTAGCCATTAATATGTCTGAAGCATTAGAAGCAGACGTCCCTATTAAACTAGTTGGTGAGTCAATTGGTGTCAGTGAGGGCGGTATTTTGATGCAGCCTAACTTAGAGATGAAAATTAAAGTGAAGCCAGCTGATTTGCCTGAAGCAATTGAAATCGATATTACGAATCTTAAAATTGGCGAAGCTATCACGGTAGCTGATATTCGTGAGGGTATTGGTTTTGATGTTGTTAGTGAAGATGATCATATCTTGGTCACACTTATGGCTCCAGCTGCTATTGAAACTACAGAAGAAGAACAAGAATAACAATATATTGCTAAGGCTATTAAAGGGGCTGCACCCTCTTTAGTAGCCTTTTTTATTTTAAATATTTTTTAGCCAAGAATGTACAAAATGCTTTCTTAGTGTACGATATGGTAAAATAATGACTATTAGATGGAAAAGAAGAGGAGTACTTATGAAAATTATTGTTGGTTTAGGAAACCCAGGTAAGCCTTATGAACATACAAGACATAACATTGGCTTTGATATTATTGATGCAATAGCTGAGAAATGGGGCGCGCCTTTAACAAATTCTAAATTTAATGGCATGTATGCAACTGTACATCGTCCAGAAGGAAAGGTTCTACTTGTTAAACCTTTAACATATATGAATTTATCAGGGGAATGTGTTGGGCCTCTGATGAATTATTTTGATATTGATGTAGAAAACTTAATTGTTATCTATGATGATTTAGATTTAGAAACAGGTAAATTACGCCTTCGTCAAAAAGGTAGTGCAGGCGGACATAACGGAATTAAGTCATTGATTCAACATTTAGGCACGCAAGAGTTTAATCGTATCCGTGTGGGGGTGAGTCGCCCACCAGCAGGTATGAAGGTCGCAGATTATGTGTTGTCAAAATTTTTAAAAGAAGACCAAGCTGCCATTGAGAACGCTGTTGAAAAGTGCGTAAATGCAGTTGAAGCATCTCTTTCAAAGCCATTTCTTGATGTCATGAATCATTTTAACGGATAGTCAAATAAAAAGGGCTATTAGTTTCAACATTTTGTGGATGTAAGTGTCAAAATCAGTATTATTGATAGTCTCCAACACAATGCTAAGATTATTCTTTTTTAAATTAAAGAATTAAAACATTCATGCTTAGTGAATATTGAATAGTGCATAATCCTTTTTAGAAATGTCTATACTTTAAGTAGTAAGTTGCTTAAAGGAGGATGATTTGGAGATGTCAGTTCGCTATCGATGTCGGCATTGTGAAGTAGAAATAGGGACACTCCCATTTGATGCAGATGATACGATTCGAAAGCTGCATATTTTCGAAATGGGAGAAGCGGATGATTATGTTGAGAAAGATCAACATGGACACACAACTGTGCACTGCATTTGTGAGCAATGTGAGGATTCGCTGAGACAATATCCAGATTATCATGCACTCAATAAATGGATTCAATAATTGGAGAGATGCTTTGGCGCACATTGTGTGCGTTCAAAGCTTTTTCCGTTTAACAAATGAATGAACATAAATTGATACGTATTATCGTACTAGATTCATAGTATATGGCGATAGAATTACGCGCTGAAAGGAAAGGAGCTTTTGACTGTGGAAGTTTTACGACAGTTAGTGTCGCAGGACAAACATATCACTTCATTTTTACAGGAGATTCAGAGCGGTCATACTGCATCACAGCTTATTACAGGACTAACAGGAAGCGCACGCCCAGTATTGGTCGATGCGTTATTCGAATATGTACAAAAACCGATCTATATAGTTTCTCCTAATTTATTGCAAGCACAAAAGATGGTTGATGAGCTTGCTGGAATGTTAGGTGAAGAGTATGTTCATTATTATCCTGCTGATGAGTTTATTGCCGCAGATTTATCTGTAGCGTCACCTGAGTTACGTGCAGAACGTATTGCTACACTCGATTGTCTAGCTAGAGGTGAAAAGGCTGTTTATGTAATACCAGTTGCAGGCTTACGTAAAATGATGCAGCCAAAAGAACATTGGCTACAATACTTTTTACAAACTGCAGTAGGTGAAGATATTCAAATTGATGAATGGCTACAAACATTAGTGGAAATGGGATACGTCCGTAATTCAATGGTGACAACACCTGGAGAATTCGCGTTGCGTGGCGGTATTTTAGATATTTATCCGCCTTATTTAGAGTCCCCAATTCGTATTGAGTTATTCGATACAGAGGTGGATTCGATTCGAACATTTTCAGCAGATGATCAGCGATCCATTGATAAATTACAAACAATCCGCATCCTCCCTGCTTCAGAAGCAATTTTAACGAGGGAAGAAAGAGTGGCATTGGCTGGTCGCCTAGAAACCGCTTTAGCAACAAGCTTAAAGAAGGTTAAGAAACAGGAGACTAAAGAGCTGCTGTATCAGCATATTCAATATGATATTGAATTGTTACAACAGGGGAATTTACCAGACTATGTAAACAAATATGGTTCGTTGTTGTATGAGAAAACAGCATATCTCGGTGATTATTTTGCTCATGATGGAATCGTATTATTTGATGAGCTTGGTCGTATTCAAGAAGTTATGGATGCTTGGGAACGTGAAGAGGATGAATGGTTTTTATCGTTAATTGAAGAAGGTAAGATGGTTCATGATGTAAAGCCAGCTTTCTCCTTAAAAGAAATTTTGGCAATGATGTCACAGCAAAAATTGTTTTTCTCCTTATTTTCTCGAACATTTGCAGGAGTAACATTTAATAAGACAACGAATTTTTCTTGTAAGCCAATGCAACAGTTTCATGGGCAAATGGCATTGTTACAAAGCGAGGTTGAACGTTGGTTACTTGGTAAATTTACAGTACTTATCGTTGCTCGAGATAAAGAGCGTATTAAACGCGTTCAGCAGATGCTAGAGGAATATGATATTCATACAGTAAATGGTAAGCCGACTGAGCCAGGTATCTATATTGTAGATGGTACACTTTCTAGTGGGTTTGAGCTACCTCTACAACGATTAGCCATTGTGACGGAGGATGAGCTTTTTAAGCAGCAGGTAAAGAAAAAAGCACGTCCTCAAAAAATGACCAATGCAGAACGTATTAAAAGCTATACTGAAATTAAAGCTGGTGACTACGTTGTCCATGTTCATCATGGTATTGGTAAATATATAGGTGTAGAAACCTTAGAGGTAAATGGTACACATAAAGATTATTTACACATTCGCTATCGAGCTGATGATAAATTATATGTGCCAGTAGAGCAAATCGACTTGATTCAAAAATATGTGGCATCTGAAGACCGTGAACCGAAGCTACATAAACTTGGTGGGGCAGAATGGAAAAAGACCAAAGCTAAGGTATCCTCAGCTGTGCAAGATATTGCGGATGATTTGATTAAGCTCTACGCGAAGCGTGAAGCTGAGAAGGGACATCCATTTGCTCCTGACAACGATGATCAGCGTAATTTTGAAGCTTCCTTCCCTTATGAGGAAACAGAGGATCAATTACGTTCCATTATTGAAGTAAAGCGTGATATGGAGCGTGAACGCCCTATGGACCGTCTTGTATGTGGTGACGTGGGCTATGGTAAAACAGAGGTAGCTATTCGAGCTGCGTTTAAAGCAATACAGGATGGAAAACAAGTGGCTTTTTTGGTGCCAACAACTATTTTGGCTCAGCAGCATTACGAAACAATTCGTGAACGCTTCCAGGACTTTGCAATGAATGTGGGTCTCCTATCTCGCTTCCGTACAAAAAAAGAGCAAACTGCAACGCTAAAGGGATTAAAGGAAGGGCAAATTGATATTGTTATAGGTACACACCGAATTTTATCGAAAGATTTAACGTTCCAAGACCTTGGACTGCTTATTGTTGATGAGGAGCAGCGTTTTGGTGTCACACACAAGGAAAAAATTAAACAGTTAAAAACAAATGTAGACGTCTTAACACTTACGGCTACGCCAATTCCAAGAACGCTTCATATGTCGATGGTAGGTGTCCGTGATTTATCTGTCATTGAAACACCACCAGCCAATCGTTTCCCTGTACAAACGTATGTAATGGAGCATAGTGGAGCATTAGTACGTGAAGCCATTGAACGAGAAATGGCACGTGGAGGGCAAGTGTTCTATTTATACAATCGTGTAGAGGACATGGCCCGAAAGGTTGAAGAAATTCAAGTACTTGTTCCAGAAGCACGTGTGGGACATGCACATGGTAAGATGACAGAATCAGAGCTCGAATCCGTAATATTAGCCTTTTTAGAAGGCGACTATGATGTCCTTGTAACAACGACAATCATTGAGACGGGCGTCGATATACCGAATGTAAATACATTGATTGTACATGATGCAGACCGAATGGGCTTGGCACAGCTTTATCAATTGCGTGGACGTGTAGGTCGTTCCAATAGAGTAGCCTATGCATATTTTATGTATCAACGTGATAAGGTTTTAACAGACGTGGCGGAGCAGCGATTACAGGCAATTAAAGAGTTTACAGAGCTAGGATCAGGCTTTAAAATTGCTATGCGAGATTTATCTATCCGGGGTGCCGGAAACTTATTGGGAGCTCAGCAGCACGGCTTTATCGATTCAGTAGGCTTTGATTTATATTCGCAGATGCTGGAAGAAGCAATTGCAGAGCGTCAAACAGGTGTGAAAAAAGAAGAAAGGCCTGATATTGAAATTTTATTAAGTGTTGATGCGTATATTCCAGATGTATACATTCCAGATGGCTATCAAAAAATTCAAATGTATAAACGTATTAAAGCAATGGATCAGGTGGAAGAATATCATGAAATCATTGAGGAACTAGAGGACCGATTTGGAGATCTTCCAATTGAAACGGAGCGCTTACTAAAAATTGCACGTATGAAGGTATGGGGCTTAAACGCCGGCGTTTTATCAGTAAAGGAAAAGCAAAAAGTTATGACGATTTTATTATCAGAAGAAGGTACGGCAAATGTCGATGGTGGTAAAGTTGTGGAGCAATCCATGAAATTTGAACGTGCTGTTGGCTTCGGTATGGACAATATGCAATTGAAATTAACAATTGATGAACGAAAGTGTGGAAAATATCAGCCTTTTGATATTTTAGAAGAGATGATGCAAATGATTTCTAATGCAAAAAAACAACCTTAAAAGAAAAGCTGATTGTATCTTACATAGGATAACGATCAGCTTTTCTTTTTTTATGGGATCAAAAATATTGCGATTATTATTGTTCAATAAATTTTTTCAGTATTACTAATAGAAATTTATTCAATTGGTTATTCTAAGATAAGTTGATTAAGGTTAAATTCTACACACAAATACCCTTTAAAGCATGATTTTAAGGTTTTTGAAAAATATTGTTGGTTGTGAAATCCTTTTTCTTCAGTTTTTGCATAGATTGTTTCATAAAAAACCATACTATAGTTGAATAAAAATTTCATTGTAGCGAAAGCGAGGCATTAAGAATGAAGGCAACAGGAATTGTTCGTCGTATTGATGATTTAGGGCGTGTGGTTATTCCAAAAGAAATTCGTAGGACGCTACGTATTCGTGAGGGTGACCCGCTTGAAATTTATACAGATCGTGAAGGCGAAGTCATTTTAAAGAAATATTCTCCTATTAATGATTTGGGGGAATTTGCAAGAGAGTATGTGGAAACATTGTATGAAACGTTAGGTACTCCAGCGTTTGTAACCGATCGAGATGAAGTAATTGCTGTCTCAGGTATCGGTAAAAAAGAGTACATTAATCGTCGTATTACTTCCTTTGCAGAGGGCTTTATGGACGAGCGTTCAACAAAAATAGAGAAAATGGAAACAACTATCGAGATTGTTCCTGGACAATATGAGCAAGTAAAGTCTTATTGTGCAACTCCTATTATGGTAAATGGTGATCCTATTGGCTGTATTATTGTTTTATCAAAGGTACACTTTGTAGGTGAAGTAGAAGTAAAAGTTGTCGAAACGGCTGCAAACTTCTTAGCTAAACAAATGAATACTTAGTTGAAATTTAAAGTTATTGCGATGACCTTCATTGGGCTGAACAATAACTTTTTTTGTACATAGTCTTTATGTCGATAATAAAAAGAGATGCTATAAGGCGCGTCAAACTTTTGAGATATGCTATACTATTGGCATTGTAAAAGAAGGAAAGAGGGCATTTTATGTCGGAACGTTTTGGCATGAAAAGCTACATGAAGGGTGCAGCCCTGCTTACAATTGCAGCTCTTATAGTAAAAATTCTTAGTGCAATTTATCGTGTGCCTTTTCAAAATCTTGTTGGTGATGAAGGCTTTTATATTTATCAGCAAGTGTATCCAGTCATTTCTATTTTTGTTGTATGGACATCTAGTGGTTTTGCAGTAGCCATTTCTAAGATGCTTGCAGATAATGATTGCATTGTAGATCCACTGGAGCGAAATAAAAAACGAAACAGTATTTTGCGTATTGTTTTTAGATATTTAACTGTTTTATCATTGTTGTTCTTTACAGCTTTGTTTGGTGGTGCAGATATGATTGCACAGTTTATGGGTGATGCCCAACTTGCACCTTTAATACGGACAGGTTCATTTATAGTACTTGTTATGCCAGCTCTTGCCGTTTTAAAGGGAGGCTTCCAATCACGAGGGATTATGGAGCCAATAGCCTATGCACAGGTGATTGAGCAAACTGTCAGAGTATCAGTTATTTTAGCAGGTACATTTATGATAATGGCGACGACAAAATCGCTGTACGGTGCTGGACAAATGGCTATTATAGGTACAGTCGTTGGTGAAGTTGTTGGTTTTATAGTGTTAGTATTTATCTTTAAAAAAAGATTTGGACTAGTAAAAGATAAACAATTACAGCAAAGCTACGCGGGCTATCCAATTATTAGAGAGGTCACGCTGCTCAGCTTAAGTGTTAGCATGAGTGGCTTGTTATTGCTTGGCTATCAGTTAGTAGATTCCTTTACAATTTATTCATTGTTATTAGATAGCGGCATGGACCAAACAATGGCTAAGGAAACAAAAGGTATTTATGATCGAGGCCAGCCTTTGGTACAGTTAGGTGTTGTCATTGCATCTTCACTTTCACTAGCAATTGTGCCACTTGTCGCACATATGTCTAAAAAGCAGGAAGGTCGGAATGCCATTCCATTTATACAGCTGACATATAGAGCATCTGTGCTATTTGGAGGAGCAGCATCTTTAGGCTTAATACTAGTTATGCACTATATTAATGAAATGCTCTTTAAAACGGACGCACTGTCAGAAGTGCTCATGGTATATGTATTACAAATCGTCCCTTTGTCAATTATTTTAACGTTCACAGCTATTTTACAAGGCTATGGAAAATTAAAAAAGCCAGCTATATTTTTAACGGTTGGTTTTATCTTAAAAATAATATTGAACGTGCTGACTATTCGTTTGTTTGGCGTTTTAGGAGCAGCCATTGCTAACAATGTGGGGTTATTGTTCACAGCCCTAATGCTAGTTCTCTATTTGAAGAAAATAACAACAGTGCAATTAGCACCTAGCAGCTTTTATAAAAAGTTTGGTGTTGCAGCAATCTCTATGACAGCTGTGGTAATACTTTGGCTGCAGCTTGTACCAGCATTGCTACATCCTGTTTTATCGCCTCGAATGGTGGCGGTGATAGCTGGTTTCTCAGCAGTGAGTATTGGTGCATTTGTGATGATGACAGTTATTGCTAAGCTACGAGTGTTAGCGGAAAAAGAATGGTATTTACTACCGTTTGGTCGTAGGATGGCTGTTTATCAATTATGGTTAAATCGGAAGAAGTAGGTGGATTATTTGAAAACTTTAACAGTAATTGGCTTGGGTGCAGGGGATTTTGATCAGCTACAAATGGGTGTTTATAAAAAATTAAAGGCTGCTCAAAAATTATTTGTTCGAACAGTGGATCATCCTGTACTAGAGGCATTGTCAGCAGAAGGCTTGCAGTTTGAAAGCTTTGATGCTGTGTATGAAAAACATAGCTCGTTCCAGCCTGTGTATGAGGAAATTGTAGAAAAGCTTGTGGAAGCAACAACATTTGCAGATGTTATGTATGCTGTTCCAGGGCACCCACTTGTTGCTGAGCAGACGGTACAATTACTAATTGCCGCTTCAGATGAAGGAAGAATAAATTTAGTCATCGAGGGTGGACAAAGCTTCTTAGACCCAATCTTTGGAGCGTTAAAAATTGACCCGATTGAGGGCTTTCAATTGCTTGATGGTACTAGCTTTTCTATGCACGACATCAACATGCGTCAACATATTTTAATTGCTCAAGTATATGACACATTCAGCGCCTCTGAAGTAAAGCTTACGTTAATGGAAAAATATGATGATGAATATCCTGTTACGGTGGTTACAGCCGCAGGATCATCACAAGAAAAATTGATAACAGTCCCTCTTTATGAACTTGATCAAAGTGTTGAGGTGAATAATTTAACAACGGTTTATGTACCGCCTGTAAAATCACAGGAAGAGGCATTGCGAGATTGGTCAACATTCAGACAAATTATTGCTGTTCTAAGAGGTCCAAACGGCTGTCCGTGGGATCAAAAGCAAACACATGAGTCCCTGAAAAAATATTTACTAGAAGAAGCCCATGAATATTTGGCGGCTGTGGATGCAGAGGATGACTTTGCGATGATTGAGGAGCTTGGAGATGTACTATTACAAGTATTTTTACATGCACAAATAGGAGAAGATCAAGGTTACTTTACACTGGAGGATGTTTTAGCTTCTATTAGTGAAAAAATGATTCGTCGCCATCCACATGTTTTTGGTGATGTTTCAGTAGAAGATGCGGAAGGTGTCGTAGCTAATTGGGAAGCTATAAAAGCACAGGAGAAGGGTGAGAGCGATAAGCCCCTATTGGAAGAAGAATATAGGTCATCGTCTGCCCTGCAAACGGCTTTTAATTATCAAAAAAGAGCAGCAAAAGTAGGTTTCGACTGGCCTGATGTGGATGGTGCATGGGACAAATTTTCAGAGGAATGGCAGGAATTTCGTTATGAAGTAATAAAAGGTACAAATGCGTCACGTCTTGATGAGTTCGGAGATGTGTTATTCACACTTGTAAATTTAGCACGATTTTATAAACTATCTCCTGAAGAGGCAATGTTACATGCAAATGAGAAGTTTGCGAGACGATTTGGTTATGTTGAAAAAAGGGTAAAAGAAAGTGGAAAGCCTTTTTCTGATTATACTTTAGAACAATTAGATGCTTTCTGGAATGAAGCTAAGCGGACAGAAAAGGAGTAAAATATGAGATTAGATAAATTTTTAAAAGTATCCCGTTTAATTAAGCGCCGCACACTAGCGAAAGAAGTGGCGGACCAAGGTCGTATTACGATAAATGGAAAGATTGCAAAAGCAAGTAGTACAGTAAAAGCTGGTGATGAGCTAGCTATTCGTTTTGGGCAAAAAGTTGTCACTGCACGTGTAGATGAATTGCGGGACACTGTGAAAAAAGAAGATGCTACAAAAATGTTTACGATTTTAAAAGAGGAGCGTTTAGATAAAATAGAGCCAGAGTTTATTGATGATGAGGATTAATTGAATGTAAGCAGTTATTTTTTTCTGAATTCCTTCTAGCAAACAAGGCAAGAGGAGTAGATAACTTTTATAAAGTTGTCATGCTTTGGAGGTTGTCCGCATAAAGTGAACAGAAGCTAGGACGACTAAAGGAGGAAGAAAATGACGCTACATCAAGAAAGTAATCGTTACACAATTCCATCTGGAGAACATATTTTAACGATTCGTAATCGTAAAAGAATGGACATGACTTCTGTAAAATCAATTGAACGCTTTGATCAGGAAGAATTTTTCATCAAGACGTCCCAAGGGCATTTGTTAATCCGTGGAGAGGAACTGCATATCGTTCATTTAGATGTTGATAAAGGACTATTGACACTTGAAGGAACTGTAAAGACCTTACAGTATGACGAGGAAGAAAGTGGCTTCTCGAAAGGTTTCCTTCATAAATTGTTTGGATGATTGTTAGTGAACAATTTGTTCAGCTATTAGTCATGGTGTTGAGCGGTATAGCAGTTGGGTTTATAATTGATAGTGTTAGGCTCATTGTTTTTTCAACTCCAAAAAGGTCAAGCCTTCGAAAGTGGATGATGGTATTTGAATTACTCACCTGGGTTCTACTGGGAGGGTTGACATATTATTTATTATTTTGGTTAAAAGATGGCGCTTGGCGGGCTTATGACCCGCTGGCGCAGATTGCCGGAATATTTTTGTATCAAACGTTTTTTCAAACTTTTTTACGTTTCATAGCAAGGATTTTGGTAAATATAACATGGAGACCCTTCTGGTTCATAGTACGATTAATTATCACCATTATTCGACAAATTTTGAAGATAATTATAAACATTTTTGTATTTGTGTTAAGACCTTTTGTCAAAATTTATTCGTATTTGTCCAACACTTTTTTAAAAAAATTTAAATTTATCAAGTATAATAAGAAACAACAATAATTTTCGGAGGTGCGGGCATGACTAAACGTCATTCATCAAATGATAACCAACAAAACTTTACTAAACTTGATAATGACTATGTCCGTAGCACGGATAAAGCTATTAATCGTAAAAAACAAGCTCGTAAACGAAAAATACGTAGAATTGTCTTTTTTGCGATTGTACCAGTCGTTATTATCGCTTTTCTCGTTAATATACTTTTCCACCAAAATGAAGTTTTGGCTGAAAAAGAGAAGAAAAAGGACGAAGCGAATCAGCATCTTACAGAAATAAAAAATGAACACGATTCATTAAATCTTAAAATTAAGCAATTAGAAGATGATGAATATATTGCAAAGATGTTACGTAAAGAGTATTTCTTATCCGAAAAAGGTGAAATTATTTTCATTATTCCAGAGAAGAAGGATAAAAAAGACGACTGAAGAGCTATGTATTGTTGACACTCTTTTATTGTTATATATAATGAAAAGAGAAACTTATTGTAGTAAAAAGTTTGATTAAATTGATTACATGGCTCAAAAGAGTCGCTTAATTTTTAAGGAGGAGCATTTTTTTTATGTCAATTGAAGTAGGCAGCAAGGTACAAGGTAAAGTAACAGGAATCACAAATTTTGGAGCATTCGTTGAGCTGCCAGATGGCAAAACAGGCTTAGTTCACATCAGTGAAGTTGCTGACAATTATGTAAAAGATATCAATGAGCATCTAAAAGTTGGAGATGAAGTTGAAGTTAAAGTGATGAATGTTGAAGCGGATGGAAAGATTGGTCTTTCAATTCGTAAAGCAAAGCCTCAAGTTGAGAGACCAGAGCGTCCTCAACGCCCACGTCGTGACAATCGTTCTAACGATCGTAACGAGCGCCATCAGCCAAAAGAGAATTTTGAGCAAAAAATGGCACGTTTCTTAAAAGATAGTGATGAGCGTCTAGCAACGCTTAAACGTGCTACAGAATCAAAACGCGGTGGTCGTGGAGCTAGAAGAGGGTAGTTTGCTGACTGTTTTAATCGTAGAAAAAGTGTATGAAATAGAGTTGGGATTAGCTTTTTGAAAGAGCTAATCCTTTTTTTATTAGTTATCTGGATTACTTCATCTACGAAAAAGATAGTGGAAACTACAAGAATAAATAAACTGCACACTCATCTATTCCTCTATAGAAAGAGCATATGAATAACAATTAGTTGCTGATTTTTAAAACGTTGAAGTTGGTTTCTTTTTCTTTTTGAGTGTTGATAAGTTTGTTTCTTCAACAGTAGTCTCAGAGGATTTATCATTTGCCCCTATCATCATTTTTACAAGTAACAGTACACCGTAAACACTAACGGCTAGTCCAGTTAGGAGTAAAAATATCTGTACGATAAATGGTAAATTAATAAGGATGGATATGAGAATAATCATGGAGCCGCTACCACAAATTAAAGCGGCCTTTGTTAATGAACCCAAAGGATTAACCTCCTAATAACATGTTCTTTTATCTATATAGTATGCCACATTATTAGTTGGAAGGGATAGAGAAAAAAGCAATTTCTACAGCTCCAATGTAATCACATGGCTTTTAGGTTCCAGCTTTTCTAATCTCGAAAAAGGCGCCTCAGAATATATTCTGAGACGCCTTTTTATGATGACCCCTACGGGATTCGAACCCGTGTTACCGCCGTGAAAGGGCGGTGTCTTAACCACTTGACCAAGGGGCCTCTCTATGGTGGCGGCCGAGGGGATCGAACCCCCGACCTTACGGGTATGAACCGTACGCTCTAGCCAGCTGAGCTAGGCCGCCAAAATATATGGAGCGGAAGACGAGGTTCGAACTCGCGACCCCCACCTTGGCAAGGTGGTGTTCTACCACTGAACTACTTCCGCAAACTGCTTTAAGCAACAAGTTAAATAATACAAGCCTTCGTCACTAGTGTCAAGTAGCTTTATAAAAAATATTAATAAATATGCATCTTTCTTAACAAAATAAAAGCGGTTTAAGATTTGTAATGTAGAAGCCTTAGTTACTAACTAGATATATTTTAAAAGTGGGAATTTTAGCAAATATTTTGTTCTTAAGTAGAAACTTATCAGCGCAAGCTCTGGCCATTATATTTTTGACGAAAAGTGGAAAAACATTAAAGATAAAAACAATTGAGGTATCTAATCCTATGGTTACTAATATTTAATGATCTAAAAACGATTTGTGATGACGATTTAATTTTATGAAATAAACAAATTAAAGTTTAAGTAGCTGGAATTATTGTAGAGATTGCTGCCAATTCTCGTATTTATGCATATGTATTCGTCGAAATTTTTAAAATTTTTCTTGTCACCGTCAGACAATCTTTCCACGTATAATTTTTTATAATAGCCGAAAGTGTGGAAAGGGGATAGTGAAATGACAAGTATTGAGTGGTTTGACACAGCTAACGTAACTGACCATAAACTAGGAGTGAAAAAAAGGCAGTTGCTTATTGGCTCTTTATTTTTTATAACATCCTTTTTTTTAGCTCAGTCTGTTGTATTTGAAGCAGCTGTACCTTTCTCGGTTCCTTTTTGGGCAATTATACGAACGAAGTATAAGGAATATGCTAAATATGTTTTAATTGGTGGTTTAATAGGGGGATTCTTTCTTGGGTTTGGACAAGTTGTTATTTTAGCCTTACAAATTGCCATGTATGAGTGTATCATGCGTTTCCGGTACTGGAAACTCCCCAAAAGTATTGCGGTTGCATCAGCTATATTGCTTGTTCAAATGATATGGCAGGGGGTTATGTATCAGGGCTTGCCTCCCGTGCTTGTACAATTTTATGTTGGCTGTGAAGCTGCATTAGCTCTTATTATGACTCTTTTTATGCAAGTCCTTTTTGTTAATTCCTATGAATGGTTTACGAGTCATTGGACATATGAAAAGCTTGGTTCTGGACTAGTAGTTTTTGCCGCCATGCTAACAGGAATGCAAACAGTTGTAATTAGTTATTTTTCTCTTCCCATTTTTTTAGTGCAGCTATTTATATGCTTTGGTGCATTAGTGGGAAGTGTACCGTTAGCAACTGTAATTGGAGCAGTGCTAGGTACGCTCATTGGTGTTGCAAAACTGTCTTTTACGGGTATGCTCTCGGTTGCTACGTTAACTGGATTGTGTGCTGGAATGGGTGCTCGAGCAGGACGCTTTGGAGTGGCGGCTGGCAGCATCTTGCCAAGTGTATTTTTTTTATTTTATGACGCAACTTTACCATTAGATAACGTTTATTTTACATCCATTGCTGTCGGGAGTATTGCTTTCCTAACCATTCCTAAAAAGTATTCTGATAAGGTGAGGGACAAACTGTTTCCACAGCGTGAGGAGATCTTGCTCGCCCGCCAAAATTGGTTAACGGAGCATGTCACTTACAAATTAGAGCATTTTCAGCATTTTGTACAATTCATGAAGGAACTTGTGTTTGAGCGCTTTATGACAACTCCTGTTGAGGCTGCAAAGGAAGTGTCACCAATGAATACATGCTTAAGTTGTTTTCGTTATGATCGCTGTTGGGGTGCTCAAAATAACGGTATGGATAAGCTGATGACAGACTGGTTCCATATGAAGGGAGTAGGGAAGGAATCTGCTATTCATCGGACAGAGGACCAAATTCGTTATAAATGCGTGAAGTCTACGAAAATTTTCGAGGAGTTAGAAACGGAGCTATACAGGGAGCGAATTAATGGACAATATTTTCACGGAAAGAAAATGATTGCACTTCAACTACGAGATATGAGCAATCATCTAAATCAGCTAATTGCAGAAATGAAGGAGGACACCGTATCATTTGTGAGTGTGGAAAAGGATATTATCCAAAAACTAAAGGAGGCGCATATTGAATGCTTCCAGCTAGATGTGCTGAGTAATAAACCTGGAGCAAGGAAAATTGTCTGTGCACTCACACCAGCTCGAGTCGATTGGGAAGAGGATACAACATTGGCAGAAAGGATGATACTACCAGTTTTATATGATATTTTTGAGGAACCGTTTGAAATTGAAAAGGTAGTAACATGTGATGTACCATTTCGCCACATTCAAGTAAGCTTTAGGTCAGCTATTAGTTTTGAAGTAGAGTATGATATATATAGTATGTCAAAAGATGCTACATTATATTCTGGTGATTCCCATGCGTTATTTCAATTACATCCAGGATTATTTGCTATTTTATTGTCAGATGGTATGGGACAGAGTAAAGAAGCACAGCATGAAAGTAGAAAACTAATACATTTAATGCGGGAATGCTTGAATTACAATATGAATCCAGAGACTGCGATGCACACATTACATTATGTCATGTCCTTAAAACAACAAGATGATATGTATGCAACACTGGATTTTGCCCTTGTAGATTTACAGCACGGTGATTTATGGTCATGGAAAGCAGGGGGAATGTCTACGTATATCTTACGTGGAAAAGAGGTACTAAAAGTTGAAAGTAATGCAGCACCTGTTGGATTTTTATCCATTTCAGCAATTGAGGCGGAAAAAAGAAAACTGAAAGCAGGGGATGTTATTCTAATGCATTCTGATGGGTTATTTTCAAGTATCGCTGATTGGGATGAACAAGAAGAGTCGTTTTTAGCCTATGCTCAGCAGGTTGCGAGCACTACCAAATCCATACAGGAAAAACTAACGACTATTATGCAGTCTTTCCAAAGTCACTATGATATAGAGGATGATTGTACAGTTTTGATGTTAGAGGTGACACATGTTGTACCGACTTGGGCGGTGTTTAGACCAGTTCAATATTCTATGAGTTAAATGATTAAAGTAGTCAGCGAAAAGGGGAGGAGAAGCGTTTGTCATTTGAATTAAGGGTCAAATTACTTATCGAAGAAAAGCAATTAATACAGCAAGACGACCATCTTCTCATCGCCGTTTCGGGTGGTGTAGATTCTATGGCTTTACTTCATTATTTTGTTCAAACAAAAGAAAAATGGGGAGTTAAGGTAGAGGCTATTCACGTTGATCACATGTTAAGAGGAGAAGCGTCTGCTGAGGATAGGGCCTTTGTCCAAAGATATTGTGATAATCATGAAATATATTTACATGCAAAAGCAATTCCAATACCAGAGATTATGGCTTTAGAAAATGGGAATACACAGCTGATTTGTCGTAGAGAGAGGTATCGGTATTTTAAAGAGGTCATGCAAGAAACAAATGCTAGCAAGCTTGTAACTGCACATCATGCGGACGACCAACTGGAGTCAGTATTAATGGCCCTGACTAAAAATGCAACGATTAACAGTATGCAAGGTATTCGGTCACAGCGTTTTTTTACAGGAAAATCATTAATTCGTCCGTTTTTAACGGTTACAAAGTCTGAAATAAGGGAATATTTACTTAGACAAGGTTTAGATTACCGTGAAGATGCTAGCAACTTCAAAGACACCTATGTACGTAATCGTTTCAGACATCATGTGGTGCCATTATTGGAGGCAGAAAATCCACGAGTAACCGAGCAAGTGACCCATTTTACAGAACAATTACAAGAAGATGATGCCTATTTAATGACTTTAGCGGAGGATGTATTTTCTAGAATAATTAAAATAATAGACGAAAATACATATAGCATGGAAATTAAGGCTTTTCAATTGGTACCACTTGCTTTACAAAGGAGGCTCATTTTAATACTATTAAACTATCTTTACAAAGATTCAAATACGATACAAAGTTATGCTCTATTGACTTCAATTTTAAAGCTTTGTGATACGACAGCAGGGTATGCTGAAGTTCACTTGCCAGAAGAATTTCTAGCAGTTCGCCGTTACGGAAAATTATCGATTCAGAAGAAAGAACCATTAGAAGGTCAAACTTCTCCTGAGAAAAAAATTATTTCGACTGCTAATGGGTGGACAACACTGACAAATGGTGAACGTTTATGCGTAGTCAAGTTGCCTGATTTATCGTCTGAATTGCTGACGGATACTGCACAACTTTTTTATTTTAACGCTAGCAGACTCAAACTTCCTCTCTACGTTAGAGCTCGCAAGGAAGGGGATAGAATGCTGTTAAAAGGAATGGATCAGCCAAAACGCTTATCTCGCCTTTTTATAGATGAAAAGATTCCTTTAAATGAGCGAAATAGCTGGCCGTTACTGATTTCTCCATCCAATGAGGTCGTAGCGGTAATTGGTGTGCGTATGGGAATGTTTTTTTCAACCACTCCGCAACCAAACGATGATACAGTGCTCATCGTAGACTAAGGTCTTTGTAAAACATATCACCATAAAGGTTGAAGATTTTTTGATACACACGAGGAGGAATCGACATGTTACAAAATGACATCGAAAAAATTATGATTACAGAAGAACAATTGCAAGAAAGAATTGCTGAGCTAGGAGCGCAATTGACTGCGGAATACAAAGATTCATTCCCGTTAGCAGTTGGTGTTCTTAAAGGAGCAATGCCGTTTATGACGGATTTGATGAAGCGTTTCGATTCTTTCATTGAGCTAGACTTTATGGATGTTTCCAGCTATGGAAATGCCACAGTATCGTCAGGTGAAGTAAAAATTCTTAAGGATTTAAATACAAGCGTTGAGGGACGTGATGTATTAATTATCGAGGACATCATCGATAGTGGTTTAACATTAAGCTATTTAGTAGACTTATTTAAATACCGCAAAGCAAAATCCATTAAAATCGTTACATTGTTAGATAAACCATCAGGTCGTAAGGTAAATTTAGCAGCTGATTATGTTGGGTTTGAAGTACCAGATGGTTTTGTTGTAGGATATGGCTTAGATTACGCAGAAAAATATCGTAATTTACCATATATCGGTATTTTAAAACCAGAGGTATATTCTTTCTAAGAGTTAACGAAAACCCCCCAGCTATGAAAAGTAAGCCTTCAGCGAAGGTCAGATTTTTAATGAATTAATAATAATTCGAAATCTTGACACATTGTTTAGCTGTGCTGAGAACGAGGAACAGGTACAATTACGCTGGGATGCAGTGATTATGACATAAATATGTTTCTATTTCGACAAAAAGCGAACCAAACTTTTTTTAAGTAGTGCTTTTCGTTGTATGATGAAATCATGATATGTTAAGATTTTACTTATAATTTTTCTGTTTGTAATGAGGAGGCTGGAGATGAATCGAATATTTCGATATACCATATTCTATTTACTGATTTTCCTAGTGATTATCGGTATTTTTGGTACTTTCAATGGTAGCAATGCACCAACGAAAGAGTTAACTTATGCTGAGTTTCAAGAAGCTCTAGATAAGAAAGAAATAACAAAAGCTACAATTCAACCTGATAAATCAGTATACATCGTTGAAGGTACACTAAAGGGCTATGAAAAAGGGGAAAGCTTTACTGCAAATATCCCACGTGATAACCCATCTTTAATGGACCGCATAGACGAGGCCGCTAAGGATAAGAATAGTAATATTAGCTATTTAACAGCACCAGAAACAAGTGGATGGATTCAATTCTTTACAGGGATTATTCCTTTCATCATTATCATTTTCTTATTCTTCTTCCTGATGAGTCAATCACAGGGTGGCGGTAATAAAGTAATGAGCTTTGGTAAAAGCAAAGCAAAACTTTACGATGATCAAAAGAAAAAAGTTCGTTTTACAGATGTAGCGGGTGCTGATGAAGAGAAAGCAGAACTTGTAGAAGTGGTAGATTTCCTAAAAGACCACCGCAAATTCACTGAAATCGGTGCACGTATTCCAAAGGGTATCTTACTTGTAGGTCCTCCAGGTACAGGTAAAACATTGCTTGCACGTGCAGTAGCGGGTGAGGCAGGCGTACCGTTCTTCTCGATTTCAGGTTCTGACTTCGTAGAAATGTTTGTCGGTGTTGGTGCATCCCGTGTTCGTGATTTATTTGAAAATGCAAAGAAGAACGCTCCGTGTATTATCTTTATCGATGAGATTGACGCAGTAGGTCGTCAACGTGGCGCAGGTCTTGGTGGTGGCCATGATGAGCGTGAACAAACCCTGAACCAATTATTGGTTGAGATGGATGGTTTCGGCGCAAATGAAGGCATTATTATAATTGCTGCAACAAACCGACCAGATATTCTAGATAAAGCGTTACTACGTCCAGGTCGTTTTGACCGTCAAATTACAGTAGGTCATCCTGATGTAAAAGGACGTGAAGCAATTCTTAAGGTGCATGCTCGCAACAAACCTTTAGCAGATTCAGTTGATTTAGCAGCTGTTGCTCAACGTACACCAGGTTTCTCAGGGGCTGACTTAGAAAACTTGTTAAATGAAGCTGCACTTGTGGCTGCACGTAAAAGCAAACGTACAATTAATATGGCAGATATCGATGAAGCGTCTGACCGAGTAATTGCTGGTCCAGCAAAAGCTAGTCGTGTATATTCTGCAAAAGAGAAAAAGCTTGTATCCTTCCATGAAGCTGGCCACGTAGTCGTTGGTTTAGAACTGGATGAAGCGGATACAGTGCACAAAGTAACAATCGTTCCTCGTGGTCAAGCAGGAGGCTATGCGATTATGTTACCAAAGGAAGAACGCTTCTTTACAACAAAACAAGAATTGTTAGACCGTATTGCAGGACTTTTGGGTGGGCGTGTCGCTGAGGAAATTGTACTTGGTGAGGTTTCTACTGGTGCACATAACGACTTCCAAAAGGTAACAAGTATTGCGCGTGCAATGGTAACTGAATATGGTATGAGTGAGAATCTTGGTGCGATGCAATTTGGTTCAAGTCAAGGTGGTAATGTATTCCTTGGCCGTGACTTTAATTCGGATCAAAACTACTCTGATTCAATTGCTTATGAGATTGATAAAGAAATGCAAAAAATTATCGATTCTCAATATCAGCGTACTAAGCGGATCTTAACGGAAAAACGTCATTTACTTGATTTAATTGCTAATACTTTGATGGAAAAAGAAACATTGAATGCGCAAGAAATTGAACATTTACGTGATCACGGCGTTTTACCAGAACCAGAGGCTGTTGAGGTGGTTGAAGAAAAAGCTCCTAAAGCTGAAACTAAACCAACATTAGATATCGTTGGTGAGCCGACTGTTAAAAAAGAATTGCTTAGCAAAGAAGCAAATCCAACAACGGCCGATTTACCAAAAGAGGGCACAGAGCTCAATCATAATGCACCAAAAGGTATCGATGAAAAACGTGATTAATTTAAAAAAGGGGCTGTCCTAAAAGTCCCTAAATAAAAAGGTCGATTTGGAAAACGAGTAGTTTTCCAAATCGACCTTTTTCCTTTTGGCTTAAATTAGCGAGGCGGATGCCAGCTACCTTAAGTAGGTTATGGGCGATTGCTACGAGTCCAAATTCTGTTCGGACCTTAGTTAGCCCACGCAATAAAAATCGCGTAAACGACCGATTGCCCTTGATGTCACCGAACACAGTTTCGACATCCACTTTGCGCTTCGCATAAAGGGCTGCTTTTTGTTCGTCATCAAGGGCTGCTCGTGCCTTTGCTTTCATTTCTTCATAGACCGGATTCAAGTGGACTTGACGATTGCCTTTTGCTTTTGTACAAAGCGCTTTCAACGGACAATCTGTACAATCCTCACATTCATAAATTTTGTAGTCTTGTTCGTATCCTCCGGTATTTTTTCGTTGACTATAGCGTTTAAATATCACCTTCCGATTGTTCGGACAAATAAAGACATCCTCTTCCTCGCGATAGGGCCAGTTTTGCACCTTCGAAATATCCTGTTTATATTTTTTTGTTTGTTCCTTTACATACGTGTTATACGGAGCCAGTAATTCAAATAGTGGTTCCTTTTCTTCGCCAATCGCAAATAAGTAATTTTCTTCACTCGCATAGCCCGCGTCTGCTATCACCTGTATTGGCGCTTTGGGTAACGCTTCGAGTAGTTGTTTCATAAATGGTTGGAAACAACGTGTGTCTCCTGGTCGTTGAAATAACTCGTATCCGATAATGAACTGATATTGTGTGGCCACTTGTACATTGTACCCAGCTTTTAATTGACCGTTTTTCATATGATCATCTTTCATTCGCATAAACGTGGCATCCGGGTCTGTTTTCGAATAACTACCACGTTCACCAAGAATTTCTCTTTGCGCTTCATAACGTGCTAGTCTTGGCAGATAATCCGTTTCAATCGTTTGGATGTGTTTTTTGCGTTTAGATTTCTCCATTCGAAGTCGTTTTCTTTCCTCTTTGTCCGTTGTCTGTTCATATTGACCTTCTAACGCTTGCACTTCCTCCGTTAGTTGTTCGACTGTCTTTGCTAGTTGTTCTTCTAGTTTGTCCTCACGTAACTCTTGGGTTGTCACAGCACGCACATCTTTTATCAGCGATTGGATCTTATCACGTAGCTTTTGGTCGTGATTGGCAATCGCTTTGCCCCATACAAACGAATATTTATTGGCGTTCGCTTCAATTTTCGTACCATCCACAAACATGTGCTCAAGGTCAATGAATTCTTGCTCCATCAGTTGAAGGAGGAATTGTTCAAACACCTCCTCTATGATGGCTGGCATACGAACACCACGGAAATCATTGATGGTACGATGGTCAGGTTCTTGCATGCCTGCTAACCACATAGCGGGTAGACTTTCTTCGACCATTCGTTTCATACTTCGGCTAGAATAAGTTTTTTGCGTGTAGGCATATAAAATGACTTTCAGTAACATTTTAGGATGATAAGGGGCACGACCACCACCTACGTAATGGGAAAATAACAATTCATCTGGAATAGATTCCACCATTTCATCGACCAAACGCGCTACATGATGCTCAGGAATATAGGATTCGATATCAATAATCATCATACTTTGACGATTTGTATAAGGCTGGAACACAAGAGGTTTAGGATGTTTCTGAGAGATGCCCGCCTCTGAAATTCCTTCTAGAGTCATTTCCATTTGCATGTTATAATCTGCTTGAGTAATCATTTGGTTATTCATTAAAAATCGTCCTTTCTGTTGAATGTGGTCTGGTAACTTCATTTTACAAAAGAGGGCGGTTTTTTTGTATACAAAAATGGAAAAAGGCTGTACCGAAAAGTCAATTTACATCGACTTTTCGGACAGCCCCTTTTTCTTTGCCTTTTTTCGTTAACAGGTATTAGGATATAAATATTATCTAACGTAATTTCCAGATAAGCTTGTTTACAACTTGCTATTCCTAGCTAAGAAGATTCTAGAATAGTCTTGTTGTCAAAGGTTCTTTTTGGAAGTGACTTATGGTGCTTCATTTGGACATTAGTCTGTATAACAAAGATTGGAGTGTATGGAAATATGGAGAATGTAACATTGAATAATGGCTTAGTAATGCCATTAGTAGGCTATGGTGTCTTCCGAGTACCTGAAGGCGATGACCTGGCTGAGGCTGTAAAAACAGCTATTAAAAAAGGTTACCGTAGCATTGATACAGCGCAAGTTTATCGCAATGAGGAGAGTGTTGGGCGAGGAATCCGCGCAGCAATTGAGGAAGGTTTCGTAACACGTGAAGAGCTGTTTGTCACATCAAAAGTTTGGAATGCTGGACTTTCCTATGAAGAAACACTTGCAGCATATGATAGCAGTTTAGAAAAATTAGGATTAGAATATTTAGATTTGTATTTAGTTCATTGGCCAGGAATCGATGATAAATACATGAATATTTATAGAGCGCTTGAAAAAATTTATCAGGATGGACGAGTACGTTCAATAGGTGTTAGTAACTTTCATGTGCATCATTTAGAAAATTTATTGAAGGAAGCAACGGTTATTCCTGTCATTAACCAAATTGAATTTCATCCACATTTAACACAAGAGGAAGTACGTGCATACTGCAAAGAAAAAGGAATCCAAGTAGAAGCATGGTCCCCACTGATGAATGGTGCTTTATTAGAGGAAGCATTGATTCAGCAGCTGGCATCAAAATACAGCAAAACACCAGCTCAAATTGTGTTACGTTATGATGTTCAACATGAGGTAGTAACTATTCCGAAAACAATGACTCCTGCACGTATGTCGGAGAATTTAAATGTCTTTGATTTTGCACTAACAGAAAAAGAAATGTCTCAGTTAGACGCATTACATGATGGATTACGCTGCGGTCCAGATCCAGAAAAGTTTAATTTTAAATAAACTGTAAGGAGCTACTTAATGGGAGGGTGGCTCCTTTTTAAAATGAGTATGAATGCTATTTCGTAGGGTGTAAAGTATGGTATCATTTTTAAAAGTATTTTAACTTTATTTCAACTACACTTTGTATAGTTGTATCAGATGCATCGAGCCAGTTACAATGACAATGAGGTGCAAGAAATTGGGGGCGTCACTATGATATTAGTTTTAGATGCAGGAAATTCAAATATCGTTTTAGGGGTCTATGATGAAAACGATCATTTAGCCTTTCATTGGCGTATGGTGACAGACCTTCACAAAACTGAAGATGAATACGCAATGCAAGTTTCAGCTTTCTTCAATCATGCAGGCATCTCATTCGAACAAATAACCGGCATTATTATATCCTCGGTTGTGCCACCGATAATGTTTTCGTTAGAAGCGATGTGTCACAAATATTTTCGTAAAAAACCGCTTGTTGTAGGACCTGGAGTGAAAACTGGTTTGAATATAAAATATGAAACCCCACGTGAGGTGGGCTCCGATCGCATTGTGAATGCTATTGCGGCACTAGATGCTTATAAAGCACCAATAATTATTGTTGATTTTGGTACTGCTACAACATTTTGTTACTTAAATGAAAAAGGTGATTACATGGGAGGTGCAATTGCTCCAGGTATTACGATTTCTACGGAGGCACTTTATACACAAGCGGCTAGGTTACCACGTATTGAAATATTGAGATCTACGCATATTGTAGGAAAAACAACAGTTTCTGCGATGCAGGCCGGAATATTTTATGGTTTTGTTGGACAAGTTGAGGGCATCGTTAATCGCATGAAAGCACAAAGTAAGGAAGAGCCATTCGTGATTGCGACTGGCGGCTTAGCCAATTTAATTGCCGGAGAGACGCAGGTCATTGATGTAGTTGATCCGTTTTTAACATTAAAAGGTTTATATAAACTATATAAACGCAACCAATAGGAAATGAGGGACATTTCATTTATGAAAGACTATTTAGTACGAGGCTTAGGGTTCAACGGACAAGTTCGGGTTTTTGCAACTTGTACAACAGCAACTGTAGGGGAGGCTCAGCACCGTCATAATACGTGGCCTGTTGTGTCGGCAGCCCTTGGTCGATCTATGACCGCTGCTGTAATGATGGGTGCCATGCTGAAAGGCGAAGAAAAAATCACTATTAAAATTGAGGGCAACGGTCCAATTGGCCCAATGGTTATTGACAGTAATGCTAAAGGTGATGTACGAGGTTTTGTGACAAATCCTCACGTTCATTTCGATCTAAACGAGCAGGGTAAGCTAGATGTTCGTGCGGGTGTTGGAACAGATGGAGCTCTAACAGTTGTTAAAGACCTTGGTTTAAGAGATATGTTCTCAGGCCAAACGCCAATCGTTTCAGGTGAAATTGCTGAAGACTTTACTTACTATTTTGCTACATCTGAGCAAGTACCGTCATCGGTGGGGTTAGGTGTTTTAGTAAATCCTGATAATACGATTCTTGCAGCTGGAGGGTTTATCCTTCAATTGATGCCTGGCTGTGATGAAGAGACAATCAATGAAATCGAACAGCATCTTTCAACATTAGAGCCCGTTTCCAAAATGATTGAAAAGGGCTTTACGCCTGAGAAAATTTTAGAAGCAGTATTAGGAGAAAATCATCTGCAGATTTTAGATTCCATGCCAGTAGAATTTAAATGTCAATGTTCAAAAGAGCGATTTGGGGCTGCAATCTTAGGTTTAGGGACAGCGGAAATTCGAGAAATGATTGATGAAGATGGTGGTGCTGAAGCACAGTGTCATTTTTGTTTAGAAACATATCATTTCTCCAAAGAAGAACTAGAAGGTTATATTGATGAGCTCAACGCGTAATCGTCGACCTTCAACCACTGCAACGCCAAACCAAACGCCCCTATTGCAACGACGTTTAAAAACGAAACCAGCTTTAACAGTTATTGCCGTTCTGTTATTAGGAAATATTTTATGGTTGATTGCTTGGTTAATCCCAAATAAAGGTCAAGAAATTGGTAGCGACGAACAAGTCGCTGCCGTTGACGGGGAGTTTATCACGCGTCAAGAGTGGATGGTTGCCATGGAAGAACGCTATGGTAAAGAGACACTACAAAATTTAGTAAATGAATCTGTGATGGAAAAGGCAGCTAAGAAATTTAAAATTAAAGTAACAGATAAAGAGATTGATTTAGAACTTGCTCTAATGCGCTCTGCACAGGATAAATTTGATACGGCAATGCAAAATCTGTCTGTAGAGCAACTGCGACAAAAAATACGCTCACAGCTTATTTTAGATAAGGTCCTAACAAAAGATGTAGAAATAAAAGAAGATAGTATTGAAAAATATTATGAAGAAAATCAATCACTATACAATACGAAGGCGAGTTATCGTACGAATTTCATAGAAGTGGATTCCAAAAAAGCTGCTGAGGAAGCATTAAAAGAGCTAAAAAATAACTCTGATTTTTCTGTGCTAGCACGAGAAATTTCTTTAGATAGTGCCTCAGCTAGTTTGGGTGGAGATATCGGTTTTCTCACAGAAAAACAGGAAAATGTCGATCCAGCAATTATAAAGGCAACGATGGCATTAAAAGCAAATGAGGTAAGTAAAGCATTTAAGCTTAATAACGGTCATTATGGGATTGTACAAGTCCAAGAGATCACAGAAGGACAATCCTTTACATACGAAGATGTGAAAGAGCATATTGAACGTGAGCTTGCGCTAGATCAATTACCACAATCTGTTACACCAGAAGCATTTTGGTCTGAATTCAAGGCAACTTGGTATTATGGAGAAGAGAAAAAAGATAAATAGTAGTTAGCTCCAATGCGTTTAAGAAAGAATCTGCAAGAAATCTGCGGGAAGGTGAGCCAAATAATACTGCAGATGATTTGCGTCAGCTTATTGGCATATTCTCGAAAGTTCAGCGGATTTTTTTGTGTTTTAACAAAGTTTTTCAATAAATATTCTGAAAATATATGTTTTATTTATTGACAATCGACTGGAAAAATTGATAAAATACAAAATAAGTAAAACCTATAAAATAGTAGGGATTAGGAGTGGATTAATAAATGAGTAGATTAGCGAACTCAGTAGCTGAATTAGTTGGTAAAACACCAATTGTAAAGTTAAATCATGCAACAGGCGAAAACGAAGGTACGGTTTATGTAAAATTAGAATATTTTAACCCAGGTAGCTCAGTAAAAGATCGTTTAGCATTGGCAATGATTGAAGCAGCTGAAAAGGACGGTACCCTAAAACCAGGAGGTACTATTATTGAACCTACTTCTGGTAATACAGGTATTGGTCTAGCAATGATTGCAGCAGCTAAAGGCTATAAAGCTATTTTAGTAATGCCAGAGACAATGAGCTTAGAGCGTCGTAACTTATTACGTGCATATGGTGCAGAGCTTGTTTTAACACCTGGTCCAGCAGGCATGAAGGGGGCAATTGCCAAAGCGGAAGAATTAGCAGCTGAAAAAGGTTACTTCTTACCACAGCAATTCACAAACCCTGCTAATGCTGTTATTCACCGTTTGACAACAGGCCCAGAGATTGTTGAAGCATTTGACGGTTTAACACTTGATGCATTTGTATCTGGAGTAGGTACGGGAGGTACAATTACAGGTGCAGGTGCAGTATTAAAAGAAAAATATCCAGAGATCGAAATTATTGCAGTTGAGCCAAAAGATTCACCAGTACTTTCTGGTGGCCAGCCAGGACCGCATAAGATTCAAGGTATTGGCGCTGGATTCGTACCTGAGGTGTTAGATACAGATATCTATTCTTCAGTATTCCCTGTTGAAAATGAGATTGCTTTCGAAGTAGCACGTAAAGTAGCACGCGAAGAAGGGATTTTATGTGGTATTTCATCAGGTGCAGCTATCTATGCGGCAATTGAAACAGCAAAACGTTTAGGAAAAGGCTCAAATGTCCTTGCGATTGTTCCATCTAATGGTGAACGTTATTTATCTACACCTTTATATCAATTTGAAGACTAATCTAATGATTTGCTAACAAAGGCTCCTTTAACGAGGAGTCTTTTTTCTGTGAAGGAGTTTTTAAAATGGAGTCTCACGGCGTACGTGTGATGAGTTTTATGGCTGTAGATAGCTAGACTTTCAGCAGCCAGACCATGTAAATATTTTAGAGCATTTGCTATGGGTATGAAATTGGATGGAACAATTTAAAAATATTCGCTTCTCAGCAATATTCAAGTTAAGATGGAATCACATCAAATGATTTAAAGGGGAATGGCAACTTGAAGACAATAAAAACTAAAACAATAACGATGGATGCAGATTCGTTTTTTTATAGCTATAAAAAGCAAGTAGAAGCAGAACGAGCACATGTATTTTTAGAAAGTGGACGTGGAGGACATTTTACAATAGGGGCATGGAATCCATTAGCCACTGCGCAATCAGTTAAGGATGGTCTGCTTGTGAATTGGCGAAATGGGGATAGTGAAATTCTACTGGGTGAATCTCTTTCATTATTAGAGGATTTGGTAGCAAAATACCAAGTTTCATTCAATGATGAACTACCAGTATTCCAAGGCGGTGCAATCGGGTTTGTAGCCTATGATTACGCGCGAAAAATTGAAGAGTTGCCAGATTCCTCAGAGGACGATTTACATATTCCTGATATATACTTTTATATTTTCGACTGCTGGGCTGTACACGATGTGAACACAAATAAAGTCACGCTTATGAAGTTAGAGAACAGTGATGTAGATTTGGAAGAATGGGCTAATGCATGGCATGTAGCGGCTCAAGCAGGTTTAAATGACCGCAAATTTGAAAAAACAAGTGCTGTAGAAATAGTAAATGCTGAAAGTGAATTGCTAGTATCATTTGCGGGAACAGACTTTGAAGAAGCAGTAACTAAAATTCAATCTTATATAGCACAAGGCGACGTATTTCAAGTGAACTTATCTGTCCGTCAATCTAAAAAATTAACCGCATCAGCGATAGATGTCTACGAGGCATTACGAGCTTTTAATCCATCTCCTTATATGGCCTACATTGAAGCACCAGATTTTGCAATTGTTTCTGGATCACCAGAGCTTTTAGTGAAGCGTCATGGTAATGAATTATCTACGCGACCAATTGCTGGTACAAGACCAAGAGGGAAATCTGAGGAAGAGGATATAGTATTAGCACAGGAGTTAATCGACAACGACAAGGAACGAGCAGAACATGTAATGCTCGTTGATTTGGAGCGCAATGATTTAGGCCGAGTATCCAAATATGGGACAGTCGAGGTGGATGAGTTTATGGTAATTGAACGCTATTCACATGTAATGCATATAGTGTCAAACGTGCGGGGAGAAATCGCTGAAGGTAGATCGAATGCAGATGTTATCCGTGCTATGTTCCCAGGTGGCACAATTACAGGTGCTCCAAAAATTCGTACGATGGAAATAATTGAAGAATTAGAACCTGTAAGACGTGGGTTATATACAGGCTCAATTGGCTGGCTTGGCTATACAGGAGATATGGAATTCAATATTGTAATTCGTACAGCTTTTATAAAAGATAGCGTAGCATATATTCAAGCAGGAGCAGGAATTGTCATTGACTCTGTTCCGCAGCGAGAATATCAAGAATCTTTGAATAAAGCGAAGGCAATGTGGCAGGCAAAGGCAATGGCGGAGGGGCGAGCAAAATGATTTTAATGATTGATAACTATGATTCTTTTACGTATAACCTTGTTCAGTATTTTGGAGAATTCGGACATGAGCTCGTTGTGAAAAGAAATGACACGTTAACAGTGAAGGATATTGAGCAACTTGCACCTGATATGATTGTTATTTCACCTGGACCATGTAGCCCAAATGAAGCGGGTGAAAGCCTAAACATTATTAACTATTTCGCGGGAAATATTCCGATTTTAGGTGTTTGTCTAGGGCATCAGGCGATAGCACAGGTATTTGGAGGAAATGTTATTCGAGCAGAACGTTTGATGCATGGAAAAACCTCACCTGTATTGCATGCTGACATAGGTTTGCATAAGGGCATGCCAAATCCGTTTCATGCTACTCGTTATCATTCTCTCATTGTAGAAAAGGAAACATTGCCAGAATGCTTTGAAGTAACTGCCTGGACAGATGAAGGTGAAATTATGGGCATTCGCCACAAGGATTATCCTATTGAAGGTGTACAGTATCATCCAGAATCCATAATGACAGAGCAAGGGAAAAAGCTTCTGCGCCAATTTATAGACTTGTATGTAGAGGGAGCGAAGTAAATGTATTGTTGGATGAACGGAGAATATATAGAAGCTCAAAATTTACGTATTTCACCATTTGATCATGGATTTTTATATGGCTTGGGCTTTTTTGAAACGTTTCGCACATATGGAGATATGGTATTTGGGTGGGACATGCATATGGAAAGGTTACATGCTGCACTATCACAATATCATATTCATTTGACATATTCTTCAGATACATTACTAGAGGCTGTTCGGCAATTAAATAAGCAGTCTAATGGGCAGGATGGTTATTTCCGTCTAAATGTATCCGCAGGGGAGCATGGTATTGGGTTGCAGCCAATGGAATATAAGCAACCAAATGTTATTATTTTTCGTAAAGAATTACCGTCTACACCTAGAGGTACAGAAAAAAATGCTCAGTGGCTTGAGACGCCTCGTAATACTCCTGAAAAGGGCGTCCGCGTTAAGTCACATCATTATGGGAATAATGTTCTTGGTCGCTTTGAAATGCCATCCTTAGTCCAACAGGAAGGCTTATTTTTAACCAGAGAAGGCTATGTGGCTGAAGGTGTAACATCAAATGTTTTTTGGGTGAAAAATGATATACTATATACGCCTTCTTTGGACACAGGCATTTTACCAGGTATTATCCGAGGATGGGTAATCAGAAAGGCGTCATCTTTAGGTATTAATGTAAAGGAAGGGCTCTTTACCAAGGAGGATGTCGAGAATAGTTCTGAATGCTTTATTACGAACTCTATACAAGAACTTGTGCCAATTCGTAAACTAGCAAACAAAATGTTGCTAGGCAAGGAAGGGCCTATTTATACGAGTATACATGAAGCGTTTATTAAAGAAGTGGAGCAAGGATAGAAGGAGCGTTATCATGCTAGAAAAATATATAACACCATTAACGATTAATGGTATTACTTTAGACTATACGAAAGAAACGTTTGTGATGGGCATTTTAAATGTTACACCAGACTCTTTTTCAGATGGGGGCAAATACAATAACGTAGAAGCCGCTGTTACTCAAGCGAAAAAAATGGTAGCTGAAGGAGCTAAAATCATTGATGTTGGTGGAGAATCAACTCGCCCTGGCTATACACGTATTTCGGATGAAGATGAAATAGCCCGCATTGTTCCAGTGATTCAAGCGCTAGTAGCAGAAGTACCAGCCATTATATCGATTGATACGTATAAGGCAAATGTCGCTTGTGCTGCAATAGAAGCTGGAGCACATATAATTAATGATATTTGGGGTGCAAAGGCTGAGCCTGAGATTGCTAAGGTTGCTGCAGAGTTACATGTTCCGATTATTCTAATGCATAATCGTGAAAATACAGATTATAGTTCAGACTTTTGGATAACAGCAAGAACGGATTTAGAGAATAGTATTGCCATTGCCCATAGTGCTGGTGTCCCTGATAGCCATATAATTTTAGATCCAGGCATTGGATTTGCCAAAACTACAGAGCAAAATATAAAAATGATGCAACATTTAAACGATTTAGTGGCAATGGGCTATCCCGTTTTGCTAGCAACATCACGCAAATCAATGATTGGTAATGTTTTGCAGTTGCCTGTTGAGGAACGGATAGAAGGTACTGGTGCAACAGTTGTTTATGGCGTAGAAAAGGGATGTCATATCGTTCGAGTGCATGATGTACAGGAAATGGCACGAGCTACCCATATGACTGATGTATTAATTGGTAAACGTATTTATAAGGAGGAAGCGTAATGGACTATATTCATTTAAAGGATATGCAGTTTTATGGTTATCATGGTGTGTTATCAGCAGAAACAACACTTGGTCAGCGCTTTCGAGCGAATGTTTCACTTGCGGTAGATATGACAGAGGCTGGAGAAACGGATGATCTGAACTATACGGTAAACTATGCTGAAGTTTATGCGCTGTGCCGTGACATTGTTGAAGGTGAGCCTTTAAAGCTTATTGAAGCACTTGTTACGAAAATAGCAAATAGTATATTAGAGACTTACGCAGATAAAGTGAAGGGTGTTCGTGTAGAGCTTATTAAACCGGACCCACCCATACATGGTTACTATAAAGAAGTTTCGGTTGAAGTAACGAGGGGTGAGTTTTAATGAATGACGTTTATTTATCTATAGGCACGAATATAGGGGAGCGTTTAGAAAATCTCCAACACGCTGTGGAGCTTTTAAAAGTTAGCGAAGGAATTCAGGTTGCTCGTATATCCTCCGTCTATGAAACGGCAGCTGTTGGCTACACTGATCAAGCTGATTTTTTAAACATTGCAGTTCATATTAAAACTGCCCTATCCTCTTCTGAAATGTTAAACATATGCCAATCAGTTGAACAAGAACTTGGGCGTGTACGTGAATTTAGGTGGGGTCCTCGCATCATAGACCTTGACATTCTGCTCTACAATCACGAAAATATTGAAACGGAGAGCTTAATTGTTCCACATCCAAGAATGTATGAGCGAGCTTTCGTGTTAGTTCCTCTGGTAGAAATTACACCTGTTCCTGTTGGAGAACAATTACAACGAGCTCATGACCTATGCCAACAGTTAAATTATGCAGACGAAGGTGTAACCTTATGGCTGGAGTCTAAGGAGCTTGTTATATTGCAATCAGTAAATTAATAATTTTATCATTATGTGTGTATGGATGATCTATCATTTCATAGCATTTTAGGATATGTAAAACCCATCGAAGGAGGAAATCACCGTTGAGTCAACCAACTGAGAAGTCGTTTCAGATTGGCAATATTGTTATGGACAACCGTGTCGTATTAGCGCCAATGGCTGGAATTTGTAACTCTGCCTTCCGACTAACTGTAAAAGAGTTTGGAGCAGGGCTTGTATATGCAGAAATGATTAGTGATAAAGGGATCGTCCATAAGAACGAAAAAACTTTAGGTATGCTTTATATTGATGAGCGTGAAAACCCACTTTCACTACAAATTTTTGGTGGTGATAAGGCAACATTAGTAGAGGCTGCAAAGTATGTAGATGTAAATACTACTGCAGATATTATTGATATCAATATGGGTTGTCCGGTTAATAAAATTATTAAATGTGAAGCTGGCGCTCGTTTACTTTTAGATCCAAATAAATTATATGAGATGGTAGCGGCTGTTGTAAATGCGGTAAAAAAACCTGTCAGCGTAAAGATGCGTATTGGCTGGGATGACGAGCATATCTTTGCTGTTGAGAATGCACAGGCGGCAGAACGTGCAGGTGCATCAGCAGTAGCGGTTCATGGACGTACTCGTGTGCAAATGTATGAAGGCAGAGCAAATTGGGATATCATTCGTCAAGTTAAGGAAAATGTAAAGATTCCTGTATTAGGTAACGGTGATGTCGAGACACCTCAAGATGCTAAACGGATGCTAGATACAACTGGTGTAGACGCTGTAATGATTGGCCGAGCTGCCCTAGGCAATCCTTGGATGATTTATCGTACAGTTCAATACCTTAAAACAGGTGAGTTAAAGGAAGAGCCAAGCGTTCGTGAAAAAATAGATGTATGTTTACTTCATTTCGAACGCCTTATTCAATTAAAAGGCGAGCTTGTGGCAGTACGTGAGATGCGTAAACATGCCTCGTGGTATTTAAAAGGTATAAGAGGGAACGGGAAAGCTCGTAATGCTATTAATCAAACAGAAACAGCTTCTGAGTTCCGCGCCTTGTTAAATGGTGTTGTGCAAGACTATGAAGAAAGTGAATCTAAGTTAATTGTACCAGTAGCAAAAGAATTAATTATGTAATTATCTGAAGGCGTCTCGATGCTTAAAAGAGACGCTTTTTTTGTTGTAACCGTTAATTTTCAGAATCATTAATCATTTTTGTTGAACTCGAAAAAAAACTGAAACAGATGATTACAGCATTAAAATTGTGTACAATAGAAATATTATGGACGTAAACGCGGACAATTTAATAAGGAGTGAAATACGTGTCAAATATAGAAGAATTAAATGATCAGCTTTTGGTGAGACGCCAAAAAATGACGGCTATCCAAGAGAACGGCCAAGATCCATTTGGAAGTCGTTTTGAGCGTACACATTTATCAACGGAAGTACGTGAGCAATTTGCAGATCAAACAAAAGAGCAGCTAGAAGAACATCTACAAGAAGTAATTATTGCAGGTCGCATTATGACTAAACGAGGTAAAGGTAAAGCTGGCTTTGCACATATTCAAGATTTAAATGGTCAAATTCAAATTTACGTTCGTCAAGATCATGTTGGCGAAGAAGCATATGAATTATTCAAACAAGCTGACCTTGGAGATATTGTTGGAGTTCGAGGGAATGTATTCCGCACGCAAGTTGGAGAGCTTTCAGTAAAGGCAGAAGAGTTTACATTTCTAACAAAAGCCCTACGCCCTATGCCAGAGAAATTTCATGGCTTACAGGATGTAGAGCAACGTTATCGTCAACGTTACTTAGATTTAATGACAAATGAAGATAGTAAAAAAACGTTTATCGCTCGTTCTAAAATCATTCGTTCAATTCGTAACTATTTAGATAACGCTGGATACTTAGAAGTAGAAACACCAATGCTTCATACAATTGCTGGTGGTGCTGCGGCTCGTCCATTTATTACACACCACAATGCACTTGATATGGAATTATATATGCGTATTGCAATTGAATTGCATTTAAAACGATTAATCGTTGGTGGGCTAGAAAAAGTATATGAAATTGGTCGTGTTTTCCGTAATGAAGGAATTTCAACACGTCACAATCCTGAATTTACGATGATAGAGCTATATGAAGCATATGCTGATTATAAGGATATAATGTCCTTAACAGAAAATCTCATTGCACATGTTGCACAAGAAGTTCTTGGTACAACAACAGTTCAATATGGGGAAGATGAAATCAACCTTGCTGTGGGCTGGAAACGTGTTCATATGGTAGATGCTGTAAAAGAAATGACAGGTGTAGACTTCTGGCAGCCAATGACTGTAGAACAAGCTCAAGCACTTGCTAAAGAGCATGGAGTAGAGGTTAAAGAATCTCATGAAGTAGGTCATATTATTAATGAGTTCTTTGAGCAAAAGGTTGAAGAAACTCTTGTACAACCAACATTTGTTTATGGTCATCCAGTAGAAATTTCCCCTCTAGCTAAGAAAAACCCAGAGGACGAGCGTTTTACAGACCGTTTTGAGCTATTTATCGTACGTCGTGAGCATGCGAATGCTTTCACAGAGCTAAACGATCCAATCGATCAACGAGAACGCTTCGAGGCACAAATGGCTGAAAAGGCTGCGGGTAATGATGAAGCGCATGAGATGGATAATGACTTCATTGAAGCATTAGAATTTGGTATGCCTCCAACAGGTGGTTTAGGTATTGGTATCGATCGCTTAATCATGCTTCTTACAAACTCACCTTCAATTCGTGACGTACTGTTATTCCCTACTATGCGTCATATTACAAAATAATTATATAGAAGAAGGCGCTATCTTTTAATGAACAGCTTTTAAAATAATAGGCTTCATTAGAAAGGACAAGCATAAATAACAGGAGTCAAGGGTGTTAATAAGCACCATTGCTCCTGTTTTTGTTCTAAACACGATTAAAATAATTATGCAATACTTTAAAGAAGAAGGCTCAACCTATATGTACAGTTAATTAAAATATGCCCTGTTCTTAATTTTTATTTGTTGTGATTTATATAAAAGAAATGTATATTTAAACAAATAATCATGTATTACATGAGCGTAAGACGATTCATATATCTCGAAAATACGTAAAATAGCTAACAAAATCAGAGATTTTAAAAAGATAAATAAATAATTCAAAAATGCTTGCATAGTTATTTGAATCATGATAAATTATTACTTGTCGCTAAGACGACGTAAGAGTTGATATTGAGAATACGAAGTTTCAAAAAAGATGTTGACACCGAGATTTGATTATGATATATTTTGAAAGTTGTCTCTTGAATAACTAAATTAAAATAATTTGGTGCTTGACAACAAAACAAAAGATGTTATAATACAATGGTTGCTGTTGATGCAATTGAAATGTACCTTGAAAACTGAACAAGCAAAACGTAATCAATAAAGTTTTTATTAGCTAGCTTCTGCTAGTGAACAAAGCAAAATTTTGGACATCAAAATTGATGCCAGCAAAACAATTTGAGCTAATCAAATTTCTTTTATGGAGAGTTTGATCCTGGCTCAGGACGAACGCTGGCGGCGTGCCTAATACATGCAAGTCGAGCGAACAGAGAAGGAGCTTGCTCCTTCGACGTTAGCGGCGGACGGGTGAGTAACACGTGGGCAACCTACCCTATAGTTTGGGATAACTCCGGGAAACCGGGGCTAATACCGAATAATCTATTTCACCTCATGGTGAAATACTGAAAGACGGTTTCGGCTGTCGCTATAGGATGGGCCCGCGGCGCATTAGCTAGTTGGTGAGGTAATGGCTCACCAAGGCGACGATGCGTAGCCGACCTGAGAGGGTGATCGGCCACACTGGGACTGAGACACGGCCCAGACTCCTACGGGAGGCAGCAGTAGGGAATCTTCCACAATGGGCGAAAGCCTGATGGAGCAACGCCGCGTGAGTGAAGAAGGATTTCGGTTCGTTATGATTCATTATAAAACTTCCAAGAGGGCCTATAGCTCAGCTGGTTAGAGCGCACGCCTGATAAGCGTGAGGTCGATGGTTCGAGTCCATTTAGGCCCACCATATATTCCTCTTGGGCCTTAGCTCAGCTGGGAGAGCGCCTGCCTTGCACGCAGGAGGTCAGCGTTCGATCCCGCTAGGCTCCACCAATTATTGTTTTTTTTATTTGTTCTTTGAAAACTGGATAAAACGACATTGAAATTGTAACAAACACATTTATTTTTTAAGTTTTTTATAGGCTTAATAACATTAAAAAGGTTTCGATAGTTTTTATCGAAAGCTGAACATCGCTCAACGGATAAAAGCTACCCCGGGGATAACAGGCTTATCTCCCCCAAGAGTCCACATCGACGGGGAGGTTTGGCACCTCGATGTCGGCTCATCGCATCCTGGGGCTGTAGTCGGTCCCAAGGGTTGGGCTGTTCGCCCATTAAAGCGGTACGCGAGCTGGGTTCAGAACGTCGTGAGACAGTTCGGTCCCTATCCGTCGTGGGCGTAGGAAATTTGAGAGGAGCTGTCCTTAGTACGAGAGGACCGGGATGGACACACCGCTGGTGTACCAGTTGTCTTGCCAAAGGCATCGCTGGGTAGCTATGTGTGGACGGGATAAGTGCTGAAAGCATCTAAGCATGAAGCCCCCCTCAAGATGAGATTTCCCATTACGCAAGTAAGTAAGATCCCTCAAAGACGATGAGGTAGATAGGTTCGAGGTGGAAGTGTGGTGACACATGGAGCTGACGAATACTAATCGATCGAGGACTTAACCAACATGTTTGAAGCATTCAATGCGCCGTTTATCCAGTTTTGAAAGAACAACAACTTTCATATAAGGGTTTCAAGATACGAGTAGTTCGAGGAAGCAATGGAGAGAGAGAAGGAGCGTACTCAAGTACGTGACTGACTGAACGACAGAAGCTGACGAAGAAATGCGATGTATATTGAAAGCCGATAATAGTCTAGTGATGATGGCAAAGAGGTCACACCCGTTCCCATACCGAACACGGAAGTTAAGCTCTTTAGCGCCGATGGTAGTTGGGGGCTTCCCCCTGTGAGAGTAGGACATTGCTAGGCAATAGTAAAACCAGAGTACATTACTCTGGTTTTTTCTTTTTTATTATAATATGAAAATTGGCATTTATCAATTACGCCCCAGCGTAATTGCGTTCGAGTTGTTTCGAGCTCTCTCGAAAAGCTCTTCTTCAAAATCCGTGACTTTCGCCAGGAGCTTTATCTTGATTCAGCAGGCATTTGTACGCCCACTGAATAGGGAATAAATCGCAATGGTCCCGCTACCTAAAGAGATGGGAGTTTCTGTACCTGATGCTTTGCTTTCGCTACAGAAAAGATTTGCTAAATCGGGATAACAAAAATTGTGCAATTCTAATCGTAATACAAAATTTAAGTTGATTTGATTGATATGCTCCCCATTAGGTAGACAGATAAAATCCATCTACCTAATGGGGAGTATTTTTTTATGGATTGATGGAACATCTAGTTGAAATAAAATTATAAGCTTACATTTGAAGAGCGTAACAATGGTGAACGTCTGCTGACAAACTATCAAGAGACAGTGCAAGCATATAGTTATAGTGATACCTATTTCAATGAAAGCAAAAAATTTGAGACAAATGGGAAGTGAAGTTACCAGACTGAGTGAACATAATAAAGATAAAATACTATTTACATCTTTATGCTCTTTTAAGACAGATTGTATTTAGTTCTATAAGAGTCCCATTGCTATCTAGAATAATTAATTGACAAGAATCCATTGAAATTCTGAATGAAGCAGCTTAAGAGTAATTTTAATAGTTCCACTGTCTGCTTGACAGGGCGCAGCTTAAATCAATGTTACATGCCCCTATTATAATTTAGAATTCTAAAGCATTTCGAAGATTATTTAAATAAGATTGACTCACGGGCAGCTCGCTTCCATCTTTTAAAGTAATTATAAAATTAGAAGTAAGATCTCGCGCCATTTTTTTTATGAAATAAATATTCACAATATAGGATCTATGAATGCGAATAAAGAACGAAGGTAGTCGCATTTGTAGCTCCTTTAGTGTGATACTAGTTTTGAATTGATCTCCCTCCACATAAAACCACGTTTTCTTCTGTAGGCTTTCAATATGAGATATCTTATCAATAGCCACAGGATTCCATTCTTCCTCATGTTTGCCTGTTAAGAATTGAAATGGCTCTAATTTCTTTTCTGTAAAGGCGGAAGGCAATACTACGACAAGTGCTGCAGGTGCATCTAAAATGTGTATTGGATAGCCTATACCATAATAGGGTGCTTCAAATAGGGAATTATCTAAAATTGCATCTGTCCGTTTACCTGTCCGTATCACCTGCTCCGCAATGCTACCGGGTTGGACTTGTTTGCCCACTTCCAAGTTGATGTTTTGATGTCCAGAATGAAAATAAATATAGGAGTTTTCGACAGCAATTGCAATGGAAGAATAGGCTGGAATCCAGTCCTTTAATATTGAAATAAACTGTTGTGAAATATCTTTTGGTAAAGAAAAAGACTTATTATTCATTGTGAATATCCCCCTTGTTTGTAAACAGTTTACCAAATTTCGTCGTTAAAAAAAGTGGTTCTATCATTAAAATTTGGTCTTTTATCTAAAAATAATGAAAATTCAGATGTTCTGTTATATATTAATTTACAACAAATAAACCTGTTATGGAACAGCAAATTAAAAAGTTTTTTAACAGAGTGAATTGTATACAAAGGGGAAGGTGGAATTTCAATATGTCAACACGTCAAGAAAAAATTCAAGCACTAGAGAAAGAATGGGCGGAGAACCCACGTTGGGCAGGTATTGAACGCTCATATTCAGCTGAAGAGGTTGTTAAACTACAGGGTTCTGTTGTACTTGAACAAACTTTAGCATCTAAGGGTGCTGTTCGACTTTGGAAGTCTCTACATGAAGAACCATTTATTAATGCATTAGGTGCATTAACTGGTAATCAAGCTGTACAACAAGTAAAAGCAGGATTACAAGCAATTTACTTATCAGGCTGGCAAGTAGCTGCTGATGCAAACCTTTCTGGTCAAATGTACCCTGACCAATCTTTATATCCAGCGAACTCTGTACCAGCAGTAGTAAAGCGTATTAACCAAGCTTTACAACGTGCTGATCAAATCGATCATGCTGAAGGACGTGTAGATCAATTCGATTGGTTCGCTCCAATCGTGGCAGATGCTGAGGCTGGCTTCGGTGGTCCTCTAAATGTATTTGAACTTGTAAAAGGAATGATTGAAGCAGGAGCTGCTGGTGTTCACTTAGAGGATCAATTAGCTTCTGAGAAAAAATGTGGTCACTTAGGTGGTAAAGTTTTACTTCCAACACAAAATGCTGTTCGTAACTTAGTTGCTGCTCGTCTTGCAACAGATGTAATGGGTGTAGATACAATTTTAATCGCTCGTACAGATGCAGATGCAGCTGATATGGTAACATCTGATATTGATCCACGCGATGCTGAATTTATTACAGGTGAACGTACACCAGAAGGTTTCTTCCGTACAAAACCAGGTATTAAACAAGCAATTGCACGTGGTTTAGCTTACGCTCCATATGCAGATTTAATTTGGTGTGAAACATCTAAGCCATCTCTTGACGAGGCACGTGAGTTTGCAGCAGCTATTCATGCTGAATTCCCAGGGAAAATGCTTGCGTATAATTGCTCACCTTCATTCAACTGGAAGGCTAACCTTTCAGAAGAAGAAATCGCTGAGTATCAACGTGAGCTTGGCAAACTAGGTTATAAATTCCAATTTGTTACATTAGCTGGTTTCCATGCATTAAACCACTCTATGTTCGAACTTGCGCATGATTATAAAGATAATGGTATGGCTGCATACTCTAAGCTGCAACAAGCTGAGTTCGCATCTGAATCAAAAGGTTACACAGCTACACGCCATCAACGTGAGGTTGGTACTGGTTACTTTGATGAAGTTTCTCAAGTTATTTCTGGTGGTACTTCTTCAACAACAGCAATGGCTGGCTCTACTGAAACAGAACAATTTGTTTAATTCTAAATTAATTACGCTTATATCCTAAATTCATAATCATAGATTAGTCTCCTCCGCTCCTCCTAAGGCGGGGACGACTCAACTTAAAATCACAAAGGTGGGGGAAACTACTAATGGAACAAGCAACAACAGGTAAGCTTAAAATTGTTGGGGATCAAAATGAGCAAACAAAAGAAATCTTAACACCAGAAGCCCTTGAGTTTGTTCTTGCCCTGCACGAAAAATTTGATGCTCGACGTAAAGAATTGCTAGCAGCACGTCAAGAACGTCAAAAACGACTTGATGCAGGTGAGAAACTCGACTTCTTACCAGAAACTAAGCATATTCGTGAGGGAGATTGGACAATTGCACCACTTCCAGCAGATTTGCAAGATCGCCGTGTTGAAATTACAGGGCCCGTAGACCGTAAAATGGTTATAAATGCATTAAACTCGGGTGCAAAAATGTTTATGGCTTGCTTTGAGGATGCATCATCTCCAACATGGGAAAACATGATTGGCGGTCAAATTAATATGCGTGATGCTATTAATAAAACAATTGAGTTTACTCAAGCATCTAATGGAAAAACGTATAAATTAAATGAGCAAACAGCAGTGTTATTAGTTCGTCCACGTGGTCTTCATTTACTAGAAAAGCATGTACTCGTGGATGGAGAACCGATTTCAGGTAGTTTCTTTGACTTCGGCTTGTATTTATTCCACAATGCTAAAAATGCATTGGCAAAGGGTACTGGTCCATACTTCTATTTACCAAAGCTTGAAAGCCATTTAGAGGCACGCTTATGGAATGATGTCTTTGTGTTTGCTCAAGATTATATTGGCATCCCACAAGGTACAATTAAGGCTACTGTTTTAATAGAAACAATCTTAGCTGCATTTGAAATGGATGAAATTTTATATGAACTACGTGAACACTCAGCTGGATTAAATTGTGGACGTTGGGATTATATTTTCAGCTATATCAAACGTCTACGTAACCAGCCTGATGTAATTTTACCTGACCGTGGGCAAGTAACAATGACAGTACCATTCATGAAGGCATATACGTCATTATGTATCCAAACATGTCATAAACGTAATGCTCCTGCAATGGGTGGAATGGCAGCACAAATTCCAGTTAAAGGTGACGATGAAGCGAATGCAGTAGCATTTGCAAAAGTTGCTGAGGATAAGCGTCGTGAGGCAACAGACGGTCATGACGGTACTTGGGTTGCACATCCAGGTATGGTTGCAACGGCAATGGAACAGTTTGATGCAATTATGACAACGCCAAACCAAATCCATAAAAAACGTGAAGATGTAAATGTTATTGCTGAAGATTTAGTAGCTGTTCCAGAAGGTACAATTACACTCGATGGTCTTCGTGTAAACTGTAGTGTAGGAGTTCAATATATTGCCTCATGGTTACGAGGAAACGGAGCTGCACCAATTAATAACTTGATGGAAGATGCTGCAACTGCGGAAATCTCTCGTACACAAGTATGGCAATGGATTCGCCATCCTAAAGGTATTTTAGATGATGGTCGTGGCATTACATTGGCATTCGTACTAGAAATCTTGGAAGAAGAGCTTGTGAAAATTAAAGAGGCTGTTGGGGAACAAGCCTATAACAGTGGTCGCTATGATGAAGCTGCTGAGCTGTTTAAATCTTTAATTGAGCAGGATGAATTTGCCGAATTCTTGACACTTCCAGGTTATGAAAAACTAGCTTAATCAAAAGCAATCTACTAAACGAACATATCCAACTTTCCTAAATAATTGTGGACTGAACTCGAATGCAGTCCACCCAATTCCACTATTGAAATGAGCGGGGTCTGTTCCCTCGTTCCTTTCTAAACGAAATGAGCGCGTTTTTGCAATAAAAAGGGGTCTACTTATAAAAGGTAAGAGATTTAAATGGGGTGTAAGATGTCTTGCAAGCTTAGATGGGGGGCTTGTAGGACATCTTTTTTCAATGTGGAAGCAAAAGAAGGCAATATTAAGAATGGCTTTTTAGGGAGATGTCTCAGCTATATATGAGACATCTCTTTTTAATTACTTAACGATCGCTAGCACAAAGCCATCATAGCCCTTATTACCAACAGTTTGTATAGCTGTAGATTCAATTTTTGATTCTTCTTTTAATAAATCCATGAAATGTCGTATACCTTGTACTCGTTCATCATCACTTTTTTCGTCAATTACATCACCATTGCGCACTACATTATCAGCGACAATCACAGCTCCTGGGTTAGCCAATTCTAAAGCCCACTTCAAATAATCTGGATTATTAGGCTTGTCTGCATCGATAAAAATGAAATCAAAAGCAGGAGCTGCAATTTTCAGGGTAGGCAATGTGTCTAAGGCTTTACCAACGATAATTTCCACTTTATTTTCATAACCAACATTCTCAATATTTTGCTTTGCTAGGGAAGCGTACTCTGGATTAATCTCAAGTGTATAGATTTTACCTTCTTTTGGAAGGGCACGTGCTAACCATATACTACTGTATCCACCTAAAGTTCCGATTTCTAAAATGTTCTTTGCCCCTTTCATTTTAGCCAATAAATACAACAGCATGCCTTGGGTTGGTGAGACATCGATTTCTGGAATACCTGCTGCTTTATTAGCCTGTAATACAGCTTCAAGTTTTCTATCCACTGGTAATAGCTTTTCCAAAAAATACTTATCTACATGATTCCAAACAGTTGAATTGGTCATTAAATCTTCTCCATTTCCACATTTTCTCTTGCAAGCTTGCAAGTTAAGTGTATGTTAGAATGAATCATAATAAAAATATATTATTATTATTGATTCATAACTTAAGATTATGAATGTGGAGTGAACTATGAATATTCATGCATTGAAGTTATTTTATCAAGTTGCTACAACTGGTTGCTTCACAAAGGCTGCTGAATTACTCTGTATTAGCCAACCAGCCGTCTCAAGTCAAATAAAAAAATTTGAGCACGAAATGGGTGTTCAATTATTCAAACAGCAAGGAAGAGGTGTAGTATTAACTGATTTTGGAGAAGCCTTAGCGGAAAAAGCCCGAAACCT
This sequence comes from Lysinibacillus sp. B2A1, assembly GCA_002973635.1. GTDB lineage: Bacteria > Bacillota > Bacilli > Bacillales_A > Planococcaceae > Lysinibacillus. The sequence goes on from CP027224.1 coordinate 139,984, forward strand.
TATTTCGCTTGAAGAGCACATTGAATCCTTTATCGAGGATTATCGACTTGCTAAAGCTGGTACGATACATATTGTTGCAACTTACTTACCTGCTAACTTTCTAATCCCTAAATGGGCAGCTGCCTTTAAAGGAGCACATGAAGATGTGAATCTAGTCATTACAACAACCAATACGAAAGATGCCTTTGAGCAGCTAATTCATTATAAAGCTGATATCGCCATTTATGGTGGGGGTATTTCAGAAAGACCAGAAGAAATAGCATGGGAGGAGCTTTTTGAGGATGAATTATGGTTTGTCGTTTCACCTGCTCACATCTATGCAAATCAAACCATTGCACTTGCTGATATGGTGAAGGAACCCTTTATAATGCGAGAGGAGGGTAGCTCTATGAGGGAGCATCTTTTTTCTTTATGTCAAACCTATCAAGTGAAACCGCCAAAAATAGCCCTTCAATTCAATGGCATTAATGAAACAATTCGTTCTGTTATGGCGGGCTATGGTGCAAATTTTATTTCATCACTAGCAGTACGCGAGCATGTGGATAGTGGCCAATTGGCAAGAGTTTATGTAAAGGATATTCATATTAAACATAAAATTGCTATATGCACAAGAAAGAATGAGAGGCACAGCATACTTGTACAAAAATTTATAGAGACGGTTAAAAGCTCTCTATAATTTTTCTTTATGCATAGCAATCAAATATTTGTTATATTGTTTATATAACAAATATGGAGATGATTGAAATGTATATTCAAATTGAGCCTCAATCTGACGTTCCCATTTATGAACAGGTAACACGTCAAATTATTGAAGGGATTGCAAGAGGAGAAATGAAACCTGGTGATACCTTGCCATCTGTGCGTAATTTAGCGGCTGATTTAGGTGTTAATATGCATACGGTCAATAAAAGCTATCATGAGCTAGAAGAAAAGGGAATTATCACAATAAGAGCCAAATCAGGAGCTATTATTCGTTCAGAGGAAGAACGAGCCTTAACACCTGAACAATTACAGCTGATTGAAAAAAATTTAAAGCCTGTTGTGGCAGAAGGAATGGTGCTCGGCGCAACTGCAGAGCAGATTGAGCATATGATGAAAAAGGTATTCGCGGATTTGCAAATATCAGTAGAAGGGGTATAAAGAAATGCTACTTGGTGTTTTTACCACAATCTACATCATAAATTTAGTTTTACAAGTTTTTATTCCCTATATCGTACGAGAAACGATTATCTTTGGTGTTACTGTACCTGAGCAAAATGTAAAACATCCTACATTAAGGAATATGAAAAAGCATTATGCACAGATTGTAGGGATTTGTGGGCTTATATTTTTAATCATTATGATTGTAGGTTATTCTTTTGCACAATCTATCTTCGTACAAGGGAATTTACTACTAGGGTGCTTTTTTGCTATGATTGCGGTAAGTATGGGGTTATATTGGATGAATCATCACAAAGTTTTAAAACTCAAAAAGCAAGAGCAATGGGGCTTGCATATCAAGCAAGTGCGCTCCGTTGATTTAACAGCACGTAGCAAAGATGAAATGCTGCCATGGCCATTTTATGTAGTACCTTTAGGTGTAACAATTTTTCTAATCATCTTTTCTTTGCTACATTATGAGCAAATACCAGATAAAATTGCTGTTCATTGGGGACCAAGTGGTGAGGCAGACTCTTGGAGAAGTAAAACGTATTTTACAGCCTTATCTTTACCACTGATCATGCTGATGATGCAATGTATGATGTGGGGAATTGTTGATTCTATAAAGCGTTCAGCCATTAAATTAGCTGTCAATCGTAAGGCGGAGTCGTTAGAGGATCAACTGAAAAGTCGAAAATATATGAGTTGGAGCCTTATGCTTGTAAGCTATACGCTAACAATTCTATTCACGGTGTTACAGCTAAGCAATATCTATCCTTCGATAGCTGAGGGCAATAAACTATTGCCGTTATTTATTTTATATTTAGTAATTATTCTAGGCTCACTACTTGCTTATGCATGGAAAAAACGCCAGTTGCGTGTGAAGTTTGAAGAAAATATCGATTCTAAAGTAATGGATCTAGATGATGATCGCTTTTGGAAAGGCGGACTAATCTATATGAATAAACAGGACCCTTCTGTTTTTGTAGAGAAACGCTTTGGCATAGGCTGGACGATGAATCTAGCAAATCCAAGAGGGTATATTGTCATTGGATTACCACTAATTATTATACTGTTAATTTCTATCTTCGCACTCTAAAAAACTTCTCGCTGCTGCAGGAATGTATTGCAAATATCTTGCTATACACCTGCAAAAATAAGCGAGTTTTTTTGTATCCAAAAAGTAACATATGATAAATTTTAAGGAGCGCAAGGAAGGACGGAGGGTCAAATTATATGAAAATTCTTGTTGTGGATGACGATGTGCACATATTACAGCTTGTGAATATATATCTTACGAGAGAGGGCTATCAGGTATTACAGGCAGAAAATGGACAGCAGGCACTACAATTACTTGGGGGGAGCTTACCTGATTTAGCAATTGTAGATGTGATGATGCCTGGAATGGATGGTTTTACGCTTACGGAGAAATTGAGCCAGGATTACGATATTCCTGTATTGCTATTAACTGCAAAGGGAGAGCTTGAAGATAAGGAACGAGGATTTTTAGCGGGCTCAGATGATTATGTTGTGAAGCCATTTGAACCTAAGGAATTGTTATTTCGTGTAGCGGCAATATTACGTAGATTAGATAAAAAAAATCAAATTACTATTCAAGTAGGGAAGCTAATCATTGACCGCCGAAGCTTTGAGGTTGTCATTGAAGAAGATACACTGGTTTTGCCATTAAAGGAATTTGAGCTACTGGCATTACTCGCTTCGCGTCCAAATCAGGTATTCACACGTAGTTTCATTATGGAACAAGTGTGGGGCTATGACTATGAAGGTGATGAGCAAACATTAAATACGCATGTGAAGCGCATTCGAGAAAGATTGCATCGCTATATAACAGATGTTGAGATTACGACAGTGCGTGGTGTTGGTTATAAGATCGAGGTTATTACATGATGAAAACATTATATAGTAAGTTCGTTGTTACAACGATGCTTGTTATGATTGGTAGCTTGTGTATAGGCTTCTTAGCGACAAACACTTATTATCATCAAGTTGTAAAGGGAAAAAATGATGCTAAAAATGTGAATATTGCGCGGGAAATTGCGAGCTATATTGAGACCACAAGGCCTGAGGATCTTGATAAATATTTAACAACCCTAGGCGAAATTGGCTATCAAATCTATGTTACAGATAGTGTTGAAGGGCAGTTTTTTGGTGGTGAATACCGAGATAGAACATTGTCTTCTAAGGTTGTTGAGCGTGTTATAGGCGGAGAAATCTATCATGGTATGCGTGAATTTCCTAAAGAGACATTTGTGACAGGCTTTTTTGCGAATGAGCTTATTAATACGATAGGTGTACCATTTACAATTGAAAATAAGCATTATGCCTTGTTTATAAGACCTGATATTCGATTATTATTCTCTGAGGTCCATACGATACTAGCTGGACTTATTTTAGTAATGACGGTCCTTAGCTTATTAGCAATGCTATTATTTGCTAAAGCTTTAATTCGCCCGATCACACAGCTAACTGAGGCCACACATCAACTAGCCCATGAAAAATTTGATACATTATTAGATATTGATCGTGCAGATGAAATTGGACAACTGGCAATTAGTTTTAATGTCATGACTGAAAAATTACAAGAAAATGATCGCATACGTAAGGAGTTTATTAGTAATGTATCGCATGATTTTCAGTCACCATTGCTAAATATTCAAGGCTATGTAGATTTATTAAAGAATCCTTCGCTAACAGAACAGGATCGGCAGGAATACGCAATGATTATTGAGCTGGAAACAAAGCGTCTTTCTACATTAACGAAGCAGTTACTTTTACTTACTTCACTCGATCAGTCTACAAGAATGTTAAGGAGAGAACCTTATCGCTTAGATGATCAATTAAAGGAAACAGTTAGCAAATATCGGTGGCAGCTTGAGGAGGCAAATGTACAGTTAACCTATCAGCTTGAGCCGCTTATTTATAACGGTGATGCAGGACTGTTGCAAAATGTTTGGGATAATTTGTTGACTAATGCCATTAAATATAATGTCGAGAATGGAGAAATTCATATTCGTTTGCAGGAGCAAGCAACCTATGTTGAGGTACTAATCGAAGATAGTGGTATAGGGATGACTGCGGATCAATTACAACAAGTATATGATCGCTTTTATCGAGTAGATGCTTCAAGAACAAAGCAAGGGACGGGGCTCGGGCTAGCCATTGTAAAGCAAATCGCAGAGCTACATGAGGGTTCAGTTCAGATGGAAAGTGTTATTCATTCCGGTACAAAAGTTTATATCCGCTTACCGAAACTGTAATAAGGAGTTCATATAAAGTTCATGTTCCCACGATAAACTGCTGATAGTTGAAAAAGCTTAGGGGGGTAATCGTATGGAACAAAAATGGAGTTTACGTTTAATACGTCTTGCTGCAATTTTTGCATTGTTTGGAACGTATTTAGGCTCACATATGTCTGGTTCAGGAAGTTATCAATTTAGACCAATACATGCACATGTTTTACTAGTAGGCTGGCTAAGTATGTTTGCATGGGGAATTTTTTATCGAGCGTTTAAAGTGAAGTCTCAAAAATTGGTCACTGTACATGGCTGGACAGCGATTTTAGGTGTTTTTGGCTTAACGTTAGGCATGTGGTTTTATAATATAAATCCATTCAATTTTAGCAGTACATTTACATTAATTTTCTTTATTGTAGGTGGGACAACCTTGTTAATAAGCTTTGCATTATTTATCGTTGTAACATTTATGATTCAGCAAAAAGAAGAAATGAAAAATTAAAGGCAAATACCGTGTCACGGATAGGTTAGCAGGTGACACGGTATTATTGTTTAAAAGGGTTATTCTTTTATATTCTCGAGAGACATCTTTAGCCATTTTGTTGCTTCATTATAATCTTGAGCAACACCCTGCCCCTTTTTATACAACATACCTAGCTGGAATTGGGCCTTATGATGACCTTGATAAGCAGCCAGGCGATACAGTTGAGCGGCCTTAGTAAAATCCTTAGGGACACCTTGCCCATGACTATGCATTTGAGCTAATTGATATCGTGCTTTGGCATGACCTTGTGCCGCAGCCTGTTCAATCCATTTTGCTGCCTCAGTATAATCCTGTTTGACCCCTTTTCCCTTATCAAATAAATTTCCAAGCTGGTATTGGGCACCTGAATGCCCTTGAATGGCTGCTAGACGATAGCAACGCCGCGCCTCCTCTAAATCTTGTGCAATTCCTAAGCCCTGTTCATACAATAATCCTAATTGGTACTCTGCATTAATATGGGATTGATCTGTCGCTGCTCTCCACCATTTCACTGCCTCATTATAATTTACTGCGACGCCAGATCCATTCACATATAATAATCCAAGCTCATACTGGGCATCAGCATAGCCCTTTTCTGCGGCTTTTTTAAAATAAGGTAACGCTTTGTCAGGCTGCTCAAGCGAGTATACATACATACATCCAAGCTCAAAACCTGCACTTATATGTCCATGGCTAGCAGCAAGCTGCAACCATTTTTCGGCTAATGCCATATCTTTTTCCTTTTGATATAACAGACCGAGACAATATTGAGCATTTGTATGTCCACTATGTGCCGCAAGTTTAAACCACTTAATAGCCTCTACTTGGTCCTGAGCGATACCTTGACCGGTGTTATAGAGCATTGCTAATTGGAACTCTGCATTGGTATGGTCTTGGAGTGCTGCCAGGTGGAACCATCTAGCAGCCTCTTCGAAATTTTGTGTGATACCACGACCTTTTAGATACATATAGCCGAGATTATACTGGGCACTTGCATCACCTGCTAAGGCGGCCATTTCAAAATAAGTCATAGCTTCTTCATAGCTTTGCTCTACACCAGTTCCATTATGATATAGAAATCCAAGATTATTTTGAGCGCTCGTATTGCCTTGATTGGCTGCAGTAATATACCATTTTGCGGCCTCAAAAAAATCTACAGATACACCTAGTCCTTGAGTAAAAAGCACGCCTAAATTATACTGAGCATCTGCATTTCCTAAATTTGCAGCCTCATTATAGTAGTAAGCTGCTTTCTCATAATCCTGTGAGACACCCTGTCCTAAATGATAAAGTACCCCTAAACTGTATAAAGCATTTGCATCTTTTTGCGCCGCTGCTCTCTCATACCATTTTCTTGCTAGAGTATAATCTTTTTTTACTCCGCGTCCGTGATTATAAAGCACTCCTAAATTATATTGGGCACTTGGATTTCCCTGTTTTGCTGCCATCTCAAACCAGCCTGCTGAATTTTTATAGGCCTCTGTTGACTGTTGATTTTGATGTAGTATATTGGCGTTAACAATGGATGTTAAATCTTCAAAGCTAGAGCCTGTACTTGGTAATTTGGCTTTGAAGCTTCGGTCGTAGCGTTTAATAAACCACTCTACAATATCACTTATATAATCAAGCACAATTTTTGCAGCCTTTGCCTCGACAATCTCATTGCTTTGACTGGAAGCCATTTTATTTACAAGGTTCATTAATAAATAAATACGGCGCGGATGTATTTTAGCGACAAAATTACGATGATTAAGTAAAGAATGGATGCTTTTCAGCCTCGGCTCTGCGTGCATTTCTAACTTATAAATTTCATATAAAATTTCCTCTAATACAAGTAGTGATTTATGTAGAGATAGAGCTGGCTTCGAAATAGCAAATGCATTTGCGTTCTGTAAATTTTCAGCTAATTTTAGGAAGGATAATGCTCTTACTTTCTTACATTGATCTTGTAGGATTTCCTTTTGCCTGACGATTGTCCTCACCTCTTTCATCCTCTTTTTTCATATATCGGGAAAATATCTATATTATTGATATGTTTAATGGGATTCATCAGTTGAATTGTCATCGTTACATGATACTATGTGATATAAGGGAGAATTTCAAAAAGAATTGTTAGAAAGTGCATCTGCCAAAGTTTCATTTTAAGGTCGTCCGGAGGATAGAAATAATGAAAAATATTGCAGCCATTATTCCAGCATTTAATCCACAATCTTCATTAATAACATATGTGCATCAGCTTTTAACAACAACGATTTCACAAGTTATTATCGTTAATGATGGTAGCGATGATAAATATACAAATATTTTCGAAGAGTTGAAGAGCATTAATTGCTGTCGAGTGTTAGAACATGAGAAAAATATTGGAAAGGGCGGCGCACTTAAAACAGCATTTTCTTATATATGGTCGCAAAAAAATCTGTTTCAAGGTGTAATTACAGTTGGTGCCCACAATCAACATACAGTGCAAGATGTAAAATTGGTGTTAACGATGACAAAGGTATTTTCTGAAGGAATTGTGCTAGGGGTACGTAATTTTCATTCATCGGACGGCACCCTCTTATCCTACTGGGGAAATCGTGCAACAAGCTTGTTTTTCGAGCTTCTCTACCATAGAAAGCTAATGGATACTCAAACTGGCCTAAGGTATATCTCTATAAAAGAGCTTCCATGGCTGCTACGTGTAAAGGGAGCACGTTATGAGTATGATACAAATATGCTAGTTGCAGCGCTTAAAAGAAAATGTCCAATTTTTGAGGTAGAGATTGGGCAGTTACGTATAAAGAAAAACACAATTATACAATATGATGAGCTAACCAATGCAGGGACAATTATTACTAAAATGCTTATGAATTATTTAAAACCAAGGGAGAATAATCAATAAGTTTATGTTTGAATAGATGTGTAAAAAAATATTTATTACTCAAGAACGTAGCGAGTATGGAAAGAAGGGACAATAATGATGGAGTATTCAGATCAAGTAAAAAACCGTGTTAAACGTATGGAAGGCCAGCTACGTGGTATTTTGAAAATGATGGAGGAAGAAAAGGATTGTAAGGCAGTTATTACCCAATTGTCCGCAGTACGTTCAGCAGTAGATCGTACGGTTGGAGTGATTGTAAGTACAAATCTTTTAGAATGTGTACAAAATGCTGAAGGGGATGGCGAGAAAATGAATGAAGCTATTCAAGAAGCAGTTAATTTAGTTGTAAAGAGTCGTTAAAAAAAGGTAAAACACCCATTAAACTCACTGTTTTAGGTGGGTTTTTATTTTTTGCAAAAATATAGTTTATATCGGTTCTAATTCGAAAAAGTTGGGGATTTTCACCTATGTAATTTTATGGTTTTTCTAGTTAAAAGTCATAGTTAGTGAACTTGTACGATAGATTACTAGTTACATTTTCTGTTATGCTAATTAGTAAGAAGATTACCATAAATGGGAAGGTGATTATTATGAAGAAATGGTTGATAAGTGGAGCGGCTTTATTGATGTTAAGTCCAACAGCAGCCTTTGCTCAAAAAACAGATACTCATCCAGAGAATACTTCCCCAATGATTGCTTATAATGTAGTAGCTAACTCTAAAGTAACGACTTGGGATCAATTCACAGCAGAAATCGTCAAGCAATTAAATAATTTCGCACCAGAAATTAAAATTACATATAGTGGTCCAATGACTAATTTTAAAGATAAATTTATGGAAGCCTATGAAAAGGCACAGAAGCAAGCCGTCTATGCGAGTGGTCATTTGGAAAGTACTGCTATATCTGCGGATTCAGCTGGCAATGTGACATTTAAAATCAAATATTTCACAAACCAAACACATGAAGTGGCTGTACAAAAGAAGATTGATCAAGTATTAAAAACAATTATTAAGCCTTCTATGACAGAGTTTGAAAAAGTAAAGGCAATTAATGATTATATTGTGTCAAATAGCGAGTATGGTACTAATACAAAGGCTAGTCCTCATAGTGCATATGCGCTGTTAATGGAAGGGCAGGCTGTATGTCAAGGTTATACGTTAACAGCTTATAAAATGTTGGAACAAGTAGGAATCGAATCAAAGTATGTTGTTGGCTATGTTAACGGCAATGAGGACCATGCATGGAACTTAGTGAAGTTGAATGGCAAATGGTATCATTTAGATACAACTTGGAATGATCCATTACCGAATCGAGTAGGTGTTTCTTCATATGATTATTTTTTAGTAACAGATGCACAACTTAAAAAAGATCATACTTGGATAACATCAGATTATCCTGCCGCAACAAGTACAACATATAGCTATATGCAAAATATTCATTATGCCTATCAAGATAAGAACACTTTATACTTTAGCAACACAGCAGATAATGATAAATTGTATAAGCTTGATTTAGCAAGTGGTAAAAAGACTAAAATTATTGATAAGCGTGCTCTCTATATTACTGGTGCCGATAACTTTTTGTACTTCAGTGACTACAGCAATAGCGGCTATTTAACAAAACTAAATCTTAAGACATTAAAAATGGAAGTGCTTGTAAAGCAATCTGTTTCAGATTTAAGAATTAGTGATAGTCATTTAGTTTACAATATGAATAAGAAAGAACAAAAACTTAAAATTAACTAGGATTCTATAGATGTTAAAAATTAGAACCTCTTAAAATTAAATATCAGTAAATAAAATGTAAGCACAAAAGAACTTTCAAGTGAGTTCTTTGTGCTTTTTTTGTATATAATGAAAAGAGAAAGATGGTTGGAGGTGAGGGTTTTGTGGAAAAAATTAGCCATTATCATAATAATCGTTATATTTATTGACCCAATTTATACGGCTGGAAAGGCAGTTGTCCAACAAGTAATGACTTGGGCAAATAATGATGAAATTGAAACAATGCTGCTCTCAACAAAGGAAAAAATCGTAGATGTCACTGCCAAATTGTCAGAGAATGCCTCCATTGAAACAGCCGTACCTCTAGAAGAGGAACCAGAAGCTAGGGTTGCTGTCACAGCTCCTGCTGCTCAAAAGCCTGAAGCAAAATTAGTTGTAACAAATGCAAAGGAAATGGCTGATGCAATGTATGCTTACTACAGTAGTTTTTCACCAACCTTTGAGATTCAATATAAAGGGAGTACACAACGCATTGAACAGATTGTGGAAGAAGCCTATGACAATGCTATAAAGCGAGACGATTATGTATATGGACATATTAGCAAACATTCAATCCGTTTTGAATATGGCAGAAAAACGGCAACAATTTATGGGAATCAAAGCTATTTGATGACGCCAGATCAAGCCGCATATGTAGAAACAAATATTCAAGACATAGTCGCTTCTATTCAGAAAAGTTCTTTAAATGATTTAGAGAAGGTAAGGGCTGTCAATGATTTTATCGTTGCTAACACAGCTTATACCGATCAAACATCTTCAAGCCCACATAGCGCTTATACTGTACTGGCTGAGCATGGTGGTGTTTGTCAGGGATATGCATTGTTAGCACATTCAATGCTACAAAAACTAGGTATAGAAACGAAATATATAGTGGGCTATGTTGGACAGGAAGGACATGCTTGGAACTTAGTCAAGCTTGATGGTCAATGGTATCACCTTGATACAACGTGGAATGACCCAGTCCCTGATCGTAAAGGGGCGGTACGCTATCAATACTTTTTAGCGGATGATCGAACGATGGCAAAAGATCATACATGGGTCGCAGAGGACTATCCGAAAGCGACGAGCACCATATATAACTATTTTCATAATATAGACTTTCCAGCTCAGGTAGGACAGCAAATTTTTTATAGTAATGTTACTGATGATAATAAACTATATATGCTGGATTTGAAATCAGGAAAGTTAAAGCTCATTTCAAACTCTCGAGCACAATATATTGTGTATGCAGATGGCTGGCTCTATTTTAGCAATTATTCACATGGTGCATATTTAACAAAAATTCGTCCTGACGGAAGTGGAGAACAAGTTTTAAATAGAGAGGATACGAAGGATTTATTTGTAAAAGACGGCTATTTATATTTTAAGACAGATGGATTGAAAAAAATGGCGCTCTAACATTGTATAATGTGTTTTTCTATATAAAGAGCCTATGACATTATAAATTGTCATAGGCCCTTTTTGTACGCTCTATTAGGTAATAAATAGGCTGATGCTGGCATAAGGAAACCTCAATTTGTGGATACATGGATTTCATTTCCTGTAAGAAGGTTTTAAAAATGATTGGGTTATGCTTAATAGCACCACCGTTGCAATAAAGGTTAAATGTGCCGCCATTATAGCCAATTTTTTTCAATACTGCACAAGCTAAAAGCACTAATTCATGGGCAGCACGCATGGATATTTGAATGGCGCAAGAATCTTTTTTAGTTACTGCATCTGCCAAAAATGCACCCATTTTTGCGAGCTGTGCATTCGTGTAAGATGGACGGAACAGCCATGCAGCTAGTTCTGTAACATCTTCAATGCGTAAATAATGATAGACTGCATTTTTTAAGATGGTTGGTTCCCCGCGTCCATCCTCCATCTTAAAAATAGCACGAATTACTTCTTGTCCTAACCAATAGCCGCTGCCTTCATCCCCTGCACGATGCCCCCAACCACCTGCGCGTGCAATTCTAGAGCCATCAAAGGCATACGCAATGGCACCCGTGCCTGCAATGAGTAAAGCACCTGCCTGTTCAGCAGTGACTCCTAGTAAAGTAGCTTGTGCATCATTTTCTATAATAAGTGTATCTACTTGCAATAAGATAGAAGAGATGACTTGATGAACAATAGCTGATACAATTTCATGATCTTTTGGAGAATCAATGCCAGACAATGCAAAGGTTGCCACTGCAATTTTTGACTCCTCTTGTTTTTGTAAAAAATCATACACATTTGCTAGTAATGACTGCAATACTGCTGTAGCCGATTCAGTACCAATAGCTTGATAATTAGATCCCTTGGTTGAGTTTGAATATTTAATTTCACCGGATTCGGCGTGTACGACTGCACAAGCTGTCTTAGTAGCACCACCATCAACGATAAGGAGCCATTTCGTCATTGATTCCAGCCCTCTAAAATTACAGCCAATTGCTTTTCTGCTTCAATGATGTTTGTTTCCTTTACATGAATCCAGTCATAAAGATTTTTAGCCTTTACCTTAGATTTTTCAAGCGCTGCCTTCATCGTTTCTGGCGCTGGGCCACCAGGCAATGTACGAACACCTACAAAAGTTTCAGGTTTTAAAGTGTTATAAAAATCCTCTTCAGAAATCTTTAACGGTTTACCTGTAATTAACTTAGATTGTGTATTTGCTAATCCCCATGTAAGGCTTACTAAAGATTCCTCACCGTGAGCAAGTAGTACTTTTATGCATTTGCTGACAATACTGTGTGACTGACGGAAGGATATCCCCTCTGACCGTACTAAGGTATCAGCAAGCTCAGTTACGTTAGCAAAGCTATTTTCTGCTCGATTTTTTAATTTTTTCTTGTTCACATTCATTGTCACAACAAGTGAACCAAAAAGTTTGTAAATACCTAGTAAACGATCAATAGCACGCCACAAATAGGGCTGCATATCATCTTCTGTGTCTACGATATCTCCAAACGGTGTATTATGTACCATTTGTAATACTGTACTAGCATCCCCAACAACCGCTGAGAGCAATGAACGTGTATGCTCGATTGAAACTGGATTACGTTTTTGTGGCATGATGGAGCTAATTTGTACATACGGGCTTGCTAGTGTAAAGGCATTAAATTCCTGAGTTGCCCATAGTAAAAAATCCTGCGATGTGCGACCAAGATTAAGTGCTGCAAGCTGAACAATGCTTGCTGCCTCAGCAATATAATCTGCACCTGCAACAGCATCCCAAGCATTTTCGATAATATCATCGAATGCCAATAAATCACGCATGCGCTCTCGACTAATGTTGAAGCCTGTCGTTGTTAGTGCTGCTGCCCCCATACTACTGCGGTTAACTGTTTTGTAGACATGCTGCAAACGCTCGAAATCTCGGTCTAGTTGATCGATAACAGCCTTTAAATAATGTGCAAAGGTTGTTGGCTGTGCCTGTTGAGTATGTGTATAGCCAATCATAATAGTATCGACATGCTCCTCTGCAGCCGCGATTAAATCATCACGTAATGTCAATAATTCGCGCATAAGCAATAATAATTTTTTTCTTAATGTCATGCGATAAATGGCAATGCCCATGTCATTACGACTTCTGCCAATGTGAAGATTTCCGGCAACATCCCCAGCCAGTTCTATTAATTTATTTTCGATACGGAAGAATAAATCCTCATATCTTGGGCTGTAATCCTCTAAACGATAATAGTTTAAATCTAGCTTTTTAAGTGCGACGCCAATCTGTTTTGCTTCTTCATTTTTTATGAGTCCTTGTTCTTCCAGCATTTTCAAGTGCGCAATATTAATTTGTAGCATGATTGTTAAAAAGTTTTTCTTTGCTTCATCATAGGCCGGTTGTAAGACAATTTTGCGATAAATATTAGAAGGGAAAATCATCCCATCTTCTTGCTGTGTTTTGTTGCGGAAATCTTCAAACATGTTCATTGCCTCCTAGTAGATTAGCAGTTAGATGGCCGAGCCAGCACTGCCCTTAGATAACTTCTCAGAAATAATCAGTACAATTAAAATTAAGCAGATTTGTAAAACACCATATGCACATGCAGTTCCAAATTTAAATGAATATAGTTTTTGGAATATAGCGACGGACAGTGGAATAGTAGATGTACTATAAATAAGAATGGATGCTACAAACTCACCAATGCTTTGGACAAGTGCTAATAATGTACCTGCAAGAATTCCAGTAAAGGTAAGCGGTACTACGATACGTCTAAACGTATACCACCAAGTGGCACCTAAGCCTCGTGATGCTTCATCGATAGACTGATCTAATTGCACAAGTGAAGCGGATGTCGAGCGAAAGACGAGTGGTAAATGTCTAATAAAGTAAGCTAATGGCAAGATCCAGAATGTCCCAATAAGCACCTGATTAAAAGCAAAGACGTTTTCGGTACTAAAAGCTGCAATTAAATTAACAGCTACAACTGTGCCTGGTAATGCCCATGGTACCATAATTAATATATCAAGTAATGTTTTACCTTTAAAGTTTAATCGTACCATAGAATAGGCGGCTGCAACCCCGAAAATTATATTACCGATCGTCGCAACAATACCCATTTGTATGGAATTCCAAATTGGCCGCCATGTGCGTTCATCTGTAAACAGTGCTACATAATGACTCAATGTGAATTCTGTTGGGAGAATTTGCGTTTTCCATGCACCATCCACAGAAAATGAAATCAATACTAGCACTAATATGGGTAAAATCAAAATTAAGGTGCCGATGAATGATGCAGTAGCAGCAGCTATTTTCATCCACTTTGATGATACTTCTGATCGATGGATACTGACGCCTTTGCTTAGATTTTGATAGTTACGGCGATTTTGATACCAACGCATCAGCAACAGAAAAGAGATGGACACAAAGGATAGAATCATAGATTGTGTCGCCGCCATATCCAAATTACCATTGGTTCTAGATAAATAAATTTGCATTGTCATTGTACGCTCTACACCAAACATTAATGGTGCCGTGTAGGATGCCATAGATATCATAAATACTAATAATGAAGATGCCACTATTGAGGGGGTCAACATAGGCAATATAACCTTTGTCCATATGCGGATACGTCCAGCGCCAAGACTCGTTGCTGCTTCCTCTAAAGCTGGATCCAGCCCCTTTATAGCCGCAGAGGCAGTCAGGTAGAAATAGGTATACATCGTGAATGTATGGACTACGATAACTCCCCAAATTCCTTTTAACGAAAAGGGTACCTGATCCAATCCAAATAAATGCTGGAGGGCGCGTGGGAAGATACCGCTTTCCCCATATAAAAATGTAAAGGACAACACACCTACTAACGGTGGAAGAGCCATAGGTACTAATACTAAAATTGATAGCAGTCGTCTTCCTGGGAAATCATAACGTTCTAGAAAGAATGCCATTGTCACACCGACAATTGCACAGCTTATAACACTAATGACTGAAATATATAAACTAGTCCATAATGCTTCTAAATTGGCGGGACTAGCTAGATCAAAAAATTTTTTATAGGAGAAAAATGGATCATCGCCTGAAAAACTCTGTAAAAAAGTTTGATAGAAGGGATAAACCACATAGGCAAACAATACTAAAAATATTGGCGAAATGAGGATGTATACAAACCAATTAGAATACGTAATTCGTGACCATATATTTTCTTTAGGAGAGTTGATGGGTGTTTTGTTCATGTCATTTCCCCCTATTCTCCTAAAAAATACAATGCATCATATGGAATATTTAACGTAATATCCTCACCAATCTTTTTTAATGAATCGCTTGAATTAACAATCATTACTTTTAGCGAAAATTCATGAAAATCGACAATATAATTCACGCTAATTCCAGTAAATTCAACAAAAGAAATTTTACCAGTCAATGTATTATCACCTGTATCAAGATTAATCGATTCTGGACGAATAGAGATAAATACTTTGTCTCCAATCATATGCGATAAAGTTAGAGAGCTTTGGTACCTTCGCCCAGTGAGAATAAGTCCATTTTCTGTTTTTGCTTGTATATGCTCGTCATCAATTGCATCAATAGTTGCTTCGATTAAGTTTGTTTCCCCGATAAAATCTGCAACGAAGCGACTTAAAGGACGATGATAAACTTCCTGAGGGGTACCAATCTGCTTGATATAGCCATTTTCCATCACCATAATGCGATCAGACATGGCCATGGCTTCCATTTGATCATGCGTCACATAAATAGTTGTAACACCAAGCTCACTTTGAATTCGTTTTATTTCAAGTCTAGTTTCCTCACGCAATTTTGCATCTAAATTCGATAAAGGCTCATCAAGTAATAAAATATCAGGCTCAATCACAAGTGCTCTTGCTAGTGCGACCCTTTGTTGCTGCCCGCCTGAAAGCTCATTGATTTTTCGAGTACCATATGGCTCTAGACGTACAAGTCCTCGAATTCGATCAACCTTTCGTTTAATTTCGCTTTTGGTAAGCCTTCTAACCTGTAAACCAAAGGCTATATTTTCATCAACCGTCATATGGGGAAAAAGGGCATAGTTTTGAAACACCATACCGATATTCCGTTTATTGGGCTGAAGCCGAGTCACATCCTGATTATCAAGTAGAATTTTCCCCGTTGTTGGGTAATAGAAGCCGGCAATCATTCTCAAGGTGGTTGTTTTACCACAGCCGCTTGGACCGAGAAATGTAAAAAACTCACCAGCTTTAATATCAAGACTTAAATTTTTTACACCATGCACCTGACCAAATTGCTTAGAGACATTCTCTATTTTGACACTTCTCAATAAAGTGCTCCTTTCTCGTAAAAAGTTGAAATACATGGAGGCTTCCAAATAAGAGAAATCTGTTGTCCTTTCTTTTGAGCAGTTGGCAGTCATTTATACAAAAATAGCAAACTAGTGATAACACTAGTCATGTTGTTGAAATACTATTATGTCAATGAAATCAAGGTGACAAATTAAAAAGTATAGCCCTTTTTCAAAACGAGGGGTTGATCTCCGTTCCGACTGAGTGCTTTCCTGGGGGCGTCCGATGAGCCGCTTCACTCACGTTGCTCGCTCCAGGGTCTCATCTGTGACGCTGAATCCCCGAGGAGTCACTCAGTCTACACTCCAATCAACCACTGCACATAGTATTTTCTTCTAGCATTTCACACAAAAGTATAGTGATAAATTTGAAGTCTTAGCCATCACTATATTGTGCAAAAATGGAGCTTTGATAACATTTTTCTATGCGAAAGCAGAGCGACAGCAATAAGTGGCTTTATGTAAAGTTACAAAGTAGTTTTATGCATAAAATATAGGTTAACAGCTGTAGAATTGTACCAATATTTTATCCATTTAATGATGGTGAGTAACATGCTTATACTTTACTTTTCTTTTGGGGGAAGAAAATATTTAAAGTTCTACACTATTGCTGATTGGAGTGCAAGGCTACTCGACTCCCGTGGGATAGCGAGACAGACGAGACCCTGCACGGAGCGTCAGCGCAGGAAGCGGCTCGTCGCTCGCCCACTGGAAAGCGAGTAGCCTGGAACGGAAATCACCTTCATTTGACTTAGTAGTGTTCACAAAGAATCCCTTGACCATTTAGTTTTTCAACACTATGACTAGTGATAACACTAGTAAGCTATTTTCTATAATCTTATTTACCTCGTCCTTTAATATTATTATCCCAGTACTCCATCCACTCAGCTTCTTTTTCTGACATTAGCTGCCAATCAATATCAAAAGTTTTTAAATCTAGCTCTTGATACCATTCAGGCATCGTTGCTTTATCGATATCAGAACGTGTAGGAATTTGATAATAGTCATTAGCCAGTTGCGTGACCATACCCTTTTCAAATAAAAATTCAACGAAGAGCTTTGCATTTTCTAAGTTTTTCGCATTGTTGACAATAGCTACACCATCTACTAAAATCGGTGCACCACTTTTTGGATAAATGTAGTCAAATGGATAATCCGTCGTATATTTTTTTAATAAAATATCTTGCAGATTCCATAACGAAACACTGCCCTCCTGACGAGTAAGCTTTAAATAAAGTGCATTTGGATCTTGTGTATATTCTTTTGTGTTGGCATCTAGTTGTAGTAGCCAGTCATAGCCCTTATCGGGGGAATCGGCACCTTGACGTACAATCATGGAGGAATAAATAGTTCGCATTGTTCCAGATGCTAAAACACCACGAATTAAAATTTTATCCTGCCATTTAGGATCTAATAAATCATCCCAATCCTGTGGTCCAGATTCTTTCGTTAATACATCACTGTTAATCATAATTACTTCGGGTAGAAGCATTTCACCAAACCAACGTCCTTCTGAATCTTTATGAGCAGTATCGATGGAATCGATAAAACTAGGCTTCCATGCATGAAGTAAATCCTCATTGGCCCCAACAATAAGTGCTGATTGTGTACCGCCCCACCAGAAATCAGCCTGTGGGTTTGCCTTCTCACCACGTAGACGCTCTAAAATTTGCTGAGCCCCCATTGTCAAAAACTCTACCTCAATGTCTGGATACTTTTCATTAAATTGATCGATTACCTTCTGTACCATCTCTTCATCACGACCAGTGTAAATAACAAGCTTGCCTGATGGTGAAGTTTCTACATCAGCTTTTTCAGGATTTGACGTTTTGTCATCATTTGTAGAATTTTTGTTGTTATCACTACTACATGCAGCTAGGACAATGAGCATCAGCACAAGGAAAAAACCGAAAATACGCGATTTTTTCATAACCATCTCCTTTCTCATAGTGAGTAACTTGCATATAGCAGTATAATACGGAGGTAACACAATAATGTTAGAATTATTAAAAATTTCTAATTGCCCTCATCATAAACTAAGTAAATATTGGTTATCAATGCCATTATTACAAAATTCAAAAAAACTCCTTAAAAAAGGACAGAGCCCAATATTAAGGAGTTTTAATTATGCGTTTTTATTGTTAATTGGTTCTAAAAAAGTATCCTTTTGTCGACGTTGGGTAAGAATTGTAGGAAGCATCATCCCGAAAATGACAAGAATTATTCCAATTATTTGTATAGCGGTTAATGGTTCATGTAGAACAATCACGGAAACTGTAACTGCTACAGGAAGTTCGATGGCACTTAATATGGAGGCAAGGGCACCACCTATTTTCGGAATGGCTATTGAAAATAAGTAAATCGGCAAAATAATGCCCAAAAGCCCTAAAGCTAATCCAAACTTCCATAAGCCTTGAGCGAATAATTTTCCATTCCATATAATTTCAGGGTTCAGGAAGATGCTAATTAAAATAAGTGCAACGAAGGATACAATTAACACACGGGCAGTAGTTGTAATACCTTCCACGGGTCGTGAATTAAATTGAATAAAACAAGCAAAGCTAAATGCAGCAGCAAAGCCAAACAGCCATCCTTTTATTGGAATGTCACTTAGATCCACATTTAATACACCAGCGGCTAAAATAGTTCCTGCAAATAAAATAATAAGAGAAATCACTTCAGGACGACTTGGTAACCGTTTATGTAGTGCACAATCCAGCAGTAGACCAATCCAGGTAAATTGAAAAAGCATCACTACCGCTAAAGAAGCAGGTAGATATCTTAATGATTCTCCATAGACAATACCTGTAGTGCCAGTAAGTAGTCCTGCACAAACCAAAATAACTAGACCACTTTTTGATGGCTTGGGTAATTGTCTTTGTGTTATTAAAAAAATAGTGAGGATTAGTATGAAGCCAATAATATATTGACTCGATACAGCCTCCGCTGATGTAAAGCCATGTTGCATAGCTACTTTGACAATTGTCGACAGTACTCCATAGCTACTAGAGGCAATAACAATCAGTAGAGGATATAGTAAATTTGTTTTCATATTTTTGCGATTCACTTCCTAAATTTGCTTCACCATATGATGAAAAGGTTCATCAATAATTGACCATGGTTCTGTAATGACGAAGCCTAAACGTTCATACAAACGACGTGCACTCTCTTTTTGAGTTTCAACGTTTAACGATAGTTTTTGAAAGCCTCGCTGCTTTGTTAGTTCCTCTGCATATTGCAGCAGCAATGTACCAATCCCTTTACCACGAGCCTCAGCTGTAACACATACTGTATCAATATAGTATTCGTCCTTGTGAGCCTCCTGATCAATAATAATAGAAGGTGCATTTTTAGCCTTTAGCCACTTTACAAGGTTAGCATCCATCTCAATAGCCTGCTCGCCATTATAATAAACAAGAATTCCTAATACGTGTTCATTCTCAACGGCTACATAAGTATTTAAATAAGAATGTCGATTATCTTCACGTTTGAAAAGGTTTGATAATTCTCGTTTAACAGCATCCTCTGTCTGTTCACCAGTTAAACGATTGGCGATATCACCAATAGCATCCATTATTAATGGAACAACGGCATGGGCATCCTGTGGTTGCGCTTGTCGAATTGTTATACTCATTGTCAAAATCCCTACCTTTCTATAGGCAAGTATAACAAAGATAGAAGATGACTCAAGTTTTAAGTCAAGGATGCTCACTTTTCTATTTTTCGAAAAATTTTAAACATAAGCCCGCCACTATGGAGGATTAAGGAAAGGTATCCTCATGAAGTTTCACTTTATGCGACAACTATTTTCATGTTAATCTATAATGAATAGACTTTTGGGAGGACAACAATGACAAAGGATGAGAAGGATTTTATATTAGTCTATGGAGATGCTTTTATTGACTATATTGCTGATGATGTAACAAATACATCTTTTACTAAATATATGGGTGGGGCGACTGTAAATGTGGCAGCGGGTATTAGCCGTATTGGTGCGCCATCTGCATTAGTTACCATTACTGGGGATGACGAGGGCTCACAATTTGTGAGAGATGGGCTTGCACAAGAAGGGGTGACTCTGGATTATGCAGTTTTTAACCCTGCAAAACGTGTTAGCGGTGTCTATGTGCATTTAACTGAAGCATGTGAGCGAATTTTTAAAGATTATGTCGATGAGACGCCAGATTTACAAGTTGAAGCGTCCCAATTGAATGAAACCGCTTTTAAACATGCCTCTGCGTTAACTGTTTGTTCAGGTACAATGTTCCATCCTACAGCACTTGAAACAACACGTGCTGCAGTAGAAATGGCTAAAGAAAAAGGGGCCATTATTGCGATGGATGCGAATATAAGACCTCTACGCTGGAGCAGTGAGGAAATCTGCCGTGAAACAGTCACATCTTTTTTTGAACAGGTAGATATTTTAAAGGTCACAGATGATGAACTTTTCTTCCTTACAGAGACAACAAATTTGGCAGAGGGAATTGACCATTTAAACAGTTATCTAGTGCCAATTATTTTAGTTACTGTTGGTGAAAACGGCACATATGCGGTATTAAACGGTGAGACGATTCATGTACCAACAGAGAAGGTAGTACCAGTGGATACTACAGGTGCTGGGGATGCCTTTATGGCTGGTGTATTACGTGATGTTCACTACAATGGCTTACCTACAACAGAAGAGGAGCTTATTCGTTGTGTAAGCTTTGGTAATAAATTAGGTGCTTTAGCGGCAACAAAAGCGGGGGCTTTAACAGCTCTTCCTTATTATGATGATATTAAGCATTTGCTGAAATAATCATGTGGAGCGTGTATAAATGGAGAAGAATTATGATGTGTTAGTGAAGAATCGATTATTTTTCGGTGGGGCAAAGGATGCAGGAGTGGCTTTTGAGCATGAGTCCGTTGATGTCGTAATAGATGTTCGAGTAAATGGTCTTACCTCAGATGAACAGAATGAGTCTTCTTATCTGTACAAGCATTTACCAATAGCTGATGAGGATTTAGAAGTAGCACCATCTATAAAACAAGTAGCCAATGAAATCGTTTCTGCCTATGAGAGTGGACAGAAGGTATACTTTCACTGTGGAAGTGGCGGTGGACGAGCAGGTGTTGCAGCCGCAGCTGTATTGATGGAGCTTGGATTAGCTGGCTCTTTAGAGGAGGCTGAAGCTGCTGTAAAGGAAGCCCGTCCGCAAGTAACAATTCGTCCAAAAATGGCGGATGCCTTGCAGAAACTATATAAATAATATTCAGGGGAGTACCATAAAGTATTTGGTACTTCTTTTTTGTGGAAGTAATAGTTATTTGACAGAGTAGAGCAATAAAATTATCTTTCGTATCGAAAAAGTAGCATATTTAAGTGAATTTCTTTACTGTTGGAAATAAAATTTACTTCATGCTGTTCTATACATATTAGAACAAAATTGTTATAGTAATGGTATAACAATAAATCGAGGTGATCAGTATGATAGAGCAGTTAGGGAATATTCCATGGGCCATCATAGCACCACTAATCGTCGTACAATTAATTTTAATGATTGTAGCTCTATTTGACTTACGAAAAATCCACGCAACGAATGGTCCTAAAATTTTATGGGTATTTATTATTGTGTTTATTAATCTACTTGGACCCATTGCGTACTTTATTGTTGGGAGAAAACAAACATGACAACATTGCTTGAAGTAACAGGTTTGACGAAGCAATATGCAGAGAAGGTTGTAGTGGATAGTATTGATTTCACACTAGAAGAAAATACATCAACAGCTTTGATTGGTCCGAATGGTGCAGGGAAAACAACAACATTATCGATGTTAACAGGTCTTTTAAATCCAACATCTGGTAGTGTAAAGATGCAGAATGGTGAAGTTAGAGCCAACATTGGTTTTTTACCACAATATCCACAATTTCATCCTTGGTTAAGTGCAATAGAGTTTACAGAAATGGCTGCAAAATTAAATGGTGTCTCTGCTAAAAACGCTAAAAAAAATGCACAAAAAACGCTTGAATTTGTAGGGTTGGGTAATGACTTAAATAAGAAAATTGCTACATTTTCAGGTGGTATGAAGCAACGTCTTGGCATTTCTCAGGCAATTGTGCATAAACCTAAATTGCTGCTATTAGATGAGCCTGTTTCTGCTTTAGATCCAGTAGGACGAAGGGAAGTTTTTGATTTATTAAAGGGCTTACAGCAAGAAACAACTATTTTATATTCCACACATATTTTAAATGATGCAGAGGAAATGACAGATCAATTATTATTTTTACGTGATGGCAAATTAGTAGAGCAAGGAACATTGAGAGAGGTACGCCAACGCTTTGATGAGCTCCATTATGTGGTGGAATTTAGCTCCAAGGAGGAGGCAAAACATTTTACTGATCAATATGAGCTGAAAGGCAAAATCAAGGGATGTTTTGTATATATAGAAATTATCGATGAGAAGCCAAGTATGCAGCAGTTACTGCAATATTTAAGTAATGCCCCTTATAAAATCAGAAAAGTGGAAAGACAAACGGCATCACTTGAAGAAATTTTTATGAAGGTGGCGAAAAGAATATGAGAGGATTTAACGTACTGCTGCAAAAGGAATTTAGAGAAGCTTGGCGAAGCAGGAAGTTTTTATGGATACCTCTTGTATTCGCATTACTAGGTATGAGTGATCCACTGACAAACTATTATATGATGGATATTTTAAATGCTGTTGGGAATGTACCAGAAGGATTTGAAATGTTACTTCCAGAGTTAATGCCTGCCGATTTACTACAGGCTTCTATTGGACAGTTTCAAACAATAGGATTACTAGTGATAATGGCTACTTTTGTTGGAGCAATTAGTAAGGAACGCGCAAATGGAATGGCGACGCTCTTATATGTACGTCCAATTTCATTTGCTGCATATTTTCTAAGCAAGCTTACGGTTTTAAGTGTTATAGGTTTGGTTAGTATTATAGCAGGATTTACTGGTAGTGTTTATTACACAGTAATTTTATATGGATCATTTGATGTAGCAACACTTCTAGCAAGCTTTTGTACTTATTATGTTTGGCTGGTATTTGTACTAGCAGTCACACTTCTAATGAGTGCAGCATTTAAAACAACTATTGCTACAGCATTTACGTTCATTGTTATTTTTGTTGGACAGATTATAGATGCATTGGTGGGCTCATTTTGGACCATATCACCGTGGAAAATTCCGGGATATGGTGTACAGCTTATCCGTGGTACGATGGAAATGTCGGATTATTGGTGGAGTATGATTCTTACGGTTATACTGCTTTTATCTTGTATTGTTTTAGGAATGTGGGCTATGAAGAAGAATACTGCAATGACAAAGATTTAAAGCAATAAAAAAGAGTGAGAGGGGCTAGCAAATAAAGTGCTAGTCCTTTTCTGTTGTATAGTATATAGTTTTTAATGGATTTCTAAAAAACGTATTGATTCAGAGTCTGAAAGAAAGGGAGGTGTGAGATGGCATCCATTATCTATTATATAGTACAGCTGGGGAACAGCTACTATCATGGGTCAACCGATAAACCTATGTTTACTACAGATGAAGAGCAGGCATTTGCTTTTATGAATAGTGAAGCTGCTGAGCAAGTAGCTGCTAAAGTTAGTGGAACTGTTTTGACAAGAGAAGTTAGCCTTGAAGAACTAGAGGAACTCTCAAAAGATCATTGGACAGAATATAATGCACTGCCAAAAGATGAACGTGACATAATTGAATCCTTTTGCAGCAACCTTTGGCTAGGCATAGATGAATAAATCTCAAAGAATCCAGCTTATTTTATCCCCTCAAATAATGTAAATTCACAATTTGTTCAATGAAAGCGTTTTGAATTTGAACAGTTTGTGAAAAACCTCACATAATGCTTTTCTTTTGAAAAAATCGGAGTAGAATAGGAATCAAGTTAGACGTTGTTATAAAACAGTTAGATAAAAACATTACCAATAGCTTAATTGTTATAATACAAAAATAAATTGATGGGGGATTTTACTATGTGGGTTATTACAGTATTTGAGCAAAAAGATGTTCGTATTTTTGAATATACAAATAAAAAGGAAGCTACACAAGCGCTTCAGCACTTTAAGAAAAACGCAGTATTGTCTTATACAAAATAATCTTAACCCTTAGCGATGCTTAAAACATTGCTAAGGGTTTTGTTCTTTTATAGAAACAACAACAGGAACTATTAATTTATTGTTAATCTATTTTCTTTCATCGCTTCACATGTACCTTTTCTTGGAATCTTAGTCATTTAGGCATATAATGTAGCTATAACTCGAAATTTGTCAAATAACTCGGAAAATATGAAAACTAACATGTGAAGGAAGGTTAGTAAATTGACAATACAAAATTCCGATCGTTTTCTTACAGCATTTAATCGGATAGATCATAGGTTAAGAGATATTGTCGGTGCCAAAGATTTCATGCCCTTTTACCGACTGATTGATCAAGCCAAGAAGAAGGATGTACTGGTTCGGAAATACGAAGATGATTTGAGGTCTTATGCAGACTTGAGAAATGCCATTGTACATCATCGAACATCGATGGAATTTGTGATAGCAGAGCCTCATCTTGATGTAGTTGAAAGAATTGAGCACATTGATTCAACGATCGCTAAACCTACATTGGTTGGACAAATGTTTCGCAAAAAAGTGCTTGCTTTTCAGGAAAGAGATTCCTTAAAGCATGTGTTGAAGGTCATTCGCCAGCGTAAATACACGCAGTTTCCTGTATACCATAAAGATCAATTTAAAGGGTTAGTAACGACAGTTGGTATTACTAATTGGCTAGCTACGATGATGGGAGGCAATCAAATTCCAAAACAGATTCCAACCCTACATGATATTTTAATGCATGAGAAAAATCGAGTGAATTACAAATTTGTGAGTAGATACATAACGATTTATGAGGCTGAAGATATTTTTAAGCAAGGTGTTGAGCGCGGTCGACGATTTGAGGCATTATTAATCACTGAGCATGGGAAGCCACAGCAAAAGCTTATTGGCATTGTTACCCCACTAGACATTGTGAAAATTGATTGAGCAAGACGATACAAGCTATTAAGGGCTTGATCGTCTTGCTTTATCCTTTAGACTGATATATAACGAACCATTTGCTTGAACTTGAGCAAAATATACATCTTCAACTGATTGGACATTCTGCTTTTTTAACTTTTTCATTAGCCAGTCTTCTGTTAATTCAAGTTCAACTAGGTTTTCATAAATAAGCTGTCCATCTGAAACCACCTCTGTTGGAATATAGCTTGGTGGTGTAACATCAGCCTTTACATCTTGCTTAGTTGCTGGTTGTTCGGCAGGCTTTGGTAGCACACTTAATTTACCAGTAGTTTCAAGCAACGCATATTGAACATCTTGCACGGAGAAAACAGCTTGTTCTCGAAGCATCATTGTTAGCTCATCCATATGCAATCGATTTTGCTTTAAGGCAGATTCTAAAATAAGACCGTTTTGAATAACAATGGTTGGTTTGTCGTCGATTAATACTCGAGCCTTTTTAGATTTAATGGTAATAATGGTCATTAAATAAGTTAATACACTCCACCAAATTAATGCGATGAGGCCATCTATAAAGGGCGTCTCTGCCTGTGCTGCTATTTCAGAGGCAATCGAACCAAATGTAATACCTGTTGTATAGTGGAAGAATGTGAGCTGTCCAAGCTGCTTCTTCCCCAGTATTCGAGCTAAAATAAGTAATGCAAAAAAGGAAAGTGAAGCTCTGAGAATCATTTCCCAAAAATTGACGTGGAAAAATTCGTCCATATTCATACATCCATCAACTCCTTACACTGCTGTCGAAGATTAGCTTGTGCAAAAAGGCCAAGAGTATGCGATAATCATTTATCTTCATTCAGTATAAGACTCCCACCTCTACATGTGGTAATATGAATGATGTTTTCCACTGAAATAGCCAGTCAAAGAACGCCACGTCCTGTGGCAATTAATCTGTGCGAAAGCGAAGCGACAGCAACACGGTTTTAATCTGTGCGAAAGCGAAGCGACAGCAACAAATGTTTTCTGTAGCGAAAGCATAGCGGCAGCTACAATTACGCCAAGGCGAAATTGATTATGATTGTAATTTGAGAAAAATTAGAAAGTGGGTGTGCAGCATGAACAAATCAGTAGAAAGTGTTAATAATCCAATCTATCCTATTATGATTGCAATAGCTGTTGCCCATCTTATTAATGACACGATGCAGGCGGTAATACCAGCGATGTTCCCGATATTCAAGAGTGATTTAGGTTTAACCTTTACACAAATTGGACTTATTTCATTTGTATTAAATATGTTCGCTTCTGCATTACAGCCAGTAGTGGGTTTTGTTAGTGATAAAAAGCCGATGCCCTATGCTTTGCCAATCGGTATGATAAGTTCATTCATAGGTATTACTATCATCGCGTTTACAACCCAATATTGGGTAATTATTATAGCGGTATTATTTTTAGGCTTTGGCTCTGCTATATTTCATCCAGAGGGCTCTCGTGTTTCATTTATGGCAGCGGGCTCTAAAAGAGGGCTTGCACAATCGATTTATCAAGTGGGTGGTAATTCAGGTCAAGCACTGGCACCATTGATTAGTGCCTATATTTTTAGTGTTTTTGGTCAACGTGGTGCGGCGATGGTATTAGTAGTAGCAGCGATTGGTATCGTTGTATTAAGTAAAATTGCTGCATGGTATAAAAAGAGGTTGGAGCAGGAACGTCTAGCAAAGAAAAAGCGTGTATTAGTATCCACCTTACCTCCATTAACAAAAAATCAAGTGGGTATTGCGCTGACGTTATTATTTACTATTATTTTTGCACGATCATTTTATACAACCAATATTACAAGTTTTTATGTATTTTATTTGATGGATCATTATGATGTTAGCCTTCGACTTGGGCAAATTCTTATTTTCAGCTTTATGGCATTTGGTGTTATTGGAACATTTTTTGGCGGTTCATTATCTGATCGAATTGGTAGAAAGAATGTTATATTATTATCTGTTATCGTACCGATGCCATTCTGTCTGGCACTTCCATATGTTCCGTTATGGGCAGCTATGATATTCTTAGTGATTATTGGTACTCTCATTATGATTAGCTTCTCAGTGACAGTTGTATACGCACAAGAGCTAGTCCCTTCAAAAATTGGTACAATGGCTGGCTTAACAACGGGCTTTGCTTTCGGTATGGGAGCAATCGGTGCTATGGTCATTGGTGTTTTAATGGATCATAAGGGAATTGATTTTACAATGATGGTCGTTTCCTTGTTGCCTTTATTGCTATTAGTAGCCTTTTTCTTACCAAAAGATAAACCTGCGTCAGCAGTATAAAAACTAAAACGCGTCTCAAAATTTTAAAGAACCTAGAAAGGGCATTTAAAATTTGAGAACGCGTTTTTATTGTCGTAATGGTGATAAAAACTCTGCTGGTAGATTTTCTTTATCTATAACGTCACCCTCTGATATATGAACTTCATGCATTTTATCGTTATAGGTAAATTTAAAAATGCCATTGTCAAAGTCGGTGCCAATTTCCTTAAAGAAAATACCCTCAATCGATACATACTTCGGACATGTAAATGCTACTTTAAAGCTTTCATGCTCTTTAATTAAATAAGCACGTACACCCTTCTCATATATGTCATTCGCATCATCATCAGTTGGACGCTGAACCGCAACAATATGGAAATCGACAAAGGGAACCTCTTTTAACAGAACGTTTAAGAATGAGCCTTTTGTGATCTCTTCCCAGCGACTCTGTGCACTTTGGCCTACAATTATTTGTGATATTCCAAAATTCTTTGCTACTTCTGCGATAACTTTTTGTATAGGGCGTTTTTCATCATCTAATAAAATGAATTTTTCAACATCTAGCTCATCTGACAGCTTTTTCCATTGCTCAATATAGCTAGATTTTTCTGCATCAAATGCATCAAGGGGCTGCGAGTCTACAGAAAGAATATAGAGTGGGCAATCTAACATTGTGGCCATTTTATGTCCACGGCGTATTAAGCGTTCCCCATTAAGCCCGTAATAAACACAAACTAAAATACTTTCGTCTAAACGCCCTTTCACATGCTTCATAAAACATTTACACCTCTTATCTTGTTGTTATTTTGTTATTTCCACTGTCGATTTTGAAAAAATTATCCTAAAACAGCTAAAATTGATGCTGTTACAGTGCATTATGCTCATTTATATTGTATACTTAAAAATGTATAAAAGTTAATGACAATATATCGAGAAAGCCTTGAGAAATTAAGTTTATATCTATAACTCACAGGTATTTTATTTATGCATTTTGCGTATTTAAAAGAATTGTCTCTATATGCCACACTATTATGCAGTGAGTTAAATAGATAGTCAAGTCTCTCGGTATTCCTTAGTAAAATTGCGTTTAATTTTAATAAGCTTCCCAATTTAAAGGTACTTTAGTTACCAACTCTAAGTTCCCCTATTCTTTTCTTACAGCATTACACTAAAAAGCTTACTGAATCATAAATTAAGTTGCAATAAAAAATCCTATTTCTCACTGTTAATTCATCACATTATGATATCTTCTAAAACCCCTTAAGGATTATTCAAAGGAATTTCTGATATATTCGTTTAGCTTTACTATATTCATAACAGCATTTTTTCAGCAGGTAATGAATACTAGCTGAAATAAATAAAGCGTCCTCAATGACGTATTTGATTTTGATTGTTAAGTAATAAAGCGTACTATCTTCATCAGATTAGGGAATACTTTATTATCGGCATCATTATCAACAGTCTGCAGGACGAATTTGATAGTAGGAGGTTTTCATTTGGTTACAGTTCTTATTGCAATACTTTTTCCATTTGTCTGCGCTGCGCTTATTCCACTTCTTTATAGGCGACTGAGGCGTGTTGCACATCTTGGCTGGTTTGTGTTAGCCGTTCCATTCATCTTGTTTCTTTTACTCACTCGCTATATTCCTCAAATCGCTGGGGTAAAACGTTTATTCATACATATGAGTGGATTCCCTCTTTTAATATAAATTTCACAACATACCTAGACGGTCTCAGTATGATTTTTGGCTTACTGATTACTGGTGTAGGTAGTTTGGTTATTTTATATTCTATTTTTTATTTATCAACGAAAGAATCTCTTCATCATTTTTACTGCTATCTATTACTATTCATGGGCGCTATGCTTGGCGTCGTTTTTTCAGATAATTTAATGGTGCTATACACGTTTTGGGAATTAACAAGTGTGTCATCATTTTTGTTAATAGCATTTTGGCATCATCGAAAGGCATCGCGAGCTGGTGCGAGGAAAGCCATGACAATTACTGTTTTTGGTGGCCTATCCATGCTAGCTGGTTTTTTAATGCTTTTTGTGGCTTCAGGATCATTTAGTATTCGTGAAATCGTAGCCAATGTAGAAGTAATACGTGATCATACACTATTTACGCCAGCATTAATCCTTATATTAATCGGTGCTTTTACAAAGTCAGCACAATTCCCATTCCATATTTGGCTACCTGATGCAATGGAGGCACCAACTCCTGTCAGTGCTTATTTACACTCCGCAACTATGGTAAAGGCTGGAATCTATTTAGTTGCACGTTTTTCCCCTGTATTTGGAGGCGAGGCCATTTGGTTCTGGCTTGTTAGTGTGATTGGTCTTGCAACATTATTCTGGGGCTCATTTAATGCCGTACGCCAAACGGATTTAAAAGCCTTATTAGCTTTTTCAACAATAAGTCAGCTTGGATTGATAATGAGCTTATTTGGTCTAGGATCGGTTGGTCATTATTACGGCTATGCTGAAAATACCATTATATATACGCAGGCAAGCTTTGCGGCGTTATTTCATCTTGTGAATCACTCCACTTTTAAGGGTGCACTCTTTATGATGGTAGGGATTGTCGATCATGAGGTGGGGACACGTGATATACGCCGTCTTGGCGGCTTAATGGCATTGATGCCTGTAACGTTTACAATTGCTGTAATTGGTGGTTTCTCGATGGCTGGATTACCACCGTTTAATGGTTTTTTAAGTAAAGAAATGTTTTTTGCCGCAATGCTGGCTATTCGTAATGTAGAAGCCTTTTCCATTACTGATGCAGGGCTATTATTTCCGATTATCGCATGGGTGGCGAGTATCTTTACATTTGTCTACAGCTTAATTTTAATAAGCCGCACATTCTTTGGAAAATTACAGCCAGATAAGATAGATAAAAAACCACATGAAGCGCCAATTGGTATGCTAATTTCTCCAATTATCCTAAGCATCCTTGTAGTAGGAATCTTTTTCTTCCCAAATGTGCTAGGACATTATATTTTAGAGCCAGCAATGGCAAGTATATATCCAACTTTCCCATCAACAAGTGAGCTAACACCGCATATTCATGCATGGCATGGCATTAATACGGAGCTATTAATGACACTAGGAGTTATCATTATTGGGGCTATTTTATTTAAAACGTTAAAAAGCTGGAAGCCTATATATCGAATATTCTCGCAAAAGTATACGTTTAATACGTATTACAATCGTCTTATTGAAATGAGTGAAAATGGCTCAGCAAAGCTAACTAATCGCTATATGACAGGTAATTTAACTCATTATTTTATCTATATATATGTATTTTTTGTTGCGCTTATTGCTGGCTACTTTATTTGGTCAGATGCTATTGTATTTGATTTTGCTAAGGATTCCACTTTTGAGTCCTATGAGCTAATTCTAGTGTTTGTAATGGTGTTCGCAGCAATATGGATGATTTTTGCAAAGGGTCGTGTGACGGCCATGTTGTTAAATGGTGTACTTGGTTATTCAATTGCCTTTTTCTTTGTTATTTTCCGTGCTCCTGATTTAGCCTTGACGCAATTAGTTGTTGAATCTGTAACGACTGCTTTATTTCTTCTATGTTTTAAATATTTACCTGATTTAATGCCAGAATCAGCCCATAAAAAGATCCAATGGTCAAATGCCACTATATCTATTTTAGTTGGTGCTACCGTTACATTGATAGGCTTAGCTGTAGTTCATTTTGATCGCTTTGAGCCTGTTTCTACTTACTTCAATGATGCCTATGAGCTTGCAGGAGGCTCTAACATTGTAAATACGATACTTGGCGATTTCAGGGCATTTGATACGATGCTAGAAGTTGTCGTTCTTCTAATTGCTGGCTTAGGCGTGTATACACTCACGAAGCTAAAGCCACGAAAGGAGAAGACTGACCATGAAAATTAATGACGTTATTTTACGTACGATAACTAAAGCAGTCGTATTCATTATTTTAACCTTAGGTGTTTATTTGTTCTTTGCAGGTCATCATGCTCCAGGTGGAGGTTTTATAGGTGGTCTTGTACTTGCCTCAGGTATTGTTCTGTTGTATTTAGCCTATGATATTGAAACAGTGCATAAAGGAATGCCATTTGATTTTAAAAAAATGGCAGCACTAGGTGTATTGCTTGCTACGGGAACGGCTATCGGATCACTATTTTTTGATGTGCCATTTTTAACACAGGCACATACCTATATTAATGTTCCGATATTTGGAAAAATGGGCTTTTCGACTGTCACCGTTTTTGAGGCTGGTGTAGCGTTAACAGTCGTAGGTGTTGTGGTGACAATTATTTTAAGTATAAGTGAGGATGAGTAGCCAATGGAATCTTTAATACTTGTATTAGTTGGTGTATTAGTAGCTGTTGCGACGTACTTAATCCTCTCGAAACAGTTATTACGCGTAATTTTAGGAACTGCGGTTTTATCACATGCAGCCCATCTCCTAATTTTAACAATGGGCGGGCTGAAAAAAGGGGATGTTCCACTTTTAGGAGAATCAGAAGGTCCCTATACCGATGCATTGCCTCAAGCATTAATTTTAACTGCAATTGTTATTAGCTTTGCAGTGACAGCATTTGTGCTTGTTCTTGGCTATCGTGCCTATAAAACAAATGGTTCAGGGAATTTTGACGAATTGAGAGGTACGCCAGATGAGTAATATGATTGTTTTACCATTAATCGTACCCGTTATTACGGCAATTTTACTAGTTTTTTTACGTGAACATATTATCCTGCAGCGCATTATTAGTGTATTAACATTAAGCTTTGTGGTTTTGATTAGTATCGTGTTATTGATAGCTATTCAGGAGCAGGGTGTGTTGCGGATCGATTTTAGTGGATGGGGACCACCCTTTGGTATTCTATTTGTTGCAGATTCATTTGCCGTTTTACTAGTTTTAATAGCGAATATTGTTGCAGTATTTTGTGTGCTATATGCCTTGTTTACGATTGGCAGCAGCTATGAAAAAATGTATTTCTATCCGTTCGTATTACTTATGGTAGCAGGAGTTAATGGTTCATTCTTAACGGGGGATATATTTAATCTGTTTGTGTGCTTTGAGGTAATGTTACTGGCCTCATATGCGCTTATAAGTTTAGGTGGCGATAAAATTCAGCTTCGTGAGGCATTAAAATATGTACTTATCAATATTGTTGCCTCTTGGATTTTCTTAGTAGCATTAGCCTTTTTATATGGAACTGTTGGAACATTAAATATGGCACACATTTCTGTCCGTGTAATGGAGGCTGGGGAAGATCCTGTTATTACAACTGTTGCTCTTATTTTCTTAATAGTCTTTAGCTTAAAGGCTGGTTTATTGTTGTTCTTTTGGTTACCTGGCTCATACAGTGTACCACCAACAGCGATTGCTGCACTTTTTGCTGCGTTATTAACAAAGGTTGGCATTTATGCGCTTGTTCGTACCTTTACTTTGCTTTTTCCAAACAATCCAGATGTAACACATACTGCACTCGGGATTATGGCAGGACTAACGATAATTGCTGGTTGTATGGGCGCATTGGCAGGGCGAGATGTACGAACTATTGCCTCTTATAATGTCCTTATTGGTGTTGGATTTATAGTAGCTGGTCTTGCGATTGGCACGGAGTCAGCACTACAAGGGGTAACCTATTATTTAATGCATGATATGGTAGCGAAAGCTATGTTATTTTTGGCAGTAGGTATGATGATTTATGTTACGGGTGAAACGTTAATAGATAATATGAGTGGGCTAATTCGAAATTATCCACTTTTCGGCTGGTTATTCTTTATTGTCATGTGCTCACTTGCTGGTATACCGCCATTAAGCGGGTTTTTAGGCAAGGTTTTAATTGGACAAGGTGCGATTGAAGGTGGGAATTTTGTCCTGTTGGGTCTAGGGTTTTTATCAAGTTTAATTGTCTTGTATTCCCTTCTACGAATCTTTCTTTCGTCATTCTTTGGAGAAACAATTATTAGTCTAGAAGATGAGAAGCCATTACCAAAACGCATTGTCTTGCCGTTAGCATTATTGGCAGTTTGCACAATTGGTTTAGGGATTGGAGCTGAGTGGATGGCGCCATATGTAACAGATGCAGCAGAAACCCTTTATACACCATCGATTTATATTGATGCTGTGTTAGATGGAGAAGCTTGGCAGGGTGAGGTGAGTAAATAATGGCAATGCAATTTATTCTTAATTTATTTATCGCAGCACTTTGGTTATTGCTAAAGGATGAGGTAGTTCCGCAATTTTCCACATTTTTAATTGGCTTTATTGTGGGTATTGGAATTTTGTATGCGTTGCATAGCTTTTATGGCACACAATTTTATTTGCGACGTGTGTTTTCTATTATTAAATTACTATGGCTCTTCAATTGGGAGCTACTATTATCGAGCTATAGCGTGCTAAAGCAAATAACTACGCCAAGACTTACGATTACTCCTGGCATATTTACGTACAAAACTGTATTAAGGGGAGATTGGGAAATAACAGCACTTGCGTTACTGCTCACACTCACTCCAGGATCAGTAGTGATGGAGGTCTCTGAGGAGGGCGATGTGTTCTATATTCATGCAATGGATATTGAGCAATCGAAGGATGCAGTTATTCGTTCTATAGGTAAATTTGAACAAGCAATAATGGAGGTGACACGTTAATGATTGAAAATATTTTACTCTTAGCTTTAGCATTATTTAGTGTTTCCATTGCGCTGTCACTGTATCGTGTTATTCGAGGGCCATCGATGCCTGACCGTGCTATCGCCCTTGACACAATTGGTGTAAATTTATTGTCTGCAATCGCCATAGTGTCGATTGTATTGAAAACAAAGGCATATTTAGAAGCAATTTTGATATTAGGTATTTTAGCATTTATCGGTACAATCGCTTTTACAAAATATATCGAAAGAGGTGTGATTGTTGAACGTAAATCAAATGATTGAATGGGCGGCTGTCATCCTCATTTTGATTGGCTCCATAGTAAGTGTTATTAGTGCATATGGGATGATTCGTTTACCTGACGTTTACACACGCTCCCATGCCGCAACGAAAAGTTCAACGCTATCAGTATTAACATGTTTATTAGGTGCATTTATTTACTTTTGGGTACACGATGGTTTTGTAAGTGTACGTTTAATATTAGGTATCCTCTTCGTCTTTGTAACTGCTCCTGTTGCAGGGCACTTAATCTGTCGTGCTGCCTATCGCTCTAGGGTTCCTTTGGCTGAAGGCTCTGGTGAAGATGAACTGAAGCCCAAGCTGTTTCCAGAAGAAAAATAGAAAGAAGACTGTTTGCCAAAAAAGCAAGCAGTCTTTTTGAATTGGTGGATAGAGGTTTTAAAGTGCTGGATAATCAAGCTAAATTGGTGGATTGAATCTCCGAAATTGTGGATAGAACCACAAAACGAAAGGATAGAGCTATTACGATTAATATTGAAAAACTAATTGATAGCCAGCACCTCTTGCCATCACAATTTTAGCTGGTTGTCCTGGAATCGCATCTAGCTTTTTTCTTAAATTGCTAATATGAACACGTAATGCCTGTGTTTGTCCAATGCTATCCTCATCCCAAATACGTTGATATAGCTCAGCAGATGGAAAGGCTTGATGGCTATGCTGTGCTAAAAAGAATAAAATCTGAAATTCCTTTGTTGATAAAGCGAATACAGTATCACCAATTGAAACTTTTCCTGAATGTATATGAAAATGCAATGTATGAATTATTTTAGTAGACTCATGTTCGATCGACATCAAGGATTTCATAGGATATCGTCGTTCGTATAGTCGCTCAATCGTTTTCAATAATCGATCATAATCAATTGGTTTTAAAATATAGTCTGTAGCCTGTACATCAAATGCTTCTAAGGCATAATGCTCATACGCTGTCACAAAGATAATATCTATTTGATGTGAGGCATCCTCTATTTTAGAAGCAAGATCAAGACCAGTCATTTCAGCCATTTCAATATCTAAAAACAGAATATCAGGGTTTAATGTATCAATATTTGCTAAGGCCTCTTTTGGATTTAGGAAGGTTCCGATAATCTCAATAGAGCAGCTTGCCTTTAGCATGGATTCTAATAAACGAATGGCTAAAATTTCATCATCTATAATGATTGCTTTTAACAAGATACTCATATCCTTTCTATTGAAATAATTGGAAAATGAATTTCGACAGTTGTTCCTTTATTTTCAAGACTTTCAAACTGGATCGCAGCATTTTCAAATTTTTTTAATCGTTTAGAGATATTTACAAGACCGATTCCTTGACTAGCAGTTGTTTCACCACTTTGAATTTGCTGCAAAAGCTTTGGTGATATACCAATACCATTGTCTGTAAGCTGAAAAATCAACTTTTGCTGCTCTTGCTTAATCAATAATTGCAGCCTACCACCCTCTTTTTTTGCCTTCAGCCCATGAAGGAGTGCGTTCTCCACTAAAGGTTGAAGCAGGAGCGGGGGGATTAGACACTGAATAGGCTCATCCATGCAAATTTCCCATTCTAACTGCTCAGGATATCGTGTGCAATGAATATTTATATATGCCTCAATAAGACTAAGCTCTTTTTCTAATGGAACAAGACTATTGGCATTTTCAAAGGCAAAGCTATTGCGTAAAAAGATAGCAAAGTTTGTAAT
Source organism: Lysinibacillus sp. B2A1 (assembly GCA_002973635.1). Lineage (GTDB taxonomy): Bacteria > Bacillota > Bacilli > Bacillales_A > Planococcaceae > Lysinibacillus. The sequence goes on from CP027224.1 coordinate 176,230, forward strand.
CATTGTCCGTGCCTGCTCCAAATCTAAATAACTAAGCGATAAAATTGAATTTAGTACGTTGTAAACAAAATGTGGTTTAATTTGAGCCTGTAAAAAGGCAGTTTCCATCGCAATTGCTGTTTCTGCTGAATCCTTTAATAAAATAAGATTGCGTACACGCGTTTTGAGCTCTACTATATCAAGCGGCTTATGTAAAAAATCATTCGCTCCGGATTGAAAGGCTGCAATCATATCCTCTGGACGCATGGCCGCTGTTAACATTAAAATGGGTAGCTCTGTAGAGGTATAATTTTGTCTAATTTGCTGGCAAACCTCATAGCCAGAAATAGTAGGCATCATAATATCTAAAATCAGTAAATCTATATCAGGATGTTGTGTGACCTGATCAAAGACATGCTGCCCATTATCAACAGCAATAATAGAGTAGTTTTCCTGTGTCAGAATATCAATTAATACTTTTAGATTAACAGCATCATCATCCACGATAAGAATTTTTTTCCTCCCAATATTTTCAACAATATGTGGGAATGTTAGGAAAGGTTGTCGATAGGTTTGTATTGGCGTTATTGGTAATTCTTCATGTTTCTGCTGTGCTTTTAGCAGTTTGACAGAAAATGTTGTACCTTGACCGACAATAGAATGTACGCTAATTTTGCCACCTTGCCGTTCCACAAGTTCCTTTGTAATGTGTAAACCTAATCCAGTACCATCAACAGAAGGGCTTAATTGCTGAAATGGGCTAAAAATTGTTTTTAAGTTTTCGGGTGCAATGCCGCATCCAGTATCTTTAATGTCAATCACTAGAAATGCCTGTTCCTCATAGCAAGTAATATCGATTGTTCCTTTATTTGTATACTTCACTGCATTATGAATTAAGTTATAGAGAATTTGTCGAAGTCGATTTTCATCCGCATGGACAAAGCGTCCACGTTCAATATGATTATAGATTTTTACATCTTTGCTAATTGTATAAGACAGCACTTCCACAGTCATATGTGTAGTCGCAAATAAATCGACAGATGTCATCTGCAATGCTAGTTCATTCTCCTTTAATTTAGAAAAATCAAGTATATCGTTAACCAAATAGGAGAGGCGTTCAGCGATATTAAATATAAGTGTTACTTTCTCTTTCTGTTCTACAGCTAAATCAGGCTTGCTATTGTCATTTAGCATAGACTGAGAAATTCCAATAATGCCATGCAAAGGTGTTTGGAATTCATGAGATGTTTTAGCAAGGAATTCGTCTTTTAATTGATCTACACGTATAAGTGCCTCTGTTAGCTTACCTTTTTCTAAATATGAATCTGCAAAACGATGTGAAATATATAAAGAAAGCATTGTTAAACAAATAAATGGCAGCAAGGGCGGCAAGGCATTCAATTCAAGATTAATATGTGTATTTAATGTAGCAACGATAAAATAAAGCAGAATGGCTAACGAGCTTATTATTAAATACATAACACCAGGAACACGTCGGTAGATTGCGATAATTTGTACATAGAAAATATAAATGATATTGACAAATACATATAAGGAATTAACGTTTTGTAATTTAGAATTAATGGATGCTGGCAGTATCATAAAAAACATCATGAATATACCTATAATAGATAGTACCTTTACCATCCAATAATTCATATATTGTGGCAAAGCGCGATAAAAATAGAGCAAAATAGAAAGACCAACAAAGACACTAGAAGCCATTTGTATACTTTGAAACGGTACATAGCTCATATCGACAAGGGCTAGTAGCAGCTTTTCGCCATGCGTAAGCGTGTAGAGTGCACTAGCAAAACAAAATAACGCAAAATAAAGCTGCTCAATCCCTAATTTAGAATAAAGATAAGAGCCAAAAAAGTAGATAAACATTGTTAAAAAAGCTGCTAGTGTAATTAAATCGTAGAATAGTGCACCTTCACGAAGCTTTGTAATACTAGTTTGATCCCCCAAAAAAATGGAGCTAATAATACCCCCTCCTGGTGCATAATCAAAATTTGCTACATGCACAATCAATTCCAGTTCATTTTGATCAGGCGAAAAATAAGCAGTATACGGCGTATTGTGCGGTATATAGTGGGCATTCTCAGCAGGCTCTCCGCTTTGTCCAATTCGATGTCCATTGATATAGATTGCATTGGACATGCGAATGACATTTGTTTTAATCCCTAAAATATCCTCATGATCATTTAATAAAATCTTAAGTCGATAAGTTCCACTTGCGAATGGGGGGAGTGGCTGCCCATCAATCGTATATTTAGTCCATCCTGAAGGGACATCAACGAGATAGCTTTGATAGGTATCGAAGGTCGCACCATCAACCAAACGATTCGGAATAAATGCCCACACACCATCTAATTTGATAGGAGTATTATCGTTAAATATATGATGGCGCAAATCCATCACGCCTTTAACTGCTAGTGGTCCATGCGATTTAGTTTGGGATAAGGGAAGAATAACGCCTGCTAGCAGCAGTGCTCCGATAATAATTGCGAACAGTATTGATAATTTTTTCATCCTTAAAAACCCCCTAAACCTTCATTGACTCACTCACTTGACACGGTTTTAGTTGGATTATACAAGATAGATTCCTTTATTAATAGATGCAGGCTGAACGTTAAGAAATCTTAACGCCAAGAAAACTCATGATTCTTTTATACTAAGTAAAACAACACATGAAAGAGGAGGTTTATAGATGATAAAAAAATGGAGTAGCGTCTTCATCATCGTGGTACTTATTTGGTCACAGCTAGGGGTATTATCTCCTAAAGCTGATGGTGGATTCCTAACAGAAACGAATCCAGATGGTTTAACTATTATTGGATATGCAGGACTAATCCCAGATGGAAACTTAGTTATTCCACGCACGCTACAGGATGGTGGTGTTGAAAAAAAAGTAACAGTAATAAAAGAGGGTGCTTTTGCAAATCGTCTATTAACATCCTTAACTTTTGAACCAGCCTCTGAGTTAAAGGAAATAGGAATGTCAGCCTTTAGTAGCACTACATTAGGGAGTGTTCAAATCCCTGCTTCTGTTCAAAAGATAGGGGATGGTGCCTTTGCAAATAATCAAATAACATCCTTAACATTTGAATCAGCCTCTAACTTAGAGGAAATAGGATTAGTAGCTTTTATGAGCAATACATTAGGGAGTGTCCAAATCCCTGCTTCTGTTAAAAAGATAGGTAACCATGCCTTTTTTATGACTCAATTAACGTCCTTAACGTTTGAGCCAGCCTCAAAGTTAGAGGAAATTGGGATGTCAACTTTTGCAAACAATGCTTTAGGGAGTGTCACAATTCCTGCTTCCGTTCAAAAGATAGGCAACAATTCTTTTGAAAATAGTCAACTGACATCATTAATGTTTGAGCCAGCTTCTAATTTAAATGAAATTGGAGATAGTGCCTTTATGTTAAATCAAATTGAGTCTATCACGATTCCATCAAGTGTAGAAAAGATAGGCGCGAGTTCTTTTTCGCAGAATAAATTAACAAACCTTATTTTTGAATCAGGAAGTCATATTGATAAAATAGGCATGGGCGCATTTTTAATGAATGAGCTGGAAAGCATTATTTTCCCATCTAATATAAAAACGATTGGCGGTTCAGCCTTTTCATTTAATAAATTAAAGAAAATAGAGTTTAAACAACCAACAAATCAAGAAGTGACAATTGATCCTATGGCATTTCAATTTCAAAATGGTGACATAAATACTACTCAGTGGTTTATAAACGGTAATGGCCAATCACTATGGGATCAACAAACTGTAACAACAGCCCTAAAAGTTTACTCTACACCACAAACACCGCATGAAGTAACCTTTGAAACATATGAGGGTAGTGCAGTAGAAAAAGAAGATGTTATGGATGGAGAACTTGTAACGAAGCCAACTGATCCAACAAAGGGTGGTTATATTTTTGATGGTTGGTATCGTGAGGACTTCCAAACGCCATGGAATTTTGCAACTGATACAGTAACAGAGCCTGTAACACTGCATGCAAAGTGGCTATCAGCGAGTCCATTTATTACATCCGACAATGGTGATGGAACAGTAACGGTTACAGGCTATACAGGGCAAGTGCCAACAGATTTGGAAATACCATTTGAAATTAATGGTAAAAATGTAACAGTTATAGGGGCTGGCGCTTTTAAGAAGAAAGGGTTAACAAATGTAACTATTTCAGAAGGTATACAAGAAATTAAAGTATCTGCTTTTTCAGAGAATCAGTTAACCAACTTAATCATTCCCTCCACAATGAAGAAAATTGGTTATAGTGCCTTTTCGGAAAATCTATTAACATATGTAGATATCCCGGAAGGAATCGAAGAAATCGGTAGTAATGCATTTTTAATGAATAAATTAACAAATGTCAAGATTCCATCAACACTTAAAAAGATTAATGGGGCAGTCTTTGCAGAAAATGAATTGACGAGTGTAGAGATTCCAGAAGGTGTGCAGGAAATAGATGGACCAGCCTTTGCTTCAAATAAATTAACAAGTGTCACAATACCATCAACAATCACAGCAATAGGTATTTCAGCATTTCGAAGTAATAACTTAGAAATAGCTGAGTTTAAGGGAGCTGTGGATAGTATAGACGAATCAGCTTTTAGTGAACAAACTGTAATACCAACATTTACAGGCTGGTACACAGACCAGTCAATGCAGCCATCTGTACAATGGGGTGGCACTATACCACAGGCAATGACAATTTATTCAGTAGGTTTCCCAGCATATATCGTCACATTTAACTCAAATGGAGGCGGTGATGTAGCGTCGAAAGCCGTGACACAAGGAGAAGGGGTCTCGGCACCTACTGTACCAGTAAAATCAGGCTATACATTTGTAGGTTGGTATAAAGATAGTGCATTGCAAACACCGTGGAATTTCCAAACTGATAAAGTAACAGGAAATATCACACTTTATGCAAAATGGAATGCTACATCAACACCGAATATAACATCGCCATCTGTGCCAGATTCAACGCCATCAACACCATCTTCAACTAATCAAATTAAGGTAGATGTAGTGAATGCGAGTAATCCGAATGCTGTGCTCGTACAAACAGTTATTACGCGCGACAATAGTGGTGGTGTGATAAAGGATACAGTGAACTTTACACCTGCAAATGCAAGAGAGTCAATTGAAAAACTGGCGAGTCAAGAAAACAAAAAGTCGCGTATTGTTATTCCAGACGCACAGCAGCAAGTAAGTGAAACAACGGTAGGTATTGCAAGAGAGGCGGCACAATTATTAACAGAGGGGCAAACAGGCTTAGGAATTGATATGGAAACAGTGAAACTGGATATTCCTGCACCATCTTTAGCGAATTTCGACAAAGATATTTATTTCCGAGTAGTGCCAGTCAAATCACAAGCAACAAAGCAGCAATTAGAAGATCGTGCTAAAACAGAGGTAAATGTACTACAACTAACAAACAGTGCAGCAATCACATTACTCGGACAACCAATGACGATTGAAACTAATATGCAGAATCGACCAGTAACGTTAACATTGCCGTTACCAAAGGATGTCACACAGGAGCAGCTAGCGAATTTAGCAATCTATATCGAACATAGTGATGGCACAATAGAGGTAGTACGTGGGAAAATAGTAGATTTCAAGGAAGGAACAAAAGGTATCCAATTTGAAGTAATAAAATTCTCTACATTCTCAATTATATATGCACCTGTGAAAAAGGAGCAGCCAAAAGAGGAAGTAAAGGTGGAGGAAGAAGTTACAGTAGAAGATCCTGTGTCTGAGCCATATATTAAGGGCTATCCAGATGGCACATTCCGTCCAGAGGCATTTGTAACACGTGCTCAAATGACAAGTATGTTGGCGCGTCATCTAACAGGAAATTTAATTCCAGAAGCAACAGCGACATTTACAGATACAACAACACATGATGCGAAGGATGCGATTGAATTTGTAAAGGAAACAGGCTTATTTAAAGGCACAACAGCAACAACCTTTAGCCCGAATAGCTCTATCACACGTGCACAAATGGCTACAGTGGTTGCACGTTGGTTAGCAGAAAATGGGGAAGTGAACAAGTCTCAGACAAAAGTATTTAAGGATGTAAAAACTAATCACTGGGCAGCCGAAGCGATTGCGGTAGTTAGTGCACAAGGCATTATGACAGGTACGACTAAGGATACGTTCAATCCAGACGGCTATTTAACAAGAGCACAAGCAGTAAAAGTATTAAATCGTTTATTTGAACGTTCAGTTACACCAACAGAACAAGCGCCATTATTCACAGATGTTCCAAGAAACCACTGGGCATTTGATGAGGTTCAAGCAGCAGCACAATAATCAGAAGAAAGCTGTCTGTAATAATAGATAGTTTTTTAGAAATCGGCAAAATTTGTTTGGATTAAACTAGAATAGAGATCAGCAGGTTATTTAGTGCATGTGGGAGATATAGATCTCCTACATGCTTTTTTACATTTTTAGGATGAAATTGAATGATGCTAAAAGTTTTTTATGGGAATTGTGCAATAGTGGGATAAAAGTTGATAAAACGGAAAATAGTAAAGGTAACCTTAGTAATGTTGAAAACAAAAATAAATTGACTTATCTGAAAATTATGTTTATAATATTCAGCTAAAAATTATTCACTTTAGCTTGATTATTATTTCAAAAGAGTATATCTTAATTAGCAGATAGATTTTTTATTCTCTTAAATGAATAATTATCCATTCGACTATTTTCGAGAAATCCATTCTCATACACAATAAAATAAACTTAAAAGGAGATCTATGATGATGAAGAATAAATCATTCTTGCTAATGCTCGTTTTAGTAATTGGTGTACTAGCTGCATGTGGCGCAAAAGAAAATAAAGATAATAGTACAAATTCAAATGCTGATGTGGGTACTGAGCAAAAGCAAGTATTAAAAGTAGGTACTTCAGCTGACTATGCACCATTTGAGTATGTTGATGCTGCAAAAGGTGAAGAAATTATCGGGTTTGATATTGATTTAATCAAATTAGTTGGTGAAAAAATTGGTGTAGACATGCAAGTGCAGGATATGGATTTTAACAGCCTGGTACCAGCATTACAAGCAGGCAAAATCGATGTAGTTATTTCAGGCATGACGCCAAACCCAGAACGTGAGCAAGTGGTTGATTTCACGGATAAATACAATGAGACAGAACAAGTAATTATCGTGAAAAAGGATAGCGGTATTAAAAAAGAGGCTGATTTAGCTGGTAAAAAAATTGGTGTACAAACAGCTTCTATCCAAGAAAATTTAGGGAATAATATTGCGAAAAAAGTAGATGCAACTGTTGAAGGTCGTACTCGAATTCCTGAAATCATCCAGGATATGATGTCTAAACGTTTGGATGCTGGAATTTTAGAAGGCGGCGTTGCCAAAGGTTATCTTAAAACAAATGACAAATTAGCTGCTTTCCCTGTTGAAGAGCAACCAGAAGATTTCAAAGCAATCGCTGTTCCAAAAGGAAGCGATCTAAAAGATAAAATTAACAAAGCATTAAAGGAATTAGCTGATGAAGGTAAAATTCAAGAGCTAGAAGAAAAATGGTTAGAAAAAGTTGAATAAATAAATGGACTGCGGTAGCCCTATTTTGGGCTATCGCTTGTGCTTTTCATATTCTTAACAGAAATCAAGAAAGGAGGGAGATGCTGTGAATTTAGATTTTTCAGCTATCGTTCCCTCTATTCCTTATATCCTAAAAGGAATAGGTGTTACACTTCAAATTGCAATCGGTGCCTCAATCATCGGCTTTATCGTAGGGATACTACTCGCACTATGTAAAATTGGTAAAGTGAATGTTTTACGTTGGTTTGCGGATTTTTATACATCTATTTTCCGAGGTACACCACTTGTCCTACAATTATTAATTATTTACTATGCAGTACCACAGTTATTAGATATTCAAATCGAACCAATTCCAACAGCCATTATGGCTTTCGGCTTAAACTCAGGTGCTTATATTTCAGAAATTATTCGTGCTGGTATTAATGCTGTTGATAAAGGTCAGATGGAAGCGGCACAAGCATTGGGGATTCCCTATGCAAAAATGATGAAGGATATTATTATCCCACAAGCAGTAAAAAATATTTTACCATCTTTAGTCAATGAATTTATCACATTAAATAAAGAAACAGCAGTAGTAACGGTCATTAGTGCATTAGATATTATGCGTCGTGCTTATATTGTTGGGGGTTCAACATATCGCTACCTTGAGCCATTACTCTTTGCTGGTGTAATTTATTACATCATGACCCTTGTCTTAACGTTCCTTGGTAAACGAATCGAGAAAGGAATGAGAAAAAGTGATTAAAATTGAAGAGCTTCATAAATCATATGGGCAAAATGAGGTACTTAAAGGGATCTCAACCGAAATCAAAGAAAAAGAGGTTATTGCCATTATCGGACCGTCCGGCTCTGGTAAATCAACATTTCTTCGCTGCTTAAATCTATTAGAAGAGCCGACGAGCGGAAAAATTACTATTGCTGGTGATATTTTAACGGATAAAGGGACAAATATTATGAAAATACGTGAAGAAGTCGGCATGGTTTTTCAGCATTTTCATCTTTTTCCTCATAAAACAGTACTAGAAAATTTAACATATGCACCCATTAATGTGAAAGGGGTGGACAAGTCGGCTGCCATAAAAAATGCAGAGAATTTACTGACAAAGGTCGGTCTATTTGAGAAGCGTCATGAGTATCCTAACCGTTTGTCTGGTGGACAAAAGCAACGTGTTGCCATTGCTCGTGCACTTGCAATGGATCCAAAGGTAATTTTATTTGATGAGCCTACCTCTGCACTTGATCCAGAAATGGTTAAAGAGGTTTTGGCAGTTATGAAAAACCTTGCAGATACAGGCATGACAATGTTGATTGTTACTCATGAGATGGGCTTCGCTCGTGAGGTGGCAGATCGTGTACTATTCCTCGATGGCGGGAAGCTAATTGAGGATGCTCCACCAGAACAATTCTTTACAGAGCCATCAACACAGCGTGCAAAGGATTTTTTAGAGAAAGTTTTATAGTTTTAATGCTGCATCGTTAAAATAGCTATATCAAAAAATCATAAGTCTATGGATTAAAGCGGATTAGACCATAAAGCACGGTGATTGTTAGATAAATTTCTAATAATCATCGTGCATTTTTATATTAAGAAAATAAGCCTCTATTCTACTATAAATGAGGAAAACGAAAAATGTTTCTTTAACGTTTCGACGGTAAACAATTCCTCAATATGATAGGCTCCTGCTGGTTGATGATGTTCAAGTAATTCAGTAGCGATAGTTGCTGCAATTTTAGCTGTTACCATTGATTCATCATGCTCCAAAAATGTTATTGCTACAGCTCTCTCCTCATACTGATCCCTACCAAGGGCCTCCACCTTAATGCCACATACATCTGAACCAATTTTTATTTTTTGCATAGCTGATGCCAATAGATGTTGAGCTTTGTCGAACTTCAGCATATAGGATAGATGGCTTTTTTGTAAAAACGAGACGAATCGATTGAGCGACTCTATATCAAAGCCCATTCTCGTAACAATTTGACTAGTTGAAAAATGCTTGGTTAATGTATGCTGATCTGAAAAATTAAATTGATAGAGACTGCGTTTTCCAACACCCTGAAAATGAACAATCCTCCTATTGGTAAAGTTATTGACGGTCTGCTTTTTATGCTGATACATAATATGGTAGGGCTTATTCAGCTGGTCCAAAATCCATAAAATTGCCGCAGTGCCATGTGTATCCCCAGCTCCAAGTAAAATTGAAATATGAAGCTGGTCAACAGTAGTTAATTGCTGTGCGGCATGCATCGCCATTAAATTCGTTAATCCTGGTGCCATTCCAACACTGTATACAATAGTAGAATGATGTTGTACAGCAATTGGATGAAGATCCTCTAATTTTTTAAGAAAGGCATAGCTGGCAGTAATATCAATATACATAATCCCCTCTCTCAAGCATAGCTGAGCAAATGCAGTATCTTGTTGCTCTAAACACATAATCACAAGCGCAACCCCTTCTAGTTGCTGCGGAAGTACAGTCTTTGACACATCCATCTGTATAGGGGTTGCAAGATGATTGTAGCGAGCGCAAAATTGCTTAGCCTTTTCTATATTTCTACCAGCAATTAATACTCTATTCGGATAGTTTCGTAACAGGAGTTTTGCAATTTTCCCTCCGACTTCACCATAGCCTCCAACAATTAAGATATTCTCTTTATTCATTTAAACTCTTCTCCCTTAATAGCTACTAAAGCATCAATCATATGTGTTTTATAATAGGGAATGATTGTTGTAAAGCCGACATCCTTCAACAAATCAATAAGCGAATCGAGTTTAATTGGATGGGTTGTATTGTTAAACGATTGTTCAAAACGATGCCAATGATTTTCGGAAATATCATTATGGAGCATTGAGCTTCGCCAAAAGCGGAGCTGATGCTTGAACATTGAGGAAGTTAAATCAGCATTTATAGATGATATAAATAACACACCATTCTCCTTCAGGCTATCTGCTATTTTTTGAAGCAGGGCTTTCTTTTGATCAAGATCCTTCATAAAATGTAAGACTAAATGACAGGTAGCTACATCAAACAGTTCCTTTACGTTTAATGTCAGTAAATCTCTGTCAATCCACTCAATATTAAGTGCATATGGAAGAGAATCAATTTGTTTAGCAGCTAGCTCTAGCATTACCTTAGATGTATCAACTGCCGTGAAATGAGCAGAAGGAAATGACTCACCTAATGTTAGTAGCTCCTGCCCACCACCTGCTCCTACTACTAAAACTTTATGAGTAGTGGGAAAGTTATGAAATATATTGGCCATCATGTCATATATAAGGTCGTAGCCAATAATTTTTTGACGAATGGATTGTTGGTAGGCAGAGACAGAAGAGTCATTCCAGTTGTGTATTGGTTTGGTCATTTTATACCTCCTAAATTCTTAGGGTAATAGATAGTAATCACTCTTTTGCGAGATTATTCAGTATTTCATAGGATTGTTCTCTAAATATGAAATAAAAATAGTACTCCTCTCTGTTGAACTTTTGTACAATTTAATTAAGAATTATTCTCAATTATAATGTCTCAGAAAAAAAGAACTATCCCATATTTCTGGGGGAGGTAGATTTTTATGAAGGGTGCACAATACTGGCGAAGAAAATCTGAACAATGCTTAAAGCGCAGCAAAAATTCATTTGAATACCGCCAATTAATGATAGAAGCTCTACGAACACAAATAAATTTTTATGCATATTGCTGTACATTAACGGATGCACATACACTTTTTTCGGTAGGTGCTGTTACGGAACATTCTATAGAGGCTATTCATCAGGAGATTATGGAGTTGGAGTATGCTGCAGAGGATATAAATAAATATGAATTCTTAGTTCGCAGTGGTCAATATATAGGTAGGCTAAGCGATGCGACAAGCCAAAGTTCTCGCTATAGAGAAGTGTTAGCGCCCAATGGTTTTAGTGATGAAATACGAGCTGCTTTAACTTATCAAGGACAATGCTACGGTTTTTTAACACTGTTCAAAAGAGCTGAAAGTGAGCAGCCTTTATTTCAAGATAAAGATCTAGTACTTATAAAAATTGTGATGCCCATTATGGGGGAGACGTTAAAGGAGTTCCATCATTATATTATTGAGGAGCGGCTTCCAGCTGTAGAGGGAGAACAAGGCATTGTTATCTTTGATAAAGAGCTAAAAATACATTCTAGTAATACTAAGGCTTGCGAATTATTATCAATTTTAAGAAAGTATGAAAGCCTATCGGAATGGCAAGTACCAAAGCCTATTCAGGCGATATGTGCAAAGCTGCTTGCTGATAACTACAATACCAATACTTCTTTAATAGTGCCTATTAAGGATACAGGCTATATTACTATTCGTGCATCATTTATGCTGACAAGCCATCAAGAACAGCAAATTGCTTTATTAATAAATGAGGCTTCTTCGAGAGAAATGCTAAATTTTTTAATAACGGCTTACAATCTTACACCAAGGGAAAAGGAAGTGGTGTTTGAAATTATTAAAGGGATTCCAACAAAAGAGATTGCCTATAATCTTGGTATTTCAATTTATACTGTACAGGATCATTTGAAGGTTATTTTTCAAAAAGTAAATGTCTCGAATCGAAATGAGCTAGTGTGGAAGATCTTCTCTCGATTCCAATTAGATTACTAATGTGGACTAACAAAAGAATCTGCTAAACTATAGCAGATTCTTATCATTTATACATGGTCATTTTGATGAAATAATAGCTGATAACCAAAGCCACGTATATTTAAAATTTTGGCATTATGCCCAGAAATAGACTCTAATTTTTTTCTGAGATTACTGATATGAACCTTTATTGCTTGGGTTTGTCCGATACTATCCTCTCCCCAAATCAATCTATAAAGCTCAGATGGATGAAAAATTTGCTCAGGATGCTGCGCTAAAAAAAATAAAATTTGAAATTCCTTAGTGGGCAACATGAGTACAGTATCATTAATATTCACTTTCCCAGAGTGAACATGAAAGCGAAAGTTTTCAATGGATAGGGTCTCGGAGTCTACATGTTTGTGGTTTATAGTCTCATTGACATACACAGGCGATCTTCTTATGTTTGAATGTATACGTGCAATTAATTCAAATAAATCAAATGGCTTTGTGACATAATCATCTCCTCCCAGCTCTAGCCCCCGTATTATATCTGAGCCGTCTGCTAAACAGCTCACAAAAATAATAGGGACATTTGAAAATTTACGAATTTCTGCACACACCTCAAAGCCGTCAATCCCAGGCAGTTGTGCATCCAATAGAACAAGATCAGGTTGTACAATATTAAATTGCTGTAAGACATCTTCACCATTTGAAAATATGTATGGCAAAAAATTAGCATTTTTTAATGCAACACTAAGAAGGTTTTGAATATCTACATCATCTTCGACAATAATAATTTTTTTAGCCATATATATCCTCCTTTACAAAGTTTACAGGTATGACTATTGTGAAGGTACTGCCTTTACCAAGCTCGCTTTCAACATAGATGTTTCCTTGATGCTTATGAATAATTTCCTTACTAATGGCTAATCCCAGACCAGATCCTTTTTGAGCCTTATTAGGGGCATTTCCTTTCATGAAGCGCTTAAAAACATGAGGTAATAACTCAGCATCTATACCTTGACCGTTATCTGTAACTCTAATCGACAAAAAACCTTGCAGCGTATCTCTTACGATGGGTGTACAATCTACATCAATTTCAATGGTTCCATCCGTAGGGGTAAATTTAATGGAATTTTGAATTAAATTTAGAAATACCTGCTCCATTCGTGTAACATCTAACCAGGCATAAATGGAAACTCCCTCTATTGTGTGTAAGGCTGAATGCTGAAAATGAAGACCTTCATTTTCAATGTAATGCTTCAGTTGTTTAACTATGTATTCTAAGAAAAAATGGACATTTATATGCTCAAATGTATATTCAAATTGCCCTTCATCCATTTTTGCTAAATCTTGAAGATCTTTAGTTAAGTGATGGAAAAACTTGGATTTCTCATAAATGATAGTTAAATACTCCTGTAATTCCTCAGATTCAACTTTAGACTGCATAATTTGAATATAGCCCTGCATGATTTGCATAGGTGTTCCTATTTCATGTGCAACAGATGAAAAAAATGATTTTCTGGATGTTTCAATGTGCAAGAGCTGACTATTTTTCTCCTGCAAATCCTTTGTACGCTCCGCCACTTTTTGCTCAAGGGAGGCGTTTATTTTTAGTAACTCCACAGATAAGGATTCAGCTCTTTTAAATGCCTCAGAACTCTTCTGCGCCACTACCAATGTTTGAATAAATAGAAAAAGGGCAGCCGCAATGGGCGTTAAATCAATGGTTTCTAACCAGCTATTATGTAAAAATAAATCATTGATGATTGCAATCATTAAGACAACTATTGTAAAGAAATTTAGGTAAGAGCCTTCACGTTTACGCAAAGCTGCGAGAGATACAATATATAGTAAATATATAAGCATGAAGCCTATCCAAATTTGAAAAGTAGATAAAAATTGAGTGAAAATAATAGCGGGAAATAAGGTTGTCAGACTGAAAATTATACAGACAGACAGTGTCATTTTTACTATCTTTTTATTAATTTCCTGAGGGAAGGTATGTGCTAAAAATAAAAATACAACCATAAATCCAATATAAAAAGTTAGATACTCAATTTTCACACTTAATTCCCAGGGAAATAAGGGAAATAATTGCATTAAGAGAATATTACCAACCAGCAATACTCGTAAAGAGACTAATAAACAAAAGATGCCTAGAAAAATTGGCAACTGAGAAGTAACCCTAAATAAATATAAGGAAATATAATAAAAGCTTAGTGCAAGGACAGAGCTTGCAATGATGATATCTCGTATAATAGTGAATTCCCGATGCTCCTTAATAACATGTTCGTAGCCAAAAATGATAGGAGACCACATTCCCCCTTACGTTGAGAGAAATTTGATACTTGCATGACTAATTCTATATCTTTAGATTCAGGCTGAAAAGTAACTACCTGCGAAAATGATCTTGGTTTCATGCTTTGACGGTCTATGCCCACCTTACCATTTCTTGCTATAGGTTTACCATTTACCCAAAGCTGAAAGGCAGAGGCGACGGATGGTAGATAGAGTGAAAATAAATGGTCCTTCTCTTTTTCATCTAACTGAATATGCAATCGATATGTTCCATACCCATGATTTGACAAAGCTATACCAGTATAAGCAGTCTTCGCCCATGTACCTGGTACTTCTATGTATTGAGGTTTTACTTTTAACTTTGAATGCTGAAAATCCTCAGGCTGAAGCAGCTCCTGCCAATAAAACTCCCATTGTCCTCGTAAATAAAATTTTTTATCTTGCAGCTCCATTTCCTGTAGTAAATAAATACCTTGCTGTGCAGAAAGGGTAGTTTTTTCTTCGCTTAATGTAATAGTAGGGATAAAAAGGAAAATTATTAGAAAGAAGCCAGTAGCTATAGCGATAATTTTTTTCATATCTAGCTCCTAACTTTCAATAATTCATAGCAAAAGGTTAAGAAAAATTAACCTAAAAAATGGAATGAATTCGTAGTGGAATCTATTGACCTATAATATAATAAAAAAAAAGTTAAAAGTCACCAAAAAAATGCAACCTTTAGATTTTTTATTAGGTAGTAAGAATTAAATATTTCTTATAAACAGGGTATTTAATTTCTGAATATTAAAACATGTAAATCGGAGGTACTAAATTATGGCTTGGACATTTAGTTTAAATGTTACAAATGACACGGATCGAGATTTAGAGTTGGTGGAATCACAATTGCACTGGGGATACTGGAATACAAATGGTGAAGAGGATAAAGGACCCCAATCAATTAAAGCAGGAGAAACAATACAGGCTGTAGGGGTCAAATCTGCTTTTGGTCCAAACGGCTACGAATTTTCATGTTCATGGAAGGATAATAACAAGAATCAGGAAGAGAAAATGCTGGAACCATATGGGGTAGTAAGCCTCTATGTTAATGTGCCATATAATAATCCCAATGAAGCAACTTGCAGAGCAAATGGATATTTTGAGGTAAATGAATGGAAGGGTATTACTCATGATGGACATAACTTTGTTCGGGATATACGTATTTCGAATAAGATGGACACGATAAGAAAAAAGGAAGTACCTAATAGTTTATATACTGATTGGTCCAAAATAGAAACATTGAAAGTTGTTGAGAATGTAGAAACTATTGATCTAAATCAGTATATTCCTAGCGGGGTTCACTTTGAAAAGAATGCAATATTTAAAACGTCTACATTTAAAATTTCAAAAAAACTTTGGGATGGGGTCAATGATTTAGATTTTGATAGCCTTTATTTGAAGAAGCGTGAAGTGAATGATTATTTTTCTGTAGAGGTTAATTGCTTAAGAGCAGATGCTACAAAAATTGAGACGGTCACTAAACGAGGGAAAATAAAAGTAAAAGATGAACGTTTTATATCGACTACAAGTAAGAGAGTAATAGAAAAGGTTAGCACGATTGAGACCGCATTGAAATTTACGGAAAATGCTTCAGTTTCTGAAGAAAAAATAGTGAAGGCAAGTGTATCACAGGAATTACAGACGGAAATAAGGGCGAAGTTTAATATACTAAATTCTGTGACAAAAGAGCAACAGCAAACAGAGAGAAAATCAATTGAGAGAGAATTTGAAGCACCAAGTGATAAAGATATGGATGTTGTACCTTGGATTTTTAGTAAAATGATTCTTTTATATCGAACTGATAAAAATAATGTGACGACATTAATCGGAGCATCCGAATGGGATTACGCAATTTTGAACCGTACACATGAATACGATGTTATGGACAATGCTAAGAAAAAAGTAACCACAGGAGGAGAGTGTTAAAATGGCAACTTGGACTTTTTCGTTAATGATTACAAATGCAACAGATCGTGAATTAGAAGTTTTTCATAAGCAGCGAACTTGGGGTATTTGGAATACAGAGGATATTGAGGGTCAGGAGCCTCTTAATGTTCCGCCTAATACAACTATTCAAGCATTAGGTATTAAGGCTTCAACTGGACCAAATGGCTATGAATGTTCGTGCTCTTGGCGAGATAAGGTACCATCAGGTGAAAAATCCTATGGCACTATCTCGCTATCATTAGATATCCCCCAAAAAAGTAAAAATAGAGCTGAATGCTTAGCCGATCATCAATTCCATATAGATAGCTGGGAAGACCTACCGGAAAAGGGTCATAACTTTGTGCGATCTATCATTGTAACCACTAAGGATTTTTAGTCGAGATGAGAGTAGAGCTTAAACCTATTACGAAAGATGATGATTCATTCCTCTACGAAGTCTATGTTTCTACTAGACGAAAAGAGATAGATTTATGGGGATGGTCTGCTGAACAAACACAGCATTTTTTAGAAATGCAGTGGTACGCACAGCAGGTCTCATATAAGCAACAATTTCCTGAGGCAAGCCACTGTATTATTCTTTCAGATGATAAATATGCAGGTAGGTTGTTAACAGAAAACTTACCACAACATCTTCATCTTATTGATATCTCTATTTTGCCAAGTTTCCAAGGTAATGGATTAGGAACATATCTAATTACTAAACTTCAGCAGACGGCAAAAGAAGAAAATAAACCAGTGATATTGCAAGTTTTTCAGACAAACCCTGCAAGAAATCTATATGAAAGACTAGGATTTCAAATAGTGTCAACTGATGATATGTATTTAAAAATGAGATGGCAATAAATAAGCATGAGATTGAATTTTTTACCAATGAAAAGAAAAATATCTCGAAGAACTAAGATACTACAATAAGATTTACAAAAATCTTTAATAGGTATAGTACATACAGCTACTTATAAATGTAGTGAACACTTAACAAAAAAAGTATTAGAGAATTGTGACTAGCCTATAAAGAGATGCCACCGTTTACAACATCAAGCTATCCCTGCAAAAAGTCACTACTATTTTGCTGGAATATGATTTCATAGAGGACAAAATCTAATTAATGGAATTTTATAGCATCTATAAATTTCTATAGAACAAGCAAAAAGATCAAGGCAATGTGTCTGTTCTTTACGAAACATACACCATCTGAGATAGCGAAGGTTTTAGATACGGAAATCCAAACAGTCGATGTCTATTCAAGAGGCGAATAAGGATGTGTTAGCGAGTATTGCTAATACATTTTAATAGTATTCATTAAAATTACAATAAGGGGGGTGTGCATAATGTCAGATCAATATATAGGCGAAATTCGTATGTTTAGCGGTAAATATGCTCCAGTAGGGTGGGAATTATGCAATGGTCAATTACTGACTATTAAAGGTAATGAGGCACTTTTTTCATTAATAGGTGTCAAATACGGGGGAGATGGTACAACGAATTTTGCTTTACCTGATTTACGTGGAAGATTACCGATTCATAATAGTTCTCAGTATCCATGGGCAAGTAAAGGTGGAGTGGAGACAGTTACGTTAGCGGAGGAAAATTTACCTGCACATACTCATGGTGTTTATGCCAATAATATAACAACTGAAGCAACAGAGAATTCGCCAGCTAATAATACATGGGGTATATCAACCCTCACAAATTATCAAACGAATGTTTCCAGTAATATTGTACAAATGAACAACGAGTTAGTTTCTAATGTAGGTGGGATTTACTCTCATAGTAACATCATGCCATCATTAGTCATTAATTTTATTATTGCAAAGCAGGGTCTTTATCCGGATTTTCAATAAAAAGGAGTGAGTATAATGGCAGAGCCATTTTTAGGAGAAATACGTCTTTTTAGTTTCGATAAAATACCAAATGGGTGGCTCCCTTGTAATGGTCAATTGTTGCCGATAACTGGAAATGTTGCGCTTTATTCATTATTAGGGTGTACGTATGGCGGGGATGGGAAGACAACCTTTGCGCTTCCAAATTTACAAGGAAGAGTACCATTACATCAAGGTAATCAGATTGCTTACGGAACGGTAGGAGGAGAGGAAGCACATACATTGACGATTAATGAGATACCCTCTCATACCCATCAAATAACAGCAGACTCATCAACAACAGATAAGCCTTCACCAAAAGACAATACATGGGGTGCAGTTAACGGAAAGAATATTTATGCTAAAAAGGATAATACAGCTATGAATGAAGCTGCTTTATCAATTACAGGACAGAATAAAGCACATAATAATATGCAGCCCTATTTAAGCGTATCTTTTTGTATCGCAAAAGTGGGTATTTTTCCAAGTAGAGGATAAGGGGGAATCAGGGAATGGCAGATCCGTATTTAGGTGAAATTAGAATTTTCGCAGGAAACTATGCTCCGAGGGACTGGGCATTATGTGATGGCAGACTATTGTCTATTGCTCAATATAATGCTTTATTTTCCATTATCGGAATAACTTATGGTGGCGATGGTAAGACAACATTTCAGTTACCTGATTTAAGGGGGCGTGCTCCCATGCACTATGGAGATGGTCCTGGTTTAACAACAAGGCCATTTGCGCAACCAATAGGAACAAGTACAGTAACACTTAATGAAACGCAAATGCCTATTCATAAACATAGAGTACAGGGTTCATCTGTAGTAGCAGGTGGTATCAACAACCCCACTAATGCCATTTGGGGAAGTGAATTAGCGATTTCGGCAAAACCATATGTTAATGTAAAAAATCCAGTCGCAATGAAAGTAGATATAGTAAAGCCACAAGGTGGTAATCAGCCACATAATAATATGCAGCCTTTTGTCGCAATGAACTTTATTATTTGTTTAGAGGGAGTATTTCCTCAGAAACCATAAGAAGGGGGAGTGAGAATGGATTTAGCTTCTTTTATAAAAACAACAGTATATAAAATATTAATAATTATAACCATTTCTGCAATGGTTTTCTCAACCTTAGGAATACAACCTGCAAGTGCTGGTTCTCCAGTACAGTTATCTCCCGTGGATCAGATGAATGTCCAAAAGGATTCTAACGGTCAAATTCTTACGAAATATAATGACCCTTATATGATGAATGTTGCAACTATCAATAGTAATAAAGATTTTGTTGCCCTGAAATTTAGTATTGATACATCTCAACCTATCCTTTCAGCTCAGCTTGCTTTAGCTGGAATAAATCAAGATAATAAACCTTTTTCTAATCTAGAAGTTAGAATAGGTAATGATGATGATTGGGATAGTGCTTCTCCAGGAAACAAATTTCCCGATTTTATTCAGGGAATTCCTGCAAAAAATGAAGCTGTAGCTCAAGGTGACGGTGAACAAGTTTATGAAAAATTGATTGATGTGACAGATTTAGTAACAAATTCATCAGCAATTATTGGAAATAATGTAACATTTATATTAACGAGTGATTCAAATGAGATGACTGTAGTTAAATTTAGTAGCTCGATGGATCCTGAAGTGGCACCATTGGCACCTTCTTTAAAAATTACTTATGGTGATGCGCAAAATAGTGCACCTACCGACATAACATTAAGCCCGACTTCAGTAGAAGAAAATCAACCAACAGGAACCAAGGTCGGAACATTAAGTGCCGCTGATCCTGATGCAGGTTCCTCTTTTACGTATAGTTTAGTAGGTGGAGAGGGCTCAACAGATAATAGTAGCTTTAGCATAGTAGGGAACGAACTACGAACAAATAGTTCGTTTGATTATCAAACAAAGAACAGCTACAGTGTTCGAATTCAGGTAACGGATAATGGTGGATTAACATTTGAAAAAATATTTACCGTTTCAGTGACTGAATTAAATGAGAGTCCAACAGATATTACGCTAAGCAAGCTGACAGTAGCGGAAAATGAGTCTGTCGGAACCGTTGTTGGTACATTTAGCACAACTGATCCTAATGTTGGAGAACCGTTTATTTACAGTTTAGTGGCTGGTACAGGAGCTACAGATAACAGTAGCTTTATCATTGATGGAAATCAGCTAAAAACCGCAGGGATGTTTGATTATGAAACGAAGAATAGCTACAGTGTGCGGGTTCAAGTATCTGATAGCGCAAATAATTTATATGAAAAAGCATTCACTATAAATATTACAGATGTCAATGAAGCCCCAACAGAAATTTCATTAAGCTCAACTTCAGTAGAAGAAAATCAACCAACAGGAACCAAGGTTGGAACATTAAGTGCCGCTGATCCTGATGCAGGTTCCACTTTTACGTATAGTTTAGTAGGTGGAGTGGGTTCAACAGATAATAGTAGCTTTAGCATAGTAGGGGATGAGCTACAAACAAATAGTTCCTTTGATTATGAAATAAAAAGCAGTTACAGTGTTCGAATTCGGGTAACGGATAATGGAGGATTGACTTTTGAAAAAGCATTTACTATTTCCATTACAGATGCCAATGAAGCCCCAACAGATATTTCGTTAAGCCCGACATCAGTAGAAGAAAATCAACCATCAGGAACCAAGGTTGGAACATTAAGTGCCGCTGACCCTGATGCAGGTTCCACTTTTACGTATAATTTAGTAGGTGGAGCGGGCTCAACAGATAATAGTAGCTTTAGCATAGCTGGGGATAAACTACAAACGAATAGTCCATTTGATTATGAAACAAAAAATAGCTACAGTGTAAGGATTAGGGTGACAGATCAAGGCGGCCTATCTTTTGAAAAAATATTTACTATTTCGGTGACAGATATCATTGAAGTTCCGATTCCCACACTGGTATCAACAGTGCCAATTAACAATGCGACAACTATTTCTATTAATCCTACGCTAACGCTAACATTTAGCAAGAGTGTGAGTGGTATTGCGGGAAAACATCTTCGTATCTATGATCAAGATAATAATCTAATAGAAACGATAGAAGCCACTGCAGCAAATGTGACAGTGAATGGAAGTATCGTGTCAATTCAATTAATCAATAATTTAACAAAAGCAACAACTTATTATGTATTGATGGAGGATGGGGCCTTCGTTGATACAGCCAATCAAGGTATAGCAGGTATAACAGCTAATAATATATGGCGTTTTACAACTTTACTTCCAAGTGATAATGCCTATTTAAACAATTTACTTATTTCTTCTGGTAGTTTAGACCCGGATTTTACAAATAGTATACTAGAGTATCAAGTCAATGTAGCTCATAATGTTGCAACTATTGATTTAACGCCAACAGCAGATAATAACGCAACTCTTACATTAAATGGTGCCTCCATCGCAAATGGGCAATTGAAAACAGTTTCTCTAAATGTAGGTAGTAACACTATTACTATTATAGTGACTGCTGAAAATGGAGTAGTATCAAAAGAATATACTCTTACTGTGATAAGAGCATTGCCTTCACTTGAAAAAGTGAACAATGTTAACTTAAGCGCTGTCGGTATGGCGACATGGTCAGATATAGGTGATGAATCCTCATATAATGTACAGCTCTTTAAAGATGGGTCACCAATCGGTGATGTCATCAATGTAATAGCCAATACAACATCTCATAATTTCTTAGCAGCAATGCGTACGGCTGGAGCGGGTGAATATTCAGTTACGGTTACAGCAAAGGGAGACGGAATTGCATATTCAGATGGAATTTCTTCAAACTCCTCTAATACACAGACGATTGTTAAACTGGCAAGCATTACAAATGGTTTAGCCTGGGATGGAAATATTGCGAAATGGCAGAGCATTCCTAATGCGGAGAGCTATGATGTGTTTCTGTATAAGGGAGGGACAGCAGTTGGAGCAGCAACAAATGTATTAGCCGGAAAAGTCCATGAAGGTGCTGATTTTACTTCCGCGTTCCAAACAAATGGTATAGGAAGCTATACCTTTACTGTACAGCCAAAAGGTGATGGACTATTAATTTTAGATGGGGATCAAGGAGTATCATCAGCAGCTAAAATCATTTCACCTTTAACTTATACTGTTTTATACGATGGTAACGGTAATACAGGCGGAACTGTACCACAAGATAATGCAACATATAGCCAAAACGACAATGTTACTGTAGCTGCTAATGATGGGTATCTAGTTAAAACAGGACACTCTTTTATAGGCTGGAATTCAAAGGCGGATGGTACAGGTACTTTTTATCTACCAAATGATACCTTTAAAATAGCAACCGAGAATATCACACTTTTTGCACGCTGGGCAGTTAATCAATATACAGTGAGCTTTGATGTAGCTGGGGGAAGTACCGTATCGAATCAAACAATAAATCATGGGGAAAAAGCAAGTCAGCCGACGCCAGTGCCAACAAAAGCTGGCAATACATTTGATGGCTGGTATACAAGTAATGCCTACACAATGTTATATGATTTTAATAGTGTAATAACAACGAACACGATGGTGTATGCAAAATGGAATCCTGTGACTGTGACGCATACAGTGAGCTTTGATGTAGCAGGAGGAAGCGCTGTATCTAATCAGTCAGTAGCACATGGAGGAAAAGCAAGTCAGCCGACGCCAGCACCGACGAAAGCTGGTTATACATTTGATGGCTGGTATACAAGTAGTGCTTACACAACGCCATATAATTTTAATAATACGATTACAGCGAACACAAGGATTTATGCTAAATGGATTAGTAGCAATACAGGTGGTGGCAATACTGATCCGTCACCAAATCCTGAATCAGATTCATCAACACCTTCAACCAATGTAGAGGAAATTGTGGTTGATGTTGAGTCTGGTGACGGTGACCTAGTTTCTAAAACAACAATAAAACGAACAAAAAATGTAGATAACACAATGAAGGATGAAGTGACATTAACAACAGAGAGTGCAACAGAGACGATTAGGAAATTAAAGGAACAGGGAAATGATAAAGCACGGATTATCATTCCAGACCAGCAGGATCAAGTAAATCAGATCAATGTGTCCATACCCAAAAATGTGGTGACACTACTACAAACTGGTGCAGTCCATCTTGAAATTGTCACAGATAACATTAGAATTGAAGTGCCTAAAACATCATTGGAAATGTTTAAAGATGATCTCTATTTCCGACTTGTTCCTATAAAAGGGCAGGATAAACAACTGCAGATCAAAGAACAAGCGAAAAGGGAAACAGTGGTGCAGCAATTGGTAGAAAGTACAGTTGTTGAGTTGCTTGGTCGTCCAATGACCATTGAAACAAATATGCAAAGCCGTGCTGTCACTTTAACCTTACCTCTACCTACAGATTTAACACAGGAACAGCTTGATCATCTTGCTATCTATATTGAGCATAGTGATGGTACAAAAGAAGTCTTGCGTGGGAAAATTGTAGATTATCAAAAAGATGTGCTTGGCTTGCAGTTTGAGGTTCATAAATTCTCGACCTTCTCTATTCTTTATTTACCAGGGAAGGAAAAAGTGGAGGAACCAGCTCCTGTTCATGCCATATATACACCTTATATCAATGGCTATTCTGATGGCACATTCCGCCCGAATGCTCCAGTTACTCGAGCTCAAATGGCGAGTATGTTTGCCCGTCATTTAACGGGAAATGCGGTTCCACAGGCAGAGGTAACATATACAGATACATTGCAACATGATGCAAAAAATGCTATAGAGTTTGTCAAAGGAGCGGGATTATTTAAAGGTGTAACAGCTACTAGTTTTAATCCAAACGGCTCAATTACTCGTGCACAAATGGCAACAGTAGCTGCTCGGTGGATAGAGCAGCATTGTGCTGAAAATTCAAATGCAACTTTCTGTACACCAGCTTCACAAAGCACAGTATTCAAAGATGTTAGTGCTAATCATTGGGCGGCTAAAGCAATTGAAACTGTAAATGTATCAGGGATTATGACAGGTGTTACGAATGACACTTTCAACCCGGATAGCTTCTTAACTCGTGCACAGGCGGTGAAGGTATTAAACCGACTGTTTGAACGTCAGGTTACGACAGAAGCACAAACACCATTATTTACAGATGTCCCTACCAAGCATTGGGCATTTTACGAAATTCAAGAAGCTGCAAAAAAATAGCATATTAAATAAGGGCACGCCAATATTTAATAGATTGGCGTGCTTTTTCATCATTATTATTCAAAGAGTAACTGATATCCATAACCTCTTACCGTTACAATTTTTGCTTGATGTCCTGATGCAGATTCTAATTTTTTTCGTAAATTACTAATATGAACCTTTAACGCCTTTGTTTGTCCAATACTATCTTCCGCCCAAATAAGTTTGTACAGTTCAGAGGGATGGAATATTTGTCCTGGCCGTTGTGCTAAAAAGAATAGGATCTGAAACTCCTTCGTAGATAATACTAATGAAGTATTAGCGATATAAACCCTGCCAGAATGAACATGAAAGTGAAAAGAGCCAATGATTTTAATATCTTCATCTAGTAGAGTATTTGCTGAAAAACCAAGCTTACCCCTTCGCTGACGGATTCTATCAATGGTTTTGATTAATCGCTCTTTATCTATAGGCTTTAATATATAATCAACTGCTTGGACATTGAATGCCTCTAAAGCATAATGCTCATAGGCAGTTACAAAAACAATATCCATCAAATGCGCTGTCTCTTCTATTTTACTGGCAAATTCAATCCCACTCATTTCTGCCATTTCAATATCTAAAAATAGAATATCTGGCTTCAGCTTCAAAATGTTTGTATAGGCATCTAAGGGATTTAGAAACTTTCCGATAACATCAACCGAATTGCTTTCCATTAGCATTGCCTCTAACAAATGGATTGCCAAAATTTCATCGTCTACAATGACAGCCTTTAACATAATTTCACCCTTTTTCATCCAAAGTCAGTGGGTATTTTCATCTATATCATTGTTCCTTTATCTGCTTAATTAGCATATATAATAACCTGTTCATAGTATATCATGTGAAAAGTTAGGAAATAAATATAGGCAAAATGAATTTGATATAGACAATTTGAGTATTCTAAGTGCATGTACTTTGTTTTTTGCTTATAATAGGAGAGTCAGAATTATTCTGAATAAGTAGCCACAGGGTGAGCGATTGCGATTGAAAAAATTATTATATGTAGTTTTCTTTTTTGTTTTTATAGTCATTTTTTTGTACGTAAACAATCACTGGCTGGTTGTCAGCAAGCATGTATTCGAGTCGGAAAAAGTGCCTGCTGGCTTCGATGGGCTACGCATTACCCAAATAACAGACCTACAGGATGCTCTTTTTGGTGAACAACAAGAGAAACTCATAGCAAAGGTGAAGACAACAAATCCTGACCTGATTTTTATTACAGGTGATTTAATTGATAGTAATCGCTATGATTTGGAGCGAAGCTTGCAGGCTGTTAGGGGATTAGTGGGACTTGCGGATGTCTACTATGTACTTGGAAACCATGAAGTAGCAACTAATAAGGTAAGAGAAATTTATGAGGTGCTTTCATCGTTAGGTGTACATGTGTTAGCTAATGAATCGACATTTATTGAGCGCGACGGGGAGCGCTTAGCGATTATTGGGATAGAAGATCCGTTAATGGGTAGAACAACAGAAGACATGCTAGAGATGGTAGGAAAACATGTACAACCAGATGTTCTAACCATTTTACTAGCACATCGACCAGAAGTGTTTAAAACGTATGTAAATTATGGAATTGACTTAGTGTTTGCAGGGCATGCTCACGGTGGACAGGTTCGTATTCCAGGTATTGGCGGTATCTTCGCTAGGGGCCAGGGATTATTCCCAAAATATACGGCAGGCGTATATGAAGAAAATTCTACAACTATGGTCGTTAGCCGGGGATTAGGGAATAGTTCTGTACCTTTTCGAATTTTTAATCTGCCAGAAATTGTCGTAATGGAATTAAAGAAAAAATAAAGCACTGCGTCTTTGCTACGCAGTGCTTTCTATCTGTTTTCGTTCAATACGCTTCACAAGATAAATACTTATTTCGTATAAAATAATCATCGGAATTAGTACAAGGAGCTGACTGATAAAATCAGGTGGTGTAATGACTGCCGAACCAACGCCCATCGCAATATAAGACCAGCCGCGGATTTTTTTCATAGATTCAGCTGTGAGTACACCAATGGACGATAAAAATAGGGCGACGATAGGTAACTCAAATAGCAGTCCAAGAGGAACTGTGGTCATAACTAAAAAATGCATATATTCACTTGCAGACACCATGACATCAAAGTTAGCAGCTCCTATGCTCACTAGGAATGTGTAACTAAGTGGATTAACAATAAAATAACCGAAGGCTATCCCCATTAAAAAGAGTACAAGCATGACAGGTGCATAGAGTCCAAGAAAGCGACTTTCTTCCTCCTTTAAACCTGGCTTTACGAAGCTCCATAAAAAGTGAACGAGAAATGGCATAGAAAGACCAAAGGCAAGTGTGGTAGAGATTGTCATGTAAAACTTGACTACCTCTAACGGGCCTAAAATAATAAGTGAATGACCTCGAGTCACATAAGGAAACCAAAAATTAATTGTAGAGAATACCACAATAAAAAATAGAATAAATACCACTAGCCCTTTAATAATTTGCTTGCGTAATTCTGTAATATGCTCAAGCAATGAAGCCAGTGGAAAAAGTGGTTCATCCGTCACCATAGCCTGTTCAATTGTTTCAGCTGGCGTTTCAACAAAAGCCTCCACAGATGTGAGAGGCTCAGCTTCTTTCTTATCGAGGGGACTTAAATATTTTCTTTTTCTGTCTTCATATGGATCCATAGGAACACCTCCTACGAAGCATCAGATTTTTTTTCTGTTTTTTTCGCTTGCTCATCATCGTCATCCATAAGCCCCTTTGTGGACTTTTTAAACTCTGCAAACGTTTTACCAACAGCTCCGCCAATTTCTGGCAGTTTTTTTGGACCAAACACAATTAAAACAATGACTAAAATAATAATTAGCCCAGGTACTCCAATTGCTCCAAGACCTCCCATAGTCTCGTCTCCTTTAATTATTATATTTTTTACACCAAAGAACCGCCTGATTTACTATATTTCACAACACCCTCTGCACAACGATATGCTAGTGCACCTAACGTACCAGTAGGATTATAACCACTATTGTGAGCAAAGTTTCCAGCACTCACAGCAAATAGATTCTCTACACCCCAATGCTGAAGATAATTATTAACAACCCCATCCTCAGGCTTTACACTCATTACGGTTCCGCCTGTGTTATGTGTTGTTTGATACGGTACAATGTTGTAGTCAGTGATTTCAGCATTTGGAACCACTGTTTTTGCGCCCATTTCCTTCATAATGTCAGCTGCACGAGCGGAGATAAATTTATGAAGTGCACGATCCTGATCTGTAAAATTGTACGTTAACTGTATTAAAGGTAAACCGTAAGCATCCTTATAGGTTGAATCAAGAGATAAATAATTTTCTTTATGTGGCATGGAAGCACCTTGAGCACCAATACCGAATGAGCGTGTATAGTAGTGAATAGATTGCTTTTTAAACTCGGGTCCCCATGTTGGTGTATCAGGAGGAGTTGGATTTGAACCGATAGGACGCGCTCCTGTTTGCGTCAGTGCTATATTTCCGCCATGAATAAAATCTAAGTCACTATGGTCGAAATTATCCCCATTATAGTCATCAACACTTACACCAAGGGAGCCTGCCCCCATAAATGTGTTAAACTGCTCATCAAAGAATCCAGCAGCACCAGGAAGTATTTGATAGCAATAATTTCTTCCAAGTGTTCCTTTTCCAGTTGCTGGATCATAGCGTTCACCAATATTAGAGACCATTAATAGCTTGGCGTTATTAAAGACATAACTTGTAAGAACAACGACATTTGCAGGTTGAATAAATTCTTCTCCAGATATTGTATCTATATATCTAACTCCGGTTACTTTATAGCCTTGCTTAAGAATTTCTACAACATTGGAGTTATAGCGTAAATCAAAATTCCCTGTTTTTAAGGCAGTTGGTACAACCGTTACTTCCGCAGATGATTTTGCTCCATATTCACAGCCGAAGCGCTCACAAAAGCCACAATATTGACAAGCATTAATTGTTTCACCATCTGGGTTCTTATAAACCTCTGATACGTTTGCAGAAGGAACCATATAGGGTGATAACTTAAGTTTTTTTGTTGCCTTTTCAAATTGCTCAAGCATCGGTGTCATTTTCATAGGTCCTGTAGGATAAGGACTTGAACGTTTTCCACTAAATGGGTTTTTACCATCTCCAGAAATACCTGCTGTTTTTTCAAACTTGTCGAAATATGGCTCCAGCTCATCGTATGTTAAAGCCCAATCCTGAATTAGATAATCAGGTCCGAGTTTATTTGGGCCATAGCGCTTGTCTGTTAATGTTTTAATTTGAAAATCGTAGGGTAAGAAACGATATGTCATACCATTCCAGTGTGTGCCAGAGCCACCAAGTCCCTCTCCAAGTAAGAAGGAGCCAAGTTGTCGCATAGGTAATGCCTTCATGTTGCGATTGTTTCGGAAGCTTATCGTCTCTTTTGAAAGATTTTGCATTAAATCATATCGAATTGCATAACGATACTCGTCATGAATACTCATAAAATCTTCTGTCCCACGCTTTTGCCCGCGTTCTAAGCCAACGACCTTCAAGCCAGCTTTCGAACATTCTGCAGCGACAATGCCGCCAGTCCAGCCTACACCGACAGTTACAACGTCTACGCTAGGTAATGTTGTTGCCATTTGCTAACCCCCTTCTGTTAATGCCCGCCTAATGAACTAGGCTCAATTTTTTGGAACTTCGGATCTTCAATTTGTGATACATATGCCATTTGATGACCAGGGAAGTTCTTCATACGCCAGCCATCCATATTTTTGTTTCCGCCATACATAGGATCAGAGTATGCCCCCTCCAATGTTGCTGCTCGCAATAACGTAAAGAAGAATGCAGAAGTGACACCACTCATTTGTACTTCACCTTTCTGGAAGGCTGTTAAAATTTCATCCATTTGTTTACCATCTATATCATTGAAGCTTTTTTTGTAGCGATTCTGAGCCTCGGCTTCTAATTTTTGGATTCCTTGCTTAAAAATTTCTCCACGTGTTAAGCGGCTTTGGTAGCCCTGTGTTGGGGCCCCTTCAGCAAATGGACCATGCATATATTCTTTAGAATTACTTCCGTATTGTCCTGCAAGCTGATGATCAATGAAGTAAGGGACATCTAAGCCTTTTGCTCCTGGACCTAAATCATCTTCTGGGAAAATACGTTCCGTAGCATTTGATAAAATATTAAAATCTCTTTGATTCATAAAGAACATTTTTGCTTTTGGTGAGCCAAGCGCTTCATTCGTAGTGCCATGCTGACCATGCTCTAGTGTGGAAGTTCCCTTGCCTGGTAGGTTATAGCCTACAAGTCCTCCGATTATTCCACCTCCGACTAATGTACCTGCTGCAATTCCTGTTGTTTTTAGAAAATCTCGACGTGAAACATTGTTTTCTGAACTCATGGAAATCCTCCCCTCAAATGTATAGAAACTTTCCTATCTTTTATAATCAGCAAAAAAAGTAAATTATAATCAAACCTTTTGGAAAAAAATTTATTTATATCCAGTAGTAAAATCCATTCGAATGTAATTAAGAAATATGTGAATAATTTGTTCAGAAATGTAAGCACTATAACGGTAGTGTATATACCATTATTAAACATTTATTATTCTTATTGGAAAAGTTTTATTGACTTCTTCTTTTTGTGACCTTACTCTGAAGGAGAAGGACAAAAAAATACTAAAATGATGTTAAATATGGGAGATGTGAGAAAAGAGAATATGTGGATTAAAGGTATAGGTGGTAAACTAGTTGTCGCAATTATAGTTCTAGTATTTGTAACATGTGGAACGCTTGGTGCTTCTACCATGATTAGTAGCACCAAGGCAGTGGGTGAGCAGGTTGAATCTAATTTAGTTTCTAGAGCGGCAGATGTGTCAAAATACATAGAGGAGCACTTCCAATTAACTTTAGTGGAGGTAGAGGCAATTGCCGAGCAGGAAGCAATTCGTAGTATGAATTTTGAAGATCAAAAGAGCTATTTAACGAAGCGCCTTGCAGATAATGAGAATTATTTAGGATTTGGGATTATTACTGCTGATGGGATTGCACACTATTTAGATAATACGACAGCTGATTTAGGGGATCGTGAATATGTAAAGGAAGGGTTCGCAGGCAAGTCTGTTATGTCTGATGTAACGATAAGTCGTGTAACAGGTGAACCAGTTATTTTAATCGTTTCACCTATCGACACAATTACAGGTGAAAAGGCATTATTATTGGCTCGAATTGATGGTTACTATTTATCAAAAATCGTAGAGGACATAAAAGTAGGCGATAATGGCTATGCCTTTATGTTAGATGCAAAAGGCACTATTATCGGTCATAACAATCATGATTATGTAAAAGAGCAAAATAATCCAATTCAAGTCGCTGAAGAAACTGGAGAAATGACAGGAAGGGCATTAGCAGCACAGGAAATGGTTGATCATACGCAAGGATACTTTTCCTTTGAAAATGATGAAACTGGAACCAACCTTTTAGGGTATCACACTTTAGAAAACGGCTGGAAAATGGGTGTTATTGCTCTAGAGGGTGAAATGATGTCAGGTCTTTCACGTTTGAAAACCAACTTCATCATCACAACTATTGTTGTCTCTATACTAGGGCTACTCATTTCGTTTGCAATTTCCCAATCTGTCAGTAAGCCGCTTCGTCATGTTTTACGCATTACTGAGGGGCTATCTGAAGGCGATTTTACTCAGGAAATACCTGATAAGTATTTAAGACGACTTGATGAAATGGGGACCATGTCAAGAGCATTAGACCAAATGACGGACAATATGCGGGAAATGATTTCGCATGTGGGTCAGGAAGCTACTGCGGTTAATGAAGCCTCATGCGATTTAATGGGGGATGTGCAGGCTGTAACAAAACAATCAAAGCAAATTGCTGGGGCAATAAATGAGGTCGATCGTGGTGCGCAAAGCCAAACAGCTATGGCAGAGGAAAGCGCGTCAGCTATGGAACAAATGGCTTTGGGGGTTCAAAATGTCGCAGAGGTGGCTTCTACAATTGCCTCAAATACGCAAGTTATTTCCCAGAAAATTAGCGAAAGTAACGAAGCTGTTCAACAATCCATTACACGAATGAATGAAATTCAACAAGGTACTGCGGTAGAACTAGAAATCATCCGTAAACTGGAACAAGAGTCTGAAGAAATTAGCTTAATCTCAAAAATGATTACGGATATTTCTGACCAAACGAATTTATTGGCATTAAATGCATCGATTGAAGCAGCACGCGCAGGAGATGCGGGTAAAGGATTTGCAGTTGTAGCAGAAGAGGTTCGCAAGCTATCTGAGCAAACAGCTGAATCGGCTACAAAGATCAATGTACTTATAGAAAGAGTACAGTCCTACACATTAGAAGTAGTGAAAGCCGCTGAATTAGGTGAGGAAAATGTTGATCGTGGATTAGAATCTATTGAGACTTTGGATAAGCGTTTTGATGAAATGGTACATGCAGTTGGTGAAATTTCAAGTCAAATCGAGGAAATGAATGCTTCGGCTGAACAAATGTCTGCGAACACGGAGGAAGTGTCAGCTTCGATGGAGGAGATGGCGGCAACAGCTCATGCAGCAAGTGACTACGTGCATGAAGTGACAGATGCTACAACAGAGCAAATGAAAACAGTAGAAATGATGAACGATCAAACTGCTAAACTTTCTGAAATGGCAAAACGATTGTATGGTGCTACCCAGAAATTTAAACTTTAAATAGTTGAAGGAGCTGCACTGATGATAAGGCAGCTCCTTTTTTGTTTTAAAGGGTTAAATAAGGATTTCTTGCATGGCTTTAAGGAGTTGTTCCTTAGAGATTAAATGCTCTCCACCGCCCTGTACCATTTGATCATTTCCACCACCTTTTCCATTTATGAGTGGTAAAGCCTTTGCCGCAATATCTTTCATACTTCTTTCAGTTGCTGGACCTTTTGCCGCAACAAACTGAAGCTTGCCTTCATTTTCAGTGACAAGAAGTACGATAGCATCTGCCCGCTCAGTAACAATCATACGTGCTAGCTTTTGAAGCTCCTGCATCGTACGTTGAGAAAAGGCTGCAGCAACCATATGGTTGTAAGTGGAAATGAGTGCCTTTGCTTCAAATTGGAGCAGCTCTTCTTTTGCATGTACAAGTGCTTTTTCCGTATTTTTCTGTGCTGATAAAACTTTAACAAGCGCAGCAGAGGCTTCTACTTCAGGTACACTTAACTGCCTTGCCACATCAGCTAGTACTTTTTTACGCATGGCAAGCTCTTTTAAAACTCGTTGACCACAAACAAAGGAGACACGAATATTGCCCTTCATTTTTTCAGTGCCCAAAATTTTAATTGCACTAACTTGTCCTGTGGAGGTTGGGTGTGTCCCGCCACAACCGTTATAATCAAAATTAGGAATAATCACTAGTCGAATATCTCCCGTAACGGCTACATCCTTACGTAGATTATAGTTCTCCAGTTCATCTTCTGTAATCCACTTCGTTTCAATTGGACGATTTTCTAAAATAATATCGTTGGCAAGAGCTTCAGCTTCTAAAAGCTGTTCTTCTGAAATTGTATCCACAGCTAAATCAATTGTGACCTGTTCACTGCCTAAGTGGAAGCTAACAGTTTGTATATTAAACAGTTCGACAAAAGCCGCTGTTAAAATATGCTGCCCCGCATGTTGCTGCATATGATCAAAGCGTCGTTGCCAATTTATTTGTCCTTGCACGTCTCCAGTCAAAATGGAAGCGTCACCCTGAATATAATGTCTTATTTCATCGCCCACCTTTTCAACATCAATAACCTCAATACCATTTATGGTCCCTGTGTCATGCGGTTGTCCACCACCCGTAGGATAAAATGTAGTATTTGAAAGCACGATGAAGGCTCGGTCATTTTCATCAATTCCATTACTGCTAACAGTCGCATCAAATTCTTGCAGCATCACGTCTTGGTAATATAATAGCTCCTTCAAGAAAAAGCCTCCTTTTATGTAGTGTATCCGTAAGAGAAGCATCTCTTTAAATTTATTGTGTCATAATTAAGGATAGGTGTATACGAGTTTTCTAGTTGACCCATGCTGAATTTGATTTAATATATAAAAGAACAGGTTAACATAAAGGAGCTAGTATTATGGAAATTACACAATTCTCAATGGAAGAAATTTTAGATCCAACAAACATAATTGAGGGGAAGCGTTACGAGTTTATTTTAGACGTGGAAGTGGACGAAGAAGATGAGCTTTACCACGAAGCAGGTATTGAAGTACGAGTACTAATCGCTGAAAAAGGTGAAGAACTATTTATTTTAAACTACTTTGTTATGGAAAAGGCAGAGGGTGAGTATTTAGACTTTGCATTAGAGGAAGAGGAATTAAATGAAATTTTAGCCTTCTGCAAAGAGGAATTAGCAAAAGCTTAATAACCCATTTAAAGGATGGAGGCTGTCCGAAAAGTCGATGTAGATCGACTTTTCGGTACAGCCTTTTCATTTTTGTATACAAAAAAGCCTTTGAAGGAATCTTGTTAAAAAGGACAGTATAAGTCCTTCAGATTCAACTTCAAAGGCTGTGCGCTAGTAGTAAAGCCGTCATACCAAAAGTGGCTGGTAGAAATAAAAAGGTAGCTACTTCTCAAATTCCGAGTGTAGTTTAATTGCAGTCATTTACAAACTGTTTTATTCACTTTCGCTTTTTAAATTATTAAAAATGCTTAACATGAATGTTAAACCTGCAACAATTCCAATGAAATTCGAACTTATGGCTTTATTAAACCATATACCACCTATGGGTAAAGATAATGGCAAAAATGTAGCTAATGGCACATATAGCGAAAAGAGAAAACAAGGAAGGAATACACAAATAAGTAAGGGCAAATTTATTTTAATGGTCCATTTTTTTATAAAAATAAGTGATAAATAGACACCCCACATAAAGAGAATAATAAAATTAGCCCAAAAAACAGGTACTATACTATATGTTGTAGCTGAGATAACTTTAATTTGATATTTAATATCATAACTGATGATTGTTAATAAAAATAACCCAAATTAAATTCCATATATAAGTTGACCACTTTTTCAAGAACAACACCCCCATTAGAGATTTAATTGATAGTCATTTGATACGTCAGAATATTCAAAAAGTCCCCAAATAGTCCATATATAATAAATTATACCTTTAAATGACTACTGTTCCAATGAAATCGAGGTTTCCTTTTTAAAGTAAGTAAAAATTGACCAACCATGGCTGTATAGGAAGAATTTGTTCTATTGTTATCTCAGTAACTGTACTTCAAAGAGGTTGAATTTTACTGACTGTTATTTCTCATGATAGAGTTTTCGAATTGTTATTTGTAATTGATTTAAGAATTATGTAAGATTGCTGAAATAGTAGTGTTGAGTTCAAAGGGTAGACTAAGTTTTAGAGTTAAAAACGGGAATTTAAAACGAAGAGGTGCTTTTATGTCTTTATATACACATTCGATTATGGTGGCTTTTCTCATAACTATTTTTTTATCCTTTGCTTTGTTTATACCTTGGCTAATTTATACGTATCGAAAATATGGTTATTTATCCATATCTAAAACGATTATTATGTTCTCCTTTATTTTTTACTTTTTATCAGCATTATGTTTAGTCCTATTACCGTTTCCTTCAACTCGTGATACTTGTTCTCTGCAAACTGCAGATACTGTTCACTATAATCTACATCCATTTCAATTTATTAGAGATATTTTAAAGGATAGTGGAATCGTTCTAACAAGTCCCTCAACATGGCTTTATATAACGAAGCAACCAGCATTTTTTCAAGCATTTTATAATTTCTTATTACTTATGCCATTTGGGATCTACTTGCGTTATTTTCTTAAAAAAAGAGAGTACTGGAAACGTGCATTTATCATCAGCTTTTTGCTAACATTGTTTTATGAGGTAACGCAAGTTACAGGAGTTTATGGCATTTTTAATTGTGCGTACCGTATTCTTGATGTAGATGATTTAATGCTTAATAGTGTTGGTGCATGGCTTGGATTCTTTTTAGCACCTATTGTATGGGCGCTGTTTCCATCTCATGAGGCAGTGCAGGCTAAGGCAGCAGAAATTGCAAAAAATGATATCGTCAAACCACTATCTATATTGCTAGCCATCATTATTGATTTATTTATTGTGCAGCTTATTTTGATAGTAACAGGGGTGGTAGTACCCAATAATAGCATTTTTGAATTTGTTTTAAAGTTCCTATTGTATATGCTGCTATTTGGTCTAGTTCCAACTATTACAGGTGGTGCAACCATTGGTATGAAGGTTCTACGCTTTACGATGACAAGTGTAAAGGGCAACGGTATTATTCATAAAACATGGCAACGCTGCTTCGCGATATTAGCAACGATCAGTCTTTTAGAGATGATTGCGATTTTAGGGAAAATTAAGCTAAATATGGATTCGCCCTTCTATGTGCTACAAATAGTAATTACATTAGTAGCATTTTTGGCTGCGCTACTTATTAGACTTATAATTGTCATACATGTAGCTCGTGTCTTAATAAGTGGGGGGAAGCATCATCTGTTTATTGATGAATATGCTGGATTGGTGGCAACGAGAAAAAATAAGGGGGATTGTTGAATGAAATACGTAATCATCGGGGGAGATGCTGCCGGAATGTCAGCAGCAATGGAGATATATCGAAATGTACCAGGCGCAGAGATAACATCCTTAGAGCGTGGGTTTATTTATTCATATGGGCAATGTGGATTGCCTTATGTAGTAGATGGACGTATTTCATCGACAAAGCGGCTTATTGCAAGAGATGTAGAAACATTTCGTGATAAGTATGGCATTGATGCACGAGTAGGTCATGAAGTAAATGGAATAGACATAGACAAGCAGCTAGTTTTTGGTACACAGGCATCTGGGGAAGCCTTTGAACTTCCCTATGATAAACTTCTTATCGCAACAGGTGCAAATCCAACTATGCCAGTGAAAAAAGGTGTGCATTTAGCAGGTATACACACGGTGAAAACAATTCCTCAGCTAGAGGATTTACTAGCTGATTTAACACCAGATATAGAAACTGTTACCATTATAGGTGGTGGCTATATTGGTCTAGAAATGGCTGAAACCATTCATGCATGTGGTAAAAAGGTAAGATTAATTCAACGAAGCAGCTATGTTGCTAGAATTTTAGATGAAGAATTTGCCCAGCATGTTCATGATGAGGCAAAAAAGAATGATATTGACCTGTTGCTAAATACCAATGTAGAGGCGTTTGAAGGTCAGGACCGTGTAGAACGAGTGTTGACGGATAAAGGTTCCTTCCAAACGGATTTAGTGATTATGGCTGCAGGGATTAAGCCGAATACACAATTTTTAGAGGGAACAGGTATTGCAATGTTGAAAAATGGTGCAATCATTGTTAATCGCCATTTAGAGACTTCTATCGAAAATATTTACGCTGCTGGTGATTGTGCTACGCATTTCAATATTGTCAAGGAACGCTTAGATTATATACCGCTGGGAACCACTGCTAATAAGCAGGGGCGGCTGGCTGGACTCAATATGTCAGGTAAATTTGCACCGTTTCGAGGCATAGTGGGTACTTCTATTTTAAAATTTTTCAATTTAACAATTGCTACAACGGGTATTAATGAGCAGAAGGCAAAAGAGCTAGGATTTGACTATGAGGCTTTTAAATTATCGGCTCGCCATATTGCAGGTTATTATCCCGGTGCACAACGAATGTATATAAAAATTGTTGTGAGAAAGCGAGATCAACTGTTGTTAGGTGCTCAAATTGTAGGACCTTCTGGTGTTGATAAGCGTATTGATGTTTTTGCA
Organism: Lysinibacillus sp. B2A1; assembly: GCA_002973635.1. Taxonomy (GTDB): domain Bacteria; phylum Bacillota; class Bacilli; order Bacillales_A; family Planococcaceae; genus Lysinibacillus. Next base: position 213,508 of record CP027224.1, read on the forward strand.
ACAGCATTATACAGTAAAATGACACTACCCGATTTATTAGATTTAGATTTAGCCTATGCACCACCATTCAACGGTGTTTGGGACCCATTGCAGCAGATTGCAAGAAAGAATGGACGTTTGTAAATAGGAGGTAGGGAAATGAGCATTTATGATATTAACGTAACTTTAGAGGATGGTACTGTCTATAACCTAGAACGATATAAGGGAAAGCCTATGCTAATTGTCAATACAGCCTCAAAATGTGGCTTTACACCACAGTTTGAGGAATTAGAAGGTCTCTATGAGAAATATCAGGAGGAAGGTCTTGTTGTCCTCGGATTCCCATCAAATCAGTTTAAGCAAGAGCTTGCAACTGCGGAAGAAGCTGCATCACAATGTCGACTGACATATGGAGTGACGTTTCCAATGCATGAAATTGTCAAGGTGAATGGTAAGGAAGCGCATCCTATTTTTGATTATCTCACTTCTCACTCCAAAGGGTTTTTAGGCAACAGCATTAAGTGGAACTTTACAAAATTCCTTGTGAATCGTAATGGTGAGGTTGTTGGTCGTTACGCATCAGCAGATAAGCCACATAGCTTTGAGGATGATATTAAAAAAATCTTAGAATAAGGTAGAAGGATTCATGCACAATCTGTGTGTGAATTCTTTTTTTATGTCGATATTTATTAAAAATTGGGTGATAAAAGAAGGAATTGTTTCGATAAAACGCGTTAATTTTTCGATAACAAACAAATGATTTAAGGTTACTGTAAGCTTACGACAAATTTACTGTAAGTTTGGGGTCGTATACTAAGATCAGAAAGAAGAGGTGAGCGTATATGACGCCATTATTAAAGGTACAAAACGTTGAAAAAACTTACGGCAAAGGCGCAAATACTTTTACAGCGCTGTCAAATATATCATTTGAAGTAGAAAAAGGAGAGTTTGTTGGTGTAATGGGTCCTTCAGGGGCTGGGAAATCTACGCTTCTCAATGTATTAGCAACAATAGATACGCCAACGACTGGTGAAATTATAATTGGTGATACCAACCTAGCACGTATGAAGGATGCGGAGTTAGCAGATTTTCGTCGTGATAATTTAGGGTTTATTTTCCAAGATTATAACTTGCTTGATTCTTTAACGGTTCGAGAAAATATTGTTTTGCCATTGGCTATTGCAAAGATGCCAACAAAGGCTATTAACGCAAGGGTTGATCGCATTGCCTCTTTGTTTGGCATTAGTGATTTACTAGATAAGTATCCTTATCAAATTTCTGGGGGACAAAAGCAGCGTACAGCATCTTCACGAGCGTTAGTGACAGAGCCAAAATTAATCTTTGCCGATGAGCCTACAGGTGCACTAGATTCAAAGTCAGCAACAGATTTACTCGAAAGTCTAGGTGATTTAAATCAATCCCAAGCAGCTACCATTATGATGGTTACCCATGACGCCTTTGCAGCTAGCTTCTGTCAGCGCATATTATTTATTCAGGACGGGCAGCTATCTAAAGAAATTCATCGTGGGACTCTCACAAGGAAGCAATTTTTCCAAGAGATCTTACAGGTGCTGTCTAGCATCGGGGGTGGAGTAAATGACGTTATTTAGCTTAGCACGTAAAAATATTCAGCGTAATTTGTCGAATTACTTTTTATATATTGCCTCAATGGTATTTAGTATTGTTATTTACTTTACGTTTGTGACGCTAAAATATAATGATGATCTATCAGCCTTAAAACAATCCTCTCAGCAAATTAAAGGATTGATGAGTGCGTCGTCGGTTGTACTATTGTTCTTTATTGTCATCTTTATGGCATATTCTAATTCATTTTTCATGAAGAAACGGAAAAAGGAAGTAGCGCTCTATTCATTATTAGGTGTACGTAAGCAAAAGATCGGTCTCATGCTTTTTTTCGAGAATTTAGTCATAGGACTAGTCTCTCTAGTACTTGGTATTGTTCTAGGATTCTTTATGTCACAGGGGCTATTAATGATATTAGTACGGTTAATGGGCTATGAGGTTGTTGGAAGCCTAACTTTTTCAGTGGAAGCACTAATTAATACAACTGGTATTTTTACACTATTGTTTTTATTCACATCCTTACAAGGCTATCGTGTTATTTATCAATTTAAGTTAATTGATTTATTTCATGCAGAAAAACAGGGTGAGCAAATTCCACGTGCATCTTTAGTAGCTGCTTTACTTGGGACAGCACTCATTGCATTTGGTTATTATACAGCTGCCTCTGATATGTTTACCAGTGAAATTTGGCGATTCTTCACTGTTTTAGGTACGCCGCTAATGGTAATAGGAGTAACCATTGCAGGGACTTATCTTCTATTCCATAGTGTTAGTGTTTTTGTGTTAACAGCATTGAAACGAGCAACGTCTTGGTCTTGGAAGGGCTTAAATATAATAGGTGTCTCACAGTTATTGTATCGCATCCGAGCAAATGCGAAATCGTTGTCGATCATTGCGATTTTAAGTGCAACAACGATTACTGCTGGCGGTGGTGTCTTCGGTATGTATTACAATGCAGAAGCAACTGTACGACAGATGCTGCCAAATACATTTATGTGGAAGGGCGATTCAGTAGAACTTACTCAGAAAGACGTTTTATATAATGAATCACTAGCTGTGAAAAATTTACGTGTCGATAATGAATTGTCGTTTTTTGAATATACATTACTGAAGGAATCGGATTATAATCGTTTAGCGAAATTCCAAGGTAAGGATCAAGAACTGCACATTGCAGATGGATCAACCGTATTACTTGATGCAGCCTACGATGAACGATTTTCACATGATTTTACTGGTGAAGACTTTAAGCTACAAAACGGAGATTCCTTCCACGTAGATAAAATGTACACAGAAAGCGTACTAAACTTTATAGCAGCTGGAACAGTACTTGTTGTAAATGATCAAGAGTTCGCTGAAACTAATGCGGAAGAGGTAAAGATGCAGGTTGTTGGATTGGACAATGATTTAAAGCAGCAGACCATCTCACAAGATATTTTTAAACAATTGTCCAAAGAACAACAAGAATCCTTCTCTAGTGTTCCACAAAGCTATGAGGATAGTTTAGCGACAGTTGGTGCACTATTGTTTGTTGGCAGCTTCCTAGGTTTAGTTTTCCTAGCGGCAACAGGTAGTATTATTTACTTCAAAATTTTAACAGAAGCAGAGGAAGATCAGGCGAAATATGCCATTTTAAATAAAATAGGTGTGAATAGTAAGCAAATCTTAAAAACAGTGGCTGGACAGGTGGCTGTTATCTTTAGCGCACCACTTATCGTGGGTATTGTGCATAGTGCATTTGCGTTACTAGCATTTTCACAGTTGTTTGGTATGAATATTACGAAGCCAGTAATACTGTGGATGGTTGCGTACTCAGCTATTTACTTTATTTATTATATTTTTACCGTACGTGCATTTTATAAAATTGTAAGACAGGGGAATTAATATGAAAAAAGTATTTTTAGGAATAGGTGCATTGTTTATCCTATTTGTTGCAGGATTGGTAGTATTGATGACTGTAGACTTTAACCGTTTAAATAAAGACACATACTATGTCCATATTACAACTGATGGAGAGGTGGAAGAATATAAGGCAAATAGCGGAGAAATCTTTAAAATGTATTGGTACGAGCTACCTACTTACAATAAAAATGGAGAAGAACAAACATTAAAGTTCTCCGCTCAGAAAAATTTACGCCATGACGCCTATTTAAAGCTATATGTAAAAAAAGAAACGGAAGTCACTTCCTATGATGAAGTGAAATTCCATGAGCTACCTGCTAAGGTGCAGGATCAAATGAAATAACAAAGAGGAGCAGCCACTAGGACTGCTCCTTTTTCAGATAGATAGTAACGGTTGTACATTTTCCTTCATCAGAGGTTATGGTAACAGTTCCGCCATGGGCCTCGATAATATCCCTAGCAATAGCTGTGCCTAAACCAGTGCCAGTTGTTTGTTCTGTATTTGTACCCCGATAGTAGCGTTCAAAAATATGCTCTAAATCTGCTGCTGCTATCCCTTTGCCATTATCAGAAATCGTAATAGTATTCTCATCCACAGACACATGAACAGTTACATCTGGACCATTATGAAGTAGAGCATTGTGTAAAAAGTTCATGATAGCTCTGCGCATAAAATGCTCATCAATTTGCTGCTGGCTGTTTTTTGAGATTGCCTCAAACTCAATATTGGCAAGTTCATATTGTGGTGTATTTAATGTATCAATTACAATCTCACGAATAAACGACACCATGTCGACTTCTCTTAGTGTGAGCGGAAGCTGCTGATGTCTTAAGCGCATCGTTAAATTTAAATCATCTAGCAAATCTTGCATATGCAATGATTGTTTTTCAATAATTTGTGCATATTCAGCTTGCTCTTGAGGAGCTAGTGCTTCATCATCTAATAACTCTGCATAACCACGAATAGAGGCAAGGGGCGTTTTCATATCGTGTGAGACATTACTAATCCATTCTTCACGCATCAATTCTAGTCGTTTGCGTTCCTGCTCGTGTGCAGCTAATTCTCTGGATACCTCATTTAAATTTTCAAAAACGGGTTTATACACACCACTAGGCATTTTATCAGTTTGATGCTCATGATTTTTTAAATGACGTATACGCTCTATCAGTGCATATAGTGGCTTAGTTAATGTACGACCAAAAAGCCAGCCCACCAATGTAGCTACTAATAAATCGGCAATAACAATAAACAACCCGAATTTGCCAATAAACTGTAAAAATGAAGTGCCAGAAAGATGCATAACGAGTCTTGTCACACCACTACCCTTGATTCCAATAAGATAATTTACATCATCCTTACTGCCAACATAAACTGTAGTATCAGCATCAAATTCCTTATATTTATATACTTGAATTAAATCTATAGGTGCATAGTGTGAAAGAGCTTTCTCTGGTGCGAATTGGGAATTGATAACTTGACCATTCACATCAAGTAACTGAATCCAAGCATTTCGCTGATGCAAGTGTTCAAGTCCTTCTTTACTTATTGAAGGCTTTTCATTACTTATATCAATATATTTTTGGAAATCACGTACAAAACTTTCTTCTGTAGATGGAACAAAGCTATCATTTTCATTCGCTAGCCGATAAATAAGGAGGCCGATAAGAATAGCAGTATTGACAAAAATAACGATGATGACAATAGAAAGTACAGAAAGGAGAAAGCGTGCTGTTAATTTCCACCTCATCCTTGTGCCTCTTTTGGTAGAACGAATTTATAGCCAAGCCCCTTAACAGTGGTGATAAACATAGGTTTAGAGGCATCTTGCTCAATTTTTTCGCGCAGACGTCGAATATGCACCATGACAGTATTATCAGAACCAAAAAAATCCTCTCCCCACACACGCTCAAAAAGAGTCTCTTTACTTAAAATACGATTAGGATTGTGCATAAAGCATGCCATTAAACCAATTTCCTTAGCCGTTAACTCCAATAAAACCCCATCCTTCTGTACTTCAGTTTCATCAGCATTTAGCTGGAATGGTCCAACCTGTAATGCTTTTTCAACAATACTCGGTGTTGTCTCCTGTGTTTGGTAGCCAGCTCTACGTAATTGTGCCTTAACGCGATAGGCAACCTCCTTTGGACTAAAGGGCTTTGTAATATAATCATCGCCCCCAATGGCCAGCCCTAAAATTTTATCAATTTCCTCATTTTTCGCTGACATAAAAAGGACTGGGACATGCGATACTTCTCGAATTCGTCTACATAAATCATAGCCCTCACCATCTGGAAGCATCACATCGAGTAGCACAATATTTGGTTGTGTTTGCTGAAAGCTCGTCCATGCTTCCTGAATAGTGCCTGCGGTATAAATTTGCTTATAGCCCTCTTTTTGCAGACTGACTTTTAGCAAATTGGCTAAATCAGCCTCATCATCCACTACTAAAATAGTTGGTTCTTGCATGGGGACACATCCTTTTATTTTTATAATCATCTTAGAGATTTAAGAATAGCGTATAGCCTTAATTTTTGAAAGCCGAACAAAGATTAATGAATTATTAAATTTACAGTATGCTCATTTATGAAAATCATTATAAAATAAATTGTTTAAAAAGTTGAGAGTTTTAGCACTTTGGCTTCGATATAGTTATTGAAAAAGCTTTTTCAAAAGATTTATAGGGAGGCGAAATGATGAGGTGCACTGCTAAAAATTTCATTAGCCGTTTACAAAATAAAAAAGAAGATGCACTTGATTATGTGATAGAGCATTATTCTAGTTTCGTGAATGCAATAGCTTATAAAATTCTTTCAGACATCAATAAAGATGCTATTGAAGAATGTGTGAATGATGTGTTTTTAGCTATTTGGCAAAATGCTAAACAATTTGAAGGTCAGCCTGAAGATTTTAAAAAATGGATAGGTATGCTAACAAAATATAAAGCGATAGATATTTTTCGTAGGCTTGAAAAACAACAAGCACGAGAAAAGGGAGACGAGGAGCTTTCACGAAAGCCTGATATAAAAGAGACAGAGCAGGAATTTCTAAAAAAGGAGCAACGAAATGATTTATTATTCGCAATTAGCTGCTTAGAAAGTGTTGATCGAGATATTTTTATGATGAAGTATTTTTTACAGCTAACTAATACTGAGATAGCAGAGACACTTCATTTATCAAAGGCAGCTGTAGAAAACCGGCTATACCGAGGGAAGAAAAAGCTAGCTACATCAATAAAGCTAAGGGAGGTATTCATATGACGAAAAGCTATAAAGATTGGTTAAGTTTAGATATTGAAAATATAGAACCACTAGAATTGTCATCACAGCAAAAGGTAAGGCTAAAGCAAAGGGTTCTTAAGCAGCAAACAGGTAAAAAGCGTGTACCAAAATGGGTACGTCATTTATCAGCTGCGGCAATCATTGGCATCGGCACTGTAACAACTGTAACAACTGCTTTTCCGACTCTAGCCTCACAAATTCCTTTTATGAAAAACATTGCTAGTTATTTTAATAATAAAGACACAATGTTCGAGAATTTTGATAATTACGCTACAGAGATTGGTCAGGTTCAAGCTAGCAACGGCATATCAATGATGATCGAAAATGCAGTTTTTGATGGTACTTCCCTCACGATTTCTTTTGCTCTTGAGAGTGATACAGATTTGGGGTCCCATCCATTTATTCAAGGTAATTTTATTGATATAAAAGGCTCAGAGGCTATGGGAGGAGGTAGTCGACTAGAGAAAATAAGTGATAATAAATATGTTGGGTTAGCAAATGTCACACCCTATTTTGACAAAGAAACACCAGAGGAAGTAGAGGTAAGCTGGACGCCACAGGCTTTCTATGTAAATACAGATAAGATAGTAAAAGGTGATTGGGCCTTTTATTTTAAAGTCTCAAAACTTGCAGGTGAGCTGCAGTTATTAAATGAAACTGTTACTAATTATGATATCACTGCTAGATTTACCGCCCTTGGAAAAAATGATATGTCCACAATTATTCATTATGAATATGAGATTGATCCAGAGATACTGAAAAAATGGCCAGAAGTGACAGTTCAATTTGATGAGCTACAAGATGATGCAGGAAATAATTATACAGTGCATGGAAATGGCGCAACAAGTCGTGACAAGGGTATTTCCTACAAATCTAGTGCTACTATACAAGCTATTAACTCATCCGCTAAGTCCATTACATTTGTTCCAGTGATCTATTTCTCTCTAGGATCTGGAAAAGGAATGGAAATAAAGAAGATGGATCCTGTCACACTTCCAATAAATTAAATAAATGAAGGGAATAAAGGTCTTTGTGCTTTAAAGTACACAAAGACCTTTTGAAACTTTTACAGAGTTTAAATCGTAAAGAGAGTATTAAATAACTAGGAGGGAAAGCAAATGTTCAAAAAAATAGCAGCAGATGCACTAGGATTGTCGGATATTGGCGTAGTTGTGCCGCGTGAGGATTATGATAAAACGGATGCAGATGATTTTATTTTGCATGAAATAGACGAGAAAATTTATTTTTTAATTAAAACGAAGGCAGACGAGTATTGCTTTACCAATCGAGCGATTATTCATGTAGACGGTGAAAGTGCCATGAGCAAGAAGCGATTACTACGCCGTTATGATTATTCTATGTATTCTATTACAGAAGTTTTTCTCGAAACAGCAGGAACAATTGATCTTGATGTCGAAATTAAATTTACAATAGATAATTCTCCATTATCCATCGACATTCATAAACGTTTTATTGATGATATTAAAGACTTATATAAAGCGTTACATGCAATCAGCTATGAGCAAAAGCAAAATGCCTACAAGCTAGAGGCAGCGGAAAAAAGCTTGCAGATTGCTTCCTCATCCATTGGACGAATCGGTAATGATAACGTCACTCCTTCTACATCATTTGAGGAAATTACACGCTTTGCAAATAGCTGGATGATTGACCATAAGGACAAATATAAAAAAGAAGATTTCTCACACGTTTATGATTTATATATGAACAATTAAGGAAGAATAGCTCTCTGCAATTTGTGGAGAGCGTTTTTAACATAAATACATAAAATCAAACTAGGAGCGTGACGAAGAATGACAAACGAATTGCATGTGCTAGAAAAAGAGGTAGGAATAGAAAATGAAAGTTTCGAACAGCCGCCGCAAGCCGTCGAAACATTATTCGTAAATGAGTTTATAGATGGTATTTTAGACCCTTCCCAGAAAATGCTTGGACCTGTTAAAGATGGTGGAACGATTATTGCTAATACAACACCAGGTTGCTGGGGACCCATGCTGACACCTACAATTCGTGGCGGACATGAAGTGACAAAACCAGTATTTGTAGAAGGAGCAGAGGTAGGAGATGCCATTGTCATTAAAATTAAATCCATTCAGGTGACTTCATTGGCAACGGCATCTGGACATGATGAGGTTATTAATGATCGATTTATTGGTGACCCATTCGTCTCTGTAAAATGTCCAGGCTGCGGTAAACTTCATCCAAGCACTATCGTTAAGGGAATCGGTCAGCATGCCATACGCTGTTCCACATGTAATACAGAAACGGCCCCTTTTAAAATGACCAATGGCTACACGATGGCATTTGATCATAAGGGGAATGTTGGTGTTACTGTTGGTCGAGAAGGAGCACGTCGTATTGCACTGGATGCGAAAAATTATATGCGTACACCTGAAAATTCTATACAAAATCCGGTAGTAGCATTAGCTCCGAGTGATTTAATCGGGGTGATGGCTAGAATGCGTCCATTTTTAGGACAACTAGGTACGACGCCATCAAAGGCTATGCCAGACTCTCATAATGCAGGTGACTTTGGTTCATTTTTAATTGGAGCACCACATGAATATGCCTTTACACAAGAGGAATTGGATAAACATCGTACAGATGGACATATGGATATAAGCCGTGTTCGTGAGGGAGCAACCATTATTTGTCCAGTTAAGGTTCCTGGAGGTGGTGTTTATATTGGTGATATGCATGCCATGCAAGGTGATGGTGAAATTGCAGGACATACAACAGATGTTGCTGGCATTGTTCAACTTCAGGTTAGTGTATTGAAAAAAGTGGCATTGGAAGGTCCAATTTTATTGCCAAATACTGAAGATCTACCTTATACAGCAAAACCTTTTACAAAGGAAGAAAAACGCCGTGCTCGTGAGCTTGCGGAGGAATTTGGCGTTAAACAGGTGGAGGAAGCATTCCCTGTAGCAGTTATTGGGTCTGGAACATCATTAAATGAGGCAACAAATAATGCCTTAAGTCGTGCAGCAAAGCTGTTTGAGATGAGTGAGCCAGAGGTAATGAACAGAGCAACCATTACAGGCTCCATCGAAATTGGTCGTCATCCGGGAGTTGTAACAGCAACCTTCCAGGTACCAAAAACTGTACTGAAAAAAGCACGAATTTATAAACCAGTGAAGAAACAATATGATTGATCGATAAAAATAAGCACAAAAGCAAACTATGAAAACTATTTCTGGTTTGCTTTCTTTTTGTTGGCAAAGACTTTTGTCTAAAAGTTGACAAATAAAAATTGTTTTCTATTGATTAGTTGCTATAATAGAACAAGCTTTAAATAGCTAAAAGATTCTTATAGTTCTATTTTTACATAGAAATGATGGTGACTCATGGCAGATTTTGTGCGTTTACAAGAAAAAAGAGAAAAAACAAATAGTATTAAAGCATATATCAATAAAATGAAAGGAGGAGGACATGCACCTTCGAGAACAAATTTTGCTGACGCGATTACAGGTGCGGTCGGAGGATTAATATGTATTTTTGTACTACTGTGGCTGACTAATTACACAGGGACACCTTGGCTAATGGCCTCACTTGGAGGAAGCTGTGTCCTCGTATTTGTCGTTTGGAATGCACCATTGTCTCAGCCGCGAAATATTATTGGAGGGCATTTTATTTCTGCCTTTATCGGCTTATCTATATATTCCCTTCTAGGTACAAGTATTATTTCCATTAGCATAGGTGTAGGATTAACGATTTTCATAATGGCGATTACAGGAATTATTCATCCACCCGCAGGAGCTAACCCAATTATTATCATCTTAGGAGGATATGGATGGAGCTATTTGGTGATGCCTGTACTAATAGGTGCATTGATTATTGTCTTTTTTGGTATAGTGATTAATAATTTACGAGAAACACGACAATATCCTTCATTCTGGTAAAGTTAACAATGTGTAATCCTTATTTGATGTAAGGCTATTAAAAATTTGATAGATTTTTTTGTAACTATTTAAATGGTTGCTCGTCTACTGTTACGAGAAGGTTAATTTCTCAGTTATATTAGTGAATTATACATAACTTTCCTTAGTTGTGTATTATACTGCTAGCACTATCTAGCATAGGCAATGAGTGAATTGTGACAATGCAAATGGGCTACCAACTTATAAGCAATTGTCCAATGAACTCATTTGCCCTTTATCCCAGAAAATCTAAATTTTACCCATCTATTAGAAGTTATTATTCAATAGATGGGTTTTTGCTGTTGTCGTATTTAGTCGAATGATTTTGTCGTATTTTTAAGGCATAACATGATTTTTTTAGCATATGTCGGATAAGATTTGTTATATTGAAGAAAGAGAGTTAGCTTAGGTTATTAGTATTTTATATGATAGGGGAAGATATCAGTTGGGTGAATTTGATAGGAGGCTCCAATTGCATGCTGTTGGATTGTGATGAGCAGTTATTCATGGCATATAAACATAGTGGTGAAAAGGGTGCTGAAAAAGTGCTTTCAACTTGGCTAGAGGAAGAGAACAAGTTGCAGGAAGACCCAAAAATATTAGGTACTGCACTTTCACCAAATTTATTTTTAGTGAATGAGGAAGTGGCGATGAATATTGCTTTTTCAACTGCGAGGAAATATTGGGGTCATGTAACTGCAGATACGCAAGCTTTTTTTGATAAACAGGGTATGGATGCTAAATATGTACAAGAACGTCTGAATGATTTTTTTTATACGCTAAAAGGAAAAGAGTCCTTTTTTGAGCAGCTTTTTGCACAGCATACAATGGACTTTGAACGGTTAATATGGTTAATCTTTGGGAAACGACTGCAAATTACAATGCCAGTGAACGAACTCCAAACTATATTTTTATATAAATTAAACAATGAATATTTTGTGCATATGATTTATAAAGAACATACCCTTTTTTGGCATTGGTTGTTTATGAAAAAGGTTTATTCACTGTTTATCCACAAACCTTTAGAACAATTCACATTTATCCATGAAATGCTTGGTCATTTTGAGCGATCTGCAAGAAAAAATTATACACATGTGAATAACTTTGTGAATAATTACAAAAAAATTCTGGATAAGTGTATAACTTATGTGGATAACTATAATTCAACGTGCTTAGAAAAAAAACAGTTACATCTTTACCAAATTGTTGTGCATTACCGGTTAGCTGAAGGAGATAATCGCTGTGTTAAGTCATTAATTACTGCTTTTGAAGCGGATTGGCGTTATTCAATGTATGCGTTGACAGAGAAAGAAAAGGTGTTAATTGCCTACCTTCTGTTTCATATAGCACATCAAGAGAAGAATGATGAGTTGGTTATCCAATACGGAGAATATTTATTAGAGGACGAGCGACTTAATAATTATGCAATAGAGATTATGCTTGAATATAAAGAATTACTGCCTAATCGTAAGCCTACACCTCCAGCTATTATCAAAAATTATGAATTAAATTTTCTAGAAAATTTGTATGCCATTTTGCTTGACCATTACGTAAGAACTGCGCGTTATCAAGAGGGATTAACACTTTTAAAGGAGCATGTACTAGCATCCAATAAAAAAATATATGCAGCCTTAGTGCAGAAAAACTATAGCAATGAACAATTTATTGCGATTGAGGCTTATGTTCAGCAAGACATAGCTCTACATGTTAATAATTCGTTACAGCATATCGGTTTATCTGTTGAAGAATGGCGTAGAAATTACCGTCAACTAGAAGCTTCGTATTATTCTGTCGCACAGAGCGCATCCCTCCATATGTTGAATATCTTAAAAGTTTTATTTGTAACAGAGCAGTATGAGCTATTTGAAAAATTGATGGAGATTTATAAAAAATACTTACTTATTGATGATCATTTTGAAAGTTTACGAGTGTTTATAAGTGCATATGTAGAACAGAATTAATTTAAATGGAGTGTCTAGTGCATATTTACACTAGACACTCCTCATAGTGTTGAAAAATTAAATAGTCAAGGGACTCTTTGTGAATATTTAGTCAAAATGAAGGTGATTTCCGTTCCAGGCTACTCGCTTTCCTGTGGGCGAGCGACGAGCCGCTTCCTGCGCTGACGCTCCGTGCAGGGTCTCGTCTGTCTCGCTATCCCACGGGAGTCGAGTAGCCTTGCACTCCAATCAGCAATAGTGTAGAACTTTAAATATTTTTTCCCCAAAAGTAAAGTAAAAGCATGTTACTCACCATCATTAAATGGATAAAATATTGGTACAATTCTACAGCTGTTAACCTACATTTTATGCGTAAAACTACTTTGTAACTTTACATAAAGTACTCCTCTGTTTTCGCATAGAAAAATGTTATCAAAGCTCCATTTTTGCACAATATAGTGATGGCTAAGACTTCAAATTAATCACTATATATTTGTGTGATTGCCAGAAAAAAATACGATGAGCAAAGGTTGATTGGAGTGTAGACTTAGTGACTCCTCGGGGATTCAGCGTCACAGATGAGACCCTGGAGCGAGCATATTAGGGAACGAAGGCTAAAAGCATCACGTCCTGTGATAACGCCTTCGTGACCAACCTCCTGTTGCCCCAAGCGGCTCATCGGACGCCCCCAGGAAAGCACTCAGTCGAAACGGAGATCAACCCCTCGTTTTGAAAAAGGGCTATACTTTTTAATTTGTCACCTTGATTTCATTGACATAATAGTATTTCAACAACATGAGGAGTGTCTAGTGCATATTTACACTAACACTCCTTTTATGTTTATTCTAAAACACCCTTGTCTTTTAAATCAGCAATTTCTTCTACACTAAAGCCAAGAGCAGATAACACTTCCTCATTATGCTCTCCAAGCTTGGCACCTACATGCTTATATTCAGGTTGGGCTCCGTCAAATTTAAAGGCAGATGCAATTTGTTGTTGCGTCGTACCATCGCTTTTGGGAATATCAACAATCATGCCGCGAGCTTTCAGTTGTGGGTGCTCGCACGCTTCAGGAAAAGTTAAAACGGGTTCCACACATCCCTCGAAGTCCGCGTTGAACACTTCTAGCCATTCATTATAGGTTTTTGATAAAAAAGCATCATGAACTGCCTCTTTAAAACGAATTTGTGTATAGTATGAATCATTAAAAGTATTATCAATAAGCTCAGGAATATCAAGTGCTTCACATAGCAGCTTGCGGAATTGAGGCTCCAGACTCCCTACTGAGAAAAATCTGCCATCTTTTGTTTTGTAAAAATCATAGTAGCTGCCACCATTTAAAATTTCCTGCTCTGGCTGAGGCACTCGTCCACCTCCAATGTATGCAGCTCCATACATAGCATTAAGTGAAAATACAGCATCTGTCATACTAATATCGATATATTGCCCTTCTCCTGTTTTTTCACGATGTAATGCAGCTGCTAGTACACCTATTGCAGCATGCATGGTGCCACCTGCAATATCAGCTAGCTGAATTCCCATTGAAACGGGTTTTTTATCTTTATGGCGAGAGTAATCCAGTAAACCAGCTAATGATAGATAGTTATTGTCATGTCCTGGACGATTGCTATAGGGTCCCGTTTGACCATAACCTGTAATTGCACAATAAATAACCTTTGGATTTATTTCCTTAAGTGTCTCATAGCCAATGCCAAGTCGTTGCATAACACCAGGGCGAAAACCTTCAATAATAACATCGTACTCTTTAACGAGTGACTTGACGATTTCCACAGCCTCTGGCGATTTTAAATTTAACGTTAATGACTTTTTAGAACGATTTAAATGTTGGTGTATATATGCCTCTTGATTTTCATCATAAGGAGGCATGATTCGTGTTAAATCCACACGTTTCGAAGATTCCACGTGAATAACCTCCGCACCTAAATCAGCAAATATCATTGTCGCCATTGGCCCTGGTAGTAATGCAGAAAAATCGAGAATTTTTAACCCCTTTAAAATACCCAAATCTCCCAACCCCTTTTTGTGTAGGCTGCTAATGCCATCAGAGGCCTAGCAACACTTTTCTCTTAACCCCATTTTGTGAAAAAAGCCTGTATTGTATCTGTATTAATACAGTACTGTATAAATTTATCAGTATTATAACAGAAGAATCGATGGCTTGACTATGTTAAATTTTATTATAAAATAATTAGTCTGAAAATTATATGTCAGAATAACAATAAAAGTAAAAAAATTTTGAATATAGATTTACTGTCAAATTTCAGAAAATAACCACCTTTTGTTTGAAAATTCCGTAAATATGAAGGCGAAAAAATCTCTATGCAATAAATTACACATAGAGATTTTTTAGTGTTAAAAGTAACATAGTCAAGAAAAAGGTAAGTTTCGTTTCAAGCCATTACACGAACGTTGAGAGCCATTCATTTAAGAAATATTACGCTATGACTTTGAATAGAAATTCACTGTAAAATAAGGTAAACCATTGTTTTTAAAGCAGATGCCAACAAAAACATGCGTAAATTCTTTTCTTAAAATATTCCTACGATGTCCTGTAGAATTCATCAGTGCCTCGTGAGCAAAAATGCTATTGCATTGACCAGAGGCGATATTTTCACCATACCAAAAATAATCTACATTACCAGCAGTAAGTCTATCATTAGAATGATGACCTATATGATCCTCATGGCTAAAAAATTGATAAGTTATCATATTACTACTATGCTGGCGAGCAATAGGATTGTATCTATTATCATAAATAAGTGGTTGCAATCCTTCTACGGCTCGTTCATGATTAATGAGTTCAACCATTAAATCTTCAAATCCTGTACGTAATTCATTGGAAGGTTCTCCATAGAATCCGTTTTTGTTTAATTCTGTAGCAGCACGGATCCAAAGAACGGAGCGAACTATATTGTTTTTGTGTAGATCATAGAAAAAAGTGACATAGTGTTGATTAATTAAATAGGTACCATGTGCTTCATTGTTTGTACAATCTATATAATTTAGCAAATAACTTGTATTTTGATAGTGAATAGCTTTGAGAGGAGACCCATATTTTTTAGTGACCTCTATTCGATTAGCACCTATTTTAATACCAAATGCTATATGCTCTAACCTTGTCTCGTATCCACCAACGACTTGAGAATTATGCCTTCCTACAAGAGAGAATTGGGAATCATCTGTCCCTATTCGATGCCATTCCATTTTGTATTCACTTTGAAAGCTGCTCTTCGAGAAATCTTTTTGTGTAAATGCACTCGAATAAGTTTTTTTATTTAAGTTGATAGAGGCATTAGCCCATAATCCCATACCGAAGCCCAATAAAATTGGAGCTGTTTTATAAATCAACATACTTCAATCCTCTTCTGTTTAAGTAAAAAATCTATCAGAAAAATTGCGTTTTATTACTATAAAAATACTACATTTTTTATCAAAAAACGAGAGGATAAATTTAGTTACTTACTCTATAACGTTACTTTAGATATAATATATCTTTAAAAAATATACTGTTTCAACAAATTATTTCTAATAAAATAAGAAAATGTACTCATTAAGAAAAATAGGGGTGTGAAAGTTGAAATCAAATCAGTTAAAGTTAAAACATTTAATTATGGGAGTAGCAATGGCTGCTTTTTTCCTTACAAGTATTGGTAGCCTCTGGAGCGGTTATCGAATGAATGTTGACTCAATTAAGGAAAATACATTGGAAACAAATCGAGTGTATGCACAAAAATTAGCATCTACCGCAGATGCTTACCTAGAGGAGGCTTTTCAGATTTTAGGTTATAGTGCTGGCAATATGAGTTCAAAGATGGATGATGAAAATGCATTGGATCAGGAAACAGATCGTTTGAAAATGCAAAATAGTATGTTTAACTCTGTCGTTATAACGAATACAGATGGCCGTGTGCTTTCTATTTCACCACCTTCTGTAGAAATAAAGGGTGATGTTTTAACATCAGTTGGTGCTAAAGAGGCTTTAACAAAAAAGGAGCCGCTTATTTCAAAACCTTATGAGGCAATTACAGGACGTCTAATTATTTTTATATCCTATCCTATATTCTCAGCGTCGAATGAATATCTAGGAATGGTAGCTGGGACCATTTATTTGAAGGAAAAAAATGCTTTCAATACTTTATTGGGAGAACATTATAGCCATGATGGTTCTTATGTATATGTAGTAGATGAAGATGGTCGAGTTATTTACCATCAGGACCCAAGTAGAATCAATGATATTGTTACTGATAATAAAGTCGTGAAGGCTGTGATTTCTGGAAAGAATGGCGCACAGCTAGTAGAGAATACAAGAGGCATTGAAATGCTTGCTGGCTATAGTGCGGTATCTTTAGCGGGGTGGGGAGTTGTTTCTCAACGACCTTTAGATGTAGCATTAGCGCCTTCGTTTGACCGGGTACAGGATGTGGCTATAAAATCAATACCACTTATGCTGGTTTCAATCTTTATTGTGCTTTGGGCGGCAGCACGTATCGCTAGTCCTTTACAGCAACTAGCTACTTTAACAGAGGAGAGCCTAGATACTAAAAATGTTGAAGGCCTAAAATCAGTTCAGGGCTGGTATTTTGAAGCGTATTCTTTAAAAAGTGCCTTAATAAGGAGTTTGTCCTTTTTACATGGACAGGTAATGTTTTTTAAGGATCAATCTACTACTGATCCACTGACAGGGGTAACAAATCGCCGTACGATGGATGCAATGCTGACAGAATGGCAAGAAAACAAGTTACCTCACGCGATCATTATGTTAGATTTAGATCATTTTAAAAGTGTGAATGATACATATGGTCATGCTGTGGGGGATAAGGTTTTGCAATTCTTAGCGAAGAATATGGAAGCTGTAGCTCGAGAAGGAGATGTGTGTTGCCGTTATGGTGGGGAAGAATTTGTTATGCTATTGCCTAATACTGCAGCAGAGGAAGCTGCTTCTGTTGCAGAGCAGCTGCGTAAGGTTTTAGCTAACACGATTAGTCCTTGTGGCCGACCCGTGACATTATCGGCAGGTGTGGCTGTCTATCCTCAAATGGCTAACTCAACTGAAGCATTATTTGAAGCCGCTGATGGTGCATTGTATCTTGCTAAGCAAGCAGGGCGTAATCAAGTAATGGTAGCTGGGCAAGAAAACCAGTGAAAAATTTATGACAGATAGGCATACATTGCTATTTTTAGGGTACATGATTAATGTAGAAATCATTTGGGTAAGCTACTCTTAAATGATTTGACATATAACCTCTAAATCATGTTCAACTAATATGCAAACTCGGGACACATCTCTTGATCGACTTGACAAGACGTAAGGTTACCCCCCTTTTCCCTTATGACATTTACAAGAACGACTAGATGTATGCCTATATATCGTTAAAGCCAAGAGAGCACCGATGCTCCTTGGTTTTTTTGTGTAGGAATCTCATTAGACAATGAATGGTGCTCATATGTGGAGGAAAAGTATTTAAAAAAGGAGTAAATAGCCATCAATTGGAGAGGGGAAATCTCAAAGAGGTGTATTCACTGCCCAAACGTACACTTTAATTTCACAAAGCACCGATTAATGCACGACTTTCTATTAGTATTTTAGAATTACCTATGAAGGTTTTCTAATTACCTGTCGATATAAAGGGTATGATGAAATTGATATTTGTACGTATCAAAATCTATAAGTGAAAGGATGAGTGGGATGGATAAAACAAAAATCCAAAAAGTGAACAAAGCCCTTATTGCAACTGTCTTTGCTACTAGCGGAATCGCTTTAGTAGTGCCACCACCGCAAAAGGCAGAAGCAGCTACTTCACCGTTTAAGGATATCGATCAATATTCAAGTCACTATGATAATATTTTAAAATTACATTCTCAGGGTGCAATTAGTGGGTTTGCAGACAATACCTTCCGACCAAATCAAAATGTAACAAGAGGTCAGGCAGCGAAAATGCTGGCTACTGTATTAAAGCTAGACTTAAAAAATGTACAGGACCCTTATTATAAGGATGTTCCAAAAGGTAGTGAATATTACAAATATGTAGCGGCATTACAAAATGCAGGGATCATGTCTGGATATTCGAACGGAACATTTATGCCAAATGAAGTTATTACACGTGGTCAATTAGCAAAAATGCTGGTGCTTGGATTTAAATTTGAGGTAGCTTCAAATTATAGTCATAGCTTTCAAGATGTTAATAGCCAAACGAGTAATGCTATTTATATCCAAACGTTAGTAGATTTAAAGGTTACAGATGGAACTACGCCAGTTACATTTTCTCCATTTAATCCAGTAACACGTGGTCAGATTGCCTCTTTCATTGTTCGCGCACAAGATAAAAAGGGTAATGCGTCCTCTTACAAGATTACGGGTGTTGAAGATGATGTAGTCTACATAAATGCGGAGCCTTACACTGTACCTGAAAATTTAGCAAATGTTTTTAATGAGTATAATGCACCGGTTTTACAGGGAGCAATTATTGAGGGTAATCTATCTGGGAAAACCATTCAATCCGTTTCTAAGCTAACATTGAATGCAAGCGGCACAAGCTCAAAGTTTTTAGATTTTGATGGTGAGTATGGTTCATTTGGTGCAACCATCGTTGTCAATGGAAACTATATTGGATTTTCTAATATCACATTGACTGGCACAATGCTAGTAAACGAAACAGTGCGACCACCTTTACATTTAAATGCTTCCAGCTATAAGCCATTATCGATGGGGCGCACAGCAAGTACTAATTTTTCATTTATCAACTGGTCAAATCCAGAAAATTCAAATGGGGAAAGCTCGTCCTCGTCCAATAGCAATTCATCGTCTGATCTTCAAAATTGGACAAATCAAAACTCAGAAAAGAATCCAGATAAAAACAAACCATTCGAAAACTGGTCTAAAGAAAAAGTGACCATGAAAAATGTGGAGAAACATCTGGAATTTTATAACAGTACTGTATCGCGTTTAGTTGTATCTCAAAGCGGTACAAAAATCGAAACGAATACTAAGCTACCACGTGTGGATATTATCGGTAGTGTTCGAGAATTTGAGATTCAAGGTGATATCGGAACACTAAACCTTGATACAGAGACAAAGCTGACAATTTATGGAGATAGCAATATCGACTGGATTAACTACAATAGCTTTACAGATTTAGAGCTTTATATAGATGGTCGAGTAGGCACACTATATGTGGATAATGTATACGGCTGGGTGGATATTGGTGACTACACGTATATTGACAAAGTTATTATACCGAAGGGTGAATCGCCAAATAATATTTTCGATGATTTCCTAGAGGATAAAGATAATGTTGGCAGTATTACAGATCCAGACGGCAAACCAATCGATAAGGATGATATTGAGAACCAAAAGCCTGCAGATAAAACTAAGCCTGTCGTTAATATCACAAAAGTATCTGTATTGAATGGTAGTGATGTACAGGTAGATTTTACTTCAGATAAAGTCGGCACGTATTACTATATAGTTCGCGAAAAGGATGTTGATCCACCAACAAAACGAGAAATGGTTGATCGTATATCTACTGATAATGTCGCAAGTGGAACAGGCTCAGCGCTATTAAATAACAACACCTTTAAAGTGACAAATTTAGGTGAGAAAAAAGAATATGTTGTTTATATAATGGTCGTTGATGGCGCGAAAAATGTTTCTGATCTTAAATCAGAATCCTTCCAGATGAAGGATGCTTCACCGCCAGCAGTAAAATCTCTACAGGTGAATCCTTTACATGGTGGAAAACGAGCAGAGTTTACATTTACAGCAAGTGAGCCTGGAGATTATTACTACTATGTTCGTAAAAAGACGACTGCAGCTGATCCAACAACTGCAGATATAGTAGCAAAGCCAACAGGTACAGGTAAGGCTGTTGCAGGAAAACTAGGAATTACGGAGATTTTATCAGGCTTAGAGGCAGAGGAAGTGTACCAGCTCTATGTGGTGATGAAGGATGCATCGGGTAACTATTCGGTAGATCCTATTCCAAAAGAGGCTATCAAAGAGTTTACGACAAGTGCATTGGATAATATTCATCCTTATGTTGAGCAAACAAAACTGGAACAAACAGGAAAATCAAATCAATTTTACTTATATTTAAACGAGGCATTAGATCCTGAAAGTGCTCGTAATATAAATAACTATGATTTATCAGGGACAGTTATTGTTAACACAACAGGACAAAATAAAATTAAGCCTTCTGCAGTAGAATATAAAGAAGGAGATAAAAAAGTATTACTAACGATCCCTTCTGAAACAGGCTTTGTTTACGGTGATACATTACGAGCTACTGTTTTACCAGGTGTAAAGGACTTAGCGGGTAATGATTTTGAAAATGTGAATACTGTTGATCCTGGCAAACCTGTGCGAAACTATGCGGAATATATCCATGAAAAATTTGATATGCCTGTCATAACGATTGAAAATGTAGTTAGTAAGCCAGATCAAAATGATAACTTTAGACGCTCTGAAGTAGAGTTTAAGCCAAGTAAGGCCGGAACTTATTATTACATGGTGTTGCCTGATACAGTTGAAGACAATGGAGAAGTAAAAACGTTTAAGCAATATTTAACAGACAAGGGCATTACAGAACGTGATTTTGTGAATGAGTTTGCAAATGAAGCATCATTAAAATCAGGTTATTTCCAAATTGGTGGGAAGGATATATATATTGATCGTGGATCAGGCCCAGCTGATTTAGAGGAAGCTACAAAAAAATTCCCAATAACGATTACAAAAGACAAACTAAATCCATTCTTAAGCTATTCCGTGTATATGGTCTTAAAGGATCGTGGTGGGGAAATTTCGAAAATTACCTCTAAGGAAATGATTGGTGATACAAGAGCACCGTTAATTAAAAATTTAGTAGTAAAACCTAAAGAAAATGATGATACGAAAGCTATGATTTCCTTTGATACTGATGAAACAACAGAGCTTCATTATTGGTTTGTACCGAAGAAAAATGCAGATGGCACAACAAATGATTCAGCAAATCTAAAAATTGATACACCTGCTGAACGTAAATTCCTAGAGGATAAATTAAGAAATAGCCCAAGCGTTAAGAAAAGTGGAAAGGGATCATTCCCATTATCTGAAGCTGCAGGAGTAACTTTAGAGCCACACAAGGATTACGTTGTGTATTTTGGTGCAGCAGATACGTATGGAAATATAACAGTGTACAGATCCAACGCTACTTCTGATGGATATGATGAAACAAGTACAGGTTGGATGAGAGAAAATATCTATTCTGATGGCACAGCTCCAAGAGTAGAGGACCCTATTTTTAAACGAATTGATGGAAAAACTTTTGAGGTTACATTCTCAGAAGCTGTCGGAGACCCTGCGAATCCAGGAAGCGTTATTAAAAATAATCAGTCATTCTTTAATTTTACAAACTTAGATGGTACAACTGCGACATTACCAGGCTATACATGGGCATGGGAAGATGGTGCAGATGTAAAAGAGACATGGAAACCTAGAAAAATGATTATTACATTTAATAATCAAGTAGATCAAAGCTTTGCATTAACAGTAAATGCGAATATTACAGATAAAGGCAGTGCAATTATCGCCAATACACAAATACCGTTCACAAAAGGTAAGCCTAAAGCATCTTATATCTATAGAACTCTTACAACCAATATTGAAAGTGCTAAGCTTCAAGAGCCAATAACTGTGGATAGAAGTAATAAAATTAATGCAACATTCGACTTTACGTTCTCAGATCCTTCAGTGGAACCTGGAGAAGAGGTCAACTACTATTACACAGTATATAGTAAGACATATGCATCTACAGATATAGATAATGTTAAACCAATTGAGGTAATTGATCCAAGTACTTCTGGAGCATTAACAAGCCTTAGCCATGGTAATGGTAAAACGCAGCTTAAGAACGGACGAACAGTGCAACCAATTACAAATAATACCTTCCCATTCATTGAGGATGATTATATTGTAATTGTTATAGTAGATAAATATGGAAATAAGTATCTTGTAAAAGGTAAAATTTCTAAATAATCATGTGAGTAATTTAAAAGGATTAAGTTCAGTGTTTTACTGGACTTAATCCTTTTTGTGTGAATGCAGAAAAGATTACGTTGTATGAGGATGTTTGTGATGTAGTTCAGGTGGAGAACTAAATGATGTTATTAATTTTAGTTTTACATGCTAGAGTCTCAGATTTTTGTATTCATTAGAGTATTACAACGTCAAAATTCATATATCTGTTTTATAATTGATAATTATTATCACTTATAATAATTAGTATATAAGTCAATTATATTAGGAAGGTAGGAACGAAATATGGATATAGAAGATTTATTACTATGGAATCATGCTTTAATTAAGGTACTAGATGTTCGCCATAGGATACTGAACATTGGGGAATCTTTGAGATCATACAAAGTTCCATCGAGTATGTTTATCGTTGTCACGCGAGGAGATGCTCAAGTACGACTTGATAATATGGATTATCATGTGCAACAATTTCAGATTATACATAGTGGAAAAGGATTAAACTTAGATATTTATTTTGTAAATGAGGAGCTAGAGTATTATTTCATTTTTTATAAGGCTTCTTTTTCTTATCCTGTTCGTCAGGAAATAAACTACTTAAAGGATAAGAGAGACATTTTTCAAACGCAATATAGCTTTATACCAAATTATCCATTTGTTATTCATGATAAGGTACAGTCTATGTACAAGAGCTGGCACCAATCACAGTGGCTTGAGCGTTTTCAAGCAAAGACTTTATTTTATCAAATTGTTTTGAGTATCTATCAACAGTTAAGCAAGCAAGGAATAGAAATACAACAAACAGATCTTACAGAACAAATAAAGCTGTACATTGAGGAGCATTATACACAACCAAATCGTTTAGATTCTATTGCAGATCGTTTAAATTACAGTGTATCTCATCTATCCGCATTATTTAAAAAGGAGACGAGTTATAGCCTTATAGAGTATGTAACACATATAAGAATGGAAAAAGCGGTAGCTAGTTTAAGAGCAACTAATATTGGATTGAAAGAGATTGCAATAAGTGTTGGTTATAATGATGTCCATTATTTTAATCGACTTTTTAAAAAACATACAGGCATGTCTCCAGGTAAGTATAGAAAGTTCATCACAGAAAGAAATATAGAAGATTCTCCACAAAACATCATGGAATCGTCTATTGATGGGGAGAGCCTCCAACGATATATTGTTAGTGATAATCATTATCAATATAAGCGAGAGGAAGATATACATATGCATAGAGGTTCAAGGGCTTCATTCACAGCAATGGTGCTACTTTGCATTACATTATTATTAGGGGCATGTACGGGAGGGACTGTCAGTTTAAACAATGAAACAACGGGACAAAATCAGACTGTTACAGAAAACCAGTCTGCTAGCTCGTCTGAGACAAGAATTTATAAGGATAGTCAAGGAACGGAGGTAAAAATTCCTACAAACCCAGAAAGAATTGTACTTCAGGGTAATGCGATTGGTGATTTACTTGCATTAGGTATAGAGCCTGTTGGGGTAGACCGACGTTTTATTGAGAGCGGTGTTTTAGAAGATAACGGGAAAATTAATTCAATAGATATCGGTTTTCCAACAAATTTGGAGAAGGTACTTACATTAAAGCCAAATTTAATCATGCTGTCATATGTTATGGATAATGAGGTTGAAGAAGCTTCTAAAATTGCACCAACAGTTGTTTTTGATGGTATGCAGCCATTAAAGAACCGATTACCAGTCATTGCTGATATTGTTGGTAAAAAGGAAGAAGGAGAGCAGCTACTGAAGAAATATAATGAAGATGCCGATGCAATGTGGGAGCAGCTTCGTGCAGATGGCAATGTGGCTGAAGGTGAAACGGCTGTGGTATTCCAATTTTTTTGGAATAAAAAGATGTTTGTGATGAAAACAGGCGGGGTAGCAGGTTTACTGTATCAACCAAAAGGATTTGCCATGGACAAAAAGGTGCAGGCACTACAGCCAAATAGTGGACCATATATCGAGATTACTAAGGAAACGCTACATGAGACACTTAAAGGCGATCACTTATTTGTATTAATCTCAGGGAATAAAGAGGCTCAAAAGGCCTTTTATGAATTAAAGCAAGAGCCACTGTGGAAAACTTTGCCTGCCGTTAAAAACAATAAAGCACATTTCATTGAGGATAAATGGAATTATGATGATATGACAACAAGTAACATGCTGCTAGAAGAATTTCCAAACATGCTAAATAATTAATCATTTATCATTTTGATGCTATAAATAACCCCAAGTGTGGAGAAATTGCCACCTGGGGTTTTCATTGTCATTAGGAATTTAAAAATCGAGGGAGTCGGCTAAGCATACAAGGAAGAACACTAACATGATCCTCCTCAACGAACTTCACATAATGAGTGTGAATGTTTTGGTCGCTTAAACGCTTCATTCGTTCTGCTGCTTGATCAGCTCCTTCGAGCATATCTGGCAGCTCGTTAGCACCGATTGTAAGTAGGAGATTAATAGTATGCTGACTGTTCCAAGCTTCAGCAAATCTATCTATTTCTTTTAGTACGGCATTGTTAGCCCACCAAACAGAGGGACTTCCGACTACTATATGACTAAATAAATGGGGTCTTGCACATAAAGCATATAGTGTGAAAAGTCCGCCTAAGGAATGACCAACAATCGCTTGTTTCTTTTTATTGATAGGCCATTCCTTTGCGACAACAGGCATGAGCTCATGTTCAATAAAGTCTAGAAACTCATTGGCTTTGCCGTTTGGAGGCCAGGGCGTTCCATCTGGACGTGGCGGCAGATGTTCTTCACTAACAGGTAGTGTAAAATCACGGCATCGTCGTTCCATATCAAATGGCTCCTTCGAGGGATAGCCGATGCCAATAACAAGAATAGGGTCATAGCCCTTTGGTTTACGTGTTTGTAATTTCACTGCCTCTGCAAGCGTTGGAAAAAGTGCATCCCCATCTAAGGCGTAAATCACAGCATAGCCATCTGCTGGTGGCCCATCTGCTGGTGGTGCAATCAAAATTCGATAGTCTAACTGTTGTTGGGAAGTCATCGCGTATTCAAAATAGCCTTCTGATACATAGGGTTTTTTTGTCATAATTTTCATGGCGTTATAAACTCCAATACATCGTCTATGACTTTTCCTTGTGCATGAATGCCCCCATTTAGCCAATAATCTCCTGATGTTTCGTATACTTGATTGTTTTTGAAGGCAGCTGTACTTTGCCAAATTTTACTTTCCTTAAATTCCTTTAAAAAATCATCTCCAAGATTGCCATCATTGATGAGGAAAATATAATCTGCATCAAGCTCTGGTAAAATTTCTAATGACACTTCGAAGGCACCATTCTTCACTAAGCTGCTTTGTTCAAACCCTAATTCATGTGTTAATACATAACCACTGAAATACTCATCAGTCATAAAGAACATTCCTTTCGCATTAAAGCGAATTAACGCCACTTTTTTCCCTTCACTAACGGCAGCCAGCTTCGCTTTTGCAGTATCCACCTTCTCTTGATAACTTTGTAATGCTTGCTCAGCCTTATCTGGTTCATTCAACAGCTGTCCTAATACTTTAATAGAACCTTCTAAATCACTCGCTGCATTTTTGAACACATATGTTGGTGCGATCTTTGCATATTTTTCATATGTGCCATTTTCAGCATAAAAAGAGTTGTGCAAAATAATTAAATCGGGTTTGTTAGCCATAATTGCTTCGGCAGATGGGGGACCACTTGCAAAGCTAATTTCTGGTACATCTTGTAGCTGATCTTGTAAATAGAGCTGTGGCTTCATGCCATTTGACCATTGCATCATGGGTTTAGTGCCTAAAGCAAGTAGCGAATCCTCCATGACAGGCGCAAATATTTTTGTTGGCTTAGCAGGTAATGTCACTTCATTTCCAAGCTCATCCTTTATTGTTAATGGATAAACCTCTTTTTGCTCCATCGTGCTTTCTGGGGCTGCCTGTGTTTCTACCTTATTACTTGATTGAGCATTGCAGGCAGTAAGTACGCCAATAACAAATAATAAAGAGGCTAACACAAAAATAGATTTAAAAATTGTTTGACAGTGATTATGACAGTTTTCGTTCATTGTACATCAAGGTCTCCTTCTACTGATAATGATTCTCAAACAGAATTATAATTCAGTGTTAGATAGGATGCCATGGACGGGAGCAGGAAAGAGATTTGGATTTTTTCCGGTCAACATTAACAATGTTTCATCTAACATTCGATTAATGGCAATAGCAGAGTACTCAAACCAAGGATTCGATGGCAAAACATAGACATGTCCATTTTTTATAGCCTGCAGCTTCTTCCAACTGTCTAGGTATTGTAAAGCGAGCCAATAATTTCGAGTTGCTGCATCAGGGCAAATGATGATTAGCAAACGGTCTGGATTTATGGTTAAAAGCTGTTCAAGAGTGATAAGCTCGTTACATGTTTGTTGTTGAGCATCAATAGAATGAAGCTGCAAATCTGTAAAAAGAACATCCTGAATTCCTTTATTACAATATAAAAATAGTTGATCTCCACATAATCGGAGTACAGCAAAAGTATCCTTTCCAACAGCGCGTTTAACCTCAAGCTTTGCCTGCAATGCTTTTTGCTCGTATGTTTGAATGAAATATTTACAAGTGCTTTGTTTGTTGATGGCATCAGCTACTTCTGTTAACTGTGTTTTCCAATTATTTGCTTTAATATACACGTGTTTGACGCCAATTGATTCAAGCCAATTTAGCATGGATAGAGATGGCTCGTCCTGGAAAATATGAATATCTGGCTTTGCAGATGCTAGTTTTCTGAAGTTGTCCTCTGATTCTGCATCAAATATATTTAAATGTACATGAATTTTATCCTGGTAATGGTTGTAATAATATGGACTCCATTTAGCATTGAGTGGCGCTGCGACAGGTATTATTCCTAGTGCTAATAAATTCCCGGTAGTGGACACAGAAAAGGTGGAAATGCGCCGACGAGCTATTTTGCTATAAGAGGATGGTGAAACTCCAACCTCCTTTTTAAATTTTCGACTGAAATAAAATTCGTCACTGTAGCCAACTTTTCTAGCAATATCACGTAACAATAAGTCAGTATCGCGAAGTAATTGTTTGGCATGTCCGATGCGTAGCTCTGTTAAATAATCAGTAGCACTTTGGCCAAATGCCTTTTTAAAGGCCTCACCAAAATAGCTGGAACTAAGACCAGAAATGAAAGCTAAATGATCAATCGTTAGAGGCTGATGATGGTTTTTCGCAATATAATTTCGGATATCCTTTAATGATATTTGAGTTGTCATTATATCTGTAGCACTTTCCGTTTTCATGTTAACATGTCACCTCTTGTATGTTAGTGTGAAAATTACTTTACATTAACCAAAAGTTTCGGTAATGCACCCAGTAATTTCTCTCTTGTAAAGGCATCGCTGTAATTCCATTTTGTTGCGTCAATTAAATAAGCGTGGTTATTTTGTACAGCAGAGAGTTCCTTCCAACTATCACTATTGAGCAACTCCATAGTAGCTTTTTGCGATTCAGGCTTGTCAGATAATAACATAAAGATTCGATCACCAGCGTACTGAGGGAAGTGATCAATTGGTATTTCCTTATAGCCCTTTCCTGCTTGTAGTAATTTATTTACTTGTCTATGAGGCTGGAATCCATATGGATGAAAAAGCGCAGGGGAAAGACCTGTACATCCCATGACAAAAAGTCGCTTACCATGATCAAAAGTAAAAACAGTAGCCGTTTCACCAGGCTTTACGA
Organism: Lysinibacillus sp. B2A1; assembly: GCA_002973635.1. Classification (GTDB taxonomy): domain Bacteria; phylum Bacillota; class Bacilli; order Bacillales_A; family Planococcaceae; genus Lysinibacillus. The sequence goes on from CP027224.1 coordinate 241,915, forward strand.
CTGTTTGCAGCTGCTGCCACATTGAATTTTCTTGTATTCTAAACCGTGCTAGCCAATTTTCTGCTCGTTGTTGTTGACCAAGCCACTCCCCTAGTAGAAGAATGCGTTCATCCAAGGAATCCCAAGAATTTAGTGTAATGGTTGGAGCAATAGATGATAATGCCTGATATTGTTGCTCGTCATTATTTGTAAAGATAATTAAATCTGGATTCAGCTTCGAAGATTTTTCAACGTTAATTGGAAATGCCACATCTTGCACATAGGGAACATGGTTTTTATAAAATGATTTACTAATAGATTTTTTGTCACCGCCTATTGGCTGTACATTAAAAATCAACATATCCCCAAATGTTTCTCCATGATAAATAATTCGATGAGGTGAGGCAGGAATCTCTACTTCATGCCCTGTCCAATCTTTAACAATAGTCCTTTGCTTATATTGACGAGCAAACTGCTTTGGCGGAATGCCAACGACCTGTCGAAAGCGACGATTAAAATAATATTCATCATCAAATCCCACCTGCTGGGCAATATCTTTTAAAGGTTCATTTGTTTGTAGCAGTAATTCCTTTGCATTTTTTAGGCGTAAATCTGTTATATAATCCAATGGCTTTTTCCCTGTTAAGGTTTGGAAGATTGCACTATACTGCCATTGAGCTATATGGGCTAATTCAGCGAGTTTTTTAACTGGTAAAGACTGCTGATAATACTTATGTATATAGTCAATTGTTTGTTCGACAGCCTTTGTAATATTTACTTGGTAATCCATATGAAGCTGATGTTCAAATAATAAATGTAATAATTCATACAAGACTACTTGTTGCTTAAGATAATCCGAATGAGGCTTCATAGTATACAAATCTTCTGTTAGGCGAGTAAAGCGGGTAGTAGGGTATAACGTATATTCCACTTGCTCAGAAAAAATAGGTCCTACATATGGAGAAGGCCCTTTTATTAGCTGAAAAGCTGAAAAGGAAATTTTATAGAAACGGAAACCATTAGTTATATCCGAAAAATCAATTATTGAATGAGGTTGTACAAGAAAAATCTTACCTTTAGTCACAAGATAGGGAATTTCATCAATCGTTAACGTTCCATTACCATCCGTAAAATGGATTATAGTATGATGAGTGGTTGAAATAAACTGATAGCTCTGTGAAATACAGTCAATAGTTTCTAAATGAAAAAGTAAGTCTTTGGTAAAAGAAGTTGAATTTTTGTCTTCCATTAGTTGACTTCCTTTCTAAATGAAAATCATTATCAATTAACTGTATTGTATAAAAAGTAAAGAGACATTTCAACAAAGATGAAATGTCTCTTACTATTTATTTCTTTAGCATATTTGGTAGTTCAGTTAGTAGCCATTCTCTAGTTGAAGCATCGCTATCGGCTTTTCGAATGTCAATTGTGTAAACATGTCCATTTTTTACAGCAGGGAGGCCCTTCCAAATTGGACTTTCCATCATTTCTTTTGTAGATTGTTTCGCTTCATCAGGTACTGGCGTAAGGATGAAAATTCGATCTCCTGCATACTCAGGAAGAAGCTCTGTGGAGATTTCAGCAAATCCAGTTTCTTCATCAAGAATTTGTTGTATTTTTTCACCTGGCTTTAAGACATTGGAGTCGTAAAGAACCTGTGAAAGCCCTGCTCGTGCCATCACAAACAGTCGATCCCCAGGATAGTAGGTTAAAACAGATGCCGTTTCATTTTCTTTTAAAACGCCTTCATCAACTAAGGATTTCCACATTGTTTCTGCCTTCGTATTATAATTGCTGAGCCATTTTTCTGCCTCTTCCTTCTTGTTTAATATATCTCCAAGCTCTGTTAAGCGTTGCTCAATAGGTGCAAAGGTATCGAAAACAATGGTTGGTGCCACTTTGGATAGCTGCTCATAGATCTTTTCATCTGAAGTCGCAACAATAATAAGGTCTGGTTTTAGTTTAAGTGTTTTCTCAATATTGATTGGAAATCCAACATCCTCTACATTTTGTACCTCTTTCTCCCATGCATAATCAGTAATCCAAGAGAAGCCTGCACCTACTGTTTGGGCATCTAACGCGACAATATCACCATAGCCCTCGCCATGATAAATCACTCGCTTTGGCTCTACTGGGATTTCCACCTCATGATTTAAATAGTCTTTATAAACACGTACATTGCTTTCTGCCGGTTGTTCTTCCTCTTTTTTTGATGTTTCATTTTTCGAGCTACAAGCAGCTAGTACTAATCCTAAAGTTAGCAGTACGCTACAAAGAAGCATATATTTATTAAACGTTTTCATACCTAGTCCTCCGAAATAGTATTTAACAGATAATGAGAATCATTATCGATAATAGTAAGCATAAGGGAGCATCTTAACTTTCACAATGGAGAAATCAAAGAAGCCCATTTAATATTTATCCAAAACTCATTTGATAGCAAAGATGTCTTAAATAGGGGCGTCTTTTTTTGTGTAAAAGATTTCATCCAGCATTCAGAAATAAAATCCGTCTAACCGTTGAAATATCCGTCAATTGGTGGAGAGCGATATTTAAAAAGATTAAACTAACCATGTTTCTAAATGATAATAGTTATCAATAAAAGGAAGGATGATACATTTTGAAAAAAATAGGGCTTAGTTTATTCGTTTTTATCATGCTCTGTCTTTATGGCTGTGCAGACGATACAGAAAAAAGGAGTGCGGCTTCAGATGACTTAAGCAATGCTGCGGAAACCAAAATAGTGAAAGATAAGATTGGAAAAGTGAAACTACCAAGTAATCCTTCACGAATAGCAGATCTTTCAGGTTCAACCGAGGAGCTGCTGGTTATCGGCATCAAGCCAGTGGTTAGCTCCAATACGGATATTGAAGATGCGTCTAGGTTTTCACCCGTTGTTCGAAAGGAATTAGGCACAACTACAGTAAATGCCGGATGGTATGCATCGGATATTAATATTGAGGCAGTAGCTTCTGCAAAGCCAGACTTGATTATTGCAGGTGCAAGACATGAAAACCAATATGAGCAATTACAAAAAATAGCCCCAACGGTGATGGTTCCTTATGATTTTAATGGCTTTCAGGAGCGCTTTAATTTTATTGCTAATCTTTTTGATAAGCAAGAAGAGCTGGAAAAATGGTATGCAGCCTATGAAACAAAGGCACAGCAATGGGCAATTGATATTAAGGAAAAAACAAAGGATGAGACCTTCGCTATTATTGAAGCTACTGCAAAGGAAATTCGAATTTACGCTGCTACAGGAGTTGCAGATATGGTGTTTAACGACTTACAGCTATCAAAGGCAGAGGGAACCCCAGAGCCAGATCCTTGGGGTGGCAGGGTAACTAGTGTGGAGGCATTAGCTTCTTTTCAACCTGATCATATCATTCTAATGGCTGACAACGGACCTACTATATTAGATGACAATAATGTGTGGGACAGTATGAATGCTGTAAAGAATAAGCATATTTATCGAATTACCAGTGCCAAGAACTATAATTATGCCTTTACAGCGATGGGAAAAATGGAGCTAATAGATGAACTAGGTGAGCTTATCGTAAAAAACTAATTAACATTCAGTATGGAGGGAAGGGAAATGAGAAATTTTTGGCTGTTTGTTACAACCGGTATGTTATTGATTGTAACAACGACAGGGTTTGCGCGTATGGCCTATGGGATTATCTTACCCTTTATGCAGCAGGGGCTGTCACTGTCAACAACACAATCTGGGCTACTAGGAACAATGCTTTTTCTAGGCTATTTACTAACCGTAGGGCTTTCGGGAATGCTAACAATGCGCATTGGTGCAAAAAATGTTCTGCTTGTTGGGGGTGGTCTTGCTATTTTAGGCTTGGGAGGTCTAGTATTTGTCACAGGCTTTTGGTGGGCTGCTATCGCTTTGTTCTTAGCAGGAGCAGGAAGTGCATTTGTTTATACACCTCTACTATCTATAGCTGTTAGCCTATATCCAAAGAAACGAGGCACTGTGATGGGACTGCTAATGAGCGGAGCTGGTATTGGGATGCTATTATCAGGTTTACTCGTGCCATTTATGCTACAGCAATTTCCAGAGTTAGGTTGGAGGGGAGCTTGGTTAATATTCGCAATCATGACCATTGTAGTAGTGTTGTTAGCATTTTGGGTAATAAAGCAACCACAGGCTATAGCTGAAAAGGGTACTACTGGGGATAGTAACGCTGCTTGGCGAAGTAAGGAGCTGTATATGATTACAGGTATGTATTTCGCTGTTGGACTAGTCTATCTAATCCCTAATTTATATCAAACAAGCTATATGAAGGAGCTTGGCATTTCAACTGCTACAGCAGGCTCTATCTATGCAATTGCAGGCATCGTTTCTATTGGCGGAGCTCCATTTTGGGGAATGTTGGCTGATAAAATCGGTGTAAAAAAAGCTTTGATAGCAGCATTGCTATTATCTGTTATAGGAGATATCCTTCCAATTATGCGAGATAATACAGGAGGGTTTATATTATCCTCCATTATATGGGGCTCTTCACTTGGTGGAGTTCTTGTTTTGATTCAAATGAAGGCTAGCCAGCAGGTGTCACCTTCGTATGTAGCATCCGCTATAGGTTTTATTTCCATTTTCTATGCGATTGGTCAAATGATGGGGCCAGGAATTGCAGGCTGGCTTATTGAGTATGCAGGAGGATTTAAAATGGCTTATGGCTTTGGTGCAATCGTATTCTTTATCACACTACTTCTGTCAACTGTTCTTAAAGGTGAGAATATGCAGGAACAATAGTCCTAGCGGATGTCACGTATTCACGCTAAGGCATAATTGATAGCTAAAAGTAAATCTGTTTGCTATACTTTGGTTAGTTATTGATAATCATTCTCAATAAAGAGCTGAAAGATGGTGACAACCTCTATGAAAGTTGATTTTCATCAAAATTTTAATCATTTTTATCATGCATTCGAAATACTGAGTTCACAGGAAATACCACAGGATTACATGTCTTTTCAGTCAAGTGTAAAAGATGGAGCTATTCATCGACTTAGCCCTCGTAAGGATTTGGAAGTGGTCGTTTCTAATTATTCATTTTATAAAGAGCATCGAATGGATATGCTCACAGCAAAGCCTATGGTAGAAATTAGCTTCTGTCTACAAGGAACAAGGGGAGTTCAAATTTCGGATTGTGCCTATGAAATAACTGCTGGGACATGTTCATTACAATTTATTGAACAAGTAGAGGCTAGCTTTTTATTCAATAAAAATGAATCTTATCAAATGGTTGGTATTGGTATTCCAGTTTCAACCTTTAATCATTATATGAATAAAATAGATGGCTATGGTGAGAGTTCTATGAATTTTGATGAAGTTCTTAAAGGAACCTCCTATCGCCTCTTTCAGGAAAAAATTAATGCTATAGATACGCTTATTTTAAAGCAAATGCTGCATGGTATAGCTGCTAAAAAAATGACAAATTTAGAGCTTGAATATACTGTTTTACAACTGTTAATGAGAACATTTCAAACTTTTCTTAGCCACCCAATTCATCTAACGGAATTCTCAAATAGTGATAGGGAAAAGATACGTCAAGCACAGGTCATTATAATTGAAAATATGATGAATCCACCCTCCTTAATGGAATTGTCGCGTTTAATCGGGTTAAATGATTTTAAATTAAAAAAGGGCTTTAAAGAAATGTTCGGCACAACAGTATTTGGCTATTTACGTGAAAAACGTTTAGAGAAGGCTAGTTATTTACTACAAAATGGCTCAATGAATGTAACAGAGGTTGCCAATGCAGTAGGCTATTCCAATCCAAGCTATTTTGCTGAAGCATTTAAGGGGAAGTATGGAATAAATCCTAGAGAGGTATTAAAGAAATCTTCTCAGCCATTTGCCGAAGGGAACAATCTATGAGAAATGTAGAAGATCAGCTTAAAATGTGGGAGCAGAGGGATAGCCTACTTTCCCATATTTTTTATCAGCCTATACAAATAATTCAATTAGAAGATATGCTAGAACCCTATAAACACTCCTCCCCATTACCATGTATCATCATTGTTTATGATGGTAGTGCTAACTATACTCTTCAAAATCAGCAAATTGAGCTTCGTGCTAGAACCATAATGTTTTGGGATTGTATCAGTAATTTTCATATTCCCAATAATAGTGATGTGAGTGGAATAGTCATCGAGTATTGCCCGTTCGGAGTAGGAGAATCCAGCTTGTTTCAAAAAATCACCATGATACAAGATTGTTCCTATAATATTATGAGTCTGGCATTGAAAATAGAGAAGGAAGCAAGGGCTATTAAAAAAACGCATCCATTCCGCCTACAGAAATTATTCGCTGACTTGTTAGAGACGCTTTACACAGAATTAAATCAGTCTAGACAGCAAAAAGAAGAATCATGGATTGAAATTGCACTAGAATATATTCATTTACATTTTCAGGAGGAAGTGACTCGTGAACAAATGGCAGAAAAGGCCCAAGTGAGTCCAGAACATTTTTCGCGCACATTTCTTAAGCATACGGGTTATCCATTTACTAAATACTTAACATTACTAAGAGTCCGTGAAACACAAAAGAAGCTATTGTATGAAATGCCTAAATTAGATGATCTTGCACGAGATGTTGGCTATCGAGAAGGGAACTATTTAAGCAGGAAATTTAAACAGCTCGTGGGTTTATCACCTTCCGTCTATTATCAAAAGCCGAAGCGTGTCATTACCTTGAATACAAACCATACAGCATGCTTATTAGCGCTTGGGATTATACCTGAATTGGGTGTATTTTCACCATATATTGAGAGTTTACAGCCGGTTCCTTCAGTACATAAGCTAAAAGGCTATGAGCATGATGTTGCCACAAATTATGAGGAAATTATAGCGGCATGTCCAGATGTCATTATTAACTATAGTGGTGAAAGAGAGAGAAAAGCATTGCTTTCATTGGCACCTGTATTTGAGCTTCCATGTATGCAGTTAAGCTGGCGAGAACAGTTTCGTCTAATTGCCAATATTGTTGACAAACAGGAACTATTTGGAGAATGGCTATATCAATATAATGAACAAATAGCGGATTGTAATCATATCCTTGATCAACGGATTGGGCAAAGAGGTACTGCAATTGTATGGGAAATAGGTAGCAATGCAGCCTATTGTCTAGATAGTAGCTATGGTAGGGGAAGTCAAATATTATATGATGATTTAGGGTTTAGTCGACCAAATTCGATTGTTGCTCAAAGTATTAGGGAATCTGGTTTTTTTTCAGCAGAAATTGAAGAGCTCGTTCATTTTCCAGCAGATCATATTTTTATCACGGCTATCCCTAAGCATGATTTGGGTAAAAAACGCCTTATGCAGGTGCTACACTCAGAACAATGGCAGTCAATGGAGGCTGTACGTAAGAAACAAGTGTATTTTATCAATCAGTATGAATTATTTTATGGATATGACCCATTGTCTACAGCAGCTCAGTTGGAAGAATTGATGAGAGTATTGACATCATAAAAGTGCATGGTGACAGATCACTTTCATGCATGGACATTTATAGTATACTCTTCTACAATGAATGAGAATTATTATCATTTAAGCTGTATGGAGGGATAAGATTGCTATTACAAAAAAGAAAAATCATTGCTTCACTTTTTCTTGGGTTACTGCTTTTATTAGCTGCTTGTGGGAATACGACAACCTCAACCACTACGAATAAAGAGAGCAAATTAGCAGATACAAAAAAGGTACAAACTATGAATGGAGAGATTGAGATACCCATAAACCCGAAGCGTATCGTTGCTGAAGAATATATTGCAACTTTAATTGTGTTAAATGTAGAGCCTATAGGTGCACCTGGATTAACGCTTGAAAATTATTATTTAAAGGATTCCTTAAAAGGAGTTGCAAGCATTGGTACTTATGGAAAGCCATCCACAGAAAAAATTATAGGCTTAAAACCAGATTTAATTATTACAGGAAATGGAGATAATTATGAAGTTTTAAGTAAAATTGCTCCAACTGTTGTGATCCCTTATGGTGAATTAAAAGATGCACATGAAGAACTTACATACTTTGGTCAATTATTAGGTAAGGAACAGGAAGCAAAGGACTGGCTAACAAAGTATGATCAAAAAATTGCTGATGCTAAAGCACAAGTGGATGCGATAATCCCAGCGGATGCAAGCTTTTCAATTATTGAAGATGCGGGTAAAAAACTGTATGTTTATGGTGATAACTTTGGTCGTGGTGGACAGCCAGTCTATCAGTCACTTGGAAGAAAGCCGCCTGCAAAAATTGCAGATGAAATTATGGAAAAGCAGTGGGCAGAAATTTCAGAGGAAATGCTAACAGAATACGCAGGTGACTATATTATTTTGACAGCAGATACTCGAACGCTTGAGGATTTTAAGAAAGATCCCATTTGGAGTAGCTTACCAGCAGTAAAAAATGATCATCTTTACATCTGGCCTGAGGAACGTTCTTGGTATTATGATCCAACTGCTGTCCTTGCTCAAGTTGAAGAATTAACCAAATGGCTTACAAGTAAAAAATAAGAAAATGCTACTTCCTTGTTGATAAAACAGGGAAGTATTTTGCATATTACGAAACTAATCTTCTATGAAAATAAAAAGTGACACCTTTCGTTGGTACAGATTCCTGTAGAGAAACCATTCAGAAATATTTTTTATTATCGTTGAGAATGTTTATCATTTATAATGAAGACAAAAGTAATCACCTAATTTTTCTATGTTTTCATTAGAAAGGTGTGGAAATCAACAATGAAAATAGAGGATCATTTACTTTTGTGGAAATCGGCCTCTCTTCGCATATTTGATATCCGTTATACAAGGATAGAGCAAGATGAACAGCTTGCCTCATATCGGTTTCCTGCAAGCAGTTTCCTATATGCCAAGAAGGGAAAAGCAAATGTTTTATTGGATGGTAAGAGCTATAGGCTAGAAAATTCTCATATATTACATAGTGGTAAAGGGGGATGCCTACATATCAGCTCAGTAGAGGAAGCCTTTGAGTATTACCTGATTCTTTATAAAGCAAGTATGTCTTTTCCTTGTAAAACGGAGATACTTGCATTAATGGAACATGATAATCCATTCCAATACCAATATGCGTTTCAAGTTTATCATGCATTGACTTTACAAGAAAAACTTGAAGCCATGCATAGTGAATGGGAAACACAAGGGAACTTAGAGCATTTCCATGTTAAAGCATTGTTTTATCAATTTGTTTACGAGCTTTTACGACAGCTCTATAAACAACAGGTGCATGTTCATAAACCTGATCTAGTTGAGCAAATTAAAGGTTATATTGAAGAATATTATAGTCAGCCAATTACGAGAGAATCCATTGCACAAATTTTAAATTATAGTGTGCCCTATCTAGCAAAGCAGTTCAAACGTAAGACAGGTAGAAGTATTATTGATTATCTTATTCATATAAGAATTCATAAGGCACAACAATTATTACTACATACCCAAGCAAGCTTGCAGGAAATAGCTTTCAGTGTTGGCTATGAAGATGTTTCCTATTTTATTCGTATTTTTAAAAAATACAATGGGTTAACCCCTGTGCAATTTAGACAACAAAATCAGCATAGACGGAATGAATCGTATCGTCCTATTCATTGGCTCTCTTTGTCTAATGACAAGAAGTTACTGCAATATTATATTGATAATGATAATTATTATCATTATATACAAAAAGGAGATTTACCGATGAATAAGAAAGCAAAGTCTTCTATTATGGCGACTTTATTGTTATGCTTCACTTTATTGCTTAGTGCATGTTCTGGTACTACCATTACTGCTTCTAATAATGGAGAGACAAAAGCACCGACTAATCAGTCTACAGACGTACAATCGACAACGAAAATCGTATCTACGGTGAATGGTGATGTAGAAATTCCTATTGACCCAAAACGTATTGTGACCGATTATTATCCAGGTTTTTTATTAACTATGGGCATTAAACCAATAGGAACACAGGAGCTTTATATGAAGAGCCCTTATTTGAAAGAGCATAATAAAGGAATTGCTTATTTTGAAGAATCTCTTGAAGCAGTAGTTGACTTAAAACCTGACCTTATAATTACTGGAGACGAGAAGAAATATGAAGCATATGCCAAAATAGCACCTACTATCTTAATACCATTTACTTTAGAAATGGATGCAACATTGGAGGAGTTTAGTAGAATTTTAGATAAAGAGGAAGAAGTGAAGTCTTGGTTAGATGACTATAATCAAAGAGTAGCTAAAGCCAGACAAACTGTTCAAAATATTATTGGTAAGGATGAAACAGTTACGATTTTAGCTGGTGGAGCAAAAAATGACATAACATTATACGGTAATGGCTATACAGGGCGGTCATTTTATGATGGGCTTGGACTAACTGCACCCGCAAAGATAGTAGAGGATATTGATCCTGAAAAGCCTTGGCTGCAATTATCACCTGAATTGCTTACAGATTATGCGGGTGATTATATTTTTATGGCTGTTGATAAAGCTGTGGAAACATACGATTATAAAAACTAGCCAATTTGGAAAACACTAGATGCTGTGAAAAATGACCAAATTTTTGAAATTGATGGATGGAGCTTCTGGTTTTCAGACCCTATCTCTATATTAGGGCAAATAGAGGAAGTAACAGAGTTGTTAGTACAGCATGCCCAAGATAAATAAATGAAAAGACATCACTCAAGCATTGGATTGTTTGAGTGATTTTTGTTTTGTGTACTATTGCTAGAAAATTATATTGAGAACCATTATCAATTGTAATAAACTTGGAGGTAGTGATGAATTGGAAGGAATGATGTAGGGTGGTACCAGAAGAGGAGTTTCTATTTCTTTGGAATCATGCAACGATTAAAGTGCTCGATATAAGATATGAGCTATTCAAACCTGAGGAAATAGGAAAATCATATAAATTACCTGCTAATATGTTTCTTTATTCCACAGGTGGTGGTGCAGAAGTCCAGATCGATTTAACAAAATACACACTAGAGGGCTTTCATCTTATTCACGGTGGGAAGGGTTCCACTCTAAAAATCGTTGCTACAGACAAAGGGTTTGAATACTATTTGGTATTTTATCGAGCCTCCATCCCTTTAACCTCTAATAAACTAATAGCAAGAGCCATGCAAAGAAATAATCCTTTCAAATATCAATACAGTCTTATCCCTAACTCACCTATTACAATGTTCGAAAAAATACATAATATGTATATGAAATGGGAAAATGCCAGTCACCTCAGAAGATTTACCATTAAATCACTATTCTATCAATTATTAAATGAGATTTTCATGCAGTTTGAGCAGGAGAATGTCGACATTAGAAAGTTAAATGTCTCTAGTCAAATTAAAGCCTATCTAGAAGAAAACTATGCGAAGCCACTGACTTTAAAATCTATTGCGAAGGCATTACGCTACAGCCCATCTCATTTATCCATTCAATTTAAGCAACAAATAGGTTGTAGTCCTATTGAGTATTTAATACAGCTTCGCATTGAAAAGGCTACGATATTACTTGTAAAGACAGATGCTAGCTTACGTGAAATTGCTATGAATGTGGGATATGGTGATGTTTACTATTTTAGTAGATTGTTCAAAAAAAGAGTAGGTATTTCACCCACGCAATTCCGTCAAAAAGAGCAAGCCATTGGTTTTGTAAAGGATAGTCCTTCAATGTGTGAAAGATACTCCATTGTCGATTTTAGTTTCCAACATTATATTGAGAATGGTTATCAATATACAGAGAGGAAGTATGAATCGATGAATAAAAGAGGAAATTCAACTATTGCCACACTTTTATTGTGTCTTACACTTTTATTAAGTGCCTGTACTGGCGGAGCTGTCAGTAATACTTCAAGTGAAGAAAACCAAGCACCTACTACGCAAACAGAAGCAACTGCATCACAGACGAAAATTGTCTCTACAATTAAAGGAGATGTAGAAATACCAATTAATCCCGAACGAGTAGTTGTGATGTATTATATTGGCGATGTGCTAGCTTTTGGTGTAACACCTGTTGGTTCTTCAAAAATCCAAGAGGGAGCTGCATTTGAGGAGGAATTAAAAAATACTCAAAATTTAGGTGAATGGTTTGAGCCTAATGTCGAGGCAGTGATACAACTAAAACCAGATGTTATTATTGTACCAAGTAATGAAGAACTATATGGGCAAATGGAAAAAATTGCGCCTACAATCGTCATAGATGATGCCACAACATCATTAGATGAACGCTTAACAAAGATTGGTGAAGTGCTAGGTAAAGAAAAAGAGGCAAAAGAACTTTTGGCTAATTTTTATGAAAAAGTAGAGGATAGTCAAGAAAAGCTAAAAGAGGCAGGAATTTTAGACAAGACCGTTAGTATTATGGAAGGCGGCAAGGGAAAAATGTCAGTAGTGACAAGCTATACCTTTGGACGAGGCTCACAAATAATATATGAGCATTTGGGATTGAAAGCTCCAGAAATTATTCAACAGAAGATTGATGAGAAGAATAATAAACAGCAGGCAATGGATGTTTCTTTAGAGACATTAACGGATTATGCAGGTGATTATGTTTTTCGTTCATCCTATGAGGGAATGGCAGATTTAACGAACCATCCAGTATGGACCAATATTCCGGCTATTAAAGAAGGTAGACTTATTGAAATAGATTTTGGTTTTTGTTATTACAATGACATTTATTCATTAAATAAACAACTAGATTTCATTGTGGATCGTTTATTGGCAACGACAAAATAAGTATGATAAAAGCTGCTTACTAGTTTTTAAGTTACTAGAAAGGCAGCTTTTTTTGGATAGAAATGATGCAATAATTATACAAGAGATGCTTTGTTTTCTCTTGTCTCTTTCTTTGCAGTATGATCAATGACTAAGCCTTTATGTGAAGAAAATACATATATAATTAGTAGAAGACTAATTGTAATGCAAATCCAATAAGGTGTATTTGGATGTATACGATATAATTCTGTCCCAACAATTGGTGCAACTAATGAACCAACTCCAGTAGCAACGGCTGTTAAACCGCCAGCAGCACCCTGATTTTCCTTTCCAGCTGCCAAGGAAATGCCAGATGTATAACCCGACATTAGAAAACCTCCACCAATGCCAAACAGCATAAAGGCAATCACAAATCCAGCTAAATGATTCCACTCTATTAATAGGACAAAGCCTAATAGAAGTATTGGCAAACCGATACGTACAAGTCTACGTGGTGAATACTGACGTTTTTGAATAACTGTCATTTGTACAAGCGCCATCATTATACCAACGGCAAACATACCAATACCTACCCAGATTGCTGTTTCCTTAGAATCTAATGAAAAACGATCCTGTATAAAAAATCCAGATGTTACTTGAAGCATAACAATCATGGACATAACACTCGTAGCAATAAGTAGATAGGGACGAAGACCACTAGTTGTTAATTTAATTTTAGTGCGTTTATTGGCTACTAAGGTCGGCTCTGTTTTAGGAATTTGTATGGCTATTAAAATGACAGCGATTAATGCAAGGACAGCTGTGATAATAACTGGGAAAATTAGATTGATTGTTGATAGAAGTGCTCCTAAGGCCGGACCAATAATAAAGCCAATGCCTGTAGCTGCACCTATCATGGCCATACCTGCTGATCTTTCTTGCACAGATGTGAGATCTGCCATCAATGCCTGTGAGGATGATGAAATCGCTGGGAAAAAGAAGCCAAACAAAATCCTTGAGCTAAGTAATAGCATGAATACAACATTGATTGGTAATAAATCCTTCATGCCTACCCATCCTAAAAAGGCGAAAAAGGCTAAGCTAAATGAGAAACCAATAAATCCAATTACCATGACCTTTTTCCGACCTATACGATCACTTTGTGCTCCCCAAAAAGGAGCCGCTAGTAATAATACTAAGGCAGCGATAGAAATAACAATTCCAGCATGCCTTTCCTGAAGCCCTATCTCGCGAATTAAGGGTGCAAGAATTGGGATTATTACCCCGAAACCTATATAACAAATAATCATTGATAAAAAAATAACTTTTTTTGGCTGCAAGTCAATTCCTCCTTTATTGATAATAATTATCAATGTGTATTGTATGAGCTGCTACTCAGTAAGGGATTTTCTTTAACGGCAAATGGATTTTTTAACAACAGTTTTGACGAAAAAAATCCGTCTACTAGTATAAATAATCCCGGAAATGGTAGAAAGATAAAAATTTTTATATAAACTTAATAATGATATTGATTATCATTTTCAATAGTTATGGAGGAATAGATAGATGTGTAGATTGAAAAATTATAAATGTATTTTTGTTTTTCTTTGTTTACTACTCATGGTGACAGGATGTTCTAGGAACACAACAGAAGTAGATATGAAGAAGGAGGCTCCTAATTCTACAGTGGAACAGACTCAGTATCCAAAAATAATTCACCATTTAGAAGGCAGTACAACTATTGATAAAAAGCCCGAAAGAATTGCGACACCCTACATATCCTTTGTAGATTATTTAGCTGTTTTAGGTGTATTTCCAATTGCTGGTCAAGGGATTGGTACTATTCAGAGAAATTTCCCTTACTTAAATGAGTTAATAAAAGATCATACAATTATAGATCTTGGTCAGGAAGTAGATATTGAAAAGGTACTTGCTGTTAAACCAGATTTGATTATTGCAGCTGATGATATGAGCGACAAATACGAACAATTATCTAAAATAGCTCCAACAGTGATTTTGCCACAAGCAGGCGATTGGAGAGAAACATTAATGCAAATTGGTGAAATTGTTGGAGCTGAAGAAAAAGTAAGAGAAGTACTAGTAGATTTTGATGAAAAAACGGCTAGATATAAACAAGAACTTAGTAAGTATAGTAATGAAACTGTATTGTTTACAATGTACCAGGGGAAAGAAAAATTTGTCACATGGGATATAGAAAGGTTTGAACCCTTTTATAATGGATTAGGATTAAAGCCAGTTCCAGAGGCTGAAAAAGGGGGAACCATAAGTCTAGAAGGCCTAGGTAAACTAAATCCAGATCATATTTTCGTTGTGAATAATTGGCAAACACCAATTGCAGGTGGTGTTGAAAAAGATTTGGAACATAGCGCCGTTTGGTCAAGTTTAAACGCAGTTAAAAATAAGCAAGTTTATTACTTAGATGATCCATCTTTACCTGGTCCATTAGCTCTTGCCAAAATAAAAGGAATTGAAGATATTTATAATGCATTAAAATAGGACAATGTAAAAATTCTCTCAATGATTGAAAAATCTTGAGAGAATTTTTAAGAATGACTATTTTTTTAATATTTCACTAGGGTTATAACCAAATGTTTTCCGAAATAATGTAGCAAAATGACTTAAATTTTGATACCCAACCATTAGCGCTGTTTCGCTGACATTTGCCTTTCCATGCTCTAAAATTTTTCGAGCTTCTAGCATCCGCAAATCTCTAACATAGCCGAATACGGTTGTATCAAATAGTTCTTTAAAGCCATATTTTAATTTATAGTCATTTAAGCCAATCATTTTGGCTAGTGCTAAAATACTTGGAGGCGTTCTCCAGCAGTTGTTTAAAATCTCCTTAGCATGATAGAGAGCATGAATATCAGTTTCATTAAGCTTCGTGGCGGCTTTTTTCTTATTCTCTTCAAGCTCTATTCCGTTTAAATGAAGGGTTAATAATTCAAGTGCTTTTCCCTCTATATAGAGCTGTTTCAGCATACCAGTATAAGGACAATTCTTTATTTGCTCGATTAGTCTATGAATGTAAGAGGGCTCGGATATTTGCTGACAAAAAAATGACTGCTCAAAAAGATGTTTATTTTCTAATAATAATTGTTTAAAGTACCTTAAATCTATACGTAATTCCATCATGACTACCTTTTCCTTCGGCGCCAGCTCTGAATATATTTTCGTGTCTTGAACAAATAGAAAATTGGAGGTGTTGGCAGCTAAGCTAAATTCCTTGCCATTTGTTCCCCAAAAACCATCCCCAGATAGTGGATAGAACAATTCAAGGTGAGGATAACGAACGTCGCAGCTTAAAGATATAGGTTCATTTGTTTGAGCCTGAAACCAATTCATTTCCATACCTACTCTTAAAAGCTGTCTTTCAATAATGCCTGAGCCATTATGGATTGATAAGTTGTAAGTTTTTTGATTAGATGGAAAAATCAACTGTCTGCATTCAATTTCGCTATAGAGTGAGTCTAAATCATTTGTATCGATGTTTAAATTCAATTCTTGAACGCTCCTTAAGTAATAAGATATGTTAAAAATTTCTTATTATATCCACTATAAATGAGAACGATTTTCATTGCAAATGAAGGGGCTGTATAACTTTTTAGACAAAAAGTAAACAGCCCTCTTTTATCATACCCAGCCAAATGCTCGAACAATTGTTGCAATTAGCCATGTTACACCGATAGCGATAGCAGTTGGAATTAAGAATGACATAAATGTCCATTTTGAACTCTTTGTTTCTTTGTAAATATTCACCAAAGTGGTTCCACATGGGAAGTGTAGGAGTGAGAAAAGCATCATATTTAAAGCTGTCAGCCACGTCCAGCCTTGATCGATAAATACTTGCTTAAGCTTCGATAAATCCTCAATTTCAAGCATAGCTCCCTGAGATAAATAAGCCATGATAAGGATAGGTATAACAATTTCATTAGCGGGTAGTCCCAGAATAAAGGCAGCCATAATAAAGCCATCCATACCTAAAGCCTGACCAAATGGATCTAAAAAGTTCACAAAGTGCATTAGAATACTTGTATCACCAATGTATATATTAGCGAAAATCCAAGTCAAAATAGAGGCTGGTGCTGCAACGATAACCGCTCTTTTTAACACATTCCATGCTTTATCGATACTTGCTCGCAAAATCGTATTCCAAAACTTTGGTCTTCGGAATGGTGGAAGCTCTAGCGTGTAATGAGTAGGTACACCTTTTAAAGCCGTTTTAGAAAGTGCCCAAGATACCGTTAATGTTACAACTACGCCAAGCAAAACAAATCCTATTAAAATGGCCGCTGTCATAAATGTGCCAGCTGCTCCTGTAAAACCAGTTACCATAAAGAGCGAGGCTAATAAAATTAGCGTTGGCCATCTCCCGTTACAAGGAACAAAATTATTGGTTAAAATCGCTAACATTCGTTCACGAGGGGATTCTATAATTCTAGTAGATAGAATGGCTGCCGCATTACAGCCAAAGCCCATAGCCATTGTTAAAGACTGCTTTCCATGTCCACCTGCTCGTTTAAATAAACGGTCCATGTTAAATGCAACCCGAGGTAAGTATCCATAGTTTTCTAGTAATGCAAAGATAGGAAAGAAGATAGCCATTGGTGGTAGCATCACACTAATCACCCAGCCAGTTCCTCTAAACAGCCCAAGGACTAAAACACCATGGAGCCACTCAGGCGCGTGCATTGCTTCAAAAAGGTATGTGAGCTTACTCTCTAGGTAGCCAAATAAACTTGCTAGCATATCGGATGGAATATTTGCCCCAGCAATCGTAATATAAAAAATAGTGCCTAGCATAAGCAGCATAATTGGGAATCCCCAAATACGAGATGTGAAAATTTCATCTAATTTATCGGATCGGTAAAGAGCGGTATGCTGTTGTGACACCACCTTATTACATAAGGATCTACTTTTTGCATATATATCGCTAACGATCTCATCCCGAATGTCCTCGTTCGAAACTTCCTTTACTTCAGCTAAAATCTCCTTTAAGGAGCTATGATTTAACACTGACCGGGATTCCATTTGTGCTCACCTCTCGCTGTCTATTATTGCTATGATTGTGTAGCTTTACTATTAAATCCTCATCTCCATCAAGTAAGCGAAGGGCAACCCATCTTGAGGGATATTTATCATCAAAATAGCCATTAAGTTTAGATTCTATTTTGCATATTGCTTCCTCAATCTCTCTTGAATAGGTCATACGATAGGGAGTTGTAATGATCTGCCCATTGACGAGCTGATTTAATGTATCCAACAATTGATCAATTCCTTTTTTATTTCTTGCTGATATTTTGACAACAGGGACTCCTAACTCGCGTGCCAATTTCTTTTCATCAATCCGAATACCCTTCTTCTCAGCTTCATCTATTAAATTGATACATATAATGACATTGTCGGTCATTTCTAATACCTGTAGTGCAAGATTTAAATTTCTTTCTAAAGAAGTTGCATCAAGCACGACAATCGTTGCATCAGGCTGATCAAAAATAATATAATCTCTTGCCACTTCTTCATCTGTTGAATTGGAGAATAGAGAGTAGGTTCCTGGTAAATCAACAAGTACATATTGTTCCCTTTTGTGTTCAAAGGAGCCTTCAGCATGAACAACTGTTTTTCCTGGCCAGTTTCCAGTATGCTGTTTCAATCCTGTTAAAGTATTAAACAATGTACTTTTGCCTGTATTCGGATTACCTGCTAAAGCTATTTTATTTACTCTCATTATTGTTCCCCCCTTACAATTACGCCCAAAATCTTAGAGCTTTCATCATTACGTAAAGCAATAGTCGTATTACTAACACGGTATGCGACTGGATCTCCTAAAGGACTTTTGCGAAGAACCGAGATTTCGGCTCCTTTCACAAAGCCTAAATCTAGTAATCTTCTTCTTAAAGGACCCTCGATATTGATTTCTTTTATTAAAAAGCAATCGCCAAAAGTGCATTTTGAAAGTGATGTTAAGTTTTTAGTCATGGGCATTTTTTGTTCCCTTCTATAATAATATTTCTCGAATTATATATTGTTTCTTTAAGGAAACTTTATTAAAGCATATGCCTATAATATGTATAATGTCAATGATTTTCTAAATTTTTTTTGAAGGAGGTAATTTTGGGATTTTCTAATTCAACATTTTTATATGTTGTATTAGTAAAGGTAAGATTACGTTACAGGTTTTCCCTATTTTTAATGGTTTTTTAACATGAAGGAAAGATCAAAATAAAATGAATTCCTACCTATGGTATAGCCTGTTAAAAAATTTAATATTTTACTTATAGACGTAATATTCGTGCTCATTTTTCTTTCCTAAATTCATTAGTAATAAATCATTCTTATAAGCAACAAAATTGTATTGTTATTTTGAATTAAATGGTAGGTAAATTAATCTATTTTGGAAAATATTCTATTTTTTAACCTAATTTTAACCTTGTAACTGTAATGTGTGAGTTAAAGCAATATTTTTTGAAGGAGGTTTTAAGAATGGATCAATATGTCGGAGAAATTCGATTGTTTGCTGGAGATTATGCACCAGATGGCTGGGCTCTTTGTAATGGTCAACTACTATCTATTTCCGAAAATGAAATGCTTTTTTCATTGATTGGTACAACTTATGGGGGAGACGGACAAACGACCTTTGCTTTACCCAATTTTCAAGGCAGGGTTGTTGTACATCAAGGACAGAATCCAATGACTGGCACTACCTTTGTCAATGGTCAAATGGGAGGAGTGGAATCTGTCACTTTAATCTCATCACAGCTTCCTGCACATACACATCAGGTAAAGGCATCTTCTCTTGATGGCACAACACCCAGTCCAGAAAATGCTGTTTGGGCAAAAGATATACAATATTCGACACAACCACCAAATGGCACAATGAATGCCGCCATCATTTCAAGTGTTGGAGGAAATACACCTCATGACAATGTAATGCCATTTTTGACAATTAGTTATATTATTGCGCTTTACGGTATGTATCCAATGGAATAGGAGGTATGAAGGATGAGCGAACCATATGTAGGTGAAATTCGATTGTTTGGCTTTGGTACAGTTCCGAGGGGCTGGGCACGATGCGATGGGCAAGTATTGCAAATTAATACAAACCAAGCTCTATATTCAATTTTAGGAGCAACTTATGGTGGTAATGGAACATCGACCTTTGCATTACCTGATTTAAGAGGCAGAGTTCCAGTTCATGTAAGTAGTAGTATCACACTTGGAAAAAAAGCAGGAGAAGAGGTACATGTATTAACAACTAATGAAATGCCAGCTCATACACATGTTGTCAATTGTAGCTCGGTAGGTGCTACGTTGAAAGAAGCTACTGGTAATGCATGGGGAACATCCACTAATAATATCTATTCAGTCAATCAACTGAATACTAATATGAACGCGCAAGCTTTGTCAGCGACAGGAAACTCACAGCCGCATCAAAATATGCAGCCTTACACTGTAGCAAATTACTGTATAGCTTTAGTCGGAATATATCCATCAAGAAACTAGGGACGAAAGGAGGTAGGAAAAAGTGTCAGAAGCATATATTGGGGAAATTAGAATATTTGGTGGTAATTTTGCACCAAGAGACTGGGCTTTATGCAATGGTCAGCTTATAAACATTGCTTCGAATAGTGCATTATATGCAATTTTGGGTACCAGATATGGAGGAGATGGAAAAACAACATTTGCTTTACCTAACTTAAATGGTAGGGCAGCTATTCATCAAGGAACTGGAGCAGGATTAACACCGAGAAGTGTTGGAGCATCTGGGGGTTCAGCTACTGTTACACTATTAACGACTCAAATGCCTAGTCATAATCATATAGCTACTTGTAACAATACTCAAACAACAAATAATGAGCCAACTGGAGCAATATGGACCGAACAACAAGGTAGAGGTTCTCTCCCGGTATACTCAACTTCTTTGAATACATCAATGAACGCCTTAGCTATTGATCAAACTGGGGGAAGTCAACCACATAACAATATGCAACCATATTTAGGACTGAGTTTTATTATTTGTTTATATGGGGATTGGCCTCCTAAGAGTTAATGATTAATTAAATGAAGGGTGTGAAACAACCAAGAAGGAGAATATTAAATGGGAAAAAAGATATTTACAATAACCTTATGTTTGATGTTAATCGCTTTTAGCCAATTGACAGGAATAGGGTTCGTATCACCTTTAAAAGTGGAGGCAGCCGCTTGCGATTCTCCCGATTTCCCGAAGTGTATACAGGATTTAACACAAGCTTCGTGGAAAGATGATACAAATAATGGCTTTGTAGTGAGTGGTATTCCTGGTGATGATGGTATTAATATATTCAAGTATAGCAATGGATCACAATTTCCAGCTGGTTATTATTTTGATGCAGATGAACATTCCCCACCAAAATCAATTAGAATTTCTGCTGGAGAAAGCTTTGCAGGTGGTATCTTCGATTTAAAATCATTAAAAATTAATACGATTAATAAACACCCTGAAAACGATGCATTGTCCTTAACAATTCAAGGGTATGATGGAGCAGGAAACCCAAAAGGAAATCCAGTAACTTTTAAGACAGTTGCAAATCATGAGCCTATATATGATATTCCTATTAATATAGAGGGTATTAACTCATTTGTAATAACTGCGAGTGTTAAATTTATACCCGTTGTAAATGCGGGACTATGGGATTTAACTTTTACTCAATTTACGATTGATATCCCAAATAATAATCCGCCAACAATTACAAATGGTGCTATTGCTACCTCAAACATTACTACATCAGAAGTACAGTTGGGCTGGGCTAAAGCCTCTGATGATATAACAACACAAGGGGACTTAGAATATCGAGTCTATCAATCTAGTAGTAATAATATTGGTACGGTTAGTACAATTGAATCGAATGGGACACCGTTAGGCGGCTACACCAAAGATATTACTTCTTTTAATGTGGCAGGTCTTGCTGCCAATACTACCTATTATTTTAATGTCATTGTCAAAGATACTGATGGCAATAAGAGCGCATATATGATGCAGCAGGTAACAACCCTAGCATTAAATAAGCCACCGACATCCAGTAATGGAACCGTAAATGTAAATGAGGGTCAAGTGTATACATTTAATAGTACTTCCTTTGCTTTTTCTGATGAAGATGCTGGAGATACTTTGCAACAGATTCAAATCTCTACAATCCCAAATAGCGGGCAGCTCTTCCTCGATAGCAATAATAATCAGCAATTTGATGGTGGGGAAGCTATTACAAATGGAATGACAATCAGTAAGGCTAATTTAGATGCTAGTAAATTAAAATATGTTACTGAAAATGGTTCTAATTCATTTTTTACATTTATGGTAAGCGATGGGGTTAATTATAGTACTAACTATACAATGAATCTAGTCGTCAATGCGCGTCCAGCCGTGATAATTTCATCAAATAATTCTAGTCCAACAAATAGCAATCCAATTCTTATAACTATGGTATTTAGTGAGTCAGTGACAGGCTTTACGGTTGATGATATAGCTGTTACAAATGGAAATGCTACATTACTGACAGGAAGTGGTACCACATATACGGCCCAAATATCACCTAGTGCGGATGGAGCTGTGAAAATCAAAATTCCAGAAAAGGTTGCTGCAAATAGCGGTGGTGCATTGAATAAAGCATCAAATGAATTACAAATAATCTATGACGGTACACCACCAACTAATATTGACCTTAATAATACTATAGTACAAGAAAATAAGCCGATTGGTACAACTGTTGGTACATTGACAGCAACAGATTCAGGAAGCTCACAAACATTCACGTATTCATTACAATCAGGGGATATGAGCTTCTTTACGATAAATGGAAATGTATTAAGAACCAATGCGCTGTTTGCATACGATACGAAAAATAGCTATAAGATTACAATCAGAGTAACAGATGAGGCTGGCAATACGTTTGATAAGGAGTTTACAATCCAGATTACTAAAAATCACGCACCAACAGGCTCTATCATTGTTAACAGTGGGCAAATCTCGACAAGTTCTATAAATGTTACCTTAACTTTGACGGCAACAGATTTAGAAGGAGAAGCGATAGAAATGCGCTTTTCGAATGATGGTATTACTTGGTCCAGTTGGGAGTCAAAAGTATCTACGAAAAGTTGGACATTGTCAAATGGAGAAGGTAGTAAAACAGTTTATATGCAACTAAGGGATACTGCTGGCAATATATCAAATGCATTCTCAGATACAATTGTTCTAGATACAACACCACCAGTCATAACAGGGGTTACAAATAACGGTGTTTATAACACTGACGTAACAATTAGTCTTAATGAAGGAACGGCTACCCTGAATGGAGCAGCTTTCACAAGTGGAGCCACTGTAAGTACATCTGGAAATTATACTTTAGTAGCAACAGATAGCGCAGGTAATACCACAACCATTACATTTGTGATTGATAAAACTCTGCCAAAGGCTGTAGAGGTGAAGATTAAATCTAATAATCTAGATCCGACAAAGGCTAAACTAGGAGATACTATCACATTAACAATGAAAACAGATAAAAATATCCAAGCACCGACAATTACCATTGCGGGGAAAACTGCAACTGTAACGGGAGCCGCCACAAACTGGCAGGCAACATATGTTATAGCGAATGGTGATTTAGAGGGAACAGCACCTTTTACAATTAACTTTAAAGATTTGCTAGGCAATTCAGCAACGGAGGTAACTGGCGTAACTGATGGAAGCTATGTCATAGTCGATGGCATAAAGCCAACTGTGAAGAAGGTGGCAATGGCTTCAAATAATGCTAATCCAACAGTTGCTAAGGTAGATGATGTAATCACAATCGACTTTGAGACAAGTGAGGACATTCAATCACCAGATGTAACAATCCTAGGACAAACAGCAAATGTAAATGATAAAGGTGATGGGAATGCTAAAACATGGCAAGCAAGCTATACATTGAAATCTGGAGACGCAGAGGGACCCATTATCTTTACAATTGATTATCAAGATATAGCGGGGAATGAGGGCTTACAGGTAACAGAGGTTTCATCAGGAACAATTGTGATGTTTGATAAAAAGTCTCCTGAAATAACAACCTATTTCCCAGCGCATCAGGCAATTAATGTACAGCCTACAGATAATCTTGTATTAACATTTGATGAAAAGGTCTTACCTGTAACTAGTAAAAATATGGTCATTCGAAATGCTTCGGATAATCAAATTGTCGAAACAATTGGTGTTACACAAGCAAATGTTTCTATCGTTGATGAAACTGTGACAATTAATCCTTCAGTTGATTTAGCCCATAACACGGCTTACAGCATTCAAATTGATGCAGGAGCATTTACTGATTCAGCGGGCAATGCGTATATAGGTATTACTGATAATAGTACATGGAATTTTACCACTGCCATACTATCGACATACACAGTTACGTATGATGGTAACGGAGCTAGCGGTGGGAAAGTACCAACCGATTCGAAGCAGTATAAAACTCAGGAGACAATCACAGTACAGGGCAATACAGGTAATTTAATGAAAACAGGCTATACATTTGTAGGGTGGAATACGAAGGTTGATGGAAAAGGTGTTACTTATAAAAATGGGCAAACAATTCAAATGGGGAAAGAGAATTTGATATTGTATGCTTTATGGTCTAAAAATAATGTACCAGGAGATGGAGGATCATCAACGCCGAGTCCTACTCCAGCACCTGACCCAAGTCCTGAACCTGTTACGCCAAATAATCAATTAAAGGTGAATGTTGTCGATCCAAGTAAGCCAGACGAGGTGCTCGTACAAACCGTTTTAACACGTGTATTTAGTAATGGTAGCTTCCAGGATACAGTAAACTTTACAGTAGCAAATGCAAACGAGTTTCTTCGAAAATTAGCAAATAAGGATGAAAAAAGATCTAGACTTGTGATACCTAATATGGAACAGCCGGCAAGTGAAACAAAGGTGATACTTGCTAGAGAGGCTGCTAAACGATTAACGGAGGGCAAATCACATTTCGGTATAGATATGGGAATAGTCAAAATAGATGTTCCTTTTGCTTCAATGAATGATTTCCATGAAGATATTTATTTCCGAATTGTACCGATTAAGGATGCAGTGCTGCAGAAAGCTATCGAAGACCGGGCTAAACAAACAAAAATAGTGTTACAACAGAGTAATGGCGCTAATGTAAAGCTCGTTGGTCAGCCAATATCTATTGACACAAATCTACAAAATCGTCAGGTAACATTGCTACTACCATTACCAGCGAATCTCACATCAGCTCAACGAGAAAATATGATGGTCTACGTAGAGCACAGTAATGGAACAGCCGAAATAATACGTGGGCGTTTTGCAGAATTTACGAAAGGGCAAACAGGTATTGTCTTTGACGTACAGCACTTTTCTACATTTTCTTTACTTTATGTAGAACAAGTGCAGGAGGAAGAACAACCTGAGGAAGAACCAATAGAGGTAGACGAAACATTTGCCTCATATATTCAAGGATACACAGATAGCACTTTCCGTCCGAATGCAAATGTCACACGTGCACAAATGGCAGCGATGCTGGCAAGAAACCTAAGTAACAATCATGTACCAGAAGCATCTAATCTATTTTATGAGGATACAGCTGCTTCTTGGGCAAAAAATGATATTGAGTATATTCGTACACAAGGAATCATGCAAGGACGTCATGATCGTTCATTTGGTCCGAATGATATGATTACTAGAGCCCAAATGGCGGTTATTGCTGTGAGGTGGATTGATAAGCAATGTGTAGAAGAATCTACAGATACCCCATATTGTGAAGTGACGGCAAGTGGCGAAACATATAGTGATGTGGCTTCTACGCATTGGGCGGCAAAAGAAATCGATCGCATAAGCGCAATGGGAATAATGGTTGGCTCAGGCAATGGTGAATTTAGACCTGAAGAGAAACTAACACGTGCACAGGCAGTAAAGGTACTAAATCGAATCTTTAATCGTCCAATACCGACTGAGGACACAGAACAAATCTTCAAGGATATACCAAAAGAGCATTGGGCTTACTTTGAGATTCAAGCTGCAGCAAAATAAGATCAATAAAATAAGCATACTAGGTGGAAAATGCCTAGTGTGCTTTTGTTTTACCGAAAACATAAGAAAGTTTTAATTTTGAGGGGGGATTGCTGAATTGAAGGGAATATATGCACGATTGACTAGTATTCATGCTAGATAGAAAACTATTTATGCTAATAAAATCTATGGTTATTTGCCTTTTACAAGACATCTGTGGTAGTAACAACAAAAACGCCTGAGCCATCTTCATTAAACATTTATTCCCATTGAAAAACTTTATGGACTTAATAGTTTTTCAATGAAAAGAAACACGCTAGGAGAATACTGCCTAGCGTGCTTTAAATTCGAGCATAAACATCAATTAATTTCTTACAATTTGGAATGTACCAGATGTAGTTGTTTGAATATAAATTCGATTGCCATCAATGGTATAGTCAGCTGGCATTCTTTCTCCGAATTCATCGATACGAACAATGTAGGAGTTGGAAGGTATATTTTCAATAACGATTTCCATATCAGCCTCATATTTAACAGGTTTTTTATTTAATGTTGCCTGGAAATTGATACGATTCAAACTTCGTGTAACTTGAATATCCATCACGCCACTATCCTCATTTAGAAGAGTTTCTAGCGGTGGAATGATGACCGTCATATTGGCTTTAGTTGTTAGCACGTAGCGTTCTGTATCTATTTCAGAGTCAGCCACATTTATTTTAGCTTTATAGGTATTTTTGCTTTTAGTCATTTCTGTAGTTTTACCTGGTACAGCGGCTGTATCTGATAAAGTCGGCATTTTTGTCCCTTTTCCATTCGCCGATAGTGAATATTTGCCATTTACATAGTCTACTAATGTCCAGGCATTTGGAACAAGCTGCTGTTGTACAGGTGTCAAGGCTTCGAATGCTGTTTTGACTGTTTGAACATCCTGAGCAGTGGAAGTTTTAGGTGATAGACCTTTAATGGCATTTTCTACTTCCTTCGCTACAGTTTTATCTTTTGCAACAAGTTGCTCAGCATCTAGTAAAAGCTGTTCGATCCCAGAAGGTAAGGAAATGTTCGAATATTTTCGTAACGCATTCAGCTCAGCTCTGGCATCAGCGACATCTTTATGGAAGTTAGTACGAGACGAGTTTAATAATTTAATTTTATTGACCACTTTATCGGTAGAAGTATTCGGCAAGATAGAAGATGTCAATGTCTTTTGTGTTTGTGCGCTTACATAGGTTTTTTGTGCAGCATTCAACGTATTATACCAATCTCTTGTTTCTAAGACATTTTGATAATAGTTTACAGAAGTCGATTCAACAGAAGCTAATTTCTCTTCAATCTGCGCAGCAAGCCTGCGATACGCAATTCTCGTTTGTTGATGGTAAGAAAGCGTAGAATAATTAGTAACATATTGTTTTTCGTTTTCATTTAAGGCGTTATAGGCTTTGAGAGCAGATTCTAACGACGTTTGGAAAGAAGCTGTTGTGTTATTGATATTTGAAATAAGGTGAATAACATTAGCGACATTCGAGTTATAATTTGCAACATTGTATATGTAGGCTGCTGTAGGCTGGTTTGAGAAATCAGTTGCAGAAGCTGTTGTAGCAGGTGTCGTATAAATAAGTGAAGGGACTGCAACTAGGGCTAGTAATGCTAGTCTTTTTTTGTTTGTCATAATATAAGAAAACCTCCTATTGGAAAAGTTTGATGGCGAATTAGTTTGAAAAAATTTTGATGCCTGGCTAATTTAACTTATAAAAATTTTTGTTATCCATCCCAAGATATGGTGATAAATCAATTTTATCATAGCTTAGGATCTTTTTATGCGTATTTTGGAGGAATAGGTAGATAGTTTGTATGTTTTTTTATGGTGATATGACTTATGTACTTAGCTTAAGTAAAATAAAAAATTAGTGATATAAAACGATTATTGATTGGAGTAATAAATCCACTATGGAGACCTTATGTAAATGTTTTGTATAGGTAGGTATTTTATAGTTAATTATGGGGGGATTTAAAAGTTAGCACTATTTGAGACAGGAGGGACAAGGAATATATTTTGGGTAAAAAAATCCACAGTGATTGGAGGAAAATTTGTGCCGATGTCAAAACAAAAAAAACGGTGGCAACAATCTATAAGCGTTATGCTTTCACTTATTCTTATTATTAGCAGTCTATCATTAAGCATCATACCTCAAAAAGTACAAGCAGCGAGTGATCCAGAGTTAATTGTAGACTATGAGTTTACTAATTCGGGAACAGGTGCTATAGCTGTAGATAAAAAGGGCAACTCTTCATTGACAGGAGTTTCAGGTATACATGGTGGAAAAACGTATGGCAATACAACTGAAACATATGGAACTGATAATACAGGTCCTTATTGGCAATGGACAACTACGGCGGATCGTGGTGGAGGGTTTACACTAGATATTGATCCAGCTAAAGTTGCAGGAAAAGATATTGAAAAAAGCTACACAATCAGTGTTCGTTTTTCTTATGATTCATTTTCTTCTGACTGGACAAAAATTATTGATTATAAAAATAAGACTGCTGATACAGGATTTTATTTTAATGATACTAAGAAGTTAAAGTTTTACGACATAGGTAATGTGGGCTCAGTATCAGCAAGTCCTAATAGTATTATTGATATTATTGCCACAAGAGATGAAACTACAAAAAAATTCACAGCATATATGATAGTGAATGGTGTTTTCCAAAAAGAAATTGAAGTAAATGATGCAGGTGGACAGGCAACACCAACTTTAGTAGATGGAAAAATTCGTTTCGGCTTTTTCCATGATGACTATGCTTCGGGTGGGGCTGAAAAAACAACAGGTGGAAAAGTATACGCCATTAAATTCTGGGATGGTGCTGTAACTCCTGCAAATGTGCTGGATGTTACCGCTAAAAAGGGGACAGCTGAAAGTACTACAGATTTAACACTTCCAGCACCTCAAACATCAGGTAATACATTTAAAGTAGTGACTACAGATAAATTATTAACATTCCCTATGCCTGGAGAAGGGGTGCCAGCTGGTGCTATAGACTATTCTTCTGGGGATTTAGCGGGGGTTGACCCAATAGCAAATAAGTATGTAGGCATTTATGAGGTAGACACAACAGGTCAAATAGTTGGATTTCGTCTATTGACTTTAACAGCAAATGAAATCAAACAACCGCCTGTAACAGGACCTGCGGGTATAGCAAATCCACATCTTTGGCTACGTGCAGATAAAAATGTAGTCACGAATGCAGGTAAAGTTGAAACTTGGGAAGATCAAAGTGAGAATGGGCATGATTTCACACAAATTGATGCCAATAAGCAACCTGAGTTTAATGATGAGAGCAAGCGCTTAAACTTTAATAAAGCTGTTACATTTAATGGAACTTCATCCTATTTAGTTAAAGAAGGTGGAGTTCTAGGAGGACAAACTTACAATAACTTCAATGTCTTTGCGGTAGCTGGAATAGGGCATCTTGCACAAAATTCCTTATTTTGGGAAAATATAAAAGGCAGTGGAGGAAGATTGAATGTTCATCTTCCTTATGGGAATACGGTTTATTGGGATGCAGGAAGTCAGGCTTCAGAGCGAGTATATGTACCTTCACCTATAACTTTAGGACATTATTATGCTTGGAATTTTAATTATGGTACTACCGGCACAGCAGATTCAGGTCAATCCATTTATCGAGATGGGAAGGAAACAGTTTTAGCAACTAATCGATCAAAGGTTATAGAAGGCGATGCCAATCAAAACATGTTCCTTGGTTCACAGTCTGCTACGAATGGCCTTTATAAAGGGCAAGTTGGCGAATTAATTTTCTTTTCAAAACCATTAACAGTAACAGATAGACAGAAAATAAATTCTTACTTAGGGATTAAGTATGGTATTTCATTAGATATGATTGATTACTTAGCGGCAGATGGTACAACATGGTGGAATGCAGATGCTACGTATAATTACAATATTGCAGGTATTGCGCTTGACGATGAAGGTAGTTTGCATCAAAAACAAAGTCGTTCAGTAAATGATACGTCCAAATTAACAATTGGTATTGGAACAACTCTTTTACCTAAAAATGAAGAAGAAAATAGAGACGGAGATCTTACTAACGGTCAAGCACTAGTTTGGGGTAGTAATGACAAAGCGTTGAATTTTACTCAATTAATTGCTGGGAAAGATATGAAGCATAGTGAACGTGTTTGGAAGGTGCAAAATACAGGAAATGTTGGTCAAGTAACGATTGCGATTCCTAAAAATGTGGTAAGCAAGGACAAATTATCATTATTAATAGGTGCTGATCCAGCAAACTTTACAGCAGCAACACCTATTCAAATGACAGAAACGACATTTGATGGAGAGGTTTATTTTGTAGCACAGGCAACCTTAGGCACTGGACAGTACTTCACGTTTGCAGCGGATGTACCTGTCCCACAAAGCGTGACAATGGAAGAAGTCACAGCGAATCAAAATCAAATTGTCGTGACATTTGATAAAGATATTAAATTAACAGCACCTGAAGCAACTGGATTTACAGTGACAGTAGGTACTGAAACGATAACACTAACTGATGCCGATGTGAAAGTAGATCCAGCTAATCCAAAACGATTGCTGATTACATTACCGGCAGGAACAGATACGACTGGTAAAGCTGTGAAAGTTGCATATAACGGACAAGGAAATTTAACAGGCACAAACAATGTACCTGTAAATACCTTTGAAAAAGAGTTAACAATTGTTGATAAAACAGCCCTTCAAAATAAAGTAACAGAAATAGAAGGCTTAACACCCACGCATTACACATCAGAAAGCTGGTCAAAATTACAGGAAAAATTAACTGAGGCAAAAGCAGTATTAATGAATCCTACTGCTACACAACAAGAGGTAAATGCTGCAGTACAGGCATTGGAAGATGCACAAAATGCCTTAAAAGCACCAAAGCCAACAAGTGTGGCACTGACACAAACAGTAACAGATGGCAATAAAGTAACTCTGACATTCAATCAAGAAGTAGAGCTAACAGATTTAACAGGCTTTACGGTCATGGTGGATAGCACGCCAGTAACACCGACATTCAAAGTCGATCCAACTGACAATAAAAAAGTAATCTTCACATTACCGAATGGGACAGATGTAACGAATAAAGAAGTGAAGGTTATTTATAATGGTGTAGGTAATTTAAAAGGTAAGGGAGCGAAGGGTGCGCCTGTAGAAAATTTTGAAATGGTGGCAGAAGACCCATACAGCGCAGCGTTCCAAATTACGAAGCCAGAAGCAGTGACAGCTAATTCGAAACCAACAATTGGTGGGAAGGTGGATGTAACCACAACGCCATCGACAGTAACAATTGTCTTGAAAAACGACAAGGATGAGCCACTACAGGTAGATGTGGCGGCAACAGTCGATCCACTAACTGGTGAATGGACATTTACACCGCCAACAGATTTACCGGATGGCACATATACAATTATTGCAACAGCAACAAATGGTCAACAAACGGTAACAAAGAAACATACATTCATAGTGGCAACAACACCAATAGTAAACAAAGTGCCACTACAGCAAAAGGTGGACGACGCTAAAAATTTAGTTGCAGGCGAGTATACACCAGCGAGCTGGGCACAGTATCAAGAGGCTTTAAAGAAAGCGAATGAAGTACTAACGAATCCAAATGCTACACAGGAAGAAGTAGATAAAGCATTAACAGCATTAACAGCAGCACAAAATGCACTTGTGAAAATAGGCAAAGGGCTAGGTACATTAACTCCATCTACAGGTACGTTAAGTCCAAGCTTCCTAACAGGGATAACAGATTACACAATGACAGTCGGCTATCCAACATCAGTCATTGACTTTACGGCGATTCCAGTGGAAGCTGGTGCGACAGTAACGACAACCGTTAATGGGCAGCCGGGCAATATTGGACAAATTCCATTGCGTGTAGGCGAGAACATACTTGTGATTACTGTAAAAGATGCAAATGGTAACGAGAAGCACTATACCGTGAAAATCTATCGTCAAGCTGATACATCTTACCCAAGTGGTGGGAACACAGGTAACGGTGGTATAACAACACCACCAGTAACACCGACACCAGGTGACATAAAAACAAAAATCCAAGTGGAGCTTGAAATCGATGGCGAAAAACCACTGGAAAAAACAACAGTAGAAATTGAGCGTACTAAGCATACCAACGGCGATATCACAGACTTCGTAGCCCTTACAGAAGCGAATGCAAAAGAAGCTGTGGCAAAGGCAAAAGCAATCGGTAACGATATTGCGCGTATCGTATTGCCAGATGTGAATGATGAAGTGAAGGAAGCGAAGGTCGAAATTCCGAAAGAATCCTTGAAATTATTACGTGATAATGGGGTAGCGTTAGAAATTTCATCAGAAAACGGACATATTGCGATTCCAGTAAGTTCAATGGAAGGCATTGATGATAACTTCTACTTCCGTTTAGTACCCGTGAAAAAGGAAAGTGAACGTCAAGCGATTGAAGAGCGTGCACGAGCAGAGCGCGTTGTGCGAGCAACGCTGCAAAGCAATGATGTACATGTAGTAGCACGTCCAATGACGATTGAAACAAATATGCCAAATCGTCCTGTACAGGTGACATTGCCATTAAAAGGCGTGAAAATCCCTACAGATGCAGCAGAGCGTGAGGCATTCCTGAAGCAATTAGCGGTATTTATTGAACACTCCGATGGGGAGAAGAAAGTGGTTATCCCTGAAGTGGTAACAATGGCGAAGGGTGAGCTAGGCTTACGCTTTACAGTGGAGAAGTTCAGCACGTTCACAATTATTCAGGTGAATAAGGTCGAAGAAACAAAACCATCTCTGGAAGTAAAAGAGCATGAAGCGTACGTTAAGGGCTTCCCAGATGGCACTTTCGGTCCCGAGAAAAACGTAACACGTGCTCAAGTGGCAACAATGATTGCACGCATTTTAGGCTATACAGATGGACCAGTAAACACTGCACCGTTCAAGGATATTCCAAGTGATCATTACGCAGCGGGTGCCATTGCCTTTGTGAAAGAGCGTGGCATTATGAATGGCGACGTCAATGGTAACTTCCGTGCCAGTGAAAACATTACACGTGCACAAATGGCAACGGTAGTGGCGAACTTTAAGCAACTGCCTATTGAAGAGAATGTAGCGATTACATTCAACGATACAAAAGGTCATTGGGCACAATGGATAATCGAAGCAAACCGTGTGGCAGGCATCATCAACGGTCGTCAGGATGGTAGCTTTGCGCCAGATGAGCATTTAACACGTGCTCAAGCGGTGATCATGATGAACCGCATGTTCGAGCGTGGTCCACTACAAGGCGTAACAGCTCCAAGCTTCCCAGATGTAAAAGCAACACACTGGGCATTCAAAGAAATTGAGGAAGCAGCGAAATTTCATACTTATTTTATTGATGAAGATGGGGACGAGCAGCTTACAAAATAAGACATAGCAAAGGCAGGCTAGAGGAAACTTTAGCCTGCTTTTTTCAATAGGGACGGATAGAATGATCGAACTGAAGGATAGATCCTTAAAACTGAAGGATAGCCTAATGTCCTTGCAGAATTCGTTCGAGGATTGTTCAGAAACTGTTTAGATTGAAATGTTAATATATATATATTAAATGATGGAAAATGTTCCATTTATTCATTAATTACACAAAAATGGAGGATTGAAATGGAAGTATTTATCGGTAGACAGCCAATTTTTAACCTTCATGAACAAGTTGTTGCATATGAATTATTATATCGTAGTAAAAACGGAAATACTTTTCCGAAGGTTGATTCAGATGCGGCCACAGTTGATGTACTAGTAAACTCCTTTCTTTCAATTGGTATTGAAGAGGTAACAAAAGGTAAGCCTTGTTTTGTGAACTTTACTGAAAACTTGCTCATGGGCTCGATTAATGAATATTTGAATCCATCAGAGGTTGTTATTGAGATATTAGAGGATGTTCCGCTTACACCACAATTAGTAGAGAGAGTAATCGAGCTGAAATCGAACGGATATAAAATAGCATTAGATGATTTTATATTGGATGAGCATGTACAAATTTATGATGAACTGTTCGCCCATATTGATTATATAAAAGTTGATTTTTTATCGTCACCATTACTCAAGAGAATGGAAATTGAAAATAAAGTGAAGGAAAATTTCCCACACATTAAGCTGCTCGCAGAAAAAGTGGAGACACGTAATCAATTTGAAGTTGCAAAACACTCAGGCTATGAGTTATTCCAAGGCTATTTCTTTGAACAACCCCAAATAATTAAAGCTACAGATATACCAGCGAATACCCTTCAATACTTCTACATTATTACTCTACTAAAGGAAGAGGAACCTAATATACAGTTACTAGCTGATAATATTGAGCGAGATCTTTCATTAACGTATAAATTATTGCAAATGATTGACAATTCTTCTAGACGTTCTAAATCCAAAGTGCGCTCTATAAAACAAGCGATAGTACTGATCGGGATATCAAATTTACGCAAGTGGATTTACTTATTAGCTATGCGAGAAATTGATATAAATACTGATACGGATCTCTTTAAAGAGGTCATGCGTACATCATTATTCCGTGCGAAGGTATGTGAAAGATTGGCGAAGCTCTCCAATAAGCAAAACTTCTCAGAATACTTTTTGGTAGGCATGTTTTCATTAATAGATACTTTGCTACAAAGACCGATCGATGTAATTTTACAACAGCTGCCATTTTCAGAAGACATAACGAACACTATTTTTGGTCATCAAACTGAGATGACACCGTATCTTGAATTCAGTATTGCCTTGGGTAAATTAGATTGGTCTAACCTTGAGGAATTAGCTCCTCAATTAAATATTGATTTGGCAAACATCGATCTTTTATACCATGAAGCAATGGAATGGGCGGAAAAATCATTTTAAAAACAGTAGAAATCAGTTGACTTCGATATGCTGACTGAAGTCATCTTTTTTATTGTCTTTTGTTTTCGTGTTTGGTTGTAATGATCCATGTAGGTTCAGCCACCGAATTTAAAGGTACAAAAGCATTGAGCAAATCGCGCGGTAGGCATTATTAATGGTCTCCAGGGCGGCAGCTTTGTACCAACTGCGTGCCCTAACACATGAGCAAGCCGTTTTGTTGATGAACCGTATATTGAACGCGGTACATTAAATGGCGTGATAGCACCAAGTTTCCCAGATGTAAAAGCAATTCACCAGGTGTTTGATGAATGAAGAGGCAGCGAAATCTCACGCATATTTTATCGATGAAGATGAGAATGAGCAGTTATCGAAATAGAATTAATGAGGAGGCATCTCAATACATGGGATGCCTCTTTCTGTTTGCTTCAATGAAACCACGTTTTTATCAGTTGTATATGTTTTGTATATGTCCATTTCTTATAGTTAGGATAAGGAATTCTGTAAATGACTATGAATCTATTGAAAAGGAGCGGATTACAGATGAAAAATAGTACAAAATTATATGATAAATTATTTAAAACAGCAATGGCAACAGCAATTGCTACAAGTGCGATTGCTGTTGTAGTACCTGAAACTACAAAGGCAAGTACAGATGAGGAAGTTTTTAGTGATGTAAAAACAGCCTCGGACTATTATCAATATGTCAATGAGTTATTTGAACGTGGCTTTGTTAGCGGCTATCCAGATGGCTCATTTAAGCCAACAGGTCTATTAACACGTGCTCAAGCGTCAAAAATACTAGCACTAAATCTAGGACTAGATGTGACAAAAACGTTTAACCATACATTTAACGATATACCTCAAAACGATTGGGCCTATCCATATGTCGCTGCTTTAAAAGAGGCTGGGGTTATTGATGGCTATCCAGATGGAGCGTTTAGACCAAATGCACCGATTACACGTAGTCAAATGGCTAAGATTATTGTGAATGGCTATGGGCTCAAGCCAGCAACAGAAATCACGTTCCCATTCACAGATATAGCTACTGATGACTGGGCGGCGCCTTACATTCAAGCATTATTTGATGCAGGAATTACAATTGGTCAAACAGCAACAACTTATGGTGGGTATGCGACGGTAACACGTGCTAATATGGCGGCATTTACTATTCGCTCTGAGGTAACAACAGATTATCGTGATAACCGCAGTCCTGATGAAAATATTATATCCTCTATTAAAGATAATAAGATTACGATTGGTGGACAAGAATATTATATTAAGAAGGAACTACAGCCATTACTTCATGAGCGTAATCTAGCTGTTTTAAATGAAGCTAACCTAGACTTTATAAAAATTGGAACTAAAATTGTAGGAATTCGCAATGTTGAATTATTAAATGGTGGAACAGCCGAGCAGCCACTTGTATTAGATTTAGCAGGTGGTGCAGTGGATACAAATATCACGATTGCAGGCGACTATATAAAAATTGTAAATGCCAATGTTACTGGAGATATTACAGTAAAGCAAGGTGATCAAAAATTAGTCGAATTTAACGGTCTTGACTTAAATGGTCGTTTAATTATCGAAGGAGACACTAAACACCAGCAGGAATCGGTTGTGAAAATGACAGACACAACGGTAAATGAAGTGATTGTAAATCGTGATAAAACCAAAGTTATTACAGATAACTCTACACCTACTATTAAAATCGATAGCAATGTCTCTCAGGTAGAAATTGCTGGTAAAATTAATGCTATTGATTTCATCGGGAAACAAGATGTATTAGTAAAAGGAACATTGGAAACACAGGAATTAACGATTGAAACGCCAATTAAAGTAACTCTTGAAAATAAAGTACAGCTACCATCAGTGGAAACACAGCAATATGGTAGTCAACTCATCGTGCCAACTGATAGTACGATTGGCAGATTAACGAAACCAAGCAATGTCAAGCCTGAAGAAGCGGTGAAGTTGCCTGAAGGTGGTACACCAAAAATTGGTATGGTTACAGATAAAGCAGAGGTAGAGCGTCCAACAACACCTGTCACACCTCCAGTTACCCCACCAACAACAGGCGGTGGTTCAACAGGTGGCTCGGGTGGTGGAACAGTTACTCCATCATTTGTTTCTCAAGTTACTACAGCCAACAATATAATAGATGCAGAAAACAAAGATGCATCAGCAGTGGGTATGGTAGGCACAAGGGTTACAACAAACAACTCGAATGTAGCAACAGCGACAATAAAAGATGGCAAAATTCATATTACATCTGTAGGACCTGGAACGGCTACGCTTATAGTGAAAGAGGATGCACCGTCTACAAAAGAAGCACAAATCTTTGTGGTGGTAGATGCTTACGGTAAAATTAGCTACACAATTAAACGCCCAGAAACGGATTCATTTGTTTCGGAAACAGCAACAGCTAACAATATTGTAGATGTAGAAAACAAAGATGCATCAGCGGTGGGTATGGTGGGCACAACAGTTACAACAAGCAACTCGAATGTAGCAACGGCGACAATAAAAGATGGCAAAATTAATATCACATCTGTAGGACCTGGTACAGCTACGATTACAGTAAAAGAAGATGCACCTTCTGAAAAAGAAGCGCAGATTCTAGTGACAGTGGATGCGAATGGTAAAATTACACAGAAAATTAAACGACCAGTTGAAGTAGCACAAGATAAATTAACAGAGGAGCCTACACCAGCAACAGCAGAATTAGTAGAAATTTATAAAGCCGTTGATATCAATGGCATTACGCTAG
The DNA here is from genome assembly GCA_002973635.1 of Lysinibacillus sp. B2A1. Taxonomy (GTDB): domain Bacteria; phylum Bacillota; class Bacilli; order Bacillales_A; family Planococcaceae; genus Lysinibacillus. The sequence goes on from CP027224.1 coordinate 279,321, forward strand.
AAAATGTAACAGATGTAACAAAGGCTGTGAAAGATGCCATTACAGCTAAAGGTGGTAGCTTAACAGAGGAAGAGCTAAAACTAGTAGTGGACACAGCTTTACTACCATATTTGATTAAAAAGGATAATGAAAGCTTAGAAAAAGTATCTACACCGCTTGAATTAATAACAACAGGTCCTAATGGTACAAGCTTTACATGGCAATCAGTAGAAAAAATCGGTAACCATAATGGCGATATCGACCTTGCAACAGGCAATGTAACACGTGATGATGCAGATGATAACAATGACAAGGTAAAATTACATGTAACAGCAACAAATGGTGCAGCAACAAAAGCAGAGGAAATCGACACTACTATTTTAGAAGTGAAAAAGCCATATTTGATAAGTGCTACACTACAGGATAACGATGGTGATGGCGACACATCCGTTGGCGACCGCATCGTATTAAAATTTAGTGAGCGTGTTGGTATTACAGATAATATAAATATGGATGGCGTTGATGTATCCCTGTTCGGGGTTGATGGTATCTTTGGTGTAACGAACGAAGGCTCTTGGTCTGAGGATGGCACAACTTTAACGATGGTAGTTGGTACGGGCGCTACCCTAAAGGTAAATAATGATATTACATTACAAGCAGGCAAAGTGATAGATAAAAATGGCACAGAAAGTGGTACAAATACAGTGCAATTACAGCTTGCACCTTATGAATACACAATTGTTACACCAAATGTAACAGGTGAATTCTATTATGATAACTCAGGTAAGATTGTGAGTGAAGCTGCTGAACAGGTTCCAAACACAATTACCTTCTCACGTAATGGTCAACCAATAACGGATGCTACTGTTACTTATGGTGATGAAAATGTAGCGACAGGTACAATCGCATCAGGTTTATTTACATTAAAATCTATTAATGTAACTCGAAATGGTAAGACAGAAAAGGTAACATTTGCAAATGGTGAAAGTATTTCAGTTAATACGGCACCAGTGCTAAATATTATTAGTGCTACGGAATTTACAGCTGGTGTAAATAGTTCCTATGTACAAAATGGTTATGTAAAAACAGTGAAAGTGGCAGATACTGTTGCAGCCCCTATTATTGTAAGTGCAACACAAACTTTAGCTCATCCAGTTATCATTGATGGGAAAGACAAACTAGAACTGACTAGTGGAGTAGCCGTTACTGCTACAAAAGATGAGGTGCAATTAAAAAATCTAAAAGTATCAGGTAATCAGAATGGTGCTCAGACTGCACTTGCTAGAGGTTCAATTAAGTTAGCTGGAGAAACAAAGCTCACACTAGACAATGTTGATGTAAAAGGGATTGATACTGGTGGATTTGGTTTTGCTGGTATTATATTGTCAAAGGACAATGCGCAACTTGCTATCAAGGATTCAAATATTGCTGTCCAATACTCACAAGGTGGCGATAATTCAATGTCTGCATATGGTATACGTGCAGATGGCAAGAATGTTAATATTACAGTTGTTAATTCCACTATTTCTTCAAATTCGAAAGCAGGAGATGTTGGAACATACGGCATTAAAGGTGGCGAAGGTACTACAGTTTCCATTACAGATGGCTCAGTAGGCGTGGAGGCAAATGCTTCTTATACACGTACAGTACATGGTATTCATTTAGGGAATAGCTCAAATTTAACAATAGAAGGTACAAGCACAATTAAAGTTGTTGCTCCAAATGCAAATGGTTTTGGTGTTGGAAATAATGATAAGTATGCATCTCAAAATGTCTCAACAGGTACGATATTTGATATTGATGGCTCTGCTAATGGAAAACGAAAAGCACCATATGAATATGATTTGGATGCGCTAAATAAAATCAATGCGGCATTAGCTCAAATTGATGAGGCATTGATTAAAAAAGCGAACCCTTCATTGCAAGAAGTAACAACGGATTTGAATTTACCAACTATCATGGATGATCTAGCAGTAACATGGTCAGCAGATACAGTTAATGGGGCAACAATTGCTCAGGACGGTACAGTAACGAGAAGTGCGAATGATGATATAGATGATGAGGTAACATTAACGGCAACCATTATCCAGAATGGTATGACCAAAACAAAAACGTTCCAAGTAATTATCAAAGAGAATAAAGTGCCTACGATTGTAAAAGTAGAAACAGTAGATTCAGATTCTAACGGCAAACTAGATGGATTGAAGATTACACTTAGTGAAAGTATTAAAGATTCTACGGTTGATGTAAAAGATTTCGTTATCGCTGGATACAGCAATTTAGGATTTAATACAGGAAGCACAGCAGATGATGATGAAATCTACATTACATTTGATGAAGGAGAAGTTTTCGATACAGATCAGACACCTACTCTAACATATACTGAGGGAACATTAAGTGATGTTGCTGGAAACCTACTAGGTACTGATTCAAAATTGTCAGTAGACAAGGCCAATCCAATTCTTATTGCTGTGTCCATTAATGATGATTTGTGGAGTGAATTAGGTGATATAATGACCTTGACATACAGTGAAAAAGTCATTGTAGATACTAGTAATAATTTTAAAGACAGATATACAACTGATACTACTGATGGGCATCAAATCTATTTCCCACAAGTAGATGCTATGCTTGGGTTAGACAACAATTCGTCTAACATTCTGAAATCAACATTTGAAATTGTAACTTACAACTCGAATGAAGATGCGGCAACTGTAGGCTCAAGAATTACAGTTCCAGAAATTCCGAATTCGTTGCCAAGTAATATACTTCGAATTGAAGTATCACATTCATCATTTAGATCAGGTGGAGTTCCAAATCAATCGACAATTGCACTAAAAGATTTATTTATATCTGAAATTACAGATTTAGCAAATAACCAATTAAAACATACGTCAAAAACAATGACTATTACAAAAAATTGATACACGTGTTATAGCAACAAAATGAGTGAAAGCTTCAGTAATTTCTGCAGGAACATCTGTTACTTGGACAGTCGATCAATCAAAATTTATAACACCAACATTAGATGACAAGGTTTGGTACGAATTTAATAGAGTGAAGGTTTCATTAATCAATAATGATAGAAGTAAAATGAAGGCTATATTAGAAGGTGGCCTGTCAATGCCTTAATTCTCGTTAAGGAGCAAGTTTAACATTTACAACAACTGCAAATGCAGCTGAAGCAGATGTAACAGTGATGGTACAATAATTTTTTAGGATTTAAGTTATAACGATAATACTTTAATAAGCTCAATGTGGAAGATAAATAGTTCTCTACATTGGGCTTTTCTCCTTGCTAAAATTATGTAAGGATCTATTGCCAGTTGTTTTTATCTAAACGAATAGAGCCCTTAAACATAGGGTAGAGTTTGTTATAATGATTCTAACGAATGGAGGTGTTTGATTTGCAGCAAAATTGGGAGAAAGTAGTTGTAGAAAAGCTAACATTAGCTGTTAATCCGGTCTTTGTTATTGTTTTTGGTTCGTATGCGCAGGGGTCGGCACGGGAAGATAGTGATTTAGATATTGCGTATTTTGCAGAAAAACAGCTTTCGGCTTATGAACGTTTTCTATTAGCAGGTGAAATTGCACAGTCTTGTAATGTAGATGTTGATTTAGTTGATATTAAAACGGTTGATACAGTGTTCGCAGCACAAATTTTTTCAAGTGGTAATGTCATTGATTGCAAAGATGAAAACACCTTTGTTAAAGAACGTATGAAGGCATTATCAATGTATGTGACATTAAATGAACAACGTGCGGAAATTCTAAAGGCAATTGAAGAAAGAGGTAGTGTCTATGGTGAATAATGATGTTGTTTTAAATAAAGTCGCAACAATCGAACGATGTGTGAATCGTGTTAGGGAAGTGTACGGCGATAATCCTGAAAATTTAATGGATTTTACCAAGCAGGATAGTATTATTTTAAATATTCAACGAGCATGTGAAGCTAGTATTGATTTGGCCATGCATATTGTTAGTGATTTAAAGCTAGGTTTGCCTAAAACAAGTCGAGAAGCATTTAAGTTGCTCGAGGAAAATAATATTATAAATCATGCATTAGCAAAAACCTTAATGAATATGGTTGGATTTCGCAATATTGCTGTACATGATTATCAAACAATTGAATTAAATATACTTCAAGCAATCATCGAGAATCATTTAAATGATTTTAAGATCTATACAGCAGCGATATTGCTTGTATAACATAAAATCAACAGGCAGTAAAAATCTATGCCTGTTGTTTTGTTTGTGAAACGGATAAAATGACTGAACTGATGGATAGAACCTCCAAACTGACGGATAGAGCAGACTTCGCTCTATCCTTATTTTTTAGGAATTGGGAATGAGATGGTTGTGCCTTGTCCAACTACACTTTCTATAGTTAGTTCTGCATTAAATAATTGTTTTAGGCGTTGTTGTGTATTGACAAGACCAACGCTTGTTTTCTTTTGGGGTATGGTATTATCAAAGCCAACACCATTATCGGAAATGGCTACAGTAAAATATTGCTCTACCTCTGTAATGCGAATTATCACGTTTCCGCCTCCACGTTTTGGTAAAATGCCATGCTGGATGGCGTTCTCCACGAGTGTTTGAATGGATAGAGGGGGAACCGACAGCTCCATATTCTCTGGTATATCCCAAATAACCTGAATTCTATCCCCAAATCGAATTTGCTCAATGGCTAGATAAGAGCGCACAAGCTTTAATTCATAGTCAATAGGTACGGCCAAATCGACATTTTGAAAATCGAAGCTCATTTGTAAATAATCACTAAATGCTAATAATAGCTTCTCCATTTGCTCATTATCCACGCCATGCAACGAAATAATCGAGCTCAGTGTATTAAAGAAAAAGTGGGGCTGAATTTGTGCCTGTAGCCAAGCTGCCTCGATTCGTAGGCGTTCCTCACTCGACTGCTTTACTCGAACGAGTGCATGGACCCTTGACTTAAGCTCCACATATTCCATTGGTTTTTTGACATAGTCATTCGCTCCACTTAAAAAGGCGAGCTGTATATCCACTCTTTGCTGACGTGCTGTTAGGAACAAGATGGGTAATTCAGAAATGGAGAATTGTTCACGAATTTTCTTCGCCAATTCATAGCCTGACATATGCGGCATCATAATATCGGAAATGACCAAATCGAAGCTATTATTCTGTAACTTTTCCAGCGCTTCGGACCCACTTATTGCCGTTTCAATATCATAAGCCTCCGTAGAAAGCGCATTGGCAAGTACCTGCAGGTTTACTGCATCATCATCAACAATTAAAATTCTCGAATGGCTAGTCACTAGCGTTTCTTTTTCAGTAACCGCTGCTATTTCGTCTTCAAATTTTGAGAGACTACTTAGTAAGGAGGCATATTTAGAAAGAGAAGCATCGTTGTCAACGTTTATTTTCGTATCATTGTCCACTTGTTCATTCGTTATTGGTAATGAGAAAGTAAAGGTAGAGCCTTTGCCAACAGTGGACGACAATGACATTTTTCCTCCATGAAGGGTTACTAGCTCATGGCAAATACTTAAGCCTAGACCAAGCCCACCTCCAATAGATGTCATGCTGGAATCTGCTTGCTCGTATGGTTCAAATATTCTTTCCTGTATGTTTTTCTCAATACCGATTCCCGTATCTGTAACTGAAATATACATTTTTTTACCGACCAATTCAGCATCTATAGTAATAGATCCTTTTTCTGTAAATTTAATAGCATTGTGAATTAAATTGGTGAAAATTTGAATAAGCCGAGTTTCGTCCGCTAAGACAGGCGGTAAATCTTTTGACATTTTAATAATAAGCTCTATAGGCTTTCCTTTTAGCATAAAAAGGAATATATTACTTACGCCGCTTGCTAGATTATGCACATTAATGGCCTTTGGATGAAGACGGAGTGTTTTCTCTTTTAATTGCACTAAATCGAGTAAATCATCCAGCATGTAGGACATATGATTGCCAATTGTTAGAAGTAGCTTTACATCATCATTATTTTTTTCGGGAAGATCAGAATTTTGCTTCACCAATAGTGTTTGGGCAATACTCATCATGCCATGAAGCGGATTGCGAAGCTCATGTGAAGTATTTGCCAGAAAATCATCCTTTGTATCTATTTCCTTTTGGAGCTTAACAGAAAGCTTTTCGGTTTGCAGCGTTGTTTGGAAGTAACGTGTAAACCAATAAGCTGATAATGCTGTGATAGCGATCAAGAGATCAAATGGATAATGACTGTAAGGTAAGGTAGTATTCTGCCTTATTGAAAAAAATAGTGAATTACCAGCAACAGCGGTACCTGTTAATAATAAAAATACGATTCCTTTTTGTCCTTTTATTACTATATAAAGTATGAAAACAGTTATAATAATAGGAGAAACAATAAATATTGTTGTGAAAATAATTTTGGTTTTAAAGATATACTCGATTGGGGATAGGATGATAAATACTAAATAAGTTATACATAGTATTGGAACAACATTTAATATTTTTGGTGGTTTTGAATATTCCTTCACTAATTCTCGTAGAAATAACACGAAAAATAACATATTAATAATATAGGAAAAATAAAATAGTTTATTTGCCCAAATCCAATTAATAGGTAAATACATATAAATAATTTTATTGCTTGAAACAAGTATAGTTATACAAGTAAAGATAATGATCATGGCAAAATAGATGAGTGATTTACTTCGAATACCAATTCCAACAAGTAAAACAGCAAAGAGAAGATAAAATAAAAAAACCAGACATACAGCTATCTGAGTGGAGATGGAAAAGAACTTTGATTTTTCCATTGATTGCAAATCACCAAAAATAACCTCTTTTGTAAATCCACCCTGTGAATAACGATTCGTTTGAACGCCCTGTATAATAATCTCACTTTCATTCGAGTCTAAGGTAAAATAGTAGGTAATAGGTCTACTAATCGGGGCAGTCCGTTCGTTGTCTGATTTCAGATTGCCTAGTCCGCCAATTAGTTGCCCATTTACATATAGCTCGTAAGGTGCTAATCCTTCAGGTATTGTCATACCATACATTTGAGGTGCATTGTGTTGTTTTAGAATGATTAAGCGATAAGAACCATATTGGCCATCACTAAGCTCTTTAAAGTATTTATTCCAGGACTCGGGTTGGTTGGAATAAACTTTTTGTTCATCATGTACAGATGATTTTTCTGATGCGAGTAAAGTATCTGGATATAACGCCCATTCTCCTTGTAGTTTAATTTTAAAATCATAGCTTGTATCGATAGCTCTTAAATCAACGGTTCCTTGTTTTGCAGAGACTCCATCTGGAACATTTGTGAAATCCAACCAAGCGAAACGGAGTAATGTAAGTAAGCAAAAAAATATACCAGCAATTAGAAAAATCATTAAATTTTTTGAGAGTATTTTCTTCTTCATCATAAAGAATTAATTTCGACAAAACGTTTTAAACTCCTTCAAAAGTAACGGATTTTCTATCAATTTTTTCATAAATATAACGATATTAATACTATGACTAGTTTTTAAGGAGGAGATGTCATGAGGATCGTGTTAGTAGATGATGAACATTTACCATTAACGAGACTGAAAACCTTACTTGAAAAGAGTAAAGTCCCGAAAATTGATATAGTTGGGGAATATACAGACTCTCTAGAAGTCATTGCTCAAATACAAGCGCTGCGACCTGATGTTGCATTTCTAGATATTGTCATGCCAGATATGGATGGTCTTGCATTAGGAGAAAAGCTACAAGAGCTATTGCCAAATGTTGAGATTGTCTTTACTACAGGTTATGACAAATATGCTATAGATGCTTTTAATTTGCATGCAATAGACTATCTATTAAAGCCTGTGCAAGAAATACGCTTGCAAAAAACATTAGAACGGCTCCAAAGGGTAATCGAAAATAATCAGCAAATGGCAACGAAGCAAAAGATGATTCAGCTGCTGGGCGGCATTAAAGTTATTACACCTGAAGGTAAGGTGCAATTAATGAAATGGCGGACATCGAAAGCAAAAGAGCTATTCGCTTATATGCTTAGCAATCGCAATGAAATAATTTATCGTGATACTATATTAGAGCTATTTTGGCCAGAATCGGATATGGATAAAGCGTCCAAGCAACTTTATACAGCTATTTATACCATCCGTCAAACATTAAAAAATTATGGATTAGAGGGCGTTCAAATATCAAGCCCATTGTTAAATTCGGGTTATAAATTACTGGTGGAAAATGTAGTAATTGATGTAGAACAATGGTTGGATCATTTAAAAGCTTTACCCCCTCTACAAGAAAATACAGCAGATAAACATGAACGGGTGTCCCAAGCCTATACAGGAGATTATTTAGGGGATAGCGATTATCTTTGGTCTGAGGGAGAAAGGGAACGGCTCAGACGATTATGGTTGCGCCACGCACAGCAATTAAGTGAATTTTATATAAGTAACAAACAATATGCTGCAGCAGTGAGAGTACAGGAGAGGATCCAAATAATCTCTCCAGATGAAGAAGAAAGCTATTTCACCTTAATGAAGCTATATGATTTGCTCAATAATTCCGCTGCCGTAGAAGAGCAATATTGGCAACTTAGAAAAATGCTACAAGAGCAATTAGCAGTGGAGCCTAGTGTGGAAATTGAAGGATGGTATAGAAGTTGGAGAAAGATTAGTACAACATCGCATGTTGATGTTTTAAATTGAAGTTAAAAAGGGCTCTGCATTAAGCAGAGTCCTTTTTAAGTTTTCAAATACACTTTCATTTAATTAGAAGTATTGAAATTCCAAATTGCATTATTTAAATTATTAATAGCATTATTAATTTCGTATTGTGTAGAATTAGCACTATTTACAACCGATTGAGCTGAATAGATAGCTGAAGACAAATTATTTTTAGTTGTTTGGCTTTTCCAAGAATCGTTTGAGAATAAATTCCAAGCGGTATTAATTAAGTTTGATAGTTGAGTTTTATCAACATTATAATATCCATTCGTACTATTTCTTTGAGCATTTTTGTAATTCGTAATAGCATTATTTAAATTATTAATTGCATTGGAAATATCGTTTTGAGTAGCGTAATAATTATTTACCACTGTTTGTGCAGATGATACTGCTGACTCCATTACAGTTCTCTCTGTTGGAGTTGTCCATGGCGTGTTGTATGACAAATTTGTACCATCCCAAGAAGTTGTCACATACTGAACAGAATTGATTAGTGCTTGTAATGATGTTTTATCTGTACCGTATCCAGCAGTCCTATTTCTTTGAGCATTTTTGTAAGTCGTAATAGCATTATTTAAATTATAGATGGCATTGGAAATATCGTTTTGAGTAGCGTAATAATTATTTACCACTGCTTGTGCAGATGAAACGGCTGACTCCATTGCATTTCTCTCTGCTTGGGTTGTCCAAGGCGTGTTATATATGTTATTACCATCCCAAGAAACTGTAACATACTGAACAGAATTGATTAGATTTTGTAATGATGTTTTATCACCATTTCCATACCCATACTTCGTTCCATTTTTCTGCACAGCTTGATAGTTTGCTAATGCAGTTTTGTATTGTGAAATGGCAGTGTTCACTTGCTCCTGTGAAGCACTTGTATTATTAGCTACTGCTTTAGCATTTGTAACGGCTGCTTCAAATGCGTTGCGATCTGTCTGTGTTGTCCATCTTTCAGTTGTTAAAACATCATTTCCATAAACAGACACAGCAACATATGGAAGGGCAGTTAGCAATTTATTTAATTCAGTTTTATTTGCTATAGGCAATGTTACAGAAGCTTTGTTATCATCTACCTGTACTTTAGTAACAATATGTCCTGAATCTAATGCTACCTTTGCACCGCCATTAACCGTTATCTGCTCAATTTTACCCTCCCCGTAAAGGCTAAAATCTTTGTCAACATCGATGATTAGTTTGTCAACATTCGATGAAACCTCAAATGCAGCCACTTTATCAACGACTTTGATAGTTGAAATTGTTTGATTAGAGGACACATCCACTTTTGTACGTTCTACGTTTAGTGTTGCTGATTTAACATCATTTAGAGAAACATTGAGCCAATTAATTTTTCTTGCTGTAAGAGGTTTAAAGGTAATTTCATCCCCAATTGTTACTTTATCGAGTGAGAATGATTTTTTTACACGACTTGTAACAATCAGCTCATCCTCGATAGCAACATTTTCAACCTTCACATAATCTGCATCGACAGTTAGGCTTCCATCAATCTTCGCGTCTCCACCATCGAAATATACCGTCTTTTTGTTAGTCCCAGCTTTTTTCAATGTTAGTGATGTCACGCTAGTAATTTCACCCTTTTTTACGACAATTGTAGCTTGCGCATTTGTTAATGCCGTGCTATTTGCAGTTTTAAAGAGTGATTTAAGAGAGTCACTAATATTATATTGTCCGTTAGAAGTACGTACTTTATCTTTTGTAATATTAGTAATGGTAACTGCATCTCCTGCTGGCACCTTTGTTTTAGTAGCAGCCAATCGTTCCCCAATTTGAATTGACTGGTTTACAGATGAATCACTAGAAGCAGCGTTTACAGGCGCTACAGGCAATACTAAAGTTGCTGTAAGAGCCGTTGCCATAAAAGTTGATAACGCTTTATTTTTCATTTTGGTCACTCCAATCATCGTATTTAGTAGCTAATATATCATATATTTCAATAATTTAGTATCCAAAGGGCATGTTTTACTAGGTTTGATATGTAAATAAACCAATAGTCCTTTTTTTATCTTTCTTGTTTTTTGTGATAAAATCCTAATATTTCTCTATAAATATGTAAAATTCTACTTTATTCGATAAATCTATTGTTGTGATACAATGTTCCATCCATTATTATTATGTATAAAAGAGGGGTGTTGTCATGAAAAAATCTAGAAGTATTGCTTTAAAGCTATCTTCTCTAATAATAGGAATATTTTTACTATTATTTTTTGCTTATACGATGATAACAGGCATTATTTTAAAAAATCAGAGTGTTGATGATGCAGAAAATGCAACGCTTGAAACTGCTGAATTTTCTGCAGCAAAAATGAGTGAGCGCTTTAAGAAAGCCAATACTACTTTACTTACAACGAAACGTATTGTTGAAAGTATGGAAAAGAAAGGTGAGGTTTCCGCACACGCTATTTTAGATATCATGGAAACCAATTTAGTGAATAATGATGATCTGCTTGGGGTAGGCGTTATTTTAGAGCAAAATATTGCAAACGTAAAACCGATAGCTCTTACGACTTTATTAGAACAGAATACTATGAAAATAGATTCATCTACATATGCTGCATTAACTGATTCAAAAAATCGCTTTATACCTTACTTAAGTAAGGATGGCGGCGGTATTACTGCTGCTGCTATTGAAGGGATTGATGATAAAAGTGTGTCCGAATGGTATTGGGTACCAAAAGACGAAGGACGATCAGTTCTAACAGAGCCCTATGATTATAATGTGAATGGAAAGACAGTCCTAATGACAACTATTTCTGTTCCATTAGTGAATGCTTCAGGGAAATTTTTCGGCATAATGACAGCTGATTTATCCATCGATTATTTAAATGGATTGACAGAGTCGGTCAAGCCAGATGGTGGTTATGCGGCGATTATTACAAATAAGGGTATTTTAACGGCGAATAGCATTGGTGCTACATTAGATGGATTAAATATGCAGGATCATTTGGATTGGACAAGCATTAAACAAACGATGGATAATGGTGAAGTAAAAAGCATGTATATGGACTCTGATGAATTGAAAGAAAATTCTTTTAATGTTTTTTCTCCAATGGTATTAGAGGGAATTGATGAAACATGGACTGTGCAAGTGGTGCTACCTAAATCAAAAATTTTAGAGACCTATAATCAGGTGTTTATTTTTACAATTGCTGCATCTATTATTATAGTGGTTTTGATGTCTGCCGCTAGTGCACTATTTATTTATAGACAATTAAAGCCATTAAAGTTTTTACGTGCATCTATTGAAACAGCAGCTGATGGTGATTTAACACAAAGAGTGGATGAGAAATATATTAAAGCTGATGAGATTGGTGCTGTTGCACTGGCTTATAATACTATGTTGGATCAAACAAATAGTGCCATAAAAACAGTGCTAAATTCTACAACACTACTGAATCAATCATCCAATCATGTTCATGAGGCATTTAATGAAATAGTGGCTTCAAGTCAAGAGGTATCTGTAGCTATTAATGAAATTGCTCAAGGGGCGTCTAAGCAATCGGAGGATACAGAAGAGACAAACTATCGAATGATTGATTTATCCGATCAAATTGATGCTATTACCGCTTTATCGAATGAAATGGATGAGTTATCAAATAAAACGAGACTTACTACTGACAAAGGCATGCAAGAGGTTGAAAGCTTACGTGACCGTAACGCAGAGACAAATGCCATGAATGGTCGTATTCAGCAGCAAATGGAGTCTCTGGCATCTAATATCGCCAATATTAATCAGATAATCGCATCTATTCAAGGTATTACGGAGCAAACGAATTTATTAGCTTTAAATGCAAGTATAGAAGCGGCTCGTGCTGGCGAGCATGGCAAAGGCTTTGCAGTTGTTGCAGAGGAAGTGCGAAAGCTAGCAGAGCAATCAAAAAATGAAACAGATATAATTAAGCAAACAGTGGATAGTATACTTGCAAACTCTCAGCAAACCGTTGCTGTTATTGCTTCAAATGCAGGACTTATGCAGTCACAAAATGAGTCTGTACAAGGGACAGAGGTAGCATTTAAAGATAACAGTGAGCTGTCACGCTCTATCGCTTCTTCGATCAATAAGCTAATGGATAAGCTGTCGTATATGCTGGAGCATAAAAATCAAGCAATTATGGCAATCCAAAGTATCTCTGCTATTTCAGAGGAGACAGCTGCATCAGCGGAACAGGTGAGTGCTTCTGCTATCGATCAACAAGCGGAGCTGCAAAAGGTGGCGGAATCCATCAATAATATGAATGAGATTTCAAAGGAATTACAAGAGGTTGTTAATCGATTTAAGCTAGCTTAATCATGAAGGACTGCCTAAGAGGTATTGAGTGTTACCTAGGGCAGTTCTTTTTTATTGGGGAAGGCGGCTCTAAGCTATTCTCTCTTTTGGACAGATTGACCTAGCGAAAAAACAGCACTACTATAGGAAAGGAAAGGAGGGCACATTATGATGTATCTCGGTATGATTTTCTTCCAGATTGTTGCTCCTATCTTAGTGCTTCTTGTGCTTGGCGCGATGTTGCAAAAGAAATTTCGCTTCAATCTAAAAGCACTCTCTCAGCTTATTACCTATTGCTTTATGCCAGCTGCTGTTTTTGTTAATTTATATGAAACAAGCGTGGAGCTCTCTGTGCTGGGAGAAGTTGCGATATTTATTGTACTTTTTATCGGCAGTCAAATGGTGCTAAGCCATTTTTTAGCAAAAGGACTTGGTTTAGTTAAAACAGAGGCTGCAGTGTTTAAAAATAGTGTTGTCCTTATTAACTCAGGAAACTACGGGATTCCTGTTGCGCAAATGATATTCGTGACACAGCCAATCGGCGTAGCGATACAGGTTATTCTTGTGATATTCCAAAATATGACTACCTATACATATGGCTTATACAACTTAATTTCCTCTACAAAATCAGGTATATCTATTGTAAAGGATTTCCTTAAGATGCCTATTATACATGCCCTTATTATAGGGGTAGCGATGAATTATTTTGATATTGCAGTGCCACAATTTATTAAAATTCCAATAGATCATGTGGCAGAAGGTTTTATTGCTGTGGCATTAATCACGTTAGGTGCACAACTATCACAGCTTGAAATTAAATCCATGTTTAATAAAACCGTCATTATTAGCTGTTTTACACGATTAATTTTAGGACCAGCAGTTGCTTTACTCATTATTTATTTACTCGGCTTAGATGGGGTAGTGGCACAATCATTATTTATCGCTAGTGCTTTTCCAACATCCCGAAATAGCTCTAGTTTAGCATTAGAGTATGATATCGAATCAGCAACAGCTGCTCAAACTGTTTTATTTTCAACAATAGTGAGCTGTATTACAGTAACAATTGTTATTTATCTAGCAGAACTATTATTTCTTTCATAACATATGACGTAAAAAAAGGAATAGGCTTATGGCTTATTGCTTTTTTTTATGCTCCAAAAGTAAAATGAAGAAAATAATTAGAAAATAAAAGGATGTTTGTTAGTTAATGTAATTTTTAATATTTACATAGGGTAAATAGGTGTTTGATCATAATATTGAAAGGAGCGTTCATAGTTTTGCGTAAAGGTATAGAGTTATGGAAGAAATTCATCATCTTATTAATAGTTATTATGGTTGCTTTTAGTGTTGCTCTTGGGCTTATTGTCTATAAGAGTACAAAAAACATAGTGGAGCTGGCATTAAAAGAGAATAGTATGATATTAGCAAGAAATGTTGTGGGACAGCTTGATTCAGAGAGGTATGAGCAGCTAGTTACAAATCCAGATAACCGTTCACTGTATCTTGATTTACAGAAGGAGCTTACGACAATACTGAAAACCAATTATGTAACGTATATCTATGTATTCAAGGGAACACCTGATGGTAAACAATCAATGGTGCTGGTGGATGCAGGAGATTTAAATAGTGAGGAAACCTACCAAATTGGAGATATTATGGAGGATATCCCGTATGAAAGTGTTGTAAAAACAATTTCTAATAATGAGGATGGCTTTAGTGAGTTTGTTTCTGTAGAGGGGTGGGGAGATTTTATTTCTGCTTATGCACCTGTCAGAGCAAAAAACGGTGAAATTGTTGCATATGTTGGATTAGATATTGAGAGCTCCATTATTTACGGCATTCAAAAATCTGCTGTATCGAAGTACTTGCCTATTCTTTTAGGCATAGTCATTTTATTGAGTGTCGTTATGATGACGACATTGTATTTGTATATGCGAAAATCACTGAAGCCGATATTTATCATGAAACGAGCAACAATAGCCTTTACAGATGGAAATATGGCAGAAGCTCAACAAATATTGGATGAAATAAGCTTTGAGTCGAATGATGATATTTCAGATTTTAGTAGCAAATTTAAAGAAATGATGCAATCTATGCATCAAATTATCTCTAATCTATCGGGGATTGGCACAGATATTTCTAAGGCAACTGATAGTTTACAGGAGGTAGGGAATAATGTGCAGCACTCAAGTAACAAGCTCATTGAAAGTGCAGGAGGGATAGAGGAGAGTGTAGATCGACAAAGAGATCTAGCGACACATTCCTTTAAAACAATCGAAGAGATGACGTCAGGAATTATGCAGATTTCAGCATCTGTTTCTTCCGTTATGAAAAGCTCCTCCAATACAGCCGATCTTGTAAAGCAAAGTCAATCAGAAGCGGCAATGATTACGAATCGTATGAATGACGTGGCAGATTTGGTAACTCATACGGCAAATAATGTGAATGTTCTTGGTGAAAGATATAGTACAATCGAAGAAATGATAAGTGTTATTCAAAATATTGCCGATCAAACAAATTTATTGGCATTAAACGCGGCGATTGAGGCAGCGAGAGCAGGTGAGCATGGTAAAGGTTTTGCTATTGTTGCGGAAGAGGTGAAAAAGCTGGCCGAGATGACAAAGTTGTCAGCAGAGGATATTCGTCAACATATATATGAATTTAAAATAGTAACAGAGACTGTGTTAAAAGAAATGGATCATAGTACTGTTGAAGTTAAAGAGGGAGCTCATTTAGTGATGGCGATTAGTGATGAGCTGGATCATTTGTTTGAAGCAGTAAAAGTAGTTGAGGAAGATGTTCAAAATGTTTTTGAGGTTACAAACACAATGTCCAAAAACACGAACGTCGTTTTATCGGCATTAGAGCAAACGAATGAGGCATCCGAGGTTGTCTTGTTGGAAACAAAAGAAGTAGCCGATGCATCAAAGTTGCAAGAATCATCATTGAGTCAGCTAAGTAGAACGATTCATGAATTAACGGAGCAGGTAAAGCGTTTAGAGTTTATGAAGCAAAAATATAAACTCTAAAGGAAAAATAGTGATGAAGCTTCCATCTCTTAGCAATATCTGTTACACTAGCATCAAACTTAATAGCATTAACTAGGGGAGTCTGATGAGTCAGGCTGAGAGGGAAACGCATAGAGGTTTCTTGACCCTTTGGACCTGATCTGGCTCATACCAGCGTGGGAAAGTTAAGAAATTATTGCTAGCTCTTTACAATGCGATAATTATACCTTTTACAATCATAGCCGGATCCAAAAATTTTTGGATTCGGCTTTTTATTTTTTTGGGGTGAGCTAGATTCGGGTCCTTGTATGGAATTATTTATAAGGGAGAGAAGTAGGTCATGACAACAGTTAGCGAAAAGAACATAACGATTATGTCGAGCTTTGAGGGGAGCAAAAAGGTTTATGTAGAGGGATCAAGACCAGATATTTTAGTGCCGATGCGTGAAATTGCATTAAGTCCAACGACAGGAAGCTTTGGAGAAGAGGAAAATGCACCAGTTCATGTGTATGATACGAGCGGTCCGTATACTGACCCTGCTTATAAGGTAGATATTACGAAGGGCTTACCAGCGTTGCGAAGTGAATGGATTAGAGAACGAGGGGACGTGGAGGAGTATGTCGGGCGTACTATTAAACCAGAGGATAATGGTTTCCGCATAGCTGATGATCCACGTATAAAAGAAAATATATTTCCTGATTTATCTAGAAAACCTCTACGTGCAAAAAAAGATAGAAATGTAACACAGCTTCATTATGCACGAAAAGGAGTAATTACTCCGGAAATGGAGTTTGTAGCTATTCGCGAAAATATGGACCCTGAATTTGTTCGCTCTGAAATTGCAGCTGGGCGTGCAATTATGCCTTCAAATATTAATCATCCTGAGGCTGAGCCAATGATTATAGGACGTAATTTTCATGTGAAAATTAATGCCAATATTGGGAATTCAGCAGTATCATCTTCTATTGCAGAAGAGGTAGAGAAAATGACATGGGCAACACGCTGGGGCGCTGATAATATTATGGATTTATCGACTGGAAAGCACATTCATACCACACGTGAATGGATTATCCGTAATGCCGCGGTGCCAGTTGGAACAGTGCCAATTTATCAAGCACTTGAAAAGGTAAATGGTGTGGCTGAGGATTTAACGTGGGAGGTGTATCGTGATACGTTAATTGAGCAAGCAGAGCAGGGTGTTGATTATTTTACGATTCATGCGGGTGTACTATTACGTTATGTGCCATTAACAGCTAATCGTGTGACAGGCATTGTGTCACGTGGAGGTTCAATTATGGCACAGTGGTGCTTATATCATCATCAAGAGAATTTTTTATATACACATTTTGAAGAAATCTGTGAAATCATGAAAACATATGATGTTGCCTTTTCATTAGGGGATGGTTTACGTCCTGGATCGATTGCAGATGCCAATGATGAGGCTCAGTTTGCAGAGCTTGAAACGTTAGGTGAATTAACACAGATTGCATGGAAGCATGATGTACAGGTGATGGTGGAGGGACCAGGACACGTGCCAATGCATTTAATTAAAGAAAATATGGACAAGCAGTTAGAGGTGTGTAAGGAGGCTCCTTTCTATACTTTAGGACCACTGACAACAGATATTGCACCAGGCTATGACCATATTACATCAGCTATTGGTGCTGCAATGATTGGATGGTTTGGTACGGCAATGCTATGTTATGTGACACCAAAAGAGCATCTGGGCTTACCAAATCGAGAGGATGTTCGTGTAGGGGTGATTACGTATAAAATTGCTGCACATGCGGCTGATTTAGCGAAGGGGCATCCTGGAGCACAGCAGCGAGATGATGCGCTTTCAAAGGCACGCTTCGAATTCCGCTGGCGCGATCAATTCAACCTTTCTTTAGATCCAGAGCGTGCAGTTGAATACCATGATGAAACATTACCAGCAGAGGGAGCAAAAACTGCGCACTTTTGTTCAATGTGTGGGCCCAAGTTCTGTAGTATGAGAATCTCCCAGGATATTCGTAATTATGCAAAAGAAAAAGATGTAAATACAACGGAGGCAATACATCAAGGAATGCAGGAAAAGGCTGAGGAATTTAAGAAAGCAGGCAGTCAGATTTATCAATAATATTGTCATGAAAGGTTTGTGTTTATTTAGGCACAAACCTTTTTCGTTGAATAGAAAACTCCATGTGAAATGTTGCTCACATGGAGTTAAAGTTGGATTTGGATATCAATAATAGATGGAAAAATTAAACGTTAGTTGGTTGTTTTACGTATGGGTTAGCAAGATCCATACCTTCTAATGAAAGACCCATTGCTTTTGCTACACCCTCGCCATATGCTGGATCAGCTAAATAGCAGTGAAGGATGTGGCGACGTTTGATGAACTCTTCAACAGGTGCCATATCATTTGCTGTATTTTCGAATAGACGTTGTTGTTCTTCAGCAGTCATTAGGCGGAATAGTTTTCCTGGCTGCTCGAAGTAGTTGTTATCATCTTCACGGAAGTCATGGATACCTGCGTTACCATCAATACGTAATTCAGGCTCTTTATAGTCTAAGTTGTGCTCCCATTCGCCATAGCTGTTTGGTTCATAGCCTAATGTTGAACCAAGGTTGCCGTCAAAACGCATAGCGCCATCACGATGGAAAGTACGGAATGGGCATTTTGGTGCGTTTACAGGAAGCATATAATGATTCACACCTAGGCGGTAGCGTTGTGCATCTGCATATGCAAAGATACGGCCTTGTAACATTTTATCTGGAGAGAAGCTAACTCCAGGAACAATGTTAGACGGTGCAAATGCTGCTTGCTCAACCTCAGCAAAATAGTTGTCTGGGTTTTTATTTAATTCGAATTCACCTACAGGAATTAATGGGAAATCTTTTTTATACCATACCTTTGTTAAATCAAATGGATTATATGGTAGTTCACGAGCTTGTTCTTCAGTCATTACCTGAATGTACATTTTCCATTTAGGGAAGTCACCTTGCTCGATAGCACCATATAGATCACGTTGTGACGATTCACGATCTTTACCAACTACTTCCTCTGCTTCAGCACCTGTTAAGTTTTTAATACCTTGCTCTGTGCGGAAGTGGAATTTTACCCATACACGCTCATTTTCAGCATTGATAAAGCTATACGTATGAGAACCAAAACCATGCATATTGCGGTAACCAGCTGGAATACCACGGTCAGACATCACTATTGTGACTTGGTGAAGAGCCTCTGGTAGTGAAGTCCAGAAATCCCAATTTGAGTTTAAGTTTTTCATATTTGTACGTGGGTCACGTTTTACCACGTGATTTAAATCTGTAAAGTGTAATGGGTCGCGGAAGAAGAATACAGGCGTATTGTTACCAACTAAATCCCAGTTACCTTCTTCTGTATAAAATTTAAGGGCAAAGCCACGAATATCTCGCTCAGCATCTGCTGCACCGCGTTCACCTGCAACTGTAGAGAAGCGTGCAAACATTTCTGTTTTCTTTCCAATCTCAGAGAAGATTTTTGCTTTTGTATATTGAGTAATATCATGCGTTACAGTGAAAGTACCAAATGCACCTGAACCTTTTGCGTGCATACGACGCTCAGGAATAACTTCACGGTTGAAGTTCGCTAATTTTTCAACTAGCCATACATCTTGAAGTAACAGAGGACCTCTTGGACCTGCTGACATGGAGTCATGGTTACTTACTACTGGAGCACCACCTGCTGTTGTAAAACGACGGCTACGATCATTTGCGTTTGTCATAATAGTTTACCTCCTGAAAAAAATTGTGAGTCAAACTCTTCATCAATAACTATAACAAATATAAACTAGAATTGCTAGTACATTATAATAATTATCGTTAAAGAATTTCTATTGTAAGATATAAACTATTATTATATGTGTAAAGAAGTAGAATTATGCATAGTTTCACTACCCAAAATAAAGCTTTTCAAAACACTATTAGGAGTATGAAAGGAAAAATAAATGCTTTTTCATTGATTTTTTCTCTATCGTGCTCAATTAAAACATCCAGCAAACTCATTCTATTGAAATATCATTCCTGAATTATAGGGATGAATCAAAATGCTTGTATATTAAATATAATGTAAATAAATCACTGTTTTCTTAGACAGAATTGAAAATAAGGTATGCTAAATGAAAATTCATTAATAGGATTTTCGATAGCGATTGGGTGTCATGCCTATCTGCTGTTTAAAAATTTTAATGAAATAATTTGGATCTTCAAAGCCATTTAATTGTGCAATCTCGCTAATAGCAAAATCTGTTTCCACAAGCATTTTCGTAGCATTATGAATTCGAGCCTGCTGTAGGTAGCGCTTAAAGGGCAATCCTTGCTTCTTCGAAAAAATCGTACTTAAATAATTGGGACTAATCCCTAATTTATGGGCAACGAAGGGTAAAGATAATCTGCTATCCTGAAACTGTTGATAGATAATTTCTATTGCCAGCTCTACATAATCTGTTCTTTTTTCCATTCGTGCCTTACGAGCCAGCTCAATAAGCCTTTGTGTAAATAAAATGATGCCATTTAGTATGGTATAAAAAATAGGATGTTCGATAATTAAATGAAAAAGCTGTCGGTAATTTTGCTCAATAGCAGCTTTCTCATGCAATTTATACTTCAGCATGAAGCGGCGAATTTGAGCTAAGACACTAGTTAAATGAATACGTAAGTCATCTTGCTCGTAATAAATTCCTTCATTGGATAGCTGATATAAAAATGTTTTAACGGCTTCAAGATTGCCTTCCTCCAAACTACTAATTAGTAATTGCTGCTCCTCTGGTGTTAACAAAGGATCAAATGGCTGAGTTTCAAATTGTTTACTTGCATAAAAAATATGCCCGAACCCCTCGTAAAAGCTTTGATGAAGGGCACGCTTTATGAGGATATACATATTCTTAAGAGTTGTAGGTTCTCCATCATATATCCCAATATTTAAAGAGCTATTGCTTGTTAAACGCCATTCCTTTAACAGTGTTCGTACATCCTTTTCCACGATTTTTATATCATTTGTTTGAAATAAGCAGACAATACTATCAGATAATGGGTAGACTTGCATATGATAGTGAATTGCTGTTTGTTGTAGCCAGTTAAATAGCTTGCTTAATGTTTCTGAATGCTCAGGCTCAATCATTGTAAAATGTCTAGCCGTCTCTATGGAGCTAGGCTTACTATCTATAAATAACTGATAATAAAAGGATTCGTCTGTAGCCTCCTCAACAGCATTAAATTCTTGTGGTGTACGAAGAGAGAGAGTTGCAAGCTTTTGCTTTAATACTTCTAAATCAATGGGTTTTACAAAAAGGTGCTGCACCTGTAAATTAATGGCTTTTAAGGCATTTTTAAATAAGGGCTCTGTAGTTATTGCTAAGATCGCCCCAGAATATTTCTGAAAAACATGATTTAGAGCAGTTAAACGATTATTTGGGAATAAATCAATATTCAATAGGATTGCGTCAGGCTCGAATTGCTGGATGCTTTGTGGTGCCTCAGACATAATCGTACACATTTCAATTGTTACATCTCCGGGAAAATACGTATGTAAAAACCAGCGAATACCAGAAAGCTCAGCAGGATCTCTATCTATTAATAATAGCCTCATCACAATCAACCTTTCGTAAAATAATCTTGTTTCGTAAAAAAGTACGATTATATTCATAAAAATAACATAAAAATCTGAAGAAAATCATGTTTCTTGCATTAAAATTCTCTATTTTCTGAAAAAAGTAGTTAGTACAATGTAAATAGAGTAATCTCCATTAATCTTCTTGCAGAAATCGTTTTCAGCATGAAAGTGAAAAGAGTTAATGGATTAAAAATATTTTTACATAGCCATAAAGGGAATAGGGGGATGTCATATGAAGTCAATCATCGAGCTTGATGGCAATACATTAACTAGAAAGCAAATAGAGGAAATTGTTAAAGGTCATGCAACGGTAACGCTATCTACAGAAAGTATGGAGCGTATCCGTTTAAGTAGAGAGCGTATTGAAAAACGTTTAGCTGAAGGGCAAACGATTTATGGTGTTAATACAGGATTTGGAAAACTAAGTAATATAAAAATTGAAGAGGAAGATATTGAGCTTTTACAGCTAAATTTATTGCGCTCAGATGCAACAGGTGTTGGTGTACCGTTTCCAACAGATGTTGTACGTGCAATGATGGTTCTGCGTGCCAATGCTTTAGCGCGTGGTTTTTCAGGTATTCGTCAGGAAACAGTCCAACTATTAGTGGATTTTATTAATAAGGGTGTGCATCCGATTGTACCGTCTCAGGGTTCAGTAGGAGCCAGTGGAGATTTAGCACCATTATCGCATCTGGCTTTAGTGCTTGTCGGTGAGGGTAAGGCTGAGTTTAATGGAGAGGTACTGAGTGGCGGTAAGGCATTAGAGAAAGCTGGATTAACACCTGTTCGACTACAGGCGAAAGAAGGGCTAGCGCTTGTGAATGGCACTCAAGCAATGACAGGTATTGGTGTTTTAACCGTTAACGAAGCTGAACGCATAGGGCTAGCAGCGGATATGGCTGCAAGTTTAACACTAGAGGCCTTAAAGGGGATCACATCAGCTTTCGATCCAGCGCTTTTAGCAGTAAGACCACATCCAGAATTAGAGCTGGTAGGTGGAAGAATCCGTAAGTGGCTAAATGGAAGTAAACGGGTGACAAAGCAGGGTGAGATACGTATGCAGGATGCCTATTCATTGCGCTGTATCCCACAGGTACACGGTGCCTCCTGGCAATCATTCTTCTACGCTCAAGATCGTGTGCAAACAGAAATGAATGCAACGACAGATAATCCGATTGTTTTAGAAAATGGGGAGGTATTATCAGGGGGACATTTCCATGGTCAACCAATTGCCTTAGCAATGGATTTCTTAAAAATTGGTGTGTGTGAGTGGGCTAATATTTCTGAACGCCGAACAGAACGAATGGTAAATCCACAATTGAATGAAGGCTTGCCACCATTTTTAGCCACAAATCCTGGTATAGAATGTGGTTTAATGATTGCTCAATATACAGCAGCTTCCATTGTATCTGAAAATAAAGTGTTAGCACATCCTTCAAGTGTGGATTCTATTCCAACGTCTGGTAACCAAGAGGATCATGTAAGCATGGGAACAACATCAGCTCGTCAAGTTCGACAAATTGTCCATAATGCTGCTCGAGTAATTGCAATAGAAATGATTTGTGCGTCACAGGCTATTCATTTAGATCAAGCAGAGGAGCAATTATCACCGACAACACGAAAATACCTAGAAAAAGTGCGTGAATTTTGTCCACCGTTATTAGCGGATCAACCAATTGGTGATGAAATTGAGGCATTAGCGAAATATTTATTAGATAGCGATGATTTAGTGGAATTATCTAAATAAAATCTAAGGGGATGGATCGTTATGAAAACAACAACAAATATTCGTGCACCACGGGGAACGACTTTATCGTGTAAAGGCTGGACACAAGAAGCGGCAATGCGTATGCTAATGAACAATCTCGATCCAGAGGTAGCAGAGAATCCAGATGAACTAATTGTTTATGGTGGTATTGGTAAGGCTGCTCGCAATTGGGAAAGCTATGAACAAATTATTGCTTCTTTAAAAGTATTAGAGAATGATGAAACGCTTCTGATTCAGTCAGGGAAGCCAGTAGCTGTGTTTCGTACACATGAGCATTCTCCACGTGTATTAATTGCCAATTCGAATCTAGTACCTGCATGGGCAAATTGGGATCACTTCTATGAATTAGAAGAAAGAGATTTAATGATGTATGGTCAGATGACTGCGGGCAGCTGGATTTATATTGGTGCTCAAGGAATTTTACAAGGCACTTATTTATCATTCGTAGAAGCAGGGAAAAAAGTATTTGGCACTGCAGATTTACGTGGCAAATTCATCCTTACAGGCGGTATGGGCGGTATGAGTGGTGCACAGCCATTAGCTGGGAAAATGGCGGGTGCTGTGATTCTAGTTGTAGAGGTGGATCGTGCCCGCATTGAGCGTAAAATAAAAGAAGGTTATTGTGATTACATTGTGGAGACAGTGGACGAAGCGATTGCATTAGTCAATAAATTACGTGATCAAAAAGAGCCAGCTTCTATTGGTCTTATTGGTAACTGTGCAGACATTAATCGTGAGCTGCTGAATCGAGGTATTATTCCAGATTTTGTGACGGATCAAACATCTGCACATGACCCGATCAATGGCTATGTACCAAACGGCATGACATTTGAGGAAGCGCTAGAGCTTCGTAAAACCGATGTGAAAACATATGAGCGAAAAGCGAAGGAAACGATGGCAGAGCATGTTCGCACAATGCTAGAGTTCCAAGAGGCTGGTGCAGAAGTATTTGATTATGGCAATAATATTAGAGCATATGCCAAAGAAATGGGTGTAACAAATGCCTTTGATTTCCCAGGCTTTGTACCGGCTTATATTCGTCCACTATTCTGTGAAGGAAAAGGGCCATTCCGCTGGGCAGCGCTCTCAGGAGACCCTAAGGATATTTATAAAACAGACGCACTTGCAAAAGAGATGTTTGCTGAGGATGAAGGTCTAGTCAATTGGATTAATATGGCTCAAAAAATGGTGAAATGGCAAGGGCTACCGGCACGTATTTGCTGGCTGGGCTATGGAGATCGTCACCGTTTTGCATTAAAAGTAAATGAAATGGTCGCGAATGGAGAATTATCAGCACCGATTGTCTTTGGTCGCGATCACTTAGATTCAGGATCAGTGGCATCGCCAAATCGTGAAACAGAGGGAATGTTGGACGGTTCAGATGCTGTGTCAGATTGGCCGATTTTAAATGCCCTTGTTAATACAGCGAGCGGTGCAAGCTGGGTAAGTGTTCATCATGGTGGCGGTGTAGGAATGGGTTATTCCCAGCATGCAGGTCAAGTGTTAGTAGCAGATGGAACAGAGCTTGCTGCAGAGAAAATTGCTCGTGTGTTAATTTCAGATCCAGGGATGGGTGTTGCCCGTCATGCGGATGCAGGCTATGACATTGCGATTCAAACAGCGAAAAACAAAGGTGTGCATATACCAATGTTAAAGGATGATGAGAAGTGACCATTTTAATCAAAAATGCCAATGAAGTCATTACATTAAAAAGTAATGTCCAAGGACCACGCACGAAGGAACAAATGAGAGAAATTGAGGTCGTTGAAAATGGTAGTGTACTTATTGAGGAAGATTGTATTATAGCTGTTGGGGCATTTGAACAGCTGGCAGTAGATTTCCTTGATTTAGTCAAAAGAGCAGATATTATTGATGCTACTGGCAAGATTGTGATGCCTGGCTTAGTGGATTGTCATACACATTTAGTGCATGGTGGAACACGCGAGCAAGAGTTTAATATGCGACTCAATGGTTCTACCTACATGGAAATTATGAATGCAGGTGGCGGGATTCACGCCACAACAAAGCGTACACGTGAAACTAGCTTTGAAGATTTATATGAAAAGACGATGCAGCACTTAGATGTATTTTTAAAGCATGGTGTCACAACAGTCGAAGCAAAATCGGGCTATGGCTTGGATTGGGAAACGGAAAAGAAACAGCTAGAGGTAGCCAAAAAATTACAAGCAACTCATGATATTGATGTCGTTAGTACTTTTATGGGAGCACATGCAGTACCGCGAGACTATAAGGGGCGTGAGGATGAATTCGTTGATATTGTGATCCATGACATGCTACCAAAAGTAGCGGAGCTAAAACTGGCTGAATTTAATGATGTATTTTGTGAAAAAGGCGTCTTTACACCGGAGCAATCACAGCGTATTTTAGAGGCTGGAAAAGCACTTGGTTTAACACCAAAAATTCATGCTGATGAAATTGAGCCGTATAAGGGAGCAGAGCTTGCTGCAGAGGTAGGAGCAATTTCAGCCGAGCATTTGTTGGTTGCTTCTGATGAGGGTATTCAACGAATGGCTGAGGCGGGTACGATTGCTGTATTGTTGCCAGGAACTGCATTCTTCTTACGTGCACCGTTTGCAAGGGGGCGTCTAATGATCGATGAAGGGGTACCTGTAGCGATATCAACAGATTTTAATCCTGGATCATCGCCAACAATGAGTCTACCATTTATCATGAATTTAGCTTGTATG
Organism: Lysinibacillus sp. B2A1; assembly: GCA_002973635.1. Lineage (GTDB taxonomy): Bacteria > Bacillota > Bacilli > Bacillales_A > Planococcaceae > Lysinibacillus. The sequence continues at coordinate 305,406 of CP027224.1, forward strand.
CATATGGGAATGACGTTGGAGGAAGTATTAACTGCGACAACGATTAATGCCGCATATGCAATTAATCGAGGCAATCAAATTGGTTCACTTGAGGCAGAAAAGCAAGCTGATGTTGTTATTTTAGATGTTGCTAACTACAAACAACTACAATATTTCTATGGCATGAACCATACAAATACTGTTATTAAAAATGGGCGAATTGTTGTGCGAGATGGTATTCTTTTAAATTAATAAAAAAATGGAGCATTGGTTAAGTACGTTCCCTTTTTACAAATAATAAGATGTTTTAATCCCTTCAGTTTACTAATGGAGGGATTTTTTTAATGATTAAAATTAAAAAATAACTATAATTATTAATGTACCATGTTCAGTATAAAAGTATACCTTTATGGATACTTAGTATTATAAGTATTTGTAAAAATAATGAATTATAGGGTATTATATTCTAAAAAGAAGTGGGGTAGATGATTATTCAAACGAAACCTGCATATCAGAAAATTTATGACACAATTAAGCAAGAAATAGCAGAGGGTAAATATCTTGTTGGAGATATTTTACCTTCAGAGGCTGAACTGGAAAAAATATTCAATGTAAGCCGTACACCAGTAAGAAATGCGCTAAAGCAGCTTGAAAATGACAAAATAATTCATAGAGTTCAAGGGAAGGGTTCTTTTGTCAGCAACCAACAGCCAAAACAAACATGGACTAGTATGTCTGGCTTTAGAAACCATTATTCAAACGATTGGGAAAAAATATCTGTACGGACAATTGAAATTAAAAAGGTGGTCAATCCACACTTTGCTAAGTTATTAAAACTAGAAGAGGATACAGAAATCATTTATTTAAAAAGAATTCGATATTTAAACAATCAACCAATGTTTTTTTTAGAGCATTATATCCGCCCTGTAGTACCCTCTAATGTTTATCAAGAAAATACAGCAATTTCTTCTGTACAACAACTACTAAAAGAGCAAGTCAATATCGATATCGTTGAAGTAGAGGATGAAATAGAGGCGGTTATTGCGACTCCTTATATTGCAGGTGCTTTGCAAATACCAGATACAACAGCCGTGTTAAAAGGGACAAGAATATCTTATGCAGAAAATAAGGTTCCTATGGATTTAAATATATTCTATATAAATACAAAAAATTGGAAGTACTATTCTTATTTTAGATACTTATGAATTAACCATCCCGTTTGATATTGGTAAATTAAGGATTTAAATTATTGTGATACTTAGTATTATAAGTTATTGACATCCTTAGTGCTATAACTTAATATTTAATTATTCGCTATTATCAGAATTAACAAAATAAATGCGAGTAAAGGGGATGACGTAATGAATAAGATGAAAAGGTTGTTATTTGTATTGGGGACTATTGGGTTGTTGTCCATAATTCTCGTGGGGTGTAGTAATAGCAACTCTGAAGCGGGTACCGGTGGTGGCGAAAAAGTAAGCGTAGCTGCTTTAAATAACTATCCACCTCTAATTTTTAAACAGGATGGTAAATTAACTGGCTTCGAATATGATTTATTGCAAGCGGTTGCAGAGGTAGAAAATTTAGAGCTGGAATTTAAAGAGATGAAATTTGATGGCTTTATTCCAGGCTTACAATCTAATCAGGTAGATATCGCTTCATCGCTATTAATACGTGAAGAACGCAAGGAAGTTGTAGATTTCTCAGATATCTTTTTAAATTCTGGATTAGTGCTTGCTGTAGCAAATGATAGTTCCATCCAATCCTTTGAGGATTTAAAAGGAAAAACAATTGTTGCTACACAAGGTTCTACAACTTTTGAAAAGGCAAAGGAATTAGCAGATAAATATGGTGGAAAAGCGAAGCCACTAAAAGAAACAGATGCGCTGTATTTAGATGTAGAAAATGGAAATGCAGATGCACTTGTGCTTAACTCCCCTACAGTTGAGTATCGTTTAGCGGTAGATGGTGACAATGTGAAGTTCCGAATTGTGGGTGAGCATATGACAGTCGATGAACATGCTTTTGCTGTTAAAAAAGGGAACAAAGAGTTAGCAGATAAGATTAATGCAGGTTTAAAAACAGTTAAAGAAAATGGGGAATATGACAAAATCCATGAAAAATGGTTTGGTAAATAAACATAGTTAATGTGAAGTGAGGTGTTTTTATGGAAACTACATTCAAAGTTATGACAGATGCACTGCCTTATCTTCTGCAAGGGTTATATATGACGCTATTAATATCCATTTTATCAATAATTTTCTCACTTATAATTGGGCTAATTGCGTGTTTTATGAGGATGTCAAAGTATGCAATTTTACGATATCCTGCAGCAATATATGTTAATCTTATTCGCGGAACACCAATACTAATTCAAATATTATTTATTTACTTTGGAGCACCAACAGCTTTGGATATACATCTTTCGGCTTTTACAGCAGGACTGATTGCCATAAGCTTTAATATTGGAGCTTATAATACAGAGATTTTCCGTGGAGGAATCGAATCAATTGGTAAGGGGCAAATGGAAGCAGGAAGATCCTTAGGTTTCTCTTATGCTCAAACAATGGCTTTAATCATTTTACCACAGGCTGTACGACGTATGATTCCATCATTTGTGAATCAATTAACGCACGCAATTAAGGATACATCGATGCTATCAGTTATCGGAATAGCTGAATTAACAATGGTTGGACAATCCATCTATGCGATGAATTTTAGATCCTTTGAAATATTAACGATGGTAGGATTATTCTACTTTATCACCATTTATACTGTTTCGCTTATTTCTACTAAGATGGAACGGAGGTTTGTTATTACATGATAAAGGTTAATAGTCTATCTAAATCCTTTGGAGATTTACAAGTTCTAAAAAATATTAGCACAGAGATTGCAGCAAAAGAGGTTGTTTGTATTATAGGTTCATCTGGTTCAGGTAAAAGTACATTTTTAAGATGCTTGAATCTTTTAGAAGAACCGAGTGGTGGCGAAATTATTGTAGAAGGCGAAAATATTTTGGATAAAACCGTTGATATTAATAAGCTTCGGCAAAAAATGGGGATGGTTTTCCAGCAATTTAATCTGTTTCCGCAAAAAACAGTTATAGAAAATATTACATTAGCACCAATAAGACTCAAAAAGAAAACGAAAGAAGAAGCTGAAAAACAAGCGATGGAGCTGTTAAAAAAAGTAGGCTTAGCAGAAAAAGCAACTGCTTATCCCTCTAATTTATCTGGTGGACAACAACAGCGTGTTGCTATTGCAAGAGCCTTAGCAATGGAGCCGCATGTAATGCTGTTTGATGAGCCTACGTCTGCACTGGACCCTGAAATGGTTGGAGAGGTTTTACGGGTTATGAAACAATTGGCACAAGAAGGGATGACAATGGTCATTGTCACACATGAAATGGGATTTGCTCGTGAAGTAGCTGATCGAGTTGTTTATATTGATGGTGGTAATATAGTGGAAGAAGGAAATCCTAGAGACATATTCACAAACCCATCTCATGAAAGAACAAAAGCATTTTTATCAAAAGTATTATAAAAACAAATGGAGTCTTTAGGTTGATAAACAAAGACTCCCATTCTATAAATTTTTTTACATCAACTTAGTATACTAAGTATCATAACTATGTTTTTAGTGGAGGAATTACATGACAAAAACAGTCCTATTAATTGAACCAACGATTCGACCGAATGGTGTTGAGTACTTAACCAATCATTTTAATGTAGTGTTGGCACCAAATGGTTCAGAGGTGACCATTATAGACTATATAAACAAACATCAGGCACATGCAGTTATTGTTAGAACAGAAAAAATTACAAGAAATATTTTAGAAAGCTGCCCCTCCCTTGAGGTAGTTGGCATGCATGGAGTCGGGCTAGATAATATAGATGTTCCAAGTGCAACAGAAACTGGAATAGTCGTTTTGAATGCACCGTCCAGTAATTACACGTCTGTTGCAGAGCATGCGATGATGTCAATTTTAGCTTTAAGTAGAAACTTAAATATTAGTGATTCTAAAGTTAGAAACAATGAATGGCAATATAGAGAAACCTATTTTCCTATGGAAGTGAATGGGAAGACACTGTTAATCGTAGGAATGGGGAGGGTTGGACAGGATTTAGCTAAAAAAGCAAAGGCATTTAATATGAATGTTTTAGGGTTTGATCCATTTGTTACAGAATCAGAGATGCAGTTACATGGTGTTGTTAAAATCGATGACTTAAATATGGTTCTTCCAATATGCGATTTTATCTCTTTACATGCGCCGCTAACGAAAAGCACATATCATTTATTTTCTGCTAAGCAATTTGAGTTAATGAAAGATTCAGCATTTGTTATTAATTTAGGGAGAGGTTCTTTGATAAACGAACAAGCACTATATAGCGCAATAGTTACTAAAAAAATAGCTGGTGCAGCGTTAGATGTTTTAGAACAAGAGCCTCCAAATAGTGATAACCCTCTTTTTACATTGGAGAATGTAATTTTTACACCGCATTTTGGTGGCGATACATTAGAGGCAAAAGATAGATGCTCTGAATCGATAACACAAGAAGTTGGTGTTGTGTTAAATGGAAAAATATCAAGAAATGTAGTAAATCCACAAGTATTGGGTAATGCAAAGGCTTATAAATAATATTTAAAGGAGACTATTAAAATGAAATTTAATGGAATTATGACAGCGTTAGTAACACCTTTACATCAAGATGGGTCTGTTGATAAACAAAGCTTTGCAAATTTAATCGAGGATCAACTAAATAATAATGTCCATTCATTGCTTGTATTAGGTGGAACAGGAGAATATGCTGCGCTCAATATGGAACAGCGAAAAACTGCTATTGATGTTGCATTAAGTACTATCAATGGTCGTGTCCCAGTAGTAGTAGGATTGCTTTCTCCAGGATTAGGTGACAATGTGGAATTAGGTATCTATGCGAAACAAGCTGGTGCGGACGCTGTAATGATTGTGACACCATATTATGTAAGTCCAACTAAACAAGGTTTTATCGAATATTATGAAGCGATTGATAAATGTTTAGATATGCCAATTATCCTCTATAACATCCCTTATAAAACAGGCATTCATTTGGCAAATGATACAGTAAAAGAGATTGTTGAAAATGTACCAAATGTAGTTGGAATGAAAGTTTGCTCGGATAATATAGGTGATGTCCTTGAGCTACTTCAAACTGTTGGCGATAAAATTTCCGTTCTTTGTGGAGAGGATTTCAGAGCGGTTTCTTCATTTATTGCAGGAGCACCAGGGGCAATAACAGCTAGCTCAAATCTTATTCCAGATGTATGGGTGAAGATTTATGATTTAGTTCAAGAGAAAAACTATGATGAGGCAGTAGAACTGCATAAAAAGTTTTTCCCATTAATGAAGACGTTATATAAAGAAGGAAATCCAGGGCCTTTAAAAGCTGCATTAAATTTAGTTGGTATACCTGTTGGTTCAGTTTCAGTGCCGTTAGTAGATGCTTCATCTAGTGTTGAAGTAGACCTTAAAAATAAATTAACAGAGCTGGTTGTACCAGTAAGATAAGGATAATAATTTTTTCTAGCTCAATATGTAGAGTGGATAACAATAATTGGAGGTATATATGGTAGTAGCATATAAACATGAGCCGTTTACTGATTTTAGTGTTGAGGCTAATCGAATAGATTATTTGAATGCTTTACAAACCGTTGAAGGGTACTTAGGACAAGATTATGATTTAGTGATTGGTGGAGAGCGAATTACCACAGAGGATAAGATTGTTTCCTACAATCCTTCCAATAAAAGAGAAGTGATTGGACGTGTATCGAAGGCGAACAAAGAGTCAGCTGAAAAAGCTATGCAAGTAGCTGTTCAAGCATTCAAAACGTGGAAAAAAGTGAAAGCTGAGTTTCGGGCAGATGTTTTATTTAAGGCTGCGGCAATTATTCGCCGCCGAAAGCATGAATTTTCAGCATTGCTAACAAAGGAAGCTGGTAAGCCATGGAAGGAGGCAGATGCAGACACAGCAGAAGCCATTGATTTCTTAGAATATTATGGTCGTCAAATGCTTTTAATTAAAGACGGCGCACCTGTTCAAAGCCGTCCAAATGAATTTAATCGTTATGACTATATTCCATTAGGAGTGGGGATTATTATCTCGCCTTGGAACTTCCCATTCGCTATTATGGCTGGAACTACAGTAGCGGCAATTGTGACTGGCAATACAGTATTATTAAAGCCAGCTTCTACTACTCCGGTGATTGCTGCTAAGTTTGTTGAAGTGATGGAGGAAGCAGGTCTTCCTAAAGGTGTTCTAAACTTCGTCCCAGGAAGCGGCTCAGAAGTGGGAGATTATCTGGTTGACCATAAAGACACTCGATTTATCAGCTTTACAGGTTCACGTGATGTTGGCCTTCGTATTTTTGAACGTGCTTCGAAAGTACATGATGGACAAATTTGGATAAAACGTGTGATCGCGGAGATGGGTGGAAAAGATACAATTGTTGTTGATAAAGAAGCAGACCTTGAATTAGCCGCGACTTCGATAGTATCTTCTGCGTTTGGCTTCTCTGGTCAAAAATGTTCAGCATGTTCTCGTGCAGTTATTGTAGAAGATGTATACGATCAAGTTCTGGAACGTGTAGTAGCATTAACAGAAGAATTGACACAAGGTGATCCAACTGACTATTCAAACTACATGGCAACAGTAATTGATCAGAATGCGTATAATAAAATCATGGATTATATTGAGATTGGTAAGCGGGAAGGAAGGCTGTTGACAGGTGGAAAAGGCGACGATTCTATAGGCTACTTTATTCAGCCTACTGTATTTGCTGATCTTTCTCCAGATGCAAGAATTATGAAGGAAGAAATCTTTGGACCAGTAGTCGGCTTTACGAAAGCAAAGGATTTTGATCATGCAATTGAAATAGCCAACAACACAGAATACGGCTTAACGGGTGCAGTGATTACAAATAACCGTGAGCATATAGAAAAGGCTCGAGAAGAATTTCATGTCGGAAATCTTTACTTCAATCGAGGCTGTACAGGTGCTATTGTTGGTTATCAGCCGTTTGGTGGATTTAATATGTCAGGAACAGACTCCAAGGCTGGTGGGCCAGATTATTTACTTCTTCATATGCAAGCAAAAACAAGCTCAGAAATGCTTTGATAGTAAGGCTTTATAATGACATTGCCAACCAATTGTCAATGATTTTATAGGCAACTGGTTGGTTAATTTTAGTTATAAAAGAGTTGCAATTATTAGTATTTATGAGTATTATTTTGTTAAATAGTAATTATAGAATTACGAATTACTTAGATGGAATAAAGGAGTTATACAATGTCAAAATTCCGTAGTGAAGAAGAAGTGCTTGCAAACTATGATTCTTCAAAATACCAAACACCTGATGGCTATACAGCAGATATTGCTATTTTTACAATTGTCTCAGAAAAAAAAGAGGAAAAAGCACCGCCGAATATGACGCTAAAGATTATGCTCATCAAGCGTGGAGTAATGGATGCTGAAAGAAATCCCAATATTGAAGGAGGCAAATGGGCGCTTCCAGGAGGATTTATAGATGCCATTCAAAAGGAAACAGCTTATATCGCTGCGAAAAGAGAGTTAAAAGAAGAAACAAATGTAGACGGTCTGCATATCCAACATTTTGGTGTTTATGATGGATTTGATCGAGATCCTCGTGGTTGGATGATTTCAAATGCCTTTTATGCCATTGTTCCAGAAATATTTATTGAGCAACGACAGGCAAACGATGACGCTGCCGAGGTGGAGCTATTTGATATTGAGGAGGTATTTACCCTTCAGCTAGCATTTGATCATCGCCAAATTATTACCGATGCTTTAGAATTTATCAAAAGAGATATGATACAAACAACAGTTGCTAGAAATTTTTTACCACAAGAGTTTACTTTGTCTGAATTACAGCGAGTAATTCTGACAGTTGGAGAAGATTCTCGAATTTCAAATGATTCCGTATTTTTTACAAAGGCACCCAAACTACCTTTTATCGAAAGGGTACTGGATGAGGAAGGGAAGCCGAAGAAAACGAAACGAAATTCTTTCAGGCCTTCACAACTATATACATTTAATGATTTTGAAATTGTTGAGTCCATTTACCATTAGGAAAGATCCGTCTTTCCTGTTTATTTTAATAATAGTAATTTGTAATTTAATTATTACTAATTAAAGAAAAGGAGTGTTGAAATAATGAGAAAGCGAGCATTAATTAATATTGATTACACGATGGATTTTGTTGCGGCAGATGGAGCTCTAACTTGTGGAAAGCCTGGTCAGCTGCTTGAGCAGGCAAATTGTGAATTAACAAAGGAATTTATTGTGAATGGTGAGTTTACTGTATTTGCTATAGATGTTCATGAAGAAGGAGATGTTTATCATCCTGAAGCAAAGTTATTTCCAGCCCATAATATTCGAAATACTAATGGAAGAGATTTATATGGAGCTTTAAAAGCGTTATACGAAGCAAATAAAGATCGGGATCATGTCTATTACCTAGATAAAACACGCTACTCCGCTTTTACAGGAACAGATTTGGATTTGAAATTACGTGAAAGAGATATTACTGAGCTTCATTTAATTGGGGTTTGTACAGATATCTGTGTTCTTCATACAGCGGTAGATGCTTATAATAAAGGGTTCAAGATTGTAATTCATAAAAATGCTGTGGCATCTTTTAATCAAACAGGGCATGAGTGGGCGTTAAGTCATTTCGAGCAAACACTTGGTGCTACTATTATTTGACCAAATAGAATGGAGGGATGAACATGAAATATGCAGATGATAGCTTCATGTTACACACAGATTTATATCAAATTAATATGGTTCAAACTTATTGGCAAGATGGTGTTCATCAACGTAAAGCTGTTTTTGAGCTATATTTTAGAAAACTTCCATTTGGCAATGGTTATGCGATATTCGCTGGTTTAAAAAAAGTGATAGAGTTTATAAATAATTTTAGATTCTCTCAAAGTGATATTCAATATTTGCGAGAAGAGAAGAAATATCCAGAGGAATTTCTACAGTACCTACAGGATCTTAAGTTTACAGGAACTATTAAGGCGATGAGGGAAGGTGAGCTAGTTTTTGCCAATGAGCCAATCCTACGAATTGAGGCACCATTGGCAGAGGCCCAATTAATTGAAACGCCGTTGTTAAATATTGTGAACTACCAAACACTTATCGCGACAAAGGCATCACGTATAAAACAGGTGACAGGTGAAAATGTCGTGATGGAGTTCGGTACCCGACGTGCTCACGAATTTGATGCAGCAATTTGGGGAACTCGTGCCGCTTATATTGGTGGATTTTCGGCAACAAGTAATGTACGTGCTGGAAAATTGTTTGGTATCCCAGTGTCAGGAACACATGCACATGCGATGATTCAAACTTATCGAGATGAGTATACAGCGTTTAAAAAATATGCAGCGGCACATAAAGACTGTGTTTTCTTAGTAGATACCTATGATACATTACGCTCAGGCGTTCCAAATGCTATCCGTGTAGCAAAGGAACTAGGAGAGCAGATTACTTTTATTGGTATCCGTTTAGACAGTGGAGATCTAGCCTATCTTTCGAAAATGGCAAGAAAAATGCTAGATGATGCAGGCTTTACGGAAGCGAAAATTATGGCATCCAATGATTTAGACGAATATACTATTATGCATTTAAAGTCGCAAGGAGCACAAATTGATGCTTGGGGAATCGGGACGAAGCTGATTACAGCCTATGATCAAGCTGCACTTGGTGGGGTATACAAGTTAGTCTCTATTGAAAATGAAAGTGGAGAAATGGTCGATACGGTTAAAATTTCAGCAAACCCTGAAAAAGTAACTACTCCCGGACGTAAACCTGTTTACCGTATTGTTAATAATGAGAATGGTCATGCTGAAGGTGACTATATTGCATTAGATGGGGAAAACATACAGCACATAGAGCGATTAAAAATGTTTCACCCTGTTCATACGTATATCAGTAAATTTGTTACGAATTTCACAGCGATAGAGTTACATGAAAGCATCGTAGAAAATGGGAATGTTGTTTATAAAGAACCTACTATTCAAGATATACAATTATACGCGAAGGAAAATTTAAAACTGTTATGGTGTGAGTACAAGCGAACATTGAACCCAGAAGAATATCCTGTCGATCTAAGTCAGGCTTGTTGGGACAATAAAATGGCAAGCATACAGGCTATAAAAGACAAGGTTTCTTACAGAAAGAATACTTAAATGTAAAAGAAAACGGAAGGAGGGAGATATGATGGCGAGGATAGGTATTTATGGTTCATCCTTTGATCCTATTACTAATGTTCATCTTTGGACAGCTAGCACGGTTGCGCACCGCTGTAAATTAGATAAGATCATTTTTTTGCCTTGTTCGAATAAACGGAAAGATAAAACTATAAAAACAGGGAATAATCATCGCTGGAATATGCTAAAGTTAGCAATTGCTAAGGATGATCGTTTTATTGCGGATTCCTATGAAATGAATCAAGAAGGTTGGAATATTTACACATATGACACCATGAAATATTTTAGAGAAAAGCACCCAGAGGATGAAATTCATTTTATTATGGGCGCAGATTTATTAGTAGATATTGGTGCTGGATTGTGGAAGAAAGGGGACGCGTTGGTAGCAGAAAATAAATTTATTGTAATGGCAAGGCATGGAATTGATATGCTATCAACCATTAGTCGTTCTCCGATTTTAAGAAATAATGATGATGGGAGATTTCATCTTATAGATAAGGGGTTAGCAATGGAAATAAGTTCAACCTATATTCGCGAAGAATTTGCGATGGGTGGTGAACCAAGATATCTCTTACTTAATGCATGTTACGATTATATTAAAGAGCATCATCTTTATCTGAAATAACTAATGTTTTTTAATAGTGTGGTTAAGTGCCACACTTATTTTAATTTTGAAAAAATGGTGAATTTTATCATAAATACTCTCTCGTAAGCTATAATAAAAATAGCAAAGAAATAAAACTTTTTTGCTGTCAATAATAATGATTAATGTTAGAGAAAGGAATTCATGGATGTGCAACTTACATTAACATTTCTTATATTAGGAACAACAATTTTCGCATTTGTGACCAATAAAATACGAGCAGATCTTGTAGCGATTGTGTCACTACTAGCATTTGTCATTACCGATATTCTAACACCCGCAGAGGCATTATCTGGTTTTTCAAACTCTGTAGTTTTAATGATTGCAGGGCTATTTGTCGTGGGTGCAGGAATTTTACGTACAGGTCTTGCGGGAATGGCAGGACAATTATTACTCAAATGGTCTGGCAATAGTGAGTTGAAATTATTTGTATTATTGCTCATTATTGTAGGTTCTGTCGGTGCCTTTATGAGTAATACAGGTACTGTAGCATTAATGATGCCAATAGTTGTAAGTATAGCGATTAGTATGAAAGTCAGCCCTTCAAAGTTTCTATTACCACTTTCATATGTAGCAAGTCTGTCTGGTCTTATGACACTAATTGCATCACCAACCAATTTAATTGTTAGTCAGTTATTAGTGGATAAAGGCTATAACAAACTTGGCTTTTTTGAAATAACACCTATTGGTATTGTTGGAATGATTGCGGGTATTACTTATTTAGTGCTTGTACGCAATATCCTATTACCTAAGGAACAAAATCGTACCCAGACAAATGAAGGCTATAAACTTTCGCCGAAGAAAATCATTAAGCAGTATGATTTAAATAATCGTCTATTTAAAATCTCTGTTCCAGAAGAATCTCCTATTATTGAAACATCATTAGCAGAATTAAAGCTGCCAGCAAAGTATATGCTTTGCATGATGAAAATTCATCGCAAATCACAGGAGGGCATCAATTTGCTGCCGATGACTTATCAAGAAATGGCAGGTCCAACAAGTGTTATTCATGCTAAGGATGAGCTGTATGTTCAGGGAGAAGAAGAGGACATTCACCGTTTTGTTGAAGATTATCATCTTGAGATGCAAGGGTTAGTAGAAGGGGAGGCCGATGAATTGGTATCGAAACATCTCGGTATTGCAGAGGTCTTGCTCACACCAAATTCAAGCTTTATCAACGAAACTGTTAGCTCACTAGGCTTCCGAGAAAAATACAACCTAAACATTATTGGTATTAATAGAAAAGGTGGATATAAGCTTCAAGATATGGTTTCGCACAAATTGAAATTTGGAGACGCTATATTAGTACAAGGCGCATGGGATGAAATTCTTTTGTTAGCAAGAGAGACCCAGGATGTCGTAGTTGTCGGTCAGCCGAAGGAACATGCAAGTGTAGCGGCTGCTACAGGTAAAGCTGGTCTTGCTGGTATTATTATGCTGTTCATGATTATTTTAATGGCATTCGAAATTTTCCCAGCCGTTATTTCTGTAATGATTGGTGCAGTTCTAATGATTTTAACAGGTTGTTTAAGAAATATGGAAGATGCCTATAGCAATATGAATTTTGAAAGCATTGTGCTGGTGGCCGCAATGCTACCAATGGCAACAGCATTAGAAAAAACAGGAGGCATGGCTATTTTATCTGATGGTATCATCAATGCCCTTGGTGATTTTGGACCTTATGGAGTGCTCATAGGTGTTTATATTTTGACAGCCGTTTTTGGTCAATTTATTAGTAATACGGCAACTGCTGTATTGTTTGCACCTATTGCAATGAGTGCTGCGATTGCAATGGATGTTAGTCCAACAACATTTCTGATTGCAGTAGCAGTAGCAGCAAGCATGGCGTTTGCTACACCAATTGCATCGCCTACTAATGCGCTGGTAATGACAGCAGGGGGCTACAAATTTATGGATTTTGTAAGAATAGGTATTCCGTTACAGATTGTTATGTTTATTGTTATGATGACAGCCATCCCATTCTTTTTCCCATTTTAAAACTCGGTTTTTATACCGAGTTTTTTCGTTCGTTCTTCTAAAAAATCTATTAATTTTTTATCAGGAAATATGATAGAATTATATTTTAGATTGCGGTAGTACTATTGAAACAATTCGTGTAAAACCCAAAATATTATATAGTTATTAATATAGGAAGTTTTTCTGGATTAATAAAAAAGTTAAATTTTTTTCTGTAAAAGTGTTGACCTTTTTAAAAAAGGGGTGTAGTATTATACAAGTCGCCACGGTGACAAGCTAAAACAAAGCAAAACATGAACCTTGAAAACTGAACAGCAAAACGTAATCAATAAAGTTTTTAGTAGCTAGCTTCCACTAGTGAACAAAACAAAATTTTGGACATCAAAATTGATGCCAGCAAAACAATTTGAGCTAATCAAATTTCTTTTATGGAGAGTTTGATCCTGGCTCAGGACGAACGCTGGCGGCGTGCCTAATACATGCAAGTCGAGCGAACAGAGAAGGAGCTTGCTCCTTTGACGTTAGCGGCGGACGGGTGAGTAACACGTGGGCAACCTACCCTATAGTTTGGGATAACTCCGGGAAACCGGGGCTAATACCGAATAATTTATTTCATCTCATGGTGAAATACTGAAAGACGGTTTCGGCTGTCGCTATAGGATGGGCCCGCGGCGCATTAGCTAGTTGGTGAGGTAACGGCTCACCAAGGCGACGATGCGTAGCCGACCTGAGAGGGTGATCGGCCACACTGGGACTGAGACACGGCCCAGACTCCTACGGGAGGCAGCAGTAGGGAATCTTCCACAATGGGCGAAAGCCTGATGGAGCAACGCCGCGTGAGTGAAGAAGGATTTCGGTTCGTATTAAAAAGGTTTCAAGACACGAGCAGTTCTAGAAAGCGATTGAGTGAATGAAGGAGCGTACTTAAGTACGTGACTGATTGAACGAGTGAAGCTGACAACGAAATGCGATGTGTATTGAAAGCTGAACATCGCTCAACGGATAAAAGCTACCCCGGGGATAACAGGCTTATCTCCCCCAAGAGTCCACATCGACGGGGAGGTTTGGCACCTCGATGTCGGCTCATCGCATCCTGGGGCTGTAGTCGGTCCCAAGGGTTGGGCTGTTCGCCCATTAAAGCGGTACGCGAGCTGGGTTCAGAACGTCGTGAGACAGTTCGGTCCCTATCCGTCGTGGGCGTAGGAAATTTGAGAGGAGCTGTCCTTAGTACGAGAGGACCGGGATGGACACACCGCTGGTGTACCAGTTGTCTTGCCAAAGGCATCGCTGGGTAGCTATGTGTGGACGGGATAAGTGCTGAAAGCATCTAAGCATGAAGCCCCCCTCAAGATGAGATTTCCCATTACGCAAGTAAGTAAGATCCCTCAAAGACGATGAGGTAGATAGGTTCGGGGTGGAAGTGTGGTGACACATGGAGCTGACGAATACTAATCGATCGAGGACTTAACCAACATGTTTGAAGCATTCAATGCACCGTTTATCCAGTTTTGAAAGAATAACTCTTTCAATTTAATAAGTGAAGTGATGATGGCAAAGAGGTCACACCCGTTCCCATATCGAACACGGAAGTTAAGCTCTTTAGCGCCAATGGTAGTTGGGGGCTTCCCCCTGTGAGAGTAGGACGTCGCTTCGCTTATTTTTTTGTGGAGGATTAGCTCAGCTGGGAGAGCATCTGCCTTACAAGCAGAGGGTCGGCGGTTCGAGCCCGTCATCCTCCACCATTAAATTTATAAATAGTATATATCATTATCGCGGGGTGGAGCAGTGGTAGCTCGTCGGGCTCATAACCCGAAGGTCGTTGGTTCAAATCCGGCCCCCGCAACCAAAAAAGGTCCCGTGGTGTAGCGGTTAACATGCCTGCCTGTCACGCAGGAGATCGCCGGTTCGATCCCGGTCGGGACCGCCATTATTTTGCCGGTGTAGCTCAGTTGGTAGAGCAACTGACTTGTAATCAGTAGGTCGTGGGTTCGACTCCTATCGCCGGCACCATTCCCTTGGAGGGGTAGCGAAGTGGCTAAACGCGGCGGACTGTAAATCCGCTCCTTAGGGTTCGGCGGTTCGAATCCGTCCCCCTCCACCATTTTAGGGGCATAGTTCAACGGTAGAATAGAGGTCTCCAAAACCTTTGGTGTGGGTTCGATTCCTACTGCCCCTGCCAGGTATTGAGGTACTCGTTCATATACAGCTGTTATCATATATAGTGGCGATTGTGGCGAAGTGGTTAACGCATCGGATTGTGGTTCCGACATTCGTGGGTTCGATTCCCATCAGTCGCCCCATTTTAAAATTGGGGTATAGCCAAGCGGTAAGGCAACGGATTTTGATTCCGTCATGCCTAGGTTCGAATCCTAGTACCCCAGCCATTCATTTCTTAATTTGAGCCATTAGCTCAGTTGGTAGAGCATCTGACTTTTAATCAGAGGGTCGAAGGTTCGAGTCCTTCATGGCTCATCATTTTTATAGATACATATGCGCCCGTAGCTCAATTGGATAGAGCGTCTGACTACGGATCAGAAGGTTATGGGTTCGACTCCTGTCGGGCGCGCCATTTTATGATTTCGGAATGTAGCTCAGCTTGGTAGAGCACTTGGTTTGGGACCAAGGGGTCGTAGGTTCGAATCCTGTCATTCCGACCATCTTTATTTTATTTGGGGCCTTAGCTCAGCTGGGAGAGCGCCTGCCTTGCACGCAGGAGGTCAGCGGTTCGATCCCGCTAGGCTCCACCATTTCAATATTTTTGGAGGTATACCCAAGTCTGGCTGAAGGGATCGGTCTTGAAAACCGACAGGCGGGTAACACCGCGCGGGGGTTCGAATCCCTCTACCTCCTCCATTTCGGGTCAGTAGCTCAGTTGGTAGAGCATTAGATTGAAGCTCTAAGTGTCGGCGGTTCGATTCCGTCCTGACCCACCATTATTTGCGGGTGTAGTTTAATGGTAAAACCTCAGCCTTCCAAGCTGATGTCGTGAGTTCGATTCTCATCACCCGCTCCAAAATGGGCCTATAGCTCAGCTGGTTAGAGCGCACGCCTGATAAGCGTGAGGTCGATGGTTCGAGTCCATTTAGGCCCATCATTATTCCGAAGTAGCTCAGTTGGTAGTAGCACCTGACTGTTAATCAGGTTGTCGCAGGTTCGAGTCCTGCCTTCGGAGCCACGGCCCGTTGGTCAAGCGGTTAAGACACCGCCCTTTCACGGCGGTAACACGGGTTCGAATCCCGTACGGGTCATCAAGCATGTAGCACAGTTGTGTGTTACATGCTTTTTTCTGTATGTTTGTCAATCGATGACCTTATAAAATAGTGAACTTACAAATCAAAAATGAAACCATGGTCATTTGAGAGGTATAATCATAGTGCATCAGAAAGTGTAATCCTGCACTAGATAGATTCAATTAATGAATCTGTAGACAGTTCAAAGCCAGAGGTAAATAAGTTTTAAGTTTATAAAGAAACCACTGGTGTAGGTTAATTAAGCCTTGAAACACAAGGTGAAGAATTATATTTAAGTCATATAAATAAAATGACCAGTACTCACTTTAAATGAGTAACTGGTCATTTTTGCTTATTCATCAAGAATACATATTTCTTTGTCTACCTATTTTACATAATCAGATACTATGAGAGCACCTAAATGATTTGGTTTCTATACATTACCTTATTAACATTATGTCTTACGGTCTGATGACCAGCTTTAGTACCTTTACCAATAGCTATAAGCATAACATCTAAATACCTTTCAGGAATATTTAAGATTTCTTTTAATTTCTTAGAATCATAACCTGACATAGTGATTGTCTCAAAACCAGCTTCATTTGCTAACAAAATTAATGACATTGACGCAAGACTTACATCTCTAGTTAATTCTAGCTTTAGATCTTCTTTAGATTTATTTTCATAATAATTTATTGCAGCATTCGCTAGATAATCTCTTAGCGATTCATCAAAATAGCCTGCTTGAAAGCCTTCTTCATGTATCTTAATAATATTGCCTTTATCAAATGCCTGATAATCACCTAACATAACAATTAATGTTGAAGCCTCTATCACTTGTTGCTGATTAAAAGCTATAGGTAGTAATAAATTTCTTAAGTCAGGCTCATCTATAATTAAGTATCGAGTAGCTTGAATATTATTTCCATTAGGTGACTTACTTGCACTTTCAATTAAAGAGGTTAGAATTTCTGAACTAATTTTATAACTTGGATCATAATGTCTAACTGAACGTCTTTTTTCTAAAATATTTTTTACACTCATTTTATCAACTCCGAAATTTTTATTTATTGCACCTTTAATTATAGTAAGCAATAATAAATAAGAAAATAACGCACAAAAATGTGGTATAGCCACTTTAAAGTGCCTATTTAGGAGGAAAAGCAAGAGCACATGGTTAACTATAATACTGGAATCAATATTTTTATGAATATTGCAGGTGGAAAATGGAAATGTTTAATACTCTTTTTCTTGAGCCAAAAATCCGTAAGGACAAAAGAGTTTTATGAATTAATACCTGGAATTACACAAAAAGTCTTAACAGATCAATTGAAACAATTAGAAAGGGATGGACTTGTACAAAGAGAAGTATTTAAAGAAGTACCTCCAAAAGTGGAATACAGCTTAACTGATTTAGGAAGATCTTTTGTACCAGTATTAAATACAATGTGTGAATTCGGTAATAAGTATGCACGTATAAAAGGTATAGAGAAAGATCAACAAATTTATTGTGATACGTTCCTCAGTTCACAAAACGAAAAGAAATTGTAATTGTTACTTGCTCCTAAATTATTGCTTTTCTATATTTTGATAAATATAGCTTTTTTATATCTTATGAAATTACATAACAGCCTCTAAAATTTGAACAAACTATTTCATATATGCAATATGTATGTTTTTTCTATAGATATTTTCGTGGTGCTTCCTGTTTTGTTCCACTAATATGAGGGTAGGTGGAGGAATCGACATGAATATACAGGAAATACAACAGTTCTTAAATCTATATCAGGTAGAGCAAAATGAATCTGAATTATGGTTAGAAAATAGATTACAACAGATTAGAAGTGCAGGAGAATACAGTCCAACAACAGACGAACTAATTTTTGGTGCACGGGTTGCATGGCGTAATAGCAACAAATGTATTGGTCGCCTGTTTTGGCAGTCATTACATGTAGTTGACGCACGTGATATTTTAGAGGAACAGGACATTTTTCAAAAGCTACTAGAGCATATTGATTATGCAACAAATAGAGGGAAAATTCGTCCAACCATAACCGTGTTTGCCTCAGATCGAGTACGGATATGGAATCATCAGCTAATTCGTTATGCAGGCTATGAAACGGAAACAGGAGTTATTGGTGATTCAAATTCAATCGCATTTACAAAAGTATGTGAATCATTAGGCTGGAAAGGTCAGCGAACACCATTTGATGTGTTACCACTTGTCGTACAGGTTGATGGACGTGCTCCGCAGTTGTTTGCAATTCCTGCAGAATATATTTTAGAGGTGCCAATTCGTCATCCAGAGTCAGTAGGTGTGGAGAAATTAGGGTTGAAATGGTATGCCGTACCTATTATTTCAAGCATGCGTTTTCAAATGGCAGGTATTGATTTTCAAGCAGCTCCGTTCAATGGCTGGTACATGGGGACAGAAATCGGCGCACGTAATTTAGCAGATTATGATCGCTATAATATGCTGCCAGCTATTGCAGAGATATTTAATCTTGATACAAGTAAGCAAATCTCGCTTTGGCGAGACCGTGCATTAGTGGAGCTCAATATTGCTGTCCTTCATTCTTTTAAAGAAGATGGAGTAAGCATTGTGGATCATCATACAGCTGCACAACAGTTTAAACTGTTTGAAGAAGCAGAGGAATCGGTAGGACGAGAACTGACAGGCAACTGGACATGGTTAATACCGCCGCTTTCGCCTGCAACGACTCATATATTTCATAAACCTTATATAAATATTTATCATACACCAAATTATTTTTATCAAAAGCCATGCTATTAACTGTAAAGGAGCTGTTTAATACCCCAACGGCTCCTGAAGGGTTTTACGGAGATCTCCATTAATTCAACTATCCACAACTATGGCCTCTTTTAGTTTCCCATATTATTCATGCAGTCAAAAGTATCAGCAATGATGCATGTTTATCAATAAAATACTGTTCTAAAATGCCTCTCTTAGTACCTATATACAATCGCAATAATCCCATTTACACTAAATCTATCTTGTTTTTAGGAGAGAAGTAATCCAATATGTTGAACCAGCATATCCCGAATATTCCATGGCAACAATTGACGACACCTTATGGTAGAGGAACAGCTATCCCACAGTTGATTGAACAGG
Organism: Lysinibacillus sp. B2A1; assembly: GCA_002973635.1. Taxonomy (GTDB): domain Bacteria; phylum Bacillota; class Bacilli; order Bacillales_A; family Planococcaceae; genus Lysinibacillus. Next base: position 324,638 of record CP027224.1, read on the forward strand.
AGCAATATCAACAGCTTGCTGAATTAATTGAGCATCAAGGTACTCTATGGCAGGTAACGCCATGGGTTTTGCTTATCCTTTTAAAAAAGCTTGCTAGAAAAAATACGGAGGATATTTCATTACAAGAAATAGAGCTTTATTTAGCTGTAGCTCAAGCGATTACTGAGGATTATCTAGACTCAGCACATACTGTTCAAACTATGCAGGAGCTACTAGATGTCAAATATTTATGGACAGAAGACGAGGAGGATGATGAACTGGAGTGGGAGGAGGAAACGCCAAGAGGCTATGAGCAGCAAGCTTCTTTAGGCTATTATTATTTTAGTCATTTACTCCTACAAGAGGCTCTTCCTATTTTTACTGCTATCAATGCTCATAACAAAGAAGCAGCGGAAGATCTTGATGAACTGCTAACCTTACTAAAACAGCATCGTACACAATCCGATAAATAAAAAAGTATGGGAACAGAAATTAAGCAGATGGGAAACAAGACTAGTTTTCCCATCTGCTTTAATTTAATGGACATATTCATCTTTAGAGGCTCTAAATGAACATAAAAAGAGTATTGCAGTTACAACGACAAAGAGCCAACCTGCAATATTCCAGCCACCAAATAAATCATGCAGGTAGCCAAAAAGAATAGGACCAATTGCAGCAAATAAATAGCCTAGTGATTGTGCAAAGCCTGATAAATCAGCTGCTTCAAAGGCTGTGCGAGTGCGGAGTGTGAAGAACATCATGGCTAAGGCAAATGAAGCCCCGCCTGCTAAGCCTAATAGAATCATCCAAAGCACCCCAAGGCTTGTCCACTCCATAACAACGCCAACAAAGCCTACTAAATAAAATGCTGTAAACATTAAGACAAGGGGTCGCTGAGACGTCATTTTACTAGCAATGATTGGCACAGCTAAAGCCATTGGAACTTGTGAAAATTGCATGATGGAGAACATCCAGCCTGCACGATCAGCAGCTAAACCTTGTGATATGTAAATTTCAGGAATCCATGCTGCAGTTGTATAAAATAATAATGATTGTAATCCCATAGCACCTGTTACTGCCCAGGTAACAGGGGATTTCCATAAAGGTATACGTTCTTTCGTTTTCTTAACAGCGGGCTCAGGCTTATTAAACTTTAATTGTGGAATCCAAATTAAAATGGTTAACACAACTAAAATAAGTGCAATAGCCAGAGCTCCTTGCCAGCCAAGAGATGATTGGGCAATAGGGTAGCTAATTCCAGCACCGAGTCCAGCTGTTAAATTCATGGACATTGTAAAAAAGGCCATAAGTAAACCTACGTGATAAGGAAATTTTAATTTAAGTAATCCTGGAATAAGTACATTTCCAAACGCTATAGCAACACCAATTAGCATAGTTCCAAACACGAGCAAACTTGTTGTTCCTAGAGAGCGCAGTACAATCCCTAATGCTAAAAGAATAGTGGATAAAAATAATGTTAGCTCAAGTCCTAATTTACGTGCAACAACTGGTGCAAATGGCGATATAACCGCAAAAGCTAAAAGTGGAATAGTAGTTAGAAATCCAGCTAATACATTTGATATACCTAAATCTTCTCGTATAAAAGAAATAATAGGTCCCACAACTGTTAATGGCATTCGTAATGTTGAGGCAATACAAATAACGCCGATGACTAATAATAAAGTAGCTCCCCTCCAGCTAATTTTCCGGCTAGGATAACTAGTGGAATCTTCATTTGTTGTCAAAATTAATCCCCCCTTGTTTACATTCAATTATAATTGAACCACTATATTACTTTATCACATTATTTGAAATAGTAGAATATTCATAAAATACGGAACTTTACTCATCGTATTGAAATGTAAAATGTCTTATGTTAAACTTGTACACATCATAAATTTAATAATTATATGCCTCATGTTTGTATTGAGGTAGAGGTCGCGGTATTTATGAGTATGCTAATGGAAATGACAAGCATTGACGAGATTAGCTGAAAGGAAATACTGCCGAAGTGTGAGGGGACTTGAAAACCTCATGCTGGGGCTGTCTCCGAAAGGAACAGAACTGTCACGTTTGGACAACGTGTTGAGCTATCATTTAGAAAAAACTGAGGATTAACTTAGCCATCACAGTGTTCATGTGATGGTATTTTTTTGCCTCTTATATTAGGAAGGAAGCTATATCGTGAGTGAAATAAAAGTGAATCAGCTCGGTCATAAAGTGCCGAAGCTGAAAAAAGAATTAAAAAGCCGTCATATTACAATGATTTCTTTAGGTGGTACAATTGGTACAGGGCTATTTTTAGCCAGTGGCGGTGCTATTGCACAGGCAGGTCCTGGCGGTGCATTACTAGCCTATGCCCTAATCGGTGTTATGGTGTACTTTTTAATGACAAGCTTAGGGGAAATGGCAGCCTATATGCCATCTTCAGGCTCCTTTAGTACGTATGCTACGAAATTTGTTGACCCAGCTTTGGGCTTTGCATTGGGCTGGAACTATTGGTATAACTGGGCAATCACGATTGCTGCTGAAATTGCGGCTGTATCATTAATTATGAAATATTGGTTCCCAGATAGCTCATCTGCATTATGGACAGTATTATTTATTGCTGTTGTATTAACCTTTAATTTATTATCTGTAAAAAGCTATGGGGAAAGTGAATATTGGTTTGCCATGATTAAGGTGGTAACTGTGATTGTGTTCATTATTATCAGCTTATTAATGATTTTTGGTATTTTAGGTGGACATGCACCTGTAGGCTTTACAAATTTCTTTATTAGTGATGGACCGTTTCATGGGGGTTTCCTTGCTACATTTGGTATTTTCCTTGCAGCAGGATTTTCATTCCAAGGAACAGAGCTTCTTGGAATTACAGCTGGTGAAACGGATGACCCTGGAAAAAATATTCCGAAAGCAGTAAAATCGGTGTTCTGGCGTATTCTATTGTTTTATATTTTAGCGATTGGTGCGATAGGCATGTTGATTCCATTCACAGATGAGCGTTTACTATCAGAAGATATCGCTGTATCGCCATTTACACTAGTGTTTGATCGCTTAGGCATTGCCTTTGCTGCTTCCTTAATGAATGCCATTATTTTGACAGCCATGCTATCAGCTGGAAATTCAGGACTATATGCATCATCCCGTATGCTATGGCAATTAGCAGTAGACGGACATGCACCAAAATTTTTCACCAAATTAAGCCGTCGTGGTATTCCAGTCTATGCCTTAATAGCGACATTAGCTGTAGGCTGCCTTGCATTTTTAGCATCATTTTTTGGTGATGGGGTTGTCTATATTTGGCTTTTAAATGCCTCTGGAATGTCTGGTTTCATAGCTTGGCTTGGCATTGCATTTAGTCATTATCGATTCCGCCGGGCTTTCGAAGCGCAGGGCTTGAATCCGCAATTGCTGCCATATAAAGCAAGGCTATTTCCTTTTGGTCCGCTTTTCGCCTTTACGGTTTGTATGATTGTTGTTATTGGACAAAATTATACGGCCTTTATGGGGGATAAAATTGATTGGTATGGAATCCTCGTTTCTTATATTGGTATCCCACTGTTTTTACTGCTATGGTTTGGATACAAAATCAAATATAAAACAAAAATGCTTCCGCTAAAAGAATGCGATTTAAGAGTAGAGGATTAAAAATAGAGCTGTTCTGTAAGCCATTGAATGATGGTTATGGGACAGCTTTTATATTTTTTAAAATAATAAACGAAAAAAATGATTTATGGTAAATTATATATAATTGCTTCGACCTTAATATCGTGTTTTTTTAAGTAGTGACAGTAATATCATATAGATTAAACTTTAAAGAGAGGTACATAAAGGTGCAAAAACGTATTTTACTAGTAGAAGATGATGAAGCCATTAGGGAAATGGTAGAAAGTTATTTAACAATGGAGGGATTCCTTGTTACTTCAGCAGTGAATGGAGAAGAGGCATTACAAAATTGTTTAAATAAACCCTTTGATTTAGTGATTTTAGATATTATGATACCGAAACTAAATGGATTAGAAGTTTTAAAGATAATACGAGAGCAGGCATCACTGCCAATTATCATTATGTCTGCGAAGGATAGCGATGTAGATAAAGCATTAGGGCTAGGATTAGGTGCAGATGATTATATTGCAAAGCCATTTTCAATGTTGGAATTTTCAGCACGTGTCAAGGCTGCTATTCGAAGAGCAACAAAATACGCCAATCAAGTAGAGGATAAGAAAGACATATTAGAGATAGATAACCTATTAATCGATCTTGTTAACTTTTCCGTAGAGAAGAGCGGACAACAAGTAAAGCTTACATCAAAGGAATTTGCTATTTTAAAATTATTCGTGACAAACCGTAATCGAGTATTTACAAAACAGCAAATTTATCAATTAATTTGGAATGACGCATACTATGGAGATGACAATATTATTAATGTACATATAAGAAGATTACGTGAAAAAATGGAAGACGATCCGTCCAACCCTCAGTATATTAAAACGCTTTGGGGAATTGGCTATAAATTTGAAGGATAAGCAAATGATTATATTTCTATTATTGATTATCGTGTTACTCATAGGAATTATTATGTTTCAATTGAAAGCAAAAAAACAACAAAGTACTACTATTAGGTACATGCATAGAAAACTGCAAGCAATCATTAACGAAGAATCAAGTGAAAAAATTTTAGTACCAACAGCTAATCAAGAAATACAGCAGCTACTGATTGTGTTGAATGCATTGTTGGATCACAATCAAAAAGTGCTGGCAACACATCGGAAAATGGAAAGCTCTATGAAAAAGATGCTGGCGAATATTTCGCATGATCTTAAAACACCATTAACAGTTGTACTAGGCTATACTGAAATGCTACAGCTTAATCAATCGATTAGTGTGGAGGAGCGGCAGCGATTAGTAACTGGTGTCCATTCGAAGACATTGGAAGTATTAAAAATCATCCATACATTTTTTGACCTAGCAAAGTTAGAGGCTGGAGATACCGATTATCCCATGACAAAAGTCAATATAAGTGAAATATGCCGAAAAAATATATTATCATTTTACGACATGGTTACATCTATGGGGTTAGAGATAGAGATTGCAATACCAGAGACACCAATATATGCGCTAGGTAATGAAGAGGCATTAGATAGGGCTTTGAACAATTTATTATCAAATGCTATTGCTTATGGGGCGGGTGGTAATGTGATTGGACTGGCCGTAAGAAAAGATGATACAAGCATTTATATTGATGTATGGGATAGAGGTAAGGGAATAGATGAATATCATATAGATAATGTCTTTGAAAGAATGTATACGCTTGAGGATTCCAGAAATAAATCCTTCCAAGGCAGTGGTCTTGGCTTAACGATTACCAAACGTCTTGTAGAAATAATGGATGGCTCTATTCAGCTCTCCAGTATTCCATACGAAAAGACAATCTTTACAATAACGTTAAAAAGAATGATGTACTAAAAATAGAGGGCTTGTAGAGCTTTAAACGCTTTACAGGTCTTTCTTCTGTACTTAAGAAATTTGTAAGAATCAATTAATAAATTAGAGAGTTTCATTTTTTATAATGAATTTAGCTACATTTGAGGGAGAGATTAACATGACATATATTGTGAAAACAAATCAACTTACCAAAGTGTTTGACGGAAAAGAAGTGGTTTCTGCTGTCAATATGCATGTGAGGAAGGGAGAGATTTATGGCTTTTTAGGTCCCAATGGTGCCGGAAAAACAACGGTTATGAAAATGCTAACGAACCTAACAAAGCCAACGAGCGGAGATATTGAGATCTTTGGTGAAAAATTAACAGACCGATCATACGAAGTGCTAAAAAGGTTGGGGACGATTATTGAATATCCAATTTTCTATGAAGATTTGACAGCAAAGGAAACCCTAGAATTACACTGCGAATATATGGGCTATTATGATAAGAAAGAAATTAGTCATGTTCTCGATCTAGTGAAACTAACAAATACAGAGGAGAAGCGTGTTAAAGACTTTTCTCTAGGAATGAAACAGCGATTGGGCATTGCACGGGCTATTATTACGAAGCCGGAATTACTTATTTTAGACGAGCCGATTAACGGACTAGATCCAGTGGGCATTAAAGAAATACGAGAGTTATTCAAAATGCTTTGTAAAGAGTATGGCATTACACTCATTGTTTCTAGCCACATCTTAGGGGAAATTGAACAGCTAGCTGATACAATAGGCGTTATTAAGAATGGAAGATTAATCACGGAAGTATCAATGGATGCTGTTAATCGTAGTCAGGTAGATTATATTGAAGTGATTGTTAATGATGGGAAAAAGGCTGCCTTTATTATAGAAAGTACATTAAATATTACTAATTTCAAATTAATAGACGACAATTGTATTCGTATATATGATACGACAGCTTCACAAAAGCTACTATCTAAAACATTGATTGAACATGATATTGAAATTGAGGGGATTAGTAAAAAATCAAGCTCATTAGAGGATTATTTCTTAAAGTTGATCAATGGAGGTGTAGTTAGTGCTTAACTTAATGCGTCTAGAGATGAAAAAATTTCATATGGGCTCCTATATAAAACGAGCTATCATCGCAAATTTTGTGATAATAGGGATTATGTTTATGCTTTTATTTATCACAAAAATAGAAGGAGATCCTGGCTTTGAAAATTATCAGACTGTACTTAGTCTTATAGATTCAACTGTAAGAGCGGTATTTATTATCTTTGCTAGTGCATTAATTGCCAAACTTATTATTGGAGAATTTAAATATAAAACAATCACTTTAGCATTTATGTATCCAATAAATAGGAAGAAATTAATTGCTTCAAAGTTGGCTATTATTGTTCTTTTTACCTTTAGTGCAATTATTGTATCAAATGTTTTTGTGACAGCGGTTTTTTGTGTCATCAGTAGTAATTTCCATTTGCTTTCAGATACCTTAACGATTTCTTTAATAATACAACGAATTCCTGTTGTTATAATGAATGCAATTGCAGCATCATGCATTGCATTAATACCATTGTACTTTGGAATGAGAAAATACTCCATTCCAATAACCATTATCTCATCTATTTTCATTGTATCAGTTGTATCATCTAATACAGGAAACTTCTCTTTAAATGATATTATTTTTATACCAATTGCTTTAGCAATTATCGGTATAAGCGTGGCCTATGCGTCGTTTCGAAAAATTGAGAAGATGGATATTTAAGAATGACACTGAAAGTCTAGGACCACCCATAACGTAAAAGCCCGACGCAAAAATTTTTGTGTCGGGTTTTTTTTTGTATCTTTTGAAAAGGGGCTGTCCGAAAAGTCGATGTAAATTGACTTTTCGGTACAGCCTTTTTCCATTTTTGTATACAAAAAAACCGCCCTCTTTTGTAAAATGAAGTTACCAGACCACATTCAACAGAAAGGACGATTTTTAATGAATAACCAAATGATTACTCAAGCAGATTATAACATGCAAATGGAAATGACTCTAGAAGGAATTTCAGAGGCGGGCATCTCTCAGAAACATCCTAAACCTCTTGTGTTCCAGCCTTATACAAATCGTCAAAGTATGATGATTATTGATATCGAATCCTATATTCCTGAGCATCATGTAGCGCGTTTGGTCGATGAAATGGTGGAATCTATTCCAGATGAATTGTTATTTTCCCATTACGTAGGTGGTGGTCGTGCCCCTTATCATCCTAAAATGTTACTGAAAGTCATTTTATATGCCTACACGCAAAAAACTTATTCTAGCCGAAGTATGAAACGAATGGTCGAAGAAAGTCTACCCGCTATGTGGTTAGCAGGCATGCAAGAACCTGACCATCGTACCATCAATGATTTCCGTGGTGTTCGTATGCCAGCCATCATAGAGGAGGTGTTTGAACAATTCCTCCTTCAACTGATGGAGCAAGAATTCATTGACCTTGAGCACATGTTTGTGGATGGTACGAAAATTGAAGCGAACGCCAATAAATATTCGTTTGTATGGGGCAAAGCGATTGCCAATCACGACCAAAAGCTACGTGATAAGATCCAATCGCTGATAAAAGATGTGCGTGCTGTGACAACCCAAGAGTTACGTGAGGACAAACTAGAAGAACAACTAGCAAAGACAGTCGAACAACTAACGGAGGAAGTGCAAGCGTTAGAAGGTCAATATGAACAGACAACGGACAAAGAGGAAAGAAAACGACTTCGAATGGAGAAATCTAAACGCAAAAAACACATCCAAACGATTGAAACGGATTATCTGCCAAGACTAGCACGTTATGAAGCGCAAAGAGAAATTCTTGGTGAACGTGGTAGTTATTCGAAAACAGACCCGGATGCCACGTTTATGCGAATGAAAGATGATCATATGAAAAACGGTCAATTAAAAGCTGGGTACAATGTACAAGTGGCCACACAATATCAGTTCATTATCGGATACGAGTTATTTCAACGACCAGGAGACACACGTTGTTTCCAACCATTTATGAAACAACTACTCGAAGCGTTACCCAAAGCGCCAATACAGGTGATAGCAGACGCGGGCTATGCGAGTGAAGAAAATTACTTATTTGCGATTGGCGAAGAAAAGGAACCACTATTTGAATTACTGGCTCCGTATAACACGTATGTAAAGGAACAAACAAAAAAATATAAACAGGATATTTCGAAGGTGCAAAACTGGCCCTATCGCGAGGAAGAGGATGTCTTTATTTGTCCGAACAATCGGAAGGTGATATTTAAACGCTATAGTCAACGAAAAAATACCGGAGGATACGAACAAGACTACAAAATTTATGAATGTGAGGATTGTACAGATTGTCCGTTGAAAGCGCTTTGTACAAAAGCAAAAGGCAATCGTCAAGTCCACTTGAATCCGGTCTATGAAGAAATGAAAGCAAAGGCACGAGCAGCCCTTGATGACGAACAAAAAGCAGCCCTTTATGCGAAGCGCAAAGTGGATGTCGAAACTGTGTTCGGTGACATCAAGGGCAATCGGTCGTTTACGCGATTTTTATTGCGTGGGCTAACTAAGGTCCGAACAGAATTTGGACTCGTAGCAATCGCCCATAACCTACTTAAGGTAGCTGGCATCCGCCTCGCTAATTTAAGCCAAAAGGAAAAAGGTCGATTTGGAAAACTACTCGTTTTCCAAATCGACCTTTTTATTTAGGGACTTTTAGGACAGCCCCTTCTAAAGAGCTTCTAGCTATGGACAAGAAAAAACCCCCAGCCGTACAATGAATTCAGGTCTGGTCAACCGACTTCGTACGAAAGGGGATCCAAATGGATAATAAAAGTTTAGCACACACAACATGGAATTGTAAGTATCACATCGTCTTTGCACCAAAATATAGAAGGCAGATTATTTATGGACAAATTAAAGCAGATGTAGGTAGAATTCTTCGTCAGTTATGTGAAAGAAAAGGAGTAGAAATTATTGAAGCAACCGCCTGTCCTGATCATATTCATATGTTGGTAAGTATTCCACCAAAATTAAGTGTTTCATCGTTTGTGGGTTATTTGAAAGGAAAAAGTAGTTTAATGATATTCGATCGACATGCGAATCTGAAATATAAATACGGAAACAGGAAGTTTTGGTGTCGCGGATATTATGTAGATACAGTAGGAAGAAACAGAAAAATCATTCAGGAATATATAAAAAATCAATTGCAAGAGGATGTTCTTGAGGATCAAATGAGCATGAAAGAATTTATTGATCCATTTACAGGAGAAGAAATAAAAGCAAAGAAGCGAAAATAATAAAACCACTTTAGTGGTAGCGTGAAAACGGAGTGCGGTTGGCGGACCTTTCAGTGTGTCTTTAGACATGGGCCAGTACCCCAGCGTTTCACGCGTAGAGCAAACCACCAGTTAGACTGGTGGTTCTGATTAGCAAATATCGTTTCCTATAATAAAATACACCTGTTGCAAAGGATATTAATTGTATTTTGCAAAAAAAAACAACATTTTGGTATAGAACTAACGCTTCTCAGGAGGGAAATAAAGCTATTAGAATATCTTGCGAAAAATTACACAAAAAGATTTAATCCAACCCTCTGTTAGCGAAGCAAAATGCAGTATTCTTGGTTTCCATATAGAGGTATGGTAGATATTATTTTTATGTTATTTAGATATTACAATTCGATGGTGTTTCACACGCTTTTTTATGGAGTGTGGTTGTTGAAAGGGTACAGATTTATAAAAGTTAATATCGAATTAATATAAAGTTAAGATTGTTTTTTATTTCAATTTGTATACTGTCATTGGAGGTGCCCATAATGTGCGATAACATAGTTGAAACTGTTAATTTATGCAAAAAGTATAAAACAACATATGCTGTAAAGGATTTAAATGTGCAAGTTAAGAAAGGAGAAATTTATGGATTTTTGGGACCTAATGGTTCAGGAAAATCCACTTCTATAAAAATGTTATTAGGGTTAATAAAGGCTACATCTGGATCTGTTTCTTTATTTGGAAAACAACTAGAAAGTGATAGAAACCAAATATTAAAAAAAGTGGGGGCTTTGGTTGAATCTCCTTCTTATTATGGTCATCTAACGGGTTATGAAAATCTTAGAATTATACAACGTATGCTTAATGTATCAGAAAAGCGAATTGAAGAAGTATTAAATATTGTTAGATTAACAAAGGCTAAAAATAAATTAGTTAAGCAATATTCTTTAGGAATGAAACAACGACTTGGAATTGCAATAGCACTCTTAGGAAGACCTGAATTACTTATTTTGGATGAACCTACAAATGGTTTAGACCCAGCAGGCATCCATGAAATTCGTGATTTAATTAAAAGCCTACCGGATTCTGATGGAATAACAATATTAATCTCTAGTCATTTACTTAGTGAAATTGATCAAATGGCTACACAGGTAGGAATTATTTCTGAAGGAAATCTAATTTTTCAAGATTCCATAGAAGTATTACGTAATAAGAGTGATTCACAGATTAGAGTACGTGTGAATAATGCTAGTAAAGCTAAACTTATTTTGGAAAATAAATTCGATTACAACATCCAAGTGGATAATAACAGTAATTTGATTTTAAATAAAACTGATGATAAGCATATTTCTTTGATGAATAATATTTTAGTTGAATCTAATCTTTCGGTATACAGAATTGAAGAAGTAAAGTCTTCTCTTGAAGATGTCTTTCTTAACATTATTAAGGGGGAATATTCATGAGAGCAATCATTATAGTCGATAGGATAAAATTTAAACGTTCGAAGTTATTATTGATTGCTACAATTTTTCCGTTATTTGTTTTTATTATGAATTTTTCGGACTTTTATTTTAGATTTGACCTTAATAGGAGTATAGCGCAAGAGTTACATACTAGTGAATGGACCTTTCTCGTTATTAGTTGTCATTGGGGTATGTTCCTAATGGTTCCCTTAAGTATTGCCATATTTGCTTCTAAAATAGCTAATATTGAGCATGAAGCGAATACTTGGAAAATATTATTTGCTTTACCTATATCAAGATATTCTATCTATTTATCAAAATTTGTTTATTTACTTTTACTTTGTGTGTTTTCAGCTACTTTTATTGTAGGGTCGATTCTTTTTATTGGTCTTTCTTTGGACTTTAATGGCCCAATACCATGGGGATTAATTTTAAAGCAAGCCTTTTACCCCTATATTGTATCTTTTCCATTAATGGCTTTTCAGCTTTGGATATCAATGGTTTGTCAGAATCAAATGATTGCTATTTCTTTAGGGATAATATTCACACTTTCTGGATTTTTTCTTCAGAAAATAAAATGGTTATTTTGGGTATATCCAATTTGGGGGACACCTATCTTAACATCCGATAAATTTGACAAAGTAATTACTAATACAGATTTATCACTTTTTTTCATTATGAGTTTTATTGTCGGAATATTCTTCTTAATAAGCGGTATGATTCACTTTAGTAAGAGAGAAATGAGATAGGATAGAGGGTGAATGGGATTGATAAAGACGATGGTTTTTAATGAATATATGAAGTTAAGAAGACAATGGCTTTGGGCGGTATTAATAATAATCCCACTTGTTAGTTGTTTGCTAGGTTATAATAATTTTTTTACTTATCAAGATATCTTAATACAAAAGGATGATAATGAATGGACAGAAGCATGGACACAAGCATCGCTTTTTTATGGAATGATAATGTTACCTATACTATCAGGATTTTACTGTTCTCTAAGTTGTAGAAATGAAAATTCAGGAGGGGGTTGGAAGCTAATGTTGGCATTACCTCCCTCAAGGGTAATAATCTATATAGCTAAAATGATTATTATTTTATTTCTAGTGTTATTAACCCAACTGATTTTAATATCGGAATTTGTTATCACAGGTTTATTACTTGGACTCCAAGATTCTATACCGTGGTTTTTCTTATTTAAAGTGCTAGGTCTCGGGTTTTTAGCAGTATGTGCTTTAGTAGCTATTCAACTTTGGATGGCATCACAAATTAAGAGCTTTGTTACACCGATAGCAATAAATGTTGGGCTTACTTTAATAGCGTTTATAGCAGCAGGGTCCGAATTGGGAAATTTTTATCCTTGGGCACAGCCTACTCTTGCTATGTCTTCACCAGATGAAATAGGAATCAGCTCTTTATTGTTCTTTTTATCTATAAATTTAGTGATATTTAGTCTAGCAACAATTTTAGGAGTAGTTACATTTGATAAAAAGGATATTAATTAAAACTATTAACTTGAAAGGGGGATAAAAATGACAAAAAAAGCTTTTGTTACGAATATCATCTTAATGATTATTGCTGTACTAACTATGTTTTGGAATTATTTTCAGGCATCTGCGGTGTATAAAATGATTACAAATGATTTAGGGATAAAGTCAATTGATTTCAATTTGGTAACTATAGAGTTCACCGACATGAATGGCACAATACAGAACATATATAATTATCCTGTATTTATTTTAGGGTTAATCATGATAGTAAATATTTATTTCTTTCTTGAAAGTAAACGATCTGAGTATAATACAATAGATATTTAACGTGGGGGTAGTGAAGAAGTATTAGAAGGTATGGAAATGCTCCGTTAGAGAGCATTTCCATAAGTTTTGTATATACTTGGAGAAATTAGTTAAAATCCAACTTAAAACTGATACGAATAACAGTACCTTTATTTAAGGTGCTATCAACAGAAAGAGAACCTTGATGAGCTTCAATAAGTTGCTTAGCAATACTCATACCTAATCCTGTTCCTTCAGAAGGTATTTTGGTTGAAGTTCCTCTATAATATCGATTAAATAAATTTTGTATAGTTTCGTTATTCATTCCTACACCATTATCTGAAATGATAATTTCCAATTTATCACTTTTATTAATTGATATCATAATTTCAGTATCATTAGGATTATGAATGATGGCATTCATTAAAAGGTTATTCATAGCGCGTTTCAGCATCTGTTCATCGAAAGTAAAGGGCACGGACTGAGTTGTATTTATCCCAATTGAAATATTTTTTTGTTTAACAATTGGATTTTCTGTTATCTCTATGACCATGCCATAAATAAATTGAGAAATGTCTTGTTTATTTAAATTTAAAGGGAATTGTCCATGATCAAAATGAAAAACTGTATTTAAATCTTCAATTATATTCTCCATATGAATGGCCTGTTTTTTTATTAGAGATGCGAACTCTTGCCTTTCCTGCTCACTCCATTCGTGTTCGGCAGAAGATAACATAAATGAGTATCCTTTTATGTAAGTAAGAGGCGTTTTTAAATCATGAGATATTCCTGCTGTCCACTCTTTTCTCATTTTTTCTAATTCTTTTTTTTCTAAGTCATTTCTTTTTAATATTTCTGTTAATGCTCTAAGCTGAATAAATATATCGTGATAAAGACTAAATCTTGGTTTTTTATATTGTCCAATATTTGTATTTCTTCTCTTTCTATTAGGTTCTTGATATGCACCCTTTGATAATAAGAGTATCCATTCTAATATGTAAAAAAAATCAGAACCTATCCACCAGCCATAAAGTAAACAGAATACTATTATTGCTAGATATGGTAGGATAGGCAATAATTTTTGATTTACAATATATGTAGCAATACTTTCATCAGAAGTACACCAAATAATTAAATAATTTAAAGAAGTTGAAAGTAGAACAATCATACATAAAACAAAAATGCCCAAGATAATCAAGCTTCCAAGAAAATGTAAAGATAATTTTATTTTTACTTTCATATGTCCCTCATTTTTGGAGGGATAAATTTATAACCAATGTTCCTCATATTCACAATTATTTTTGGTTTTTTTATATCTTCCTCGATTTTTTTTCTAAGACGTAGGATATGAACCATGACTGTATTTCGATCATTTAAGCCTGTTGATTGCTGCCATATCTGTTCATACAGCTGTTCAGCTGAAAAAATTTGATTGGGGTTTGCGCAAAAAAAAGATAATAGTTCAAACTCCTTTGCAGGACAGATTATTTTCTTTCCATTTACAAATAGTTCGCCCGTTTTTTTTGATAGACTAAGGTAGCCATAATCGTATTGATCTAACATTTTATTTTGTGACCGTAGCTGTAAATTGTGACGACGCAAGTGAATTTTAATACGTGCTACTACTTCAAGTGGATTAAATGGTTTAGTAATATAATCGTCTCCACCTATGTTTAAACCAGTTAATTTATCAATATCTGACGTGCGTGCACTTATAAATAAAATTGGAACATCACTTATTCTTCTAATTTCTTGACAAATTTGAAATCCGTCTATATCTGGAAGCATGATATCTAGGACGATTAAGGAATAATCAAAATTATTTAGTTTTTCAAGTGCTTGTTTGCCGGTTATGGCAAAATCAATTGCTGTAATGCCTTCCTTTTTTAGCATTACACTTAACATATCTATTAAACCCTCTTCATCATCAACTATTAGTATTGGATACATGTTTTTATCACCTAAGTTCTTATCTTTTAATTTATTTTAGTATATTTCTTGTTTGTGTCTGATTAATTTTATTTATTCTAGGATCGTTTCGATAATAGTTCATACATATAGTTTTTACTTTAGATTTGAGATATATTTGCTATGAAACTTCGATGAATTCGAACGATTTTTTGATAATGTTGTTGGATTTTAACTGAATCTATTAATCCTTAATATTTATTTTTAACATAGTTTATTTAATTATTCCAATATTTTTATAAATATACAAATTTTTCGGATATTATAGTCTTAAGCGTAACAGGTAAAAATCGTTTTTATATAATTGGCAGTGCTTATATTGAGGCAGCATTTGGCATCATATGGTCAAGTCTTTGATGCTCCTTAACCTATACTGGAATTAATGTGATTGTCTATGTTTTTAGCTGCTTAGTTGGCTAAAATAGTTATAGTGATATTATTTAATTTATTTCAGAAAATCAGATTAGCCTCTTAAGGGGTTAATTTAAAATGCCAAGTAAATGAAATAGTAGTTGGCGATGAGTATAGTTGTTTCGAAAAATTGAGAAGATGGATATTTAAGAATGACACTGAAAGTCTAGGACCACCCATAACGTAAAAGCCAGACGCAATAATCTTTGCGTCTGGCTTTTTTATCCAAATATCGTTTCCCACAATAAATAAATATTTAAAGCAACGACAATGACAACTACAAACCAACCTAAAATGGTTGTAATACGATGGTTGACTAGGCTCCCCATGATGTCCCGTTTACTTGTAAACATTACAAGAGGGACAAGAGCGAATGCAATACCAAAGGATAGGACAACCTGACTAAGAACCAGAGCATAGGTTGCATTGACACCAGAGGCAATGATTACTAGTGGAGGTAGCATAGTAATCGCTCTACGTAAATAAAGTGGTATTTTTCTACGGATGAAACCTTGCATAACTACATCACCCGCTAAAGTCCCTACAGAGGAACTGGCTAGCCCTGCGATGAGTAAGCCAAGACCAAAGGAAACGGCTGCCATTGGACCGAGAGCATCCTTTAATCCATTGTAAGCTACATCTAAATCTTCCACGATCACGCCTTGTGTGTGAAATACTGCTGCGGCAATAATAAGCATACTCATGTTGATCGCTCCAGCAATAATCATGGCGATAATAATATCAATAAATTCAAAGCGGAAAATGCGTCTTTTTTCATTTTCATTACGACCAATAATACGACTTTGTGTTAACGAAGAATGTAAGTAAATAGCATGAGGCATAACAGTTGCTCCTAAAATACCTGTAGCTAGTATTAAGGAGTCTACCCCATCAAAATGTGGCGTGAACATGCCAAGTGTTACCTCGCCCCAATCTGGCTGTGCTAAAAATGTCTGGAAGGCAAATGCCAAAACGACGATTAAAACCATACCAGAAATACCTGCCTCAAAGGCTCTGAATCCTCTTCTTTGAAGTTCTAAAATAGCAAATGAACCAACGGCTGTAATTAATGCTGCTGGAAGCATAGGAATATCAAATAGCAAATAAAGACCTAATGCTGCACCTATAAATTCGGCAAGATCAGTAGCAATGATGACTAGTTCTGCCTGAATCCATAGAAAAATGGATGTTTTTTTTGAAAAATGCTCACGTGCCACCTCTGGTAGATTTTTTCCTGTCGCAATCCCAAGCTTTGCAGATAAGGATTGAATTAACACGGCCATTAAATTGGAAAACGCTATAACCCAAAGTAGTAAGTAACCATATTGCGAGCCCGCAGTAATATTAGTGGCAAAATTGCCAGGATCAATATAGGCAACGGCTGCAATGAAGGCAGGACCAAGAAATGGCAAGAAGCGTCGCCAGCCTTTTATATCTCCATCTAAAACCGCCTCAGCCGACGATTTTGTGACTTGTTTGTAAACCATATTGTTCCCTCGTTTCAAAAAATATCGTAAACGAAATAAAGTTTCCTATAGGAAAATCAGATAATAGTATTCTAACGCTAGGCTTAAAAAATGTGAAGTGGTTTGCCTCAACTTTTATAATATAAGTATGCGCTATTTAAAAGAAGTGATAACGAAGTAAGGAAGTGGAAAAAACAACTAGCAGGAAAATTTAAAAATTTATCGAACTAAAGAATAAGAAGAAGGGGGTTAAAAGGATGGATATGGTATGGGTAAAATCTAAAGTAACAATCCCACGTACAGTACCAAATGCTATCGAGAGAAAGAAATTATTTACGATTCTCGCTAACAACCGAATGAAAAAGTTAACCATTATTCGAGCACCAGCGGGATATGGAAAGACAACACTTCTATGTCAATGGCTTGGGCATATAGATGAATCTGTAGCATGGTTCACTATTGATCGAAATGATAATGAGCCTATACGATTTTTAAAATATTTAATACATACTTTAGTTTTAAGCACATTAAAGGATTTAGAACAGAAATTAAGCAATTTACTAGATGAAATCACCTCTTTTGAGACAGTAGTAGATACACTGTTAAATGAAATGGATGCATGTAAAGAAAATATTCATATTGTTTTTGATAATTTTCAAGTAATCCAACATCCTCAAATTCATCAGATCTTCATCCGCTTAATCGAGTATTTACCAGCCAATGTACGAATATATATTACGACTCGAACTGATTTAGAATTACCACTAGCAGATTGGCGTGTTAAAGGCTGGATGCTCGAAGTGGAAATCGGTCAATTATGTTTTGATTTAGAGGAGCTGCAATATTTTTATTTCAAGTCTTTTTCTAATGATGAGCAGGTTGGCGTTTTAAAGCCTTTGCTAAAGATAACTGAAGGTTGGGTAGCAGGTATCCAGCTAATCAAACTATCAACAGGTGATGTTATAGATAATCTTAGCAGTAAGGATATATTAGCGAAGGCTACTCCATATATCCATGAATTTTTTATGCAAGAGATTCTTAGTTCATTGCCTTCTTCTATACAGGATTTTCTAATTCGAACGTCCATACTAAATCATTTACAGCCGAGTATTTGCATAACTATAACAAATGAATCAGAAGGTTTAGCCACCCTTGTGGATTTAGATAGAAAGGGTGTGTTTATTGAACGCTTACAGTTACATCCGCCCATTTATCGTTATCATACTCTATTTAGGTATGCGCTACAGTATGAACTCAAAAGGCAGTATTCATACGAGATGATTAATTCTATTTATTGCGAAGCAGCCACAAATTTATGTGATAGAGGAGATTATGCAGCTGCAATTGAACTTGCCCTAAATGGTGAATTATATGAGCTTGCGCATGAGTGGATTCAGAAATATTTGGTAGAAATATTTGCTGAAGGACATACATTAGCATTTGGACAATGGATACAGATCTTAAGAGATGCTCAGTATCCTGTAGACATTAATATGCTTGTGCTATATATCACTACATTGTTTTCTATGCATGAAATAGAGAAGGCTAATGAAATCATTGAGGAACTGCTTTTTAGACAAGATGCATCTAAATGGATGGATGGCTTTAAGTTTATTGCTGTATCAAAAATCTTCGAAATTATTAATGCCTATGTTACCTATATGAAGGATGGAGATCTTGAAAAAGCTAAAGAAGGTCTACAAACGCGAGTAAATGTGAGAAAGGAAAAGTCATCTCTCTATCATATTTCATTAAAATATAATCAATTTGAGCCAAGAATTTTGCGTACTATTGCAGGCTCAAAGGGTAAATTTTTACCTATCGAAAAGCTGGATGCACTTATTCATGTGTTGTGTGAAAGTGAAATAAAGGAACGAAATATAACCGGTGTTACCTATGGGCTAATGGCAGAAATATTGTATGAAATAAATGATCTAGATCGAGCTACCAAGGAGTTGGAGATAGCCTTACAATATGGTTTACGTTTTCAAGATCCAGGTTTATTTATACCCATGTACCTTTTAAAGGCTCGTATTTATATTACAAAAAAACAATTTGAAGATGCACATTTATTGCTGATAAAAGCTATGAAAGAAACGGATAAGCCTTATTGGATTGGTGTACTGCACATTATGAAAGCACAAGCTTATTTGTCGGAAGGGAATATTTCATATGCACAGCGAGAGTTTTTTAAAGTGACTGATTTTATCAATTATCGAATTGCATCAAGAAATCCATTTTATTTATTAGTTCAGGGTAGAATATTATATGCTAAAAATCAAATAGAGGAAGCGTTGCAAATTGCTATTCGATTGAAAGAGGGAGCAATTCAAGAAAAGCAGGTTGTGACGTTTATTGAAGCGGGATTACTAGAAGCTGCTTGTCATTTTGAGCTGGAAAAAGAGGAGTCTGCTTTAACCATTTTACACGATACCCTTGAACAGGGTGCTTTGTATGGTTATTGTCGTACATTTTTAGAAGAAGAGGTCATATTACCATTGCTTCATAAATACTGGCGTATACGTCAGCATAATAAACGAAATATATTTAATTCAGTACCACTAGCATATGTAAATAAATTATTACAGAAAAACAACTTAGTTTATGAATTTTTGGATAATTTTACCTCCAGAGAAAAGGATGTTTTACAATTACTCGCAGAAGGTGCTTCTAATAATGAGATAGCTCAGCGATTACACCTTACAGAGGGAACCATTCGTGTTTATTTGACAGAGATTTACAGTAAGATAGGCGTGAAATCTCGCATGAAGGCAATTCTATGGGCTAAACAATGGTTAGGCTATTAAAGCTGAAAAGAAGAAGGAGGTTAAAAGATGCCAAATATTTTATTAGCCTCAAAAACAACTATACCTAAAATAAACGAGCAAATTATTGCAAGAGATCGTTTAACAGCCATTTTTCAGCAGGCTGCTTCGAAGCTTATTGTAGTGCAGGCGCCAGCAGGATATGGAAAAACGACTTTGTTAAGTAGCTGGTTTCATCAACTTGATTCAACAGTTGCTTGGTATACAGTTGACCAAACAGATAATGATCCGATTCGTTATTGGAAGTATTTAATTCATTCTATTGGTCATTTCTTACAGCCAGAAGCAACAGCCCGAATTAATTCTATACTACATGCTCAACCACAGTTACCACTAGAATATTTAGTAGATTCTCTATTAAATGAAATATCACTATCTACTGAGAAGATTCACATCATGATTGATGATTATCATCATATTTACAATGCAGCTATTCATCAAACTATGATTCGCCTTATTGATTTCTTACCGGAACACTGCTTTATTTACATGGCAAGTAGATCGACTATTTCATTACCTGTTGCAAAATGGAGATTAAACCACAGCTTGCTTGAAATTGGTGTAGAGCATCTACTTTTTACGTACGAAGAAATGAAGGAATTTTATAAAAAAGTAAATATACAATTGGATTCTAAGGAGTTACAAAGAGTTTTTAATGTAACAGAGGGCTGGGCTACAGGTCTGCAATTAGCAAGATTCCAAAATGTTGGTGACGAACCATTTAGAGAAAGTAATTCTTATGCAGCGCAATATTTAATGAAAGAGGTTTTTACCAAACTTGCTCCATCTCTCCAAACATTTCTTCTGTATACCTCCCTCTATAAATGTTGATATATCAATGGTTCACGCCACTTTTACGTGTCAAAAAAATTTTTTTCGACACATCCATCTATCGTTATTTTGTATTTCTTTCTTTTTCTTACAAACTATCCGTATGCTTCGCTAAAAGAAAGACCATTAATTGGTAATAATCTTCCTGATTTTATGCGTTATAGCGATGCACTGTTGGATCTCTGCGTTGCTTATGATGACGGACCCTCCCATATCTCTAGGCGTCTGTTTGCGCGTACATTCCTTCGTTCGGTCTAGTCATAAGGCAGAGGCTGGCGATGCTCCCTTAGGGACTCATTTCAGTTGTTTGAATGGTCGGATGGTGAAAATAGTGCCGGCTTCTCCATGTCATCCTCTTGATTTTGACTTCTGATGGCGGCGCTTAGGCAGTCATCTGAAGATGGGCGAAATCCTTCATCATTTGATGTTCATCAAACATCGTTTTCTTTTTGCACAAGGCATGTAAAATCTTTACTAACTTGCCACATAGCACAACGATCGATTGCTTTTTACGCAGTGGATTGTTGGCACGTGTGGTGTAGTATTCGTGTAACGCTCGAAAAGCTGGGTTATGTTTGATTAACGGCATCATTACGCGGAACAGGAGCGCACGTAATTGACGACGACCTCGCTTGGAGATGCGCTTTTGTCCTTTTTGCTGACCAGAGGAGTTTTCACGCAATGTGAGTCCCGCTAATTTGATTAATTGGCGTGGATGCGCATATTGTGTGAGTGAACCGACCTCTGAAAGTAAATCGACTATCGTGATATCACCAATTCCAGGAACAGATGCTAAATAGTCATAATCCGTCATTTGTTTGGCTAGCTCAATGAGCTGTGCCGTTAATTTTTCAAGTTGTGTCTGCATCAATTGGATTTGAGAGAGGAGTGTGGCAATTTCAAAACGTGCCATCACAAGACCTTCTGTCACTCCAATGGAGCTTTCTGCTACCTCGCCCAATTGCTTTGCCTTTGGTAGTTGGGGACTTTTCATTCCCTCTACTTGGCGATAAAGGAAGAGCAGTTCTTCCGGTGTTTTTCCATTGATATCCGATGGTAGAGGTGTTTTTTCAAGCACCGCATAGGCCATCTTCCCAAAACTTTTAAATACTTGAGTAAATTCAGGAAAAAAGCGATCGAGCCAACGAATGATCCGATTTTGAAGCGCATTTAAGTCTTCTTGTATTTTGGCACGCAATGTCGCGCCGTTGCGAAGTTCTGCTTCTACACCCGCTAAAATACGTGGATAGCTGAAGCGTCCATCGCGCATTAGACGAGCAATCACTAGTGCATCCTTTTGGTCATTTTTCGTTTGCAGGTTATCATCGAGTTCCTTCGAGCGATTGACGTGCATCGGATTCACCATCACAAAAGGAATGCCGTAGTTTGTTAAAAACGCAGCTAAGTTCATCCAGTAGTGACCTGTTGGCTCGAAACCAACGAGGATTTCCTGTTTATCATGTATCGCCTTTAACGCAAGTAATCGTTCATAAAAAGCTTCAAATCCCATGTGTGATTGAGCAATCGGAAATGATTTTTGAAGCACACGACCACGATCATCGATGGCACATGCAAAATGTTTATACTTCGCGATGTCAATACCGATGACAAGCGTATTTTCAGAAACTTGATTAATTTTTTCATTCGTATTAAAATTCATTGTTATAGAGTCCTCTCTGTAGATGTGCGAGTCAATTGTCTGTTGATACTCAAGCATCATACAAGAGGGCTTTTTTTATTTCAAGTCCCCGAAAACGTTTCTAACAGGAATGCTCTCTTTTGGAACAATTAACTCCTGATACATGTAATGTTTTAACGAATCAAACTAATGCTCAACAAATTTTGTTAGAGCTTGAAAAACAAGGGTTATTTATTAGTAGAGTTGAAACGGAAGAACAGGTTTATCGATACCATAATTTGTTAAGGGAAACATTACGTCAAGAATTGAATTATCGACTTTCTCAGATTGAGATTTTTAATTTATATGAAAAAGCTGCTGTGGCACTATACCGTAATAGGAATTTTTTATCAGCCATAGAGCTTGCGTTAAGTGGTGGGGTATTTACCTATGCTGAGCAATGGATTCATGAACATATTGTAATGTTTCTTTCCTGTGGGCATTCAACATCTTATATAAATTGGATTAATATTTTATTGACGAATGGATATGAAGTACATCCAGAATTGATGGTTATGTACGCCTATACACTTGCTGCATTACACAATCTAGATGATGCATCCCAGATTTTGCTTGAGCTAGAACAAAAGCATGAGATGAATCAGTGGATGGATAAAGCCGCATATGCATCAGCTGTAGATGATTTTTTAGGTGTGAAAGCCTATGTTTCCGTGATGAAAAATGGAGATCTTGCAAAAGGTGCACAATATATTCGGCAAAGGTTGGAGAGAAAACCTATAGGATCAAAATGGGACGCCATTTTTATACAATACAACCAAAAAGAACATGTTCTGTTTCGAACGAATATAGGTTCCAAAGGAAAGCTGCTTTCAGATGAACAGGCGATGTCCTTTTTTGCAAAATTTAGAACAGGTGAATTTAAGGATTTAAGTATGACTGGTTATAGCTATGGAATGCGTGCAGAAAAATTATATGAATGGAATCACTTTGATGAGCTATCAATAGAATTAGAGGAGGCTTTAAGTTCTGGTCATCGATTCCGAGATGCAGGATTATTAGTGCCCATGTACATTTTAAAAAGTAAAATCGCTGCTTTAGAAAATCAGCATATAGTGGCGCAGGCCGTGTTAGATCATGCAATAGAGAATGTAAGTGAACATCATTGGATGAATACAATAAGAGTGATGAAGGTACTTTTATATTTACGCGAAAATAATATTGACCAAGCAGAACAGGAGCTAGCCAAAATCAAAGATAATGCCGATATGAATTCTCCATTCTATTCGCTCGTAAAAGCTAGATATTTATTTATGAAGGGGCACCTCCTAGAAGCTCAGCAACTTATTATACAGGTGCAATTACAGGCAGAGCAACAAGGGCAGCTATCCACTCTTATTGAAGCAATAATCTTATCAGCCTTATGCTTGGCAGAGCTAGGACAAACAGAAGAGGCATTGTTGGCATTACATCAAGCTTTAAAATTCGCCGAGCCTTATAACTATACAAGAACCTTTTTGGATGAGTGCAATATCTGTTCCCTATTAGGAAACTACGTTGATGTTCGACAGAAAGCTTCTAAAGGCGAATGGGATGAGGAGGTCTCTATTAGCTATGTCTATCGATTGCTAGAATGTGCTAACAAACATGAGCAAGTATCTGCATTAGAGACTCTATCCGCCCGTGAACAAGAAATTTTTTCACTCCTTTCAGCAGGTGCCTCTAATAAGGAAATAGCAGAGCAATTATTTTTATCTGAAGGTACCGTACGGGTCTATCTTTCAGCAATTTACAGCAAGCTAGGTGTTAAAAATAGAGCACAGGCAATATTATTAAAACAGCCCTAATAAAACGATCCGCTATCCTTTTTGATAGCGGATTTTTTCTTGTTGAGCAATCTATTAACATTGCTCAATAGTTTTAAAAAAAGTAACTCTTTATCATGAAGATATATCTTTTGCTATATGAAAGGAGGATTTAAATGAAAAGTCTACAGATTGGACTACTCTTTACAGCTATCTATTTTATTTTTATAGTAAACCCTTTACCTGCTCATGCGGATGCAGCTGATTATGTCTGGACAAATAATAAGGATGGTACAGTGACGATTAAAGATTACGTTGGTACGAATACGACAATAATCATACCTAACGAGCTAGGGGGCAAGGTAGTAACAGCAATAGGTATGGCAGCTTTTGGTGAAAAAGGTCTGACACAAGTTGTTATACCAGACAGCGTCACACGGATTGGGGATCTTGCATTTGCAGAGAATCAATTAACAGATGTAGAACTATCCAATAATCTCACAAGTATCGGTGAAGGTGTATTCTTTATGAATAAACTTACCAATATAGAAATACCGGATAATGTGACACAAATTGGCCTATATGCATTTTTAGACAATGAGCTTTCTACTGTAAAGTTACCAAATAGGCTTAAGATAATTAGTGATTACGCATTTACAGGGAATCAATTATTAAGCATAGAGCTACCAGCAACTTTGGAGACTTTAGGAGAAATGGCGTTTTCGGAAAATCAACTTACCTCTTTAGAGATTCCTCCTAGTGTCACAAGCATAGGACCATATGCATTTGCCACAAACCAACTTCTGAATGTTTCAATTCCATTAAGCATAACAAGCCTAACGGAAGGTGTGTTTCTTGATAATCAACTTACTAGTATAGAAATTCCTAATAGTGTGACGAATATTGGCAGATGGGCATTTGGTGAGAATAGGCTAAGTAGTTTGGAAATCCCTAAGAATGTCATTACTGTTGAAGATAATGCTTTTAATGATAACCAGCTTATAAAAGTAAAAGTATTATCAGATACTACCATTCTTTTAGAAGATGCTTTTAAGGCTAATCCAATAGATTTAACTATATATGGTCATAATGCATCAACGGCTCAAGCATATGCAAGTCAATACAATCATTTATTTGAACTGCTTACTTATAAGGTAATCTATAATGACAATGGCTCAGTACGAGGAAATATTCCAGTAGATCCAAATATGTATGAAAGAAATACGAAAGCAACTGTTTTGGATAATGTAGGTGCATTAGAGAAGACAGGCTATTTATTTGTTGGCTGGAACAGCACTGCTAATGGAGATAGTGTAGATTATGCGGTAGATAGCATAATTGATGTTGGGGAATCAGATCTAACTTTGTATGCGAAATGGACACCGAATGTATACACCGTGACATTTAATACAGATGGTGGTACAACAATTGACTCGGTCACAGTAATGTATGATAAGGAGGTTACCCAACCAATAGACCCAACAAAAGTGGGTCATACATTTGCGGGATGGTATATCGATGAGGCATTAAATACGCAGTGGGATTTTGCAGCAGATCGGATAACTGGAGATCTAACATTGTATGCAAAATGGGCAGCTAAAGGATATTCTGTCACTTTTAACACAAATGGAGGAACAGCTATTTCTCCGGCTACGGTAATGTATAATGAGCAAATAAGCGAACCGACAGCTCCGAAGAAAGCAGACCATACATTTGCGGGTTGGTATAAGGATGAAACACTGACTATGCCATGGAGCTTTGATACAGATATAGTGGCAGAGGATCTAACTTTATATGCTAAGTGGGAAGTAGCACAATCGGAATATACGTTGGACTTTGATACAAATGGTGGAAGTGCAGTTCCGTCCCAACGTATTGCTGGCAATGCAATAGCAACGAAACCGGTAAACCCGACAAAAGCAGGTTATACATTTGCGGGCTGGTATAAGGATAAAGCACTGACTATGCCATGGAGCTTTGATACAGATAGGGTGGCAGAGGATCTAACTTTATATGCTAAGTGGGAGGCAGCACAATTGCTATATACGCTGGACTTTGCTACAAACGGGGGAAGTGCAGTTTTATCCCAACGTATTGCTAGCAATGCAACAGCAATAGAACCAGTAAATCCAACA
Source organism: Lysinibacillus sp. B2A1 (assembly GCA_002973635.1). Taxonomy (GTDB): domain Bacteria; phylum Bacillota; class Bacilli; order Bacillales_A; family Planococcaceae; genus Lysinibacillus. Next base: position 350,656 of record CP027224.1, read on the forward strand.
AAAGCAGGTTATACATTTTCAGGTTGGTATAAGGATGCTAATTTCACAATACCGTGGAATTTTAACATGGATAAAGTAACAGCCAATATCACTTTGTACGCTAAATGGCTAGTAAACGGCTCATCAGGTGGTGGGGGAAGTGTAAATCCAACTCCGACGCCAATTCCAGAAGAGCCGACACAAAAACCGACTCCAGAGCAACCAAATCCTGTACCAGTAGAACCTGTTGAGCCACAACCACCTAAGCCAACACCTCAACCAGAAGAAGACATTACTTTCTCAGATGTACCAAAGAATCACTGGGCATGGACAATGATTCAGTCAATGGTGAAACAAAGGGTTATTACAGGGTATCCAGATGGCACATTTAAACCAAATGTCCCTGTTCAGCGCCAGCATGTTGCCCTGATGCTAACACGAGCAATGGAGCTAGAGCTGAAAAAAGAAGCACTAGCATTTGATGATATCCCTGCGACACATCCATACGCTGAGGTTATCCAAAGAGTACAACAGGCAGGGCTATTTGACGGTGTGAATGGCAACTTTAATCCTACAGCCAATATGACACGCGCTCAAATGGCAAAAATAATGGTGCTAGCATTTCATTTAACGTCAACGGAAAAAGAGACATTTAATGATGTCCCAGTAACACATTGGGCATATGACTATATTGCAATTCTTGCAGCGAACGGTATTGCGCTAGGAGAAAAGGGAAACTTTAGACCAGAAGATCCTGTGACACGTGCACAGTTTGCAGCATTTTTACACAGAGTCCTACAACAATAAATAAAAATCCCATCAATAACTTTTTCAATTGTTATTAATGGGATTTTTATTTTTAGCAAACTATTAACATTGCTCAATAGTGCACGAAATTTAATATCCCTATCATAAGGGATAACAGAATCTTAACCAGTCTCGCCTCATCACCCAAATAGTTAGAAGAGCTGCCCAGAAAAAATCGGGTTTATAAATGCAGTTCACGGACATTTTTATACTCATCTTAGATAAAAAGGAGTGATTCAGATAAAGCTTATTCGATTTGTATTTTTTGTAGTATTCGTTGTTTTTGCAGTTGGATCTATTAATCTTTCTATAAAGGAAGATGAAAGAAATTATGATTGGAGAAATAATCCAGATGGAACCGTTACTGTAATTCATTATAACGGGGACACCAATGCATTTTCTATTCCAGATGAGCTGAATGGTAAAAAGGTAGCTAAAATAAGCGCTAATATATTTACAAAACGTTACATGGATCGTTTTTCGATGATAACGAATGTTGAAGGTGAAAGAAGTAAGTAAATCAAAAGAGATTCCATTCATGGTATAAAATTTAAAGGTTAAATGAAGGTAAAGGTAGCGAATAAGAAAATAATTAAGGAAATAAATCAATAAATTTCCTGTTATAAAAGATTAAATAAGTTCTCATCATTTTCTAATTAGACTTTCACATCCTGCTTAGTTTACGATGAAAAGAAAAGATGAGGACTGATTCGACATGACCAATCGAATTTTAATAATAGAGGATGAGGAAAAGATTGCAAGGGTGTTACAACTGGAGTTGCAATTTGAGGGCTATGGGGCTGAGATGGCACATACAGGAACGGATGGTTTACTGAAATACCGTGAGCAGCAATGGGATTTAATCTTATTGGATATTATGTTACCTGAAATGAGTGGCATGGATGTACTAAAGCGCATTCGTGCTACTGAATCACAGACGCCTGTTATCATGCTGACAGCTAAGAATGAGGTGGAAGATAAGGTCAAGGGTTTAGACCTGGGGGCAAATGACTATGTGACAAAACCATTTGAAATAGAGGAATTACTTGCTCGTATTCGGAGTGCTTTAAGATTTTCACAAAAAAGTCCCACCCAACAAGAACAAGCCACATTTGGCCAGTTATCCATTAATGAGCAAACACGAGAAGTTATCTATTATGGAATCAATATTGACTTAACACCTCGTGAATATGATCTTCTCCTATATTTACTAAAGCATTCAAAGCAGGTATTAACACGAGAGCAAATTTTACAGGCAGTTTGGGGCTATGATTATTATGGAGATACCAATGTAGTGGATGTTTATATTCGTTATGTTCGACAAAAGCTAGAAGCTGCTAACGATACACCTATAATTCAGACAGTTCGTGGTGTTGGCTATGTGCTGAAGGAGCACAAGCATGCGACTTAAAACAAAAATTCATTTGCTGACAACCCTGTTAATGCTTGTGATTTTAGTGGTAACGAACGGTGGTATTTATTTTTTATATGAGCAGCTTGCTTATAACACTGAAAATAAGCAGCTTCAAGCACGTGCTAACGAGCTTAGTTCAGCACTAAGCCAATTGAATGAGCAGACCAATTTGCAGCAAGTATTAAGAGCGTATATGCCAACGGATGGTGCTGTCTATATTTATGAAGGAGAGCAGTTAAAAACAAAGGTTCAGGCTACTCTTGAAATGTCAGATGCTCCTTCTATTAGCTATTCAATGCCCGCCATCTGGATGGATGGTACCGTTATACAAATTCAATTAAAGCAGTCAATGGAAGAGGTCGCGGCATCGTTGAGTTTGCTTAAGGTTATATTAATCATTGTCTCTATTGTTGCATCTATCCCAATCTTCTTAGCAAGTTTAGCTCTTGGTCGTTTAATTTTGCAGCCGTTGGAGCGTTTAAATAAAACAATGCTCAAAAGTGCGGCAACAGGAAGCTATGAAAAAATTGACCTCCCTGATAAAAGTGGAGATGAGTTAGCAAAAATTAATCATACCTTTAATATGATGATGGAAAAGCTTGAACAGCATTATCAAAAGCAGCAGCAATTTGTATCAAATGCTTCACATGAGTTAAAGACCCCCATTACTGTTATTGAAAGCTATGCAAAATTATTATTACGCAGAGGCTTTGATAATAAAGAGGTGGCACAAGAATCACTGCAGGCAATTGTCAATGAATCCTCTCGTATGCATGAAATGGTCTTGCAGTTACTTGAATTAGCGAAAAATAAAGAGCAGCTTGCTATACAATTCACACAGCTTGAGCTTTCTCCTTTGTTAAGGAAGGTTGCCTCACAAATGAAGCAGGCCTATCATCGATCCTTTATAGTTGATGCTGAAGTACCGCGTTATATATATAGTGATGAAAAATTGATAAAGCAGCTGCTCTTCATCTTACTTGATAATGCGCGCAAATATAGCGAGGGTGATGTTTATATACATGCAACAGAATCTACAAATCAGGTGATAATTACGATACAGGATAACGGAATTGGCATTCCAGCTGAGCATATTCCTCATTTATTTGAACGTTTTTATCGCGTGGCTGAGGATCGTAATCGAAAAACTGGCGGCTCAGGCTTAGGCCTTGCGATCGCACAAGAACTTGCGTTGCAATTGGGTATTATAATAGAGGTTGAAAGCAAACTTGGTCAGGGCTCAAGCTTTATGTTACGCGTGCCGAAGGAGGGACAGCAATGAAAAAGTGGCTCATCATTAGTGTCGTCTTCCTCATCATGGCAAGTATCATTTTACTGTTTATTCAATACCGTTTTTTTCAAGCAGAGCCCTATAGTGAAACAGGGGCCATTCAGCATATCGAAGCTATCTATAATGGGCAAGTAAAGCAAATTGAAAAGCGAGGAAATGATTATAAAATGGTATTTTCCCGTGATGGAGCAATTTATACAGTCTTGCTTGATGCCGCTTCAGGACAGATCAAAGAATTGGAATTAAAGGAAACTGAAAGAAAAGCGTTATTATCAGAAAAACAAATAAAGCAGCTTATGGCGAGTGCTTATGGGGAAGTTGAGAACATTAAATTAAATCATACTGTTTATACAGTACTGGTAGAAAATAAAGATACTCAAAAGGAGCTAACTATAGACGCTTATACTGGAAAGGTTTTAACGGAAAAAGATATACAGCCAGCCAAGCAAACAGAAGGTGGAGGAGTGCTTTCTGAGCAGCAGGCAGTTAAAATTGCCTTACAGCAACTAAATGGTGAGATAGATTCCGTTGATTATGAGGAGACAGAGGATGGTGGCTACTACCTTGTTGAAATTGAAACAAAGGACGAGGAAGCCGTGTTTCAAATACATGCAATCTCAGGAAAAGTGATGTCTGTCTCATGGGATGAAGATCATTAGGTGTTCTCATGAAATTCTAATGTTTCTCTTATTGTCCTATCATCTTAACTTGTTATGCTAAGGATAGTTAAGACAAAGGAGAGAGGAACATGAAGAAAATTATTTTAATTCCAGCATTTGTTGGTGTACTTGGTGTCGGAGCGGTAATTGGTTCTACAACTTTACTAACTGGTGATGCAGAAGAAAAAAAAGTGTTAACAATGCAGGAGATTGAGAAAAAAGCATTAGCTGTTGTTAACGGTACAGTTGCGGATATTGAGTTCGATCAAAACCGTTATCGTTCTATCTACGAGGTTGAGGTGCATACAGAGACGGAAGAATATGATTTAAAATTTGATGCTTTTACAGGGAAGCTATTAAAGCAAAAGAAAGAGCTTCGTGATTCGGATGATATGAATGACTACTCTACAACCTCTACTAACAAAACAGCAAAAATTACAAAAGAACAGGCTATTGAAAAGGCCTTAACAAAAGTAAAGGGAACAGTTACAAAAATAAAGCTCGATGATGGCATATATGAAATAGAAATTAAAAACGGACAATATGAATACGAAATTGATGTTGATTCTTCAACTGGGGACATTTTATGGTTCGAGCAGGATATTGAGGATTAATGTGCTTAGCTATCTTAAAAGTGGGAATATACTTTTAAGATAGCTTTTTTTGTCTAAATTCAATAATCAATTTGTTATTGCATGGCTAAAGAAGTTTATGTGTTTTACACGTCTTAATGAAAAATTTTCTGCTTTACTTTTTTAATCGACAGGCGTAATATGACATCATTATAAAAGTTTCAAATTTCTAAATCGCTGAAGCAACTAAACGCGGGGGACCCAATTTTTACGGATAACTTAGGTAATCCTTGGGGTGAATCTCTTCAATATGAAGGGTAGGGCTACTCAGGCCCGAATCCGACAGCTAACCTCGTAAGCGTTAAGAGCAGAAAAGTGGAGCTTGGCAGACGAATGAACGTCTACAAGTCTTATTTAGTGATGACTTGTGGACTTTTTTTATCCCATTTCTCGTTCTAGGGATGAAAAAAAGCCCCAATGTATAACACAATAACGATTATGCGAGGGCGTAATCGATTTAGAAATGCGAAACACACTCTATGAAACTAGAAGGTGTTTATTATGAAATCTTCCTTAAAACGTTATGTTATCGGTAAACCATTAAGATCCGACGCGTTAGGGGAACAGAAGCTAAGTAAAACAAAGGCACTTGCCATTCTTTCATCGGATGCTTTGTCATCAGTGGCATATGGTCCTGAGCAAATATTAATTGTACTTATGACGATAAGTACGGTTGCCTTTTGGTATTCACTACCGATTGCTGCTGGGGTAATTGTTTTACTGACAGCACTTATTTTTTCGTATCGTCAGGTGATTTTTGCTTATCCCCATGGTGGAGGAGCATATGTTGTGTCTCGGGAAAATTTAGGCATCAATGCTGGTCTTGTTGCGGGGGGATCATTACTTGTTGATTACATTTTAACAGTAGCTGTAAGTGTATCAGCTGGGACCGATGCGATTACTTCGGCATTCCCAAGTCTGCATTCATATAATGTCATAATTGCTGTGTTTTTTGTTATTTGTCTAACGATTTTAAACTTACGTGGTGTAACGGAATCGGCATCTGTTCTAGCATATCCCGTTTATTTGTTTGTAGTAGTTATGCTGGTGTTAATCGGAATAGGGATTTACAACGTCATTACTGGTCAGGTTCCCGCAGAGCTACATCCAAAGGTTGGGACACCAGTAGCTGGAATTAGTTTATTTATATTATTAAAGGCGTTTGCATCTGGAAGCTCTGCTTTGACTGGTGTTGAGGCCATTTCAAATGCCATACCTAATTTTAGAGATCCAGCACCAAGAAATGCCTCAAAGACATTATTAGCAATGGGGGCTATTTTAGCCATACTATTTATTGGTATTGTCAGCCTGGCTTATTTTTATGGAGTGGCTCCAAATGAAAAGGCAACAGTTGTTTCACAAATTGCAGAGGCAAGTGTTGGTAGGAATATTTTTTACTATATCGTTCAGGGAACAACAGCGATGATATTAGTGCTTGCGGCAAATACAGGATATTCAGCCTTTCCCTTACTCGCTGTTAATTTATCAAAGGATGGTTTTATCCCTCGAATATTCCAAATTCGTGGGGATCGCCTCGGCTATTCGAATGGTATTATGATGCTGGGCTTAGCAGCCATCGTGTTAATCATTTTATTTGATGGAATGACAGAGCATTTAATCCCACTCTATGCAGTTGGTGTGTTTATTCCATTTACTTTAGCACAGGCAGGGATGATGCGAAAATGGTGGCATGAAAAACCAAAAGGTTGGATACCAAAATTTACAATTAACACAATTGGCGCAATTATCTCTTTTATTGTTGCCATGATGTTTTTTGTGACGAAGTTGCCTCAGGTATGGCCAGTGTTTATCTTTTTACCAATCATTATTCTGATGTTTCATCGCATCAAGCATCATTATCAGGCAGTTGGTGAACAGCTCAGATTAGTAAATCAGGAGCATCCGATTATTGAGGGGAATGTTTTCATTGTACCTGTGGCTGGGATTACTAAGGTAGTGGAAAACACCTTACATTATGCACAGTCATTAAATGTAGATAAAATTATTGCCTTTTATGTTGCATTTGATCAGGCTGATGCAAAAGCCTTTGAGGAAAAATGGAAAGCCTGGCAACCAACTATTCGGCTTGTAACATATTACTCTCCATATAGAAGTATCACACAGCCGTTAATGAAATTTATAGATAAGGTTGAGCATCAATGTATGAAAACAGGGCATCAAGTAACAGTTGTGATTCCACAATTTTTACCGAAAAAAGGATGGCATCATATGTTACACAATCAATCGAGTCTTTTAATTCGCGCTTCTCTGTTATTTCACAAAAATGTCGTCATTATGACAGTACCTTTTCATTTATCAAAATAATGACTAGCAAGCTTGAAAGTTGTCTGATATAATCAGTACGTTGATTGTAAAACACGAACGTTTACAATTGAAAATTAGTAGAATACCAGTAAATTCCGAAAAATCAAACTTTATTCATAGTGTCATATAAGCACATACCGAATGAAGTATTGATTGAAAACGGAATAGCAATAAGAAAGTTTTTACAGTTTCATACCGTTTCACTCATATAATAGCGAGAATAGGGCTCGCGAGTTTCTACCGATTTACCGTAAATAAATCGACTATGGGTAGCAATGCTTTAGGAAACCTCATACAAGGTGATGATGTTTTCTATTCGTTTCGACGTTTAACGCTGAATGCTTTGCTCCACTCATAGATGAATGGAATCAAAGTATTCAGCGTTTTTTTATCTTCATTCAGCAAATGTTTTTTGTACCGAAAGCATAGCGGCAGCTACAATTACGCCAAGGCGAAATTGATCAATAGGAATGAGCGTTTTGTATTTTCTCCAATAATGGATGTTATCAGCTCATAATAAGTTATTACTATAAGAAAGAAGGACATAAAGGAAATGAAGTTACTACATGACAAAATTATGCAAGAAGGAAAAGTTTTATCTTCATCAGTATTAAAGGTAGATTCTTTTTTAAATCATCAAATCGACCCAATGCTAATGAAAGAAATTGGCCATGAATTTGCCAACCGCTTTTCTGACCAAGTTATTACAAAAATCTTAACGATTGAATCTTCAGGAATTGCACCATCAGTTATGTTAGGACTTGAAATCGGTGCTCCTGTAGTGTTTGCGCGTAAACGTAAATCGTTAACATTATCGGATAATCTTTATTCTTCAAAAGTACATTCATTTACAAAAAATGAAACAAATGATATTTCCGTATCACGTAATTTCTTAAATGAAGAGGATAATGTACTAATCGTTGATGACTTCTTAGCGAATGGAGAAGCAGTAAAAGGATTACTTGACATCGCAGCCCAAGCAGGTGCAAATGTGGTTGGTGTTGGTATTGTTATCGAAAAAGGCTTCCAAGATGGCGGGAAATTATTACGTGAACAAGGAGTTCGTGTAGAATCATTAGCAATTATTGACTCCCTAGAAGATGGCAACGTAACATTTGCTGCGGAGGCTCGCGCGTAATGAATACCTTTAAATCGACAACGCTAGCGATTCAACATTTACTTGCGATGTATGCAGGTGCCATCTTAGTACCACTCATTATCGGTGGCGCTATTGGCTTTGATTCAGCGCAAATGACATATCTAGTGGCGATTGACATTATGATGTGTGGGATCGCAACACTTTTACAAGTGTATTCAGGTAAGTTTATCGGTATTGGGTTACCAGTAGTACTAGGCTGTACGTTTACTGCGGTTAGTCCAATTATTGCAATCGGTACAAATCCTGAGCAGGGAATTACAGATATTTACGGTTCTATTATTGCTTCAGGTTTCATTGTTGTCATTATTGCTGGCTTCTTCGGAAAGCTAGTAAAATTCTTCCCACCAGTTGTTACAGGCTCTGTAGTATCGATTATTGGTATTTCTTTATTGCCAGTAGCATTGAACAATATGGCAGGTGGACAAGGGGCAGAGGATTTTGCATCTGGTGCTAATGTTGCTTTAGCTTTCATTACATTAGTTATTATTTTATTGGTTTATCGTTTCTCTACAGGCTTTGTACGTGCAATTTCTATTTTAATTGGTCTAGTTGCTGGGACAATCCTAGGCGCGTTTATGGGGATGGTCGACTTTAGTCCAGTTTCAGATGCTGATGTGTTACACATGGTTCAACCTTTCTACTTTGGCATGCCAACATTTAATGCATCTGCAATTGTCACTATGACACTTGTTGCGATGGTATCTCTAGTAGAATCATCAGGTGTTTATTTTGCACTAAGCGATATTTGTAACAAAAAAATCGATTCAAAGGATTTAGCGCGAGGCTATCGTTCAGAAGGTCTTGCCTCTGTGATTGGGGGTATTTTCAATGCCTTCCCTTATACAACTTTCTCACAAAACGTGGGACTTACACGTATGTCAGGCGTAAAAGACCGTAAAGTTATTTACATCACAGGTGGATTATTAGTAGCACTTGGTTTCCTACCAAAAATCGCAGCACTAACAACGATCATTCCAACACCAGTACTTGGTGCGGCAATGCTAGCGATGTTCGGTATGGTAATTACACAAGGTATGGGTATGCTTGTACCTGTTATGAATGAGTCAGCGGAAAATGCCATGATTGCTGCAATTGCAGTCAGCCTTGGTGTCGGTGTATCAGTTGTTCCTGGAATTTTTGATGCACTACCAGAAAGCGTTTCGATTCTGACGTCAAATGGTATCGTCTGTGGTTCTGTTACAGCGATTATCCTTAATATTTTATTCAACATGATTGGGCCTAAGCATAAGGAAGACCCGATGCATGGGTAGATATAACCTTCATATAAAATGCCACCTGCTTCTAGCTATTCTGAAGAAGCAGGCGGCATTTTTATATTATTTATTCAGAAACATTACTAGCATCACTTAAAGATAATGCTTTAGTTTCTGGAGCCCATGCAATTGACACGATGGTACCGATGACTAAAATACCTGTTAAACAAAGCATCGTATTTTGTACACCAAGGTTAGCCATACTCATCGGAAGCAGGAACGTACTTGCGGCAGAACCTAGACGACTAATTGCAGTTGCAAAGCCAACTCCTGAGGAACGAATGTCTGTTGGGAAACTTTCTGCAGGGAAAATCCCGACTAGATTACTCACCAGATAAAATGAATGTAAATAGAAAGAGTGCAATCATAAGAACCGTTAGATTACTTGGTAATACAGAAAAAAGAATTACTAAATCCCATGAATTTAGTCCATGTAGATGTTTAAAATGAAAAGAATAGGGAATTGCTAAATAAACTATAGGCTTGTTTATTAATAGAATGCAACTACTTAACTGAACATATAATTTATAGTGTATATCCATTACTTTTTGAAAGGTCTCTTACAAATGCAAAGTATAGTTCTGATTTTAATACTTCAATTGGTTTATGTACCTTTTTTAACGTTACGAACAATATTTTTGGTAAAAAATATAACGTTTCTTGCTGCTTTATTCGGTATGATGGAGATGTTAGTGTATGTATTTGGCCTTTCCCTTGTTTTTAGTGGAAAACAAAGTATGTTAGCCATGGTCGTTTATGCTATTGGTTTTGGTTTAGGCATTTTTTTAGGTGCAAAAATCGAACGGAAATTAGCGATTGGCTACGTTTATACGACTATCAATACTCAGAATAAAAACGAAGAGCTTATAAATTACCTGCGTAATGAAGGCTTTGCTGTGACCATCTATGTTGGTGAAGGACGAGATAGTAATCGCTATAAATACGAAATATTAACAAAGAGAAATCGCGAGACGGAACTCTTTCAAATTGTGGAGCAATTTGAACCAAATGCGTTTATTATTTCTTACGAGCCTAAGTCTTTTAAAGGCGGATTTTTGCTGAATCGAATGAAGGTAAAGCAAAAATAATGCGATTTACTACAAAAATAGACCTCTGTTTTTTGGCAGAGGTCTATTTTTTTAACTTTTATTAAACTTTTCGTTAACCCATTCTTTAAATAATTCATAATCAGTATAAACAATTTCCTTGTAGCGCATTGCTTGTAAAATACTACTTTCCACGAAAACACGGCGCTCTTTTCCAATGGCATTTAAAATTTCCTCTTCACTATGGTATGTGAAAACCTGTGAGTAATCCACATCGGCACGGGCATGAATCTTAGCTGCAATTTGGCCCATAGTTGCAGTAGTAGTAAAATAATCTTCTAACTCCCGATAGTTTTTAGGCTTTACTTTTTTCTTATAAGGAGAGCGCTCTCGAATGTAGTATTCCTGGCCATCCATTGTAACAAAATCAAGATGTGGGTCCTCTAGATGATGCATGGCTTTCTGAGTGCTGACTACACGGGCTCCTTGATGCTTATAATTCTCCCAAAATACCTCATTATATGGCAAAAAATAAGCTGGGATGGCTGTGCGTACCTCCTTCATTTCAAGAACTAAATCGTCTACGCCCAAAGCATCTGTTTGACCCTCAACTAAAATATAATAACGCTTCAAACCTATAGATGCTGTTCCTGAGCCATATTTGATAGCTATATCTTTAATTTTATAGCTTGGACATACAGAGGAGATAGCAGCATATTCCTCAGCAGAGACGGGCTGTACCTCATCATTCCATTGGAAGACACGCTGACCAGCATCATTAATGTATGTTATATCCTGTAAAAAGTGAGATCGTTGCCGTTTTTCAAGCTTTTTCAGCACCCGTTTAATAGGTCCTTTTGTATTATGTTTAGTAAATGTTAGTGTCAGTGGATCGTCCTGCTTACGTTGGAATCGTTTTAATTGATTGATGTAGCTATGTAGAAAATGATGAATAGCTGTTTCTTGAGCAGCCTGATGTAAGCCCTGCTCCTCAAGATATAGTGCTATACTGACACTCATGCGAATAATATCATAGAGGTAAGAGCCAACATAACCTTCATCGAAATCATTAACATCAAATACAATGTCGCCTGTTTCATTTTGAAATGCGCCAAAGTTGTCCATATGCATATCACCCTGTATCCATGCTGGTTTAACATCAGACGTATGGAATATAGAGGGGGATTTTGTAACATCAAAATAAAATAGATAGGCACTTCCACGGAAGAAGCGGAAGGGACTGTCTAGCATCGTATCATACTTTTCTTTACGTTGCTGTTCGCTTAATTTCATACGCTGTACATCAAACTCTTCAAAAATAGTTGCTAGCAAAGATCTTCTTAAATGTAAGCGTGTATCTTTTACTCGCTCTAACAATGTATGTTCCATCATTTATACCTCTTTTCATTTTTTTACAACTATATACTGAGAATAAAGGAATAAGATTCGATTGTTAAGTAGAAGAATGAAATTTTTTAACTTCTTTCAGCAGAAGTCTCCCACCTCTATAGGTGGTGAGATGAATGCGGATTTAAGCTGTTTTCAGAGGGTGTCCAAACACCTGCTGAAAGAAGTTAAAGCCTCCGGCGGATGTCACGGAATCGGAAAGGAATTCTTTGTGCAAACACAAAGCCGATTCCAGACGCAATTATGCCGAGGCATAATTGATCGGCACTTATTATTGAGAAATTTATCGAGCGGACTCGATAAAAAAAGTGAGAGTATTCTTGTACAAAGGTGTATTTCATAACATGTTCATTTTCAAATTTTCATACTATATTTACATGCTAAGTCCCGGAGGGGGGTTGTATGTATTTTTTTACGAAAGGTCTGGTCATTCTTATAGGTAGTACTGCTGTATCGTTAGGGATTAATTTATTCTTAACACCCTATCAAATTTTAGATGGGGGAGTTGTAGGAATAGCACTAATTTTATACTACTTGTATAAGTTAAAAATTGGCTTAATGATTATCATCATTAGTATTCCGATTTTTATTATAGCTTGGTATAAATATAGAGCGTATTTTTACAATAGCATACATGGATTAATAGCCTCTTCACTTATGATTGATTTAATGAAGCCTGTTCGCAATCTTATTCAAATAGAAGCCATCTATAGTGCCGTATTGGGTGGGATTCTTATGGGGTTTGGAATAGGTTTAATGCTTAGATTTCAGACAAGCACTGGTGGGACAGATTTAATTGCGCAGTTCATATGCGATAAAACAGGCATTAATGTGGGGATTCTTATTTTTATGATTGATTCCATTGTTATCGTTGTAGGGGGGCTCCTTTTATCCTCTAGTACACTGATGCTGTCTATTATTACCGTATTTGTTGTCGGCATTACTACCAGCTTAATGACTAGTCATCCATAAAAAAATAGCTTCAGTAAGACTGAAACTATTTTAAAGTTCTTAGCGAGAGCTTTTCATCATTCTTTTTTTGGGATGAGCAGGTTTGACCTCTGCAATTAATATAGCAAGTAAAATTAGTACCGCACCTACAACCATGCGACCTGTTAATACCTCATGTAAGAATATGACAGACAATACCATGCCGAAGAAGGATTCTGTCGACAAGATAATTGCAGCCTTTGTAGCGGAAGTATATTGGTTTGCCACATTTTGGAATAGATAGGCAAGGGTAGTTGAAAAAATAGCTAAATATATAATAGAATAAATGGCTTCTTTTTCAAGTGTAGTAGGGATTTCACCTTGACTGGCTACAACCAGAATACCTAATAGTGATGCTGTGATAAATTGAATAATCGTCAGGGCAATGGCATCTTCTTTTTGGACAAAGAGGTTTGTACAAAAAATATCAAAGGCGAATGCAACAGCACATGCTAAGGAAAGTGCATCTCCTATATTCATGGTTAATGAGCCCTGTAGTGATAAAAAACCAATTCCAACAATAGCCATTGTTGAACCAATAATTTCATAACCGTCTATACGACGTTTGTAAACGGCATATGCGATTAATGGGACGACAATAACATTGACCGCTGTTAAAAAAGCATTTTTAGAGGGGGTTGTATATTGTAAACCGACAGTCTGAAGTGCAAAGGCAATGTACAATATGGTACCTAATATAATCCCTTTCCAAATTACTGATTTTGAAGCTTTTTTTAATCTGTAGCCAAATATTGTTGTTAGTATAATGGCAGCTAATATAAATCTCCCTGCCATTACTTGATAAGCTGTTAAATATTCTAAAGCGATAGCCGTTATAACAAATCCGCTACCCCAAACGATAGCTGTAACTAAAAGCATACCGTCAGCCATATATTGTTTCATCTTTCTTCCTCCTAACTTTACTAGAATAGCATGAGAGGGAGGAAATTATTTTGATTTTAATTCTAAATATTCAGGCGTTTCTTTGTACTTATTCCAAAGCTGCTAATTAATCATTCATATTGCTATGTAATAAGTACAATTTAACGGCTGCTGCGAGCCGTTCATAGAAAACATACTCATTATCTATAGGTGCTAGCAGCTGACGAATTTTTGCCATGCGATAGCGAATAGTGTTTGGATGGCAAAAATGAGCAATCGCCACTTCTTTGATATTGCCTTTTTTTGCAACATAGGTAATAGCGGTTTTTATTAAATCAGGATCAGCTTTTTTCTCAAGTAAGGGTCCAAGATAGCTATAAACATAGTCCATAGCAAATTTAGCGTCCTTACGGTGTAATTCAATTAACAAACAGTCTGATGCAAGGGTTTCGTAATGACGGCTAGGAATACCTTCAATTTCAGCCATGATGCGTGCATAGTAGGCTTCACGAACAGCTATCGAGAGTTCCTGTTGAGTTACATGGCAGCTGCTATAGCCAAAGGTCAATGATTCAGTTGAAATTGCATACATAACTAACCATTCATTTAGAAATTTTTTAAATTGAAACTGCTCAGAAGAATGTGTAAATAAAATAAAGAGACTCTTTTTGTAAGAACAAATCATTCCGGATTTCATTAAGGGCTCTAATTGAAATAGGGGTTGCATCCATTGACTATCGGTATATTCTTGTACTTGAATATTGGCGACAAATACATATTTATCAAAGGGCTTATTGATCTGCTGTAAAAAGGATTTTATTTGTTCATCAGGGATATCCTCCTCGATAAGACGTTTCATCATCGTTTCTAAAAAGAATGAATAATCCTGTGTTTTTGCATAGGCCATCGTCTCTAAAATGATTTTTTCGAAAAATTCATCTCCCCCAAATCGTAATATAGGAAAATTGTTTTCATCTGCAAACATTATTACTTCCTCTGGTAGATCCTTAAAGATTACAGGCTTATAAGCTAAAGCACTTGCCCCGAGCTCAATTAGATTCTTCACCGCATTCAATAAATATTCTGGCTGCTGCTTAGCAAATAATAAGCTGCTTAACACAACACTATTTGGTGTGAAGATTGTGTCACGCACAGTATGAATATCAGGTGAAAATTCAAAGTCTAGAATTTCGACATTTTGAACCGATTTATGTAATCCATTGTGACCAGCAACGACTGTAAAATCTTTTGTAATAGGTAGTTGTAAAAAGTTCTCTACGTTCATAAGGACATCAAGCAACCTTTCTTGAGATTGAGCTTCTACTACTTATTATAAAAGTAATTGTTAATAAAATTCTATTAGTATTGATGATTTACAGAATGCACTCACAACCAAAAAATCTGCTGACGATTACAATCAGCAGATTTCTAGTAAAATGTTTTATGCTTAATGGTTTGCAAAAATATTAGGCTTTCTATTTTTCAGTGGATTTGTTTGCTCAATTGCATAACCAACATTCAGAATAAGACCTTCTTTAAAGGCAGGCCCTATGATTTGTAGGCCTACTGGTAAATTGCCTTTAAAGCCACAAGGAACGGAAAGGGCAGGTAATCCAGTTAAGTTACTTGGACCTGTAAAACGAATGATATTGTCAATTAAATCAACCTTTTCACCATTTAAAGTGGCAAAATTATCACCGATGGTACTAGCCACTACAGGCAATGTAGGTGATATTAACACATCTACCTGATTAAATATTTGTGTAAACTCTTGTTTAATTTGTCGACGGACTTGCTGAGCCTGTAAGTAATCCACTGCAGAAGGTAATTCACCTAGTTCAAATAACAATCGGATATCATCACCAAAATCCTGCGGTCTGCTTTGTAAATCTGAATGATGGATGGCTGCAGCCTCCGAAAGGGAAGTAACCAGCTCAGCCCATTCAGCATATTGCACAGAAGGGATACGAACAGTTTCAATTCTTGCACCCTGATCCACTAAGCTTTGGATGCTTGCTCGCACGGCCTTTTCTACTTCTGAATCAACACGATTAAAGAAGTAATCTTCGTTGATACCAATAACTAAACCTTTAACATCACCTGAGATTTGCTGGCTGTAATTCTCAGTTGTGACATTTACACAAGTAGGATCTCTATGGTCAAAACCAGCGATTATTTCAAGTAGACCTGCCGCATCTTTGACTGTCTTAGTCATAGGACCAATATGATCTAGGCTCCAGGCAAGCGGGTAGCAACCATACTTACTTACACGTCCATGAGTAGGCTTTAAGCCAACAATCCCACAGGCGGATGATGGAATTCGAATGGAGCCAGCAGTATCAGTCCCTAATGAAGCAACGCTAGCTCCTGCTGCTACTGCCGCGCCAGAGCCACCACTAGAGCCTCCAGGGATCTTCTCTAAGTCCCAAGGGTTGCGAACGGGTCCATAATGAGGGTTATTATTGGTAATCCCCCAAGCATATTCGTGCATGCTTAATTTCCCCGTGAAAATCACACCAGCATCACGAAGCTTTTCTACGACAGTCGCGTCATAGCCTGATACGAAGTCTTTATGAATCTTGGAAGACATCGTTGTAATTTTATCTTTAAAATACAGATTATCTTTTAAAGCCATGGGAATCCCGTGGTACATTCCACGATACTGTCCGTTTAAGATCTCTTTTTCTACAACTTGTGCCTGTGCTAGAGCTTCTTCACGATAAAATGCCATATATGCATTAATCCTTGGCTGACTTTCTTCTGCAAAATCTAAGATTGCTTTCGTCAGTTCGACGGGAGAAAGTTTTTTAGCCTCCAGTAAAGGTGCTAGCTCTTCAACAGATTTTAAATGTAAATCAGTTGTCAATATGATCACCTCCAGGAAGATTACGGATAGCAATATCAGCGTCATCGATAGCGATTCCTTCTAAATTACCTCGAAGCGACTGCATGCCTTCCCAGCGTATTTTTAATTGTTCAAGGTGCTCAGATTTTGGTGTAATTCCTTTGTTTTCCAATATTTGTTGAATAGACAAGCTCATTAACAGGATCCTCCCTTGAAAAAATAGTTTTTATCTAAATAGGTTTCCCTATTAAGAACAAATTTTTATGAAAGGTAATAAAATACTATTATTACAAGCATACACTAATTATGAAATATATCAAATTTGTTATATTTGAATAGTTTGTATATTGAGAAAAATGTACTATTTTTGAAAATAATCAAAAAAGCTTACTTTTAAGAGAGCAATGGATTAGATTGATAGAAAACTAGTGCTTGGGCTACCTCTTTTTACATCTTATTCACAGTACATTTACAATAAAGAGGTACAATAGATCATAATAACCAATTTAAGAGGTGCGAGAATGGAGTCTGTTGTGAGACAAAGCATAAAAACTAGTAATGTATTTTCTTATTTGAAGCATTTATATGAGCAGCATCAAAACAATACATTGTATATAAAACGTTTAAAGGCATTAAAGCAAATTATTCAAGAAAATGCTTTACATACTTATTTTCAACCGATTGTCGATATTCAGACTAAGCAGACAATGGGGTTTGAAGCGCTAAATCGTCCAGAGCCTTCTCAACTGTTTTCAAGTGTCGATCAGTTTTATGAATTTGTTGGACAAACTGACTGTGTTTTTTTATTTGAATGCTTCTGCCGCAACCTTTCATTGCAACGTTTTAAAGAGAGATTGCCTGGAGATTTGGAAAATAGAGATTTTTTAGTTTTTTTGAATATACATCCGAATGTTCTGCTAGATAAGAAATATCATAGTGGTGAAACCTTGCAATTATTAAAGGAGTTAGGCATTAAACCGCAGCAGGTTGTATTTGAGCTAACAGAGCGTAGTGCTGTGTTAGATTTTGTAGAGTTTGAACGTGTGTTATCACATTATCGATCACAGGGCTACCGAATTGCAGTAGATGATGTGGGTTCAGGCTATAACAGCCTAAAAACACTTATTTATTTAAAGCCTGAATTTATTAAGCTAGACCGCTCTTTAATTCAATATATCGATCAGAATAGTGAACAGCAGCAGCTTGTGTCATTGCTTATGGGATATGCGGAGCAGGTAGAAACAAAAATTATTGCAGAGGGCATTGAACGGCAAGAAGAGCTTGAATATTTGCATAAGATAGGCATTCATTATGCCCAAGGCTATGCGTTAGGAAAGCCAGCAAAGGAAATACATTTGGGGAAAATAAGGATGGGTGACCATGAAGATAGGGGAAGTCATTGAAACTGTTCCTTGTATTGATGAATTTGTGAAGAACAAAGAGGTGGATTTACTGTTTACCAGTAATCTATCGTTGCGCAGTGTTGTTGTTGTCAGGGATGAGAGACCAATTGGGCATATTACACGCACACATTTCTATCAAAAAATTGGTACACGTTATGGCTATAATTTATTTATGGGACGTCAAAACCAACTTATTATTAAGGACAATCCGTTAATGGTAGAACATCACACACCTATTACGGAGGTCAGCACAGTTGCAATGAGCAGACCTCCAGAGGATTTATATGATGATGTTATTGTTACAAGGAATGGTATATATGTTGGTGTAGTTAGCATTCGTGAACTATTACTAAAGCTTGTAGACACACAAGTAGCTATTGCAAGCTTCTTAAATCCATTAAGCAGCCTTCCGGGTAATAAATTAATTGATGAAAAACTAGAAGAATCGTTGTTATTACCACAGTATAGCTTAATCTATTTTGATTTAGATCATTTTAAATCCTATAATGATACGTACGGTTTTAATAAAGGAGATAAAATCCTACTATATTTAACAGATATTTTGAAAAGAAATATCGTTGGTGTGGAGGATTTTTTAGGGCATATTGGAGGGGATGATTTTGTCGCAATTCTTCCTCATTATGATACCATTCCTATTTGTGAAAGAATTATCAATGAGTTTGATGCTCAAATTTTAGACTTTTATGACCCAGAGGATTTACCAACATTACAGATTCATAATAGAATGGGAAAGCTAGAGCCCTTTAAATGTACATCTCTATCAGTTGCGGTGATTACCAATCAAAATCAACAATTCACCTCTGTCAATCATTTATCAGATGCTGTGACACGTGTAAAAAAACAATGTAAAAAGATTTCAGGAAGCTGTTATTTAATTAATGAGTTCAAAAAAGAACCCTACCTCGTTCATTAATTGAGGTAGGATTTTTGGATTTTTAGCTTCTAAAATTTTAATAAGCACTCCAACCAGCATCAGCTGCTAATGCCACACCGTTAATTAGACCAGCATCTTCTGAGGCAAGGAATAGAGCAATGTTAGCAATATCAGAAACCTGTCCAGCTTTTGGCATCAGTTGTACACCGCGAATAGATTGCTCCATTCCGAACGGGTCAACATTTGTCATTGTCGCCGCAAAGCCAGTCTCCACATGTGCAGGTGCAATAGCGTTACAGCGAATGTTTTGTGAACCATAGTGAGAGGCAATATTTTTGGTCATACCAACTACAGCATGCTTGGCAGTTGTGTATGCTAAGCCACCTCGTCCTCCTGTAAGACCAGTAATAGAGGCCATATTAACAATTGTGCCGCCGCCATTTTCAACAAGTATTGGCAAAACTTGACGAATCGCACGCATCATACCAGTTACATTAATGTCTATTACGCGCTGCCAAACAGTATCTTCTACATTCGCTGCTGCTTGCATATTGTCACCAACTCCAGCGTTGTTGACTAAAATATCAATACGACCATAATGATTAATGGTATTAGCAATCATTGCACGAATATCTTCTTCTACAGCAACATTTACCTTTACACCAAATGCTTCATAGCCAGCTTCCTTTAATTGTTTAAGGCATTGTCATTAAAATCAGCAATGACTACTTTTGCACCTTCCACAGCATACTTACGTGCTATTTCTTTTCCTATACCTGCACCACTACCAGTTATAATAGCTACTTTATCTTGTAATTTCCCCATAAAAAAGCTCCTCTCTTATATTGCGAAAAAAGGTTTAACGTTAAACTAAATTTATTATATTCCTTGTTTGGGGCATAATCAAAGAAAAGGAACCGCTTTCACTTTAGGAAATTATTAATCTAAATAAAACATACTTGAATTATAGGGATTATAGGTATATAATTCGATTTACATCATAATTAAGCATCTTAGGAGGATTTCCATTGTCTACATTACAAATCATTCTTAACGTAGCCGTTTTGCTCGTATTCGTTGGGATTTTATATTTTATGAACAAAAAACACGTTAAGTTTTCAAATCGTGTTTTTATGGGTCTGGGTCTAGGAATTGCACTTGGTCTTGGACTTCACTTAATTTATGGCATCGATTCTGAGGTATTGGCTAAAACGACATCTTGGTACAACATTATCGGTACTGGTTATGTGAAATTGCTACAAATGGTTGCTATGCCATTAGTCTTTATTTCTATTTTAATCGCCTTTACAAAAATGAAGGTGGGTAAGAATTTTGGGAAAATGGCTGCACTCATTTTAGCCATTTTAATTGGTACGACAGCTGTATCAGCAGCAGTAGGTATTTTATCAGCAACTGTATTTGATTTAGACGCATCACAAATTATGCAAGGGGATGCAGAAACTGAGCGTGGAGCATATATCGAAGAAAAAACTTCTGGATTATCTGCGCCAGATTTACCAACACAGATTATTGAGTTATTCCCAGCAAACCCATTCCTTGATTTAACGGGAGCTCGTTCAACATCAACGATTGCCGTTGTAATTTTTTCAGCATTCTTAGGCTTTGCCTATTTACGTGTAGCACGTAAGGATGAAGCGATGGGTGCAACGATTAAGAAGGGTCTAGATGCCATCTATGCATTAGTAATGGGTGTTGTAACAATCGTTTTACGTTTAACACCATACGGCATACTTGCCATTATGGCACGTACAGTAGCAACATCTGATTTTGGGGCAATTTATAATTTGGGTAAATTTGTAATAGCATCCTATGCAGCGCTATTTATTGTGTTATTAGTACACTTATTAATCTTAACATTAAGTGGTTTAAATCCATTTACGTATTTGAAAAAGTCTGCAGAAACACTATTATTCGCCTTTACATCACGTTCAAGTGCTGGTACTTTACCAATGAACATTAAAACGCAAACAGGCCGCCTAGGTGTACCAGAGGGAATTGCGAACTTCTCAGGTTCATTTGGTTTATCGATTGGTCAAAATGGCTGTGCTGGTGTCTATCCTGCGATGCTAGCCATCATGATTGCGCCTACAGTTGGCATTAATCCACTTGATCCAGTATTTATCATTACTGTGATTGCAGTAGTAGCAATTAGTTCATTTGGTGTGGCTGGTGTTGGTGGTGGTGCAACATTTGCAGCAATTTTAGTCTTATCAGCTCTTGATTTACCAGTTGCACTTGCTGGTATTTTAATCTCTGTTGAACCATTAATCGACATGGGACGTACTGCACTAAATGTAAGTGGTTCTATGACAGCGGGTGTCACAACTGCACGTGTAACCAAAGAATTGGACACAGATATGTACAATAATAAAGAATTAGGTGCTCAAGTAGCGGATCTATAAAAATGTAAGAAGGAGCTATTCTCATTTGAGAGTAGCTCCTTTTTAAATTTAGAATTTAAATTATTTTGACATAAAAATCCTTACCGTTAATTAGTTCACTAAGCTCAATGGCATAATTGATTTTATAGTAATCATAGATATTGCGTGCTAACCCGGAGTGACCATTTAAATATGTTCCCTTGATAATTTCCTTACGTGGATTATGGAAATCAAAATATAAGCGTGAATCGTGGCACATTGTATCCAAAATAGCTTTAAACTCTTGTTCTTCAATATGAATCCCGCGCGTATATTTGCATTCTCTGCGATACGTATCATGGGAAACATTGACCGGAGAAGGCTCAAGAATCATTTCGATTTTTTTATTCAAATGTCAACAGCTCCTTTTAGGATATTAGCAATATGACTAGTTGAAATTCAAAGATGGTTTTTAATGAGTTAACCTTATAATTAAGTATATAATTGTCAGAAAATTATATCAATATTTTTCTACCAATCTTGCTGCTGTATTTCCTCAGCTATTACTTGTAAATCGTAGGCATTAATCGTTAAAAGTGTGTAATCGTTAGTGTCCATATACTTTTCAGCTAGACGCTTCATATATTTTGGGGAGCCCTCGTTTTCTTCGTCGTAAACTAGTAGCAGACCATCTGTGTTTTGAATGATAAATTTATCCTTCTCGATAAATTGCCATGGAGTCTCATATGGCTTTTTTGTAACGCTTGTCACAAAATCTGCTTGAGCTACTAAGGCTTGATACTTTTCCTTTTTCTGATCCTGCCAATTTTTCTCCTGATCAAGGAAGGGTGTAATGACAGCGTATTTTAAATGAGGGAACTCCTTTTTCAATATCAAGACAATTTCTGCTCCCCAAGTTTCTACACCTGGCTGTCCACTTATGATAATCCATTCTAAACCTTCATCGATTAGTATACGTAGACGGTTTTCGAGCGCTTTTTTGATAATGGCTATACCTGGATGCTTGTCATTGAAAATTCCGAGTTCATGAGGCTTATAACCAGTGATAATGAGTCGTTGTAACAATAAAATGCCCCCTAATCTGTATAGTAGTAATAGTATACAGTAGGGGGCAACTGAAAACGAATTCCTTTGTTCTTTACAGTTGTTTAAAATGCAAATAGTGTTAGGACTGCAGCTACAGCAGCACAGATGCCTAAAAACCACCATGTGTCTGTAAAGTCCTCTTTGGTGTCACTATTCATGTGTTATCTGTCCTTTCTTTTTAATCTGTCCATTCCATGACCAATTTGTCCATACACGTAGTACAGCTTCGAATGGTCCGCGTTTAAATTTCTTTAAATAGGCAATGCTAAACGCACATTGCAAGCTATAAACTACAATTCCGAATAAAATGCCACCAAAAACGCCCAGTTTGCCATATAAGCCTAGCCCATATCCGTAAAAGATTGTTGTACAAATAATGGTTTGCATTAGATAATTGGTAAGTGATAATTTACCAACACTTTCAAAGGCAGGAGAGAGAAATTGAACAGGACGAGATTTAAATAATAGTGCTGCTAGGCAAACATAGCCAATTGCTAAAAGCTGTGAGCCTCCCATTATCAAGAGATTCGAAAAATTATTTTCTATAAAACTAAAGCTTTTACAAGCGAGCCCTATCGGAACGAGTAATGCACCTAGCTTATACCATTTCTTCTCGTCCTCCATATTCACAAATGCTTGCTTTTTAGCAAGTCCCATACCAAGTAGGAACAATGGGGCATAGAAGATAGGTGCAAATATAAGGATGATAAAAATAAATGCAGGATCATCCATTCCAGGAGGTAAAGCATTTGCTCGAAAATCAAAAATTTCCAAATAGCTTCCATTTGCATACACATCATCGGCTTGCTCGATGTAAGTTGCTAACTCTTTTTGTTCTTTTTTATTTGGATCCATATGACCGAATGTTAAAGCAGTTGTCAGTACAAAAAGAATTCCAGCCCAAATAAAAAGTGTTTTTGGCTTACGGTTAATAAAAGGGAGTAAAAATAGAGTCATACAGCCATAGGATAGAAGAATATCTCCCTCCCACAACAGTGTTGAATGAAGCCAGCCAAGTGCGATAAGCCCAGTGGCACGGCGTAAAATGGACCAGCGACTTTTATTTTTTCTTTTTCGAATGGATTCAATCATTTTAATAAGAGAGAAGCCAAATAAAATTGTAAAAATAGGCATGAATGATCCTTCGATAAAGATTTTAACGAAATATAAAGCACCATTATCGATGGCTGAAAGGTGTTGAAGCTCATCTTTACCATACATGCCAAATTGGAAAATCAGTAAATTCGCCATTAAGATGCCAAATAAACTAAACCCACGCATTGTATCAATGAAGGTTACACGGTTTGTTGTCATTGCGTTTTATCTCCTTAATTGGTTATCTTATACATAGTGTACATAGTGAAGCTTATGGTGAAATAATGACAGCCTTAAAGTAATCTTAAAAGTAGGTGATAGAATGCAAGATGCGTCAATTTTAGTGTTAGAGGATGAACGTGCTATTGCGGAGATGATTGAAATTATATTAAGAAAAGATGGATTTTTAAACATCACATTATGTAGCACCGTACAAGAAGCGAGAAAGAACTTAGAGATGAAAAGCTTTGATTTTTACTTATTAGATATAATGCTACCAGATGGAAGTGGTATAGATATGGCGAATCTAATTCGTGAGCGTAGCGATGCACCTGTATTCTTTTTAACTGCCAAGGGTAGTGATGCAGATAAGCTTCGGGGGTTTATGAACGGTGCAGATGATTATATTACGAAGCCATTTAATCCACTTGAGCTGGTAGCGAGGGTGAAGGTACAGCTTGGACGCTATCTGAAAAAGAAGGATGTACCACAAAACAATCTTTTTGCATGTGGTCGATTTACATTTGATATTGATGCGGCAGAGATAACCGTAGATGGAATAAAGGAAATTATTAGTGGCCGATTGTTTCATTTATTAAAATATTTATGCGAAAATGCTGGGCAGGTCTTATCAAAGGAGCAAATTTATGAGCGTGTATGGGGCGACTGCTTATTCGATGATAATACTGTGATGGTGCATATTCGAAAACTACGAGAAAAAATAGAAAAAAATCCAGGTAAACCAACGTGCATTATAACTGTTAGAGGTATTGGTTATAAACTTGTTGGAGATGTTCTTTCATGAAGCCTGCTAGAAAATTAACACTTCGCTTTGTGTCTTATTTCATTGTATTTTATTTGCTAATTATCTCGGGTTTTATCATTAGTTTGGTGTCCTTCGGGATCTTTATTAATAATCGAGTGGGTGACAATATTCATGTAATGAGCTCCTATGAAATTAAAGATGATGCTGTTGTAGAAAAGGGAACATCCATTAAAATTGCTGACTATTTAGTAAAGAGAGCGAAAGAGAATGCGGGACAATTATACTTATTCGATCAATCCATGAACATTGTTGATTACACAGGAGACTTATGTGAGCTATGTGGTATGACCGATAGTGAGATAATGGATCTTAAGAAACCAGGTATGCATACATGGGAAATTCCTAATTATTATTTATTATTTCTGCCAGTATCACCTGTACAGCCACTTTTTGAGGACGCACTTCAAAGCTGGAAAGAAAAAGGTGAGATACCAACAGAACTACTCCAACGTATTCAGGATAAAAAGGCAGCTATTGAAGTCTATAATGAGCAATGGGATCGTGTAGAAATTATTGGAGAGCGTTATAAAAAGCTCCATAGACCGCAGTTACTGGAAGAAAAATATGATATTTTTGAGCATGCAGAGTTAACACAAAGTGCCGCTTTAGAGAATGGGTCAACACTGGTTGTGCGAATGCCCAATCCATCGTATAAGCCATTTGAAGAGCCCTTTAATAAAGCAATGCTGTTATTTATCTCCATCTTTTTTGGTGGACATATTATTTTGTTAATAGGTGTTATTTTTTTATCTATAAGCATTTCTCGTCAATTTGTACGACCACTTGTTTATGTATTATCTCGAATCGATCGACTTACTCAGTTTGATTATAGTGAGGTAAGTGACAAGAATATTCATCATCGGAAGACAGGGAAGCTAAAGAGGAAATTTAAATTATTTCAACCTGTGGATGAATCTCTCAACCATTTATCAGAACGACTTACTTTTAACGAAAGGCAAATTAAACAGGCAGAGCAACTACGTGAAGAGTGGATTACGGGGCTATCACATGATTTAAAAACACCTCTTAGCTCAATTTATGGTTACTCCACTATGCTTGCTTCAGAAGACTATCATTGGTCAATGGAGGAAATGCGTATTTTTGCAAGTACAATGCAGGAAAAGGCAACATATATGGACGCACTTATTCAAGATTTAACCTATACGTATCAATTGAAAAATAAAGCTATTCAACTTGAAAAAGTATTGTTACCACTTGCCTCATGGCTGCCGAAGTTCGTAGATGAGCAAGTATCTGTAAATGTCTATGGAGAAGTTATGCTAGAAGCTGATGAACTTTTATTAAAACGTATTTTAGATAATTTGATTACCAATGCTAAAAAATATACACCTAAAGACACCAAGGTAATGGTGGAGGCACAGCAAATTAATGAATCGATAGTAATGACAATCACTGATCAAGGACCTGGCATACCACAGGAAGAGTTAGATAATTTATTTGAACGTTATTATCGAGGTACTAATACAACAGATGATATTACTGGTACAGGATTGGGATTAGCTATTACAAAACAATTAATTGATCTGCATAACGGATCAATCAACGTTCGTTCAGACTCAGATGGCACAGTTTTTGTTTTAACATTTCAATGTCAATCGCTATAAAAAATAGGGTAGTGCAGGTGATGATTCACTTTGTACTACCCTTTGTTGTCATTCTAACTGAAGTTTTTGTGAAAAGTGTGATTTTTTAGGGGATTCCCCCTATATGAAGTCTATTTTCTAACAATTAGTATAAAGTTACAAAAGGTATTCGAAAAAATGGCAATAATCAGGAGGGATCCATATGAAAACTTCTTTCAAAGTAATCATTGTTGGAGGAGGAACGGCTGGCATTTCTGTGGCGGCACGTTTACTCCGGAAATCTCATGCTCTTCAAGGGGAGATTGCTATTATTGACCCTGCCGAAAATCACTATTATCAGCCACTCTGGACCTTGGTCGGTGGTGGTGCTGCCAACAAGTGGGACTCTGAACGTAAAATGGCTTCGGTTATTCCTCAAGGGGCGATTTGGTTAAAGGAGGCTGTTAGTGACTTTAAACCAACAGAAAATCGGGTGTTTACGAATAATGGAACAACCTATACATACGATTTTTTAGTGGTTGCAGGAGGTATCGAGATTGACTGGAATGCTATAAAAGGATTGAAGGAATCGCTTGGTAGCAATAGTGTATGTAGTAATTATTCTTTTGAACATGTGAATTATACATGGGAAACAATTCGTAATTTTAAATCTGGTACTGCGGTCTTTACACATCCTAATTCCCCGGTTAAATGTGGTGGTGCACCACAAAAAATTATGCATCTCGCAGAGGATTATTTTAATAGGGGAAATGTTCGAGACAATATTAGCATCATTTTTGGTTCTGCAAATCCTGCAATTTTTGACGTACTGAAATATCGTGAGGCACTTGAAAAAGTTATCGAGCGGAAAAAAATAGATGCACGATTCCGAATAAATTTAATTGAATTGCAGGCTGATGCAAAGGTTGCTGTTTTTGAAAATTTAGATACAGGTGTATTAGAGGAAATTAAATACGATATGATCCATGTCACACCATATATGTGTTCCCCTGAATTTATCAGAACAAGTCCTTTAGCAGATGAAAATGGCTGGGTAGATGTTAATCCATATACATTACAACATACAAGATTCCAGAATGTGTTTGGTTTGGGGGATAACGCAAATCTACCAACATCTAAAACGGGAGCGGCTATCCGTAAGCAAGCACCAGTATTAATAGATAATTTAATGGCTTTAATGCGACAGCAGCCGATGACACAAAAGTATAGTGGCTATTCATCCTGTCCAATCGTAACAGGCTATAACAAGTTAATTTTAGCAGAATTTGATTATAGTAAGGAACCTGTTGAATCCATGCCTTTTAATCAGGCAGTAGAAAGAGCAAGTATGTATTTTATGAAGAAAGAGTTACTCCCTGTTTTGTATTGGGATGGCATGCTAAAAGGCACTATGTAAGTACGAATGAGGGGAGGCGATATGAATGGCTAATGCAACGACAAGCATGAACGAGGAAATACATCAATTAATGGAAGTGCTTGAGAAACCAGAAATTCGACACTCTTTACAACAATTATTAGAGAAATTACCAGAAATACAAGAAACAATAGAATCTGTTGGTGAAGTAATGGAATTTGGAAAATCCGTATTAAAAGATGAAAAAACGATAAGTCGATATGAGGATTTAGTTTCTACCTATAATATAAGCCTTGATACACTTTCTGCCATTGTACAGATCATTGAGAAAATGCCAAAGCTAGTTCATATTTTACAGCAGTTAGAGGATGTAACGGATTTTATTACAGCGGTTCTTCAAGATAAGCAGACAACAACATATGCCATTAATAATGCTAAGGAATCTATAGATCCATTGATTGAGAATGGGAAAAAAGGTATGGGCTTTATAAAGATAGTGCAGCAAAGGGCAGAGGAAAAACCTCAAAACCTTACTGTTTTTTCAATGATTAAATGGATGAAGGATCCTTCTGTTCAAAGGCTACTAAATTATGTTCAGGCTACATTAGATATTTTAAAAGAAAAAAGTAAAGGGGAGTAGAACAAATGTTATTACGCTATTTTTATGATGAAAAATTAGCTCACGCTTCTTATGTTGTAGGTTGTCAGGCAAAAGGAGAAATGGTTATTATTGATCCAATGCGTAATATTGAGCCTTATCTTGCGCTAGCAGAGAAAGAGAAAATGAAAATTATAGGTTCTTTAGAAACACATATACATGCTGATTTTGTTGCAGGTTCTCGTGAGCTGGCAGATCGTACAGGAGCGATAATGTATATTTCTGATGAAGGTGATGATGATTGGAAATATAAGAATCTTGAAGAAATTCCACATCAGCTATTAAAAGATGGAGACGAGTTTGTTATTGGTAATCTGATTTTTAAAGTTATGCATACACCAGGACATACGCCTGAAAGCATCTCCTTTTTACTTACTGATCGAGGTGGTACAGCTGATAAACCAATGGGGATTTTTACAGGTGACTTTGTCTTCGTTGGAGATATTGGACGTCCCGATTTATTAGAAAAGGCTGCTGGTATGAAGGGAACTTCATTAGTAGGAGCAAAGGCAATGTTTAAATCTTTAGAACGCTTTAAGGATTTATCTGATTATATGCAGATTTGGCCAGCGCATGGTGCAGGTAGTGCATGTGGTAAAGCATTAGGTGCTGTTCCATCATCGACAGTTGGATACGAAAAGCAATTTAATTGGGCTTTGCAATTTGATGATGAACAGAAATTTATCAATGCATTGCTTGATGGACAGCCAGAGCCCCCGTACTATTTCGCTATAATGAAGCAAGTCAATAAAGTGGGAATTGAGCTTATTAAAAATTTACCTATAATACAAGTAGTATCTAGTTATGTAGAGCTTTCTCAACTTATAACCGAAGGAAAGCAAGTCATTGATACGCGATCATCAGCTGATTTTTCAAAAGAGCATATCGCAGGTACATTGAATATACCTTATAATAATTCTTTTACAAATTGGGCTGGGTGGCTAGTTGATTATTCAAAGCCATTATATATGCTTATAGCACCTGACCAACTAAATGATATATTAACAGCATTGCGCTCAATTGGTATTGACAATGTTGAGGGCTATGCAGATATAGACAAAATTATACAAGAGGCAACATCCAAGGATACCTATGAGAATATAACGCCATTGGAAGCGAAGCCACTAATAGAGAATGGAACCGTTCATATACTAGATGTTCGTAATCAAACAGAATATATGGCTGGACATATTGAAAATGCCCAACATATTATGGTGGGTACACTAAAAAACCGTTTAAATGAGCTACAAACAGATAAAAAAATTATAGTACAATGCCAAGCAGGTGCTCGTTCAGCTATTGCTTGTAGTGTACTAAAAGCCAATGGAATTCATGATATTACTAATTTAACAGGCGGTTATACAGCCTGGGTACAAGATGTTATGAATAAATAGATTTATATAAGCCGCTAGAAGCAAATGCTTTATAGCGGTTTTTTTCTAAACAAGTAAGTAAAATATGGTTATCATGCCCTTTTGAGATTTTTAAGAAAGTAAAGAAGTTCAACATGAAAAGGTTAGGAGGAATGCTTGTCTTGGAGGAAGAACAGCTTAAAAATAAATATTTAAAGCAAATTTTTCAATATATTCAAGATGGAATCATTATTATGAATCACAATAGAGAAATTTTAATGATGAATCCTTCAGCTAAGCGATTAACTGGTTGGAAAATGGGGGAGCGAGTACCCTATTGTTCATTTTGCGAAAAACGAAAAAAATCTCCAGGAGAACAGACATGTTATTTAATAGAGCGCAATGAAGTTCCTTATTTTTTATCAAAGATGCCAACATATCATGGCAGTAAGATAGACGTTGAGATGAGTACGGCATTGATCTATACAGACAGTAAAACAAAGGAGCAGGAATTTCTCCTAGTTCTACGAGATCAAACACTTCAATTAAGGGAAGAAGAGGCAAGAGTTTCTAAGTTTATTATTAAAAAATTAATTGAAGCAAAGGAAGAGGAGCATAAAAGACTAGCACAGGAATTACATGATGGTGTCGGGCAATCATTATTTACTATTTCAGTTGCTCTGCAAGCGGTTGAAGCCTATGTAAAAGAACATGAAAAACTGCATATCTATATTGAAGAGGTTCGGAATGAACTTGAAAAAGTGATGAATGATATTAAATCATATTCCTATCAACTCCGTCCACATAGTCTCGATCAATTAGGGATTACTCCTACACTAAGTACACTTGTAGACTCTGTACAAAAGGTCCATTCAGAAATTTCTATCTCGTTAGATGCAGATTTTCGAGAGCGTTGTCATCCATCTGTAGAAATCAATATTTATCGTGTAGTACAAGAGGCACTGCATAATATTGTGAAATACGCCAAGGCTTCAAAGGTGATTATTCGATTAGAAAAGAAAGAAGAATATTTAACTCTTTATATAGAAGATAATGGTATAGGTTTTAATCTGCAAGAGGTAAAAAAAGTAGGACTTGGTTTAAAGCATATGGAGGAACGAATAACATTGTTAGGTGGAAGCTTTAATATAATTTCTGCCCATAGCCAAGGGACAAAAATTAAAATTTCAGTGCCTAACTGGAAGGATGACTATCAATGATTCGTATACTAGTGGTAGATGATCATGTTTTAATCCGTAAGGGTATTGTTCTTTTATTGGAAAATTATAAAGATGTTGAGGTTGTTGGTGAGGCTGGTGATGGGGCGGAAGCCATTACTCAAGCAATCGCTTTAGAGCCGGATGTCATGTTAATGGATGTTTCCATACCAAATGGGCTAGATGGATTTACTGCTACAGAGGAAATTTTAAAGCAAGTGGCTAATGTAAAAATTATTATGCTAACAATGCATAATGAAGTCGCTTATATTCAAAAGGCAATTTCTTTAGATGCTCATGGCTATATTTTAAAAAATAGTCAGGGTGGAGTACTTTATGAGGCGATTCATGCTGTTTATAATGGGCGTATTTTTTATCATGTAGGTATTCCACAGGAGCTAATCACTAAATTATT
Source organism: Lysinibacillus sp. B2A1 (assembly GCA_002973635.1). GTDB lineage: Bacteria > Bacillota > Bacilli > Bacillales_A > Planococcaceae > Lysinibacillus. The sequence goes on from CP027224.1 coordinate 381,892, forward strand.
TAAGTATAAGGGACAAAAGGGAAAATGTATATTAACTGTTCGGGAGAAGGAAATCGTTAGACTCACAGTGCTTGGTTTTACTAATGTTCAAATTGCTGAGCAACTTTTTATAAGTAGTAAAACAGTCGAAAATCATAAGTCAAATATTATGCAAAAACTGCATTTGAAGAGCAAGGCAGAGCTTATTCAGTATGGATTGGCGAATAGTTATTTATAAGAATGAGCATGTTGCTGGAAAGCGAGTAGCCTGGAATGGAAATCACCTTCAATACTATGCGAATTTAGTTATAAATTCTTTTTTGTCACAATGATAAAGGCGATTAGTGGAAAACCCCTATATGTCTAAAAAAATGGAGGGATTATACTATAAGCACATATAAAGCATGAAGGAGATGTAAAAACAATGGATATAGAATTTATAATCGTTATTTTCCTTATTGGTTTCGTTGGCTCTTTTGTGTCTGGAATGCTAGGAATTGGCGGTTCAATTATTAAGTATCCAATGCTTTTATATATTCCACCGCTTTTTGGTATAGCTACATTTTCAGCACATGAAGTTTCAGGAATTAGTGCGGTTCAGGTATTTTTTGCATCCATTGCAGGAGTTTGGGCATATCGAAAAGATGGCTATCTAAATAAGGTTCTCATTCTTTATATGGGAGGAGCAATATTAACGGGTAGTTTTGTAGGTAGCTATGGATCGAAATTTTTATCCGAAGACGGCGTTAATATTGTATATGGTATTCTAGCCTTAATTGCGGCGATTATGATGTTTATGCCAAAGAAAAAAAACGATGATAAGCCGATGAATGAAATAACTTTTAACAAGCCATTAGCAGTCATCCTAGCCTTTATCGTTGGAACAGGCTCAGGAATTGTAGGGGCTGCTGGAGGTTTTTTACTTGTTCCAATTATGCTTGTTGTTCTTAATATACCAACGCGAATGACCATTGCTACAAGTCTTGCTATTACATTGATTTCATCAATTGGAGGTACAATCGGTAAAATCATGACTGGACAGGTAGAGTACTATTCAGCAATCATCATGATTATTTCTAGTATAATAGCAGCTCCATTAGGGGCAAAAGTAGGCAAAAATATAAATACAAAAATACTACAAGGTATTTTAGCTGTACTAATAGTAGCGACAGCCATAAAAATTTGGATTGATTTATTATGACAAATCAAAATTAATGTTATGGATTAATAAAGGCTATATAGGAAGCTTGAATGTGTAGCTTCCCATATAGCTCTTTCTCTGCTTTATTTTTTGCATCTCTCAGATGGCTGCTCAATTTTTACATATCGCCAAAGGCTATTGGCAATATCACGTGCTTCTGCTACGTGCCCCGTTCCAACGAAAGCTTTACGGAAAGGTGTAAGAAGTGATTCTATTATAAAAAGCTTTGGTTTTTCATGCTGTAGTTCCTCTAATAAAAATTCCACGTACTCTAAGCCTTCTACTGTTTCATTCTTAGATAAACCCTTTTTAAAGCCTCTTAATTGCTCAATAACTGTGTCTTTATTAACTGCTTTATAATTCACAACATTTTGGATGGTGTTAATCATTTCAACACTGACAATGATTTCTTTTGATTCAAGCATAGCAGGTATAATGACGCTAATATTGCGTAATGCTACACGTACAATTGCTTCGCGATTTATATATTTATAATCAGCAATTAAAACAGCTCGCAATGTCAGATTAATCATACCAAGTGTTTGCACGGCACATTCATAGCTGATTGGACTAATTTCTTCTCCAAATACTTGAACAAGCCGATTTGCAAGCCACTCCAGCTCTTGTAAGTGATAGTTTATAATGATTTTTTTAAGTTCATTGTCCCGGGAATGGAATATAGACTCAAAAATTTGAATTAAATTATGCTCACGATTGACATACATAAGTACTGCCACTTGCTGTGTTAAGACTTCCAGATCAGTAGGATCTTTCCCGTATAGAAGTTCGTGTCGACGATTACTTGCTTCCTCACGCCCCTCATCCAATATGGCGATTAAGCATTCATTTTTAGAAGAAAAATGATTATAAAATGTGCCCTTTGAAATTTTAGCTGCACCGATGATGTCATTAATGGATGTATCAACGAATCCTTTTTCAATAAATAAGTCCCTTGCAGCAGAAATAATTTGTCTTTTTCTTTTATTCATAACCTCACCTTTTTATCAATATTATACTCTTATTCTATAGCTAAAACACTTATATATCAACGTTTAAAATTTTTATAGACTTAATTCTTGAAAAAAGTAGACTGCGAGTATAAAATAAGTTTTATCGAAAAACAAGAAAGAATTGAGGGATATATATGGAAAGTGAGCAAACAATGAAAAAGCCCCCATATGGCATGATTTCGATTTTATTTGTGGGTGCTTTTGTTGCTTTTCTAAACAACACATTGTTAAATGTTGCACTACCAACAATCATGAAAGATTTTGGTATAACGTATTCAAAGGTACAATGGCTCGCAACAGGTTATATGCTAGTTAGTGGTATTCTAGTGCCAGCTTCAGCATTCTTTGTTACACGCTTTAAAAATAGACATTTGTTTATTGCAGCGATGTCAGTCTTTACTATCGGTACAATTATGGCTGGATTTGCACCTAACTTCGAAGTATTACTAGCAGGTCGTATGGTGCAAGCAGCAGGGGCTTCAAGTATGTCGCCGCTTTTAATGAATGTAATGCTATTTAGTTTTCCTAAAGAAAAACGCGGTACAGCAATGGGGATTTTTGGTCTAGTAATGATATCTGCGCCAGCAATAGGTCCTACATTATCAGGATATATTGTTGAGCACCATGATTGGCGTATGCTATTCCAAATGATTATTCCGTTTGCTGTTATTAGTTTGTTGTTTGGTATTTGGAAATTAGAAAACGTGATGGAGACACGTAAGGTTCATTTAGATCTACTTTCAGTACTATTATCAACAATTGCGTTCGGTGGTATTCTATATGGTTTCAGTACTGCGGGGGATAAAGGTTGGTCAAGTCCTTGGGTATATGGACCGATTTCAGTAGGTTTTATTGCCTTACTGATATTCATCTTTAAACAGTTACGTATGGATCAACCTTTGCTAAATTTACGTATTTATAAATATCCAATGTTTGCATTGGGTTCAGCTATCTCAATTATCGTGTCGATGGCTATGTTCTCTGGTATGATTTTAACTCCTGCTTATGTACAATCGATTCGTGGAATTGATCCATTTAAAGCAGGTTTAATGATGCTTCCAGGGGCACTAGTAATGGGGATTATGTCGCCGATTACAGGGAAACTTTTTGATAAATTTGGACCGCGTATCTTAGCCATTATCGGGTTAGCCATTACAACGGTCGCAACATTCGGGTTAACAAAATTAGAACTAGATTCAAGCTATACATTTATCGTGTCGATGTACTCAATTCGTATGTTTGGTATATCAATGGTTATGATGCCGATTATGACAAATGGTCTAAACCAATTACCACAAATGATGAACCCACATGGTACAGCCATTAATAATACTGTACAGCAAGTGGCAGGAGCAATTGGTAGTGCTGTAATGGTGACGTTTATGAATAACCGTACAAAAGCTACAGCCCAGGATTTAATTGCAGAAGCAAAAGCAAATGCAGCGCAATCAGGGGCAGCTCCAACGCCTGATCAAATGCAACAAATGCAGGACCAAATCATGCAAAATGCCTTATTAGATGGGATTACACACTCATTCTTTATAGCAGCTTGTGTTACAGTAATTGCCTTTGTACTTGCGTTCTTCTTAAAACGCGTAAACATTGAAAGTGCAGCTGCACATATGGATTTAAAAAAACCAACTAAATAATTTATAACCTGCCAGAAGCAACTCTCTACTGGCAGTTTTTTTCTCTTAGTAGCAATAAAAATAAACCCGTTTTGTAGCACTAGCTGCGATTACAAAACGGGTTCTTGCTTTGCATGATGATATTAAATGTCCTTTTTAAATAATGCCCCTGGCCAAAAAGCATATTTACCCAAAACGGTAGTAATTGCTGGGACAAGTAAAGGACGAACAATGAATGTATCTAGGAGTACTCCAATGGCTGTAACAACACCGAATTGTACTAATACTTGAATTGGAAGTGTTGCAAGAACTGCAAATGTCCCAGCCAAGATAAGGCCAGCGGATGTTATGACACTGCCTGTTCGTACAACACCTTCCTCTACAGCAGTTAAATGATCGGTAGTCTTACGTTTTTTCCAAATCTCCGAAATCATAAAGATATTATAATCTTCTCCAAGTGCTACTAAAAAGACAAAGGCATATAGTGGGATTGCTCCTGAAATGGCTTCAGCTCCCATAAGATGATGTAAAATAAGCCAGCCAGCCCCAAGTGCACCAAAATAAGAAATAATAACAGTAGCTAATAAATAAACTGTCGCTGTAAGGGAGCGGAGATAGATAAATAATAATAGAGCGATTAAGGCAATCATCGTTGGCATAATGACCGTTTCATCCCTTACTGTAATTTGTTGTGTATCATATTGACTAGCTGTCTCTCCACCAATCCATATATGATGGTCTGCCTCTTTAATGCCTTCAGTTTCAAGCATTTTTACTACTTCTGCTTTGAGCTCTGGAATATGTGCTAATGATTCCTTAGCATAAGGATTTATATTTAAAGTTAGTTCATACAATTGTATGTGATTATTCTTTTCTCCAATTTGAACATCTGTAACACTATCAATATAAGAGATAGATGCTAATTGCTGTTGTAGGTTAATATCTGTTCCCTTAGTGTCAATGACGAGCTGTATAGGTGCTAATTCACCAGGCGAGAAGTTTTCTTCTATTAAAGTAAAGCCTTCACGTGACGGCATATCCTCAGGGAAGGATGATAATAAATCAAAAGTATATTGAATACGTGGCACGAATAAGGTTAAACCACCTAGTAATAATAAAGTTGCAACAATTACAATCCATGGTTTATGTGTCACAAAATGCCCGATTTTATGACTTGTTTTATGGGAAGGCTTGTGTTGCTTTTTCCCTTTCCTTTGAGCCATGTCCTCTGTTCTAGGTACGAATGGGAAAAAGGCTACGCGACCTATTAAGACAAGAATTGCTGGTAGGACAACAAGTGCCGCAATTCCCATTATAAGGACACCAAAGCTAAATGGAACTGCAAAGCGTTGGAATGCACCATAATGGGCAAGACTAAGAGTAGCTAGACCGATCACAACGGTTAAGGCACTCATTAAAATTGCTCCACCAGACTCCCTTACTGCAAGCTTCATGGCAGTTGTTTTATCCTCAACCTCGAATAAGATTTCGCGGTACTTTGAGATTAAAAATAGACAATAATCTGTACCTGCACCAAAGAGTAGTACGGTCATAATAGAAACAGCCTGTGAATCCTTAGCAATCCACCCATGCTCGGCAAAGAAGCCAAGTGTTGGACTGATGATTCCATAAGCAAGGCCCACAACGAGTAAAGGAATGATAGCTAATAGTGGTGAACGATAAATAATAATTAATAACACTAAAACAAGGAGTACAGTAGCCATTAATAATTTTGTATCAGCTTTTGAGAAAAGGCTGACGGCGTCTGTTGCAATGCCAACCGGTCCAGAATAACGGACATGAAGTGCATCACTGCCTAAGTCCTTCTTCGATTGGACATTATATTGATCCATTGTTTTCGTCAATGCATTTAAACTCTCTTGCAAAATATCAGTTGCTAGCCCTTTTTCAAAGAAAACAGGAGTGACAATGGTTGTACTGTTTTCAGATGCGGATGTGGCAATGGCCTGCATAGGCATTTGATCGTAGGGTGGGACGAGCGTTTGATGAGCTAAAGGTTTATCTTTTAGTTCTCCATAAATCTTTTGGATAATACCAAAATCGTCAGTAGTTAGCCCACTTTCTCGATGCCAAACAAGTAATAAGGGTGTGCCTGCATCATTAGGGAATTGCTCTGCAATGATGGCAGCGGCCTGCTCTGACATTTCTGTACTAGGTAAATTTTTACCTGATTCACTTTCAACGCTATTGATTTGTGGCCAAGCAAGGGATAGTACAACAACAAGTAAAACCCAAAAGATAAGTGTTAGGACTCGCCCCTTTTTACTTGCTACTATTGAGCCCCATTGCTCAAGCGGATGTTTTTTCACAAGAAGACCTCCATTCGGTGTAAGTATTATTAATTATATATACTAGTAGGTTAATTAATCAATTACGAAATACTAATATGTTATACTATGTTTAAAAACAATGCTTTATAAGGAGGCGAATATGATGAAACAATCGCCGCGTGTTCTCGGAAGACCTCGCCATAATGAAAATGCAAAACCAACAAAAGATATTGTCCTTGAAACAGCTACAAGGCTTTTTATAAAAGAGGGCTACAAAAATATTTCGATGGATGATGTAGCAAAAGCTTGTAACGTGACAAAGGCAACAGTCTATTATTACTACCCAACTAAAGGCGATCTATATACATCTGCATTAATGGCAATGATGGATAGAATTAGACTAGCTATTCTACATATTTTAGAGCAGCCAAGCCCCTTTAAAGAACGACTAGAACAACTTGTTGAAGTTCACTTATCTGCTACAGTAGATATTGACATGAAAAACTTTATGAGAGAGGCGACAATTAATTTATCGGAATCTCAGTTAAAAGAAGTACATGTCTCAGAAAATAAAATCTATCAAACAATTGAGCAAGCAATGCAGCTAGAGATGAAGAGGGGTACAATTCGTAAAGGAAATGCTACCTTTTTTGCGCATACATTTATGGCGATGATGTCCATTGGATATTTCAAAGATGGGGAAGGAAAGCGATTGTTTAACACAGTACAAGAAACAGCCAAAGAAGTGACCACCTTCTTTTGGCAATCTGTTCGTAATAATGAATAAGCACCTGTCATGGAATCGAAAAGGAATTAATAAAGGATGTTAGCCTAAAATCATCGCATCCATGCGATAACAGCTAGCTGACCTCCATCACGCAGGCCTAAGCACAAAGCCGATTCCGAACGCAATTATACCGAGGCATAATGGAGAAGGAGTTATCTCAAATATTGAGGTAACTTCTCATGTTGTTGAAATACTATTATGTCAATGAAATCAAGGTGACAAATTAAAAAGTATAGCCCTTTTTCAAAACGAGAGGTTGATTTCCGTTCCGACTGAGTGCTTTCCTGGGGGCGTCCGATGAGCCGCTTGGGGCAACAGGAGGTTGGTCACGAAGGCGTTATCACAGGACGTGATGCTTTTAGCCTTCGTTCCCTAATATGCTCGCTCAAGGGTCTCATCTGTGACGCTGAATCCCCGAGGAGTCACTCAGTCTACACTCCAATCAACCATTGCTCATAGTATTTTCTTTTGGCATTTCACACAAATGTATAGTGATAAATTTGAAGTCTTAGCCATACTATATTGTGCAAAAATGGAGCTTTGATAACAATTTTCTATACGAAAACAGAGGAGTACTTTATGTAAAGTTACAAAGTAGTTTTATACATAAAATGTAGGTTAACAGTTGTAGAATTGTACCAATATTCTATCCATTTAATGATGGTGAGTAACATGCTTTTACTTTACTTTTGAGGAAAAAAATATTTAAAGTTCTACACTATTGCTGATTGGAGTGCAAGGCTACTCGACCATAGCTGTCAACTTAAGATTTCTACACATCTAATCAAATGATTTTATAATTAGAAATGATAGGTTTCATTTATCGTTAAAATGGGAAAAAGTATTTTAGACATATCTAAATAAACCCCTCTAGGTGAGTTGGTTATATTTGGATATTTTACGTGAATTGAAGGCGTTGAAAGGCTGTTCCTTTGGTGGACTTTGATTTCCGGGCCGTCTTGAGCAGGAACTCGGTGGTCAAATGGATAAAGTCTTTCAATCCCTTCTCTTTTTTTATGCATTCTTCATATAGCTTCGGTAAAATCTCTGTCGCGATACTACGAATGGCCACCATCTCACTAATTTCTATGCCCTTCTCCTTCCAGATGAAGTTTCTTATTTGATAGGCCATCAATTGACTAATAAAATAAACTAGGATGGTCCCATATAAATGACAAAGCCACCTGTCTTTCTTCATCACTTTGAAGTGGTTGATGCCTAAATCAGATTTCCACACTTTAAAATGCAACTCAATTTGCCAACGTAAGCGATACAATTCCATGATATGACGAGCAGACATCCACTCTGGCAGATTCGTCATATAAATCGTAATGCCTGCTAAATCACGTACCACTTGTTTGGGCACCTTTCCTGATTTCTGGGCTCGTCGATTAATTTTTTTGATGTGTTGCGCTTTCCCCTGCTCATCATGGGAAAAAATAATACAACGAGCTGGAAAATGAGCATCCCGTCCAAAATGAACACCCTCTAATTCTAAAAGTTCCTCTGGTAGTAACTTTTTACAAAGTGCCACGAAATCAATGCGATGATAAAGACTACTTTGAATAACCTCACCATTTGAGTGATAGGAAGGAAATAGATTTTCGAAAGCGGCATACGCATCTGTCCGTATTTTTGTAATAAAAAAACCCTTTTTTTCCTCGATTTTTTTTAATTGTTCGAAGTTAAAATAACCCAAATCTTGTAGACAAAGTTCATGTTCTGTCAGAAACGGAATCCGCATGGCACCTACTTTCGCATCATTCATTCGGTGAAAAGCAACGTGAAGAAATGTCGATTGACCGGATAAGAGATCCAATTCAAATTGAATTTTGGCGGATGCTTGTTTGGTTTTTTGAGCGCGCTTTTGAAAACGATCTGGTACACTAACTGTGGTGGAATCAAGTACCCGAATACTGGTAAATGGCCATGGTTCAGACAGAGAGAGCGAAGAAAAAGATAGTTGATGTTGTGCCCATACGAATTCTTGAATGAGTCGTTGTAAAAAAGCCGTGGCTTCCGGGGTAAATTTTTTATCCATGGCTGCCCGACTAATGGAAATGGCTTGTTTCATTTGTAAGGTTGTGCATAACTCTTGGATTGAGCAATCTGCTAAATTCCCATGGACATGAAACAATAAGGATAGGAAGTCACTCGCAGAGACTAGTCGCTTTCTTTGAATAAAACCCGTTTCTTTGGCTATTTCATCTACTCTTTCAGGACAAATGACTTCAAATAGCTTTTGGAGTAATTGTATATGTTTCGGTGTCGACATCAAAAGCACCCCTTCCCAAAAAAGTTTTGTATATATCTATACCACTTTTTAGAAGAAGTACACATTTCTTAAGTTGACAGCTATGGGCTACTCGACTCCCGTGGGATAGCGAGACAGACGAGACCCTGCACGGAGCGTTAGCGCAGGAAGCGGCTCGTCGCTCGCCCCCAGGAAAGCGAGTAGCCTGGAACGGAAATCACCTTCATTTTGACTAAATATTCACAAAGAGTCCCTTGACTATTTAGTTTTTCAACACTATGAGGAGTTATCTCAAATATTGAGGTAACTTCTTTTTTTGTGATGCAGGTCACATTAATTGATAACAATTCTCATTTATAGTGTTGAATATAAAGTAAAGAGGAGGAACTGGAATGGCAATATCAGAACAACGTCTACCAACACATTTATTTTTAGCGAAATTAGGGAAAACGGTTTTACGCCCAGGTGGGAAAGAAGCAACGAATCGAATACTCGAGGCTTGCCAATTACATAAAGGAAGTCAAGTTCTAGAGGTTGCAACAAATATGGGCACTACTGCGATACACATAGCTAAAACATATAAAGCAAAAGTAATTGGCATAGATATCAACAAGGATGCTGTTCAAAAGGCAAATGACAATATCATTCATGAAAACATTCAGCATCTTGTTCAAATTCAACAAGGTAATGCAACACAATTACCCTTTGAGGATGCATCATTTGATGTAGTTATCAATGAAGCCATGCTCACAATGCTTCCTCAAGAAATGAAGGAACAGGCATTGTCTGAATATATGCGTGTTTTAAAGCCAGGTGGTATTTTAGCAACACATGATTTAGTTATAAAGGCAGTGAACGAGGAAAATGTGTTAGAAGAAATACAGGCATTGCGTGATGTCATCATCGTAAAGGCGCAGCCATTAACTAAACAGCATTGGCAGACATTGTTTGAAAATGTAGGTTTTCAACAGATTGATGCACAGACAGGTGAGCTCCATCTAATATCCTTAGTAGGACTTGTTCGTGATGAAGGCTTGGATGGTTTAGCTCATATGATTGAGAATGCTCGAAAAAAACCAGAGGACGAAAAATATTTCCTTGAAATTATTGAACATTTCGATATGGCTCGTCAGCATTTTGGACACATCACTGTTGTAGCAAAAAAGCAAGGATAACGTATGGAAACAATCATCCAATTTCAACAGGTATCAAAATCCTTTGGTGCTAAACAAATCATTAAAAATTGCAATTTGAGCTTACGAGAAGGTGAGGTAGCTGTGATTATCGGACCTTCAGGGTGTGGGAAAACGACCTTTTTACATTTAGCCACAAAAGTATTGCAGCCAACATCAGGACAAGTCACATGCTTTGCACAACGATTAGGTTACGTATTTCAGGAGCCGAGGCTATTACCGTGGTGCACATTATACGAAAATGTTGCTTTTAGCTGTAATGGTGTTGTAGATAAAGCTCAGATTATCAATCTACTGAATCGTGTCAAACTTGAGAATGAACTAGCTACGTTTCCAAAGCAATTATCTGGCGGTATGAAGCAACGGGCTTCCATTGCTAGAGCATTTGCTTGTAAACCAAAGCTTATTATGATGGATGAGCCTTTTTCCGCGTTAGATTATTGGATAAAAAAAGAGCTTATACAGGATGTTATTGATTTAATCGACAATGAGCATGTAAGTATGCTTTATGTAACACATGACTACGAGGAGGCAGCGACAGTTGCAGACCGTATTATTAATATCGCACAAGCGAAAGAGGGCATTTACAAGGAATATATATTAAATGTACCACGTAAACAACGTAGCTTTGACTACATTAAAAATATGGAATATCAATTATTACAACAATCATAAGGGAGAGAACATAGGATGAAAAAATGTCCTTTTTATAGTTTTTTAATCATATGCCTAGTATTTATATTAGCGGCTTGTGGAGAAACGGACAGTGCACAAGAGGAACAAGCATCAAAGGAAAATGTGCAGCCTTCCACTAAGGTAGAAAAGGCTGGAAAAATTACGATTCAAGCACCAGCAGGTATTTCGATTGCAGCTCCACTCTATAAAATAATGAAGGATAATTCCTTACTAGAGGGTGCTGAGGAAGTTGAATTTTTGACGTGGAATACACCTGATGAGCTACGCGCACGCATAAGCGGTAAGCAAGTGCAAATATCTGCTGTTCCCACATATGTAGGGGCAAATCTTTATAACAAAGGTGTAGACATTCAATTAGTTAATACATTAATTTGGGGAGTTTTATATTTCATTGGACCTGAAGGAGAAGCGATTTCTTGGGAGAGTTTGAGGGGAAAAACAGTACACGTTCCTTTTAAAGGTGACATGCCAGCTTTAGTATTCCAGTATTTATTGCAAAAAAATGGTCTGGATATTGAAAAGGATTTAAAGGTGGAATATTCCTCAACACCACAAGAGGTTGTACAACTATTAGCAGCAGGCAAGGCACAGTATGCGGTGCTACCTGAGCATACAGCTTCATTAGTTATGGCAAAGGCTAAGAAAGAGGGAGTTGCGTTACAGAAATCTATGAGTTTACAGGAAGAGTGGGCAAAGGCAACAGGGAAGGAGCCACGAATTCCACAAGCAGGAATTATTGTTGATCGAGCATTAATTCAAGAGCATCCTGAGTTTGTTGAGTTATTGCAGAAACAAATAGAGGCATCCATTCAATTTTTAAAAAATGAACCTGAGAATGCAGGCGAACTATTAGCGAGCTATCAAGAGGGGCTCGAACCAACGTTTATTACTAAATTGCTACCTTATTTAAATATTGAATTCGTAACAGCCCAAGAAGCTAAAGAGGAGCTTGAGTTTTTCTTTGAACAGCTAGCCTCATTATCACCAGAAATAATCGGTGGACAGTTACCAGATGAAAAATTCTATTATGAGCCGTAAAAATAGCTTCATCATTCAAGGAAGTACATGCATTGGGATATTACTCATTTGGACAGTGCTATCATTTAACTTTCCTAGTATCCTCATCCCATCACCATATGAAACACTAGTAGCTTTATGGAAAATTACAATTACTGGCGAGCTACTACAGCAATTTTATTTAACGATGATACGAATGAGTATAGGATTATTGATAGGTATGACCTTTGCAACCATTTGTGGCTTGTTGGCAGGAAGATTTGCTGTTATTTATGAAATATTTCGCCCTATTATTTCATTTTTATTGGGTATTCCGCCAATTATTTTAGTAGTCGTTGCAATGGTTTGGTTTGGCACAAATTCTATTATTCCAGTCTTTGTAGTGAGTATATTGGTGTTTCCAACATTTTACATTAATATTGCCAATGGCTGTCGGCAAATTGATAGTCAGTTATTACAGATGGCAACTGTCTATCAAAAATCTAACTGGCAGAAATTACGCTTTATTATTTTACCGAGTCTAATGATTCCATTTTTAACTGCGTGTTCATTGGCAGCTGGAGGTGCAGTAAGAATTACAATCATGGCAGAGTTATTAGGGACAAGTAATGGGGTTGGTGCAGCATTAACAATGGCTCGTATTAATATCAATACAGATAAAGTATTTGCTTGGACATTTATCAGTGTATTAACCATCATAGCCATTGATATATTTATATTAAATCCGTTAAAAGTAAAAATGATGAAATGGAATATGGAGGAATAACGATGACAATTATTCATATACAGACCATGCTAGAAGAAAAGGCAAAGCATGTAGGAAAGCTAGGAAGTGTTGATGGTGCAGAGGTACTAAATATTCAATTACGTGCAGGTGAAAAAATTCCAGCGCATCATACTGATAATGAGGTATTAATTATAGTTCAATTTGGCGAAGTTCGCTTTATCATTGAAGAAGTAGAAGAAATGTTAACGGCAGATACAATATTAGCTTTAAAACCACTTGAGAGTCATAGTTTAGAGGCAATAACAGATACTCGTATTATCGTCATTAAATTAAAATAAACGAAAAAGCTCCGCGTAAGGAGCTTTTTCTATGTTTTAGACGATGCTGTTATTTAGGTAACCGTGCCACGATGAATTTTTTCATAGACATACAATATGTGAGTTCAAAATTGATATCCTCATTTATATTGAAAATGATTATTATTCTCACTATTATATAGGTAGAAGAACGATTCATTCTGTGATATAAGTCAAATTTGGAGGGATACATGTGAGCTGTCAAAAAGAATATTGTTTTTCAAAGGTACCGATATTTCAACATTTAAAAACACATGAGATGGAGAAAATTTCACATATTATAACACATCAACATTTTGATAAAGGAAATATTATCTTATTGGCTGGTGATCATAAGAAAAAACTATTTATCGTAAGGCATGGTCGAGCAAAGGTTTCACATATATCTACGGACGGGCGTGAATATGTTGTAAGGGTATTGGAAAAGGGTGATTTTTTTGGAGATGTGACCTTGTTCAAGGATGAGCCACAAAAATCCACGGTTGAGGCACTTGAGAAAACGGAAATCTGCTCTCTAGATGGTGAGGCGCTAATGAAAATATTAGCGGGAACACCTGTTACTTTATTTCATATGCTTGCCCAGCTTTCTACGCGTTTAGAGGAAACAGAGAATCATCTAAGTGAAGCAATCTATAAAGAGGTTGGCGAAAGACTTGCTGCTTTTATTCTGAAATCAGGGGCAACTGCCAAGAGTGATTCTTTTTTATTAACCATGAGTAAAAAAGATTTAGCGTCTTATCTTAATACAACTCGTGAAACATTAAGTCGACGTTTATCTGCATTCCAAAAAGAGGGGTACATAATGATGACTGGCAAAAAAATTACGATTCTTAATTTTGCTGCTTTGGAAAATTTATTATAGTCAGACAGTTAATAGTTGACTAAAACAATGAATTTTGAAAAGATTGTCGAAATTGTGATTTAGCTCATTGAAATAATGGACAAACAGTTTTATAATGAAGGTTGTAATGTCACCAAGACAAGATAAGGATGGAATTATGATGCGCTTTTTGCGGATTAAAGTTAACATTGTAATAACAAGTCATACGAATCGCTATCCGGCCCTTGTGACTGGTGAATGTGGAAGATATACGCTGTAACGACTGTTAAGTTTTACCTTAATGGTCTTTTTTACATGTAAGTAATAAAAAATAGTATTAGTGATGGCAAAGGAGAGTTCAACATGTCAGAAACGAATAACCAAACACAGGCTGAGCAAGTAACTGTGAGTAAAGAACAATTAGATGTCCTAGATCAATTATTAAAGCCTGAAGTTCAAGAATCTCTTACAACTTTAGTTGAGCAATTACCGAAGTTAACTGAAATGATGACATTATTAACGAAATCATACGAGTTTGCTCAAGCTGTTGCAACAGACGAAGTGCTTAAAAACGATACAGTTGGAGCAGTAACAGAAATGGCTGGTCCTGTAGTAGGCTCTGCAAAAAACCTTGCAGCAACTGCAATTGAAGCAAAAGACCGTGCATCTGAAAGCCATGAAGTAATTGGTTTATTCGGTCTTGTGAAAATGTTAAAAGACCCTCAAGTTCAAAATGTTTTCCGTTTTGTTAATGCTTTCTTACAAGTAAGCTCAGAACGCAAAGCTAAATAAGACTCAAGGTAAATTCAATTCGTAAGGACGGAGGATTAATTAATCATGTCAAAAGAAATCGTCATCTTAGGTGCTGGTTACGCTGGCGTTTTAACTGCATTAACAGCACGTAAGTATCTATCAGCTGATGAAGCTAAAATTACTGTAGTAAACCAATTCCCAACACACCAAATCATCACTGAGCTTCACCGTTTAGCTGGTGGTACAATTGCAGAAGGTGCTGTTGCTTTACCACTTAAAAAAATCTTTAAAGGTTTAGATATTGATTTACAAATTGCGAAAGTAACAAAATTCAATGTAGACACTAAAAAAGTAGACCTAGATACTGGTTATACATTAACTTACGATACACTTGTAGTATCTTTAGGCAGCCAAACTGGATTCTTCGGTATCCCTGGATTAGAAGAAAATTCAATGGTACTAAAATCAGTAAATGATGCCAATAAAATTAACAGACATATTGAAGACCGCATTAAAGCATATGCACAATCTAAAGATGAAGCAGATGCAACAATCGTTATCGGTGGTGGCGGTTTAACGGGTGTTGAGCTTGTTGGTGAAATTGTAGACAACTTCCCGAAAATCGCTGCAAAACACGGTGTTAACTTTGCTGATCTTAAAATTAAACTTGTTGAAGCTGGTCCGAAAATCTTACCAGTACTTCCAGATGCACTTATCCAACGTGCTACTGAAAGCTTAACAAAACGCGGAGTAGAATTTATTACGGGTACGCCTGTAACTGGTGTAGATGGTAATGTTATTTCTCTTAAAGACCGTGAACCAATCGTTGCAAACACGCTTGTTTGGACTGGTGGGGTAGCTCCACTACCAATCGTAGGCGAATCTGGTCTTGCAGCAGATCGCGGTAAAGCAACAATCAACGAATTTTTACAATCTACATCTCACGAAGATGTATTTGTTATTGGTGACGCATCTGTAGCATTACCAGCTGATGGTGGTCGTCCACTGTACGCTCCAACTGCTCAAGTTGCGTGGCAAATGGGTGAATTTGCTGGCTACAACGTATTCGCACAATATAAAAACCAAGAGATGAAATCATTCTCAGCTGTGAACTCTGGTACACTTGCAAGCTTAGGCCGCAAAGACGCAGTTGCTACGATTGGTGCTAGCAACACAGAGCTTAAAGGTCTTCCAGCAACACTTATGAAGGAAGCGTCTAACATTCGCTATTTAACACATATTAAAGCACTATTCGGCTTAGCATATTAAAAACATAACACTCACTACTATTACGCTGATAGTAGTGAGTGTTTTTTTCTAAAAATGTATATTAATCACTTTAAATCCAGTAAAATAAATAAGATTCAATAATCTATTTTCTGAGGTGATGGGCTGTGTTAACAATGTTTCAATCAAAAAAAGTAGATATAGAGCAATTTAAGGCTAAAATTGATGAACTGAATGGAAAGCTGGATAAGAAAGATCATGAATTTCAAATTTTTTTAAATGAGTTACATAAGGATATCATTGAAACCATTGAACAACATAACAAGGTAAATGATCAGCATGTTATTTTAGGAGAAATGGTTGCTGATATTGTAGGAGAATTTAATAAAGTTGAGGATAGCACAATTCAATCCAATAAAATTTCTGAAGACGCGCTAGATAAAGGTAATTTATTAATTTCTTCCTCGGATCAAATGATGACATTATCGGTTGAAAGCAAGCAGGCTGTCCAGGAAGTAGAACAGCTTATTGATACGTTAGGAGAGCAGTCTCAAAAAACATCTTTAAGCATGAGTAATTTAAGTGAGCGCTCGAAACAAATAGCGGAAATTGTAAATGTTATTGGGGAAATTTCAAATCAAACAAATTTACTAGCCTTGAATGCATCGATTGAGGCAGCAAGAGCAGGGGAGCATGGTAAGGGCTTTTCAGTTGTTGCTGAGGAAGTTCGCAAATTGGCTGAAAACACGAAAACTAGCACAGAAGATATTGCTAATTTAACAAAGAAAATTGAAGAACAAATTGGACTTGCTTACGAGGATAATAAAAATAATATGCAGCTAGTATCAGAAGGTATCGACAAAAGCGCTAAAACCTCGGTAAAAATTGATCAATTACTGCACATTATGACGAATGTTCAAACGGGAATTAATGAGCTATTAGCCTCAATAAAAGATCAAAAGCTATCGAACGAAGATGTTATTCATAAATTTAATACGACTACAGCCTTATTTGATAAAACAAATCGCGTTCTAACAAGCCATATTGATGAATCAGAAATCGTGACGAAAAAATTATTAGAGGCAGTAGATCAAGTAAAGCATTTCCCAACTGAAAGGTAAATAATAGTACTTCATTCTATAGAAGTTTAATAAAGAACCCTGTATAGCACTCCTTTTCAACTTCTTAGTGACTTCTACAGGGTCATTTAATTATTTCAAATCGCCAACCTTTTCTTTCAATGCGGCTAATTGATCTGGATAGTTTTTTTCAGTAATTTCAGTCCATAATTCTGCATCTTTAATGCCGCATCTTTCTGGAATAAAGACTGGATCAAGGCCCATCTTCTTTTGTTCTTCATAATCTCTTAACGTAGCAATACCTGGCTTTGTTAAGAGGATAATAGCAATTAAGTTTAACCAAGCAAGCGTACCTACACCAATATCCGCAAGATTCCAAGCAGTTGAGGATGAACGAATAGTTCCAAAAAAGATGGAAATGACCAATAATACTTTTACAACAACTGCAATAGTCGGAAAGTTTTTATTGTTTTTAAATAAGTAAGCAACATTACTTTCTGTATATACCCCAAAAGCAAGCATAGTAGTAATCGCAAAGAAAAATACAGCAATCGCTACAAACGGGCTTCCTAAGCCAGGGATAACTGAGTTGATTGCCTCTTGAGCGAAAGCAGTACCAGCTTCAACTCCTGGAAGATTCTCGACTATAAATCCACCATTAGGATGGGCAATATTGTAACTACCTGTGGAGATAATCATAATGGCTGTTGCTGTACAAACAAGTAATGTATCTACATAGACAGAGAATGCTTGAACAAGCCCTTGTTTGGCAGGATGAGATACCTCTGCGGTACCTGCTGCTTGTGCTCCTGTACCTTGACCTGCCTCATTTGAATAAGCACCTCTTTTTACTCCCCACATTATTGCATTCCCAAACACAGCCCCGAATGCAGCATTTAAATTAAAGGCCGAGCTAAAAATTAAAGCAAATATAGCAGGTACTTCTTTGATATTGATAAATAAAATGACGAATGCAAGAAGGATGTAAGCAGTTGCCATAAACGGTACAGCATACTCAGCAACTTTACCAACTCTTTTTATACCGCCAAAAATTGCAAATCCAAATATTGCAGAAACAATAATACCTGTGATTATTGGTGAAATACCGAATGCATTTTTTGTAGAATCTGCAATGTTAAAGGCTTGGACACCAGAGCCAGTGAAACCCGTTGCTAAAATAGTAGCGATGGCGAAAAGTATAGCAAATGGCTTATTTTTTAACCCTTTTTCGATATAGTATGCCGGTCCTCCACGATACTCTCCTGCGATTTCTTGTTTCCAAACCTGTGCTAACGCTGACTCTATATAGGCAGCACCAGCTCCTAAAAAGGCGATGACCCACATCCAAAAGATAGCCCCTGGACCTCCAAAATAAATAGCTGTAGCTACACCTGCGATATTCCCAATACCGACACGTCCACCTAATGCCATAGCAAAGCTTTGAAAAGATGAAACGCCATTTGCTGAAGTTTTTCTATTAAATAATTGTTTAATCATATCTTTGAAGAGACGCAGCTGTGGAAACTTCATGAGAAGCGAAAAGTAAACTCCCGCTCCTAAACAAAGATAAACTAAAGCATTACTCCATATAATTCCTGCTATTTTTCCTGTTAAAGCGGCAAAATCCATATAACAACCTCTTTCTATTTTGTTATGTGTCTTTCTAAAATTAGTAGGTAACAATTGAAATTGGAGGATTTGAAAACCCCATTTTGAATGAAGTTCCTCTTTATTTAAAATAAACTTTTAATTAATGTATCAATCATGATAGGCATTTCTTTAAAAGCGCTATCCACATGCAATCTTTCTGTTTTTTGATGTGCATCTTTGCCAAATGGACCAACATTTAATACAGGGCCTTGTAATGCAGTCATTTCTTTAAATGGAATACTATACGTATCGCCCCATACTGGTGTGTTCCGTTCAAATACTAGCCACTCATTGGATTCATCTGAATAGTTAACATAGCTTAAATCACAAATTCCGTTAAAGTAATGGATCTGCTCCACCTCAATATCAAATGTTCGAGCCGTTTTCTTCATCAATTCAATCGACTGTTTCACTAGTGGATGATTGGATGAATTAATCGCAGGGTAGTATGGTGGAGCATATAACAGTACCGTCGCGGGTGCTAATTCCTGACAGCGAATCATGAGCTGATCCACAATACGAATCGATTTTTCACGATCATCCCATGCACTATGTTGAAGAACCTGCTGTTTAATAGATTGTACTTCTTCAGCACCTAATTTATCGATGGCATGCTCCAAAAGTGCCTCGTAACGTAATACCTTTACTTTGCCTACACCCTGTACTTTTTCTCGTGTACAAATGTGTTGATATTGTTCATTGCAAGCAGCCATAGCTTGTAACGCGACTTGCTCAAAAATAGCCATGACTTCTGCAGCCGTACGCTTTAACAAAAAGACATTGTAAAGTGCCGCAGCTCGATAAGGTGTTTGTGTAGAATACTCCATTTTCAAATCTTTTAATTGTAGAGATACTGGTAGTGGCGTGCTTTCGCCTAGATCTGTTTCACGGAAAAGTGGGTTCCACTCCATATGCTGTGTCATATAGGAAGCAATAAAGTTAGCCGTCATACCTTTTAATGGTTCACCCACATGTGTCTCTTTTCCATAGAACAATGCAGCAGGCATGATTTTACCAATTGTCCCTGAATAGATATATTCATTCGTATCAGATGGCCCTTGCGAAAAGGAAGGTTCACTATTTAAAAACAATTTATAGGTTAAACCATGTTGTTCACGAAGTCTCACAAGCTCCACCACTGCTGCTCTCATTCCAGCTGAGTTGACTTCCTCATCAGGAACGGTAGTTAAAATCAAATTAATGGGCCATTGTTCAAAGCTTGCCTTTTCAATCAACTGCATGTGTAACGCAAGACCCATTTTCATATCCATTGTGCCGCGTCCAAATAAATAATTCCCTGATTCCAAATCAATGCGAGCCGCTTCTGGTAAATCTTCTTTGTACTTAGGCTCCATTAGTTTTTTGGTTAATTCTTCAGGATAAAATGCTAATGGCTCAAGTTCTCCATATTCCTCCGTATGCACTGTATCAAAGTGACTAATTAACACAACAGTTTCTGTTGCAGTTGGATGCTTGTAGAATGCTGTAACAGCATTTCTTCCAAGTCCTGCATCGTGTAACTCAATGAACTTAGGATGTTTTTTATAGTATGGAAGCGTTAACAATTTATCTTTTAATTTATAGGCAAATTCATTTTCTCCCTTTGTTAAAGTTCTGCTTTCCCAGCTAACAATTTCACATAGTAGGGCACGTAGTTTTTCAGGTGTATTCCACATATAAGTATTCATTATATTGCTCCTTTTATAGTAGACTGTGAATTTTTTAGATATTAATCATTAAGCAAGATATTTTTGATTACTAAATATTCCACTATACGAAATTTAATCTGCATAATGGAATATAAATTATCGTAAAGGGAAAATATAAAATTGTCAATTTTAATTTTTATGAATACTTGTAATTTTCCGTACTAATTGAATGGATCCTATGTACATATTTCATCTAGCATCTATTTATATACTTAAAAATTAGTTAAAATAAATGAAACTACATTCAAAAGCAGGGGCTACATGAAAATAATTGTAGGTACATAAAAATTTGATAATTTGCATGAATAATAATGATTCCCCTAAAAGCATTGAATCTATAAAAACTTTAAGATAGAGGTCATATAGGATAAAGGAAGGGAGAAAATGAAATGATTCAATCAATAGAAAGAGCAATGGTAGTCATAAATATGCTGGCAAGACATCCAAAACGTTTTTTTTCTGTGCAGGAAATTTTTAATGAAACAGAATTACCAACTAGCACAATTTACAGAATATTATATACATTAGAAAATTTTGATTTAGTAGAGAGAAATGATAATAAAAAGGAATTTCGACTGGGCTATACATGGTTGCAACTTGGCATGAAAATGTATCACGAGACGGATATTAGAGAAAAAGCGCATCCTCTCTTAGAAAACCTTGCCTATAATGTTCGTGAAACCATCTACTTAAGTATTGCCAAGCAGTTTGCATCCATTATTATTGATAGAATTGATAGTCCTAAAAATGTTCGGATTATTGATATGATTGGCGAGAAAATCCCATATCCTATTGGAGCTCCTAATAAAGTATTGCTTGCATTTTCTAAAAGTGATCTACAGCAGCAATTTTTGAAACAACTTGAGGAACGAGAGAAAGAAGAATTGATTGGGGACCTCAATGGTGTGAGAGAAAAAGGCTTTGCCATAAGCTTCGGGGAAAAAACAAAGGGAACAGTATCCATAGCAGCACCTATATTTGATTCAAATAAACAACCCATTGCAGCCATTAGTGCAGAGTGTTTTGAATATGATACAGATGCTGAAAAATTAGAGAGTATAGCTCAAGAAGTCATTAAAACGGCACAGCAACTATCACATGAATTAGGATATATATAAAAACTTTTTAATAACCATCTAGTGTCAATATTAAGCCGATATTAGATGGTTAATTTTTTTCATCAAAAGAGTGATATTTCAGTTTTGAATTACTGTTGCCTGTTACTTACAATCCTTCGGGAGCTCCCGTCGCATCATCATTCATGCAGAAATACAATGCGCTACTCCGAGACTTGTTTCAATAATTCGTTCTTACTCGTTTTCAGCATCCCGAGCTCTCTGGGAAGAACAGCCTTATTTACTCTTCTCTTCATTGTATGCATAAGTCTATAATTCTGGTAAATTGCTAGTTTTCTGTAGGTATTTCTTAAGCTCTGTTAATATTGCTTGGCATATAATTATGGATTCTACAGTGTTGTTTGTTATTTCAAGAGAATGATTCGCATTTTCTATAATAGAAAGATGATGGGAGGATAGTGGCTCGACCCTTTCCTTCGAATAATGAGGATCAGCTGTACCAATTGCTAGAAATGCATTTTTTTCTACAAGGTTTTGACCAATGTGCTCGAATGACAATAATGGTGTGAGAATAACATAACGAGAAAATACAGCTGGACATTGCTGCATATAAAAATCGATAATCGGTAATGTTCCAAGTGATTTACCTATGTATACAACCTCCTGATAAGGTTTTGTATGTAAAATATATTCTACAATAGGATCTGCTACCTGATAAACCATTTCTGATATAGCTTTTGGGTCCTGCTCAAACTGCTGCTGCTCAAATGCATAGCACACCTGTACAATATCATAGCCTAGCTCTAGCATTAGCTGAGTAGAGTAATAAAGGAGTGGCTTTTCATAGGTATAACCTGTGCCAGAGAACATAAAGCATACTTTGCTGCTCGTATTATCAAAAAAATTGTATCGGATATTATTGTGTTGTGCTTTTATTTGTTTAATTTTCACAAAAATTCCTCCTTATCATGCCAAATCGTTGAAAAATCAATATACCCTAAGTAATTAAAGTTTAATTCTAATATATCATGAGCAAACGGTATATCATCGAGATGTGTAAATAATGGTATCAAAATAGCTTCTTCCATTAAATAGTCGTATAGAGCATCATACAGTAATGGCCATTCAGATTTTGAAGTACATTTGAATTGGTTAAGTAGATTGTTAAAATATATATCATCTTTGCAGACTTTATAAATTGGAGAGTCTGGGCTAAACATAGCCTGTAATTTATTAAAGGCTGTAGGTATAGATATAACATTCGTATACACAAGTACATCATGATGAAGTTGTTGTAGACTATATTTAATATATTGAGATAGTGTTAATGTATCCACTTGTGGTTGATAACCATATTGTTTAAAAGCTGAAACTAAGTGCTGGTTCAAATTGCTCTTTCCTTTAGATACAGCAATTTTAAAATTTTCATTTGTACCTAGTGGTGGAATACTACTATTAAATTCCCTTAAATGATTCTTTAATGATGGATTACTTTGAAGGAATCTACATAAATGCTTATGTATAATGTTTTTTATGTGCTGTCTTTTAATTTTAGTTGAACAAACCTCTGTATTTTTATTTAATATGATGGCACAAATCCCATTTTGGATATTCATTTTTTTATGATGAATAGAAGTTGAAAAATTTGTTTGAAAAAATGAATTTAGTGATTTTGGTAGTAAGTTCAGTTCCACTGTTTGCAATAAAGCCTGCATGCCAAAATAATTATCATAAGCTTTTAAAACAATTTGATTGGCCGTATATGTTGAAATTGCAAATGAACCTGTTCCATAAATGATAGTATCTACAGTTTTGTAGATACTTGATTGAATATCGGTCAGCAAGTATAGCACGTATGTGCAAGATTCCGAAAGAATAATATCTATTGTCCACATATCCACAATTTTAATTTCTTGGATAGGCTTCCATAGAGGAAGGTGAAGTAATTGACGTAAACACCAAACGACGTCTTTTGCTGTTAGTAAATCACCATTGTGGAAAGTAACATTTTTTCGCAAATAAAGACGCAATTTTTGATCGTTCATTTTCCAGTGATGGGCGAGAGACGGAATAATAGTACCAACAGTATCTGCTTCGACCAAACGATTTGTAATATTGGATAAAAGTGCAGCACTATAAGCATCATTCACTTGATTGGGTTGAAGATTATAAATAGGGTGGTAGATTGGCACTATCAATCGTTCATTATATACGATGTTATTTGTAATGTTTTGTTGATATAGTTGTTTTAAGCTTATAGCTAGAGAATCTGTTATATGGGGAAATGCAAATAACTCTTCCCAATCCATCATCGTCATTACTGAAATATGAGGTTTCATTGCATCTACAATCATTTTTTCAATATTGTGGTGCCATTGAATTTTGGATAAGTGCCCGCGCCCATTTCCAGCCTGATAACTTAGCCAATTGTGCTGCTGAAATAATTTAAGATAACGATTTAATTGCTTCGTACTAATATGTAATAAAGCAGCTAATTGCTGTTGATTGAAAGTACCGTTTTTTTGGTGGCAATACAGTGAAAGTAAATGGAAAAGTGTTTTATTTTTTGATAGAAAGGTGGACATTTACTATCTCCTTTTGTCTCTTTTTATACAAATTATTCTCTTTTATAATGTTACCATAACAAGGAGGAGAACATTTATGAAGGCTATTATTATGAATGAGTTTGGCTCTGCTGATGTTTTGCAGTATGTAGAATGTCCAATTCCTAGTATAAGTTCTGGGGAGGTATTAATACGTACAACCTACACAAGTGTAAATTTTGCTGATATTAAAAACAGAACAGGGAATAAGGCTAAAGCAAATTTTCCAATGATTTTAGGTTTAGATGTAGCGGGTGTAGTTGAAGAGGTATTTGATGAGAATAGTATGTTTAAAAAAGGAGATCTAGTTATTGCATTTCCGAAAAATGGAGCTTACGCAGAATATGTAGTGGCAAAGGAGCAGCTTGTATTTCGTATTCCTAATGATGTCCCAGTGGAGAAAGCAGCTGCAGCACCAACAGTTTTATTTTTATCCTATCTGCTGACACACCAAATTGCGCCCATTCCAGAAAATGAAGATGTATTAATTCATGCTGCCTCTGGAGGAGTAGGGACAATGCTTATTCAAATGGCCAAAAATCTAGGGGCAAGAAAAATTATTGGAACGGTTAGCAATATAGAGAAAGCGAGTATTGTTTATGAGCTTGGTGCGCATCATGTAGTGACCTATGAGAACTTTAGTACGCAAGTTAATGACTATACAGATGGACATGGTGTAAACATCATTTTTGATTCCATTGCAGGCAATATAACGGAAGAAAGCTTAAGCTGTTTAGCCCCATATGGTACCCTTGTGCAATTTGGGAATAGCGGTGGTAAAGCGGGGCAAATCATGACCTCAGATTTACATAGTAGCTGCCGTAATATCAAGGGATTTAGTCTAGGAACAACCCGAAAGCTTAAGCCTGAGTTATTACAGCAGGTTGCCCAAAATATTTTTACTCTATTAAAGAATAAGAGCTTTCAAGTACCAGTTGCTAAAGTTTTCGCATTAGAGGATATGCAAGAAGCACATAGGTTAATGGAAAGTCGTCAGCATCGGGGAAAGATTTTAATAAAAATATAAAATATTCAACCCTCTGTAAGATGATTGTACAGAGGGTTAATTGTTTTTATTTTCCGTCAGTGACGGTCAAGATGCCGCATTGAAGCATACCGGCAAATCCAGCCATAGCTCTATGTGCTGCTGCCTCACCTACACGTGCATAAGCGACAATTACGGATGAGCCGTCATTCGCCTCATTTGCTAAAAAGAGAGTTTCACCTGTAGTTCTAACAGCCTTGTCCAAAGCTATTAGAAAAGCCGCATCGCCATTCCAAGCAAGGGTATATAAATAACCTGTAGAGCTATCAAGATGACCTGAGCGCAATTGATCAATCTCTGTTCTAGTATAACCTTGTTCTACAACTGCTAGGATAGTATCCTCTTTTAATTGCTCACCTGTAAAATCTGCCGGCTCACTTATTTCATAAGCCTTCATATCAGGCTGAGAATCAAAAGTACTTCTATAAAAATTATTTATTTTCTGTGAGTCATTGATTAAGCGACAATCGGGCATGACTCCAGTAGAACCAGTATAGGAAATTCCATGAGCTAACCAAGCCAAGCCCATACCAACATATGCATTATATCCTGATGAAGGGAAAAACTTGCGACCGGAATTTATAGTTACTAAGCCTCCTATAGCTACAGAGGCCATTGTTTCTGAGGAGTCCAAGGTTGACCATCTGTCCATTACATATGTTCCGTATTTATATAAAACGTCATATTTTGGATAATCGGTAGCGGAAGCATGACTTGACAAAACATCTAAATATAAACCAAGTCCACCAACATGCAGAATAGGACCATTGACAGCAAAATTAGCAAATTTTTGATTTCTCCAGCAATCAACAGTATCTTCTAAAGCATTGAAACTTGGATTTGTTGTGCTATCCATCCAAGAGGCAATTTGATTGGCTAAAGATTCTGTTGCAAGCAGTAGACGGTTTTGGTCGATAGTATCCAAATCATTGTAAACTCGCTCGTAAGCTATTACTAAGCCTGCTAACACAATACCACCAGATGGAGAGCCTCCTAAAGTAGCATTGCTGAATAAAAGCGATTGGCCAGAGTTATTCTGTAATCCCTCCATAGCCGTTAAGGTAGCTAAAACTGCTATTTTCACCTGTTCCTTTATGGAAGAGGAAGGAACTTTATCATATAAGCTTGCTAAAAACTGTAATTGATTGCCCAAACGCTGAAAGCGAAGATTTACTTCTTGACCATTACTTCCAGAACGAATGGCGGCTACTTGTGAATAATTTTCATTATAGCAACAGCCTTCAGGGAAATGCTCATTAAAAAATCGGATAGCTTCGTCTAATGTCAATTTTGTGGTCATGATTTCACTCCTTGATCGTATTTTGAAGGTAAAAGAACTTTCATATATCATTCAACGTATTAAGTTTTTCAACGATTCTTCGTTTACGATAGAGCATAATTCCTGTTTCAGATACATCTTGCATCATCCCCTTATTAGCGTAGGCACCGAAAATCATTCCAGCAATAGGAATCATCTGAAATAGCTTCTTCCAGCCTAGCTGATCTCTATACGTAAAGAATACTTCCTGCCAGCCTTGAAGCTGTGAAACCATGTTTTCCGATGCATGATTAGTATCATGCATAGAAGACAGCTCCTTTAATATGGCCTCCTTGCCCACGATATCAGCAGAAGTAAATTGTAGGCATTTAACAATAAAAATACGCTCCATTTTATCATTTGGATCATAGCCATGAATAATGGCTATTTCTTGTAAGGTTTTTAAAGCCATTCCTAAAATAAATGGGATATCAATGGCTAATGTAAAGATACCACCAAAGCCAGTAGAAGCACCTTGCACTGTTGCTAATTTCACACGTTCTTCCTGTAATTTATCACTAAGAGCAATCATATCCTCTAAAGGCATTTGTCCAATATCGGAAATATCAAAAATATGCTGAAACGAAGAAGTGCTACGAATTTTTTGCATCATTGCCTGTTCATTAATTAAATATTTACCGCCTGATTGAACATAGCTCCCTAATTCATCGACAAGTAAGGCTATCTTATTTTGAAGAAAAGAAGGAGTCATCTTGTCTAAAATTTTAAATGGAATACGTCCTAGCTTCTCCCAAAACCATAAATCCTTTTGATCCTTTTCCCAAGCTTGAATATCTTGCAAATGCTTTTCTAATTGCTCTCGATTTTCCATTTTGTCGATTCCCCTTTGGTATGCATTATCCTGCATAAAACGGACAGTAAGACCACCACTTCAAAAATTAAGAGATGAACTGCCAGTGATAGCTCGATTTGTTTAACTACCATTCAGTAGGGATGAGGAAAATCCTTACTGAATGAAGTCCTCTTTATTTACAATACGAGGAAATTTGGTAAAAGGTTTCGATAGTTTTGTTAAATTTTAAATAGCTTTACATTTGAAGTAGAAGCTTGCTTACTAAAATGGTAGAAAAACTTTTAAGATAAGGAACTTAATAAATCAAAAAGCGTCGAACGGAAAATATAGTATAAAAAGAGGATGTTATCATTGAAGAAAATAATGGTTATTATCTTATTAATAGTTGTTTTAGATGGGTGTAGCTCAAATACAGATTTGTTAAATACAGAATTACAAGAGTCTTTTCATACAATGATAAATAATAAAAATAATACAGTTATAGATTTGAATGAAATTGCAAAATTTGATTGGGAAAAAGCATATCTTTTTTCGCCGTATACTTCGAAGGATAGCATAAATAATACGCTAGGTTTGAAATTTATAGGTGATAGCAGAATAGAGACAAGTGATGATATTTATTTAATTATTTATGTGAACAAAGAGAAGATTGTTCTATACTCTGAAATTGATAGGCATCAGTCAGATATTTCGGTAGCAAATGGTTCCTATCTTACTCCAGAGAACTCTTTGATAACAGTTACACACCAGTGATTCATATGCCTCTTTAGGTGCAGCCTGCTTTCCAGGTGGCTGCAAGCAAAGCAATACCTTCAGTGATCTGCTCAAGTGTTAGCCCACCATAGCCTATAATGACCATTGCATGTTGAGAACTCTGTTGATATGAGGCTGAGCATGGATAGACAGCAATTCCTACTTGTATGGCTAGCTGTATGGCTCTTTGCTCGGAAAGCCATGAGGGTAATTTGATAACAATATGAAGCCCTGACTTTTCACCAATTATCTTGAACTCCTCTGAAAAATGCGCATGTATAGCTGCTAGCAAGGTCTGTTGCTTTTTACGATAAATCGTACGCATTTTAGCTAGATGCTTATCGAATAATCCCTGTCCAATAAACTCGGCTAAAACAAGCTGATCGATTTTTGATACAACCGATTTTTGATCTTGATGAAAAAGCTGATAATCATCTACTAAAGAATGAGGCAAAATCATATAACTTATACGCAGTGATGGGATAAGAGTTTTAGAAAATGTGCCAAAATAGATAACACGCTGAAGCTGATCCATTTTCGCTAAAGAGGGAATGGGAAGTCCCTTAAAGCGAAATTCTGAATCATAATCATCCTCAATAATAAAGGCCCCTTTAGATGTAGCCCATTGCAGAATAGCAGCGCGGCGCTCAATAGGCATGACCATTCCAAGTGGAAACTGATGTGCAGGCGTTGTGTATAACAAGTGTAGAGATTCAGTAGGGATTGTAACACCCGATTTATCAACAGGAATAGCATGGGCGAACAATCCACATTGCTGTACTGTTGAACATACCCGTTTAAAGCCAGGGTCTTCAATGCCTACATGTGTTTTTGAGCCAAAGAAATGGCATAATGCCTGAAGTTGATTTTGTGTACCACTATACACAAACACTTGAGATGCCTCACATTGCACGCCTCTTGAACGTGCCACATAACGTGCAATCTCTTCACGCAATGTCCATTCACCTTGCCACGGACTAGTCGTTAAATTTCCCATATTCAAGTGTTTTTTCAACAACTTATGCCAGCTGGTAAAAGGGAAAGCCGTTTTATCCACATGCCCGTTGTGAAAGTCATATTTAATCATATGTGAAATAGCTGATGAGGCTGGGGAGGTGTGTTTCTGTAAATGCTGATCCCATTCAAATTCAAAGGGAGCAATAAAATAGCCTAAGCGTTCCTTACTATAGATATAGCCTTCAGCTAGCAATTGCTCATAGGCCTCCTGTACCGTATGGATACTAACATTCAATGTTTTAGCAAGAGCTCGCTTGGAAGGGAGCTTATCCTGCGCACAAAGCTTTTTGTTGATGATAGCTACTTTGATTTCTTCATAAATTTGAACATATTTTGCTATATCTTTAGTAAATGAAATGGAAAGCTCCATCATGCACCTCTCCCTGGTATGGTGTATTTTTTGATATTTGGTTCTGTCTATCATATCAAAATTGCCGTTTAATAGTAAAAAAAGGAGTGAGGTCACATGCATTTTATAGCATTAGAAAATGAAACAGTATTACTAAGACCACTGGATAAAGTGGATGTACAGGGTATTTTAGAGGCTGTCAATTTTCCAGAAATATGGCTGCACATGTCTACTGCTATGGAAAATATAGAGGATGTGAATGGCTTTGTGGATAATGCCTTAGCGATAAAAGAGAAGAAAACAGAATTTCCATTCGTCATAGTGGATAAGGAATCTGGACAGATTATCGGTTCAACTAGATTTATGGATATAGATGATAAACATAAACGGCTCGAAATAGGTACAACATGGCTGATACCCGCTTATTGGAGGACTGCTATTAATACAAATTGTAAATATTTGTTATTACAATATTGTTTTGAGATTTTAAATTTTCAACGTGTACAAATTAAAACAGACCATGAAAATTACCGTTCTCAAAAGGCAATTGAGCGCATTGGAGCAATAAAAGAGGGGGTTTTACGTAATCATATGATTCGTAAAGACGGTACGATTCGCCATACAGTTATGTACAGTATAACAAAGGAGGATTGGCCAGAGGTTAAAATGAAATTACAGCAATTATTGGATTAATCTCCTATTAATTAGGTAAAATATAGTATTTGATTATGCTATATATCTATTTTTATCTTAAAAAGTGTTGAAAATAAAATGGAAGGGTAGAATACCTAAAACTTGAAAGAGGGTAATCTACTTGAAACCAAAATTGACACTAAGGCAAATTTACGGTAATCATGCTGTGTATACACCAAGAACGCCATACAGTGATAATCCCTGGATGATGGATGATCCACATAAACTAGACGCCTTAACATCTAGGGAAGTGGCAATCGCAGATATACCTGTGTTAGTACATCGTGCCACGCAAACAGCAAAAGCACAAGAGCTTCATGAATTAGCAGGGATACCGTGGGTGGAACAGCCTTATAGTTATGAAACGCAAGAGGAATATATTGCACAGGTTCAATCTTGGTGTGAAGAAGGGAAGACAATTGTCTGTCAATATATTCATGATGCAGAGCATATGAATCGGGATTGTTATTGGATGGACGCGGAGAAATTTAATGAGCTAAATACAAAAGCATATATTGATCACTTAATAGATAGCAAATTTGTCCCCAGTCGCTTAAATGTGGAAACGTATAGACTTTCAGATGCTATTAAAAATTGGCAGCCACCTGTCGTTTTGAAGCCGGGTGATGATTCTCCCACTTCCGGAGGGTATGGGGTCATTATTTGCCAGAATAAAAATGAGCTCACAGATGGGTTACGACAGTTTCGTATGACAGGTACGGAGAGCGTTATTATTGAGGAGCTATTACAGACAAAGGATAACTATAGCTGTCAGTTTGTTTATTCGGAAGAGCTAGGTATTCAGTTTTTAGGAGCCTCTCAGCAAATAACAGATGATAATGGTATCTATGAAGGAAATATCATGATTGATAAAGTACCGAAAAAGGTTATCGAAGTGGGACGACATATTATGGAAAGAGGGGTAGCGGAGGGCTTTGTAGGAATAGCAGGCTTTGATTTAATAGTTACCGAGGCTGGAGACGTTCAGGCAATTGACTTGAATTTCAGGCAGAACGGCTCAACCTCTATGCTAATGTTTCATGATGCACTAGGTAAGCCCATAAATAAATTTGCCTCCTATGTAGCAAAAAATCCTCGACAAAATGAATCCTTTTATCAAACGATCAAAAAATTCATAGCACAGGGAGTCCTATTTCCATTATCCTTCTATGATGGAGACTATTTTTCTGAGTCTGTTGAATCGAGATTTGTGGGAATCTGGTATGCTGATACTTTAGAGAAAATTGAAACATATGAACAAGAAATATTATATTAGAAAAAGAATGGTCATTAGTCGACCATTCTTTTTTTATAGATAAATGCTGTGATAATCCAAGCTAAAAGTGACCAAACAATGATTGTAACAATCGGGATGATTACATCTTTTGCTGAATAGCTTCCCTCTAAAGCCTCTGCTAATAGTACCAACTGGGAGCTTGGTAACCACTCCATAAATTTCAAAGCTGGGTAAATTGTTGATAATGGTGAAGCATAAGAGCCTAATGGGAAAATTAGAATAACAGGTAGAATAATTATAGATCCTTCCATAATAGACTTCGCAAATAATCCACACAATGTTCCAAGTGCAATATAGAACACAGATGAAAGCATTAAAGCAATAGCTATGATGAATATGTTGGCAGGATTATAGCCCACAAGAAAAATAGTGATTCCCACTACTATCAGTGTAACAATAAAGACAAACAAGCTTTTACCAATTAAAATATCTCCAAGTGAAGCAGGGGAAAGCATTAAATTACGAAGCGTATTTTTTTCTTTCTCTTCAGCAATTAAACAGCATTGTACATAGGCAGTAACCATAGAAAAACCTATATTAATTGGTAGAAAATACTCACTAATAGAAGTGACTCCGGTTTTGTTATAAAAAAATGCTAAAACAAATGGTACAAATATCATAAGAGATACTGCATAGTTCCGTGAAAACTCCTTATAATCCTTCATAAAAATAGCCTGAATACGTGTCATTGAAATGTTCATACTAAATCACTCCCTGTTATTTGCATAAAAATATCACCCAGTGTAGGTTCGTTTGTATAAATACGAGAAACTTCGTTAGATTGCATCCATTCATACAATTTTGATGCATCTTCTGAGCCATTTTGAATAACGGCAACCTCACCATTTTTTAATTCGACTGTGATGGATTCATCGCCGAATTCCTTTTTCAATTCTTTTGGTGAGCCCATTGCACGAATTTTCCCTTTGTGTAAGAAGGCTACACGATCACAAAGTATTTCTGCTTCACTCATATCGTGTGTTGTTAAAAAGATTGTAGTACCCATTTCATTTAATTTACGTAATCCATTATAAATATGCTGTGTATTAACAGGGTCGAGTGCGGAAGTTGGTTCATCTAAAAATAATAAATCGGGTTTATGCATGATTGCTCGTGCAAGTGTTACTCGTTGAATCATGCCTTTAGAAAGCTGACTAACCTTCTTTTTACGCTCAGTGTATAAATTAACAAACTCCAAAGCCTCTTTTACAGCTGTTTTAGATAATTGGTATAAATCACTATATAGAAATAAGTTCTCCTCGATTGATAACCTAGTATACAAACCACTATTATCTGTTAAAATGCCAAAGCGTTTACGATTTTGGCTTTTTTTCATTTCATTTGCTGGACGACCAAATAATAATACATTGCCATCTGTTTTGTCAGTTTGTGCAGTTAGTATTTTAATAGTAGTTGTTTTTCCAGAGCCACTCGGTCCTAAGAATCCAAAGATTTCTCCTTTTTGAATCTTAAAGGAAACATCCTGTAATGCTGTTTCCTTATGAAATATCTTTTTTAAATGTTGAACTTCAATCACTGTGTTCATATGTTAACCTCCTGTGTGTTGTTGATGTCTACACTATAAACAACAATCAAAAGCACAGCAGTAAATTAAAGGTGAAAGGCAGAAAAATGATCTTTAATGGAGAGATATTTCATCTGACAGGAGTCGTTTATTTCCTGGGAAATCTTCTAAATTCCGAGTATTTCCTTTAAATCTGTTAGCTTATTTTTCGACAGAGGTACTACTGTTTTTTCAGTGCTATTTAAGGAAAGACTGTAGCTATTACGCGTCCATGTAATGATTTCACGTACCTTTTGTAAATTGACTATATATGAACGATGACTTCTAAAGAAGCCGAATGGTGTCAATTTTTGCTCAAGTTCATTTAAAGATAATGTACATGGATAAGCTTCACCTGCAACATATACAGAAACAGACCCTTCAACACTTTCTATGTAATCAATTTCTGGAGGATTAAATAAAATGATCTTATCATTCTTTTTTGTTGGAATTTTATCAAGTCGAATGGGTGTATTTTCAATTGAAGGAACAATCGTTTCAGATTCATCATCTTTTACATCTAATGCATGTAAGCCATTTGTATCTAATCTATATATTTCTGTACTCGAAATAATTAAATTTTCCATGTTATTTGATAGCAAAATAATTTTTTTCTGCTGTTTTTGAAGAGCATCCAATAATTGCTGAACATTTTGCTTAGAAAATTCATCAAGATTTTGAAATGGCTCTTCTAACACTTGTATTCGTGCTGGATGGAGAAATGTATGAATTAGTTTTAAACGCTGCTTTTCTCCATTTGAAAGCTTGTCAATTCTTTTGTTTTTTTGCTCCACTAAAGCAAACAACCCTAATAAATCTTCTGTTTTTTTAGAAGGAGCATTAAAAAGCTTTATGCAAAATCGGATGTATTCTTGAACTGTAAGTCGCTCATACAAAGCACATTCACGAAAATGTGTAAAAGCTTCATTGTGTTTCATAAACCAATTCATTAAAGTATGTATTTTAGAAACATCTGTATAAATACCTATAATACTATCAGATTGTAGGGAGAGCCGGAAACTTGGATAGATAACATTGCCTCCTTCAATATAAGGGTCAATCATTATTTCCTCATTTTGCTTCATTTTGTTGTCCCCCTTGATATTGTTGGTTTTCTAAAAATTGGATGATATCGAAATGCACTTGCAAATAGCTTTCATGACAATAGTTCGGATTATTACAGTCCATAAAACCGTGTAGACCAATAAATTGCTTCGTTTCAACTGCTGGTAATTGCTCAAGCGCTTCCTTTATTTCATGTACATTAAAGCTGCTTTCATAACTAGGGAAAATAACAAGTGTTGGACAAACAGGTATGATATCAAGATATTGACGAATACGTGATCCATACACACAAATGACTCTATGTAAGGGGAGAGAGGCTAGCCTCCAAGCTAATGTTGCTCCGACACTATATCCTATTAGTACAACCTCCTCATATTGCTTCTTCGCTTCTAGCAATTTGTGAGTAAGTAGTTTAAGTGGAGCATCAAACCCAACATTATTGATAAAATATACATATGCCTCTTGTTCTTTATCATAGGTAAATGTTTTATTTTCTGGATATAAAGAAATACACTCAACCTTAGTGCTAGAGTTTTCATATGCTTTAGCTTGCATTTTTATAAAAGCATTAATGCCATATATTTCATGTAGAATAAATACTTTTCTCTTCATTTTGACCTCATTTTGACTTTTTATAATAGTGTACCAAAAAGAAATTATAGTGTATATTTTAGAAAATTTTAGGCTTGTATTTATTATTGTAGAAAAATTATTTTGGGGTAAAAATTAAATATACAAGCTCTGGAAAAATAAAAAATTTTTTGACTTTTTTTATTTTGGGTGGTAAAACTAGCTTTATCTTTTACAAGGAGGATGAGTGGAGTGAAATATCAATCAATAAATGTGAATGGTAGTGAGTTACATTTTGCTGATTACCCAGGAGAGAAAGGTACAATTATCGCGGTACATGGTCTCACAGGTAATCACATGCAAATGCATTATTATGCAGAACTGCTAAAAGATGAATATCGTTTTATATCGATAGATTTAAAGGGGCGTGGCAAAAGTGCTCCTGCTGCGGTAAACACGGGAATAGAGTTACATACACAGGATGTTTTAGCTTTAATAGACGCATTGAACATTGAACAACCAATTTTAATGGGTTATTCAATGGGAGCATTTATCATGGCGAATGTTGCTAGTAAACGTAACGATGTCAAAGGGGTAGTTTTACTTGATGGGGCAGCAACCTGTACGGATCATCAGCGTAAAATTGTTGAACCTTCGCTTGGTCGTATTAGTAAGCAATATGAAAGTGCTAATGCATATATTCAAGAAATTAAAGAAATCTATGGTCGACTTGGTGTTGAATGGACGGAGCATTTAGAAAATGTAGGTCATTATGAGATTGCAGAAAGAGAAGGACATTGGGAAAATAAATCTGATGAAGAGAAAATACGTCAAGATTTTCAAAGTTTTTATGCCTATAAACCAGAGGAAGTTTTCAAAAATATAGTGTGCCCGGTTCTTTTAATACATTCTACAGGGGAAATTGGCGCTATGCCTCCGTTATTTTTAGCTGAATCCTATGCTGAAACATTGAAAAATGCTAAAAATATTTGGAAATACACATCTAGTAGCAATCATTACACATTAGTCTTTGAAGAAAGAAAAGATGTCAATCCAGTTATTCAATGTTTTTTAGAGAATTTATAAAAAACTATTGCAGATTTTTAAATTTTGTGCAAATAATTAAATAACTAAAATAAATGCCTATCGAGCAGCCATAGAAAAACAACCTTTTTCTATTTTCCCTGCTTGACTGTTGGCTACACTTTTCTAAATGCATGGATAAGCCTGTGCTTTTGGTGAAGTGTGGCCTTTTTTTATTCAACTTTAATGAAAAAGGAGAGTTACTGATGACAACTGGCTTAGCGTATTTCAAAAAAGTTTATGGTGTTGTACCTGGATGGGTACAAAAAATGCACGATTATAATCCAGCAATGCTTGATCATTATACTGCACTTCGAGGTGCGGCGATGGCACCAGGGGCTCTATCGGTGAAAGAGAAGGATATTCTCTTAGTTGGTATAAATGCCGCAAGATATTATGCACGGAGCATGGTATATCACACAAAGGGGGCTGTAGATGGTGGAGCTACATTAGAAGAGCTAATTGAGTATTTACTTGTAGCCTTTAACTATGGTGGAGAAAGAGCATTACAACTTGGCTTGCAATCCTTTGAATATGCCTTAGAGCTAACAAATATGGATGCAGACAAGATTTCTCATGAAGCATCAGCCATTGATATTGTACGTTACTACAGTACATTCGCTTCAACAGAGAAAAGTGAAGCGTATTTTGAAAAATTACTGTCTTTCTTGACAGCAAATGATGAAAACGCTTTAAAGCAAGAACTTCTTAACGGTAATGTGGTATCAACCCAAATGAAATTCATCCTAATGACAGGGATATATACAGCTACTTTACAAAATAAAGAAACAGATGATTGGGCTAAAAAATCGAGGGATGTAGGTGTAGTGGAAGCTGAATTAGCGGAGCTAGGCTATATTTGCTTACTGACAGCGGGCATACCTTCTTGGTTTGAGCTAAGTGATGCCCTTATTCAAAAATAACGGAGTGAGTACAATGAAAATTTATGATTCTGTAGAGCAAGCATTAACATGCGTGAAAAGTGGGCAAACAATTATGGTTGGTGGATTTGGTCTAGTGGGAGGTCCTCTAACATTAATTGATGCTCTTGTGGAATTGGATGTAAATAATTTAACTATTATCAGCAATAATCTAGGGGAAAAAGGAAAGGGTCTCGGTAAATTATTAGAGCAAAAGAAGGTTAAAAAGGCTATTGGCTCTTATTTTACTGGGAATCGGGATGTCGGTGAGGCGTTCCAACGAGGTGAAATAGAAATTGATTTACTACCTCAGGGCACTTTAGCTGAATCAATCCGAGCTGGTGGTGCGGGGATTGGTGGTTACTATACCAAAACTTCCGTAGGGACTGACTTAGCAAAGGGCAAAGAAACAAAAATGATTGACGGTGAGGAGTATGTATTTGAAAGAGCGCTGAAGGCAGATGTAGCTATTATTCGTGCTCATAAGGCAGATAAGTTAGGAAACTTAGTATACTACAAAACTGCACGAAACTTTAATCCTTTAATGGCGACAGCTGCTAGCACTGTAATTGTTGAAGTGGATGAATTAGTAGAGCCTGGTGAATTAAATAGCGATGAAATTATAACTCCGCATTTATTTATAGATCGCATTATTTTAGCGAAAAAGGTTTTAACGAGGGAGGGTGTAGTAGAAAATGATTAATCCAATTCAAGAGCAAATAGCACAAAGAGCGGCAAAAGAAGTACAGGATGGACAAATTATAAATCTAGGGATTGGTATTCCTACATTGGTGGCTAAGTACGTTGACAATAACAACGTCTTCTTCCATACAGAAAATGGAATGCTTGGCGTAGTAGGTGTGGATGAGGAGGATGTTGATCCCAATATCGTGAATGCAGGAAAAATGCCAGTTGGAGAGGCAATTGGTTCTTCCTTTTTCGATAGTGCTGAGTCATTTGGCATGATCCGTGGAGGTCATGTTGATGTCGCAATATTAGGAGTGCTTCAGGTAGATGAACAGGCACATATCGCAAACTGGGCAGTTCCAGGAAAAAATATTATTGGTGTTGGTGGTGCAATGGATTTATTAATCGGAGCTAAAAAGGTCATTGTCACGATGTCCCATACTTCAAAAGATGGGAAAAGTAAAATATTAAAGAATTGTACATTCCCAATCACATCAACAAGAAGCGTGGATACCATTATTACTGAGCTAGCTGTTTTTAAGTTTATTGAAGGGCAATTACATTTAGTCGAATTAATGCCAGGTGTTACATTAGAGCAAGTGCAAAAAAGTACAGAAGCAAGTTTTGTAATTGCTTTGAAATAGGGGGAGGAAACATGAGAGAAGTTGTTATTATAGATGGCGTTCGTTCAGCTATTGGTAAATTGGGTGGTTCATTAGTCAATGAAACAGCAGATCATCTTGCTGAAAAAGTGATTCGTGGTCTACTAGAACGAACAAAATTAGATTCAGCCATTATTGATGAGGTAATTTTGGGACAAGCCAAGCAAAGTGCTGATCAATCGAATGTGGCACGTGTCGCTTCATTAAGAGCTGATTTACCAATCACTGTACCGGGATATACAGTACATCGTCAATGTGGATCTGGGTTACAGTCCATTAATAATGCTGCCCAACAGATTGCCCTTGGCTACAGTGACATCATTATTGCTGGTGGGACAGAATCAATGAGTACAGCGCCATATTATTTACGTAATGCTCGTTATGGTTATGGTGTAGGAAATGCTTCGATTTTAGATCCGAATACAGAAAGTCAGCCAGGGTCTCAGCCCTTTGAAGTATATGGTATTACTACAATGGGCGAAACAGCAGAAAATTTAGCCGAGAAATATGCTATTACCCGTAATGAACAAGATACCTTTGCTCATCGAAGTCAGGAGCGAACAGCTTATGCTCAGCAAGAAGGATATTTTACAGAACAAATTGTTCCATATGAAGTGAAAAAACGAAAATTAGTGGAGATTTTTAACGTAGACGAGCATCCATTTTTAACAAGTGAAGAGAAGTTAAGTACACTAAAGCCTGTTTTCCGCAAAGGGGGATCTGTTACTGCTGGAAATAGTAGTGGACGTAATGACGGTGCATCTGCATTGTTACTAATGTCCAAAGAGAAAGCATTAGAGCTAGGATATCGACCAAAGGTTAAAATTCTTGCCCAGGCTGCTGCGGGTGTAGACCCAGCAATCATGGGAATTGGTCCAGTCCCATCAACCATCAAAGCTTTAAAGCAGGCGAACTTAACCATTCAGGATATTGATGTCATTGAATTAAATGAAGCATTCGCTGCCCAATCAATCGCAGTAATTAAGGAACTTGGATTAGATATCAATTGTGTTAATCCCAATGGTGGTGCAATTGCAATGGGACACCCAATTGGTGCAACAGGTGCCATTCTAATGACAAAGCTTATTCATGAGCTAGAAAGAACAGGTAAACGATATGGGCTTGTCACATTATGTATAGCTGGGGGCCTTGGTATAACAACTATTGTTGAAAATTGTCAGCTATAAATAAACACCGAGTAATTTTGACTCGGTGCTAGAAATTTAGTGATCCTTTTGTATTTTTTCTAGGTAACGTTTCTGAGCAGATTTTAGTGCCACTAC
This sequence comes from Lysinibacillus sp. B2A1, assembly GCA_002973635.1. GTDB lineage: Bacteria > Bacillota > Bacilli > Bacillales_A > Planococcaceae > Lysinibacillus. The sequence continues at coordinate 421,068 of CP027224.1, forward strand.
AACAGAGCCGCTTGACGGAGCATAATAGTGTTCATCTACACGAGCAATTAACTCGTCAATATTGGCTGTAAGATCAAAGCCAATTAACATACGTTTAAAGAAATCTTGGGCAAGTCCAGTGATAAATGTAAATTCTGCATTAATAATCTGATGAGTTTCTTTATCAATTTCTAACACAATGCCAGCATGTTTGTACATTTCATACATGGATGTGCCTTGGGGAGCTTTTGCATAAGCAGTCACTAAAATACTAGTTAGTTTTTGCAAGGAAATGACCTCCAAAATGGATAGATTGTGATTATAGTTTATCATCTTTTATCGTTTATGAGCCACTTCCCAAAAATTACTTAGTCGTACACAACAAGGGGGAGAATAGTATGGAAAAGTTAACGAATTTTTTCACAAACATCATGAGGAAATATTTGCCGGATCCTTTTGTATTTGCAATTGGGTTAACATTAGTAACATTTATTTTAGCATTAGTTGTTGAGGATATTAGCTTTGTAGATTTAACGACTGCTTGGGGTGGAGGATTTTGGGATTTACTAGCATTCACAACACAAATGGCCGTTATTCTGGCTATGGGTTATGTACTAGCTACAGCTCCCATCACTGATAAATTTTTAAATAAAATTGCTAGTATGGTTCATACGCCTAAAACTGCAATTATCGTGGCAACACTTGTAGGCGGTATTGGTAGTTATTTAAACTGGGGTTTTGGTTTAGTAATTGGTGGGATTATTGCGAAAAAATTAGCATTACAGGTTAAGGGAGTTCATTATCCGTTAATTATTGCCGCAGCATACTCTGGCTTTACTTTTTATGGATTAGGTTTATCAGCTTCTATCCCAATCCTCATTTCAACACCAGGGCATTTTTTAGAGGATTCAATGGGCCTAGTTACACTTTCTGAGACTATTTTCAGTGTACCGATGATTTTAACTACAATTGTTCTCTTAATTACATTACCTTTATTTAATGCGATGCTACATCCTAAAGATCCAAGTAATGTGATTGAAATTGATCCTGAATTATATGCGGATCAGCCTAAAGCAAAGTTAAATCTATTAGAAGAGAATACACTGGCTAATAAATTAAATAATAGCCGTATTTTAGCATATGCAATAGGTATTCTTGGACTCATTTACATTGTTATTTATTTTACAAATGGCAGTTCGCTAAATTTAAATATATTAAACTTCATTATTTTATTCGTGGGAATTATTTTACTAGGTACACCTGCAAGATATGTTGAGCATTTAGCAGATGGTATTAAAACGATTTCAGGGATTGTACTTCAATTCCCATTCTATGCAGGTATCATGGCTATTATGGCTGCTTCTGGTTTAGTAGATACGATTGCCAAGGTATTTGTTGATTTATCAAATGAACAAACATTACCGTTTTGGGGCTTAATTAGTTCCTTCTTTATAAATTTCTTTGCACCATCTGCTGGTGGACACTGGGCGGTTCAAGGACCATTTATGATTGATGCGGCAAAAGAATTAGGAACATCTTTAGCAGAAACGTCCATGTCTGTTATGTTAGGGAATGCTTGGAACGATCTAGTACAGCCGTTCTGGATATTACCAGCACTAGCACTATCTCGTTTAAAGCTAAAAGATATTATGGGCTTCCTTGTCATGATTATGTTCTTTGTTGGAATCATCTATATTATTGCAACTTTAGCTTGGTCATACTTATTCTAATAGACAGAGAGCCTTTATTTGAAGGCTCTCCAAACAAGGGGGAGTACGCATGTCTATCATGTATCAAGCCATCTTAGTAGAAGGGGCTTTAACAAAAAAGAATAAAGCATTAATAATGGTAGGGTTATTTGCAGCTAGACGTGAAGAAAGGGAAATGATGTATTGTGTAGAGTTAGCAGTTGAAGCAGGGAATAGCGTTGTTGAAATTGCGGAGCTTATTGCATCAGCTATCATTTCAAGAGGTATTCCAACTTGGTTGTCTGGTATAGAGGCGATTGCCTATGCAATTAGACTTTCAGATGAAAGCACAATCCCTCTAGAGGGTAAGGGTGATGTGACTACATTTTCTTCACAACTGGAATGTATAAACTACTATCAATCAGAGTTTGAGGTTGTGCCGAATTGGATTCAATATTTAATTGAATATGCACCAGATATATTGTTGAAGTATAGCAATCTTCGTACGACTTCTCTACGTGATGGGGCAGTATCACGTTTGTTAAAGGAATTATTATTATATGCCATTAATGTTTGTGATGCATATGACAAGGGGATTTCAATCCATAAAACAAATGCCTTAGTACTTGGAGCAAATGCAGCTATGTTTGACGAGATCAAAGCACTATGTATTTATGCAGTTGGTTTAAAAGCCATTTGGAATGATACTGATAGAAAAGCTTAAAAAGGGGATTTAACCATGAAACGAGTCCTAATCATTGGTGGGGGCTTTATGGGCTCTGCAGTCGCAAGATATTTAGAACAAAATAATGTAAGCGTATTCCTATTTGAGCCAGATGTAGAAAGATTACAACAGTTAAAGAAACAGCCTGAATTACAAAACATTACTTTTCTGCATCAACTTGAAAAAATAGATGGCTTAAATTATGTCATAGAAGCCATTATAGAAAATTTACAGGTCAAACAAACTTTATTCGAACAATTAGATTCATTCTTTTCAAAAGATATAACGTTTTGTACCAATACATCGAGTTATCTTATTAGTGACGTTGCAGAAAAAATGGTGCATAAAGAGCGTTTGATAGGAACACATTTCTTTTCACCAGCTCATATTACGCCTTTAGTAGAGGTCATTCCTAGCCCTTATACAGCAATGGAAATAGCAAATGATATAATGCTGTTTTTACAAAGTACCAAGAAGAAACCAGTACTACTAAAACAAGAAATTGAAGGTTTTGTAGCGAACCGTTTACAAAGTGCACTTGCACGAGAGGCAATGTCATTAGTTGAGAGAGGAATCGTTTCTGCCGAGGAGTTAGATTTTATCGCTAAAATGAGCTTAGGCGTTCGCCTAGCGGATACGGGACCACTCGAGCAACGAGACATTAACGGATTAGATACACATTATGCTATTGTCAATTACGTTTACCCAACGTTGGAGAATGGGACAGAGCCTTTAACAATCCATCAAGATAAAATCAATGCGAAGCAATTAGGTATGAAAACAGAGCAGGGTTTTTATAATTGGTCATCCATTGATAAACAACAATACTTAGCAAAAAAGGAAAAGACATTGAGGGATATAATTAATCTAATTCAGTAGTAGCTGTTAAAAGTAGAATAGGGTGTGACCTGAAGATATGGAATATCAAGCATTAGTAAAATGTACATCAAAGAAAAAGGATGTTCAATTTAAAACATATAAAGTTCCTGAATTAAAACACAATGAGTGTTTATTAAGGGTAAATGCGGTAGGAGTATGTGGTAGTGATCTTCATATGTATGATGGCCATGGTGGATATGAATGGGTCAATTATCCATTAGTATTAGGACATGAAGTAACAGGCGTGGTTATGAAACTAGGTGATGATGTTAAATCATCTCTCTTAAATAAAAGAGTAGTTGTTAATCCTTATAAAAGCTGTGGTGTTTGTGACTTTTGTAAGAACGGTGACACAAATTGTTGCGACTTTAATAACTATAAATTTGTAAAAACACCCTCTGAGGCATTGCGTTATGGATTCCGTGAAGATGGCGGTATGGCAGAATATATGGTAGTAGATAGCCATAACATTATTGTTATAGATGATGCAGTATCCGATCAGGTAGCAGCAATCTCAGAAGCATTGGCAGTAAGTTATACCGCAGTGCTAAAGATTCCAGAGTTTGAGAAGAAATCCATACTGGTAGTTGGACCAGGACCGATAGGATTAGGTGCAGCAGCTATATTAGTTGGGTCAGGAAATAAAGAAGTTCATATGCTAGGCATACTAGAGGATCAAAGCCGCCTACAATTAGCGAAAAATATAGGGGTACAAGCAACGTTCACCTCTTCAAATGAATTTATTGATGATATGTTTTCTGGTTATGATGCGATTATTGATTGTTCAGGTCACCCAACTATTCCTACTGAGGCAATCCGTTTACTCAAGCGAGGTGGACAACTTGTACTTGTAGGTATTAATTCAGTTGAGTTTTCTGTGCCCATGGATCAAATTGTACGTGGTGAGATTATGATTAAAGGAAGCTATGGCATTACACAGGAGAATTACGAAGCTATATTGCAGATGGCAGCAAATCCGAACTTCCCATTCCAACAATTGGTTGCTTGTACGGTACCATTTAAAGACAGCATACAGGGCTTTGAAAGTGCGTTAAATAAGGTAAGTGGCAAGGTCGTGATTGAGTTTAAGGAGGAGATATAGATGAAGATTGTTGATTTAACTTTAGAAATTTATGACGGCTTAGTTTCATACACATCCCACCCACCAATTGCTATTCAAGAGGAATCTACCTTTGAAAACTCCGGCCACCGTTATATTGAACCATGTGAGGGCTTCGAATCACGCTTTTTACGTATGTCGGACCATAGTGGAACACATATTGATGCACCGATACACTTTATTAGAAACGGTGAGTCGACCGCTGAGATGGACTTAACCAAGACATTCGGTGAAGCAGTCCTATTAGATGTATCAACTATTAAAAAGCCATATGAGCCAGTAACAGCAGAGTTGTTAAAACATGCGGAAGTAACACAGGGTATTTCTGTAAATCCCGGTGATATTGTTATTGTGCGTACTCGAACTGAAAAATGGGGAGAGGGAGACTTTTTTGCAGAGCATGCATTCGCAACCTGTGCAGGTGATTGGTTGCTTGAGAAGCAGGTGAAATGTATTGGTCTGGATTTAGCCAATATTGATGTACATGATAATATGAAACGTGAGGTCCATTTAAAGCTGTTAAGTGTACCTATATATATAGTAGAAAACCTAGTCAATCTTGAGCAACTACCTTTACATGATCATTTTACTTTTATGGCATTACCACTTAAATTAAAAAATGCAACAGCCTCACCAGTTAGAGCGGTTGCCTTTCTTAAATAACTAGCACTTTAAGGTCTAGTGAATTATAAACAATTTAAAAAAGGGCTCTTCACCAAAATATGTGCTTGACTAAGAGCCATACTGAATCCATTCAGCATTGCATTCTAGTAAAATTGTCTCTTTATAGTGCTGCGGATTGCGCGTGAAAAAATGGCGTCTTTGCAGTGCTTTAATGAGATTATTTTTCCCTTCTACTGCCGCATTAGTAAAGCGTAATTGATGATAATTACAGATTTCTTCTTGCCAATTGCGCATCGTTAACAGACAGGATTCCACGGCTGGATGCTTGATGGTAGTACCTTGCGTCAACCAACGTTCGAAGCCTTTTTTCGCCAGTTCATACGTGGAGCTACAGTCGTACCATTCGATAAAGGCTTCTTTCCAACTGTAGACTTGATGGAGGATTTCAGCGTATTGAAGCAGTCGGTGTAGGCTATTTTTTTCATCATTCTTCAATTGATCACGTCGTTTACCAAGAATTCGGAAGTGTTGCTTAAGGTCCTTTTTAGCATACGGTGCTAGCTGCTTTTGAACGGATTTTCGTACGGCTTGAAGCGCTTCAGTTACGTAACGATTGACATGATAACGATCGGCAATACGAATCGCTTCCGGATACATCTTTTTCGCAAACGTATGATAGGCCTTTGCCAAATCCATGACAATCGCGACAGGCTTCAGCGCACAAAGAGTAGATTGTGTATTGAAATAGGCGTGTAATTCCTCGATTCTTCGTCCAGGAATAACATCTAAAAATGTGCCACCACGTAAATCGTGGAGACCCGTGTTATACGTATGCCCTTTACGAATGGCAAAATCATCAATGCCTAGCACGAGATTGTGACACGCCAATGCTTTTTTCTGACAAATTTTTTTGACACGTGTGGCTTCCTCCATTTTCCATGAACGGACGATACGCGCAACGGTTGTAGCGGGTGTGTTTGCCACACGTGATGTATGCGTGATGGTAGAGCCGATTGCCTGCTTCGGCAGCGTGGCTTCAAATGCCTTTGTGTATCGTTTTTTCGGTGCCACACACTCATATGCCCATACAAAATGTGCAAAACAAGCTGTACACGACATACGAATGGCAGGTAAATTCAAATAAACAGGGCAACCAAACGCTTCGAGATGACGCACTTTTCGAACATAGCCGATTCCGCGACGAGTCGTATTTTCAAATGCACAAATGGGACAGGCCTGTTTAGATTGAATTGGCATGACATCAATGAAAATTTGGTGATTTATTTTAGTGGTTGCGATAATTTTTAGTTCTGGTAAATCCCATAAATCCTTGATAGAATAAGAGTGCATCTGTATACCTCGCTGTGTTGTTTGGTCGTACTCTCAACTCTAGCGGATACAGATGTTTTTTTGTATTCTTTTTTAGCAAGAATAGATTTTGGTGTTGAGCCTAAAAAAGAATAAATAAAAAATTCAAAGTAGTATGCCGATCATTAGCATACTATTTTTTTATTTAATCACATCAGGCAATGGATAAAAATTTAATTATGGATTTTTTACGACTGATGAACAAAAAAATATAAAAAGAATAGCAAAAAATACATGTACTCTAAAATAAAGATTTGCTATCATTTTATTTGATAATGATTATCATTATCGTATAATGAGTGATATAGAGGATATATAGCATCTTTAGAGAATTTGGCAAAGGGTGCTTGTATTCATTAAAGAAATTGAAAATAGATAGTAAGGAAAATAAGTTGGCATATTTCATTTATCGAAATATGTTGTGACACAGAGGAAAGGGTGTACGTAATTGTTAGAACAAGAATTATTTGATGTAACTATAATTGGCGGTGGTCCAGCAGGTTTATATTCAGCATTTTATAGTGGTTTACGTGAGATGAAAACAAAGCTTATTGAATCACAGCCTCAGCTTGGTGGGAAAATTCATGTCTATCCAGAAAAAATGATTTGGGACGTTGGTGGCGTAACACCAATTACAGGAGGACAGTTAATTGAACAATTAATCGAACAGGCAATGACCTTCAATCCTTCTGTGTACACAAATGAGAAAGTAACTACCATTTCTAAAAATGAAGAAGGAAATTTCGTTATTACTGCCGAATCTGGCAATATTCACTATTCAAAGACAGTGATAGTTGCTATCGGTGGCGGTATTTTAAACCCTCAACGAATAGAGATTGAGGGAGCAGAGCGATTTGAGGTATCCAATTTAAATTATACGATTAAATCCTATGAAAAATTTAAGGATAAGGCTGTAATTATTTCAGGTGGTGGCAATACGGCAGTAGACTGGGCGCTGGAGTTAATGGAAGTTGCCTCTAAAGTATATTTAACGTATCGCAAGGATACACTTTCTGCACATGAGGCTCAAATTACTGAGCTATTAACTAGCACAATAGAATGTCATTTTAATTCTGAAATTACGAAGCTTATTGCAGACGATGAAGAGGGCATGATTAAAGCTGTTTCCCTAACAAATTATGAAACAGGGCAAGTGAATGAAATTCCAGTTGATGAAGTAGTCATTAGTCACGGCTATGTTAGAGATAAGGAGCTATTGGATAATAGTCCATTAGATATTGAGCGAAAAAATGATTATTTTATTGCTGGAACGATTCATAGTGAATCCTCTATTCCTGGTCTTTATGCTGCTGGAGATATTTTGCAGCATGATGGTAAAATTCATTTAATTGCAGCTACTTTCCATGATGCCCTTCATGCAGTAAATAGTGCGAAAAAATACATTCAACCAGATGCCTCAGAGGGTGGCATTGTTTCCTCACATAATGATATTTTCAAACAACGTAATCGTTTGCTCTTAAAGGAAAGCTTAAAGCGATAAATGTATTATTTTAAAAGTAGGCGAGTATACATCATGGGGGCTGTCCTAAAAGTCCCTAAATAAAAAGGTCGATTTGGAAAACGAGTAGTTTTCCAAATCGACCTTTTTCCTTTTGGCTTAAATTAGCGAGGCGGATGCCAGCTACCTTAAGTAGGTTATGGGCGATTGCTACGAGTCCAAATTCTGTTCGGACCTTAGTTAGCCCACGCAATAAAAATCGCGTAAACGACCGATTGCCCTTGATGTCACCGAACACAGTTTCGACATCCACTTTGCGCTTCGCATAAAGGGCTGCTTTTTGTTCGTCATCAAGGGCTGCTCGTGCCTTTGCTTTCATTTCTTCATAGACCGGATTCAAGTGGACTTGACGATTGCCTTTTGCTTTTGTACAAAGCGCTTTCAACGGACAATCTGTACAATCCTCACATTCATAAATTTTGTAGTCTTGTTCGTATCCTCCGGTATTTTTTCGTTGACTATAGCGTTTAAATATCACCTTCCGATTGTTCGGACAAATAAAGACATCCTCTTCCTCGCGATAGGGCCAGTTTTGCACCTTCGAAATATCCTGTTTATATTTTTTTGTTTGTTCCTTTACATACGTGTTATACGGAGCCAGTAATTCAAATAGTGGTTCCTTTTCTTCGCCAATCGCAAATAAGTAATTTTCTTCACTCGCATAGCCCGCGTCTGCTATCACCTGTATTGGCGCTTTGGGTAACGCTTCGAGTAGTTGTTTCATAAATGGTTGGAAACAACGTGTGTCTCCTGGTCGTTGAAATAACTCGTATCCGATAATGAACTGATATTGTGTGGCCACTTGTACATTGTACCCAGCTTTTAATTGACCGTTTTTCATATGATCATCTTTCATTCGCATAAACGTGGCATCCGGGTCTGTTTTCGAATAACTACCACGTTCACCAAGAATTTCTCTTTGCGCTTCATAACGTGCTAGTCTTGGCAGATAATCCGTTTCAATCGTTTGGATGTGTTTTTTGCGTTTAGATTTCTCCATTCGAAGTCGTTTTCTTTCCTCTTTGTCCGTTGTCTGTTCATATTGACCTTCTAACGCTTGCACTTCCTCCGTTAGTTGTTCGACTGTCTTTGCTAGTTGTTCTTCTAGTTTGTCCTCACGTAACTCTTGGGTTGTCACAGCACGCACATCTTTTATCAGCGATTGGATCTTATCACGTAGCTTTTGGTCGTGATTGGCAATCGCTTTGCCCCATACAAACGAATATTTATTGGCGTTCGCTTCAATTTTCGTACCATCCACAAACATGTGCTCAAGGTCAATGAATTCTTGCTCCATCAGTTGAAGGAGGAATTGTTCAAACACCTCCTCTATGATGGCTGGCATACGAACACCACGGAAATCATTGATGGTACGATGGTCAGGTTCTTGCATGCCTGCTAACCACATAGCGGGTAGACTTTCTTCGACCATTCGTTTCATACTTCGGCTAGAATAAGTTTTTTGCGTGTAGGCATATAAAATGACTTTCAGTAACATTTTAGGATGATAAGGGGCACGACCACCACCTACGTAATGGGAAAATAACAATTCATCTGGAATAGATTCCACCATTTCATCGACCAAACGCGCTACATGATGCTCAGGAATATAGGATTCGATATCAATAATCATCATACTTTGACGATTTGTATAAGGCTGGAACACAAGAGGTTTAGGATGTTTCTGAGAGATGCCCGCCTCTGAAATTCCTTCTAGAGTCATTTCCATTTGCATGTTATAATCTGCTTGAGTAATCATTTGGTTATTCATTAAAAATCGTCCTTTCTGTTGAATGTGGTCTGGTAACTTCATTTTACAAAAGAGGGCGGTTTTTTTGTATACAAAAATGGAAAAAGGCTGTACCGAAAAGTCAATTTACATCGACTTTTCGGACAGCCCCTTTTTATTTTTTCAATTTAAGAAAGAAAGGATAAAAAGCAGTGGAGATGCAAGAAGTTATTCATTTATATACAATGGCACCATTAACATTTATTGATGTCATAACAGAAAAAATATCATCTGAAACAGTCCTTACAAAATATAAGACAATGAGTCATGTAGGAGGATTGATGTTTCCGATAAATGGTGAATTTGAAGTAAGAATTGATGGGACAGTTTATGTTTTAGAAAAGGGATATATTATTCATGCTGGTCCTAATTTGCCTATTGAGCGTATTGTTACTAATAATGCAAAACAAGAGTATGCGGTTATTCATTTTAAGCTACCAGATGAAGTAAGGGCGATGTATCCTCTTTATAATGGGCATTTTACGTTTAAAATTGGCGATAATATGAAACTAATGAGTATGCTACAGCAATTAATACAAAATTATTTCATGCGTAGTAATCTGTCCTTTCTTCAATCGAAGGCTCTTTTCTTAAATATCTTAGAGGAAATTGTGTTATCAGTAAAATTATTGGACTATCAAGATAAAAAAGAAAAGATGTCATCTATTATTGAGTATATGCAGGAAAACTATGCAAATAATATGACTGTGCCTGATATTGCTAATCACTTTAATATAGAGCGCCGTAAGTTTACATATGTATTTGAAAAAAGAATGGGTGTCAGTCCAACAACCTATTTAACAGATTTACGTATTCAAAAATCCAAGCTTTTATTAAGAAGCTCGGATTTATCGCTATCGGAAATCTCTGAAAAGGTGGGGTACACAGATTATTTTTATTTTAGTCGTGTCTTTAAAAAGGTTACGGGTTTATCACCTACTGAATTTCGTATGCATATGAAATAACAAGCATCTGATGAAAATTAATTTTCGTCAGATGTTTTTTGCATAAAAAAACATAGCTTTTACTTTTTGGGACAACCTAAGTTAGAAAAAATGGTATGAGGTGATGGCTATGAAAATCGAGAAATCGTCCGAATGGGAAGATGGCTTCATCAATCGATTAAATCATCTTGAGAAATGGGATAGCTGGACATTATATAAGATGAATTATGACATTGTGCAAATGAAATTGATTCCTGAATTTACGGGATTACAGGCAACAAAATATTTACCTAATTTAAAACCACTGACTCATCAATTAGAAGCGGCTAAAACAGTAATTGAACGCATGAATGGGAAAGCGATTCTAGGTGATGAGGTGGGACTTGGTAAAACAATTGAAGCAGGATTGATTTTAAAGGAATATCTTATTCGGGGACTTGTCAAAAGAGCACTTATATTAGCACCAGCCTCTCTAATTAATCAATGGGTGGAAGAGTTAAATAGTAAGTTTCATATTCCAGCTATAGCCTATAAAAAAAATTGTCCAATAGAGCGCTATGATGTACTTATTATGAGTATGGATACGGCAAAGAAGAGCCCACACAGAGAGCGTATATATGAGCAGGATTATGACATGATTATTATTGACGAGGCACATAAATTAAAAAATCATAAAACACAAATATATGAATTTGTACAAAGCTTAAAGAAAAAGTTTTGTCTATTATTAACGGCTACACCCATTCAAAATGATGTTTTTGAATTATATTATCTTATTTCATTATTAAAGCCTGGTCATCTAGGCAGCTATGAAACATTCCAATCTGCCTTCTCAGCTAGTAAGCATGATTTAGAGCATGATGATTATTTAAAAGAATTAGTGAATCAGGTGATGGTGAGGAATAGGCGGGAAGACACTGGCATCGAATGGACACAACGTCAAGTTCAAATAGTGCCGATCCAATTTACGAAGGAAGAGAAGGAAGTATATGATTTGCTCGGAACACTTCAAAATACTGGCTCGTTCACTAAAATTACGTTACAGAAAGAAATGTGTAGTAGTAAAGAGGCAACAGCATTAACGTTATCGAAAATGCTTGAAGACCACTCGGAGTCATCAAAAATTGAAGGTATTCTGGCAAAATTGATGGCTTTAGAAGTAAATACGAAGGCGGAGAAAGCACTAGAAATTATTGAACAAGCACAGGGGAAAGTAATTATCTTTACAGAATATAGAGCTTCGCAGCTGTATTTGCAGTGGTATTTACATTCTAAGGGAATCACGAGCGTACTATTTAATGGGAAATTTAATAAAAGTAAACGTGATTATATGAAGCATTTATTTAAAGAAAGAGCGCAGGTTCTTATTGCAACAGAGGCAGGTGGTGAGGGGATAAACCTACAATTCTGTCATCATGTCATTAATTATGATTTGCCATGGAATCCTATGAAATTAGAGCAACGTATTGGCCGAGTTCATCGTTTAGGACAGGAGCATGATGTGCATATTTATAATCTTGCTATTGAAAATACGATTGAAGAAAATATCTTAGCATTATTGCATACGAAAATTGATGTTTTTGAAAAAGTAGTAGGGGATTTAGATGCCATTTTAACAAACTTTAAAGAATCTGTCTGATGTAGGAGGAAAAGCTATGTATCCACAGCAAGTTCATAGTTACTTACGAGAGTTTTTTACCGAGAATGATTGTACTATTTTGAATGAGGATCGTCATTATCTTACTGTTCAATTAACAGTAGATATTGATAAAAAAATTATGAACAGGCCTTTTTATTGGCAATATATAGAGGCGACAAATAGTGAGCCAAATCCTGCACAAGTAACATTTATCACAAATCAAACAACATCTGCTACGAATCTATATGGTGAGGCCATTCATTTCGGTTCTCCAAGACTCAATCAGGTTTTTCAAGCAACTAGAGAGCTAGGGGCTTATGTGGAGATGTATGAGGTGGTTGATCCGACAATCGGGCAGGCTATCTTAACACCGTGGTTAGGCATAAATTATAAAGTATCATATTGCTGTGATCGAACTAAGGAAATGCTCTACTCCTTTGGCATAAATCTCTTAACAGGGGTTATTAAAAAGAATTTTCAAGAAGCCTTATGTAAAACGGCGCTAGATACAGCTCCAGGAGATAATGTTTTTCATGTGCAACACATTATTAAACCGATTCGAGCATTGCAAAGACTAGATGCAGCCATTGATGCACTCATAGAACAAGATGATCATTCATGGGCTTCAGAAGCAAAAAAGAGATGGCAGCGTGATCAACGAGTTTTAGATTATTTTTACGAGGATATTGATGACAAGCCAGAATGCTATGCTATAGAAGTAAAAGCGTTAGAGGAACAATATGAGACAAAGATTAAAATAGAAATCATTAATGGTGGGTTATTTTATCTATATTGAGTAAGAGCTGTCTAAATAGAGTAGACAGCTCCGTACTACTTTATTCTTCCACCATGTTTTGTAGCTGTGCCAGTTTATTATCCCAGAATAAATCAAAGTACTGTAACCAATCCTCTAGCTCCTTCAGCTTCTCAACATGCAGTGTATAAATTTTTTCTCGTCCCTTTTTCTGAGACGATACGAGCTCCGCTTGCTCTAAAATAGTTAAATGCTTAACGACAGCGGTACGACTAATCGTAAAATTTTCAGCAATTAGTGAGATCGGTTTATTACTTAAGGCAAGCAGCTGAAGGACATGACGTCTTGTCGGATCAGCGATTGCTTGAAAGACATCATACTTTACTGCAGGCTGCGTCATTGTGATTCTACAGTTTCTTTTAATTTTTGATTAACAATCATTGTCCAGCCACCATCCATATTTTTACGAACAGCTTCAGCTGGTATATTCGCTTTTGGAATAATATGTGATGCTTCCTTCCAGCCACCGTGTGTTAACGTAAATTCTGTTTGCTCACCAAGCTCTTTTAGCTCAAATGTAACAAACCAGCCATCAGTATCCCAAACGAAACGTACAAAATGGGGAGCATTCACTTGCTCCACTTTACATGGTGAAGGACCAAATGGAGATTGAATCGTAAATTCATGCCCTTCAATTGGCTTAAAATCATTTGGCATTAGCCACGTAGCTATCTTTTCAGCATCTGTAACTGACTCCCACACCTTTTCAATTGGTGCATTAAGTTTAATTATCTTCACAATATTTTCTAGCTTTTCAGTCATTTCCACATAACTCCTTTTTAAAAATACAACCATAAGGTGTTATAAATATATAACACCTTATGGTTGTATGTCAATTAATTTATGGAACATCCTTTTAATATGATTCGCATCTTTTCAAAAATGGATACTTAATTTATTTGCTCTATTTAAATTGCTCATGAAAAATCATGTTGACTAGATTCAAAGTGTACCATTGAATGTATATCCTTTTACTTTACAATAGAAAAATGGATTGGATTTCATAATAAATGACCTTTTCTATAATATTGTCCTTATGGTAGAATTATTTTTATAATTTTCAGACGAAAGAGGAGGGCTTGAAATGGTGAACATATCAGTCTTTTTGATAATGTGTATTTTATTAATTATCTTACCAGGTCCAGATACGGCAATAGCCACGAAAAATACACTTACTGTAAGTCGAAAGGGAGGCTTACAAACTTTACTTGGTTCCTGTTGTGGATTATTAATTCATACTTTTGCAGCGGTGATTGGCTTGTCCGCCATTATTGTGAAGTCCGCCTATGTGTTTTCCATTTTGAAGTATGTTGGGGCGGTGTATTTATGCTATTTAGGTGTCAAAACATTATGGACTTTACGGACAATCCGCACGCAGTCTCCTGTAGTTCAAGATGAAACGGCGATTGATCATAAATACGCACAGCAATCTTGCTTTAAGCAAGGCTTTCTTACAAATGTTACTAATCCTAAGGTGGCCGTATTTTTCCTAACATTTTTACCTCAATTTGTAGATGGCACGAGCGGTACATTCATGCCGTTTCTTATAATGGGGCTAATATACACTGCTTTAACAGGAATTTGGTTTGTGTTCTATGTTTACTTGTTGGATAAAATTAGTACATTTATGAAAAAACCAACTACAAAGGCTGTCATAGAAGGATTAACGGGCATTGTGTTAATTGGCTTTGGTATTAAACTAGCATTAGAAAGATCTCATTGATTGGAAAGAAAAGGTCGATTTGCCACAAAAATGTGTTGTAAATCGACCTTTTTAGTATTTGAATCAGCTATTCATGGAGATTAATAGCCTTATTGTCCCAATAAATTTGCATAGCCTGACCAAGCCATATTTCCTCCTCGGGTGATAGAGGCGAGGGGAAGAGTTGTATATCCTGCTCTATTTCAATATCTTCATCATTTACATTTTCGACAAGCTCAATAGCACCTGGGTATAACTCAAGAGATAGATCAAAATACTGTTCCAATAGCGCCTGAACGTTTGGAGTAGCTGGATCCTGACCATATGCTGCCTTCATCTGACTAAAAAGCTCAGCCATTTCAAGGTTTAGCTCCTTAAGCTTTATCTCAGGCACTTTAAACATGTTCTCGACCATTTCTTTTGGAAAATAATTGGACAGCCATTCTTTCTGTTCCTCTTCCTTATGCATATTATGAATAAGCATCATAAAGATATTAGCGTCCATAGTGCCTTGATCTTCCATTATATATAAGGCATGATCTAGGGCACGAATGACTTGTTGAAGATGTTCCTTTTTTTGAAGCATTTCTTGCTTTTGAAATTCAAGTGATTCTTTTAAATCCCATTCTTTTAAATGGATTAATGCATGAATTTTTTCTAATGGATAGCCTAAAAATTTCAAGGATACAACTTTTTGAAGCTGTATAATATTTTCATCTGAGTAAAATCTTCTGCCAGTTGTAGAGATAAAGGATGGCTTTAATAAATCAATTTCATCGTAATAATGCAAAGTTCGAATGGTCATGCCTGTTTTTTTGGCAAACTCTCCAATTGAATATTGAGTGGACATTATTTTACCTCCCTATTACATGTTACCTTTATTGTAAAAGCTAACGTAACGTGAGAAGCAAACTATTTTTTAGGCTTTACAATATTGGTGAGCAGAAGGTGTTTAAGACGCTCTTCTAATACTTTCTTTTTTTCTTGACGTTTTTTCCTAATGTGTATTGTTGTTGAAACAACGAATACGCCGATAATTATTACAATAATCGTGATGCAAAAAATAAGCATATAAAAAATCCTTTTACTATTTTCTGGTAGTTCTGAGATTTCTTATTTCATACTCACATAGGGCAACTCACGACTAACAAAAATTCGATTACTAATAACAAAGGTTAAAAGCATTTTTAAAGGAATGACCTTCTTCAGTCCATGTTGTTCAATGACTATTTTAGAAAATTGTAAATTCGTTATTTTGTTAGCTAATGTGTATTCCTGTGCATTTGTAATGGCTTCTCCATCAGATCGGCTGCCTAAAACAAAGTTACCAGCAACAGAATGCTGTAAAACATTTGGATGCTTCGAGTGGTAATGTACCTCAACGATGTTATCCTCATTATTTATAAAATCATGAGCTACTAAATAATTTTTCAGAGCCCCTTTTAAATCTATTGCAATAACGGTATCACCTAAGATCGTTCTAAAGTATACATTTACAATTTTGGAGTTGCCGATGAACGGCTTTACTTCAACAGAGATTTCCCCTGAAGGCATTACAGCCAGCTTTACAATTGCTTCGTGTATTCCATCTGTTAATGTAATATCGGTTCTACCATAGCCCATACTTTTGAAAAATAACCGGTTGCCTACAATATATCCTACAGCAACATCACTGTTCTCAATTTGTAGCCATTTTGCTTCTAAGCCTAAAACATCTTCACAATTCTGTAGTTCATAAATGTGGTGCTGAAAAGTTAGTCCAAAATTATGCCTATTAACAATTCGATTTTCAAGCAATTGCTTCAGCATCTGCTACATCTCCAATCTTTGATAAATTATGACAAAAATCTTAATTCATTATAGGAAATATAACTCTCAAAAAACTCTCAACTTATCAAATTTCTTGGTATAAAGTATTAGATTTATATAGAATTTCAATCTATTTAATTGTTTTGTAGTATGAATGGTATTGGTTATATGAAGGGAACAACATTGTAAGTTGTGCGAGTTTTAAGCGATATTCCTCCTCCTTCACATAAGTAAGCCTTATAAAAAGGGTTTGTGTAAGACAAAGAGAATTTATTATTAATAAGGAAACACTGCAATTTTTTTATAATAAATTAGAATAAATAGGGAGCTTACAATATGGAATTAAGAGATTTAAAAGCATTTATGGCGGTTGTTGAACATGGGAGTTTTACAAAGGCCGCTAGTGAATCCTTTGTTTCACAGCCTTCTTTAAGTAAAAGCATAAAAAAATTGGAGGAAACCCTGCGAGTAGAATTGTTAAACCGCTCTACACGCCATGTTGAGTTAACAGACGCAGGAAGTATTGTCTATAAACAGGGTCAAAAAATAATGCGCTCTGTACTAGATTTACATATTTTATTGGATGATTTATTGAATATTAAGACAGGTGCAATTAAATTAGGCATTCCACCACTGATTGGCACACTATTTTTCCCTGAAATCGCAAGAAAGTTTCATATGCAATATCCAAAGGTACATCTAGAACTTGTAGAACGGGGAGCTAAAATGATTGGCACACTCGTAGAAAATGGCGAGGTCGATATAGGAATTGTCGTATTGCCTACAGATGATCGAAAATTTTCTGTCCAACCCTTTGTAGAAGATCAATTTTTTGTATTTATTAATGATTCTCATCCACTAGCACGGCAGAAGTATATTCAATTAGAGGATTTAAAAAATGAGACATTTATTATCTTTACGGAGGAATTTACACTACATGATTACGTCATTAATACATGTAAGACTGTTGGATTTACACCAATCATCGGCTATAAAAGCTCACAATGGGATTTAATTGTAGAGCTTGTATCTTCAAATTTAGGTATTACACTTTTACCCTATTCAATCGCAGCTAAGCAAACAAATAAAAACGTAAAAATTATACCTTTAAATGATTTTGATATGCCATGGCGTTTAGGCGTTATTACAAAAAAGAATACATATCAATCTTTTGCATTGAAGCAATTACTAAGAAGTATTAGTAGTGAAGAGGTAAAGATAAATAATAAATGATTTATGCATTTTTGGAATAAGTGATATTCTAATTAATTCCTTTACTTATAAAATGACATTAGGGTAGAATTTTTCTTAATAAACGAGCATTTTGAGGGGGTTTCGATTATGGGGAACGGGAAAGTGTGGAGTTCGTTTGAGGAAGCCGTTGCAGATATAAAAGATGGGGATACAATAGCTGTTGGAGGCTTCGGGCTATGTGGTATTCCTGAAAAATCTATTGCGGCTTTAGTGCAAAAGGGAATACAGGACTTAACAGTTGTCAGTAATAATTGTGGTGTTGATGATTGGGGCTTGGGGCTTTTACTGGCAAATAAACAAATAAACAAAATGGTTGCATCCTATGTAGGGGAAAATAAAATTTTTGAACAGCAATTTTTAAGTGGTGAACTAGAAGTAGAATTAACACCACAAGGCACATTAGCTGAACGTTTGCGAGCTGGCGGGGCTGGAATTCCTGGCTTTTATACGGCTACTGGAGTAGGGACGCCAATTGCTGAGGGAAAAGAAGTAAAGGTTTTTGATGGCAAGGAATATATTTTAGAAAAAGGAATTACCGCTGATTTTGCACTTGTTAAAGCATGGAAGGCAGACAAGCTAGGGAATTTAGTGTTTAGGAAAACATCTCGTAACTTTAATCCATTAGCTGCGATGGCAGGGAAAATTACGATAGCAGAGGTAGAAGAAATCGTTGAAGTAGGCGAATTAGATCCGGATCATATTCATACACCTGGTGTGTTTGTGCAGCGCGTATTATTAGGGGAAAATTACGAGAAGCGTATTGAGCGTTTGACGGTGAAGAAGGGGGAAGCTTAATGGCTGATACAAGACAAAGAATCGTCAATAGAGCTGTGAAAGAAATACAAAATGGGATGAATGTTAATTTAGGTATTGGTATGCCAACACTAGTTGCCAATGCCATTCCTGCTGATTATGAAGTGCTTTTACAATCAGAAAACGGTCTACTTGGAATTGGACCTTATCCAACGGAGGAAGCGGTTGATCCTGATTTAATAAATGCTGGGAAGGAAACGGTAACGGCTGTACCAGGTGCCTCTTTCTTTGATAGTGCGGAATCTTTTGCGATGATTCGAGGAGGACATATTGATCTTGCTATTTTAGGCGGTATGGAAGTATCTGAGACAGGTGACCTTGCAAACTGGATGATTCCAGGGAAAATGGTCAAGGGTATGGGAGGCGCCATGGATCTTGTTGTCGGTGCGAAAAGAGTTATCGTAATAATGGAGCATGTTAATAAAAATGGGGAATCTAAAATTAAAAAGCAATGTGAGCTTCCGCTGACAGGTAAGGGTGTAGTGCATCGATTAATTACAGATCTCGCTGTTTTCGACTTTACAACGGATGGAATGCAGCTTATCGAATTAGCAGAGGGTGTCACTATAGAGGAAGTAAAGGAAAAAACAGCTGCTTCATTCAGTATTGCATTATAATCAGTGTAACCAGTTCTTTTTGGAGCTGGTTATTTTGACTTGATTCAGCCCCTGGTGAATGTTATGTATTTTGAAGAGGATTCGGGCTCGATAAAATCGGGATGCAATTACGCCTAGGGTAGAATTGATTATCCAAGGAGTGTTCAATTTATGGATGTGCTAGATGTAAAAGAGGAAATTAAACAGCGATTTAAGTTGAGAACTGCTAAAAATAGACCTTTTATTGTGGCAATTGATGGATTAGGTGGGGCTGGCAAGTCTACTATAGCTCATCACCTTGTAGAGGAGCTTCAGTCTATATGTACTGTGACACTTATTCATATTGATAATCATATCGTAGAAAGATGTAAACGTTATGATACGGGCCATGAGGAATGGTTTGAATATTATTATTTACAATGGGATATTGAAAGCTTAAAAAATAATCTATTTTTACCCTTACATAATTGTGCTTTACTACTGAATCTCCCATTTTATAATCAGCATACAGATACAATATGCGAAAGAAGTATGAACATAGAAGCTAATAGTATTTTTATAATTGAAGGGATATTTCTTATGCGTCATGAGTGGAGATGCTTTTATGACTATAGCCTGTATCTAGACTGTCCTTCATCTATCAGAGAGGAAAGAGTATTACAACGAGATGTGTATATAGGTGATTTTATAACACGACTTCATAAGTATAAAAGTAGATATTGGCCAGCAGAGAAGTATTATTTAAGGAAAGTAAATCCATTAGCTGTAGTGGATACGGTATATGAAGTTTAATCCACCATTACTTGGAAATAGCATGAATATGGGGGATTTTCAGTCTTATGACGGTTCTGCAGCTCTCCTTTTTCATTATACAATGATTAAAAAAGGAGAAAAGTAAATGTTACAGTAATGGTCAAAAGAATTACAGGTAGCACAGATCCTCATGGCAAGACCCACTGATCAATTAAAGGAAATAGAACGATTTTATCTTCATTCAGCAGAAGACTCTCACCTCCTCTACAGGTGGTGAGATGAATGCGGTTTTGTTTCCTTTTCAGTGGGTGTCCAAACATCTACTGAAATAGAGGAACTCAGTCTAAAAACGCCACGTCCTGTGGCAATGACTGAGTGACCAACATCTTGTTGGCCCAAAGCCTCCGGCGGATGTCACGGATTTTCAAAGGAATGAATAAAAGGATGTTAGCCTAAAACCTTCGCATCCTGCGAAAACGGCTAACTGACCTGCATCAGTAAAAACGCCACATCCTGTGTCATTACCGAAATGACCGACATCGTGTCGGCCCTCGTGCAGACCTGAGCACAATTCAAAATCCGGACGCAATTACGCCAAGGCGAAATTGATTGTCAAGGAGTGGGTTTAAAAAAATTGGCTCATTTTCGGGACACCGAGGCTACAATGGGATAATGATTGGTCTTCCGAATGCTGCTTATCATTTAGAATTTACGGAGCATATAGAGGGTAGTCCATGTCCAGCACCAACCAAGGATAATCAACTTGTTCTCTATATACCAAGTATTGAAACAATACAACAGATAGCGGGTCGTTTAATGCAAATGGGGTATCCAGAAGTAGAGCCAGAAAATCTATATTGGGCTGAAAAAGGGATCACGATTGAAGATCCAGATGGCTGGCGCCTAGTTTTGATGAATACAAAAGGAATTTAATATTAATGCCATGAGCTTTTACATCCATTGTAGGCTCGTTTTTTTATGGAAATGCCGAAAATACCCATCGTGGTATATAATACAATAAGACAATAATATGGAGGTTTTCAGCATGGAGCGAATAAAGACAAAAGAAGAGTGGAGAGAAGTTTTACAGCTATCGAGGCATACACCTTGTCTAGTGTTAAAATACAGCATGACTTGCTTTAGTAGCATTTCGGCATTAAAAGAGTTTAAGGCACTGGAAACTATCCTGCCAAAGTATATAGTTATCGTGCAAAAGGATAGAGAGATATCAAAAATGATTGAGGAGGAACTTGAGGTGAGGCATGAATCCCCCAGCTTTTAATCTTGCAGGGAGGGAAGGGTGTTTGGCAGGCAACGCATTATAAGATAAAGCAATTACTCCTATCTGAGGCCATTAGTATGTATGTTAAATAAATAAAAAAGATACCCTTCATTATACATGGTGGGGTATCTTCTTTGCAGAAAGCTATTTATTGCCCTAATGCTTCATTTTGATGATAGTGAGAGGCAATTGATTCTAATTCTAGTTGAGAATAGTCCGCCCAATTGACCTTTCTAAAATCTTCCTCATTAAAATATATGTTTAATACCTCAGTCATATCTTCGGCGCCACCTGGTTCTGTTAATGGAGCAGACCAAATAATTGCTGGTGTTTTAACACTTTTTAATTTTGAAAGTTCAGCAAATATTTTCGCGGAGTCATTTAACATTTGACTTTTTGAGCCCTGTTTTACATCTGCATCTTGAATGGAAATTGTAACAATTCCCTTTTTATCTTCCACTGTAAATTTACTTTTGACAGTCGCACTCACTATATCCTCAACTGAGGTATTACTATCAACCGCTGCTTCCTTAGATGTCGTATTTTTTCCACATGCTGATAATAATAGTGTTGCAAGTAAAAACATATAAAATACCTTTTTCATTATCATGACCTCCCTTGTTACTACCATATATGCACAAAATAGTGGCGAATTATACAAGATGCAGGAAGGTTATCAATACTTTTTTCACTCTAAGTGGGAAGATGATTTTATTTGGGGCATTGATTTGGTTGGAGTAATAAATACCTATTTTTTAACCTAAATTTAACCTTTGAAAAGTATAATATTACAAGCCGTACAATTCTAATTGATAAAATCTTATATGTAATTAACTTAATAGTTTGAAAGGAAAGGGAAAATGAAATGAGTCAAACCTTTAAAATAGTATCATTAATTTTTCTAACAATCACCTTTACAATAGGCTGCTTATTAGGATTGCTTTTTGGGGAAGATAGTAAAGCCTATGCTGCTGAAAATTGGAAAGATGCAGAAATCGGGGGAATAGAGGGTGCTCAATATGCAACTCTATTAAACTCAAACAACACTCTTTATATTTCTTATGCGGATTCTAATCATGGTGGAAAAGTAACAGTGAAAAAATATAATGGGAACGTTTGGGAGTCCGTTGGGAGCGAAGGCTTTTCCGAAGGTCCGACACGATACCCATCTTTGGCAGCGGTTAACGGAGAGCTTTATGTGACCTATCTTCATAATACTAATGCTGTCATGAAGCAATATGTGGGAGGGAGCTGGGAAACAGTTTGGACAGAAACTAATGCATCAGACGAGTTCCCTCCATTCCTAAAGAGTATTAATGGGAAAAAATATTGGGCATATGCACGTGCAGTAAAGGTGGGTGGGACAGAAAGAGTTCATGCCAGAGTCATGGAGAATGAAGGAAATAATAATTGGGAAGAAATATTGGACGCTTCCAATCAAGCAGGGAACATCCTAAATGTTGCATTAGCCAGTCAAAATGGAAAAGTGAAAGTAGTGCTTGTATGGCCTAGTAATATGATACATGTTTACATTTTTAATGGGCGGCAGCAGGGTACATGGTGGTCATTCGAGGAGCAGTATAGCATGTCATCACGAAATCCTATCGCTGCAGCTGCCGATGATACTAATCATTCCTCTTATTTTGCTATAGTAGATATGAAAGATAGCTCTATAAAGGTGTACATGGATATTCCAGGCTACAATAACTCATCCATGAGCAGTCCCGGTCGTTCTGGAACGGATGAGGGGACACATGCATTGGACATGGATGTCAAAGATGGTATTCCTTATATAGCATATATTGATAGCAACAGCGGGAAAGCAACAGTAAAGGTTAATGCTGGGAATTGGGAGGCATTAGGCAATGAAGCTTTTTCGAAGTCAGATGTAAAAGGACTTTCTTTATCCATTGTTAGTGGTACTACTTATGTTGCAGCAACGGATTCTTCTGGGAGTTCTACCGTATATAGAATGGCTTCAACACCTCCTTTATTATCTACTAGTGCAACAAGTAGTGATGTAGCTAAAGCAATCGAAATTATGTTTACAGATGACCCAACATGGCGTCAAAAGATTAAAGCGATAAAAGACGAAAAAAACAGGAGACTTTCATACACAGTTGATCAAGGGAAAATTACGATTAAGGCAAATGAGCTAACTGCAACTGGTCATACTCTCAAGGTAACAGCAATTGGCTATACAGATACATCGGTGAAGATTTTATCCGATAATACAGATTTGAGCAACATAGTACTGGATAGTGGCTCTCTAAATGAAACCTTCGATTCAACAAAGACAAACTACACACAGAATGTGAGTCATAACGTTACAAGTATACAGGTAACGCCTATTGCGACTGATGCGACTGCAACGGTAACAGTTAATGGCAATTCTGTGTTGAATGGACAAACAAGTACACCAATATCTTTACAGGCAGGGAGTAATACAATCACGATTGTTGTAACAGCACAGACTGGTACAACAAAGACGTATGTGATTCAAGTAAATCAAATGTCACCATCAACAAATGCTGATTTGAGTAGCTTAACCCTAAGTAGTGGGCCTTTAAATGAAAGCTTTGATCCAGCGAAGACGAGCTACACCCACAATGTAGTCCAGAGCGTCACAAGCATACAGGTAACACCTATAGTGACCGATGCAACTGCAACTATAACAGTTAATAACAATAACGTGCAAAGTGGACAAGCAAGTGCACCTATTCCTTTGCAAGCAGGAAGTAATATAATTACTATTGTTGTGACAGCACAGAGTGGGGCAACGAAGACATATACGATTCAAGTAGAGCAATTTACGCCGTCAACAAACGCAGATTTAAGCAACTTAACCGTAAGTAGCGGTCCTTTAAATGAAAGCTTTGATCCAGCGAAGACGAGCTACACCCACAATGTAGTCCAGAGCGTCACAAGCATACAGGTAACACCTATAGTGACCGATGCAACTGCAACTATAACAGTTAATAACAATAACGTGCAAAGTGGACAAGCAAGTGCACCTATTCCTTTGCAAGCAGGAAATAATATAATTTCTGTTGTGGTGACAGCACAGGATCGCACTACAAAAACGTATACAGTTCAAGTAAATCGAAGGGGACCTTCTACAAATGCGGATTTGGGCAACTTAACCTTGAGTAGTGGTCCTTTAAATGAAACGTTTTATCCAGCGAAGACATTCTACACACAATTTGTAGAAAACAGGATAGAGAGCCTAACAGTTAACCTCATTACTGCAGATATAAGGGCAAGTGTGACAGTGAACGGTTTATTGGTTCCGAATGGACATGTAAGCTCTACAATTCCTTTAACGATAGGAAGCAACATCATTTTGATTGAAGTAACTGCAGAGGATGGCATGACAACAAAAAAATACACAATTCATATCGACAGACAAGATGTTATGCTACCACAGCCACCTACTTATTACGCTGTCACTGGTGTAAGTTTAAATTATGATGAGCTTAGATTGACAGAGGGTGG
The DNA here is from genome assembly GCA_002973635.1 of Lysinibacillus sp. B2A1. GTDB lineage: Bacteria > Bacillota > Bacilli > Bacillales_A > Planococcaceae > Lysinibacillus. Next base: position 445,859 of record CP027224.1, read on the forward strand.
AGAAAAAGTTGTCTTACAAGCAACAATTCAACCATCTTATGCAACGAATTCAAGGGTGAAATGGAGTAGTAGTAACCCAGAAGTAGCAGCAGTGGATGAAAACGGTGTTGTTACGCCACTTACTGCTGGAATAGCAATGATAACAGTTACAACTGTAGATCAAAATAAAAGTACAACGATTCTTGTAAAAGTTGAAAAAGACAGTGAGACAGTGACAACAGAACCAGAACCAGCACCAAAGCCGACACCTGAACCAGAGCAAACAATAGAATTTAGCGATGTTTCATCAGATTTTTGGGCTTATAAGGAAATTCAAGACCTTGTATCAAAGGGCATCATTCAAGGTTATCCAAATGATGAGTTTAGACCAAATGAATCAATCCGTCGTGAGCATATGATTTTAATGGTTACTCGATTGGGTCGGTTAACAGAAGAACGAGATGTTCTGGATTTTACTGATGTCCCATTAAATCATGTTTATTACAATGAAATTCGTTTGGCACAGCGAGCGGGCATAATTGATGGACAGGATGGAGCATTTCATCCAAAGTCTATTTTAACAAGAGCTCAAGCAGTAAAAATTATTGCACTTGCTTTTAATATTGATGGGGAAGGTGAAAAGAGATTTAAAGATGTGCCAGCAGATGCATGGTATGCCCCATACGTAAATGCGTTAGCCAACGAAGGCATCGTACTAGGGGATGATGAATATTTCAAACCGAATGCCGCTTTAACCCGTGCCCAATTTGCAGCGTTATTATATCGCACATTACAATTAACAGAGAGCTAGAAGCAGAGACGATGACAGGAATCAACCGGTCATCGTCTTTTTTAGGTTTTTGAAGTAAAACATGCATATCAAGCCAAAAAATCAAAAGCGACAAAAATTATTTTTCCTACGAACTATTGAAATAGTGGTAGAAAAACTGTTATAGTGAAATTATTTGTCTGACGTCTGACTATTATTTATTAAGATTGCCTGTTCTTAAATTTTTGTTATTGGACATAATGAATGGAAGAATAGCTTTGTAGTCGAGCGTGCAAAATTTATATGGGGGAATTTATGAGATACTTAATATCTTTTTGCGGATTGCTGCTTGTTTTTGGTTTAGCTTTATTAATGAGCAAAAACAAAAAAGAAATAAAATATAAAAATATATTGATGATGCTAATCATCCAATTTCTATTGGCAGCATTCCTTCTAAATACGAAATTTGGTTATATTTTGATAAAAGGAATCACGAAAGTATTTGATCATTTATTAGCTTACGCAAATACAGGCATATCCTTTGTTTTTGGAGGTTTAGCGAATAAAGGAGAATCTCCATTCTTTCTTAGTGTATTATTGCCGATTATCTTTGTATCTGTATTGATAGGGATCTTGCAGCATTTTAAAATACTTCCTTTCTTCATGAAATGGGTAGGTTTACTTTTAAGTAAAGTAAATGGTATGGGGAAATTGGAATCTTATAATGCGGTTGCTTCTGCAATGGTTGGTCAATCTGAAGTATTCATTACTGTAAAAAAACAATTAGATAAACTTACACCACAGCGAATGTATACATTATGTGCATCGGCTATGTCTACTGTTTCTATGGCAGTTGTTGGAGCCTATATGACGATGATTGAACCAAAATATGTAGTAACAGCGATTGTGTTGAACTTGTTTGGCGGATTTATTATTGTTTCTATTATTAATCCATATAGAGTAGAGGAAAGCGAAGATATTTTAACAATTGAAGATGAACATAAACAATCTTTCTTTCAAATGCTTGGTGAATATATTATGGATGGATTTAAAGTAGCTATTATTGTTGGAGCTATGCTGATCGGTTTCGTAGCATTAATGGATATGATCAATTCACTATTTGATATAGTATTCGGTATATCTTTCCAAGGGATTTTGGGTTATATCTTTGCACCAATAGCCTTCCTAATGGGTGTGCCATGGGCAGATGCCATTTCTGCTGGAGGAATTATGGCTACCAAATTAGTAACAAATGAATTTGTGGCAATGATAAGCCTTGGAGAAGTAGCTAAGTCTATGAGTGCGCATACAGTAGGTATTATTTCTGTCTTTCTTGTATCCTTTGCAAACTTTTCATCTATCGGTATTATTGCTGGAGCAGTAAAAGGTTTGAGTGAAAAGCAAGGCAATATAGTTGCTCGTTTTGGCTTAAAGCTGTTGTATGGTGCCACACTTGTTAGTATCTTAACAGCTACAATAGTTGGTTTTGTTATTTAATTTAGAAAAAAAGCAGTAATAGCTATTTGAACTGCACTCCATTTGTTAGATTGGGGTGCGGTTTTTTGTGATTATAAGGTGTATTTTTGCACTTCGTGACGGCTGGGTAGAACAATATATCTGCCAACCTTCTATACCACCCATCGGAGACAGTTTTACGTCAAATACTACATTAATTCGACACAAAGACCCCTAAAAAAATTCTAGGGGTTTACAAATTTAGAAGAGTTCCTTTAATTAATTTTTTAAAGGCTCCATTAGACTGACACATCAATGGAACCGCTGGATGCACTGATATGACTTTGATTATTTTGACTTGCTGCTTTAAATGAGCGCCACGCTTCTATATAGATCGCATCAAATTCACTTTCACGAAGCTGTTCTTTCGTGTACCAATTGCATGCCAACCATTATGTGGCGAATAGGTAGAAGTAATATTCCCCCTCGCATCCTTACGTTGTATTAGAGAAAGTTGTAACCCTGCAATGGAATAGGTACAATATGGTAAGTGGATCTGTATATAGCTACACAACATTTAGGAACTGACAGGAGCTGTTGGAGCAACTGTAGTGAATTGCTAACAGGTCGATTTTTCTCTAGTTTTCAGTTGAGTGGTTTAGGTGGATTTCCGTCAAATGTAGTAACTAAACTGCGGAAAAGCAGTAAATATTTAAACTAGACTATTAAGGAACGTAATTCAAATTATAACTTTTTTATCCCCAGTGCTTATAATTTCTTGAAAATTCTTATTTTTAAGCGTTCTTGAATACTTAATTTTTTGATATGGGGCTTGTATTTAGCAATTTTTTTAAACCTATATTCACTGTTGCTCGTTTATTCATTTATGGAGATATAACACTAGACGGATTTGCAGAAATAGGATTTCTGACTTTATTCGTCCTACTTGAAATAATTGCAATCCTTATATGAAGGAGGAGTATCATGCGTTTTCTTTTTTGGCTAAGTGTTGTTATCTCGGGAATGGTAAGTGTTGTCGGCTTTGCACTCACTAAAATGACTACTTCTTCATTCGACCCCACAGGTGATAATTTTGTTGGAGGAAATGGAAACCCAGGCTTAATGTTTGTTATGCTTCCAATGTTAATTATTCTTTATTTTTTCTTTGCGATGATGTTTGTTTTTGAAAAGATCCATGAACGTTTTTCAGTGAAAAGGAAACTATTTCAAGCCTGCTATTCAGGGGTGTTTGTGGTGATTTTAGGAATGACGATTTACCGAATCGTTTCATTTCGAAATGAAATCAATCCATATTTTGAATACGAAATATCCTATTTAAATCCTTTTTCTAATGATTTATTTTTTAACTTCTGGACATTTATAGCCTGCCTTTGTGTTTCAGGATTTTTCTCATTTTATTTAAAGAAAAGAATATGAAGAAATGCAGTTAAACTAAAGATCACTCTTTGATGGGTGATTTTCTGTGCTCTTGATATGATCGACCTGATCGGATTACGGGCATTCCTGAGCGAATATCCTTTCGACCTGATCGGATTACGGGCATTCCCGAGCGAATATCTTTTCGACCTGATCGGATTACGGGCATTCCTGAGCGAATATCCTTTCGACCTGATCGGATTACGGGCATTCCTGAGCGAATATCCTTTCGACCTGATCGGATTACGGGCATTCCTGAGCGAATATCCTTTCGACCTGATCGGATTACGGGCATTCCTGAGCGAATATCCTTTCGACTTGATCGGATTACGGGCATTCCCGAGCGAATATCCTTTCACCCTGAGCAGTTTTCGGTCATAAGATCATTAAATATTAGGTTCTAAATATTTTTTGGGGTATTCACACAATTGCATGCATAAAAAGCACAGATTCGCTATGTATGTTGTTATGGTACATCTAGGAAAAGTGTAGTGCTTTTCTATAATTGGTTATGGGAAAGGGATAGTCTTCTCAATATGTAGTAGACAATCGTTAGAGAATTGGCTGGAATGGTAGAAACGGACAAGTAATAAGTAATATATTATACGGAGTAAACATTGTAATGAGTTAAATTATGTTAAAGATTATTATGAATTTTAACCCCATTTTAACCCCAACGCTTCTTTTGGTATAAAAAAATCACCCTCCAATAATGGAAGGGTGATTCGCTCAAAAGCCTTATGGCTGTAAGATTAAATTAAAAAGCCGCGTATGCCGTAGTTATTATAGAAAGTTTTAAACCACCACTCCTCAAATGAGTTGTTACACGAAAATTATTTATAAATAATAGCAATAAATGCCGTTAATAAAAGCTTTCTGAAAAGTATTTATCATTAATTATTATTGATTACAATTATTTATAAACAATTTTAACACCAGTTTAACACCAATATAGCACCAGTTAATTTAACTGGTATTAAGATTGTTTTTTTACTTTAAAGAAGTTATCTAATTTGTCAGCAGCTGCACGATCAGCAGATTTAAAAGCATGTCCATACGTGTTCATTGTCACTGAAATATCAGCATGCCCCAAACGTTCACTAATAATTTTAGCATGCACACCCTGTGCGATTAATAATGATGCTGAAGTATGTCTCAAATCATGTAACCGAATGTACTTAAATTTATGTCCATCGATAAAATTTTTCCAATGTTTAGAAGGGCTTGTTGGATACAAGTGAGTACCATCAAATGAATGGAATAGCCATTCTCTATCTTGTTCGATCCATTTACCACCTTTTTTCAATTTTTCTTTTGCCCAATGTATACGATATGCTTTTAATTCTTCCATAACTGACTCAGGTAATGTCACATAACGTTTAGATTTTTTTGTTTTAGTCGTTTTGATATGTGGACCTTGTTTAGTCAAAACGATAGATTGGTGAATATATATTTGTTGATTATCAAAATCTACGTCCTTCCATTCTAAACCCAACAATTCTCCTTTTCGCAATCCAGCAGCCAATGCTAAAGTGAACATCATTTTCCACAGTTCAGGTTCACTTTGTAGCATATACAACAATGTTTCAATCTCATCTTCTTCATAAATTTGCATTTCTTTACCTACATCATCGGTATCACTGGGACGAGGCTTTTCTACTCCATCCATAGGGTTGTTAGATAAAACATTCCACTTCACGGCATACTTAAATATGCTTTTTAGTGTTCTATACACATCTTGTTTACTGTGATAAGTGACAGGCTCATCTTTACCATCATATCGCTTCATGTCTCGAACAACGGACATAAGATGAAATGCATTGATTTGATCCATAGGCATATGACCTATGATAGGATTTATATGCAATTCTAATTTACGCTGATGATTTCCATACGTAGTTAAAGCAAGTGTAGAAGCAAAATCTTTCTCCCATTGTTCTGCAAAATCTTTAAAAATGATTTTTTCTACTTTTATATAATTCCCTGATAAAACTTCGTTTTTAAATTTTAGATACTCTCGATCTAAAAACTCCTTCAACTGTTTAGGCGTCATTTTTTCTTCAATAGTGATTGTTTTTGTCTCGCGTGGATATTTACCTCTAGCATCTTTTGGTAAATAAACAGTGAAACGATACGAATTATCTCCGCGTTTTACGATACTTGCCATTTAAAATTTCTCCTTTCGATTTAACTTTCAGATATGCTTTAACTAATCACCACCTTTGATGGGAATATGTGTTCTTTTTAGGGTAAAATTTTTTTACCATCAACGATTTTTAAAGAAAGTAGCTCAATTGGAACTCCTTTTTCTTCTATAGCATCGTAGATGGTAAAACCTGAACAACATTGTTCATTAAATAATTCATCTGGTAACAATAACTCAACAGCAAATGTATTAGCCTCAATTTCAATTTTGTCAGTAGAAAATAAAGTATGTTTTTTCAAAAATGAAGTGTTGGTATCAGGATGTTGAACAGCGTGCCCTAATTCATGACTACAAATAAAAATCTGAGATTTTCTATCAGCATCTTGATTGATATGAATCATAGGTACTCTAAAATGTTTGTTGTAATATCCTAATGCATTCCCTAACCGTTCGAATACAATGAGTATCCCCATGTATTCAGCAAGTTTGAAAGGATCGTTAGTTCCATATTTTTTAACTAACTGATTAACAATTGACTTAATCGACATGCATCCAACACTCCTATTAATCTCTATATTTTTTAGGGGTGAATTTCTGTTTCGCTACCCGTTTAGCAAGTCTCAATGAATTTTCTAAACTTGATAATAGCAATTCTCTATCTTCCAATTCTTCTTCACTTAACTCATCGAGAGTTCTACCATCGAATGCAGCATGCCCACTATTAGATAGCCCTTCGACCATTTTTTGAAGCTCTTCTTGTATAGATCGTTCATCTTTCTCCGTTAAATCGTAATAACGTTTTTTATCTGTGCGACCTAATAGGTAGTCTAAAGACACATCGAAAAAATCTGCTATCAATGTCACTTTATCAGTACCAGGAGTTGAAACATCCCATTTTCTAATTTGTCCATTAGAAATCCCAGTTTTTCTTTCCAATTCAGCAATTGATATTTTTTGTTCTTTACATAGCATTTTAATTTTTTCTACTAAACTCAATGGTATCAACCTTTCAAGAGCTTATGAAAAAACGAAATATCAAATAAGTTAATTTTAGTTTGACAATTAGTTTATTTGATAATATACTGTGTTCATAAGCTAAGTTATTCGCTTAAAGACAATAGAAAAGACAACCTTATAATAATCACTTTATCGTTGGGGAACGGTTCAAATGTTGATTTCACAGGCTTTTTAAAGTCTTATTTAGCTATGCACAAATAATATCATATAAGCTAATTTGTGTAAATGCCTTTTAGTAAATTAGCTAATAACTTAACTTAAAAATTACCAATTCATATGAGTGCTGTGATACCGAGCCAATGACGGTATAGTCGTAACTTATAGCTTACATGACGGTAGCAACGTTAATTGATTTAAAAGGAGGTTCCTATATGCCAGAAGATTTAGGGGCTCAAGTAAGAAATGAGCTCTTCAAACTAAAGTGGAGTCAAAAGAAATTGGCAGAAATGGTTGGTATTTCGGAAGTTTATTTATCAGACATCATTCGTGGTAAAAGAAATGGTCCAAAGGTTCAGGAACATATCAAGCATATTCGTAAAATTTTAGATATTTAAGGTGAGGTGAAGTATATGGAAAAACTCACTATGTCAGTAGAGGAAGTTGCAAGTGAATTAGGTGTTAGTAAAACAACTATTTACACAATGGCACGTGAAAAAGAAATTCCTCATACAAAAGTGAGAGGAAGGATTTTATTTCACAGACCTACAATTGAGCATTGGTTAATCACTAATACAGAGGGCGGTGAAACCAAATGAAAACAACCAACCTAGAGTGGCTTGCTATGTCGGATGATGAAAAACAGGCTGCTTTAAATAAGCGATTGAGGGGAGGGAATTAGGTGAATCAAGAACAATTGAATGCCATTAAAGAACGTGTGGTTAAGGCTACACAAGGACCATGGGATATTGAACCGTTAGCAGGAATTTCAACTAATGAAACAACAATTTGGATGGATACAGATGATTACATCCAAGTGCATGGATGTTCAATTATTCAATCAACTAATGACGCGTTATTTATTCTTCATGCTATTGAAGATGTGCCAGCGCTTATTACGGAGGTTGCGAGGTTACGTGAAATTGTAGAAGAATTTATCGAATATTGTGCTACTACAAATGATGTTAGACCTTTGATGGAAATTGTAACAGATGCACGTCAAGCATTGGCAGGTGAAGCAAAATGATAGAACGTAATTTCAATGGTTTAATCGTACGCCATAGAAAATCAGCAGTGTTTTTCGAGAGAGAAACAGACCTGAATATCGAAGGGTATGTATCGCCTCTTTGGAAAGATCAAACACCTGTAATTAAACCAAGTGAACTAGAACGCGAATATACTTTTTCTCAAACTGAGTTTAAAGAATTTGTGGCTTATATGGAGCAAATTGCACTTGAAGCATGGGCAAACTTTAAGCCCAAAATTGCAGTTAGTCAAGGATCTGATTACTGGGAGTATTACGATAGGGACTTTGATAACAATGGGTATTTGACCGTTGGCAAATATTATATCAACTTAGATGGTCCAGCAAATCAGCCCAAAACTAACAATCCAACAGTCCGATTGTATAAGTTTAATAAACGTAAATTTGAATCATTTATTTATGACTTACACAAAGCATTGGATAGTGAATCAGATGTCCAACGGAAACAAGATCATCACACGTAGTAATAGCAAAATTATGATTCGGTATGGTGAGTTGACACGGATATTAAATGCTACTGAGATACAGCAATGGCATCATATCATTGCGAAGATTGAACAGTTTCAAGCCAATGAGTTGGAAAGGAGAGTCCAATGAACATTAAACCGGTGCCAGTGGAATTAGTAGGTGAAGCACTAACAAGTCTTGTAAATCCACTCTTCGAATTACATCAAATTGCTTGTGAGCTACCATTAAACGTTTTATCAGATGTGAAACAGCGTATAGGTGACTGGCTTGCGGGCGGTGGACACCATACTGATCCATACATTCGGCAGCAAGTTGCCTATGCGAAGAAAGTTTATGCAGCTTTGAGGGGAGGTGAAATAGGGTGAGTGAAAAAGCGAAGGTTAGTCAAGAGGTTGCTAATATTCTAGACGATTTAACAAGAAACTTCACGAAAAAAGTAATTATTGATGCACATGTAAGGAATCCAAATGGATGGAACATGGATGATAATAAGGCATTAAATGGGCTAGATTTAGATATTTTGGTTCGCGCTTTATACAATGGCTACACGATTGAAGGCAATGCCCAGGAACAGGTTTTAGAGTGGTTTAAATTCTCTATTCAAAAATTTAATGATCTTAAAAAAGTTGATGCAACCCAAATGAAAGATTGGGATAAACAAGACATCGAGGAACATCACAATGAGGTTGATTATTTCCGAATAGAAATTAGCGTATTGAAGCAAGTTCTATCAATCTTTGAAATCAATACTTGAAGAAGGAGTGATATAAATGACTCGAAATCCTTATGACTACTACATTACGGATGAAGAGTATGAGTTAGCAAATAGTAATGGGATTAGTCGCACGACTTTAGAATATCGCATTAGATATGCTGGTTGGTCAAAACAAAAATCGCTAACAACACCTGTTCAGAAACATAAAAAATACCCAATATGGGCTCTTGAATTAGCTCAATCAAATGGTATTCCTTACAAGACATTTAAATGGCGTATTTTTAGTGGTTGGGATTTCAAAACAGCTGCTACTAGGAGTGTTGGTGCGCCTTATCAAAGAAGTAAAAGAAAGTATCCAATAGAAATTATTCAACTAGCCGAGAAAAACGGAATTTCCTATAGCAATTTTTATAAAAGAGTCAATCGTTATAAATGGGATGTCATCAAAGCAGCAACAACACCAGTTATGTCTAAAGAAGAGAGCTTAGCTAAAGCACGAAAGAAAAGTTCATTCAGGTTGGGGATAGAAGCATTCTGGAATGAAAAAAAGTCACTCCGCAAAGTGACCTAGAACAAACCATTTAGGAATTTATTATAACACGAAACGAGGTAAAAATAGTGGAAATAAAATTCAATCACCTAAAACTGCAGAATTTTAAAAGCCACAAGGATCTTGAAGTTAAGTTTGCCGACCTGACTAAGATCCTTGCAGATAATGCAAAAGGTAAAAGCTCCATTGGTGAAGCTATTACATTCCTATTATACGGTAATGACTTATTGGGTAGCAAACTGGACCCTTCACCAGTAACATATCAGGCTGACAACACACTTGTAACACTACATTTAAGTGTTGATGACGGAGAACTGCTATTAGGGCGTGAAATTGCGAAAGGACGCAATAAGTTCTACGTAAATGAGGTTCCTTCAAAAGCTACTGAATTTAATGAGGTTGTAGAGAAACTATTTGATAAAGATTTATTCTTGTCGCTGTTTAATCCAAGCTACTTTTTCACCTTACATTGGGAAAAGCAGCGTCAAATGATCTTAAAATACACGACTGCACCTGCAAATAAAGAAGTATTAAAAGAACTACCTAAGCCACAATCGGACAAGCTGGCTACATTGGTAAAAAAACATTCGCTGGAAGATTTAGATAAAATTCATCGAGCTAATAAAACTAAGTTGGACAAACAATATATTGCTGCTCAGAGCCGTACAAAGACGTTACGAGAGCAGTTAGAGCAACAGGCTCCGACTGTACCATTGGACTCGTTAAACGCGGAATTAAGCCAACTGGTGAAAGAGCGAAATGCCATTGAATCCGTGACAGATAAAGCACAGGGCACAAATGGCAGAATTAACATTCTTCATAGCAAAATTCATGCTTTGGCAACAGAGCGAGATCATATCAGAGAAAGCTTTAATCACCTAAAAAATGAGCAAGTACAAGATACTTGTCGAGTTTGTAAACAAACTTTACAGGATGAGGCGATTGCTGCTGTCAATGCTGAAAAAGAGCAACGTATCAATCAAATTAAAGCACAGTTCCAGCGAGTTGTTGACGAACGAAAGGTACTGGAAGAGGAGCTTGAAACTCTTGAATATGTTGATGTATCTGAACAATTGGAAAAAGCTCGTTTACTTCAAGAGAAGATAAATCCAATAGAATATGAGATTTCTAAGCATAGGCAGCTCAAAGCACTGGAAGAGCAAGTTGTTGCTGCAGAAGTGAATGAAAAAGAAACACTGGAATCCCTGAATGAATCAATTTTTATCCTGGATGCCATTAAAGATTTCAAAGCAAAAGAAGCTGAATTACAAGTTAAGAAGGTTCAAGGCTTATTCGAAAATCTATCAATCAAACTGTTCGAAGAAGTGAAAACAACAGGTGAAGATAAACCAACTTTCATTGTTCAAATGGATGGTAAAGACTACTTAAAGCTTTCGTTCAGTGAACAAACAAGGGCAGGTCTTGAAGTGCGTGACGTACTGTCAACTCAAAGTGATGTAATTGCACCTTGCTTTGTAGACAATGCTGAAACAATTACCAAATTTAAAGAACCAAATGGGCAATTGATAACCAGCCGAGTTGTTGAAGGTAAAGAGTTGGAGGTGTCTTCTGAATGATTGCTAAAGAAATCACGGTCGGCTACACATATACCAAGAATCTAGGAAACTTTGAAAATATAAAAGTTGATGCAGCTGTAACTATTTCTGTAGAGCCTGGACAAGATGTTGACGCACTTTATGACAAAGCATACGAAAGTATGAGAAAACAGGTAAAAAATGGCCTTAATAAATTTACGGAGGGACGTTATTTATGAACAGAAACTTACCAACTTTAACACCTGAAATTACAGAAGCTTTTCAACCTGCAGTATTAGAGGTTATTCGCAACTCGATTGCTCCTACAGCAAATGATCAAGAGTTTCTATTATTCGCTCACAAGGCAGCGTCATATGGTCTTGATCCTTTCAAAAATGAAATTTTCTTCATCAAGTATGGCAATCAAGCACGTATTCAATTTGCAGCTGAGGCTTATCTTTCAAAAGCGCGAGAACAAGAGGGCTTTATCCCACCAGATACGCAAATGGTGCATGAGAAAGATGAATTTAAAATCGCTATGAATAAAGAAACAAAGCAAATGGAAGTCATTCAGCACGAAATTGGGTTCCCGCGTGGAAAGATTATTGGTGCTTATTCTGTTGCTTATCGTGACGGCTATCCACCAGTAACAGTCATCATGGACATCGAGGAAGTTGCTCATATGTTCACCGGTCAAAACAAGGATAACTGGAACAAGTGGACAAGTGATATGTTCGGAAAACATGTTCAGCAGCGCGCGCTAAAAAAGCAATATGGCTTGGCGTTTGAAGATGTGACGATTACGTCAAATGATGTACCGCCACGACCAAGAAAAGACGTCACACCAAATCAAGAGACAATCGAGTCACCAAATCCACCTGAGAATAAACAACTGAGTCCTGCAGATAAATTACGTAATGAGGTAAATGCAAGATTTAAGGTATTAGGCATTACTACTAGCGAAGCTGTGAAAGAATACCTTACTAAAAATGCTCCACACATTGACCCTGCAACAGCAACAGAGGATGAAATGGTTGGCTTGATTGCATTGTTAGATGTGAACATCGATTTATTGTCTGTAGAACCAAACAATGATGATTTACTCGAGTAAAAACTATGAAACTACCACAAACAATAGTTTATGAGAGGAATAAAGACTGTGAATTGTGTGGGCAAGAAATGAATGAAACTGAATACAACTTGTACCGTGGGCTTGAAATATGCCCACGGTGTCATGAGGAATTGGAGGGTAGAAAATGAAAGTTAATATTCTAGCATCGGGTTCATCCGGGAACTGTATAGCATTAACAACCAATGAATCTACCATTCTAATCGATGCAGGCATTGCCAAGACAAAGATAGAGAAAAGGCTTCTGGAAGTTGGTATAACGCCAAGTAGTGTCAAAGCCATCTTTGTAACACATGCACATAGCGATCATATTAAGGGGCTGCCTTTAGCTAATAAATATAAAATCCCTGTTTATGCTGGCGAACGTGAATGGAAAAATATCACTAGCGTTGATGAAGATTTAATTAAACCAATTGGTGTTGGAGGTATTTTCGGTTGTGGTCACTTTATAGTAAGCCATTTTAATGTTCATCACGATGCAATCGATCCGAGGGGATACGTTGTATGGAATTTAAATAATTTTAAAGTTTCTATTTGCTTAGATACAGGTCATGTTGATGCAAGTATGTTAAACGCTATGAGGCATAGCAATATCTACATCCTTGAAGCCAATCACGACCCAGGAATGGTTGAAGCATCTAATTACCCAAATAGCGTGAAGGCTAGGATATTGAGCCATATTGGGCACTTATCCAATGAACAAACAGCAGCCGCGCTTTCTCAGCTTGTACAAGGGCGAGGTGAGCGAATCTATCTAACACATTTAAGTAGTAAGAACAACTTTCCCAAGCTTGCAGAAATGACGGTCGAAAGAGAACTTTCGAAAAAAGGCTATCAAGTAGGAACGCACTACGAATTGGAGGTTATTTGATGCATCCATATAGTTTGATTTTAGCTGCTGTAGAGTTGCTACAAAAAGAAAATGCCGAGCTGAAACGAAAAATTGAAATTATGGAGCTACAAAATATTTCAGCAGCTGTTGCTAATCTTATCGATGAATGGCTGAGCAGACCTTATGAGGGTGATGATGAACGTCAGGACATTGAAGATTTTGCTAAGGAAATTAGTAAGTACATCCACAGTCAATTAAAAGCATGAATAGGGTGAGTTATCATGGCAAATCCACAACTCAAAAATGGGCACACACGGATTGCCAATGAAATCCTTGAAGAAATCATGAAACTTAATCTCAATGGCACTCAATTCCGTTTGTTGTTGGCCATTTGGAGATATACGTATGGTTTTCAGCGTACAACCAACGATATATCAACAAGTTTTTTAACAAGAGCAATTAATGCTAACAGAACGCAAGTAAGTAGAGAACTAGCAACATTGATTGATAGAAACATAGTCTCAGTTATTGGGATTGGTTCAAAAGGAGGAAGAGAGATGGGGGTTAATAAAAACTATGAAGAGTGGGATGAACAGCTGCCGTCTAAAGAGGTAGATCCTGAAATCTCTGATCAAACTAAGCAAGCTAAAAAGCTAAAATATGATGAGGAAAATACTTATTACAAAATGGCTGTCTACTTTCATGAAAAAGTTGCTGCAGTTGCAGATGAGGCTGGAATATCTCATTTAATTAAAAAATCTAATATGCAAACTTGGGCTGATGATATGCGAAAGCTTATAGAAATAGATCAAGTCGATAAACACTTGGCTAAACAAGTCATGGATTGGGTAACACAAGATTCGTTTTGGCGCACCAATGTTTTATCAGCTAAAAAGCTTCGGGAGAAATTTATGGAATTAGCTATCAAAATGAATGCAGATAAAAAGCCGGTTCAGCCAAAACAAAAACCTCATTATGACCCAAGAGATATAGAAATCGCGCACCAACGCTGGGTGCAGGATGGTAATGATCCTGAAAAATTCAATTGGGAGACAGGGAAAGGGGAATATGACTAAATGACAATCGGAGCAATTGATTATGAACTAGAAGCCGAAAAGTCAGTATTAGGCGCAATATTTCTTGAATCCGATGTGATGGACGACATTATCTTCCTTGAAGCTAGAGACTTCATTAGTGCACGTCACCAACAAATTTTCCGAGTGATGAAATGGCTGGATAATAAAAACCAGCCTATAGACATTACTACAGTTACTGAATTATACATGCAGCATAACAAAATGGATGAAGTAAGCATTAGCTACTTAGCTCAATTAGCCATATCATGTCCTACTGCAGCTAACGTTGTACATTATGCAAAAATTGTTCGTTCAAGGGCAATACGTAGACGTGGAGCAGATATAGGACAAAAAATCATGAATCTAGTCCATGAAGATTTTGAAACGGATGATGAGTATTTTTCCGAAATCGAAAAACTAGCTTCGGAGGTAAGACCGGAAGATGACGGCAAGATGCAAAGTTTGAAAGATTCACGTCATGGATATTTCGAGCATCTTTTAAAGCGTGCGGAGCATATTCCTACTGGATTCACAAAATACGATAAGTGGTCACATGGTCTGTGGAGAGGTTGGCTATTTGTAAGTGCTGGACGACCTTCTGTAGGAAAAACAGCCATGTTGCTTCAACGAGTAATGGGCGTTGCTAGAAGTGGACCAGTTCTGATTTGGTCACAAGAAATGGACAAGTATCAATTGTTTGATCGGATGATTTCAAATTTAACGGGAATTCAATACGGTCGTATAAAAAACAAAGATCTCAAGGTAGAAGAATTAGGAACAATTGAATATGCCTATAAAGAGTTGGAGAAATTACCGATTTTCGTTCAGGATTCGAGTGGTGTCACAATCGAGGAAGTAAGAGCGACCGCAAGACGTTTCAAAAAACGCTATGGACAAATCGCTATGATTGCAGTGGACTATCTGCAAATTATGAAGATTCCGCAGCGAAAAAATGAAACCAGGGCGCAAGCTATCGGTAATGTAACAACTACAGCCAAACAGATAGCACGTGATATGAATTGTTGCTTTATGATGCTGTCACAAATGACACGTGAAAGTGACAACGTTAAAAAGCCACAGCTATCCCACTTAAAAGAATCCTCTTCCATTGAGCAAGATGCGGATGTCGTTGAATTTTTATGGCATGATCCAGCTGATAAAACGCAACAGGGAAAAGTCATTCAACAATCTATAGCAAAAGGCCGAGACATCGGAATGAATGACTTTAAGTTGCTGTTCATGGGATGGAAGCAGAAATTTGTTGAATTAAATAATCAGTAGAAAGCTATCGTACAAGGGGGCTTGTTATGAGATTCATAGGAATTGACCCGTCCACTAAAACAGGGTTTGTTGCGTTGGACGAAAACGGACAAGTACTTAGAGCCAAAGAATTAACTGGCGTAGGTGATAAAGATCCTCTACGTATGATCACGCTCATTGATGAGGTTATGGCTCATACACAAAAAGGCGACATCATTGCTATAGAGGGATTTGGATTTGCAACACAACAAGGCATACAGCTGGGTGGGATTGGTTGGGGTGTACGAATGTCTCTAACTAGACGTGGATTCAAATACCACGAAGTTGCTCCTAATGCTGTAAAGAAATTTGTGAGTGTCACAGGCTTTACTGGTGAAGTTGGAAACAAAAAACGTCTTACTGGTCCACAAAAGAAAAAAGCCGTGATGAAGGCAGTTCAAGAACACTTTGGGTTTTCCCACAAAAGTGACAACGTTGTGGATGCTTATATCTTGGCTCAAATTGCAAGATTAATTTATCAATTCAACCAAACTAGTTCCATCGACTGTCCAAATTATCAAGCGGAAGTGGTTTCAACGATATTAGGCGTATTAAAACAGTCTGTATGACGTTCAAAAGATTTTAGGTATCTTTTATCGGACGATGCTCTAAAACGTCTTAAATTAAGCAAAAGGAAAGGAGAATTAACATACTAAACATACAAGTGACAGACGAATATAAATTAACCAGCGACGGTATGCAAATTATTATTATGCGAAAGCACGTTATAGACCCAACAAAATCACCAGTTTTCAATGCAGAAAAGCATTCGACAGAAATTCGTGAAGAATGGAAAACTTGGAAGTATTGCGGTAAGGTCGAGCAAGCTATTGATAGAATTATAAGTCAACGCATATTTGAATCAGATGCCCAGAACTTACAGGAGTTAAAAAGCGAAATAGTTGCTTTTAGAAACGAAATACAAAATCTACTTTAGGAGTTGAACTAAGCATGCCTGCAATACAATTAGATGTATTATTTAAGAAAATCCAAAAGGATGATAAAAAAGAAATTTTAGAGTTTCATATTTTAGGGGATGAAATTAAACATAAATCTGAATTAATCAGCATGGCTGGTGGAATTGCCATACTTGAAGTGGCAGATGTAAAACTTTCAGCAGAATTTAAATCCATCCAACGTGATAATAAAAAAGCTACACTGAAATTTGAAGCTAAAGGGGATAGTGAAGATAAAATGATCCAACTTTATCCGAAAGCAGGCTCCAATATTAAAATAGCGCTTGAACCAAGTCAAATGAATATTGAAGATTTCGATGATGAAGAAGATCACGAAGGCATCCAATACAAAGTAAATGGAGATGGCACTACCGAAGTAGTAGGGCAAATGAATATGGATGAAGTCAATGAAAAAGAAAATGAAGACGATTTACTAGATTGATATAAATTGCCCTGGTTGATGCCAGGGTATCTTTCTTGTTAGAAGGAGGAAACAACTTGGACTTTGAATTACCTGAATTAGATAGAAAAGCTACACAAGCAGCTGTCGAGCGAGAATTAGAAAAATACCGCATTTTTAAACACTTAACATTTGAGGAAAAAGAAGCAGCTACTACATCACATATTAATGACATTGGTGGAGGAAAGGGTAATTTAACGAGTGATCAAACAGGATCAGTAGCTATTTACAACGTTGATGAACAAAGTGTAAGACGTAAGTATTGTGAACGTGTAGAACGTGCTGTAAAGAGACTTCCACCAATGGAAAGATTCTTAATAGAAACAAGATACATGGCTGATGATGCTGAATACTTAACCGATATGAAAGTCTATTGTTTTAAGTTTCAACCTCCAATTTCAGCGACTACTTATGACAAAATACGTTGGAAAGCATTCTACAAACTTGCTTTGGATTTAAATATTGCTCGTACTATGTAGAAAAATAATAGAAAAAAACTAGAAAAATAAAATGAAAATATTAGCAATAAAAAATGAAGCATTTGGTTTTATACATGTTAAATTAATATCATCGGGAATTGATTAAGGGAAACCTTAGTTGATTCCTTTTTCATTGTCATGGTATTGACTGTCGCTAATTAGCGTCACCTTTTTATGTCGCTAATTAGCGTCACTTATGTCGCGGATTAGCGTCTAGTAATGTCGCTAATTAGCGTCTAGTGAAACGAGTTCCTTCATATAATGCAAAATCCCTAAAGAAAACTATAAAGAAAACTATAAAGAAAACTAACTAGCAAATACATTTTGCTAGGAAGAATCTTACCTAATATTGAAAGGAGTAATTAATAAATGAAATCACCTTTAACTAGATTTTACTGTTTGTCAAAAGAATGTGATTTTGAAGAAACAACTCACAAACTTCTTGAAGGTATTAATTGTCCAAAATGCAAAGGACCAGTTATGTCGCAAAGAGTAAAGAAAGATAAATGAAAGGAGCGATTAATGAATGAAAGTACTAATTCGTACAACAACTAATGGAACTGAGTACTGGGACAATGAAGCTAAGAAAATATTATTAGTACCTGCAGGGGAGCAGCCATCTTTTGAAGTTACTGAGAGTCCTACAACTATGTTGCATAAAGGTGAAACAGTTAAGCCATTAGTTGAACCCGTATTTAATTTAGAGGGCATGACTGCTACACAGCTGAGAGAGTTTGCAGAAGAAAACAATATTGAAGTACCAGGTAATCTAAAAAAGCCTGAAACAATTCGTGAGTATATCGAGGAACAGTTAGCAGCTGATGCGGAATGAAATATTGTAGTGAACAAGGATGCCGACAATTAATAAGCAAGGGTCGGTATTGTGATAAGCATAGACGAAAGAAACGGAATGTAGGTGCCAGCAATAAACCTTTCTATAGCACAGATGCATGGAAGGCTTTGAAAGCAGACTGTTATCAACGAGACAAAGGAAGATGTACACGATGCAATCAGTTTGTGTTTGGTAAGAAAGCACAGCATCATCACATCATACCAATCAATGATCGACCTGACTTGAAGCTTGATCCTGATAACGTCACGACATTGTGTCCAACATGTCACATGATTGTGGAACATGAGACAAACCCGAAGCCCAAACATAATTTTAAATGGCGATAGCCCCCCTACCAAATGATAATTTTGGTCATTTTTCTGTAGACCGTATGAGCATGGAAACGCGCACCTCAAATTGAATTTTTGAAAAAATTTTAGTGTGACAAAGGCAGGTGAATAGGTATTGACCAAAAAACATGAACAGGCTTTTGAGCTTTTTAAAGAGAGTGAAGGAAGTCTTCCAAATGCTGAGATAGCAAATATCGTTGATGCTGCAGAGTCTACAGTGAGAAAGTGGAAAAGCCGTTACAAATGGCTGGAACAATTGGGCTTAGAACAAAATGTCACAGAAGTTAAGAATGATAGTGTGACAAAAAGTAAACCTTCTAACCGTGAACTGCAGTATAAGCGAATAATTGAGTCGTTAGTGGAAGCTGGAACCTATTCACCTGCTTTAGATTTGCTAATTGAAGTGTACCTGGATTGTTTCGAAGAATATGAACAAGCAAAAGAAAATGGTGAAAATACTGAGAAACTACGAAAAGAATTAGCTCGTTTACTTGGTCAGCTTGGATTAGATGGCAAAAATAAAGATCTCATAAAAAAATCAGGAACATTACTTGCGAAAGGTGACGAGGAAAAGAAGAAAGATCCTGAACCTGAAACCGAAAGTAGTAAGCTCGTTCAATTTAGACAAAGGAAAATGAGATCATGATAGATTTTGAAGTAAATTATGCTGATGAATTTGTAAAAGAGTTCGAATCTAATCCAAAAGCTTATCCAGACAGTATTAAACAGATGGTGAAGCGTTATAAACGTTGGAAGAAGCGAAAAGATATTTGGTTTGATAATGACAAAGCCAATGACATGCTTTATTTCACTGAAACTTTCTTGAAACATGCAAAAGGAAAATGGGCTGGTCAACCTTTAATTTTGGAATCCTGGCAGAAGTTTTACTTTGCTAATATTTACGGCTGGCAAAGAGAAAATGAATTTGGAAAAGCTGTGCGAGTTGTTCGAAATGCCTACCTGCAGGTACCAAAGAAAAATGGTAAAACAATTATGGGTGGCAGTCCTGTAATTTACGGAATGTATGGCGAGGGTGTTAAAGGTGCTGATTTCTATATATCAGCAAATACGTATGAACAGTGTCAGAATGCAGCTATTCCTATCAGCCTAACGATTGAAAATAGCCCTGATTTGCGTCCAGGAACAAGTATTTACAAAGGCAAAGAGGATACAATACGATCTATCAAATACACATTTGTTGAAGACGGTATAAAATACGCCAATACTTTAAAAGTTTTAACAAAAGATAATGCAGGGAACGAGGGTAAAAATCCATATTGTAACTATTTTGATGAAGTCCATGCACAAATGGACCGAGAACAATATGATAACTTGCGTTCTGCTCAAATTGCCCAGGAAGAACCTTTGAACATCATCACAACAACAGCTGGTAAACAAACAGGAGCATTAGGCGCTCAGATTCATGCTTATGCAAAAGAAGCTATGAAGAAGGACAATGACGATTCTTGGTTTGTGATGATATACGAACCGAACAAAGGCTATGATTGGGAAGATCGCGAAGTATGGCGCATGGTAAATCCGAACATCGGTGTTTCTGTAAACATGACATTTTTAGAAAATGCATTTCTAGAGGCTCAAAACAACAGTTTTAATCGTGCTGAATTTTTATCTAAACACTTAAATATATTCGTCAATTATGCCGAAACCTATTTCGATCTTGATCAATTAGAAAAAATGCTTGTTGATAATCTTGGAGAAATCGAAGGCTCAACATGTGTGCTTGGTGTTGATTTATCAAGACGTACCGATTTAACGTGTGTAAGCATTAATATTCCCACATTTACAGATGATGGTGAGGCGATATTAAAAGTAAAGCAGATGTATTTCATCCCTGAATTTGGGATTGAGGAAAAAGAACTGCAGCGAAACGTACCATACAAAGAGCTTGCCGAAAAAGGGTTCGTAACATTGTGCCCTGGCAAAACAGTCGATGAAGAAATGGTGAACGAATATGTCGAGTGGGTATTTGAAAACTTTGATTTACGACAAATAAATTATGATCCCGCATTGGCTGAAAAGCTCGTTGAACAATGGGAGATGTTAGGTATACCATGTGTTGAAGTGTCTCAATATCCAACCGTTATGAATGAATCGATTGATGATTTTGAAATACTTCTTTTACAAGACAAGGTAGTTACAGACAATCAGTTACTAATTTTCTGTG
The DNA here is from genome assembly GCA_002973635.1 of Lysinibacillus sp. B2A1. Taxonomy (GTDB): domain Bacteria; phylum Bacillota; class Bacilli; order Bacillales_A; family Planococcaceae; genus Lysinibacillus. The sequence goes on from CP027224.1 coordinate 466,729, forward strand.
CTTCAAATGCCAAAGTTATAACGAATATAAACAATTTAAAAGCGCCATCCAAGCGAAAAAGCCCTGAACATATAGACGGCTTTGTCGCTTTTTTAATCGGTCATAAAGAAACGTTGAATATGATGGCTGAAAGCATGGATGGGTTAGACGAATATGTGAAATCAATTTATCGATAAAGTGAGGTGAGATAGTGGGAATACGAGATAGGTTTTCAAGATTTTTAGTACGCCAAGTTGAAAAGCGTGGCTTAATAGAGGATTCATTAGGTGGGAGTGTTCGGCTAAACGGTTGGTTCGCTAATGATGAAAACATTTTACATTCAAGTGATGTGTATGAACTGTTACAAGACATAAGTAATCAGATAGCATTGGCACAAGTAGTTGTGGAAGACCAGGAGACAGGTAAAGACATAACGAATCATCCTATTCTAAAAGTGTTACGTAATCCAAACAAGTATTTAACCGGCACAGAATTTATGAAACTGATGGTAAACACTTATTTAGTAGAAGGTGAGGTTTTTCCTTTTTATACAGGTAAGGAAATTCACATTGTATCAAATGTAGATGCTGAATTAGACAGTAATTTAGAAGAACATTTCAAAATAAACGGTACTGAAATACCTTCTAAGATGATTAGGCACATTAAGAATATAGGGCTAAATCATTTAAAGGGTGTTGGATTGAAACAGCTAGGGAAGGACACGTTAGAAGGTGTTATGAGCGCTGAAAAAGTGCTCACAGATAAGTACAAAAAAGGCGGTATTCTAGCATTCTTATTAAAGCTAGATGCACATATCAATCCGAAAAACGGTGCTCAATCCATTTTAATTAATTCAATCCTGGATCAATTAGAAGGAATCGATGATAGCCGTACAATTAAGCTCATTCCATTAGGGAAAGGGTATTTAATCGATGATTTGAAAAGTCCAATTGACGATGCGAAAATACTTTCTTACTTGAATGTTTATAAAAAAGATTTAGGGAAGTTTTTAAATATCGATGTTGAAACATACCGATTAATGTTAAAGACAGATTTAGAAAAAGCCATGATGTACTTACACAATAAATCTGTTAAATCCATAATGAAAAATTTCGAAGACCATTTGAGTCTTCTTTTTTTCGGTCCAAATTCGAATTTGCGACTAAAATTCAAGATTAATATTTTGGACTTTGTGCCTTACAGTACAAAAACAAATATTGCTTATAACCTGGTTAGAACGATGGTCGCAACACCTGACGATGCTCGTGATAATTTACTAGGCTTTGATAGATTGTACACCGAGGAATCGATGAAGCTGTACATTTCTAAAGATTTAATTGCAGGTGAAGACATTAATAAAGCCACAGATAACAGCTTGAAAGGAGGTGACGAGGGTGGCCAAGCAAAAGGAGATTCGGACACTTGATATTCAAAACCTTCAAACAAGAAGCCAGGGCGATAGTGAGTCGAATGTGATTGAAGGTTATGCAGCTGTATTTAATTCTCCAACAGATATATGGGGCATGTTTACAGAGGTAATTGCGCCAGGTGCTTTTGCGGATGCAATTGCTTCAAATGACGACATACGCGCGCTATTTAACCATGATTGGAACAATGTGCTAGGACGAACTAAAAGCGGAACATTACGCCTGTCTGAGGACGCTAGAGGGCTTAAATTCGAAGTGGATTTACCAAATACAACATTGGCTAAGGATTTATCAGAGAGTTTGAAGCGTGGCGACATTTCACAATGCTCATTTGGGTTTGTCCCTACAAGTGAAACGTGGGATTACGAACCAGAAATACCTGTTCGAACAATTAACAGCGTTGAATTACATGAAATCAGTGTTGTAAGTATTCCAGCTTATGAAGATACAGAAGTATCATTGCGTTCAAAAGAAGCAAATAAATCGATTGAACAACGCTTGAAATTAATACAAAAAATAAACTCAGCTTTGGGGGAAAACAAACATGAATAAAAAACTATTAAAAGCATTACAGAAACGTTTAAAAGGTCGTTTAACAGAATTACGATCACAATTAGAAGCCGGTGACATTGCAGAAGATGCTATTGATGGTGTGACAGCTGAAATTGAGGAGATTTCTGCAGAACTTACGGAAACAGAGCAAGCACTTGCTGATTTAGATTCAGAAGATGGTTCAGAAAATGAAGATCCTGAAAATCGTAGTGCGGATGAATCAGAGGATGATGAGGAAGAAAACGATGATGAGGAAGATGATAAAGAAAAATCTAATCCTGAGAATCGTAGTGGCATCATTTCACAATCTGCACAAACTGCAATCACAGCTATTCAAAGCGCCTTATCAACTAGAAATGCTAAGTCAACTAAGAAACGTGAAGCTGAAATTCGTTCTGCATTTGCAAACTTTGTAGTTGGTAACATTTCAGAATTCGAGGCACGTTCACTTGGTATCGAAGCCGGAAATGGATCTGTAACAGTACCAAAAGTCATTGCAAAAGAAGTTATTACTTATGCTCAGGAAGCCAATTTATTACGAAAATACGGCACTTATGTTCCAACAGATGCGGATATTAAATATCCTGTACTTGTGAAAAAAGCAGCTGGTAACATCAATAAAAAAGAGCGTACAACTGAAATTACAGAAACAGACATTGAATTTGATTCAATCGATTTAGATCCAGCTGAATTTGATGCACTTGCTACAATCACGAAGAAATTATTAAAACGTACTGGCGTAAATATTGAACAAATCGTTATTGATGAATTGAAAAAGGCGTATGTCCGTAAAGAAATCAATTACATGTTCAATGGTGATGATGTAGGAAACGAAAATCCAGGGGCTTTAGCTAAGAAAGCAGTCGCTTATTATGAATCAACTGCAGTGTCATTAAATACAGATGGATGGTCACAACGTTTATATGCACAACTAGTTAAAATGAAAGGTCAACCAGTTACAGAAGTGCTTAAAAAATCAATGTGGATGGTAAACCGTGCTGCGTTAACTGTATTAGAGGGCATGACAGATACAACAGGTCGTCCGTTACTTTATGAAGCACCAAATGGAGCAGGTTATAAATTACTTGGTCATCCGTTAGATTTTACTGATGCAGCTGATGGCACAGATCCAACAAAACCAGTTTTCTATTTTGGTGATTTCTCAGCATTCTACATTCAAGAAATTAAAGGTGGGATGGAATTACAAAAATTAATTGAGAAGTTTAGCGGTACAAACAAAATTGGTTTCCAGATTTACAACCTTATTGATGGACAATTAATCTATTCACCATTCGAGCCAGCGGTTTACCGTTATGAAGTAGGAGCCATTAAACCAGGGGGCTGATTAAATGGATGAACTATTAGAACAATTTAAGATTCATGTACGTGAGGACGGTGAGGAAGATTCTTCACTGTCCTTTTATTTAAAGAATGCTAGGCGATATGTAAAAAATGCAACTGGTTCTGAACAAGAATACTTGGTACTTATGGTTGCAGGCATCATGTATGAGTATCGTGTTTCTGAGGATGAATTACAAAAAGCACTTGATGCTATTACACCTTTTATTGTTTTGGAGGTGTATAACGATGCCGAAACAACAGGTCAATAAACTAAAACATCGTGTAGAAATACATGGAAATGTCCCCTATAAAAACGCATTAAATGAAGATGCGGAGAAGTTTGAAAAACTGAAATCAATTTATGCTGAAATTATTCCTCAAACAGGTTCACTACAGCGTCAACAAATTGATACGATTTTAACTAATGTTACTCATAAAATTGTAGTACGGTATAGCGCTGGTAAAGATATTACAAAGGAAATGCGTATTTTTTATAAAGGACATGAATTTGAAATCAAATACATTCTGAATCCGTATTTCAAAAACGAAACACTTGAAATCTTTGTCGAGGAGGTGCTTCCATAGTGCAGATTACAGGATTAACCGACTTTCAAAAGGATTTATTAAAAACATCAAAAGCTATGCCAAAAGAGCTGCCTAAGATTATGAGGAAAGTAGGTAGTAAAGCAAGAACTACTGTTGCAAAAAGAGCTAGAAAAGATGTAAAAAAGTTAACAGGAAATTACCATAAATCGTGGAAGCGTGGGAAAGTGTTTATTGGAAATGAAGGGGCTATGGTAGTACGCGTTTATAACGCTTCGCCTCACGCACATTTAATTGAGGATGGACACATCATTAGAAATGAACCGGATGGTCCTGCACTTGGTTTTGCGCCAGGAAAACGTGTATTAGAAAAGGGTATAGGTGAATTTGATAGTAGTGGCGTGGCAGGCGAAATGATAGCGGATTGGCTGGACGAGTTATTGGAGCAAAATAAATTATGATTACATTCTTTGATATAAAAAACGCTGTGAATGCCGTGCTACAAACAAAATTACCTCAAATTAAAGTGAAAGCACAGGACATTACTAAAGGATTTGAGCGCCCATCTTTAACAACTGAAATTGAAGATGCGAAAGCGGAAACTTTGAATGGTCAAATTGAAATGTCTTGTACGGTTTTAATTTATTATTTCCCTGATTTAAAGAATACAGATAAATCCATCGATGTGTTAGACATGCAATTTCGTTTACCAATAGCTTTTGGCAACAAGTTATATGTTGCAAATAGAGCATTAAATATTAACGAACCGTCCTCAAAAGTTGTGGACGGTATTTTAATTTTCCAATTTGACATTTTATTTTATCAAGCTGATGAAAGTAATGCAGGTAATCCTGTGGAAATGATGCAAGAACTATATATTAATTTAGAAAGTGAGTGATTTATGTGGGTTTACCTGAAATCTCGATTCTCTTTAAATCGAAATCTGTTTCAGCGATTAAGCGAAGCGCATTAGGCATTGTTGCGCTTATTTTGCGTGATGAAACATTGGTTGGAGCAAGTACCATCGTAACTATTAAATCTATCGAAGATTTAAAAGAAGCCGATTGGACTCCTGATAATTACGATTACATTAATAAAACACTACTTGGCACACCATCGAAAGTAATTGTACTTCGGATTGGTGAAGCTGCAGAGGTAGCCGACAGTTTGAAAAAATTAGGTAGCATTAAATTTAATTATTTGGCGGTACCTGGTGCAACAGAGGAAGAAGCTACAGCATTAGTTAGTTGGATTAAATCAAAGCGTACTACTAATGACAAAAAAACGTACAAGTTAGTTGTGGCTAACCAAGCTGCAGATGATGAAGGGATTATTAACTTCACCACTGGTGGTATTAAGGTGAAGGAAAAGGCGTACACAACACAGGAATATACTTGCCGTCTAGCAGGTGTTCTTGCAGGGCTACCATTTACGCGATCATCTACGTATTTTGTACTTCAAGAAGTTACGGAGATTGAGGACCATGCAGATCCAAGCGCAGATATTGACGCAGGACAATTAATTTTAATTAATGATGGTGAACAAATTAAAATTGGTCGAGGCGTTAACTCTTTAACATCATTAACAGGTGATAAAAACGCAGCATGGCAAAAGATTAAAATCCTTGAAGTTATGGACATGATTACAGACGATGTTCGAGATACATTTAATAAGCATTACATCGGTAAATATATAAATGTGTACGACAATCAAATTCTCTTTATTATTGCTGTGAATGCGTATTTAAAAGGACTTGCAGAGCAACAAATTTTAGATATTCGCTATGAAAATACATCATTTATAGATGCGGAAACTCAACGTTCAGCGTGGGAAAAAGCGGGCGAAGACACAAGCGAGTGGAGCGATCAACAAGTACGCGAAATGTCGTACGGTAGCAAGGTGTTTTTAGGCGGCCAGGTAAAAATTACTGATGCAATGGAAGATTTGAAATTTAATATTTTATCTGCAGGTGCAGCGTAAGGAGTGGATAAATAATGACGTTAAAAGCACAAAAAGTGATTAATGGCACACATGGCGCGGCTTGGGTGAACGGTGAAAAGTGGATTGACTTAGAGTCCATCGAATTAAAAGTAACACTAGAGTATGAAGACGTGCATGTTGCTGAAAATACAGGAACGCAGCGTAAATTTATGGGCTGGGTGGGAGAAGGGTCTATTAACACTAAAAAAGTATATTCTCGCGGATCAAATTTACTTGCTAAAGCCGTTAAATCAGGGAAAATGCCCGAAGTGACAATTACTACAAAGTTAGCTGATCCAGACGCATTTGGTACAGAACGTACAACTGTCAGTGATGTAACATTCGATGAATTTATACTGACAAAAATTGAGCAACGTACACTCATGACGGAGGAGTTACCATTTAAGTTTGGTGACTTTGATATTTTAGAAGCAATTAAATAAAGCAATAAGGTGCAATGTATTTTGTGCCTTTTTTATATTAAAAATTTGGAGGGAAACCATATGACAAAAAAGACATTAAGCTTAGCAGAATTAATCCAGGAGAAAGCAAAGTATAAATTAGGCGGAGAAACTAAAACAGTAGAATTAACAGTGGAGCGTTTAAACGCAAATATTATTATCGAAATTCCTGAGGTGGCGTTATGTATGGATGCACTGGATCAGAAAGACGATGAAACAGGTAAAAAAGCAGATGATTATTTGGTGTATACGATCATTAAAGAGCCAAACTTAAAAGATAAAGAATTGCAAAAAGTCTATGAATGTACAGAGCCAACCGACATTCTTGAACAAATCTTTACTCGCGGAGAAATTGCAGATATTTCTACGTTTGCATTAGATGCTGCAGGTTTCAAGCGAGGAACAGTTAAGGTTGTTGAAGAACTAAAAAACTAATTAAAAGTGATGACGAAATGTATTTTTATCATCACTACATCCAAAAGGGGCACACAATGGAATATTTGTTGTCCCTTGATTTTTATACAAAAAACTTTATGGCTGCAAGCTTGGATATTGTTTTAGAAAATCGAAATAAATTAAACGATGCAAAAGTAATGAATGTCATATCACACTAATTAGGTAGGTGGTGAGAGTGTCCAGACGAGTTATATCAGCGATATTAACTTTACAAGATGAAAGCTTTTCTAGTGGTCTTCGAAGGGCAAATAGAGAGGCTGGCGATTTTGGTCGGTACATGAATGTTGTACAGAACAAAGTCGAAGGCTTTAAGCGATCAGCAACAGACGCTTTTAAAACTGTAGGTAAGGCTGCCGTAGCTATTGGAGCAGGAACCGCAATTACTGCAGTAGGGGCTACAGTTGCAGGCGTGACACAAACAATTTTTGAAATGAATGATGCCTTTTCTTTGCTCCAAGCTCAAACTGGTGCAACGGCTTCACAAATGAAGGTTTATGAAGGTGCAGCTAAAGAAGTATTTGGCAAAGGATATGGTGAAAGCATCGATGAAGTAACCAATGCATTAGCACGTGTAAAGCAAAACATGCACAATATCGATGATGGTGAGATCAGTAAAGTCACTTCTAATTCAATGATGCTGGCTAAAACATTTGACGCAGATGTCAACGAGGTCACACGTGGCGCTAACAACATGATGCAAGCATTTGGTATTACTTCAGATAAAGCGTTCGATTTATTTACTGCAGGCGGTCAACGAGGGCTAAATTTTAGTGATGAAATGTTTGACAATGTAGCCGAGTATGCACCCCTTTTTGGGAAAATGGGTTACAGTGCTGAGGAGTATTTCGGCATTTTAGAGCGTGGCGCACAAAACGGAGTTTACAACCTTGATTATGTGAATGATGTAATGAAGGAGTTCCAAATCAGGTCTAAAGATGGTTCCAAAGGTACTAGTGATGCAATGGGAGAATTAAGTGCCTCTACTCAAAAAGTGTGGAAAGATTATTTAAAAGGTAAAGGTACAGTTGCCGATGTTGCAAGTACGGTTGTTGGCGAGTTACAAAGTATGGATGACCAAGTAGCTGCCAATCAAATTGGGGTTGGGTTATTCGGTACAAAGTGGGAAGACCTCGAAGCAGATGCCATGTACGCAATGCTTGGTACAAAAGATGCCATGAAGGATTTTGAAGGATCAACCGATGCAGCTTCGGCTAAATTGGAAGGTAGCTTTAAAAATCGACTAGTCGGAGCATGGAGGCAACTACAAACAGGTATAGCTGATACTGTAAATGGATCAGGTGCACAAGAGTTTTTAGGAACAGTTGCAACCAAAGCAGAGGAGCTTGTACCAAAGATAATCGGCATTGTGGAAAGTGCATTTGAATTAGGTAACACAATCAAAACACATTGGACACCTATTCGCGAAACAGTCATTGGTATTACAATCGCTGTAGGTGCATTTAAAGCAGGTATGGTTGCCATGTCTATTGTCAAAACCATTACTGGATTCATGAGGGCTTATAGGACTGCAGTAGCAACAGGAACAGCTGCACAATGGGCTTTAAATATCGCATTGTCTGCCAATCCAATCGGGATTGTTATTGGTGCCATTGCTGGCTTAGTTGCTGCAGGGGTTTTACTATACCGAAATTCGGACAAAGTGCGGCAAGGATGGGATACAGCGTGGAACGGCATTAAAAAGGCTACTGCAACAGGTGTTAACTTTGTTATTACCAAGATTAATGACTTAATTGGTTTGTTAAATAAAATCCCGGGTGTAAATATTCCAATCATTCCTAAAGTACAGTGGGGGAATGTTAAAACAGGACTTGATCAAATTAATAAAGTATCAGCAGGTGGTAGAGCACCAGAGTATGCTGTTGGATCTGACCGTATTACACATGACCAAATTGCCAAAATACACAAAGATGAAATGATTATTCCAGCAAGACAAGCGCAACGTGTGCGAGCTGCAGGAGGTAACATTGATAACATTGACCAATTAGTAGCACAGCAAAAGCAAGTTGTTACCGTATCATCTGGACAAGCAACTACTACTAATAATGGTAATGGCATCAATGTTATTATTGAAAATATTACTGCTGCAGGTGTAACAGTCGCAGAATTGGCAGCTGAGCTTGTAACAGAATTGAAGTTAACATTAGCAAATATTTAAGGGGTGATAGAGAGTGGATATTTTTGTTTCAAGCGAAGACCGAAAAGAAGTATTGCAGCTTCCTATCATTCCGACAGATTTAAGTGTGAAGTTTTCTCATAATAACCAAACATTTTCAACCATTTCTGCAGGCGATATTAAATTAATTGGTATGGCTGGTCTAAAGGCAATTTCGATAGATTCATGGTTTCCCATGCGCGAATACTCTTTTGCTAAATCTCCATTATTGGGGACAGAAGCAAAAGAGTTTTTTGTTAAGTGGAAAAGAAAAAGACGACCAATTCGTATTGTCATTGTTAATAACGCAGGATATGAGTTTCACAATGAATTATATGCTATTGAAGAATTTACATTTGGCTATGATCGTGTTGGAGATATGACATATTCATTGTCGCTTGAACAATTTGTACCAAAGAAGGTGACATAATGGATTATAAACTATCTGTTGAAGGTAAAGAAATTAATCACATTGCTACAAATTTAAGTTGGTCCAGTAATAAAGATACACTTGGTCAAACACTTTCTTTTGAAATGCCCTTCGATGAACGTGGGGAATTGTTACCAAAACCTTTTATCAATTTAGGTGACAAGGTGACACTTCGGTATAAATCAAAAATTATCTTTTTTGGCATCGTAGAAGATGAGGGGAGAAACGGCAGGGCACCGATTAAATATACATGCTTTGATTTAGGGTTTTACCTCAATAAAAACGATATTACGATTCAATTTCGGGATCAAACGGCAAACAAAGCGTTAGAAGATATTTGTAAAAAATTCGGCATTAAAACCAAGATTGCAAGCATTCCAGCGAAAATAAAAAAAATTTACAATGGCAAAGTTGTGAGTGAAGTGATTAAGGATATATTGACGATTGCCGGACAAAAAACAGGGAAAAAGTATCGATTTGAAATGGATGGCGACACATTTGTTGTGTTTCATTGGCGCGATATACATGTAAAAGTAAATGTTGAATGGATTTCAAATCCTCAGCGTAATAGATCGATGGGCGATATGAGAAATAGTGTCCAAGTCATAGCCGGGGATGAGAAAAAAGTAAAAGTGTTAGCCGAGGCTAAGGATAACGGAAATATAAAAAAATACGGTTTGCTCACAAAAGTTGAAACAATCGATGAAAAAGAAAAGTCGAAGGCACAGCAAGTAGCAAACAATTTACTCAAAGAATTAAATCGCATACAAGTGAGTGGATCTGTACAATTACTTGGCAATTATGAAGCACGTGCAGGACGCTTAATAACATTAAATGAGCCTATTACTGGTTTAGTAGGCAATTATTTTATTACAGATGCACAACATTCTATTAATAATGGAATACATTTAATGACTTTAAGTTTGGAGGTGGCTTAATTGAGCAAAGCCATTACAGAATTAGCAGTGATTATAAAAAATGGTGGAAACACTAATGCGGAAAATAATACTGCAGATACAAACGCTTTTGCAGGCTTTTATGTTGGTACAGTAGAAGCTGCCCCTCCTGAAATAAAAGTACGGCTAAGTCCGGAAATTATTTTATATAATGATAATTTAATTATTTCAGCAGCAGTATTGAAGGAATATGAGCGTGAATTTGAAATATTTGACGCTGAAATACAATTCACGGATAGCGATTGTGGTCAAACAAATGTTGCTGGTCAGTATCCCCATAGCCATACGATTGAATCGCTTAATGTTGATTCAAGTACGTTGAAAGCCAAAGGCAAATTAAAATGGACTGACGAGCTTAAAAAGGGCGATAAAGTGATACTGGTACCGGCACAAAATGAAAACTTGTACATTTTAATTGAAAAGGCGGTGGAATTGTAATGTTCCCAGCTGATGTACAAACGTATTTAACTAATGAAGATATGGAAATATCAGAACGTGATGCCCGCACTTTTAATGGCACCACGTTTTTATATGATTTTAAAAAAGGCGATTATGTATATCGCAACGGTGCACCAATCATTGTTGAGGGGCAAAAAGCATTAGAAATTTGGATAGAAAAAGTTATCCGGACAGAACGCTTCAAATTTAGAATTTACGATAATGTCGAATATGGCGTTACAATAGAGGATTTAATCGGTTCAAATTTGCCTTACTCATTTTTAGACTCAGAAATGAAACGTGAGTTAACAGAATCAATATTAAAGAATCCATTGATAGAAAATTTAAGTGAATGGAAGTTCGAACGTGAAGGTAGTTTATGGACCATTACATTTACTGTAGAAACTGTGGACGGCTCTTTTGAAATGGGGGTGGAAAGATAAATGTCAGCTGAAACGATCCTGCAAAACATGCTAAATAATACGGACAATAAATTTGATAAGTCAGATGGATCATGGACGTATGACGTACAAAAAGCTGTTGCGATTGAGCTAGGTGAGCATGAGGTTTTCACTGAGGAAATTATCGATAAAATTAATATCGAAAATTTAACCGGAGAAGAATTGACACGTTTTGTATTTCAACGCACCGGTATTAAAAGAAATGTAGCTACTTTTGCCACAGGTGAAGTTTTACTTACAGTTACAGCTCCAACTTCGATTAGTGCAGGTGAATTAGTTGCTGCAGAAGATATTTTTTATCAGTTTATAAATGATGATGTGTTTAATGTGGCAGGGCAATATTATGTTTTTGTTAGAAGTGTCCAATCCGGTGAGGTTGGTAATGTGCCAGCTGGTGCCATTAATTCTTTTCCCACAACCCTACCAAATATTTCTGCAGTAACTAACGAAACAGCTTTTACAAATGGCTATCCAGCGGAAACAGACGCATCATTGCGACAGCGATATTATGACAAATTACAGCGACCAGGTAAGGCAGGTAACAAATATCATTATCGTGAGTGGGCACATGAGGTAGCCGGGGTAGGTAAGGTAAAAGTGTTTCCGAGGTGGGATGGTCCATTAACTGTGAAAGTAGCGATTTTAGACATTAATAATGAATTGGCTCCACCTTTATTAATATCAGAAGTATACAACCATATTGAACAGGAAAGACCGTTTGGGGCGTTTGTTACCGTAGTTACTGCAACGGAATTAATCATTAATTTAAGTGGGGATTTCACGCTTAAATCAGGCTTTTCGTGGCAAGACGTTGAGCCTTTAATGACTGCACAAATCACAAAGTATTTTAAAGCTATCGCCTTTGAAGAAGGCTTAACTTATATATCTCACGCTCAGGTTGGACGTGAAATTTTATCGGTACCAGGTATTGAAGATTATGCAAATCTACAATTGAACGGATCAACAGGCAATATCCCGATTGATGAATTAGAAGTTGCTGTGGTTGGGACGGTGACAAATGTATGATCGTTACACATAAACGCTTAATTAAGCATTTGCCGAGGTATGAGAGGACAAGCGAGCTTATCAATGAAATATTAAAAGTTATAGCTGTAGAATTAGGAAAATTATCTGTAAAGGAAGAACAGAATTATGATGAATTATTCATCGATACAGCTATAAAGGCGCTTGCTTTACACGAAAGAGACTTAAATATCCCTAAAGGTGCATTATCCAATCAGCAAAGACGTGAGCTAATTATTGCTCATTATCGTGCAACACTGGAACAGACAACTGATGAAACGATTAAAAATGTGGCGGCAGCATTTTCAAATGGTGAGGTAGAAATAAAGCCAACCGATGTGGATGGAGTTTTCGAAATAAAATTTGTTGGTACAAAAGGTATCCCAGATAATATGCCAGGTCTTATGAATACCATTGACATCATTATTCCTGCACATCTAGATATTATTTATTCGTTTATCGGGAATGTTTGGGATAACTTAGCACCTTTAACATGGAATCGAGTGGGAACATACACGTGGGATGAGATTTTTGAGGAGGAGTTGATTTAATTGAAAAACACACCCAACTACAATTTGAATAAGCCAGATGGCAACGACTATGCAAAAATTGAGTCTTTGAACGAAAATGCCGACATTATTGATACAGAATTGAAACGGATCAGTAAGGCAATTGGCAATGGTAGTGCAGGAAATGACATCTTATCTCGCTTAAATGAATTAGAAAATCAAGTAGGTAATTTACCTAATCTGGAAACCACACAAAAGGCTAATTTAGTTGCAGCAATTAATGAGGTTCGGAAAAGTGCTATTAATGCTTGGCAAAAAGGTGTTTATAATGATACGAATATTACTAACTTAGGAAAGAAAACAGTATCTAGAACTTTTAATTTGTTGGCAGAGGAATGGACTTCAAGTGTCAATGTAGAGAACTTCTATATACTAATACCTGTAGTTAATTTCTCAGGAATTATAAAAGTAACATATGCTACGTCAGGTGCTTATTCTGCCGTTTCAGGCGGTACAGAGGTGATACACAATATTGCCAAGTATGAAGGTGATCTTGGTTACTATTCTAAAACGATATTATCTATTTCTCCTAGCTTTGCTAGAGACTACTTTATAGGCAACATTGACTACAATGCTACAGGAATATCTCTTCCTTTATACAAAGCTCCTGCCGCTAGAAACCCTATAACCGTCAAGGTGGAAATGATAGGTACTTACGATACACTATTTGCTGATATGAAAAATACTACGTCAGGCTGTTTAGATACTGGTTCTCCTACAGCACATGGTTATCCATGGACACCACAGTCTAGTCAAATACCTAGTTATGCACAAATTGCATCTTGGAATGAGAGAGCGCACTATATAGCAGTTGATAGAGATGGTAGTGACCCTGACACTGAAACTAGTCAGTTTTTCGTAACTAACCATCCAAATGCTGGTGGTGGATGGTGGTACATCGAAAATAGATGGCTTGGTTGGGTTGGAAATTCTCAAATGCAGGTAGCATATGGATATAACCATACTGATTTTAAGGTACGGTATAGATATTCAACCGACCCATGGCAACCATGGTCTCCAAGTCTACAACAAACTTTTCAATCTGTAAGTGAGGGAAAGGCTGATAACCGAGCGGCCCTCGCCCAAAAAGGGGTATCGATTCCACAAGACCCAACTTTCGCTCAAATATCGCAAGGCATTATGCAAGTTAAAACTGGTCGATTAGATTCTATTGCGGTTACTATTCCAGGTATTCCACCAAATGGTGTTGTTTCTGTAGTAGTTGCTGTCGACTTTTACCCGTGGCACGCGATGATGAATCTCGATGGAGTTGTTTTACGAAATGGGGTAATAACGGGCAATAACTGGGCGAATAGATTCTCAGTTTATAACATTCGAGTAGTGTTTGACAGCGGCACCCTATGGAAAGTATATTTTGACATTCGAGGTGGTTTACAAGGTACTGGCGAACAAACCAACACTATTTTCTTAGCGCCAAAAATGGATTAGGAGTGATTATATGATTGGAAGTCGCGTAATTTATGATGAAGAAACTGGGCGAATTGAGCATCAAACAGGGGAGCGACCAGATGGTTTCCCACATAACAAAATAACGAAACTGGCATATATTGATTTACCATTCGGTTTTATTGATCAAACAAAGTTCTATATTGAGTCCATTAATCCAGAAACAGGCGAACCAGTTGTAAAACCGATTCCATTGACTCCTGGAATGGCTAAATATAAAGATTTGGAAGATGCTTTACTCTTATTAACAGACGAAAACTTAGGAGGTATTTTATAATGGTAAATGAAATCGTAGTAAGGATTGCTGCAGAACGCATTATTAACAAAGGACTTAATCCAAAGACAAATGCAGTTTATGTTATCGATGACATCACGAATCAGGACTACAGACAAGCCGTAGAAGATTACATTTTAACAGCTACAGAAGGTGTATAAACGCAGTCATTGACTAGCGTTATTTTTATTGTCTAAAATCCCAAGCGCTTGGGAATTTGAAAGGATGCGTCAATAAGACGTGTCCTTTTTATTATGTCAAAGGGAAGTGTTCAAATGGAAAAATGGATAGCAGCAGTAAGTGGAGTAATTGGCACCATCGTTTCATACTCAGTGGATGGGTTAGGTATGGCTGTAACTGTGTTAATCGCCTTTATGGCAATTGATTATGCAACAGGAATTATGGGGAGCATTGTAAATCGTAACTTAAACAGTCGAATTGGTTTCAACGGTATTATCCGAAAAATTTATTACTTAATGCTAGTTGGCTCAGTGTATTTACTGGCGCTAGTTATTCCAGGTATCGAGTATGCAGGTGATGGTGCAGCCATTGCTTTCTGTGTACTCGAATTTATTTCTATCACGGAAAACGGTACAAAAATGGGCTTACCAACGCCTGACTTTATTAAAAACATTTTAGCAATCGTGAAGGATAAAACAGGGGAAGGTGATGCGAAATGACAAGCGTAACTACTACATGCCGAGATCTAGCCGAGCTATTACCAGCTGCACAAACAGCTTGCCGTTTGTTATTTCAGGAGTGTTATAAAGCTGGTATAAAGAACATCTTCATTACAGAAACTTATCGCTCACAGGAACGCCAAAAATACCTATATGCTCAGGGGCGTACTAGACCAGGACAAATTGTTACTTGGACATTAGATAGCAATCACAAATCACGCCTAGCTTGGGACATTGCTGTCGGTCCTCCACAATCATTATATGATGTAACTACACTTACTCGAGTAGGGGCTATTGCGAAAAAATTAGGTATTACATGGGGCGGTGATTGGGTTGGTAGAATTGATTGTCCGCATTTCGAGGTTAAAACATCTTGGAAGATGCCAGCAGGATATAAATTAGAGGGAAAATTAAACGTGCCAACTAATAGCAAAGGACAAATTCAATTAATTGTGGAAGATAAGCCAAAGGAGGAAATCAAAGTGACTCAAACATGGAACCCTGGTTCACCAGCTATGAAAACTGAAACGGAGTATTTTATTGCACAGGCGGTTAAAGATGGTGTTATTCTGGAATCGCATTTGAAGGATTTACAGAATGGTACAATGACCACTGATCGTTTAATTGGGTTGTATATTACGATTCAGCAACGCAGAAGTAAATAGGGGAAATGAGGACCAGCAAAGCTAATTTAGCCGAGCTGGTCTATATAATCATAATACTAAAATTGACAGTTTAGTGAAGAAAATTATTTAACCAAAAGAACAAAACTAAATAAAAATTTCAAGTGTTTTAGTGAAAAGTTCATCAAAAATAATGCTTAAGTTTTATGAAATGATTATAATAGCGCCAAAAAATGGCGGTACCTTTGGCGTGATATGGCGTTGTATGACATAAAATGCAGAATAACGCCAAAAAATGAAGTTTCCCGAAAAGTGGAATTTCGGAAACCCACCATTGAAAATTCGGAATTTGTATTGATAGACTTGGGTTAACTCGAGGGAAAGTGAACATGCTATAGCATTTAAACTATAAAAAAGGAGTACATAATATATGAAAATATCAAAAATTTTTACTGGTTTAGTTGTTTGTTCGGCATTAATTTTTCCAGGAGCATTAAGCTCTTCAGCACAAGAAATTAATCCTTTAAACCCAACTATATCAGTTAGTTCATATCCAGCAGAACAACCAACATGGAAAGGTTATAAAAGTTTTAATACTTATCAGGGATCATCGGTACCTCATTCAGTGACATTTGAACGACCTGCTCCATATGCTCCAGCAATTTACTCTGGTTGGTTAACCTATAGCATATCAAAAAGTTCTTTTGGTAACCATGTATATGAAGGAATACTTTATTTGTCAAATCCTATTAATTAATATTAGTGCCTAGGTACTCAATTAATTTGAGCCTAGGCTATTTTTTGTATAAAAAAAGCCACTCATTTGAGTGACCTAGATTCCTAACAATTGCTTTTTCTTCGCGTCAAATTCTTCCTGAGTCAATATCCCATCATCTAATAAATCCTTTAATTCCCGAATCTCGTCAGCAACATCATACATATCTTTTTCTTTTTTAGCAGCTGGTGCAGAAGATGTTTCCTTTTCAATCGCTTTGAAATTTTCAATAGCATTCTTAATTTCAGTAGCAACATGCATTGGCACATTATCAATCACAGCTTTGTTTCCAGATGAGACAATTTCAATAGTTGAATTGGCAAGCTTACTAGAAATGTTTATGCTGCTAATTGATTCTAAAGGAATGCTTCTTTCATCGTTGGAAGCCATGCCTTTGATTTCATGAAGGACCACACGTTTATCTGTGAGATACAACTGTTCAGTTCCTTTAATCGATGCACATACAGCGAGTAGTGTTTCACCTCGATCGTTGAATTTATCATCAAACAATTGAATTTGTTTAGCCATCATCTTTTTCTTTCCAAATCCAGCTAACTTTATAGTTTCTGCTATTGTATCCATGTCATGCACCCCTTACAGAATATTTACAAATATCACCACAAAAAACCAAAATCATAATTATTATAAGGATTTATATTTTCTTTCTGGCAATAGGTCTTTACATTTTCGATAGCATTATTTACAAGATAATTGAAAAACATAATTGGATAAGAAATAATCCAAGTTTTCGTCAAGTCAGGTAAACGATACATTTCATAATGAGGATAGGGTAAATCATTGAAAAGTGAAGGAGTATCCTTTCCTCTAAATTCGTGAGCCAGACTATTTCTGAGTTTCCATAGAAGACTTACGTGTGTAAAATTATTTAATTTACCCGCTATTGATGGGCAAATAGACTTTATTTCTTCTAGTTTTGGGTCAAAGCAAAATTGAACTGGAGTAGAAGATGGGTATTTTAATAAATTTGATTTTACAAAAGCTAACTGTTTTTTGAATTTAATTTTCTCTTCTGTTGTATATTTTTCCTTTAAAAATAAATACAATTGTTGTAGGCTTACTCTTTTTGCATCTTCCCAATTACAAAATTCCTCTACAAAAAACCTGAATTTATTTCCGTTTCCTTTGATTGAGTCTCCCAATGCACCCTTTGCCAATGTTTCAAGTAAACTTAAAAATAGAATTTTTTTGTGATTATCAAGGAAATCACCACCATTTAATTCATTAATAGATTTTTGCATTCTTTGGATATTGTAAATATATTGTTCAATCTCATCTTCAAAACTCATATTATTTACCTCCATATATAATCATTTTATAGAAAATCTTTACAATAGTACATACAAAAAAACAGACAACCAATATTAGTTATCTGCTTTCTCTTTTATTTCATATGTCACGACTGCTTTAATGCCATCTTTATTTCTAGTCGTCTTTGTATCATAGGATACATACAATTCATCAATTGTATAACCTTCATTTAACTTCGCTTTAAGAGCATCTCTCAGTGCCTTCTTTTGTATATTCGAGATTTTTGTTACAAATTCGTTTAATTCCATCCCCATCACCCCACAGATTATTTCAGTTCAAGTATTTCGTTCATATCAGTTATTTCAAGGGCTTTACATATTATTGCAAGTTGTTCACGGTTAATGGTGCTACGTTGATTGTTTACAATTTCGCTAATTGCATTTGGTCTAATAGAAGTCATTTCAGCTAATTGCTTTTGAGAAATCCCACGCTCATCAATGATTTTCTTTAATTTTACCTCAATCATTTTTCCACCACCTATCAGTTAATATCATAATCCCATTATAACACCATATCGCTATTTGAGAAATATTTTATTCCGTTATATTGACATATCGATATGTCAATATTAATATGTATATAACGATATATCGATATTTTATGATGGTGAGGTGAAAACGATGGCATTTGAATACTTAGCAAAATACACAACATTTGAATCAGTAGCAGATATGGATAAGAGTGTTGAAGACCATATGGCGGCACACTTTTACGACTTAACAGAATCAGAACGTGCCATCGTTTTCAAGCTTGCTAGTCACAGCTTAGAGTATCCTGGAGCTTGTCATCTTAAAGCGAGTACCATTGCTGCAGCGTTGGAGATTAGTACGAAGACGGTTTATCGTGGTATCAAAAAGTTAGAGGAATTAGGCATCATCGAAAAGGTACCAGGTACAAAATTAAACGGCATCAAAGGGGCTAGTATTTATCGTATTTTACCTTATGTCCCATCGAGCGTGTCCCAACGAGAGACAGCCGATAAAGCTAGTAATGACGGGGTTTGTGCTCCACAATCTCAAAACCAACCATCTAGTTCTTTTTATCTTTTACAAACAAGCTCTTTACAAGAAGTATATAATAACGCTCATGCTGAAAAAGAGGATCATAAGGAATACATGAATGAGTACCAAGTGATGCTGTTTGATTTCATGCACTCGCTGCCATTAGCAGATAACTTAAAGGATGAATTGTACAAGGTTGTATTAGCTGCTCAGGTTCAAAGTGCACCTGACTTCATTAGAGCTAAAAACGTCCTGTTTAAGATAGCAATGGACATTAAAGAAGGTGTACTGACGGTTGCTAGTACATTAAGAGCCGTATTTGTAGGGGCATATAGTAAGGCTGTGGAGCGTTTGAGTAGGAAGGTGAATAAATCATCTTATATAGAAGAAACTCCTTATAAAGTGCGTCCGGTGCCTTTCTACAATTGGCTGAATGCGCGTGATAGTCATTCAGAAATATGTAGTAGACCATCGTTAGATAATTGGCTGGAGTGGTAAATGAAAAGACCACCCATAATTGAGTGGTCTGCGCTATTATTTATCATTAATTATCGTGAATTTTAACACCAATTTAACACCAAGTGAGGTTTTTGCAATATTGTTAAATGGTTATTGAACTTTCATAAGTAGCTCTAAACCCTTGGTACATCTAAGTTAGAGAAAAAGCCGCGTATGCCGTAGTTATTATAGAAAGTTTTAAACCACCACTCCTCAAAGTGGGTGTTCGCAGAAGTTTTCCTGCATATCCTCATGCACCTTGGTGTGAGGCCCGTCATTCCAACTCCAATAATAAAACTCCCTTTTACAGCTTAAAGGTTAAAACTTAATATTATACGAACAATGCAGCCTTTAAAGATATAATAAGGCATGATAAACAAACTTGCAAGTAAGATGGTTTAGGTAAAAAAGTCAATGGGCAAGCATCCCAAATCATATAGCTTTAAATAAAAAATAGCCATATCTCCAGCTTATTGCTTCATACATTTTTCACAAATGCGAACAAAAAAGGCGAACAACCTTTGATTAATAGGGCAGATTATGTAAAGATAGGAGAATATATAGGATTAACCTAGTAAAAAAGTAAAGGAGGAAGCGGAAATGGCAGCTTATCCAAATTGTCCGAAATGTAATTCTGAATATACGTATGAGGATGGTGCAAATTTTGTATGTCCAGAATGTGCACATGAATGGAGTGCAGATGTAACAGAGCAAGAAGCAGATACACTTATTGTAAAGGATGCAAACGGCAACCTTCTTGCGGATGGTGATTCTGTTACAGTCATTAAAGATTTAAAGGTCAAGGGTAGCTCTTCAACATTGAAAATTGGTACAAAGGTGAAAAGTATTCGTCTAGTTGAAGGTGATCATAATATTGACTGTAAAATTGATGGCTTTGGTGCCATGAAATTAAAGTCAGAGTTTGTTAAAAAAGCATAGGTATTAAAAAGAGTCGAGTAAAGAAGAGTCCATTTTCGGATAATGGATGCGCTTCATAATCGACTCTTTTTTATTTTTAAATAAAACTTAGTAATTACTGTAACATTTAGAAATGACAGACGTTTTACTTGTGAAAACCACGAAGCGAGGGGGATGTATGGACAGGCAGCGGAAGAATGAGCTTGAGCTACTTTATAAGGAATATGCGAAATCGTTATATTATTTTCTGCTGAAAATGTCTGGGTCAGTACATATAGCGGAAGATTTAGTACAAGAAACCTTTGTACGAGCTACGGTATCGCTGTCATTTTATAAAGAAGAGGATGTGAGAGCATGGTTGTTTAAAGTAGCACGGAATACGTATTTAGATGAGTGGCGCAAGCAAAAAAGAAGAAGGACTATCCCATTTGCACAATTATTTTGGAAGGATGACATGCTTAGTCCTTATGGTCTGCCTGAAGTTGATATTCTCAAGCATGAAGTAACGGAAGATATACAGTCATTATTAAAGTTTTTGCCTGAAAATTACCGAACAATTTTATATTTACGAGAGTATGAACAATTTACATATCAAGAGCTACAAGAGTCATTGGAGCTAACAGAGGGGCAGGTGAAAATACTGTTACATCGTGCACGTAAGCGCTTAGCTGAAATAATCAAGAAGAATGGAGGGTTTCAAGATGACTGAGTGGTCGCAGGAAAAAGAGAAAAAAATATTACGGAAGTACCGTTTTACGTTAACCTCTCGGATATTACGTATATTGCTACTATGTGCTGCTATTTATGGTTTATATATTTTAAGCTTATCAATCATTTTTGATAAAACACGCCCGGATCGTAAACATATTTATAATTCATTAATGGCTTTAGAATGGCAGCAGCCAAATATAAAAGGACAATATTCAGGTTCAACTGCTGAAATAACACCACTTTTGACGCAAAAATTTAGCTATCCTCTTGTGAAGCAAGTAGGGAAAGAGAACGTAATGGTAGGTGAGATGTATGTGGATAAAAAAATACTCAATACATCTTCATCGATGAAAATGAACTTAACGTTAAAAAATTCTTCTTCATCCTCGAGCCTGAAACCCACAAATGAATTTGAAAAATTTAGCTTCAATTTACCTGAGAACCCTCGAACAGGGAAAGCGACATCATCCAAAATTAACAATGGTGTATGGAAAACGTTAGAAAAATTACCCGAAGGAACCGTTGCAGAACTAGCGTTTTCTACCGCAACCTTTATGGAGCCTAAAAAGTTGATAAAAATGCTTGAACCATACGATGTGGAAGTTGTTTGGATGCCTATATATACAGGTGAATTCAAATCCTTTGAGTCATTTTCAACTGGTGAAGATAGTGTTAACCTTACAATTTATGATAGTTTCGGGCTAACAGGAGGGATGAAGGTTAGTGATGATTATTTAAAAATTTGGGTAGGTCAAAATTTAACGCAGGGTGGAGTTCGAGATAGTCAGCGAGTTATGCTAGAAAATATGGAAAAGCTACTGAACAATGAAAAGAAAAGCTATATCGAGGATTTTCTTGGTTTGTCACATTTGCAAGAACGTTATGATTATTTAAAAAAGAATGGTTTTCAGGCTTATGGTGCTGTGGTGACAGGACCAACAAAGAATTTATTAATGCTGAAAGATATAGAAGGTATATCTAATCAGAAGCTTGGTAATGTTGAGCTGTGGAATTGGTATAATGACTGGTAATAGAGGGAGTTGTCTCTGATTTGAGGCAGCTCCCTATATTGGCTAAAAGCTAATCTTAGTAAATCTACGCAAAATAATCGCAAAGGCAGCACCAATTAGTGCAAAAATGGTATGTAACAGGGCGATATAACCCGCACCAATTAACAGAGCTCCAATCTCTGTGAACGAATAGGTACTAATATAGAGTGGATTAATTATATTATTAATAATAGCCCATACAAACACGGGTACAGAGCTGATGGAAAAAACGATCCAAATGTTTTTGTAAAAAAAGTAAGTAAGACAGCCAAAAATAGCATAGGAGACAACAAAGCTTTTTTGATTACCTAATAAGGATGAATTAATCGCAAACATAAAGGATAAAACGATAAAAATAATATGGAAAAAGCTTATTGTTCTTTTCATTGGAAAATGATTATTTGTTAATTGCTTTGTAGTCCCTAGCTGACGGCAATGCTCACAATTAGCTAAATGTTGTTCGACAAACTGTGTAGTAGCTGCTTGTAGTGTTCGCTTATTATACAAAGGCAATAAATCCTCAACTATTGAACATTCCTGTGGCAAAGGCTTCCCTCCAATCCTCTTCTTTCATTATACGACTTTTTGAGAAAAATAAAAAAAGCCTTCCGTGAGTTTATTCATTCGGAAAACTTGTACATGCACCATATTATGTTGAGGTTAATACTTCATTAGTGAGGGCTTGAATATCAATATGTGTCTTTTCCTTTACCGCATCCTTCAAAATTTCAGTACGGAAATAATGAACTGTTGCTTCTAGGGGAATGGCTAAAAGCTTGGAAAGAGCTGATTGATACATATAAACAAACTCTTTGTCAGTGTTTCCTCGCTTTAATTCAGCAAAGGCCTCATAAAATTGATCTAGCTTATCGGAAAATTCAAGTAAACGACCCTCCAACGTGCTATCCTTACCCTCTTTCATACGTTCGAAGAAGACAGCTTGAAATTCCTGAGGGATTTCATTGATAATGAATTTTTCCATCATTTTTTCTTCCACATGTGCAAGCATTTGTTTGAGCTCGGGACTTGCATGTTTTACTGGCGTTTTAATATCGCCTATAAATACTTCAGCAAAATCATGATTAATGGTCTTTTCGTAAAGTGCCTTCCAGTCTACTGTGGCGCCATTCATTTCCTCTAATGTGGCGAAAAACATAGCGTATTGTGATACCTTCCAAGAGTGAGCAGCCACGTTATGCTCTTCAAATTTAAAGCGGCCAGGGCAACGAATAATACGTTCTAGGTCATTTAGACTTGTAAAAAATTGATGAATTCCTATAAAAATCACTCCTTTTTGTTCTATAAGTGCATGTTACTATAAACCTTACCCTCTTTGTATAAATTTCAAACAATTTAACAATGATTCAAGTGGCGTTTACAAAGGATTCACAAATGCTTCTAAAGTCAGGCAAGTTGAATGCTATAATGAAGGGGACTGCTAATAAGGGGAGTATGCACCATGATTTCAATTTATACACTTCTTCTTTATATACATATTGTAAGTGCCATTCTTTCGATTGGGCCATTGTTTGTAGCTTTAACAATTGTTAAAAAAATGCACACTGCGGCTCATATTGAAATGCCGCCATATATCGAGGCCTTTAAGGGAGCTATTACCATTGTCAAGCATTCCGGGCATGTTCTAGTTGCGTCTGGTATTTTATTAATGTGGCATGCGGGCTATCAATGGAATACATCATGGATAGTTCTAACATTTCTTATTATGTTGGCTTCCATTGTTTTTTTAGCAAGAGCATTCAAACCAACCTTAAGAACATTTAATACACCCTCCTATGACCAGAAAAAGTTTGCATTATTATTACGGCGTAAGGCATGGATGTATATTTGTTTATTGCTAATTATGTTATGGCTAATGGTCGCAAAGCCTGTTCTTTGGTAGAGGATCTTTCTTTATAAAAAATACGCACCCATGGAGGAGTGCGTATTTTTATTATATGCTAAGTAATCGCTTGAAATAACTCTTACGAATAAATAAGTAACTAATAATGAATAGGGCAAGGAAACTGAGAGAGCTTATCATGGAAACTTGTAGAAATGTGGTTGATACCATCGTTCGCATGGCCAATAGAGTGATAAATAACATCGTAATGGCTAAAGCAAATGGTACAAATATAAGAATTGCCAGCTCCTTTGACACAACGATGAATAATTCCTTTTGAGATAGACCAAGCTTCCGTATACTTGAGTATTTTTCTTTTTCTTGTATTAGGGTTGTCTGTAAATAGAAGTAGAGTATACTCATAGCTGCACTTAAGAAAATAAGACTCAACATAGAACCGATAAAAAACATCACACTTTTTACAAACATTTCCGAATCAAATAAAGTAATTTTGGAAGTGACATAACGTTCATCAGGTAAAGTTGGTATATCCTCCATAATTTTATTAGCTAGTTCAGTATGCGCTGTCCAATTAGCAAGCTCAAATAGATAAGCCTGATAAATAGGGAAGTTGATACGGTCATAAAGCTGATCAGGTACAATAAAATATGTGCGCTGGAAGCCAGTGGATAACAAGTTTTTTCCATCTATAGATGTAAGCTTTAGATTTTTAAGAATCTTGTCTTCATGAGTATTTGTTATTGGTTCTAAATCACGATTTCCAGCAACAGCTATAAATTCATTGTCATGTAAGCTAACAGATTGATTCTTTAACAGATTATAAGTAGAAACAGACATATAGCCTAGTCGATCCTCTTCATTGGATTTGAATTCTATATAATATTTTTGAGGATCAGTAGGTGACAATTCCTTTTCTAGATATTCAATATCATCTTTTACCATATTAGGATCGGCTTTAGGATCAGCTATATATTGAAAGCTATATGGATAGTTTTCCTCACTATCCTTTGCTACATTGTAGTAGGAGCTAAATAAAATACTGGTACATAAAAATACACCACTTAATAAAATTGTGATTAAAAATAGCATATTTGCATGTGATTTCATTTTTGCATTCAAATTAGAAACTAGTAGCATATTTGTTTTTCGCACATAGGCTGGAGATATCTCAAAAATTTTTAGAAGGAAGCGCATTCCTTGCGATATGACGAGATAAATCGAGCAAAGAATACTTATAAAAAATACTAAATAGTAAAGAACGCCAAGGCTTTCAACAAGATGGTGATTGATTTTTAATAAATATGCCAGAGTAGCTGAACATATGATACTAAAACCAAATAAAAGAGGATGCTTTGGTATAGATTTTTCAATGATCACATCACTCTTTAAAAGCTGAATGGAGGCTTCTTTATTAATAAATCGTGTCACAATTTTTGAGATTGCCACAAACAATCCGATGAATAAAAAAATAGTAAGTACGATTGCTTTTATAGGAAAATACATGCCGAAAGTTTCAGCCTTTAAAACGACTTTGACCCCCATTAAAAAAAGAGGGGTAATAACAAGTCCAAAAACAATTGCTGTTAGTATTGCCGAAACACCTATTAGAATATTTTCACGAAAGACGAGTGTGCGAATTTGCTTCATAGATGCCCCGGCTATCATAAAGGTCCCAAGTGTTTTTGCTTTTTTCTTTAGAAATGCCATGATCGAGTAAGTGATATAAATAAATGAAAATAAATAGACGAGCATACTCGCTAATAGTAGTGATATACCAAGTGTTGAATCTGGATCTATGCTATTTAGACTCGGGTGAAATGCAATGATTGTAAAGAGAAAGAAAATAATGATAGAAAATACACTACTAAGAAAATAGGAAATATATGTCCACTTGTCACGCAAAATATTTTGCACAACGATATGATTAAAGCTCATGCTGTCCACCACCTAGAAATGCAAGTGTATCCATGATTTCCTGATAAAACTGCTTGCGATTATTACCACGATGAATTTCGTTATATAATTTTCCATCCTTAATGAAAATAATCCGACTGGCGAAGCTTGCAACATATGGATCATGTGTCACCATTAGAATGGCGGTATTTAATGCTGTATGAATAGAGCTAAATAAGTTCATCACATCGTTTACAGCTTTGGAGTCAAGATTGCCTGTAGGCTCATCAGCCAATAATAAAGCTGGTTCATGAATAACTGCTCGTGCAATGGCTACTCGTTGTTTTTGTCCACCAGAAATTTCATAAATCCTTTTTGATAGCAGCTCGTCAATGCCGAGAAACTGTGACACATTTTTTAAACGTTGGTTCATTATATTGGCAGATAAACTATCCAATGTTAATGGTAATAATATATTTTCCTTCACGGTTAATGTGTGGACAAGATTAAAATCCTGAAATACAAAGCCTAACTCTGTACGGCGAAATTTAGCAAGCTCATCGTCATTTAATGTATATGGATTTCTACTATTTATGAGGATTTCTCCAGCCGTGGGGCGATCAATTGTGGACACACTATTTAAAAATGTTGTTTTTCCACTTCCTGAAGGCCCCATAACAGCTACGAATTCATTTTCACCAAGCTGAAAATTGATACCATTCAATGCTCTATAGGTGATTTCTCCGATATATTCTTTTTGCAGATTAGAAACTTGTAGGATAGCGTGTCCCATCCTCAACAACTCCTTACTTTAATTGAATAGCTCTAGTATAAAAAAGGAGCCGTTATTTACCTATTTGGCTTTGTGACGTCAATATGACAAAGTTGTCATGTTGACCTTTTAACGCTTTTTGAAAAGTCTATGGCAAAGGTTGTAAAATGGTTTTGAGAGAGTAAAGTAAAAGGGTGCTCTAATGAGGTTAAAATCTTTTTCACCAAATAGAGGCCAATCCCTGTTGCTTCACCGCCTATTCTTCCTTTTGTCCCTGTATAAAATAAATCAAAGACTCTGGAAATCTCGCTCTCAGGAATAGTCTCTCCCTTGTTTTTAATTTGTAAAATAGCATCGTCATACATAATTTGAATGGAGCTTTCAGAATCCCCGTACTTAATAGCGTTATTGAGAATTTGATAGAGCGTAATTTTTAACCATTTCCGATCTGAGTATATAATAGGGTTATCCTTGAGTATTACTTTGGGGAAAATTTCCTTAGCAATAAAATAATCCTTTAAATCGTTGATTACCTCCTGTACTAGTTCCTTTAATGGGAGTGCTTCAATTTTTAAATCTGCAGCAAGATGGGATGTACGTTCATAAGTGAGTAGTTGGTTGAGGGTAAATGTCAGCTTATCGCATTCATTCTTAATATTCTGCCACTCGGATTGATTGCTTGTAGCAGCATTATGAGTAGATTGAATAATCAATTGAATTACCGACAGAGGTGTTTTCATCTGATGGGCAAAATGAGATAGCACAAGCTGTCTTTCATTCCCTTGCTCCTCCAATTGCTGCTGCTGAGTTAAATATAAATGCTGCATTTGACGTAGCTTTGAGCTATAGGCTTGCTCAATCAAAGCTTGAGGTTCAAATAAATGTAAATCATTATGTGTGAAGGTGTTGTTTTGTAAATGGGCATACAATTTCCTTCTACGAAAATAACGACCAATTAGCCAAATCGTAAAAAAGAAGCTAACTAGAAAAATAAAATAGAAATAGTGTGATGATAAATCATCCAATATCTGTATTAGCCAAGGAAGAAACAAAAAGCTAATAGCGTAAAGGATAATGACACTTGCATGGTCTCGAAAAAAAAGTTTCATTCTTCTACCCCCACTAATTGGTAGCCGAGTCCACGAATGGTTTTAATTTTTAGTGAAGATTGAATGACTTCAAATTTTTTACGTAGACGGCCAATATTCACGGATAAGGTGTTTTCCTCAACAAAGGTTTCATCATCCCAAATGGCACTTAATAGCTCTTGACGAGTAACAACATTTGGATATGAATCAAATAGTAATTTGCAAAGCTGCATTTCTTTTAATGTTAATAAACTCTCTTGTTTTGTCGTTTGAAGACGAACAGTATCAGCATTTAATGTTGTATTTGCAATGGTGCTGATAGTAGAGTCAGAAGAAGCATATTCACCATATGTACGACGAATAAGTCCGTTCACTTTTGCCATAAACACATCGAGTGAAAAGGGTTTTGTCATAAAATCATCTGCTCCATTTTCAATACCATACACTTGATCAATATCGTTAACACGAGCTGATAAAATGATGATTGGACATGTTGAAAGCTGGCGTATTTTCCGCGACCAAAAATAGCCATCATAGGTTGGTAGATTAATATCCATAACCACTAGATGGGGTTGAATAGCCTGAAATTCTTCTACAATACGATGGAATTGCTGGACAGTATAGCATTGAAATTGATATTTTGTTAAATGCTCAGTGATTAGCCTTGAAATATTCGTATCATCTTCGATTATGTAAATTTTGTACATAGTATCGACCTTTCTTTAGGTACCTTCATTTAGTGTACCCTGATTTTTAAAAATCTATGTAATTTTACATTATAAAGAAGAGCCACCACAAATCCAATTGAGAGTGTGGTGGCTCTTTAAAAATTAATTTTTGGGAATGCGGAAGGAGATAGTTGTTCCTTTATTAAGTGTACTTTCAATGTGTAGCCTTTGTCCGTAAATTCTTTTTAGGCGTAAATCCGTATTACGAATCCCTACACCAAGGCTGTTCCATTCATTATCGTTACCTGATTGTAATTCATATAAGATGGTCGCATCTATACCAACACCATCATCAATTACACTGATTGTGACAAAATCAGGGCCATCTTTAATGCGAATACAAACTGTTCCGCCTTTTTCTTGCTTTAATACGCCATGACGTATCGCATTTTCTACTAAAGTTTGAATGGAGATAGGGGGATTTCAATATTTATATGACTATCAATATCCCATTCAACGTGTAGTAGTTGTCCGAAGCGCTGTTGTTTAATATAGAGATACGAGTTTACTAGCTCTAACTCTTTCTTAAGTGGAACTACTCTCTGCAGATTCCGCACATCAAAGCTTGCATGTAGGTATTCACCAAAATGATGCAATAAGTCAATCATACGATCAGTATCGATTGTACTAAGTGATGCAATTGTATTTAATGTATTAAAGAGAAAGTGCGGTTGTATTTGGGCTTGCAGCCAAGCAGTTTCTAAATGCAATTGTTGATGAATACTATATTTAAGATCAATTAATGCGCGGCTTCTAACCTTTAATTCAAGAGCATTAATAGGCTTAGTCACATAATCATTTGCCCCATGAGCGAAGCCAGTGTAAACATCTTCTGGATATTTTCGCGCTGTTAATAATAATATTGGTAATTCGAGTAAGGAATAATGCTCTCGAATCATCTCAATTAATGCATAGCCAGAGATATAGGGCAGCATAGCATCAATTATTACTAAATCCCAATCATTGTCCTTTAAGGCCGCTAAAGCCATTTCACTGCTCGTTACAGTTTTAACAGCATATTCGGATGATGCAAATAAACTACGCATTATCGTTAAATTTACTGGATCATCATCAACCATTAAGATTTTGAATTGTTTTTCTGTTATTGAGGACATCAGTTTTTCTTCCGCTGGAACTGCTGTGTCCTCATAATTGATATAGGTATACTCATCCTTTATATTTTCCATTGCTAATGGCAAAGTAAAATAGACATCAGATCCTTTGTTAAGAATAGAGTGGATTTGCAATGTACCTCCATGCAATTCAATAAGTTTTTTAGAAATCAATAAACCAAGCCCAATTCCATCATCATTTTCATTTCCCTGCTCATAAGGGGAAAATAGCCGACTTTGAATCGTAGCATCCATGCCTAAACCAGTGTCATGAATATGGATAACAGCCATATTCTTTTCTATATGTGCGCTGATATCAATAGAACCAGCATCTGTATATTTAATAGCATTGTGTAAAAGATTAAAGAGAATTTGAATTAAACGCTTTTCATCAGCTACTACATTAGGAAATGATTTAGAAATAGTAGAGTTCATGTGAATTTGTTTTCCATTTGTAATAAACCGAAGCATATCAAAAACCCCGTATACAGAGCCTTGAATGCTAATATTTTTTTTATGAAGATGTAAATCGCCTTCTTTTAAGCGAGTGTAATCCAATATGTCATTTAATGTAAAAGACATGCTTCTCCCTATATCAATGAGATACTTTAGATTTTCCTGATCTTCGGCCACCAGCTTATTGTTAGGATTATCATAAATGGACTGTCCTAAAGTAATCATCTTATTCATAGGATCCCATAGCTTCTGTGAACTACTTGATAAAAACTCATCCTTTAATTCATCTTCCTTTTGTAATGTAGCCACCAGATCTTTAATTTGTTCTGTATTTTCAAAGAAACGTTTAAACCAGTAACTCGAAAAACCGAGCATGATAAATAAATAGTCGAATGGATAAACCGGTATATCAAAAACATATATAGATTTAATTAGTCCCCAGATAATGCCATTTGTTGTACTAAGAGCTGTAAGAGCGATAAAGGCAGAACTTTGTGTTTGATTTTCAATGTACTCTCTTAACGCCAATGTAACTACAAATAAAAATGAAGCGGCATATAGAATAAAGAATAGTAGATTTGTTGTATACAGCCATTTAATAGGTAAAAGTACAATCAAAAGAGCACCTAAAGCATATAAATGAAAGAACAGCTGAAAACATTTTGCATAACGATATTTGACTAGTAAAACACGCATAAATTGGACAAAGAAAAAAGATGCCCCAAGATAAATGACCGATGATAGTTTAAATGACCAAGCATAATCTAGATGTAACCAATCAAATATGGAACGATCATAGGTTAAAAGCTCATCAGTCAACGGTAACAGAAAGCCGACAGTGAACAGTAATACAATGGGTTTTCTGTAAATAAATAAAAAAACTAGAATGCTAAAGAGTGCGAATATAATGAGCATAATTGAAATAGCAGCAAGAGATAGCATGGTTAACTTTTGATGATGTGTCATAGCTGTTGCTGAGCTAAATAAAACTCTTTTACTTATTGTAGGGTTCTCAGGTGTATCAAAATTAGATACGTGTAGTACTAAATCCATTTTAGATTGCTCATTT
This sequence comes from Lysinibacillus sp. B2A1, assembly GCA_002973635.1. Lineage (GTDB taxonomy): Bacteria > Bacillota > Bacilli > Bacillales_A > Planococcaceae > Lysinibacillus. The sequence continues at coordinate 497,822 of CP027224.1, forward strand.
GTAAAATAAATCGTATAAGGAGCAGCTTGCCCCCTATGGTTTTGTGAATCGGAAGCAACTTTGCCGGACTGGCCAACCAATTTACCATTAATATATAGTGCAGAAGCAGTTGATACAGCTGGGATTCGAATAGCGTAGCGATTGTCTGTAGCTGCATTATTATTAAGTAGAATTTTTAAACGATACGTTCCATAGCTTTGTGCTGTTTTTTCTGCATCTTTTATAGGAATCGTTTGACTATTAATGCTAGAAGAGTAAGCAAGTGTGCTATCGTTGACGGTTAAGGGGTCTACTAAATGTGGATAATAGAGCCATTCACCATTGAGCTGAAGAACTTCATCGTCAGGTAATTGCAGATCACGAATATCAAATATTCCTTCATGGGCGACAGGTTGATTACTAGAAGGAAGAAAATACGATAGCCATAGCAGGCGAAGAATTGTCAGAGCAATAAATATTAAAATAATAGTAAGTACACGGGTAGCGGTATTTTTAAACAGCGACATAAGGACCTCCTGAATGGTCTTCTGAATAAGAAAAAGAACTATATTTACCATGCCATGAAATTCAGAAAATGGAAATAAGTAATTCACTTAAAGAATACTTTAAGATACAGAGATGTTCACAATGTCTTAAATATAGTTCTTTTTGAGTTTCATTATATTTCTAAAGTCGGTTAAATTTAATCATTTGTTAAGTATTTTTTAAGAACTATGTCGTATGATGATGGAATAAATATATCAATATTTTATGAGTAAAAACATAGATAAAATTTAACGAAAAAATCATCTCAATGGGAGAAATGATCTATTGTGGGTAAATACAAGTTAAAGTTATCGTTTGTTATTGTGAGTATGATAATCATCGTTGTACTTGCGACATCTGGTGTTAGTATTTGGAGCAGCTATCGAAATTTTAACGACATTCTTATGCAAAATAAAATAACGATGCAAGAGAAGTATGGAAGGGAACTTTCGGCTATGACCGAAAACTATATACAAGAAAGATTAAAAGACCCTAATCAAGCACAGCCCATAGAACCCTATATGAAGCAGCTAGTTGATAACATACATGATAAAAATACAGTTTCTTTTAGTACATTTTTAAAAAGTATGATTGTTCCCTTATTCATTTTGATTGTAATTATTTTGATGGTAGCTGTATGGATTGCTTTAAAAATTGTACGACCTCTCCAAAATCTTTCTACTAGTATAGAAAGAGCAGAAGGGGTACAAGAGCTTGAAGTTATTGATGATTGGTATGATGAGGTACGATTGTTAAAAGGTGTAGTAGAGAATATGGTAATTCTTTCAGAAAGTAAAATAGCTGACTTAACGAATCAACTAAATCTAGACCCTTTAACAGGAATTCCTAACCGTAGAAGGATGGATCAAATTTTAAATGAATTAATTTTTAATAGAGAGCCCCATGCAATAGTTTTAATAGATCTAGACGACTTTAAAAGTATAAACGATACATACGGTCATACTATGGGCGATGAAGTTTTAAAATCCTTTGCCAATCATATGCAGAACAACATTGGCAAGCAGGGGATGTGCTTTCGCTATGGTGGGGAAGAGTTTATGATCGTATTACCGTTCGCTACAGTTGATATCGCTATTGAAGTAGCTGAAAATCTACGAATAAAGCAGGCTTTGCTAGATACCGCATGTGGACGGCCAGTTACATTGTCTGCAGGTATAACGGCTTTTACAGCAAACATTAAGACTCCAAATCAGTTAATCTCCATTGCAGATCAGGCATTATATAAAGCGAAACAGTCAGGTAGAAACTGTACCTGTGTCGTTGATGAGCTGTCAGAAAAAATAATTAAATAAAAAAATCACAAAAATAAAAGTATGCTAGAAGTTTCATCTAGCATACTTTTTTGTATGAATAATAGTTATTATAATTCCTGTGATAGGGCATTAAAAAGCTCCATTGTTTCTTGATTTGGTAAAATCTCAAGATCCGTTAACAAGGTATGTCTAAATTTATTATAAGTTTTTACAGCACTTGCTCGATTATCAATATCGATATAGTGTTGCATTAGTTGTTGGATAGTTTTATCAGAATATGGATTATGCTCTAACGCTAAGAGTAAGACATGTTCTCGTTTTTTTACATCATTTATGGCTGTATAATGGGCTACAAGATCATGCAGCATAAGTGTAAACTGGTTATTCATAAAATTGGATTTACTAATAATCCACGGATAATCTAGCGTGGCCATGTATTCCCCTTGATACTTTTGTACAAGTACCTCAGCTTTCTCAATATTGAGCTTTCCACTCTCCATTTTCTCATTTAAGATCTGCTCTAAGTCATAAGCATCGCATTGGAAATCTTCAAGCTGTAAAATATAACAGCCATTTGCATACTGAATTACATCTACATAGCCTATTGTAGAAAGTGTTGTACGTAGATATGAGACGGTTGTATGCAATTGCACCCTTGCCTTCTTATAATCTGTCTCAGTCCATAAGGCATCAATAATTGTATCACGAGGAATGAGACTATTAAGATTAGAAAAAAGAAAGGCAAATAATTCTTTTGTTTTTACCGTTCTCCAAAGTACGGTTTTTTCAGCATACGAGACAACGAAACCTCCAAAACATTGAATAGTCAATAAAGATTTTTGTTGATCTAATACAGGAAGAGATTTGTTTTCTAGGTGGAGTGCTTGGATTCTATTAATAGTTGTCTCTAGGCGAGCTTTTGAAATAGGCTTTAATAAATAGTCAAGGGAGTGAATTTCAAATGCTTGAATTGCATAATCACGATATGCTGTGACGAAAACGATATAGATATTAGGGTTCCATTCCTGTAGAAGTTGTGCAACCTCTAAACCGTTCATGCCAGGCATTTCAATATCTAAAAATGCTACTTGAAAAGAAAGGTTTGGTCCCTCAGCCATCAATTCTTTTACAGTTGTAAAAGTTTTAATAACCTCTATGGAATCAAATTCCTCTAACTTTTTCTCCATGTTTATAAGAGCTAATGGCTCATCGTCCATCACTATTACTCGAATCAAAAAGGACACCAACTTTCAAATATTTTTAACCTAAATTGAAAATGAGGATAGGTTAATATGAAATTTCTATCACGGTTCCTTTGTCCATTCGATTGTTAATAAGTTGTTGAGACATATTGGCAATCAATTTGACAATGATTAACATAGTCATATTTAAATGGAGTGCGTCTAGCATTGCATGTGGTTGTCTAACTTTTTGCTGCTTCAGCTCCTTAGAAGCCAATATTGAATAAGTCTCCATCCTACATTCCTCCTTTCCTCTATTATCGGATGAAAATATTGTTTTTCCAACATTTAAAAGATGTGAATCATTAACGTTTGGTTTAGTTTTATTCCATAAAATTGTGTTATTTGATAAACATATGATCGATATTGTATATTTTTCTGTTTTTATAGTAATAATTTGTAATACCAGGCCCATTGTCCTGAGTTTATTAAATGCATTCACTAGCATCGATTGCATAGAAGAGCCTATCTCTAGCGTGTTAGCGCCAGATAGCAAAAAATAAAATACGGAGGTAATATGAAATATGAAGAAACAAGCATTAGCTTTAGCTGTAGCGTTGACCTTTGGCCTAGGTGTGTTTGTAAGTTCCTCCTCTGCTGAGGAAATAGACAGGGTTCAAATTGATAACACACTATGGGGAATCTCACAAGTTTTTAATTTATCTATAGGAGAATTACAGCAAATAAATGAATTAGATTCAACTTGGAACTATCCAGAGCAAACATTAAGCATAGTAAAGGGGGATGAGAAGCCTAAGGATCAACATCTTATTGAAAAAGGTGATACTTTATTTAATATTGCATTCACAAATAATGTAACGGTTTCAGAATTAAAGGAATGGAATAACCTTACATCTGACTTGATTTTTGTAGGGGAGCTGTTAGCCGTTAAGGCGTCAGCAGCAAAGCCAAAAACAGCTGTTAGTAAAGTGAAAAAGCCAGCAACAACTACGAAACAAGTAAGTGCTGCAACAAATGGGGCAGGTAAATCATTAACGATGCGGGCAACTGCTTATACTGCGTATTGTGAAGGCTGTTCAGGCATTACAGCAAATGGAACGGATATTCGATCTAATCCAAATTTGAAGGTAATTGCTGTAGATCCACGGGTTATTCCTCTAGGTACCAAGGTTTGGGTTGAAGGTTATGGTGAGGCGATAGCAGCTGATACTGGCGGTGCTATTAAAGGCAACAAAATTGATGTTTTTATTCCTACAGAGGGACAAGCCCGTAAGTGGGGCGTTAAGACTGTTACGGTGAAGGTTTTAAATTAAATTTCAGAAAAGGGATATCTCATAGGAGATGTCTCTTTTTTGAGGAAATCGCATAAGTATGAGGAATGTTGGGAACCATCAGAAATAGAGGAGGTATTTTTATGAAAAAAATGAGCTTGGTAGTTATGTCACTATTGGTGTTTGTCGGCGGTTGTGGTTTTTTTGAAAAGAAAGAAGAGAAAGTGGCGGTTAATGCAAAATCCCCACTGACAGCAACCGCAAAAGTAATTGGTAAGGATAATGAAAGCTATGGAAATGCGTATTTTCAGGAGGAGGATAATGGGGTTATGATGACGCTGGCGTTATCGGGATTGCCACAAGGAACGCATGGCATTCATATACATGCAGTTGGTAAATGCGAGCCGCCAACCTTTGAATCTGCTGGACCACATTTTAATCCAACATCTAAAGAGCACGGGAAGCTTAATCCAAAGGGCTACCATCTAGGAGATCTTCCGAATTTAGAAGTAGGTGAGGATGGCAATGTGGATTTGAACTTTTTAGCTGAAGGGCTAACATTAGATAAAAATGCGGCTAATTCCTTGCTAAAAGGGGAAGGTACAGCCTTAGTTATTCATGAATCTGAAGACGATTATAAAACAGATCCTGCTGGTAATTCTGGCGCAAGAATTGCTTGTGGGGTCATCCAATAATAGTGAGGTACTGTATCTGAAGGCAATTACTTTAGATACAGTATTTTTTTTTGGAATGGTAAATAAAAAAATGAATATTATTTTCATTGTATGCGTTTTTATACATAAACACATATTTCGTTTTTATCAAAGTAGAAAAATAGTGTTTAAATAGAGAATATTACTGGGTAATAGAGGTATGGATGGTATTGGTTTTAAATAGACTGTATTTTTATAAAATACTGAATTTACCGTAAATTTATTGACATTATTATACTAAATTTGATAATTTTAAATAGATTATTAAATATAACCAAGGGGGGGAAGGTTACTATGAAGAAAAAGCGCTTTAATCTATTTCTGCTCTTAACAGCAATTGCACTCTTAATTCTGGCTGCATGCGGGTCTGATGGCGGAACAGGTACGAAGGACACGGATAAGGATGATTCCGCATCTTCTGACAAGCCAGCATCAGACATTAAATTAATGAGCTTACTTACAGGTGGAACACAGGGAACTTACTATGCGTTAGGTGGAACATTTGCTGATTTAATTACGAAGGGAACAGGTATTAAAACCACTGCTGAGGTATCACAAGCATCTGCGGCAAACATGAATGCATTGGAAGCAGGCAAAGGTGAGATTGCATTTGTTCAAACAGATATTGCTTATTATGCTACTGAAGGAAAGTTAATGTTCAAAAAGAAAATTGATACAATTGCGGCTTTAGGTGCTCTTTATCCAGAGACGGTACAACTGGTTACAACTGAGGCATCTGGAATAAAGTCATATGCAGATTTAAAAGGAAAAAAGGTATCTGTAGGTGCACCAGGATCTGGAACTTATGCAAATGCTGAACAATTACTTGAAGTTCATGGACTAACAATGAATGATATTAAAGCTCAAAACCTAGATTTTGGGGAATCCACAGATGGTCTTCAATCAGGTCAAATTGATGCAGCATTTATAACAGCTGGTACACCCACAGCGGCAGTTGAGGCATTAAATGCCACGACGAAAGTAAATATTATTGGTGTAGATCCTGGTAAAGCGGATGCATTAATTGAGAAATATCCATACTATGCAAAAGATACAGTAAAGGCTGGAACTTATGGTATTGCTAATGATACTGAAACAGTGTCTGTTCTTGCGATGCTAGCAGTGAAAAAGGATCTTCCAGATGATGTTGTTTATTCAATGACAAAGGCTATTTATGATAACGTAGGTAAAATTTCTCATGCAAAAGGAGCGTTCATCAAAGCAGAAACTGGTTTAGCTGGTATTAGTATTGATGTTCACCCAGGTGCACAAAAGTACTTTGATGAAAAGAAATAATGTATTAGCTAACAATCATCGCTTATAGTGAGTGAAAAGTAATTTTGGCAAATATAAAGAGGCTCGGGTTGCGTAAAGCTTCGGGTCTCTTTTCTTACTTTAAGTCATGGGTAAAAGTGAATAGCTTTTTAAGTGGAGGAACAAATGTTGTGCGACAGAGGAAAGTGATTATTGTTTTTGCCATTTTATATAGTATCTTATGCCTAGTTATTTTTCTTCCTTTCCAAAAGGTATTCGCATTTACGGAAACGCGCACTGTGCATCCAATACTGCATTATATACCACTAACAACTGAGGAGACCTTTCAAATTAGATACACTCATTCTATTCATAAATCGGATGTGCTAGAACATTATCAATACATAGGTGGGAAGCATATTCAAATGGTAGGAATGGAGTATGAAGATTTAGCAATTGGTATGCCGAGCAATGCTGAGGAGAATCAAATATTTACAGAGCGTAATGGTAAATATTATTTACAGTTTAACAACGAAATTATCGACAATTTTACGATATTAATTGGTGATTTAGATTTAGATCTTGTGTTGATATACGAGCACTATGAATATGATTTAAAAAAAGATTTACAAAGGGGTAGTTCTTATTTATTTGAGATGAAGCGTTTATCACTTTATGAACAATGGAAAGGAGTAAGGATGAGATGACCAATCAGCAAAAATTAGAAAACAAAGAAAAAGTAAAAGAATTCGAACAAATATCTGCTGAGGAGCAGCAAGCAATCCTTGAGAAATACGATATAGAATCGAATGTACGAACAATCACGGGTATTATGAAGCATATCATTTTCTTTGGGCTATTAGCATTTTCGTTATTCCAATTATACACAGCAATCTTTGGCCAATTTCCAGCTCAAATACAACGTACTATTCATTTAGGATTTGGTTTAACACTTATTTTCTTGCTGTTTCCTGCTCAGAAAAAAGCTGCGAAGCATAAAATCGCATGGTTTGATTATATTTTAGCTATCCTATCCATTGTAGTAGGTTCCTATTGGACTATCAATTACACGGAGCTTGTTAATAGTAATGGAACGATTACACAAATAGATTTTATAGTTGGAATAACTGCTGTTGTATTGGTTCTTGAGGCAGCTCGTCGTGCAGTTGGATTACCAATTACAATCATTGCAGTTGTGTTTTTAATATATGCGTATTTTGGTCCGTATTTCCCTGCATTTATGGCACATAGAGGTCAAGATTTAGAGAGTATCGTTAATCTTATGTATTATACGACTGATGGTATTTTTGGTACGCCAATTAGTGTTTCTGCTACATTCATCTTTATTTTCTTACTGTTTGGTGCTTTTCTGGTAAAGACGGGAGTAGGGCAATATTTTAATGATTTAGCAGTAGCTCTTGCAGGTAAATTAATTGGAGGACCTGCTAAGGTAGCGGTGTTTTCAAGTGCGTTACAGGGGACAATTTCGGGAAGCTCTGTTGCAAATGTTGTAACATCAGGCTCATATACGATTCCTATGATGAAAAAGCTGGGGTATCGAAAAGAGTTTGCGGGTGCAGTTGAAGCAGCAGCCTCTACAGGTGGTCAGTTAATGCCACCAATTATGGGTGCAGCAGCATTTTTAATGGTTGAATTTATCGGACGTGGCATAACATATTGGGATATTGCAAAGGCAGCTGCAATACCTGCACTGTTGTATTTTACAGGTATTTGGATAATGACGCATTTTGAGGCAAAGCGTGTAGGGTTAAAAGGCTTACGTGATGATCAAATGCCAAATCGACGAGAGGTATTTAAGAAAATTTATTTGCTGTTACCAATTATCGCTATCATCATATTGATGCTAACGGGCACACCAGTGATGCGGGCTGCTCTCTACGGTATTATTATTTCTATAGGTGTAGCAATGTTTAATAAAGAAACACGATTAAAGCCAAAAGATATTATTGATGCACTAGTTGAAGGAGCACGTACAGCTCTTGGTGTAGTAGCTGCAACTGCCTGTGCAGGTATTATCGTTGGTGTTGTAGTAAAAACAGGCTTAGGCTTAAGTCTCGCAAATAGTTTAGTATCATTAGCTGGTGGTAGCATTATTTTAACACTAGTTTTTGTTATGATTGCCTCATTAATACTAGGAATGGGGGCTCCTACAACTGCAAACTATGTCATAACATCAACAATTGCTGCTCCTGCAATCGTAGCTTTATTATCACCGAACACACCACAGGAATTGGTGCCAGTAGTTATCTTATTATCAGCTCATTTCTTTGTGTTCTATTTCGGCATTATTGCTGATATAACACCACCAGTAGCACTCGCTGCCTTTGCGGCTTCGGGTATTTCTGGAGGAGATCCTATTAAAACAGGTGTAAACTCAGCCAAACTTGCCATTGCAGCGTTTATTATTCCTTACATGATTGTCTTTTCACCTGCGTTACTAATGATTGATACTACGATACCACAAATTTTATGGGTCGTATTCACTGCAATTACTGGTATGGTAGCGATTGGGGCAGGAGTAATCGGTTACTGGTATCGTAAAATGCTTTGGGTAGAACGTTTGATAGCAATTGCTGCCGGTTTATTACTAATCTATCCAGAGAAATTCTCAGATTGGGCAGGGCTAGCAATTTTTATCATATTATTTATCATTCAGTTTATAACACAGCATAAAGACATTCCTGGAAAAAGGGACAAGAATGATACTAGTGTGACAGCGTCTTAAATACTTAATGAAATTTAACAGGAATCTGCTGATTATTATAGTGATTAAACCATTGTATAAGGTTTATTTCCCTATAGTTTTCATGTAGATTCTTTTTTACTTTCTGAAAAGAATTTATCCATAATATGGTTGTTATTAATCTAATAAAGTGATTGGTTTTATATTTATTATGCATATGTAGCATTATTTGTTGATTTTTTGTAAAAAGACAATGTATAGTTATATTATCAGAAAATTCTATTAAATAGGAGTGATAAAATGAAAAAGTTGTTAAATTCAAAGTTTGAAACGTATTTAATGGATCAAGGGCCTGAATTAGTGATGGAGGAAGAAAAAAATGAGGAGCAGACTATAATCGTTCACTATGATGAATACCCACAAGGTTTTTTTACAAGTTTATAATATTTATTTGATGGACTGTGCGAAAGAGTGAAACTTTCGGCGCAGTCCTTTTGTTGTTTGTACGATTTTTGAAATTTGTATAAAGCATTTGAATACAGGTCTAATTACATATGTACTTTTCTGAAATTATTTCATGTATAATGAGTAACAAAAATGAGTATGAGGTGTAATGATGTCAGCTGCAGTAACATTAGAAGAATCAATATTTCAATGGTTTAATCATTTTCATAAATATCCTGAGGTAAGCTGGAAGGAATATGAGACAACTAAAAAAATTGCGTCCATACTAGACGAATTAAATGTAACATATCGTTTATTAGGCGATGTGCCTGGATTAATTGCTGAAATTGGAACCGGGGATGAAATTATTGCTGTTAGAGCAGATATTGATGCCTTGTGGCAAGAAGTAGATGGGAAATGGCAAGCAAATCACTCATGTGGCCATGATGCGAATATGACAATGGTTCTTGGTGCCTTATTACTACTTAAAGATCAGCCCTTGCAACATCGTGTTCGTTTTATTTTTCAACCTGCTGAAGAACTAGGAAATGGTGCCTGCGCAGCCTATGATCGAGGAGCAGTTGAAGGGGTATCGCATTTATTCGGTGTACATTTAAGACCGATTGAAGAATTACCACTTGGTAAGGTTTCTCCAGCTATCCATCATGGTGCTGCTTATTTTTTAGAGGGAACAATTCAAGGTGTAGATGCACATGGTGCCAGACCACATCAAGGTAAAAACGCCATTGATGTAATTATGGCTGTTCAACAAATGCTGAACAGTATACATCTATCGCCGTTTGAGCCACATTCTGCGAAACTAACAAAAATTATTGCGGATGGAGGCAGTACAAATATTATTCCCGGTAACGCTAGTTTTTCAATGGATATTCGCGCCCAGCAGAATCAACAGCTCGAATTACTCCGAAGTCGTATTGAGTCTGGTTTGAAATCCATCCAGCTACAGTTTGATATTGATATGGACTGGAAGTGGATTGATTACACGCCAGGCGCTGAAGTTTCACCAATAGCAGCAAGAATGGCAAAAAAGGCAATCATTGAAGCATTAGGTGAGGAGCATTTAGCGGATGAAATCACTACACCAGGTAGCGATGATTTCCATTTCTATACTGTGAAAAACCCAGAATTAAAAGCGGCGATGATAGGTATTGGGGCTAATCTGACACCAGGATTACATCATCCTAAGATGACATTTGATCGTAGTGCATTGATTGATGCTGCAAAAGTACTTGCATGTGTATTAGAAAAAAAGCCAGAATTCGAATAAAAAAATAAAGCTATATTAAAAGATTATATTTTCTTTTAATATAGCTTTTTTGTATGAACATTTTACAAAATGAATGGATATACAAGGGTTTACATTGTTTTTAATAGCTACTTGAAAGCGTTTTATTACGCTAAAATAGTAAGATTTGCTCGAGAAGCATAAAATTTTTGCGTTGACTTTTAATTTTTTGAATATTAAGCTAAAAAACGTAAAAAATTATTTGCGCCTTAAAATATCGGAGATGGAGATAGGTGCAAAAAAGGGGATGGGACCATGAAAAAAGAAATTAATGCTCTTTGGGCACTTTTAACTTTTGCAATTATGATTATTACGATGCTTATTACAGTAGTTGTATTAGAGCAAAGTCCTCACGTACCTCTTCTTGTTGGCACAACTGTAGCAGCAATTGTTGCTAAAATGCATGGATTTAAGTGGATGGAAATTGAGGAAATGATGTATAAGGGTATACGCCTAGCTTTACCAGCAATTGTCATTATTATTTTAGTAGGTTTGACAATCGGCGCATGGATCGGTGGCGGTGTCGTAGCAACAATGATCTTTTACGGCTTAAAATTAATTTCTCCAGCATGGTTCTTAGTAACAATTATGCTGTTATGTTCAATCGTTTCATTGGCGATTGGTAGTTCGTGGTCTACAATGGCAACAATCGGTGTTGCTGGTATGGGGATTGGCCTAAGTATGGGAATTCCAGCAGCAATGATTGCCGGAGCAGTTATTTCAGGTTCCTATTTTGGTGATAAGATGTCGCCTTTATCAGATACGACCAATCTTGCAGCAGGTTTAACTGGAACTAATCTTTTTGATCATATTAAGCATATGCTTTACACAACAATTCCGGCTCTTGTCATTGCACTCGTTGCCTTTGGAATTATGGGGAGAAAATTTGCAGATGTCTCTATGAAGTCAGAAGAGATTTTAACAACTCTAAAAGTAATGGAGGAAAGCTTTGTTATTTCTCCGTTACTATTACTTGTACCAGTAGGTGTTATTGTATTAGTTGCAAAAAAAGTGCCAGCAATTCCAGCTTTAATTATTGGGATTGTATCAGGTTTCTTACTACAAATTTTTGTACAGGGCGGTTCAGCTGCAAGTGCTGTACAAGCATTACAGGCTGGATTTGAAATCACTACAGGTAATCAAATGGTGGACGAGCTATTTAATCGTGGTGGTCTAGACTCAATGATGAATACGGTTTCAATGACAATTGTAGCAATGACATTTGGTGGTATTTTAGAATATTCTGGCATGTTAAAAGCGCTTATGAACGTTATTGTAAAATTTGCTAAGTCGACAGGTAGTCTAGTAGCTTCCACAATCGCAGCTTGTGTAACAACAAATGCTACATGTTCTGAGCAATATATTTCGATAGTAGTACCGTCACGTATGTTTGCAGGTGTTTATCAACAACGTGGTTTACACTCTAAAAATCTATCTCGTGCGTTAGAGGATGGAGGAACATTAACCTCTGTTTTCTTCCCTTGGAATACTTGCGGGGTGTTTATCTTAGCAACATTAGGCGTAAGTGCTATGGAATATGCACCATATGCGATTCTTAACTTCACTGTGCCTATTATTTCGATTATCTATGCTTATATCGGGTTTGCGATTGTAAAACTAACTCCTGAGGAAATTGCAGAGGCAGAGAAACGTAAAAAAGAGCAAGAAATAAACGATGCAAATATGGCAGTAGTGGACTAAGTCCAAATTACCCCATCTACTAGCTAACCTTAGTCTCGCAGATGCAAAAGTATCTGCGAGAAATTTTTAATAAATAGCAAAGTTCAGTTCATAGATTGTGCGTGGACGACCTTGCTGATGGGTCATTTCTTCACCTACGACTTTAGCATAGTCGCTGTCTACTAATTTTTTAATAATACGCTCTGTTGTACGTCTTGTAACCTGAAGGTATTCTGAAAGATTGTGAGCGGTAAATTGCGCTGATTGTCGCTCTCGACTAAAGTTGATGATTTTTGAAATATTTAAAGGGCTTAGGCTTGTTAGCTTTGCCATTTGTAAAACGTAAGGATCATCCGTTTTTAAAGCTAGTTTTACTTCCGATTTTGGAAATGGACCTAGCAAATTTTTATGTTCATCAAGTATATATATTTCATAGGGTTTTGCAAAAGTTAATGCGTTTTTTGCATTTTGGCTCGCCTCAAGAATGGAGTGACCAAAACCAAAAGCAAGCTTAAAGGGTATTTCAATTTGTTGCATTAAACTTTGCAAATTTTCTTTTACAAGGGTATTTTGCAAATATCCTGCTGTAGTATAAAGTTCAAAAGAATTTGCAGTAATTTGTTTGTAGGTTGAATGTGTGGCTGTGGTAATCTTCGTTAAAATGTAGGTGTCTAATGAATTGTTTTCTGGAATTTCTAATAGACCTACAACAGCTTTCACAGATTCTGATTTAGTTAAAAGTGATTGAGATTTTGTTTCTTCTAAGTATTGTACAATTGAATTTGTTGCATCTATCATACGCATAGCAGGTATTTGACGTTCTTGTAATTCATCAAAAACACTATGAATACTTGTAATGACATAATCAATGCTTTGTGTATTCCATAGAGCTATATGCTGCTGTAGTATTGCTTGAGTAGGTCTCGTAATAGTGATCTGCTGAATATAAGGCTTTGGACCAGAATACTCAATTTCTTCTAGAACATTTGCCACAAAAGCAGGATTTATCACATCGATAGAAATTCTGCTTAAAGATATTGCATGATTGGCCATTACTGAGAGCAATGTTGTGGAAATAGCAGTTTCGTCTTGTTTTATATAATTCCAAGGGATTGGAATTTCTGATAAAGACGATTGGGCATATAAATAAGGTAATGTTCCCCCAAGAAATAGCGCATCACATGGTCTAATTTGCTTTAATAATATAGTTGCCTCTTCAGGATGGCTGTAAGGATAAAATTCTAATTGAATATTCTCTACGTTTTGTGCAATACTATTAATACGTTTCATAAATGCTTTAGAGCAAATAACTGCTATTTTAGTAGACATGGGCAACATTCCTTTTCTATATTTTTTAATTAATTAACGACGTATTAACGACAACTAAATTATACAGGAGATTGATAAAAATGAAAATCCAACAAGTAGAAATTTTTGCAATTCATCTACCATTAATTGAACCATTTATTATTAGTTATGCTACATATGATTCAATGCCTTCTATTATTTTAAAGGTTACGACAGATACTGGTATTATAGGCTATGGGGAAGCTGTGCCAGATGAGCATGTAACAGGGGAGACATGGGAAAGCACGTATGCTGTTTTAAAAAATCAGCTAGTACCTGCAATCATTGGAGCGAACCCAATGGAATTTGAAAAAATTCACGATAAAATGAATAAAATTGTCAAGGATGTACCTGCCGCAAAAGCTGCGATTGATATAGCTTGTTTTGATATTGCTGGGAAAGCACTGCAGGTTCCAGTGTATCAGCTGTTAGGTGGTCGTTATCATGAGAAATTCCCTATCACACATGTGTTAAGCATTGGAGCACCAGAAGCGATGGCAGAAGAGGCAGCAGGTCGAGTAGAAATGGGCTATCGTTCATTTAAAATGAAGGTAGGTACAGAGGTTGTACGTGATGTTGCTCGTATTAAGGCGGTGCGCGAACGAGTAGGAGAGGACATTGCCATTCGAGTAGACGTAAACCAAGGCTGGGGGAATGCATCCACTACATTACAAGGTTTACGTGCAATGAAAGACTTAAATATTGATTGGTTAGAGCAGCCAGTAGATAGTGAGGATATTGATGGAATGGTTGAGATTAAGTCAAAATCCGATGTTACACTAATGATTGATGAAGGACTTCGTGGTGTACGTGAGATGCGTGAAATTATTGCAAAGCGTGCAGCAGACAAAGTAAATATAAAACTAATGAAATGTGGTGGCATTTATCCTGCTATGAAGCTAGCGGTGATGGCTGAAATGGCTGGTATCGAATGCCAGATTGGTTCAATGGTAGAATCATCTGTTGGCTCAGCAGCAGGCTTCCATGTGGCATTCTCTAAAAAAATTATGACAAGTGTAGAATTAACAGGTCCATTAAAATTCTCCAAGGATGTAGGAAACCTACATTATGATGTCCCGTTCATCTGTTTAAATGAAAAATCAGGTTTAGGTGTAGAGGTAGATGAAGAGATTCTTAAAGAATTATGTAAATTCTCAACGGTTGTAACGGCCTAAGGAGGCACAGTATGGAAAAAATCTATGAAGGAATGCTTGGAGAAACACCGTTTTATGTAACAACATTAAATCTTCAGCATTTACAAGAAATTGAGAATTTACAAGTTGAGGTTTATGAATCATTGGCTGACCAAAGTATTTTACAGCCACTTACTACTGAAGAATTCGAATATATTTTAAAAGGCAATGGCATGATGATAGGTGCTTATGTTGGACAGGACCTAATAGCCTTCCGTGCGCTCTTAAACCCTCCTGTAGATAATGAACATCTTGGCTATGATTGTGGGATTGCGGAGGATGCATTCAATCGTGTTTTATATCAAGAAATTTCGAATGTTTCCCCTAAATACCGCGGTTTTGGCTTACAAAAAACATTAGCTAATATTGTGATGAGTCAGATTGATTTAGCGAAATATGATTATGTTTGCTCTACCGTAAAGCCGTATAATATTCCTAGCTTAAAGGACAAATTCTCTCAGGGTTTAGTGGTGAAAGGATTAAAGATTAAGTACGTAGATAAGTTACGCTATATTTTCTTTAAAGATTTACAACAGGAGCTACCAATTTTTAAAGAAAAGAAAACAATATCGATGGATGATACGATTGGTCAGCAACAACTTTTAAAACAAGGTTATACTGGTACTTCGATGTATGAAGATCACAATGATTGGTTCATTGTTTATGAAAAATAAAAAAATTATAAGCCCTGTTCTTCACAGATTGCGAAGAGCAAGGGCTTTTTTTGCCAATGTTTGTTATTTTTTCATTGGGCAAAAGCCACAAGCCATTAAACCAGGAATGTCCTTGGAAAAACAACATGATTTTCGGACAGGGACATTTACTAAATTTGATGGGCTTTGACCACCTGTATATTGTGCCCACCATGACTTGTTTGAGAAACGTGCCCAAGTTTTAGGATCCTCTAATATTTCAATATCATCCATCGCTTGGTCTGCTAATCCAGGGTTTGATAACAACATATGATAGTGCCACAGTAGATAACCAAAGAAATTTTCCCAAATTGTCAAAGGCGAAACAGATGTTACTTTACGAAGCTGTTGCACAATAACATGCCCATCATATAAGATCTTCTCTATAACTGATTGACGCTCATCCTCATTCACGTAACGCCAATCATTTGGGTTGACAAACATTGCGACTGTAAAGCTATTAAATTCCTTTGCAGCATCAAAGCGAAGCTCAATTGGCTTGCCATCCCATACCTCGTCATAAGCAGCAAGCATGTAAAACTGCATGGCGAAAAACATTCCGTAGCGGCGTCCAAAATGGGAGATGGCTGCTGCCTCTGTTGCTGCGTCCGTAATACCCATCATCAGATTTAAAAAGTCAGGATGGTAAAAGTCCTTATGTATATCGGCTAATGTAAATAATGTTCGTTTCGGCTCTGTCGTATAAATGCTATAGGAATTTAATTGTCGAACTTGATCCATCGTTAATGCTGGCATTGTCATCACCTATTCTTTCAATCGTTTGCTATTTCAATTATAAATTATTCAATTTTGCTTCACAAATGGAAAGCGATATAGTAAAATACATTAAACATATCTGAAAGGTAGGTTTTTGATGTCACAGCCACAAATAATTCCAAGGCCGCTTGTTCGACTCAATCAGTGGACGATTCTTTTAAGTGTCATTCTCACATGGCTAACAGGGGTTAGTTGGATTTTAGCTATTCCTTTAGCAGCAAATTTACTAGGTGTTTTAGTTAATTTTAATCCCATTATTCGATGTGGAAGGCTATTTTTAAAAAAAGCACCTTCTTCCTATATACCAGAGGATGCCCAGCAGCAAAAATTAAATGCAAGCATTGCAAGTTTTTGTTTAGCAGGTGGATTCATTACTTTTCTGTTAAAGTGGCAGGTGATTGGCTATGTCTTTACAGGAATGGTAGCTATAGCTTCATCGATAGCAATTGCAGGCTTTTGTATAGGTTGTTTCCTACATTTTCAGCTAAAACAATGGCAATATCGCCGCTCGTTAAAGAAGGCATTGTAGTTATAAAAAATTTTAATAATTAATTTTCAGATTACTGTTGACATTTTAATTGATAATGATTATCATTATCGTATAAAGATTATTCCTCCTCTACAATACAGTGTAGAGAGGATGAACTTTAGCTACTTTTCTCCAGAAGTTTGCTAGTTCATGATAACGCTCCTAAAACCCCCCTCATTTTTTGGGAACGTAAAATCTCAGAGCGACTTATGCCTATATGGATAAGTCACTCTTTTTTTGATTAGAGATGGGAGTATTCTGTACCTAACGCTTTGCTTTCGGTACAAAAACAGTTGTTGTTGTTGTCGCTGTCGCTGTCGCTGTCGCTTCGCTTTCGCACAGTAAAAATTTGCTGAATCAAGATTAAAGAGATTGTTTTTCGATATAGGCTTGAAATGTCCTTACTATATTGGATATTTAACTAAAAATAAAGGGGGATTAGAGTATGTTTTATATTAAAAAATTCCAAAAC
This sequence comes from Lysinibacillus sp. B2A1, assembly GCA_002973635.1. Classification (GTDB taxonomy): domain Bacteria; phylum Bacillota; class Bacilli; order Bacillales_A; family Planococcaceae; genus Lysinibacillus. Next base: position 515,205 of record CP027224.1, read on the forward strand.
AATAAAAAAGACTTAGAGTTTCTTCGAGATATGTTATATGAATCAATACACATTCCTGAAAATAAACCATCAAAAGAGACATTGCTAATTAAGGCTTATATAAGAAAGTATCATGAGCGGTGGGGGATAGAGGGAGATAAAGCTTTAATTGCCTTCAACAAAGAAAATCAAACGATTGGAGCTGTCTTATATAAATTATACACTTCTCTTAGCGTAGATTTTGAAAATTGTTCGGCTATTAATATTTACAACAAATTGGGCTTTAAAGATGTAGGGACATCTAAAACGATGATTTACAATATATATCGTAATTTTATTTAAAAATGAAAATGTACATCACTAAAGTAAATTTAATGATGTACATTTGACTTTAATATTACAGAATAGAGCTGTTATGAGAGGTAGATTGTTGAACAGCACTTTTTTTCCCAAGTATCATCGTGTAGTAGCTGTGTAAGAGCATACCTACAATAATGACGCCTAGACCAGCTAAAGCAATTGGATCCGGGAAGGCGATACCGAGTAATAATACTTCACCAATAATAACAAAAAGAATTTCAGTCGATTGTGTTGCTTCAACTGCAGCAAGTTTACCTTGATGGTCTCTCACTCGATCGGTCGCAATGAAAAATAAGATTGTGGCAATAACACCTGAGCTGATACCGACAAGCAAAGATTGAAGCATTTGGTTTATGGAAGGAAGCCCAACTGTTGCTAGGGCATAAACGGCCATAATAATCCATGCTGGCATAGAGGCGATGGTCATACCTAGAACTCGCTGAAATGTATCAATACGTCCTCCGCAGATTTCCATCATTTTGCGATTACCAAGAGGGTATGCAAACGATGCAACTACGACAGGCATAATGCCAAGTATTAAGCTTTTCATTGGAACAGATTGTGCCTGTGGTACTTGAATAAGCAATATACCAGCTAAAATAACACATGAAATCAGTAATGAAATAAGCGGTATTTTTTGACGCACTGTTTTTCCTGCTACGATCGAAACAAAGAGGGGAGCTAGTAATACACCAGCAACTATTGTAAACTGCCATGTTCCTGAAACGAGCCAGCCTGGTCCAAAGGCTGCTGCGAATGTGAGAGGCGCATAAAATAATACGAACCCAACAAAGCTCCATAGCAGCCATGCGATAGGCTGTGCTTTCATTTCGCCAGATAGTTGGGGAAAGCCCTTTCTGTAGAAGACAATTACGAGTAAAAATGGAAGCATGAAGAAATAACGAAGAGATGCGCTCCATAACCAGCTACCGCCTTGCATCTCCATTGCATGATTTAAGATGAATGTAACAGCAAAAAATAGTGAAGCCAAAATACCTAATGCAATTTCTTTCATAGAAGTCACCTCAATTTGAGTTAATAATTCGTAAGTGAAATGTTAATATGTAATTCGAAAATTCAGTTATTTTTCTTCGTTCAGGCAGAAGACTCCTATCTCTCCAGGTGGTGAGATGAATGCGGTTTTGGTTCCTTTTCAGTGGGTGTCGAAGATAAAGCCTCCGGACGCAATTACGCCAAGGCGAGATTGATTCTGAAAAAATGACGAAGAAAGGAGAAAGCCCTTCTTCGTAATTAAAATTATATCTTATTTTCCTTGCTGTTCAAATAGCTGAACAATCTCAATAATAACCTGTGTCGCCTTTTCCATTGTTTCAGCAGATACATATTCATATTTACCATGCATATTTTCTCCGCCTGCAAAAATATTTGGTGTTGGTAAGCCCATGTAAGACAGCTGTGAGCCATCCGTACCTCCACGAATCGGTAATGTAATTGGTGTAATATCTAATTTTTCCATTGCTGCACGTGCTATGTCAACAATTTCTTTTACAGGTTCAATTTTTTCACCCATATTATAGTATTGATCTTCGATAGTAATAGTTAATGCATCCTCACCAAATTGAGCTTTAATTTTGGCAGCCGCATCAAGCATAAGTTGCTTCTTCTCCTCAAACTTTTGACGATTGTGGTCGCGTACAATATAGGAAAGCTCTGTATGCTCGATAGCTCCCTTGAAGCCCATTAAGTGAATAAAGCCCTCATAGCCATCTGTTTTTTCTGGTACTGCATCAGCAGGCATTTCATTTTGGAAGGCTATAGCCATTGTGATGGCATTCACCATTTTGTTTTTTGCAGAACCAGGGTGTACACTTGTACCCTTTGTCACAATCTTTACACCAGCAGCATTAAAGCTTTCATATTGTAACTCGCCAAGTGGTCCGCCATCCAACGTATAAGCATAGTCGGCTCCAAAAGCAGCTACATCAAATTTATGAGGACCACGTCCAATTTCTTCGTCTGGTGTAAATGCTACACGTAATTTACCATGTTTAATAGACGGATTGTTTTTTAGGTATTCCATCGCCGTCATAATTTCTGCAATACCTGCTTTATCGTCTGCACCTAATAATGTAGTACCATCTGTTGTGATTAACGTTTGCCCTACATAATTTTTAAGCTCCGGAAAATCCGTTGGTGACATCACTAAATTTTCATTTAGCTGAATATTTCTGCCATCATAATTATCTATGCGCTGTGGATTGACATTTGTACCAGTATAATCAGTAGCTGTATCAACATGTGCTAAAAAGCCGATAGTAGGTACTTTTTTATCTGTATTCGCCTCTAGTGTTGCAAATAAATAACCATTTTCATCTAATGTAACATCCGTTAAACCTATTGCAGCTAGTTCATCTTTTAAAATGTGCAATAAATCAAATTGCTTTTGTGTAGAAGGAGTTGTTTCACTTGTAAAGTCAGATTGTGTATCAATTTTTGCATAACGGATTAATCGCTCGATTACTTGTTCTTTCATAAAGTATGGCCTCCTAATGTGTATGTTTAACTTATTTTAGCAGGTGTCCAAACACCTGCTGAAATAGAGGAACTCAGTCTAAGTCTGCCATGTCCTGTGCAAAGCGACAGCAACACGGTTTATCTGTGCGAAAGCGAAGCGACAGCAACAACACACGACTGAGTGACCAACATCATACTAATGACGCTACGTTAGCACTACGCTTTCGTGCAAAAAACATCTGTTGGCCCAAATCCTCCGGTGGATATTATTGTAACACTTTACTTCGGATTTCGGAATATTGAAGGATGCTTAAAGCTATGAGTAATTGAGCGCTGTAATAGGTCAGCATAATAATCTCATGTGAAAAGGATAGGGGCATTACAAATTTATTAATGGCTAAATAGGAATCCGATGCGATAAATAACAGCGCCCCAATTATTGCGAAAGTGGAGCCTGTGCGAATCGCAGTCCAACCCATCATTAAGATAATGGATATATACGCGATGACTGCAATACCTAGGACGACATCTCCAGAAGAAAGCACCGTTCCAGCAATCCACATAGCCATACTTGCCCCATAAACAAGTAGAATTATTTTTGCCCATGATGGTACCTGTCGCTCATTAGTAGACGAAAAGGCAAAGATATAAAAAATATGACCGATTAAAAAACTTGTTAATCCAACGAGAAACCACTGTAATGTATAATCACCCACCATACAAAAAATAAGACCAACAACAATCAGCAACTGGTACTTCTTTATGCCTTTTTGAGAAGCAGCTAAAATAATGATTAATAGCATAGGGATAACTTTAAAGATAAGCTTTATATTTTCTTCTATATGGGAATAGAAAAAAATATAATAAAAACCAAACACAGCTATGACAGAAATTAAAAATTTTTTAAACAAATATTTCATCTCCTTTTCATTGAAGTTCTTTATCTATGTTAAAATTTCCTTTATGAAGTCTTCTAATTTGATAAAAATCATTAATCAAGAAAGATTGATCCTCATGTAATGTATGAAACTTTTTATGAATGCAGTCGTAAATAAGTAGACAGTTAGCTAAGAAAGGGTGAGAAAAATGACCAAGCTATTAATAGCTTCAGCAGTCATTGCACTAATTGCGAGTATATTATTAACACCGCTTATAACGAAGAAGCGAGAAGATGGAAAATCTAAAAAGGTAATTGGATACTTTTTTATAGGTGTCTTTGTACTAGGATTTCTAGCTACTGGCATCACAGTATATGTCACAAAAATGGATGTAAACTGGCTTGCATTTTGGCCAGCTGTTATTCTATTAACATTAGGCGGGGCGTTCCTTGCAAGTGGTATTGAAAGAAAAATAAAAGGTGTGTTATTTTTAGCAAGTTTAGGGGTTGCCATATATGTATTATCAGCTCCTTTATGGAATGCCAACAACAAATTTACATCAGCAGAAATGAAGGAAGAGGTCGAGATAAAGCCGTTTGATGAAACACAAACACCAGCTAGTGTACCTCCTAAATTTGCACGTAATAAGATGAAAAAAGCGTTTGGTCAAGTACCGAATACGAGCTATTATGAATTAGGGCGCTTACAAATTCAAAAAGTAAATGGTGAGTATGTGTATATTGCACCCGTTGAATTTTCAGGCTTTTTTAAATGGATGAACGGTGGCTCTACACCAGGTTATTTTATGATGAGTGCGACAGATTCAGCAGATAATCCAAAATTCGTGGAGCAAGCAATGAAGTATGTTCCTTCAGCTTACTTGAATTCTAATTTAGAGCGTCATATTCGCTTACAGCATCCGTTCCTTATTTTCTATGGAGATGTACAACTTGAAGTAGATGATGAGGGTAAGCCGTATTACATTCGTTCCTATGGTGAATTTGTTTCAGCACGTAATGGCTTTGATGTAAAAGGGATTGTATTAGTGGATGCGTTAACAGGAAAATCCGAAGTTGTGAAGTTGGAGGATGTTCCAGAATTTATTGATGGCGCGGTTTCACCTGAGACTGTAAGCTTACAAAACAGCTACTTTGGTAATTATGTTCATGGATTTTGGAACAGTAAATTTGGTAAAAAGGATGTAAAACTTCCTTCAGATGAGGGAACAGAATCTAATGTCAGCCCAATTTTTGATGAAAAAGGCGATATGTATTATTTCACAGATTTTACGAGTCCTAAAGAGGGTGTCGATTCGATGCTCGGTTATTCTTTAACAAATGCACGTACAGGTCAAGCGACTTACTATACTGGAAATTTGGATTCATCTTATATGGATTCACAAGGGAATTTGCAAATTATTGAGAAGAAATTTATTGAGAAGAAATGGACTGGTGAAATGCCTGTATTATATAACTTTTACGGGGAAGCTAGTTGGTTAACTGCGGTGCTTGATTCAAATGGTTTTTTACAAAACTATTTCATTGTTTCAGCAGCAAATCCTGAAATTTCGGTTTTTGCAACAACTCCTAAAGAGGCACTAAAACTGTATAAAACAGCCTTGAGCCGAGGAGGAAATACGGTTGATGGCAGTTCGAATGCAACTGAAAAAAATGCTAGTGGGAAAGTATTACGCGTATATAAAGAGCGTCTAGGCGACTTTACCGTTGTATCATTTTTATTAAGTAATGGGGAAAATTACTTAGTGAGTGCAGAAACGGAACCACTTTCAATTTATTTACAAGAAGGTGATGAAGTCATTCTTACTTACGGGGATACAGGTGAGCAGTTCCTCCCTGTACGTACTCTTATAATTAAAGGTCTACAATAGAAAATATGCTAAAAAAAGACGATCTAGTTGCAAATAAATTGCGCAGATCGTCTTTTTATGTTGTTTGGGATTGAATATAGTAAAGCATCTTTTCTTGATGATTAATAAAAAGTGTTTTTGCATGCTCGTTTAAGTCGAAAATTTCCTGAATATATTCATGAAGTATCTTCTGTTCATATTCAAAAGAGCAGGGATCTTCATTTTCTAATATATATGACAACATAAGTGTATGTAATACTAATACTTCTAAGTTTTGTGTATTGGTAATAAATTTTAAATTGAGGATAGTTGTATGGGAAACGAATTCATTTACATAATCGATAGCACTCTGATAAACGGTCATATCTATATGAGGCTCCAGCCTCTTTCTTAATAACATACATTTATTATTTAAGTCTTGAATTTTTAAAAACAAACCTCTAACACTTCGCTTATGTTGTTGTTCTAAAGTACGAGCAAGATGTTTATTGACATGGGACATTTGAACAGAACTCCTTTCCACATAAAGTCATCATCTATAAATATGAATGGAATTGTTGGAAAAGGAAAGAGTCTTTTCGTTTAATTTGTACCTTAATTTAACATAATAATAGAGACGAATATACTAATTGCAATATGACGAGCTATTCTACATATAAAAAAGTGGAGTTAGTATCATACGATAGTAACCCCACCTATAAAATATGAATTGAAACTATTTCCAATTGAAACCTTTTTTAGCTAAGAATTCATTAATATGTGGACGGCGTTGTTCCATTAAAAAATCAGCCATTTGTTTTGTCCAGTTGTCAATTTTTCTATTGGAAGAACGACTATTATAATAGGCTTCCATTGTTTCATTGTAACTTGGTAAAAGCTCCTCGTACTGTTGTGCATTGTATTCATTTTCATGTAGGATTGCAGCAACTGGTAGCCGAGGTTTTACTTCATTACGGCGAGCGGGAACCCCGATCGTTAAGCCAAAGAGTGGGAAAACATGGTCAGGTAAATTTAATAATTCGCTAATTTCCGCAGGTTTGTTACGAACACCACCAATATAGCAGATACCGTATCCCATTGACTCTGCAGCAATAACAAAGTTTTGAGCAAATAATGATACATCCGCAACCCCAACAAGCACGTTTTCGGCTGTATCTGCTACAATTTCTACGCCTTCTAGTTTACCAGCTATTTGTAGACGTTTAAAATCTACACAAAAGACAAATGCAGCACCAGAGGTTTCGTATTGACGAGGGTTACCAGAGAGCAAGCCTAGTTGTTCCTTTTTTTCCTCATCTGTTACCAAAATAACACTATAAGCTTGTACAAAATGAGAGGTAGCAGCCATTTGCGCAGTAGCAATTAACTCCTCGATAATTTCCTTCGAAATTGGATTACCATCATAAATTCGAACCGAAGAGTGGCTACGCAATAAATCTTTAACCATTTAATATTCTCCTTTTTCCCTTATATATATGAAGAGCATATCACGCTTTTTCTACAAAATCGAATGTATTAGACGCTTAAACTATTTTTGAATAATTAATAAATGTATAAAATTTCTCGAAAAATATAATATTTTCTCGTATATAGATTAAATATTCTAAATAGTATAAAATTGTGTATGCGACGGTTTATTTGGTATAACTTCTAATATTCGGAATTGCGCAACGGGATACCTACCAAGTAATTCAGTTGAACAAAAAAATTGGGATGGAGGAATAAGGAATGGAAGAAAAGTTAGCGAAAAAGCTTCGTAATGAACAGCTGCGAAGCAAGGTTGTCACAGCAGAAGAAGCAGCATCTTGGATTAAGGATGGTATGGTACTTGGGATGAGTGGATTTACACGTGCTGGTGATGTTAAAGTAGTACCGCTTGCACTTGTTGAAAAAGCTAAAAAAGAGAGCTTTCAGGTAGATGTATATACAGGTGCATCACTAGGTCCTGAAGTTGACCAGTACTTAGCCGAGGCTGGCGTTATTCGTAAACGTGGACCTTTCCAGGCAGATGCGGGAATTCGAAATAAAATCAACAGTGGTGATATTACATTTGTCGATGCGCATCTGTCACACAATGCAGAATTAGTACGACAGAGCATTATAGGTCCTATTGATTTTGCGATTATTGAAGCGGCTGCTATTACAGAAGATGGCTTACTAATTCCTACAACTTCTGTTGGTAATTCTCCGATTTTTGTACAAGAGGCCGATCAAGTAATTATTGAGCTGAATGTGGCTCAGCTTGATGCATTAGAGGGAGTGCATGATATCTTTGTTCCAGGACCACAAGGAAAACGTGATCCAATTCTATTACAAAAGGCTTCAGATAGACTTGGCACAACAGGTATTCCGCTAGATTTAGAGAAAGTAAAGGGTATTGTGATTTCTGATATTTTAGATGCGCCATCAACAATTGTTCCGGCTGATGAAGAAACAGATATTATGGCCAATCATTTATTAAGTTTCCTACGTGATGAAATTAAAGTGGGACGTTTAACAACGAGTTTACGACCAATTCAGTCAGGAGTAGGGTCCGTAGCAAATGCTGTATTATTAGGCTTCAAAGAGTCTGAGTTTGAAAATTTAGAGGTCTACTCAGAAGTGCTGCAGGATGCAGTATTCGAATTAATTGATGCTGGTAAAGTAAGTTTTGCATCTGCTACTTCTATTACCCTGTCAGAGGAAGTTGGAAACCGGGTTTATGGTAATTTTGATAAATATGCAGATAAATTAGTATTACGCCCACAGGAAATTTCGAATCAGCCAGAAATTATTCGCCGACTCGGGTTGATTTCTGTAAATACAGCGCTGGAAGTTGATATTTACGGAAATGTGAATTCAACACATGTTTCTGGCACAAAAATGATGAACGGTATTGGTGGTTCTGGAGACTTTGCACGTAACGCACGATTGGGTATTTTCGTCACAAAGTCTTACGCAAAAGGTGGTAATATCTCAAGTATTGTTCCAATGGTATCACATGTGGATCATACAGAGCACGATGTAGACGTAATCGTGACAGAGCAGGGGGTAGCGGACTTGCGAGGACTGGCTCCGAAAGAAAGAGTTGCGTTAATTATCGATAATTGTGCACATCCTGAGTATCGTGAGCAATTATGGAAGTATTTTAACGATGCTAATGAAGCAACGGGTGGACATCATACGCCGCACGACCTAGAGAAAGCGCTTTCATGGCATGTAAATTATGCAAAAAGCGGCACTATGAAGGACGCAGTATTATCAAAAAAAAAATAGAATAGTATAACAAAAGTCTTGAAGGACAGCTAATTTATCCTTCAAGACTTTTGTGTTAATAATAATATCCAAAAGAATAGCTCGGGTTGCTCAGGGAACTGATTGTATTGCTCAAAGAAAAGCTCAGGTCACCCGAAGAACTGATCGGTTTGACCAAAGAAAGCTCGGGTCACCCATAGAACTGATCGGGTTGCTCAAAGAAAAGCTCGGGTCACCCGAAGAACTGATCGAGTTGCCCAAAGAAAAGCTCAGGCTTCCCAAAGACTTGCCCAGATACTCATTAAAGAGTACTTAATGACTCTATTTACAATAATCCAATCCATTTCCAGTAAGTCATGGAGAACAGAAGCACTAGGATGAAACCAATAATGGTTAATGGAATACCAGATTTCAAGAAATCCTTTGTTGTAAAAGCACCTGTACCATAAGCAAGCATATTTTGTGGTGCGCTTATCGGTAACAGGAATCCAAAGCTAATTACAAATTGCTGCACGATGACGAAACCGACCTGATCAACATTAGTAGTTAATGTGGAGGCCAAAACGATAAACACAGGTACAAGCGCAGATGCTAAGCTTGTCGCACTGGCAAAACCTAAGTGAATAAGAATATTAAATAGTGTAACCAATGCGATTGTTGCTAGTATCGGCATAGTATCTAGACCAAGTGAACCAAACACCTTGTCAGATAACCATGATGCACCTTTCGTATTCAATAAAACTGTGCCTAGCATAATACCTACCGCAAAGACGATAATTGTCCCCCAAGGAATATGAGGCTCAACTTCCTTCCAAGTATAAACACCAATTTTGGGCATTAATAGAATAGCGATGGCAATAATTGTGACTGTTGTTGTGTCGAATGGGTGTAGCTTGCCCTCAGTTGCCCAGAAAAATAGTAAAATCATTGACGTAATGATTAAACGAATTTCTGGAGCTTTTAATGGGCCTAGTTCTGCAAGCTGCTTTTTGATTACCTCTTTACCGCCTTCTATGTTATTAGTTTCAGGCTTAATCAGAGAAATCATAATGAAAAATAAAGCTATAGACATGATAATCGAGAAGGGGGCTGCGTAGAGTAACCAGGTACCCCAAGAAATATCCACATTAAATTGTTCTTGAATAAAATTTAAAGCGACCATATTTTGAGCGGCTGCTGTCTTAATCCCAATATTCCAAATGGAGACGGCCTGTACTGAGGTAATGACAAGTAAGGCAGCGAGTCGGCTATCACGAGGCAAACCAAATGCAGCGACCATTCCAAGTAGTATTGGGACCACTGCTCCAGCACGAGCTGTAGCAGAAGGAACAAAAAATGCGAGTGCTATAGATACTAAAATGGCCCCAAAAACGATTGCTTTTGTTTTAGTCCCTACAAGCGAAAGTATCCATAGGGCAAGTCGTTTATGTAAGTTGGTAATTTGCATCGCTGCTGCTAAAAATAGAGCTGCGGCTACTAGGGCGACTGCAGAATTACTAAATCCACTTAAAGCTAGTTTTAAGGCACCTGCTGTTCCTAATTCTATTGTTGGATCGTCTATTGACGGAGCAAGTCCTAGTAAAACAGTTACGAGTGCGATAATCATGGCAGAGCTGACAGGATATGAAACTGCTTCCGTTACCCAAAGGATGACTGCGAAAGCTAAGATGGCTAAAGCCCGTTGACCCGCAACAGGTAAATCGCCGCTATTAGGTAAAAAAATAATGATGATTAATGAAGCAAAGGCTAAACCAATCCAAAGTGGCTTCAAATTACGTTTTGCTGCTTCTTGTTGAAGTGTAGACATATTTTCTCATCCTTTCTACAATAAATATGACGATTATTGTCTATAACATCGGTCAGTAAAATGTTTTATTAAGAAAATAATTTGTCTATTTACTGGAGAAAAAATTAATATGTGAAATACTCTTTTTTTACAGCATTAATAGTAAATAAAGAGAAAATATATGGTCATAGAAAAGACAAAAACATCCAAAAAATTATTATTTCTTTTTCTTAAAAGCTGAAGTTACTTTAGGCTCTGTTCCTTTGACTAATCGTTTAATATTTTCTATATGCAAAATGATAGCTATTCCAAAAAGTAGCAAAGCAATGATCGTTGGACCTATCCCAGGAATCCATAAAAAAGTTGCTGTACAAAAAACAAGATAAAACTCTAAAACGCCAACGATTAAATAGTTTGTTGCAAAAGATAAAATGACAAATAAAATAAGTGCAAATAAACCAATTTTCCAATCAACAGCAAGCAAGATTCCTATGATGGAGGCTGTACCTTTACCGCCATTAAAGCCCATATGGAATGGAAAATTATGACCTAGAATGACACCTGCTGCTATGAGATAGATGAAGAGCCAAACCTGTACCTCTGTGTAATGTGTTGCATCTGCTAGATAGAAATGTGCGCCGATAATCGCTAATACACCTTTACCAATATCGATAATCGCTACTAATACCCCGTATTTCCATCCTAGGGAAAGGGTTGCATTGGATGCACCTGCATTCCCATGACCAGTCTTTTTTAAATCTACGCCGGATAAAAACTGAGCCACTTTAGAGCCATGAAGACAGCCGATAAAATAACCAACAATAATAAATAGAATGATGGTTTTAATCATGAAAATCCTCCTTTCTAAATAAATATTAAAATAGTGTATGCGTTCATATTACGTAAAGAAGCAGACTGAAGTTTCGGAAAAAATAAAATTTTAGTATTGACAGAAAAAAAGTCTATGTTTATACTGTGTAACAACGATGGAAATTGAATCTCAATACTCTTATCAAGAGCGGCGGAGGGATAGGCCCTATGATGCCCGGCAACCAGTAAGTGACATACTTGCTAAGGTGCTAATTCCTACAGATTCTTACTTGGATCTGGCAGATAAGGGGAGGAAAACTTGCAACCGCAACCCTCTTCTTAGCTGAAGGGGGTTTTTGTTTTTCTACTGAAAAAATCCTCCTCATCTCCGGTACCATCGTAAAAAAATAACCACTTGGAGGTATATAATGACAAATTTTAAACCAGAAACATTGCTGTTACATGGTGGCCAAGAGCCAGACCCAGTAACAGGATCTCGTACCGTACCCGTATATCGCTCAACAGCTTTTGTGTTTAAAGACACTGCCCATGCGCAACGTCTTTTTGCCTTAGAGGAAGCTGGTAATATTTACACGCGTATTACGAACCCAACTGTAGATGTATTTGAAAAGCGTGTCGCTTTATTAGAAGGCGGTACTGCAGCAGTAGCACTTTCATCTGGTGCAGCAGCAATAGCATTTTCAATATTAAATCTTGCAGGTGCAGGGGATGAGATTGTTGCAGCTAGCTCTTTATATGGTGGTACTTATAACTTATTTGCTAACACACTACCAAACTATGGTATTAAAACAATTTTTGTAGATGAAACAAATCCTGAGAACTTCAAAGCAGCAATCACTGATAAAACAAAAGCAGTATTCGCTGAAATTTACGGTAACCCAAGTTTAAAAGTACTGGACATTGAAGCAGTGGCTAATATTGCACATGAAAGCGGCTTACCATTAATTATTGATAGTACATTTGCTTCACCATATGGCTCTACACCAATTGACTTCGGTGCCGATATCGTTGTTCACTCCGCAACAAAATGGATTGGTGGACATGGAACAACTTTAGGTGGCGTTGTCGTTGATGCAGGGAAATTTGATTGGACTCGTGGTCGTTTCCCAGGATTCACTGAGCCAGATGCTTCCTATCATGGTATCAGATATGGTATAGACACAGCAGCAGCTGCATTTGCTACAAAACTGCGTGTACAATTACTACGTGACTTCGGACCAACATTAAGTGCTGATGCAGCATTTAATTTATTACAAGGTTTAGAAACGCTTCATTTGCGTATCCCTAAACATAACGAAAATGCTTTAGCAGTAGCTGAATATTTACGAAACCACCCATCTGTGGAATATGTAAATTATAATGGCTTAGAAGATTTTCCTACACATGATTTAGCTAAAAAATATTTAAGAAATGGCTTCGGTTCTGTGCTTACATTTGGCATTAAAGGTGGACGTGAAGCAGGGCGTAAATTAATCGATAGTGTGAAATTATTCTCCCACGTAGCTAATGTAGGGGATGCTAAATCATTAATAATTCATCCAGCTTCTACTACACATCAGCAACTATCAGCAGAAGAGCTAATTCAAACTGGCGTAACCGAGTCGCTCATTCGCTTATCAATCGGTTTAGAGGCAGTAGAGGATATTATTGCAGATTTAGAACAAGCTATTGAGCAAGTAACAGCTTCACAACAAAAGGTTGAAGCATAAAACATCGGCTAATGTTGTGGCGTTTACGTATTTTCTCATTCGATAAGCCTCATTTGGTAATGCGTAAAACGTTGCTACATCAAGCACTTATCTCATTTGATAAGTTATCTGAAATTTTTTATAAATAATACCTAGTAATTTTATAAGTATTATTGACTTAGATAAAACCATGTTGTATACTAGGAAATAAGTTGAACGTTCGAAAGGCTACCAACCTAGAACCAATTTCCAGCACTGACTTTTTGATCGGTTAGGTGCTCCAAATGATACTATGATTCCATTCGTTTTCATAAGTGCTCCCCCACTTTTGAAATATATATGAGTAGCTGCCAAGCCAGCAGCTACTCTCACTAAAAAACTGATGATAAAGGAGTGTTTTAAATGGGAAATGTTTATAGTGCACAAAACATTGCATCTTATCTTATTTACGAACTAAATGAAGGTCATGTGTTTGTGAACAACATGTCCATTCAAAACATACTGGCATCAGTTGAAAGTAAGTGGCAACAAACTTTTGGACATTCTGCTTTTGAGGAAAATGTTTATGCAAAAGAGGAAGGCTATACAGTAAAAGAAGTTTTTGAGGCATATGAAGAATATGGAATGAGTCATATTCATCTACCTGCGACAGAGTTTTATTTAAAATACGGTACATTTCAACTAGTTGAACGTACGTATGCTATACCAAATTTTACACAAGATGAAATAGGACTTGTTCAGCAAGCTATTAAACAATCTCGTTATCAGTTGTTAATAAAAGCTAGTTAATTCTCCCTCATATATTTGAGCTCATTCTCTGCTGCTACAGGGAATGAGCTTTTTAATTGAACAGAAAAAGGGAGTAAGCTATTTTTGTAAATAATTTTATGGCTATCTATCAAAAGAACAATTTTTATAGATGTTGTAACATACATATATAATAGAAGAAAGACAATCCTTTTATCAATTTCGCCTTGGCGTAATTGTAGCTGCCGCTTTGCTTTCGCTACAGAAAACATTTGTTGCTGTCGCTTCGCTTTCGCACAGATAAACAATGCGTCCGGATTTTGAATTGTGCCTGCACAATTCATTCCTTCTAAAAATCCGTGACATTCGCCGGAGGCTTTATCTTCATTCAGTAAGTGTTTGGACACCCACTGAAAAGGAACCTAAACCGCATTCAACTCACCATCTGTAGAGGTAGTAGTCTCCTACTGAATGAAGATAAAAAATCGTCAATAATTGTTCATAGATTATAGAACATCTTAAAAAACGTATAATAAAGGGAATGAAACCGATTTCTTTTGCACGTCTAGGGAAAACAAATGTCCGTCCTAGAAAGATTTTTCTTGTGCAATGTATGTATTTGCGTTACAATTTTCTTTAAGTTAAATTTTGAATTATTTGAATTTGTACGTCGGTTTATCTACATGAGACAAATTTATTCTAGATGAGGGTGAAATACCAAAAAGTCATATTTATCAAAGTTACTTTACTGGTGTACGCACATTTCAAAATTAGTACGGATGAAGCTAATGCTTAAATATAATGAAACTGCGGAATGTAAGTTGGAGGGAATAACAGGAATGGCAACTATAAAGGCAGCGATCTTAGGATTTGGGACGGTAGGTCAGGGGATTTACCATATATTAAACGAAAAGCGAGAAGAGCTTAAAAATAAATTAGGCATTGAGTTAGAAGTAGCAAAAATCTTAGTGACAGATGCTAGTCGTGAACGTGTACCTGGCACAGCACATTTGATGACAACTAGTATGGATGATGTATTAGCGGAACCGGGCATGCAGGTTGTTTTTGAGGCAATCGTGAATGAGGAGCCAGCTTTTACATATTTAAAGCGCGCAGTTGAACATAAATGTCATGTCATTACTGCTAATAAGGTAATGTTCGCTAAGAGAGGCTTAGAGTTACAAGATCTTGCGAAAGTGAATGGTGTTTTTGTAGGTTATGAGGCGACAACTGCGGGCGGAGTACCTGTCATTAAAACAATGAAAAATATTTTACTTGTCAATGACGTAAGTCGTATTCAAGGCATTCTAAATGGGACATGTAACTATATATTAACGAAAATGCGTGCAGAAGGATGGTCGTTTGAGACGGCGCTAAAAGAAGCACAAAATTTAGGGTACGCAGAGGCAGACCCATATAACGATATTTCAGGTCAAGATTCGTTTAAGAAATTAATGGTGTTAAGTGCATTGGCATTTGGTGAGCAGCCGGATTGGGCAGAAGTAGAAGTGATTGGCATTGACAGCATTTCTGCTGAACAGGTAAAGGAAGCAACTGCAAAGGGTCTGCGCTATCGTCATGTTGCAGAGGTAGAAAGACTAGCAGATGGTAAGATTATAGCCAAAGTAGAACCTTTATTAGTAGACGCAGAACACCCGCTGTATCCAGTAGATGATGTAAATAATGCTGTTGCCTTAGACACGAACTATATCGGCACTTTGACGCTTGTAGGACCTGGTGCAGGCATGTATCCTACAGCCAGTGTTATGGTTGAGGATTATGCTGAAATTATTGGTAAACGTGCTGGGTTTGTTGTGAGTATTTAACTTCTTTCATCAAAAATCTCCCACCTGTATAGATGGTGAGATGAATGCGAATTTTAGCTACTTTTCAGCGGGTGTCCAAACACCCGCTGAAAGAAGTTAAGTCTCCGGCGGATGTCACGGAATCGAAAAGGAGTTAATAAAGGATGTTAGCCTAAAATCATCGCATCCATTCGATAACGGCTAACTGACCTGCATCACGCAGGCCTAAGCACAAAGACGATTCCAGACGCAATTATGCAGAGGCATAATTGATATAGTAAAACGCAAAGTTACAAGGATTGCTACTTGATAACTTTGCGTTTTTTGTTGAACGATCTACATTAATTTGTTAATCCTCGTCCTTCACATCGATATCCTCAGGTATTGGAGTATTACGCCAAATTTCTATTTCTTCTTTAATGCGTTCTAACTGATCAAAGTACGTATTAAACTGTCCGCTATTAATTAAGATTTGGTCTCCATCATATACAGATCGAATGCGTCCCTCGTAGACTAATCGTAGAATTTGGTCTTCAGAGATGCCAAGATCTATCGCTGTTTCTTCAACTGTTTTATACATATTTTTCTCTCCTTTTATCTTGATTCAGCAATTCTTTACTGTGCGAAAGCGTAGCGGCAAGTATAGAATGCTTCTCCCCCCTAAAAGTGGAGAGATGAATGCGGTTTTTTCAGCGAGCGTACAAATGCCTGCTGAATCAAGATAAAGCAGTGAATATCACGGTTTTTGAAGAGGAGCTTTTCGAGCGAGCTCGGAAAAATCCGAACGTAATTACGCTAGAGCATAAATGACCACTTTTATTATAACGTCCTTTTCTAAGAAAAGCATAATCATCACTTAGGTAATTTAAAAATGGTAATTGTTTGATTTTGGATAAATCTGTATTATTAAAGGTATGATAGTGTTCTCGATGAGAGAGGAGCATTATCTGATATTTCCATTTTTGTCCTTCTAGCTGCTTTATTAATTGGCATGTAACGATTCGTTCTGCAATTGGCGGAGGGTTATTCATTAAAAGCTTAAGAAATTCTTCATTTTTATAATAAGTGGTTTTTAAGATTTGAACGGTACACTATTAATTGAGAGCGAGGTGTATATCATGACGAAACTAACAGTTCTTGTAACAGACGATGATCAAGATATTCGTGATGGTATTGAAATCTATTTAAAAAATGAAGGCTATAATGTGATAAAAGCTGCTGACGGTTTAGAAGCACTTGAAAAACTAAAAAACAATGAAGTACATTTAATTATTTTAGATATTATGATGCCCAATATGGATGGTATAACTGCGACGTTTAAAATTAGAGAAGAGCGCAATATTCCAATTATTATGCTTAGTGCTAAGGCAGAGGATGGCGATAAAATTCATGGATTATCTGTTGGTGCAGATGACTATGTAACCAAGCCTTTTCATCCATTAGAGCTGCTGGCACGTGTAAAATCACAGCTTCGTCGTTATGTACAACTTGGGACGTACAATGAAGGTACAACGAAAATAGAAATTGATGGACTGCTATTAGATGAAGATGCTAAAGAAGTAGTTCTAGAAGGTGAACCAGTTCGATTAACACCAATTGAATACAAAATAACTGAGTTATTAATGAAAAATGCAGGGCGTGTGTTTTCAATTCGGGAAATTTATGAGCGTGTTTGGAATGAAGAAGCCTATAATGCTGAGAATATTGTGGCTGTTCATATTCGAAAAATACGTGAAAAAATTGAAGCAGATCCGAAAAATCCACGCTATCTAAAGGTGGTATGGGGCGTTGGCTATAAAATGGAAAAATAAAATCGAACAATATATAACAATACTTGGTTTCGTAGCAGGAGTTATTGGGTTAATTTATTTCGGTATCTATGCCTATCAAATGGTAAATGCTCGCTCTTCTGAGGTACTACAATTACTTGAAAGAATTTTTTAGAGGGGAGAGTGTTCAGCGTGGTGAAAAAATGGAAATCCCTTCTTGCACTTTTGTGCTTAATTTGGGCTATTTTCAGTATATTTACATTCACTAGGGTAGGGTATCAATATATTGGGAAATCTTATTTTCAATCTGAAAATTTTCAGCATGAAATTGATAATTTTCAATCTCAGTTAGGACCATTCGTATTAAATTTACCAACTGCTGAGGATTTAAAAAGTAAAATAGAGGTTAATCAAAATGAAATTGAAGATCACCGTAATTATTTTGGAACTTTGGGAGAACAGATCGATAGCATAAAGGCTCAATATGAAGATCGCATTCAGGAAGCTGCCAATGTAAATGCAACAGATTTAAAAACTAAGCTTGAAAAAGAACGAGATGAAAAGATAAAAGATATTACAACTAATTTTGAGGATGATGAGCATGTCCGAAAAAAAATCCTTGCTCAAAAAGAAGAAGTTATTGATCAATATATAAAGGCCGCAAAAGACGAAGCAAAAAGTTTTGCGAAAAACTATAATTATTGGTCCTATGAATTAACGAACACCGAGACAGGTAAAACATATCGTTCAGGTGATGTTTCTGAAAGTAGTACCTATAAAATAAGATACACGTCGCAACGTCCATTAACTACTTGGAACATTAGTGATAATTTAAGTCATATTTTTTATCGAACGGATACCAATGTTGAAACAGAGCCTTTAAGAGAAACTGCTGACTACACGGGCATTATTTCGATTTCTAAAAAATCAGCTCAATTAGCAAGTATTATGGATGGCTATGAGCAGTTTACACGTAATCAATATATTTTCTTCTTTATTTGGATAACAGGTATTGTAGCGGCTGTTTTTGCATGGAAAGGTCGCAAAGAAGTACTCCAGGTGGTACAGGGTATCAAGGAAAAAGAAGCCCTTGCTAGGATGAAAATTGATTTTCAGTTAATAATTTTGTTTATATCTGGCTGTATATATTGGGCGGCATCACAAATTGCCTTTGAATCCATCGAATACTACTATCAAAATAATTATGTAAGCTATGTACTAAGTTTTTTATTTAAAGTTGGAGCACTATTTATTGTTGGTATTTTGTTCTATGTTCAGCTGATATGGTTATATGATCGATTGAATACGGCCAAGAAACTAGAGGGAAATTTAAAGTCCAGCTATTTATGGGCATTAGGGGATTCGATGACTGATTTATTTATCAATCGATCCATTGCACTACATTCTTTTGTCATGATTGGTGCAGCCTTTTTCGGCGGTGGCAGCCTTGTAGCTTCCATGTTAAGAGGTGGCGGATTCCCTGTACTAGTTTTGGGTATTTGTGCAATTATAGGTTTTCCGTCTGTTATTGTCTTTTTATCTAGAATGGGCTATTTAAACCGAATTATGAAGGATACGAAGGATATGGCAGAAGGGCGCTTAAACCGTGATGTCAAGGTAATAGGCAAATCGCCACTTAAGGAACATGCAGAAAATCTTAATCATTTAAGAGAAGGTGTTCGTACATCTATGCATGAGCAGGCAAAAAGTGAGCGTTTAAAAACAGAGCTTATTACGAATGTTAGTCATGATTTGCGTACACCACTGACATCAATAATTACCTATACTGATTTACTAAAAAATCCTGACATTACAGAGGAAGAGCGTAAACAATACATTCATATACTAGATAAAAAATCAGAGCGCTTGAAAGTGCTGATTGAGGATTTATTTGAGGTTTCGAAAATGGCAAGTGGCAATATCGAGCTTCACCGAAGTAGAGTAGATTTAACCCAGTTAATACAGCAAGCAGTAGGGGAACATGAGGAGGATTTAGTACAGGCTCATTTAGATTTAAGAATGACCAAACCTAATGAACCAATATATGCTTATGTTGATGGGCAAAAATGGTGGAGGCTAGTTGATAATTTAATTGTCAATGTATTAAAATATGCATTAGAAGGTACACGGGTTTATGTAACATTGAAACGTACAGCAGATGGTGATGCTGAATTTACGGTGAAAAATGTAGCTAAATATGAAATTAGTGAGGATGCTGAGGAATTATTTGAACGTTTTAAACGGGCAGATGCTTCAAGACATACAGAGGGCTCAGGGCTGGGATTAGCAATCGCTCAATCCATCGTTGATCTTCACGGTGCTCGAATGAGTATAGATGTGGATGGAGATTTATTTAAAGTGATTGTTCGCATTCCAGCAGTTTAGATAATACAGCGGCAAATAGTTTGCCGCTGTTTTTTTATAAGCCTAAGTTTTTAGCTATAATTACTTTCATGACTTCATTGGTTCCCGCATAGATGGACATAACAGGGATATCTCGGTATCTTCGAGCAATTTTATATTCTTCCATATAACCATAGCCTCCATGTAATTGCATACATTGGATAGCAAGCTCACGTGCATTTTCCGTGATCCAGTATTTAGCCATGGATACTTTTGTGACAACATCATTTCCTGCAATATGCTCTTCAATTAAGGATTCTAAAAAGGATTTACCAAGCTCAATTTTTGTGGCCATTTCAGCTATCTTAAATTGAGTATTTTGAAAATTACCAATGGATTTTCCAAAAGCTTCTCTTGATTTTACATAATCAATTGTCAAGGCTAACATATCCTCAGCAGCCGTCTGTGCGGCAATAGCTACTGCTAAACGTTCCTGCTGTAGCTTTTCCATCATATAGATAAAGCCTTTTCCTTCTTCACCAAGAAGGTTTTCTACAGGCACACGACAGTCCTCGAAATATAGCTCAGCTGTATCTTGTGCGTGCATCCCAACCTTATCAAGTTTACGCCCTTTTATGAAACCTGCTGTGCCATCCTCGATGACTAGAAGGCTTATACCGCGATGTTTTTTTTCAGCCTGAGGATTTGTTTTCACCGCAACAACTGCTAAATTTGTATGAATGCCATTTGTGATAAAAGTTTTTTGTCCATTAACGACATAATGATCACCGTCACGAATAGCTGTGGTTTGAATATTTGCCAAGTCGGACCCAGCTCCTGGTTCTGTCATTGCAATGGCAGTAATATAGTCGCCTGTAACACATTTAGGCAGCCAACGTGCTTTTTGCTCTTGTGTGCCATATGCTTCAATATAGGGCACAACAATATCATTATGCAGGCCAATGCCAATAAGACTGGAGCCTATTCTCTCTAGTTCCTCTTGAATGATGACACCAAAGCTAAAATCTAATCCAAGACCGCCAAATTGTTCTTCTACCTGTGGACATAGATAGCCCATTTCTCCAAGCTTATGCCAAAAATTGAGTGGTATGAGGTGATCCTTTTCCCATTGCTCATAGTGTGGCTCGGCTTCCTCGGCTAAAAACTTTCGTATAGTTTTACGGAATAACTCATGCTCAGCTGATTCAAATTTATACCTTGTCATTTGAATAACACCCCTTTTAGCTAGTAAATGCGTAAATTTACCTTCTTTGTTGTTATAATACTGGAAAAATTGTGAAAATAAAAGAGCTATATTATTTTGAGTAATTCATGAAAGATGACGAAAATGTCACTAATCCCAGGAAATTGTCATGTAAAACGTGAGAAAAAATAGAAAGTGGCAGGGTACAATTTAATTGGCAATAGGGCACTCGCTTTCCTTAGTAGTTTATCTTGATTCAGCGGATGTACAAACCCCTGCTGAATCGTGATAAAGCCTCGGCGGATGTCACGGATTTGAAGAGGATTTTTTCGAGTGAACTCGAAAAAATCCGAACGCAATTACGCTGGGGCTTAATTGATTCTAAGTACTTATTAAAATATGAATGGTAAAGATAATGCTATAATCAGTTAAGAATAAATGAAAGTAGAGGACTAGAATATGCCAAAAGTAATCGGTGGAATTCTTCTATTAAGTATTTATAGCGCATTAACATTTTACATAGGGTGGGGATTAAGGCAGTGGCTTGTCTCACTGGGATGGTTTCGTTACCCTATACTCTATTGGTTAGTACTGTTTGTTGCTGCATTTAGCATTGTTATTGGAAGACTGCACGGGTCTTTGAAAATATTCTCAGTAATAGGGAATTACTGGATGTTTATTTTTGAATACGGATTATTAATTTGTTTAACAGCACATGTAGTAATTTGGTTAAGCCCCTTTAAAAATGTGCAAATAATTGGTAGTATAGCAATTGCTGTGTTGTTTGTACTAAGTATTGTTGGCTCCTATTTAGCGTATTCTCCTGTAGTCCGTCATTTAGAGTTCACGATGGATAAAAAAACTAGTGAGCTAGATACTTTGAGAGTTGTTGTGGCATCGGATTTTCATTTAGGTGTTCTTTCACATAAAAGACATTTAGAGCGCTTTGTTACATTTTCGAATGAGGCAAAGCCAGATATCGTTTTTTTAGTTGGAGATATTGTAGATGATGATCCTAAATGGTTTGTAAATGAGGGAATGGCAGATGTGATGAAACAGCTAACTGCTACATATGGCGTGTATGGCGTACTGGGCAACCATGAGTATTATGGTAAGAAAATCCCTGAGTTTGTTGAAGAGATGGAGAAAGCCCATGTGAAAATTTTAAGAGATGAAACTATTCGGATTGATAATACGTTAATAGTAACTGGTCAAGAGGATCTGACGAACAAGGAAAGAAAGCAACTTGATGCCTTGAAGTTAACAGATGATCTGCCATGGTTTGTGATGAATCATACACCAAATGATTTAAACACACCTGCAGATTTGGGTGTAGACTTTCATATGTCAGGACATACACATAAAGGACAGCTTTGGCCTAATCAGTATATAACCTCTCGTGTATTTGAGCTCGATTACGGTTATAAGATGAAGGAGCAAATGCATACACTTGTTTCATCAGGTTTTGGCTTTTGGGGTCCTCCAATGAGGATAGGCAGCCGTTCAGAACTATGGGTAGTGGATATACGTTTACAATAACCTATAGTAATAGCTATTTTAGGTAAGTTGATAATCTTAGGTCTTCTTCTAACCATAGATAATCAGTTATATTCAAAAAAAGGTAAGGTGACAACGTGGAAATCATAGAGTTATTAAAGGCACTTATTTTAGGTTTTGTAGAGGGCATGACAGAGTTTGCGCCAGTTTCGTCGACAGGTCATATGATTATAGTAGACGATATGTGGTTAAAGACAGAGGAATTTCTAGGGATGTATCCCGCCAATACGTTTAAAATTGTTGTACAATTAGGATCTATATTAGCCGTTGTTGTAGTAATGTGGAAACGAATGCTAAACCTAGTTGGACTTTATAAAATTGATGGGCAATCAACATCTGTGAAAGGTCACTTCAATTTATTGCATGTAATTGTAGGGATGTTACCAGCAGTTGTGTTAGGTTTTGCCTTTAAAGATTTTATTGATGATCATTTATTTAAAGTAGAGCATGTTATTTATGCATTAGTGGCTGGGGCTCTTTTAATGATAGCCGCAGATAAGCTTGCTCCAAAAAGACCAAAAGTGGATTCGCTAGATAAAATCTCCTACGGTTTAGCATTTAAAGTAGGCTTAGTACAATGTTTATCACTGTGGCCAGGGTTCTCCCGTTCTGGTGCAACAATTTCTGGTGGTGTACTATTTGGTATGAGTCACCGTGTAGCTGCTGATTTTACTTTTATTATGGCTGTACCCATTATGGCAGGAGCTAGTCTAGTCTCTGTATTGAAAAACTGGGATACGTTATCCATGGATTATTTGGGCTTCTATGTAGTAGGCTTTATTAGTTCATTTGTCTTTGCATTACTTTCTATTAAATTCTTTTTAGCGCTCATTTCTAAAGTGAAATTGATGCCATTTGCTATTTATCGTTTAGTATTAGCAGCCGTATTAGCCATTATTATCTTTATGTAAATTAGATAGTCACTCTTCTTTTAAAAAGACGAGTGACTTTTTTTGTAGATTTAACCGTTCAAACGTACAAAATTTAGGGTAAAACCAAAAAAAATGACTTATAGACAGTAAAAAAGACCTTAATATTCTAAAAATTGATAGGAAATTAACTCGAAAACAGACGGAATTTACCTATATATTGTAACTTTTATGGATTAGACCTTATAATAGATGCAGATACAAACTGGATACTTGTTACTTTTAGATAATGGTTAGTAGGATAGGTATAGTATGGCCAAGAACATATGCATGAGGTGGAGAGAATGTTTCGTATTGGAAATAGGCCTAAGAAAAATACAATTGAAATTTGTGATGAATCAAGTATAGGGGTTATTATTCAAGATCAGGAACGTTTGTTACAAATAAATCTTATAAATCTGACTAGACAGGATTTACGGTTGATAAGGAGTTTAAAGCCTTATATCGAACGCAATGTCGTAGAGGTAGTGGCAGCGTTTTATCAAGCGGTAGAAGGTGTGCCTTCCTTGCTTGAGGTAATTCAAAAGCATAGCTCCAGCGAGCGTTTACGCCAAACATTACGCCATCATATTATAGAAATGTTTGAAGGACGTATAGATGAAGCATTTGTGGAAAAGAGAAGAAGAGTGGCAAAAATGCATGTGAAGATTAATCTTTATCCTAAATGGTATTTAGCTGCCTTTCAAAATCTTGAAAAATCATTAAGAAAAATAGTTTATCAGCTTCAGCTATCGAAGGACGATGAAGAAAAGTTTTGTGAAGCCATCAGTAAAATTTGTAATTTAGAGCAGCAGATTGTTTTAGAGGAATATGATAATTATGCGAATACATTGATGGAAGAGCACCGAAATAGTGTACGTACACATGTTAAGGAAATTATAGGTGGTATCTCAACGCGATTAGAGACTCAATCCCATAGTACGAATGAGACTGTTACGGAACTAGTTTTTAGTGCGAAGGAAGTTAATGAATATTTGAAGGACAGTATTAATGAAGCAAAAACAATGCAAAAAATATCCAATGTAGGTTATTCCAAAATAGTTTTGATGAACGAGCAAACTGGAAAAATACATCATAAGACAGTTGATATGGCAGGAATGGTAGGGGAATTAGATAAATCTTCCTCTAAAATTAATGATGTTGTTGAAATCGTTAAAAGCATTTCTGGTCAAACAAATTTACTTGCATTGAATTCAGCGATTGAGGCTGCGCGTGCTGGTGAGCATGGGAAAGGTTTTGCTGTTGTAGCAAATGAGGTACGAAAGCTTGCAGATCAAACCAAACATTCAGTGGAGCAAATTGCTGATTTAATAAAAATGTCTAATGGGATAACAAATCAGGTTGTCCATGCAATACAAGAGATTCAAGAGCTAGTGAATAATAGTATGGAACAAAATGCAGAATCTTTAAAGGCATTTGATGCGATATCTGGCTCAGTAGAGGGCTCTATCACTAATTTCCAAAATGTTGGACAGCAGATTACAGAATTAGCTGCTATTATCGAAACGATTGGCGAATCTTCTGGGGAATTGGAAAAGGTGGCCAATAGATTAGATACAACAATTAGAGATTTTTAAAACTATGCATGAAATCTTGCATAGTTTTTTATTGTTTTGGATTCGATAAAACTACTTTTTAGAAGGATGGAACCATTTATAGACGGATGAACATAATAGTTAGGAAGAAAGATGGCGAGAGCAAATTAACGAAGATAAGAATTCCCTAGAAAATGCTTGTACTAAGTGTTACGCTATAGGCGAATTGGGGAAATAAAAAGAGGGGTGTTCGGAGTATGAAAAAGAAATTATTTATTACACGTAAGTTCCCTACGCATATAGTGGAGCCATTGCAAGAGTATTATGAAATCGAACAATGGAAGGAGGAAGAGGAGGTTATACCACGGGATAAATTGTTGGCGGCTGTTGCAGATTGCGAGGTACTGTGGGTAACTATTGCAGATCAAGTGGATGAAGAGCTGTTATCGCACGCACCCAATCTTAAATTAGTGACAAATTTAGCTGTTGGCTTTAATAATATTGATGTTAAAGCTTTACGCAAAAGAG
The DNA here is from genome assembly GCA_002973635.1 of Lysinibacillus sp. B2A1. Lineage (GTDB taxonomy): Bacteria > Bacillota > Bacilli > Bacillales_A > Planococcaceae > Lysinibacillus. The sequence continues at coordinate 540,720 of CP027224.1, forward strand.
GCATAATGGCAACAAATACGCCTGGAGTCTTAACAAATACCACTGCAGATTTAGTATTCGGCTTATTGCTTGCAACTGCAAGGAGAATTCCAGAAAGCGAACGATATTTACGTGAGGGTAAATGGAAAAGCTGGTATCCAATGCAATTAGTAGGAAAAGATGTGTCTGGAGCTACTATTGGAATAATTGGAATGGGCCGAATTGGGCAGGTCGTAGCAAGACGTGCAAAAGGCTTTGATATGAAAATTTTATATAATAATCGAAGACGTCGGCATGAAGCGGAGGAAATGTACGGATTTAAGTATGCTTCATTAGAGGAGCTTTTAAAGCAATCGGATTTTGTTGTCATTATGACGCCATACAATAGTGATACTGTCGGCCTTATCGGAGCAGAGGAGCTTGCCCTAATGAAGGATGACGCAGTGTTAATCAATGCATCACGCGGCGGCATCATTGATGAAGATGCACTCTATCATACGCTGAAAAACGGTAAGCTATGGGCAGCAGGGTTAGATGTTTTTGAGCATGAGCCTATTGCAATGGATCATCCGTTATTGACGCTACCAAATGTTGTGGCACTTCCACATATCGGTAGTGCATCACTTGAGACGAGAATGGCTATGTTCATGCTGAATGTGAAAGCACTTACTGCATATGGACAGGGCAAGGCTGTTTCGAATAGGATTGATTAATGACCCCTCTGTTAAAAGCAAAATAAAAAAGGAGCACATCGTAGTTAGATGTGTTCCTTTTACTTGAAAATAGGTATTATCTATTAAATAAATCAAATAAACCGCCAATGCCGCCTTCACCTTTAGATTGCCCGCCACCGCCTTGTGAAATTGGGGCTGCTGCGAAGACGCGACTTGCTAAACGGCTAAATGGTAGTGATTGGATCCATACTTTACCAGGCCCCTTTAAAGTAGCAAAGAAGATACCTTCGCCACCAAACAATGCCGTTTTTACGCCGCCAACCATTTCGATATTGTAGTCCACATCAGATGTCATAGCAACTAAGCATCCTGTATCTACGCGTAATACCTCGCCAGGCTGTAAAGTTTTTTCGTGAATAGCTCCCCCTGCATGTACGAAGGCCATACCATCGCCTTCGAGTTTTTGCATAATAAAGCCTTCGCCACCAAAGAACCCTACGCCAATTTTTTTCTGGAATTCAACACCGACTGAAACCCCTTTAGCAGCAGCTAAAAATGCATCCTTTTGACAAATAATTTTCCCGTTTAATTGACTTAAATCCATTGGAATGATTTTTCCTGGATATGGAGAAGCAAAATAAACATGGCGTTTGCCTGAACCAGCATTCGTAAATGTTGTCATAAATAAGCTTTCACCAGTAATAAGTCGTTTTCCTGCACCAAGCAGTTTACCCATAATGCCGCTATTTTGGCCTTCTTTTGAGCCATCACCAAAGATTGTTTCCATATGGATTCTATCATCCATCATCATTAAGGCTCCTGCTTCAGCTACTACTGTTTCCTGAGGGTCAAGCTCAACTTGTACGTATTGCATGTCGTCGCCAAAAATTTGGTAGTCTATTTCATGATTATTCATAATGGGATTCCTCCAAAAGTAATTTTATTGTTACTGTATACGATTATAATTGACATTAGTTTCATTGCATAATTAATTATTTTAGAAAAAAAGGGAATAACATAGAAAATGTCGAATATAAAAAACTAGAATGTGTATTATTTATTTTCGTTTAGTCAAGCGACTTAATGATTGTTAATATAATAATCATAAAAGCCACATCTGTGGGAAAAGGGTTTAAAGTCTTTTCTACGGAAGTCAGCTAAAAGAAAATAAGGCCTCTGGCGGTTGTCACCGATGTTGCTAAACGTAAAGCTTTGCTATGCAGGTGAAATGTTTGGTGAAAATTCGGAATTTTGACATATTTAATTTTAATTAAATAGAATGATAGATAAATACCTGCATGCGATGTAACAATTAGCAACGTAGCCGAGGCATCTAGATTACTTCAGGGGGTGTGAGTATTGGAAATCAAAAACTATATCGGTGGTGAATGGGTAACACATTCCCATTTACAAAGTATAGCAGTGACGAACCCTGCGAACGGAGAGCAACTAGCGACAATTCCGCGTTCCACAGTAAATGAGGTAAATGAAGCGGTAGCGGCTGCTAAACAAGCACAAAAAAGTTGGGCATTAGTGCCAGCGCCTAAACGTGCTGATTATTTATATGCCATCGGTCAAAAAATGAAAGAGAAAAAGGAATATTTGGCGACCGTTTTAACAAAAGAGATGGGAAAGGTCATTGAAGAGGCTAGAGGTGAGGTACAGGAAGGGATTGATATGGCTTATTATATGGCAGGTGAGGGGCGGAGATTGTTTGGGGAAACAACCCCGTCTGAACTTGCTAATAAATTTGCAATGAGTGTCCGGTCACCTATAGGTGTTGTCGGCTTAATTACACCTTGGAATTTCCCAGTAGCAATCGCAACGTGGAAATCATTCCCTGCTATTGTTGCGGGTAATGCATTTATTTGGAAGCCATCCAATGAGACACCGATGATGGCCTATGAAATGGGCAAAATTTTTGAGGAAATCGGACTGCCGAATGGGGTAGCAAATATTGTATTTGGCAGTGGCCCAACTGTAGGAACAGCATTAATTGAGCACCCCGATGTTAAGGTCATCTCATTTACCGGCTCAACAACAACAGGAAGTAAAGTAGCAGAGCTAGGTGGCAAACACCTAAAAAAGATGTCACTAGAGATGGGTGGCAAAAATGCAGTAATTGTTATGGATGATGCTGATTTACAGCTCGCTACAGAAGGAATTTTATGGAGTGCATTTGGCACAGCTGGTCAAAGGTGTACAGCATGTAGCCGAGTGATTGTGCATAAAGATGTAAGAGAAGAACTAGAAAAACGTCTACTGGACGAAATGCAAAAATTAACAATTGGGAACGGCCTAGATGAACATGTAAAAATAGGACCAGTAATTAATAAAGCAGCATTAGAAAAAATCAATCACTATGTCCAAATTGGTAAACAAGAAGGGGCGACATTGCTAGCAGGTGGCAGAATATTAAATGAAACACCCTATGATAAAGGGTTTTATTATGAGCCGACATTGTTTACTAATGTTAAGACAAACATGATTATTGCACAGGAGGAAATCTTTGGCCCTGTCGTTTCAATAATCGAAGTAGCAAGTTTCGAGGAAGCGATCGAAGTAAACAATGGCGTGAAATTTGGCTTATCCAGCTCAATTTTCTCACAAAATGTGAATACAATTTTCCGTGCCCAGCGAGATTTAGACACAGGGATTGTTTATGTGAATGCAGGCACAACTGGGGCAGAAATCCATTTACCATTTGGTGGCACGAAAGGGACGGGGAATGGTCACCGTGACTCAGGAGTAGCTGCCTTAGATGTTTATACTGAATGGAAAAGTATTTATGTAGACTATAGCGGTAAATTACAAAGAGCACAAATCGATACAGAGTAACAGATCAACGAAAGGGGATGTTCTTGATGAAAGTTGTTGTATTAGGTGCAGGTTTAATGGGAAAAGAGGTAGCTCGTGATTTAATTAAAAATAATAAAGTAGAACGTGTAATCTTAGGGGACATAGATGTAAGAGTGGCACAGGATTTTGTGAACACGTTAAACACAGATAAGGTTGAGGTAGTGGAGCTTCATGCAGAGCACGATGAATCTTTAATGAACGTCATATCTAAAGGAGATGTGGTCGTAAATGCTCTATTCTATTCCTTTAATGAACGTGTAGCAAGAGCAGCAATTGAGGCTGGAGTACATTCCGTGGATTTAGGTGGACATATCGGTGGGGTAACGGAGAAAATTCTAGATCTTCATGAAGACGCAAAAGCTAAAGGCGTAACAATTATTCCTGATTTGGGCGTTGCTCCAGGTATGGTCAATATTCTAGCGGGCTATGGTGCATCAAAATTAGATGAAGTTGAATCTATTAAGCTCTTTGTGGGAGGTATACCAACAGAGCCAAAGCCGCCGCTTCATTACACACGAGTATTTTCTTTAGATGGGGTTTTTGATCATTATACAGAGCCTTCAAAAGCGATTCAAAAGGGGAAACTTGAGGAAGTTCCATCTTTATCAGGTGTCGAGCCTATTTATTTTGACGATTTTGGTGTGTTGGAGGCATTTTATACATCAGGTGGTATTTCCACGCTGTATAAGACATTCCCTAATGTCCACACATTAGAGTACAAAACAATTCGTTATAAGGGGCATGCAGAGAAATTTAAGCTGTTAGCTGATTTAGGATTCCTCGATTCAACGAATAAGGTAGAGGTCGATAATCAAGAAGTACCTGTTCGAGCAGTTGTGCGTGAGGCACTTAAAAAGAAGCTTGAGCTTGGTACAAAACCAGATGCTGTACTACTGCGTGTCATTGTTGCTGGAGAAAAGGCACAGCAACAAGTAACATATGAGTACGAGATGGTCGTTAGAAAAGATATGACAATAAATGAAACAGCCATGGCTCGTGCAACAGCTAATACTATTTCTGTCGTTGCTCAAATGATTGGTGAAGGGACGATTACAGAGCGCGGTGTATTTGCGCCTGAATCAATTGTACCAGGAGATACGTATATGGAAGAGATGGCAAAACGCGGTGTTGTTATAAAAGAGACATCTCATAAATCTGCAATGATTGTGAAATGGTAGGTGTTAACCATGAATTTTGATTTTACCATTGAGCAGGAGCTGTTACGAAAAACCGTTCGACAATTTGTAGACGATGAAATCATGCCCAATATTGCAAAGTGGGATGCGACAGGTGGTTTTGATGCAAAAATTTGGTCAAGACTTGCTGAGCTTGGCTTAATGGGCGTTTGCGTTCCTGAAAAATATGGTGGTAGCGGTATGGATTATAATGCACTTGCTATTGTTTGTGAGGAACTTGAGCGAGGAGATACGGCATTTCGAACAGCAGTTTCAGTTCATACGGGCTTGAATAGTATGACCATAATGCAATGGGGAACAGAGGAGCAGAAGCAACAATACCTTGTTCCACAGGCAAAGGGTGTTCGAATTGGTGCATTTGGTCTGACAGAGCCAGGAGCTGGTTCAGATGTAGTGGCTATGTCTACGACTGCCGTACGTGATGGAGATTTTTATGTTATAAATGGGCAAAAAACGTGGATCTCCTTATGTGATATAGCTGATCATTTTATTGTATTTGCCTATACAGATAAATCCAAAAAACATCACGGTATTAGCGCATTTATTATAGAACGTTCAATGGCTGGCTTTACTTCAAAGGCTATTAAGGGAAAATATGGTATTCGCGCTGGTAATACTGGTGAGCTCTTCTTTGAAGATTTACGTGTACCAGTAGAGAATCGACTAGGAGAAGAGGGAGAGGGCTTTAAAATTGCCATGTCTGCTCTTGATAATGGTCGTTTCACTGTAGCTGCTGGCGCTGTGGGACTCATTCAAGCATGCCTTGAGGCAAGTGTGAAATATTGTCATGAACGTGAAACATTTGGTAAACCTATTGGTGAACATCAGCTAGTAGGGCAAATGATTGCAAAAATGGAAGCAGGCTATCAAATGAGTCGTCTACTTGTCTATCGTGTTGGTGAACTAAAAAACAAAGGTGTTCGGAATACACAAGAGACGTCTCTTGCAAAATGGCAGGCCTGTGATTTTGCTAATAAATCAGCAGATGACGCAGTTCAAATTCATGGTGCCTATGGTTATTCAGATGAATATCCAGTTGCACGTTATTTGCGTAACTCCAAAGCGCCTGTTATTTATGAAGGCACACGTGAAATTCATACTATTATGCAGGCTGATTATGTGTTAGGGAAACGTCAGGATAAACCATTAGGCAAAATGCTACCAAAGTGGCCTTTTGATGAATAAACGAGAGGAGAATCATCCTCTCGTTTTTCTTATGTAGAAAAATTGCTATGCAAAAAATTTCTGAAAAATGTAACTTTCCAACTCTTCAGCAGTCTAATTGATAAACAAGTATATGAAAGAGAGGAAAAAAGATGAAAAATAAATGGATAGCAATTATGATTATCGCTGTACTCGCCATTTTACCAGGGATCATTATGCTGACGATGACCCCAACTGTAGAAGCAAAAGCAGCAAGTGTTAGTATGGCCACTAAAAGCTGGCAAGCAACTTTTACTAAAGCTTTGAAGGAAAGCAAGATAACCAAAGAAACTGTTTATGTTACAAATAGCAAGGATCAAAAAGTAGAAGCAACTATCACACTAGGAGAAGATAAAAAGACACTAATTGTTAGTGATTTAACACCTGGTAGCTATAAATTACATGTACAGAAGGAAGCATTTGTACTTGGTGGACCAAAAGCTGCCTCACAAGTAATTTCATTTACCATTATTGAAAAGCTAGAAGCAGTAAAATCAGAGAAAGAGCTACAACAATACTTTGACACTCTTTTAGCTAACCCAAATAAGGAAGTGAAATATGATTCAAGTAGAGAAATGGAAAGCAAGGCAGATAGTCCAAGTGTAAGCAGTAATTCCTCTATGACAAACAATCAAGTAGAGGGAGTCGAAGAAGGCGATTTAGTCGTTGTAAAGGATGGCTTTATTTATTCTGTACAAGAACATAGTATTACAGTGGTAGATGCAACAAATCCGAAAAGTTTAGCATTAGCGACAACTCTTAAAATAGAGGATTCTAAATATATTTCAAAGCTTGCATTATATGATCATTTGTTAATAGCAATTGGGGATAAATATTTACAAAAAGCAGGCACAAGCATGTCAACAGCTACTTTGTATGATATTTCGAATCCTAAGAGCCCAAAATTTATACGTGAGGTAGGGCAAGAGGGGTATTTACAGGATATTCGTATTACCAATAACACATTATATTTAATTGGTAACATGTTTCCGAATTATTGGGCACTTCGAGATAACAAAGCAATAGATTTAAAGCCAAAAACATATGATAGTGGAGATGCGAAAGAATATCAAAGCCTACCAATTGAAAAAATATCCATTTTACCAAATACCATGGATGGAACGTATAGCTTAATAACAGCTATAGATTTAAAAGATGGTGCAAAGGCAACTGTCAATACAAAAGGTTATTTGGGCGGTAGTAGTGGACTATATATGTCTGAAGATGCACTTTATCTTACAACACCGGTCTATGACGGCAGTCCAGTCGTTCCTGCTGAAAACCGCATTATGGATATGATGATTTGGATGCCAAGAGCAACAAATACACAGGTCTTTAAATGGAATGTTGATGGCACTACGATGAATTTTGTAGGCAATACAGAAGTAAAAGGAACTGTGTTAAATCAATATTCAATGGATGAGTACAAGGGGAATTTCCGCATTGTAACAACTGAAGGAAATACGTGGGATGAAAAAAATATTTCACGTAATCATCTCTTTATTTTAGATAAAAATTTAAAAGAGCTTGGCGCAGTTAAGGACTTAGCACCAGGAGAAAAAGTGTATTCAGCACGTTTCATGGGTGAAAAAGCATATGTGGTGACATTTAAGCAAGTGGATCCGTTATTTGTGATTGATGTAGCTGACCCTAAAAAGCCAACTGTCCTAGGGGAATTAAAAATACCAGGATTCAGTAATTACTTACATCCATTAGATGAAACACATTTAATCGGAATTGGCTATGATACAGAGCAACGCTATGACGCATTTTCAAAAAGTAATTTTACAGTGACAACTAATATGAAAATGTCGTTGTTTGATGTTTCAGATTTCAAAAATCCAAAAGAACAATCATCTGTAAAAATCGGTGGTAAAGGTTCTTATTCGGATATTCAATACAATCCTAGGGCTCTATTCCGAAATAAGGAATACAATTATTTTGGCTTCCCAGTTGTCCTTTATGAGGCAGGGAAGGGCGATGAAATTGTTTACAAAGGTCAGGGAGCTCAAATTTATGAAATAACAGCAGATAAAGGAATCGTGCTAAAAGGTAGTATCATTGAAGAAAGTACTGGTGAGCCATATGAGAATTGGGATCAGCTTGTACAGCGTGTCGTATATATAGATGATGCCCTCTATACAGTCGCTCGCAATGAGGTGAAGAGCTATCAATTAAAAGACTTCCAACCATTAGATAAGCTAATAATAAAATAAAAAAGAAGGGGCTGTCCTAAAAGTCCCTAAATAAAAAGGTCGATTTGGAAAACGAGTAGTTTTCCAAATCGACCTTTTTCCTTTTGGCTTAAATTAGCGAGGCGGATGCCAGCTACCTTAAGTAGGTTATGGGCGATTGCTACGAGTCCAAATTCTGTTCGGACCTTAGTTAGCCCACGCAATAAAAATCGCGTAAACGACCGATTGCCCTTGATGTCACCGAACACAGTTTCGACATCCACTTTGCGCTTCGCATAAAGGGCTGCTTTTTGTTCGTCATCAAGGGCTGCTCGTGCCTTTGCTTTCATTTCTTCATAGACCGGATTCAAGTGGACTTGACGATTGCCTTTTGCTTTTGTACAAAGCGCTTTCAACGGACAATCTGTACAATCCTCACATTCATAAATTTTGTAGTCTTGTTCGTATCCTCCGGTATTTTTTCGTTGACTATAGCGTTTAAATATCACCTTCCGATTGTTCGGACAAATAAAGACATCCTCTTCCTCGCGATAGGGCCAGTTTTGCACCTTCGAAATATCCTGTTTATATTTTTTTGTTTGTTCCTTTACATACGTGTTATACGGAGCCAGTAATTCAAATAGTGGTTCCTTTTCTTCGCCAATCGCAAATAAGTAATTTTCTTCACTCGCATAGCCCGCGTCTGCTATCACCTGTATTGGCGCTTTGGGTAACGCTTCGAGTAGTTGTTTCATAAATGGTTGGAAACAACGTGTGTCTCCTGGTCGTTGAAATAACTCGTATCCGATAATGAACTGATATTGTGTGGCCACTTGTACATTGTACCCAGCTTTTAATTGACCGTTTTTCATATGATCATCTTTCATTCGCATAAACGTGGCATCCGGGTCTGTTTTCGAATAACTACCACGTTCACCAAGAATTTCTCTTTGCGCTTCATAACGTGCTAGTCTTGGCAGATAATCCGTTTCAATCGTTTGGATGTGTTTTTTGCGTTTAGATTTCTCCATTCGAAGTCGTTTTCTTTCCTCTTTGTCCGTTGTCTGTTCATATTGACCTTCTAACGCTTGCACTTCCTCCGTTAGTTGTTCGACTGTCTTTGCTAGTTGTTCTTCTAGTTTGTCCTCACGTAACTCTTGGGTTGTCACAGCACGCACATCTTTTATCAGCGATTGGATCTTATCACGTAGCTTTTGGTCGTGATTGGCAATCGCTTTGCCCCATACAAACGAATATTTATTGGCGTTCGCTTCAATTTTCGTACCATCCACAAACATGTGCTCAAGGTCAATGAATTCTTGCTCCATCAGTTGAAGGAGGAATTGTTCAAACACCTCCTCTATGATGGCTGGCATACGAACACCACGGAAATCATTGATGGTACGATGGTCAGGTTCTTGCATGCCTGCTAACCACATAGCGGGTAGACTTTCTTCGACCATTCGTTTCATACTTCGGCTAGAATAAGTTTTTTGCGTGTAGGCATATAAAATGACTTTCAGTAACATTTTAGGATGATAAGGGGCACGACCACCACCTACGTAATGGGAAAATAACAATTCATCTGGAATAGATTCCACCATTTCATCGACCAAACGCGCTACATGATGCTCAGGAATATAGGATTCGATATCAATAATCATCATACTTTGACGATTTGTATAAGGCTGGAACACAAGAGGTTTAGGATGTTTCTGAGAGATGCCCGCCTCTGAAATTCCTTCTAGAGTCATTTCCATTTGCATGTTATAATCTGCTTGAGTAATCATTTGGTTATTCATTAAAAATCGTCCTTTCTGTTGAATGTGGTCTGGTAACTTCATTTTACAAAAGAGGGCGGTTTTTTTGTATACAAAAATGGAAAAAGGCTGTACCGAAAAGTCAATTTACATCGACTTTTCGGACAGCCCCTCATAGTGTTGAAAAATTAAATAGTCAAGGGACTCTTTGTGAATATTTAGTCAAAATGAAGGTGATTTCCGTTCCAGGCTACTCGCTTTGTCGCTGACGCTTCGCTTTCGCGCAGAGCAAGGCTTCCTGTGGGCGAGCGACGAGCCGCTTCCTGCGCTGACGCTCCGTGCAGGGTCTCGTCTGTCTCGCTATCCCACGGGAGTCGAGTAGCCTTGCACTCCAATCAGCAATAGTGTAGAACTTTAAATATTTTCTTCCCTCAAAAGTAGCATATTACTCACCATCATTAAATGGATAGAATATTGGTACAATTCTACAGATGTTAACCTACATTTTATGCGTAAAACAAACTACTTTGTAACTTTACATAAAGTACTCCTCTGTTTTCACATAGAAAAATGTTATCAAAGCTCCATTTTTGCACAATATAGTGATGGCTAAGACTTCAAATTTATCACTATATATTTGTGTGAATTGCCAGAAGAAAATACTATGAGCAAAGGTTGATTGGAGTGTAGACTGAGTGACTCCTTGGGGATTCAGCGTCACAGATGAGACCCTGGAGTTCACAACGCGAGTGAAGCGGCTCATCGGACGCCCCCAGGAAAGCACTCAGTCGGAACGGAGATCAACCCCTCGTTTTGAAAAAGGGCTATACTTTTTAATTTGTCACCTTGATTTCATTGACATAATAGTATTTCAACAACATGAGTCCAATAAACTAAATTCTAGTTTATTGGACTTTTGCTTTTGTTGGATATAGGCAGTACATGAAGGAGTAATTATTGACGATATGGAAGAATCTCCGAGACTGTTACAAATTCATAGCCCTGCCCCTGTAGATAGGCGAGTACGGCATCCAGACCATCGGCAGTTGATTGATGAATATCATGCATTAAAACGATGGCGTTATTGTGTAAATTATTTTTCACATATGGTAATAGCTGCTGTGCATTGCGATGCTTCCAGTCTAATGTATCGATCGTCCATAGTACGACTGGAATTGGTATTTGCCCATTAATAGCATCGTTTGTTGCCCCATATGGAGGTCTAAATACAGTGGCATCATGATTAATTGCTTTCTCTAGCTCTGCAGAAGTTGATGTGTATTGCTTTAGTACCTGCTCTTGTGAAAGCTTTGTTAATACAGGATGGTTCCATGTATGGTTACCTATTTCATGACCTCGAGCAAGAACATCCTTAGCAATATCAGGATAATACTGTACACGCCCGCCGAGCATAAAGAAGGTAGCTTTTGCATGGTATTTATCAAGAGTATCTAATATTTGTTCAGTTACTTTTGGATGTGGGCCATCATCAAAAGTTAAGGCGATACGTTTCGTAGTGGAATCACCTGTAGTAGGTGGTTTCGTAGGCTTTATAGTCTCCATAGCAATTTGAAAATCAGAGGCTAACAACGGATTAATCAGCGAAAGAGGAAGCTTCACTATTGGTGCACCTGCCGCTCCACTAGCAATCTCATACTCATCGAAATAGAATTGTAACGAATCATCTACAATGGAGAAGCGATTGAAGTTAGACCATTTAGGTTCTGTTGCCTTTTCTAGCTCATCAGTAAAGAGATCGTCTTTTAACTGAAGATTTTGCTGTAAATCTTTACGTACTTGAGTAGCCAATGTTGATAAGTTGTTTTCATCGCCTTGCAGTAATGTTTTAATGGTGATTTGTTCGCCAGTTTCATTATTGATGAAGAATGTCTTAGTTGAAACCTCATGATTTGCCCCGCCTAAGTACAGCATTTTCGTCAGTACAAAGGAATAATAATGCTCACGATATGGGAATGTTTCTAAACTAATATTAAGCTCGCCCATAGCCTCTTTGTTTTTAATTTTTTTCATTGATGACAGATAGGTTTCTTTTGAATCCGATATGTACTGTAAAACGGCTTCATTAAATGCTTTATTGTCTGTCTGTGGATAATGAATAGCAAAAGGTGTTTGTTTATCATTAGAAACGTCTGTTACAATACGAATACCTGGAAACGCAGAGCTTTCTGTGGATAAATTACTAGGTACTGATTCTGTCCCTTTTGAGGCACTAATTTTTTGAAACTTAAAGTCATCCTTTGATAGGATAATGACTAAAATAATAGTTGTTAATGTAATAATGAGGCCGATTAATAGGAAATCAATCATCGGGCCGCGTCTTCTTCTGCGTTCCGGCATTTTTATGGATACGCTCCTTTCCTAAATTACTTTTCTATACAATCAGACGTGTCAGCCATTGAAAAAGTTATACGAATCTACGAAGTTTTGTTATCATTTTGTGGAAAATTAATTTTCATATAAAATCAATTTGCATTAGTCAGCATATTACAGCCAAAGTATAGTATTAAAAATTTCAGTTGAGTTTTTTTGGGCAGTTCGATACTATTGGCAAGGAACCTTTTAAAGGAGGCAGATAGCTGTAATGGTTTTACATGAAGCGGATAATGAATTTACGATTGACTGCTTATTGCTTGCAGGGCGTATTATGATTGAAAGTGGTGCAGAAACATACCGTGTGGAGGATACGATGCTACGCATGGCACATTCTCAAAATATGCTTGATGCGCAATGTTATGCCACACCAACCGGAATCATTTTTTCGTTAGGCAAGACACAGCCAACGAGGATCACATCGATTTCCAATAGGGTTACAGATTTACAAAAAATAGCCTTGGTAAATTCAGTATCTCGGAGACTCACATCTCACATGATAACATTAGAAGAGGCTTATGACGAGCTAAAGTCGATACAAAAAACAAATTATTTTTTACCAACCTATTTACAAGTCCTAGCATCAGCTCTTGCAAGTGGTTGTTTTCTTATTATGTTTAAGGGAGGATGGGCTGATTTTCCGATAGCATGTTTAGCGGGAGGATTAGGCTTTCTAGTGCTTGTAATGATAAATAATTTAACCAAAGTAAAGTTTTTCTCAGAATTTACTGCATCACTCGTTATCGGCTTCGTTGCCTTCTTTGCAGTCAAGTATAGTTATGGAACAGAGCTTGATAAAATTATCATTAGTTCTGTCATGCCACTTGTACCAGGTATATTGATTACAAATGCAGTGCGTGATTTAATGGCAGGTCATTTTATGTCAGGGATGGCAAAGGGGGCAGAGGCCTTTTTAACAGCCTTTGCTATTGGTGCAGCAATTGCTGTCACCCTAGCATTTTAGGAGGCGCACAATAACATATGATGGATATTATCATTCAATTAATTGTTAGTTTCTTTGCAACTGCTGGGATTGCCGTTATTTTTAATGTACCTAGAAAAACACTGCTTCATTGTGGCCTTGTTGGAGTAATTGGCTGGATCATCTATTATCTGTTAACAGAAAAAGGAATGGATGTCGTCAATGCTTCTTTCTTCGGATCATTTGTCATTGCAATAGTTGCTCATTTATATGCGCGGCGCTTTAAAATGCCAATGATTATTTTTATAGTAGGCGGAATCATTCCATTAGTGCCTGGAGGTATGGCTTATAATGCTATGAGAAACGTTGTAGAGGATGATTACTTACAAGGTCTGCAGTATGGGTTAAAAGCATTTTTAATTACTGGAGCTATCGTTATGGGCCTTGTATTTGCAGAGGTATTTATGCAATTAATATTCCGGTCGATACGTTCAAGTAAAGTTAAATTACAAAAAGTCTATAAAAAATAAAATAACTGGAGGCTGCGTTTGAAAAATTGCTCTAACGCAGCCTCCCTTTGTTTTTTCTATTTTACAAACAATGTTTCAATTTCCTCAGGAGTAGCTGGCTTACTAATATAATAGCCCTGAATAGCGTCACAGCCATAAGTAATTAAAAGGTCTGCTTGCTCTGCAGTTTCAACACCCTCTGCTACAACTTTAAGTTCCATCGATTTTCCAAGCTGCACCATACCATGCATTAGCTTTTGTGTCTTTTCAGATTTAAGTAAGGAGCTTGTAAATGTTTTATCAATTTTTAATGTATCTATCGGTAAAATTTGCATGTATCTGAATGAGCCATACCCTGTACCAAAGTCATCTAGAATAAAGGAAATGCCCTCGTTCTCTAGCTTACGCATTTGCTGAGTAATGAAGGTAGCAGCCTCTGCCTCTAGTGCAAACTTTTCTGTAATTTCAATTTGAATAAGGCTGGCAGGGCAACCCGTTTTAGCTAGTTTTTCAAGAATTGATTTTGCCATATTTTTATCACGGAATTCACGAACAGAAGAGTTTATAGATACTTTCATGTCTAGACCGGCTTTTTTCCAAATTAACGCCTGTTCACAAGCTTTTTCTAGCATAAAGGAACCAATATTGTTAATAAGTCCTGTCTCCTCTGCAATTGGAATAAGTTCGTCAGGTGCGACAACACCGATTACTTCATCTTCCCAACGGACTAGTGCCTCTACAGCTGTGATTTTTCCTGAATAAACATCAATTTGGGGCTGATATAATACTTTCAAATTCTTTTGATCAAGAGCCTGAAGCAAGCGTTTTTCAATTAAAGCTTTTCGATTCAAAGCCTTATGAGTAGCTTTAGATAATGAGACAATTTTATCGCCGCCTGCCTCACGAACATTAGAAATGGTTGCGATAGATGCTTTCATTAATTGAGAGAATGTTGTTTGATCTTCTGGGTATCGTGTAATACCACCACTAATAGAAATTGGTACTGCAATATTGCTGCTATAGATTGGATGTTGTTGTAGATAGGACAAGAAACCTTGAATAAACCACTCACTTAAAGGTGTGATGACAACAAAATCATTTTCATTAATGCGTGCCATTGTACTATCTTGGAAATACATTTTTATACGGTTTGTAAATTCTACAATAAGGCTTTGATCGATTTGCTGATCATGTAGCTCTTTTAATGTGTAAAATTTATCAATACTTAAATAGACAAAAGAAAAGTGTCTCTCATCCTCAATCATATTAGAAATTACTTTCTCGAGTCGATGTGCATTCATAAGACCTGTTTCAGTATCTATATAAGCAATTTTTTCTAATTGATGCTGGATTGTTTTTGATTTCGTGATGTCCTTCTCGATTAAAATAAATTGTTGGTCATTTGTTTCAAGATTAAAGGTCGGGATAGCTGTTAGAAGTACCCAATAAGATTGGCCTGTTTTTGTAACTTTTTCAACCTCACCTTGCCACGTATGACCATTGTTTAAATTACGCCAAATAGTGTTTGTAATCTTTTCACTTAATTCATTGTCAGGGAATAGCTGCCAAAACGTCTTGCCGATGACACGCTTTGGAGTCCACTGACTTGTCTTTAGAAATTCTGCATTGCATTCTAAGATAAAACCATCATGATCAAGCGTAACGGTCATGAATGCTACGTCTAACCCTTGCTTTAAATTAATAAGCGTACTGCTATTTGACACAGAATTAATCATTAATTCTGGCAGCATAAATAACAGGAGAATATACTTCTCTCCTTGCTCTATAAATGGTTTAGCCAGCAATGCTGCAGTAATCTCTTCATTTGTAAATGTGACCACTTGAACTTGATCTATATACGTACTTTCATCATTGTGTAAAATAGCCTGAAATGTCTCTAATGATAAATGACGCAGTAGATTTTCATGTATGAATGGAGTAGTATTTCCTTTAATATCAGTCGCTGAAATACCAAATAGTTGTTCAGCAGGTTTTCCCAAAATAATAGCTTGTCCATCTTGATTCATGACAATTGCAGGAAAAGGAAGTGAATTTAAATAATGTTCATCAATCGTAAATGATTTATGCATATGACTCATGATTATTCGATCTCCTTGGGTAATCAATATATACTAATATTATAGTTAATTATCGGGAATTAGTCATTATGAATATATTTGTAAATATTTGATGATGAAAAATATTAGGACTTTTCTAGTGAAATGCAAGAAAAGTTTTGAAGAAAAATAACATTTTTTAGTACGTATATAGGAAGCAGGAATTGTATGGAACGTTTAAAAGGAATAATATTTATCGTTACTGGCTCGATGTTATGGGGTGCAACTGGGCCTTTAATGGAATGGTTACTTAGCCATACACCACTAACAGTGTCTTTTATGTTAACAATTCGTTTAACAGTTGCAGGTATACTATTGCTTACATATTTATTATTAACAAGAAAAGACATTTTTGGCATTTGGCAACAAAAACTGTGGAGTAGACAGCTCGTTATATTCGGTATAGCCGGAATGTTGGGCGTGCAATTTGCCTTTGTGGCAGCAATTAATGCGAGTAATGCGGTATTAGCAACCCTATTGCAGTTTTTAGCGCCGATATTTGTTGTTGCTTATGTCTCTCTTAGTTTAAAGAAATGGCCCCCTAAATATCAAGTGTTAGGGATTATTGGTACACTTATAGGTCTATTTCTCCTACTAACGAACGCTTCATTTGACGCTTTATTAGTTAGTAAAAAAGCCTTATTGTGGGGAGTAGCAGTTGGTCTAACGTTTGCCTTCTACACATTATATCCAGCACGTCTTATGAAAGAGTGGAATGTTCTACTCGTTGTCGGTTGGGGGATGCTGATAGGCGGAGGAACATTGGGGATTATTGGTCGTGTATGGCAGTCAAATCTATGGCTAGTGTTCACAGATATGAAGATAATAGGGTTGATGCTTGCACTCATATTCTTTGGAACAGTAGCTTTTGTGCTGTTTTTAAGCAGTATGAGATATATTACAGCAGTTGAGACTAGTGTACTATCTAGTATCGAGCCCTTAACAGCTATGGCTATTTCAGTAATTGTGTTTGGTACAACTTTAGGTTTTTGGCAATTAGTTGGTGTGTTTGTTATGCTTGTTTGTGTAACATGGCTTTCAGTAGCTGGAGAAAAAGCATAAAAGTATTATCGGACCAGGTGTTTATTACTATTTTGAAAATTCACTAAATTCCTATAAGTAACAAGGGGGAAGAATATGAAAGAAATTTTTTCCTATGTAAAGCCGTATAAATGGACAGCATCTATTGCGTTATGTTTAATGCTGTTGGAGTTATTTGTTGAGTTAGTTCAGCCGCTTATAATGGCTAAAATCATAGATGATGGGGTACGAGCACAAAATCAGGGAATGATTTTACAATGGGGGCTATATTACTAGTTCTTTCCTTCGTAGCTTTTTTTGCTGGTGTCATTAATTCATATTTTTCATCACATACTGCACAAAGCTTTTCTTATGATTTACGAAATGCGATGTTTGAAAAAATTCAAGCGTTTACTTTAGCTGCTTATCAAAAGTTTTCAACTGCCTCACTAATTACAAGGCTGACGAATGATGTGACACAGGTTCAAACTGTGCTTTTTATGAGTCTGCGAATTATGCTTCGAGCACCATTGGCTGTTGTTGGTAGTATTGTTATGGCTTTTGTTGTCAATGCAAAGCTTGCATTATTTTTAGTTATTGGGGCACCTGTAATTTTCATTTTTCTTATTTTTATGGTAACAAAGGGCGTGTCTTATTTTGGGCTTGTTCAAAAGAGAGTGGATCGTTTAAATCGTGTACTACAGGAAAATTTACAGGCTATCCGCTTGGTTAAGGCTTATTTACGTGGTACCTATGAAGCCTCTCGTTTTGAAGAGGTAGCTTCACGCTTAAAATTAGATACAGTCAAGGCTTTGCGTACAATGGAGTATATTATGCCTGTCCTGTTATTCATCATGAATATGAGTTTACTTGCTGTTTTGTGGTTTGGGACAAAGCAAATAGCTTCAGGTACAACACCGATTGGTGATATTGTGGCAATTGTCAATTATGCAATGCGTATGACAGGCTCATTTTCAATGTTTGCGTTTATTATAATCTTTTATGCTCGTGCCAAGGCCTCGGCAGAACGTATGGCAGAAGTACTATCTATTGAAAATGAGACTGAGCTTTCATCATCTATAGAAAGTGCCTCTAGCAGAAGATATTTTGGCGAATTGACCTTTGACAACGTTAGCTTTACATATCCAGGTGGAGACTCTCCCGTATTAGCGAGTGTAAGCTTTCGCGTTAAATCAGGTGAAAAATTAGCCATAATGGGTGCTACAGGTGCAGGTAAATCAACATTATTACAACTAATTCCACGTTTTTATGATGTCACTGAGGGGCGAATAGTAGTAGAAGGCAAGGATATTCAGCAATGGGACTTACAAGAGCTAAGAGAGATTATTGGTTATGTCCCACAGCAATCCTTATTATTTACAGGCAGTATCGCAGACAATGTTAAATGGGGGACGCTGATGCTGAAATGGCTGCTGTGCGACAGGCGACGATGCAAGCGCAAATACATGCTTCTGTAGAAGATTTTCCACAGGGTTATGAAACAAGAGTTGGACAGAAGGGCGTTAATCTTTCAGGTGGTCAAAAACAAAGGTTATCTATTGCAAGAGCGTTATTACGAAAAGGTCATCTATTAATGCTGGACGATAGTACGAGTGCGCTTGATGTAAAAACGGAGCAAGCATTATGGGAGGCACTGAGCGAGGAACCAGCAACTATGCTTGTTGTTACCCAGAAAATACGTACGGCTAAAGGGGCAGATCGAATATTACTAATCGATGCAGGGAGAGTAGTAGCATATGGCACGCATAAAGAGCTATTACAGACTTCTGAGCTCTATAAAAAAATCGCAGTCTCCCAGCAGGAGGTAGAGAAATAATGGCATTTTTCCACAAACCTTTTGGTTATGAGCCGATTTTGACAAAAGATGATTTACAACAGGTTGTTAAGAAAAAGAAGGGCCCGCGTGCGACAGATTGGCGAAGTACATTGTTGAGATTATGGAAAATTGTCGATGAACAACGTGTACTCTTAATGATTGTGCTTTTACTTGTTATGGTGAGTTCTGTTTTAGCGCTTCTTGGACCCTATATAATCGGAAAAATGATAGATATGTATGTGATGCATGGTCAGCTCGCAGGTCTAGGTAAGGGCATTATGCTGTTAATCGGCATTTATGCTCTACTAGCAGTAGCGTTATTTTTACAAAATTACTGGATGATTGGTATTGCCCAGCAAACCATTTATAGACTGCGTACAAGCGTCTTTACACATTTTCAAAGATTACCCATTTCATTTTTTGATCGCCGACAGCATGGAGAGTTAATGAGTCGGATGACAAATGATATAGAAGCGGTAAGTTCAACATTAAATAGTTCCTTTATTCAGGTGTTTTCCAGTGTTTTAACGCTTACAGGTACTATAGTTATCATGCTAAGCTTAAGTCCTTTGCTAACGGTATTAACGATGACCATTATACCGATTATGTTTTGGGCTATGCGCTGGATTACTCGAAGAACAGCTCCATTATTTAAACAGCAGCAGGTGGCTATTGGTGCGCTCAACGGTATGATTGAAGAGACAATTTCAGGTCAACGAATTGTGAAGGCATTCTCACAAGAGGACAGAATGATGGAGGAGTTTCGTGAGAAAAGCTTGCGATTAAAAACAACAGGCTTTTGGGCACAGACATATTCAGGCTATATTCCAAAGGTCATGAACTTCTTAAACAATATGAGCTTTACAATTGTAGCTGGGATTGGGGGCGTACTTGCTCTTTATGGTCACGTGTCAATTGGGGTCATTGTTATTTTTACTGAGTACGCACGCCAGTTTACTCGCCCATTAAATGATTTAGCCAATCAATTTAATACAGTTTTATCAGCCATTGCTGGTGCTGAACGAGTATTTGCATTACTGGATGAACAGCCTGAAGTGGAAACTGCTTCAACACAAAAGCATAAACTATTAGGACAGGTGAGCTTCCAGCATGTTTATTTTAAATATGAGCAGGAGGAAGAAGCTTATACGTTAAAGGATGTTAATTTTATAGTAGAGCCTGGACAAACAATAGCTCTTGTGGGAGCAACGGGTGCAGGAAAGACAACTATCTTACAGCTTATTGCAAGATTTTATGAGGTAACAAAAGGTGAGGTTTTATTTGATGGTGTAAACATTCAACAAATAGAACGACAAGCATTGCGTTCGCAAATGGCCTTTGTGCTTCAGGACCCATTTTTGTTTGAAGCGTCAGTACGAGAGAATATTCGCTATGGTCGATTAGATGCAAGCGATGAAGAAATAGTAGAGGCGGCAAAACGCGCAAATGCTCACGACTTTATCATTAAGCTAAAAAATGGCTATGATACTATTCTTGCAGCAGATGGTCGAGAAATTTCACAGGGACAAAAGCAGCTACTGTCAATAGCTCGAGCATTAATTGCTGATCCTAAGATATTATTACTTGATGAGGCTACAAGCAGTATTGATACTGTTACTGAGCTTGCCATTCAAGAGGCACTGGATACCTTAATGCAGGGGCGTACAAGCTTTGTTATTGCTCATCGCTTAAATACTGTACACAATGCCGATATTGTACTTGTTATGCACAAGGGTGAATTAGTTGAAGCAGGTCCTCAACAACAGTTAATTGAATCGGGTGGCGTTTATGCGCAAATGTTACAATCTTCTTCATATCATCTTGAAGAGTAGCGTTATTATATGGAGTGATCTCTCTTTGGGATCGCTCCTTTCTTAGTTTTTGAAAACAATATCAATTATGCCTCTGCAGAATTGCCTTCATAAAGAGCTCCTTTTTGGTTCCGTGACATCTGCTGAAAAGTAGCTTAAATTAGCATTCATCTCACCACCTAAAGAGGTAAGAGATTTCTGTATCTGCCACTGCCCTATGCTTATGCGCATAAAACAACTGCCGCTACGCTTTCGATACAAAAAAACATTTGCTGAAAGAAGTTAAAAGAAGGGTCGAAAATATGGCATCATTGCAAAAATAATTAAATGAAATGAAGACCATATTCTTATATCAAAAATGTAATTTATTTGTATAAATGGTATAATTGTAAGGAGGGTTGAAATATTGAATGAGAGCGCTTAGTATGAATATGTATCTATAAATTCTAGTAGTTTTCAGTTATTACAGTCATTAATGATTGTATAAATCCATTTATTTTCCTTGTATTAAAAACAAAATAGTTGATTATTAGAAGTTACTATTATAATTTGTTGCAAGCTGATTTTCTTTCTTGCTACAATAGGGCAATAGTCTGATTCAAGAACGGAGTAAACGATGAATATTTCAGTAATGACGGTGTCTTTTCCATTAGATGGGGAAACATTAAAAGAAGTAACATTATTATGTGAAGAAGCAACCGTACATGATTACCGTGTATATGAAACTGCAATGGGAGTTCCTATGGCGGGATCTTTTGAAACAAAGGGCTTTATGATACTTGCATATGAAGATGATAAGGATGTGTTAGTAGGAGCAGCAAGTGCTGTAGACTTAATGGGGCTTCATACATATGAATGGTCTCTAGTAGTAACGCCTGCCTATCGTCAAAAAGGAATCGGAACCGCTTTAGTGGAAGCTTTACAGGCTGGTCTTCAAGAGCGTGGAGTAGAGGGGCAATTGGCTGTAGTAATAGATGGATCACCCTTTGGTCATACGTTTATTGAAAATAAAGGCTTTACATATAGCTTTTCAGAGGCAACTTTAGAAACAAGAGCAGAATCAGTAAATTTATGTAAGGATGTAGAAATTACTCCTTATGCAGGTGAGCAGGCAGAGTTGATTGACATTTATAGTGAAGCGTTTGGGGATTTACCAGAAGAGTCTGAAGAGCTAATAGCCTTTAATACATCTACAGATGGCAGAAAGCTATGGCTGGCCCGCAAAGACGGTGAGGTCGTTGGAACAGTGACAACTGCTCAGGAAAATGAAGTTCAATGGGTCACAGCATTGGCCGTACATCCAAATTGCGAAGGACAGGGCATTGGTACAGCTATGTTATCCTTTTCCAAGGACTATGCAAGCAAAATCGGAGCAAAATTTGTGATGCTTGATGTAGAAATTGACAATGGGAAAGCCCTTTCTGTTTATGAAAAGGCTGGCTTTATGAAGGCACAACAAATCGATTATTATGTAAAGCATTAAAATGAATGGTAAGGAGGGAAAAGTAAAATCACTCCTTACCTTTTTTATTATAAAAGTATAACTAAGCTTTTTTATCATAAATACCTACTATCTTCATATAGTATTAATAACCCGATGAAAGGAGTCGTTACTCGTGCGCATGCCAGCATTGCCTAAAAAGAAGTCTCCTCCAAAGGAAGCACCTAGCTCATGGTGGAAAATTATTAAAGTGTATTTATCCCGAGGGAAGTTTTACCGTTTACCACCTCGGAATTAATAAAGGAGCATTGAAAAAGTCGCCCTAATAGCGACTTTTTATTGCTTATAGGAATTTTAGCTTTCTAAAAGAAAGGCTTCTTTTGCAGGGCCGATTAAATAGAGTTCATGCATTGCCCGTGTAAGTGCCACATACAGTAGCTTTCTGTCAAGCTTTGTATCATAGAAAGGTGTATCGAAGGCAGCGACGATGACTGCATCAAATTCAAGTCCCTTTGCTAAATGACTTGGCACTACAAGTAATAATTCCTGATTGATGGAATCATTTTCTGTAAGCAGTTGAGTGTTTATTTTATGGTCAGTTAAAGCTTTCTGCATTTTGAGCGCCTCTGCTGATGTTTTACAAATTAATGCAATGGATCTATGTCCTTTCGCGCGAATGGATTCAAAAATTGACTTAATTTTTAGGGCATCGAATGCATTTGCTTGTATGAAAGTTGGCGCATTGCCATGACGAACTACAGGCTCCACTAGTGGTAACTGTTCTTCCATTTGTACTAAAACCTTATTTGCGACCTCCATGATTTCAATGGTTGTACGATAACTTTTTTGTAGTGTCCTGAAGCTTGCGCGAGGAAATAACTGTTGGACAGGCTCCCAGGCAGTTAGTGAACGATAACTATGAATACCTTGTGCTAAATCGCCTACCATTGTAAACATATCTGTTTCAAGTCCAGCTTTTAAAGCAGCAAGCTGGAATAAGCTATAGTCCTGTACTTCGTCAATAAAAACCACCCGCATTTTCCATTCATCTGAAATACCCTTAAAGCGAGCCTGTAAATAATACAACGCGGCTAAGTCCTCAAGCACCCACTGTTCCTTTAGATGAGCCTGTAAAAACTGCTGTTGTTCAAGATAATGCCACTCCGGTGCAAGCTCTGCTAAAAGCTCAGGTTTTGTAAGTAGGGTACGGTAAAGTATTTTTATATTATGTTTAGAGAAACGTCGCATATAAATAGTTGCAGTGGATTTAGCCTCTTTTTCAATGGCGGGTATTCGTTCATCCCGTTCATCAATAAACTTTGTAACGACACGACGACGTTTGTCATCATCTCGTATTCCATTTAAAGCTTTGCCAAGCGCCTCATCATATTTCTTATGCAACATATTTAAGACGGCTTGCTTCTTTTGGCGAACATGGCTGGCTAAAATCTTTTTAATATGGTCAATTCGCTTTTCAATAGGCATATAAGAAAATTCGTATAAGAACAGCTTTTTTAAATGAGAGGCGCGCATAATACAGTATTTTTCAATGAAAACATCTTCAAATTGCTCAGCGGTTTCCTGCTCAAGCTTTTGAACATAACGTTCTATAACATCACGATAATAAAGTGAGCCCTTCATCTCAGATATCCAAGCGGTGGACTGTTGAGATCCGCCTGCAACAAGAGTTTCTAACTGCTCATTAGGGTTTTGAAGTTTAAGCTTAAGCTTAGTAGCAGCAAGGACATAATCTGCAAAGGTTGTTTGACAAATTTTGTCAACGCCGAGTTCTGGCAAAACGTCACCAATATAATCGATAAATAGCTTATTTGGTGCTAATATCATGAGCTGCTCAGGGTTAAAATGCTCGCCCATAGTATAGAGGAAGTAAGAGATTCGGTGGAGAGCTATCGTTGTTTTTCCACTGCCGGCAGCACCCTGTACGATAATAGGCTGACGAAGATGTGCTCGTATAATTTCGTTCTGTTCTTTTTGAATGGTCGAGACGATTTCTGTTAAACGTACATCTGCCTTTCCAGCTAACGCTTCTTGCAGTAATTCATCATTCGTCGTTAAATCAATATCTCGTATATCAAGCAATTCACCATTTTCAATTTTATATTGACGCTTGGCAAAAAGGTGACCTTTATGAATTTCACCTCGAACATCATACTCCATATCACCAAGGCGACCATCATAATAGACGTTTGCAACTGGTGAACGCCAGTCTACAATAATTGGTTCGTGTGTCTCTCGATGGAACAATGAGGTTTTACCAATATAAAGAAATTCCTCTGGATCACCAGTCTTTTGAAAATGGATTCGGGCAAAATAAGGCTTCTTTTGCACAGCCTCTAAGCCTTCCTTTTGGTTACGTGCCATTTCAAAGAATCGGGCGTTGGCAAGGATATTTAAATAACTCAAACTAGAGTCTAAATAATCAAGATCTGCCATCGATTGCCGAATATTCTCCTGCGCTGATTTCAAGTCTCTTTGCGATTCATTTAATATTTGTTGCATATAATTTTTAGTAAAAGCTAGCCATTCCACCTCAGCCCTAAAATCTGGATGTTGCGTAGTCATTTTTAGCACCTCCTAAGTACTTACAAATTCAAAGTAGATTATCATACTACTATATATAATATTTACCATCAAGCGAAAGCGTAATAGGCTAATTATGTTACTATTAGATTTAGAAGCAAGTAATATATAATTAGTTTTTTGATCAAATTAAAAGGTGTCATAGGAGGTTATAGGTTTGGATATTTTCGCACATAGAGGCGTTTCTGCACATTACCCAGAAAATACGGTAGCCGCATTTTGCGCAGCAGCAAGGCTTCCCATTGGAGGTATCGAGTTAGATGTACATGTAACAGCTGATGGCGAGCTAGTGGTCATTCATGATGAAACGATTGATCGGACATCCAATGGTAGTGGCTATGTTAAAGATTATACCTTACAGCAGTTGCGTGCATTTGATTTTGGTTCATGGTTTTCTGCGGAATTTGAGGGTGAAAGTATCCCGACACTGGGTGAAATATTAGAATTGTTTGCAGGTACAAATCATCGTATTAATATAGAGCTTAAAACAGATGTAGTGCCCTATGATGGGATTGAGGCTCTTGTCATGAAGGAAGTTGCTGCACATCAAATGACAGAAAGAGTGA
Source organism: Lysinibacillus sp. B2A1 (assembly GCA_002973635.1). GTDB lineage: Bacteria > Bacillota > Bacilli > Bacillales_A > Planococcaceae > Lysinibacillus. The sequence continues at coordinate 565,780 of CP027224.1, forward strand.
TCATATCCTCCTTTAATCATGAGTCGATACAAATTGTCTCACAGATGGCACCATATATTGAAACCGCAGCTTTATTTGCTGAAATTTTAATTGATTTTAACGGCTATGCTGTTCAAATTCCAGCAAATGCAATCCATGTTAGTTTACCAGCAGCATTTCGAAAATCTGTTGGTAGAGCTTTGCAAGAAGGAGCAATTGTGCGGGTTTATACAGTGAATGATGTTAAGCATGCTGAGCATTTACAGGGACTCGGTGTGCGGGCAATTTTTACAGATGATCCAGAGAAGATTATGGCTGGATTGAGTGGGCAGAAAAAGGAATGAATAGGGGAGAGGCGCTGATACATCAATATCAGCGCGCTTGAGCCTAGTAATAATCCTTTACCATTTCGCACGATGCTCTTCGATACAGCCAAGCATTTGCTGAATAACGAGTGTTTCACCGTTATCAAGTAAAATTGAGCCAGCGTAATAGCCAAACATTTGGTGAACCTCAGATTTAACGAGTCCAGCATTTGTAGTGGCGACACGTTCGAAAAAGGGAGAGAAGGTTAAAGAAACTTGATTAGAGAATTTAGACTTTATCTTCCATCTTTGCATATAATCCTCTCGATCATAATGAAACAATAAATCCTCATGAATTTTTGTCATTTTTCCATCTACAAAAACGGCATTCTCTGTCATGCCAGTTCCATCGGTCCATTTTCCACCTAAATTGAGGCCGATACGTCTACCTCGAACTCGCTGCGAAGCCATTCCCCAATTCCAAGTAGCCTCACGTGGCCAAATTCCTCGACCATAATCTAAAACCGCAAAGTTTTCCTCTGGAGAGAATGTAAAACGGCGAGTGCCGATTGTCACAACACCTGAAGTTGGAAGTATATGATGCTTGCCAGTAAATTGAAAGGTTTTACGGTTCCAAGGGATGACTACATTTAAGGTTTCATCTGTAGGCGGATGCTGAATGATAAGCTTTGCACGTAAAATATCTCCATCAAAGTTTGGGATTGAAACAGATAGATGTGTTTCATTTTGGATATAGGCCATATCAATCATCATTTCACTATTTTTGAATGTTACTGATTCTAATACTTGAGTAGGCATTTTTAGCTTTCCGCCCAATGGAATCGTTATTGTTTTTTCAAAGTAGCGCTGAGTTTCATATTCAAGGAAATAGACGAAGCAGACCGCCGCGTAGTCTAGATGACTGATTGTCGCAGAGAATAAGATTTCATCACCGTAGACACACCAATAATTCCATTTCTTTTTGCGCATGATATGGCCGCTTAAATTGCTGTTTATAAGAGGCTTTCGTGCAAATCCGATGGCAGCTGGATTTAAATTACCTTTTTTATCGCATAAAAGAGTGGTTTGTAAAATCTCCTTTTCAGCATGCTGCTTCACATTCAACATCCCTTCTGGTCATAAAATAAAAGTCTATACTTTGTTAACCCTATTGTAGCAAAAACTATCTTAAAATTGGAAAAGATAGTGTTAAATCAGACCTCTTTCATCAATTATGCTAATAAGGACCTAATTAATAGAAATACCTATGTTTACATATCATGAACATAAGGAGGGAAGGCGTGGCGAAAATGTATAACAGACAGGCTGCTGTACAGTACGCAAATTTGTGGTGGAATAGACGAAATCCGGCATTTCCAAACTTTACGGTTGATTGTACGAACTATATATCACAATGCTTATTTGCGGGTGGAGCGCCAATGCGCGGAGCACCGAGTAGGGATAGAGGCTGGTGGATTCAACAGGGCAATTGGAGCTTTAGCTGGTCTGTAGCACATTCCCTAAGATGGTATTTGGAAGGTTCAAAAACTGGACTGAAGGGGAGGCGGGTTCAATCCGCTGAAGAATTGGACATTGGTGATGTGATTTTTTATGATTTCCAAGGTGACGGAAGAATTGACCATTCTGTTATTGTGACAAGTATTCAGAATGGTGTCCCTTATGTGAATGCTCATACTTCAGATAGTATCAATCGACCGTATCTTTACGAGGATTCCACAGCTTATACACCAAGCATGACTTATTATTTCTACCATATTGATGATAGTTTTGCTTAAAAAGATAGCTGTTTTAAAGCTTATCATTTTGTGATAATGTGGAAGATAGAAGAGATTCATTATAATACGATGTAATGTTATAGAAGGAGATAGTATACTATGAGCGAACAATTTTTGTCTGTTAGGGATGCCATTATTCAGCGTCGTTCCATTAAAAAATTTAATGGGCAGCCAGTAGATCGTGAAGACCTATTGGAAGTTATCGATGATGCAGTATGGGCACCCAATCATGGAAATCGAGAGCCATGGCGTTTAGTTGTTGCATGTGGTAAGGAATTATTTGCGCTTCACGATTTATTGCGTGATTTAACGGTACCCAAATGGCAAGAGCTTTCTAATGAGGACTTAACAAAGCAAATGACAAAATTCACATTAGCAGGTGGTTATGCTTTTATCATCGTTCCAGAGGATGCTCGTCAAAAGGAGCGTTTAGAAGATTACGCTGCAGCGAGTATCTTTATTCAAAACATTCAATTGCTAGCATGGGATAGAGGGATTGGTTCTTGCTGGAAAACACCTGCTTTCTTAGATCAACCAAAATTCCGTGAGGCTTTAAAAGTGCAGCCTGGTGAACGTGTAATTGCAATGCTGCAAGTTGGCTATTTTGATGAAGTCCCAAAAGGAAAAGAACGAAAAAAATCAGAAGATATTGTAACGATTTTTGGTCAATAAAATCATAAAATCCCCTCGCGTATAGTGAAGAGGGGATTTTGATTTTCCAATAATTATTTTTGTAATGTAGCCACTTCAAATAAATAATCGCTTAAAACGCGCAGTCCTTTATCGAAGTTTTCTAAATGGAAGTGTTCATTTGGTGCATGGAAATTTTCACTAGATAAACCAAAGCCCATAAGTACGACTGGTAATTCTAAAATTTCATCAAAGGCAGCCACGATAGGGATTGATCCGCCGCCACGTGTATAAGCAGTTGGGACGTTATATACTTTTTCATATGATCGACCAGCAGCTTGGATGAATGGGTGATCAAATGGTGTTAAGAATGGACGCCCTTTATCGAATTCAGAGATTGACACTTCAACACCTATTGGCTTGTGTTTTTCAACATGCGCCTTTAACAGTGCTACAATTTCTTCGGGTTCTTGATTTGGCACAAGACGGCAAGTGATTTTAGCGCCAGCCTCAGCAGGAAGGACTGTTTTAATGCCTTCGCCTGAGAAACCACCAAATACACCATTTACCTCTAATGTCGGACGTGCCCAAGTACGCTCTAAATAGGAATAACCAGCCTCACCGAATAATTCCTTGACGCCAACCTCATCCTTCACTGATCCTTCATCGAAACCAAGTGCACGATATGCTTCACGTTCTTCTTCAGTTAATGGTAATACTTTATCGTAGAAGCCTTCAACTTGAATTGTGCCATGCTCATCACGGAAGGATGCCAAAATTTCTGCTAATGCATGGATAGCATTTTGCACGCCTCCACCATAAAGACCAGAATGTAAATCACCTTTAGCTCCACGAACGTCAATTTGAATACCTGTTAAACCACGTAAACCATAGCATACTGCAGGCTTACCAGGACCATATAGACCTGTATCTGAAATCAAAATTAAATCTGCGGCTAATTTCTCCTTATATTCTTCAACATAAGTAGGAAGGTTTGGACTGCCAATCTCTTCTTCGCCTTCATAAATGAATTTAACATTAACAGGTAAAGTCCCTGTAGTTGCAAATAATGCTTCAATCATTTTTAGGTGCATAAACACTTGCCCTTTATCATCACTGGCACCGCGAGCAAATAATTTATTGTCGCGAATTGTAGGATCAAACGGCTCACTTTCCCATAAATTTAATGGATCTACAGGCTGCACATCATAATGACCATAAAACAGAATAGTTGGTTTCCCTTCAGCATGTAGCCAATCAGCGTAAACAACAGGGTGTCCAGCAGTTTGAGTGATGGAGATATTTTCAAGATTTAGCTTTTCAAACGCATTAGAAAGCCATTGTGCGGCATTTTGAATATCACCTTTATGCTCAGATAAAGAGCTAATACTAGGAATACGTAAAAATTCCATTAATTCATTCAAATGCTCCTCACGATGTTCTGCGAAGTAAGTATCTAGTTGCTGTAAATTTGTCATCTAACATCCCTCTTTCTAATTATTTCGATAATAGAAATAGTATAGCATAATTTTCTTACAGGAATGGCAATATCGTAATAGTAAAGCGAGAAGAAGTAGAAGGCACATCAGGTTTTTACAATAGCATTCACAGTATAGTGGCTGTCCTCAGAAAAGTATTCAGTTGTGGTATTTTTCATCAAACTTTATTAAAAGCTTTAGCGAGATATTTTATAATAAAGTAGAATGTTCTTCAGAGTAAACTCCGTAAGTGGATTAATGAAAAGGTAAACATAGGTTTACATTTATGATATTTCACTAATTTTACGCTTTTTTGAATCCATGAGAAAGGAATCATTATATATGTCTAAAATGGTTAATATGCTTTCTATATTATGGCTCCTCAAAACGAGGAAACAATTGACTGCTAAGGAGCTAGCAGAGGAATTAGAAATCAGTATTCGTACGGTGTACCGCTATATTGATGCATTGTGCGCAAGTGGAGTACCAATCATTTCAGATGCAGGACATAATGGTGGGTACAGTTTATTGAATGAGTTTACAAAGGCACCTTTATTTTTTAACCTGGATGAGCAAAAAGCACTTGTTCATGCTGCAAAATTTGCAATAGATGCAGGGTATCCCTTTAGTGAAACGTTAGATGAAGCAATTTCTAAGTTAAAAATGTATACAAATGAGGAACAATTAAATCATATCAATCGGCATTTAAGAGGATTTGAAGTCATCCATCCTACTATTGAAGCGTCTTTGAAATCCAATCTTCAAGATTTGGAAATGGCTGTTGCCGAAAGTTATAGATTAGCTATTGTTTATCATAAAGATAGGGGGATTGAGCCACAATCACGTCACATAGATCCTTATGGTCTTGTTTATTGGAAAGGTAAGTGGTACACAGTTGCTTATTGCCATCTGCGCGAAGAAATTCGAAGTTTTCGAATTGATCGTATTCAATCATTATCCAGAACAGATGAAAAATTTGATAGGCCCTTGGGGTTTTCAGCACGTACTTTCTTTTTAAAGGGTCTTTTACCTGATTCAAGTCAGCTTGAAAAACTCATTTCTGTCCGTATCAAAGGCAATGCGCATGTGCTTGATGATTTATGTCAGCATTGGTTATTTAATCATGCTTTAATAGAACGAAAAAACGACCAAGCTCTTTTTAAGGTTGATAAAGAGTCTATTCATTGCTTTGTACCTTACTTTCTACTTACCTATGGTAAATCTATTACTATTTTGGAGCCAACTTTATTGCAAGAAAAATTGGCAACGATCAGCTTTGAGTTATTCAATCATTATCAAAATACTTCACTTCACTGACCGTACTTGTCAGTGAAGTTTTTTTATAATGTACATGTTCATAATAAAATTTTAGGAGGAATAAAAATTATGAAGGATTTGAAATATCAATTTTATATTGCAGGTACACCAGAGGAAGTTTGGAAGGCACTTATCTCTCCTGAGGGTACAAAACAAATTTATTATGGGTCGGTCATTAACTCTACATTTCAAGTGGGCGATCTCTTGGAGTATGTCGGTCCTGGAGTTGATGGAGATGAAACCGTGCATGTTTATGGGAATGTATTGGAATATGAACCAAATCAGTTACTTCGATTTACTCACTATCCTGGAAAGTCATATATAAAAGATGATTATGCATTAGAGTCACGAATTTCCTATTTTTTAGAACCTATTGGCTCATGCACGAAATTGACACTCATTCATGACCAGTGGAAAGATGGCGATTCCACTTATGAAAACAGCGACAAGGCTTGGGGGATGATATTAAGTAATACAAAGACTTTAGTAGAAACAGGAAGTACTCTAGATTTTGGTGAGGGTTAATAGTCCATCACAAATGGGTTATTAGAAAGGGAGTAGTAGAGCGTAATTTCTTAACTAATTTGTATCTAAAGATTTATGTATCTCATTGATTGTGAAATAAACAATTTTAATTGTGTAAAAAACTTAACCATGGTCTATAATTTTTCACATATTAAGCTGTACAATTATCGGGTACGAAACTGTAGAGAATAATCCATTTTGACTAAACTTTCTTCAAAGTGGATTATTCTTATATTTCAAGCTTTATTTTTATATAAATTACATTTCAGGCTCTTTCTCAGAAAGCTCTTGAAGTAGCGTTTTAATATTTTCAATTAAAGGCGCTGGGGCTTTTTTTATTGATCCAGTATCGAACGGTGGTTGTGGATCATATTCCAATATTAATTGAACCCCTTTACTAAGATCCTCTCCAAACTCCCAAGCAACTAATTGAAGAGCCATGTCAATACCTGAGGAGATTCCAGCTGCTGTTACTATTTTGTCTTGACGAACAACTCTTTCTTCTGTTGGAATTGCACCAAGCGATTGAAGAATGTCAAAAGAACCCCAGTGACTAGTTGCCACTACATTATTCAATAAACCAGCAGCACTTAAAATGAGGGAACCGTTACATACAGATGTAGTCCATTTAGTAGTCTCGTGCATTTTACAAATCCAGTTTAATGTTTCTTCGTCATTCATTGGATTTTTGTAGTTAGGGGGACTACAACCAGGAACGACAAGAATATCAGCAGATGTAATTTCCGAAAAGCTATAATCTGCATGTAAATAACCCATTTTAGAATCCAGCTTTACAATTCCTTTTTCCTTAGCAACAAATTTCACATTGCATTGCTGTGTAGCTGCAAATACCTCATAGGGACCAATGGTATCTAATGCTGTAATTCCATCATATAGCATGATTGTAACTTCCATCATCATCTCTCCTTAAAGATTATTTCAGACCGGACCGTCCGGTCTGAAATAATCTTATATGTTCTTACTAGTATTTTCAATCTAATAATTGTTACATTTTCGTGAAGAGGAAATAAAAAAACAAGAGGAATTGAGTTTTAGACCTCTTGATTCTTAGCTGAGTAGTATTGTAGGAGTATTTTTATTTGTTGAATGCTATGGAGCATGTGCTCATTATTTATGGATAAACGACTTGCCATAATAGCACCCTCTAAAGTAGAAAATAAAAAAGAGGCTATAGAATAGGAATCTATATCTTGGCTAAATTCCTGTGAGCTAATTCCTTCCTCAATAATAGAGTGTATAAAAAGTAATGTTTTGTTGTGGGCTTTTGCAGCTAACTCATGAAGTTCTTGGAAGCCGTCATCACTTTCGATAGCTGTATTAAGAAGGGGGCAACCACCATCTACTGGAGGATTGTGAACAGCGTCTTGATAAATTTCAAACATGGCTATTAATTTATCTGTAGCTGAAGCTTTAAATTGGGTTGCTTCAAAATAATGCTTCCAAATGATTTCCATGGAATAAACAAAAGAAGCAATAGCAATTTCATTTTTGTTCTCAAAACGTCTATAAATGGCTCCCTTTGGTAATCCAGTTGCATTCATAATATCCTGTATAGAGGTTAGATTGTAGCCTTGTTTATTAAATAATTTAAGTGAGGTTTGGATAATCAGATCACGAGTTATATCTTCTTTCATCATTTGTTGTCCTCCGTTACACACTAATAATAAAACAGTATAGCATAATGTAATCGGAGAATCTGATACTTCAATATAATAGAAATAAAATAAGGCCTGATTCCTGATAAAATTCCAGAGTCAGACCTTATGTTCAATTAATGGCTGTATAGCCATCATCGACAAGCAAAGTTGTGCCATTTCAAAGTTTGCATCATCACTTGTTAAAAATAGGGCAGCTTTTGCTATTTCCTCTGGTGTTGAACATCTACTGCTGTAAGTAGTGGAGTGTCAATGTATCCAGAACAAACCGTTTTTCGTAGGATAGTTCATGTGCAGGAGCATCATCAGCCCGCATTTGCATACATAATATTGAGCTTAACGTATTTATTAACGGTTTCATTAATTATGTTTATAATATCTTCTTCTTTTGTTACATCGAAAGTGTATCATAACCATTCTGATTTAATTCTTCTGAGATACTTTGTCCACAATTTGAGAAATCCGCGATGACAACTTTGGTCTCTTCTTCAACAAAAAGGCGAACAGTAACTTCACCAATACCACTTGCGCCACCGGTTACGATAGCTACTCTATCATTTAGTTTCATAGTTAATCCCATCCTTTATTCCGCATTAACGGGCTGTAAGACGCTCACCCCAAAATTCAGCGAGAGCAAAGAAGTTAGGTGGGAGATGAACAGTCCGTAAGAGCCCGATTGGTAAATACTAATAATCATTGGGGGACGGAGAAAATCCATAATGATTAAGTTTTACTTTATTTTGCTGTTGCTCTGCCATCAATGATAAATTCGGCAGCTTGCAGAACAGCATTTTGTTTTTGACTCCAAGAAGCCAATTTACTTAAAGAATTAAGGTATGGCAGTTTCTTTGTCCTTTAAAATAACAGAAAAATAAAAATATTGATTTACACGAATACTATTGAAACTAACATAAAAAATAGGGAAGCGAGGCATGATAAAACGGTTATTTAGGGATAAGAAATATAGTAGTAAAACAATTTTTACGAATATTACAAGTGATAGTATCTAAGCTTACATGATTGTAATGAAATTGAAAGCCAATACGATAGAGTGTAATACATTATTTTGCGAGAATGTGTATAGAAGCAAGAACAAGAAGCGGAGGAATACACAATGAATGAAAAATTAGAAGGCGTATATGAGGAATTTAATCGTTACATATACCATTTATGTTTAAAACTTACTCGCAATAATGTAGAAGCTGAGGATTTAATGCAAGAAGTTTGGGTAAAGGTTGTTCGCTATGAGGACAGCGTGGCCGAAGTGGAGCATATTAAAGCTTGGCTGACAACTATTACGATGAATACATTTAGAGATCGCTATCGCAAAAAAGTGAGACGTAGTAAATATATGATGAACCAACCTGAAACATTAGACGTTCCGATTTTAGATTTGGTTCCCAACAATGATATTTCAACTGAAGAAAAAATTGAAAAAGATATCGTTACAAAATTAGTACAGGATAAAATGGAGCAATTAGATGGCATCTATCGAAAAACGTTATGGTATTTCTACATAGACCAATATTCACTTGCTGAAATCTCTACGATTATGAAAGTTTCCATTGGAACTGTGAAATCTCGTTTATTCCGTGCAAAAGCTCGTTTAAAAGAAATGCTAATGTCTGATGTGTCAATTGTAGAAGCTGTGCTGCCAGCATAATAGTATGAATTGGCCGCCAAGCGTAATTACTTAGACGGAAGTATTCGAAGGCTAAATCAAAAAAGGATGCATTGCAAAATAATTTGCGATGCATCCTTTTTATATTGTATAAACTTGATAAAGGTCATTCCTATCGATTTGGATCAAACTCAAGTAAACATTTAGCAAAAATATCACGTAGTGTTTGAACCTCCTCAGCTGAGAGCATACCAAACATATTGTTGATAATTTCACTTACTTGCTGGCGAGATTCCTTTAAAATATTTTCGCCTTCTGTAGTGATCACTAATTGTGATGCTCGTCTATCTGTTGCGTGCTGTGTTTTTTCAATAAAGCCAGCATTTATTAGCTTACTTGTTAAAACAGTGACACCGCCTGTCGTCACTTTTAACCGATCAGCAATGGCAGAAGGGCGCTTTGGACCCTCCTGCGATAAATAGTCTAAAATTAAAATATGGGATTTTGAAAAGCCGAGTACATTATGATTATTCCACTCGTTCGCCCACTTACGCTCAATGGAAAATACAACTTCAAACAACGAGGTAATGGCTTTCTGTTTTTCTTGATCCATATAGGTCATCTCCAAAACTGTTTTAACTTTCTTGTGCCAATCTTGTCATCGCATTTAATTCGTAAGCACGTACTTTACGTGGAATAAAACGACGGATGTCCATTTCATTGTACCCAACTTGTATACGTTTTTCATCAATTATGATTGGGCTACGCAGCATTCTTGGATGAGCTTGGATAATAGCAAATAGCTCTTGAATTGAAAGTTGGTCAATATCAATATTTAAATTTTTAAAATCATTTGAGTTTGTTGCAATAATTTCGTCTGTTCCATCTTCTGTCATGCTTAAAATTTCTTTGAATTCTGCAAGTGTTAGTGGATGTGAAGTAATACGTTTTTCTTTATATTCAATATTGTGATCTTTTAACCATTTAAGTGCTTTTCTGGATGAAGAACAGCTCGCTTGTGAGTAAATTGTAACTGTCATTCTTCATTCCTCGCTTTCTTTTTTAGATTATATTTTATAAATATCTTATTAGTAAGTTAAATAGGTTATACATATATCTTACTAGTAAGCTATATATAAATCAATAGTTAATTAAAAATTTTTTCATAGAAAAATGCTATTTTTTCAACTACATTAAAGTATACGCAGAAGAGAACGAAAAGTTTCGTAAATTCAGCTTACAATGATGTAAGTTTATCCAATATTCATGTATGAAGAACATAGGATGTAGAGAGTAAATCTAATAGATGGAAAGAGAGTCTGATTTAAAGGAAGTGATATAGTAGTTATTCCACTGATTATATTATGATGAAACACTGGTGATTATGCATAAAAAATATCTATTTGGATTTTTTGGAGAATTGGACCGATTAGGAGAGCAGGGGAATGCTTGGATAGGGAAGGAGTCGCTCAGATAGTCGAAGAAAAAGCTCAGGTAGTCAGAGTAACCGCTCAGGTAGTTGAAGAAAGCGCTCAGGTAGTCAGAGTAACCGCTCGGATAGCTGAAGAAAGTGCTCAGATAGTCGAAGAAATAGCTCAGGTAAGTGGAAGAACTGCTCAAACAGCAGAAAGAATTGCTCAGGTAACTGTAGAAACTGCTCAAGTCGCTAAATAAATCGCTCAGGTTAGCCACAAAATTACTTCTCCATCAAAAAAAGGGCAGTCCCAAGTGATAGATACATCACACTAGAACTGTCCCGATTAAATTAGCTTTGTTGTCCTGAAGTAAACCAATCTTGGACGTTCCAAACTTTAGTTGCGAGACCTTCATAAAAATCAGGCTCATGGCTAACGAGTACGATTGTCCCTTTAAAGTCTTTCATAGCACGTTTTAATTCGTCTTTTGCATCAACATCTAAGTGGTTAGTTGGTTCGTCAAATACTAGCCAGTTTGCTTCCTCCATCATTAGCTTACATAAGCGCACCTTTGCTTGCTCACCGCCAGATAAAGAGTTAAGAGGGCGTGTAATATGCTCCGTTTTAAGTCCAGCACGTGCTAATGCTGCTCGAACTTGGGCTTGCTCCATTGAAGGGAAGGCATTCCAAACATCGTCGATTGGCGTAATTTTATCAGCCTTTACTTCCTGCTCAAAGTAAGACGGATAAAGGTAATCACCACGAACAACCTTTCCATCAAGTGGATTGATTTTACCAAGCATTGTTTTTAATAATGTAGATTTCCCTACACCATTCATTCCCACAAGCGCGATTTTTTCACCTCGCTCAATATTGAAAGTCAATGGAGGCAGTAATGGTTTTTCCTTGTCATAGCCAATAACTAAGTTTTCAGCCTCCACCACATAACGACTTGAAGAACGAGCTTCTTTAAAACCGAATTCAGGTTTTACAGCTGTTTCAGGACGGTCGATACGCTCTAAGCGGTCAAGCTGCTTGGCGCGGGATTTTGCACGACCAGTAGTTGAGTAGCGAGCTTTATTTTTCGCAATAAAATCTTCTTGTTTTTTAATGAATTCCTGTTGTTTTTCATAAGCATCGATATGCTGACGTTTATTGATTTCAGCAAGTTCTAAAAACTTTTCATATGTCGCAGTATAGCGAGTTAATTTAGAAAACTCTAGTTGGAAGATAACATCCACCGTTTCATTCATAAACTCTGTATCGTGCGAAATTAATAAGAAAGCGTGTGGATAATTCTTTAAATAGATTTTCAACCACGTAATATGCTCTTCATCAAGATAGTTGGTCGGCTCATCTAGTAATAATACTTTTGGTTTTTCAAGTAATAACTTTGCTAGTAAAACCTTTGTACGTTGACCACCAGAAAGAGCAGCGACGTCACGGTCCAGGCCGATTGCGTCAAGACCAAGACCACGTGCAACCTCATCAATTTTCATATCAAGCGTATAGAAATCACCTGCGTCAAGAGCATCCTGTACTTCAGCCATTTGCTCTAATAACACCTCTAATTCCTCAGGTGTTGCGTCAGCCATTTTTCCTGTAATGTCATTCAGTTCTTCTTCTTTTTTATATAAAGGAAGAAAGGCATCTCGTAATACATCACGCATAGTACGACCCGCTGTCAGTACAGTATGTTGATCTAAATAACCATAATGGGTTCCTGGTAGCCATTCAACTTTACCAGTATCGTGGATTGCTTGCCCCGTAATGATGCCCATTAATGTTGACTTACCAACACCGTTTGCACCTACTAGACCAATATGATCCCCTTCTACTAAGCGAAAGGATACATCCTTAAAAAGAGTACGGTCACCAAATGAATGACCTAAATTTTCAACAGTTAATATTGCCATATATGTTCCTCCAACTATTTATCCTGTTTATATCTTAAAGTTCTGCTAATTGTTTATTTAACTCTGCTAGTTTTGCTTCCATATTCGCAAGGCGTTGCTCTGCTTTTGCCACCTGATCATTATGACCAGTGGATTCAAGTTTTTCAATATCACCTTGTAAATTTATATAATCCATTTTTAGCTCTTTAATTTGGTATTCAATGTCGCTTTTTGTTGGCATGATGATTGCTCCTTTTACATATTTGTATTGCGAATGCGTATAAAAGCGATGGAGGCTTTTCCCATCCCCCACCGCTTATTTGTTAAAATCAATCGGGTACATATCATGTTTGAAATCACAATATCAGTAGGTGAAATACATAAGTGAAAAATTCTAATATATTGTATCATATTCACCTTCAAAGTAGCACTAAGTTGAAGCGATATTATGTCGATCGTAAGCGAAATCTAATAGCATGGAATGCAGTGTTTCATTGTTACTGACAAGATTTAGCTGTCGTTGCTTTTTAACAGCTCTTTCACTTCGAGCCTCATGTAATAGGAACTCCATGACAGCATTTTGAATTTGTGATTGCTTCATTTTGCGGCCAAGACCAAGATGAATAAAGCCGTTCTGCTCTCGAGGAAATGCATGTAGAAGCTCGGCCTCTGTCTGTGCAAGCGTAATACAAGGAACGCCATATGAGGCGACTTTATAAGGTGTGTAATTGGCATTACAAATCATAACATCGGCCTTTGGTAGTAGTTTTAGGAGTGCATTTTTATCGCGAAGAATAGCTGTGTTGCGACGACTGAGCACCATCATTTGCAAATCCTCGATTGCATGTTGATAGCTATCATCAATCATCACGGTAATTTGTAGTGGAATTTGTAGCTGTGTTAAGTGTCGAAGAGTACGGTAGGTAAGGTTATGCTCGTCCCCATCCTCAAAAGCAACAACGATATGGGGTGGGTCTTCAGGTGTTTTACTTTCTGGTATATCTTTGAAGTTTTGATATACTTCAGGTACTGCGAAAACAAAGCTACCGCCTATATAATGTGATGGTAAGTAATCTTTCACTTCTTGATAAAGTGCTAGTAAAACACAGTCACAGGCTTGACCACCATCACCAAAATCGTCAAAGTGAAGTATAGTCTTGCAGAATGGACGTAAATTCTCTACTTGCCAGCTTTCAGAGTTACGACCATCCCTTACAATTAAATCAGGTTGTAGTTCCTTTATTTGCTTCGATAGTTCATCAAAATGGTCGAATAAAATTGGAGAAAGGTTTTCATGCATTAAAATTGGAATCCCATCATTTGAAGGGGTTTTTACAAATATCAAAACTTTTTCATTTGTAAATAGCTTGGCTAACGTTGCAACCCGTTCAAAAGGATACAGCCCTTTATCAATACAGCTTTCAATAATGAAAACAATCGTCTTTTTCAGTTCTGTTGCTTGAGTTTCGTTTTGCAAATGTATCCCATCCTTTCATCTGTCTATTTAAATTATGGTGAATAATGGGCAAGTATGTGTAAAAATTAGGATTAGATTATTTGGAATATAAAACACTTTTAGTCTGATAACCTTTTGATAAAGCCTTTATCCTTAAAAAGTTAGTGATAAAAAACGCTTCTTTTACCGATAAATAAAGTAGATAGTTTACTAGTATTGTTTTGTTAGGTATACGAATGTGAAGGGGGTACATCCAATGGGAATGCGTGCAGCAATTGTTGTAGGGGCTACAGGTTTAACTGGTACCTCACTTGTGGAACAATTATGTGAAAATGATGAATATGTTTCAGTTTTGGTTATTGCTCGAAGAAAGCCCGTGTTTACACATCCAAAGCTTGAAGTGAAAATCCGTGATTTTGATACTTTAGAAGAAAAAGACATAGAATTTGCACATGAATTGTACTGTTGTTTAGGGACAACGATAAAAAAAGCGGGTTCTCGTGAAATGTTCGAAAAAGTTGATTTTGAATACCCATTAGCTATCGCCTCATTAGCAAAAAAACGTGGTATCCCTCATATGCTTGTAATTACAGCGATGGGGGCAAATGAGAGTTCTCCATTTTATTATAATCGTGTAAAGGGGAAGCTAGAGCATGATCTGATAGAGCTAGGCTTACAGAGACTTTCTATTATACGCCCATCATTATTAGTGGGTGATCGAGAGGAATTTCGTTTGGGTGAGAAGGCAGGAGAGAAAGTGTTAAAGGCAGCCAAACCTCTATTAGTGGGGCCGCTTAAACGTTCGAGGGCAATTGATGCCTCACAGGTTGCAAAAGCGATGATTGTTATTGCACTGCATGGGAAGAAGCAGCCCGTTGCAATTTATCAATCACAAGAGTTAGCGAAGTTAGATTTCCCTGAAATAAAGGAAGAGGATGTTTCGCGGGAGGATTTATTTAATTGGGAGAAGCACAAATTATCTTCTGCAATTGATGAGGGCGATAAAGTAAACCGAGAGGTCATTATAAATCGGGATAAATATAAAATTGAGGAAACCGTTGTAGATAAGGAAGTGAATTTTCATCAGCGGGAGGATGAATAAATACGCCTCATCAATAAAGTGAGGGTGATTGCGTTCCGCCTAAAGACTGAATTTCCGTTTTTCACTATTGCTCTGCTTTTCGTGTCTCTATTCATTTGTTACAATATTATTGTAGAAGATGACTGTGGAGGCAAAGTGAACATGAAAATTTTACTGGTTGATGGCACAATGTTTGGTCGTAAAACAGGTGCTATTTTAGAGCAAGTGGAACAGTATATTAAGGAATTAAATGCTAGTTTCAATTTAGAAATTATGCATTTTAGTCAATATAAGCATCAAATTGTTGACGGATCTCCGTTAAATGATGATATGAAGAACATGATTCAGAAATTTGAGGAAGCGGATGCATATATTATTGCCACTCCCATTTTCCAAGCATCGATTCCAGGTGTTTTGAAAAATGCCTTTGATTTCTTACATCCGAAAACAATGCGCTATAAACCAGTGTCAATCGTAGCAAATGGTGGTACCTATCAACACCATTTAGTAGTAGAAAATCAATTAAAGCCGATTCTAGACTACTTCCGTGCACTTGTTACACCTAACTATGTGTACACACATACATCTCATTTCGATGCAGACAATCATATTATAGATGAAGATGTTCATAATCGTTTACGTGAGTTGGCTCGTGTGTTTGTTCAGTATTGTGAAATGAGTAAAACATTGCCGAAGGAAACGATTGACCAACATTAAGATTAAAGCTGTATCTTCATCCAGCAAATGTTTTTTGTATCGAAAGCATAGCGGCAGATACAGAAGACTCCTACCTCTACAGGTGGTGAGATGAATGCGGATTGGTTCCTTTTCAGTGGGTGTCCAAACACCTACTGAAATAGCGGAACTCAGTCTAAGAACACCACGTCCTGTGGCAACGACTGAGTGACCAACATCATGTTGGCCTAAAGCCTCCGGCGGATGTCACGGATTTTAAAAGGTATGAATTGTGCGGGCACAATTCAAAATCTGGACGCATTGTTTATCTGTGCGAAAGCGAAGCGACAGCAACAAATGTTTTCTGTAGCGAAAGCAAAGCGGCAGCTACAATTACGCCAAGGCGAAATTGGTCCCTTGTATGGTGGAAGAAAATCACTATGCAGGGGATTTTTCTTTTTAAGTATCCTTTTTCATTGTGATAAAATAGGATTTTAGCGATCGGAAAGGAGGGCTGCTCATGCAGGACATCGCTTTACTAGAAAAGCAACGCTGTAATCTTATTTTGACCAATAAGGCCAAGGAAGCGGTGGAGGAATGCTCAGCAAATGAGCATGCCTTTTTTGCGTTACAAAAATCTTTCACTGTGTACATAGAAAAGCGTAAAGCTAAAACGATTGGCGAAACGTTTTTATCCGTTTATTTTAATGCTGAGCATAATGAAAAACTAAACGAAGTTCTAGCAAAAAAAACAGCTATTATGGATTGTGTGCTAAAGGTGGAGGGCCTATTAGCTACAAATATTCGTTTTGTTCATATGCATAGTCCGATTAATACCAATCGACGCTTACCAGCAGCATTACAATTTATCACAAAGCCCAATAATGGTGCGGGTATTCCTCTCGAGCTTCATACAAAGATTAGAGAGCTGCCGATAGCTGAGGAACGTACAGAATATGTGAAAAAGCGTATTTCGAGCTGGGAAGGCTATTTAAAAATTCAAGAACGTGATGCAACCATTGATGATATTCATACAGAATTTAAGCAAAGCTATTTTAATGAAGATTTTTCAAGGCTCACGATTGTTTGTCCATATATAAAATCTAAGGAATGGAAGAAGCTTGAAGGTTTAAGCGTTAGCATTCAAGGAGTTCGTGGTGAAGTTGGACAAGTATTAAAAACAAATGCAGGGAAACAGACAGTAGAAATTGACCTAAAGCCTTTTGTACAGGATTTGGCTCGTAAAGATCAGCTACATTTACGTTCTAAACAAGCAAGCTTTAGTAATTTTGCTACATTGAGTCAGATTAGGCGTTTACGCAATGGTTTTACAAAGCTAGAGAAGGGTGAGGCTGTTAATCCTCATTTAGAAACAATCTTATTTGAAAGACGCCCTACTGTCCGAGCAGCAAAACTACGCGAGGATATCGATTTTCATAACCATTTAAATGAATATCAACAGCGAGCCGTCTTAGGAGCATTATCTGTTGAAGATTTGTACGTAATACAAGGACCTCCAGGAACGGGAAAGACTACTGTTATTTCAGAGATTTGTCAGCAAAATGTCAAGGCTGGATTAAAAACACTTGTAGCTTCTCAATCGAATTTAGCGGTTGATAATGCACTAGGCCGCCTTCTCTCCAATCAGGAAATTCGAATTTTACGCTATGGTAGAACAGAGAGCATTGAAGAAGAAGGTAAAAAATTTATTGAGGAAAATGTTGCTCTTCACTGGCGTGAGCAAACTCTCGCAGCGATTAAAGAGGAAATTTCAGCCTTTACTGAGCGTGAACAAGATCTAAAAGCAGGCATAAACAAGGCTAACGAAGAGCAGACCAAACTTAAGGCATGGCTTGAGGACCTGACAAAAGAGATAGCGGCAAAAGAGCAGGCTGCTATAGATGAGCCCGTTTTACAGCAGGAGATTCAAGCTTTAAAAAAAGAATTAAAGGCTACAAAAGCTGAGCAGCAGGAGTGTGAGGCGCAAAAAGAGCATTACGAAAAACAACTGGCACAAATTGAACCTACTGTAAAATCGCTTGAACAGGTTCTTACTGAAAATCCATCAGCTGAGCAGCTGCAAAATGTGATTCAGGAGACGACTAAAAAGATTGAGCAACTAGAAGCTGCTGCCCAATATAAGGAGCTACGGGAGCAAAAGCAACAGTTAGCTTACCAGTTTAAAGATATTCAGGTGAAATATGAGGAAGAAAGCGATCGACTGCATTTAATGAAGGAAGCACAAAATTATATTGGTAATTTACTTTCCTATGAGCGAATTCAGCGATTTTTTCAGCATTATCAAATAAAACCCTCCTATGTACTGTCACAGCAAATTGAACGGGTTCAGCATTTAGAGGATGCTAAAGATTTAAATGCATGGGCTACGATTAACACGCGACTACAAAACGCCATTGCGAAGCTTGAGTCATTGCTTGCAAACGATGCAAGAGAACGCGCACTTGCTAAAAGTAGAGTACAGCCTGTTCAGTCGTTTTCATTGCAAAATCTAACAGGTGTCTTTTTTCAGCTTAATCAAGCCTTTCAAGATGGGCAATCACCATCAGCTGAGCAGCTTGAAAGCTATTTGCTGGGACTGTATATGCGTCGTGATTTTGTTTGGCAAAAAGGTGTTGCTCTAAAACAGCAACAGCAGCATAAGGATCAAGAATTTGAATTGCTGCGTAAAAATATTAGCTCTTTAATTCATCAAGAATGTGCCATTACGAGCTTTGACGTTCAAAGCTTACAGAGACAATTGCAGCCATTTATACAGCATACTGAGCGACTACAACAGCTAGCTGAGACATTCCAAATAGATGTTGAACCAGAGGAATCTGTTGAGCAGTTAAAAATGCTTGTATCGCAATCAAAATCTTCCCTTCAGGACGCACAAAAGCTGCTAGAAGCAGTTGAGAAGGCAAATGTACAGCTCCTGCCAAAGAAAGCAGTTCTTCAAACTGCACAAACTAGCTTACAAGAAATTGAACGGCAGCTTTCACAAATAGACGGAAGCCTAAAGGAAATAAATATTGCTGGATTAAAGAAGGAAAAGCAACTCACAGCTTGCACTAAGCTTCTGCAATCAACACCAGAGCGCACGTATGAGGAAGTAGAAGAAGCGATTAAAACATCTCAAACAGCTTTAGAGGAAATGCAACGTAAGGAACAGCAACTACCTCTAAGGAAAAAATTACAGGAGCAATGGCGTGACAAGCTACAAAACGCTACTGAATATGATTTAGATGAGATTCGTAAATTATATGTACGTCATGCTAATGTTATTGGTACAACATGCGTTGCTTCGGCAAGTAAGGAGTTTATGGAAAACTATCCTACATTTGATGTAGTTATAATTGATGAAGTATCCAAAGCAACACCACCAGAACTCTTATTACCAATGCTAAAGGGGAAGAAGATTATCTTAGTGGGCGATCATCATCAGCTACCGCCATTACTTGGAGATGATACGTTAGAGGAAACCTTAAAGACGATGCTGGATGAAAATCCAAACTTTGAGGGAGCACAGGAATTAAAGAACTTGCTACGTGAATCTTTATTTGAACGTTTATTTAATAATCTACCACACACACATAAGCAAATGCTTGCATTACAGTACCGTATGCATGAAAAAATCATGCATAGTATTACACCGTTTTATGCGAAGGAAGAGAATGGCTTACAATGTGGTTTACCAGATTCCGATGCTGCACGTGATCATTGCTTAGAAGGTCAGTTTTTGAACCGAGATGATCATTTGTTATGGATTGATATTCCTAGCGAAAAACCTTATCTAGAGGAGCAGGTAAAGGGCGGAACAAGTCGTTACAATGAGGGTGAATTACAAACTATTCGACGTATTTTAATAGATTTAAATGATGCTGTTATCGCAGCAAAGAAGGCTGGCCGAATGCCACAAGATGCACAAAAAAGCGTCGGCGTTATAAGCTTCTATGGTGAACAGGTAAAGAAAATAAATCGTCTTCTTCAGCAGGAATTACAGTTATCCCATCTGCAATTTAGAACAGGAACTGTCGATAAGTTCCAAGGGATGGAGATGGATGTCATATTAGTTAGTATGGTCCGTAACACCCCTAAAGGTGGAGATATTGGCTTTGCAAGAGATTATCGCCGCTTAAATGTCGCCTTATCTCGTGCTCGAGAGCTATTACTGCTTGTTGGAAGTGCTGATATGTTTGCAAAACGTGCCAAGCATCAGGATACACGGGAAATGTATAGTAATCTTTTAAATACAGTAAAATCTTATAATGGCTTGCGTAATCATGAAGGACAGGTGATGTAGATTTGTCAAAATTACAGCAACGCTTAATGCGCGAACTTCAACAAAATCGAACGATTAAAATTGTTAAAACGGATGAATGGTGTATTCCAATCCGCACGGTAGAAGTGACATATGAACCTGTACGGCGCTCAACAATGGATGTTTTAATGACGATGCTGTTAATTAGCATACAGGAAGCAAATTTTAGTAGTGCTCAAGAGCTGAGTGAGCTTTTACTGGTTGATCCATTATTTATAGAGGATTTGGTGTCATTAATGTCTAGAGTAAGTTTAATTGAGAAGCAGGAAGGCTTTTATCAATTAACTTCTAAAGGACAGCAGCAGTTGGAGCGTGGGATTTTTGAGGAGGAGCTAGAGCCAGAGACAGCTACTTTATATTATAGTCCATGTCATCTCGCATTTCTTGCAGTTGACGTGAATCATATGGAAGAATACGAAGAACTACCAGAGCTATATCGCTATGTGGATAAAGAGGCAGAGCAGCGGGAGCATTTTGAAGAAGCAACATTAATAGCTGCACTTCAACAAGAGGATGACGAAGAAGCTGGCATCTCTCAAAAAATAATTTCAAAAATTGTTCAAGCAGACGCGAAGCAAATTAATGATATTCCATGCCTTGAATTTGTTCTTTATGATAAAGAACAGGATATTCTGTTTGCGCGTGTTTGGAATACCTTATTACATCAATGGGATCAACACCTTAAACAACAGCTCACAGAAAAAGAACAGCTACAATGGCGTGAACAATATTTATAAGCCAAAAAACGAACGTGATTAGCGTTCGTTTTTTGGCTTTTAGCGAAAGTTGGGCGATAAATTAAAAAAATAGGGTGATAAATTAAAAAAATGTTTCGATAAATTGATGAGCCTGCATATATTACTACAAATAAAAGGAGGGGACGGATGTTTACGATTAGTTTATGTATGATTGTTAGAAACGAAGAATGTATTATTGAAAGATGCTTAGATTCTGTTCAGCATATAGTGGATGAAATCAATATTATTGATACGGGATCAACTGATCGTACAAAAGATATCGTCCAAAACTATACCTCACGTATTTACGATTTTATATGGTGTGATGATTTTGCAAAGGCACGAAACTTTTCCTTTCAGCAGGCCACGAAAGATTATATTCTGTGGCTTGATGCAGACGATGTGATGACAAGTGAGCATCAACAAAGGCTACTTCAGCTTAAACATTCTTTGTATCCTAATGTCGATGCTGTATCTATGCATTATGATATATCACTGGATGCTGATGGCTGTGTAGAGTCACGTGAAAAAAGATATCGTCTTATAAAACGACTGTGTCATTTTCAGTGGCATGGTGCTGTCCACGAATATTTAGAAGTATCAGGCCAGCTTTATCATAGTGATATAGCGGTGACACATTTACCTTTAAAAAGAGATGCTCATCGTAATATTCGTATTTATGAGCGTTTAAGGAAAGATGGGTATTCATTTTCAGCTAGAGATACATTCCATTATGCTAATGAATTAAAAAATCATCAGCGTTTTTTAGAAGCTGTTAATAAATATCATGGCTTCCTAGATTCTGCAACAGGCTCTGCTGATGATAAAATTCAGGCTTGCTTAAATTTAGCGGATTGCTATCAGGAGTTGCATGATGATAAACTGGCGAATCAAGTTATTTTGCAATCATTATTGTATGATCGACCAAGACCAGAAACTTGCTGTCGAATGGGTCAATTTTTTATGGAGCAATTTAAAAATAAAGAGGCTATTTACTGGTACTCACAAGCCTTGCAGCAGCCTTCGGAACAGCTATTTAGTATTCATAAGCCTGCTTTTTCTACATGGCTTCCCCATTTACAGCTAAGCCTGCTGTACAATCGTTTGCGTCTCTATGAAAATTCACATCAACATAATGAGGCAGCTAGTCAATACAAGCCGAATGACTCTCGTATAATCGACAATCGAAAATACTTACTAAAGCAGTTAAAAATATAATGAACTTAAGGGAAAGGAACATCAATAAAATGAACATAAATACCATGACCAATTAACACTGCAATAAATACAACAACCGTCATAAAAATCACATTTCGAGGTCTAAAATTTCGTGCCTCCATCTCATTCATCTCCTTTTTAACTTGAAGAATATTCTGTCAATTCAACATATGTTTGAAGAGTTAGAGTATGCACTATTTTTTGATGGATAGAAAAGGAACACATTCATATGCCTGAATGTGTTCTTAAATCACAAAATATAAAGCTCTTGTGCTATATTAAACACAATGATTGACGAAAGGATGTTTACAATTTGGCTAAAAGTTTAGTACTAGCAGAAAAACCTTCAGTAGCACGCGATATAGCGAATGTATTGAAGTGTCATAAAAAGGGGAACGGATTTTTAGAGGGAGATAAATATATTGTAACTTGGGCACTTGGTCATTTAGTAACACTAGCAGATCCAGAAAGCTACGATGTGAAATATAAAACATGGAATTTGGAAGACTTACCAATGCTGCCAGAACGTCTTCGCTTAACAGTAATCAAGCAATCAGGAAAGCAATATAATGCCGTAAAATCACAATTAAATCGTGATGATGTAAAAGAAATTATTATTGCAACAGATGCTGGACGTGAAGGTGAATTAGTAGCCCGTTGGATTATTGCAAAAGCAAATGTGAAGAAGCCAATGAAACGACTATGGATTTCATCTGTGACAGATAAAGCCATTAAAGAGGGTTTTGCCAATTTAAAGCCGGGTAACAGCTACGATAATTTATATGCTGCTGCTGTTGCCCGTTCGGAAGCAGATTGGTACATTGGTTTAAATGCAACCCGTGCGTTAACTACAAGATTTAATGCACAATTGAACTGTGGTCGTGTGCAAACCCCAACTGTGGCAATTATTGCAGCACGTGAGGATGAAATTAAAAACTTCAAACCACAAACCTATTATGGTATTGAAGCACAAACAGATTCCTTAAAGCTTACTTGGCAAGACGCAAACGGCAATTCGCGTAGCTTTAATAAAGAAAAAACGGACGGTATTGTCAAAGCATTAGGCAGTCAGGATGCAAAGATTGTTGCACTTGACCGCAAGCCTAAAAAATCATTCGCCCCAGGTCTTTATGATTTAACAGAATTACAGCGTGATGCCAATAAATTTTTTGGCTATTCAGCAAAAGAAACATTGAATATTATGCAAAAGCTCTATGAATCTCATAAGGTACTGACATATCCTCGTACAGATTCACGTTATTTATCATCTGATCTTGTAGGTACATTACCAGAACGTCTCAAAGCATGTGGTATTGGCGAATATCGTTCATTAACAAATAAAATCTTAACAAAGCCAATTAAAGCAAATAAATCGTTTGTAGATGATAGTAAAGTTTCTGACCATCATGCGATCATTCCAACTGAAGGCTATGTGAATATATCTGCATTCAATGATAAAGAACGTAAAATTTATGATTTAGTGGTAAAGAGATTTTTAGCTGTCTTATTCCCAGCACATGAATATGAGCAGTTAACAGTGCAAGCTCAAATCGGTAATGAGAAATTTATAGCTAGAGGAAAAACAGTCATAAATGCTGGTTGGAAAGAGGTTTATCAAAATCGCTTTGATGATGATGAATCCATTGATGATGTAAAGGAGCAGCTGCTTCCTCGTTTAGAGCAAGGACAAGTAATAAAAATAAAGCTAATTGTCCAAACATCAGGTCAAACTAAGCCACCTGCACGCTTTACAGAGGCAACATTACTATCGGCTATGGAAAATCCTGCGAAGTATATGGAAACCAATGATAAAAAGCTTGCAGATACGTTAAAATCGACAGGCGGACTTGGAACGGTTGCTACACGTGCAGATATAATTGACAAGCTTTTCAACTCTTTCTTAATTGAAAAACGTGGAGGTAAAGATATTTATATCACCTCTAAGGGACTTCAGCTCTTGGACCTAGTGCCAGAAGAATTGCGTTCTCCTGCTACGACAGCAGAGTGGGAACAAAAGCTTGAGTTAATTGCAAAAGGGAAACTGAAAAAAGATGCGTTCATTCATGAAATGAAGGAACATACAAAAGAAATTGTAGCTGAAATAAAAGGCAGTGCTAAAAAATATAAGCATGATAATATTTCAACAAAATCCTGTCCTGATTGTGGAAAACCAATGCTTGAGGTTAATGGTAAAAAGGGCAAAATGCTTGTGTGCCAAGATCGAGAATGTGGCCACCGTAAAAATGTATCCCGTGTCACAAACGCACGATGCCCGCAATGTAAGAAAAAGCTAGAGCTTCGTGGTGAAGGTGATGGACAAATCTTTGTATGTAAATGTGGATATCGTGAAAAATTATCAGCATTTGAAGCCCGTCGTAAAAAAGAGGGTGGCGGTAAAGTCGATAAGCGTAGTGTGCAGAAATACTTGAAGCAGCAAGAAAAAGAGACCGAGCCGATTAATAATGCATTTGCAGATTTGTTAAAGGGTTTAAAATTAGACGAATGAAATAACTCTAGAAAGTAGCAGTTTGTGTGAAACTGCTGCTTTTTTTTATTACCCTCACTTTAGGAAAAATGAGAGAGCAACATTTCAAATATTGTTCCATGATAAGATTCTGTCTGTATTAAGCGACCAGTAGAATGAAGCTGTTTAATACAAATGAAATTCTACTACTATTTTAAACAGGGAGATGGGCGTATGGGTAAACTAGTTGGCAAAATTGCTCTTGTGACTGGAGCGAGCCGAGGAATAGGACGTAGCATAGCATTACGTTTGGCTCAAGAGGGTGCATTTGTAGCAGTACATTATGGAAAAAGGCAAATGGAGGCGGAAGCAGTTGTTCATCAGATTGAGCAAGATGGTGGAAGGGCCTGTGTGATTGGTGCAGATTTGAGTACACTTGAGGGTATTCATGATTTATATAAGAAGTTAGATAATCGTGTTTTAGAGCATACTGGCAGTATACAGATTGATATTCTAGTTAACAATGCTGGGATTGGGCAAATTGTCTCTTTAGAGGAGACAACAGAGGAATCCTTTGAAGAGGTTATGAAAATAAACGTCAAGGCACCACTATTTGTTACGAAGCAAGCTTTACCACGCTTAAAAGATGGAGGAAGTATTATTAATATCTCTTCCTTTGTAACGCGTGTAGCATCACCAAGTGTATTCGCCTACAGTATGTCAAAAGGAGCCATTGACACATTGACTTGTCTTTTAGCTAAGCAATTGGGGAGCCGTCATATTACCGTCAATGCCATTCAACCTGGAATTATTAACACAGAGATGAATGCTGAAACTTTGCAGCATCCTGATGGTCAAAAAAATGCAGCTGGACTTTCAATCTTTAAGAGATGGGGAGAGCCTGAAGATGTGGCAGATATTGCAGCATTTCTAGCATCCTCAGACAGCCGTTGGATAACTGGTCAGTTAATTGATGCTAGTGGTGGATCTCATTTATAAAATAAATATCTGTTGAAACAACCTAATAAGAGTAGCCCTGTAAGTTCGTTACAGGCATGTTGTTGAAATACTATTATGTCAATGAAATTAAGGTGACAAATAAAAAAGTAAAGCCCTTTTTCAAAACGAGGGGTTGATCTCCGTTCCGACTGAGTGCTGAAGTTCTACACTATTGCTGATTGGAGTGCAAGGCTACTCGACTCCCGTGGGATAGCGAGACAGACGAGAAACTGAGGCCAACACGATGTTGGTCACGAAGGCGTTGTCACAGGACGTGACGCACTTAGCCTTCGTTCCTCCAGCGCAGGAAGCGGCTCGTCGCTCGCCCACAGGAAGCCTTGCTCTGCGCGAAAGCGAAGCGTCAGCGGCAAAGCGAGTAGCCTGGAACGGAAATCACCTTCATTTTGACTAAATATTCACAAAGAGTCCCTTGACTATTTAATTTTTCAACACTATGCCTGTAAGTTCTTTACAGGGGTTTTTTTATTTATGCTTAAAATTAACTATATAAACAGAAATTTCAGAAAAAATATTGAATTACGAAAAAAACTGTGATAGTGTATGTTACATGTAAAATTAAGTTTAAACTTCAAAAATAAATAAAAAAAGGATGTACTTCTTTGAGGGATGATCAAATAATTCAACAAGTTATTCAAGATAAATTTCAAGAGCTTTCTAAAAGCCAACAAAAAGTAGCAACTTTTATTCTGAAAAATTTGCAGATAGTTGGCGTTCATTCGGCAGCATATGTTGGTGAAAAAGCAGGTGTCAGTGAAACAACGGTCATACGCTTTTGCTATGCGATAGGGCTTTCTGGTTATGCTCAGTTACAGCGAGAAATAACCTTGCATTTATTCAATGAAGGGAAAACAAGCAGCTTGCAAAATTATTTGCATTCAAAGCAGGTTCTTTTTGAAAATCCACGTTTTTATGAGAAGACAATGGAAAAGGATGCATCGCATATTTTACAGGTGGCAAAGGGCATTAATGAGGAAGATTTTAATAAAGCTACGAAGCTGTTGCATACAAGGAAAAAAATTTATATTGCTGGTAATGGCTCCTCCTATTTAGCGGCACAATGGCTACACTTTACTTTAAATCTTTTGAGGCCAAATGTTGTGCTATTAAACTTTGAAACGAGTGAGGTCATTCGTGCTATACAGGATATTGACGAGGAAAGTGTTGTCATCATTTTATCGTTCCATCGTTATTTTAAAGAGCCGATTCAATTTGCGGCAGAAATACAAGAAAAAAATTGTGAGATTATCGGCATTACGGATGCTCAAATTGCACCAATTACACAATATTCGACGATTACCTTTGTTAACGAACAGCAAGAGATGTCAACAATTGATGCTATGCCTGCACTAGTATCGTTCTTGAATACATTAATTGCAGGGATGACGGCACATGATCATGACTATTATGAAAATCAGCGCGTAAAATATGATGATTTCCAAAATAGCTTTTTAGCAAATCGATGGAGTTGAATAACATGAATCCAGTTTTAGAAAATCTACAGCCGCGTTTGGCTGATATATTTACACATCTTCATGAGCATCCAGAAATAAGCTGGCAAGAGCATGAAACAACACAATATATTGCTGAAATATTAGGAGAGGCACAGATGGAGCCCCATTTGTTCGATGATATGACAGGACTTTATGTTGATATTGGGAAAGGGGAACCCAAAGTAGGCTTTCGTACGGACATAGATGCGCTTTGGCAGGAGGTAGATGGTGTCTTTAAGGCTAATCATTCTTGTGGACATGATGGTCATATGACAATGGCTATTGGGACAGCACTTCTTTTAAAGGATATGGAGCATTTACTTTCTGGGGCGGTTCGTATTTTATTTCAGCCTGCTGAAGAAAAAGCGCAGGGTGCTCGTGCATTAGTCGAGAAGGGTCTTATTGATAACCTAGAATATTTATTTGGTGTTCATGTTCGTCCGCTAAAAGAGCTAGTGGATGGGACATATGCACCTGCATTATATCATGGTGCTGCAAAACTCTTTACGGGAACAATTATCGGGGAGGAGGCGCATGGAGCACGACCAGAGCTAGGAATAAACGCTATTGAGGTTGGCGCAGCTATTGTCGAGGGTTTACAAAAAATTTGGACGGACCCCAATGTTTCAGCTTCTGTCAAAATGACTCAATTTAATGCAGGAGGCTCTTCCACAAATATTATTCCAGGAAAAGCAACCTTTAGCATCGATGCCCGAGCCCAAACGAATGAGGTAATGCAAGTTATTACAGAGGGAGTAGAAAGAGTAAGGACATCCGTGGAGGCAATGTATGGTGCAAAAATAAACATAAAGGTTGATGCACATATTGTTGCTGCATTAGTTCACGATGCGGCACTACAGCATATGAACGCCGCTATCATCGATGTGGTCGGCGAAAAAGCTTGTGCACCACCTGTTGTGACACCAGGAGGAGAAGATTTTCATTTTTATACGTTTGAAAGGCCTCATCTAAAAGCTACAATGCTTGGTTTAGGCTGTGGTGTAACACCAGGGCTTCATCATCCTAAAATGACCTTTAATCAAGATAGACTTCTTACTGGTGTAAATATTATTACAAGGGCCATTTTACGTGCGCTTTAGCAGATTTACTACCCAATAAATATGGGATACAAGAGAGAAAGAAGAGAGAGCCATGATTGATATAAAAGAAATAAAAACAATCGATCAATTGGAGAATGTTCAACAACTAGAATATGAGGTATGGGAGATGCCGCCCATACCCCTCCATCAAACTTTAACAGCAGTGAAGAATGGTGGAATTGTTGTTGGTGCTTATGATGGGGAGCAATTAGTTGGATTTAGCTATGGATTTTCAGGATTTCGAGAGGGAAAAAGCTTTTTATGCTCTCATATGTTGGGGATAAATAAAAATTATCGTTCACAGGGAATAGGTGAAAAATTAAAGCAGGCCCAGCGATTGATTGCGATAGAGCGTGGCTATGATTTAATGGTGTGGACCTTTGATCCTTTAGAAACGCGTAATGCCTATTTAAATCTTTCAAAATTAAAGGGTATTTGTTACACGTACATCGAAAATTGCTACGGTGAAATGCAGGATGGTTTAAATAAAGGGCTGCCCTCTGATCGTTTCGAGGTAAGCTGGCATATAATATCTGATTATGTGATGCAGGATATCTTAATTGAAGTGAAAAATCCAGTCCCTGTGGCAAGCTGTAGCCTAAATGAGCAAGGCTTTCCTTGCTTAAAGATAACTGAAAATTTGAAATATACCGAAGACTTTTATGCGTTGCCTGTACCAAAGGATTTTCAGGCATTGAAAGTGCATAATCCTGATTTAGCATTAGATTGGCGTTTTAAAACACGTCATATTTTACAGCAGCTATTTGCACATGAATATGCTGTTGTGAAATTGCAGCAGCAAGAAAAATACAATGAATATTTGTTGGTTAGAAAAGCAGCTATACCGCTGGAAGGAGAACAATAAGATGAAAATTACAGAAATTACAATTCGACAACTCAAAATGAAATTAAAAGCACCATTTACAACTAGCTTTGGCACATTTCATGATAAAGATTTTTTAGTACTAGAGGCGAAAGATGAAACTGGAATCATTGGCTGGGGTGAATCTGTTGCCTTTCACTCTCCTTGGTACAATGAAGAAACGTTACAAACAAACTGGCATATGTTAGAAGATTTCTTAATACCTCTTCTAATGAATAAAGAGATTCAGCATCCAGATGAAGTAAATGAACTATTTAAACCTATCCGCAAAAATAATATGGCAAAATCAACGATTGAAGGGGCAATTTGGGATATTTATGCACAGCAGACGAAGCAATCATTGGCAGCAGCACTTGGGGGCAAAAAAGACAAAATTGAAGTAGGAATCAGTATTGGCATCCAGAATTCAATTGATGATTTAGTAGCGCTAGTGTATGGATATGTACGGGAAGGCTATAAGCGCATGAAAATTAAAATTAAGCCAGGCTGGGATGTAGAAGTTATGCGTACATTACGTGAGACGTTTCCTGATGTAGCGTTTATGGCAGATGCAAATTCAGCCTATAATCTTGAGGATGCTGCAACACTCAAGCAACTCGATGCATTTCATTTAACAATGATTGAACAGCCATTAGCATCAGATGACATTATCGATCATGCCACATTACAAAAATTAATCGATACACCCATTTGTTTGGATGAAAGTATTCATTCATTAGAGGATGCTCGTAAGGCTGTAGAATTGGGCAGTACAAAAATTATTAATATTAAAATTGGTCGTGTAGGTGGCTTGACAGAGGCAAAGAAAATTCACGATTATTGTGAGGCCAATAACATTCCAGTTTGGTGTGGAGGTATGTTAGAGTCTGGGATTGGTCGTGCTCACAACGTCGCATTAACAACACTATCCAATTTCGTTTTACCAGGTGATACAGCTGGCTCAAATCGATATTGGGAAAAAGACATCATTGATCCAGAAGTTATCGTGAAGGATGGTTATATTGAAGTACCACAGCAGCCAGGGATTGGCTATGAGATTAATAGAGAGACGATTGAATCATTTACAGTCACAAAAAAAACATATCAATAATTGGACAAGGATAATCTAGATTAGTAGGTGTGCAATGAAAAAGAGTTGGCAAATTGGAGGCGCATTTGTAGGATTAATCGTTGGAGCTGGCTTTGCTTCAGGTCAAGAAATTATGCAATATTTCACGAGCTTTGGCTTGTACGGTATTGTAGGAGGAATTGTTGCAACCGTGGCCTTTGCATTTCTGGGTATGAGCCTAGCCCAATTAGGGACTGACCTGCAAACGACATCTCATAAAGAGGTTATTTATCACATTGGCGGGCGTTACATTGGGGTTATTTTAGATATTGTTATTACATTTTTCTTATTTGGTGTTGCTGTCGTTATGTTTGCTGGATCAGGATCAACATTTCAGCAAATGTTTGGCATTAACCCAATGGTTGGAAGTATCTTTATGGTGCTTATTACGATTTTAACTCTACTGTTAAACGTTAAAAATATTATCAATATAATAGCTCTAGTGACACCATATTTAATGGGGATCATTTTTATTATATTAATTTACTCCATTTTCACAATGGACTTAACGATTGCAGAGCAAAATGCTTTAGCAAAAGAGCAAACGTCTGCAGCTTCAAATTGGCTAATGGGTGCTTTACTTTATGTATCGTATAATATTGCGGCTGGTGCAGCGATGCTAATTGTTATGGGAGGGACTGTAAAAGAACGCAAAGTTGCTGGTATAGGCGGTCTGCTAGGCGGACTAATGCTAGGTGCCTTAATAATATTAATTAATATTGCTATGTTCGTTAAAATGGATGTAGTAGGTGGGGTAGCAATGCCGACATTAGAGCTGGCCAAGCAAATTCATCCTGTAGTAGGGGTATTAATGTCCATTGCTTTATTAGGTATGATGTACAATACAGCTGTTGGTATGTTTTATGCATTTGCAGTGCGTTTCATAGCGCCTGAACATAAATATTTTAAACTAGGTATTGTGGTCATTGGATTACTAGGCTTTGCTGCAAGCTTAGTTGGGTTTACAACGTTGGTTGGTAAGGTATATTCTACAATGGGCTATTTAGGCTTTGCTCTAATTATAGCTGTTATGGTGTCATGGCTGCGAAAACCGAAAGATTTATCGTGATTCAGTAGATGTTTTTGTACTGAAAGCAAAGCGTCGTGTATAGAATACTTCCACCTCTATCAGAGTTAAATCCGTTTTTTCCTATTCAGCGGGCGTACAAACGGATTTTAAAGAAGAACTTTTCGAGTAAGATCGAAAAAATCTAGACGCAATTACGCTGGGGTGTAATTAATAAAGTTGCTGTTTACTATTCCCTTTTGTCATTACACTGGCATTAGGGAATTTTTATTTTGAAGATAGTGATGAAAGCTAGAGAGCAATCATACAGTAAGTATGTATTTGTTGATTTTTAATTTCTGCTTAATGTATCATAAATTCTCGTAATTTGAAATAAAATCTATATTGTTGCTAGACACCTTTTTTTATGAATGCTATATTAAAGTTGTCATAGTATTTTTATAATTAGGAAAAATACATTTAATCAAACAAATTTATTGAAGTAATGCTATTCTACGTTTTTTCTAATTATAAGGAGTAAGAGTAAAGAGCTAGATGAAGGATGATAGATGCCTATGGTAAAGAAAACGTTAAAACAAAGAATTGTAGACGCTTCAGTCGTGCTGTTTCAGCAAGATGGCTATCACAATGTAACTGTTGATCGCATTGTCGAATATATTGGGGCATCAAAGGGTGGATTTTATCATAATTTTAAATCGAAAGATGAATTGTTATATGAAATTCACGATGTATTTATTTCGTATGTTATTAAACAGTCACAGGATGCCTATGACAAGTACGATACACCGATTACACGCTTATGTGCAATGCTGCAAACACTGACACAAGTATTTGATATGTATCAAGCACATATTACTGTTTTTTATGAGGAAAGCCGTTCACTACCAGAGGAATATAGTGAAATTATTCATAAAAAAAGAGATCAGTATCGGGATATTTTACAAAAAGTTATAGGAGAGGGCCAACAAACTAAAGACTTTCGTACGGAATTGCCGTGTACAATTGTCACAATGGCCATTGTTGGCATGATTAACTGGACATATAAATGGTATAAACAAACAGGTCCATTAACAATGGAGGAGATTACAGAGGTCTTCACGGACATGGTATTGCGTGCGATTGTGACGGAACAAGCAATGGAGGAAGCAACTCAATTTATGGTAAAGGGGTAGCCAGTAATATCACTGGTTTTATTAATTGTTCAAACAAACCGACTAGTCGGTATTTATCTTCGTTCTGTAAAAGACTTTCGCCTCTGAAGGTGGAGAAATGAATAGGATGTGGTTTCTTTACAGTGGTTGTCCAGACATCTACTGAAATAGAGAACTCAGTCTAAGAACGCCACGTCCTGTGGTAATTTATCTGAGCGAAAGCAACACATGAACATGACTGAGTGACCAACATCACGTTGGCCTAATGCCTCTGGTGGATGTCACGGATTTTAAATTGTGCCTGTACAATTCAAAATCTGGACGTAATTACGCCAAGGCGAAATAGATTAGTGCATGCAACTGTCATCTGAGCAAAATCTGCTATGGCAAATTAGAAATTAGGGGGACTAGGGATGAACTTTGAATTAACGAAAGAGCAAGAGATGATTCGAGACATGGTACGTGATTTTGCTGAAAAAGAAATTAAACCGTTTGCTCGTGAGGTTGATGAGACATCGACAATGAGAATAGAAAGTTTTAAAAAAATGGCGGAACTAGGCTTGTTGGGTATCCCATTTCCTGAAGAATACGGGGGTTCAGGCGGTGATACGGTGTCTTACGCTTTAGCAGTTGAAGAAATTGGTCGTGCGTGTGGTGGTACAGGATTAAGCTATGCCGCAGCAGTTAGCTTAGGTGCCTCACCCATTTATAATTTCGGTACAGAGGAGCAAAAGCAGGAGTGGCTTGTTCCGTTAGCGAAAGGCGAGACATTAGGATCATTCGGTTTAACAGAGCCTAATGCAGGTTCAGATGCTGGTGGGACGCGAACAACAGCTGTTATTGATGGTGATGATTACGTCATTAATGGGGAAAAATGCTGGATTACAAATGCAGGCTATGCACGTCAAATTATTGTGACGGCAGTGACAGGTAAGCGTGAAGATGGTAAAAAAATTATTTCTTCTATTATTGTTCCAACGAATACACCTGGAGTAACGATAAATTGTAATTACGACAAAATGGGTGTTCGTGGCTCCAATACATGTGAGATCGTCTTGCAGAATGTTCGTGTCCCAAGAGCTAATCTTTTAGGGGATGAAAAGCGTGGATTTAGTCAGTTTTTAAATACACTAGATGGTGGCCGGATTTCAATTGCGGCTTTGTCTGTAGGAATTGCACAGGCTGCGTATGAAAAGGCATTAAAATTTGCTAAAGAACGTGAGCAATTTGGTGCACCAATATCAAAGCTACAGGCTATTCAGTTTAAACTAGCTGATATGGCAATGGAAATAGAGCTTGCGCGTACATTAGTACATAAAGCGGCATGGCTTAAGGATCAAAAGAAACCATTTGGAAAGGAAGCAGCAATGGCAAAATTATTTGCTTCTGAAATGGGCTTCCGTACTTGTAATCAGGCAATTCAAATTCATGGCGGTTCAGGCTATATGAAAGAATACGACGTAGAGCGTCATCTGCGTGACATTAAGTTAATGGAAATCGGTGAGGGAACATCAGAAATTCAACGTCTCGTTATTTCTCGTCTAATTGGTTGTTAATCATAATCAATTATGACTCGGCATAATTGCGTCCTGAATCGGCTTTGTTTTTGCACAAAGAACTCCTTTTCGATTCTGTGACATCCGCCGGAGGCTTTAACTTATTTCAGCAGATGTTGGAACACCTGCTGAAAAGTAACTTAAAACCGCATTCATCTCACCACCTATAGAGGTGGGAGACTTCTGTAGCTGAAAGAAGTTAAATAGCATAAAGGAGGATTTTCATGGCAGAACTTGTGTATCAAACTATTGGTCAATTGCTAGATGAACAATCTGAAAAGTATCCACAGCACGAAGCATTAGTATATGCAGATAGGGATTTACGAATGACCTATGATCAATTAAATCGTCAAAGTCGTTTAGTTGCAAGAGGGCTAATGGCACTCGGTATAGAAAAGGGCGAACATATCGCAGTATGGACAACGAATGTTCCAGAATGGGTGCAGTTACAATTTGGTACAGGAAAAATGGGCGCCCCGATTGTCACAGTGAATACAAATTACCGTGCAAGTGAGTTGGAATATTTATTAAAGCAATCCGATGCAAAAACAATTTTTTTAATTGAAAATTATCGCGACCATTCTTTTATCAATACACTACAAGAGTTATGTCCAGAGCTTGAGCATTGTGAACCGGGTAATTTACAAGCCAAGCGACTGCCTTTATTGAAAAATGTTATTTTAATCGGTGAGACGAGATATCCTGGAGTACTTAATTGGTCTGATGTTTTAGCTGCCGCTGAGCAAGTAACAGAGGAGCAATTAGATCAAAGGCAGCAATCACTTCATTACGATGATGTCATTAATATTCAATATACTTCTGGTACAACAGGCTTTCCAAAGGGTGTAATGTTGACGCATTACAACCTAGTGAATAATGCTATAAATATTGCGGAATGCATGCGATTAACTTCTAAGGATCGTTTATGTATTCCTGTACCGTTCTTCCATTGCTTCGGATGTGTCATTGGGACATTGGCTATCACAACTAGCGGTGGGACGATGGTACCAGTACAGGAATTTTCACCTGCTGAGGTACTGGGTACAGTTGAGAAAGAAAAATGCACAGCGTTGCATGGTGTACCAACAATGTTTATTAGTGAGCTCAATTTACCGAATTTTGAGTCGTTTGATTTATCCACATTGCGAACGGGTGTCATGGCTGGCTCTAACTGTCCTATTGAGGTGATGAAGGCTGTTATCGAAAAGATGGGGATGAAGGATATTACCATTTGCTATGGGCAAACAGAATCATCTCCTGTGATTACACAAACAAGAACAGATGACCCACTAGCATTAAAGGTAGAAACAGTAGGTCGTGCATTGCCGAATCTAGAAGTTAAAATTGTCGTTCCTGGTACAGATGAAGTAGCTGCACCACTTGAGCAAGGGGAGCTTTGCACAAGAGGCTATCACGTGATGAAGGGCTATTATAAAAATCCAGAAGAAACGGATCTTGCCATCGATCAACAGGGCTGGCTGCATACGGGAGATTTAGCAACGATGGATGAAGCAGGCTACATTCGGGTAACAGGACGTTTAAAGGATATGATTATTCGTGGTGGCGAGAATTTATATCCGAGAGAAATTGAAGAGTTCTTATACAAACATCCAAAAATTTCTGATGTACAGGTTGCGGGCGTTCCTGATCCTGTTTATGGGGAGGAAGCGGCTGCCTGGATCATTCTGAGAGAAGGAGAACAAGCAACAGAAGAAGAGATTCGAGATTTTTGCAGAGATAAAATTTCTAGACATAAAATTCCGCGGCATATTTTCTTTATTGATCATTATCCGATGACTGCATCAGGAAAGGTTCAAAAGTATAAATTACGTGAGGATTTTGCTGCGACAGTAATGTAGGAAGGGGGCGGTGATATGTTTAAGAAGGTTTTAATTGCCAACCGTGGGGAGATCGCTAGGCGGATTATAAGAACTTGTAAGCGGCTAAATATTCAAACAGTTGCGGTGTATTCAGAGGCAGATGCTGGTAGCCTGCATGTTAAAGATGCTGATGAAGCGTATTGTGTAGGAAAGCCGCCTGTTGCACAAAGCTATTTAAATATTGACAGCATTCTCGAAATTGCACAGGAAAGCAGTGCAGATGCTGTTCACCCAGGCTATGGCTTATTATCAGAGAACGCTGATTTTGCGAAGCGTTGTACAGAGGCTGGACTTACATTTATCGGACCAAGTGCCGATGTTATTGCCTCGATGGGAAGTAAATTAGAGGCACGAAAAACAATGAAGGCAGCGGGTGTACCAATTGTAGAAGGTGTAGAAACACCCGTAGCAAATGTAGAAGAGGCAATCGCAATTGCTGCCCGTCTTGGCTATCCTGTTATGTTAAAAGCTTCTGCTGGTGGTGGCGGTATCGGCATGCAGCTTGTTGAAAATTCAGAGGAGCTAGCAAAAGCATTTGAGGGAAATCAAAAGCGAGCACAGTCATTTTTCGGAGACGGGACAATGTATATGGAGCGATTTATTGCGAATCCGCATCATGTTGAGGTTCAAATAATTGCAGACCATCATGGCAATGTCGTACCACTCTTTGAACGTGAGTGTTCCATCCAGAGAAGAAATCAAAAAGTAGTGGAGGAGGCACCATCTCCCTTCATTTCATCTGAAACAAGAGAGAGCATGCTAGAAGCTTCCGTCAAGGCAGCGAAGCATATAGGGTATGTTAATGCTGGTACGATTGAATATTTAGTAGATGCAAATCAACAATTTTATTTTTTAGAGATGAATACACGTCTACAGGTAGAGCATCCCGTAACAGAGGAAATTACAAAGCTAGATCTGGTGGAGGAGCAATTAAAGATCGCAGCAAAACAGCCATTAACGTTTACACGAGAGAGTATTCGTAAAGAAGGACATGCAATTGAAGTGCGTATATATGCTGAAAATCCTACCACGTTTTTCCCTTCTCCAGGTATTATCACAGCGCTAGAGCTACCTAAGGGAGAAGGTATTCGACATGAATGTAGTGTAGAGGCAGATTCAACGGTTACACCTTTCTATGATCCAATGATAAGTAAGCTAATTGTGTGGGGAAATACTCGAGCAATTGCATGTGAAAGGCTTATTCAAGCACTTCAAGCTTATAAAGTAGAAGGAATTCAAACAAACATACCAATGCTCTTGAAGACAGTTACACATGAACAATTTTTAAAAGGTAATACAACGACTAAATTTGTGGATGAATATTATTTACCGCAATTAGCACAGTCAAAATAAGATATAAATTAATCAAAGCATTCGCACTTTCTAATGCGTGCGAATGCCTTACTTAAAATTAGGAGTGATGAACAATGGCAACAGTAAAAGCAAGCATGGCGGGAACAGTATGGAAAATCGTGGTGGCAGAAGGAGAGAAAGTGACGGCAGGTCAAGATGTAGCGATTTTAGAGTCCATGAAAATGGAGATTCCTATTGCAGCAGAAGAGGATGGCGTGGTGACAAAGATCATTGCCAATGAAGGGGATTTCATTAATGTTGATGATGATATTTTAGAAATTGAATAAGAGGGAGGCTTCTTGATGCAACTACCAACACATGTAACGATAAAGGAAGTAGGTCCTCGTGATGGCTTGCAAAATGAGAAGACACATCTTTCAACTGCTGACAAGGTACAGCTAGTAAATTTACTTAGTCAAACAGGTTTGAACTATATAGAGGTTACATCCTTTGTGCATCCAAAATGGATACCGCAATTGGCAGATGCAGTAGAAGTGCTTCAGACCATTAAACGACAAAAAAGTATTACGTATGCAGCACTCGTACCGAATATCCGTGGATTAGAACGGGCATTGCAGGCAGAAGTAGATGAAGTGAGCGTTTTTATGTCAGCAAGTGAAAGCCATAATCAAAGCAATATTAATAAAACGATTCACGACACATTTCCAATATTAGAGGAAGTAGTTACAGGGGCCAAGGCAGCTCATAAAAATGTACGTGGATATATTTCAACAGTGATTGGCTGCCCTTATGAAGGTTACATACAACCGGAAAAGGTTTTGCGAGTAACTGAGAAATTATTAGAAATGGGTATCGATGAAATTTCACTTGGTGACACGATTGGCGTTGGTGTGCCGACTCAGGTAGAGAGTTTATTGAACGAATTGCTAAAAAGGTACCCAGTAGAGTATTTTGCTATGCATTTTCATGATACACGAGGTACTGCACTCGCTAATATCCTAAAATCCTTAGAAATGGGCATAACAAAATTTGATAGTGCACTTGGTGGGCTGGGGGGATGTCCATACGCCAAGGGAGCTTCAGGTAATGTAGCCACGGAAGATTTATTGTATTTATTGGATGGAATGGGTATTACAACAGGTATAGAGATGAATAAAGTGCTAGAGGCGGCACTTTTTATTGAAGAGAAACTTGGAAAGACGGTTGCATCTAAACAGATGGCAATTGTCCGTAATGAAAGGAGTGCGAATCAATAATGACGCAGCTCGTTCGTTTTGAAATAGTAGAGGGAAGCATTGGGCTTATAACACTAGCAAGGCCTGACGCTGCAAATGCGATGTCTGTCCAACTACTAAAAGAGTTAGGTGCAGCACTTGATCACATCAACGGAGATTCAGCAGTTCGAGTAGTGCTATTAACAGGTGCTGGGGAAAAGGCATTTTGCGCAGGTGCCGATTTAAAAGAGCGTAAGGGTATGTCTGATCAACAGGTTAGGCAGATTGTCCAGTTAATTGGTGCAACTGTAACGAAAGTAGAAGCACTTTCCCAACCTGTCATTGCTGTGTTAAATGGTGTAGCCTTTGGAGGTGGTCTAGAGTTAGCGTTAGCATGTGATTTACGTATTGCTGCTAAACATGTAAAAGTCGGACTTACTGAGACATCTCTTGGCATTATTCCAGGAGCAGGTGGTACGCAGCGTCTTCCGCGTTTAATCGGCATAGGAAAAGCAAAGGAATTAATCTATACAGCGCGCCGATTAAGTGCTGAGGAAGCTAAGGACTATGGCATTGTGGAGTACGTTTACGAGGGCCATGAGGTACATGCTAAGGCAATACAGCTTGCACAAGAAATGGCTAAAAATGCTCCCCTCTCCTTAATTCAGGCAAAAATAGCGATGAATCAGGGGGTTGAGGTGGACTTAGCGAGTGGCTTAAAAATCGAATCGCTCGCATATAGTGCTCTGATCCCTACAGAAGATCGATTAGAGGGCTTGCTTGCTTTCCAAGAAAAACGTGCACCACAATACTCAGGGAAATAAAGTTTTCTTCTATATGAGTAGTGGAACTAACATCCTGTGAAATCACATGTGTAATCAATACCCTGTTGTTACTGTTTTCGATGGATGGAACAGCATGTTGCATGGTGGATTGTAGGAGATAATTTATTTTTTGTAAGAAACCAAAAGGCCGTAAAGTGCCATGATTTTATGGCATAACTGATTGGGCAAAGGGAGGAATTAACATGAGCAATATTTCGACAGATAATTCAACTACACTAAAGGATAAAATTTTAGCAGGTGGTTTACCGAAATATCACGATAAAAATGCACAACAAGGAAAGCTCTTTGTAAGAGAACGACTGGAATTATTACTAGACGATGGATTACAATCAGAGGATGGTCTTTATGCGAACTGTTTAGCAGGTGATTTGCCAGCGGATGGTGTAGTAACAGGAATCGGTAAAATACATGGTCGTACTGTCTGTGTATTAGCGAATGATTCAACAATTAAGGCAGGCTCTTGGGGTAAACGTACAGTAGAAAAAATGATTCGTATTCAAGAAACAGCTGAAAAGTTAAACTGTCCATTACTTTATTTAGTTGATTCAGCAGGTGCTCGTATTACAGACCAATTAGAGATGTTCCCTGGACGAAGAGGTGCCGGGCGTATTTTCTATAATCAAGTAAAACTTTCTGGGAAAGTACCACAAATATGCCTATTGTTTGGACCATCTGCAGCAGGAGGCGCTTATATTCCTGCCTTTTGCGATATCGTTGTCATGGTAGAGGGCAATGCATCCATGTATTTAGGTTCTCCACGTATGGCAGAAATGGTTATTGGAGAAAAGGTAGACTTAGAAACAATGGGTGGTGCAAAAATGCACTGTTCGGTTTCTGGCTGTGGAGATGTACTCGTTAAAACAGAGCAGGAAGCCATTGCATATGCTAGAAAATATTTAGGCTATTTTCCAAATAACTATGCAGAACGTAGCAAGGTCGAAGAAGCAAAACCACCAGCATCATTTGATAAGTCCATTGAAGAATTAATTCCTGAAAATCAAAATGTTCCTTTCGATATGTATAAATTAATCGATCGGATTATTGATGAAGATTCATTTTGTGAAGTTAAAAAATTATTTGCTCCCGAATTAATAACGGGGCTTGGTCGTATTAAAGGACAATCGGTTGGCATTATTGCAAACCAGCCTCGTGTAAAAGGAGGCGTATTATTCCACGATTCGGCTGATAAAGCTGCAAAATTTATTTCCCTTTGTGATGCGTTCAATATACCGCTCCTTTTCCTTGCAGATGTACCAGGTTTTATGATTGGGACGCAGGTTGAGAAGGCTGGCATTATCCGCCATGGTGCAAAGATGATTTTTGCTATGAGTGAGGCAACAGTTCCTAAGCTAACTGTCATTGTTCGTAAGGCATATGGGGCAGGGTTGTATGCAATGGCAGGCCCAGCATTTGAGCCCGATTGCTGTATTGCATTAACGAACGCCCAAATAGCCGTAATGGGACCTGAGGCAGCAGTGAACGCTGTATATGCCA
Organism: Lysinibacillus sp. B2A1; assembly: GCA_002973635.1. GTDB lineage: Bacteria > Bacillota > Bacilli > Bacillales_A > Planococcaceae > Lysinibacillus. The sequence continues at coordinate 606,451 of CP027224.1, forward strand.
ATAAAATTGCAGAGCTTCCGAAAGAGGAGCAAGCAAGCTTTATTGCAGAAAAACGTAAAGAATATCAGGAGGAAATTGATGTTTATCGTTTAGCATCAGAGCTAATCATTGACGATGTGATTGCCCCGAATGATTTAAGAACGGTACTTGAATCACGTTTAGAGCTTTATATGTCAAAATACTTATTATTCTCAGAACGTAAGCATGGAGTAAATCCAGTATAAGAGCATTGAATGTGCTTTTCTTAATGCTGGTATGTGCGGAAATCCTATAGTTAAATTAAAAGGCCGGCTCAATGGTACGAGTTGGCCTTTTGAATTGCTTGCATATAAATATTTATAAACCTAGCTTATTATACCTCTTGCATGGGGATGGGGGGCATATTAAAATATGGGAAGAATATAAGGAAGTAGGTCGTTTAGGCATGCAAAAAAATAACATTTCTAATATGCAAGGTGATGCCAAGCTTCCATTGCCTTATCGTTCGTTGATTGATACATATTATTTTCCCCTAAAAATAATAGGATGGACAATTTTTTGTATCTATTCATTTATTGCTTTTTATAAACTAGTCATTGATCGTCTAGTAGATGTCATCATAATTTTATGGAAGGACGAGTACACTCTCGTTGAATTAGGTCTGTTTGATTATAGTAACTGGCGATTAACCACAAATTTTGTACCCTTTGAAACTATTCTGCGCTATATAAACTACTCTCAGTATTTTAATTTGGATATCATTATTATTAATTTACTCGGCAATTTATTAATATTTACACCTATGGGCTTTTTGTTGCCTTTGCTGTCCAAAAAGTTTCGTAAAGCTTGGACGGTGATTTGTGCGGGTTTTTTATCAAGCTTAGCAGTAGAAACGATACAATTTATTTTTACGGTTGGTTCAGCAGATATTGATGATTTGATTTTAAATACGCTTGGCGCATGGTTTGGTTATCTAGCCTATAAAAGTATCCTTATTAAACCTAAAAAAAAATGTTAGAAACAGTCTATGCCAAAAGACTGTTTTTTTGTATAGATTTAACACTATTTGGGAAGTGAAAAAAGTATTAAGTTTCGTAGAAAAGTTTTAATTAAAAGAAAATATAGGATTTTAAAAAGGTATTTATACCTATTAGAAGGATAAAAGATTATTTCTTTAGGAGGTTAGTAGTAATTTGTACTTGAATTTAATATAGAAAATTCCGATAATGAGTGTACAGAAACTGTTCAGGTGGTAGAGATATAGTTAATAGAGGATATTAACATATCTAATATTTAACTTGCATATTAAGTAAGAAAGCTGAGGTGATCATATGAAAATATCAAGTTTAATAGAACATGAAAGAATTTCGACTTCTAATCGCAAGAAAGTATTACAGCGAAAAGAAGCAGGGGATGCTTATCGAAAAAATGCATTGTATTTTCAGCCAAAGAAAAATCCATTATTGCAAGAGCTTGAGAGTTTATTATTAGGGCAAAAGGATTTAGACCTCTTTGAGCAACAAAAAGAGGAGTCGCAGAAAGTCACGCCTCAACAACAAGCCATTTTTCAAGAGATGGAACAAACAAAAAAGAGTGTGCTGGTTCATGAACAAGCAAACAAGATGGGCAATAGTGAGGGTTTTGAATCAATTTCCTCTTCTCAACTATCGGATGATGAAGATGTAGTTGGTATGAATCCCGAAAATACGTTACAAATTTTACAACAAGTACGTAATGCGGCATTAACTCCAGCACAGCCTTCTTCTCAAGATTTACGTATTGCGGCCAGTGCAAATGCGCAAATTCAACAAATTCAGGCACAATTACAGGGTCAGGAATTCAATCAAAACGTAATAACTGATAACGAGCCTCCTTATTTAAATGAAGTCATTGAGGTCAAAGTGCCGGAGCGTTTTTCGAAGGAATTGATATTAGATCCATTTGCGGATACAATTTTCGGTAAGAGTTATGGGGAGGCATTCAAGGCAGGGATATTTAAACATGTTTCTGAAAAATATGCGACCCATATCCAAATGGCGAAGAATGGCTATCGACTAGGGAATGAAGCCACTTTCTCAATGATAGCTTAATGATGCAGATGGGAGTTTTAATATGACAAAGGCAAAGCATGCTAAGACGAATGCTATACGATTGTTGGAGCAACAAAAAATACAATTTGAAGTAATTGAATATGAGACTGGCGATGGCCAAGTAGATGGTATTTCGGTCGCTGAAAAAATTGGCCATCCAGCTTCTCGTGTTTTTAAAACATTAGTGGCAAAGGCAAGTACACAAAAGCTTTTTGTATTTGTTATTCCTGTTGCTCAAGAGCTTGATTTAAAAGCTGCTGCGAAAGTAGTAGGGGAGAAAAAAATTGAAATGCTCCCTGTCAAGGAGCTACTGAGCTATACGGGCTACGTCCGTGGTGGCTGCTCACCTGTGGGCATGAAGAAGCTTTATCCGACAGTCATTGACGCATCTGCACTAGAGCAAGGTGATATTATCGTTAGTGCCGGGAAAATTGGGATGCAAATCCATGTACAATTAGATGATTTAATTGCTGTCACAAAGGCAAAGCTGGAAGCGATTACAACTACCCATGAATGAAGGGAGGGCACTGAAAAAGTCCATTATTTAAATTAGGTAGTTGAAAGTTCGATTATATCGAACTTTCAACTGCCTTTTTACTTTATAATAATGATATTAAAAGTAAGTATGTAGGTGATATCCCGATGATTTCAAACCAAGAATCTCTTCATCTTAGTCCGTTTATGGCCATATATGACATTGTTGTACCAAAGGATAATATGCTTCGGCAAATAAATGAACTTGTTGATTTCTCTTTTATTTTGGACGAACTGAAAAACAAATATTGTCTTGATAATGGTCGTAATGCGGTACCTCCCATTCGCATGTTTAAATATTTACTATTAAAATCAATATTCGATTTATCCGATGTAGATGTGGTAGAACGTTCTAAATATGATATGTCGTTTAAATATTTTTTAGATATGGCACCAGAAGACTCTGTCATTAATCCAAGTTCACTAACGAAATTCCGTAAGCTCCGTCTCCAAGATATGAGCTTATTAGATATGCTCATTGGCAAAACTGTAGAGATTGCAATAGAGAAAGAAGTCATTAAAAATAAAACAATAATCGTGGACGCCACCCATACAAAAGCACGGTATAATCAAAAATCACCTATAGAATTTTTACAAGAGAAATCAAAAAATGTAAGAAAAGCTGTTTATCAAATCGATGAATCGATGAAAGAGAATTTCCCACCAAAGACAAATTCTAACGAAATAAATGATGAAGTGGATTACTGTCGTCAAGTCATCGAGGTAGTTGAATCTCAACCTCAAATTGAGATGATTCCAGCTGTAAAAGAAAAACTAAATGTCCTAAAAGAAGTGGTACAAGATTATGAGGAGAAGTTAAGTTATTCGACAGATCCAGATGCACGTATTGGACATAAATCAGCGGATTCTTCTTTCTTTGGTTTTAAAACACATATTGCAATGAGTGATGAGCGAATAATAACAGCTGCGATAGTAACTACTGGGGAGAAGAGTGATGGAAAATACCTTCAAGAATTAGTTGAAAAAAGTAAAGAAACAGGTATGACCATTGATACAGTCATTGGTGATACAGCCTATTCTGAAAAAGACAATATCCAGTATGCAAAAAAAGAAGAATTCCAACTTATATCTAAACTAAATCCACAAATCACGCAAGGTGGACGAACAAAAGAAGATGAATTTGAATTTAATAAAGATGCTGGTATGTATGTGTGTAAAGCTGGTCACATGGCGATTCGCAAAGCACGGACAGGAAAGAAAAATCAAGGACAAAATCAAAAACATACGTATTATTTTGACATCGAAAAATGTAAAATATGTGCTTTCCGCGAAGGTTGTTATAAAGAAGGGGCAAAAAGTAAAACATATTCAGTTTCAATCAAATCTACTGAGCATAAGGAACAAGAAGCATTCCAAAACAGTGAAGAGTTTAAGGAGCTCGCACGTACTCGCTATAAAATAGAGGCGAAAAATAGTGAATTAAAAAATAGACATGGGTATGACACGGCAATAGCTTCGGGTTTATTTGGTATGGAAATACAAGGTGCAACCGCCATCTTCGCTGTAAATTTGAAACGAATCATTACACTTTTAAAAGAAAAAAATAGTTAATGGAGAATAAAAAAGACAACTTCTTGTTCGAAATGAAACAAGAAGTTGTCTTTTTTAAAGTTAAACTCTTTCCACAATAAAAAAACTGTATGTTTTTCAGTGCCCTCGAATGAAGGCTGGGTAGTTTTTTATTTGGATTTTTACTCGGATAACGAGGAAAACAGTTTAGGTAGGGAAGCAACATGTTCAGCTAGCGAAGAGAATCGCTCAAATAGAGAGGAAATCCGCTCAGTTAGCTAAGAGGACTGCTCAGGTAGAGAAGAATTCCGCTCGGTCAGTGAAGAGATCTACTCAGGTAGGGGAACAATTCGCTCGGCTGACCAAGAGACCCGCTCAGGTGAGAAGCAATCCGCTCAGGTGAGAAGCAATCCGCTCAGCTAGCAAGGAAAACCGCTCGGTCAGCGAGTAGAACTGCTCAGGAAGCCAAAAAATTCGCTTGGCTAATGAAGAGACCGCTTAGGTGAAGAAGCAATCCGCTTGGCTTGCGAGTAGAACCGCTCAGTTGAAGAAGAAATCTGCTCGGTTAGCAAGGAAACCGCTCAGAAAAAGAGAAGCAATCCGCTCGGCTAGCGAAGAGAACCGCTCAGGAAGAGAAGCAATCCGCTCGGGTAGCAAGGAGAGCCGCTCAGGTAGAGATGAAAATCGCTCGGCTAACGAAGAGAACTGCTCAGGTATATAAACAAATCGCTCGGTCAGCAAAGGAAACCGCTCAGGAAGCTAAAGAATTCGCTCGGCCAGCAAGGAGAACCACTCAGGTAACCAAAACTTTTTTATAAGAAAAGGCAAGACACATCCCCTCGTTTTAGCTAGAAACTATGGTACAGTTAGAGCAATATCATACATAGAGAGAGGGATATGAAATGCGAAAAATTATGGGGTGGCGTTGGGCGTTTTTTATAGGTGGCTTAATCATTATGTCCCTTGGAATTACTATGTCTATTAAGGGCAAGATTGTAGGAACCAGCCCTTGGGACGTATTGCATGTGGGTTTATTCCAAAACTTTGGTTTATCGATTGGGACGTGGTCTATTTTAACAGGGCTTTTTATTGTTGTTTCCACCTCAATTGTTTTACGACAATGGCCAAAGATAGGAACTTGGCTCAATATGCTACTAATCGGATCATTTATAGATGTTTTTAATTGGCTATTGCCAACAACGAATATATATGGCTTACAGGTTACTTATTTTGTGATAGGTTTATTTGTTTTAAGTTTTGGCTGTGGCATGTACATTGCACCCAATATGGGAGCGGGTTCACGTGATACATTGATGATGATTCTGGTTGAGAAATTTGGTGGGACAATTAAAACGGCGAGAATGGGCATTGAGGTGCTAGTAACAATTTTCGGCTGGTTGCTAGGAGGTCCTGTCGGTGTTGGGACAGTGGTCATTGCTTTAACATCGGGCTATATTGTGCAATACTCATTACCTTATTGCCAGAAGATCTTAATGAAGTGTATTGGCAATGTAGAGGATATGAAGCCGTTCTATTAAATAGGAAGCTACTTTTACCTTAAAGGATAGAAGTAGCTTCTCATTTTTTTTGCTGTTGTTTCATATAATGCAGGGCATAAGATAAAGGAGGAGCGGTATTGAACGGAAATGTGACCTATTATTTTGGACACGCATTGACAGGACAAGGAATTAAGCAATTATATAAGGAAATGATGGATGAGGCGGAATTGGTTTATCTTTTGCAAGGTGCTCCAACGATGAAGGGGTCGGAGCTTTTAAAAGAGCTTGGTTATTTTTACGTTAAGCAGGGCTTTGCGGTAGAGTGGTTTAAACACGCGCTGTTAGAGGATGTTGTGGAGGCAGTATTTGTTCGAGGATGTAATCGACTCTATATTTGGTCTTCTGAATGGGGCATTGAACCGACTTTCCTTGGAACAAAGCATCATGTACTATCATTTTATGATTGTTTAGAGGACCTTCAACTTGAAAAAGTAGGCGAACAGCTTGCTGAGGCAATGAAGGAACGTGAGTTATGGCGAGATAAATGTATAGCTAAGCTAAGTAAAGCTATTAAGATTCATGATGATTGGGAGATTGCGACACAGAGCTGTATGAATTGGCAAGCATTAAATGATCAAGTGGAAATGTTAAAAACAAACGTGTTTCAATCCATCGTTTTAAATAAATCTGGCATTCGCACACACCGCTTACTGGGAACATTAACACCAAGAGGCGCTGAAAATACAGTAGAGAGTATTACCAAAAATTTAGCTCGTCGATTAATGATAAAAGGTAAGCCGGGAACAGGTAAATCCTCCTTAATGAAGGACTTAGCAGATGAAGCCAATAAGAGAGGGCTAGATGCACAAATTATTTGGTGTGGTTTGGATGCAGGCTCTGTTGATATGGTCATTATCCCAGAATTAAATTTCTGCATATTTGATAGTACAGAGCCACATGTTTTTGATCCACAGGATGGCAGACTGGGGGATGAAATATTTGATATAGGAAAACATTGTGCATTATCTCAGGATGCAGAAGCTCTAATCGAAGATATCCAGGCAAAGTATAAAGAGGCCATGCAGGATGCGATGGGCTACTCCAAACGATATGCGGAAGCAGAGTATACAGTACGTCGATTATTAGACCATTGTCTATCTGCTTCACTTTGGCGAGAAAAAACTGCTCCACTTTTCGAAAGACTAACAAAGTAATTTTTCAAATGGCATGCTTGTGCTACACTAGGAGCTAGAACAGTTTTCCTAGGAAAGGATGATACGCTTGTCAAAAGTATTAAATGCATTTTTAGATGAAAACCTACAAGACTTAAGAGACCAAGGCTTATACAACGAGATTGATCCAGTAGAGGGAGCTAATGGACCTGTTATTCAGGTGCGCGGCAAAGAACTTATTAACTTATCCTCAAACAACTACCTTGGCTTAGCAACAAATGAAGAATTGAAGCGTATTGCCAAAGAGACTATTGATAAATATGGTGTTGGAGCAGGTGCTGTTCGTACTATAAATGGTACGCTTGATTTACATGTTAAATTGGAGGAAAAGCTTGCAGAATTTAAAGGAACTGAAGCAGCTATTTCCTATCAATCAGGCTTTAACTGTAATATGGCAGCGATTTCAGCTGTAATGGATAAAAATGATGCGATTCTTTCGGATCAATTGAATCATGCTTCTATTATTGATGGTTGTCGTTTATCAAAGGCGAAAATCATTGCGTTTAATCACTCTGATATGGATGATTTACGTGCGAAGGCAAAAGCTGCGAAAGAATCTGGATTATACAATAAAGTTATGGTCATTACTGATGGTGTTTTCTCCATGGATGGTGATATTGCTAAATTACCGGAAATTGTTGAGATTGCAAAGGAATTTGATTTAATTACGTATGTGGATGATGCTCATGGCTCAGGTGTAACAGGTAAAGGAAAGGGTACAGTGAAGCATTTCGGTTTAGAAAAAGAAATCGACTTCCAAATTGGTACACTTTCTAAAGCAATTGGCGTTGTTGGTGGATATGTCGCTGGTAAGAAAAATTTAATTGACTGGCTAAAGGTACGCTCACGTCCATTTTTATTCTCAACAGCATTACCTCCTGGAGATGTTGCAGCAATTACGGCTGCAGTTCAAATGTTAATCGACTCCACTGAGCTTCATGATAAACTTTGGGAAAATGGCGATTATTTAAAAGCAAGACTGGCTAAGTTAGGCTTTAATATTGGTGAATCCGAAACACCAATAACGCCATGTATTATTGGTGATGAAAAGCTCACGCAGGAGTTTTCTCGACGCTTATTTGAAGAGGGAGTTTATGCGAAATCAATCGTTTTCCCGACGGTTGCAAAGGGCACAGGTCGTGTTCGTAATATGCCTACTGCGGCTCATACAAAAGAAATGCTAGATGATGCACTTGCAATTTATGAAAAAGTAGGTCGCGAACTAGGCGTTATTCAATAAAAAAGGGTTGCCTCTTCGTGAGGTACCCTTTTTTATGTTTAGATGGATAAAACACTCAAAGTGACAGATAGCTAGATTGAATCAACATATTAGAACGCTCGAAATGGATGAAATAGGTTAAAAAAGCTCTATTTTGAATGAATGATATTTGCGGCTTTTAGCTGTTTGATATGTTCATCTGTCATATGAAATGATTTTAAAATTTCCTCATTATGTTGCCCTAATGTTGGAGCGGCTTTTATTAGCTGTCCAGGGGTTTGAGAAAATTTCGCTGGGAATCCCAGTGTACGCATTGGCCCAGCCGTTGGATGCTCATAAGATAGGACCATACCGCGCTCCAAAATATGAGGATCATTCAATGTTTGATCGTAGGAATAGATTGGGCTAGATGGTACACCATATTCATCTAAAAGCTGAAGCCAATATGCAGCTTTATGCTTGACCAATTCACTTTCGATTTCTTCCTCCAATGCTTTAACATTTTGAGCTCGTAAGTAGTTTGACGCGAACAGTGGATTACTCAGCCAATCTGGTCGATTGACGACTTTCGTAGTGAAAATCTCCCATAGCTTTTGATTGCCTGCACCCACTAAAATATAATCATCCTGTGTTTTAAAACTCTGATAAGGTGCGGAGACACGATGCGCAGTACCTGTTCGCTCGGGTAGCTGGCCTTGCCCAAAGTACGCTGCAGCCTCCCAAACCGTCCATGCCAATCCAGATTCTACTAAGGAAACATCAATATATTGCCCTTCACCGCTACGTAGCTTGTAAATATAGGCCATTAAAATAGACTGTAATGCTGTTTGAGCAGCCGCAATATCATTTACAGCAAAGCCAACCTTTACTGGTTTGCCATCTGCTTCACCAGTCATATGCATTAAGCCACTAAGTCCTTGCGCCATAATATCGTAGCCGCCTTTTTGACTGTAAGGACCTGTTTGACCATAACCTGAAATAGAGCAATAAATGAGACCATGATTAATTTCTTTTAATGTTGCATAATCAATTCCTAATTTTTTAGTGACGCCAGGCCGATAATTTTCCACAAGCACATCTACTGATTGTATAAGCTCCTTAAATAGCTCTAATCCCTCAGATGTTTTTAAATTTAAACAAACACCTTTTTTATTACGATTAACCATCATGTACATATGGCTTTCTTCATTAATAAATGGACCCATTGTACGTGTGTCATCTCCATTGGGATACTTCTCAATTTTAATGACCTCAGCCCCCATATCTGCTAATACCATTGTGCAGTATGGACCAGCAAGCACCTGCGATAGATCAACAACTTTTAAGCCTTGTAATGCTTGATTCATTTTTCATCGACTCCATCTTTTTTCACTAAAGTAATATTTCGTAGTGCTGGAATGGAGGTTACTCCTGCTAATGCAATGGAAACTTTCAATTCATCGTATAGATTTGTCATGATTTTTTCGACTCCTTGCTGTCCATCTAACGCTAGTCCATAGACAAAAGGACGACCAATTGCTACTGCATCTGCTCCTAAAGCAAGTGCTTTGAGGGCATCCATGCCACGATACACGCCACTATCTAAAATAATAGGAATTTGTCCATTTACTGCTTTTACAATTGCAGGAAGCGCATCAAGTGATCCTACTACGCCATCCAACTGGCGACCTCCATGATTTGAAACGATAATACCATCAATACCATTTTCTATAGCTAATTTTGCGTCTTCAGGATGTAGAATACCTTTTAATAGAATAGGAAGATTAGATCGACGCTTTAATTCACGTACATTTTCCCAACTTAAGGTAGGATGGAAAACATTTTGCAACACACCTTGTACGTAGGATTCAAACGATTCATCCGGCAGAGAGGCCATAAACACGGGATCATTGATATAGTTACCTCTTGCATAGCCTAGCTTTAAAGGCGAAAATCGGTTGCGTACATCCTCTTCACGCCAGCCAAGCATAACTGTATCGACTGTGAGGACGATTGCTTCAAAGCCAGCAGACTCTGCTCGAGCGGCCATACTATAAGCAATTTCCTCATTAGTAGACCAATATAACTGAAACCATTTTGTAGCAGTAGGGGCAGCTTGTGAAACATCCTCAAGTGCATAGCTAGAAACCGTACTTTGTATATAGGGTATTTTTAATTGTTGAGCAGCGCGAACAACCGCAAGCTCTCCATCATCATGCGCCATCTTATTCATACCAACTGGGGCAAATAACAATGGCGTTGGATATGTTTTTCCGAAAAGCTCAATTGAAGTATTAATACTTGAAACATCATTTAAAAAGCGGGGCACAATGGAGTATTTTTCAAAAGCTGCACGATTATTGCGCAATGTTTGTTCGCCACCAGCACCTGAGCGTATGTATCCAAAAGGTCCAGCTTCCATTTTTTCCGCTACAGCCTTCTCTAAATCATCAAGACAAATGGGGAAGGGAGCTTGGGCAGTTATATTTTTTAATAGAAGGTCTCCATTAGTTGTTTTTGTCATCGTTACTACCTCACTTATTTATTAAAAATAGGCTTTCTTTTATTTAAAAATGCCTGTATACCTTCGTTATAATCCTCTGCACTAAAGGAGTTGAGAATGATTTGAGCTAGCACATCATTTTCTTCATTTTCGCCATCTACAATAGCTTGGATAATTTTTTTAATGCCTGCATTGGCCACAGATGATTTACTTAAGAGTTGCTCAGCGAATTGCTGTGTGGCATTTTCAATATCCTCTTGCTCATGTAGAGCAGTAATTAAGCCAATGCTTTTTCCTTCTTCAGCTGTAAAAATATGTGCTGTGTATAAAATTTCTTTTGCCTTAGCAACTCCAACAATATTGATAAGACGTTTTGTACTTTCAAGATTATAGACAATGCCAATGTTTGCGGCAGTGATGCCTAGTTTACTTTTGGGTGTAGCAATTCTAAAATCGCAGGCGTTTGCTAACTCTAAGCCACCGCCAATCGCTAAGCCCTGTATCATAGCTATGGTTGGGTGCGGAAATTTATAGAGTGTATCAATTGCCTTTAATGCTAAATCATTATATGCCTTCGCGTTGTCAGCGGCATAACGAATATCTAAAAATTCACTAATATCTGCCCCCGAAGAAAAGGCTACTTCATTCACGCCGCGTACAATTAAAAGTTTAATAGAAGGGTCAGAGCTTAAATGACTAAGCTCATTCAAAATAGCCTGAAACATTTCCCTTGATAAAGAGTTACGTTTCTCAGGACGATTAATTACTAAAGTTGCTATATAACCATTTTTCTCTATATAAATTTCCTTTGTCACAGTGCTCCTCCTTAATCCTTCTTAAGTTTTGCTGCAAATCGATTGCCAATAGATTGAATACTCTGAACAAGGATGATTAAAATAAAGACGGTTGCATACATAACATCGACCTCATAGCGTAAATGACCATAACGGTAAGCAAGATCACCTAAACCACCCGCACCAACCATACCTGCCATTGCCGTTGCTCCAATAAGACCAATTGAGGCAATAGTTAAGCCTAAAATAATAGAAGGGCGAGCCTCGCGTAATAAAACATTCCAGATGATATGACGACGTTTAATGCCCATTGCTGTATAAGCCTCTACAACACCTGGGTCCACTTCTAAAAGTGCTGTCTCCATCAGTCGTGCGATATAAGGTGCCGTATAAACAACAAGTGGTACAATCACACCTTTCACACCAATAGTTGTCCCAACAATTAGTTTTGTAAACGGTAAAATAAAGAAGAGTAAAATGATAAATGGAATAGAGCGAATTATATTAATGAATAAATTGAAAAATTGATAAAGAAATTTATTTTCGAAAGATTGACCAGGACGTGTTAAAACAATTAAAAGTCCTAATGGAATTCCAATGACTATGGAAAAGAATAAAGAAATTCCGACCATTTGGAAGGTTTCGATAATTGATTTCCCAATTACATCTGACCAATCTGTAAAGAAGCTTTGAATACTATTCATTTTGTTCGCCTCCTAATTCTTCTACGGCTACGCCATTTTCGGTGAAATACGTTAATGCCTTTTGTACAATTTGTGCTTCACCATTCAAATGAACGACAATATTTCCGACAATGCCGTTTTTTAATTCAATAATATTGGCAGTTAAAATATTTGGCTGAACATCGTAAACTTTGCTGACCTCTGCCAATAACGGTTTTCCAGTACTTTCGCCGAGAAATGTTAGACGAATAACACTCCCTGAAACATTGAGCTGCTGAATAAGGGAAAGAGATAGATTGCGCTGTGAAATCGTGCTCAAGAACTTTCTCGTTGTTGGATGCTGTGGCTTCGCAAAAAGATCAATAGCTGAACCATATTCCACAACTTTCCCTGCTTCAAGAACAGATACGTCATCGCAGATTTTTTGTATGACATTCATTTCATGCGTAATAAGTAATATAGTAATGCCCAGCTCACGATTAATTTTCAATAGTAGTTCAAGAATGGCTTCTGTTGTTTCTGGATCAAGTGCACTAGTCGCTTCATCACTTAGTAAGATTTCAGGTTCTTGTGCCAACGCACGTGCAATAGCAACACGTTGTTTTTGACCACCTGAAAGCTGACTTGGAAAGCTCTCTAATTTTTCTGTTAAGCCAACAATTTCAGCATATTTCGCCACACGATTTTTCACTTCGGTATCGTTATAGCCAAGTAGCTTTAATGGGACAGCTATATTGTTATAAACGGTTGCTGTTTTTAAGAGATTAAAATGCTGAAAAATCATCCCGATTTTTTGACGAGTCTTACGAAGATCATTAAGGGAAAGGGAAGTAATATCCACATTGTTGATCCAAACTTTTCCTGCAGTTGGGCGTTCCAATAGGTTAACACAGCGAATAAGTGTGCTTTTACCTGCACCACTATAGCCAATGACTCCATGAATTTCACCTTTTTTAACATGAAGGTTAATCCCATCAACTGCTCTGACAATACCTTTTTTTGTTTTAAATTCTTTGGATATATTTTTTAACCGAATCATATGGATGTCTCCTTTCTAAAAAGCAAGAATCTGCTCGCTTTCCCAGAGGAGTCTCGCAGATTCTCTATTTTATCCTGCATTTAAACTAATAATCTGTGGAAAATCCCTGCTGATTAAAGTTTCACTACTGTTTACCAGCTTGCAATGACAGATCCTTTAAATTCATCTTCAATAAATTTACGTACTTCATCAGATTGATAAGCTTCAACGAATTTTTTAATGGTTGGATCGTTCTCATTTTCGGCACGTACTACAATATAGTTTACATAAGGAGAGTCAGTAGATTCTAAAAGGATAGAATCCTCTTTAGGATTAATGCCAGCCTCAAGCGCAAAGTTTGTATTAATAGCCGCTACATCAACCTCACTAAGCTGCTTTGGAATTTGTGCAGCCTCTAACTCTATGAATTTTAAATTTTTCTTGTTTTCCTCAACATCACGGATAGACGCTGTTAGGCCAGCACCTTCTTTTAATTTAATAAAGCCAGCCTCTTGCAGGACGAACAGCGCACGAGCACCGTTTGTTGGATCATTTGGTAAACCAAATGTTGCACCGTCCGGTATTTCATCAAAAGATTTATATTTTTCAGAGTAAACACCCATTGGATTCAGAATAGTTTTTCCTACTGGTACTAAGTCTGTATCATGATCTTTATTAAAAGTATCTAAGAAAGGCTTGTGCTGATAGCTGTTTGCATCAAGATCACCTTCAGCTAACGAGGTATTAGGTAAAACATAATCAGAGAAGGATTTAAGCTCTACTTCCAGGCCTTTTTCCTTTGCCACTTTTGCCGCAACCTCTGCAATTTGTTCATGTGGACCAGAAGTAACACCTACTACGATCTTATTTTCATCAATAGCCTTACCTTGATCGCCTTTACTATCTTCTTTTGTACCACAGCCTACTAATGCTGCTGCTAATGTAAAACCTGCTAAGCCTAATAAAAATTTGTTTCGTTTCTTCATGAAAATGACCTCCAAAGTTTGTTGTATCGATTTTTAAAAATAAAAAAACTCTCTTATAAACTAAGAGAGGCTCATGAAAAAACGTCCTCTCTTATCTATCAAACGATGATCGTTTGCAGGATTTAGCACCTTCCTTTAAAAAGGAGGTTGCCGAGCTTCATAGGGCCAGTCCCTCAGCTACTCTTGATAAGAGATATATAGTATTTTTATAAATCCGATAGAACTAATATAAATTATAGGTTATTATTAGTCAATAAATATTTTAATTTTTTATTTAATTTTGATTTAATGGATGTTTGTATGTCCGCTGAATCAGGTAAAGCCCCAGAGGATGTCATGAATTTTATGGAGGAACTTATCGAGTGAGCTATATTTGGTAACGATAATAAATGTATAAGCAAAAAGAGGTGTATAGATGTCTATAAGAGTAAATTATGGAGTTGGAGCATTTGGAAAAGTGATTAGTGCTCGTATTTTAATGGGAACTGATATTATCGAGGGTATAGAGGCTATCTGTCAAGAGAACGATATTGAGTCGGCTACCCTTGTTAGCTGTATTGGCAGTTTTCAAAAAAGTAGTTTTGTTTATTTAGTACCAGATGAGACATCTAAAATCAATGTCCGTTTCTGTGAAGTGGTTAAAAAAGAGGGCCCGCTTGAATTTATTCAAGGTGCTGGTGTTGTGTGTAAACGTGATGGGGAATATGAGACACATCTTCATGGATCAATGAGTGATCAATGGGGCCAAGTATCGGGAGGACATTTGGTGAAGGGGGGGAATATTGTGATTACAGCCGATATCGTTTTAGCAGAGGTACAGGGCATTCAGCATATTCGCCAATTTGATGATGAAACAGGACATGTTCAATTTTATCCCTTAGAAAAAGACTTACAGAGTCCAAGAAAGATTGAGAAATGAAAAAACTGTTCTATGGCATTGCTGTAGAACAGTTTTTTTGAATTTGATTATATCAATTATTCCTCGGCATAATTGCGTCCAGAATCGGCTTTGTGCTAAGGCCAGCGTGATGCAGGCAGTTAGCCGTTATCGCATGGATGCGATACATCCTTTATTAACTCCTTTTCGATTCTGTGACATCCGCCAGAGGCTTTGGGCCAACAGATGTTTTTTGTGCGAAAGCATAGTGCTAACGCAGCGGCAGCAACTTGATGTTGGTCACTCAGTCGTGTGTTGTTGTTGCTGTCGCTTCGCTTTCGCACAGATAAAACCATGTTGCTGTCGCTTCGCTTTCGCACAGATAAAACCATGTTGCTGTCGCTTCGCTTTCGCACAGATAAAACCATGTTGCTGTCGCTTCGCTTTCGCACAGATAAAACCATGTTGCTGTCGCTTCGCTTTCGCACAGATAAAACCATGTTGCTGTCGCTTCGCTTTCGCACAGATAAAACCATGTTGCTGTCGCTTCGCTTTCGCACAGATAAAACCGTGTTGCTGTCGCTTCGCTTTCGCACAGATAAAACCGTGTTGCTGTCGCTTCGCTTTCGCACAGATAAATTGCCATAGGACGTGGAGTTCTTAGACTGATTTCTCTATTTCAGCGGGTGTTTGGACACCTCTGAAAAGAGCTTAAATTCGCATTCATCTCACCACCTATAGAGGTGGGAGACTTCTACTGAAAGAAGTTAAATAAATTTAATTGTTCGATTCGATTTATGGCTTCACGTAAACGCTCTTCGCTTACAAGTAAGCCAACGCGGACATAGCCCTCACCATATTGTCCAAAGCCATTTCCTGCTGCTACAGCAATATCTGCCTTGTCGAGTAAGAGATCTGCAAATTGTTCACTTGTATAGCCTACTGGAACGGGGAGCCATGCAAAAAAAGAGCCCTTAGGTGCAGTTACATGCCAGCCAATACGCTGAGCCTCTTCGATTAGGACATTTCGTCGACGTTCATAAGTGGCTCTGAGCTCGTCTGCACATTCCTGTGATGCTGAGAGTGCAATCGCCGCTGCTTGTTGTACAGCAGGGAATTGACTGCAAAAAAGGTGATCTTGTATTAGATTGATAGCAGCAATAATATCAGCATTCCCAACTGCAAAGCCAATGCGCCAGCCTGCCATATTGTATGTTTTGGATAGTGTATACATTTCAATCCCAACATCTTTAGCACCATCTGCCTGTAGGAAGCTAACAGGTTTGTTTCCATCAAATCCAATTGCCCCATAGGCAAAATCATGTGAAACGATGATATTATGCTCTTTTGCAAAGCGAACGGTTTCCTCGAAAAATTCAATTGTTGCAGTACCACCAGTTGGATTATTAGGGTAATTCAGATATAGAAGTTTCGCCTGTTCTTTTATACTATCAGATAAAGCTGTGTAATCGGGAAGGAAGCTATTCTCTGCAAAAAGTGGCAGTACTTCAAAATTTACATCCCCTAATACAACCCCTGATAAGTAATCAGGATAGCCAGGATCGGGTAATAGCATTGTATCCCCAGGATTTAATATAGCTAAAGGTAATTCAACAAGGCCGATTTTTGTACCACCGAGAATAGCCACTTCTGTGTCAGGATCAATGTCTACATTGTATTCACGTTTGTAGAAATTGGCTGCAGCCTGGCGTAATTCAGCAATGCCGCGAAACGGTGGATATTTATGATTAAGGGGATTTTCAGCTGCCTCCTGTAGAGCCTTAATAATATGTGGAGGAGTAGGTTGATCAGGATTTCCCTGACCTAGATTAATAACATCACGACCTTCAGCTAAGGCAGCATTTACTTTTTGCACAAGTGCTGCAAAAAACTGAGTTGGGAGTTGCTGTAGTTTTTTTGAGAATTCCATGCACATTCACCTTTTTCAGAATATAATAATTATTGTTAAAGAATATGATGCAAATACTATTACTTTTTTTACTAATTGTCTAGACCCTTTATAAATAAAGGGGTTGAAATTCTCTAAAAACCACAGGCGACAAAAAGCGACCAAATTACAAAATCTTATTAAATAAATCGATTGCAGCTTTTTTATCTTCTTTAGTCAAATGGCTATATATGTTCGTAGTTAACCCAACATCACTATGCCCTAATTGTTCTTGCATAATTTTAAAATTGGCATCGTTGCTTAATAAGTAAGATGCACAAGAGTGTCTCAAAAGCATGGAAATTTATCTTTGGTAGTTCAGGTTTTTTCGAATGGCGCCTCCAGGTATTGCTTATTTAGGACTTGCTATAAATTTTATTTCTGATGTTTTTGTATCATATCTTTTCCAACCGATTTCAGGTTTCAATAGTTGACTTCCTAGAATTGCACTATTTTCAGGCGTATTATCTAAATTAGTTACCCCTTCTTCATAATCTATAGCTTCGGCAGCTGAAGCACTTTCAATATTAAAACTTACTAGTGTTAGCATAATTAATGCTAAATAAATAAAACCATTTTAAAAAAACTTAATCACTTATGTATCCTCCTTAAAATTGTCTAAGGTTATTTCTTTTAATAACCTACAATTACAACTTTAACCATAAAAATCGTCTTATTCTAATAAAAAAAGCCACTCATTTTGAGTGCTAAATTCCTTATATTTGTACATGAAAAAACAGACAACCATTTAGTTATCTGTTTCCTCATCTATACGCTGCAGTAAATCACCTAAATTCTTTACATCCAGAGCAACCATAATTTTCCCAAGTGCATCCTTTGGATACATCTTCATTTTATTGTTAGCAATTTCACTAATCAAACGTATTGTAAGTCCTGTTTGTTCGGCTAAATCCTTCTGACTCATCCTCCTGTAAATTAATCTTGAATAGTAGTTAAAATTCCATCTTCAAAATATAGATATTTATAATCATAATAAACCCATTGCTCACTTACACCATATGTAGTAGTTGTTCTGTTAATTTCTATAGGTTTACCCCATCCGTCTACCAAAACTTCTTCTTTTGTCATCCCAATGTAAACTGCTTTAGGATTCATAGTTCTCTCATTAATTTTAAATTCAAGTTCGCTTTTTTTATATTCAAGTTTCCTTTTTTCATTTTCTGCTTCGTATATAGCTTCATTTTCTTCTGATTTTTTAATCCACTTTTCCTCTTTCTCTTTTGCAACAATTTTTAATTCATTAACTTTTTCTTTAATCTCATCTGGTATATATTTTATCTCTTCAAGTCTTTTAAGTACGTATTCATATTTTCCTAAAGTCGCACTTGTGTATACTCTCGGTAGGTTTTCATCTACACCATTGAATTTATCAAATGCTAATGCAAGATTATTATAATCTTGTTGTATTTCGTTTGCTTTTCCTTCTGTTTTAGTAATTAGAGTATCAAAATTGTCATTCTTTACTAATTGAATATATTCTTGTTCTTCTGCTGTAATTTCACGACTATATGCTTCTACTATTTCACTATCTGCATTTACCTTATCATTATCTTGTTTTTCTTCACCACATGCGCCTAAACCTAAAACTAAAGCTGCACTAAATGCTAATTTTTTCATAATTTATTCCCCCTCTATATTTTCCATTTTAGGAAATCAGAAGATAAAAGTACATAAAAAAAACAGATAGCTGTGATTAGTTATCTGTCTCACGATCTGTATGGGACTGTTTAGCTTGTCCAATTACTTCCTTAAACGGCTTTAATCTCCTCAATTGTATAACCAGCTTCCAGTAGTTCTTGGGTTGTTTGTTCTAGTTTGTCCATTTTGAAATTCTCATTTAAATTTTATCTATCTACACATTAATAATATCGAAATTTACTAGAAATATCAAAAGAGCTGTATTGGTAGGAGCGTGTAGTAAGGTTGTAGAACGTTCCAATAGAAAGCCGAATATTCATCTTATTATAGAAGAAACTACTAATAAAGAACGTCCAGTATCTTTCTATAATTGGTTAAATGAAAGAGATAGTCTCTCACAATCAATAAGTAACAGACAATGTAATTTAGCGAATTGGGTAGAATGGTAGATGGGGGGAAATAATGTTATGGAAAAACACTATACTTTTGTAGGGTTTTTAACATCCGTTGATAGAATATTAAGTTACTGGTATATAATACTAAGAAATTATGTTTTTATAACTGAGTAGGAGGAGAATGATGAAAAAATTATTTATTGTGTTACTAGCAGCATTCGTATTTGCAGTAGTAAATCCAACAAAATCAGAAGCGAAAGTGATGTATGATGGAGCAGAAGTTGTAAAAGGGCAAACAGGGAAAATGACCTTTAAAAAAGACATTAAGGTATACAAGAAAAATTCAGATGGTACGTTTGATTCGTTAGTGGTTAAGCAAAATAACTTCTTTAGAACGTATGATATTGAAAAATATGATGGCAAAATATTTTACCAGATGGGGCAATATCGCGTACAAGCAACGGATTTGGTAGTTTTCAAAGAAGTACCAGTAAAAATTCGTTCATCTTTCTATAACAATCCAACTTATATTTATATTAATCGTGACCAAATTGGACACTTTATGAGTTACGGAAAATATTTTAATAAAGATGAAAAGCTCAATGGACAAGCGGCCAAGATTTCTTTCTCAAATGACGAACAATTCCTTTCTTATTGTTTCATGGATGCAGATGGAGAAATATGTATGGGATATCAAGGGACAGATATTAAAATAGCAGAAACGATAAAAAGAAAAGAAGGCGTGCGTTATGAGTTAACAGCGGATACGCGAGCGCAACTTAGTCCAATAGAGGGATACGTTCGAGCTGATGATAACAGAATGTATTTAAAGGGAAGCGTTTTTTCATCGCTAGGTATTGAAATTAATGGTTATCTATATGTAAGGAATGAATCGGATTCGTTAGTTAGCTATTTTCCAATAAAATTATTAAAGTCAGTTGGAGATAAGTGATATATTATGAATTATATATAGCCCTCTTATTTAATTGATAAGGGGGCTATTTTTTATGGCTAATTGGCATGTGGATAGGATGTTTGTCGATGTCTTAGGTTTAGATGAAAAGACCACTCCGTGATGGGTGGTCTTAAAGTTTGTTTCAATAGAAAAATAGGCGACTTTGGGCGACCAAAAAGCGACCAAACGATTAAATATATACAGATTTATTTGGTTTTAGATGTAGCCCATTGGAAAGTCAATAGACTAGAATGGGCTACAATAAACACTTTGGGAAGCATCAAAACTTAATGTACTTGTGATTTGAAAGCTATTACTTTTTTTACTAATTGTCTAGACCCTTTATTTGCAAAAACTTTGGAAAGTTCTAAAAACTTCAGGTGGCATTTAATTCAATTGTAGCTATTTCTAATGCCGTTTTTAATAAGGAGGAGCAATCGGGGAATCAAAATGACGAGTAAGACCAAGATAGCTTGTCTTAGTCCTTTTTCTGTTTTATAAGATCAATTTGTGTAAATAAAAATTTTAAGCCAATAAAAAATATAAATAAACCAGAACCTTTTAATACTATATTTTTTAGTTAACTCATCTTGAACAGTTATATTCATTAATAGACTACCGAATAAAAGTATAATAATTGCAAAGAATGCTTTTAATGCAACTTTCATGTACCTCCTCATAAAAAAAGCCACTTTTTATAAGTGACTTAGAAAAATATTGATTCAAGATAGTCTTCTTGTAGAATTATTGACTGTACTTTTTCTAACTAAATAAAAATAAATAAGTAGTATTAGTTGGAATAGTACAACGATTAGAAAGGCTACACCTAAAATAATGAAGGATATCATTTTGATTTCAGAAGTTTGGACTACCCCTGCAAAATCAACTTTTCTGACTCCAATAAATATGGCTACAGTAGCAAAGATAACTAGCCACACAAAATTTATAGCCCACCATATTTTCATTTTCATAATAAACCTCCTCTTTCTATGCTTAATTGTTGGGTAACAGGAAGTTGATCTAGAACCTCAATGTTGTAATACATAAATTTTCCTTTAATGGTTTAATTGTAATGCTATACATTTTAATTGGCAACAAACTTTAGGCGGTGCTATTTCTCAGCCCTAAGACCGACTACCTGGAAAATAATATAAAATATTCCTTGATGTTTATATGATATAAAATGATCCTGAAAGGTGATAGAAATATGGATATGAATAGTATTGTGGATATATTGCTTAGAACACACATAGCAGTTGAAGAGGAAATTCAAGGATGTAGTGAAGACGAAATTAAAGAACTAGAAAAGGAAATTGGACACAGTTTGCCTACTCTGTATCGCAATTTTTTGTTAAATGTGGGGCATCATGCAGGTTTGCTATTTCAGGGTACAGATATTTTCTTTGGAAGTATAAAAGAATTAACGCAAGAAGCGAACGAGTTACTAGAAGAAAACTATAAATCTTTCAATTTACCAGAGGATGCTTTTGTATTTTCTATGCATCAAGGCTATGGATTTAACTATTTTAGATTTAGTGAGGGTAAAAATCCTCCTGTATATCAATATATAGAAGGGGAGGGAGATTCCAAGTTAGCTTGGAAAAGTTTCAGCAGTTTTCTTTTAGATGAAATAAATGCGACTTTCGAATTTATCAAAGTTCTGTGATAATTCTAACAACTGGATAAATATAAATTAGTCTAGATTTAAATGTTGTATAATGAAATGTGTTAAAGCGTATTTGTATTTGAAAGTTATTATTTATGGTCAAGAGGAGGAATAGTAATGAAAATGGGCTGTATCCAATTGAATGTAGGCTTTGGCAAAGTTGATGAAAATTTTGCTCGAGCTGAGGAGAAGATTCGAGAAGCTGCAAATCGAGGTGCAGAAATTATTGTACTGCCAGAAATGTGGAATACAGGCTATGCACTTGAGCGTTTACCAGAGCTAGCGGATGAAGATGGGGTGCGTACGAAAGCTTTTTTAGCAAGTTTGGCGAAGAAACTTAGTGTACATATTGTGGGCGGCTCTGTTGCAACAAAAAAGGGCGATAAATTTTACAATACAATGTATACATTTGATAAAAATGGTCAGCTAGTAGGTGAATATAGCAAGGCACATCTCTTCCGTTTAATGGACGAGCATTTATATTTAGAGGCAGGCGATGAAATGAATCGCTTTACGCTCGGAGATATAGAGGCAGCAGGAGTAATTTGCTATGATATCCGCTTCCCTGAATGGCTTCGTGCCCACGCTTTAGAGGGAGCAAAGGTTTTATTTGTGCCAGCACAATGGCCAACACCTCGTATCGACCATTGGAAAACTTTGCTTCAAGCGCGTGCCATCGAGAATCAATGCTTTGTTATTGCGGTAAACCGTATTTCCAAAAAGGTAGAAAACTTCAATGGCCAGTCTATGATTATTCAGCCATGGGGAGAGGTTCTTTGGGTTGGCGCTGATGATGAAGAAGTGGCTGTTATTGACGTAGACTTTTCTATTGTTGATGAAGTCCGAGGCAGAATTCCAGTTTATGATGACCGAAGACCTGGATTATATAGTGGCGTAACTGCGAAAAGCTAATGATTTGGTAGCAAGCTCAAGAAGCGGAGCGACTTGAGCTTACTAGCCCCGAGCGAAAAGACAAGAGCCCCGAGCGAAAAGACAAGAGCCCCGAGCGAAAAGACAAGAGCCCCGAGCGAAAAGACAAGAGCCCCGAGCGAAAAGACAAGAGCCCCGAGCGAAAAGACAAGAGCCCCGAGCGAAAAGACAAGAGCCCCGAGCGAAAAGACAAGAGCCCCGAAAAAGCGAAAAGACAAGAGCCCCGAGCGAAAAGACAAGAGCCCGAGCGAAAAGACAAGAGCCCGAGCGAAAAGACAAGAGCCCCGAGCGAAAAGACAAGAGCCCCGAGCGAAAAGACAAGAGCCCCGAGCGAAAAGACAAGAGCCCCGAGCGAAAAGACAAGAGCCCGAGCGAAAAGACAAGAGCCCGAGCGAAAAGACAAGAGCCCCGAGCGAAAAGACAAGAGCCCCGAGCGAAAAGACAAGAGCCCCGAGCGAAAAGACAAGAGCCCCGAGCGAAAAGACAAGAGCCCCGAGCGAAAAGACAAGAGCCCCGAGCGAAAAGACAAGAGCCCCGAGCGAAAAGACAAGAGCCCCGAGCGAAAAGACAAGAGCCCGAGCGAAAAGACAAGAGCCCCGAGCGAAAAGACAAGAGCCCCGAGCGAAAAGACAAGAGCCCCGAGCGAAAAGGCAAGAGCTCCGAGCGAAAAGACAAGAGCCCCGAGCGAAAAGGCAGGAGCCCCGGGCAAACCCCCAGAACCCACATCCAGATTATACTCTAAAACTAGGGGCATTTAGTTTTTATCCTCAATCAAAGAATTTGCAAGTAGCATAAATTCAAGTGTAATTCGATTATGGCCCTTCATAAAATTTTCACCTAACAGACTCTCTAGTTTTTTTAAGCGATGATAGAGTGTCTGCCGTACAATAAACAATTGATTGGCTGTCTGCTGCTTGGAGCCATTCGTTTGTAAATAGACCTGCAACGTTTCTAGTAACTTACTATTATATTTTTGATCGTATTCAATAACAGGCTGTAAATAATCTTGAATCACTTCCTGTAAATTCACCTGCATCTGGAGCTTGTAGATAAGGTGATATAAATGTAAATCATCATAAAAATAAGAAGTTGTTTGCACTTTACTGCAAATATATAATGTCTCAAGTGCGGTTTGATAGCTTTTGGGAATTTCTACAACATCCGAAACTACTTTTCCAATGGCTACTTGATAACCTTGAGATATTTGTTTTTTGTAAAACTCTGCCCTCTGAAGTGAAGAGCATAATGAATTCAAGAATTCACGACTTGATTTACTATCTTTGGTATGAAGAAGAATAAAAACAATATAGCTCTTTCTCTCGAATAAAAAGGGAATAAATCCATGTTGTTCAAAGAGATTTCGGTAATATAACTTACTATAGACAATATCCTCTTGCACTTTAGGAAATGTATTTGGGGATGCTAAAATAAAGACAGCACCACTAGATATTTTGTAGTTAGAATGATGAGTGACAATAAATTTGTATATTTCCTCTTTCGATAATTTTTGATCTATCCAATCCACTAGAATAGTGGCATCCTCCATATTCTTTTTTTCCTCTATATAAAACTCTCGCATTAGAAGCTGTGCTAACGCTGTAGCTGTACGATCTAAAATGAGTAGTTCGAATTCTGAAAATTGACCATCAGCCCTATACAGAGTCAAATCAGCATAGTGCTGATCAAAAATAAAGATAGGCTCATGTTTAAATTCGGGTGCTATTTCCTTCATTGCTAGTAATTGCTGACGTTTTTTAGGCACTGCGTTTGGGAAAAAGATAGGCTCTCTGCTGTTAATAGAAAATACAATTTGTGTTTTTAACTCATTATACATATTTTTCAAAATGTCCTCTGTGGTTTGTCCTAGTAGGGCATTTTTATTTAATGTTTGAGAGTAGGTTTCCAACGTGGAAATCATTAAATATTGTTGGTTTAATATTTGGCTATGTAAATCCTGGGTAATGCGAACGAAGGGAACAGTTTCATGAAATACAATAATAGGGAAGCTATAACGGTTGGCAAGGGACACAATTACTTCTGGGATGGTTTGTAGATAATCACCATACTCAATACATAATGCAGCACAATTTTTGTGAATCAATGACTCTACAAAAAAGATAAAATCCTCTATGCTATGTTGCAGGCTTATGCCTGTTGTCAAGACCAATTCATCACCAGCTAAAAAATTATCTATTTGAACAATTTCGATGACATGCGCCCATTTGACAATTCGTAATAACCCATCCTCTCCAGCCACTACCTCGGCACTTTTAAAATTCTTATTCTCTAATACATCCTTCACCTTTAATTTAAATTGATTCATCAATATCCTCCTTTCATTTTCTCTCACTATTGTGCTGTTTTTGCTTCATTAAACATAAAAAATATATTTTAAGAATATTTAGTCTATTTTACATTATGTTTAAAACAAAAGTATAGAATTTTACAGTTTGTCTATTACCTCCAAAGTGTGGAACATGTAAGATTTTGTTAAGCGATAATCCAATCTAAAAAAAGAGGTGACAGATATGGAGCAACAAACGCATTTACAGAGAGGGTTAAAGAGAAGGCATATGACAATGATTGCAATTGCAGGAGTTATTGGGGCAGGCCTATTTATGGGAAGTGGCTCGGTCATTAACTTAGCTGGCCCTGGAGCCATACTATCTTATATTTTTGCTGGTATCATCGTCATTCTTGTCATGCGAATGCTTGGGGAAATGGCAGCAATTAATCCAACAAGTGGATCTTTTGCGCATTATGCACATGAATCAATTGGACCTTGGGCTGGTTTTATGATTGGTTGGTTATATTGGTTTTTCTGGGTCATAGCCATTGCATTAGAAGCAACGGCGGCGGCTGCAATTATTCAATATTGGTATGATGGTATTCCTTTATGGCTACTTAGTCTTTTGCTGACAGTAGCGCTAACTTTAACAAATGTACTTTCCGTAAAAGCTTTTGGCGAATTTGAATATTGGTTCTCTCTTATTAAGGTTGTAAGTATTGTAGTTTTCTTAGGACTTGGTGCATTTATTATATTTGGCATTGCACCAAATTTTAATGCCATTGGAACAGCTAATTTAATTGGGCAGGGTGGCTTTTTACCAAATGGTTTTGGAGCAGTCTTAATGGGTGTCGTTATTGTTATCTTTTCCTTTATGGGGACAGAAATTGTTGCGATTGCGGCAGGGGAATCCGATGAACCGTTAGCAGCAGTAACGAAGGCTACAAATTCTATCACATGGCGAATTTTAATCTTCTATGTTGGATCAATTACAGTTGTAGTCACATTATTGCCATGGCATTCTTCAGATATTCTTACAAGCCCATATGTTGCAGTGTTAGATCATATCGGTATTCCTGCAGCAGCGCAAATTATGAATTTTGTGGTCTTAACGGCTGTGTTATCATGCTTGAATTCCGCACTTTATGCGACATCACGAATGGTATTTTCTTTAGCAGAGAAGGGGGAGGCCCCAAAAGCCTTTTTGAAATTAAATAAAAAAGGTGCACCAGTGAATGCTATCCTAGCAGCGACGTTCTTCTCTTATATTGCCGTAATTATGAACTATGTTTCTCCGGATAAAGTCTTTATGTTTTTACTTAGCTCATGTAGTGCAATTACATTAATTCTTTATTTAATTATTTCCTTTTCACAATTAAAAATGCGAAGAAAAATTGAACAGGAAAGTCCCGAACTTTTAAAAGTGAAAATGTGGTTATTTCCATATTTAACGTATTTCACTATATTGGCTACAACCGCATTGCTAGTCTCTATGTTCTTTATTGACTCCATGCGTTCACAAATATTATTTACATGTATTATAGTGGCAATCGTCATGATATTCTATATGGTCACTCAAAAGAAAAAGGTCTCTAATTCTGAACATGAGGCAATTTTCCAAGAGGAAGAGTTAGATTTTGAACAACAATAATAAGGAGTGGTGAAAAGATGACAGTTCAGCAAAAAATGAAAACGCTAACACACTTTATAAATGGGGTAGAAGTAGCTGGCACAAGTGGACGATTTTCAGAAGTTTATAATCCTTCGACAGGAGAAGTCATTGCACAGGTTCCTTTAGCGTCTAAAGAAGAGGTCAAGAAAGCAATTCAGCTAGCAAAGGCAGCATTCCCTGAATGGAAGAAAACAGCGATTGGTAAACGAGTAGAGGTTTTACATCGCTTTCGTCAATTATTGATTGAAAAACAGGATGAATTGATTGCCTTGATCTGTGAGGAAAGTGGAAAAACAGGAGAGGATGCAAAGGGAGAAATTGTACGTGGTATTGAGTCTGTGGATATGGCGATTAGTGCTCCGCAAATGCTTAAGGGTGAATACTCTGTCAATGTAGGCGGTAATATTAATGCATTTTCCGCAAAGAGCCCACTTGGGGTTGTTGCAACAATTGCTCCGTTTAATTTCCCTGTTATGGTTCCGCTTGCCATTTCAAGTATGGCTGTTGCAGTAGGGAATGCTGTTATTTTAAAACCATCAGAGCGTGTGCCAATTTCAGCACTGTTTATAAGCAAGCTGTGGAAAGAGGCCGGACTTCCAGATGGGATTTGGACAGTTGTAAATGGCGATAAGGAAGCAGTAAATGAACTTCTTGAAAATAAGGAGATACAGGCAATTTCTTTTGTTGGCTCAACACCTGTTGCTGAATATATTTACCAAACTGGTACAAAGCATAATAAACGTGTAGCTGCCTTTGGCGGCGGGAAGAACTTTATGATTGTTATGCCAGATGCCAACCTAGAACAAACGGCTAATGCATTTTTGGGGGCAGCCTATGGAGCAGCTTCTCAGCGTTGTATGGCTATTTCAGGCGCACTTGTTGTAGGAAAAGATACAGAGCTACGTTTTACAGACATATTAAAAGAAAAAATTGCACAATTGAAAATAGGGCCTTATACAGATCATGAGGTAGATTTTGGTCCAGTAATCACACAGCAATCAAAAGATGTCATTATTCGTTATATTGATGGGGCCATTGATGAAGGTGCGAATCTAGTAATAGATGGCCGAAATCCAAAAATATGCGAAACATCTAAAGGCTTTTATCTTGGTCCGACTTTGCTAAATAATGTAACTCCAGATATGACAATCTTTAAGGAAGAGGTTTTTGGCCCTGCACGTATTGTTGTAGGTGTTCTAACGCTACAGGAAGCAATTGATGTAATTAATAATCATGAATTAGGGAATGGCGTCACAATGTTTACGAATAGTGGAGCAGCAGCCCGTAAATTCCAAGAAGAAATCGAAGTAGGGATGGTAGGGGTTAATGTGCCAATTCCAATTCCAGTAGGTTACCACAATTTTGGTGGATGGAAGCGCTCTAAGTTTGGTGAAGGGCATATGTTTGGACCTGATCAAGCACGCTTCTTTACTAAGGCAAAAACAATTTCTGAACGCTGGCCAGACGAAACTGAAGATACAGTAAGTTCCTTTGCGTTTCCTAGTAATAACGATGTGAAGAGTTAAGTAAGTCACAATCATATAAGGGGTGTGTTAATATGGCTGAGATAAATCTTAAAAGTGATGTTTTAAAAAAGGATGAACAATATGTTTGGCATTCAATGAAGCCCTATAACCCGCAGGCTACTTATGTAGTGGAAAAATCTGACGGTGCAAGAATTACAGATACAGATGGAGTTGAATATATTGACGCAATGGCAGGGCTTTGGTGTGTGAATGTTGGTTACGGGCGAAAGGAATTAGCAGATGCCGCACATGAGCAAATGATGAAAAATCCGTATGCACCTTTATCGCAAGGGCATTTACCAGCAGTGGAGCTAGCTGAAAAGATTAATGAAATACTGGGCGGAGATTATGTCATCTTCTTCTCCAACAGTGGCTCAGAGGCAAATGAAACTGCTTTTAAAATTGCACGCCAGTATCATCAGCAAAAAGGCCAAAGCTCACGTTATAAAATTATTTCTCGCTATCGTGCCTATCATGGGAATTCCTTTGGCGCATTAGCTGCTACTGGGCAGGCGGAGCGAAAATATAAATATGAGCCATTATCTCCTGGATTTGTACATGTAGCCCCTCCAGATCAATATCGTGAATATGAATGCGACACTATTGCTCCTACAGATTTAGCAAGCGTTAGGGCTGTTGATAAAACGATGACATGGGAGCTTAGTGATACAATTGCTGCTATGATTTTAGAGCCAATTATTACAGGGGGCGGGGTTATCATGCCTCCAGAAAATTATTTAAAGGGCATTTCGGAAGTTTGTAAAAAGCATGGAGCTTTAATGATTGTAGATGAAGTAATCTGTGGTTTTGGCCGAACAGGTATGCCGTTTGGATTTATGAACTATGATGTAAAACCAGATATCATTACAATGGCAAAAGGAATTACAAGTGCTTATTTACCCTTATCAGCAACAGCTGTAAAACGAGAAATTTATGAGGCATTTACTGGCTCTGAGGCATATGATTATTTCCGCCACGTCAATACATTTGGAGGTTCTCCTGTAGCCTGTGCCGTAGCACTAAAGAATATTGAAATTCTTCAGCGAGAAAAGTTGTTTGAGAGATCTAGTAAGGTCGGGGCTACAACCCTCCAAGCACTACAACAGGCATTAAATCATCACCCGAAAGTTGGGGATATTCGAGGAAAAGGTTTATTAATTGGAATCGAATTAGTTACAGATAAAGCATCTAAGGAACCGTTACCAGTGGGGAAAGTAAATGCAGTAATAGCAGCATGTAAAGAGCAGGGGGTTATTATAGGTAAAAATGGAGCTACTGTTGCAGGATTTAATAACGTTTTAACGTTATCCCCACCTCTGAATATTGCTCAAGAAGATCTGACGAAAATAATGGAAGTGGTTATAGAGAATATTCATAAAATTTAACTTCTTTCAGCAAATGTTTTTTGTATCGAAAGCATAGCGGCAGCGGCAGATACAGAAATATCCCACCTCTATAGATGGTGAGATGAATGCGAATTTAAGCTACTTTTCAGTGGGTGTCCATATACCCGCTGAAATATTAGAAAAGCTGTCTTTTAAGTCTATACCAAAGACTTTCAAGACAGCTTATTGATTTTTTACAGCATCAGAAAGGCAAGACGAATAATTAATATGAGCAAAAAGATTCCAGTCAAAACTAGTAATAGTATAATTCTCTTTTTTAAAGTAGTGTTCATAAGGTCATCACCTACTCCTCAGCTTTAAACATGTAAGAGCTATAAGATTTATAGATAATCATCACAATACCCATTAGCATGAAATTTGATAAAAGGGAACTTCCTCCATAGCTTAAAAACGGCAACGTCATACCTGTTACGGGTAAAAGTCCAATTGTCATACCAATGTTTTGAGTAATTTGGAAGGCCAATAAACTAGCAATACCTGCTCCCATCAGCGTCATAAACGGATCCTTTGCCTCTACTGTAACGAGGACAATACGGTAAATCACAAAAAATAAAAGGGTGATGACGAATGCTGCCCCAAGGAAGCCTGCCTCCTCTGCGATATTTGCAAAAATGAAATCTGTATGTTTTTCCACAACATAGACATTGTTATGTAAGTATCCTTTTCCTGTGAATCCTCCAGAGCCAATTGCTAAAAAGCCTTGCCTAGTTTGAAAAGATGAATCTGGATATTCATAAGGCTGTAGCCAGCCATAAATTCGTGAAATTTGATGTCCAGATAATTTACTTAGAACCCTTTCTGTAAAAAAATCATTAAATTTTACATAAAGAATAACCACAATGCTAATAATCGATACTGGTATAGCCGCTAATATTAGCAGCAACTTTTTCTGAATACCTGAAAAGAAAAGCATCGGTAGAATCATCGCCATATAAAGCATTGTCATACCTGTGTCAGGTTCCTTATAAACAGCAAGTGTTGGTGGAATCGTAATGACAGCAATTGTAAATAGGAGCCGCATATCTGTTAAAAAGGAGGGGTGCTTATATTTTTCCTGATGTGCAACAATAACTTTGCTGACAACAATTAAAAATGCGAACTTTAAAAACTCTGATGGCTGGAATGAACCCAATAATGGAATTTGATACCAGCGCTTTGCCTCATTGACTGTTCTAGCTATACTTTCAGGTGCAATAAATAATCCGAATGTTAATAGAACCACGACTATATAAAAAGGCCAGCCAATCTTTTTTAGTTGTTCTATATCAAGTGTAGCTACCCCACACATTGTGACAAACCCGATAAGGTAGTATAGAGACTGCTTGATGATAAAAGAGCTTGAATATTGTTCAAATACCGAACTGCTAGAGTGGACGAAGAGACAACTAATTAGACCAAGTAACAGCAAGCAAATGACTAAACTCTTATCTAGTTTTTTGAACTGTAACACTCAAACACCTCCTATTTCCTAAATGCTACTATTAATACCAAACGATTGGAAGGAGTGGAAGGTTGCAAATTATAAGAGGAACATGAAATCAAGGATGTCTTAAATAATTTAATATTTTATTTACAAATTATTGATGCTTCATAACTCTTCGAACAATATTTACAAAAACATAACACTAGCTTTATATCTGGATACTATGATTATTGGTAAGAGCTGGAGAAGGAGCCAAGGATCATGCAATTTTTTCGTTACATTATGGTGAAGGACAAGCTACTTGTACTAATGATAGTTTGTGTGCTTTCAAATGTACTGCTAGGTATTTTTAGTGTGGATTATCTAAGGAAAATGTCCTGGAATGCAAGCGAGAGCTATACACAAGGACTAGTACCGATTGGTTGGTTAAACGAACTAGAAGAATCACAACGACAACTAGATTATTTAGTGGATACAGCAGGATCTTATCAAGAAATGACTACCATACTCAAAAGCATGGAGCAGCCTTTAGATCATTTAGTGAGTCTAGAAGTCGATAAAAAGATGGATCATCAAATGAAGAAATACAAGACCTTACTTGCACAGCAGATGGATTTAATTGAAAGCTATAAACAATTGAAGCCAAAGGAACAACAGCAGTTTTATACATTGTCCTTTTTAACTGTAAGCCAGCAAAGCCATACACTATTAGAAGAAACTCAAAGCTATTTGGTGCAGCGTGCTAAGGAACAACAATCAAGCTACCAAAGGGATGTACAATTTGGATATTGGTTACTTGGTGGGGTATGTTTATTTGTCGTATTGTTAGTTATTTTTATTGGATTTATAGCCACAAAGGCTGTGAATGTACCAACTCGTCAATTGAAATCTTTATTAAAGCGAGCAGAGCAAGGCGATTTTACAGCAAATGCTAGCTATGTCGCCCATGACGAATTAGGTGCGGTAGTGTTATCTTACAACCAAATGGTAAATGAGGTAAAAATGCTGCTTCATACTGTAACAAATAGCGCACATGAGGTGGAAGAAATGACTGGGAAACTGCAAGAATCCTCGGAGCGATCATCTACCACAACGCACAAGATTGCGAAGGACGTACAGTCTATTTCAGATTCAACAGCTGCCTCGACCACTAAGTTGGCTTCCAATACAGCATCATTGGAAGAAGTACTGAATGGTGTACAAATTATTTTAGAAAAAGTACAGGTTGTAGAAAACTTTGCTCATAAAACTGCACGTGATGCAGAAAGCGGCACAGAAATTGTACAAGCAAATTTAACTCAAATACAGAATATTAAGAAGGCGGTTGAAAAATCAAATACAGCCATCTTTAATTTGCTTGAAAGAGCATCTACAATCGACCAAATGGTTGAAGTGATTGAAAATATTACTGCACAAACAAATCTTCTAGCTTTAAATGCATCAATTGAAGCCGCACGAGCAGGAGAGCACGGCAAAGGATTTGCAGTAGTGGCAAATGAAGTTCGTAAACTTGCAGAGCAGACAGTTCAATCAACACAAACCATTACGTCCATTGTTCAAAATATTCATCTAGATTCAAGCTATGCCGTGCAAATGATGGAAGGTGTATTAGCTGCAACAGAGAAAGGTGTTCATGTAACGGGAAAAACAGCTATAAGCTTTGATCAAATACTAGAAAAAGTACATACCATTAAGCCATATATTATGGAAGTATCCTCCACAGTCCAGGAGATTGCTAATCACACGAAAAAGGTTAGTGAGGATGCTGTGATGTTAACGACGTTTTCTAATACAAATGCTGCTTCGACCAAGCATGTAGCTACACTAACAACAGATCAATTAACAGCACAGCAACAATTCCATAGTTATATAAAAGAGTTACGGAAAGTATCAAAAGTTCTACAAATTGCTGTAAAGCGATTTTCAATATAATAAATAAGAGAACCTCACTTTGTTTACATATAAAGTGAGGTTCTTTTTTATGGTAAAAGCCTTCATTTTAATATGAAAAAAATGGATAATTGTTCTTTTGGAAAGTACATATGTATTTTATATGTTTTTTCAGCACAATATTTTTTAGGGCTCATATACTGAGAATAAGGAATGATACTTAGTGTTTTGTAAAAATATAAACTTAAATGTTGTGTTTTTTATATGAACACATTATAATGAAATTCATCTAAAGTGTTATTAAATCAATGTTTATATACATTTAAATGTACTTTCAGTAAGTACAATTGTTCATAGGTGGAGGTTTGGAGAAATGGAAAAGATTATTGTTACTGGAGCACTTGGTCAAATTGGTTCTGAGCTTGTAGAAAAACTTCGTAGTATTTATGGAGAGGACAACATACTTGCTACAGATATTAGAAAGCTAGAACATACTAAGGGCCCATTTGAAATATTGGACGTGACAGATGGACAAAGAATGCATGATTTAGCAAAGGATTTCGGTGCAGACACAATGATTCATTTAGCGGCATTATTATCTGCAACAGCTGAAAGAAATCCATTGCTGGCATGGAATTTAAATATGGGTGGCTTAATGAATGCATTAGAGGTTTCACGCGAGTTAGATCTACAATTTTTTACACCGAGCTCAATAGGTGCATTTGGTCCATCAACACCGAAGGACAATACGCCACAGGATACGTTACAGCGACCTACAACAATGTATGGTGTGAACAAAGTAGCTGGTGAACTTCTATGTGATTATTATTACAATCGCTTTGGCTTAGATACACGTGGTGTGCGATTCCCAGGGTTAATTTCGTATGTAACGCCTCCAGGAGGTGGTACAACAGACTATGCTGTTGAGATTTTCTATGAAGCGATTGAACAAGGCAAGTACACTTCCTATATTCAAAAAGGCACGTATATGGATATGATGTATATGCCAGATGCTTTACAGGCAATTATTGATTTAATGGAAGCTGATAGCAATAACTTGATTCATCGCAATGCCTTCAATATTACAGCAATGAGCTTTGAGCCAGCCCAGCTTGCAGCTGAAATTAAGAAGCATTTACCGCATTTCCGTATGGATTATAATGTAGATCCAGTGCGTCAAGCGATTGCAGATAGTTGGCCTAATTCTTTAAATATAGAAGCCGCCCAAAAAGAATGGGGCTTTAAAGCGGAGTATGATCTAGCGAAAATGACAGTTGATATGCTGGAAAAATTAAAAATCAAGCTACAAACAAAAGCAATTTCATAAATAAATACTGTTCATATGAAACAGATGACGATTACACAACTAGTTTTCGTTATCTGTTTTTTTATATGACTTTAGAAAAAGTTAACAATAAAAAGAAAATTATTGGAATATATAGCGTAATTTATAAAATTAAAATATAATCATATTCAGAATATTAATAGTATTCAGGTAAATAATCGCCATTAATATTCTATAAGGGGAAAAGTTTACGAGATGAAGGGATGGATGGTTTTATGATGCAAACGCCATTGGTTTTAACAAGTTTTTTTAAACGAGCAGAAAGTTATTTTGCTAGAAAGATGATAGTTTCTCGGACAAGTCCAGAAAAAATTCACCGTCTCACATATGGAGAGTGGGCAAAAAGAACACGCCGTTTAGCAGATGCACTAACGAAGCTAGGAATGAAAAGAGGAGCGAAAATTGGCTCCTTTGCATGGAATCAGCACCGCCATTTAGAGGCATATTTTGCAGTACCATGCTCAGGTGCGGTTTTGCATATGGTGAATATAAGACTCTCAGAAGAGCATTTAATATATATTATTAATCATGCAGAGGATGAGATTTTAATGATTGATCAGGATCTTGTACCAATCATTGAAAACATTGCGCCAGAGCTTAAGACAGTGAAACATTTTATTATTATGACAGATGATGACGTTTTGCCTGAAACAACATTGCCAAATGCATTATCCTATGAGGAGCTATTAGCAGCGGCTGATGAAAATTATCAATTTCCAGAGGATTTAGACGAGAATGCACCTGCTGGTATGTGCTATACAAGTGCGACAACTGGAAATCCGAAGGGGGTTGTTTATTCACATAGAGGCTTAGTATTACACAGCATAATGCTGAGTATGTCTGATTCCATGGGGATTGCCGAGCGGGATATTGTAATGCCTATAGTGCCGATGTTTCATGCAAATGCATGGGGTCTACCTTTTGCAAGCGTTAATGTCGGTGCAACACAAGTATTACCAGGTCCGCATTTTACATCAGCCTTAATTTTGGATTTAGTGGAGCAGGAAAAGGTCACACTAACAGCTGGAGTACCAACCATTTGGATTGGCGCATTACAGGAGCTAGAGAAGCGTGAACGAGATATTCGTTCATTACGTGCAATCTGTTGTGGTGGCTCAGCTTCACCAACTCGCCTAATTCGTACATTTGAAGAAACATATGGTATACCATATATTGTTGTGTATGGCATGACAGAAACAACACCAATCGTAGCATTATCGAATTATATGTCTTGGATGGATGAATGGCCAATTGACAAGAGAATTGAATCACGAGCTATGCAAGGAATGACAATGGCAGGCATTGAATCCAGTATTGTGAATGACAATGGAGAGGTACCATGGGACGGAGAAACGATGGGTGAGCTACGCTTACGTGGCCCATGGATTTCCCATGAATACTATCGTGATGAACGTACCGCCGATGCCTATCGAGACGGCTGGCTATATACAGGAGATATTGCAGTTCGAACAGAAGATGGTTTTATTAAAATAACGGATCGTACAAAGGATTTAATCAAGTCGGGAGGGGAATGGATTTCCTCAGTGGATTTAGAAAACGCGTTAATGACACATGATGCCATTTTGGAAGCGGCAGTTATAGCGATTCCCCATGCCAAGTGGCAAGAACGACCTTTAGCTTGTGTTGTGTTGAAGGAAGGAAAGTCTGCAACAGAAGAGGAGCTACTAGCATTCTTAGAAAGCCAATTTGCAAAATGGTGGGTACCAGATGATGTTGTATTTTTAGAGGAAATTCCAAAGACATCTGTAGGGAAATTCCTAAAAGCGAAACTAAGAGATAATGTGGCAGAAATTTATCCCAAATTAAGTACACTTGTATAATAAAAAGAGCGATTTCCAGCAGGAAGTCGCTCTTTTACTAACAATAGAATATTATTTATTTAGCATTTGGAATACTTGCTCTACGTCCTTATCCCCACGACCTGAGATATTAATAATAATACTTTCTTCAGGCGATAGAGTTGGGGCTAATTTAAGAGCATGTGCCACAGCATGAGAGCTTTCGAGTGCTGGAATAATGCCCTCAACTTTAGACAGAACCTGGAATGCTTCAAGCACTTCCTCGTTTGTCACAGTAACATATTCACCACGACCAATTGTTTTTAAGTAGCTATGCTCTGGGCCTACTCCAGGGTAATCTAAACCAGCGGCAATCGAATAGGTTGGCAGTGGATTACCCTCTGCATCCTGCAGCACTAAACATCTAAAACCGTGTAAATCACCTGGAGTTCCTTCATTAAGTGAGGCAGCCTTATCGGGCTCAATACCGATGAGACGAACACCATCTGAAATATACTCTGCAAACGCACCAATGGCATTACTACCCCCACCTACACAGGCAAGTACAGCTGTTGGTAGCTTTCCTTCTTTTTCTAAAATTTGTTCACGGCTTTCACGACTAATAACTGATTGGAAATGTTTTACCATGGATGGGAATGGATGTGGTCCTACTGCTGAACCTAATAAGTAGAAAGTAGTTTCATAGTTTTCTACTAAGTCAGCGAATGCTTCATCAACCGCATCCTTTAGTCGTCCTTGACCTTTATCAACGGCGACTACCTTTGCACCAAGAAGCTCCATACGAAACACATTTAATGCTTGGCGTTTTGTATCCTCTAAGCCCATATAGATTGTGCAATCCATACCAAACATTGCACAAGCAGTTGCCGTTGCTACGCCATGCTGTCCAGCACCTGTTTCAGCAATAACACGATTAGCACCCATACGTTTTGCTAGTAAAATCTGTCCTAAAACATTATTGATTTTATGTGAACCTGTATGGTTAAGATCTTCACGCTTTAAATAAATTTTTGCGCCACCTAATTGCTTTGTTAAATTCTCTGCAAAATAAAGCGGGGATTTGCGCCCCACATATTCACGGAAATAATAGTCTAGCTCATTTTTAAAGTCTTCATCGTCTTTGAATTTCTGGAAGTTTCCATCTAAAATATTCAATACATTTTGAAGCTCTTCAGGAACAAAGCTACCGCCAAATTCACCGAAATATCCTTTTTTCTCTGCTACTGTACCCATCTCTCTCGACTCCTCTTTCTAATTTTTCCATAAAAAAAGTCACTTCAATCCTTCTGGTAAAAAGGACGAGTAACCGTGGTGCCACCTTTGTTTGCAAAAATTGCGCACTTTTATACTCCAGTAACGGGGAGTAAACTCGACCTCACATTTGATGAGGCTGCTCCAAAGTCCATTCACAAGTAAGTACTACTGATTTACACCAGCCATCAGCTCTCTTTAAGTACTACTGCTTGCTACTATTCTTTTTCTTTGCAGTTATTATTGAAAAGAATTGTAGAATATTTTCAGAAAACTGTCAAGAGCATAAAAAAGACGAATCTAGAAGACTCGTCTGTTAAATCAATTGATTAAAGTTTAAGCGTTTATTCAATATATACATAATCGGTGCACCAACTGCTAAGACAACAAATTCACCGGCAGCAACAGTTAACCATGTCCAGAAGAACGGTAATTCTAAAGCTAAGTTCAATTCAAAGGCGATGATGAACATTGTGCATGTAAATAAGAATGTGTTGATGATTAAACGTGCCCAAATATTTTTAACAAATTTACAGATTAAAATAAGCAGTCCCAGAGTAATCATGGAGTGTCCTACACCAAATACTAAATCATAGATGCCTAATGGTGAAAAAAGATTAGAGATAAATACCCCAAGAATAACTCCAATGGCAAAGCGTGGATTAAAGGCCACAAGATGATTAAAAATTTCTGATACACGGAACTGGACCTCTGTAAAGCCGAATGGTGCGACTAGCAATGTAACAGCAATATAAAGTGCTGCAATAATGCCACTTGCCGCTAAAAACTTTATTTTCATATTCATTTCTCCTTAGTTTTTTTGCGTGGGATGGTTACGAACCACGGTGCTTTTCACACAGTTAAATATTTTAGTATAGAAAGCTGACTGAAGTCAAATGTCAGAAATATCTATTCTATTATTGACAAATTAATTAATCAATAATATTGTTTTATTAATTGATTAATTAATCAATTAATAAAATTTTGGAGGTTGTATATGTTAAGAGTAGAGAATTTGGTTAAATGTTATCAAAATGGGGATGAATTGCTTTACGCGCTAAATTCAGTTTCTTTGTCTATTGATGAGGGAGAATTCGTAGTAATTCTAGGTCCCTCTGGATCTGGTAAATCTACACTTCTAAATGTAATTTCTGGGTTAGAGCAGCCTGATTCAGGAAGCG
The DNA here is from genome assembly GCA_002973635.1 of Lysinibacillus sp. B2A1. Lineage (GTDB taxonomy): Bacteria > Bacillota > Bacilli > Bacillales_A > Planococcaceae > Lysinibacillus. The sequence goes on from CP027224.1 coordinate 644,728, forward strand.
TAATGTATGATGACTACGAGATTTGTGGATTAAATCAGAAGGAACTGACCATGTTTAGACGAGACAAGACAGCTTTTATTTTTCAAGCATATCACTTACTCCCATTTTTAAATGTGGAATCTAACGTAAAGATGGGGGCTGATTTAAAAGGAAATCAAAATATTACTGAAATAATTGATGGAGTAGGACTAAGTGGATTAGAACATCGTCTTCCTTATGAACTTTCAGGAGGACAGCAGCAACGAGTGTCAATTGCACGTGCATTAGCAAAGAAACCTGATTTTTTATTTTGTGATGAGCCAACCGGAGCATTGGACGAAGAAACAAGCAAACAAATATTAACATACTTGAAACGGCTTCAAAATCAATTGAAATTTACAATTATTATGGTAACCCATAATGTTAGTATTGCTCAAATTGCATCGAAAGTAATTAAGATGACTAGCGGAAACATAGTAGAAATTATTTACAATGCTCATCCACGTAATGTGAACGAGATAAAATGGTAAAAAGGGTTGGTGTGCACTGATGAAATTAAATAAACAATATCCGTTAGTATTAGTTGTTGTCTTTTCTATGTTTATTTGTTCATTACTAGTTTTCTATCTTCAAAACACAAGTTCTATAAAAAAGGTTCTAGCAAGGCAAAATCAACAGGATTTTACGCTTACTCTACAGAAAGAAGAGACAATAGAAGATCTTTCCAACAAATATTCTTTTACATATGAACCGCTAACATACAAAATTATTTATGATGAGAATAATATATTTCGTGTAATGAAAAATACACGTAGCATAGACATACCAATGTATGCTGAAGGTGTAGCATCTAACGAAATGAATGAAATTGCGATAGATAGAAATTTTTCCAAGCAGAATGAACTGACAGTAGGCGATTCAGTTGCTATCGGCAATACATCCTATTTTATTAGTGGCGTTTTTACTTTACCAGACGCAGTCACTCCGGTTGTAGCGGATAATGGTATAACTTATAAATCAAATAATCAGGCATTTATACTATGTAGTGAAGAAATGTACTCAATGTGGGATGAACAAGAGAGAATAAGTTATTCTGGTCGATTTTCTGCATTTGTCAGAGAAGCAAAAGCAAAATTTCCTAGAAAAAATGCTTTTGAATCCAAGGGTAAAGTCAGTAGTGAGCAAAGAGGATAATCCTCAAATACTATCTACATTAATTGCGAAAGAAAAAATGTTTAAAGTCTGTCTGATAAGCGCCCTATGCTTCCTGATATTAACCATAGTAATACTACTTACTATAACCATAATCCAAAATATAAATGAAACAAAATCTGATATGGGTGTTTTCAAAGCACTTGGCTATTCTACCGTACAGATTGCTAAAAGATATCTAATAGTAGGAGTATTTATATTAATAGGTGGAATAATAGGATATCTAACTTCCTATATAATTAGCCCACTGTTTATTAATCGAATCAATTCTACATTTCTTGTACCTAATGTGTTACAAAAATTTGATACTGTACAGTTCATTCTATTTACAACAATTCCAGCGCTGTTTTTCTCTATACTAGCGTTTGGAGTTGCAGTATTTACCTTACGGAAGACACCATTAGAAATGATTCATAATGCAGAGGCAGTAAAATTAACTGTTTTTGTTAAACGAAGAAAAAAAATTAGAGAAACTAAACCCTTTAAGAAAATAGTATTTAAATCAATTATTGCTAATAATATTTTATTAGTTTTATTGACTTTGCTCACAGGGTTTATGGCTAGTGCAAATTTACAAATTGCTTTTTCTTTGCAAACATTGGCTGATAAGGTATCTTCATTAACACTTCAGGGAGTCGAGTATGAAAGTAATGTTCGGTATAATGAGGCTAGGACAATGGAATCTTTGGACCCAGGAATACCTTATTTTGCGATAGATTGTAGATTTGAATTTCCGAACGGTAATGTATTGAACAATGGGCAATTAATGTCATTATCTAACAGTTTGTCTCTTTTTAAGCTCTATAGTATCCAAAAACAGGACAACATAGATATTTCAAAGCAAGAAGGTATTGTTGTGAATGATTGGATGCGTAAGAAATATGATTTGTCGATTGGGGATACAGTAAAGATATATATAAATAATGATGTTTATCAACTACCTGTAACCGCTGTTGAGCAATCAGTGTATGGAGAAATAGTTTATAGTAGTATTGAAACTGCGAACAAAGCTGGCATCTTAGGAAAAGAAGAATATAATGGTGTATTTACGGATGACAATATAGAGTTTGACAACAAACAGCATATATTTGTTTCAAAACATGAAGATATAATCGATTCAAGCTCTCAGCAAAAGGGAACGTATGTGGCTTTATCATTTTTATTTATCATAATTGGTTTAGCTTTAAGTATTTTAACAATTAGTATTGTTGTAAAGGTTATTATTTCCTCTAATCGAAAATATTTAGCATTGATGAAAGCTTTTGGCTATACGGATTCAGAATGTAACCATATAGTCTTGTCAGGATTCCGTATAATTGCATACATTGGATTTATTATTGGAACATTTTATGCGATTATTTTGTCTAAATTTTTGTTTGATGCACTAGCTAAATCTTCTACAATGGCTATTCCGATGACACCAGATATAAAGGTGATAGTACTTTCCCTTGTAATCTTTGCTGTTTCATATGAGGTCATTATGTTACTCTATAAAAAAAGCTTCAATGCTGTATCAGTGCAGGAGGTTATGATGAAATGAATAAACGCCGCGAACAGAAGGAAGTTAGACGAGAGCAAATTCTAAACGCGGGCTTGGATTTGTTTATAAGAAATGGTTACCATGGAACTACAACGAAAGAGATTGCAGACATATTTGGAATTAGCCAAGGATTACTGTTTCATTATTTCGGCTCTAAAGAAGAGGTATACCTTGAACTATTAGAACGAGCTAAAGCAAGTATGTCTGATATTCATATTTCTGAAGAGGAATTAGAGCATCCATTAGAGCATTTAAATACGATGGTTAGGATGATACTGGATTCTTTTAAAACTTATCCGTTATCAGCAAAATTATTTATGTTAGTTGCACAAGCACAGATTGCAAGTAACTTACCGGATACAATTCAACAAGTGTCTAAGGATATCGCCGCCTCTAAGGAATTTGAAAGTTTAGTTAATGTAGGCCAAGCTAAAGGGGTAATTCGAGAGGGAGATCCTAAAGCACTCGCAGGTTGTTTTTATTCGGCAATTCAAGGGGTTGCGCAAACTTATGTTTGTTTCCCTGATATCCCTTTACCACAAAGTAGCTGGTTAGTAGATATTTTGAAAAAGTAAAACGATAAAATAAGCCTGACATTTCTATTGAAAAATTGTCAGGCTTTTTTGTGTATGAATTAGAAATCAAATATCAGAAAAATAAAAGTTTTTTATTTTGTTGATGCCCATTAAATAACTTCGCAAAATTGTCATAAAAAATTTTATTATGTTAGAAAAAGAATTCACTTTAGTAAAACAGCGTAGTTTAGCGGTTTAAAGCGACAAATTGAATGAAAAACTAAAATATTTCGTCAAATGTAAAAGTCAGAACATTCATAATGTTGTTGACGAACCTTGATAATCACGATAATATAGCGATACGTTCACACTTTGTTTGAGTGAAGTGTGATAGATATCAGAGAAAATAGTCGGGGGGATTATTTGTGAAGGGCAATTTAAAAAAGCTTTCGTTCCTATTGTTTGGATTAGTATTGTTACTTGCTGCTTGTGGTAGCGGTGGTTCTAGTTCATCTGATTCAAAGGGAGACGAGAAAAATAATGCAAGCGAGAGCAGCAAGGAATCAGAAAAAACATATAAAATTGGGATTACTCAAATAGTGGAGCATCCATCTTTAAATGCTGCAACTGATGGCTTCAAAAAAGCAATTGATGACGCGGGCTTAAAAGTGGAATATGATCCACAAATCGCACAGGGTGATAACAGCCTAAACACAACAATAGCTAACAATCTAGTGAGCGCAAATGTAGATTTAATCTTTGCTAACTCTACACCATCTGCACAGGCTGCAGCAACTGCAACTAGCGATATTCCTATTATCTTTACTTCTGTTACAGACGCGATTGGCGCACAGTTAATCGAATCAATGGAGAAGCCTGGTAAAAATATTACAGGTACAATCGATTTACATCCTGAAACGATTTCTAAAACTGTAGCATTCTTAAAAGAGCTTGGTGCTAAAAACGTTGGTATGGTCTACAATGCTGGAGAGCAAAACTCAGTAGCACAAGTAAAAGAAGTGAAAAAAGTTATGGGCGAGCAAGGCCTAACAGTTGTTGAAGCATCTGCGGCAACTTCTGCAGAGGTAAAACAAGCAACGGAATCATTAATTGGTAAAGCAGATGCTTTCTATATTATTACTGATAATACAGTAGTTTCTGCATTAGAATCTGTCATTGATGTAGCGAATGCAAATAAATTACCACTTGTTGTAGGAGAGCTTGATTCTGTTGCTCGTGGCGGCTTAGCAGCATACGGATTTGAGTATTTCGATATTGGCTATGAGGCTGGGCAAATGGCTGTGAAAATTCTAAAAGGCGAAGCAACACCAGCTGATACACCAGCACAATACCCACAAAACTTAAAACTATTAATCAATAAAAAAGTGGCAGATGATTTAGGAATCGACATTAAGGATTCTTGGGGAGCAGAACTTTTAGAAAAGTAATGTCCAAAGTGGCATTATATTGGGGTTAAGCGGGGAGGATTGTCCCCGCTTTCTCTTCATTTTATACGATAATTTTAGGAGATGATTCGACGATGTTTACAGCATTATTTGGCTCAGTGGAGCAAGGAATCATCTATGCAATTATGGCACTTGGTGTGTACTTAACATTCCGTGTGTTAGATTTTCCGGATTTAACGGTTGATGGAAGCTTTGTAACAGGGGCGGCCACAGCAGCGACGATGATACTGCTTGGTTATCACCCAATCTTAGCGACTATAGTGGCAATTGTTGCTGGATTTATTGCAGGATGTATGACTGGAATTCTTCACACAAAAGGGAAAATTAACCCGTTATTATCGGGGATTTTAATGATGATTGCTTTATATTCTATTAACCTACGTATTATGGGGTTAACTGCAGAAAATACGATAGGTCGTCCGAATATTCCATTATTGAACTCAGAAACGTTATTTTCAAAGTTTCAGGCATTTTGGAGTAACCTAGGCATCGATGCTGCATTAAATAACCTATTAAAAGGCATGGGCATTCAGCAAGTTCCAGCAACATGGGGTACGCTAATTGTCGTTTTAATCATCACGATTTTAATTAAGTTAATTGCAGACTGGTTCTTAAAGACAGAAGTCGGACTGGCTATCCGAGCAACTGGTGATAATAAGCGAATGATTCGCAGCTTCTCAGCAAATACAGATACACTTATTATTCTAGGGCTAGGGCTTTCTAATGCACTTGTCGCATTTTCTGGAGCTTTAATCGCACAGTATTCGAAATTCTCAGATGTAAGTATGGGAATTGGTATGATTGTCATTGGTCTGGCATCCGTTATTATTGGTGAAGCCATCTTTGGTACTAAAACAATTATGCGTACAACTTTTGCTGTCATCGCAGGGGCTATTATTTATCGTATTATTTTAGCTTTAGCATTGCGTGTAGATTTCCTAGATTCAGGAGATATGAAATTAATCACAGCCATTATCGTTATTCTAGCGCTTATCTTACCTCAATTTATCAATAAGAGTAAGGAGCGCAAACGTAAGGTCAAACGCGCAGGAGGAGGGAAAGGCCTTGCTTAAGCTAAACGGTATCAATAAAATTTTTAATGAAGGTACACCCGATGAAAAAATTGCGCTTGCCGAAATTAATTTGCATTTAAAGCCAGGTGATTTTGTCACAATTATCGGTAGTAACGGTGCTGGTAAGTCAACGATGATGAATATGATTTCAGGTGCTTTAACGCCTGACTTTGGCTCAGTTTTAATTGATGGAAATAATGTCACGACGTTACCAGAATATAAACGCTCTCATTACATTGGTCGCGTATTTCAGGATCCAATGGCAGGCACAGCGCCAACTATGACGATTGAAGAAAACTTAGCATTAGCATACTCACGAAATAAAGGTAGAGGCATACGCATCGGTGTTGATAAAAAACGTCGAGAGTTCTTTAAAGAGTCTTTAGAGATGCTTGGCTTAAATCTTGAAAACCGTCTATCAGCAAAGGTTGGCTTATTGTCAGGCGGGGAACGTCAAGCTCTGTCACTTTTAATGGCTACATTTACAAAGCCATCTATTTTATTGCTTGATGAGCATACGGCCGCACTTGACCCTTCTCGTGCAGAGTTAATTACTCGCATTACAAAGTATTTAGTTGAGAAGGATAACTTAACAACATTAATGGTTACGCATAATATGCAGCAAGCATTAGATTTAGGAAACCGTCTAATTATGATGGATAAAGGCCAAATTATTTTAGAGGTTGGCGAGGATCGCAAGCACGAATTGACGATTCCAGATTTAATGGCAGAATTCGAACGCATCCGCGGAGAGAAAATGAATTCTGATCGTGCTTTATTAGGGTAATCAAAACGCTCATACATTGGTATGGGCGTTTTTTTGCTTTATGTAGATATTTTCGATAAACAAAGGAAAAGTTTCGATAAAGTGTATGATAATCTTGGGAAAGGAGGTGGAAAATGTGCTATTGAAAAAGAGAGAAGTATCATCGAAGCAACAGATGTTAGAGATGATCAATTTATAAGGAGCTTTAAAATTACATTTTTTATTTTAACTTTGTTTTATTATGTGGGCATTTCAAAATTTTATGCAGTTCATGTAGATTTGAAATAAAGTTGCGATGTTTATAAAAAAGATCAGATGTTTTGAATAAAGTCGCGACGCTTATAAAAAAGTTTGATTAAAAATCTTGTGTTGATATGCTGGATTTTTTCTTGTTCCGTAAACGGGCCAGATTGTAGAATAACAAGCTTTTAAGAAATGTTTAGCAGGGAACTAGCCCCACCTTTTAACGTCTTCTAAAATATGGAATATTAAAATTTAGGGAGATGTAAGTAGTTATGAAAAAAATGGTTTATGTAATTCTAAATATTGTTGCTGTAGGTTTAGCTGTTACTTTATTAGGTAATCGAGCTAGTCAAGACACGGTTTTAGCTAAGGAAATTGAGTCCCTTTTAGAAAATAGTGAAACACAAATTGATTAAACGAAGCTTACCGATTTCAATTGGACTCAAGTCGATGTATTTGGACCTTATACATCAAATGAAGTTATTGAAGATTCAATGGAAATTAAATTTAATGGTGATAATGGGGGAATTGATATTTTAGAAGACCGTTTTTTATTAGTATTTGCTGATGAAAAATATGCCGTAAAAACGGTTGTACTTTCAAGGAAATACGGTAACTACGACATAAAAGATAATAAATTTTTAAGTGTTGAGCAGTAACTTTCTAGTATGTATCAAATATGCAATTTATATTGGAATAACGTTCTCAAACAAAAGTTTGGAGAGAGAGCGAAATCCAAGAAATGCTGTTAAACCAACATTTATTGGATTTTACTTTGAATATTGTTTATACATCTTTTTAAGCAAATATATAAACAGTGCTACGATAGTACTTTTCAAGATTATGCAGAGTATGTTATCTGAATAAAAATCTGTATATTGACGCTTTAAAACTGCATTTTATTATCGTTCCTATACTTCAATTACAAGGCCTTTTATTCTTGAAAAGGGATTGTGCCTTCTTCGGCTAAAGGGCCATTTAACGGAATAAATCATGTTAAAATTGAATCAATTAAAAAGCGAATGTGGGAGGGTTCTAATATGGGCTTAGCTTTGGAGATTGCACGTATTTTACTACCTTTTGTAATAGTGGGTGGGATTGCAATATTTGTAGTTATGAGAATGAAACATAAATATAAAAAAGGCACCCTGGGTAAAAAAGAATCCAAAGGTGCTCAAAATTTCTTAGATAGTTTAATACCACTTGGAATGATGATTGGTTGTGCTGTTGCTGTACTTCTCAGCATGTTTTTCCCAATCCCCTTACTGTCTACAATAGGTTTGGGATCCGGAATAGGTTTATTATTTGGATATTTTGCTTATGAAATTTATAGCAAAAAAGGAGAAGTTATTGGTAAATAGTTATCTTCTAGAAAAGGGCTCGATTCTGTAATAAGGATCAGCGCTCGTTTTCATTAAAGGGCCAGATTGTTGAGTAACAATCTATTAAGAAATGTTACTTAACGACGATTTCGGTGCATTTTAAAAAGTGGTAAAATTTTCTTGATAGAGTTAATTAATGGTTTAATGAAAAAGAAATAAAATCATTATTACTTAAATTCTTTTTGCGTATGCAAACTATCGAGGAAAGGTTGCTGAAAGAAAATGAAATCAATACTCAAAATACTTATGAATCCAATAGCTAATCTGAACGAAGAGTTGAAACAAATGATGCCTCTTTCGATTGCACTTGGACATGAAAACGATGTATTTGTCCTACTGAAGGAAGAGCCAATTCCACTAATCGATGGTTGTTTCCCTGCAACCGTTACGGAACAAAGCTATAGATATCAAGTCATTCATCTAAAAGATGGACAAAAGAAAGTACTAGATTTGCCGAAAGAGACATGGAATTATCATTACATACAGCCGATTGATGACGGACAATTTCTGCTTGTATGCGCACGGTCGTATTACCATGATGCGCAAAACATTGAAGAAAACGCACGTGTCTATGATGAAAATGGGCGTTTCATCCGATCATTTTGTTTAGGGGATGGTATTGGGCATGTGTACGTAACAAAGAATCAAGAGATTTGGACAGGGTACTTTGATGAAGGCGTTTTCGGCAATTACGGCTGGAAGGATCCGGTTGGCCGCAGCGGGCTAGTTGGCTGGGACGCCTCGGGTGCTAAATTGGATTCGCTTGAAGAAGATAAGGAATATTTTATTTTTGAGTGTTTGGCGTTGAATGGTGTAGCAGATGGAGGAATTTGGTTTTTCTTTAGCCTAGATTCGAAGATTGGCGTACGGAAAGAGGGTCTCACATCGTATTATTCACCCGAAGATATTTATTTTCAGGCGTTTGCGGTGAACGGGGAGACGATCGTTGCATACCGAGGCAGAGGAGAACGTACACTCTTAGAGTTACATCGTGAAGGGAATGAATATAAGACTGTCCGTAAAATCGAGCTGATGAGGACGGATGGTAAGCCTTTCGAACCGCAATTAGTGAATAACCGTGAGAGTAAGTTGCTGTTTTTGGACGGGGATGAGCTGTATATGTATGAAGTGAAATCCGGTGTGTGACGGTTTAGGTGATAAGGAATATAGATTTAGTATCGCTCAGTAAAAGAGACGAATTATTGCTTAAAAACAGCAGTGCAACTATCTTGGCTCTTCGCATTTGTGAGCTACTATTGAATAAGCACTTCTGTCTAAGTTCATTAAAACGTTATAAAGTATACAAAATCATTCAAATTAACTTTCCCAAATAAAAGTTTTGGACACAGAAGACCAAACTACGATCGGGCGCGATTCTATAACAAGAATCAGCGCTCCTTTTCAATAAAGGGCCATATTATTGAGTAGCAATTTATTAAGATATGTTACAAAACGACGCTTTGGGAACTATCCAACTCTGATATAATTAATAAATTTTAATAGAAAGGGAGGGGGAGAAGTTTAGTGATAACTCTAACTGAATTAAGTGTCGATTTTAACGATGAACTAACACCTTTTTTTCAAGTAAATTCAAACAATAGAATTCGCTTTGGATTATCAGAAATTTCATACGTAGAATTAAAAAGTATATTAGACTACATTTTTAAAAAAGTTGATACTGTTGATATGGTTTATTTAGTTGCCAATATAATATCTAATAAATATATCTATACTAAAACAGCCGTAAGAAAATCTATTTTTATTCGAAATTGGGAAGAAATAGTTGAAGAGAATGAAGAGGCTCGTCACCTCTATGCAATCGTTAAAAATATAGATATAACTCAAGTTCAAAAATATGCTTTATCTATTTATAAAGGCAGACGTGCAGCATACTTGGCTTTCTATCTTAAAGACCGATTGGTGTATATTAGTAGTGATGTAGTTGATATTATATCTGATGATGTACAATTTATAAGCCATTTAAAAGAGAAATTCTCAAATCTTTACAATAAATATTATGAGTGATTATCTTCATACATTTACATTCAAAATAACGTTCCCAAACGCAAGTTTGGAAAGAAACCGAAATCCAAGAAATGTTGTTAAACCAACATTTCTTGGATTTTCCTTTGAATATTTTCTATACAGATTTTTATGCAAATAATAAACAGGGCTACGATAATACTTTGCAAGATTACTCAGATAGTGATATCTGAATAAAAACCTGTATATTTAATTGAAATAACGATCTTCAACAAACGGGCGCGATTGTTGAACAACATAGGAAAAATAATCAATCTTTTTTATAAAAATCAATCTTAGTATTACAATAAAAGACTCCATTTTGATCAATCTTTTTTCAAAATGGAGTCTTTTTGTATATAGAAAAATGCTGGTTTGTGAGATGTTTTTGATCAAACTTTATTACAAAGCTACAGTTCACCAAACACGGAAATAGTTAGATTGATTAACGAACAAATTTGTTGTAGTAGGGTCATTTGTGGAAAAAAGAGGATAGATAGAGCGAATTTATTTAAGCTCTTCTATCCTTTTAATTTCTATACATTATAATGTGTAACATTAAATAAGAACTCACTATTTAAAATAGTTTCAGCTTATAAATTGACTTTTAATAAAATTGTAAGAAGTGTGACTCATTGTATTAGACGAGTAAGCCGAAGAGCTGAATGTCGTTATTTACTTCTTTATATTTAAAGCCAAACTCATTCATACGTGCTAGTAAACCTTCATATTCGTCACGATTACCAAGCTCGATACCTACTAAGGCAGGTCCACTCTCTTTATTGTTTTTCTTTGTATATTCAAAAGTCGTAATATCATCATTTGGCCCTAGCACACTTGTGAGGAATTGGCGAAGTGCCCCTGCACGTTGAGGGAAGCTAACGATGAAGTAATAAAGTAGGCCCTCATGAATTAAAGACTTTTCTTTAATCTCCTGCATGCGCCCAATGTCATTATTACCACCGCTAATGATGACAACTACTGATTTCCCTTTAATTTCTTCTTTATAAAAATCGAGTGCTGCAACGGATAATGCACCAGCAGGTTCTGCGATGATCGCATGCTTATTATAAAGATCTAGAATTGTTGTACATACTTTACCTTCAGGCACTAATACGATGTCATCTAAGTAGCGGCGACAAACATCATAGGTATGATGACCAACGCATTTGACTGCAGCGCCATCAACAAACTTATCAATCCAGTCAAGTGCCACCGCACCGCCCTCTGCAAATGCTGCCTTCATACTGCCTGCACCAGCAGGCTCTACACCAATGGCTTTACTTGTTGGAGAAAGGTTTTTAATATAGGCAGAAACACCAGACATTAAACCTCCGCCACCGACGCTACCAAATACGTAATCAATAGGTTCCTCTATATCATTCATAATTTCAACAGCGACAGTTCCTTGACCAGCGATTACATCAAAATCATCAAATGGGTGAATAAAGATTTTACCATGTTCTTCACAGTAGTCTAATGCACTTTCAGCAGAATCATCAAAAGTATCACCTGCTAAAATGATTTCCACATATTCTCGACCAAACATACGCACTTGATCAATTTTTTGCTTAGGGGTAGTTTGAGGCATAAAAATACTTGCATGAATTTTTAATTGTGCACAAGCATACGCGACACCTTGTGCATGATTACCCGCACTTGCGCAAACAACGCCAGCTGAGCGAGCCTCTTCTTCAATTTTTTTAATTTTATAATAGGCACCACGAAGCTTAAATGAGCGTACATGCTGTAAATCTTCACGTTTAAAATAAATATTAGCTCCGTATTTCTCGGATAAATAGTCGTTTTTCTGTAGCGGTGTGTGCACGACTACATCTTTTAAAAAATGATGTGCAATTAAGACATTCTCTACTTGCACAGTTTTAGTATCAGCAACTTCCATAGTGTTCATCCTCCGTTTTACGTATAAAACATTTATCTATGATAGCATATTTTATTAGAAATTTGTTATTAATGTTTAGTAAATTCTAAATTTTCGGTGTCTATTTTATGTTTAGAATGACTGGTATAAGAATAATGAAACGTATTCGAGAAAAAACAATGTTTATCGAGTTTCATGAGACCGTCCTTTATTCAAAGAAATTTTTCTCATAACGAAAATGGTCAAGCATATACTAGACTAGCTTAGGACTAGTAGGAGGGTATGTAATTGGAAATCATCCAAGGGATTCTATCTACATACATTCAATTTTTCGATTGGGACATGTGGAAGGAAGTTTTAGCAGATCCTGTATCTTGGGGATTAATATCAACACTTATTGTTATCGAAGGTTTACTTTCAGCCGATAATGCACTTGTATTGGCAGTACTTGTTAAGCATTTACCAAACAAGCAGCGAAAACGAGCTTTAATGTACGGTATGATGGGTGCCTACTTTTTTCGCTTCCTGTTTATCGGCATCGGTGTATATTTGGTAGAATTTTGGTTTATAAAATTACTAGGGCCTTGTATTTAGGGTGGCTATGTGTCGCTCATTTCTTACAAATAGGGGAAGCGGACAGTGTCAAAGAAGTTAAAAAATCGGGCTTGATGGTTCGATTTTTTGGGACGTTTTGGGCAACCGTCATTTCAGTAGAATTAATGGATATTGCTTTTTCGGTTGACGCCATATTTGCCGCATTTGCGATATCCAATCAAATATGGATATTACTGGTCGGTGGAATGTTAGGTATTCTAATGATGAGAACAATTGCAGGCTTATTTTTAATCATTATTGAAAAAATACCAGAACTTGAGACGACAGCATTTATCATCATAGGCATTATTGCACTGAAAATGCTAGTTAGTATTGTTGGTGTTCATGTTCCGCATTATATGTTTTTTGTAGTTCTCATTATTGTGTTTACAATTACTTTCATTATTCATTTTTTGAAAAAATTAAGAGTTGCTTAACAAAAAGGTTCTGTTCCTTATAAAAGAGAACAGAACCTTTCATGTTGTTGAAATACTATTATGTCAATGAATTCAAGGTGACAAATTAAAAAATATAGCCCTTTTTCAAAACGAGGGGTTGACCTCCGTTCCGACTGAGTGCTTTCCTGGGGGCTTCCGATAAGCCGCTTCACTCGCATTGCTCGCTCCAGGGTCTCATCTGTGACGCTGAATCCCCGAGGAGTCACTCAGTCTACACTCCAATCAACCACTGCTCATCGTATTTTCTTCTGGCATTTTACACAAATGTATAGTGATAAATTGAAGTCACTATTCTATCCATTTAATGATGGTGAGTAATATGCTTTTACTTTACTTTTGAAGGAAGAAAATATTTAAAGTTCTACACTATTGCTGATTGAAGTGCAAGGCTACTCGACCATAGCTGTCAACTTAAGATTTCTACACATCTAATCAAATGATTTTATAATTAGAAATGATAGGTTTCATTTATCGTTAAAATGGGAAAAAGTATTTTAGACATATCCAAATAAACCCCTCTAGGTGAGTTGGTTATATTTGGATATTTTACGTGAATTGAAGGCGTTGAAAGGCTGTTCCTTTGGTGGACTTTGATTTCCGGGCCGTCTTGAGCAGGAACTCGGTGGTCAAATGGATAAAGTCTTTCAATGCATTCTCTTTTTTTATGCATTCTTCATATAGCTTCGGTAAAATCTCTGTCGCGATACTACGAATGGCCACCATCTCACTAATTTCTATGCCCTTCTCCTTCCAGATGAAGTTTCTTATTTGATAGGCCATCAATTGACTAATAAAATAAACTAGGATGGTCCCATATAAATGACAAAGCCACCTGTCTTTCTTCATCACTTTGAAGTGGTTGATGCCTAAATCAGATTTCCACACTTTAAAATGCAACTCAATTTGCCAACGTAAGCGATACAATTCCATGATATGACGAGCAGACATCCACTCTGGCAGATTCGTCATATAAATCGTAATACCTGCTAAATCACGTACCACTTGTTTGGGCACCTTTCCTGATTTTTGGGCTCGTCGATTAATTTTTTTGATGTGTTGCGCTTTCCCCTGCTCATCATGGGAAAAAATAATACAACGAGCTGGAAAATGAGCATCTCGTCCAAAATAAACACCCTCTAATTCTAAAAGTTCCTCTGGTAGTAACTTTTTACAAAGTGCCACGAAATCAATGCGATGATAAAGACTACTTTGAATAACCTCACCATTTGAGTGATAGGAAGGAAATAGATTTTCGAAAGCGGCATACGCATCTGTCCGTATTTTTGTAATAAAAAAACCCTTTTTTTCCTCGATTTTTTTTAATTGTTCGAAGTTAAAATAACCCAAATCTTGTAGACAAAGTTCATGTTCTGTCAGAAACGGAATCCGCATGGCACCTACTTTCGCATCATTCATTCGGTGAAAAGCAACGTGAAGAAATGTCGATTGACCGGATAAAAGATCCAATTCAAATTGAATTTTGGCGGATGCTTGTTTGGTTTTTTGAGCGCGCTTTTGAAAACGATCTGGTACACTAACTGTGGTGGAATCAAGTACCCGAATACTGGTAAATGGCCATGGTTCAGACAGAGAGAGCGAAGAAAAAGATAGTTGATGTTGTGCCCATACGAATTCTTGAATGAGTCGTTGTAAAAAAGCCGTGGCTTCCGGGGTAAATTTTTTATCCATGGCTGCCCGACTAATGGAAATGGCTTGTTTCATTTGTAAGGTTGTGCATAACTCTTGGATTGAGCAATCTGCTAAATTCCCATGGACATGAAACAATAAGGATAGGAAGTCACTCGCAGAGACTAGTCGCTTTCTTTGAATAAAACCCGTTTCTTTGGCTATTTCATCTACTCTTTCAGGACAAATGACTTCAAATAGCTTTTGGAGTAATTGTATATGTTTCGGTGTCGACATCAAAAGCACCCCTTCCAAAAAAAGTTTTGTATATATCTATACCACTTTTTAGAAGAAGTACACATTTCTTAAGTTGACAGCTATGGGCTACTCGACTCCCGTGGGATAGCGAGACAGACGAGACCCTGCACGGAGCGTCAGCGCAGGAAGCGGCTCGTCGCTCGCCCACAGGAAAGCGAGTAGCCTGGAACGGAAATCACCTTCATTTTGACTAAATATTCACAAAGAGTCCCTTGACTAATTAATTTTTCAACACTATGAAAGGTTCTGTTCCTTATAAAAGAGAACAGAACCTTTGTTTAATTACTTCACATAATGATCAGGGTTTATAATGTAGAACTTTTCGACATTCAGCCAGCTTTCACTCATTGGCTCCCCGTCATCAATGCGCTTTTCCGTTTCCTTCATCATCCAAGCTGTTTGAGAGGCATGGGCCTGTAAAGCTTTCACTTTATCCATCTTCATCTCACGAATATCATAGACAACATGAGGCTCACCATTTTTCTCAATAGTATCATTTGCAAAGGCACAGCCAAATACTTGTGGACGCTCAGCTTTAGGCATGCGGCGAACAGCCTCGACTACTGCACGAGCAGTGGCCTCATGATCGGGATGCACAGCAAAGCCAGGCAGGAAAGTAATAATAAGAGAAGGCTTTAACTCTTCGATTAAACCTTCCACCAGCTTTACCATTTTTTCATCGTCTTCAAATTCAATTGTTTTGTCACGTAAACCAAGCATACGTAAATCCTGTATACCCATAGCCTCTGCAGCAGCAATAAGCTCCTTGCGGCGAATTTCAGGTAAGGATTCACGTGTAGCAAAAGGTGGATTTCCTAAATTACGCCCCATTTCACCTAATGTTAAGCATGCATATGTAACAGGTGTATTCATCTTCTTAGTATAGTAGGCGATTGTCCCAGCAACTGAAAAAGCCTCATCATCTGGGTGAGGGTAAACAATTAAAATATGACGTTGTGGTTGTAAATTCAAATAGTCGTCCCCCTTAATAAGTAAATGGCGTTTCACTAATTTCAAGCGCAATCGCCAATTTTCCAGAGTAGTCTAGTCCAGCCATTAATAAACGGCCTAAATCATCTAATTCATAATGTGTGATGCCTTGAGCATAAACCCAGCCATGTGCCATTTTTAAACCGACACGATGTGGTGAATCATCTACTACCTTTGCTAATTCATAATTAATCTTTGCATTGCGAATAAAGGCGCCTGCATTAAAAAATTTTTCATCAAAGTGTGCTGCATAAGAACCGTTCGTTGTCTCAAGATGAATATAAACGTCTTTGTTGGCGAAAGAATTCAATAATTCCTGCAACGTCTCTACATGTACTTCTTGCATCTTAACACTCCTCTCGATTATTTCTAATTTAAGTATAGTAAAAAAAATTCACAAAGGGAAATTGAATGCCCTTTAGATGATAAATTAATCAGTCGTATAAAATAAATCGACATCTATTAATTTATGACACACCCATAAGCAATATTCTTGAAAAAATTATAGTAATGTATCAATATAAGAGTGTGGAAGCAATTTTGTACAAAATGTGTCGTTTTGTATAGTAAACGATTTCACAATTAATAAGATATTGCAGCCATGGCTTCTTTCTGATACAGAGTATAGATAAACGTGAATGTTGAAGGAAAAATTAAACTAGGAAATATCACACAGATTCTATCTTGGTACAATAGATGACACTCCTTCAACGTGGACGAGTTATGTAGATCAAGAAGGAAAGAAGACTGAAAGCTAATTATCATAGTATAGTAAAAAGCCGCGATTCTCTCATAACAGAGAACCGCGGCTTTTTAAAAGTGGCTGAAGGATTGGAAATATGTATCTTTAATACCTGTTGAGCTTTCGTTCGATGGAATCTAAGCGATTATTAACATTCTGTAATTGTTTATACATTTGTCTAAACTGTATATTTTGATCCTGTGCCTCTGATGTTTTTTCTTGAGCTAATTCCTCTTCCTCCTGCAATGCTAATATTGTGGCGAGGGTTGATAATGAATAACCGAGTGTTAAAACAATGGAAGCAATTACTTCAACTTTAGAGGAGGTTATTTCTCCAGCTAATAAACCAGATTCTTCATTCGTTCCTTCATATTTATGCTTTTTCATTTATCTCCCTCCCATATACAGCTAATATATGGTGGAGAAAGCGGTAGCGTAACTTGTCCATTACTTTTCCCATTGGAAGCTGAAATTCCTCATTAAGTATTTGCAATTTTCTAATAATTTTATTGATTTTTCTAGAAGAATAGAGCATTATAGTAGAAATAAACCTATGTTTTGAGGGGGAATTGTTGTGAATAAGGGCTTTAAATATTGTAAAGAATCCAGAGTTATGCGTACAAGTCGAGTGTTTCCAAACGATGTCAACAATCATAATACACTATTTGGTGGTCGATTAATGAGTGATATTGACCAGGTAGCCTCCATATCTGCTGCAAAGCATAGTCGTAGGGATTGCGTAACAGCCTCAACGGATTCAGTTGACTTCCTTCATCCAATTCGCCCAACGGATTCTGTTTATTTTGAATCCTATGTAACATGGACAGGAACGTCTTCCATGGAGGTATTCGTAAAGGTCATTTCCGAAAATTTAAAAACGGGGGAGCGGAAGGTTGCAGCAACGGCATTATTAACATTTGTAGCTTTAGATGATAATAATAAGCCCGCACCAGTGCCTCGCGTAATTCCTGAAACAGTGGAGGAGACAAAGCTACACGAAACAGCCGCAGAACGGGCAAAGGCACGTGCAGAGCGGAAAAAAGAAAGTAAGGCGTTGGCTCAGTTTATTTCAATGAATGATCCATGGGATTATCGGCTCGAAATGATGGAAAACTATTACATGTGAAAAATAGGCATCCGATTAGTAAGCTTTTAGCTAATCAGATGCCTTTTCATTATAGTACCGTCACTGTTACTTCAGGTGCACCAAAACTTGATTTTGCACCATGCATCACTGGCCCAACGTAGTCATTTAAAGCCCAGCCATGAGCAATTGCAGCAGATACAAACTCTTTTGCCTCTATAACTGCTTCTTTTACTGAAAGACCATTTGCAAGGTTTGCGGTTACCGAGGCCGCAAATGTACAGCCTGCACCATGATTATAAGTTGAAGCCACTTTTTCAGATTCTAATAAATAGAACTTCTCACCGTCAAAGAATAAATCCGTTGCTTTTTCAGTGGCTAACGCTTTTCCGCCTTTAATGACAACAGCCTTAGCACCCAGCTTATGAATTTTACGGGCTGCTGCTTTCATTTCCTCTATCGTTTTTGGTGTACCTGTCCCAGCTAATTGTCCAGCCTCAAATAGGTTAGGTGTTATGACTGCAGCTAGTGGCAATAGATATTGGATCATGGCGTCTGTGTTGCCAGGGTTTAATACTTCATCCTCGCCTTTACAGACCATTACAGGATCAATGACAACATTGGATGTACCCGATTTTGCGATAGCATCTCCAGCAATACGAATAATTTCCTCAGTTGAAAGCATCCCTGTTTTAATAGCATCAATGCCTGTTGATAGAGCCGTATCAATTTGTTTTTGCAGAAGCTCTGTTGGCAATGGTGTCACGTTATGTGTCCAACCATTTGGATCCATCGTTACAATTACCGTTAATGCCACCATGCCATATGTTCCGTGTTCCTGAAATGTTTTTAAATCGGCTTGCATCCCTGCGCCGCCTGAAGTATCTGAACCAGCAATGGTTAAAGTTTTTTTAAGAGTCATGTGAAAGATCTCCTTTATAGATGAAAGTTTTAAAATTATCATCTAGTATAGTCCGATTCTGATTCTATAAAAATAGCCAGAATGCTATGTTTTTACGAGGTCAGTTAGAACTGATACTTGAATTCAACATTATTTTTTTGTACCGTTGAAGGAAGAGAAAGGGGCTTATAAAAGATGAAACAAGTATTCCCGAATGATTGGCAAGCAATACTAGCAGAAGAAATGGAAAAAGCATACTATAAAAAGCTACGACAATTTGTAGCACATGAATATTCAACACAAACCATTTATCCACCTATGAATGATGTTATGAATGCCTTTAATACAACACCTTATCAAGATGTGAAGGTTGTAATATTAGGTCAAGATCCCTATCATGGTCCGAATCAAGCACATGGATTGAGTTTCTCAGTAAAGCCAGGAATTCCACACCCACCGAGTCTACGTAATATGCTTCAAGAATTACAGGATGATGTGGGTTGTCCGATTCCTCAGCATGGTACATTAACGAAATGGGCGCAGCAGGGTGTCATGTTATTGAACACAGTTTTAACTGTTAGGGCAGGTCAAGCAAACTCCCATAAAGAACAAGGATGGGAGCAATTTACGGATGCTGTGATCGATAAATTAGCAGTAAGAACAGAACCTATTATTTTTGTGTTGTGGGGCAAGCCGGCACAACGAAAAAAACCATTAATTCGTAAATATTCCACACCCCATGTCATTTTAGAGGCTCCTCATCCAAGTCCACTTAGTGCCTATAGAGGTTTTTTTGGTAGTAAACCATATTCTAAGATTAATGCACAGCTACTAGAATGGGGAGAGCAACCTATTGATTGGTGTCTAGCATAGATTGGCACAAATCGTTTATCTTCATTCAGCAGACTCCCACCTCTTCAAGTGGTGAAATGAATGTCGTTTTGGTTCCTTTTCATGTGGGTGTCCAAACCTGAATGAAGATAAGCCTCCGGCGGATGTCACGGATTTTCAAAGGAATGAATAAGTGGATGTTAGCCTAAAACCTTTGCATCCTGCGAAAACGGCTAACTGACCTGCATCGTGCAGGCCTAGGCACAATTCAAAATCCGGACGCAATTACGCCAAGGCGAAATTGATACACTATTGGATTCGTGATAAAGTTACTTATAGAAGAAAGTGAGGGGCAACGATGAAGGTTAATTGTTTCAAATGTCAACATTTTAAAGTAACGTGGGACCCACAAACGCCACGTGCCTGTGCAGCATATGGCTTTAAAACAAAGCAAATACCATCCGTTGTCGTAAAACAATCCTCTGGTATGGACTGTCTAAAATTTGTACCGAAAGCAGAAAGTGGGAGAATGTAATGATTCCTTATCAAGCCATTATTCAACAACTTGAAAAGCAATTATCAGGTGTGAAGAATGCTGAAAATGAGCAACAAATTCGAGAAGCCTTAACTGCGATTCGAGCATTATGTGATGTGGTATTAGACTCAGCTGACGGCATATCAAAAGCGCAGTCTAAGCGTATACCACAAATGTTGGTATCAGAGCAAAAGCCATCAAGTTTATACACAGCAAAAATTGAAGAAGAAGATGGAGCAAATGGTGATTCAATTTTTGATTTTTAACCATTATTAAAGGCAGGGAGAATAACATGAAAAAATTTATCGTGACAGGTGCACTTCATGGCTTTTTAGCAGTAGCATTTGGTGCGTTTGGTGCACATGCGTTAAAGGAAGTTTTAGATGATTATGGTCGTGGTATTTGGGAGACAGCTGTACAATACCAAATGTTTCATGCGACAGGCTTGCTTGTTATTGGCTTATTAATGAGTTCAAAATTATTAGGAGAGGTAAAGCAATTAAATTTAGCTGGTATTTTCTTTAACCTCGGTATTGTTTTCTTTTCAGGCAGTTTATATATATTAGCCATCAGTGGTATTAAAGTATTAGGTGCCATTACCCCAATTGGCGGTGTACTATTTTTAGCAGGATGGGTGCTCATTATTTTAACTGCTCTTAAACATGCTCGATAAAAAAATTTGAGCAGTGATTCAACTTCATGCTTATGAAGAATAAAAAATTAAACACTTTACTCCTTCGCATTATTTGTGAGGGGGTTTTTATCTTTAAAGTAGTTATAGCAACTATTGAAAGCTCTAAAAATTTATTCTATCAATCTTCGTTTTAATTCCTATTGTTTTCATAAGGATTTATAGTACACTGTTATTACCAAAAGAGTTCGAGTTTGAGAAAGTGAGGATTTGTGATATTATGGATAAATTATTTACATTACTTGATCATAGTTTTGATGAAATGGTTGCCATTCGTCGACATTTACATGAGTATCCGGAATTATCCTTTGAAGAGGTGGAAACACCAGCATATATAGCAGCCTTCCATCGTGCATTAGGACATGACGTTCGTGAGCAGGTAGGAGAACGTGGTGTGGTTGCGACATTACGTGGTGGGAAGCCAGGTAAGACGGTGGCGTTACGAGCTGATTTCGATGCATTAGCCATCCAAGAAGAAAATGAAGTTCCATATAAGTCAAAAATAGATGGTAAAATGCATGCCTGTGGTCATGATGGCCATACAGCAACATTATTAGGTCTTGCTAAGGCATTGAATGCGATTAAAGAAGAAATTGCAGGGGATGTAGTATTTATTCATCAGCATGCGGAAGAGATTGCCCCAGGTGGAGCAAAGCCTATGATAGAGGATGGCTGTCTGGATGGAGTAGATGTTATTTTCGGTACACATTTATGGGCACCCACGCCAATAGGAGATCTGCTGGTGAGAGGTGGAGCGATTATGGCTGCTGCTGATAAAGTGGAAATTACGATTCAAGGTAAAGGCGGTCATGGGGCAGAACCACATCATTCGATTGATGCAGTTGTGCTGGGATCACAATTTGTTGTAAATGCACAGCAACTTATTTCTCGTCGAATAGATCCATTAAAATCAGCAGTGTTAACGCTTGGTCATTTTGAGGCCATAAATCCTTTCAATGTGATTGCTGACCGAGTAGTGCTTGCAGGAACAGTCCGTACATTTGATGAGCAGGTACGTCAGCAGATGGAGGATGAACTGGAGTCTGTCTTAAAGGCAACTTGCCAGACTTTTGGGGCAAGCTATGATTATCGCTATACAAGAGGTTATCCGCCTGTTTACAATCATGTGGAGGAGACAGCATTTATTGCACAGCTTGCGAATGATGTACCAGGAGTAGAAAATGTCATAACATGTCCACCCTTTATGATTGGTGAAGATTTTGGCTATTACCTAGAAAAAGTACCAGGTACATTTTTCTTCACAGGTGCTAAAAAGCCTGAGTGGGAAGAAGCATATCCACATCATCATGCACGCTTTGATTTTGATGAACGTGCGATGCTAATTGCTGCCAAAACTTTAGGAAAAGCAACTTTACAATACTTACAGAAAAATGAATAGTCAAATGGCATGATAGGACGTTTCCTACCATGCCATTTTTAGTAAGTATCAATAATAACAACAGCCGATTACTAGCTAGATAAGCAATAAATTATGGATTCTGATTAAAATAGGACATCTCTTCATCATATTCAGCAAAATCAAAGTAAATCATAGGGAAGAGAAAGCGATGATTCGATTTAAGTTCACGTATAATTACATGATCTCGACCAGCAGCTTCTACTACACCTCGCACAGTTTTAGTGTTTTTTCCTTGCTCAATAGCATGCTCAAAAGAGAAATGGAAGGTAGCTGGTTTTCCACGATTCAAACGCAAAATATTTTCAATATAGGACTCTTCCCGTCCAGGTGGTCGTCCGCTACTTGGAATTGTTACTTGTGGGGGCATTTGTTGCGTTGTCGGTGTCCAATAATATGGCATCATCGATTATCAACCTTCTTTCTTTTAGATTTGTGGGCAGTCTTCCTCAGTCGGTGAGAAAAAGCAATGCGATTTATATCTTCCTGTGTTCCATTGACCATACCACTGTGCTGGACAAGCTCCTTCAGGTCTAAAAAACCAGAGGGAGCGGGTTGCAGGATGGAACCGTTCCCCTTGAATCACTCGTTTTGCTAAACGAATATCTAGATCACGTGCTCGTTGATAAAAGTAACCCTTCTGTGTTGCCTCGAACCCTCCTGGACGTTGATAAACCATTTGTTCAATTGTTCGAATATCTCCAAAATCTAGGCAATCCCCTCGTACGCGATTGACGCCTACGTTGCCAACCATCAGCATCCCTAATTCTCCTTCACCTTCTGCCTCAGCGCGCATAAGCCTTGCGAGCATTGCTGTTTGAGCATCATTGGTCTTTATAACAGCGATTGACATTCCTCCTCGCAGACAGTATATGCATGGAGGCATTGTAGACATGTTTATTTTCATAATAAAGATCATCACATTTTAAAGTTAGTAAGCATATATTAGTCATAACGAGTAGTCTGTAAAAAATAGGGTAAGATCATTTAAGATTTTAGATATTTTTTTATAAAATTGGGTAAAGAGAGAATAGCTAATATATAGGGAACATGAGATTATTTATGCCCCATCATAATTGCGTCCGGATTTTTATCGAGCTCGCTCGTCCATTAGGGGGGTATCTTGACTCAGTAGGGTTTGTACACCACTGAATAGGGAGTAAATCGCATCATCTTACCATCTATAGAGGTGGGAGTCTTGTGCTGAATCAAGAAAAAAGTTGCATGTGTATTGAATACATGTGAGGTGACGGGAAATGGAGATTGGTGTTTGGTTTGGTATTTTATTGAGTGCTGTGCTGGCGTTTTTATTAGGTGAATTTTACGGACAGCCACTCCATTGGTATCTTTTTATTTTAATCATCGTTATTGGTTTTTTTATCAATACGATTATATTGATATTAAAGGTGAAAGATGAAAGCTCCTGATGGTCAAAGTAATAGGAAAATAAGAAAGTGTCATCGTAGTAAAGGTGACACTTTCTTATTTTTGTTATTGATAGATAAAAACTTTTGTATGACAAGTATATTGAAAATAAACAGTGACATACTAAAATGGAAAAATATTTTTTGCTTTCATGAAGGAGTGTTACAATGCGTATTTTTGGTATGTTTATAGCAATTATCGTAAGTGCATTCATAGCTGTAGGTATAGCAGAATACTACCATCAACCATATAATTGGTATTTAGTTTTCCTAATGATTCTAACTGGTTTTTTTATTCATACCATTATTTTAATATTGGAATCAGAAGCAAGTGAAGAAAATGAATTTTAAAAAAATGCGAGTCCATTTTAGGGCTCGCATTTTTGGGATTTAAACAGTTAAGAATTTCACTAGTTTTTCGTTATCAAGAAGGTTACCAACGAAGAATGCACCGAACTCCCCATAACGAGCAGAAACTTCATCGAAGCGCATTTCGTATACTAATTTTTTAAATTGTAAAACGTCATCTGCGAATAATGTTACGCCCCATTCATGATCGTCGAAGCCAACAGAACCAGTAATGATTTGTTTTACTTTACCAGCATAGCCACGACCAATCATACCGTGAGAACGCATTAATGATTTACGCTCATCCATTGAAAGCATATACCAGTTATCATTGCCCTGACGACGTTTATCCATAGGATAGAAGCATACATATTTAGAGCGTGGAAGCTCAGGATATAGGCGTGCGCGTACATGTGGATTTTGATATGGATCTTCGTTTGATTCGCCAGCTAAATAGTTGGAAAGCTCTACAACAGATACATAAGAATATGTAGGAATTGTAAAATCAGCAATTGCTAATTTATTAAAATCAGCTTCAAGCTCTTGTAGCTCATCCATTGTTTCACGCAATGTCATAATCATAAAGTCCGCTTTTTGACCAACGATTGCATAAAAGGCATGAGCACCTGTTTTAGCGATATCTGCTTCGTTTAATTTTTCTAAATATGTGACGAATTCTTCTACTGCTGCTTGACGTTCTTCAGCAGAAACGAGTTTCCAAGATGCCCAGTCGATTGAGCGGAAATCATGTAAAGCATACCAACCATCTAAAGTAATTGCTGCTTCATTCATTATTGAAAACACTCCTTTATAAGTGAATAACATTCAAATTTAGTTTATCATAGTTTGTACAAAATCCCTAAATTCATGATTGTATTTCACGAATTTGACACCTTCCACAGATTATGTATGCTTAAGAGAAGAGATGTAAATAGAGGAGCTCTAAGCATGAATAGTATTTTACAACAACCAATTTGGCGTTTTTACGATCAATCCATTAGTGCAAAACAAAGATCACCACTTGAATCCTTTGCAACGGATGATACTTTATGTCAGTTAGTGGGACAATTAGCCTCTCCGCCAACTATTCGTACATGGGTACATGATGCATCCGTTATCCTTGGTATTCAGGATCATCGATTACCTTATGTACAACAGGGAATGGAATTACTCAAAACACATGCCTATCACCCTATCGTACGTAATTCGGGAGGTTTAGCAGTAGTCCTAGATGCAGGAGTATTAAATATTTCACTGGTTTTATCTGAACAAACAGAAGCATTAAGTATCAATGATGGCTATGATGTAATGGTTGCCCTAATCAAAGGATTATTGCCTGAGGTAGCAGATAGAATTGAAGCCTATGAAATTGTAGGTTCCTATTGCCCAGGTTCCTATGATTTAAGTATTGATGGGAAGAAATTTGCAGGTATTTCACAAAGGCGCTTACGTCAAGGAGTAGCTGTGCAAATTTATCTATGTATTGAAGGAAGCGGTTCCGAACGAGCAGCGCTTATTCGAGATTTTTATGAGGTAAGTTTACAGGGAGAGGAAACAAAATTTACGTATCCTAGCATTGACCCTAGTGTAATGGCTTCACTGTCAGAGCTTGTTGATGCAACTTTAACTGTGGAAGCAGTAATCATCCGATTACAGCAGCTTATTCATAGTATGACGGAAGAAATACGATTTGAATCTTTTCATGATGAGGAACTTCCGTTATATGCATTCTATTTACAACGAATAGTAGAGCGCAATACGAAAATGCTCGCACCTAAATAATAGAAGCAACAAAGGAAAAAGCGATGCTGCTAACTAAGCGCATCGCCATTTTCTTGATAAGTAGAGCTACTTACAACAAGATTTCCATTTTTCTCCATTTTGAAAACAGGTGCAATTCGTTCTTCCTCTTCATCTAGTGTTACAAGTCGTCTAGCACGGTTCATAATTTGTACAAATTGCTCGTAATCTTTGCGAATTGCTCTATTCTCTTCTTCTAGCTGAGTAATGGTTTTTTCTAGTTTTTTATTTTTCTCAGATGTTACGTGTACTAGCTGTCTCCATTTTGTAGACTCATTACCTAGCTCACCAGAATGCTGTAAACGTAGTAAGTAGGCTATGACAATATCAAGAGATAGTGCAGATAACGGGATGGATTTACCCTCTGCGGCACTGCTATTGACTGTAAACATACTAGAGGCACGTCGTCTTGCAGGAGCACCCAACACTCGCATTCTCTCTTTTCTTTCTTTTTTTGCTTCAGCTAATTGTTCTTCATATTCCTTGCGAACAACAGCATTCCAACGAAAACCACAGGCAGCAGCAGTACGATTTAACGCATCACCAGCTTCTTCAAAAGCATTTAGCTGTGTACTACCCTCTGTTACATGGCGAATAACCGCCTCTGCTAATAATTCATCATTTTCTTGTAACCAAGCATCTTGTCTTACTTTACTCATATAAAATCCTCCCACCTTTATTTGGAACTTCTTTATTTAAGACTAGCATGACCAATCTTTTAACCTTTTATTCATCTATGTGGAAGGAATTATGCTTGAATACAAGGTGAAAAGTGCGATACAATACCCGATGTAGGTTTGTACGCATGCTGCATACTTAAATATGTGAAGGTCATGCGTTCAATAAAAGTGATGTTTTAAATGAAAAAATACTATATAGAAAGGGTTGTTGACAAAATGGCAAACGAATTTAAAGTTTGCGATGAATGTCAGGCCGTTAACTTAAAAACGTTAATTCCAAAATTAAAGGAAATCGATCCTGATGCAACCATCGAAATCGGCTGTCATTCCTATTGTGGCCCAGGACGTAAAAAAACATTTACCTTTGTGAATAGCCGCCCTGTTGCAGCCTTAACGGAAGAAGAGCTTATGGAAAAGGTATTGGCAAAATTAAAGAAATAAGTAAAACAAACATGCTATCTTCACTTGCTGAGGATAGTTTTTGTTATCTTTAAGATGTTTAGGTATTTATAATCTTGAAAGAGCCATTAAATATAAATAAGCATTTTTATTAGGTCAATAGAAATCTAATTTTTAGTGAATATTCAATGATTTAGGTTGATAGTCTCTATAATGTAAGAGAAATATGTATGCTAGTCCAATATTTATCGCATATAATAGAACAAATACGAAACGGGGGTGCTGTACAAATGACACATTATGCAAAAGCTAAATTACAAGAGGAAAAAGTATTTAAGGACCCAGTGCATCGCTATGTGCATGTACGGGATCAGGTGATTTGGGATTTAGTGGGGACGAGAGAATTTCAACGATTACGTAGAATTCGTCAGCTGGGTACAACATTTTTGGTATTTCACGGGGCGGAGCATAGCCGCTTTAGTCATTCACTTGGTGTTTATGAGATTGTACGCCGTATAGTAGATGATATATTTGCTGGCCGTCCAGAATGGGATGAAGATGAACGACTTCTTGTGCTTTGTGCAGCCCTATTACATGATTTAGGACATGGACCATTTTCACATGCATTTGAAAATGTCTTTGAGCTAGACCATGAATTTTATACAAGACAAATTTTACTGGGTAATACAGAAGTGAATGCAGTCTTAAAGAAAGTTGCTGCTGATTTCCCAGAGAAAGTATCTCAAGTCATTGAAAAAACCTATCCAAATAAGCAAGTCGTCAGCCTGATATCCAGTCAAATTGACGCTGACCGTATGGATTACCTACAGCGTGATGCCTATTTCACGGGTGTCAGCTACGGCCATTTTGATATGGAGCGAATCTTAAGAGTGATGCGCCCACGAAAAAATCAAGTGGTGATTAAGGCAACTGGCATGCATGCAGTGGAAGATTATATTATGAGCCGCTATCAAATGTACCTGCAAATTTATTTTCATCCAGTTTCTCGTAGTGCAGAGGTTATTTTAAATAATATTTTAAAACGAGCCAAGCAATTAAGTATAGAAGGCTATCATTTTAAGCATGAGCCTACACATTTTAAAGCATTTTTCCGCAATTCTATTACACTTGAGGACTATCTTGCGTTAGATGAAAGCATTCTTTTTACATATTTTCAACTTTGGATGCAAGAAGATGATGCTATCTTAAGTGATTTAAGTCGCCGTTTTGTGAATCGTAAGCTATTCCAGTACATTGATTTAGATCCAGGGGTAGAGCTAGACAAATATCAAAAACTACAAAAGCTTTTCAAGCAAGCGGAGTTAGAACCAGAATATTATCTTGTCCACGATACGACAGCAGATTTACCATACGATTTTTATCGACCAGGTGAGGAAGAAGTGCGAGTTCCGATTTTTTTAGAAATGAAAAATGGAGAGTTACGAGAGCTGTCACGTGAATCGATTATCGTCGATTCCATTTCTGGTCGTATGAAACGAGATCATAAAATATATTTCCCTTTAGATTTTTTAGAGGATGATCAGACACATGCTACGGTAAAGAAAGAAATCTTAATGTTGTTAAAAGGAAAAGGGAAAAATAAATCCTAGAATAAATAAAAATGTATAAATTTTGTATATCTATTTTTGTTTTTACCGATATTTGTAAGAATAGCAGTGAACAAACTCAACTTGGGTGATTGTTTACTGTTTTTATTTTTGCATAAAAATCAATGAATATGGAAAAATATTGATTTATTTAGAATTATGTAAATAAAAAATATGGAATTGTTTAGAATTTGTTCAGTAACGCTTTTTATAATGAGACTAAAACCCTAAAGGGGGTGAGGCCCATTTTAAAAGGCATCACAGTGTTAGTAAAATGGATACAAGTAGCTGTACAAGGACACATTGGTCAACATGATTACCAAGAAGTGTAGGAAGTATTTACCCTTGACGACAACTTAAATGAAGGAAAGAGAGACCAGCCTAATGTTTGTGGCATTCCTTTCCAACATAATGAAAGGATGCAACGTCGTCAGCAAACACCAACAGGTATCTCTCTGAACTTAGAAAAGGAGAGAAACATGAAGAAATTTAATATAGCAATAATTATATTGCTGCTAGTCTTTCAAACAGTGCTTTCACCAATTTCAGTGTTTGCAGACGAGGGCCAACCTCCTGTGACACCTCCAACTGAATCTAGCGAAGATGCTGGGGCTGGTTCTGGTGGCGAGGGAGACGACCCAAATGTAACAAGTGGAGATACCGCTGAAGTGACGACTCCGGAGGATAAACCTGCTGCAGCTCCACTAAATGTTACGCCTTTAAATGCTTGTGTAGGTCCACAAGAACTAGTGGGTGTGACATTAACTCAGTTTGATATGAATATTGGAGGAAATGCAATTACTGAAGGTGTTTATACAACGCCATTACCGAAAGATCAAAAGGCTAACTTTGATGTAAAATTTATTGTATTATTAGACGATTTATACTGTGCAGGGAGTTATTTTGAATTTGATTTACCACCTTCTTTAATAGACTTTAATAGTGCTTTCCATGGTAGCAAACAAGTTGGTAATATTGCTTATTCATATACGACTGTAGGTAATAAAGTCAAAGTTGAACTGACAAATAATGTAGAAATTGACGATGTTAGCACTACAACTCCAGCCGAATTGACTATGAACTTTCAAGCAGGATTTAATCTTAGTTCTAATGATATCGAACAAGAATTAGAGATTCCAAAGGTTGGTGGTGGAGAAGCTAAAACAAAATTCACATTTTTACCATCAACATCTAATGAAAAGGCTACAAAGACAGCTACTGACGGTATCCCTCCAGTAGTGGATGGTAATCATCAGATGGAATGGACAATTTGGCTCAACCAAGCAGGTAAGAATTTTGACAACCCAAGTTTAGTTGATAATCCAACTGGTGGGCATGCTGTTGTATCTGGTTCGGTTAATGTGTATGAATATGAAGTAGATTTAACGGGCGTGAAGATGGGGACTGAAAACCAAGTTGTATGGGATGGTGATTTCAGTAATATAGTTTTTCAAGATAAACATGCCTATAAAATTGTTTACAAAACAGAAGTGAATTTACCTGTTGAGCAAAGAGAAGGGAAAAAAACGTTTAACAATAGCGTAACCTTCACTAATGGTGGTACACCTGAGTCTGTAAATAATGTTCCAAAGGATATCACTTATGGAAAAGCATTAGAAAAAGTGAAAGTAGACGCAGGCACTAACAACTATACGTCAAAATGGGAAATTCGCTACAATTACAATCAAGCAAGTATTCCACAAGCGAGTGCGATAATCACGGATACACTTCCAGGAATTCATGAAATCGACACGAATACTATTGAAGTACGAGTAATGACAATAAATGATCAGGGTAATGGTACTGGAGCAGGAACAATAGTAGACCCAAGCAACTACAATGTTACAGCAGTTACAAATGGCTTTGAGCTCCAGTTTAATAGTGCAATAGATAAAGCCTATAAAGTCACATATGATGCTAAATACAATGGAACTGGTCTTGGATACTATGTGGGAACAAATCCTACAACGGTAACAAATACAGTGGTTAGTGGCACAAAAAATGATACGAAACCACATACAATTACCGAAGGTGTGCTTAGCAAAGACCACATAGTTAATTTTGATACAAAAGAAATTACTTGGACTATCGACATTAAAGCAGATAATCCGAACGAAGCGATTAATAATTTAACATTGACAGACGTATTTAAAATTACTGGAAGCAAAGAGGGGACGCATACACTTGTAGGGAATGAAAGTAATATTACAATTACAGGAACAACAGGTGCAGCGCCAGTTAAGACAGTTACTGGTCCTACAAATGGCTTTACAATTACTGGTATTAATATAGCAGCAGGTGGAAAAGCAACGGTTACGTATAAAACATCATTTGCTATTGGTAATGATGGTGAAGTGCAGAGTGGTTATGGTAATACTGCAACAGTTAATTGGGATAGTTATACTGTACAAGAGGAAGATCACTATACACCTGCTACTACAACGGTAAACAACGGTAGTAAAACTGGGGCATTTAATTATCTTGATCAATTATTCACATGGAAAGTAAAGGTGAATATTAACAAAAAGGATATTCAAGGAGCTATTTTATCAGATACGATTGGTGCAGGACATGAATTCGTAGCAAATTCTTTAAAGGTATATGAATATACATTAACTACTGGTGATGATACGAGCGGTACACCAGCTACTACGCCAATCGCTGCATCAAACTACACATTAGATGTTGCGTCAGATAAAAAGAGCTATACATTAACATTTAATAATTCGTTAGATAGCACTATAAACGGGAAAGCCTATTTAGTGGAATATCATACAAAGGATTCTGATGAAATTCTTGGGATTGGTAGTGATGAGGCTGGATATACAACAGGGAATGTTTATAGCAATACAGCAACATTCCAAACATTAGGCTCTAAAAATTATACACTAGAAGCCACGCCAGTGACGCTTCCAACACATGTAGCAAATAACTTGATTAAAAAGTCAGCTACTCAAGATAATTCTAAACAAACTGTTTCTTGGACATTGGATGTGAATCAATCTCATTCAAAGTTAGGAGCAAATGTGACATTGGAAGACACACCATCTGGTAATTTAATGTTAATTGAAGGTTCAATCAAGGTGAGAAAATACAATGTTACCGCAACAAGTATTTCTCAAAATGGTACGGGTGCATATGTAGACCCAAGTACTTATGGAATAACTGTTGATAAGAAAGCGGATGGTGGCTTTATCCTTCACTTTGCTAATCTAAACGAAGGCTATCAGGTGCAATATCAAACAATTGGTTTAGGTAAAATAGGCCAAGGTTTCAGCAATGATGCAAAATTAACATTTGGTGTTGAAAATGCTAGCAATCAAAAAGATGATGCAAAGGTTAACGCTAATTTTACTTTTAGTAGTTCAGATACGTCATTTTCTATGGTAAAAGGTGATGCACAGTTTAAAAAAGTTGGAGTTAACTCAGAAACTGGTGCTGAAGAGCCTCTATCAGGTGTACAATTCCAATTATACAAAGTTATTGGCACAAATAATTACTTGATTCAAACAGCAACATCAGGTGTTGATGGCTTGTTTAGCTTTACAAACATCAACTATGGAAATTATAAAATTGAAGAGGTAGCAGCGAAGGCTCCCTATCAAAAAATGGTAGCTCAATTATTTACACTTGATGCAGCAAAAGATATAAAAGTAGGTTCTAATGTAGTAACGAAACTAATAAATGTTACACCGCTTCCAGGTGGTTCTTGCCCAACGTTTAACTTAACAGTGAAAAATATGGATGGAGCACCTGTAGCCAATAAGCAAATTGAATTAATAGACAGTAATGGCACAGTAAAATCAACAGTAACTACAGGCAATGATGGCAAAGTGGCAATTCCATCAACAGTTCAAGCTGGTGAATATACAGTAAAAGATACTGATGGTATTGACTATGGTAAGGTTATTGTGAAATTTGGTGCTGGGGGATGTCAGGGAGAGGTACAACCAACAAATTCATGTCCAGTATTCACAATTACTGTAAATAATGAGCAGAATAATCCACGTTCAAATGTAACAGTAACATTAAAAAATTCAAGTAATACAGTTATTACGACTACAACGACAGATGGCAATGGTCAATTTACTGTTCCATCCACAACACCGTCAGGGACGTATAAACTTTATGAAGGTACTGTTTTCCTAGGGAATGTAACAATAAGCTATCAAAATGGCAATTGTGGTGCTGTAATCACACAGGCACCAACATGTGAAACGTTTACATTAACTGTAAATGATGTAGACGGTAAACCACGTCAAGGTGTAACGGTGGAAATTAAGGATAAAAACAATCCGAATGCTATCGTTCCACAACCGAATGGTGTCACTGATGTAACTGGCAAAGTAACAATTACAAATCTTCCTCCAGGTGAATATGAAGTATTTGAAAATGGTGAGAAAATTAACGGATTTACAGTTGATACGGACTGTGAAGCAACTGTTCAACCAAACCCAGCCTGCCCAGTATTCACGCTAACAGTGAAAGATGAGGATGGTATTTTAGCTGAAGGTACAGAAGTTACAATTACCAACAAAGGAACGAATAGTTCGTTTACTGCAACGGTTGGCAAAAACGGTGAAGTGACATTCCCGTCAGCAACAACGCCTTCTGGTAAATATGAAGTAAGCATTACAGCATCAGGGAAGGTACTTGATGAGTTTGATGTAACGTATTCAGGTAACTGTAAGGATACTGCTGAAAAACCTCGTGCATGTGATATTTTCACAATTACAGTAAAAGATACAGATGGTAGCTTGAAAGGAAATACGAAAGTTATCATTGAAGATAGCACTGGAAATGTTGTGACAACAGCAACTGGTCAAACAGATGCTAACGGTGAAATTCAGTTACCACAAAACCAAGAACCAGGTATGTACACAGTCTATGAGGAAACTGATAGCGGTGCAAAAGGTGATAAAATTGGAGAAGTGAAAGTCACTTATACAGATGGCTGTAAAGGTGAAGTTCAGAAAAATTCTTGTCCAGTTTACACATTAACAGTTAATGATAAAAACCTTAAACCTGTTGGTGCAAATGTTTTAATCGTGATTAAAAACCAAGCTGGAGAAGTAGTGACATCTGGTAAAACAGATGCAGCAGGTAAAATTGTATTTGAAGATAAGACGAAACTACAACAAGGACAAAATTACGTAGTATATAATGAAGCTGGTATTAAATTGGGTGATATTACAGTAAGCTATATGGACAATATTTGTGGAGCAACCGTGCAAATTCCATATAATGCATGTCCAATTTTCACACTTACAGTACAAGATTTATATGGTAATGGTCGTTCAAATGTAGCATTCACGATTAAAGATTTATATCATAACACGATTGCCTCTGGTAAGACGAATGAACAAGGTGTAGGAACTATTCCTTATACAGTTCAACCAGGAATTTACAATGTGTATGAAGGTAATGTGTTATTAGGTACAATTACTGTAACTGATGTATGCTCAGGATTAGTAAAACCATCTTATACAGGTGGTGGTGGCTGGATACCGCCTAATCCAGAACCAGGTCCAGGCAAGCCAGTTGATCCAACACCGAACCCAGGTAAACCGGGTGAACCAACAGATCCAACAACAAACCCAGGTAAACCGGGTAAACCAACAGATCCAACAACAAACCCAGGTAAACCGGGTAAACCAACAGATCCAACAACAAATCCAGGCAAACCGGGTGAACCAACGGATCCAACAACAAACCCAGGTAAACCAGGTGAACCAACAGATCCAACGACAAACCCAGGTAAACCAGGTGAACCAACAGATCCAACGACAAACCCAGGTAAGCCGGGTGAACCAACAGATCCAACGACAAACCCAGGTAAGCCGGGTGAACCAACGGATCCAACAACAAACCCAGGCAAGCCAGGTGAACCAACAAATTCAAATAATTCAGCGACTCCTGGAAAAACAGAAGCATCTAAACCTTCTGTTCAAAATGTCATTGATCAAGGGAAAAACTTAC
Organism: Lysinibacillus sp. B2A1; assembly: GCA_002973635.1. GTDB lineage: Bacteria > Bacillota > Bacilli > Bacillales_A > Planococcaceae > Lysinibacillus. Next base: position 679,232 of record CP027224.1, read on the forward strand.
CGCCATATAATCCAACTAAAGCAACAAAAGACACGCTAGATGCGTATAAGGATTTCCTCAATAAATATAGTCTATTAACAAAAGAGGAACAGGAAGATGTTGCAGAATCCCTTGATATTAACAAAATTAAAACGGATGCAAAACGACTAGAAGATCAATTAAAAGCACAAGGTAAACTACCACAGACAGATGGTGCAGATCAAACTGCACTTACACTGATTGGTGTAGCACTTATTCTTGGTGCATTATTCTTCTTACGTCGCCGCAACGCTGATATTAAATAATTATTTAAAAGAAGCCCCCAGGACTATTTAATCTTGGGGGCTTCGCCTATTTTTAAAATGTCTCTGATAGCTTTTCAGGTGCTTCATCAAATGGATATTGCTGAACAAAATCAGCTTGTATAGCAAGGCGCTTTGTTCCATTATCAGCGCATGTAATGAGCGTTAAAACGGTTTTATTTGGAATATCATCAATTACATAAACATCTGTAGCAGCAATAACCTTCTTAGTTGCTAATTGATATTCATAGATATTGGTTAAATCCGTTATATAGACTGAATCTCCTATGCTTGCTTTATATAGCGGACTGAATAAAATATCCTTTTCTTCGAAATAATGACCTGCTAGAGCATAATTTCCCTGCCCAAGGCTTTGATTTGGCTTCATGGTACCCGCTCCTACCGCAAGGGCCGCATTTCCAACTCCTTTGACGATAGGAAGCTGCATATCAACACTTGGTACAGCAATACTACCGACAACAGGCATTTTATTTGCCTTTGTTTGAGCCTTTAATACTTCCGCTATGGACAGCGATTGTACGTCCTCAAATATATAATCTGCATCAACCTGATTATTTTTTTCAATTTCTTCTGCACTAATTTCAGTAGTATTTAATTGATGGCTTAAATGGGCAATGATTGCATTTTGAATGGGGTTGATAAAAATAAGTAAAAGGCCAACGATGAGCATAGAGATGAGTAATGTTAGTTTTAGTTTATTCACTTCATAGATCACATCCTTGTCTTGAAATAGAGGGTTTTGCTCCAGCTAAAGAAGATTAATTTATGATCATTTTAAAAATGAGTAGAGCGCTAGGCTGCTCTACCCATTATATTTTTTATTTATCGCTGAAACGAACACCTGCAACGCCGTAATGGTTTTTAGACATTTCTTCGATAAAAACAGTTACGTTTTCTGCTGGTGCATTTACTGTACGAGAAACAGCTTCTGTTACTTCTTTTACTAGGGCACGCTTTTGCTCCTCTGTGCGGCCTTCTAGCATTTTCACTGTTACATATGGCATAATATTGCCTCCTTTATAGAATAATGTTGTATAGTTAGGTTATAAGAAAGTAATAACTTCTTACTTAATTTTAGGCATTTGTGCTGCACTAGTGTTGCTTTAACTGCAACATCCATGCGCAAAATATGCTTTACTTTATAATAGCAGAATGGAGGGTATTAAAGTATGGCAAATGAAGAAAAAGCAAAACAAAAAATGGGCTTTACAATTATCAAAAATGATCCAACAGACGGACATAAAGGATTTGGTATTGGCTCGCTTTCGCTAGAAAACGTATCGCCAGTGATTCTTGACATAGAAGAGGGGACAGCCTCCGTTGAAATTGGGGCTATGCATGCACGTAGTGATGTGGAACGAGGCATTAAATTTACGACAAATCGTGCTGATTCCGAAGGTGGTAAACCGTATTGGCTAGTATGGGTGACAATCGATCATAAAGAGGATGGACCTTACTATGCAGGTGTAACTGCATGTGAAATGGTGATTAACCGAGAAAAACGTCGCGGCTATAAAATTTTAGCTGATCATGTTAATAAAATGGATAAATCGATGAAGCGCCATATTATTGTGGATCATATGGATGCACCTTCCAAAAAAGTGTTAGCTTCCTTCCTAGAAGGGCTTAATCCGGACCTTTGGGCACGCAGTATGGAGCAATTGCGTCAAGACTTATTTGCATAATAGACCTATAATGATTGAACAATCTGTGACATTTTGCAATCGCTTTCGATATAAGGTTGAAAGTGAGTTTGAAACAAAGTAAACTTGATGCAGAGCTTACATTTTAGTAAGCTAGGACACTTGGTTCCGCGAATAGTGATGAGCGCTATGCGGCATTTGAACAACCCAAACCCAAGCCAAATGCCCCATGATGCTCATCCATTTCGCGAACCATAAATAAGAAAAGCTTTCTGTTCCCACGGACATGTCTCCGGGGAAGAGAAAGCTTTTCTTTTTCGTATATGTCTATATTTCTTTGTCGAGAGCCTTCATTGAATTAGAACGTCTAGGGATATGGAAGGTTCCCATTGCTGCGCTAATTTTTAAAAATGGAGAATGGGAGCATATTCCAGAATTCTCCCCATGTGTCAGTATCGAGAATATCGAAATTTGTGCATTTTTCAGTAGGTACATCCTTTGCATCTAAATATACAAGACGCTGTTTAGGACATGCATCAGTTGCGAGCTTACCAGTCTCAATATCGACCACTACACCTTTAACGTTTTTAGGTTTTACGAAATCCTCGTTCTTTGTACCTTTATTAACAGTCTCCATAAAATCAATCCATATTTTCTTTGTAGCAGCAGTATCTTCTTTTGCCGTTAGATTTTTGCCCTGATCATAGCCATTCCAGACTCCAGCAGTTAAGCTAGGTGTAAATCCAATGAGCCATTGATCGCTGTTTGTAGAGCCTGATTTTGCAGCATACGTATGTGTCATACGAGAGCGAATACTTATTCCAGTAGCAGGAGAGTAGTCACTAAAGACAGGATCAAAAATACCTGTCATCATTTCTGTTAAAATATACGTATTTTCCTTTGAGAGCACTGTTTCAGATTTAGCACTTACCTCTTTATTTTCATATATGACGTCACCATGTGCATTTTTAATTGAAATAATAGTAGTTGGTAATGTTTTTTGTCCCTGTGATGCCAAAATATTATAGGCATTTGTCATCTCATATAAAGTTGTTTCAACTGTTCCAAGTGCAATCGATAAATTGTCCTTTGCACCGATGTTGACGTTGAAGCGGCCAGCCATATCGTGAAATGTTTTAAACCCTATTTCCTCTAATGTTTTCACAGCATAAATATTATCAGAGATTGCGATAGCCTGGGCCATAGTCATATCATGTGTTGCAAACTCACCATTTACATTTTTGGGAGCATAGGTTGCTCGTCCATTATCATAAGTGAAGGTTGTCTCACCAACATCCAAAAACGTTAATGGGTTATAGCCATTCTCTAAAGCAGCTGCATATAAAATAGGTTTAATAGTTGAGCCTGGCTGACGTTTTGCCTGTGTAACCCTGTTAAATGAGCTTGTGGCATAGTCACGCCCTCCAACTAGTGCCGTAACAGCTCCAGTTTTAGACTCCATGCTGACAAATGAGGCTTGCAAATCATTTGCTGGCAGATTTTTAGCTACAGCTTCCTCTGCGGCCTTCTGGTGTCCAGGATCTAAAGTTGTTTGAATGGTCCAACCGCCTTCACTAATATCAAGATTTTTTGATTTCAGAATTTCACTAGCCTCTTGCCATGCTACATCAAGAAAATATGGTGCGACTGATTTAGTTGCTACCCAGCTATCATTTTTTAGAACAAGCTGTTCACTTTCCGCACGTGTTTTTTCATCTTGTGTAATAGCGCCTTGATCTGCCATTAGTTTTAAAATAACATGCTGGCGATTTGTTGCCTTTTCTATATTAGCAATAGGAGAATAGATACTTGGTCCTTTCGGTACACCTGTTAACATTGCTGCCTCTGCTAATGTTAAATTGCTAGCAGATTTACCAAAATAAAATCGACTTGCAGCTTCTACACCGTACATACCATGTCCATAATAGACAGTATTTAAGTAGCCCTCTAATATTTCATCCTTATCATAAAAAACTTCTAATCTATAAGCATAAAGTGCCTCGTTTAATTTTCGTGTCCAAGACTTTTCATGTGAAAGATATAGATTTCGAGCATATTGTTGTGTAATTGTACTAGCTCCTTGAACCTTACTTCCAGCTTTAAGATCGATTAACACAGCACCAGCGATACGTGAAAAATCAAAACCGCTATGTTCATAAAAATCTTTATCCTCAACAGAGACGACTGCTTTTTTTAAGTACGGTGACATTTCATCAAGACTAACCCAGTAGCGTCGTTCATTCGTAAAGTGATCCCCAATTTGATTCTCATTTTCATCTAGGAAAATAGAGGCCTTTGGTACGGTTAAAGGGGGAGCTCCAGCCACTTGCACATAAACGCGTAGAGCTACGAATGCTACGACAATTGCAGATGTAAAGGCGATAAAAAGGGTCAATGTTTTGCGTGTACGCTTCGCACGTTTTTGTTTACGTTGATAGCTTTTTCTCTTCATCCGACTTCACCTCGTTTTCTCACTTAGCCATAGTATGTGTCTGAACATTTATCTTTAATCGAAATTCTAGGTAAAAACTATTGCACTTTATTCAAAAACATCTATACTTTTTTTGTACTGTTTGAAATGCTAGCATTCGACAAGAGAAGTACACTTTGTAGATTTTAATCGAATTTTGCTAGACGTTCCAATAATGTATACGAGGATTGCGGGATAGAGGTTTCATTACAATCCTGTAAGCCCTTTAAGAGCAGTGACAAATCATTTCGCCTTGGCGTAATTGTAGCTGTCGCGCAGATAAACAAAGTTTCGGATTATGAGTTGTGCTTAGACCTGTACGCAGGCTGACACGATGTTGATCCTAGGAGCTTATTTTCATTCAATAGGTGTTTGGACACCCACAAAAAGTTTCTGAATGAAGATAAAATGACCGAATTACAGATAATATTTAATAAAAGTGGAGGGTAAGTAGATGAGATTTGATGAGGCTTATTCAGGAAATGTTTTTATAAAAAGTCATCCTACCTATGAGGATGCTCAGGCAGTCATTTATGGGATGCCAATGGATTGGACAGTTAGTTACCGTCCAGGATCACGTTTTGGTCCACAGCGTATTCGCGAAGTATCGATTGGTTTAGAGGAATACAGTCCATATTTAGACCGTGAGCTAGATGAGGTAAAATATTTTGATGCAGGCGATATTCCGCTTCCATTCGGCAATGCACAGCGTTCATTAGATGAAATTGAAAAGTTTATTGAAAAATTATTAGCAGACGGTAAGATTCCAGTTGGCATGGGTGGGGAACATTTAGTGTCTTGGCCTGTAATGAAAGCTGTTTCTGCAAAATATGATGACCTAGCTATTATCCATTTCGATGCACACACTGATTTACGTGTAGAATATGAAGGAGAGCCACTATCTCACTCAACACCTATTCGTAAAATAGCTGAGCATATTGGTCCAAAAAATGTCTATTCATTTGGTATTCGTTCTGGTATGAAGGAAGAGTTTGAATGGGCAAAGGAAAATGGTATGCATATTTCAAAATTTGAAGTGTTAGAGCCATTAAAAGGGGTATTACCATCTTTAGCAGGACGTAATGTTTACGTAACGATTGATATTGATGTTCTAGATCCAGCACATGCACCTGGCACGGGCACTGTAGATTGCGGGGGGATTACTTCAAAAGAATTACTAGCCTCAATTCATGCGATTGCAGCAAGTGGTGTGAATGTAGTTGGCTTTGATCTTGTTGAAGTGGCACCCATCTACGATTCATCAGAAATGACAGCAAACACAGCAAGTAAATTGTTAAGAGAAATGATTTTGGGCTGGGTAAAATAATACGAGCTTTTTAAATGTTGATATAAAGCTGTTTGAGTGGGGTTTAGCTATGAGCTAGCCCCACTTTTAGCCCCAATTGCCTTTAAACTCTCTCTAAAATACGGTTACTGTTTGCACCTCCATTTCTTGTAGAATGTGGTCATAAACTGTGTGGATCATCTCAGGAGTATTTCCTAATCGTTCGGCAATCGCCTTGACACAGGGATACTGTTATTCATAAGTATGGTGGCATGTGTATGCCTTAACCCATGTATAGTTGTTGCTGGTAGTCCAGCCACTTTTACATGACGATTAAATATGGCGTTCAAACCTGTGGAAACGAAAGGCTCGGCAGTGTGCGGCGATAGAAAGATAAATGAATCATCTTTCATTATATCGCTATGCAGTTTACGACCATGTGAAAGTAACAACGCTTTAACTGCCGTTCGATAGCTCTGTAGCTGCTGCAACACCATATCATCTACTTTTATGGTACGCTCACTGTTTTTTGTTTTAGTGGAGCCTACACCGTTATTTCCTCTAGTTCGCTCAATAGTTATCGTTTGATTGGCAAAGTCGATATTTCGCCATTGAAGCCCCAATGCCTCTCCTTTACGTATACCTGTATAAGCAATCGTTAAAAATAAGCTGTAGTAGGCAATATTCTCCTGGTGCTTAATATGATCCAGCAATATATTAAGTTGACCAGGTGTGAGATAATTCTTTTCCATTTCTTTATCTCTTAGAGAGGGAAGGGCGGCACCTTGTAGCTTATTGCGTATTATGATTTCTTCCGCAACGGCTGCATTCATAGCAATCCTAAAAATCGAATGCAATGCACGTATTGTAGACGGCTTGAGCTTGTCCCCTAGCGCTTTGATAAATGCCATTTGATAAATAACCTTATCAAGCTTCTGCAACTTGTAGGAGCCAAGAATCGGCTTAAAATAGAGCTTTATAAAACCCTCTCGTTGGATAACGGTAGCAGGCTTCCATTTACCTTTATTCATGTCAAACCACAAATCTAGCCATTGGGCGACAGTTAGGTTATCATGTTCTATATGTTTTGTTTCACCTCGCAGCGTTGCAGCCTTCACTTCCAGAAGGGCTTTCAATGCTGCTTTTTCTGTTTTAAAGCCACTTTTCTTTTTCTCTCTACGATTCCCAGATTCGTCATAATACTTATGCCTAAACATCCATAGTTTTTCTTTCTTCGCATTAAGATAGTGATATATTTCAGGTTCTTTTGCTGATTTATATAATTTCACCTTGTCCATTCCTTTCATGCTTGGCGGCGTGTGTACAGGAATAGGTGAGTGTTATTTTTTTATAGGCGTGTATTTTTTGTTAATCCTTTGTGTTTGTCTAAAGATATGATCCAGAGATTCTATAAGCGACTCTTTCGCTTCCTCACTTATAGGTTCACCGTTAAAGACTAGACCTTTAGAGTGTTCTATTTCATTTTTGAATACTTCAAGTCGTTTTGCTATATCGTAATCGTATTTATCAACTTCGTAAGGCTGACTCGAAAAAGGGGAGTATGTGTAATGTGCGAATAAAAATTAGAAATATCGAATGACAATAATTATTTAGGGTTATTAGAAGGTGACGAGGTGCTAGTTTCAACAGTAGAACAGCCTCGAAGCAATGGAAAGGACTTAGCTGTATTTGAAGCTGCTGGAGAGTGTTTTATAAGTGCTTTTTCCCGCTTTGGTAATCAAATCATACTGCTGGGTGAACGTATCCAAGTAGTTCGAGAACATCAGGTAAAGATCATAGGTAAAGTTATTGATGGAACGTTAGCAATTAAGAAAGCCGTCACGGCAACGACAGCTTCAAAAATCCAGTTAGTAAACTGAAATAAAACATAAATATAATAACATATTATGAAGCGGCTTAGACTAACAATTTAACCGCTTCTTTTTCTTTTCTTCATGATTGGACATTATAGTGTTAATGATATTGATGAAGAGTTACAAGTAACGAAATGATTGATAATAATTTAGAAAGAAATGATAAGTTGTGGAATTTGTAGACACTACAGCTTAGAAATTAATATTGCTCCTTCGATGGCTTGTAAGGAGGTGATTGTATCACATCACATCAAATCAAATCAAATTAAGTGTTGTGAAATGCTTTAGCCAAAGTGAATTGTACTTTTGCTGAAACATTTAAATTTATTATTCGAAAACAATATCTATCAGATCGAAATTATATCCAGTTTTTAGTATATCTTTATATTCTGAGTATGTTTTTAAATCAATAATAAGTCCATTCAAGTTTGTATGAGTAAAATTTGCATAATCTAATTTGCAATTACCTATATTAACCATACTCAGGTTAGAATCACTAAAATTGCAATGTCTTAAATCACTATATTCCAAGTTTGCTCCATTCAAATCTGAATAGCTTATTGAAACGTTGTTCAAAATTGCATTACTTAAATCTGCTTCCCTTAATGTAGAAAAGCTTATTGTTGATCCATAAAGGTTTGCTTCTGTAAAATTACAGAATTCAAGATTAGAAAACGAAATAACAGTGTTTTGCAAACCTGTATTAATAAAAGAAGACATACTTAAATTACAATTTATAATTTCTGAATCACTTAGATTTAATCCATCAAAATTTGCTTGTTTTAAAGTTATAGATAATAAATATGAGTTTTCTAAATCTATTGTTCCTAAAGGTTCAAATCTAAACTCATAATTAATAGAATTAGCAATTGTAATTAATTTAAAAATTTTATATTCATTTAGAGCAAAATTATCCAGGGATAGAAAATCATTAAGAAAGGATAAGATAGTTATTAAACATTCTGCTAAATTACATTGCATCTTTCTTAAAGTAATATCACTATAATCTTTAAAATATGATTTTATCTCTATTGAGAGATTTGTATCAATAGAATCAATTATTGAATGGGAAAGTAGGTTCTCAGAAAAAAATAAGTTTAATTTAAAATATATCTTCTTTAAAATATCTTTTTCAACTTTTTTAAGTAATTCAAATAAGAACTCTTCCACATTGTCTATTATTTTTAAAGTAGAAAAAGCTTTATAAATCTCAGTATCAAACTCTTCATTTTCTAATTCAATCATTTCAATTAATTTTCTTACTATTGCATTTGAGGCGAGATATTCTTTAAAGGACTTATGGACAAAATCAAATTCAAATAAATCAACGATTTCGAAGCTTTGAATAAAAGTAGTATTTGTTTTAATTAACAAAATTGAACTAAGCCTTTGTTTACTAATTTTTAAATCAGGATCTAATTTATATAGCATGGTATTATTTATGGTTGTTGGTAATAAATCTTTATCCAAAACCTCAGCTATAGATACAGTGTCCTTACCATTAGTTAGCATAGCTAGACTTAAATTTTCATTAAATTCTTTAAGTAAAGTCTTTAAATCGGCATTATTTATTGAAAAAGTTGATAGTAAATTTAATTGATCCTCAGTAAAAAATTTTTCATTGCCATTAGTCCACTCAATCAATTGTCTATAAATATCTAATTTATTAAAATCCCCCTCAGTTTCTGATGGATTTTCCCTTAACATTCTAAAAAAAAGGTATAACATTAAAGGTTGACTAAAAATATCTTGTTCAAATTCTTTTGTAAATATATTTTTTTGGATTCCATTTAATTGTTCCCAGTTACTAATCCAATCTTTAATTTGTTTCCTAGAAAAAGGTGTAATATTAACAATATAACAATTTTTTAAAGAATCACATATACGATTGTTTAATATAGAAAATCTGCTTGTAATAATAATTTTTATATTCTGATAAGTATTATTGAAATCCAGTATTTCATTTATAAATTTTTCGTGTTCTTCAAATGAATTTAACTTTATTTCGTCTAAACCATCTAAAATTAAATTTAAATTTAATTTTGATAAATAACTCTGATGAATAGGGGTTGAAATATACTTATTAAGATAGCAAATAAAGTCGGTCGAAAAATCCCCCGAAAAGTCAAATCTTTTTAATTCTATTCTAATAGATAACCCAAAATTGTTTTTATAATTTTGAACTAATAACCATTTAGTAAATGTACTTTTTCCCATTCCAGGACTACCAAGTATTAGAATTGGTTTCCCGGGAGAATCTATTCCATTCAAAGTAGAATATATATCTTTTTTAGTTGAATAAGATTTTTCTAAAGCTGGTATATCTAAAAATCTTTCTTTAAGTTTATATGTATAGGTATTTAATGGTATATACATATCGTAAATAGTGAATTTCTCATCGTAAAGTTTTTCAGACAATTGAGAGGAAATATTTCTTGAACACCATTCTTTTAATTCTAAATTTAACTCCTCTATAGGTGTTTGTTTTGAGTTTATAAAAATATCTTGTTGGGATAGTTGCTTATTTAACTCCTCTAATTTTCTGTGAGTTTCTTTATGACCAAGAGTGTTTTCCTCACTTAATTCATCCAAATTCCTATTTAAGAAATTAGTAGATACTAATGTGTCAGCGGTATTTTTTAAAAGTAAATAATTAATTTGCTCGGGTTCTAGTTCTTCTAAATAAACATCAATAAAGAAATTTACTAAAGCTTGGCCCATTTGTCTCCCTATTATTTCGGGAGCATCTGAATAACCCATTTTTAGAGATATATCCATTGCTATTTTACGTAAAGTTTCCTCATTCAGTATAAGTAAATTTATATCATAATTTATTTTTTCTAATTCATCAGTTATTAGGTGTGGCTCTTTAAATAAAATTGATTTGACATTTGTTAAATCGTCTTTTATTTTAGTTGAATCAGTTAGTTTTATTTGCTGATCTAAAGAAGTTAAAAGAGAATTAATTAAACAATTATTTAAATCCGATTTATCTTTAAACTTGTCTAATAAAGGTTTGATAGAAACAGCAGTATTGATAGTAGTAAGTAATGAATTAACAGTAGTATCTCCTAATATTGATGTTAATAATGAAAAAAAACCCATAATAGTCCATCCTTTGAATAATATACTTTACGATAATTATACTAAAGAATTTATAAAAATTGTAAAATGGTTTGATATACACCTTTAAACATATAAAGATCCTGGTATGAGTTAAAAATAGTGCCCTATTTATCCGATATCTTGGATTATTAACAATTGGATATCATTTTTATTGATTGGACAAGTGGAGTAAGGACATCTTTATCTTAATTTTTTTTAATTTCCAGTATATCACTTTAATTCTTTTCAATTATTGGCTTGATTGTTTATAGGAAAAAGCGAATATCTAACGCCTGAAGAGACTTAAATGGTATACAATCCGTGTAATAACGAAAAAAGATTGAAGCCAATGTTAGCTCCAATCTTTCATACTCACCCATTCCTATACACACGCTCGCCTAGTTTTTATTAGCCTCAATCTCGCCCCACTTAGCCCCAAAACAAAGCTACTATATGCATTATCTTGCATTATGCAAAACGAAGCTGGTTCCTAAAAACATTGATACATCAACGCTTCATCAGCCTATCTTGTTCACCTTGCAACCATCTCATATTAGGCTGGGTAAAATAATACGGGCTTTGTATATGTTGATATAAAGCGGTTGGAGTGGGGTTTAGCTATGAGCTAGCCCCATTTTTTCGCTTTGTTCTATCTTAGGAGGGGAGGAACTTAGGAGGGGAGGAAGCTCGTCAATGCTCTTTTCAAGCTTCTGCAAGTTCATCTGATAGATACTTTATTATTCTAAAAGGAAGACGCTATCCTATTACATTGGACAGCGTTTCGATATTTAGTAAGTTCTATTAAGGGTTCGTCGACCAAAGTCCTGCATGTTTTAATACAACACGTGGATGAAGTTTTAGCTGTGCAACCATTAAATCTGCTAAATCTTCTGCTTGCATCACTTTTTCTGGATTACCGTCTGTTAAGTTAAGCTCAACCGCCATATCTGTAGCAACTGTACTTGGCGTTAATGTTGTAACGCGAATGTTTTTCTTACGCACTTCAAGCATTAATGATTCACTTAGTCCGATAACCGCAGCTTTTGAAGCCGAGTATGCGCTTGTAATCGGTGCACCTTTTTGACCAGCTGTTGATGAGATATTAATGATGTCGCCAGTGTTGCGCTCTAACATTTCCGGTAAGACAGCGCGTGTTGTGTAGTACACACCTTTTACGTTAACATCGATAATATTTGTCCATTCTTCAGGCGTTAAGTCCATGAAGTTACCGAATTTTGAAATGCCGGCGTTGTTTACTAAAATGTCGATAGCGCCAAGCTCTTCGCGAATAGATTCAACGGCTGCGGTGATAGAGTCTAAATACGCTACATTTGCCGCAGCGATTGCTACCTTCACATCATACTGTTTAAGTTCCTCTGTTACTTGTTGTAAATTTTCAAGAGTACGTCCAACAAGACCTACGTGAATACCTTCTTGTGCAAAAGCTACTGCTGTTGCACGTCCGATTCCACGTCCAGCTCCTGTAATTAACGCCACTTTTCCTGCGATTGTTTGCATGTTTTTCGCTCCTTCGGTTGAGATAATTTTATTTAGACGAAAAAATAGATTAAGATTTGTCTTTAAGACTATCCTCATTTTACTACGGTTTTATACATTGGGAAGAGTGCACTTTTTGGTGCGGAGGTTACTAAAAGTTACTTATATGAAAAGGGAGTTAGCTCTATGTCAGATAAATTAAGAGAAGAGATAAAAGAGAGAATAGTAAATAACGATTACTATTGTGAAAAAGAACTTACCTTATCAATTATTAGTGGGAAATGGAAAGTTGTTATTTTGTGGCATTTAGGTGTAGAAGGACCTCATCGCTTCAGTGAGCTTCAAAGGCTTTTTTCGAAAATATCTCATAAAATATTAACAAACCAATTACGTGAACTGATGGAAGATGGAATTGTTCATCGAGAAGTGTTTCCAGAAGTTCCTCCAAAAGTCGAATATTCCATGACTGATCTAGGGATGACGTTATTACCGATTGTTGAAATGATGTATGAATGGGGAAAAAAGAGAATCAATCAAATTAAACAAGAAAGCAATAATGGGGTCGTTTAGGATAATTTAAATTATCAGTGCTGTTTTTAAACAATTTTACTATAGCTGATAGATGGGTACTTTATTTCTATACACAAGCCGATTAAGATGGTAGAACTTTCCGTAACTTTTATCGTCTTTTGGTAAAAGAGGTGAGCTTATGGGAGTTTGGTATTTCTTAATCTTATTTGTAGGGCTGTTTTTCGTATTTAAAGGACTATTTATGAAAAAGCAATCTTTGTTAATAAAGAAAATTAGTATTGTATTTGTAGGATTATTATGTATTTCATTCTCAATATTTATGTTTTCAACAGGAAGTGCAGAAATAATTTCTGATTTGCTAAATTTGGAATAAAGAATTATGTTAATAGAACCAATGTGGGGCTAAAAGTGGGGAAGTGTAGTGAGCTTACTTTTAGCCCCACTTGCTTTTTCATTCTAGGCATCCATAGCTATTGGGAGCTTACGGACTTTCTTGGGAAAACAAGGCTCATTTACAAAGTGAACTTTTTTATTTATTTGGAAATTTTTGAATACCTTATTGACATTGGAAGGAAAATATTATTACATTATAGGTAACTAATGTTACTTATTGAGAGGGGGCAAATTTTTTTGGCACCAAAAGAGCGGTTTACAGAGGAAATTTTAATGGATTGTGCTTTTGAAATGGCTAGGAAGAGTGGTATTGATAGTGTTAATGCAAGAGATTTAGCGAAAGAGTTAGGTTGTTCGACAAAGCCCATATTTCGATTATTCTCGAGTATGGACGATTTGAAGTATGCAATATATGAAAGGGCTGGCAATCTTTATAATGAAAGAATGGCTCAGGGTTTGCAAGAAAGTTCTTTTTTAGGAATGGGGTTAGCTTATATTAACTTTGCTCGCGAAGAAAAAAAGTTATTTGAGCTGTTATTCCTATCCAATAAATATAAAATCTCAAGCTTTTCAGAGTTAATAAATGACGTAGAAAACCAAGGGATTGTAGCGCTAATTTCTAACTTAACTGGATTAACTCAAACCTCTGCTAGATCTCTATTTATAGATATATGGTTAACTACGCATGGTATTGCAACAATGTGTGCGACGAATACCTGCGATTTAGATAGCTCGGAAATTGAAAGTATTTTAAAAGACGTTTATGAAGGTGTTAAACAAAAATTGTTCGATGGAGAGAATAAATGAAAATGAAAAATTATTTTTTATACAATAATATTTCAGGGAGGTTTTTATGCAAACTGTAATACCAGCTACATCTATGTTTATAATTATTGGGTTGTTCATTTTAATTCGTAGAATCCGTTCTATGTACAAACCAACCAAAGGGAGAGGAGGGCGAATAATTCTTCCTCTTTTATTTTTAACACCTGGATTATCATTTTTTCTAAACGCTTCTGGGCACGTCACATATCTTCAATTATCTATAGCAATTTTTTTAGGATTGGGTTTTTCTATTCCTCTTATTTTATGGTCAGATTATGAAATACGAAATGATGGTTTAATTTATACGAAGAAAAGTCCTGCTTTTATAATTACTTTCGCCATTATGATTGCTTTACGTTATTATTTTCGACAACATATTTCGACTATCGAACCAGATACACTCAATATGCTAATTTTCTTACTTGTAATTTGTTATTTAATTCCTTGGAGAATAGCTTGCTATATAAAATATAAAAAAGTTCTTAAACTAAAAAATTCAGTTAGCTTGTAGAACTTCGTATATCTACACCCTAAAAACATTAAGTTTGAAGGTAGTGATGGGTTAATTACAGAGAATATTGGAGATATGGTTGGTACTGTCAATAATGAAACATATAAAGAGATGAATATAAAATCAAAATAAAATTCAATGATGAACAAGATGTTATAAGGTTGCGTTATTGAAATAACGAGTACTTTAATTAAATATTCGATTTACGAAATACCAAACATAAAAACAGGGTTGATTCTACACATTTGTAGATTTTATGTTTTAACAGCAGCAATATTTTAGAAAACAGCCTTAATAAAAGTGAAAGACACCACCTTAGATTTTTATTACGAATAACATCAAAAGCGGCTACTCATTAATTTGAGTAGTTGCTTTTTATAAAGATGAACTACCTTATGTTTTTCAGCATAAATTGAATTGTAATAATTTGTGGAAATGGGAATCTGCTTGGATATACTTGACTTCTATCTTGAAAAAACATGAGGATTCATCCTATAATAAAAAGGTTATAGGAAAAACAATATAGGGGAGCATCCATAATGGCGAATGAAGCAAGATCGCAGGTGAACATTAAGCTCATTTCGACGATTCGTCCAATTGATGGAGAATCCGAAAGTCAGGAAATGTGGCTGACAGGACAGCTACTGGAAAAGGCAGGAAGCTTGTACTTAAAATATGAAGAAGTGCTGGAGGATAAAATTATCCGCACGACAATGAAACTAGGCAATGAACGGGCACTTATTATGCGAGCGGGAGCAGTAAATATGCGGCTACCACTTAACATAATGGAACAACAGACTGGTCATTATGATAGTGAATTTGGTTCAATGCCACTTGTCATCCAAACGAAAAAAATGATGTTTTCAAAACAGGTAATAAGCGGAGATTTCCATGTACAGTATGAATTACTAATGGGTGGGCAATCCGTTGGCAACTATACATTAGATATTACATTTACGGAGGTACAATGATGAACGCAGTAGAACAAGTACAACAGGCCATTAAGGCTGCAATTGCGCAGGCTGTTGAAAAAGCTGGCTTAGTTGAGGCTGGCACAGAATTAAATATTCACCTTGAAACACCGAAAGATAAGACAAATGGGGATTATGCAACGAATATTGCAATGCAATTAACGAAATTAGCAAAAAAACCACCTCGTGCGATTGCTGAAGCCATTTTAGAAAATCTTGAAACTGCAGGGACAGATATTGAGAAAATTGATATCGCTGGTCCAGGCTTTATTAATATTACAGTGCGTAAGGATTTCTTAACGGGTGTTGTGAAGGCAGTGCTTGAGCAAGGTGCTGATTATGGTCGTTCAAATGCTGGTGCAGGAGAAAAGATCCAAGTTGAGTTTGTATCTGCAAATCCAACAGGAGATCTTCATTTAGGACATGCACGTGGAGCTTCTGTAGGGGACTCATTATGTAATGTGTTAGATATGGCAGGCTATGATGTATCTCGTGAGTATTATATAAATGATGCGGGTAACCAAATTAATAATTTAGCCTATTCACTAGAAGCTCGTTATAAGCAAGCTTTAGGGCTAAATGCTGAGATGCCTGAGGATGGCTACCACGGGGCAGATATTATTGAAATCGCTGGTAAACTAGCCGGTGAGCATGGTGATACTATTTTATCCAAATCGGATGAAGAACGATTTGCCTTCTTCCGCCAGCATGGTTTAGCGTTAGAATTAGATAAATTAAAAACAGACCTTGCCAACTTCCGTGTAAACTTTGATGTTTGGTATTCAGAAACTTCGCTATATGATAACGGTAAGATTGAAGTAGCGTTAGATAAATTAAAGGCTAATGGTCATGTATTTGAAGAAGACGGTGCTACATGGTTCCGCTCAACAACATTTGGTGACGATAAGGACCGTGTATTAATTAAAAATGATGGCTCGTTCACATATTTAACGCCAGACATCGCGTACCATGAGGACAAAATTGTTCGTGGCTTTGATAAACTAATCAATATTTGGGGTGCTGACCATCACGGCTATATTCCACGTATGAAAGCAGCGATTCAAGCACTTGGCTATGACCGTTATACGCTTGAGGTTGAAGTTATCCAGATGGTTCAGCTTTACAAAAATGGCGAGAAATTTAAAATGTCAAAACGTACAGGGAACGCTGTGACAATGCGTGAACTAGTTGAAGAGGTTGGCTTAGATGCAGTCCGTTATTTCTTTGTAAAAACTGCAGGCGATTCTCATATGGACTTTGACCTTGACCTTGCTGTTTCTCAATCAAATGAAAACCCAGTGTATTATGCACAATACGCGCATGCGCGTATTTCATCGATTTTACGCTCAGCTAATGAGCAAGGCTTCGCTGCAACAACAGAAAATTTAGCGCTGTTAACAGCTGAAAAAGAAATTGATTTATTGAAAAAAGTAGGCGATTTCCCACAAGTGGTGGCTGAAGCTGCAAAGCACCGTACACCACACCGTATCGCAAACTATATTCAAGACACTGCAGCAGCCTTCCACAGCTTCTATAACGCTGAAAAAGTGTTAGATGCTTCGAATAAAGAACTAACAGAAGCACGTTTAGCCCTTATTACTGCTGTGCGCACAACAATTGCAAACGCATTGCGCTTAATCGGTGTATCCGCTCCAGAAAAAATGTAATAAAGTTTTTAGCCCCTGGCACGATATTGTGCTGGGGGTTTTTTGTGGCTCAGGCGGATAGGAAACCTGGAATGACGGATGAATGGGCCAAAGTGACGGATAGAAAGTAGAAACAGACGGATGAATACAGCGAAGTGATGGATAGAATCAAAAGAGTTTTATTTAACTGCTTTGAGTGTTGTTTTATCTGTAAATTTAGAAAAATTTGTTGAAGTTTACGTTAACGTCAATGGTATACTGATGGAAATTGTGAGGGGGGAGAAGATGAAGACGATTCAAGAAGTGGCGAAGGAGTTTAATGTCTCTACACGAACCATACGCTATTATGAGGAGCTTGGGCTTCTTCATCCTAGTCGTTCATCTACTAATCAGCGAACCTTTTCAAAAAAAGAGTTAGTCAAGCTTAAGCTTATTTTTCGAGGAAAGCGTTATGGATTTTCTCTTGAGGAGATTAAGGAGATGGTTCTACTATTTGATTTTGATCGCACAGGAATTCAACAATTAGAGCGAACGGTCGACTATGGGGAACAAAAAATTCAAGAGATTGATAGTAAAATAACAGAGCTTACACAAATGAAGATGGAGTTACAGCAATTGCATGACATGTTTAGTGAAAAATTAGCGATTTTAAAGGGAGAGATGCACGATGAATAGTTCAAATTTATTAGCACGGAATGCCCGAAAGTATCCATCAACTGAAGCAGTGATTTGTCATGGTCGACGTGTGACCTATCGCGATTTAGATGAGCAGGTGACGAGGCTTAGTCATGCTTTGCTTGAAAGGGGTGTACAACAAGGAGATAAGGTCATCATTTTTATGCCAAATGTTGTAGAGTTTGTTGTTAGCTATTTTGCGATTCAACGCATTGGGGCAATTGTTGTACCGGTCAATGCGAAATTTACCTTACAAGAGGTAGAGTATGTGGCACAGCATGCAGAGGCTACAGCAATTCTTGTACATGAAGCTATCTTTAAAGCGGTCGAAAATATATCGTTTATTTCATTGAAAATTAAAACGGGTCAAGAGAAGGCTGGTTGGTTAAGCTTTGAGACAATAATTCAAAGTGCGAGCACACAAATAATGGATTGCCAGCTCAATGAGGATGACGCTTCGACGATTTTATATACCTCAGGGACAACAGGAAAGCCAAAAGGCGTGTTATTTAGCTATCGTAATATATTAACCGTAGCACAAATGATTGCTGTCGAGATGGAGGTAAAGCCCGAAAGCCGCATCCTCCTGATGATGCCGTTAACGCATTCAGCTCCCTTACATTTATTTTTAATGGCAGGAATTTTTGTCGGTTCAACACATGTATTAACCCCAACATTTACTCCTGATTTGTTCTTGGATTCAATTGAGCAGGAGAAGACAACGCATTTCTTTGGCGCACCAGTTGCCTATTTGTTAACAGCTCAAATGCCGAAATTGCAAACCGCTGATTTATCATCCATGAAGTGGTGGGTATATGGTGGCGCTCCATTATCACAGAATGAAATCAGTTTTATACAAAAAGCTTTCCGTACAGATCATTTAACATGTGTTTATGGATTAACTGAGGCTGGTCCAAGCGGCTCATTATTGTTTGGTGAGGAACATAAGACAAAGGCAGGAAGTATTGGTCAGCGTGCACCTCTTGGAACGGAGCTGCGTATTATTAACGATGATGGAGAGGATGTAAGTGCTGGTGAGGTAGGTGAAATTGTGCTATTTGGAGAAGGCAATATGCTGGGTTACTATAAGGACGATATTGCGACCAAGGCTGCATTTATAAACGGTTGGTTAAAAACAGGTGATTTAGCTCGTGTGGATGAAGATGGGTATATATGGATTGTTGATCGCAAGAAGGATGTAATCATTTCTGGTGGTGTCAATATTTATCCAAAGGAAATTGAAGATTGTATTGTTAGCTTTGATGGGATTTTTGAGGTGGCTGTTATCGGTGTACCCCATCCACAGTGGGGTGAAACAGTAAAGGCTGTTTATGCTGCCAAAACGGAAATTGATGACAAGGCTCTTCAACATTATTTAGAACAGCATCTTGCTAAATTTAAAATTCCACGGATTTTCGAGCAAGTGGAAGCGCTTCCTCGAAATGCATCGGGCAAAATATTAAAGCAATCCTTGAAGGGACAAGAGGTGAGATAATTATGAAAGTGTTACAGCAGGAAGAAGTGAAAACAACGAATTTTTTTAAAGATAATGATACGCTCCATAGTATTTTAGAAATGATGCTCGATAAAGAATTTGCAGAATATGCCACGCGCGAGCTAACAGATTTTGGAGAGCTTTGTGCTGGAGATATTGATAGAAGAGCGAAGCATACGGATAGAGAGGGTGAGCCTCGATTACAGCGTTATAATGCCTATGGTGAAGAGGTTTCAGAGATTTGGGTCAATGATGGTTATAAAAAAACGATTGAAGAGACGTACAATACCGGGATTGTGGGCTACGTGCACAAGAATATTCCACAGCTAGGAAGAAAGGGGAACTATGTATATAGCTTTGCCCAAGGGTATTTATTATCCCATGCTGAGCCTGGCTTTTATTGTCCTGTTACATTAACAATGGCTACAGCTTATTTACTCGATCATTATGCGAATGATGAGGTGAGGGAACGCTTTTTACCACATGTTTGTGCAACAGGCGATACTGAGCTCTATGAGGGAGCAACCTTTTTAACAGAACGACAAGGTGGCTCAGATGTTGGGGCAAATGTTGTAGAGGCAAGACAGGAAGACGAGCAATTCCGTTTATATGGTGAGAAATATTTTGCATCCAATGTAGGAATGTGCGGTGTAGCGATGGTATTGGCTCGACTCGAGGGGGCTTCTGCTGGCTCTAAAGGGCTAACATTATTTGCAGTTCCTTGGCGAACGGAGGATGGTACTGTGAATAACCTTCATATTCGCCGTTTAAAGGATAAGCTCGGTGTGAAGGCAGTACCCTCTGGTGAAGTAGAATTTGAAGGTGCACGTGCCTATATTGTAGGTGAGCCGAATAAAGGAATTTATTATATGCTAGAGGCACTTAATCTATCAAGGATATGTAATGCCGTGGCTTCTATAGGTATTATGCGACGCGGCTTTTTAGAGGCAAAGCATTATGTAACAAATCGCTATGCCTTTGGTAAGCCTTTAACGCAATACCCAATGATTCAGGACACACTAGGAAAATTAGCGTCAAAGCTTCATGTAGAAGTAGCAACAGTTTTTGATCTTATTCAGCTATATGATAAAGTGACAAGTGGTCAGGGCAGTCATGAGGATATGATCATGAACCGTTTAAATATTGCTATTATGAAAAAGGAAACAGCTGAGCAAGCGGTGAAGTATGCGAGTGAAGTGATTGAATTACATGGCGGAAATGGCTATATTGAAGACTTTGTGACACCTCGCTTACTAAGAGATGCACAGGTGCTTACGGTGTGGGAAGGAACTGCTAATATATTGGCATTAGAGCTGATTCGTTTAGTAGATAAATTCCAAGCACATGAGTTGTTTGTACGTGTTATGGAGGAACGCTTAGCTAAGTTGGCTGATAGTACTCTAGTCCAATTAGTAGTGGAACAATTAGTTCATTTGAAATCGACATTGCATTCATTTAGCTCTTTGGATGAAGCAACAAAAACATTCGAGGCAAAAGCAGTAGCAGAAAAAATGGCGCATATGTATGAAAGTGTTGTAGCAGTTGAATGGGCACACAGATTCGGTGGTAAATATGAAAAGCTGGCAGATATATTTTTAGAGCATACTTGGGCATTAAGAGAACTAGGGGCATCGATGAAAACAGTCCAGTATTTTACAGATATCATTTAATAAAGGGGAAGTCGTCTAGATTGGTAGGCGACTTCTTTTGTTTTCATGTATAATAAAATCAACTGAATATTATAAAGGTTCTTTACTTATGTAAAGTGAAAAGGGAAATCGGTGAAATTCCGATGCGGTCCCGCCACTGTATGTGCTAGTTTTTTCAATGTACGCCACTGAAATTTCTTTCGGGAAGGCTTGAAGAAACGTATGGAGCACGAGCCAGGAGACCTGCCTTTATAGAAACACATTTCAACCTACGAGGATAGGGTGGTGGATTTTGCGTATATTTGTGCATTATTACCCCTCACTTTGGATGAGGGGTATTTGTTTTGTATAGGAGATAGCGATAAATTTGAAAAAAAGTGCGATAAACTTACAAAATTCGTCGGTTACTAATCCATCAGCAAAACAAGTTGTTACAATATATGCATCGATAAACTAGGAGGATTTACATGAAGAAATTTTGGAAATTAGGATTGTCCGCATTTTTGGCAATTGGCTTGCTTGCTGCCTGTGGGGAAGGGGCAAAAAATGAAAAGCCGACATCTTCTGAGCAGCAAGAAACATCACAGGTAGACAAAGCAACATTCCCAATGACGATAACGGATGCTGTTGGCAAGGATATTACGCTGGAAGCACCACCTGAGAAAATAGTTTCTCTTATTCCAAGTAACACAGAGATTTTATTTGCTCTTGGCTTAAACAATGAAATAATTGGTGTTACCGATAATGATGATTATCCTGCAGAGGCAGCTGAAAAGCAAAAAGTTGGCGGCATGGAATATAATAATGAGCAAATTATTGCCTTAAAGCCAGATATTGTGTTTGCTCACAAATCGAGCATGACACTTTCAGCGGGGGCTATTGAACAGCTTGAGTCTGCCGGTTTAAAGGTTTTTGTGGTAACAGATGCGAAGGACTTTAACGAAACTTACACAACAATTGAACAACTAGGTCGTGCAACTGGAAAATTACCTGAGGCCGAAAAAATCATTAAAGATATGAAGGTAAAAGTAGACGAGGTTCTTGCAAAACTTGAGGATGTAAAGCCAAAGAAAGTTTTTGTAGAAACATCTGATGAACCACATATATTTACAGCTGGTAAAGATACATTTATGAATGAAATGTTAAATATGATTCATGCCGAAAATGTTGCGGCAGATACAGCAGACTGGTATGAAATCAGTTCTGAACAAATTATTGCAAAAAATCCAGATGTCATCGTGGTGAAATATCATTATGTACCTGATATTTTAACAAAAATTCCACAGCGTGCTGGTTTTGACACAATTACTGCTGTGAAAAATAAAGCCATTGTTCAGGTAGATGAGAATACAACAAGTCGTCAAGGACCTCGTTTAGGAGAGGGACTTGAAGAATTAGCGAAAGCTATCTACCCTGAGGCATTTGAGTGAGTAAAATAGTCGCAGCCTATGTAACCGCCGTTACACTTCTTATCATTAGCATCTGGTGTGGTATAGCAATAGGCTCCGTTCATATTCCGCTAGAAGTATTGTGGAATAAAGCAGCTGATGAAACGGCTGCCAATATTTTTTGGAAAATACGCCTACCGCGCGTCCTCCTAGCAGGGCTTGTAGGTGCATCACTTGCCATTGCAGGAGCTGCTTTTCAGGGTTTGTTAAAAAACCCTTTAGCAGATCCTTATACATTAGGTGTTTCTTCAGGTGCATCAGTTGGTGCTGTAATGACAATATTTTTTGGTATTTCAATTCCAGTAGTTGGCCTTTATGCATTGCCAACCTTTAGTATGTTTGGAGCAGTATTAACGATGGTAGCAGTCATGAGCTTTGCAAGAATAGTAGATCGTTCATTGAAAATGGAAACGCTAATTTTAACTGGGGTCATCTTTAGCTCATTTTTAGGCTCACTTATTTCCTTGATGATTGCCTTATCTGGCGAGGAGTTGAGGCAAGTGATAGGATGGCTGCTTGGTTCTGTATCGATGCGGGGCTGGCCTTTTGTGCAAATGATTATCCCATTTGTGATTGTAGGTTCATTGATGCTTTGGACCCAAAGAAGGGAATTAAATGTGCTGTTATATGGGGAGGAACGTGCAAAGCACTTAGGTGTTAATGTGAAACGTAGTAAGTATTTAATTTTAGTAGGTGGATCCATGCTGACAGGAGCAGCAGTAGCTGTTTCAGGAACGATTGGTTTCGTTGGATTAGTCGTACCCCATATGACAAGAATGATTTGGGGCTCAGACCACCGTCATTTATTACCATTATCCTTTATAAATGGTGCGACATTGCTTATTATTTGTGACTTAATTGCAAGAATAATTATTATGCCGAGAGAGCTGCCGATTGGTGTGATTACTGCATTTATTGGGGCACCTGTCTTTTCCTATATTTTTTATAAGCAGCGAAGAAGCAAGGGGGTACGGGCATGATTGTCGTTGAACATCTATCAGGTGGCTATGATGACGTACCAATCGTCAAAGATATCAGTTTTTCAGTGGAAAAGGGAAAAATATTAGGGATTTTAGGTCCAAATGGTAGTGGGAAATCTACACTGTTAAAAGTAATTAGCGGCATATTACCAGCTAAGGCAGGTACTATAAAAGTAGATGGCAAAAATATTAGTTCTTACAATGCTCGTGCTTTGGCAAAAAAAATGGCCGTTCTTCCACAATTACATGCGAATGCTTTCTCAAACAGTGTACGAGAGGCTGTATCACTTGGAAGATATCCACATCAATCAGGGTTCTTTTCCAGCTGGTTGGATAAAGATGAACAAGCAGTACAACATGCAATGGCACAAACAGGTGTGACACGCTATGAGCAGACATCCATGGAATTTTTATCGGGTGGTGAGCAGCAACGAGTTTTTGTAGCCCAAGCTTTAGCGCAGACAGCAGAAATATTATTGCTAGATGAACCAACCAATCATTTAGATATTGCACATCAGCGGCAAATATTAGATATGGTACGGAAAGAAGCGGTAGAATGCGGATTAACCGTTATTATGGTGTTACATGATATGAACTTAGCTTCTCTTTATTGCGACGAATTATTATTAATGGAATCGGGGCAGATGCGTGCATTTGGGGTACCCCATGAAGTATTGATGGCTTCTCAAATTGAAGATGTCTATCAGGCGAGGGTAGCGACCTATGCGCACCCTGAAATTCCAAAACCGCAAATAACAATGATGCCAGCATCGGTTGAACATCTGCAACGTGCACATATTAGCAGAGAAAATTTTACGGTTACTGAACATTATATTCAGTTAAAATCTGATTTTCCTTTAAAAACTGTTTCCTCTGCTGTTCATAACCCAGGGATTGGCTGGTATGATTGTCTTTTAAATCGCTCAGTTCCAGGGGAGTATGTCATAAGTGATGTAAAGCGAGAGGTCGCATCATTTTTACAAAGGGAGAATTTTTCTTCAACGAGTACGGTTGTTATGTTAACAGCTGTTCCATCAAGGCTAGTAGCGATTAATGAATATACGGCATCCTTTGGCAGTGTGCTCGTTGCCGTTACTGCTGGTGTGGGCAATGCTGTGGATGTTTCTCGTGCACATGAACGACAGATTGAACCATATATTGGTACTATAAATACATGGGTTATTATCAATGGAAGTCTATCGGAGGAAGCTTTTTTCCAAGCAATGATGACTGCGAATGAGGCAAAAACCAAGGCACTTCAGTCAGAAGATATTCGCGATGAGCTTAGTGGAACCATTGCAACAGGGACTGCTACAGATAGTTTGTTGATTGCTGCTACACAAAAAGGCGAAGAAATGCTATATGGTGGACCCATTACAGAGGTAGGGAAAATCATTGGTAAAGGTGTTTTTGCGACAACTGTGCAAGCCATTAAAAATTATAAAACTGGATGATAGGAGATGAGAGAGATGAAGCTTTACACGAAAACAGGGGATACAGGCAAAACAAGTCTTATTGGTGGACGTGTTGACAAGGATAGCTTACGAGTGGAAACTTACGGGGCTATTGATGAATTAAATTCATTTATTGGCAAGGCAGTGAGTGAATTGGATCGTGAGCTTTTTAAGGATATTCTTATAGACTTAGAAGCAATTCAGCATGAGCTTTTTGATGCAGGAGGGGACCTTGCAAATGTTATGAAGGAGCGTCATTATAAGCTTACGGAGCAACCGATTGAAGTGCTGGAATCTCGAATAGATGCTTTATCAGATGAAGCACCGCCTTTACAGCGTTTTATTTTACCTGGGGGTGCTCCAGCCGCTGCAACCTTACACATTGCCCGTACAGTTGCACGTCGAGCAGAACGTCAAATGGTAACCCTCATGAAGGAGATTCAGGATGTACCGACAATTGTCCAAAAGTATTTAAACCGACTATCTGATTATTTATTTGCTGCTGCACGAGTTGTGAATTTTAGACTGAAGGTTTCTGATATTGAGTATATTCGAAGCGGTAATGTTTTTAAAAACTAAGGTAAAATTATTGTAAAGAAAATGAAAAATGGCTACTTTGAAAAAATTCAGGGTGGCTTTTTTTCTTGGAAAGTGTAAGAATATAAAATTATCAGAAATATTTCCGTTTTATGTTGACTGAATGCTCACTCATTTATTAGAATAGGAATATAATGATGGAATGACGTACATTTAAGTATGAGCTAGCAAATTTACCACAAAGAGAGAAAATTACGACAAACTAAAGGGGGGACCAACCATGAGTCCATTATTAATTGCAAACATTGTTTTAACAGTCGTGGTTGTGCTTTATGCAGTAGGATTGTTTTTCTATCTGTTAAAAACACGCTATAAGTTTGTGCAATTGGGGAAAAAGGTTGAGTTTGATGAAAGTGTAAAAGAACGAATTCGTTATATTATGGTCAATGTATTTGGCCAAAATAAACTTCTGAAAGATCCAAAGAGTGGATTAATTCACGTGATGTTCTTCTATGGATTTTTAATGGTGCAGCTAGGAGCCATTGATTTAATTTGGAAGGGATTAGTACCTGAATCACATTTGCCGCTGGGCATTTTCTATGGTGTCTTTACGTTCTTCCAAG
This sequence comes from Lysinibacillus sp. B2A1, assembly GCA_002973635.1. GTDB lineage: Bacteria > Bacillota > Bacilli > Bacillales_A > Planococcaceae > Lysinibacillus. The sequence goes on from CP027224.1 coordinate 705,146, forward strand.
AGCTTGTGGTCTTAATGATTTTAGTAGCAGTTGTCTGGGCGTTTTATCGCCGTTATGTAGAAAAGCTAGTACGTCTAAAACGAGGCTGGAAAAACGGTCTTGTATTAATTTTCATTGGCGGCTTAATGATATCAACATTAATCGCTAATGGTATGGGGTTAATTTGGCATGGTGAGGAATTAACATATACGGAACCAGTTGCTTCTAGTATTGCTGCTATTTTTAGTTTCCTACCAGAAACAGCAGCTGCAGCTATATTCTATGTGATGTGGTGGGCACACTTATTAATTTTATTAACATTCCTAGTGTATGTACCGCAATCCAAGCACTTCCACTTAATTGTTAGTCCACTTAATGTTTATATGAATCGTCTAGATCGTGTAGGAACGCTAACACCGATCGACTTTGAAGCATTAGAGGAAGCTGGAGAAAATGCTGACAGTGAAGATGAGATGCCATCTATTGGGGTTGGACGCATTCAGGACTTTACGCAAAAGCAAATGCTAGATTTATATTCCTGTGTAGAATGTGGGCGCTGTACAAATATGTGTCCTGCAACAGGAACAGGTAAAATGCTATCACCGATGGATTTAATCGTGAAGCTTCGTGACCATTTAACATTTACAGGTGCAGTGGTGACAAAGCAAAAGCCGTGGGTACCTTATCAATTCTTTGCTAATACAAAGGGAAATCAGTTAGCAATGGCGGCTGGTGCCGAGGGTGCGGTAATTGAAGATATTTATAGTCCATCTTTAATCGGTGAAGTGATTACGGAAGAAGAGATATGGGCATGTACGACTTGTCGTAACTGTGAGGATCAATGTCCAGTTATGAATGAACATGTCGATAAAATTATTGACCTTCGTCGTTATTTAACAATGACAGAAGGGAAAGTAAATCCAGATGCACAACGTGCGATGACAAATATCGAGCGTCAAGGAAATCCTTGGGGCTTAAACCGTAAAGAAAAAGAAAATTGGCGCGACCTTGATCCAACAATCCACATTCCAACAGTCAAAGAGCTGAAAAAATCTGGCGAGGAAATGGAATATTTATTATGGGTAGGATCAATGGGTGCATTTGATAACCGCTCACAAAAAATTGCCTTAGCCTTCTGTCGCCTATTAAATGAGGCAGGCGTGAAATTTGCGATTTTAGGAAATAAAGAGAAAAATTCAGGAGATACACCTCGTCGTTTAGGAAATGAATTTTTATTCCAAGAGCTTGCGACAGCGAATATTGATGAGTTTGAGAAAAACGATGTGAAGAAAATTGTGACAATCGATCCTCATGCTTACAATATCTTCAAAAACGAATATCAAGACTTTGGCTGGAAGGGTGAAGTATATCATCACACAGAGCTGTTAAATCAGCTGATTGAGGAAAATCGACTTGCGTTGAATTATGAAGTTCATGAAACAATTGTCTTCCATGATTCTTGTTACTTAGGTCGTTATAACGATGTTTATGATGCACCGCGTGAGATACTACGAGGTATTCCAGGCGTGAAGCTTGTAGAAATGGAACGTAATCGCGAAACGGCTATGTGCTGTGGTGCGGGTGGTGGCTTAATGTGGATGGAAGAACATGTTGGTAACCGTATTAATGTTGCACGTACAGAGCAGGCTTTAGCAACGAATGCATCTGTTATTTCATCAGGCTGTCCATACTGCTTAACGATGCTAGAAGATGGTACAAAGGCAAAAGAGGTTGAGGATACAATTGGAACATTCGACGTTGCAGAACTATTAGAGCGGTCTGTGTTTGGTGAAAAAGGGAAAGCTGTTGAAAACCCTGCTGAAGAAGCTGCAGAGGAGATGCTTGAAGAGGTAGTGGCTTCTGTAGACAATGTCGAACAAGACAAGAATGTAGAAATTAACGCAGAGAAATGATGGCTATTGTAGAAATATTTTAGTTATCTGAAAAATATAAATTGCACAATAAATAATTGTTTTGTAGAATAAGATTAAATGGGAATGGGAGTGAGGCTTTAAACTCCCATTTTTCATAGAGAAAAACCGAGCGAGCGTTCAGTCAACAATGGTGCTCTGATAATTCATAGAGTACGTAAAACAAAAGGGGTGTTTTACTTGAATAGAGCTGTTATTTTAGCAGGAGCAAGGACGGCATTTGGGAAGTTTGGAGGTTCACTTTCAGCATTAAGTGCAAGTGATTTAGGTGCTATTGCCATAAGGGGCGCACTAGAGAGAGCGAATATTTCACCGGATGCTGTGAATGAAGTGATTTTAGGCTCCGTTTTACAAGGGGGACAGGGCCAAATTCCTTCTAGACAGGCTGCGATTAAAGCAGACTTACCGAAAGCTGTAAAAACAGAAACGATTAACAAAGTTTGTGCTTCAGGAATGCGTGCTGTCACACTAGCAGATCAGCTTATTCGTTTAGGGGACGAAGAAGTGATTATCGCTGGTGGTATGGAATCAATGTCCAATGCACCGTACTATCTACAAAATGGTCGAACAGGGTTACGTATGGGTGATTCAACAATGGTGGATGGAATGTTATATGATGGTTTAACATGTGCTTTCGATAAGGCAAGACCGCATATGGGAAGCTACGGCAATTCAACAGCCAAAGAGTTTTCATTAAGCCGTGAGGAGCAGGATGATTGGTCTGTTCGCAGTCATGAGCGCGCACTGTCAGCAATTGAAAAAGGTTATTTTGCTGAAGAAATCGTGCCTGTAGAAATCCCACAACGTAAGGGAGAGCCACTTCTAGTTGATACAGATGAGGCACCAAGAGCGGGTACGTCCTTGGAGGTACTTGCGAAGCTTAGACCAGCCTTTGATAAGGATGGAACTATTACAGCGGGTAACGCACCTGGGGTAAATGATGGTGCATGTGCACTAGTAGTCATGAGCGAAGAACGTGCAGCACGTGAAGGCAGAGAGCCACTAGCAATAATCATTGGTCATGAAGAACTTGCCATTGAGCCAGCGAACTTCCCGCAAACACCTGGTCTGGTGATTAATAAATTGCTGGAAAAGACAGGGAAATCATTAACGGACATTGATTTAATTGAAATCAATGAGGCCTTTGCCGCAGTAGCGTTAGTTAGCAAACAGCTAGCGGATTTAGATGCTGAAAAGGTCAATGTGAATGGTGGAGCAGTAGCGCTAGGTCATCCAATAGGTGCATCTGGAGCACGTATTATTTTAACGCTTGCGCAGGAATTAAAGCGTCGTGGCGGTGGCATCGGAATTGCAGCAATTTGTTCAGGTGGTGGGCAAGGAGATGCAATTATGATTGAAGTACCGAAAACAGGGGGACATGAATGATGGGTATCCAAAAGGTAATGGTCATTGGTGCAGGACAAATGGGCTCTGGCATTGCACAAGTTTGTGCACAGGCAGGCTATGAGGTCAAATTGAATGATATGAAGCAAGAGTTTTTCGAACGTGGTCTAGGAGTTATTACGAAAAATTTATCACGCGATGTAGAAAAAGGTCGTAAAACAGAAGAAGAGAAAGCGGCTATATTAGGTCGTATCGTGATGTCACTAGATTTACAGGATGCTAGTGATGTAGATATTATCATCGAGGCTGCTGTAGAAAATATGGAAGTGAAGCAATCTATTTTTAAGCAAATTGATCAAATTGCACCAGCACATGCTATTTTAGCTACGAATACATCTTCACTTCCAATTACAGAAATCGCAGCTGTTACTAATCGTCCAGAGCAAGTAATTGGGATGCATTTTATGAATCCTGTTCCTGTTATGAAGCTAGTGGAAATCATTCGAGGATTAGCAACGAGTGATGAAGTCTATAAAGCAGTGGAAGACATGACAGTAAAAGTATCCAAAACACCAGTGGAAGTAAATGATTTCCCAGGCTTTATTTCAAATCGTATTTTACTCCCTATGATTAACGAAGCAATTTATGCATTGTATGAGGGTGTAGCAACTAAGGAAGCAATCGATGATGTGATGAAGCTTGGTATGAATCATCCGATGGGACCATTAACGCTGGCAGACTTTATTGGCCTTGATACATGTCTCTACATCATGGAGATTTTACATGAGGGCTTAGGTGATAGTAAGTATAGACCTTGTCCACTGCTTCGTAAATATGTGGCAGCGGGCTGGCTAGGAAAGAAATCAGGAAGAGGCTTTTACGTTTATGAATAATCCTATGGGGATGGGACCATTTCAAGAAAATGTAATGCTGCGGGACAACTTAGAGGGGTGACAATATAGATGCATTTACAGTTTACAGATGAACAAATAATGATGCGAGATATGGTTCGAGATTTTGCACAGGAAAAAATTGAACCATGGGTAGAGCGCATGGAGGCAGGAGAGTTTCCACGTGAGCTTCTTGGACAAATGGGTGAACTTGGATTGATGGGAATCACAACGCCAGAAGAGTTGGGCGGGGCAGCGATGGATTTTACATCGTACATAATTGCTATTAACGAACTATCGAAGGTGAGTGCAGTAATGGGCGTTATTTTATCCGTTCATACTTCAGTAGGCACCAATCCAATTATTTATTTTGGAAATGAAGAGCAAAAGAAACGCTATGTTCCAAGGCTTGCAGCAGGTGAATATTTAGGAGCATTCTGTTTAACAGAACCAAGTGCTGGCTCAGACGCTGGCTCGTTACAATCAAAGGCAGTTCAAGATGGCGATGAGTATGTCATTAACGGCTCCAAAGTATTTATAACAAATGGTGGAGAGGCTGATGTGTATATTGTATTCGCATCGACAAACCCTGCTGAAAAAACACGCGGCATTTCTGCGTTTATAGTTGAGAAGGGAACGCCAGGCTTAATTATCGGTAAAGATGAACAGAAAATGGGCTTACATGGCTCTCGTACAGTTCAGCTCACATTCGATAATTGCCGTGTACCAGCCGAAAACCTACTTGGGAAAGAGGGAGAAGGCTTTAAAATTGCAATGGCTAACTTAGATGTTGGAAGAATTGGAATTGCAGCACAGGCTTTAGGGATTGCGGAAGCAGCTCTTGAGGCAGCTACGGCATATGCAAAAGAGCGTGTTCAATTTGGTAAACCGATTGTTGCACAGCAAGGAGTTGGCTTTAAGCTAGCGGATATGGCCACAGCTGTAGAATCAGCAAAATTATTAGTCTATCGAGCTGCTGATTTGCGTTCGAAGGGTTTACCGTGTGGAGCAGAAGCGTCGATGGCGAAACTATTTGCCTCACGCACAGCTGTCCAAACCGCAATAGAGGCTGTCCAAATTTTTGGTGGCTATGGCTACACGGAAGATTATCCAGTAGAGCGTTATTTCCGGGATGCAAAGGTAACAGAAATCTATGAAGGTACAAGTGAAATTCAACGGTTAGTTATTAGTAAACATTTACTGAAATAAAGTCCTATTTTATGTTGCAAAGTTGATATTTGGCTCAGGTGATGTGGGGAACCGCTCAGGTTGGGAGGAGAACCACTCAGGTAGCCAAGGAAATTGCTCGGGTAAGGCAGAGAACCGCTCGAGTAGCCAAAGAAATTGCTCAGATGAACCCGAAAACTGCTCGGGCAGCCAAGTAAACTGCTCAGCCCAATAAGCTAATAACCCATGTCGTGCCGAGATTCCAATCGCTACTAGAATGCACAAAGTCAAAGAGCAATCATCAAAGAAGCGTAATCACCTAGAAATCAATAGTTTAGCAATAATAGAGTCTAACTAAAAAGGGGAAATGGACAATGAACTTTCAATTAACAGAAGAGCATGAACAATTACGCGAAATGATTCGTGATTTTGCTATTAATGAAGTGGCACCAACAGCAGCGGAGCGTGACGAGAACGAAGAGTTTGATCGCGCAATTTTTGATAAAATGGCGGAGCTTGGTTTAACTGGTATTCCGTGGCCAGAGGAATATGGTGGGGCAGGCTTCGATTATCTTGCGTATGTTATTGCTGTAGAAGAATTATCACGTGTCTGTGCTTCAACAGGGGTAACGTTATCAGCCCATACGTCACTGGCAGGCTGGCCAATTTATAAATTTGGTAATGAAGAACAAAAGCAAAAGTATCTTCGTCCAATGGCTGAAGGTAAACATATTGGGGCATATGGCTTAACAGAGCCAGGGTCAGGTTCAGATGCTGGTGGCATGAAAACCTATGCAAAACGTGATGGTGATGATTATATATTAAACGGCTCGAAAATTTTCATTACAAATGGTGGAGTAGCAGATACATATGTTGTATTTGCTGTAACAGATCCTGAAGCTAAGAATAGCACATCCGCTTTTATCGTTGAGGCTGGATTTGCAGGCTTCTCAGTAGGGAAAAAGGAGAAAAAATTAGGGATTCGTTCATCTCCGACAACTGAAATTATTTTTGATAACTGCCGTGTTCCAAAAGAAAATTTGCTTGGGGCTGAGGGAGAAGGCTTTAAAGTGGCAATGACAACACTTGATGGTGGACGTAACGGTATTGCAGCTCAGGCTGTAGGAATTGCACAAGGAGCATTGGATGCAGCGGTTGAGTATGCAAAAGAGCGTGTGCAATTCGGTAAACCGATAACAGCCAATCAAGGTGTGTCTTTCAAACTAGCAGATATGGCTACTCAAATCGAAGCATCTCGACTGCTTACATACCAAGCGGCTTGGTTAGAATCAAATAGTCTACCATATGGTAAAGCATCTGCAATGGCGAAATTAATGGCTGGCGATACGGCGATGAGTGTAACGACTGAGGCTGTTCAAATTTTTGGCGGCTATGGTTATACGAAAGATTACCCAGTTGAGCGCTTTATGCGTGATGCTAAAATCACACAAATCTATGAAGGCACGCAAGAGATTCAACGTCTTGTTATCTCGCGTATGCTAACAAAATAATACATGACAGAAAAAGAGAAAAGGCCCCAGGTACAGTCAACAGTTAAAGATGAAAATCTCATCGCCATTCGTCGGGAACAAATGATACAAGGAGCCATTAAATTATTTAAAGAAAAAGGTTTTCATCGTGCCACGACGAGAGAAATCGCAAAAGCTGCTGGCTTTAGTATCGGTACTTTATATGAGTATATCCGAACTAAAGAGGATGTTCTTTACCTAGTATGTGATAGTATTTATCATCACGCTATGGAGCGACTTTCAAGTTATGAGATAAAAGCAGGGACGATAGAAGAATTAAAAGAGATGATCCGAGAATATTTCTTGCAAATTGATCACATGGTTGATGAGCTGACAATCATGTATCAGGAAACAAAATCATTATCAAAAGAAGCACAGCGCTATGTATTTAGTAAGGAGTTTGAGATGGTTGCCACGTTTGAGCGATTACTAAAGCGATGTGTTCAATCAGGTGAAATAACAATGACCGATAAGCAAATCCATTTGGCAGCCAATAATTTAGTTGTCTCAGGGCAAAGCTGGGCGTTCCGAAAATGGGCGCTGCATCGTCAGCATTCGATTGATGAATTTATTGACATGCAAATCACATTGTTTATTTCAGGTATAAAGGGGTTCTGTTAAGGGGTTGTCGGTAATTGCATAGAGCGACATTGCAATTACCGACTTTTTTATGAACTGCAAAAGGGCAGCTCCAGGCTAGGAGTGCCCATAATACAAAGGTGTATTTGATTAAGGGGAGAAAGTAGGGTTTCATATGACAAAGGTAGAAGTATATCGTCCAAAAAATCACGTACGTTTTGTTACAGCATCGAGTCTATTTGATGGGCATGATGCTTCGGTCAACATTATGCGACGTATTTTGCAATCTAGCGGGGTAGAGGTTATTCATTTAGGACATAATCGCTCTGTAGAAGAAGTAGTGAATGCTGCGATTCAAGAAGATGCGCAAGGTGTTGCCATTTCGTCTTATCAAGGCGGCCATATGGAATACTTTAAATATATGTATGATTTACTGCGTGAAAAAGGTGCCCCACATATTAAAATTTATGGTGGTGGCGGCGGTGTTATTTTGCCGCGTGAAATTAAGGAGCTACATGCTTATGGGATTTCAGGTATTTTCTCGCCAGAGGATGGACGTGTTTTAGGTTTGCAAGGGATGATCAATGAACAAATTAAAGGTACTGATTTCCCTACAGCAACAGGTAGCTATCTAGAAAAGTTAGAAATGTTAACGACAGAGACACCAGAGATTTTAGCGAATTTGATCACTGCCGCTGAGTCGAATGATGATGATGAAACGAAAAAAATGATAGAAGAGGCTCGTAAGCGCACGAAAGGGACACCTGTTTTAGGTATTACTGGTACTGGTGGTGCTGGGAAATCGTCCCTGACAGATGAGTTAATTCGTCGATTTTTAAAAGAATTCCCAGATAAACGTGTAGCAATTCTTTCAGTCGATCCAACTAAGCAAAAAACAGGTGGCGCATTGCTAGGTGACCGAATACGTATGAATGCGATCTTTAACAATCGAGTATATATGCGTAGTTTAGCAACTCGTGGATCTCGTACGGAGCTTTCCGCTTCAATTGGAGATGTGCTAGATGTCGCTCGTGTAGCTGGCTATGATTTAATCATTGTGGAAACAAGCGGTATCGGTCAAGGGGATGCTGAAATTACAAAATATACGGACCTATCCATGTATGTGATGACAAGCGAGTTTGGTGCTCCAACACAGCTTGAGAAAATTGATATGATTGATTTTGCGGATGTTATCGCTATCAATAAATTTGAACGTAAGGGCTCTGAGGATGCGCTACGTCAGGTACAGAAACAATATCAACGTTCTCGAGAGCTTTGGCATGAATCACTAGATACAATGCCAGTTTATGGTACAATTGCTAGCCAATTCAATGATAAAGGTACGAATGCTTTATTTGCTGCACTTGTTAACATTATTAATGAAAAGACAGGCTACAATTGGGAAACAGGGTATGAGCAATTTGCGAAAACGCAAAAGCAGGATGTCATTATTCCGAATGACCGTCGCTATTATTTAAGAGAAATTACAGATACAGTGCGTGGCTATCATAAAAAATCAGAACAGCAGGTAGCGTTTGCACGTCAGCTATTCCAGCTAGAGGGTGCAATTGCTGCGGTGAAAGAAAAGGCTCCTGATGATGCACTTGTCGCATCTCTTACTTCTTTAGCAGAAGGTGTCAGAGACGAATTAACAGCAGAATCCAAACGGATTTTAGATAATTGGCAGGCTCTAAAGGAAGCTTATGCAGGAGATGAATTTGTCACGAAGGTTCGAGATAAGGAAATTCGAACAATATTAAAAACGACGAGTCTTTCTGGAACAAAAATTCCAAAGGTTGCCTTGCCGAAATTTGAGGACTATGGTGAAATTCTACGCTGGGTTTATAAAGAAAATGTACCTGGGGAATTCCCATATACAGCAGGGGTATTCCAATTTAAACGTGAAGGGGAAGATCCGAAGCGACAATTCGCGGGTGAGGGAACACCAGAACGAACAAATAGACGATTCCATTATCTATCGAAGGATGATGATGCAAAACGTTTATCTACAGCATTTGACTCAGTAACACTCTATGGTGAGGATCCAGATTATCGACCAGATATTTATGGGAAGGTTGGAGAATCAGGTGTCTCTATATGTACGTTAGAGGATATGAAAAAGCTTTATGCGGGCTTTGATTTATGTGCTCCGTCAACATCAGTATCCATGACAATTAATGGTCCTGCACCAATTATTTTAGCGATGTTTATGAATACGGCTATTGATCAACAAGTGAAACTACGTGAGAAAGAACTTAGTCGACCTTTGACAGTTGAAGAATTTACAGAGACACGAGAGCAAACATTACAGGTTGTGCGTGGAACCGTGCAAGCGGATATTTTAAAAGAAGATCAAGGGCAAAATACATGTATTTTCTCAACAGAGTTTGCCTTACGTATGATGGGAGATATTCAACAATACTTTATTGACCATAAAGTACGTAATTATTATTCAGTATCAATTTCTGGATATCATATTGCCGAAGCTGGCGCAAATCCAATTTCGCAATTGGCCTTTACATTGGCAAATGGCTTTACGTATGTAGAGTATTATTTAAGTCGTGGTATGAATATTAATGATTTTGCACCAAACCTATCATTCTTCTTCTCGAATGGACTTGATCCAGAGTACACGGTTATTGGACGTGTTGCTCGTCGCATTTGGGCAGTGATAATGCGTGATAAGTATAACGCTAATGAACGTGCACAAAAATTAAAGTACCATATTCAAACATCTGGACGTAGCTTGCATGCACAGGAGATTGATTTTAATGATATTCGTACAACGTTACAGGCACTAATGGCATTACAGGATAACTGTAATTCATTGCATACAAATGCCTATGATGAGGCCATCACAACGCCTACGGAAGAGTCAGTTCGTCGTGCGATGGCTATTCAGATGATTATTACAAAAGAACATGGTTTAGCGAAAAATGAAAACCCATTACAAGGGGCATTTATCGTGGAAGAGCTAACAGATCTTGTAGAAGAAGCTGTTCTAGAAGAGTTTGATCGCATAAATGATCGTGGTGGCGTGCTAGGTGCAATGGAAACACAATATCAACGTGGTAAAATTCAAGAGGAATCCATGTACTATGAAATGTTGAAACATTCTGGTGAGCTACCGATTATCGGTGTTAACACATATTTGAATCCGAATCCACCTTCTGATGCGGATATAGATAATATGGAGATTGCTCGTGCGTCGAAAGATGAAAAAGAGACGCAAATCCATAATTTACAGGGATTCTGGAAGCAGCACGAAAGTGAATCAGAAGCAGCAATTACACGCTTACAGGAAGTGGCTGTTAACAACGGTAATATTTTTGCAGAGCTAATGGAAACAGTAAAAGTAGCAAGTTTAGGACAAATTACGAAGGCTTTATATGAGGTAGGCGGACAATATCGCCGTAATATGTAATTTGTAAATGTGCATATCTTCTTACTTATTAGCATTTATTCTATATTAATACAAAATGCTTTTGTAGTTTTAGGTGTCTAGTCTTAGGATTAGGCACTTTTTTTTATTTTCGTTATAATAGAACTGTAAAAAAAGGGGAGGCGCAGTAGAGGATGAAATCAGCTTTTCACTACATCATTATTTTAGCTTTAGTGTTAGGAGTTATTTTCCTGTATAATAAGCAAATTGGCGCTGTTCCTTTACTAATTCTATCTGTATATTTGTTTTACCTTGGTATAAAAAAAATACGTGGTATAAAAAACAGTAATTGAAGCTAGCAAAGAGGATAAAACTTTGTATATAATGGGTATTATGCTTATGATATGGAAAGTTACTTTTGTGCGGTCTTTTTTTGCTGCGCTCCGAAAATAAAGCAATAAAAACGTCCATTGTGATGAGAGAAAGGAAGTGCACGAATTGAATTTTCGTGAAATGACAAAGGAACAATTAGCGGAAGAATCGTTAATTAATTTAGCTTATGTAATTTTAAATGAAAAACGTGCCTCAGTGTCTTTTAATGACTTACTAACAATCATTCAGGAGCTTGTAGGCTATAGTAATGAAGAAATTAAAGCACGCCTACTACAATTTTACACAGATCTGAATGTAGATGGTCGCTTCTTATACAATCAAGAGACAGGTTGGGGTCTACGAGAATGGTTTAAAGTTGAGCAAATTGAGGAAGAAACGGCTCCTTCTGTGAAAACTCATAAGAAAAAATCTAAAGCTACCCTTGATGATGAAGATCTAGATGAAGATTTAGATTTAGAAGAAGAAGACATTGACTTTGATGAAGATTATGAGGAATTTGTTGAGGAAGACGATGTTGAGGAAGACGAAGCGAAAGAAGACATTGATTTTGACGATGAAGATATAGAGGACATCGATGAAGAAATCGATGAGGACTTTATCGAAGAAGATGACGATGAGGAATTCGACGAAGAAGAGGAAGAAATTTAATTTTTCTATCTTTTATGCCCTTGGTAATAATTCTTGACTTCTATCTCGGTTACGTTTAATCTTTTACTTGGGCTCCTTAAAAAAGGAGAAAGACCGTGTATGTAATACGCTCCCCCTGCAAACCTATGCAGGAGGAGCGTTTTTTTGTTGTTAACTTTATCTTCATTCAGCAAATATTTTTGTATCGAAAGCATAGCGGCAGATACAGAAGACTCCCACCTCTACATGTGGTGAGATGAATGCGGTATTGGTTCCTTTTCAGTGGGTGTCCAAACACCTACTGAAATAGAGGAACTCAGGCTAAGAACTTCACTTCCTGTGAAAACGCCTGAGTGACCAACATCATGTTGGCCCAAAGCCTCTGGCAGATGTCACGGATTTTCAAAGGAATGAATTGTGCGGGCACAATTCAAAATCCGGACGCAATTACGCCAAGGCGAAATTGATTCAGTTAAACACTCCCAAATTACTACTGACATGAATATAAATGTTTCAAATACTTCATGATGTATAGTAATCGGTGACTGAATAAATGTTAGCAATTAATTTTTAAAAGGAAAGTAGAAAAGAGATAGAAACGATTAAGCTTCGAATTGACTACACTTTTTTGTAGGCATTCTCGGCTTTTCTTATTTTTAGGTATAAGTATTTCTTAACCGAGACATTTACGCTAAGATACTTAGTTGTTAACACGGCGTATATGCACTTTTCTTACTTGCAATTTTTAGAACATCATAAGGAGGAATTTTTTCATGACAAAGTATATTTTTGTAACAGGTGGGGTTGTGTCATCGCTTGGAAAAGGGATTGTAGCGGCATCTTTAGGTCGTTTATTAAAAAATCGTGGGTTAGAAGTAACCATTCAAAAATTTGACCCTTATATCAATATTGACCCAGGTACAATGAGTCCTTATCAACATGGTGAGGTTTTCGTAACAGATGATGGCGCAGAGGCTGACCTTGACTTAGGTCACTATGAACGATTCATTGATATTAACCTTGGCAAACATTCTACTGTAACGTCAGGTCGTGTTTATCAGTCTGTTTTACAAAAAGAACGCCGCGGAGATTACAATGGTGGTACAGTACAAGTAATTCCTCATATAACAAATGAAATCAAAGATCGTATTCAACGTGCTGGACGCGAAACAAATGCCGATGTAGTTATTACAGAGGTAGGTGGAACAGTAGGGGATATCGAATCATTGCCATTCCTTGAGGCAATTCGCCAAATGAAAACGAACCTAGGTCATAACAATGTCTTGTATGTACATTGTACGCTTATTCCTTATATTAAAGCAGCAGGTGAGCTAAAAACAAAGCCAACTCAACATTCTGTAAAAGAATTACGTTCTTTAGGTATTCAACCAAACATTATCGTTGTGCGCACAGAGCAAGAGGTACCTCAAGATATGAAAGAGAAATTGGCTTTATTCTGTGATGTACAGCCACATGAAATTATTGAATCTCGTGATGCTGAACATTTATATGAAGTGCCATTAAATCTTCATGCACAAGATTTTGATGATATTGTTCTTGACCATTTTGGCATCGAGGCACCAGAGGCAGATATGGAGGAATGGCGTGAGCTTGTAACGAAAGTGAAAAGCTTACCAAATAAACGTAAAGTAGCATTAGTAGGTAAATATGTTGAACTACAAGATGCTTACATTTCTGTTGTAGAAGCATTAAAACACGCTGGCTACGCATTTAATTCAGATATTGATATTGACTGGATTAATGCTGAGCATGTAGATGCTGACAATGTTGCTTCACTATTAAACGGAGCGGACGCTATTTTAGTGCCTGGTGGCTTTGGTGATCGTGGTGTAGAAGGTAAAATTTTAGCGACACAATATGCTCGAGAAAATAATATTCCGTTTTTAGGTATTTGCTTAGGTATGCAACTGGCAACAGTGGAATTTGCTCGTAACGTACTTGGCTTAAAGGGTGCACATTCTACAGAGCTTGATGCAAAAACAGATTATCCTATTATTGATTTCTTACCAGAACAAAATGATAATGTTGATATTGGTGGTACATTACGTTTAGGCTTATATCCATGTAAGTTAAAAGATGGCTCAAAAGCAAAGAATGCATATGGGAAAGAGCTTGTTTATGAACGTCATCGTCACCGCTATGAATTTAACAATGAGTATCGTGAAGCTATGGAAGCGGCAGGTCTTGTCTTCTCAGGTACAAGTCCTGATGGTAAGTTAGTGGAAATAATTGAGTTACCAGATCATAATTTCTTTGTAGCTTGTCAATTCCATCCTGAACTTGTTTCACGTCCAAATCGTCCACAACCATTGTTCCGAGATTTTATCGGTGCAACTTTTAAATAACGAAAAAAGAGTTGTCTCAAATGCTGAGGCAACTCTTTTTTTGAAGGCTATTTTATAACTACTTCTTTATAATTCTTCGTCATCCAGATTAAGCATTTCATCATAAGCTATTTTTATTGCTTCATAGATAAAAAGGGCAGCCATAGCATGTGGAATTACGATACGCTCACCTAAATCATTTGGTAATAAACCACCTCGTACACGTGTTGAAATATACGTATAGGCTAATTCTGCCAATGAATTTTGAGAGTCTGCTACTTCACAAGCAACAGCTGCGAATGGAATAAAATAATCATTTAGCTGTTGTGCTAAAGCAATAGCGTCCTTATCTTCTGCACTACGGGTAAAAATACATACTCGATCAGCTTCTGTAAGCACAGTATCCTTTGTCCAAGGTACTAGCTTGGTAAAACGTTCTAAAGCGTGGCATGCATTTAGTTCAACCACTTGCATCTCGCCAAAGCAAGCGAAATAGACATTGCCTTCTCCGATCCCCGCTTGTGCAAGTAATCGAGCTGTTTCTTCAATAGCGTCCTCTTCACTTTGTATTATTCTTTGTAATAATCCACTTAGTTGTGTTGTTAGAATTTTTGACATAATCCCACCTCAATCAATATTATATGTTTGAAGAGCCCATAAATCAAAAGCAGATAATTTATAATACTAGAAGGTATTAAGATAATAAAGGAGAATAATACATACTAAGGGAAGTTTTTGTGCAAGAATAATAACTCAAAAAGGGCGGAATGAAATGTGAAACGATTACTAATTGTCGATGATCAACAAGGAATTCGTTTGCTTTTGAATGAAGTATTGAAAAAGGAAGGTTATGTTACATATTTGGCTGCTAATGGCGTGGAGGCACTAAAATATGCAGAAGAGGAAATGGATTGTGTCCTATTAGACATGAAAATACCAGGGATGGATGGTATAGAAATATTAAAGTGTTTAAAAGAGAAATGGCCACAACTTCCTGTATTTATGATGACTGCCTATGGTGAACTGGATGTCGTTCAGGAAGCATTAGATTTAGGAGCTATTCGATATTTCACAAAACCTTTTGATATTTTTGAAGTGCGTGACGAGGTAAATAAAGTTTTAAAGTCTTAGGAACAGGCAGTGGTTAACACGGCCTGTTTTTATTAGTAATATTGCATTTCTTATTCTCATTACTTCCTAAAATATTTAATTATCAACTATCTCTGTAAAGATAGCTTGTATAGAGAAGATTAAAGTAGCCATTTTTGTATTACACTACGCTTTCGTGTAGAAAACAAACGCTGTCTATGCACTGCGCTATCGCGTAGAAAATAACAGCCCCTGCTTTTCAGGGAGAGCCCCTTCGTTACGTTGCACTGCACTGCGGTGGCACTGCCGCTACATTGCACTACGCTATCGCGTAGAAAATAACAGCCCCTGCTTTTCAGGGGAGAGCCCCTTCGTTACGTTGCACTGCACTACGGTGGCACTGCCGCTACATTGCACTCCGCTTTCGTGCAGAAAACAAACGCTGCCGCTACGTTGCACTGCGCTATCGCGTAGAAAATAACAGCCCCTGCTTTTCAGGGGAGAGAACCTTCGTTACGTTGCACTACACTGCGGTGGCACTGCTGCTACGTTGCACTGCGCTTTCGTGCAGAAAACAGACGCTGCCGCTACGTTGCACTGCGCTTTCGCGTAGAAAATAACAGCCCCTGCTTTTCAGGGGCTGTTATTTTTGCTATGATTAAATAGCATATTTATGTAGAAAGAATAGTCCTAAGAGGAGGATTTTTAGTATGGCATTAGTATCTATGAAAGAGATGTTAATTAAAGCAAAAGCAGAAGGTTATGCGGTTGGTCAATTCAACATTAACAACCTTGAGTGGACTCAAGCAATTTTACAAGCAGCAGAAGAAGAAAAATCTCCAGTTATTCTAGGCGTTTCTGAAGGCGCAGGTAAATATATGGGTGGATTTATCTCCGTTGTACACATGGTAAAGGGATTAATGGAATCTTATGGTACAACTGTTCCAGTAGCCATTCATCTTGATCATGGTTCAAGCTTTGAAAAGTGTAAGGAAGCTATTGATGCTGGATTTACTTCCGTTATGATCGATGCTTCACATCATCCATTTGAAGAAAATATTGAGATTACTTCGAAAGTGGTTGAATATGCACATTCAAAAGGTGTTTCTGTTGAAGCCGAACTTGGAACAGTTGGTGGTGATGAGGATGGTGTCATCGGTGGAATCATGTATGCTGATCCAGAGGAATGCCGTAAAATGGTTGAGTTAACAGATATTGATTGTCTAGCACCAGCACTTGGCTCCGTACATGGTCCTTACAAAGGTGAACCAAACTTAGGCTTCAAGGAAATGGAAGAAATCTCAAAACTAGCTGACCTTCCATTAGTTTTACATGGTGGTACAGGTATCCCTACAAAAGATATTCAACGCTCCATTTCATTAGGTACAGCAAAAATTAACGTTAATACTGAAAATCAAATTGCTGCAACAAAAATAATCCGCGAAATTCTTGATAATGATAAAGTTGTTTATGATCCTCGTAAATTCCTTGGTCCAGCTCGTGAAGCCATTAAAGCAACTGTTATTGGGAAAATTCGTGAATTTGGTAGTGCACAAAAAGCATAATTTTTGCATCTAATATGTTACAAAAACCTAGATGAATACACATAATATAAGAGAAGTGTTGATGCAACTATCGACCTTCTCTTGTTTTTGAAATCATGATTTTTTGGTAAAAATTCAATTAGATGGCTCACTATGACAAAATAAGCTTTAGAAATTACTACATTTTTGGGTCGAGCCTAAACAGTGATCAGGAGGAAATAATTATGAAATTTTTCATCGATACAGCAAACTTTGAAGAGATTAAAGAAGCACATGCATGGGGGATTTTATCTGGTGTTACAACAAATCCATCATTAGTGGCTAAAGAAGAGAATGTTTCTTTCCATGATCGACTTCGTGAAATTGCAGAGCTTGTAGACGGCTCGGTAAGTGGGGAGGTCATTGCACTAGATGCAGAAGGAATGATCAGAGAAGGCTTAGAATTGGCTGCTATTGCACCAAATATTACAGTTAAGCTTCCAATGACGCCCGCTGGATTAGAAGCATGTCGCTATTTTGCTGACAAAGGTATTAAAACGAACGTAACATTAATTTTTAGTGCAAATCAAGCATTAATGGCTGCTCGTGCAGGTGCTACATATGTATCACCATTCATCGGTCGCCTTGATGATATTGGACAAAATGGTGTTGAACTAATCGAAACAATTGCCGATATTTTCACTATTCATAATATCGAAACACAAATTATTGCTGCATCTGTTCGCCATCCTCAGCATGTAACAGCAGCAGCACTTGCAGGTGCACATATTTCCACTACTCCTTATAAAGTATTAAAGCAACTTTTTCACCATCCATTAACGGAAAAAGGAATTGAAGGATTTTTAGCGGATTGGAATAAGAGAAAAGGCGAATAATAAGATTATAGAGTGAGCCAATCGCAAAAATTACTTTCCAATCATGAGGGAGAACGCAAAATGGATGTTTATAAAATTACAGGCGAAAATCGTCTAAAAGGTACAATTAAAGTTAGTGGTGCAAAAAATAGTGCAGTCGCCTTAATTCCAGCATCAATTTTGGCGAACTCTCCAGTGACAATTGGAGGGATACCAGAAATTTCAGATGCATGGACATTGAAGGCGTTATTAGAGGAAATTGGTGGGGAAGTTACATTTGAGGATGGTAAAATGACCATTGATCCAACTGATATGATTGCCCTTCCATTACCAAATGGCAATGTAAAAAAGCTTCGTGCTTCTTATTACTTAATGGGAGCAATGCTTGGACGCTTTAAAAAAGCTGTCATTGGTTTACCTGGTGGTTGCTTCTTAGGACCACGACCTATAGACCAACATATAAAAGGCTTTGAGGCATTAGGAGCAAGGATTACAAATGAGCATGGAGCTATCTATTTACGCGCAGATGAATTAATCGGCGCAAAAATTTATCTAGATGTTGCAAGTGTTGGCGCAACGATAAATATTATGCTGGCTGCTGTCCTTGCAAAAGGGCGTACAGTTATTGAAAATGCAGCAAAAGAACCTGAAATTATTGATGTGGCGACACTGCTAACGAATATGGGTGCCAATATTAAAGGTGCAGGTACAAGTGTTATTCGGATTGATGGTGTTGAGGAGCTTCATGGTACGGAACATACAATTATTCCAGATCGAATTGAAGCGGCTACTTTCATGATTATGGCAGCTGCTGTTGGTGAGGGCATTACCATCGATAATGTAATCCCGTTGCATTTAGAGGCAATTATTGCCAAGCTACGTGAGATGGGTATCAAGATTGACATCGGAGAGGAAAGTATTTATGTGCCGAAAACTGACCTCAATACATTACAGGCAGTTGATGTAAAAACATTGGTGTATCCTGGATTCCCAACAGATATTCAGCAGCCGCTTGCAGTTTTAATGTCTCAGGCATTCGGGTCCTCAAAGGTGACAGATACTATCTATACAGCTCGATTTAAGCATATCGATGAACTTCGACGTATGAATGCTAATGCTCGTGTTGAGGGCAATACAGCTATTATTACAGGTCCTAGTAAACTACATGGATCAACTGTAACTGCCACAGATCTTCGTGCAGGTGCTGCGCTTGTATTAGCGGGTCTTTTAGCTGAAGGTGAGACGGAAATTCAAGAAATCTATCATATTGAACGTGGTTATAGCTCACTTATTGAAAAATTACGTGATTTAGGCGCTGATATTCGACGTGAAACGATAATAGCACGCGTAGCAGAGGCAAAGGACTAATGAGAGCTAAAAGTTTTGAACCAAATATGTTACAATAGAGATAATTTGAATGTTTCGGCGATAGATTTATGCCGATAACGGGAGGCAAAACAATCATGGAACGTAGTTTATCGATGGAAGTAGTACGAGTAACTGAGGCAGCAGCAATAGCATCCGGCAAATGGATGGGACGCGGTTTGAAAATTGAGGCAGATGATGCAGCAACAACTGCGATGCGCGCCATGTTCGATACAATTCCAATGCATGCTACAGTAGTAATAGGTGAAGGCGAAATGGACGAAGCACCAATGCTTTATATTGGTGAGGAACTTGGCTTACGTAATGGAGGTCCTCAAGTAGATATTGCGGTTGACCCATTAGAAGGTACAAATATTGTGGCTAAAGGTACAAATGGTGCCATGACAGTACTAGCCATTGCTGATAAAGGTAATTTGTTAAATGCACCTGATATGTATATGGAGAAAATTGCTGTAGGACCAGAAGCAGCTGGTAAAGTCGATATTAACGCTTCAGTTACTTATAATTTATTACAAGTAGCTAAAGCTAAAAATAAAGATATTTCAGACGTAGTAGCTACGCTTTTAGATCGACCTCGCCACCAAGCAATAGTAGACGAGATTCGAGAAGCAGGTGCACGTATTAAATTTATTCAAGATGGTGATGTTGGCGCTGCAATTAATACTGCTTTTGATGAAACAGGTATTGATATCATGTTTGGTACAGGCGGTGCCCCTGAGGGCGTTATTGCGGCTGTTGCTTTAAAATGTCTAGGTGGAGACTTCCAAGCGAAGCTAGTACCAGAGGACGAGGAGCAGCTAGAGCGTTGCAAACAAATGGGTGTTGACGTAGATAAAGTGCTATACTTAGATGACCTAGTTAAAGGCGACGATGCTATTTTTGCGGCAACAGCAGTAACAGATTGCGAGCTGTTAAAGGGTGTTCAATATAAAGGTGCCTACGCTTTAACGCATTCAGTTGTTATGCGAGCTAAATCGGGAACTGTGCGTTTTGTAGAAGGTCGTCACGCACTTGATAAAAAACCTAGCTATAAATAAAATTATCTTCTAAAATATACCTAGTGCATCTTTTGCGCTAGGTACCTTCTTCTAAATTTAAACCATCCCTTAGTTTCATAAGGCTATGTTATACTTTAGTGTTTATCACTTGAAGTAATATCCGTAGTTTTGATTTTAGTAAAAGACCCAAATAGCTATGGATTTAACTTTATAACAAAGCCTTTCGTAAAAATAACTTCCATGATAACCCCATTAAAGTATTATATTTTGAAAAAGACTGGAGTTGTGCATATGTCTGCATTGACAATCGCTCAATTAGAAAACATGACGTTAAAAGAGCTTTACGCCCTTGCACGCCAATACAAAATTTCATATTATAGCAAGCTAACGAAAAAAGAATTGATATTTGCTATTTTGAAAACGCGTTCAGAGCAAGAGGGCTACTTCTTTATGGAAGGCGTACTTGAAATTGTTTCGCAAGAAGGCTTTGGCTTCCTTCGACCAATTAACTACTCTCCAAGTAAAGAGGATATTTATATTTCGGCATCCCAAATTCGTCGCTTTGACCTACGTAATGGGGACAAGGTGTCGGGGAAGGTACGTCCTCCTAAAGAAAATGAACGCTATTACGGGCTATTACAAGTGGATGCGGTGAACGGTGAAGATCCTGAAGTAGCGAAAGAACGTGTGCATTTCCCTGCACTCACACCATTATATCCTAATCGACAAATTAAGCTTGAGACAACACAACGTAATTTATCGACACGTATTATGGATTTAGTGGCACCTGTAGGCTTTGGTCAGCGTGGATTAATTGTCGCACCACCAAAAGCAGGGAAAACATCATTATTAAAAGAAATAGCCAATGCCATTACAACCAATCATCCAGAGGCTGAGTTAATTGTATTACTTATTGATGAACGTCCTGAGGAAGTGACAGATATTGAACGTTCTGTGAATGCAGATGTCGTAAGCTCTACTTTTGATGAGGTTCCAGAAAATCATGTGAAAGTAGCTGAAATAGTATTAGAACGAGCACGTCGTTTAGTTGAACATAAGCGTGATGTTATTATTTTAATGGACTCCATTACTCGTTTAGCACGTGCCTTTAACTTAGTCATTCCGCCTAGTGGTCGTACGTTATCAGGGGGGATTGATCCTGCTGCCTTTCATAGACCAAAGCGCTTCTTTGGTTCTGCACGTAACATTGAAGAAGGCGGTAGCTTAACAATTTTAGCAACAGCTTTAGTGGATACTGGATCTCGAATGGATGAGGTAATCTACGAGGAATTTAAAGGGACAGGTAATTTAGAGCTTCATTTAGATCGTCAATTAGCAGAGCGACGCATTTTCCCTGCGCTAGATATACGTCGTTCAGGAACTCGAAAAGAAGAGCTTCTTCTTGCGCCTGAGCAACTTGAAAAGCTATGGGCAATTCGTAAAACATTTTCAGACGCACCTGATTTTGCGGAGCGCTTCTTAAAGAAATTACGAACAACCAAATCAAATGAAGAATTCTTTGAAAAATTAAATGAAGATATGAAAAAGGCTACTAAAGGTAAAGGGTTACTTTAAAGAAAAACTGCAACCTGTTGGGCATCCTTCATAGATTGTTAGTTATACCGTTAATATTAAATATAAATCATCATTAACTAGAAATAGTTGATGGTGATTTTTTTTTTTTTTTCAAACAGATAATGAGAAATGTGTATTTTTTATGTATTATATATTTATTGAAATTGATAATCGTTATCAATATAATGATAGCATATAATTCTAAATTTGAGGAGAACGATATGAATTATGAGGCCTATTTGCTTCTATGGCAAAATGCATATATCAAGTTAAAGCAAATTGACTATGTACAGAATACTCCTGTACAAATGACAAAAGTATTGAAATATAGCACATTATTAATAATTACTGAGGGTGCTGCAGAAATAATGATTGATGATCAACCTTATTTTGTACAGCGCTTTACTATTTTTCATATTGGAAAATCTCAATCCCTACATATCTCAGCAGATAAATTGAGTTATTATCTCATCCACTACAGAGGGGATATTGTTTACTCAGATACATTTATGCAGCATTTACAAATGCAATATCAACCATTCCAAACGATTTTTTCCTGTATACCAGCAAATCCTATTGCTATTCATACTGTATTGCAAGATATGTATATCAAATGGCAGTCGGGTTCTATTCAAGAGCATTTATCAGTAAAGGCATCCTTTTATGGGCTCATTTATCGTGTTTTTCAAGAACTTGTGGAGGGACATGGGAAGCCACAAGAAATTGATAAAGCAGAAGCAGCTCGTCGATATATTGAGCAACATATTGAGCAACATATTGAGGAACCATTATCAATTCAAAAGCTAGCTGATTTACTGGATATTAGTACACGACATTTATTACGAATTTTTAAGGCTCGTTATGAAGTTGGTCCACAAGTTTATTTACAGAAATTAAGAATAGAACAAGCAAAAAAATACCTTCTTACTAATCAATTTAGTATTAAAGAAATCGCTATTTCATTAGGATTTGAGGATGAATATTATTTTAGTCGAGCTTTTAAAAAGGTGACAAATATGGCTCCAAGTAGCTATAGGCTGAATTATCCATCCTATATGTCCGAAATCACCATTACAATTGAGAATAGTTTTCAATACAATGAGAATCAGCTAGCGCAAGCAAATCGGTTCAAAAATGAAGTAATGATAACAAATGGGATTCATCAACTAAAGCTGCCTTTTTTGCTTAAATTATTCGTTTTATTTTCGGCAAGTGGTGGGGATAGTAAACACCAGACCAGTGGACTTACAACAAAAGAAGCGATTACAAGAACAGTCATCGATGATAGTGGACGTGAGGTAGTTATACCAGTGAAGGCAGAACGTATCGTTACAGACTGGTACCTTGGTCAAATTCTAGCGTTAGATGCTGTGCCAGTAGGAGCTGTAACAGCAAACTTAGATTATGCAGCATTTTTGAAACCATATTACAAAGATGAAGATATTTTAAATATTGGAGCAGATGGTAATGTGTCAATTGAAAAGATGGTTGAATTAAACCCTGATTTAATCGTTACGTGGAATCCAGAATATGTAGGAAAATATGAAAAAATTTCACCAACTATAGTATTTTCTGAGACAGCCCATAAAACAGTTGCTGATGAAATTAAGGTAATGGGTGAATATTTAGGAAGACAGCAACAAGCTGATGCCTTTATCAAAGATTTCGAGGGTCGGATAGCTAAGGCACAAGAGAAAATAAATGCTGTTGTATCAGAAGAATCCACGTTTACTATATTTGATTTATTCGCAAAGAAAGCCACAGTTGTGGGAAATAATAGTGTGTCAGGCGGAAGGGCATTATATCAAATTCTTGGAGTAAAACCTCAGGAAAAGGTACAAAATCTTTTCGATACTAAAGATCCCAGTCGTGGACGTTATGAAATCTCTTATGAAGTCGCAGGAGACTACGTTGGAGATTATGTTTTTGTAATAAATTTCTTCAATAAAGAAGGAGAGTTTCCATCAACTTGGACCAATTTAGATGTTGTAAAGAAGAAGCAAACAATTCAGTTAGCGCCAGAGTATTATTTTGCCTCTGATCCACTTTCTGGATTACATCAAGCTGAAGACATAGCTGACAAAATTATAGAGTTTACACTAGCTGAATAATCATTAGGGTTACAGATCTATCACTGATTGTTAGAAATTATATATATCATTTATGCGGAATGATTTGATGGCAAATAATTAGGGAGGTGAGCTACCTGTTGTAATCAGGTAGCTTATTTACTAGATTTTATAACAAATGAAATTGATAATCATTATCGTTTAAGTTACAATTATTATTACTTAATGATCCTTTAGAGCTTGCGGACATTAAAAATAGGAGGATGCATCCATGTTATTACAGCGTTTCTTTTCTTATTACAAACCATACAAGGGATTATTTATACTGGACTTTTCCTGCGCAATTTTGGTGGCGCTCATAGAATTAGCTTTTCCAATTGTGCTAAACAAGGTAATCGATGATATTCTTCCGGATGGAGAATTAAAGTGGATTATTATGGCAAGTTCATTGCTGTTTGGGCTCTATATTTTAAATTCTATTCTGCACTTTATTGTCTCTTATTGGGGACATATGCTAGGCATTAATATTGAAACGGACATGCGTAGGGAAGCTTTCAGCCATGTACAGAAGCTATCATTCCGATATTTTGATAATAACAAAACAGGGCATCTCGTTTCTCGTCTAACTAATGATTTAATGGATATCGGAGAGCTAGCCCATCACGGACCAGAAGATATTTTCATTGCTTTCATGACAATTATTGGGACGTTCGGGGTTATGTTTTATATAGACCCAACCTTCACTATTCTTATATTCCTGCTTGTGCCAATTATTTTAATCCTAACAATTGTTTTTGGAAAGCTTATGTCAAAGGCATTTCGCCAAATGTTTGGAGATATTGCTGACTTTAATGCACGGGTTGAAAATAATGTTAGTGGTATTCGAGTTGTACAAGCCTTCACAAATGAAGAACATGAAATCAATCGCTTTAAGGTGAATAATGAAAGATTCCGTATGACGAAGCTATTTTCGTATAAAGTAATGGCCTGGAATGAAGCAATCTCAGGAATTTTAACGAAGGTTTTATCATTGTTTACGTTATTCATAGGTGCGTATTTTGTGTTAAATGGCAATTTAACAAATGGTGAATTTATCGCATTTATATTGTTATCTAATATTCTATTAGGTCCTATTAATAAAATTAATATGTTTATTGAAAGCTATCCAAAAGGCATGGCAGGCTTTAAGCGCTATGTTGATTTCCTTGAAACAGACCCTGAAATTGCTGATAGTCCACAAGCAAAGGCAATTAAGGACATTGAAGGAGAAATTACATTTAACAATGTATCTTTTGGCTATACCGAGGACAAGCGAGCTTTAAACCAAATTAATTTAAAGGTTCATCCTGGCGAAACGGTTGCACTTGTTGGTCCATCAGGCGCTGGGAAATCAACAATCTGTAGTCTACTACCACGTTTTTACGAGGTGAGTGAAGGATCTATTAAAGTTGATGGAATAGATATAAGAGATTTCAAGCTTCACTCTCTCCGCTCTCACATTGGGATTGTCCAGCAGGATGTATTTTTATTTGATGGCACAATAAGAGAGAACATTGCTTATGGTGATTTAAATGCAAGTGAAGAAGATATATGGTATGCAGCACGACGAGCACAACTAGAAGATGTTATCAAAGCTTTACCAGAAGGAATGGATACATTGATAGGTGAACGTGGTGTGAAATTATCAGGTGGACAGAAGCAAAGATTATCAATAGCACGAATCTTCCTAAAAAATCCTAAAATATTGATTTTAGATGAGGCAACATCAGCCTTGGATACAGAAACTGAGCAAGCGATTCAACAAGCATTAAATGAGCTTTCAGTTGGACGTACAACCCTAGTGATTGCCCATCGTTTAGCGACCATTAAGGATGCTGACCGTATCGTCGTTGTTTCGAAGAAGGGCATTATTGAGGAAGGCACACATGATGAATTGATGGATAGCAAAAAAGCATATTATGGACTGTATACAGCACAATTCGGTCTACAAATATAGGATTCATATTGAAGAAATGACTTATTTATCATTTCTTCAATATTCACGTTTAATCTTAAAAAAACAGTATGTTTAAAACTTAATACCTAAAGGAGAGAAAATGTTATATGGCAGTCCTTGAAATAGAACACGTTGCTATTGGTTATTCTTCTACTTTAATCGTAGATGATTTAAGTGTAGAAATTCCAAAAGGGCAAATTTCAACAATTATAGGCCCAAATGGATGTGGGAAATCTACCTTATTAAAGGCTGTAGCACGTATGCTCAGAACGCAAAACGGCGCAGTTTATTTGGATGGGAAGGCAATTCATCAGTTAAAAACTAAGGAAGTTGCGAAAAGGATGGCAATTTTGCCTCAAACAGCAACAGCACCAGGAGGATTAACTGTTTTTGAATTAGTATCCTATGGTCGTTTCCCGCATCAAACAGGTTTTGGTACTCTACGCAAAGAGGATTATGAATATATTCATTGGGCAATAGATGTTACAGGTTTACGTGAATTCAGTGATCGTCCAATTGAAGCCTTGTCTGGAGGACAGCGTCAACGTGTTTGGATTGCCATGGCATTGGCACAAGGGACCGATATCCTTGTATTGGATGAGCCAACTACCTATTTGGATTTAGCACATCAACTAGATATTCTGCTGCTATTACAAAAGCTCAATAGAGAAGAGGGGCGTACCATTGTGATGGTATTACATGATTTAAACCATGCGTCCCGTTTTTCTCACTTTATGATAGCGATGAGAAGTGGACAATTAATTGTAAATGGAAGCCCTGATGAGGTCATGACTAAAGAAAATCTACAAAAGGTGTTTAGTATAGATGCAGAAATGGCTACTTGTCCTTTTAGCGGGCATCCTATTTGTCTATCTTACCAACTATATGGAAGAGAGGAGTAGTGCTCAGTTTTTAGAATAATTCCAGCAGGAAGAAATAGTAGGATGATTTATCTTTAAGGAGGAAACACATGGCTACGTCAGCTGAAGGAGTAGAAGGACTCGAAAAATTAGAGGCGCTGCAAAAACGTTCTCATCCAATACGTGCTGTAGTGGCGCTTGTTTTAGGTCTTGTTGGACTAGTATTTGCAATAGCTTTATCAATATCTTTTGGAGCGGCAGATATTTCGCTAAGTACTGTATGGAAGGCAGTTTTTAATTTTTCATCTGATTTAACTGAACATCAAATTATTCATGAAATACGTTTGCCACGAGTATTAGGTGCAGCATTAGTAGGTGCATGTTTTGCAGTTTCTGGTGCTATTATGCAAGGAATGACACGCAATCCATTAGCAGATTCAGGCTTGTTAGGATTAAACGCTGGTGCAGCATTTATGCTTGCAGTCTGCTTTGCATTTTTTCCAGGCTTATCATATATGTATATCATTATGTGGTCATTTTTAGGTGCCGGATTAGGGGTAGCTATTGTTTACGGAATCGGTTCCATTGCTAAAGGTGGCTTAACACCAATGAGACTAGTACTTGCAGGGGCAGCTGTAAGTGCACTTTTAGGAGCATTAGGTGAAGGGATTGCTCTTTATTTTCGTATTGGACAAGATTTAGCCTTTTGGTATGCAGGCGGTGTTTCGGGGACTAAGTGGAGTCATCTACAAATCATGGGTCCTTGGATACTTGTAGCTATGATTGGTGCACTTATTCTGTCACGTTCAATTACGTTATTAAGTTTAGGAGAGGAAATTGCAATTGGCTTGGGACAGCGAACAGGGGTCATTAAAGTATGGGGTATGATTATCGTGCTTGTTTTAGCAGGTGCGGCTGTTTCTGTTGTCGGTGCAGTTGGCTTTGTAGGACTAATTGTTCCGCATTTAACAAGATACATAGTAGGACATGATTATCGTTGGATTATTTCCTGTTCAGTAGTGTACGGTGCACTACTTGTTGTGCTGGCTGATTTTATTGCTCGTATCATTAATCCACCATATGAATCGCCTATTGGAGCATTAATTGCCTTTATTGGCGTACCATTCTTCCTATACTTAGCACGTAAAGGAGGAAAAGAATTATGAGTCAAAATAGTTATTTAACCGCTAGTCAACAAAAGACAAGGAAAAAAAATCTTTTCGTATTAAGCATCTTAACGATATTAATTATTATTACTTTTATTATCAGTATGAATACAGGGGTCATAAAATTAACACCTATGGAGGTTCTAAGTACTCTATTTGGTCAGGGTGATGCGCAGCAGCAGCTTATTTTATTTGAATTTAGGCTTCCACGTATTGTCATTGCTGTGTTAGTGGGAATGGGTTTAGCAATCTCAGGAGCTATTTTACAAGGAATTTCAAGGAATGCTTTGGCGGATCCTGGTATTCTCGGTATCAATGCTGGTGCTGGACTTGCCGTGATGTTATTTATTTCTTTCTTCCCAGCAACAGCAGCAGCTCCTGTTTATCTACTCCCTGTATTAGCTTTTTTTGGATCTGGTATGACGGCAATTATTATCTATGCACTATCTTATAAACGTCATGAGGGAATCACACCGATGCGCTTACTTCTTACAGGGATTGCTGTAGCAGCAGGTATTAGTTCAGCAATGATTGTACTGACGCTTCGCCTTTCACCTGAAAATTATCAATTTGTGGCAACTTGGCTTGCAGGTAGTATTTGGGGCTCGAATTGGAAATTTGTTTTATCATTATTGCCTTGGCTCGTTGTATTGCTTCCTTTTGTTTATACAAAATCACGTGTATTAAATATCTTGAATTTAGGTGAATTAACTGCTGTTGGTTTAGGTGCTTCGATTGAAAAAGAACGTCGCTGGCTATTAGCGGCATCTGTCGGTTTAGCAGGAGCAAGCGTTTCAGTCAGTGGAGGAATTGGCTTTGTTGGGTTAATTGCTCCACATTTAGCACGGCAACTTGTAGGAGCAAAACATCAATTTTTACTTCCTGCTTCAGCATTAGTTGGCGGTCTACTTGTACTAATGGCAGACACGATTGGTCGTTCCTTACTTGAACCTTCTGAAATACCAGCAGGGATAGTTGTTGCTGTTTTAGGCGCACCATACTTCTTATACTTATTAGCTCGATTAAAACAATAAATATATAGAAGCTAGTTAACTAGATAAAATAAGAGTAAATTGGAATGGAGGATTATAGAGAAATGAAGGAAGAACTGTATGATGTGACGATTGTTGGTGGTGGTCCAGCAGGGCTCTATACGGCTTTTTATAGTGGAATGCGGGATTTAAAGACGAAGATTATTGAATATAGCTCTCAGCTTGGGGGGCGTATGTTAATCTATCCTGAGAAAATGATATGGGATGTCGGAGGCGTACCGCCAATTTTAGGTGGCCAGCTAATTGAGCATTTAATAGAACAGGCGAAAACATTTGATCCAACAATTGTGTTCAATCAGAAAGTCGAGCATTTAGAAAGACAAAGTGATGGTACATTTATTTTGACTTCATCGACAGGTGAAAAGCATTATTCGAAAACAGTTATTTTAGCTGTTGGATATGGTGTCCTTTCCATGCAAAAGCTTGAAATAGAGGGTGCTGATAAATATGAAGTAACGAATTTGCATTATACTGTGCAGGAATTAGAGATATTCCGCGATAAGCATGTTTTAATTTCTGGCGGCGGTAATTCTGCTGTGGATTGGGCAAATGAATTAGAACCGATTGCTGCTAGTGTAACAGTTGTTCATCGTCGTGATGAATTTGGCGGTCATGAAAAAAGAGTCTTAAAAATGCGTGATTCCTCAGTATGTTTAAAAACACCATATGAGGTAGTTCAGCTACATGGAGATGGTGAATTAATTCAATCTGTTTCGATAGAAAATAAAGAAACTGGTGAAATTGAACGTATTGAATTAGATGCAATCATTGTGAATCATGGCTTAAAATGCGATTATGGTGCACTTGAAAAATGGGGATTAAACATTGAAGATGGCGTTGCGATTGTCAATGAAAAACGTGAAACGAACATTGAAGGTATTTATGGAGCAGGAGATTTTGTAGATCATCCTAGTAAGGTTCGATATATAGCAGGTGCATTTACAGATGGTATATTAGCATTAAATAGCGCAAAGCTGTATTTAGAACCAGATGCACCTAAAGTCGCGTATGTTTCATCTCACAATATTCGTTTTAAAGAACGTAATAAAAAAATAGGTTTAGTGGATAATGATTATCGTGAAGTAAGAGGATAATTAAATAAGGTAATTTTTTTACTTGAAATATTTTTAAATAATATGCTATACTTCAAAAGTATGCAACGTGTACATATATAGCTGATAGTTTCACTCATATTCGGGCTATGTAAGGTACAGTTCGATAATACTCTGTTCCAGATGGTTCAGGGCGAGAGGAGAAAACGAATATGAAACAAGGAATTCATCCAAACTACAAAGAAGCAACAGTAACTTGCTCTTGTGGGAATACTTTCAAAACTGGTTCAGTAAAAGAAAACATCGTTGTCGAGTTCTGCAACGAATGTCACCCATTCTATACTGGCCGTCAAAAATTCGCGTCTGCTGATGGTCGCGTGGATCGTTTCAACAAAAAATACGGTCTTAAAAACTAATGTTAGTTTAATACCTGCCAAGCATGTGCTTGGCAGGTATTTTTTTCAGTATATGATGAACACGTTGATGCAGTCTTTTCAAGAATCCAGATTGACTAGAAGAAAGGGAGAAGACAACATGGCACAGCTATATTTTAAGCATGGCGCAATGAATAGTGGGAAATCCATCGAAATTTTGAAAGTTGCGCATAACTATGAAGAACAACAAAAACCTGTCATGATATTTACATCAGGCTTAGATACACGTGATGAAGTAGGCTTTGTTTCCAGTAGAGTGGGCTTACGTCAAGAAGCTATACCTGTTTATGATGATACAAATATATTTGAGCTCGTGGAAAAAAATGCAGTAAAGCCATACTGTGTACTTGTTGATGAAGTACAATTTTTAAAAAAGGCACATGTTTTACAGTTAGCAAATATTGTGGATAAACTAGGCATCCCTGTTATGGGCTTTGGTTTGAAAAATGATTTTCAAAATGAGTTATTTGAAGGAAGTCAGTACATGCTTACATATGCAGATAAAATTGAAGAAATGAAAACCATTTGCTGGTTCTGCCATAAAAAAGCAACGATGAATTTACGTGTTGATGAAAGTGGAAAGCCTGTGTATACAGGTGATCAAATTCAAATTGGTGGAAATGATTCCTACTATCCAGTTTGCAGAAAGTGTCATGCGCACCCACCGCTATAACTCATCCAAGCTGAAAGCCAAGAAAAAGTAGCATACATGCGAAAATTTCCTTATACTAAGTAGTGGAAATCAATTACACCCCTGCGAAAATGCATCACGATTTTTTTGAGCTTCGCACAGTAAAAGATTTGTTGTTGAATTAAAGATAAAGAATGTTCATTACGCTAAAACGAATTAAGTTTCTTTTTAGAAAAAAGAAGAAACTTTTAAAAAACTAAATAGAGGTGAAATCCATGTTTGATCGATTGCAGGCAGTGGAGGATCGTTATGAAAGGCTAACAGAGCTTTTAAGTGACCCTGATATTGTGAATGATAGTAAAAAATTACGTGAGTATTCCAAAGAGCAATCAGATATCCAGGAAACTGTAGATACTTATAGAGAATATAAAAATGTAAAAGAGCAATTAGCTGATACACGTGAAATGCTAGATAGCGAAAAAGATCCTGATATGCATGAGATGGTGAAAGAGGAATTTAATCTATTAAAAGCACAGCAGGAAGACCTTGAAGAACGTTTACGTATCTTACTAATTCCTAAAGACCCGAACGATAATAAAAACGTTATTATGGAAATTCGTGGCGCAGCAGGTGGGGATGAGGCGAATATTTTTGCGGGAGATTTATTCCGTATGTATTCTCGCTATGCGGAGACACAAGGCTGGAAAATTGATATTATGGAGGCTACTCCAAACCCAATGGGCGGTTATAAAGAAGTGATCTTTATGATCAATGGACAAGGTGCCTATTCCAAATTCAAATTTGAAAATGGTGCACACCGTGTTCAACGTGTCCCTGCTACAGAATCGCAGGGCCGTATCCATACATCAACTGCAACAGTAGCATGTTTACCTGAGGTAGAAGAAGTAGACGTTGAAATTCATGAAAAAGATATTCGTGTAGATACATTCGCATCTTCTGGTGCGGGTGGTCAATCCGTTAATACAACGATGTCTGCCGTTCGTATGACCCATTTACCAACAGGTGTTGTAGTATCAATGCAGGATGAGCGTTCTCAGATTAAAAACCGTGAAAAAGCGATGAAGATTCTTCGCGCTCGTGTTGCTGATATGTATATGCAAGAAGCGCAAAAGGAAATCGATGCCACACGTAAATCAGCTGTAGGTTCAGGCGATCGCTCTGAGCGTATTCGCACTTACAATTATCCACAAAACCGTGTAACAGACCACCGTATTGGATTAACGATTCAAAAGCTAGATCAAATCGTTGAAGGTAGAATTGACGAAATTATTGATGCCCTTATTTTAGAGGAGCAAGCATCAAAGTTAGAGCGTTTAAATGATGATTTATAAAAATGTGATGGAGGCCCTTGCATGGGCTTCTTCTTTTTTAGTGGATAATGGTCGTGAGGAAACGGCAGCACGTATTGTAATGCAGCATGTTATAGGGACTAGCTATTCAGAAGTAATGCTGCATCTTCAGGATGTGTTAACAATAGAACAACAAGTGAAATTTAAGAAACTTATTGAAGAGCATGCAAGTGGTCGCCCTGTACAGTATTGTGTTGGTAGTGAGGAATTTTATGGTCGCTCATTTATTGTGGATGAATCCGTGTTAATTCCTAGACCTGAAACAGAGGAGTTAGTACTTGGAACAATTAATCGCTTAGGCAAACTATTTAATCAGCAAACATTAAAGCTAGCTGATATTGGAACAGGGAGTGGAGCGATTGCTATTTCTATGAAGCTCGAATGTCCGAAGCTTTCAGTTGTAGCTACTGATTTATCTGAGAAGGCACTTGTGACTGCCCAAAAAAATGCGGAAAGTCTAGCAGCTACAATCGATTTCAGATTGGGTGATTTAACGGAACCACTTAAAGGCGAGCGATTTGATGTCGTTTTATCCAATCCTCCTTATATTGCCGTTGATGAAGCAAAGGAGATGTCGAGCATTGTGCTAGAGCATGAACCACATAGTGCACTTTTTGCAGAGGAAGAGGGACTTATTTTATATAGAAAGCTGGCAGAACAGCTACCAGCCATTGTGAATAAACCTGCACTTATCGGACTAGAGATTGGTTATACACAGGGAGAGCAAGTCGCTAAGTTCTTTAAAAATAGTTTTCCACAGTCTACAATTTCGATAGAAAAAGATATTAATGGTAGACCTCGAATGATTTTTTGTGAAATACATGTATAAAGTATCTCCTTCTTGCCAACAATGTTGAGCAAGGAGGGATTTTTATGTTAAATGAATACAAGATTATTAGATTACCTAAACAGAATATCTTACTAGCTTTTGCTAGACTAGTAGTAATAGCCATTGCTTTACAACTATGTATTTTATATATTCCATCATTGGTAGGATTAGCTAAGGAAAATACGAATCAACAGCAAGAACAAGATTTTCGTATAAGAGTAATTGCAAATAGTAATACGGCACAGGATCAGCTTGAAAAAGAGCTTCTTGTCGAAGATTTAAAGCCTTATTTTATGCAAGCATCTGCTGCTGCAATTGTGGATAATAAGCAAATACAGGTATTAAAGCGGGAAATTGAAGCGCAAATAAATAAAAATTATCCACAGCTTGATACACAAGTTCAGCTTGGGGATAATTTATTTCCACCTAAGAGAAAGAATGCTGTTCTCTCTCCACAAAACATGTATCATTCTATTGTTGTGAAGATTGGTAATGCACGTGGTGATAACTGGTGGTGTAGCATATTCCCATCAATTTGTGAACCAGAAAAGGACGAAGAGTTAGAAGAAGAAAAGGAAGAGGTTACATTTTTTATCTGGGAATGGTTAAAGGGTTTTTTTGAATGAATTGTGCACAAATTCAGATAACTTATACACAATTTTTATAAAGTTATTAACAATATGTGGATAATTACGAGAAAATGAATAATTGAAGGAAGGTTTTAATCATGGAAACCGTTTACAGGGTTGTGGACAGTAATGTGAATAGTCAGATAAATTATACACAGGCTGTGGATATCTTAAATGCAGGAGAGGTAGTAGCCTTTCCAACAGAAACGGTTTATGGCTTGGGTGCGGTTGCAACGAATGACGAGGCAGTTAAAAAAATATTTGAAGCAAAAGGTCGCCCTTCAGATAATCCATTAATCGTCCACATTGGTACGAAAGAGGAAGTTGAGCTTTATATTGAACATATTCCAAAAGTAGCTAAATTATGTATGGAGCTATTTTGGCCTGGTCCACTGACACTAGTTATGCAAGTAAAGCCAAATATGCTGGCAAAAAGTGTGACAGCAGGGCTTGATACTGTGGGCATTCGTATGCCAGATCATCCAGTTGCGCTCGCATTACTTCAACAATTAAAAAAACCACTCGCTGCACCTAGCGCTAATCGTAGTGGAAAGCCAAGTCCTACGGAAGCAATTCATGTCCAAGATGATTTGGGTGGGTACATACCTTATATTTTAGATGGTGGTTCTACAGGAATCGGGCTGGAATCTACAGTATTGGATGTTACACACGAGCCACCAGTTATTTTACGTCCAGGTGGAATTACAAAGGAAATGCTAGAGCATGAGATTGGTCCTGTTATTCAGCCAACCAAAAATGAGCAAAACTTAGCATCTACACCAAAAGCGCCTGGTATGAAGTATACGCACTATGCTCCGAATGCTCCTGTGTTATTAATTGACTGTAAAGTGGAGAAAGTTAAGAATGCTGTACAGCAATTACAAGCACAAGGGCAAAAGGTTGCACTGCTTGCCCCTGATAACTTTAGGAACATCAAGGTAGATTTTTATTTCTCAGTCGGGGTAGCACATCGCAAAGAAGAAATGGGTGCTGCATTATATCATGCATTAAGAGCATGCGATAAAACAGCAGCTACCATTATATTAGCAACTACTACTTCATCTGAAGGGGTAGGTGCCGCAATTATGAATCGATTAGAAAAGGCTTCTGGTGGGAAATGGTATACACCTTAAAAAAGAATGAATAAGCATGCTAGTTATAATTCTGGCATGCTTATCATAGTGTTGAAAAACTAAATGGTCAAGGGATTCTTTGTGAACACTACTAAGTCAAATGAAGGTGATTTCCGTTCCAGGCTACTCGCTTTCCAGTGGGCGAGCGACGAGCCGCTTCCTACGCTGACGCTCCGTGCAGGGTCTCGTCTGTCTCGCTATCCCACGGGAGTCGAGTAGCCTTGCACTCCAATCAGCAATAGTGTAGAACTTTAAATATTTTCTTCCCCCAAAAGAAAAGTAAAGTATAAGCATGTTACTCACCATCATTAAATGGATAAAATATTGGTACAATTCTACAGCTGTTAACCTACATTTTATGCATAAAACTACTTTGTAACTTTACATAAAGCCACTTATTGCTGTCGCTCTGCTTTCGCATAGAAAAATGTTATCAAAGCTCCATTTTTGCACAATATAGTGATGGCTAAGACTTCAAATTTATCACTATACTTTTGTGTGAAATGCTAGAAGAAAATACTATGTGCAGTGGTTGATTGGAGTGTAGACTGAGTGACTCCTCGGGGATTCAGCGTCACAGATGAGACCCTGGAGCGAGCAGTGAGTGAAGCGGCTCATCGGACGCCCCCAGGAAAGCACTCAGTCGGAACGGAGATCAACCCCTCGTTTTGAAAAAGGGCTATACTTTTTAATTTGTCACCTTGATTTCATTGACATAATAGTATTTCAACAACATGATAAGCATGCTAGTTATAATTCTGGCATGCTTATTTTTTATGAGGAAGATTAGATAAAAGCGTTTCTTTATACAAGGAAATATCTATTAAATAATGATGATAATACTGTATTTTCGAGCATAAAATGATAAAATATTAGTGAAGAAGGAGTGCTTTCTTGCAGGTCATACTTGCAGGTATCTTAACGTCTATTGATGTAATTGGTCTATATGTCTTAATTCCAAATATCCGATATAAACTCTTTTTGTCAGTGTGGACGGCTGCTTTGCATATGCTTTTCCCATTGCTAGGCTTTGAATTAGGAAGCTATTTAGCAAATTTCCTGTTAGAATGGGGACAATGGATTTCAAGTATTTTATTATTTGGGATTGGAGTGCATTTACTTCTGTTCTCACATAAGAATGAAAAAGTAACAATTTCACCGATACTTTTAGCTGTGACTGCAAGCCTAGATACCTTTTCAGTAAGTGTTTCTTTTGGTATGCTAAACTTAGAAGAAACAATATTTATTGTCAGTGCAGGTGTAAGTGCCCTTATTTGCTCTTATGGGTCTTTAGTCATTGCTAATAAAAGTCAGGTGTTATTAGGGAGTAAGATTCAAATTATTGCAGGAATTATTTTTATCATAATGAGTATTTTAGCTATTCAACAATAGAAGAAAATAGAACGGAAGGTGATAAGTGTGAAAATACTATTTGTTTGTACTGGGAATACTTGTCGCAGTCCAATGGCAGAGGCTATATTAAAACATCAACAAATTGCTAATGTTGAGGTTCAATCAGCAGGTATTTTTGCGATGCCTTATGCAGAAATGTCTGCACATGCGCAGCAAGTATTAAATGAAGCGAATATAAAACATCAACATTCAGCTACACAACTATCTATTACTGAAATAGAGTGGGCAGACTTAATTTTAACAATGACAACAGCTCATAAAGATACAATCATTGCTCAATACCCAAATACAGAACACAAGGTTTTAACTTTTAAAGAATATATAATTGAAGGTAGTATGGATAATGTTGTAGATCCTTATGGTGGGAGTAAAGTAATATATGAAGCAACATTTGCAGAATTAAAAGAATTGGTAGAACGATTAGTAAAAAAACTTGAAAAGAATTGAGGGTCGCTATGAAAAAACAGTTTGGCTTACGACTTAAACTAGCACTATTTGTTGGTATTCTTGCACTAATCACCTACAGCATTAGCTTTATATTCATCGAATTTTTACAACCTACCTTCTTTCCAGAGATTAATCGCAAACTGTTTGAAATTGTTACTTATCTATTAGGTATTGTATGGTCAGGTATTTTGGCTTGGGTATTATGTGGAGTCCTAATCAGACCATTACAACAGCTAGAGTTATCAGCTTCACGTGTAGCAGAAGGAAAAATAGGACAAGATGTAGAATTGCCGAAAACAAATGATGAGATTCGTTCTGTTGCAGAGGCATTCCAGCAAATGGTATTAAATTTACGACAAATGGTTGAAAGTATAGACCATAATTTCCAGCAAACAAATCAATCGATTATTCAATTATCGGATGAGGCAGCTATTGCTACGAAAAAAGCAGAAGGTATTGCCTCTACAGTAAAGCACATTTCTACAGGAGCAGAGGCCTCTGCTATAGCAGTACAGGATACAGCTGAAGCCATTGAAGACGTGCGAGCGCTTGCCACAGAAGTAAATAGAAGAGCTGAAGCATCGGCAACGCAAACTAAAGAGATTTTACATAATCTTACAAATACGACGATGGCCATAGAAACGTTAGTTAATAGTATTCAACAAATCTCTACTGGTAACAATGAAGCATTAGAGAGCATTCGTGCACTAGAGGATAATGCTGGACAAGTGGAGCGTATTATTAGTTTAGTTGGCGATATTGCAGCACAGACAAATTTACTAGCATTAAATGCTTCCATTGAGGCAGCCCGTGCTGGTGAGCATGGAAAAGGCTTTGCTGTTGTTGCTGAAGAGGTTCGTGGTTTGGCTGATGAAAGCGCCAAAGCAGTACAAGGTATTACAAGTTTAATTCAATCCATGCAACAAAACGTGGAGATTGTTGTTACACAAATGAATCAACAAGTAGCTTTTGCAACGAAGGAAGCAGCCCGTGTGTCAGAAACAACAACGGCAGTAGAGGGGATGTCTTCGAGTGTACATGAAATGGCAACAGCTATTGTAGAAATATCTTCATTAATAGAGCAGCAAATGCACAATATTGAAACAACAGCTCGTCAATCTCAAGAAGTTGCTGCTATTGCACAAGAAACGTCAGCGGGTGCCCAAGAGGTACGCGGGGCAGCAGAAGAGCAAGCTTACGCTATTGAACAGGTAGAGCAATTAGCGCAGGACTTAAAGAAGCAATCGGAAGAGCTGCATAAAATGATTCAACAATTTGATAGACAAGCATAGTAAAAAATGTAGACAAACTCCATTATCCATAGGGTTTGTCTACATTTTTTTATCTCGATTCAACCCCTAGTAGATGTCAGGATTTTGAAGATGAGCTTTTCTAGCGAGCCGAAAAATCCTGATGCAATTACGCTAGAGAGTAATTGATGGGATAGAAGTTAGGGGCGTAAATAAGAACCGAAGTATCGGTTAGAGTCTTATAAAGAACGTACAACATAATGAAAAATATTAATATAGTATGTCCACGGTAGATAATAAAGCTAAAAAACTTCAGATGATGGAATATTACAACAAAAGACTGGTATCCGAATTTAAAAGAATCATATTCTATGTATCTTCGGGAAAATGACTTTAAAAGTGAATGATTTTAAAGTGTTTTACAAGAATTGTTCGTCTTTTAGGAGAAATCAGCATAAAAATGCAAGAAAAATCATGTTATTCTTGAGATAGAAGTGGTACACTAGTGTTGACTATAAATTCGAAATGAGGGAACCCAGTGAGAATAGCAATTTCTTCTGATCACGGAGGCAATAACTTACGTCGTGAGATTATGCAGCTGTTAGATGAGCTAAAGATTAGCTACGAAGATTTTGGTCCACAATCTGCGGATTCAGTAGACTATCCTGATTATGCAAAACCAGTTTCTGAAGGTGTTGTTAGCGGGGAATTTGATAAAGGTATTTTAATTTGTGGGACAGGTATTGGTATGTCCATCGCTGCAAATAAAGTGAAGGGAATTCGTTGTGCTTTAGTACATGATGTATTTAGCGCAAAGGCAACACGTTGCCACAA
This sequence comes from Lysinibacillus sp. B2A1, assembly GCA_002973635.1. Classification (GTDB taxonomy): domain Bacteria; phylum Bacillota; class Bacilli; order Bacillales_A; family Planococcaceae; genus Lysinibacillus. Next base: position 743,923 of record CP027224.1, read on the forward strand.
TGATTCAAATATTTTGGCTATGGGAGAACGTGTGATAGGTCCTGGTCTTGCACGTGAAATTGTCCGAACATGGCTTGAAACAGAATTTGAGGGTGGGCGCCATGCTCGCCGTATTGAAAAAATTACTGAACTTGAACAATAATGAAAGCTAATTATTACACATGACTATTTCTATAATATAATTGTTCGTGTGTGTTTCTAATTAGATATATAAAGGAGCTGAGCATAGTGGTTATACAACAGGTACGGACACATTTGACTCAGTTGCTCAGTGAATTTGAAGAGCAGGTAACCTTACGACCAAATACTATTTTTGTCGTAGGCTGCTCGACATCTGAAGTGATTGGTCAGAAAATTGGCACAGCGGGTGCACTTGAAATCGCAGAGGCGATATTTGAGCCTCTTCAAGCATTTGCAAAAAAACATCAGCTGCATCTAGCATTCCAAGGCTGTGAACATATTAATCGCGCCATTACAATGGAAGCAACAATCGCGGACCATTTAGGCTATGAACCAGTATCTGTAGTTCCCGTTCGGACAGCAGGTGGCTCAATGTCTGCTTATGCCTATACACAATTTGACAATCCGGTTGTTGTGGAAACAGTGCAGGCTAGCGCAGGAATTGATATAGGTCAAACATTAATTGGCATGCATTTAAAGGCAGTAGCTGTCCCGGTTCGTACATCGGTGCGAATGATAGGAGAAGCGGTTGTAACAATTGCTACAACACGTCCGAAGCTGATTGGCGGAGAACGTGCAGTATATAAATAATTAAAATTACCTCTCTTTTATAGTGGTAAATATAAATAATGATCATACTAGGAGGCTTTTCAAACATGGCATTCGAAAAATTAGCAGTACAAGACAAAGCAGTTTTAGAGGGAATCCTTGCAGAAAAAAAACGTCAACAAGCAAATATTGAGTTAATCGCATCAGAGAACTTTGTTTCTGAAGCTGTAATGGAGGCACAGGGCTCTGTTCTAACAAATAAATATGCTGAGGGTTATCCAGGTAAACGTTATTATGGTGGTTGTGAACATGTAGACGTGGTAGAGGATATTGCACGTGACCGTGTAAAAGAAATCTTTGGCGCAGAATATGCAAACGTGCAGCCGCATTCTGGTGCACAAGCAAACATGGCAGTATACCACACAATTTTAGAGCCAGGTGACACAGTTTTAGGTATGAACCTTTCTCATGGCGGTCACTTAACGCATGGATCTCCTGTAAACTTCTCAGGTATTCTATACAATTTCGTAGAATATGGTGTAACAAAAGAAACTCAAGTAATTGATTATGAAGATGTACGACAAAAAGCTTTAGAACATAAACCAAAATTAATTGTTGCAGGTGCATCGGCTTATCCACGTGAAATCGATTTTTCTAAGTTCCGTGAAATCGCAGACGAAGTAGGAGCATATTTTATGGTTGATATGGCACATATCGCTGGTTTAGTAGCTGCTGGAGAACATCAATCACCAGTGCCATACGCTGATTTTGTGACTTCTACAACACATAAAACATTACGTGGTCCACGTGGTGGTTTAATTCTTGCTTCGAAAGAATGGGAGCAAAAGCTAAACAAATCTGTATTCCCAGGTATTCAAGGCGGTCCTTTAATGCACGTTATCGCTGCAAAAGCAGTTGCATTTGGTGAAGCTTTACAGCCAGAATTTAAAGAATATGCAAAACAACTTAAAGCGAATGCCAAAGCATTAGGTGAAGTATTAGTGGCTGAAGGTGTTGAAATTGTTTCTGGCGGTACAGATAACCATCTATTACTTCTTAATGTGAAATCTCTTGGCTTAACAGGTAAAGTAGCAGAGCATGCACTTGATGAAGTAGGGATTACAACAAATAAAAATACAATTCCTTACGATACAGAATCTCCATTTGTTACTTCTGGTATCCGTATTGGTACACCAGCTGTAACATCACGCGGTTTCAAAGAGGAAGATATGAAAGAAGTTGGCGCAATTATTGCAGCAGTTCTAAAAAATCCAGAGGATGAAGCAGTGAAAGCTGAGGCAAAAGCTCGCGTTAAAGCTCTAACTGACAACCATCCTTTATACGCATAATTATTGATTGGGGTTGTGTTTAAAGTGCAATTGTTCACTTTAAACATAGCCCTTTTGATTTGTAAAATAAGTCTAAAACTGTAAGAAGTATCTTTTTTTCTAACATAAAAATAAAATCCTCTTATTTTTGAATTAATTTACATAAACTGATTAGAAAAAGATATAGTATAGTGGGTCGAGGACAGATATTGTCCTAATTAAAGAAGAAATTTTTATAAAAGTGACAATTTATTGAATTTTTATGTACAATGTAAGAAAGAAGAAGTGATAGAGACGGGAGGGGTTGGATGGTTACAAAATCGATGGACATACAAAATGAAATATTGTTAAGCACAATTCGTAAATTAGGTGATAATTCAAAAGAAAGCTACGTAATTTTTGATGTGAAAAATAATCATAAAATATTGGAATGTAACGATTCTTTTTGTACGCTGACAAATACTACACATTCACAAATTGCAAATAATGATTACTTTTCATTGCTATCAAATGAGGAACAGCAGACATCTATTGAGATGATTAAGCAGAAAATACATAGCGGGGTCATGGTCCAAGCAAAATTACACCATAATTGCTTGGACAAACCCCCTTTTTGGGCTGAAATACAAGCGCTGCCATTTCAAAATAGTAAAAATGAAACATTATATGTACTTTTACTTGTGAAGGACGTTACGTATTACCACACTGAAGATTTTTTAATGCGCCTGGAAAAAGCTATGTATGAAGCAATTGAAAAGGACAATCCTTTTGATAAAAAGATGAGCATTATTTGTAGTGGCATAGATGAATTTTTTATGCCGAATATTGTAAGTATGGTGCTAATTAAAGCAGAATCAAATCAATTACAAGTTTTTACAGGTAATAGTAAAGTAAAAGGGATGTCAGAACGCTGTGAAAGCAAAAATCTTTACGACCAAGTTATACAAGAGGGGAAATCTATTTTTACCACAAATTTGGATGATATTGATATTCCATTAGAACATAAAAACTTTGCCAATGCCTCTAAAAAGACAGCTGGATGGTTTGTACCGATACGAAATCAACAACAGCAATCAATAGGGTTGTTTGCAATATTTTTAAAGCCTCATCCTAGTGACCTAGAGTTTTTAGAAAATATGTTTGGTAAAATTGGTTCATTGGTGGCGCTGGCGTATTCTTATGCAAAGACACAGAAAATGATATGGGATTTAGCTTATATGGATATTACTACGGGGCTACCTAATCGACACAGTTTCTTAAATAAGGTAGAGAAGGATAAAGAACGTGGTCAAAATGGTTATATTAAAATCTTAAAACCAAGTGAATTTCCTCAAATTGTTGAGCTATATGGCCGGGAAGCAGGAGATGAACTGTTAAGACAAATTGCAAAACGTCTAAATGAAGACAAAGATGAATATTATGAATATATTGCTAGATTCACAAGTACAAGTTTAATTCTTTCAAGTGTGACACCCCAAACTACTTTTCAGAATTACGAGAAACGTATTAAAGAAATCATTCGTCAGCCTTTTATCGTCGGTGGAAAACAAATTTATATTACATTGAAAACAGGCATTGCATTTTATAATGATGATATAAAAATAGCAGATGCAATTCGCTTTGCAGACAATGCATTATCCTTTGCAGCTAATAAACCTGGTACTCATATGGAGATTTTTACTCAAGAAAGAAATGATGTCCTTGAACAGCAAATGACGGTGTTAAATCATTTGGCACAGGCGTTAAAAAACAAGGAGATATCTGTAAATTTACAGCCAAAAGTTGATTTACGTACTGGAGAAATTCAAAGTATTGAAGCACTTGCTCGATGGATTTCTCCAAAGCTTGGTTTTGTGTCACCAGCAGTTTTTATTCCTGTTGCAGAAAATGCGGGAAAAGTGAGAGAAATTGATATTCAAATATTAGAGATGGTGCTTTCATGGTTAGCCGAACGTAAGAAATTGGGGAAGAATTTAGTAAGGGTAGCAGTAAATATTTCACCAGATCATTTTTACTATGTTCACTTTGTTCAGGATATTGTAAATTTAGTTCAGCAATATGATATTGATCCAAACTATATCATATTAGAGGTAACAGAAAATATCGGCTTGGTTGATTTTCAATCAGCCTTTGCCATTATCCAGGAATTGAAGAGCTACGGGTTTAAAACATCAGTAGATGATTTTGGCACAGGTTTTTCATCACTAAGCTATTTACAAAGGCTACCTTTTACAGAATTAAAAATCGATCGAAGCTTCATCAATGCTATTAATGATGCTGCTACGCTCGCAATTGTCCGTTCTATTATACAATTGGCTTTAAATCTAGGAATGACTTCGGTAGCTGAAGGTATTGAAAACGAGGAGCAGGTTGAAATATTACGTGCACTTGGTTGTACTGTGGGACAAGGATATTTTTATTACAAACCTATGCCGATTGAGCAATTAGATAAAATACTAGATGAATAATCGCTCTTATATGTAGGTAACATTCTAGAAATGGAGTTGTCCCAAATTTATTTTTGAGACGACTCCTTTTTTCTGTTATACTAGGTGAGATAAAAATGAAATCCGAACGGTTAGGAGCGAATCCCTTTGAGCAAAGTATATGTATTTGATCATCCACTAATCCAACACAAATTAACTTATATTCGTGATAAGAATACGGGAACAAAAGAATTTCGTGAGTTAGTTGATGAGGTAGCGACACTTATGGCCTTTGAAATTACACGTGATATGCCAGTGGAAGAAATCGAAATTGAAACACCTGTCACTGTAGCGAAAACAAAAGTTTTATCTGGAAAAAAACTTGCGATTGTCCCAATTTTACGTGCAGGAATTGGTATGGTAGATGGTGTATTAAAGCTAATTCCAGCGGCAAAAGTTGGTCATATCGGACTTTATCGTGATCCAGAAACATTAAAGCCTGTTGAATATTACGCAAAGCTTCCAGCAGATGTAGAAGAACGCGACTTCATCATTGTTGATCCGATGCTTGCAACTGGCGGTTCAGCAGTAGAGGCTATTAACTCACTGAAAAAACGCGGAGCGAAAAATATTAAATTTATGTGTTTAATCGCTGCGCCAGAGGGTGTAAAAGCAATTCAAGAAGAACATTCAGATGTGGATATTTACATTGCTGCTCTTGACGAGAAATTAAATGACCATGGCTATATTGTGCCAGGTTTAGGGGATGCGGGAGATCGTCTATTCGGTACGAAATAAGGTAGGTTTCACTGAAAAAGGATTCTGTGTTTTTCACAATGGTAATGACTGTTTTTTTTGCAACTTATAAAATTTGAAAGCGTCCTTCAATATTGAAGGACGTTTCATAGTATGTCTAGGTGGTTCCCACTTGGAGTTCGGTTTTTGCGATATCAACGTAATTCAACGGGGGTAAACCACTTTTCATACAATAAAATAAAGGACGGTGCAAATCGTTTTGACGAAAAAGTGGAAAGTAATGACGATTTTCGGTACAAGACCAGAGGCTATTAAGATGGCTCCACTTGTATTAGAATTACAAAAACATCCTGAGCAAATAGAATCGATTGTGACTGTAACAGCTCAACATCGCCAAATGCTAGATCAAGTTTTAGAAACATTTAAAATCGTACCTGACTACGATTTAAATATTATGAAGGATCGTCAAACATTAATTGATGTAACGACGAATGCATTACATGGTTTGGATCAAGTCATGAAAGAGGCTAAGCCAGATATTGTTTTAGTACATGGTGATACAACTACTACTTTTGTTGCAAGTCTAGCAGCGTTCTATAACCAAATTGCAATTGGACATGTGGAAGCTGGTCTGCGCACTTGGGATAAGTATTCACCTTATCCAGAGGAAATGAATCGACAATTAACAGGTGTCATGGCTGATCTTCATTTTGCACCAACCGAAGTATCGAAGAAAAATCTATTAGATGAAAATAAAAAATCAGAAACTATTTTTGTAACAGGCAATACAGCAATTGATGCTTTAGCTACGACTGTAAGTGAACAGTATACACACCCTGTATTGGATAAAATCGGTAAGGATCGCATGATTTTATTAACAGCGCATCGTCGTGAAAACCTCGGTGAACCAATGCGACATATGTTCCATGCGATTACGAGAATTTTATCAGAGCATGAAGATGTACAAGTTGTGTATCCGATGCATATGAACCCAGCTGTACGTGAGATTGCCAATGATATTTTAGGGGATCATAAGCGTGTACATTTAATTGAGCCACTTGAAGTATTCGATTTCCATAATTTCGCGGCAAACTCATATATGATACTTACTGATTCTGGTGGTATTCAAGAAGAGGCACCTTCGTTAGGGAAGCCAGTCCTTGTGCTAAGAGATACTACAGAGCGTCCAGAAGGTATTGCGGCGGGTACTTTAAAACTAGCAGGAACAGAAGAAGAAACAATCTACTCTCTTGCAAAAGAATTATTAGAAGATACAAATGCCTATGAAACCATGGCAAAAGCATCAAATCCTTACGGTGATGGGCATGCCTCTGAGCGAATTGTAAAAGCTCTCTTAGATTTTTTGTATAAAAGCAATTAATGTACAATTTTAGAGTGTTAAAAATGAGTCTATTGTACCTAGTGTAATGGGTGAGCTAATTTACGAGCGAAATCATGTCGTAAATTAGCTTTTTTTTGCATAATTTCGAAAATTCATTTTGAATCTATGAATTTTCATACACAAATTTGTCAACAATTTGACAAGAGTATAGTGGCTGTGAAGTTTTTCTCCTTTACTAATTGACTTCAAATATCTCCTATTGTATGCTTACAAAGGGTAAGAATGATAAGGGTTTCTATTCGCTGATTGGCGTTGAAACACTTGTTATATCAAGTTTCTACTAAATTGACAGTTCAAAATAAAAGCTGTCGATTTGCAACGTTTTGTGCGTTTCGGTTTTTTACCGAAATAAGTAAGGGGTGTAAGGCATTTTTGGGAATTTACACCTGTAATTGAAATGACTCTCCCGTTACTATTCCGCTGTGAGTAGTGTTTTTCACTGCTCTTTTCTGATTTCACATGGTGGTCAGCAAACGTTTTCATTACTCGAAAAAATGATTCAGGAGATTACAACCAATGCTAGATTTGCATCACATTTTTGCTATGCAGAAGAGAGCGTTATTTTTTTTGCTCGCACTCTGTGCATTAGGCTGGGGATTTACGCCCTATCAGACGTTTTTTGCGGGCATCGCAATCGGTGCATTCTTTGGTACGTATAATTTTTGGATTTTAGTTCGCCGTATGGAGAAGTTTGACAGGTCCATTAGTGAAGGGAAGAAAATAGGCTCACTTGGTACAATGCTCCGCTTTGGATCAGGTGTAGCGGCAGTCGCTCTAGCCATTTCGTTGCCAGACTATTTTCACTTAATTAGCACGGTTATAGGGCTAATGCTTCCGTACGTTTTTCTCTTTGTCGAGAGAATTGTATCACATGTAAGGAACCGCTAATGTGCTTTAAATTAGAAAGAGAGGTGAAAAAATAACAATGGATCACAAAGCTCCGTTATACACTTTAGATTTAGGATTTATGTCATTAACATTTAATCTATCTACAGTGATGATGTTACTAGTTGCAGCAATTATTGTATTTTTAATTGCGTTTATTTCAACTAGAAGCTTAAAACTAAAACCAACTGGTATGCAAAACTTTATGGAATGGATTATGGATTTCGTAAAGAATATCATCAAAAGCAACATGGACTGGAAAACTGGTGGACGATTCCATATTTTGGGTATTACACTTATTATGTTTATCGCAATATCTAACTTACTAGGTCTTCCATTCTCAATCATCTATGACCACACGCTATGGTGGAAATCACCAACGGCTGACCCAACAGTTACAATGACGCTTGCAGCAATGATTTTAGTATTATCACACTACTACGGTGTTAAAATGAAGGGTACAGGCCATTATGTTGGTACATTCTTCAAGCCAATGTCATTTATGCTCCCATTAAAGCTTGTGGAGGAGTTTGCAAATACGCTTACTCTTGGTCTACGTCTTTACGGTAACATTTATGCAGGTGAGATATTACTTGCATTAATAGCAGGTTTAGCTACATCTGGAACAGTACTTGGTGTTGTTGGTGCAATTGTACCAATGATGGCATGGCAAGGTTTCTCTATTTTCATCGGCTTAATCCAAGCCTTTATCTTCACAATGTTAACAATGGTTTACATGGCTCATAAAGTGAGCGATGACCATTAATATAAAGCATAAATCTTATGCTTAAACCAAAAAAACAAACAATTCCAAGGAGGAAATTTTCAAATGGGTTTATTAGCAGCAGCAATCGCAATCGGTTTAGGTGCACTTGGTGCAGGTATCGGTAACGGTCTTATCGTATCAAAAACAGTAGAAGGTATCGCTCGTCAACCAGAGGCTCGTGGCGTTCTTCAAACTACAATGTTCATCGGGGTTGCATTAGTTGAAGCCCTACCGATTATCGCAGTAGTAGTAGCATTCATCGTAATGAACAAATAATTCAGTTGAACACTGAATTTTACTAGTGGCGAAGCAGGAATCTCCAGATGAAACTTCGCCCTTCATTTTGGAACAGATAAAAGCTATGTGAAAATATAGCTTTTTAAAATAGGTAGTTTTTCAAGTTATTAAATAATGTTGAAGTCAAAGCTCTTGAAGGGAGTGAAACAATCGTGTTTTTAGATTATCTTGTACTAGGTGCCAGCGCTGGTGAAGGATTTAACAATGGTGACATTATTTCAACATTGGTTATCTTCTTATTATTAATGTTTTTACTGAAAAAGTTAGCTTGGGGTCCACTTATGGGCATCATGCAACAACGTGAAGAATTAGTAGCTAGTGAAATCGAAGCAGCTGAAAAAGCGCGCAAAGATTCGCACCAATATTTAGAAGAACAAAAGAGCCTTCTTAAGGAAGCTCGTACGGAAGCACAATCGATTGTTGAAAGCGCTAAGAAGCAAGGCGAACTACAAAAAGAAGAAATTCTTACTGCAGCACGCAATGAAGCTAACCGCTTAAAAGAATCAGCTTTACGTGAAATTGAGTCTGAAAAAGAAAAAGCTATTGCAGCTGTACGTGATGAAGTCGTTTCATTATCTGTACTTGCAGCATCTAAAGTCCTTAGCAAAGAGATTTCTGAGGCAGACAACCGTGCTCTAATTGAAGAGACGATTGCGAAGGCAGGGGAAGCTCAATGAGTAATTCAACTGTAGCAAAACGTTATGCTCAAGCGCTATTTGAATTAGCGCAACAAAAAAACATTCTTGCTGAAGTTGGAGCAGACTTAAACGAGCTGACAAAGGTTATAAAAGAATCTCCAGATTTTTTAACACTTTTAAATGCTCCTAAGTTCTCTATCGAACGTAAAAAACAAATGCTAGCAGACATCTTTGCGGGTGCAACGCCAGAAGTTTTACACACAATTCAACTACTTGTTGAGAAAAAACGTGTAAATGAAATCAAGCTAATTGCAAAAGAATACGCTGAGCTAGCTGCACAAGCACAAGGTACTGCAGATGCAACAGTATTCACTACTCGTGAACTTTCTGCTGAAGAAAGCGCGAAAATTTCTGCAGCATTTGCGAAACTTGTTGGTAAACAATCATTAAACATTACAAACGAAATTGATCCATCACTTCTTGGTGGAATTCGTGTTCAAATCGGTAATCATATTTATGATAGCTCAGTTGTGAACAAACTTGAGCGCTTAAAACGTGAATTAATCGGTTAATAATTTAGAAATGTGAGAGGTGACATACATGGGCATCAAGGCTGAAGAAATCAGCAGTCTGATTAAACAACAGATTGAGAATTATGAATCTGAACTTAAAGTAAGCGAAGTTGGTACAGTTATCCGTATTGGTGACGGTATTGCTCTTGCTCATGGCCTCGACAACGCCATGGCTGGAGAGCTTTTAGAGTTCTCTAACGGTGTTATGGGTATGGCTCAAAACCTAGAAGAAGGTAACGTTGGTATCGTAATCTTAGGTCCATACACTGACATCAAAGAAGGCGATGAAGTTCGTCGTACAGGTCGTATCATGGAAGTACCAGTTGGTGAAGAACTAATTGGCCGTGTTGTAAACCCACTTGGTCAACCAGTGGATGGACAAGGTCCTATCAACACTACAAAATCTCGTCCAATCGAAAGTCCAGCTTTCGGTGTAATGGCTCGTAAATCAGTACACGAACCACTACAAACTGGTATTAAAGCAATTGACGCATTAGTACCAATCGGTCGTGGTCAACGTGAGTTAATCATCGGTGACCGTCAAACTGGTAAAACATCAGTTGCTATCGATACAATTCTTAACCAAAATGACCAAAACATGATCTGTATCTATGTTGCAATTGGTCAAAAAGAATCTACTGTACGTGGTGTAGTAGAAACGCTTCGTAAAAATGGTGCTTTAGATTATACAATCGTTGTGACAGCTTCTGCTTCTCAACCAGCTCCATTATTATACCTAGCACCATTAGCTGGTGTATCTATGGCAGAAGAATTCATGTTACAAGGTAAACATGTGTTAATCGTATATGATGATCTTTCTAAACAAGCATCTGCTTACCGTGAACTTTCACTTCTTCTACGTCGTCCTCCAGGTCGTGAAGCTTACCCTGGTGACGTTTTCTACTTACACAGCCGCTTACTTGAACGTGCTGCGAAGTTAAATGAAACATATCAAAATGGTTCGATTACAGCTCTTCCATTCGTTGAGACACAAGCTGGGGATATCTCTGCATACATCCCAACGAACGTAATCTCAATTACTGATGGTCAAATTTTCTTACAATCTGACTTATTCAACTCAGGTGTACGTCCAGCTATTAACGCCGGTCTTTCAGTATCACGTGTAGGTGGATCTGCTCAAATTAAAGCGATGAAAAAAGTTGCTGGTACGCTACGTCTTGACTTAGCAGCATTCCGTGAGCTTGAATCTTTCGCTCAATTCGGTTCAGATTTAGATAAGGTAACACTTGGTAAACTTGAGCGTGGTAAACGTACGGTTGAAGTTCTTAAACAAGACCTTAACAAACCATTAAAAGTAGAAAAACAAGTTGCTATTCTTTATGCATTAACTAAAGGTCATTTAGATGATATTCCAGTACAAGATATCGTTCGTTTTGAATCTGAATTCTTAAGCTGGTTAGATACAAACCATACAGACGTTTTAGATCATGTTCGTACTACAAAAGAGCTTGCTCCTGATGCGGATTATGAAGCAGCAATCAGTGCATTCAAAAAAACTTTCGCTAAATCAGAATAAGATCGACTAGTCACTTGATTAAAAAACAGAAGGTGGTGAAATACCAGTGGTAAACTTACGCGAAATAAAAGGTCGTATTACTTCTACAAAGAGTACGAAGCAAATAACGAAAGCGATGCAGATGGTTTCTTCTTCAAAGTTACGTCGTGCAGAGCAAAACGCTAAAGCTTACGTTCCTTACATGGAAAAAATCCAGGACGTAGTAGGCGCGATTGCTTCCGGGACAAAAGACAGCGGACATCCAATGTTAACTGCTCGTCCTGTTAAGAAAACAGCTTACTTAGTCATTGGTTCTGACCGTGGACTTGCAGGTGCTTACAACTCAAGCATCCTACGTCAAGTACAACGTACAATTAACGAACGTCATAGATCAAAAGACGAATACGTTATTTTAGCAGTAGGTCGTGTTGTCCGTGACTACTTTGTAAAACGTGATCATAATGTTATCAGTGATGTTGTCGGTCTTCCGGACCAACCAACCTTTGCTGATATTAAAGAAATCGCTCGTAATGCTGTTGGTATGTTCATTGATGGTACGTATGATGAACTTTATATGTACTACAATCACTTTGTCAGCGCTATTGCCAGCGAAGTGACGGAGAAAAAACTTCTTCCATTAACAGATATTGCACCTGCAAGCGGTACAGCTTCTTATGAATTTGAGCCATCTGGCGAAGCAATTCTTGAAGTATTACTTCCACAATATGCGGAAAGCTTAGTTTATGGGGCATTATTAGATGGAAAAGCAAGTGAACATGCTTCTCGTATGACGGCTATGAAAAATGCAACAGATAACGCATCTGATCTTATTTCAGATCTATCATTGCAATACAACCGTGCGCGTCAAGCGGCGATTACACAAGAAATTACAGAAATCGTTGGTGGAGCTGCAGCCTTAGAGTAGGCCAGCTTCCCAATGTCGTATAAGAATACGATAGGAGGGTACACAGTAATGAATAAAGGACATGTTATTCAAGTAATGGGTCCAGTTGTTGACGTAAAATTCAGCAATGGTCAATTACCAGCAATCTATAACTCATTGTCAGTTAAGATTGAACGTCCTAATGAAGAACCAACAATTCTTGCATTAGAAGTTGCGCTTCATTTAGGTGATGATTCTGTTCGTACAATTGCGATGTCATCTACTGATGGCTTACAACGTGGAGCAGAAGTAACAGACTCAGGAAAAGCTATCTCAGTACCAGTTGGTGAAGTTACGCTAGGTCGTGTATTCAACGTACTTGGAGAAGTAATTGACTTAGGTGAAGAGATTCCTGCTGACGCACGTCGTGATTCAATTCACCGTGAAGCACCATCTTTCGAGAATCTTTCAACTTCAGTTGAAATTCTTGAAACAGGTATCAAAGTAGTAGACTTACTTGCACCATATATCAAAGGTGGTAAAATCGGTCTATTCGGTGGTGCCGGTGTAGGTAAAACAGTATTAATCCAAGAATTAATTAACAACATCGCACAAGAGCACTCAGGTATCTCTGTATTCGCTGGTGTAGGTGAGCGTACTCGTGAAGGGAACGACTTATTCTTCGAGATGAGCGATTCAGGCGTTATCAAGCAAACAGCGATGGTATTCGGTCAAATGAACGAACCACCTGGTGCACGTATGCGTGTAGCATTGACTGGTCTTACAATGGCGGAATACTTCCGTGATGAACAAGGCCAAGACGTACTTTTATTCATCGACAATATCTTCCGTTTCACACAAGCAGGTTCTGAGGTTTCTGCCCTATTAGGTCGTATGCCTTCTGCGGTAGGTTACCAACCAACACTTGCAACTGAGATGGGTAAATTACAAGAGCGTATCACATCTACGAACAAAGGATCTGTAACTTCTATCCAAGCGATTTACGTACCAGCCGATGACTATACTGACCCGGCGCCAGCTACAACTTTCGCCCACTTAGATGCAACGACTAACCTTGAGCGTAAATTATCTGAAATGGGTATCTACCCTGCGGTTGACCCACTAGCTTCGACTTCTCGTGCATTATCACCTGAAATCGTTGGTGCTGAGCATTACGCAGTAGCTACTGGCGTACAACGTACAATCCAACGTTACCGTGAATTACAAGATATCATTGCTATCTTAGGTATGGATGAATTATCTGATGAAGATAAACAAACAGTAGAACGTGCTCGTCGTATTCAATTCTTCTTATCTCAAAACTTCCACGTTGCGGAACAATTTACTGGTCAAAAGGGTTCTTATGTACCTGTTAAAGAAACTGTTCGCTCATTCAAGGAAATCCTTGATGGTAAATGGGATCACCTACCAGAAGATGCTTTCCGTTTAGTTGGTTCTATTGATGAGGTAGTTGAAAAAGCGAAAAGCATGGGCGTAGAGGTTTAATACTAGGGACGAGGAGGAAAAAATATGAAGACAGTTCAAGTCAATATTGTCACTCCCGACGGCCCAGTATACGATTCTGAAGTAACAATGGTAATCGCTAAAACAACTTCTGGAGAAATCGGTGTTCTTGCAGGCCATATTCCTATGGTCGCTCCACTAGCAATTGGTGCAGTGAAGCTTAAAAAAGAAAACGGTTCTACTGATATTGTTGCTGTAAGCGGTGGTTTCATTGAAGTTCGTCCAGAAAAGATATCAATTTTAGCGCCTTCTGCTGAAGTTGCTGAAAACATCGATGTTAAACGTGCAAAAGAAGCCGTTAAACGTGCTGAAGGACGTCTTCAAAGTAAACAAGACAACATTGATTTCAAACGTGCTGACCTAGCATTAAAACGTGCGTTGAATCGTATCAACGTTCATGAGGGTAATATCTAATTCAAATTTTAACGGGCAGATTCAACATCTGCCCGTTTTTTAACATTATTCAGTGTTTTTACAGCAAGTAGAATAATGGATCTTAATGAATATGGAGGGATTACGATGGAATTATATGAATCGATAGGACAAGAAGCTTTATTGGGTATTTTATCTCATATATTTTTTATCGCTATTACTTTTTATGCGCTACAAGCTTTTATGCTTGAGAAGATCTTTAAGAAAAATAAAGTATTTCAAATTCAGTTGATCTATATATTATTGAGTATTGCGATTGGAACAACTGTTTCAAATTTTTTCCTCCAGGTGTCAAATTGGTCTGGTAAGCTCCCTTATCTGTTTTAATTCATCTTATAGCTCCTTATTACTATCTTAAAATGTAGAAAATGAATATACATATTTCACAGGGCTTTATAACAAAATTTATCCGCATAAAAACGTGCAGCAATTTATCTTTATTCAGCAGAATACTCTCACCTCTATAGGTGGCGAGATAAAAGCGATTTTTTTCCTAATAAGTGGGTGTACAAACGCTCACTGAAATAGAGGAACTAAGGTTAAGATCTTCACATCCTTTAAAAACGCCTGAATGACCAATATCGTGCTACTGACGCTACGTTAACACTACGCTTTCGCGCAAAAAACATCTGTTGGTCTAAAGCCCCTGGCGGATGTCACGGATTTTGAAGAGGAGCTTTTCGAGCGAGTTCGAAAAAAATCCCAACGCAATTACGCTGAGGTGTAATTGATCTGTAACGAAAGCGAAGTATCCGGTATAAGACTCCCACTTCAAGCTTTAAGTGAAGCAAATATAAGTGGGAGATCAATTAAAAAACCTGAGTGAAGTTTCGCTTTATGAGGTCCTTTGAAATATGTAAAAAAGATGGATTATTCCATTCAATAAATTTTGTTTTTTATCTTCATTCAGCAAATGTTTTCTGTAGCGAAAGCATAGCGGCAGCTACAATTACGCCAAGGAGAAATTGATTCACAAATCTTTGGGTATGTATTAGAAAATAACGCTTTCGTTCTATGTTATTGGTCATTCACAAAATAAAATTTCATGCGTACAATAAATAAATAGCAAAATATTATTAAATGGCTTAAAATAGTGATTTGGATGCTTGAACGAGCGTTGAAAAAGTTGTACTATAGAGTTGTTTGTTTACTGATTATGACATTATACTTCTTTTTTAAATAAAATTTCGATAGCTTAATAGATTAAATTCGGAGGGACATAGGGTGGAAAAAATAATAGTGACTGGTGGCCAAAAGCTACAAGGAAAAGTACGTGTAGAGGGCGCAAAAAATGCAGTGTTACCAATCCTAGCGGCGGCTTTACTTGCTTCTGAGGGAGAAAATGTAATTAAAGAAGTCCCTAACTTAGCAGATGTCTTTACAATAAATGAAGTACTTAAAAGTTTAAATGCAGCAGTTACATATATACCAGAAGACAATGCAGTATATATAGATGCAACAAAAGAACTTTCCAGTGAAGCTCAATTTGAATATGTAAGCAAAATGCGTGCATCGATTTTAGTAATGGGTTCATTACTTGCTCGCAATGGCTATGCTCGAGTTGCTTTACCAGGAGGCTGTGCAATTGGCTCTCGCCCAATCGAGTTACATTTAAAGGGCTTTGAAGCAATGGGAGCAAAAATCTCATTTGGTCACGGATATGTAGAGGCAAAAGTAAATGGCCGTTTAAAAGGAGCAAATGTGTATTTGGACTTCCCTAGTGTAGGTGCAACAGAGAATATTATGACAGCTGCATCATTGGCACAGGGGACAACTGTAATTGAAAATGCAGCGAAAGAGCCTGAAATTGTAGATCTTGCAAACTTTATTAATAGTATGGGTGGTCGAGTTATTGGCGCAGGTACGAATACCATTCGTATTGAAGGTGTCGAAACATTATATGGAACCGAGCATCATATTATTCCTGATCGTATTGAGGCTGGCACATTTATGGTTGCGGCAGCCATCACTAAAGGAGATGTGACGATTGAAAACGCAGTTCCTGAGCATATGACAGCATTAATTGCTAAAATGCGTGAAATGGGCGTTGAAATCATCGAATTAGATGAAGGCATTCGTGTACGAGTTCCTGATAAATTAAAGGCTGTAGATATTAAAACAATGCCACATCCAGGATTCCCTACAGACATGCAATCACAAATGATGGCTTTAATGCTAACAGCTGAAGGTACTAGTATTATTACAGAAACAGTCTTTGAAAATCGTTTTATGCATGTTGAGGAATTCCGTCGCATGAATGCTGGTGCTAAAATAGAAGGACGCTCAGTCTTCATAGAAGGACCTGTAAATCTTCAAGGCGCTGAGGTAATGGCAACGGATTTACGTGCTGCGGCTGCACTTATTTTAGCAGGTCTTGTTTCTGAAGGTGTAACACGTGTGACTAAACTTTATCACTTAGACCGTGGATATGTAGAATTCCATGAAAAATTAGCAGCACTTGGTGCTAATATCGAACGCGTGCCTGTTGAAGAAGTTGTTATAAAAGAGAAATCTACTGTGGAATTACCAACAAACTAAATAGTTGAATGATACCCTTTGCTTAAAAGCAGAGGGTTCTTTTTATTGAAGCCAACAAAAAGTGATCTGTCCCATCTGGAATATAAACTAGCTGACTTTGAACAAAAATAGTAACTTGTAATAACCTTCTTAGGTGAGTTATTCGATACTAGACGATCTATATATTGTTTCGCTAAGGTTCACATATTTAGAAGAGTTTTAGCATATTATTCCTTATGAAAAAATGGATAATGAGTGTAGGTATCATTTGTTTGATAGGGACATTATATGTGCTTCCTGTTGCATTTAGTGAGAGACGTTCAACTGAGGAGTCAGTCCAAACAACGGACAATGTGTGTGAAATATTTATAGAAGTGGAGGGGCAACAGAAGAAAATCCCTTTAGAAACATATGTTACGGGTGTAGTAGCTGCTGAAATGCCTGTTTCATTTAAAAAAGAGGCTTTAAAAGCGCAGGCTATTGCAGCAAGAACATATGCATTGAAATCGACAAATTATGGTAGAGAAGCAATTGCTCCCACAGTTGCTAGACAAGTTTTTTATAATAAAGAGCAAAGAAAAGCGAATTGGACTAGCAATTTCCCAGGAAATGAAAAGAAAATTGTCGAGGCTATTAATGAAACAAAAGGACAAGTTCTTCTTTTCGATAATCAATTAATTACAGCTATGTTTCATTCTACCAGCAACGGCAAAACAGAAAGTGCCTATGGTTATAGTGGCAATGATCTTCCATATTTGCAAAGTGTAGCTAGTATGTCTGATCAATCTTCACCAAAATTCTCGGCGGTCAAGGAATGGACATTAGCTGAGTGGAATACAATTTGGCCTGATAAATGGCAGGTAAGTGATTTCTCACGCATTCAGTATTTTTTTAATGATACAGGACGTGTTGAACGTTTACAGCTAGGTAAAAATGTATGGTCAGGACGAGAGGTTCGAACACTCTTGCAAATACCATCTACTGATTTTAAAATTTCCTATGATACTAATACTGGAAAAATACAAGTGAGTACAAAAGGATATGGTCATGGTGTTGGAATGAGTCAGTATGGAGCTGAGGCAATGGCAAGTGAAGGGAAAACTGCTGACGAAATTTTACACTATTATTATCAGGATATTGAGATAAAAAAGATAGATGCATGTTTAAAATAACTTCTAGTTGTTCACACTGCAACTAGAGGTGATGAAAATGAGAGAGGATAAAAATAGTAAAACTTCTCAAAAACAAAATGAAAAAGGTCAATTACAGAAGAAACCTTGGTTTTGGCCAGCGGTTTATGCTGGTGGTGCATTAATGCTAGCAGGTATGCTATTTGGTTACAATAGTCTTGTATCAAAGGTAGAAGAGGCTCCGTTACCAGATTTGGCAGAAGTAGATCCAGGTCCTGTAGTTGAAACAAATGCTCGTACAGAAACAATGAAGTATCCATTCAAAGAAGCAAATCTTAGTAAAGTACAAGTTTTACAAGAATTTTATGAAGTAGAGGCTAATGCAGAGGCACGTGAAAATGCACTAATGGTATTTAATCAAACATTTACAACTTCATCTGGTATTTCTCTTGCTATGAATGGTGAAGAATTTGAAGTGTTAGCTGCTATGAGTGGTAAAGTACTAGAAGTAAAACTAGATGCATTTACAGGCAATAAAATTGTGATTGAGCATCCAGATGGTAAGCAAACACATTATAGCTCAGTAAAAGATATTGCCGTAAAAGAAGGCGATGAAGTAACACAAGGTCAGGCATTAGGAAAAGCAACTGACAATGAGTGGAATCAAGCAGCAGGCGTTCACTTGCATTTCGAAGTACTTGAAGACGGAAAATATGTGAATCCGAAAAAATTACTAGCCTTTTAAAATAGGGAAAATCGACTGCTACAATGACAGTAAAAGATATTGATGGTATATGGAATCTTACTATCCGTTGTTGCGGAATAAATCATCAGCAATTGATCGAGAAAGTGTAAAACGTGTTCTGAATAGCTTTGTCCTTACATAAGGTGAAGAAATGCGCATACGTGCATCTGATGCCAAAGCCATTTTGTGAAATTGTGTGGAAAGGACGAAGAACGTGCACGAGCACATTCGGAAGCGCTGCATACGCCTCGGTGAATTATTGATTGAGACGCGTGAGACTGTGCGTGTCCTCGCGAAAATGACAGGTTATTCAAAAAGTACGGTGCACAAAGACTTAACAGAGCGATTGCCAACAATTCATGAAGGATTAGCAGAGCAGGTGAAGGAAATTCTCGCCTACCATAAGGCCGTACGTCATATTCGCGGAGGAGAGGCAACGAAAAACAAGTGGAAAGAAAGAGCGAGTCAAGAATGATTCGTTCTTTTTTTGTTGTTAAAGACAAACTTAACAAAAGATTATTTTAAACGTATTATTGTTTTCTATTATTGTTCATATAATTAAAAGAAAACAGCCACATTCACTAAATTTAGGTGAAATTACCAATAGTGTATGATAAAATATTCTAGATAAAGAGATAAAGTGAAGCTTCAATCAGTGTGGATTGTCCTCATCCCACACTGATTATTAGTTGAACTAACCGGAATATTACGGCAGTTGATTTCCCGATTATATTATTTACTTGGCTTACGTCTTGAAGTGGGAGTCTACTGCCTGTTTATGCGGGATAAAAATGAACGTTATGTAGTGGGAACTGGCGGGAAGGAGAAATTATAAAATGTTTTCGAAAGATATTGGCATTGACTTAGGAACTGCGAATGTATTAATCCACGTTAAAGGTAAAGGAATTGTCTTAAATGAGCCATCTGTAGTGGCAATTGATAAAAAAACAAATAAAGTATTAGCAGTAGGGGAAGAAGCTCGCCAAATGGTAGGGCGCACGCCAGGTAATATTACAGCAATTCGACCATTACGCGATGGTGTTATTGCAGACTTTGATGTTACTGAAGCGATGCTAAGACATTTTATCAATAAATTAAATTTAAAGGGATTCTTAACTAAACCACGTATTTTAATTTGTTGTCCAACAAACATTACTAGTGTGGAGCAAAAGGCAATTCGTGAAGCGGCAGAGAAATCTGGTGGTAAAAAAGTATATTTAGAGGAAGAACCAAAAGTTGCTGCTATTGGTGCAGGTATGGATATTTTCCAACCTAGTGGCAATATGGTAGTAGACATTGGCGGTGGAACAACAGATATTGCAGTTCTTTCAATGGGAGATATCGTAACAAGTGAATCCATTAAAGTCGCAGGAGACGTTTTTGATAATGATATATTACAATATATTAAAAAAGAATATAAATTACTAATTGGAGAACGTACCGCTGAGGCAATAAAAATGACAATTGGTACAGTATTTAAGGGCGGTAGAAATGATACTATGGATATTCGCGGCCGTGATATGGTGACAGGTCTGCCACGTACAATAATGATTCAATCTGAGGAAATTGAACGCGCTTTACATGAATCAGTAGCAATGATTGTCCAATCTGCAAAAAATGTTCTAGAAAAAACGCCACCAGAGCTTTCAGCTGATATAATTGATCGTGGAGTGATCATTACTGGCGGTGGTGCATTACTACATGGCATGGACCAGCTATTAATTGAAGAGTTAAAGGTACCTGTGTTCATTGCAGAAAGACCGATGGATTGTGTAGCAATTGGTACAGGCATTATGCTTGAAAATATTGATCGAGTGCCTGCATCCTTATAAAAATAGAATGAGGTGATTCCTTTGTTTAAAGGGTTCTATACAGTTGCAACTGGTATGATTGCACAACAAAGACGAACAGAATTATTAACTAATAATTTATCAAATGCGAATACACCAGGATTTAAAGCGGATCAATCAACAATTCGTTCATTTCCAGATATGTTAATGTCAAGTGTTGGAAATACAAATGCAACTGCCAAGCAGCAAATGGGCTCTCAATATATGAGTCAAGTGGGAGCACTAAATACAGGGATTTATATGCAAGAAACATTGCCAAACTACATACAGGGTCAAATCTATAATACAGATTTCTCAACAGATATGGCCTTGATTGATGGATACTTACCGCAAAATGAAGAGGGCATCACTGGATCTATATTCTTCCGTTTAGCACATCCAGATGGTGGCGAGGCATATACACGAAATGGGAATTTTACATTAGATGGTCAAGGTAATTTAGTCAATGCACAAGGACTGTATGTTTTATCAGATAATGGTCAACGCATTCAGCTTCCAAATGATGATTTTCGTCTAGATGAGACTGGTGCGATTTACGTCAATGATCAGCAAGTAGCACGTGTTGGCGTATCATTTGCGGCTAATCCGAACATGCTACGTAAACAAGATAATGGTTTAATTCGAACAGAGAATGGTGAGAACTTACCAACGGCTTATGGTGCTAACGGTGTTGATTTTACACTGCGTCAAAATTACCTTGAGCGCTCAAACGTAGATTCTGGTCGCACGATGACAGATTTAATGACAGCTTATCGCGCATTTGAAGCCAATCAAAAGGTGCTACAGGCTTATGATCGAAGCATGGAAAAGGCTGTTAATGAAATCGGAAAAGTATAATAAGCGAACTGGAGGCGTTAGATAATGCTACGTACAATGATTACTGCAACAAATACAATGGGACAATTACAAAACCAATTAGATACCATTAGTAATAACATTGCTAATAGCAATACACATGGCTATAAGACAAAAGAGGCTTCTTTCAACGAACTTCTTTATCAGCAATTTAATAATGACAAGCAAGATCGTGCAGAGCGTCTATCTCCGGTAGGTATTCGATATGGTTCAGGTGCAATGCTTGGACAAATTCAATCAAATGAAAAGCAAGGTTCACTACAAACAACTAATCGCGATTTAGATATGGCCTTCAATAAAGCAAAACAATATTTCAATATTTTAATGCCAGATGGTGAAAATGGCACAAAAACAGTGTATACTCGTCAAGGTGACTTTTATTTATCACCATTAAATAATGGAACAGTAATGGTTGTGAATTCAGATGGATATCCATTAGCTGATGCAACAGGACAAGCTATTACATTACCGGATAATGTAAAAAGCTTTGCTGTACGTAATGGAGGCGTATTAGAGGCTTCCTATCCAAATGGAGATATTATCCGTACAGATTTAGCCGTGACAGAATTTCAAAAGCCACAACTAATGGAGCACATTTCAGGCCAATATGTTGGGTTGCCAAATAATCTAGCTCAGCTAGGATATACACAGGCTGAGGTTGTTGCAGAATTACAAGGTGCGAATCGCCAGCAGATTGGCATGCAGAGTGGCACGCTAGAAATGTCGAATGTAAATCTTTCAAAGGAAATGACGGATTTAATTCAAACACAGCGCTCTTATCAATTCAACGCACGAGCGGTAACTTTAGCAGACCAAATGCTTGGGCTTATTAATGGAATTCGCTAGTAGATCCATGATTACTGTTTAGTAGGAATGAAGAGGAGTACAATCTATGACAAACGATTCACGTCGACGTTCTGTGCCGACACAAGAAACCGATACGCCACCAGAAGAGAAGGAACGCCGCTCAAATGGAGAGCAACGAGAGGTTCGATGGGTGCAAATACGGCTGATTCCGATTTGGCTACGCGTTGTACTTGTTCTCGTATTAGTCGTTGTTGCCGCAGTTTTAGGTGCAATGTTTGGCTACAGTGTTATTGGACAAGGGAACGCTATGGATGTATTTAAAACAGAAACATGGCAGCATATATTTGATATTATGAATGGTAAAGAATAATTTTATTCTTTACCATCCTTTATGTTTACATAATTTATCTTCATTCAGCAAATGTTTTTTGTATCGAAAGCATAGCGGCAGATGTTTTATGCGCGTAAGCGTAGCGGCAGCGGCAGATACAGAAGACTCTCACCTCTACAGGTGGTGAGATGAATGCGGTTTTGGATCTCTTTCAGTGGGTGTCCAAACACCTTCTGAAATAGAGGAACTCGGGCTAAGATCTTCACATCCTGTGAAAACGCCTGAGTGGCCAACATCGTGTTGGCCTAAAGCTTCTGGCGGATGTCACGGATTTTCAAAGGAATGAATTGTGTGGGCACAATTCAAAATCCGGACGCATTGTTTATCTGTGCGAAAGCGAAGCGACAGCAACAATTACGCCAAGGCGAAATTGATTTAAAATTGAGGGGGAATAGAAATGTTATCAGCAGAGCAAATTCAAGCAATTTTACCACATCGTTATCCTTTCTTATTCGTTGATCGTATCGTTGAATTAGATGAGGGAAAACGTGCTGTAGGTTTAAAAAATGTATCCATCAATGAGGATTTTTTCAATGGACACTTCCCAGGCTATCCTGTAATGCCTGGTGTTTTAATTGTTGAGGCGCTAGCACAGGTTGGTGGTGTCGCGTTATTAAATGCGGATGAATTCAAAGGTCGTTTAGCCTTCTTAACAGGTGTTGATAATTGCCGTTTCAAACGTCAGGTTGTACCAGGGGATCAGCTCAGACTGGAAGTAGAGTTTGTTAAACTAAGAGGTGCAATGGGCAAAGGTCACGGTGTAGCAACAGTTGATGGAGAACTGGTTTGTGAAGCAGATATTCTATTTGCTATCGGGCCTGAGCAGCCAAAACAGGCTTAATTTGCATTTATAGGCTAAAAGTTATAAAATAATTATGTCGAATCATGTCCTTGCTGTTAAATATTTAACAGTTTATTTATGTTCTAAAATGCGATGGCGTATAGCGATTGTAAATTGAAATACATGTGATTTTAGGTTTTTTTAAAACGTAGGAGGATTAAATAGATGTATAAGGAACTGTCTTCAGGTGTTAAAATTAGCATTACACGTTCGATTTCAACATCTTTTGAATCATACTTAGCAAGTATTGGTTGGGATGAAAAGCGTTTCTCTATGGAAGACTTCATTGCTAGCTGGCAGACTTATTTTCAAGACAATGCCGCATGGATTGAAAAAATTCCAGCAAATGTTTTGCTGAGCACTGAATTTCATGAAGAGATGGCACAAAAAATCGATGAAGTAATTGCGAAAATTTTAAATGAAGAGCCAACTGCTAAGCAAATCGAAACAATCGAGACATTGCAAAAAGAGCTAGGTACAAAATATACGTATGACTGTAAAGCAGAAGCAGCTTACATTGAACAATTGTTAAAAGAAAAACAAAAATAGTTTGTACGAAAATCGGATAGTTCCCTCCTTTCCCGGGCACTCTATGTAGGATCACAAATGCAACAGTTGTATTTGCTGACATAGCACCCAAGAAAGGAGGTTTTTAATATGTGGAAGATGTCATTTATAACTATTCTATTTGCTACGCTATTCCTTGGGGGATGTAACTGGGGAAACAGGGCGGTTGAAGATAGACCTGTGGAGAATGCTGGAAACGATGTTCGCCGAGGCGTTGACAAAGTAGAAGATACTTTAGATCCAGATCGAAGAAACGATGTTTACGATCGTAACGTGAATGGTGTTGAGCGTGGTACTGTTAATGAAAACCGTACAATACCTGAAGCTACAACACCTGGAACAAACGCTGATTTAAATGGTACAAATGGCTATGACAACGTACCAAATGCAAATGGCGTTGAACGAAATGACAATGTTATTAAAGAAAATGTTGTGGAAGAAAAAGTAGACGTTCATGAACGTAACAACATGAATACGCGATAATAATAAAAGAGTGTATCCAGAAATGGAACACTCTTTTTTTACGTTATTTTTAATCATTTTTAAGTTTTGGACGTTTTTTCATATCATGGGAGAAACGATCCAGTAAATTATCTAAAGAAACGCCTTCTGCCAGAAGCTCAGCAAGTAATTGCTCTGCATATTTTGAACGCTTAGTTTTAAGTGTACCTTTTAGGAGCACTGAAATATGATCTCCGATTTCTTGAACAGTATGTACGGCAACTTGGAAAGGGGCAGGTTCATTATCTGGAAATGAAATAACAGCACGCACGTTAAAGACTGCAGCTTTTTCTAATAGATATTCAAAGGTTGAACGATATTGTCCATCCATAAACAGTTCAAGAATCCATGATTGATGGCTGTTTTCCTGATTGATAATAATGCCATCGACTAAAGGGAATGATTGTATGCCATCTTTTGTGACAAGGTCAAAGGAAAGCATTTTAAACGTTTTCATTATGTATTATCCTCCTAAGTCGGTCATCTTTATTAGTATAACACATACGATTGGACCGTGTGATGAAGAGACCCTTGCTTTGTTCCTAGCCAATTTTGAAAAAGAAAAAACTGTGAAATTTCATATTTCATGAAATAGCATTTGCTATTACAGCCAAAAGCATTCAGCCTATGAATTGATTTAATTTTTGCCTAGTAAAAATGCCAATATAACCAATTTATGATTAAAAAAGAAGGGGAATGATAAAATTCGAGTTTTGCCAATTTAGTATTCGGCCTTGTAAGATGAGAGCATCAAAAGCAAAGGAGGTGAATTAATGAATCAAGTCGGACTGGTTGGAAGATTAACAAAAGATCCTGTGTTACGACACCTATCTGAGAATCGCGTGCAAACACATTTTTCTTTAGCCATTAATCGCAATTACAAAAATAATCGTGGGGAAGTAGATGCTGACTTTATTCTTTGTACAGTATGGGGAAGACTTGCAGAGCATATTGTCAAATATTGCGGGAAAGGCTCATTAATCGGGGCAAATGGCCGTATCCAATCAAGGTCATTTGTAAATGAACAAAGTACGAAGATTTTTATTACAGAGGTAGTCGTTGAAGATGTCCGATTTTATCAGCTTAAGCCAAGAGATAGTGACGAAGCTATTGTGCCTACAAAGCTGTCTGAAGAGCAAGAAGGCTTGAAGGATTTTGTGTTACCAGAGGCAGAGGTAGTTTTACCAGTAGTATAGCAGCATGCCAAGTGTTACATACGGAGCAAGTGACAAAGTTGTCTGATCCGCCATTCTCCTATATTTGCTTGCACCGTAATGCATGAAGAAAGGAAT
This sequence comes from Lysinibacillus sp. B2A1, assembly GCA_002973635.1. GTDB lineage: Bacteria > Bacillota > Bacilli > Bacillales_A > Planococcaceae > Lysinibacillus. The sequence goes on from CP027224.1 coordinate 769,573, forward strand.
GATGTAAACCTATTATTGTAGTTCATTGCTGAAGACCGCACAGCAATGATGATTTTCAACACAACTTAATAAGAATATGAAGTAAGCAGGAAAAAGAAGTAACAAATAAAATTGTCCACTGATATTCTCAAAACTAAAAGAGCGCCAAGAACATTTTTGCTCTTGGCGCACTCAAACAATTAAAAATCAAGTGTCATTAATGCTCGAAGCTCATCATCTTCAAGCTCAGTTAACCACTGACTTGATTGAATTAATTCTTCTGATAATGCAGATTTCTGCGCCAGCATTTTATCAATTTTTTCTTCAATTGTTCCGATTGTCACAAACTTATGCACCTGCACAAATTGCGTTTGTCCAATTCGATATGCACGATCCGTTGCTTGATTTTCCACAGCTGGGTTCCACCAGCGATCTGCATGTAAAACATGATTTGCAGCAGTTAAATTCAGCCCTGTTCCACCTGCTTTTAAGGAGAGGATAAATATAGGGAAATCTCCTGCCTGAAAAGCCTCAACTAAGCGATCTCTTTGTTGCTTAGGCATTGCACCAGTTAAAAAAGGTGCATCAACGTTATAAAGCTCGCTAAAGCAATGCTGAAGTAGTTGACCCATTCCAATATATTGTGTGAAAATGAGGCACTGCTCCCCATTGTCCACGATTTCTGCTGCCATTTGCACAATACGTTCTAATTTCGTCGAGCGTGTTAGCATTGTTTCGGCATCCTCGAAAGTCTCTTTTAAATACAAGGCAGGATGATTACATAATTGCTTTAATTTACTGAGCATTTTTAAAACGCGCCCTTTTTTCTGAAAGCCAGTTAATTGCTCAAGCTGATCGAGCGTCTCTAAAATATAACCTTCATATAGAGATGCTTGCTCAGTTGTTAATGGGCAATAAGCATGGGATTCTTGTTTATCTGGTAAGTTAAGCTGTAAATTCGGATCTCGTTTTGTTCGACGCAATAAGAAAGGCTGTATTTTTGCACGTAGCTTTTGTTTATGAGACTCTGATTCATCTCTTTCTATAGGTAGTATAAATTCTTCATTAAATCGACCAAAGCTACCTAGATATCCCTTATGAATAAAGTCAAATATTGCCCAAAGCTCAGATAAACGGTTTTCAACTGGCGTTCCTGTTAGTGCAATATGATGAGCACCATGTAATTTACGGATTGATTTTGACTGTAATGTCTGCATATTTTTAATATTTTGCGCCTCATCAAGTACAACAGTTGTCCAATCCATCTCTTGTAAAAAATCGGCATCCTGGGAAACTGTGCCATACGTTGATAAAATCACATGTGGTTTATCTCTTTCCACTAGCTGTTTGAATACATCCTCCTTTGCTCGATTGGCCTGATAATGTGTATGCACAATTAACGAAGGTGCGAAGCGGGCAATCTCCTTTTGCCAGTTGCCAAGTACTGACGTAGGGCAAATGATAATGGAGGGCTTTGTAAACTCTGCTGTTTCATAGAGATGAAGCAAATAGGAAATAAGCTGAACCGTTTTACCAAGACCCATATCATCAGCTAAGCATGCACCAAAACCCTGCTCACGCATAAAGGCAAGCCATTCAAATCCCTCTTGTTGATAGGGACGTAATTCAGCCTGTAATGTTAAAGGAACTGGTACTGTTGGAAGACCTTTTTTCTCTTGAAGCTGCTCCATATAGGACTTAAGGGATTGCTGTAATTCGAATGCAAAAATTGGATCATCTCGCATTTCATCCTCAGCTTCCTCTTCTTCAAGGGAGGAAGAAAAGTTTTCTGGTAGCTCACGGAATAGCAACTCACGAACTGTCCAGCTCTCATCCTCAGCTTGCTGCATTAAAGCCCTCATTTCTTGCATCCAGTTTGCATCCACTCGAAACCATTCGGTACCAATGCGGATGAATTCACGTTTTTCATCTACAAGCTTTTTAAACTGTTCTGGTGAAATGGACTGTCCGTTCATAGAAAATTGCCATTTAAATGTTAATATATCATCCAGTCCAGCTACCTTTTTTGCTGCTGCATTACCAGTGCTCACACGAACACGGATTTTGGACTGCTTTAAATCCTTAAGCCAAGCTGGTAGTACAACCTCAAAGCCCAAAGCCTGCAACCTAGCTAGATCCTCACGTAAAAAAGTTCGTACCTGTAAATCTTCTAACATCACACGGATAAAAATATCACTACGTAATTCTTCCAATGAAAGAAGATCAGCAATTTGAGCTTGCTGTTGTTCAATGTCATCCGCGAACATCTGCCATTTTACAGGTAGGGCTTCAACTATTGGCTGCGTCTGCTTACGAATGGCAGGTGTCCAATAGTTTTTAGTTGTAGCCGTACTAAGGACTGTTTCTAGAAGCCAAACATCTGAATCCTCCTGAGGTTCACTTAAGCGTAAGGAGACCGTAACCGCACCAGCCTGACGATTCTGTTCTAATGGCCAGCCACCACGTAGGAAAAAGGGTATCAGCTTTGGCAAATCAGCTAATACAAGACCAGCTTGTAACAGCTTTTGCTGAACAGCTATTTCTAATAATGCTGTATCTATTCCATCAATAGGGAATGTCAGTGAGGAAAAGTCATCTGCTATATCGGCGTATGTCCAAAGTTTTGGTTCTTGCCAATATGCTTGTAAAGTAGATATTTTTTCTAGCCAAATTTTACTTTCAGTATTTTTTCCACGCCACTCTATAAATGGATGCTGATAACGTGGTGAAACAAGATCAAGAAGCTCTGATGTGGAAACTTCAACGGTAAAATCTGTTCTATTACTTAACAGCCCATAGATATTTTCTTCATAGTTAAAGAATACTGAAGAAATAAGTGCATCTGCTTCCAACGGTGCGCCATCAGCTGTGAAGCCTTGTAATGTAAAATATCTTTCCTGAGCGGCTTCAATCTGGAGTAGCAGTTTTTTTGAAAATGGGGAAGGAGCATTGATAGTCATCATCCTAAGTTTCCTTTCTCAATTTCTTCCTGTAATGCACGAAGTCGTTTAAATTCACTACGAATTGTTTGCATATAGGTTTCAAAATAAGCCACTTTGCCAGCTCGTTTTGCAGCACTGCGCATGCTTTTCCAAATTCGAACTGCCTGCTTATAGTTCATGCGTGATTTTTGCGTAATTTCAGCCATGGCATATAAATGGTATAGGGGCATTACCGTCGCCGGAGCCACTTGTAGAACGTCCTTTAATCCACACATTTCTAAATAAGAAAGTGATGAAGGATTTAATTGGTGAAGGGCTGCCCAATCCTGATAACGTCCTTTTTTAATCAGAAAAAATGAAAATGGCTGAAGCCCATAAACACCAAATGCACTATACAGAAGGGCTTCCTCTTCCTCTGTGAGTTGTATATCTTCATACAAAACCTGGAATTGCCGTACATATTGCGCTCGCTGAACAACTGGCACAATTTGCTGTAGAAACGCCTCAGTAAACGGTAGAATTGCGCGCAAAATAATCGTTAGTGCAGGTAATTCACCAGCTCTTTTTGCAAACGTAGCAAGTTCAACTATTTCTGCCATTTGATGCAACTGAATATGTGAAATACCCTCTTGCAATAAATCTTCTTTTTGTAACAGTACATAAAATAGCATTTTTAATGATTGTAAAGAGACCTCTGGGGAAGGGTCATCGAGTTTGTTTAAGAATGCTAATTCCTGTTCACGTCTTGGCTTCTCATAAAATAATACTGCCCAAAGAAGCATATATATTTGTAATCGATTAGCAAATAATCCTTGACGCTCCAATAAAATCTCTCTCACTAAATCCTGAAGTGCATCATAAAATGGATCAGTGGCAAAAAGTCGTGATCGCCCAGTTAGCTCTGTCAGTATACTTTCTAATGATTGAACACTTTGATCAATAAAGTATTTCATATATGGAGAATCGATTGAATGTCCTGGTGTTTCATTGACATGACGCCAAATTGTATTAAAGAAGGATAGCTCCATAAAAAGTTTATAAAGCGGCTGCCATTCTCGTTCAAAAGGCATATGTCGTTGAAGTCGCTCTAATACATCTGTTCGTATAGCAGAGATGCCGTAGCCCTCTAAAATACGACCTGACGGTAATAGGCGCCGCATCACCTCATGGACCATTCGCTGCCAGCTTTCCGGACTGCGTTCATCTGCTAAAGTTTTGAGCTGAACTGTTTTCTGTGAGCGCCAAGCACCTGACCAATTTTGCACAGAGTCAAAGTACTGATAAAGTGCGAGCAATGCGCCTACCTGATGGCGACACCATTTTAACTGAGGACAGTTACAGTTTAAATGCTCATTAGCAAAATCAATTTCTACTGAGGCAGGTCTGACATCCTGTACGCTTGCATATAATATAGAACTCGCTCCATTAAATCGTTCAAATATCACTGATTTGTTTCGCACTGAAAAAACAGCACGACGCACTAGCTCTTCGTCTTCAGTAGAGGAAGGGTGTAACGCCTGTTCAGCTTCCTTCAATTTGGTAAGGACAAATTCTTGATGCTCCTTAGCTATTTGGGAAATAGACAATGCCATAACCTCACTCCTTTCAAATATATAGCTAGTGGCTTATGCATTTTTAGCATCTAAGTATGGAAGAAAAAAGACTGTCCTTCCATTATACGATTAAAATCCGTACATGATAAGCTGAATGATTAGAAAGAAAAAAATCATGGTCAAGATAGTTAACAAGCTAATTGATTTATGATAAAATCTGAATAATCAGATAAATAGGGAGGGATGAAGGATGATGCAAGTTCAATATATGAAGCCATTTTATACAAAAATCACGGGAGATAAATTACGTCTCGTGTTTGCTTATCAATATTTCTCTATTTTAAAAGAGAATGAGATTTTCCATTTCATTCCCATAGAAGGTAAAGAGATGATTATCAACTTGAATACACAGCAAATTGAAAATTTATCTGAGGTCTTTGTTTTCCAAAAGGGGAATCGCTTTATTCGATTACCATTATATCAATTATTACTAATCACAAATGTTCATGAGCATCTGGCACCAATTCTTGAAAGCGCTACACCAAAGCCACAGCTACCACTTGTTTCCTCTGTAACTGTTGGTGAAATAGATCAGCTTATTGCAGAATTGGAGCAAAAAAATCTAGATTATTTAATAGATCAGGCATTACTAGATTACAATAAAACACTCTTTTTTGAACTTCTACACCAAAAGAGCAATCAACCTGGGGGTTTCGAAAATTGAATACACAGTATTTCAATTAAGCACCTACTTTTCGTATGCGAGAAGCGGGTGCTTTTATAAATTGTTTATCTCGATTCGGTGACCATACTAACGCCCGCTGAATCAAGATAAAGTACCGACGAATGTCACAAACTTTGAAGAGGAACTTTTCAAAAGAACTCAAAAAATCCGGACGCAATTACACTGGGGCCTAATTGATTACAACTAGGTCTAAAGTTAAGACGTAAAGTATGATTTAGAAATTTTTACTATATAAAACCTATTAAATTAGAATACATTACCAAAAAGACTTAAAAGAATTTTAGGTATTCCGATATAAAGACTAATAAAGGTGGTGAAATTATGCTTGGAAAGTGGTCAGCAACAGGTATGTCAATTTTGAATAACATGAATAGACATTACGATACAATGAGTAGGGCCATGTTGCGAATTTCTTCAGGTTACAGAATCAATAGTGCAGCTGATGATCCAGCAGGACTTGCTATTTCTGAAAAAATGCGATCCCAAATTCGCGGACTGAATATGGCTGCAAAGAATATTCAGGACGGAATTTCACTTGTGCAAACAGCTGAGGGAGCACTGAATGAGACACATGATATGATTCAACGCATGCGTGAATTGGCAATTGAGGCAGCCAATGATACATTGACAGATGATGACAGGCAAAAGCTTGAGCTAGAGTTCAAAGAGCTAAAAAAGGAAATTCAACGCATCTCAACTGATACGGAATTTAATACAAAGACATTACTAAATGGGGATCATGCTACGAAGGGCATTAAAATTCAGGCAGGGGCAAATTCAGGTCAAAACATAGAGCTATTCATTAATGGTATGGGTTCCGAGGCACTAGGCTTGAAGGATGCTTCTATAGCAACCCAAGAAGATGCTGATAAAGCCATTTCTACAATGGATGAGGCTTTAAAAAGAGTGTCGAACGAACGTTCTCAACTAGGTGCCTATCAAAACCGTCTAGAGCATGCTTATAATGCGAACGTGAACACTGCTGAAAATTTACAAGCAGCAGAGTCTCGCATTCGTGATGCAGATATCGCAAAAGAAATGATGAACATGGTCAAAGCACAGATCTTAATGCAGGCAAGTCAATATGTACTGGCGATGCATATGCAGCAGGCACAATCCATTTTAAAATTGCTAGAAAGTGGAACAATGAGGAATCCCCGATAGTAATGGTGATTCCTTTTATTTAGTTTAAAATAGAAAAGGAGAGAATTGATTGATCATAAAACCCTTCGAACCATCCCCGTTGACAAAAGGACTTCAAGCACTTGTGACGCGTTTACACCCCACTCATCCACAATATCAAAAACTTCAGCAGGAACTTAAAAATAAAGATGCGGGTGATTTTGGTGAGCACTATGTAGTGAAAGAGCTACTGCAAATGGCCCTCCTTAATGAATGTTACATTTTCCACAATGTTATGCTTCCCTCTGTTTTTCCCATGCAAATTGATATTTTAATCATCGTCCCCAACGCTATCATAATACTAGAAATCAAAAACATTCGAGGAACAGTCCATTTTAAAAATAATCCTCGTCAGCTCATTCGTACTTCTGAAACAGGAGAAGTGCAAGTCTTTACACATCCTGAAATACAGCTTGAACAATATATCCAAGGATTGAAGCATTTTTTAGGAAAGCATCATATTACGATACCTGTATATGGGGCTGTTGTGTTCCCATTTAATAATGTAAATATTTTTAGAGAGTATGAGGGGCTCCCTATAATAATGGCAAAAGAGCTACCGTTATTTCTGCATAAACATATTGGGAAAAGCAAAGAGACAATAATGACAGAAATCAAACATATTATTTTGTCACAATTACAGCATAGAACGCCGCTTCCGCTTTGCCATTATTATCAGATTGACATTGCGGCATTGCAGCGTGGCGTTTATTGTGAAAGCTGTGGCCAGTTTGGTATGTTGAAGTTACGTATGACTTGGTATTGTCAGCATTGCCAGTATACATGTACAAACGCACATATACAGGCACTACTGGATTATTACATGCTTATCGGAGAAACGGTTAAGAATAGGGAATGTCGAGAATTCTTAAAAATTGAAAGTCAGTATGTAGCAAAACGCCTTTTACAAAAATTGTGTTTACCTAGTACTGGATCAGATCGATATAGGCAGTACAATTTATCCAGTTTATATTTGAATCGCCGCTAATAGCTTGAGTTACGCCGCTTACTTTGTGTGAAACGCCACTAAAACCTTTGCTTGCGCCACTTAACTTGCGAAAATCGCCACTAAAACCCAAAATTCCGCCACTAGCTACAAAACTTTTGCTAATCGGACACAGAAAGCATCTTCAATATAACAAATTAATTCACACATTCCTTAGAAAGATGTATACTATAATGCAGAACAAAAATGCTTTTTTGCATTTACAGAACATATATAACTACTCGTTTTTGATAACGGAAGGAAGAATAGAGAATGACGAAATCAATTTGTGTCGTTGGACTTGGCTATATCGGTTTACCAACGGCTGTAATGTTTGCCAACCACGGCATAAAAGTACATGGGGTGGATGTAAACCCAGCAGCAGTAAAAAGTATTCAAGAGAAAAAACTTCATATAGAAGAAAATGGCTTGCAGGAGCGTCTGAACAAAGCAGTCGATGAAGGATTCCTTACAGCGTCAACGACACCACAGGAAGCTGATGTGTTTATCGTTGCTGTTCCATCGCCAATCAATCCTGATAATACAGCTAATTTAGAATATGTACGTCAAGCTACAGCTTCAATCGTGCCATATTTAAAAAAAGGCAACCTAGTAATTCTTGAATCAACAGTGCCACCGAAAACAGTGGAACATGTGATGTTACCTGAGCTAATCAAGGCAAATCTTGAATTTGGTGTAGATTTATTTGTAGCGCACTCTCCAGAACGTGTAATCCCAGGTCGTATTTTTGAGGAATTAGTGAACAACGATCGTATCGTTGGTGGGATTGATGAACAATCTGCACTTATGACAAAAGAGCTTTATCAAACATTTGTTAATGGAACAATCCACCTGACAGATGCAACAACAGCTGAGCTTGTGAAAGTAATGGAAAACACATATCGTGATGTTAATATTGCATTTGCTAATGAACTTGCAAAATTAGCAGAAAAACTGGACGTTAATATTTGGGAGGCGATTAAATTCGCAAACTACCATCCACGTGTAAATGTTCACTTCCCAGGTCCAGGTGTAGGTGGTCACTGTATCGCTGTTGACCCTTGGTTCCTAGTGGAGCTTGGTGGCGAGCAGGCGCAAATTATTCATCTCTCACGTAATACAAATGATAGTATGCCAAGCTTCACAGCACAAAAAACACAGGCCATCTTAAATCAAAACAAAATTGCTGGTGGCAAAGTGGCAGTACTTGGACTAGCCTTCAAAGGAAATGTCGATGATATGCGCGAAAGCCCATCGACAATTGTCATTGAAGAATTACAAAACCTTGGATTAGAGGTAATTTCATACGATCCACATATTAAAGAGAACAAACATGCTACACAAACACAAAACCTAAAGGAAGCAACTAAAGATGCAGATATTATTGTGGTTCTCACAGATCATAATGAATTCAAGGCATTAAATGCTGCGGAAATTACAGCGCAATCAAAAATCGTCTTCGATACAAAAAATTGCTTAAACCGTGAAAAATGGGAGGATGCAGGCTTCCAATTCCACCTATTAGGAGATGCGAAAAACCGATGAAGGAAACAGTACTTGGCATAAACGTCAATACGGAAGGCTACGATGAATTAATGGACTTGGCATTTGAGCGCATTGAAAAAAAGCAAAAGGCGCTTGTTGTTGCCATCAACCCAGAAAAAATCATTAAAGCAAAAGAGGACCCTGCTCTCAAAAAACTTCTTAACGAAGCGGAATTTCAAATTCCAGATGGCATAGGTGTTATACTTGCCTCAAAGATTCAAAAAGGGCAAATACGTGAACGTGTTACAGGCGTTGATATGATGATGAAGCTTTGTGAGGAAGCATCGAAACGAGGTAAGCCTATTTTCCTTTATGGCGGAAAGCCTGGAGTGGCAGATGCAGCTAAAGCAAAGCTAGAATCATTATTTCCTTCTATTAAAATAGTTGGCACACAGGACGGCTATGAAAAAAATGAACAGAAGGTACTTGACCGCATTAACGAAGCACAGCCAGATTTACTTTTTGTTGCAATGGGCAGTCCAAAGCAGGAAAATTGGATAAATGCAAATCGCGATCAATTGCATCCAACTATTTATCAAGGTGTGGGAGGATCATTTGATGTACTCGCAGGTACGGTGAAGCGAGCACCAGAAATTTTCCAAAAATTTGGCCTTGAATGGTTTTACAGATTATTGAAGGAACCCAAGCGTATCAAGCGTCAAATCGCTCTTCCATTATTTTTATTGGAAGTTGCAAGAAAGAAACGTTAGTAATTTTTGAAAATTGGTATTGTCGTTTTATAATGAAAGTGTTAGACTGTATGTGTATAGGAATTTCCTCTATGAAATAAATAGAATTCCCTGCAAGGAAACAACGGTTGGTAGCCCAAGCGAAAAAAGCTCAAGCATATAAATGCTTGAGCTTTTTTCGTGTTTTAATTTGTGTAACACTAGCATATTTGAACATTTATTGATAGCGTACTAGAATTTTGTTGGAAAAGTTACGTAATATCACTTGAAAAAAAAGCTCAAATAGATAACAATGGTAAAAGAGAGTTGTATGTCCTTATTTTTCCGGAAACGAATTAGAAACTTTCCCAAAATATGATTGACAACTTTTAGGGATACTACTATACTTTTATGTGTAGTTGTTTATTTACTGCATTTCTATGTAGTAGAGACATAATTTTTGAACTTAGAGGAGGAAATTTTTCTATGGCTAACCAACCAAAGAAATACAAAAAATTCGTAGCTACAGCTGCGACAGCTACATTAGTAGCTTCTGCTATCGTACCAGTGGCTTCTGCTGCAGGATTCACAGATGTAGAAAACAATACTCATAAAGATGCAATCAATGCTCTTTCTGATGCTGGTATCATCAATGGATACGCTGACGGTACATTCAAACCAAACCAAACAATTAACCGTGGTCAAGTGGTTAAATTATTAGGTCGTTGGTTAGAAACTGAAGGCTTTGAAGCTCCATCTGATTGGGAAACATCTCAACGCTTCAAAGATCTTCCATTAACAGCTGAAAAAGAATTAGTTAAATATGCTGCACTTGCTAAAGATGCAGGCGTATTCGCTGGTTCAAACGGCAACTTAAACTACACTCAATCTATGCAACGTCAACAAATGGCGGTTGTATTAGTACGTGCTATCAACGAAATCTATGACTTAGATTTAGTAGCTGAGTACAAAGAAGCTGGATTCAAGAGCGAAATCTCTGACCTAGGTGCTGCTTTCTCTGCTGAACAACGTGAAGCTATCACTGCTTTAGAATATGCTGAGCTTACAAATGCTGCTAACCTACCTGGTAAAGCATTCAAACCAGCTGATTCAATCACTCGTGGTCAATTTGCTTCATTCCTATACCGTACAATCAACCTTGAAATCGATGAAGTTGTAGATGCTACTGTAAAAGCTATCAACAACACAACTGTTGAAGTAACATTTGATGAAGAAGTTGGAAACATCAAAGATCTTGACTTCAAAATCGAAGGTTTAGAAGTTAAAAATGCTGCTGTAAAACAATCTAACAAAAAAGTTGTTGTTTTAACTACGGCTGCTCAAGAAGTAGGTAAAGAATACACTGTAACTTTAAACGGTGAAGAAATCGGTAAATTCAAAGGTGTAGAAGCGGTAATTCCAACTGCTATCGACATCGTTGACAAATCTCAACAAGAGGTTGTAGGTAACCAAGTAACTGTTAAAGCTAAAGTAACTGTTGCTGAAGGTCAATCTAAAGAAGGTATTCCTGTAACATTCAACATCATCAATAACTATGGTGATAACAGCACAGGTACACTAAACCAACCAATCATTGCTGAAGCAACAACAAATGCTGATGGTGTAGCAACTTATACTTACACTCGTTATGCACAAACTAGCCAACAAATCGCTTCTTCTGATGAAGTACAAGCTTACTCAACTGGTAAAGCTTCAGTACGTTCATTTGCAAAAGTATACTGGGCATCTATTAAACCATTAACAATTACTGAATTAACTACAGGTAACTCAGTAAATAATGGTGCTAAAAAGCAATATAAAATTAAAGCTGCTCTATACCATACAGAAGGTTATACTGCTGCATTTACAGAAAATGGTCAAGTATACCCAGCTGGTAACTACGTAAATATTGCTTTCAAAGAAAATATTGATGTAGCACCTGATAAAGCGGTAAAAACTGTAGATGTAATTGACGCTAATGGTAAAAACTTAGGTTACCCAGGTCAATTTACAACATCTTTAGGTGATCAATCTCAAGGTATTAAAGTTGTTAAAGTTCAATTAGATAGAAACGGTGAAGCTATTGTTACATTAACAGGTAGCAATGCTGAAGTAACACCAATTGCGTTTGTAGATAACAAAGAAAATCCACAAAATGCAACAGGTAACCGTGGTCGTTTCAACCCAACTGAATTATTTACAGAAGCACCAAAATTAACATTCGGTAAAATCCAAAACTTACAATTAACTTTAGATTCTATCGGAACTGAATACTCTGCAGCATACATTGGCAGCTTAAATACAAGTGGTTCAACGTATACTTATACAAATGCAGCAGGAGATGTGCTAATCCGTGATGCAGCAGGAAACCTTACTACGATTGCAGCAAATGCAACTCTTCCAACAGGCGCAGTTGTTATTAGCCAAAGCAATCCATTACGCACTGGTGAAGTAGTACCAGCTGGTTTCACACTTAAAACTGTAAACTTTACTGCTGGAGTTCCAGGTTTCGACACACACTTCACAACTACAAAATCAGTTCACACTTACTACAACATTGCTAATGGTAAATCAGCTTCTACACAATTAGCTGACGCATTAGTAAACACTGGTGGTCGTGATTATAAAGCTGTATTAAAAGATGAAAAAGGAACACTTGCTCCAACTGGTACACAAGTACGTGTGTCTGTTGAAATCGGTTCAGCTTTAAGAACAAACGGTGGAGCTGTATATCTAGTTGATAAAAACTCAAATTCTATTCATAAATTATCTGCTGATGCATCAGTAGTTGATCAAAAAGTAGTTGTGAATTTAGCAACTGATGCAAAAGGTGAAGTAGCATTTACTTTAATCGGTGCAAAAGATGCTTATGCAACACCAACAGTATTCTCTGAAACAGGTGATAAAGCTGGTTTAGACAAAAATGACTTACAACAAAAAGGTGGCGTAGCATACTTCGGTGATGCAGTAGTTAAATCTGCTACATTAACTGTTGATGGTAAAGACGCTCAAACTGTAAGTGTTGGTGACTTAGCTGCATTCACTTACCAAACAGTGGATCAAAATAACAAAGCATACCACACTTATAACCAAGCTTTACGTGTAACATTCCAATTCACATCTACATTTGCTGGTGCTGAAGTTTATGGAGCAGATGCAGTAGATGCTGATGGTAAATTAAAAGTTGGTGCAAAACCAATTGGTTATGTAAACATGGGTAGCTCTAATACTGGTTCATTAACTGTGGATGCAGTAAATGGTAAAGCTACAGTATATGTAAAAGCAACACGTGGTACAACTGTAACAGCTTTAGCTTCTGCTAACATTCCATCATTACCACAAAACCTAACAGCTTCAGCTGTATTTAACTTAACAAACAATGAAGGTATTCAACCAGGTGTACCTGTAACTGGTAAGGTTATTGCAACTGACTTAGTAAACAATCGTTTATTATTATTATTAAATGATGGTGTAACTGTTCGTGATGTTGACTACAGCGGAACAAATACTAAGTTCTATGAAGGTGGATCTTTAGTTGATACTTCTGAAACAACTTTTGAAAATAACCCAACTGTAAAATTATTAGGTAAAGAAGTAACATTCACACTTGCTAAAGATTCAACACCAACAACTGTGAAAAATTCTGGTGTAACATCTGCTATTCAATTTAAAGATGGTGCGAAAATCCATTTAACAAACCCTAACGCTACTTATGATTTTGCTAGTGCATATACAAATGCTACTCCTTCAGTGCCAACTCAAGGTTTAGTAGGAAGTTCAACTAATAAAGTTGACATTTATATAAATGCAGATAACGTTACAGTTAAAAATGCAGATGTATTTGGTACTTTAACTGTTGGTGGTCAAGGTTCATCTACTGATTACCAAAATCAAAAAACTGTACGTAAATTTACAGCAGATAACGTTAAATTAAATGGTAACGCATATGTTCACACAGATGCTAAAGAAACATTTAACCTTATTAATGGATCAGTATTTGATCGTGTATTCTTAGAAAAAGCTGAAAGAGTAAATGTTGTTGCTTCTACTATTAAAGAATTAATTCTTAAAGCAAATGGTGCAGAAGTTACTGGTAACGGTACTGGTACTATTAACTTTATTACAACTGTTGGTTCTGTTATTGCACCTTCAATTGGAAGTAATGTATTAACTGCTCAACCAGTTATTACACCTGAAACATTATCATCAGTAGTTACAACAACTAATGACACAATTACTTTAACTTTTGCAACTGGTTCTAACTTAACAAATACTGATATCTCAGTTACTGATGGTACTACTGCAGCAAGTTCAATAACTACAACTGGTGATGTTGCAACTGTAACATTTGCGGCTCCTGTTGCTGGTAAAACTTTATATGTAGCAGTTACAAAAAATGGTGTTACTAAAGAATACTCAGTAGTTGTGACTCCAACTATTGGTGGTCAAGGCACTATTACTCGTAAATACTAATTTTCAAATACTAAATTTGAATCTAGTAGCTTAATTAAAAGACTCTATAGAGAAATTTCTCTATAGAGTCTTTTTGTGTGAAATATTCAATAGGGTGTGAGCAATTATTAAAATCTATGCTTTAAAACCTTTTGTTTCGGCTGTTACTACAATTGTCCTTGTGTTGCTTTTTCTATTGACACTCAGTCGCATTGGCAAATAAAAGGTAATATTAATGTGTTGATGGATGTTGTTCTATATACAATTGGTAGCCTTTTTTTAATGAAAAGTTAAAATACTTCTATTGATATCTTTCGTGAGCATAGAAAAGTAACTGAGTTATGTAGTGACTATTTTAATGACAGAGTAAGAATAAAGTAATTAGAACCTTTTAGTTAGTGAATATTCGATTGAATTTGCTGGTATTTATAAAAACAACGAGGTATAACGGACTTATATCATTCATAATTTATTGCAATTCATAATTCTTATTATTTAAGGTGCGACTTCCATTCATAATTATAATTTTATTTACAAAAAAGGATAAAGCAATTTTTTTACTTAAAACACTTTATTTTATTTCAAATAAATTCTCTTAAAAGTAACAATATCTATTATTAACTGGTAGTCTACCCTACATGTGGATGCTATTTTATAGTATAATAACCATATGCGAAAAAATGACAAAGTATGAGAAGGGTAGAGTTACAATGACATTTACTGAACCAATTAGAAAATATATATTATCGGGCTTGGTGGCATTTGTTGTAATTGGTCTAATTGTGGCAAATGTGATGGCCAGTAAGCAAGATGACAAATTTAAAATAAATGAAGCCTTATATACGCAAGCTATTCAGCTACAATCGACTGGTGACATGGCTGGGTCAGCAGACGCCATTAAAAACGTTTTGAAAAAAGAACCTAATTCAGAGATGGCAAATTATGCAGCAGCTTTAATTTTTGCGCAAAACGGCGATATGAAGCAGGCAGCAATTCATATGCAAAAAACGTTAGATTTAAATCCATATAAGGTGGAAGATCCAACATTTATGATTCAATTGGGAGAAATATTTGCAGGTGCAGAGAGATTTGAGGATGCTAAAACTGTTCTCTTACGCTGTCAAGAATCTGCTTGGGCACCAGAAGACATCCCTAATTATCAAGAGCAGGTAGCAACATTGCTAGCCCATATTGAAAATTCATTAAAGGAAGGTACTAAAAATGAGTAAGTTCTACGAAAAAGTCGCCTATCGTGATACTGAAGAAGATATACAATCACAAAAATCTGTAGACAAATGGATTTTTGGGCTACTTCTTATTGTCATCGGATTTGTACCTTTAATCGTTATGGCGAGCGTAGTTGAGGTTCAATCACCAATGATAACTAATGTAGGTGCACTAACGGGTGGGACAAAGGGTGACCTTTTTACGCACTATAAAGCTTTAGCTGTATTAGTTGTAACAGTATTAGCAGGCATCATGTTCTTGGCCAAAATTTTATTTATGAACGGTGAAATTCGAAAAACAAAACTAAATTATGCAATAGGAGCATTTGCTGTAGCAATTGTGTTATCAACAATTTTTTCACCAAACATTTCTATTGCATTACATGGTCAATACAACCGTACTGACGGTGCAATTAGCTGGCTATGCTATTTAGCGTTATTCTTTATTGCGATGAATATTGACTATCCTAAGAAAGTATTAAACTATGTTTTATATTCTTTATATCCATTTGTAATCATTAACTTGTTTATTATTACAATGAACTTTTATGGTCATGATTTATTGCAAAAAGCAGCAGCGAAAAAAATAGTTATGTCATTTTTACCTACAGGTGCAAACATCGGTGAAGGTTCTATCTTAGTAGGTACGTTAAACCAATGGAACTATATGAGTGGGATGTTTGCTATTATGACAGTTATGTTTTTAGCAGCAGCAGTGTTAGAGAAGAATATTGGACAAGCAATAGGTCATTTAGTAATTGCAGTAATGTCTACTGCGGTTATGCTGATGTCTATTTCAACTAGTGGTTTTTTAACAGTTTCTGTGATGATTTTAGTTATACTTTTTGCGGCATTTAGATCTGAAAAGAAAGTGCAAAGTTTTGCAATAATTGTAGTCTTTTTAGTTGCGAGTGCACCTGTGTTTCATGTGCTAGCCAGTAAAGAGGCACGAGTTTGGACGGAATCGTTTGGTTTTGTCTTAAAATCAAATCCGTATGTGAAAGAAGAACCCGTCTCTGCAACAAGTTTGAATAGTAAAGTAGAATTTGACTGGATGACGAAGGCCTATGCTGCAGAGAAATTTGAATTGCCTGTGTTATCAGAGAGAGCTACATCAGCTGGGTCTGGTCGTACTTATATTTGGAGCAAAGGTATAGGTTTGCTAAAAGAACGCCTGCTTTTTGGTTATGGATTAGATACATTTCTGTATAATTTTCCACATTATGCTATTGATGCACGTGCAGGTATGTGGGATGAAAATACGATTACAGATAAACCACATAGCATGTATGTTGGTTGGTTATACGGTACAGGGATAATAGGTTTTTTCTGTGCAATCGTATTACTAGCCATGTCAATATTTATCCCATTAAAGGTCGCTATTAAAAGTAATCAAGCTATAATTTGGATACTAGGAATCGCTTGGGGGGCTTATTTAATACAGGCATTATTTAATGATAGCTTACCAGGCACATCAGCTGTAATGTGGGCTATTGCGGGTATAGTACTAGCAATGACTTTTAAACATAAGGAGCAGTTAAATGGAAGAGACTATTGAGTTACGAGAGTTAATAGAGATTGTTTGGAAAGGAAAGGCAGTTATTGCTGTTTGTACAATAGTATGTATGCTTTTAGCAGGAATTGCAACCTGGTTTGTTTTAGATGAAAAATATGAATCAAAAGCAGTTGTACAAGTGGCGAGTAGTGTCCAAGATACAGGAATTATGGCAAACTATGTAGCAGCTGAATTTACACCAAATATCTATGCACAGAGAATACAAAATAAGCCAGTTATGCAACAAGCTTTGCAAGATGCTAATATTAAAATGAAATACAATGATAAAAATTTAGTAGCAACAGTAAATGTTGACCCTACAAAAAATCTTAATCTGGTTGAATTAAAATATACTTCTAATACAGCGAAAGATTCACAGAAACAGTTACAAGTTTTAATGGAAGCAACTAAGCAAAAAATGAATGAATCAGTTCAAACAACTTTACATGATTTGGAAACTAACTATAAAGCAAAATCAGTGACCTTAACAAAAGAGATAGAGTCAATTATTGAACAATACAATAAAACGATACGTGTGAATAATTTACCTGAATTATTGATTTTACAGACAATATTAAATACAGAAATTACATTAAATATCTCTGAGGAACAAACAAAGGCCTTAGCGAACGTAACGGGAACTTTACAAAATCAATTACTTCAAATGCAGGCTCAAATTCAAACGAAATCAGAAGAGTACCGAAAAGCACTTGCTGACTATCAATCTGTTAAAACAGGTTTAGACAGCTTTAAACCTGATCCATTTATTCGAGTAATCGCTGAGCCAACTTTAGCTGAAGGACCTACTTCACCAAACAAACTGTTGAATTTAGCAATTGGTTTGATTGTTGGTATGATGCTAGGTCTAGGTGTAGTATTCTTCAGACACTATTGGAAAAACAGTGCAATTATGAAATAGGTTTAAGTGAGGGAAGCTTTGTATGAATTATCGATTGCGTTACATGCTATTTTTTATCATTGACTCCTGTATAGTGCTATCAGCTATATATATGAGTTATTGGCTATTACATCCAACAATAAACGGCTATTCTGATAAAGTTATTTTAATAAGTGCTGTAACGCTATTAGTTAGTCATCATATTGCTGCTTACTTCTTTCATCTTTACGATCGAATGTGGAGTGTTGCATCTGTTCGGGAACTATTAACAATTGCCTATGCCGTTACAATATCCGTTGCAACGGCTAGTGGCATGCAATATATCATTAAAAATGATGTATATGCTCGTGTTATGATTGTTACTTGGATGTTGCATATTATTATGATTGGTGGCTCTCGTTTTATATTACGTGTATTAAATGATCGAGAATCATTTCGAAATACGGCTAATCTAAAGCGAGTGTTAATTGTTGGGGCAGGACAAGGAGGGGCGATGCTTGCTAGAAATTTAATGCACGCTCCATATCCTGATAGGTTACCTGTTCTATTTGTTGATGATGATATCAGTAAACAGCAACTTAAAGTAATGAATGTAACCGTGGCTGGGACTACTAAAGATATTTCAAAAATTGTTACTAAGCACGGGATAGATGAAATTATTATTGCCATTCCTTCACTTGGTCGTATCGGTATAAAAAGTATTTATGAAGATTGTGCAGAAACAAATATTCCAGTAAAAGTTATGCCAAGTATTGAAGATGTAATGACAGGAAAAGTAGCTGTCAATGAGATGAAGGAGATTCAAATAGAAGATCTGCTGGGACGTGATGAAGTAAAGCTAGATATGGTGGCGATTTCAAAGAAGCTTACTGATAAAGTGATACTTGTTACAGGTGCTGGAGGTTCAATTGGTTCTGAAATTTGTCGTCAAGTGATGAATTTTCAACCAAAGAAGCTTATTCTTTTGGGGCATGGTGAGAACTCAATTTACACAATCCATATGGAGCTTATGCGAAGAAGTACAGGTACAAATTTGGTTCCAATTATTGCGGATATTCAAGATAGAGATAGGATTTTTGAAGTGATTAGCGAATATTTACCAGATGTAATTTATCATGCCGCAGCTCATAAACATGTTCCGTTGATGGAGTATAATCCTAGAGAAGCAGTGAAAAATAACATATTAGGTACAAAAAATGTTGCAGAAGCAGCTCATGAGTTTGATATTGGGAATTTTGTAATGATTTCAACTGATAAGGCTGTAAATCCACCCAATGTTATGGGAGCAACCAAAAGAGTAGCTGAAATGATTGTTCAAAATTTAGCACAAGAAAGTAATACAAAATTTGCCGCTGTTCGATTTGGAAATGTTCTTGGTTCAAGGGGGTCAGTAATCCCTTTATTTAAAAAGCAAATTGCAGCAGGTGGACCAATTACAGTCACGCATCCAGATATGACAAGATATTTTATGACTATTCCAGAAGCTTCAAGGTTGGTATTACAAGCGGGAACATTAGGTGGTAATGGGGAAATATTTGTTTTGGATATGGGAGAGCCTGTTAAAATTTTAGATTTGGCTCGTAATCTAATTCTATTATCTGGTTTCACTGAAGACGAAATAAATATTGAATATACTGGTTTGCGTCCTGGCGAAAAAATGTATGAAGAATTATTGAATCAAGAAGAAATTCAAGCAGAACATGTATTCCCGGGAATCCATATAGGTCGAGCAAATCCAATGCTGAAATTAGATTTGGATTTATTAGTTGAGCGCCTATTAGTAATGACGACTGATGAAATGAAAGATACGTTATTAAAAGTAGCTAACAACAAGACTAATAGAAAACAGGTGAGTAAAGTATGAAAGGAATTATATTAGCTGGTGGAAGTGGAACAAGGCTGTATCCTCTTACAAGAGCAATTTCCAAGCAAATATTACCCGTATATGATAAACCAATGATTTACTATCCGCTTTCAGTCCTGATGTTTGCAGGAATTAAAGAAATATTGATTATTTCAACGCCACAGGACTTACCATTGTTCCAACAATTGCTAGGAGATGGTCAAGAAATTGGCTTGTCGTTGCAGTATGCAGAACAGCAACAGCCAAATGGTTTAGCAGAGGCGTTTATTATTGGTGAAGAGTTTATTGGTAATGATTCTGTGGCATTAATTTTAGGAGATAATATTTTCTTTGGACAAGGATTCCCTTCTATTTTACAAAAGGTAGCACAACGAGAAGTAGGAGCAACAGTATTTGGATATCGTGTCAAAGATCCAGAACGCTTTGGAGTAATTGAATTTGATGAACAGCAACAAGTGCTTTCTATTGAAGAAAAGCCTAAAAAACCTAAATCTAATTTCGCTGCAACAGGTTTATACTTTTATGATAATGATGTAATTGGAATAGCTAAATCTATTAGCCCATCAGAACGTGGTGAATTGGAAATTACAGATATCAATAAAATATACTTACAAAAAAAGAAGTTACATGTTGAGCTTTTAGGAAGAGGTTTTGCATGGCTTGATACAGGTACTCATGAGTCACTACTTGAAGCATCTGTTTTTATTGAAACTGTTGAGAAAAGACAAGGATTTAAAGTGGCGTGTTTAGAAGAAATAGCATATCGAATGGGCTATATTACAAAAGAACAATTGATTGCATTAGCTCAACCGTTATTGAAAAATGATTATGGTCAATATTTATTAGATATCGCAGAAGAGGATTTGAATAGCAAGGAGTATTAAGGATGAAAAAAAATATTTTAGTGTCAGGCGGTCTTGGTTTCATCGGCTCTAATTTTATTCAATATATGAATGATCACTATCAAGATTATAATATTATTAATGTAGATAGTATGACGTATGCGGCGGATGAAAAAAATATTGATAGTTTATCAGTCCCTGAAAACTATGAATTTATTAAAGGAGATATACGTGATAAAGAATTGTTAACACAATTGTTTGAAAGATATGATATTACAGATGTTATTCATTTCGCTGCTGAGTCACATGTAGATAACTCCATAAAAAATCCATCTATTTTTGCAGAAACAAATGTAATGGGGACATTAAATTTATTAGAGGTTGCAAGAAATAATTGGATGATTGAGCCATTTAATTATAAAGAAGAAAAAATAAACTCTAGATTTCATCATATTTCAACGGATGAGGTTTATGGAACATTAGGAGCAACGGGTTATTTTACTGAATGTACATCTTATGCTCCAAACAGTCCATACAGTGCAAGTAAAGCATCCTCAGATATGTTAGTAAGAAGCTATTTTCATACGTATGGATTAAAGGTCGTAACAACCAATTGCTCCAATAACTATGGTCCAAAACAACATGATGAGAAACTTATTCCTACATTAATTCGCAATGCGATACAAGGTAATATTTTGCCTATTTATGGAAATGGTGAAAATATACGTGATTGGCTCTATGTACAGGATCATTGTACAGGTATAGATAGAGTGTTCCATCAAGGCAATGCAGGAGAAACCTATTTAATTGGCGGCCATAACGAAAAAACCAATATTGAGATAGCTTATATTATTTGTGATTATTTAGATCAACGATTACCAAAAGTAGAGAGCTATCGCCAACAAATACAATTTGTTGAGGATCGACATGGGCATGATTTCCGTTACGCGATTGATTCGAGTAAAATTCAACATGAATTAGATTGGCAACCTCAAGAGACATTTGCAACGGGCATTGTGAAAACAATAGAGTGGTATATAGCTAAATACATGAAAAAGGATTTGAGCGAATGAATAATGAGATAATCGATTTTCAGGCTATTGGAGATGAAAGAGGCTATTTAGTTTCATTAGAGGGAAGTCGTAACATACCATTTGATATAAAACGTGTATATTATATTTTTGGAACAAATGAGCAACCAAGAGGCTTTCATGCACATAAAAAACTGCAACAGATACTTGTTTGTGTGAAAGGTTCATGCAAAATTTTGCTAGATAACGGACAAAAAAAACAAGAATATTTATTAGATCAACCAAATCAAGGATTAGTAATAAGGGAGATGATTTGGCATGAAATGTATAGTTTTAGTGAAGATTGTGTGTTAATGGTTTTAGCGAGCGATTATTATAATGAAAATGACTATATAAGGCAATATGAAATATTTTTAAATCTCCAAAAAAACCAATTGTCATTTAAAGAATATGATAGAAATACATTAGAATGCTCATATTACTGGTTAACTGATTTAGAATTAAAGACTTTAACTATGACTCCTGACCTTACAAAGGAATCCCAAGAAAAATGGTTTTTATCTCTAAAAGATAAGAGTGATTATTATATAAAAAGTATATATTACGGCGATAATCCTATAGGGGCTCTAGGATTGAAAAACGTTAATGAACATTGTGGAGAATACTGGGGATATATTGCAGAAAAAAGTTTTTGGGGTAGAGGATACGGAAAACTTTTAGTAGAACACGTTTTAAATTATGCAAAGAGCATAAATTTAACTTATGTGTATTTAAAAGTTAGCAAGAAAAATATAAGAGCAATAAAGTTATATGAAAAAATAGGATTTATATATCAATTTGAGTTGGATGATGTAAATTACATGATTTATAAACTTTAGGGTGGAAAATATGAATAATTCAAATTATAAAATAGAAGAACTGAATATGCAGCTTACAGAGGAATGGAATGATTTTGTTGCTAAATCTAAAAATGCTACATTTCTTCATAACACCAATTATATGCATTACCATATTGATAGATTCAATGATTGTTCTTTAATTATAAAAAAAAATGAACAAATAGTAGCGTTATTACCTGGAAATATAAGCGAAAATACTGTTTTTTATTCTCATCAAGGATTGACATATGGGGGATTGCTAATAACAAATGATACGAAACTACCAGACGTTTTAGAGTATTTTAATATTATCAATCGATACTTATATGATAATAAAAAAGTAACAAAAATAGTCTATAAAACTATTCCGTATATTTATAGCAATGTACCTTCTCAAGAAGATGAATATGCATTATTCAGATTAGGGGCAAAAAGAATTGCTTGCAGTGCTTCATCAACAATAATAATAAATAATAAAATTAAGATTAGTTCATTAAGAAAAAGGAAAATAAAAAAATCACAGAGTAATCAATTAAATATACAAATTGATAATGAATATGAAGAGTTTTGGAATATATTAAAGAATAACTTGGAAGATAGACACGGCACAAAACCAGTTCATTCTGTCGAAGAGTTAAAGTTATTAAAAAAAAGATTTCCAAATGAAATTAAATTATTTTCAGTTTACTTCAATAATGAATGTTTAGCGGGTGCCTTGATTTATATTGTTGGGAAGGTAGCGCATGTACAGTACATTGCATCTAATGACATTGGTAAGCAAGTGTCGGCTTTAGATTATTTATTCAATTATTTAATTGAAGATGTTTTTAATGATATGAATTATTTTGATTTTGGAACGTCAGTGGAAGAGAACGGATATAAATTGAATGAAGGTTTGATTTTCCAAAAGGAAGGTTTTGGTGCGAGAACTGTTGTATATAATCATTACGAATATTATTTAGAAGAGGTACTAAAATGATTTCATTTTTAGATTTAAAAAAAATTAATAACAAGTATGAAGCAGAACTAAAACAAGCAGCTTCACGTGTAATTGATAGCGGCTGGTATATTTCTGGTGAAGAAGTAGATGCCTTTGAGAAAGAGTTTGCAACATATTGTGGTACAAAGCATTGTATCGGTGTTAGTAATGGATTAGATGCTTTGAAATTAATATTACAGGCCTATGGTATTGGTGAAGGAGATGAAGTAATTGTACCTTCAAATACGTACATCGCTTCGTTATTAGCTATTTCACAAGTAGGTGCAATGCCAATTTTAGTTGAGCCAAATCTTGAAACTTATAATATTAAGCCAACATTAATAGAAGAAAAAATCACACCAAATACAAAGGCAATTTTAGTTGTTCATCTTTATGGTCGTGTTGTGGAGATGTCCCCGATAATGGAAATGGCTGCAAAATATAACTTAAAGGTCATTGAGGATGCTGCACAGTCACATGGAGCGGAATATAATGGCCGACGTGTTGGAAATTTAGGAGATGCAGCAGGCTTTAGCTTTTATCCAGGAAAGAACTTAGGTGCTTTAGGAGATGCTGGTGCTATTACAACAAATGATGACACTTTAGCAGAAAGAGTAAAGGCATATCGAAATTATGGTTCCCACAAAAAATATGAAAATCTTTATAAAGGTTATAACCATAGATTAGATGAAATGCAGGCTGCTTTTTTACGAGTGAAACTACCTTATTTGGATAAAGAGAATACTATTCGACATCATTTAGCGAAAATGTATTTAAATCATATCAAAAATGAGCTAATTACACTACCAAGCATTCCAAACCACGAGGAAGAGTGTGTTTGGCATGTATTTACAGTTCGAGTTAAAAATCGCCAACAATTTAAAAATTATTTAACAGAGCATGATATTCAAACAATTATTCACTATCCGATTCCACCACACCAGCAAGTGGCTTATAGTGAATGGAATGAGTTAAGCTACCCAGTGTCCGAGCAAATTCATCTTGAAATTATTAGCATTCCTATTTCTCCAGTACAAACAGAAGAGGAAACGTGGAAAGTAATCGAAGTAGTAAATAATTTTAAAGGTTAATAGAGAGAGAGCTTATGAATTTTTTTAAAACAAGTTTATTGTCTGCGATATCAACTTTTATCAAATTAGCTTCAGGTCTTGTTATTAATAAAGTGATTGCTGTTTATATAGGTCCTGCCGGTGTTGCTCTAATCGGGCAGTTTCAAAATTTTTTAAATGTCGTAGTGACACTTGGTAACGGAGCTATCAATTCTGGTGTAACAAAATATGTTGCAGAATATAATGATAAAGATTTAATGAAAAGAGATGCCTACATCACTGCTGCTATTAAGATTACTTTAGTTGTTTCTGTGATATTGGGTATAACGCTTATTACTAGCAGTCGATTTATTTCTGAAACCTTATTTAATACAGTAGACTATCATATTTTATTTAAAGTACTTGGTGGAACATTGTGGCTTATTGGTCTTAACTCAATTATATTATCAATTATTAATGGTTTAAAAAAAATACGACTATTTATTACAATTAATGTTACTGGTAGTTTATTATCACTGCTATTCACCACTATTTTAACTATTAAGTATAATCTTTGGGGTGCCTTACTAGCCATGATTCTTGTACAGGCACTATTATTGTTTATTTCATTGCCAATTGCTTTGAAAAGATTAAACATTCAATTTAGTTTAAAGAAGAAGTCTTTATCAAGCGAATATTATAAAAAGCTCTTAGCATTCTCTTCAATGTCTATTGTTTCAATTATTTGTGTTTCTGTTACACAGATAGCAATACGAAATCACCTAGCAAATTCATTTTCCTTACAAGAAGCAGGGTATTGGCAATCTATTTGGATGATTTCCACGATGTATTTAATGATAATTACAACTGCTCTTTCCACGTATTATTTACCTAGACTGTCAGAGTTGAATAATGTTATTGATTTAAAAAAGGAAATAGTATCAGGGTATAAAATTATTATTCCATTTGTAATAATTTCTGCTACATCTATCTATTTATTAAGAGATTTCATTATCGCTATTTTATTTACAAATGAATTTTATCCTATGAGGGACTTGTTTTTTTATCAATTACTTGGGGATTTCTTTAAAATGTGTAGCTGGGGATTAGCATATTTAATGATTGCAAAAAAAATGACTAGCACATTTATTATAACTGAGATTGGATTTTCAATGTTCTTTTATATTTTAACAGTAATTCTAACGGATCAAAATGGAGTCATAGGAGTAACATATGCATATGCTATAAATTATTTTATTTATACGATAATTATTATTTTAGTTATAAGAAAATGGATGAATAAGATTGGATAGATCAAAATGAAAAAAATTCTATTATTGGGCGAATATAGTGGACTGCATACTAATTTAAAAAGTGCTTTAGTGAGGTTGGGACATGAGGTAACTTTAGCTTCTGCAGGTGATGGAAAAAAGGGTATATATGGTGATTTAAATTTAAATTTAGAATCTACTACGAGGATAGGGAAATTTAAAGAATTGAAAAATATTTTAGAGGGTCTCGAAGGCTATGATATTGTTCAATTTATTAATCCTTACGTCTCACATAAATTAGGAGTTTTATTGTATAATACAATCTATTCAAAAAATGACAAAATTTATTGTGTTGCTGCAGGAGACGATGTAGAGTTTTTAAGCTTTGTATTAAATGGGGGGATGACACCCTATACAGTATTTGATGAATATATTGAACAAAATCATAAATTGGAATATACATCCCTTTTGGATAAATATTTACACAGGAGATTTATGTCTAATATGGATGGAATTATACCCGCGATGTGGGAGTATGCAGAAAGCTATCGGAAAAGTATGTATCAAAATAAATTAAAGGAAACAATACCACTTTCAATTGATTTAGAGAAGATTCAATATGAAGAACCCAAGATAGGAAATAAAATAGTATTCTATCATGCATCTAATAGACCTCTATTTAAGGGGACAGCAAATATTATTAAGGCAATGGAGATATTTAAAAGTAAATATCCGAATGATGTTGAAATGATAAATGCAGATTTTTTACCACTAAATGAATACTTAGAAGTCATGTCCAAAACTCATGTTGTAATTGATCAATGTAGAAGCTTTTCTTATGGTATGAATGCATTATATAGTGGTGCTAAAGGGAAAATAGTTATGAGTGGTTCTGAAGAAGTTGCAATGAAAGAGTTAAAAGTGGAAAACTCTCCTATTATTAATATTACACCTGATATATCTCATATTCTCAATGAGTTTGAACGTATTTTAGAAAATAAGCATAAAATTCTTGAAATGTCTCATGAAATCAGGGAGTATATTGAAGAAGTACATGATTGTTCAAAAATAGCTCTGAGGTATTTAAATACATGGAAATAACTCAACCCCGATTTTTCATTCTAGTGTAGGGTAGTACAAAGAAACAGGCGTTTAAATAACTTGTCACAACACGTATTTCTTTACCCTCCACTCATGAATTGACATTTTCGTGCTGTATCTACATAATTAAATTCTCTTAAGATTGTTTGCTATTCTGCCTCCGAAAGAAAGTTTTGAATGAGTGTAAAAAACGTGTTATTTTGTTTCAAAAGATATTATTCATTTCGTAATTGCTTCTGTGGTAACTAACACTTTATATGAGAATCTTTCTTTTGTTTAATCTTTATAGGAAGAAACTTTATTATCAACATACATGCATTTATATTTTATTAATTTTAATTTAGAATTATCTGATTAAATTATAGTTCTCTCTGACATTGAATAGAAATGAGGAAAAGTAGATTGGAATTTTCTTTAATAGTATGTACTTTAGGAAGAAGTATTGAAATAGAAGAATTATTTGAATCCTTAGAAAATCAAAAATTTAAGGATTTTGAAGTGATTCTTATAGATCAAAATGAAAAAAACTTATTGGAAGACATAGTAGCCAAGTCTCAAATGAAAATAAAGATTAAACATATAAAATCAAAAGAAAAAGGGTTATCTAAAGCAAGGAATCGAGGAATTAAAGTAGCTAGTGGAAATTATATTGCATTTCCAGATGATGATTGTCAGTATAATTCAGATACACTCTTAAAAATATTTAATATGTTTCAAAATACTAACTATGATTTTATTACATGTAATACCAAAGAAAAAGATTCAAATAATGCATTAGTAAGTTTACCCAATACGAAAAAAATAATGCAGCATAATTTTTATAAAATTTACGGGGTATCCTTTACTCTTTTTTTTAACAAAAAAGTAATATCTAAAGTAGGAGAGTTTGATGAAACATTAGGAGTGGGTTCAGGAACAATTTTTGGGGCAGGAGAAGAGACGGATTATTTAATTAGAGTTGTAAAAAATAATTATAATGGGTTATATATTCCAAATATATATGTATATCATCCAGCTAAAGAATTAATCTATAATCAGGCTACTTTTAAAAGAGCGTTAATGTATGGAGGAGGTATGGGAAGGGTTGTAAAAAAACATTTTAACTTTTTGAGAACGTCTAGAGCAATTATCGCTCCATTAATCAAGTCAATATTAAGTATTAGTAATATCAATAAAGCAAAGTTTTATTTTATAAATTTTATTGGAACGTTAAGAGGGTACTATAAAAGCTAAAATTGATACCTTACAAAGTATGGGGATATTTATATGTATATTATGTTGATTATGCTATTATTTATAGTATTTTTTTATTTTCTAATAGATAAAAAACTTAAGCTTGGATTAAGCAATATATTCGCCATGCTTTTTTTTACTTTTTTAACATGTTTGGCCGGTTTACGCTATGGTGTTGGATTAGATTACTTTAGTTATGAAGATTGGTTTAAATATTGGGATATGTCTTTTTCTTCCGAATGGATATATATGTTTATTATGTATATAGTGAAAATGGCAAATGGAGAATTTTATATTATTACAATTATTATGGCTATTGTAACCAATCTTTTTATTTATTTAGGTATTAAAAATTGGGGAGTAAAGGGGGAATATCTATTCTTGTCCGTTCTGTTGTACTGTTCAGAACATTTTTTAATTTATTTAAATTTAATGAGGCAGGGTGCAGCCGTTGCTATATTTTTCTACGCCAGTAAATTTATAGTGACAAGAAGCTTCAAAAAATATCTTCTTTTTATTATATTAGCTAGCGGTTTCCATTACTCTGCGATCTTTCTTTTAGTATTATATTTTCTTCCTAATATTAGAATAAAATATAAATTGTATTGCACTTTGCTAATTGTTGCAATTTTAGTTACTTATTTAGGAATTACGAATGAAATATTAAATTTTATAGTTAAATTTACTCCTTATAGTGATAAATATTACAATCATGTTTATCTACAATCAGGTGATATTGACTGGTTTTCACCAGTAGTGTTATTTAGAGTGGTGTTTAGTGTGATATTAATTTATTTATCGTCATTTGGCTATGATTCGCTTAAAAAGATATCATTAATAATAACATTCTATCAAATAGGCATAATACTCAATATTTTGTCGTTATCTACGTTTATGTTTGATAGAATTGGAATATACTTAAGGATTTTTGAAATAGTTATAGTTCCAATATTGATGTCTCTTATTAAAGATAAGTATTTGAGACAACTACTTTTTATTTTTTTATTTGTATTTATGTTAATTGTAATATCTAATAGCTTATTAATTAATCCCGATCCAAGTTTACTTAGATATAAAAGTATTTTTGAATCTGAATAGCTGTCTAACTTAATTAAAGATAGGAAGACATATTAGTTTATGTTACTTTTAGAATTATTTTGTGAAAAAAATACAAATACATAGTGCATTTATTTTTGCTATAATGGTGTTTTTTGTGTAGTAGATTGAAGTTTTTTATCTAAATAAAACACCCATTTAGCATGATATTTTATTTACTCATTTTTAAATTTATTTAACAGGAGTATTAATATGAGAATTTTACATGTAATACCTAGTTTAGGAAGTGGTGGTGCTGAAAAAATGCTTGTTGATATAGTAAGAGAAATGCAAAAACAAAATATTAATTGTGAAGTTGCTATATTAACTAAATCCCATGATTTTTTCGGACAAGAAATTGATAAATTAAATATATCAAAATATTATAGTTCTACTGAAAAAGTTTATTCTCCTAAAAATATAGTATTTTTAAAAAAAATTCTTAAATCAAATGATTATGACTATATTCATACACATTTATTTGCGCCACAATTGTTTACTCCTATTGCTATGAAATTAGCTAATAAATCTATACCGTTGATTACAACAGAGCACAATACCAATAATAGAAGAAGAGAAATTAAAATTTTATATTTATTAGATTTTTGGATGTATAAACAATATAAAAAAATTATTGCAATTTCGCCTGAAACTAGACAGTATTTAAATACTTATTTACCTAATACGAAAAATAAGACTAGGGTTATTGAAAATGGAATAGATATTTCACAGTATATAAATGCTTTGCCCGTAGAGAGAAAACAAATAGCAGAGGATTTACACACTGACGAAAAAATTATTCTAATGGTAGCAGCTATGAGAGAGCAAAAAGATCATGAAACATTAATTCGCGCAAGTAAGATTCTCCCAAATAAATACCGTGTTATATTTGTCGGGGATGGGGAACGTATGAACGAGGTAAAGAAATATGCTGTAGACCATGGGAGTAGTTCCATTTTATTTTTAGGCAGTCGTACTGATGTACCAACCATTATGAAAACATCAGATGTATTTGTTCTTTCTTCAAAATGGGAAGGTTTTGGTTTAGTTGTTGTAGAAGCAGCAGCAGCTGGCTTACCAGTTGTAGCTTCAGATGTGGCGGGTTTAAGAGGTGTAGTGGATGCAATAGGTGGACAAGTATTTGAGCCTTTTAATGAGCATGATTTAGTCGCTAAAATTATAAAAGCAGTTGAGCATAAAAAAGAAAGCTATAATGTTTCAAAGTTTGCAATTGAAACAACAGTAAAAAATTATTTGAAGTTATACCAAGAAAGTTTAAAGGACTGAAGTAAATGAAAATTCTTTTTGTAGCCTCAGTTTATCGCCATTTAATAGCATTTCATATCCCATATATAAAATATTTTCTATCGAATGGGTTTGAGGTATGGGCAGCGGGAACAGGTGAAGAGGAAAAGCAAATTTTAGAGCAATTGGAAGTTAAATGTGTTGATATCCCGTTTTCTAGAAGTCCTCTGAATTCTCAAAACATCAAGTCTTATAAAGCTTTGCAACGACTATTTAAAACAGAGTTATTTGATCTCGTTCATGTACATACACCAGTAGCAGCTTTTTTAACAAGAGCAGCCTTTAGGAGAACAAAATATGGTAAAATAATTTATACTGCACATGGATTTCATTTTTTCGAAGGAGCTCCAAGGCAGAACTGGGCTATTTATTATACTGTTGAAAAGATAGCAGCTAAGTGGACAGACTATTTAATTACCATTAATGAGGAAGATTTTAATAATGCTCAAAAATTATTATCGGTTGATAAGATTTCGTATGTTCATGGCGTAGGAGTCGAATTTGCAGATGAATGTTTAGGAAAACATGAAAGATTAAAGTTTAAAGAATCATTAGGGTTATCAAGTGATTCTATAGTTATTTCGTATGTGGCAGAGTTAAACCTTAATAAAAACCATCAATTTTTACTTCGCAATTGGAAAGAATTAAAGCAACAAAATCCTTATCTTGAGTTACTGATAATTGGGTATGGAGAGAAAGAGAATGAATTAAAAGAATATGTAAAACGTGAACAGCTTTTAGGAGTCCATTTCTTGGGATTTAGAAAAGATGTTCCTAGATTGTTACAAATTACTGATATTGTCACGTTACTTTCTCATCGTGAAGGGTTGCCTAAAAGTATAATGGAGGCAATGGTTGCTAACATTCCATGTGTTGTAACAAATACAAGGGGACTAAGGGATTTAATAAAATCACACAAAAATGGATTTGTTGTGAATCATGAAGATGATCAAGCACTTGTTTCAGCCTTTACAGTTCTTGCAAAGGAAGAACCATTGAGAAATCGAATGGGGGAAAAGGCAAAACAGTTAGTAGAACCGTATTTACTAGCAAAGGTATTACAGGAATATATAGCGATTTATGAACGTTTATTAAAGTAGGTGAGGATATGACAGTACTAATAACAGGTGGACTAGGTTTTATTGGAAGTCATACTGTAGTAGATTTAATCGAACAAGGGTATGACTGTGTGATACTTGATAATCTATCAAAAACTACGATTGATGTTTTAGATAAAATAGAGTTAATTGTTCAAAAAAAAGTACCATTTACGCAAGTGGATATGTTAGATATTAAAGCTTTGCGAAACGTGTTTGAAGAATATAATATTTCTGCGGTTATTCATTTTGCTGGTTTTAAATCTGTTGGTGAATCTGTCCAAAATCCACTAGTGTATTACCAAAATAATTTAATCAGTACATTAAACTTAATAGATGTAATGCAAACATTCAAGGTTAAAAAACTTGTTTTTAGCTCTTCTGCAACGGTCTATGGGAATTTACATACCCCTCCTATGAAAGAAGATTTCTCGCTTCAAGCACCTAATCCATATGGTCGTACTAAGCTAATGCTTGAAGAGATATTTCGTGATTTAGTTTCATCAGATAGTACTTGGAGTATAGCATTAATGCGTTATTTTAATCCTATTGGCGCCCACAGAAGCGGATTATTGGGAGAACTACCGTATGGTACTCCAAATAATTTAATGCCTCATGTGTTAAAAGTAGCGAGTGAAGAGATTTCTATATTACATGTATTTGGAGGGAATTATGATACAGTAGATGGAAGTTGTATACGTGATTTCATTCATATAATGGATTTAGCGAGTGGACATGTGAAAGCTTTAGACTATATTAATAGAAGTTTTGGGTGTGAGGCATTCAATCTCGGTACGGGTGTTGGTTACTCTATATTAGATTTAATTCATACGTTTGAGGAAGCAAATGATGTAAATGTTCCTTATACAATTGTAAATCGTCGAGACGGAGATATTGTTGTGAGTATTGCAGATGTTAAAAAAGCTGAAATTCTTCTTGGATGGAAGGCGAAATATAATTTGGTAGATATGTGTAAAGATGCTTGGAGATGGAGTCAGACTATTAAGGAGAATAAAATTTCAAATGAAAAGGCTTTTTGATTTTGTTGTTAGCTTATGCCTAATTATTGTAATTTCTTTTTTGATTGCGTTCATTTGGATTCTAGTTTACTTAAAACTAGGCTCTCCAGCAATATTCAAACAACCGCGTCCAGGTTTAGATGGCAAAGTATTCTATGTATATAAATTCCGTACAATGACAGATAAAAGAGATGCTAAAGGTGAGCTTTTACCAGATGAATTCCGTTTACCGTTATTTGGGAAAATATTACGCAAGTTAAGCTTAGATGAGTTACCACAATTATGGAATGTTCTAAAGGGTGAAATGAGCTTTGTTGGTCCCCGTCCACTTCTAGTAGAATATTTACCACTTTATAATGAACGACAAGCACGTAGACATGAGGTTCGTCCAGGAATAACTGGTTGGGCGCAAGTGAATGGCCGCAATGCAATTTCATGGGAGGAAAAGTTCGAATATGATGTATGGTATGTTGAAAATAAATCAATATGGTTAGATATTAAAATATTATTATTAACAGTGAAAAAAGTATTTATTTCTGAGGGGATTAATCAAGAAGGCCAAGCTACAATAGAGAAATTTAAAGGTAGTGATACTTAATGAATATTGTGCTTATTGGAGATAGTGGCCATGCTAAAGTTATTAAAGATATACTATTAGCGAATGGTGACCATATAATAGGAATTTTAGATGATAAGTATTTAGATACATTTATAGTTGATAAAATAGTTAAAGGACCTGTTAGACATTTAGAAGTTTTTTTAAAGGATAAGCAAGTTAAAGTAATTGTTGCAATAGGTAATAATGTTATTCGAGAAGCTGTTGTTTCGAGAATTAATATTTCTGAAGATAGATATTTTACTTGTATACATCCATCTGTTATTAAAAGCCCAAGTGCTATGATAGGTAAAGGTACAGTAGTAATGCCTGGAGCTATTATTAATGCAGATGCTTGTATTGGAATGCATTGTATTATTAATACGAATGCGGTTGTTGAGCATGACTGTTTTATTGATAACTATGTTCATATTTCACCATCAAGCGTGATAACTGGTGGAGTTAAGATAGAACAAGGGGTACATTTGGGAGCGGGTAGCTCTGTGATTCCATTAGTAAGTATAGGTAAATGGACAACTGTTGGTGCTGGAGCTGTTGTAGTAAAAGATTTACCTGCCCATTGTACCGCAGTAGGTTCTCCTGCAAAGCCGATAAAATTTCATGAATGAAAATCTTTGAGAGAAGGCATACAATATGACACAAAGAATTCTATTATCATCTCCACATATGAGTGGACATGAACAAAAATATATAAATGAAGCATTTGATACAAACTGGATAGCACCTCTAGGAGCAAATGTAGATGGTTTTGAGCAAGAGCTTGCTAAATACGTAGAGATAAATGGTGCAGCAGCAGTTAGTTCTGGAACGGCTGCTATTGACTTGGCATTAAATTTATTAGATGTTGAATGTGATGATATTGTATTTTGTTCAACTTTGACATTTGTGGCAAGTGCCAATCCAATTTTATATCGTGGCGCAAGGCCTGTTTTCATTGATTCCGAATGGGATACGTGGAATATGTCTCCACAAGCTTTGGCAAGAGCATTTGAAGATGCGCAGGCTAAAGGGAAATTACCGAAAGCAGTTATTATCGTTAACCTGTATGGGCAAAGTGCGAAAATGGATGAGTTGCTTGCTATTTGTGAATCTTACGATGTTCCAGTTGTTGAGGATGCGGCTGAGTCACTTGGTTCTACTTATAAGGGAAAGAAAAGTGGAACATTTGGGCAGTTTGGGATTTTTTCATTTAATGGTAATAAAATTATTACAACATCTGGTGGAGGCATGTTGGTTTCAAATGATGTTGAAGCCTTAAAGCGTGCAAGATT
This sequence comes from Lysinibacillus sp. B2A1, assembly GCA_002973635.1. GTDB lineage: Bacteria > Bacillota > Bacilli > Bacillales_A > Planococcaceae > Lysinibacillus. The sequence goes on from CP027224.1 coordinate 803,954, forward strand.
TCTTGCAACGCAGGCTCGCGACGAAGCAAAGCATTACCAGCATAGTGTTGTAGGCTATAACTACCGTATGAGCAATGTTGTTGCAGGAATTGGGCGCGGACAACTTGAAGTACTGGATCAACGTGTCGCACAGAAACGAGCAATCTTTGAACGTTATGCTGATGCTTTTTCAGCTATTGATGGTTTACATATGATGCCAGAGCTTGAAAGTACGTTTTCAAATCGTTGGTTGACTACAATGACGCTTGATTCAGAAAAAATTAAAGTTACACCCTATGAGTTGATTGATCTATTGGATGCCGCTAACATTGAAGCAAGACCTGTATGGAAACCACTTCATCTACAGCCACTATTTGATGGGTGCAAGTTCTTCTCACATGAGAAAGATGAAGTTGTGAGTGAACAATTATTTAAAACAGGTATTTGTCTGCCATCAGATTCTAAAATGACCATAGAAGAGCAGCAGCGTGTGATTGACGAAATCTTAAAACATATTTAAATCATTGAGTCTCCTTGATATTAAGTAGACGTTCATTCTATAAGGAAGTGACACTTTATGAAAAAAATCCGCAAAGCCATCATCCCAGCAGCAGGATTAGGTACACGTTTTTTACCTGCTACTAAAGCAATGCCAAAGGAAATGTTACCAATAGTAGACAAACCAACAATTCAATATATTGTAGAGGAAGCAATTGCCTCTGGGATTGAGGATATTATTATTGTAACAGGTAAGGGTAAGCGAGCAATTGAAGATCATTTCGATAATGCACTAGAGCTTGAAACGAACCTAATTGAAAAAGGTAAGCTTGATATGCTTGAAAAAGTTCAAGAATCTGCGAATGTCGAGATTCACTATATTCGTCAAAAAGAGCCTCTTGGATTAGGACATGCCATTTGGTGTGCTCGTAAATTCATTGGCGATGAACCATTTGCTGTTCTGCTTGGTGATGATGTTGTGAAAAGTGAAGAGCCTTGTTTAAAACAATTAATGAATCAATATGAGAACACCTTATCCAGTGTTATAGGTGTACAAGAGGTACCCGATGAGGATGTCCATCGTTATGGTGTGATTGATCCGGTTAACACTAACAATCGATTAATGCAAGTTTCGCAATTTGTTGAAAAGCCTGCATTAGAGGATGCACCATCCAATTTTGCGATAATTGGTCGCTATGTATTAACACCTGAAATATTCCGCTTTTTAGACGAGAAGAAGAGGGGGAAGGGTGGCGAAATTCAATTAACGGATGCCATTGAATCATTAAATGGTATTCAACGAGTGTTTGCCTATGCGTTTGAGGGGCGTCGTTATGATGTTGGTGAGCAATTAGGGTTTATTGAAACGACCATTGATTTTGCATTGGAACGTGAGGATTTAAGCGAGGGTGTAATAGAAATTATTTTTAAAAAAGCGAAACAGTTGAGTGGTGAAACTTTATGATTTTAGTTGTTGGCGGTGCTGGATATATTGGTAGTCATTTTGTAAAGGAATTAGTAAAGGACTATGATGTAGTTGTACTTGATAATTTAAGTACGGGTCACCGTTGGGCAGTTGATGCAAAGGCTATTTTTATACAAGGTGATTTAGGAGATTCAACAATTGTTCAACGAATATTTGATACATATAAAATTGAAGCGGTTATACATTTTGCAGCCTTTAGCTTAGTAGCTGAATCTGTGATTGATCCTATGAAATACTATGAGAATAATGTAGCAGCCACATTGAATTTGTTAAAAGGCATGAAGCGTAATGAAATTAATAAATTTATTTTCTCTTCTACCGCTGCTACGTATGGTATGCCAACTGTTGATTTCATTGATGAAAAGACACCTACTAATCCTATTAACCCGTATGGTCAGTCAAAGTTAATGGTTGAGCAAATGCTGGCAGATTTTGCACAAAGCTACCAGATGAAATATGTTGTATTGCGTTATTTTAATGCTGCTGGAGCACATGAGACAGCTGACATTGGTGAAAGTCATAATCCAGAAACGCATTTAATCCCCATCATTCTTCAGCATTTAGGAGGACAACGAGACTCCATTTCAGTGTTTGGTACTGACTATGAGACACCTGATGGTACTTGTATTCGGGATTATATTCATGTCACTGATTTAGCTAAGGCACATTTATTAGCTTTAGAGGCATTATTAAGTTCTTCTATTGAAACAGCCACATATAATTTAGGTAATGGCAATGGTTATTCAGTAAAGCAAATCATTGAAACATGTGAGCTGGTAACAGGAAAAAAAGCCAATGTACAATATGCTAAACGACGTGCTGGTGATCCTGCCAAGTTAGTTGCCAATGCCGGTAAGATTTATGCAGAATTAGGATGGAAGGCCCAATTGGACATTCAAGATATCATCAAAAGTGCATGGACTTGGCATAAAAGGCAATTCTAATTACCAACTCGACATGGTTCGGGTTGGTTTTCTTTTTTTTATATGTCATAATATACATATCAAAATTTACCTTAAGAAGTGAGGACTCTATGGTGTTTGCAGAAATTGTAAAAACAACATTGCTAAATTGTTCGCTAGATGATAATGATCTCATACAATATAAAAATCGCGTAAAAAATATCCATAACGCATTACCACACTATCCTTTAACAGGCTGGATCGAATCCCCCTTACAAAATCATGAGGGACTGCTTACCTCTATTGAACGTGTGGCAAGTGAAATACGAGCTTGTGCGGATGTCCTGGTTGTTGTAGGTGTTGGTGGTTCATTCTTAGGTGCACGTGCAATTCAGGAGGCGCTGATGCCTTATTTTGGGCTGGCTAAGGGTGGCATTGAGGTTGTCTATGTTGGCTTGAATATGAGCGGTGCATATATTAAAGAGCTTCTGGCTTATTTAGATACGAAACAAGTTTATGTCAATGTGATTTCGAAGTCAGGCGGTACAATGGAGCCGGCGTTGGCCTTTCGTGTAATGCGTTTATACATGGAGGAGCGTTATGGTGAGAAGGTAACGGAGCGTATTATTGTCACGACAGATGCAGAAAAAGGCATCTTAAAGGGGATAGCTGATAAGGCTGGGTATCGTCAATTTGTCATTCCTGCTGATGTGGGTGGGCGTTATTCTGTATTAACGCCTGTAGGTTTATTATCTGTGGCGGTAGCAGGTGTGGATATTCGTGCTTTAATGGATGGTGCACGTTATGCGGCAACAGAGTTAGCAGAAGAGGATTTGGGTCATAATGATGCCTACAAATATGCCGTAATGAGACATATGCTTTATGAGCAAGGCTATACCATTGAATTGCTTGCTTCCTTTGAGCCTGGACTCAATAAATTCCATGAATGGTGGAAGCAGCTTTTTGGTGAAAGTGAAGGGAAGGCGCATAAGGGACTTTATCCTTCTACTGTTAATTTCTCCACTGATTTACATGCCATTGGGCAGTTTATTCAGGAGGGGAGTCGTGTTATGTTTGAGACATTGTTACACTTCCATGAAATAGAGGGCGATTTAGCTGTACCATTTGATGCTCGCAATGAGGATGGCTTGAATTATTTGTCGACTCGTACTTTTAATGAAATTAATGCGATTTCTAAGCAAGGAACAGCCCTTGCACATGCAGAAGGGCAAGTGCCTGTTATTCAATTAGAATTGCCTAAGCTTGATGCTTATCATCTTGGGTATTTGATTTACTTCTTTATGAAGGCCTGCGCAATGAGTGCTTGCCTACTAGAGGTTAATCCATTTGATCAGCCTGGTGTGGAGGCCTATAAACGTAAAATGCTAGAGTTGTTGAAAGAAGAAAAGGTGATAAATAAATGAAGGATGTCCATGAATTATATAATTACTGGTTGGAGCAGTCTCTTCCTAGCTATTTAGCTGAGGAACTTTCCTCTATTGCAAGTGATGAACAAGCAGTCGAAGATCGTTTTTATCAATATGTGTCCTTTGGTACTGGTGGGATGCGTGGTGTTTTAGGAGCTGGAACGAATCGTATAAATGTCTATACGATTCGTCGTGTTGCTGAAGGGCTTGCTCGTTATATTGAATCGAACGGCGAGGCTGCAAAACAACGTGGTGTTGTTATTGCCTTTGATACACGTCATTTTTCGTATGAATTTGCCTGTGAGACTGCAAGGGTACTAGGAGCACATGGAATTCGCTCATATGTTTATAAGGAAGCAAGACCAACACCACAGCTATCCTTTACGGTTCGGAAATTAAATGCCTATGCAGGTGTGGTCATTACTGCCAGTCATAATCCGAAGCAATATAATGGGTTTAAAGTATATGGTGGAGATGGTGCACAGTTAACGCCACAATTTGCTGAAGCAATTATTGACTATATGAACGGAATTGAGGATATTTTTGCTATTCAAGTGAAGGAACTCCCGTTTTTAGAACAGCAAGAGCTCGTTACTTGGCTTGCAGGTGATTTGGATGATGCATATTTATCGAGTCTTTTAACCTTAAAGGAAAATCAAGATATTGCGTTGGATATGAAACTCGTTTATACACCATTGCACGGTGCTGGCTTGGTGCCCGTTAGTGAAGGATTGCGCGCATTTGGTTTTCAAGAGGTACATATTGTAGAGCAGCAAGCTGTGCAGGATGGTGATTTTCCTACAGTTTCATATCCTAACCCAGAGGAATCGAAAGCTTTTGAGTTAGCTATGAATCTTGGTGCGCAGGTTGGAGCGGATTTATTGCTAGCAACTGATCCAGATTCGGACCGTTTAGGTGTGGCTGTTAAAAGTGGAGAAAGTTATGAGCTGTTAACAGGCAACCAGCTTGGTGCTTTATTGCTTCATTATTTATTATCTACAAAGCAACAGCATGGAACACTGCCTAGCAATGGCGTTATGCTAAAAACAATTGTTACATCTGAATTAGGTACTCATATTGCTGAAAAATTTGGCGTAATGACAGTAAACACATTAACGGGCTTTAAATATATTGCTGAGAAGATTGCAGAATATGAGCAAACAGGTGATTATTCGTATGTATTTGGCTATGAAGAAAGCTATGGTTATTTAATAGAAACTTTTGTGCGTGATAAGGATGCTGTACAGGTTGCATTGAAGGTTGCAGAAATGGCTGCTTTTTATACCAAGAAAGGGCAAACTTTATTAGATGGTCTGCAAAGCTTATTTGAGCAATTTGGTACCTATCAGGAGGCACTGGTATCCCAAGTATTTGAAGGTAAAAATGGTCAGGAAGAGATGAAAGCTATTTTAAATAACCTTCGCCAAAACGCACCAACATCCATAGGTGGGATAGCGGTTAAACGTTTTGAGGATTATTTAACAGGTATTTCGACTTTAGCAGATGGCACTACTGAGAACATTACATTACCGAAAGAAAATGTGCTGAAGTATGTTTTAGAGGATAGCTCTTGGGTGGCTATTCGTCCATCTGGTACAGAGCCAAAATGTAAGTTTTATTTTGGTGTTGTTGGACAAACAGCAGAAGAGGCAAAAGATAAATTAAAGAGACTTCAGGCTACTTTTGCAGAGGTTGGAGCTTAATAAGTAAATATTGTATAGTTGATAAACGCCCCCGAAAATGGGAAGAGGGCGTTTATCTTTAATTTAATATTTGTAAAAGGTCGTAGTTTTTATATTTTTTATTACGCTTTGTGTAGTGGTCTGTAAAAATTAATTCTTTTTCAGTTAGAGAGTTTAGTGCCATGCGAGCAGTGTTGGCAGATAAATCTAATGCATCGGCTGCCTTAATCGCTGTTGTATTTGGGTCACGAAAAGTATATAACCACACTCTTCTTTCTGATTCTTTTTCGCATTTTTGCAGACCCGCTATAGCTAGTTTTTCGGCTAAATCTAATTTGGTATTTAGCTTTTGAGCCATGCGGTCACAGGCATTTAAAAAGAATAAAATCCAGCTAGCCCAATCAGGGATTTTTCCACGGACACCATTTAGTAAATCGTAGTAGCGCATTCGTTCTCTTTCTAGCTCTTCACTTACAAAGAAAATTGGCTTTGCTATAATTTCTGCTTGAATTAAATAAAGAACGATAATGATTCTTCCTAGACGACCATTGCCATCTAGAAAGGGGTGAATAGATTCGAATTGTGCATGGATAATAGCAGCTTTTAATAATGGGTTACTTTCCTCATTTAGAACCTCTTGCTCCGCATTTAAATGCTTTACAGAGAGCATTTTCCCGTATGGGTGACCATTTATAAAATATTCCCAGTTCTCCATAAACTCATCTATTTCATTAGCAGGAATAGGTATGTAGGATGCATCCTCTATTTTTTTTGTAGGTCCAATGAAATTTTGAATCTTACGGAATTTCCCACTCGCTTGATTCGTCCCTCTTCCACCATCCATTAAAGTTTCATTCAGCTTTTGGATGATATGAGTTGTTAAAGGATATCCTTGTTTAATGTAATCAAATCCTTCTAAAAGTGCCTTTTGATAGTTCATTACCTCGATGATTTCCCATCTAGGGTGCTGGTCGTCCTGTTCCTCTACTAAATCAGAGAAGGTTACCTGCGTTCCTTCGATTCTTGTGGATTGTACTGATTCACTTAAAGATAAGATACGGATTAAATTTTCTCCAACGATTGAATGATTAAATTTTTCATCTAGGCGACTGATTTTATTACTTACATCGGATAACTTTCTATAAATTTTTAAGGCTTCTTTGGTCTCAAGACCGACTGGAAGTGGTAATAAACCTTGAATTGCCATAAGTATCCCTCCTACTCTTCATGATATTATAACCTATTTAACTAAAAAAAAGTCATTTTTTGCGTTAATTTTCATTAAATAAAATGAAAGAGAAAATTTATATGATTTTTTTTGTTTGTAAAAGTGGGAAGTGTAAAAATTATATACTTCAGGATTTACTAAAGCTATATACAGATATGTATCCTTCAAAAGAGTTGTTTAATAAGGTATATTTTAAATAATGTTCCTGAAGAGAGGCAAAGATTATTGATGATTCTCTTACTGTTAAGGAAGTTACTCCCAAGCGGAGTAGGAATGTGGTGAGGGAATCTATTCAATCAATACAGACCGTTGAAGGAGTTGGGAAATTTTAATTAGAAAACTTGCAATTTGATAGTAGTGATGAAAAGTCAAAGAAGGAATGCTAAAAAAATATTTCATTGAACGAGCTAAAGCATCTTTATAGCATCCTTTTTTCGTCTCCGATTTGAGATGGCTACAAGGTTTTCTACAGACAATAAAAAACTCCATTCGTACAACCAAGTCAGGTCTGGTCAACCGACTTAGTGCGAAAGGAGCCTCCAAATGAATAATAAAAGTTTAGCACAAACAACATAGAATTATAAGTATAATATTGTGTTTGCTTAATTTTGCACATTACTGAAGCCGTTTTAATTCAGCTTCCTGTTGAATAGACCGCACTGATAATAGTTCGATAATGCGATGCTGGCTTTCTTGAATTGCCTCAAGTTTGTTCACTTTTTCATTTGTTTCTAAAACAGCTTGTTTGATTTGCTGCTGTTCAATTTCTATTATTTCAAGACGATTTTCTAGTGATACAAGACGATTCTCCACGGACTCAAGACGTTGATTGATTTTTTTTAGCTCGCTTAAAACTTCCTCCATTCCTTTCACCTCTCTTCTATTTAAGGGTATCTATTTTTTAATCTCTCTCTATAAAAGTAATCTCTCTAATTATAACATAGAAAACAAGCTTACAAGTATCACCATTGCAATCATCGACAAAATATGACATGCTTAAAAGAGAGAGAAAAGAACTAGGAGAATGTTGTAGTGATTAAAGAGTGGGATTACCTACGTGTGGTGGCGTGTCTGTCTATTTTACTATTACATACATCTTCATGGGTTATTATGGAGGTTGGGGCAGAGCCAGAGCAGACGTTTTATCTTTTTTTAAGGATTGCGTTGTGCTATGCGACACCGACGTTTATTGTATTGTCTATTTTAATATTGGCCAATCGATATCATGAGAAACTACCGAGGAATTTTTGGTCGAGTAGGATTCAATATATTTTTATTCCCTATTTAGTATGGGCTTTTGTCGATGCATTAGTTGTTGAGTTCATTTATCAAAAGGGTTTATTATGGGAAAAGTATTTTGATAATATTGTTTATGGAGAGTTTGTTGGCTGGTTTGTTGTTGTAATAATGCAGCTATATGTAATCTTTACGCTGCTAACACGTTTTAAATGGTCGATAGCATGGTTTTTACCATTAAGTGTGTTGGTTACGCTTATTCATCATACTGTGATTTTATTGCCCTATCCTATTTTTCAAGAAAATAGTATTTGGCTACGATTTTTCTTTACGGGCTGGCTTGGTTATTTTGCTGTTGCCTATGTATTTGGTATCTATTATTCACAAATTGCAGCATTAGCTCGAAAATATCGGTATGCGACAGTTGTATTAGTTGTACTGTCTGCTGTCTTTTTGTATATTCGTTTGCTTTTAGGTTTCGTAGAGGTGCATTCAAGGCGTCTTGATTTAATACCATTTGTGATTAGTATGGTGCTATTTGTGATTGCCTGGGGGCAGTCTTTACCGTATACAAAAGCTGTTAAGGTGCTGAGTCAATATGCGTTTATGATTTATCTCATGCATTGGGAGGTTTTGCGTTTATCAACTGGCTGGTTTGTAGAGCATTTCGATAGTACGCTAGTCCGTGTACCATTGTTGTTGCTATGGACGTTAGCTGTTTGTCTACTGTTGACCAAATTTATTTCATTACTGCCATTTAGTCAATGGATTGTGGGGAAAATAAAAAGACGTGCTACACAATAAATAGCAGTGATTTCTTTCAAATTAGAAATCACTGCCTTTTTTTGTAGTATCGCCAGTAGCTTCAACGAAATCGCCGCTAGAAGTTGAAATATCACCGGTAGCTTCAACAAAATCGCCGCTAGAAGTTGAAGTATCACCAGTAGCTTCAACAAAATCGCTGGTAAAAGTAAAAATACCGCCACTAGTTTACAAAGTAAATCATTCTGGCATTAATTTTAAATTTCGATCATTGTATGCTAACATCACGTAATCAGGATGTAGATTTTGTAAATATGGAATAATATCCTTCTCCAAGTATCGTAAATCTAAAATGGTTAGCTTTTTAAAATGGCTAGCTACATGAAATTGAATAGCATTAAAATAGGAATCTTTGATAACGACAATATGTTTATCACTGTCATAATCTTCATTGATTATTGTAAGCTCTGCAAAGTCTCGGCTATAGGCATCTGCATAGTTTACGACTGTGTCAGGGCTCATTTTTTTTGCACGACCATATACAGCATCGTATGGAGCGGTAACACCTCCTTCGATTGTACCGTCATAGATGGTAAATTGTGTTGCAAACGAAGGTGGTTCGTTATAGCAAATTTGATCGTGGTTATCAACAGTCATGTATAAGATTTTATTCCAGGAGCCAGCAAATTTATTGGGTAAGCAATAGGCGTTGTCTTCCTTGTATGGAATCGGCTGAATTGTTTCACCGAGTTGCTCACTCATTGTTTTTATTAGTGCCTCGTAGCCTGTATATGCACCGCGCATAGTCCAGTGATGATCTGTTTTAAAGAAGTATTGTTCTGGAGAGAAGTCGTTCTTCATTTCATCATAGAGTCGGATATTGTCGACACCAGCAGCAGTAACAAGCTTATGTAAGCGCTCATTATTGGCTATTCCAGCATCTTCCGGCATATAACTAGGGCTTGGCTCCCGAGAGTAAGTAGCCTTCGCTGGTAGTGAGTAAAAAGTAAAAGGAATTCTTTTTTCGGCTAGTCCCTCGCTAAGCTTTTGCAAATCAGTGGCAAAGGAAGTAAGTTCCTTTTCAGATTTTGCTATGGCTGGCTTTGAAATAATCCAGCCACTAGTATCGTCTACTGCGTATTTATCGTTTAAATAGGTTTTGCCAACCGCTCGCTGGAAGTGCACATAATTGCGCATCCATGTATCACGGGCAGGAAATTGATCAGAAATATAGGATTCCACCTGTTTTGACCATTCGCCAGAGAAGATTTCCTGTGAGCTAGGTGATAGATTGGCAGATTCTAATGGACGATTTTCCATTTCTGACTGTTTACGATCCACAGTCATAACATGTATGACGAGGCCACCGAAAATGATGCAAAAAAAGGTTATTGGTAATAGATACATTTGAATTTTTCGCATGTTGTCCCACCTAGAATCTAAAGTATATAAATGGATTATGTGTTGCGTTGACTAAAAACATTGTGATAAAGAGTAACAGCGCTCCATAGTAAATGGTTTGTCCAAGACGCAGGCTCCAGTCAAATGTTAGGGAACTATTAGCTCTTTGCTCACTCCAAGTTTGATATAGTCGATAGATTGGCATTGCAAAAATAATAGCAATGACAAAGTATACCGCATAATCCTTTGTTAGTAATATCGTTTCATAATTATAAAGTGCTGCATCGGATAGTCCAAACATGGTTTTGATAAAGCTAAAAGCATATGTAAAGTCATTCGCTCTAAAGAATACCCAGCCGATCATCACAATTATAAGTATATAAATATGACGTAGGAAACGAGGTATCCGTTCTAGCCATTTTAAAAGCACCCATTTTTCTAGGCAAATTAATAGTCCGTAATAAAAGCCCCATGCCATAAACGTCCAGCTGGCTCCATGCCAAAAGCCTGTTAATGTCCAAACTATTAATAGATTTCGATAAAGCTTCCATTCATGGCTAACACGGCTACCTCCAAGTGGGAAATAAACATAATCTCTAAACCAGCTGCTGAGTGATATATGCCAGCGACGCCAGAAATCTGTTACTGATTGGGCAATATACGGATAGTTAAAGTTCTCCTCAAATTTAAAACCAAATATCCTCGCTAACCCGATGGCCATATCACTATAGCCTGAGAAGTCAAAATAAATTTGAAGCGAGTACGCTAGAATCCCTATCCATGCAGTCCCAGTTGTTAAATCTCCGCCTGATAAGCTGAAGACATGATCAGCAACCTCTCCCATTGGATTGGCAATCAATACTTTTTTAGCTAACCCCTGTACAAAACGACGGGTACCAATCATCCAATCCTCCGCTGTGGAGAGTCGTTTTTTTATTTGCTCCGCAACTGTTTGATAGCGTACAATCGGTCCTGCCACAAGCTGAGGAAACAATGTAATGAAGAGTGATAAATCCAAAAAGTTACGTTGGGCTTTAACATCCTTTCGATAAACATCAATTACATAGCTAAGAGCCTGGAACGTGTAGAATGAAATGCCAATTGGAAGAGGTACAGCTTGCCATTCAATTGCTTCCTCTAAATAATTGTTTATGATGTCCACAAAAAAGCCAGCATATTTGTAATAGCCTAGAATAGCTAAGTTACTGACAATAACTAACCAAAGAAGGACTTTTCGTTTAGACTGCGAAATCGTATTTTCAATGACTATGCCCAAAATATAGTTAAGTAAAATTGAAATCATCATTAAAAGTACATATTTCGGTTCGCCCCATGCGTAAAAGAATAGGCTAGCCAATAGTAAAATCGTGTTGCGTAACATCTTTGGAGAGATGAAGTACACAATGAGCACTAATGGCAAAAAGATATATAAAAATATAAGGCTACTAAAAACCATTCCTTCAAATCCCCATCTCTTATTTATATATTGCATTTATATGGTCATGCATAGATTGCCATATTCAATGCTTATACCGCAATAAACGGTTTGAAACATCCAAAATAACTGATTATCCGCAAAACTTCTAGAAAATTCTAATATAATCAAGGAAATGCATGAATAAATTACCTACCTTATTGTAACGTAAATTCACGAATTGTTCACCAGTGGATTTTTACTAAATAATGGGTAAAAGTCGATTTTTGTCGAAATTTAGTTGGTAAAAATGACATGGGCAAAATGGTATATTTTTCGCATGGCAGTAAGGTTTGTATGTTAATTTTAAGGATGGGTACCGACTATCTTTTTAAGTAAAATATGGTTATAAACCCTTTATAAATCTATAGTTACCACATATTTCATTCCAAATCTTGCCCTTTGAAATTTATTATCTTGTAATCTTATAATAGATTTGTAGTCACCAAAAGTGGCTAATTTATCTAGGAGGTTATTGCATATGAAACAAAAATATAGTAAATGGGTTGTCGGCGCAGCATCAGCAGCCCTAGTAGCATCAGCAATCGTACCAGTAGCAAGCGCAGCAAGCTTTTCTGATATTGAATCAAGTGACCACAAGGAGGCTATCTTAGCATTAGCAGATGCTAAAATTGTAGCAGGTTATACAGATGGAACATTTAAGCCAAATGCGGTTGTTACTCGTGGTAACGTAACAAAATTCTTAGGGAAATGGTTAGTATCTGAAAACTATGAGATTCCTACAGATTATGCTACAGAAGCACGTTTCACTGACCTACCAACAACAGCTCCAGACAAAGAGTTATTACAATATGCAGCACTTGTAAAGGATGCTGGCGTATTCAAAGGCTCAAATAACCAATTAATGCACACAAATAACATGAACCGTGAGCAAATGGCAGTTGTTTTAGTACGTGCTATCAAAACGGTCTATAACGTAGATTTAGTGGCAGATTATAAAGAATCTGACTTCAAATCAACAATCACTGATTTAGACAAAGCTACAGCTACTGAAAATCGTGAAGCAATTATCGCGTTAGAATATGCTGGACTTACAAACGTGAAAGCGTTCAATCCGAAAAACACATTAACACGCGGTCAATTTGCATCATTCTTACACCGTACAATTTCAAACATCGGTGAAGAAGCACCTTTAACTGTTAAAGAAGCTAAAGTTGTAGATGCAACTACATTAGAAGTTACACTTTCTGATGACAAAAAACATACAGTAACATTACCAACTCCACTTCCAGAAAATAAAGAAACAAATGTAGAGTTTGTGATTGATGGCAAAACTTATTCAGCTGTAGTTACATATGTAACTGAGTTAAAAGTAAAAACTGTTGATGCAGTCAATGCAAAAACTTTAGCAGTAACATTCAACAAACCAGTTGAAACAGAAAAAGCTAAATTTGAGCTTAAAAAAGATGGCTTCAAATCTAACTTCACTTCTATTACATGGAACGAAGACAAAACAGTTGCAACAATTGAATTAACTAGCAAAATTACAAAAGGTGAATTCACAGTTAGCGTAGCTGGCGTTGCTGATCAAGCAGTAACAGGCACTGTTAAAACTGAAGATGAAAAAGTTGCTGGTATTGAAATTCTTGGTGAAGTAGCTCCATCTACAAGCAACACAACAGCTACAGTTGGCTTCCAAGTAACAAATCAATATGGCGAAGATATTACAAAGCTTAATGCTTCTGCTTTAACATTAACTGCTGCAGGTGCTGATTCAGCTGTTGCTAATGCAGATGGCTCTATCACAATTACAAAAGCTGCAGGACTTAAAGAAGGCGATAAAGTAGTTGTGACTGCTATCCACGGTGCAACTGCAACAACAACTACTAAAACTGTAACAGTTTCTGCTAAAACTGTAGCATCTGATATTACTATTGGTGCTCTTTATAATAAAGATGGCAAAGCATTCAGTGAAGATATTAATTTAGCAAAAGATAAATTTTATCTTCCTGTTACTGTAAAAGATCAATATGGTAAAGAAATTACTGATCTTAACCGTTTAAATGGAGCAAATTCTGAGGTTCTTGTAACTAACACAAACCAAGCTGTTGCGACATTCGGTGCGTTTGAAAAACAAACTATTGACGGAAAAGATGTAATCGTATTACCTGTTGCAAACATCGTAGCAGCTGGTGACACTAACGTAATCGTGATTGCTAAAGCAACTGGTAAAAACGGTCAAACTGCAGTGAAGGTAGCTGAAGGTGTACGAGCTGATTCAGTTACATTAGGAGCACCAACAAAAGTTGTGACTGCTGGAGCAGATATTCTATTCCCATTATCTGTATTAGATAAACAAGGCAATGCAATTAAAGAAGCTACTGCATTAAACGGCACTAAAGGTATCACAATTACTGGCGGTACTTTATTTGAAAAAGACGGTGAACTTTATGCAAAAGTAGCAGGCGCTAACGTAGTAGAAAACACACCAGTAACAGTTGTTGTTACTTCTTCAACTGGTAAAGTGGCTACACAAACAGTGATTCCTAAAGCTGCAACTGCACCAAAAGTAATTACTGGCTTAGATAGCAAAGTAAGCACATCTATCCGTGAACTTACAGGTGCTAAAGTTGATATCTCTGCAAAAGATATCGTAGTAGAAGATCAATTTGGTCAAGTAATTTCTACTGACGAGCTTCTTGCGAAACTTGCAACTGCAGACTACACAATTAAAGCATTTACAGATGCTGATGCACCATTTACTGTAACTGGTGAAATTAAAAATGCTGCTAACAACAAAATTACAGTAGAGTACAAAGCAGGCGCTACTAAAACGACTGCAAACGTTACATTTAAACTTGTAAAAGTTGCAGACAACACTGCTAACGAAGCAAGCTCTTACTCAAAACAATTCTCTGTAGTCAAAGATAGCTCATTTACTTCTTATAAAGTAGAAGATATCAAACCTATCTATGTAACTAATGGTGCTATCCCAGCTGGTTATGGTAAAGATATCGTAGTAAAAGCTGTAACAGCTAATGGTGGAGAAGTTACACTTTCAGCTGGCTCTGATTACACTGTAAAATCAGCAGTTCTTACAAGCGTAGCTGATGGTAATATTACGACTACTGATGCTGCAAATGTAGTATTTGATAAAGATGCAAAAACAGCAACTGCAAAAGTAACAATTACAATCAATGCTACAGGTGAAGAAATCGTTAAAGATGTAACTTTCTCTAACGTTGCACCAAAAGTTGAAAAAGTAGCTGTTGTAGAAAACAACAAAGCTGCTAACTTTATTGCTGGCGAATCTGTAAATCTTGTAACAACTTACTCTTATAATGTAGATACAACATTCGGCTTAGATGCATTCTTCGGTTTATCTGACGTAGTTGTTACTGACCAATATGGCGTAATGGCACAAGTTGATGAGAATGGTGCTAACAAAGGTAAAGCAACATTCAACGGTGTTGCAACTGCTGCTACAACTTTAACTTTATCTAAAGTTTCTGGTGAAGTAGTATTCAGCAATAACGGTACAGATACTGCAGCTGCTACAGGTAAAGCTAACGATGTATTCAATGCTCGTGTGAATATTGATGGTCAAAGTGCAACACCTGTAAAAGTGACAGCAAAACAAGACTTCAATAAATAAGATTGTTTTTTCTAAACAGTGGAGATTCGAGTAAATCGAACGCTCCACTGTTTTTTTATGGATAGAACTGTTGCATTGGTATATTATGAAACTTTTGGTTTCTCTTACACGTATTATCATAGTAAAATAGATAAAACGTGTTGAGGAGTTGAACTGGTGAAGAAGCAAACTTTATTTCAGGGCGCATTAATTGCTGCTCTAACAACAAGTGCTATTGTGGTACCGACTGCACAGGCAGCAGAAAAATTTACGGATGTTGATTATACACAGGAATATGGGGCTGCTGTAAAGGATTTAGCGGAGCGAGGTATTATAAAAGGGTATGCGGATGGTACATTTAAACCATTTGCTGATGTTACACGTGGACAGGCTGCGAAAATTTTAGCCAATGTATTACATTTAGATACAAAGAATGTAGAAGACCCTAAATTTACTGATGTTAAGCCGAGTGACGACTATTATGGTGCGATTGCAGCTTTGGCAAATAAAGGAGCACTACTAGGCTTGGCTGATGGCAGTTTTGGTATCAATCAAGCTATTACACGTGAACAATTAGCACAAATGCTAACTGCTGCTTACCAGATAGAAAACAATGAAGTGGATGATTTACCCTTTACAGATATAGTGAAATATTCCGAAGCCTATTATGCGGTTACTCCATTGTTTGAAAATCAGATAACAAAGGGGATTACCCCAACTAAGTTTGGATTAAAGGAAACTGTCAAACGTTCACAGCTTGCAGTATTTATTCAGCGCATGGAGGCTATGCAGGCTAAACGAGTGACCCAAACGTTTACAGCAAAAGAGCTTGGATCTAATTTTATTGAGGCATATGCTACAGATAATCAGGCGATAGATGGAGAGCATGAATCTTTTCGAATGTATCAAGCTAATAATGAGGTGAAAATTGAGGCATTACGAGAAGGATCAGGCTATTTTATGCTGATGGGCTACAATATCGATAATGAAGAAAATTATGAAATGATAGAAATGGTGAAATATAAAGTTACTGTCAGCAAAGTCGATGGTAAGCTCCAGATGAATTGCAAGCAATCGGACGAAGTAACTCCAGGCATAGCGATGTTGCTGGAGGAGGATTTAGGCTTTGATCCAAAAAACATTCAGCTAACAACGGCTGGTGGACATGCTGTAAGTGAAAAAGTATACAGCTATCAGCCAGTGAATTTTGATGGCTGGGAAGAGGAAATGATTCCGAAAGGTGGAGGCTATGAGCTAAAGCTATTGCAAGCGGGTGATTATATTGCAACATTATCAGACGGTAAAGGTCAATCAGTTCGAGTAGGAATTCATGCCGAATCGAGCGGCTATGATATATATACAACGTCCGCGGTTGAAATAAACAGTGCATTCATTTCAATGAGTGATATTGGCTTTACAGTAAAGGATATTAAAGTGGAGCAATATACAGGTGCAAGATATGATCATCCAATCATCGATGCGGAGCTTTCAACAGAGGGTGTTACGATAAAAGGAGTGGCAAAAGAAGATTCGCTCTTCTCTATTCGTCTAACTGGTACAAATGGTGAGAAGCTTTATGTTCATGGCATGATCTATGAAGTAAGCGGAGTTACAACGATGTACTATGAGTTTGCAACAGAGGAACAAATGGAGAATACACCTTTTTATTAAAAGGTCATAGTGTAGAAAAACTAAATGGTCAAGGGACTCTTTGTGAATACTACTAAGTCAAATGAAGGTGATTTCCGTTCCAGGCTACTCGCTTTGTCGCTGACGCTTCGCTTTCGCGCAGAGCAAGGCTTCCAGTGGGCGAGCGACGAGCCGCTTCCTACGCTGGAGGAACGAAGGCTAAGTGCGTCACGTCCTGTGACAACGCCTTCGTGACCAACATCGTGTTGGCCTCAGTTTCTCGTCTGTCTCGCTATCCCACGGGAGTCGAGTAGCCTTGCACTCCAATCAGCAATAGTGTAGAACTTTAAATATTTTCTTCTCTCAAAAGTAAAGTAAAAGCATATTACTCACCATCATTAAATGGATAGAATAGTGGTACAATTCTATAGCTGTCAACCTACATTTTATGCATAAAACTATTTTGTCACTTTACATAAAGCACTTATTGCTGTCGCTCTGCTTTCGCATAGAAATATGTTATCAAAGCTTCATTTCTTTGTGCAAAATAGTAATGGTTAAGATTTCAATTTATCACTATACATTTATGTGAAATGTCAATGAAAATACTATGAGCAATGGTTGATTGGAGTGTAGACTGAGTGACTCCTAGGGGATACAGCGTCACAGATGAGACCCTGGAGCGAGCAACGTGAGTGAAGCGGCTCATCGGACGCCCCCAGGAAAGCACTCAGTCGGAACGGAGATCAACCCCTCGTTTTGAAAAAGGGCTATACATTTTAAATTGTCACCTTGATTTCATTAACATAATAGTATTTCAACAACATGAAACCTCCCAATACAGGGAGGTTTTTGATATATTAAAAGACAATATATCTTACATATTCTTTCCAACTTATTTCTTTAAATTGTTGCCATTCAATCCTTTTTACTGGCATGGAACGGAAGGTACGAGCTAAGATATTGCGTTTTTCATTATCAATCATCGGTGTCCCAGCATCCATATAGCCAGTAAACATTGTAGCATCTGCGGTTTTGAAGGCAACGTCTATATCCTCCAGACGAATCTTCCCATCCTCACCAATAGTATAAACACTCTGTTGGCCCTTCTTTGTGGACTTTACCCATGTAGAATTAATTTTATAAGCATCGAAGGCTTCATTCACGATAATGGAAGCCTGACCAACTGTAGAGAATGGAATGTTGTCTAGAACATTGTCCTGCTGCAATATGACCTCATAGCTTGAAGGCTGTGGCAGCTTTACTGATTTAGCTAATTCATTTGCCCAATGCGATTCATTATTAGTCGCTATCAGTTGTTTTTGAAGCACAATGCCAGATAAATCATCCTTATAATGCTGCAAGTCAAAATTAACTGTTTGTCCATCTTTTACCTTTTGCCATTCATCCTCAGATAAATAGGAAAGCATAGATTTTTCTAATGAATAAATTTCAAATGTGACTGCGCCAGCTTCTTCTATTATGTTTGAGATAACACCGTCAACTGGGCTGATAACGCCTTGACGTGCCTGAATTTGGGCTATTTGTGCATCCATTAATGCTACTTGTCTAGTTGCCTCTGCAATATGGCGGTTTAAAATCGCCACTGCAGAGGAAGGAGAACTTTGCTGACCTAATTCTAATTTAACCGTGACATTTAACTTATCACTAATTTGATCTGTATCGATAGAGCTTTTAGGATCACTTTGCTCACCATATTCCGATTCTATCTGTGCTAAAGCTGACTCTAAATCACTTAATTCCGTATCATAAGCATCGCGTTCAGCCTCAAGCTTTGTTAATTCATCGTCTACTTCTTCTGTTTTATAGGTAGCTAATATATCGCTGACACGAACTTCCTGGCCACGTTTTACATCAATTGCAGAAAGACTTTTTGCATCTGCTGAGATGGTATATGTTTGTGCCGGAGCAACTATTGCATCTTTTTTAATTGTTTCTACACGATCACCAATGGTAGCTCTTTGGAATTCATCGATAAAATAGGAGCGAGCAACCTTACTGTCATCTTTAAATACAAAATAAGCATTTACGCCAATTAGTATCGCTAGCACAATCATACTCAAACTTGTCCAAGGTCTGGATTTAATAAAGCGCATCATCCTAACCCCCTTGTAATCCATTCTTGTAAAGGTAGTACACTAATCATTCCAACAAACACTGCCATTAGCACATGAAGAATAATTATTTTTGCTAGCAAAACCTTACGATCAGATTCTTCCTCCCATTTAGAAAGAAAGGTATATTGCACAATTATTGTGAATAGAGTTGCTATAGTTAATTGATTAATAACAAATAGTACCACATCTGTCTCCAAGACTTGCTGAACAAGCGGTGCAAGTGATAGGAAGGAGAAGGTTGTTGTATAGCCTGCTAAATAGAACACAGCAAATAATATTGTTTTTTCAATTAATAACAATACCATGACATAAAGCTGTACTTTTTGTATCCATTTATATGGTATGTCAGTTAACAGATGCAACAAATATGTAACACCATAATAATGGAAGGCATAATAAATGATTCCCCAGGCAATAGCCCCTATCATTGAAAGTAAACGAGCTGTATAGTATTCATCCTGATGATTCATTGCAAATAATGTTGTTAAGCTTTCAGTACCCATGCCCCAAAATTCACGAACGATGAATAGTAGCATGAAGAGTATAAAAACAGTGAAGGATCGTTTTTTATAGCCTCTTATTTCTCCTCCTTCGACGGCTTGTGTAAAGTTATTGGGATGCGTTAAGCTGTGCCAAAACTTATAGTGATAAAACATATAGAGCTCCCTTTCTAGTAAATTGAATAGTAGAGATGTAGTATACACCTAATTACTGGTAGATAACATAGGATAAATGCTGACTTTTAAAAGAAATTTTCTCGATAAAGGGAAATTTCAATCGAATTTTTTTGAGTATCTTTAAAATGAATCGTCAAAAGCATTTTTTTCTAGTAATTTCACTGGTTTGCCAAAACTTGTGCAGGATCAATGCACATACTTCAATTATATAGTATCCTAGCAATAACTTCCTATAAAAAGCCTATTCAATCTAAAAATAGCAATTAACAATACATTCGTAAAGGGTATAAGAGACTTTGAGAGAATAGCTTGAAATTGAACGAGAAGTACCGATACTAAAGATAGACGATTTGAAGCCATAAATACATATCCATTTTCCTATATAATGTAAAAAGAAAGGGTGGGCATTTTGAAGAAACCTATAAAAGTTGGTGTGTTGACAAGTTTATTATTAACACCGGCAGCGCTTGCCAATGCTCAAGAAATACAGCCACATCAAAAAACGGAGCAAATTGCTTATGTGAATGCCGTAGCAGTAGAGACAAAAGAACAGCTGCAAACGATGTATAAAAATTTAACTGATAAATCCTCACTCGATGATATAACGATTGCAGAAAGCCGCTTTAGTGGTTTAAGTGCAGCAGGATTTACTGTGGATGAGATTCAATTTATTAAGGCAAAGGTAGCTTACGTACGAGCGCAGAAAACCTTGTTAACGGAAATTAAAAGCCTTGGCGAAAGTATTAATAAATTAACTTATACAAGTAGTTCTCTAATTAGAGATGCTGAAGCAACAGAAGACAAATATAAAGAATTTATGAATGAAGCCAAAGCTGGCTCTTATGCAAATGTGCAAAAGACCTTTAAAGAGGCTGTGAATACTGCACCACAAACAGCAATTTCATCAATGCTAGGGCTTGCAGTTCAATATGGCTATGATGAAGCAGGACAAAAAAATTACTTTAAAACAAATGGTGCTGATTTAGATAAGCTGACTACAATGGTAAATGCTGTGGCTACTGTACAGCCTACTATTGACCTCTTGGATGATTTTAAATTAGAGCTTTCAAAATCTGACCCTGACTTTACAATCGTTAAGGATACTGTGTCTGCAATTACAACAGCCTATAATGCTTTATCAGCAGATCATAAAAAAATAGTTATAGCTTATATTCCTAAAGATGAAACAATTGCTCCTTATAAAACCTACACGGATACAAAGCAAAATATTGATGCTGCTTTAAAAGTGGAGGAGAGTATTACTCAATTAATAGGTAAGGATGCAGCAAGCTTTGATAAGGCAACTACTTTTATTAGCGCAGTTTCTGCCATTGAAACAGCCTACGGTAAATTAACGAAAGAAGCTCAAAATTATATTACTAACTATAATGCATTTTCACCTTATAAAGCTGCGGCAGATGTTTCAAAGCAAATTAATACGCTAGTAGTTTCTAATAGTGCAGATTATCGCGCAATAGTTAATAATCTAACACTTTCCTACAACGGTTTAGATAAAAAAGCATTTGTCAAAAATGCTGCAAATTTAACTGCTGCTCAGGAGGAAATTGTTGAAGCTACAAAAATTGAAGCTCTTATTCAAGGCATCGAAAATGCAGGTGCAGCAGAACAGTTTACAAAAATTAAGGATGCACGAGAGGCATACAATACACCACCTTCTACTGTAAATGCTGCAAATGTCAAAAAAATTGTCAATAACTTGTCAACATTAATAGACTGGGAAAAGAAATATAGTGCTTCGACAGATGTAGATAAATTAATTGCTGCTATTGATCCAAACCTCTCTACGTTTGAGAGTAAAACACTATTAGCACAGTCGGCTTTTGATAAACTTAGTACTACAGAGCAGGCGATTGTGCAAAATAAGGCTCAACTAGCTACTTATTTTCCATATGCTGATTTAATGAATAAGGTCAATGCATTAAAGACTACATCGCCAGATTATAGCCAGCAAATTATGGCATACCAAACGAAGGTAAATGCTTTAGATCCGACTGGTCATGCACAAGAAGCTGCATTAAATACTATTAAGACAAAGCTAAGCGAAAAATTAACTTTACTTTCTAATGAAAATGCTGCATTGGCAGATGTTGTAAGTAAAATTTCAGCTTTAACTAGCTCACAAAATCTGATTCAAGATATGCAGGAAGCACGAAAACAATATGATGCTCTTTCTACAGATGCAAAAAAACGTGTCACAAATATTAAAATATTAACCGATTTAGAAAAATCACAAAAAGCTGTTTTAAATGTTATTACACTTGTTGAAAAGCTAGATCCTGCTGCAAAGGATTATACGAAAAAAGCGAAAGCAGCCAATACAGCTTATTTAAAGCTAGATGCAACAAATAAGAGCTATGTGAAAAACTATAAAACATTGAAAGATCAAGTAGAGGCAATGGGCATCATTACGCGAATCATGGCCTTAAGTACTTCACAAAAAACTTACAATGAAACAGTTGATTTGCTATTAAATGATTATGCAGCGCTTTCAGATGCAGCGAAACAACTAGTCACGAACTATCAAGATTTACAAACAGCAAAGGGCTATATGACAACTGCTAAAAGCTTTGATGATCGTGTGATTGCATTAGCTAATGAGCCTGATACTACATTTGTAGCAAAAGTGGCAGCATTGACAGCTGAGTATAAAACTATGGATAAAAATGCAAAAAAATTAGTTGCACAATATAAAACGCTAACTGCTTATGAGAAAAATAATGCTAGTGTCGTAAAAGTCATTAATCTCATTACAGCGTTAAATCCATCAAGTAAAGATTACTCTAAAAAGGTATTAGCAGCACGAAAAGCTTACAATGCTTTAGACCCTGCCTCGCAAAAACGTGTCACAAATTATGACCAGCTAGCAACAGTGGAGGATGTAGCAATATTAATAGGCTTAATTGAAACATTAAAACCAACTAGCAAAACGTTTTTAAATGATTTAGATACAGCACGTAAAAATTATGATGCCTTATCGCCAGAAAAACAAAGTGCTGTTATCAATTACGAAAAACTTGTCACAGCTGAAACTGAGCTAAAATTTGCACATACAGTGATTGCTTTAATAGAAGCGGCTGTACCAGACGATGAGGAGTTTTTAACAAAGCTAATGAATGCTCGTGTTGCTTACGACAAGCTACCATCAGGGCAGAAAAAGCTTGTGTCCAATGTGAAAGTATTAACAGATCGTGAGAAACAAGTAAAACCTATTTTAAATACCATGGTACAAATCGATGTATTAGAACCTGGTTCAAGTAAATTTGTTAGTCAAGTAAATTCTGCGAGAAAGGCTTATGATAAGCTAACAAAAGAGCAAAAGGCATACGTCAAGAATATTGCCATTTTACAGGGCTATGAGCCAACAGCTAAAGTAATCGAACTAATAGGTAAGTTAAAGGCATCTAGTAAAACATTCCACACAGATACAGCGCAGGCACGTGCATTGTATGATGGATTAAGTCAGGAGATGCAGCAGTATGTTGCGAACTACCACCTTTTACAAGCGGCTGAAACAAGTATTTTAGGTGCAGGCAATGTACAGCGTATGATTGAGGAATTACCTTCTGTAGAAGCTAGCCAATATGTTAAACGTATTGAAGAAATACGAGCTGCTTATAATGCGTTACCGAAAGATCAACAAATGGCTGTTGAAAACTATAAAACATTGCAAGAGCAAGAAAAGTTGATTAAGCCTGTTATTAACGTTGTCAATGAGATTGAAAAGCTGATGACGTCTAAAAATATGGATAGCCAATATCAAAAGATTTTAAAAGCCTATGACAATCTTAATGCAACGCAGCGAAGATATGTATACAATCAACAGCTTCTTCTATCATTAGACAATGTTATTAAAGTATATCAAAGTATTGCAGACTTAAAGCCAAGTGATCCACTGTATTTTGGGAAGGTTGAATCTGTAAGAAAAGATTATGATAGCTTGAACACGATTGATAAACAAAGAGTGTCCAATTATAATATCCTGCTTGAGGCTGAAAAAAATCTGACTGATGTAAAGAAGGTAGTTGAAATAATAGGTGGTCTGCACCCAACTTCTAGCACCTATATAGAGGATGTAGCAAATGCTGTTGCGGCATATAAAACATTAGATTCAAAAGTGAGAGGGCAAGTTATCAACTACGATACTTTAAAGAAAGCTGAGAAAGATGTAGCGGCGGTATTAAAAGTAGTGAATGCGATTGGCGAAATAGATCCAGATAATAAACAGTTTGAAAAGAAAGTACTTGCTGCACAAAAGTCATACAGTTCACTCAGTCTAGAACAACAGGATTTGGTGTATAATTTCCGTATTTTGCAGGATCATTTAAGAGCATTAGGATTAGAGTAAGGAGAGAGGGCAGGTGTTCCTCTTTCTTTAACTTGGATTAGTAGAATATTGATGAATGCAGTTATTTTCCTATTTAGTTGGGCTTACAAACGCTCGCTGAATCAAGATACAGCCCCCGGCGGATGTCAAGGATTTAAAGATGAGCTTTTCAAGTGAGCTCGAAAAATCTAGACGCAATTACGCTGGGGGTAATTGATTTAAGCTGGCAGTTCATGAAAATATGTAAATCCTCTCAAGTCATCTATTCGAGCAGGAAAGGAAGAATTTATTTTGTCAAAAAAATTATTTCAGGCAAGCTGTTTGTCTGCAGCAATAATAGTAGCTCCGTTTGCTATGGCGATCCCAACAGAAGCAGCATCTATGCCATTTACTGATATTAAAAATGGTGGTAGTGAGGCAGAATTATATAAGGCAGTCCAAGAATTATATAGTAAGGGTATTGTATTTGGAACAACAGATACTATGTTTAGCCCCTATCAAAATTTAACGCGCGGGGAAGCAGCTTCTTTTTTAGCAAAAGCTTTAAATTTGGAGACAAAGGAAGTGGAAAATCCCGGCTTTATTGATGTTCCAACCTCTCATCCATATTATGGTCCAATTGCAGCACTAGCCGCAAAGGGCATTATTCAAAATGGGACAAATTATCATCCAGATCAATATATTAAACGCAGTCAAATGGCGAAAGTTTTAACACTTGGCTTTGAATTACAAAAATCCACAACATTATCGGCATCTTTTTCAGATTTTACAAAAGATAATGAAACCAATCAGTATATTCAAACGTTATTAGATTATGGGATTACACAAGGTACTAGTTCGACTACATTTTCACCTTATACAGATGTTCGTCGGGGACAAATGGTCCTATTCCTATATCGAGTGCTAGAAAAAAATGACAACTCCTTTTATGTGATTGGTGTTGAATAAACATAAAGACTCACTCTTAGGCAATCCGCCAATAGAGTGTTTTTTTAAAATCGATTAGGAAGAAATTGGTAATAATGGTATGTTTGTATATAGTTGAAAGGGGTAAAAATGATTAAGTACATAATGGTAACACCGTTTTACATACATGAATAAAGGAGGCGGTAGCTATGTTCAAAAAAATATCAAGTGTTGTTGGCATTTCTCTTACCTTGTTAGCAACATCATACGCTGTGCCTCTAACGATCGCTTCTGAAGAAGTATTAGCAGCAGCTATTGCAAAGGATGTTTCACAATCACATTGGGCTAGCAGCTCCATAGCCCATATGCTTGACAAGCATTATATGACAAATGATCAAAATGGTTTTTTTAGACCAGAGCAGCCAATTACAAGAGCAGAGGCCGCTGCAGCAATAGCACGTTCCATGCAATTGAAATTCGACTCAACATACTCACCTAATTTTACAGATTTATCGACTAACCACCCATATTACAAAGAAATTTGTGCCTTAGTTGAACGAGGTATTTTACAAAATGGTGATTATTTCTATCCCGAGGCTCCTTTAAAGCGAATGCATATTACTAAAATGTTAACGCTAGCCTATAAGATCGAAGTTGATTCCCAAAATACTAGTAAATTTCAAGATATTGCTGAGGGTCACTGGGCGAAGGATTTTATTGAATCACTTGCAGATGTGGGTGTAATTAAAGGTATTAATGCACAGCAATTTGGTCCGAATCAGTTAGTAACGCGTGCCCAATTTGCCTCATTAGTAGAGCGTAGCCTAGACTTTTCAACAAAAGTAACAAATTATGAGGTAGCTTATGATTATTTATCAAAGTCCTATATGTCGACAAAAAATTATTCATCGTCCATGTCTAATGATGTAATCCAATTAATCAACAATGAACGACAAAAGAAAAAACTACAACCTCTTAACTTTGATGCAGCATTAACACAGGTAGCAGTTATAAAGGCACAAGATATGGTAAATCGTCATTATTTTGAGCATGAATCACCCTACTATGGAATGCCCTGGGATTTAGCGACCCTATTCGATTATCCTTATACAAGCTTAGGAGAAAATATAGGAAGAAATATTCCAACACCCGAAGCAGCTGTGAAAGCATGGATGGCTTCACCAGCACACCGTGACAATATTTTGCGGGAAAATTACACAAATACAGGGGTTGCTATTGCTATAGACGGTAAAGGAAATTACTATTGGGTGCAATTGTTTTCTAGTCAATAATTCATGTGAAGGGGTTAGCAGCGGAGAGAAGATGTTGGAGGAGGTAAGGAAAAAATCGTAAATAATTTCATGGTAAAAACTTCATGATTAAAATGTATTTCTACTAGTCTTATTGATTCAATATGACAATCTATTATGACAAAATGTCGCTAATATTACAGGAATGTTACAAAACCCCGAAATACCCATTATTTAATACCCATATTTTAGCGTTGATAAACCAGCGAACGTTGGTATATCAGCGTTTTTTTGTATTTAAAAACCGTTACACAATTGAAAAATTAAAATAGCACCTTTTATGATAGTCTATGTATAGGCAAAAAAGTTCTGAGAGGGGTATACCGAAACTATGAAAAAGAAATGGTTATTACCGATTTTTGCATCTTTCATGTTATTTACAACAACTCAAATAGATAACGCTGAAGCAGCATCTGCAACTGATGTTACTGATACAGCGACAAAATATTTAGGCATTCCTTATGCGTATGGCGGCACAACTACTAGTGGGCTAGATTGTTCTGGTTTCACATCCAAGGTCTTTTCAGATTTAGGGATTAAATTAAATCGTACATCAGGCTCTCAATATCAACAAGGGACTGCAGTAGGAAAAAATGATCTTCAAGTAGGAGATCTATTATTTTTCAACACTAGTGGTAGTGGTATCTCACATGTAGCGATATACATAGGTGACGGAAAAATGATCCACTCTCAAACTGATAAAGGCGTTAGTTATTCAAATGTGAATGATCCATATTATTGGAATTCTCGTTACGTTGGTGCGAAACGTGTAGCGACATTTGATAGTGAACAAGCAGAAGCTGTAAAAGAAGAAGTAAAGGAAGCTGCTATCGATTTCACTGTATATGCTTCTCGTGCAGAAGTAGCAGAGCAAATCGCGAAAGCACTTAACTTGGATACATCCGATAAAAACACAAAATTTACAGATGTTAAGCCAACATATGCACATGCTGGTGCAATTGCTGCTGTATCGAAGTTAGGTATTTTTGATGGTGATAGTAATGGTAAATTTAATCCTTCTTCACCAATTACTCGTGCACAAGTTGCGAAAGTATTAGTACATGCTTTTGGTTTAGAGCAAAAAGGTGAATTAATCGCATTTACTGATGTACCTGCTAGTCATTGGGCAAATGAATTTATTTCAATTTTAGCCTCTAACGGTATTACAGACGGTAAAGGTAACGGTAATTTCGGTTATGAAGAAATGTTGAAAATTTCTCACCTTCAAACATTTATTGAGCGCGCAAAACAAGTACAGAATTAATTAAATTCCGTTTCGCTTTAAACAAGGGCTACGTTTAAAGTGACACATTGCAAGGAAGTTCTTTAAAATAATGTATAAATTGAGGAGAGTTTGCACACTTGCAGGCTCTCTTCTTTTTATGAAGTAAGTCACAATGATGGAGGTGATGCCGAAAACAGGAGAAAATTACATTCGTATGATAGTTTTGTCAGTGAAACTTTGCTAAAATGAACACGAGAACAGGAAGGGAGGAAATAAGACATTGTACCTCAAAAAAATCAGTCTTATATTATGCGTCTTATTCATTTCAGCTTCTATGTTTACTATACATAGCGCACAAGCAAGCGGCGGTTTTGTAGATGTTCCGAAAGATCATGAAGCGTATGAAGAGATCAATTATTTAGTTAGTTTAGGAGTTATTAAAGGATATACGGAAAACGGCAAAACGTATTACAAACCTTATAACACAGTAACACGTGGACAAGTTGCCAAAATGGCAGTTGTTGCTTCAGGTAATAAGCCACTAGTTGTCAGTAAATCAAACTTTTCAGATGTAACAGTTGGTACAGAGCTTTCAGGCTATGTAGAACGTGCTGTACAACTTGGTTTCTTTAGAACCAATACAAAGGGACAATTCTTACCGAACAAGCCTTTAACTCGTGATGAAATGAGTTATGTCCTAACTAAAGCGTTTAAGTTAGATACAAGTGAATATGAAAATATTGATTCTCCATTTGTGGATGTAGGTATTACACATGACTACGTTCAATATGTGAATACAATTTACTATAATGGTATTACAAAGGGTGACGGTTCAAATTATAAACCAAATAATCAAGTGACACGTGCACAGTTTGCGTTATTTGTAGCACGCGCGAAAAGTGAAAAATATCGCTTAGAACCTCCTGTTAAAGGTATTGCAGTTCCTGATATATCTCAAGTTATCGGATTGATTGCCAGTACAACTGACGGATTAAATATTCGTAAATCAAAAGATTCCTCATCTTCTACTAATATTGTAGGTACAGTGAATAAAGGTGGCAAACTATCAGTCTATGCAGTAGAGGGCGACTGGTTAAAGATTACCTATAAAGGCGCTTTTGCCTATGTTTATAAAACGTATACACAATATTTAGATGCTGATGGAAATGCACTAGGAAATGTTCAAAAACAGGTGACAACAACACAAGGTATCAACCTCTATGTTAAGCCAACATCTTCCTCGAAAATCATTTCATCCGTGAAGAGTGATGTGAAATTACCAGTTTATAAGACTTCAGGTGGCTATTATTTAACGGTAGTAAACGGATTACCAGGCTATATTGTTGCTAATAGTACAGTGGATGTTGAGGTTGAGCAGCCTACTACGCCAGATCCAGATCCAACTCCAACTCCTCCTATAGTGACAGGTGACTTACTTGGTCGCGTGACAGTAGATAATTTAAATATCCGCAAAGAAGCGAATTCTACGTCTACGGTTCTAGGTAAACTTACTAAAGGTGAGTATGTCCAAGTGAACAGTATTAATGGTTATTGGGCGCTGGTTACGTATGAAGGTCAAAAAGGCTATGTCCATAAATCATACTTAAAGCTATTAAATCAAAATGGCAATGCTTTAAAAAATCGTATTATCATTCTTGATCCAGGTCATGGTGGTAAGGACCCAGGAACTGTAGTAGGTTCTAATTCTGAGAAAGCTATTACATTAAAAGTCAGCACACTTGTGAAGCAAAAGCTTGAAGCTGCAGGTGCAAAAGTATTGATGACTCGTACAAGTGACACATATCCATCTCTACAAGACCGAGTAGATTTTACAAATGCAAACTATGGTGAAATCTTTGTAAGTATCCATGTAAACTCAGCAGCGAATACTTCTGCACAAGGCACTGAAACATATTATGCTATTACAACAGGTGATATGCATCAGGAAGATATTGATCTAGCATCATTTGTTAATAATCAAATTGTTAATAACTTAAAAATGAAAAATCGTGGTGTTAAAGAAGAACAATACTACGTTATTCGTAATACGATTATACCAGCTATTCTCGTTGAACTAGGCTTCCTAACAAATAGTGAAGATCGCGGGAAAATGACAGATGATCAATATGTCGAGCTATTTGCTGACTCAATCTACAAAGGAATCTCACAATATTACGCAAAACAATAACAATAAAAACTACATTGTTCAAAAGTAGAACAATGTAGTTTTTTCTTATATAATTAGAAATAAATTTTGCTAAAATTACGAAATTCTGTAACAAAAACTAGAGATATATCGTTCTAATAAAAGGAGGTTTAAAACTCTTAGTTTAAAATGAACGTGGCAAATAAAAGGGAGGTAATACGGAGTGTATTTTAAAAAAATTAGTCTTATGTTATGTATTTTATTGATATCAACTTTTTTTACCATACATAGTGTAAGTGCTAGCAGCAATTTTGAAGATATTTCTTCCAAGCACGAGGCTTATGAAGAAATCAATTATTTAATTAAATTAGGTGTTATCAAAGGATATACAGAGAAAGGGAAAACCTATTACAAGCCTAATAATAAGGTAACTCGAGGACAAGTTGCCAAAATGGTTGTGATTGCTTCAGGCAATAAACCGCTAACAGTAAAAAAATCTAGCTTTTCCGATGTAACTGTTGGTACGGAGCTTTCGGGTTATGTGGAACGCGCTATACAGCAAGGTTACTTCGCAACAAATACGAAGGACCAATTTTCACCAAATAAACCGCTAACTCGTGATGAAATGAGTTATGTATTATCAAAAGCATTTAAGCTTGATACAAGTCAATATGAAAAAATTGATTCTCCTTTTGTTGATGTAAAAACGACACACCCCTACAATCAATATATTAATACTATTTATTATAATGGTATTACAAAGGGAAGCGACAAAAAATATAATCCTAATGACCAAGTATCACGCGTACAGTTTGCGTTATTTGTAGCGCGTGCAAAAAATGATAAGTATCGTTTAGAATTGCCCAAAAAAGAAGTAGTTGTACCTGATATTTTAGATATTATAGGAACTATCCAAGTCACAACTGATGGCTTAAATATTCGCAAGTCAAAGGATTCTTCATCTATAGATAACATTGTTGGGAAAGCGAATAAAGGTAGTAAATTAGCAGTCTATGCAATAGAAGGAGACTGGTTAAAAGTTTCATCTAATGATGGCTATGCTTATATTTATAAAACATATGCTCAGTTTTTAGATGTAGATGGTAAAACATTAGGTAATGCTAAAAAGCAGGTTACTACAACACAAAATATAAATCTTTACCTAGAACCAACATCCACATCAAACGTTATTTCAACTATTAATAGTAAAGTGAAATTACCTGTTTATAACACTGTAAGCGGCTACTATTTAACGGTAGTAAACGGATTACCAGGCTATATCGTGGCGGATAGTACAGAAGATGTTGTAGTAGAAAAGCCTTCTACACCGGATTCAAAGCCAACTCCAGATCCCACACCAACTCCAAATCCAGATCCAGATCCAGATCCGACCCCACCATCAGTTTCAGGTGATATATTAGGTCGAGTGACAGTGGATAATTTAAATATCCGGAAAGAGGCAAACTCTACTTCTACAGTCGTAGATAAGGTGAAAAAGGGTGAATATGTTCAAGTAAATAGTGTGAATGGTTATTGGGCGCAGGTAACCTATAAAGGTCAAAATGGGTATGTCCATAAATCCTATTTAAAGCTATTAAATCAAAATGGTAATCCGTTAAAGGATAGAGTTATCATTATTGATCCAGGTCATGGTGGCAAGGACCCTGGCACTCAATACGGTACTAGTATTCTAGAAAAGAACATTACATTAAAGGTTGGTACTCTTGTCAAGGATAAACTGGAGACTGCAGGTGCAAAGGTACTGATGCCTCGGACAGGGGATACGTTTCCTACACCACAAGATCGTGTTGACTTTACACATGCTAATTATGGTGAAATCTTCGTAAGTATCCATGTTAACTCAGCAAAGAATAATACTGATGCACAAGGTACCGAAACATACTATGCTAAAACACCAGGTGATATGTATGAAGAAGACATCGATCTTGCGACATTTGTAAACAATCAAATTGTTAAAAACGTAAATATGAAAGATCGTAAAGTCAAAGAAGCAAAATATATTGTAATTGCTAATACGAATATCCCAGCCATCTTAGTTGAACTAGGCTTCCTAACAAATAGTGAAGATCGTGCTAAATTGACAGATGATCAATATATTGAGCTATTTGCTGAATCGATCTACAAGGGTATTGTGGAATATTACTCAAAACAATGATAAGAAAAAGCTACAACGTGCTAGGGTAAACGTTGTAGCTTTTATTCTTATTATTTAAAAAAACTCACTCATCCTATTTTATTTCGAATTTGCATGAAGTGTTCTATTGACGAATTGAGCAAAGTTTTGGCGTGTCACAGTACCCTCTGGTTTAAATGTATGATCCGCATAGCCTGTTGTGATACCGAGTACATAAAGTGCTTGTATCTCTTTATAATAAGAATGAGATTTAGGCACATCTGAGAAGGTATTTTCTGCAATACCCTGTAGCTTGAAGCCGTTAACAAGTGCTCTTGCCATAGCGGCTCGAGTCATTGGCTGATGAGCATTCATTTTGCCATCCTCTAAAGCGATAATGCCATAGCGTGCGCCTGTTGCTAATACGGCATAGCCATAGTCACCAGCTTTTATATCTTGTGCATTTAATGAAGCTGAACTTGAAGCTGGAATATTTAGTGATCGCAGTATCATTTCTGTTGCTTGTAAGCGTGTCAAAGTACCTTGTGGAATAAATTTTCCCTTACTTCCCTTGACAATCCCTAATGCTTGTAAATTTTTTATATCATAGTAAGCTCCATTCGATTTGGCTACATCCTGGAAGAATGGTGCAGACGTAATTGTTGCTTTACTGGAACCTTTTGCGCGTGTGAGCGTTTTAATTTCTGCAATCGTAGCAAATTTTTCATCAGCACTTTTACGATCATCACGCCCTTCTATAAAGGATGTAAGTATTGTATATGTTCCAGCTGCTAAATTACCAGGCATAAAAATTTGATATTTTTCGGTGTGAGTGCTGATATCTTTTTGATCGGCATTATTTGTTGTGGCATCTGCAGCAAGACCAGGTATGTAACGTTCATGCCCTTTGCCTACTACTTTATCGTTTGCATCTAAAATTTCTACTTGCAAGGTACCGCGTGCAGGCACATTGCCATTATTTTTAATCGTAACAGTAGAGTAGAAAACAAACTTACCAGACGGAGCTACATAACCTTGAACACTATCAGAGTAAAGTGACAGATTATAACGACGTGGCACAAAACCATTGTGATTTTCGGTTACCCAATTTAAAGCATGCTTCATAAATACTTGGGCATCCTCATCACCATGTGTTGTTGAAAAAGCAGCTCCATTTTCATTATCCTGCCAATCTGCTTTAGTATCTATATCAATATAATCATAGATTTTAAAGCCGATTTGAACGATTCGACCTTTACCATACTCAATAGCATGAGCTGCGCCGAATTCATTTTTTTTCATAGTCTTTGGTTTATCTGTATTATTATAATCTGAGAAATATAATATAGGTGTTGCAGATCCACCTTGCCACGGTTTTATAATTTCCACCCAATCTTGATCTGTTTTTGTAAGACTAAGCTTGCTTTTGCCAAGCTCTTTTGTTGTATGTTGAATAATAGGGTGAACAGTATTAAGATTACTTATTGTTGAATTTCCAAGCATAATATCGTCAATAAAACGTGAATGGAAGACCTCCGTTAAATTATCCCACTCCATAACCCATGAATTTACATCATAAATTAAAGGAGAGAGATCCATTTGACCTGTCTTAGGAAATTTAGCAGATTCGTTACGTGCTGTTTGGAATGCAAAAATGGCACCGCCGCCATTTCTTATGTACATTTTTACATTTTCGCGTTGCTGATGAGTCATCATAACTGTGTAAGCAAAAACGATTGCGTCATATTGACTTAAATTTGCCAGATTATTTAGGTCTTTCTCATAAATTTTTTCTACTTGAAAGCCTTGCTGCTGATAGAGAAGAAAAGCCTTTAATTCTTTATTATAAGTAGAACTATAATCTACTTTGGGTGAAACAACTTGTCCTTTATATGTGCCACCTGGGTGTGTTGTATTCGCATATTTTTCACTGCTTTCTGAAAAAACAACACCGATTTTTTGTGCTGCATTTGCTTGAGTAGGTGATAAAGTAGCTATCACTATAAAAGCACAAAGTAAGAAAAATGAAACGCATAATTTCTTCATTAAATCCACATCCTTTATTTGTATATTACATTAACGTGCTTTACTATTACCCATCTTACATCTAAATAATGGATGAATCATTAATATTTGGCTCTTTTCTAAAATTTTCATCTGCTATTTTTAAAATTAAAGAAAGTGGGGATATATTAAAAAATGGCTCTTCACCATAACTTGTGGTTGACTTCCGCTCCGCCAGTGTGCTTTCCAGGGGGGCGTCCGATGAGCCGCTTCACTCGCGCTCGCTCCAGGGTCTCATCCAGGACGCTTAATCCCCTAGGAGTCACACTGGCTCCGCTCCAGTCAACTACTATTACAATTAAAAATGTCAACCACATCTTTTGGTGATGAACCTAAAAAATGGGTTTTTGATTCCCGTTTGGACAAATAGAGAAATTATTGAATAATTTCATATAAAATACATTCATTCCTTTCTATAAGTCTACCTGTATTTATGATATAATAACATTTGTTTTGTATAGAAAATGAAAGAATTACACAACGATGATTCACGATAGAGGAGGGCAATCACATCTACTAGATGTATAACATTTATGAATAAACTGAAACAAACATTTGCAAAGGTCAACAAGATTGATACGTTTTCACCGTACTTCTTTTTGCCTTTTATATTAGTACTCTATTTCTTTACAAGTCTTTTTGATTTCCATCGATTTGAACTATTTAATGTACGTGTATCAATTTGGCCAGCGGTACTTTTAGCGATTGCATGCTATTATATCGGAGTCTTTATTATTGATAAATTGCAGTGGACAATCCCATCATTTGGTTTATCCTTCTTTGGAAAATATGTTGTTCATTTCATTGTTTTTTTAACATTACTTGGTTTAGCATCATATTTTTTAATGATTTTTGGCGGGGGATTAGGGATTTCTGATGAGTCCAATCGACGTAACCTCAATCCAAAGCTAAACTTCTTTGCCCAATTATTATGGTTTGGTGTGCTATTGTTATTATCCTATAAAATGATATTAGAAAAGCACATGTCATGGAAGAAAGTCTTAATATATGGTTCCATTTACGCTGGTGTTATGTTCTTATTTTTATTAATGGGATATCGTACACCATTAATTATCATGTTATTTACAGGTATTATTATTTTCCACTATGTTGTAAAGCGTGTGAAGCTGACATGGTTCCTAACAGCACTGCTAGTGATTGGTGTAGCATTTTCAATGTTCGGTTTCCTGCGTGTACTAACTGAGGATACAACGAAGGAATTTAACAGTCGTGAACAGCCAGATGTAGAATTAACTGAATCAGAAAAAGAAAAACTGTTAACAGTAGAGCAAAAGGTTAATTTAACGCCTAAGTGGATTCGTTCATTGAATGGTGAAAGTGTGACTGGTCATATTGTTTTAAGTAAAATTATCGAGTATACACAGGAGGAAGGATACCTGAATGGAGAAATTCATGGTGGTATCTTCAGTACGATTTTACCGGGTGAGCAAGTGTCGCCGCGTATGCGAGTAACAGAGGTTGTAAACTCTTTGAGTGTAGAGGAAGGTAAATATATCACACGTCCAACAAGAACAACCACACCGACATTTATCGGTCAATTATTTCTAGATGGAGGTTATCTTCTTGTAGCAATCGGTTTCTTCTTCTATGGGGTACTAATTTCACTTATTTATAATAAAGTGAAGCAAGGCGGTATTCGTAGCTTCCACTCAGTAGCCTATGCTTTTGTTATTACTTTATTTACAGTATCGATGCACACAGGCTTACTAGATTTAATTTTTATTTTAATGCTATGCTTTGTTATAATTGCCTCAGCGATTATAAAAGTGGATAATAAGAAACTTCGGTATTAGCAATTTACAGGTGTCTCAAATTTTTTTGAGGCATCTTTTTTTATTGTGAGATTTTTGTATGTGAATAAAAATTATTACCCAAGCAATACTTTTGAGTCCTATGAAAAATTTTGTCCAGATGTTGTAAATGATACAAAAAGTCGCTTTTGTATAGAGGACGACTTTGCAAAGTGTTGATAAACAAAATGGTCAAGGAAATCTTTGTGTATATTGTGGCAAAATGAAAATTTTCAAGTCCTTGGTTTTATTCGAGAATTTTTTTGTCGAATACATATGGAAATCTTTGTTTTAGGGGGAGGATTGCTGAATTGATGAGGAAATGTGCATGATTGACTAGTATTTGTGCTAAATAGAAGGCTACTTGTGCTAAATATAATAGCAATCTTCGGTCCTATAGTTATTATATTCATAAGATATAAAAGTGATGGTTTGGAGGAATATGGATGCTTGTTTTCCAGTGAGAGAGCGACAATCCGCAAATTATGTTACTTCATTTGAAATAATAATATGTCTTTCTTGTGCTTCGTTTTTGCCACAGAGCAATACATGTATAGAATTTTCAATAACACAAAAAGTCGCCCTTGCATGAAGGACGACTTTTCTTTTATTTTACAGTGTTGATCACTTGCACATAGTCTTTACTAACAAAAGCTGTTCCTGGATGAAGCTTATCAGAAAGGACTTCATACCAGCCATTTGTAGCAGGGCTTGTAATGATAACAGGCATACCACTTCTTGCATAAGTGAATAGTGGGCTATTGCTTGTGGATGCATCTGTACGAACATTTAAACCAGTCGTCGTTGTAATACCAACTGTATATGGATTTTTGGCATCCTTAAAGCCTAAAGCCTTTTCAGCACGGTAGTAATGACCAGCAATTTTCGCTCCCCAGAATGGGTCAGAAGCATATTTTACATTAAAGCCAACAGCCTTTGAACCAACTACTGCACCATTAGCATAGTTTCTACCAGGAGACCCGCCTGGAGTAATGTAGTTTGGCTGAAGGAATTTTTCAACAAGCTCACTGATATTTGCAGCAATACTTTCAAATTTTTTGTTTAGTGGGTTTGTATCAAATACATATAAACCAAATAAATTATTTAAGTTTTGGGCGTGCTCACTCATACCATAAGCACTTTCATGCTGAGCAAGTGATAAAATAAGCAGCGCATTAATTTGTGAATTCTCTTCTACCTCTTTTAATTTTTGCCCTAAGCCAATAAGCTTACTTTTCGTTGTAGCATCTTTATAGAGGGTGATTCCTGTGCTTTCCACTTCCGCCAACTTGTTCATAATATACGTATCAAGTTCCTCTGCTGTATATTGTGTTTTAGCACGAGCCGGTAAAAATTGATAGTAGTTATAGGCTTCACCTTTAGAGGAGCCATTCCCATTTGTAAAATAGATACCATCCCAGCTATAGTATTTTTCGCCTGGCTTCATAAAAGAAGGCGCTTTTCCGAAGACATAGCTAGAGGAATACTTATCAGTTTTGTAATCGTAAAGCGTATGTTTAATTTCACCATTTTCATTTGTATAGTAAGAACGACCTTTGCTCATTGAAAATGGAATTAATGTCACATCTGCGTGCTTTAAATAACCTACTTGTCCTGCTAGTCGAACCTTCACTTGTGTAGCATCACTGCTAAGGTACTCCATTTCAGTATTCCCAGCAACAGCAATTTGATCCTTAATCGTTTCAGAATTTAAGACCACATAATTATTTGTCACAACATAGCCTGAGGACATTTTCATAATTTTATCATTTTGAACAATTACCTGTGTATTGTTTGTTACAGCTTTTTCGGCAGCATCAAAGGTAGTGAATTCTTGATTACCAACCAGTGTGCCATTGGCGATTTCCTTCACAGCAAACTTAATGGTATTTGATTCGCCTGGGTTGGGATTACCACCGTTTGGATCACCAGGGTTTGATTCTCCACCATCTTCGTTACCAGTATTTGCATCAGCAAGTGTCATTAGTCGATGAATAAATGTAGCTGCTTGACCAATTGTTGCATTTTTTTCTGGCATAAAGTAACCATCCGAGCCCTTAATGATTTCTAATTGAGCACCTATAGCTACTGCCTGGCGATATTCTTTAATGATCGCTGCATTATCCTTAAAGGTAATAGAAGTTGTACCTTTTGGAATTTCTAAATAGTTTATAGCTCTTTCCAGCATAATCGCCATATGCTGTCTGGAAATAGCTGCATTCGGTTTAAATGAGCCATCTTTATAGCCTGTAATAATCCCAGCCGTAGCAGCGAGCTGAATATCTGTCGCATACAAATATGTACTTGGGACATCAGTAAATACTATGTTGTTCGCTTCTTCAAGATCCATAGATTTTGCTAAATAAGAAGCGAATTCACCACGAGTTACATTCGCATTTGGACGGTAGCTTCCTTTGGCATCTGTGAGTAATGCATTTTTGGAAATTAAATAACGAAGACCCGGTTCATGGGAATGCCCTGAAAGTTCATCGGCTGATGCTAGCTGTGGCTGCATAAAAAGTAAGCCAACTACTGTCATGAGCAATGCTATGATTGATAGTTTTTTCATATTTTTACCCTCCTAAACTTCTACACCATTTTAACAAAGTTATAGTGTCGCGATAAGGGTCAAATGTTAGAAAAATCATAAAATGAGACTATATAAACAGTTTTCTTTACAATTATATGAAACTGGAAAATAGCATAAATGTTCCATAGCTATTTTGGCATATTTTTGATAATGTTATAGAGGTAAAATATGTGAGGGGAGAGTGAGGGCTCTAAATTATTTGGGAGCGCAAAAAATGAAAAGAATAGCAAAAAATTTACTAATTTTAGTTGTGATATTGTCAATGGTGATGGGTCCGTTGAATGCTTATGCATCTCAAACGGTCAAAAAGGATTATCCGCTCTCGAAAGGTGTGCAGTATAAACAATATACATACAGCAATACCTATACAAATTCCATTAATCATATAGCGATTGATGTAGGTGAGACAACAGAAGTACAATTAGGTATGCCTGCAGCAGTCAATGGAAAAGAATCGACAACAGCAAATGCTAATCGTCTTTCACGTGAAGGCAATCGTGTAGTGGGTGCTATTAATGCAAGCTTTTTTAATATGTCTGAAGGCTACCCATTATTTTTATTAGCAAAAAATAATGTGATTTTAAACGGCGGGGCTGTGTCAAATGGCTCTGATCAATATATGAATGTACCTACTGCTTTTGGGATGGCAGCAGATGGTCGTGGTGTTATTGATTATTTTGACTTTGATGTCACACTATCTCATAAAGGTACAAACTATGAAATGTCAGGTATGAATCGTGATCGCAATATCTATGAATCAATTATTTATACGCCACAATTTTATAGTAAAACAACAGATACAAATGAATATGGTTTTGAAATTGTCGTAGATACAGGTGAACCAGTAACTGAAAATAAATTTGGTCAAACGTTAACTGGAAAAGTGACTCAAATTACACCTTATGGATCTAAGGAAAAAGTATCTATCCCTTCAACTGGGTTTGTCGTGTCTTTACAAGGTGGCGATTGGCACAGTAAGTTAGGTCAAATAGCAATTGGAGATGAGCTAAGTGTTAACTTCTCTATTGATAAGCTTTGGCAGGATGCACAGTTTATTTTGGCAAGTGGTCCGTATTTAGTAAAAGATAATAAGCCTTACATTATGATGAGCACATCTAGTAGTCGTGCAAAAGCAGTTGTACCTCGCACTGTAGTAGCAACAAGTAATAATGGAAAAACAGTACACTTTATTACAGTTGATGGAGGTCAAAAGCATAGTAAAGGTATGAATTTGGTTCAACTTGCTAACTATTTAGTGTCACTTGGTGTCGATCAAGCAATTAACTTAGATGGTGGCGGCTCAAC
Source organism: Lysinibacillus sp. B2A1 (assembly GCA_002973635.1). Lineage (GTDB taxonomy): Bacteria > Bacillota > Bacilli > Bacillales_A > Planococcaceae > Lysinibacillus. The sequence continues at coordinate 843,403 of CP027224.1, forward strand.
AACAATGGGTATTCGCAACTACGGTAGCAATAATGTTGTATTAGCAAACTTACCTTCTAATTCAGGTAATACACAGCGTCTTGTGTCCGCAACTTTACAAGCTGTAAGTACGGCACCAACTGGCAAAGGAAAATATATAAAATATACGAATAGTACAAGCTATGCAACTCTTTTAGAGGGTGCTTCGTCTAGTATAGCAGTGCAATATATTTTAGATGAAAACTATAATGCACTACCATTAGACAGTCATGTATCGCTAACATCTGAGAATAATACTTTAAACGTTAACGGCTTGAACTATACTTCAACGACAGCTGGCAATGATCGTATTTTCATCAACCACGATGGCTCGCCTGTTGAATCATTCCAAGTGAAGGTAGTAGATGCTCCAGCAACAATGAACGTTGCACCGAAATCAAAAACAGTGAGCGCTGGCGAAACTGTCAAATTTACTATGGATGCAAAGGATGACGAGGGCAAACCTCTAGTTTACAATGCATCACAGGTAAAATGGTCTGTAGAAGGAGATATCGGTACCATTACTAGTGATGGTAAGTTTACAGCTAAAAATCCAGATGCTACTGGTAAGATAGTGGCGACGTTAGGAACAAAAAGTGAAGCGGCTACGGTAACTGTAGCAAAACCTACTTTGTTTAAAGACATTCCAAATAACTATGCGTATTATAAGGAAATTGAATATTTAACGAAGAATAATATTATTACAGGGCAAGCAGATGGCACATTTAGACCGAATGATAAACTGACAAGAGCACATGCGGCAGTCATTATTAGTCGAGCACTTGGCTTAAATACGTCAAATGTAAAAAATCCAGGATTGAAAGATATCCCTGCGAATCACGTATACTATAAACAGATTGCAGCAGTTGTAGAGGCAGGTATTATGAGTGGAAAAGGTGACAATACCTTTGATCCGAATGGTACTTTGACTCGTGCACAAATGGCAAAAGTAGTAGCATTAGCTTATAAATTAAATGGGACAAGCAGCATTAACTTTAAAGATGTACCGAAGAATCATTGGGCTTACTCATATGTTCAACAATTAGCGGCAAATAAAATTACAACAGGCTATAATGATAATACGTATAAGCCAAATGAATCTATTAGTCGCGCTCACTTCGGATTATTCTTATATAGAGCAATTCAGCCATAGGAATAGTCTTTAAAGAAGGGCATTGTATGTGAAAAATAGCAAACTAGTCATTATATCTAGTTTGCTATTTTTGTTTATGCAGATTCATTACCAGAAGTCGTTTCGGATAACGGTTATAAATATGTGAGTGTATAAATTAAGGGTTGGATGACATTCAATCAGAATTAAAATTAACCTAACACTAAAGGGATGAATTAATTAGTATAAAGCGCCTCTTTATTTTACTATTTTTAAAAAGAACGATGATGAACAATTGTGGTATAATCTCAGTATTAAAAAGTAAAAGGATGTTTTTTAATGAAAATAGGCATTGTGGGGAATTACGGCAATGATAATAATGGTGATGAATCAATATTATACGGCATTCTTCAACAAGTAAAACAAACATTTTCGGTAACTAGTGATGACATTACCGTTTTTAGTAATAACACACAACAAACATCCGAGCGTTATGGGGTACATAGCTATCCATTGTATTACAGAAAGAGTAACTTATTCAAAACGTTTATCCATACTTATAAAAATAATAAACCATATGTAGCAAATTTTGACCTCCTCATCATTGGTGGAGGTGGTATTTTAATGGATTTCTATAAACGTGAGGCTCACCTGTATGGAGCGTATGCAATGATGGCCAAACAAAGTAACATTCCCTACATTATTTACGGATGTGGTGCTGGACCACTCGATACATTTTCTGGAAAAATTAGCATTCGTGCTATGTGTCGTTATGCAGCAAGTATTTCTGTACGGGATCCTCAGTCTAAAAAGCTATTACAAAGCATTGGGGTAAAAAAGCCAATAGAAGTTATTGGTGATCCTGCCTTTACATTAAAGGGAGATCGCCATAATTACGCTGAAAAGCCAGTTAAAATAGGGGTATCTGCGGTTCCTTACTATAATGCAAATTATTGGCCAGAAGGAAATATTGAAAAATATGATGCATATGTGACAAGCATGGCAAAAAATTTAGATCATGTAATTTCTGAGCACAATATCCAAATTACTTTTTTTGCCACGAAGTTCCCACAGGACGTTACTGTAACCAAGGATATTCAGAAGAAAATGCAGCAACGTGAACATACAGTAATTATTGAGGAAAATTTGGTGCCAGAGCGATTACTTGAAGTAACAGAGGAGCAGGATATTATTATCGGTACGCGTTTGCATTCCCTTATTTTGGCAACGAATTCAGAAACGCCGATTATTGCAATATCCTACCATACAAAAGTACAAGATTTTATGTCCTTTGTGGGCGCATCAGATCGTTGCTTACAAATGCAGGATTTAAAGGATGATGAGAAGGCACTATCCACATTAGTTGGCAAATTAAGTAGCGATTGGAAGCAGTCAATTGCAGAGACGAAACAAATTGCTACACAAATTCATAAAGAGGCCATGCATGGTCAGGAATTAATGAAAAAGGCAGTGACACGTCTATGAAAAAAATACTCGTCATTAGTAATATGTATCCAACATCTGATCATTTATCATTCGGTATTTTTGTGAAAAACCAAGTCACAGCACTTGAAAAGGCAGGACTAGATGTAGAAATATCTGTGAATACTAACCCAGCAACAGGCAAGAAAAACACTATTATGAAATATGCAAAATGGGGTTTTTCAACATTGATGAAGGGCTTCAAATATAGAAAATCCATTGATGTCACACATGCACATTATGTGTTTCCCTCTGGTATGCTTTCTTTACTATTGAAGAAAATGTTTGGTATACCGTTTATTGTGACTGCACATGGTGGCGATATAGAACGTATGGCTAAAAAGAATGCAAGAATTCGCAATTGGACAGCCAGTATTTTGCGGGAAAGTGAGCACGTTATCGCAGTGGGACCTGTCCTGGCACAACAAATAGAACAAGATTTTGGCATTGAACAGGATAAAATTTCAGTTGTTAGCATGGGGGTCAATAGAGAAGTATTCACCAAAGAAAGCCAAACTGCTATACGTACAGAATTACAATTAGCTGCTGAGCCCTTCCGATTTTTATTTGTTGGAAATGTGATTAAGCAAAAAGGTGTGGAGGAGCTATTACAGGCTTTCCAAATGCTTAAAACAAAGGTATCACGTCCTGTAGAGTTAACGATTGTAGGCTCTAGAAGAGACCAGACATTTTACCAATCCCTGCAACCATTAATTAGTGAGGACGTCAAATTTGTAGATCCACTAAAACAACAAGAACTAGTGAAGTGGTTCCAAGCAAGTGATGTCTTTGTATTACCATCCCATTTAGAAGGGTTTGGATTAGTGGCATTAGAGGCATTAGCAACAGATACACCTGTTATTGCATCAAATGTAGGTGGTCTTGTCTCTTTGCTTGGGGAAGGCGCAGGGCATTTAGTGGAGCCCGAAAACGCTATGGTTTTATCTGAGGAGATGCTGCGTGCCGTGAACACGCCAAAAGAACAATATATGAATCGTGAAGCAGTCGATAAAGTATTAGCCATTCACGATGAAAAAAATATAACAGCTCGCTGTATAGCGATTTATAAGTCGGCCATTGAAGGTGGGGATGACTTATGAATAACTTCTTAAAAATAATCGGGGCAGTTACGATTATTAATATTGCATCTCGTGTTTTTGGATTCTTACGCGAAGTAATTATTGGTTATCAATATGGCAGTAGCCATGTTGCTGATAGTATTTTTACAGCTTATACAATTCCAAATTTTTTATATCTAGTTGTAGGTGGTGCATTTACTACTGCTGTTATCACTATTTATAATCGGGAAACAACGGACCGTGCCCTATTTGTTAAACAGTCCTTTACAATTGTATTGTTAACTGTCTCCATAATGACCATTGTAATGTTAGCATTTACTAATCCGATTATGGATATGTTTAATCAAGCTAAAGACGAAGATGGGAAATTAAGTCAAAGCGATTTAGAGTTAGCTAAAAATCTGTATTATTGGATGATGCCTTCATCAATCTTACTCGTATTATCCTCATGGTATAGTGGGTTGCTAAACGCAAATCACAAATTCCATTTGTCTAGTTTTGCCATTTTAATTTATAATGCAGTTTTTTTATTAATTGCTGTAGTTTTATCTAATATTGAAGCTATCGATGCAGTGGGATATGGGATTAGTGCATTAGTAAGTGCGATAATAATGATATACTTCTTAATTGTCGGTTATCGTAAAATGGGTTCATATAAGGTTGGTTTTTCATTTGAACGTAATATGGCATCAAAGCAATTGTGGGTAATAATTTTACCGATGATGCTCGGTGGCGCTACAATTCAACTTTATGCATTATTACAGCGTGTTTTTGCAGGGATGTTATCTGAAGGGGCAGTAGCTGCTGTAAACTATGCCTCAAGACTTATGCAATTTCCGCAAGCAATTTTAATTACAGCTGTAACGACTGTTATCTTTCCAATTTTGAGTAAAAAAGAGGCAGAGAATGACCATGCTTCTATTAAAAGCTTATACTCCAAAGGTTTACATTATCTATTGTTGTTGCTTTATCCTGTAACAATCTACTCATATTTTTATGCAGAGAATCTTATACAAGTTGTTTATCAAAGAGGTAGTTTTGATGAACTTTCAACTGCAATTACAACACCAGTAATGGCAATCTTCTGTTTATCGATGTATTTCTTAGCTGCAAACATGTATGTAACACGCTTTTATTATGCAAAGGGTGACTCAATAGCACCGGTTATCTTCAGCTTAATAAATGTATTCGTAGTTAACATTGCCGTTATTATGCTGTTTGTCGATAAATATGGGGCAGAGGCAATTGCATGGGGTACTTTAGTGAGTTCGGTAACAAACTTTATTATGCTTATTGTTTATGCAGCCTATAAGTATGACTTGAAAATGGGGATTTTTAGCAAAGAGCTTCAATTTTTCAGAGCAGTTCCACCAATGATTATTATCACGATTGTTTTGTATTATTCAAGTAAGTTTTTAATATTTGACAACAGATATATAACGTTCATTATAAGCCTTGTTATATTTAGTGCAGTGGTAGTTGGCTCTTACTTATTATTTGGAGTAAAGGAAGTCAAAGAATTTAGTGACAAGCTAAAAAGAAAATTTTTAAAATAATAAAGTTGTGGGTATCCAAGAATTCATTCAAGGATACCCATTTTTGTTTCGCACTTCATTATAAACCTTATCCTCTATACTTGTTAGTAAATGTTCTGAAAAATTGTCATATTCATAATATTTTATAGTAAAAAAATAGGGTCTGTATTATAATTAATTTTATTCAGAGTCATGGATGTTTTGTGAATATGCAAGGAATTTAGCATTAGTTTGCATTTAAAGTAAAGCTCAGAGAATATATCTACACAAACAAAGATAAGGTGGAAAGTATGGCAAGAGGTAGAAAGATTAATTCGAATGGTGAACGGAGTAAACAGTTATTGCTTGAAAAAGCGATGGACCTATTTTCTATGAAAGGTTATTATGAGACAAAAATAAGTGATATTGTAAAGGCAGCGAATGTTACACAGCCTACTTTTTATTTATATTTTGAAAGTAAGGACTCTCTCTATAACAATCTGAATGAAAAATTTCTGTATGAATTTAATCAAATTATGAATAAATCATCAGAACAAGTTGAAAAGGGATTCGCAGGCTTTATAAGAGCATTAGAGCAAAAAATAACACTGATCTTCATCTACATAATCGAAAATCCAACATTAACGAAAATAGGCTTTTTAGAATCGACTCAGTCACATTTAGTTAAATCTCAACTTTCAGAGCATTTTCTTCATCTTATCAATCTGCATGATTGTCTTCACATATTACAATCTTATAGAGTTGACAGTTTAATAATGGTAGATAGTTTTGTGGGGTCCTTAGACCGTTTAATAGTAACTCATTTGTTTGAACAAAAAAAGCAGCCAGCCGATTTAGCAAAAGATGTGATTCATTTATATTTTTTGAGAGATTATTCTGGAAACACATAGAAAAATCCCCTCATCTATAAAGATGAGCAGGATTTTTTAATTTTTCACTGAAATATGCAAATAAATACCTTTTTGAAGCTTATTGCCTGTTTGTTGTTGAACAGATGGATGTACAAGAAGCATATATTCTTGTCCGCTGTTTAGTGGTTGGGATGGCGTCACAAGTAATGATTGGCCATCAACTTTTGTAGTGATTGGTACCTCATTACCACCTAAAGCAACTAGTTGTACACTGCCATCAACAATTTTAGATGTGAGTACTTGTGAAAATTTCACTGTAAATGTTTTAGTATTTGATACATTTTCGAAGCTTGTAAGCTCTTTATAATCTACATATTGTTCCTTTAGTGCATCATAATGAGCCTGGAAAATAGGTGCTGTCTTCGTTGTGATGTTCGGTTTGACACCTACTTCATTAATTGTTTGTCCTAAAGGACCTGTAAATTTCCCAACAGTCAGCTTTAAATAGCTTCCATCGTGTAGTTCAAAAAAGCCCTGCATAGCTCCTTTTCCGTAAGTTGTTTCCCCATATAAAATAGCAGCTTGTTGATCTTGTAAAGTAGCGGCTAGCATCTCAGAGGCACTGGCACTATAGCGATTAACTAGAATACGGGTATTAGCAGGGAATTTTTCATTTTGGCGAACTGCTCGAATTTCATAAGAGGCATGTGCTTCCTCAAGTAAATAGGCAATTTTTGCTTTTGAGAAAAGTCCTGTAATTTCCTCAGCTGTTTCTACATAGCCCCCACCATTGTTTTGTAAATCTAAGATAAAGGAAGTCGCACCACGTTGCTTTAATTGAATAAGTGCATCTTTTACAAGTTTCGCCCCGTCCTCTGAGAAAGAAGACATGGCAATATAACCTACATCTCCGAATAATAATTCAGATTCTACATTTGGTAAGGTAAATTTTTTTCGTGTAATGGATTTAGTGGAAGTCTTACCATTTGCATTTTGCAATGTGATATCGACTTTAGTACCTTCATCGCCAATTAATAGGGATGAGGCTTCTTGCGTTGAGCGTCCTACGACAGATTGATCATTAATTTCGGTAATGACGTCGCCAGCCATGACACCAGCTTCAGAAGCACCGCTATTGTCAATTACCTGTAAAATATGAATACCATCCTCATGTTCCTCAATGATAACACCAATACCAATTGTTGCTAGGTTAATGCTATTCATAAATTCTTCAAATTCCTGTTTCGTAAAATACGTGGAATAAGGGTCTAACATATCAATCATTTCAGGAATTGTTTGTGCGTTTTGCAACTCACCTTTAATCGTACCAACATAATTTTCTTTAATAATCTCCTTGATTTCCTTTACAAGCGGTTGTTCATTGCTGGCTGCTTGCGTGTTGGTAAATGGAATGATGAAGAAGCTTAGCAAAAATACGAAAGACCACACTATTTTTTTCATAGGACACCTCTTTTCTAATATCTATAAGTATACATGAATTTCCATATAACAGCGAATAGGAAAGAGGTAGTTTAGTAGAACCTCATATGAAGAAGATTCTAGTTTTTTAGAATTTTATGAATAATCAAGCCGATAAGAGCACCAATTAATGCGGGTACAAGCCATCCGAGATTTTGCTCATAAAAAGGTAGAACTTTTAAAATTCTCTCATATAGTGATATTTTTATATCCATTTCCTTAAAACCATCATACAAACTAACAAAAAATGTTGGAATTAATGCTAGAATGTAAACAATTTGCCCATTTTTAAAGAAGTTATCAAAAAGTGATAATACCATTAACACCATTGCCAATGGATAGATAATTAATAAAACGGGCAGAGATGCACTGATAATTGTGGAAAGACCAACGTTTGTAATTGCCATACTCACAATAGTGAAAACGATTAAAAACGTTTTATATGAAATTTTCGGAAATAGCTTGTTAAAATATTGAGCATTAGCAGTAAGTAAACCTACAGCTGTCGAGATACAAGCTAGTAAAATAGTAATAGATAAAATAACATTTCCTAGTCTACCAAATAGGGCCTCTGCTGATTTTGCAATAATATTTCCGCCATTATCTAAAGCGCCAATTGCATCAATACTTGTGTTTCCAATATGGCCAAGTGAGATGTAAACAAATGATAAACCAAGAGCAGCTACAACGCCTGCAAATACTGTTGTATTAACCTGCTTTCTCCTATCATACATACCCATGCCCTGCAATGCTTGTAAGATAACGATACCGAAAACAAGCGCACTTAGTACATCCATTGTTAAATAGCCTTGTACAAAACCTTCAGCAAAAGGGGTTACTGTGTATTTTCCAACAGCATTGCCTGCTTCACCCATTGGTGAAATAAAGCTTTTAACTGCTAATAATAAAATAACAGCCAAGAGTGCTGGTGTTAGTATTTTACCTACGCGATCTACAAGCTTTGAAGGATTGATGGCTAAATACAGTATTAAAGCAAAAAATAAGACAGAGGTAATGAATAGCGGTGCCCAATGATCTGTTACTGCCTCTGGAAGAAAAGGGACAATCCCTATTTCATACGATACGGATCCTGTACGTGGAACTGCAAAAAATGGTCCAATCGCTAAATAAACAATGGACGTAAAAATAATGCCAAATGTAGGGCTTACACGGTTAGCGAGCAATTGCAAGTCACCGCCAGCTTTTGCTACAGCAACTATTGCTAGTAGTGGTAAACCAACACCTGTTATTAAAAATCCAATCATTGCTGATAGGATATGCTCACCAGCCTGTTGACCCAATAACGGTGGAAAGATTATATTTCCAGCTCCTAAAAACAAGGCAAATAGAAGTAAACCCACTGCTAAATTTTCTTTGATGAAAAGCATGATGTTTTTCATAAAATTTAAAACTCCTTTAATATTGAAAAAATTAAACTTTCTAAAAATTTTAAATACAGAAGTGTATGTTACCATATGAAGTCTAATCTTGCAATTATAATACTATTGTAATATAGTCGGAATCTGTCGTTTCCTATAGGTTTGATAGATTGTTTGAAAAATAGTCAGTATTTCCGATTTCTGAACAATTAAATATCTAGTATGATAGACACACAAGGAAATATTTTAGCATGAACGGAGGCAATTGGGTATGCAAAAATCAAAAAAGTGGAGAATCCTTGCTTTAAGCACTATCGCTACTTCATTTTTCGCATTACAAAATGCAGAAGCAGCATCATATACTGTACAAAAAGGGGATACCCTATCTAAAATCGCCCAAAACCATCAAGTAACTATACAAGATATCAAAAAATGGAATAATCTAACGAAGGATACGATTTATGTAGCCCAAAAGCTAGAGATTACAAAGCAACCTTCGAATCAAGAGGTGAAACCATCAAATCCATCGACATCGACAGCAAAGCCAGTAACACCATCAAAGCCTATTAGTACTTCCTACACAGTTGTTAAAGGTGACACATTATCAAAGATTGCTAAGCAATATAATGTGACCTTAAAAGAGCTTAAGGATTGGAATGAATTAACAACAGATGCTATTTACATTGGACAAGTGTTAAAGGTGTCTCCTGTTGCATCCATCCCTGAGGGTGAAACAATACATAATAATATGACTTCAAATACGGGAGCGCCTTCAAAGGTAACAACAAAGGATCCAGCATTGAGTGGACAAGTCATCTATACGAAAACAATTGAGTTGGCCAATCTGTTGGTGGGAACACCATATCTTTATGGCGGTAACACTCCTGAGGGGCTGGACTGTAGTGGTTTAATTTTCTATGCCTTTAATCAAAGTGGATTAAAAATTGGAAGAGATAGTAGTGAGGGGTATTTTTATGGGAATACATCACATGTTAAAACCCCAGTAGCTGGAGATTTAGTATTTTTTGAGAACACGTATAAAGAAGGAATATCTCATATGGGTATTTATCTTGGAAATAATAAATTTATTCATGCAGGAACAGATGGTGTTGAAATTTCTGATGTAACATACTCTTACTGGTCTAGCAGATTAGTCGCATATAAACGATTTGATTTATTAAAGTAAAAAAATCCTCTTATTCTTTGATGAAAGAATAAGAGGATTTTTGCTTTTTATTGTGTTACACGTGCTGTCCAACGAGAAAGATCTGCACCTTTTGGGTTAACCAGCTGTGGCGGGAAAATGAATGTCCACGGCTTTGTAGAGTTAGGCTGAACAGTTAAAACAGGTTCCATATTAAAGGAGCCTTTAGCGATTTGTTTACCTCTGGCATCGATTATTTCTAAAGGAAGCTGTTCAAGATTAATAGCTTTACTATGGCCATTACGAATAAAGATGGAAACATTTAAACTTCCGTTGTTAGCGAACTTAGCTTGGAGTCCAGTGAAGTTGACTTCTGTTTCACCTAACTTAGGCAATGTTTTGACGATTTTAGCAAGCTCTTCTTTTTGTGCATCTGGCAATTGTTTTTCCCATGTTGGGTCCAACTCAAGCTGATGTTCACGTAATGAAACGAGATTAAAGGCTAATTTCCAGCCCTCTTCAGGTATTTCATCGACTTTGATTGTTGATTTTTCAAATTCAAATACCCATGGGCGAGCACTTTCAGCAGGGATTGTACCCAGTGCCTTAAAGTCGAACCTTTTCGTTGCTACTAGCTCATCATTTTTATCCATGATGAATAGCTCAATTTCACCTAGCTCAATTTCTTCAGCTAATGAAGAGCGGAAAAATGCACGTACTAACCATTTTCCAGTACGTGGGTCTGGATCAATACTAATAGAAGAAAGAGATAATTGGTTAGGCTTTAACGGCTCTAATTCATTTGCAAGGAAGTTAAAGATATATTTCTGCTCTTGCGGAACGTCCCAATCTGGATGAAATGACAATTTCGTTTCAACATCGCGATCATCGTCTGTATTTTCTACCTTGATATTTTCTAGTAAATCTTTGGAATCAATTGTATTTTCTTGCCCAAGCTTATCGGACTTTTTAAAGAATGAGAATAGACCCATTATTGTTGTGCCTCCTGTTCGGATTCAATCATTTTCATAAAGCCTGTGATTTCAATAATTATAGAACGACGTAATTCCTGGAAGTTTTTAGCGAATAGCTCTAAACCTTCACGTTGATAGATACGCATAGGATCTTCTTGCTGGTAATGACGTAGCCCAATACCTTCTTTTAGATGAGCCATTGCCTCTAAATGTTTTACCCAGCCGCTATCTAAATAGCTCAGCATTACTTGTGGAATGATTGCAATAACTCGGTCGTTTTCTGCGAATTTTTCCATTTTTGCTGTTAACTCATCTACAGGTTTTTGTAGTGAATCTAAAATTGGGATAACCTTACCAACCTCTCTATCGATAGTGATAGGTGTAAGGAATAGACTGTTTAATGCTTTTTCCATACCATCATAATCCCATTCAGTTGAAGGTAATTCCTCTGGTGAAGCATCACGTACTGCGAAATCTACTGTTTCGTAGAACATTTGCTTCAACTGCTCTAATAAATCCTCACCAGCTAAAATTTTGTCACGTAAACCGTAAATAACTGTACGCTGATCATTAATAACATCATCCAATTTTAAATTGTATTCACGCATACCGTATTGGGAACCTTCAACAATTCGCTGTGTACGGTTTATAAGCTCTTGCACATCTTTGTTTTGGATAATGCCTTTTTCATCAACAACCATTTTTGCAGAGAATTTTTCAACTTCTTCTTTTGCGTAACGTCGGAACATATCATCTTCAATAGAGAGAATGAAGCGGCTTTCACCAACATCACCTTGACGACCTGAACGACCACGAAGCTGATTATCTACACGACGGCTTTCATGCTTTTCGGTACCAATAACATACAAACCTCCAAGCTCAGGTACTTCTTCACCAAGCATAATATCTGTACCGCGTCCAGCCATATTTGTCGCTACCGTAATACGTCCTTTTTGACCTGCCTGTGAAATGAGTTCAACCTCCTGCTCAACTGTTTTTGCGTTCAGCAATTGGAATGATAAGCCTTCTTTTTTCAAGTAATCAGCAACTGTTTCAGACTGCAAAATAGATGTTGTACCAATTAAGACAGGTTGCCCTTTCTCATGGCGTTGCTTTGCTTCAGTTGCCACGCACTTATATTTCGCTTCTTGTGTGCTAAATATAATATCAGGCTGATCGACACGTTGACGTGGACGGTTTGTTGGAATTTGAATAACTTCCATGGCGTACACTTCTCGTATTTCTTTTTCCTGTGTTTTCGCCGTACCCGTCATCCCAGAAAGCTTCGGATACATGCGGAAATAGTTTTGAATCGTTATTTGTGCTTGTGCTTTGTTTTCTTCAGTAATAGTCACACCTTCTTTAGCTTCAATGGCTTGATGTAAGCCATCAGAAAGTGAGCGACCTTCTAAAATACGACCAGTGAACATATCCACAAGCTCGATTTTGTCATCCTTAACGATGTAATCAACATCTCGCTGGAACATGACATGAGCACGCACAGCTTGGATAACATAATGGTAAAGTGTTTGGTGTTCAAGATCATATAAATTATCAACATTGAAGGCAGCCTCTACCTTTTCAATGCCTTTATCTGTTAATGAAGTAGCCTTTGTTTCATCATCAAAGTCATAATCAACCACAGCTTTGAAACGTTTAGCTAGCATAGAAGCAATGCGATGCAGTTCATCATTCGCAGCCATTTTTCCAGCAATAATCAGTGGTGTTTTTGCCTCATCAATTAGTACACTATCTACTTCATCAATAATAGCAAAGTGATAAGGACGTTGAACTTTATCTGCTAAGCTATGTGCCATGTTGTCACGTAAATAGTCAAAGCCAAATTCAGTTCCAACACCATAAGTAATATCTGCATTATATGCTTCTTTTTTTGCATCTGGCTCCATCATTGGAACATTTAAACCAACTGATAAGCCAAGGTATCGATGAATTTGGCCAACTAGTTCATAGTCGCGCTTCGCCAAATAATCATTCACAGTGATGACATGAACACCTTTTCCTTCTAATGCACGTACATAGGAAGGAAGGGAGGCGACAAGCGTCTTACCTTCACCTGTAGGCATTTCGGCAATATTGCCTTCCGTTAAAACAAGACCACCAATAAGCTGTACATCGAAATGACGCATACCTAATACACGTTTTGAGGCTTCGCGTACAACAGCAAATGCGTCTGGGATGATTGATGTAATCGGTTCACCTTGTTCTAAACGATTCTTGAACTCAAAAGTCATTTCTTTTAATTCTGCATCTGACTTGTTGACATATTTTTCTTCAAGACTATTAATTTGATCTACTATTTTATAGTAGCGTTTTAATTGACGAGCACTAGTTTGCTCTTCGTTACGTTTAAAAATTGAGAACATGAAATTTACGCTCCTTTTAGGTTGTCTAAATGCTAGACACTTCATTATTCTATCAAATTTTACGAATGGTGACTACATTTGACATACAGCAATCTGCCATACTAAAAGTAAGGAATAACTTTTGTGAATTGGTGGAAAATAAATAGAAAAAGTATATTTCGTTGCCGGTTCGTGCTATAATCAATTTGGATTCCAATGTAGATTATTTTTTGAGGAGGAGAGACATGATTTACGTGTCTTTAATAGCAGCATTTGTTGCTTCCATATTGTTAACTCCACTAGTTAAACGATTAGCGTTCAGAATAGGTGCGGTTGATGCACCAAACTATCGAAAAGTCCATGCACGAATTATGCCAAGACTTGGCGGATTGGCAATTTTCCTTGCTTTTTTAATAGGTGTTGCCATATTATATCCTTATTTAACTTCAATAGGTGTACTACCATGGTATGTTAGTAAATATAGTTTATTGGCAATCATAGCTGGTGCCTGTATTATCGTAGCAACAGGTGTTATAGATGATATGCGTGAGATTTCTGCAAAGGCCAAAATGCTAGGTCAGCTTGTAGCAGCACTTATCATTATTTTTGTGGGTGGTATTCAAATTGACACAATTAACTTACCATTCGTCGGAGAATTAGATTTTGGATTACTAAGTATTCCTTTAACAATTTTGTGGATTGTCGGCATTACAAATGCTATTAATTTAATAGATGGCTTAGACGGTCTAGCTGCAGGTGTTTCAACGATTGCCCTTATAACATTAGCAATCATGGCATTTATTATGAGCAATATGTTTGTTTTGGTTCTTGCGGCTTTATTAGCAGTAGCATCATTAGGCTTTTTATTTTATAATTTCCACCCTGCCAAAATCTTTATGGGAGACACAGGAGCGCTGTTCCTTGGATTTATGATTTCTGTCCTTGCATTACTTGGATTTAAGAATGTCGCATTCGTGGCTTTAATTATTCCAGTAATCATTTTGGGAGTACCAATTTCTGATACATTCTTTGCAATTGTCCGTCGAGTACGGATGAAGAAGAAATGGTCTGATCCAGATAAATCGCACTTACATCACCGTTTACTGGATATGGGCTTCACACACCGCCAAACAGTGCTTATTATTTATGGTATTGCAATGATGTTTGGTTTGGCAGCCATTATTTTCTCCATGGCAAAAGTATGGGGCGCTATTTTACTAGTCGCTGTAATCTTAACGGCCATTGAAATCTTTGTCGAAGTCATTGGACTAGCAGGTAAAAACTATAAACCATTACTGAACTTTGTTCGGATATTTAATAAATAAAATAGTTAAGCAATCATACATTTTTATGTATGGTTGTTTTTTTGTTTGAAATTATATTTTTAGGGGATATTTTGTGGTGCAGAGAACGATGGGATTCTGGATATGAAATCGGACCGAGAGTAGTCAATGGAGGGTGGAAATTGCTAGGCAACGAAGAGAAGTGCTCAGGTTCAAGTGAAAATCACTCGGGTGACGACACATAAAGCTCGGGTGTGGCAAGAAACTGCTCAGGTATTGATGAAAAACGCTCAGGTCCAATAGAAAATTGCTCGGGTAATGAATCAAAAAGCTCGGGTACTGAAAAAATTGCTCAGATATAGATTCAAACCGCTCAGGTTGCCAAACTCAAATCTCCATAACCCAAGATAGCTAGTTAAAATTGAGACGACACCAAACCATATTTTAAGTTTTCTCAAAAGTATTACATATAAAAAGCCCTTCCACAAATTCATCGTGGAAAGGCACTTATTAGTTATTGGGCGTTTCTATTATCTGTTGTTTCATCCCCAGCTGCGTTCACTTTATCTTGAGCATTATTTGTTAAGCTTGAAGACGTTTTATTGACGTCAAGATGGTTGTTAAGTATTTCAGATATTTCATCAACTGATTGCTGATTTAATTGATAGTAATAAACACCAGTAGACGTATCGTCAGCACCGTCTAATGTTAAAGAATCAATACGTGGTATACTCATGCCTTGCGTTAAATAGGATAGGAATGACTTCATTTCAGTAAATGTCATATTGGTCTTCATATTATCACCAAGTGCTCTAATAACATCATCGTATTTTGTAATGGAGTTAACAGAAGCAACTTTATTGATTATGGCTGTTAATATTTCTTGCTGACGTTTGCCACGTTCAATATCACTATCCTGCTTACGTGTTCGAGCTAGAGCTAGAGCTTGGCTACCATTTAAATGCTGCAGACCAGGTTGTAGATTAATGGAATTTCGGTCAAATTCATCCTTTTCATGTAACTTATATGGTACTTCTGCTTCAATGCCTCCTAATGCATCCACCACATCGATAAAGGCATTAAAGTTCATACGAACGTAATAATCGATTGGAACATTTAATAGCTTTTCTACTGTTTCGATTGTTGCAAGTGTGCCACCATATGCATGAGCATGAGTAATTTTATCCTCATAACCTACTTTTGGGATATAAACGTACGAATCGCGAGGAATGCTTAACATTTTAATCGTTTTAGTTTTATTGTTTAGTGTTGCTAAAATAAGCGCATCGGAACGAGAGTTATCAGAGCCTTGACCGCGATTTTCGCTATCATCCACGCCGACAAACAAGATGGACACATTATCATGTACAGGCTCTACTTTTTCTTCTCGCAGTGTAGAAACCTCTCGACCTTCTAATACTTCATGTGCTGAATTTGCTGCGTGCTCCGCTTGCTTCGTAATATAAACACCATAAGCCGATACACAGATTAGTAAACTAGCCACAAGAAGAAGGGCTACTTTTATAATTAAAGAAGTTTTAGAAGAGCTCTTCTTGTTTTTTTTATTTATTCTATTTTTCATATTTAGTATATTCTCCTCTGAATTTTGGGAATAATAGTGCAATGAAACTAAGTTTTTATCTAATTAACTAAAAGAATGTATGATTGATAAAATAGCTCAATATTAAAATTATACTATGGATATTAAGCTTTCGACAATTAAAACTATTTATTTCACAACAAATTCGATAAATCGGGCTTCTTCAAAAGAAATATTCGCCTGCCCATTTGTCATTTCTGTTACCCAGTTTCGGAACTGTTCTACCTCTTCTTTTAGCACAGATACTATGATATCTACGCCTTCCAAATATCGAATTTCCTCTAACGTATACGAAGAACCTCGAATTTCGTTCTCTACTTTACCGAGCCAAGTATAGTCAATAGCAATTTTCATAATATGGTGAAGTTTGCGTTCAACAACTTGTGCCGCAAGTAATCCTTCTGTTGTTGCTTTACCGTATGCGCGGATAAGACCGCCACCGCCAAGTTTTATGCCACCAAAGTAACGTGTGACCACAACGACTGTATCCTTTAAGCCCTGTTTCTTAAGGACCTCTAACATAGGGACGCCAGCTGTACCACTAGGTTCCCCGTCATCATTAGCCTTTTGAATATGATCATGCTCACCAATTAGATAAGCAGAGCAATTATGAGTGGCATTATGGTGCAATTTTTTTATGCAATCGATAAAAGAAATTGCATCCTCTTCGGTTTCTGCACGTTCTATATAAGTAAGAAAGCGAGATTTAGATATTACTATTTCGCTTTCTCCATATCCTTTTACAGTTAAATAATTTTCTCTCATATGTGACATTCTCCTTTAATCTAGGGTTTTATTCTATAATTTTCATGAAGAAAAAGCATTAATTTTTATCATTGTGATGCTATAATAGGTGTAGACTGTAGAATATATGAAAATGGTCTATTAAAAAAGTAAGTAATCATAAGACATTAGACTGGGGAGTACACTATGTTTTCAAATGATACCTTCGATTTAAAGTCGCTTGATGACGTATTTAATCGAATGTTAGAAACAATCATGAGCTCAAAAGATGATATCTTTATTATAAGTGAACAAAGCCGAAGAAGCTTTGAAGATATGCAAAGAGAGCTAGAAATTGTTAGAAAACAAATTTCAATTGTCATTGATGAAGGCGATGCTTTAGAAAAAAGCACACAGCTTGCAAAGCAAAGACTTGTGTTGGTGAGTAAAGCTTTTGATAATTATACCGAAGAACAAGTTAGAGATGCATATGAAACTGCGCATGATTTTCAACTAAAGCTCTCCGTTATTAAAACACAAGAAAAGCAACTACGTGATAAAAGAGATGATCTCGAGAGAAGATTAAGAGGTTTACTCGATACGATAGAACGTGCAGATCATATTGTCAATCAAGTAAATGTCGTTTTGAATTACTTAACGTCAGATTTAAAAAATGTTGGACTAGCACTTGAACAAGCAAAGATGAAACAAGATTTTGGTATACGTATTATCGCTGCACAGGAAGAAGAGCGTAAACGTTTATCAAGGGAAATTCATGATGGACCTGCTCAAATGCTGGCAAATGTATTAATGCGTACGGATTTAATCGAAAGAACATACCGCGAAAAGGGTATTGAATATGCTTTGGCTGAAATTGCCGATTTAAAGAAAACCGTGCGTAATGCATTATCCGAGGTACGACGTATCATCTATGATTTACGACCAATGGCACTTGATGATCTGGGAATAGTTCCGACATTAAAAAAGTATTTATCGACAGTGACGGAATACAATCATGGTGTTGAAATCCATTTCCAATCGAGAAGCACTGAAAAGCGTATACCTTCTAATTATGAAGTCTCTATTTTCCGATTAGTGCAGGAATGTGTCACTAATGCCATGAAGCACGGAAAATGTAAGGATATTTGGGTAAAACTTGAGTGGCTGAGAAATGCCGTAAATATTGTCGTAAAAGATGATGGCATGGGGTTTGACCCACAAGTAGTGAAAGACCATTCATTTGGGATTTTAGGAATGCGAGAGCGTATCGAAATACTGGATGGTACAATCTCAATTGAAAGTGAAATAAACCGCGGCACTACGGTACTATTTAAAATTCCGTTAGAAGTCGAATAAAAGTAATTGTTGTAGAAATCTAGGGGGTAAAGACAAATGACAAAGATTATTATTGTAGACGATCACCAGCTATTCCGTGAAGGAGTAAAACGTATTTTAGATTTTGAAGATACGTTCGATGTAGTAGCAGAAGGTGATGATGGTACGGATGTGGTGTCCTTATATGCTGATAACCAACCAGATGTTGTACTAATGGATATTAATATGCCAGGCAAAAATGGAGTAGAGGCTACAGCGGAATTAATTAATGAATTCCCTGATGCAAAGGTTATTATGCTTTCTATTCATGATGATGAAACTTATGTAACACACGCACTAAAATCAGGTGCTCTTGGCTATATGCTAAAAGAGATGGATGCGGATGAAATCGTTGAAGCGATTAAGGTAGTAGCAAACGGTGGTTCTTATTTACATCCGAAAGTTACTAAAAATTTAGTAGCAGAATTCCGCCGTCTTTCTGAGCATGAAAATAAAGGAAACTTCCATCAAGCAGAAATTCGTCGTCCATTCCATTTATTAACAAAGCGTGAATGTGAGGTATTGCAGTTATTAACGGATGGTCAATCAAATCGTACAATTGGTGAAACACTGTTTATCTCTGAAAAAACAGTTAAAAACCATGTTTCTAGCATATTACAAAAAATGAATGTTAACGACCGTACACAAGCTGTTGTTACTGCTATTAAAAACGGCTGGGTAGAAGTACGATAATTGCATAGCTTTACTATAAAAGCTGTTTTAAAAAATTACTTAATCATTTTAGTAGTTTTTAAAGCAGTTTTTATTTATGACATGGACTCGTTGATGAAAAGCGTAACAATTTGATTGAAGAGAACATTTAAATGGTGCAACATTTTAAAATCATGAGCGTCATAAGAAAGATGTAGCACCTAAATGTAGAAAATGCACAACAAAATTCCTACGACGGCATTTATATGCTACAATATGCGCGGGAGGTTTTTGGATGTTAAAGCAAAGTATTCTGGCAGTTTTTACCTTATTGATACTAACTGCCTGTAGTAATAAAAATGAAGATATGAGTGTGGAAGAAAGACAGAAAATCATTGATGAAGGTACTGCTGGGTTTGAAATGAATGATGGGAAAATCACAAAGGCAGAAAATGTTCCTTCTGATGAAGAAAAAGCAATATTAGCAGCGTTTGATGAATATATTGCAGCTTTCAATGCAGAAGACCTTGATCGTTATATGCAAACGATCTCAAAGAATCCAAAAGGTTTCGATTATGAAGAAGACAAAAAACGCACAAAAGAAGTTTTTGAACAGTCTGACGTTAAAAGAGATGTTAAAGATACAACAATTATAAAATATAGTGAAGAAGAAGCACAGATCCATACAAATATGACAGTGCATTTAGTTGAATTGAAAACAAAAGTAAAGCATGAGAGTGTAGGTCAACAAGTAACAGTATTCGTCAAAGAAGATGGAAGCTGGAAGGTAACGAGTATCTTTTATATCGGAGATGACACGAAATCAACAACTGGTAAATAGCAGGGGGAATATCTTCATTTTATTCAACAAAGAATGAACCAGATGAAGATATCCTCTAAAGTAAGAATCTGACTATACATAGAAAATGAATGTGAAATGGATGCTAGTTCTCTAGCAAAAATCTAGAATAACGGAAAGTAAATTTTGTTTCCTATTCGAAAATTGGACGAATTTACGTATGGCCGTAATTCATTTCACATTCATTTCTTTTTATTGTAAACTATGAAGAATAGGAGAGTGGACATGGATGAGGACGGCAATCGTAACAGATAGTACGGCATATATTACACCTGAAGAACGAGCACGCTTAAACATTCATATGATTCCGTTAAGTGTAAATATCTCAGGACAATTATTTGCTGAAGAAGTAGATATCACGGCATCTGAATTTTATGATAAGGTGCGTGGGGCAAAAGAATTCCCAAAAACAACACAGCCTCCAATTGGAGAATTTGCCACTCTCTTTGAAGAGCTTGCAAAAGATTATGATGCGGTCATATCTATTCATTTATCGAGTGGTATTAGCGGAACGTATCAAGGGGCAGTTCAAGCTAGAGATTTGGTGGAAGGCATTGATGTTCTTACCTTTGATAGTGAAATATCTTGTGCCGTACAGGGCTTTTATGTATTACGAGCAGCTGAAATGGCAGCACAAGGTTTTTCAGCACAAGAAATACTTGCTACATTGACGGACATGAAGCAATATACTCGTGCTTACTTCATTGTAGATGACTTGGCGCACTTACAGCGTGGGGGACGTCTATCTTCGGCAGCTGCATTGATTGGTGGCTTATTGCAGGTTAAGCCTGTTCTGCATTTCGTTGACAAGGTTATTGTCCCTTTTGAAAAAATCCGCACACGTAAAAAGGCATTAAAACGTGCTGAGGATCTGTTAGCTGAGGATGCGAGAAAATATCAAGCAATGGATGCAGTTGTGATTCATGGTAATTGCCAATCCGAGGCAGAAGAATGGCTAGCACAATTAGCGTCAACCTACCCAAACGTGAACTTTACATTAAGCTATTTCGGTCCTGTTATTGGTACGCACTTAGGTGAAGGTTCAATGGGGCTGGGCTGGACAAAAAAATAACTTAGATTAAAACAGTCTCTACATGATATTTGTGGAGACTGTTTTTATTTCGTATCGAAAGGAGAAAAAATGAAATATAGAGGTTGGTTATTACCACCTGCATTGAGGGATTTCCATGAAGGTCGTATTTGGCTTAAGGAGCATTCACCGTTTACAAAAGATGATATCAAAAGAATCATCGAATGCAATTACTTCCATATAATAGAAGGGATCCAAAAAGAGCCACATTTAAAATGCAATCGTTGTCATAATCAAGACCCTCAGCAATTTACAACGTTTGATTGCTCAAAATGTGAGCAATCGTGTATTTATTGTAGACATTGTCTTCATATGGGGAGAGTGAGTAGCTGTACAGAGCTGCTTATCTGGATAGGTCCTCGTGCATTTAGAATAAAAAAGCACCCTTTAGAATGGGCTGGTCAATTTACAGTGCTTCAACAGCAAGCAGCAAATGAAATACTAGAAAGCATAAAAGCAAAGCGCTCTCATCTTTTAGCAGCTGTATGTGGTGCAGGAAAAACTGAGCTGCTTTTCCCTTCAGTTCATTATGCATTAGAGCAAGGCTTGCGCGTATGCATTGCAACACCTCGGACAGATGTAGTACTAGAATTATTTCCTCGCTTCCAAAAGGCTTTCCCTAGAACAATAATCCATGCCTTATATGGTGGAGCACCAAAGCAAGAAGGTTATGCACAGCTAATATTAGCAACTACTCATCAGCTTTATCGCTTTGAGCAAGCCTTTGATGTGATGATTGTTGATGAGGCCGATGCTTTTCCATATACATTTGATGAAACCTTACAGAGAGCTGTGAAAAAAGCTAAAAAGAAAGATGCCCCAGTAGTATTTGTCACTGCAACACCTTCTCAAAAGCTACTTTATCAGTATCAAAATAACAGTTACTCCTTTATCCCAAAACGTTATCATAATTATCCTTTGCCTGTTCCAAGATTTCGTTCTTTATGGCGCTATGAAAAATACTTTAAACGAGGGAAAATTCCACCAAAACTAAAACAATGGACTGAGGAGCGTCTAGTACAAAAAGAGCCATTTCTAATATTCTTTCCAAAGGTAGAGTTAATGAAAATAGCTGCACCACTTTTTCAGGCGTTAGATGCCAGCATTACCACAGTACATGCTGAAGATCCTGAGCGTAAAGAGAAGGTTCTTAAACTGCGTAATGAAGAAGTTAGAGGATTGCTTACAACCACTATTTTAGAACGTGGAATTACGATTAAGAATGTGCAGGTGGCGGTCGTTGGGGCAGAATCCACCATTTTTAATTCTAGTGCACTTATCCAAATAGCTGGACGGGTTGGACGAAACGCTGAATTTGCAGAAGGAGATATTGTATTTTTCCATCATGGGATTACGGTTGAAATGGATGATGCACGAACGAAAATCCTGACTTACAATATGAAAGGCTTTCCTCAATGAATAAAATAGACACACATTGTTTATTATGTACACAGCCTTTGCAGCATACCATCTCATGGACAACTCTTTTAACTAAACAATTCCAACCAACTATATGTGAAAAGTGCTCGGCACGCTTTGAAAATTCCCAATCAGCAACGGCTCTTTATCAATATAATAATGCTATGAAGGAATATTTACATCAATATAAATTCCTTCAAGATGTCACACTGGCAAAAGTATTTCGACAGGAGCTTTATGCTCGTTTTAAACATGAAAAAGCCACTATTATCCCGATTCCTATGCACCCTCTCAAACAAAAAGAGCGGACCTTTTCGCATATGGAAGAGCTATTAAAAGCAGCGAATATCCCATATATTCAACTATTGAAAAAAACTACAACCGAAACGCAAAGTGCCAAAAATAGAGAGGAACGCATACAGGTGGCTCCGTTATTTTGTCTAATGGATGGAGCTTACGTAGAGCATAAAGAATATCTTCTTTTTGACGATATAAAAACTACAGGAACAACTTTACGGCATGCTACTGAAGTATTAATAAATGCGGGGGCTAAAAGTGTTCAATGCTTCACATTAATTAATGGATGAAAATGCTAATGCATCATGTATAATAGATAACGAGTATAGAAGAAATCGCAGATAACTGTTATTTATCTTCATTCAGTAGAAGACTCCCACCTCTACAGGTGTTTAGATGAATGCGATTTTGGTTTCTTTTCAGTGGGTGTCCCAACACTTACTGAATGAAGATAAAGCCTCCGGCGGATGTCACGGATTTTCAAAGGAATGAATTGTGCAGGCACAATTCAAAATCCAGACGCAATTACGCCAAGGCGAAATTGATACAGAGGAGGAAGAGTAGATGGCAGAGGTTCGTAATTGTCCAAAGTGTAATGAATTTTTTAATTATATAGGTGTCAGAGAAGTATGTCATAAATGTGCTCAATCTGAAGAAGAGCTTTATCAAATCGTTTATCGCTTTTTACGTAAACGTGAAAACCGTGCCGCAACAGTGGAACGTATTGTAGAAGCGACAGGAGCTGAGGAAGAGCTATTATACAAATGGGTGCGCAAAGGACGTTTACAGCCAGCAATGTTTCCTAATCTAGGCTACCCATGTGATAACTGCGGACACCTTACAACAAAAGGCAAGCTTTGTTCAAAATGTCAGGATGAACTGAAGTCAGAGCTTCGGACATTCGAAGCAGCTAAGGAGTTCCGTGATAGCGTAGAACAGCGTGATCGTGTCACATATCACTCTGAACGAAAACGATAAAGGCAGGAAGTGTGTTAATTTTAAACAAAATTAGCACATTTTTTTATGTTTGAAAACTTAACATTATGCAAGACAATCCGAAATAATAGGAAGATAAGCTTTTAAGATTGGAGGGGGAAAAATGAAAATTACATCTTATGGCATCAATGCAGTAAACGCTTATAAAAATCAAGTTCGCAATGTAAAAGCAAGCGATAATAAAGCATCCTTTGCGGATAAAATCGAAATTTCAAAGGCTGCACAGAATATGCAAGAAATTTCAACATACAGTACTGAGCGTGCTGAACGCGTCCAACAATTAAAGGAAGATATTGCTTCTGGCGAATATAAAGTCAATGCTCGTCAAGTTGCAGAAGATATGCTGAAATACTATCGTTTCTAGAGAGTAAAGGAAAGGGTGTTTAGCAATATGTCTATAGAAGCGATTTGTTCTACATTAACAAAGCTAGAAAGAATGCATAAAAGCTTGCTAGAATTAGCTAACAAAAAAACAGAAATCATTACAGTTGGCGATATCGAAGCACTGGATCAAATGCTCAAGGATGAGCAAGCCCATGTAGCGGCAATCGATAAGCTCGAGCAACAGCGTCAGAAACAGGTAACGGACTACCTTGGAGCAAAAGGACTTGCTACCACTGACAAAACAACTGTCGCAGATGTCATCGATGCTGCTGAGCAACAGACTGAAAAAGATACACTAACAGCAGTTCGCAATCGCTTAT
This sequence comes from Lysinibacillus sp. B2A1, assembly GCA_002973635.1. Taxonomy (GTDB): domain Bacteria; phylum Bacillota; class Bacilli; order Bacillales_A; family Planococcaceae; genus Lysinibacillus. The sequence goes on from CP027224.1 coordinate 867,814, forward strand.
TGCACATCATCAATGACTTAAAAAAGCAAAATGATCTCAATCAAAAATTAGTATTTCAATCATTACAAATTGTGAATCTTACACTAGATGCTGTACGTCCCCCTCGTCAAGAGCAATTTAACTACTCTGGTAATGAGGTGCGAGGCACAAATACCATGGGCAAAAAATCATATTTTGATTCACAAGCGTAACTTTTTTTAGAAAATAAAGGTTATTAAAGGGAGGAAAAGGAATGCGCTCAACATTTATGGGCTTAGAGGCAAGTAAACGTGGTTTATTTACACAGCAAACAGCTTTATATACAACTGGACATAATATTTCCAACGCCAACACATTAGGATACTCTCGTCAACGAGTAAATATGCAGGCCACTCCAGGCTTTCCAACGGCAGGTTTAAATCAGCCAATTTATCCAGGCCATTTAGGAACAGGGGTAGAAGCAGGATCGATTCAACGTATTCGTAGTGAATTTATTGATCGCCAATATCGTCAAGAAACGAATCAATTTGGCTATTGGGAATCAAGAACAAAGGCCATTTCTCAAATGGAGGATATTATTAACGAACCTTCTGAATTTGGATTAGACAAAGCTTTTGCGCAGTTTTGGAAAGGGCTTCAGGATGTTGGTAACAAGCCGGCAGATGCAGCAGCACGTAAAGTAGCTATCGGTCTTGCAAAGCATTTAGCAGAGTCTTTCAACACCATTGATACACAATTAAAAACGATTCAAGGTAATCTTGGGAAAGAACTAGGTGTCTCTACAACACAAATTAACACTATTCTAAAGGAAATTGCAGCCGTTAACAAACAAATCCAAGAAGTAGAGCCGAATGGGCATGTACCAAATGATTTATATGATGTTCGTGATGTATTAGTAGATAAATTAAATGAGTACATACCTGTATCAATTGAACGTATTCCTTCTGGTGGTCTCGCTTCTGCGGTTGCTGAAGGTAGCTTGAAAATAACGTTTAAAGGTACTGATGGTGTTGTCAGAAATTTAGTAGATGGAAAAGATTTTGCGCAGTTTACTGCAATGGGAACTAACGGGAGTAAAGTCACTGGCGATGACATTACCAATTTATTTTCAGAATTACAACTAACAGATATTGAATCGTTAGAGGATCATGAAGCAGGAACTGTCATTAGCTCCCAAGCGGCTATTGGACAACAGGATTTTGAAGCTTCAAAAGGAAAATTATTATCTCTTATTAATTCATATGGTTATCAAAGTACTAGTGGTATAAAGGGCTACTACCCTGAAACTTTAGAAAAACTAGACCAGTTAGCGAATGCCTTTATTGAAGAATTTAATAAACTGCATGCAAATGGCTATACATTAGAGCAAAAAGATTCTAATGGGGTTGTAATTATCCCTTCTACTAATGGGGGACTTTTCTTTTTAGGTGCAGGTACAGGTGCAGGTGGGATTAAATTTAATGAAGCCATTGAAAAAGATCCTAATCTTTTAGCTGCATCCTCTGGGGTTACTCAAGAAGGTGATGGTAAGCATGCCTATGAGCTTGCTAATATGCAGCATAAATTGTATGCCTCTATTGGAAATGCAACAATGCAATCATTTTATCAAGGGGTTGTTGGGAAAATTGGTGTAGATGGTGAGGAAGCTCTACGTCTAGCAGCAACTTCAGAATCTCAACGTCTAACTGTGTCAAATAGTCGTGATTCTGTGAGTTCTGTATCATTAGATGAAGAAATGACAAATATGATTACCTTCCAGCAAGCATATAATGCCAATGCACGTATGATTACTGTTGTTGATGAAACATTAGATAAAATTATTAATGGTATGGGTCGAGTAGGTCTATAAAATTAAATAATTTATGGAGAATAACTCTCCAACTAACAAGAAGGGAGTTTTTATTAAAATGCGCGTAACACAATCAATGCTTTCAAGTAATATGCTGTTAAATTTAAATAAAAGCTATGGCAAAATGTCAAAGCTTCAGGACCAAATTAACTCAGGCTCTAAAATTACCCGTCCATCAGATGACCCAGTAGTAGCAGTAAATGGAATGGGCTATCGCCGAGATTTAGCAAAGGTTGAGCAATACACACGCAACATGATAACAGCAAGTAATTGGCTAGATTCATCTGATGAATCTTTGAATCAGGTTGGCGAGCAAATGAAGCGTGTTCGTGAGCTTGTTATTCAAGCAGCGAATGATACAAACACACCAGAAGAACGTGAAAAAATAAAAATGGAGATTGACCAAATTCGTCAGCAGATTCAGGATGTTGGAAACACAAATATTGGTGGCAGTTACCTATTTAGTGGAACAAATACGAATCAGCCATTATTCACGCCTGTGGTTGGTGGGAACGGAAAAGAAATAAATCCAGCCCTAAACGCACCAAATGAAGCTGTCAATATAGAAATTTATGATGGCATTCAAATTCAAGTTAATACGCCTGGTAAAGATCTATTTAAAAATATAGATGATATGATGGGGAAAATTTCTGATTTATTAGGGGATCCAAATAAAACTGGTACAGAGATTGGAGATGCGCTTGGAGGAGTCTCATCATCAAGCAATAGTGATGATATTACAACAATGCATAATAAAATTCTGGAAGCGCAGGCTGACGTAGGCGCCCGACAAAATCGTATAGAGATGATGGAGAATCGCCTAGGTATCCGTGAGGTCAGTGTGACAAAGCAACTTAGAGATACTGAATCTGTGGATTACTCTAAAGCCATTACGGAAATGGTGACAAATGAATCCATTCATCAAGCTGCATTATCTGTAGGTGCGAAAATTATTCAGCAAACCTTAGTAGATTTTATAAGATAAAATCTACTAAGGTTCTGCTCCGAAAGCGAAGCGACAGGGGCAAACTCTATTATGAACAACAAGGGCGTTTGGACAATTTTGTTCAGACGCTTTTCTTGAAAGGAGAGATGTAGATGAGACTCCCTCAAATTCAAATTCATACAACGGATGCAAAATTAAATCTTCATATAGCAAAGCCTCAACAAAACATTAAACAGCCAAAGGCAACGCAACATATTGAACAGCCTGCTGCTATTTTAGAAATCAATACAACTAGAGGGATTTTAAAGATTGACTCTTCTCAAGCAAGACGTGATTTAGGAATGATAGGTCCGATTGAAGCAACCAAAAATGCTGCTGAGGAGGGAAGTCAGGCTGCCTTAAGTGGTGCAGCAAGACGTGCACGGGAAGGTCGACAGATGATGATGTCAGCAGGAAAAGGGCAAGGACGCTCTACGATTCAAAATATAGCCAAGCAAAATCATGGTCCACATCGAGTACAATTTAATATAAAATTTGTTCCATCAGTAGGATCAGTTAAAATCAACTATACACCAGGTACAACTGATGTCAATATTCAACGTAGAGAGCCTATAATTGACGCTAAAGTGAATAACCCAATACACGAATACACACCAGGGAAGGTAACTGGTACAATGGTACAAAGACCAGATGTTGATATTGATGTCATCATTTAAAGGAGCGTATAAATAATGAAAATTGCGACTAAATTTTTAGGTGAAATTGAAATTTCAAAACAAGATATCCTGATGTTTGAACATGGTTTACTTGGATTACAAGATGAAAAACAATTTGTTTTACTACCACTTGATGCTGACCTCCCTTTAGCGATGCTTCAATCGATTAATAATACAGATATTGGTTTCGTAGTGGCCTTCCCGTTTGCCTTTAAAAAAGATTATTGCTTTGATATTAGCGAAGAGGATCGTGAGCAACTGCAAATCGAAAAACAAGAGGATGTCCTAACATATGCGATTGTTACAATGAAGGAAACATTACAGGATTCTACCATTAATTTATTAGCTCCAGTTATCATCAATATTGGAACTAAATGTGGGAAACAGATCGTCCTTCAAGATAATAAATCCTATCCTCTACGCTATCCGTTGCAAGCATTGGAAGGAAGTGCGAAATAATGCTAGTCCTTTCCCGTAAAAAAGATGAGTCCATCATGATTGGCGACCAAATTGAAATAAAAATATTAGCGATCGAAGGTGAACAAATTAAAATTGGAATTGTCGCACCTAAAACAGTTAAAGTACACCGTTCAGAGGTTTTCAAGGCTATCCAAGCCCAAAATAAGGAAGCACTCACTATGTCTTCAGGCTTCTTTGAGCAATTAAAGAAAAAATAAAAATTATAATTTGAGTAGTTAAATATATTACATAAAAAAATAAAAAATCTTTCTTAAAAACTATTAAACATTTCCAGTTCAATACGATATATATATTGTAAGGTGCAGGGAGTACATAACTGCCTAATCCTAATTCCACACGGATGTGGAATAACAAAAACAATTATTCAAGGAGGAATTCCAAATGAGAATTCAACACAACATTTCAGCTTTAAACACACACCGTAACCTTACTTTTAACAACGCTCAAGCTTCTAAAAACCTTGAGAAATTATCTTCAGGTTACAAAATCAACCGCGCTGGTGATGACGCTGCTGGTTTAGCAATCTCTGAAAAAATGCGTGGACAAATCCGTGGTCTTGATATGGCTACTAAAAACGCTCAAGATTCAGTTTCTTTAATTCAAACTGCTGAGGGTGCACTTAACGAAACACATGCTATTTTACAACGTATGCGTGAATTAGCAGTACAATCTGCAAATGATACTAACGTAACTTCTGACCGTGAAGCGTTACAATTAGAAATTAATTCTTTATCAGAAGAAATTTCCCGTATCGCTAATGATACAGAGTTCAACACGCAAAAATTACTAAATGGTTCATTTGATGGTGGTACTGATATTACATCACCTGCATCTGCAACAGCTTCTACAGGTAAAGTATTCCACATTGGTGCGAACTCAGGTCAATCAATTAACCTAAGCATTATGACAATGACTGCAACTGCCTTAGGTGTAAACGCATTAACAAATGGCGCAACAGTTTCTTCATTAACTGCAGCAGGTTCAATTGGTGCTGGTATCAATATCACTACTCAATCAGCAGCAGATAACTCAGTTTCAATTATTGATTCTGCGTTAAAACGTGTATCAGAAACTCGTGCATCTTTAGGAGCGGTTCAAAACCGTTTAGAGCACACAATCAATAACTTAGGTGCAACTTCTGAAAACTTATCAGCTGCTGAATCACGTATCCGCGATACTGACATGGCAAAAGAAATGATGGGCTTCACGAAGAACAATATCTTAATGCAAGCTGCACAGTCTATGTTAGCTCAAGCAAACCAACAGCCACAAGGCGTGTTACAATTATTAGGTTAATGTTTTTTAAGCGCGAAGGATTATTCCTTCGCGTTTTCATTTTTTTGAAAATAAGTTTTTTCTTGGACAAAATATCAAAATTAAGATAGAATCCTCTGATGAATGTCAATAATGAAGAGAGTAGATTTATTTTGTAGGTTACTTATTCCAGATAAGTGATTGAACAAGAATGAAAGCTTATGAAAGATGAAGGTTTCTTTTCACCCTTAAGTTTTTTCTAAGATTTGCAGTATGCAACTTTTAGGAAAGGCTTTTTCAATATTGCCTTTTTAATACAAGAAAAAAGATTTAATTTTTACGAAAATAGGTAAGATGTAACGGTAAGAGAACACTAAAATATAGTAGAGTTATTAATAAACTGAAAAGAACTTATTAAACAACTCCGTTATTTTATAGAAAATTCTCTTCTAAAGGAGTGATTTCTCATAAAAGTTAGAAACAGTTTTATTAATTGAGTTTAAAAATACGTTTGAGATGTCGATATACATAAAGGGGAGTGATTTAAATGGAAGCTGAATATATAGTCGAGTACATAGAAGGAAAACAAAATATCCCTACATTAAAAATCAATAATCTTTTTATACATAGTAAATATAGGCCGATTGAAGAGGCTAAAAACATAGCAACATCTAATTTCGAAAAACATTTTACATTTGTTGTCTTTGGATATGGATTAGGTTATATAGTTGATGAATTGTTAAAGCTTGTTACAAAGGAGTCAATTATAGTAATAGATCCTTTAATTGAAAATGGACAACTTAAAATAGCAGAGAGACATTTGCAACATAAGCAAGTTCATTATTGGGGTAAAGAAAAAAATTACACATTATTGTATTTAATAGACAAAGTCTCTCTAGGGATTAAAACAATGGTCAAAATGATTACAGCACCACATTATAATAAACTATTCGTTGCGTCCTATAAGGAAATTTTAAACGATGTTCGAAATTATATAGTAAGAACGCGAGTAAACATAAATACAGTAAGTTTTTTTGCAGAACAGTGGCAAAAAAATCTATCTATGAATTTATTAAATATTCTTGGTGATCCTACTCTTGCAAGTTTAGAGAAAATGTATGATTGTCCAGTTGTTATTGCATCTGGTGGGCCATCTTTGAACAAGCAACTAGCACTTTTGAAAACAATGAAAAACAAGGTTATTATTATTGCGGCAGGAACGACAATTAACTCTCTTTTGAAATTTGGTATTAAGCCACACTATGTTGTTTCTATTGATGGTTCAGAAATTAACTATAACAGTTTTAAAAATCTTAATTTAGGAAATGTAACACTGCTGTATTCACCATTTAACCATTGGGCGATTCGTCCATTATTTAGAAAAGGATACTGTTTTACATCAACAATATATAATTCTATAGCCAATTATATTTATAAAACATTAGGCAAAGATATGCCTCAAATTGTTGGTGGTGGAACAGTAGCACACTTTGCCTTTAGCATTGCGCAAATTATCACATCTGGACCGATTGCATTCATCGGACAGGATTTGGCTTTTACTGGTGAGGTAACACACGCTGATTCTAACCAAGGGAAAAGAACTTTAGAAGAAGTGAAGGAAGATAATGTAAGACTTTTTGAAATTGAAGGTTACTTTGGAGAAAAAGTAATTACAGATGGTCCATTTTTAAGTATGAAGCAAACATTTGAAGAAATGGCTAGATTTTTCGCAAATGGTATTGAATTTTATAACTGTACAGAAGGAGGGGCAAAAATAAATGGGTTTGAACAACTATCATTCCCAAAGTTTATGGACCGTTTTGCGATAAAAGATATAAATATGGTTACAACTCCAGAATTAGAAACTGTAGATTTCCAATTAATCATCAATCAATTGCAAAGAGAGCTAGATTTATCAGATACATTATTGGATACTTCAAAAAGAGGCTTAGAAATATTAAAGTCTAATAAATCTACCACTTATTTCTCAAAAGGCATACTAGAGAAATTAGATAAAATCGACTCAGAAATTATGGAATTAGTAGAAGAAGTTCAAATGGATTTTTTATTACAACCGCTCCTGTTGAAATTAGATGGTGTATTTTTAGAGAAGAAGAATGAAACACCAGAAGAAGCATATAATAGATCTTTTAATCAGAGTAAGTTTTTTTATAATGAGATATTGAAAATTATTGATAAATCAATTGAAAATATTGAAGAAACTCTAGAAATATTAACTAATAAGGAGAGATTAGATGGATACTATCGCAAATGAAGTAGTCGTAAGTTTTAATGAATATATAGGGAAAGTTCCAAATGGGTGTGTTTATATTGAGGAACAACTTCGCAAAGATAATATTAAATTAGGTTTAGATTCGATTAGAGATTTTAGTGAAGGTATGATTTGGTTGGTAGATGCAGCCGAATTATTAAAGCAAAATAACATAAATATTGAATTTAATATTAATGATATTAGTAGCTTTTTAAAAGAAATTAATGAAGCATTAATGAATGAAGATATGTATTTAGTAGCAGATTTATTTATTTATGAAATTAAACCATATTTCGAAAATTTAGTACCTATCAATGCAAAGTAAAAGAATGAAAAATCAAGGACTAATTGAATTTTTAAAGTTTAATTATGAATCAGAATAAACTTTACTTCAATTAACATTATTTATAAAGGAATTGACACACATGTTTGAAAAAAATAGAGATATTTTAATGTGTAATGAAAATCATTATGTCACAGATTTGAAAAATACTTGTGAATACCCAAAATTTATTTCAAAAAAATACTCTCGAGAAACATTCCAATTAATTAATGGGGAATTATACCACTCTAAAGTTGAGATAGATCGAAAAGTTGATATTTCAACGCTGAAAAAAGAAGTTATTTTTGTTTTTGGTATAAATGCAGTTGAAGAAATTAAAAGGATTCTACAAAATAAGCATAGGGAATCTATCATTATTATTATCGAACCTAACCCAAGCTTTTTTAATTATGCTTTACAGCAAAAAGATTTAACAGAAATTTTTATGGAACCGAATGTATTGTTGTTTGTGGATAGTGTAATAGGAAATTTAAACATATTTTTACAAAAAATATTCTACAATTTCAATTTTCTGAAGTACTTGAAAAACACTAATGTTTATGTAACCCACTATTATCGTGAGAAGGGAATTCAAAAGGTTAAGGAAATGTTAGTGGAGATAAGGCAAATTATTTCATCATTGCTTTTTAGTCTTGGTAATGATTTAGAAGATAATTTAATCGGTTTAGAAAGAAATGTGAATAATATTGAAAATATTATACGCTCAAAAAATATTTTAACACTCAAAGGAATGTTTAATGATATACCAGCAGTAGTCGTTGCAGCGGGTCCGTCTCTTAATAAAAATATTGAAGACCTAAAAAAAATAAACATAGGATGATTGTGATTGCAGTGGACACGATTGCTCATAAATTAATTTCTGAAGGGATTGAACCAACATTCATTTGTTCGATTGAACGAGTTCATGAAGTGTTTGAATATTTTTATGCAGATGTTGAGATACCAGAAAAATCTATTATTGTTGGCCCACCTGTATTGGATAATCGAGTATTTGAAATTTCTAATGAAATTATAATTCCCTTTAGGGAGGGGATATCTGAAACAAGTTGGCTTCAAAAACTATTAGGGCTCTCAAGTGAAACAGCTATTCCGATGGGGTATTCCTGTGCAAATGTAGCATTTAGTCTCGGTCATTACTTAGGATGTAATCCTATAATACTAGTTGGACAAGATTTAGCATATGGAAATAGTGAAGAGGAAACGCACGCTTATGGTACAAAATATGATGTGTTAGATGAAGAAATAAATAAGACAGATGATATTGAATTTACTACTGGTTATTATGGGAAAACTGTGAAAACCACCAAAATATGGCTTCAATTTAAGCATTGGCTAGAAAATGAAATTAATAACCTACCAATAACAGTAATAAATGCTACGGAAGGTGGAGCAAAAATTAATTTTGCTAAACAGCTTACCTTAAGTGACGCTGTTGATACATACTGCCAAATAGATATTCCTGATGTTAATAGGGAAATACAAAAAGTTCCAAGATATACAATTGATAAGGAATATTATCTAGCAAATTTAGCAGGTGAAATCAATTTGTATGAAGAAATAAAAAATAAAAGTGGCAAGTATCGAAAAATTTTGAGTTCAATAACAATAGGGAATAATATCAATAGTTTATTGAAGTTAAGTGAAGATTTTCAATTATTTATTGAAGGAATAATTAAACAACCATTGTTATTGCATAATTTACAAAGTGTCGTTATGCAATATTATTGGGCCTATAATGGGCGATTGCAAATAATGGATCAAGAATATATTAAGCAAGAGATAATTGAACAACAGAAGTTACTAGGAACGATTGTTGAAGTAATTGAACGAATTTTAACTATTTTAAAAGCTCAATTAAAACATAAATAAGAAGGTGAGAATCATGAAAATTTTAGTAACAGGGGCTGATGGGTTCATCGGCTCACATATAACAGAGCAATTAATACGTGATGGTTATGATGTTCGAGCATTTACTTATTACAATTCATTTAATTCTTATGGCTGGTTAGACCATTCTCCAGAAGATGTTATATCGCAAGTAGAAATATTTACAGGGGATATCCGTGATCCATTTGGGGTTAAGGAAGCAATGAAAGGCTGCACACATGTCTTAAACTTAGCAGCACTAATTGCGATTCCTTACTCTTACCATTCGCCAGCCACATATATAGAAACGAATATTAGTGGTACGTTAAATGTTGTACAAGCAGCTCGTGAATTAGATATTGAAAAGGTTGTACATACTTCAACGAGCGAAGTATACGGAACAGCTCTATACGTACCAATAGATGAAGATCATCCACTACAAGGTCAATCTCCATACTCAGCTTCGAAAATTGGTGCCGATCAATTAGCATTATCTTTCTATCGTTCATTTGATACACCGATATCGATTATCCGTCCTTTTAATACATATGGACCACGTCAGTCAGCTCGTGCAGTTATTCCGACAATTATTAGTCAGCTTGCAAGTGGTAAAAAAGCTCTTAAAATTGGTGCCATTAGCCCTACTCGTGATTTCAACTATGTAAAGGATACGGTTCAAGGATTTATCAAAATAATGAAATCTGAAAAATCTATTGGAGAAGTAATTAATATAGGCTCTAATTATGAGATATCAATAGGCGAGACGGCAGAAATGATTGCTGATATTATGGGAGTGGATATAACTATTGAAACAGACGAGCGGCGCCTACGTCCAGAAAAAAGTGAAGTAGAGCGTCTATGGGCTGAAAATAAAAAAGCAAAAGAACTCCTAGATTGGGTACCTAAATATGGTAGTAAAGAAGGCTTCCACCGTGGGTTAGAGGAAACAATTGAGTGGTTTACAAACCCAAAAAATTTAGCTCAATATAAAACAAATATTTATAATATTTAATTCATAGAAAAAAAGAGGACTAATAAACAATGAAGTTTTGTAAAAAATGTGTAATGCCTAACACTAGACCAGGTATCTACTTTGACGAAGAGGGAATTTGTCAAGCTTGTAGAGCTGAGGAGAAGAAAGATAAAACAGATTGGGACGCTAGACATAGAGAATTAGAAGCATTATGTGATAAATACCGCCGTAAAAATGAAGGGGATTATGATTGTATTATCGCTGTAAGTGGTGGTAAAGATAGTCACTTCCAAGTGTACTATTTTAAAGAAGTTATGAATATGAATCCGCTATTAGTATCTGTGGAAGATAATTTTACCATGACGGAAGCTGGAAAACATAATTTAAAAAACATCTCTGAAAGATTTGGATGCCATTTAATTTCTTTGAAACCAAATCTTAAGGCTCAAAAGGCTGTAATGCGTAAAACTTTTGAAAATGAAGGAAAACCAACTTGGTATATTGACCGTTTAATCTATACATATCCATTACATATTGCAGCTAAATTTAATATACCACTCATTATTTATGGGGAGAACATTAGTTATGAATACGGTGGTAAAGAACGTGTAGAAACGTACTCAGCAAAAAATCAGATTAACAACGGTGTAGCTTCGGATATTCCATTTGAACAATTGGTAGATGATGAAATTTCAATTAATGACTTAACTTTCTGTCAGGCACCTGAGCAAGAAGTCTTAAATAAAATAGAACCAATATATTTAAGTTATTTCGTACGTTGGAATAGCTATGCTAATTACATTTTTGCAAAGAAAAATGGCTTTAAAGATTTATCGCATGAGTGGCAACGCGAGCATACATTTGAAAATTTTGATCAAGTTGACTCAATGGCTTATCTAGTACATCCTTGGTTAAAATACCCTAAATTCGGTCATGCAAGTGCTACTGATTATGCATCAAAGTTTATCAGATATGGACTTATTACACGGGAAGAAGGTATCGAATTAGTAAAGAAATATGACCATAAAATTGACCAAAAGGCTGTCCTCGATTTTGTGGATTTCTTAGGCTATACATTAACAGATTTTTATAGTATTGTGGATAAGTTTTATAATCATGAAATTTTCGAAATTAATCAATTTGGAGAATGGTCTTTAAAACATCTAATACAATAACTACTATGTAAAGGGAAGAATTGAGTAGACTATGAATAAACAATGGGTGCATTTTGCAGAAAATGTGAAGGGCATGTATGGTAAGAATTTTGTCCCTTTACACGAACCAACATTTGATGAAAAAGAAGTTGAATATGTAACAGACTGTGTGAAAACAGGGTGGGTTTCTTCAGTAGGTGCCTATGTATCTCGTTTTGAAGAAGATATAGCCAAATTTGTTGGGGTGAAACGTGGTGTTGCTGTAGTAAACGGTACAGCAGCACTACATATTGCACTTAAAGTAGCGGGAGTAGAGGAAAATGACGAAGTGCTTATGCCTGCTCTTACTTTTATTGCTACAGCAAATGCAGTGACTTATCTTCGAGCTATCCCTCATTTTGTTGATGTAGAATTAGATACATTAGGTATTGATCCTGGAAAGTTACGTCAATATCTAACGAATATTGGAAAAATAAAAGATGGTGAGTTTTATAATAAGCAAACAAATCGTCGCATTAAGGCGTTAGTGCCTATGCATACATTTGGACATGCTGTTAGATTAGAAGAGCTTCAACAGGTTTGCGAGGACTTTAAACTTTTACTTATAGAGGACTCAGCCGAATCTTTAGGTACGTATTATAAAGGCAAGCATACGGGGAGCTTTGGGAAAGTGAGCGCACTAAGCTTTAATGGTAATAAAATTATTACCACTGGTGGCGGAGGTATAATTCTAACGGATCATGATGCACTTGCTGATTATGCAAGGCACTTAACAACAACAGCAAAAGTGTTGCATAAGTGGGAATATGAGCATGACGAAATTGGCTTTAACTACCGTATGCCAAATATCAATGCAGCTCTAGGCTGTGCACAATTAGAAAAAATGCATGAGTTTTTAGAACAGAAGCGTGAGCTTACAATTAAGTACGAAGCATTAGTTGAGAATGTACCTGGGGTTCGTTTATTTAAAGCACCCACACATAGTACAAGCAACTATTGGCTCCAAACATTAATTTTAGATGAAACACTGAATCTTAATGAAGTGTTGACATTTTTAAATGAAAATGGTGTTATGAGTCGTCCAATCTGGAAGCCAATGCATCTATTACAGATGTATAAGGATTGCCCGAAGATGGACTTAACAATAACCAATTATTTAAATCAGTGCATAGTGAATATACCAAGTACACCATTAAAAGAGGTTTAAGCTATGAAAAAAATTTGTGTTGTAACTGCTACTAGAGCTGAATATGGCCTTCTAGCCAATTTGATGAAGTTAATTCACCAAGATAATACTTATCAGTTACAGATCATTGTAACAGGTATGCATTTATCTTCTGAATTTGGTGAAACGTATAAACAAATTGAAATGGATGGCTTTCATATTGATGAGAAAGTTGAAATGCTCCTATCTTCAGATACCGTTGTAGGAGTAGTGAAGTCGACTGGGCTTGCAACAATAGGATTTGCCGATGCCTTACAACGTTTGAACCCAGATTTGATTATAATACTAGGTGATCGTTATGAGATGTTAGCAGTCGCACAGACAGCACTGATTATGCAAATACCAATTGCGCATATTCATGGTGGAGAATGTACATTTGGTGCATATGATGATGCCATTCGTCATTCAATTACAAAAATGGCTACATGGCATTTTACAAGTACAGCATCCCATAGAAATCGTGTAATCCAGTTAGGGGAGCATCCTAGTCGTGTCTGGGATGTAGGAGCTATTGGAATTGAAAATATACTTCATGTGCGATTGATAGAAAAGAAAGATTTATATACACAGTTAGGATTAGATTTTGACAAACCAATGTTTTTAATTACACATCACCCTGAAACAAATGGTGATCCACAAGTGATTCATGAGGTTTTAAAGGCTCTCGAAAAATATTTGGAAGTACAGCTTGTTTTTACAAAATCCAATGCTGACAACGGAGGGCGCTATATTAATGAACAAATTGAACAATTTATAGCCTACAAATCAAATGCATATCTATTCGATTCACTTGGTCAAATGCGTTATTTAAGTGCAGTTAAGTATGCTGAGGTTGTTATTGGTAACTCTTCTAGTGCTTTGATAGAGGTGCCATATTTACAAACACCATCTGTAAATATTGGAAATCGTCAGGCTGGTAGAGAACGACCAAATTCTGTTTTTGATGCAAAAGCAAATGCTGGTGAGATTGAAGTAGCAATCAATAATGCACTCCAATATACAGAGAGATTTGAGTGGATTTTTGGGGATGGATATACATCTACTGCTATTCTTGAAATTTTAAAGAGTATTGAAGAATTCAAAGTTCGAAAGGAGTTCTATGATTTATGAGGACTTATATAATTGCTGAAGCAGGAGTAAATCATAACGGCTCCATCGAAATGGCTAAAGAACTAGTAAAGGTTGCAAAAGAAGCAGGTGCGGATGCAGTAAAATTTCAAACCTTTAAGGCAGAAAATCTCGTAACTAAAACAGCGAAACAAGCAAACTATCAGATAGAGAATTTAGGGAAACCAACATCACAATATGAGATGTTAAAAAAACTAGAGCTTAAATTTGATGAGTTTTTGGCATTGCATCAATACTGTAATAAGCTCGGAATTGAATTTTTATCGACACCTTTTGATGTTGAAAGTGTCGATTTTTTACTAGATAAGCTACAAATAGCAATTGCTAAAATACCATCGGGTGAGCTAACGAATTCACCTTTTGTTTATTATATAGCAAGGAAGCAAAAATCAATCATCCTGTCCACAGGAATGGCAACAATTGAAGATATCCATGAAGCGTTAGCGTTTATCGCCTTTGGCTTAGCAAAACAAAGCGATATTTCAATAGAGCGTGTAAAAGCTTTCTATGAAACTATAGAAGCAAAGGCATTACTTAAAAAGTACGTAAAAATTCTTCATTGTACTACAGAATACCCTGCACCTTTTGATTCGATTAATTTGCGTACTATAAAGGAGATGGAGAAGGTGTTTGGATTAACCATCGGGTTATCAGACCATTCAACTGGTACATCTATTCCCATTGGCGCTGTGGCATTAGGGGCACAAATTATTGAAAAGCACTTTACTTTGGATAAAACACTAGAAGGCCCTGATCATGCTGCTTCTTTAGAGCCCCATGAACTTAGTGATATGATAAAAGGTATTCGACAAATAGAACAAGCATTAGGAACAAGTTTAAAACAGCCAACTGCTGTAGAGCTTCAAAATAGAATTTCTGCTCGTAAAAGCTTAGTTGCGAAGAAAGCTATTATACAAGGTGACATTTTATCAGAAGATAATTTAACGTTTAAACGACCAGGGGAAGGTATATCACCATCTAAATATTGGGCTTACTTGGGAAAAGTTTCGACGAAAGACTATGAAGAGGATGAGCTAATAGATGAATAAACCGATCATAATTATCGGAAACGGTGGCCATGCTTCAGTTTTGGTTGAAACATTACTTATGTTAAATTATGAAATATTGGGCTTTACTTCCCCTGAAAAACAGCAAAATGTATTTGGTCTCACATACTTAGGAAACGATGAAGCTATTTTATCTTTTTCACCATCTGAGATTGAGCTTGTACTAGGTATTGGTACAGTTAATTTTAGTAAGATTCGACAAAAGATTTATTTAAGATTCCGACAACAGGGATTTAAATTTGCAGATGTAATTCATCCAACAGCTATTATTGCACCATCTGTTCATCTAGGGGAAGGTGTGCAAATTATGGCTGGTACAGTTCTTCAGACACATGTACATATTGCAGATAATACAATTGTAAATACAGGAGCTATTATTGATCATAATTCAAAAATAGGTGCACATACGCATATTGCCCCAGGAACAAAAATCTCTGGTGGAGTTGACATTGGGGATCTTACACATATTGGAACAGGTGCGACGATTATTCAATCTATTAATATTGGCAATCAATGTGTAGTAGGCGCGGGTGCTGTTGTCATAAAAAATATCCTTCATGCTCAAAAAGTACACGGGGTTCCAGCAAGGGAAGTGAAATAAGTGGAAAATTGGAGAAATATTCTAGTTAAAAAACATCAAACATTACTTGAGACCATGCAAATTATCGATAAAAGTGCACTTCAATTTGCTGTTGTAATAGATGATGAAAATCGTTTGTTAGGAACAGTGACAGATGGAGATATTCGTCGAGGAATTTTAAAAGGAGAAGTTTTAGACTCCCCAATAAATAAAATTATGAATACATCCCCATTTACAGCCACAACAGCTCATACAAAACATTATTGTGTTAAGCTGATGAATGATAAACAATTAAAACAATTACCAATTGTTGATAACAATCAACAAGTAGTAAACGTTCTGTTTAAGGATGAGGTTCAGCAACAGTCAAATGAGAATACAGTTGTTTTAATGGTAGGGGACTAGGATCACGCCTAAGACCGCTAACCAATCATACCCCAAAGCCAATGCTCAAGGTAGGAGGAAAACCAATATTAGAAACAATCATTGAAGGGTTTAAGCGTTTTGGATATACTAATTTTATTTTATCTGTGAATTATAAAAGAGAGGTAATACAAAATTACTTTCAAAATGGTGCTACACTTGGTGTAACTATTACCTATATAGAAGAAACAAAACGTATGGGGACAGCAGGAGCCCTTTCCTTGATTCCTAAAAGACCTAAGAAACCTATTTTTGTTATGAATGGTGATTTACTGACACAGGTTAATTTTGAACAACTTATGCAGTTTCATCAGGAACATAATGCTGTTGTGACGATGTGTGTACGCGAATTTGAATATCAAATTCCATATGGTGTTATTGAGACAGATGGTGCTAATTTAGTATCAATTAAAGAAAAGCCAACACATAAGAGTTTTGTGAACGCCGGTATTTATGTACTGAGCCCAGAGGCATTTAACTATATTCCTAAGGATGAATTTTATGATATGCCAACTTTATTTGAAAACATTATTGCAGAAGGTAAAAATGCTTCTGTGTTCCCCATTAGAGAGTATTGGTTGGATATTGGGCAAATGGGTGATTACAAAAAAGCCGATATAGAATACAATGAATTTTTTCCGAAAGAAGATTAGTAGAAATGGAAGTATTAGTTATAGGTTATGGTTCTATAGGTAAAAGACATGTACAAGTATTAGAGAGAATGAAACTATCTGTTTCTATTGTGTCCAGACATGCCAATGAAAGAAATCATTTTTATCGCAGTATTACAGATGCTATAGCGAATAGTAATTTTGATTATATTGTGATTGCCAACGAAACGAGTGAGCACTTGCCTTTATTGAAACAGTTGAAGGCACACGGCTATCAAGGAAAGATACTTATTGAAAAACCGTTATTTGAAAAAAATGAAATGATTCATATAGATCATAATAATGTCTATGTAGCTTATAATTTACGATTTCACCCCTTGATCTCAAAGCTACTTAATTTGCTAGAAGATGAAAAAGTTATTAGTGTAAATGCATATGTAGGACAATATTTACCTACTTGGAGGCCTCATAAAGATTATAGGCAAAGCTACTCAGCTTTCTCAGAGAAGGGCGGAGGAGTCATTCGAGATCTAAGTCATGAGCTTGACTACTTAAGCTATCTCTTTGGTGAATGGAAATTTTTAATATCCAATAGTGGGAAAATAAGTGACTTGGATATTCAATCTGAAGACTATTGTCAAGTTATCTTTGAAACGAATAGAAGCATTAAAGTTTCGTTAGAGCTCAATTATTTAGATCGTATTTTCCAAAGATATATGACAGTTCAAACGAATAATCGGACAATTAGAGTGGACTTTATGCAAAATAGTATCAATTGTAATGGCAATATCATTGCAGGAGATGTAATTGATCGCGATTATACATATCAAAAGCAACATGAAGCGATATTGAAGGGCTCAAATCGCCTTTGCTCGTTTAATGAGGGCCAACAAATTCTAAAGATGATTGAAGCAATTGAATCATCTGTTAAACAGAGAGCGTGGGTTATTAATGAATAAAATTTGTACAATTTGCGCACGAGGCGGATCTAAAGGTGTTAAAAATAAAAACGTGCGTTATTTACTTGGCAAACCGTTGATTGCACATAGTATTATACAAGCACAAAAAAGTAATTTATTTGATGTGATAGCTGTGAGTAGTGACAATGAAGAAATTTTACAGATTGCCAAGGAATATGGTATAGATAATGTTATCTGTAGACCAAAGGAATTGGCCACTGATACAGCTGCAAAAATTCCTGTTATACAGCACTGTGTCCAGCAAGTAGAGCAGTTATTAGGAATGCAATTTGATATAATGGTAGATATTGATGCAACCTCCCCTTTACGTTCTGTAGAGGACATCCAACAGGCAGTCCATATGCTTGAAGAAAATAAAAGGGCAACAAATCTCATTACAGTAGCACCTGCTAGAAGAAGTCCTTACTTTAACTTAGTGGAGACGGATAAAAATGGTTATGCCAGGTTGTCTAAAACATTACCTACTCAAGTTGTACGTAGGCAGGACGCCCCTAAAGCGTATGATATGAATGCATCCATTTATGTTTGGAAAAGAGCAGCGTTTTTTGAAGCAACTACTGTTATAACAGACCAAACAATCCTATATGTGATGCCTGAAGAACGTTCACAGGATATTGATTCGGAACTAGACTTTGATATTGTCCAACTTATTGCTGAAAAAAGAGGTGTTTTAGAATGAGTTATTTTAACAAATTCTCACTACATGGAAAAGTGGCAATTGTGACGGGTGGTGCAGGTATTTTAGGCAGAAATTTTTGCTGTGGATTAGCAGAAGCAGGTGCTCATGTGGCTGTTGTAGATATTAACCTTGAAGGGGCTCAAAAAGTAGTTGATGAAATTCAACAATCGTATAATGGTAATGCTCAAGCATTTTATTGTAATTTAACAGACGAATCATCTGTTAAGCAGATGGTCCAAGTAGTAGTTGATACATTTGGGCATATTGATATATTACATAATAATGCTGCTGGAAAATCCAACGATTTAGAAGCTTTTTTTGCCCCATTCGAAGAATATGATTTGGCTCAATGGCAAAGAATTATGAACACAGATTTAGATAGTATGTTTCTAGTAGCGAAACATGTAGGAAAAGTAATGAAAGAGCAAGAGAGAGGTGGCTCAATCATTCAAACGTCGTCTATTTATGGAATTATGGCACCAGACAATCGTATTTATGAAGGATCATTTTATTTAGGACGAGAAATTAATACACCTGCTATTTATTCCGCATCAAAAGCTGGTGTTGTAGGTTTAACTAAATACTTAGCAACCTACTGGGCACAGGATAACATTCGTGTTAATTCTATTACGCCGGGTGGTGTTGAAAGTGGACAAAATGATATATTCAAGAAAAATTACAGTAATCGCATACCTTTAGGAAGAATGGCAAAAGCAGAGGAGATGGTTGGGGCATTAATTTATTTAGCATCAGATGCATCTAGCTATGTCACAGGTCATAATCTAGTTATTGATGGTGGATTAAGTACTTGGTAAAAAACTTTGTTTGAGATAGGAAGTAGGGGATTATTATTAAATACGAAACATTGATTGCTAAAGACGGGAATCCTACTTTAAAGGTGAATGGTTATAGTATATATGGACATTATAGACCTTTAGAGGATGCTAGACAGTTCGTTTATCAAGAGGTGAATACATCAGCCCCTAAATACTTTTTATTAGGATTAGGTTATGGATATCATTTAAAAGCATTGATAGAGGCTAACCCAGCCTCCAATACAATAATTACAGTATATGCATTGGATGAATCTGAAGTAAACCTTTTTGAAAATTCACCGATTTATGCTGATTTAAAAGAAAATCTTCGTATTCAAATCGTTTGGCGAATTGAACAACTGTTTATAGATGAGGATACACAATTAATTCTTCCTCAAGCATGGATTAATGCGATGGACCGAGAGCATCCACTTTATTTATATTTGGTAGATATAAAAATGAAACAAAGAAGCTTCAAAGAGCTTAATGATTTGATGTTCGATAATTTTAAAGCGAATATAGTGCATAAGGAATATGGTATTACATCATATCAAATTTCAATTGATTCATCTAAAATAGCATGCTTAGTATCGAGTGGCCCATCTTTACAGCAAACCTACCCCTATTTAGTAAAACATCGAAAACAACTATATATTCTTTGTGTTGGATCTGCCTTGAAAGTTCTAATAAACTTTGATATTATTCCTGACGCTGTTATTATAACAGATCCTAAAAGTGAAACTATGAGACAATTTCAGGATATAGACTATAATGGTCCTTTATTTTATTTAAGCACAGCCCATCAAAAGACTACACGAATGTTAAAAGGAGATCGATATATATTATTCCAAAAGGGATATAATGAAGCAGAGAAACTAGCTCATGCATTAAAACAACCGTTACTAGATACAGGTGGTTCAGTTGCTACTACAGCTATTAGCCTATTAGAGATGCTTGACTTCAAACAGATTGTATTGTTTGGACAGGATTTAGGCTTTAAAGGGAATCAATCTCATGTATCAGGATCAACTTCTGCAGTTATATATAATCAAACAAATAAACTGTTAACAATTCGCGCCAATAGTGGTGACAATATTTACACGCAAAGAAATTTATATACGTATTTAAAATGGTTTGAATATAAAGTTAAACACACAGATATACAATTTTATAATACAGCTTTTGATGGAGCTAAAATAGATGGTATTCCATTTATAGAAGCAGAGAAATTTGATAACTTGTTAAGAGAGGATGAGTAAAATCTCATTCTTTTTTTATAGAAAAAGAATGAATTTAGTCGATATATTAAATGTATACAGGAATGAGGTAGATTCTATGTTGGAATATTTAGCAGGCAAAACGATTTTAGTAACAGGTGGAACGGGTTCATTTGGAAAGAAATTCGTACATAGAGCATTGCAAGAAGCAGTTAAAAAAATTATAGTTTTCAGTCGTGATGAGTTAAAACAATATGAAATGAGACAAGAATTTAAAGATAATCGTTTACGATTTTTTATTGGTGATGTACGTGATCAGGAACGGTTACATCGAGCATTTGACGGGGTAGACAACGTAATTCATGCAGCAGCAATGAAACATGTCGATGCGTGTGAATATAATCCATTTGAGGCTGTTAAAACTAATATTCATGGTGCCCAAAATATTATTGAAGCAGCAATAAATTGTGGTGTTGAAAAAGTAATTGCACTTTCCACCGATAAAGCATGTGCACCAGTTAACTTGTATGGTGCTACTAAATTAGCATCGGATAAATTATTTATTGCGGCAAATTCATATGTAGGTGAAAAACATACGAAATTTTCAGTTGTTCGTTATGGGAATGTTGTTGGTAGTCGTGGTAGTGTTGTACCATTTTTCAAGAAAGTTCGTGAGACAGGTATTTTACCAATTACGGATAATCGTATGACACGTTTTTGGATTACCTTAGATCAAGGCGTTCAGTTCGTGTTAGATAACTTGGAACGTATGCATGGAGGTGAGATTTTTGTGCCAAAAATTCCTAGTATGAATATTATGGATTTAGCTAAGGCAATTGCACCAGAATGTGAAACAGAGATTGTAGGAATTCGTCCAGGGGAAAAACTACATGAGGCCATGATTATGAATGATGATGCACGTCATACGCTAGAATACGATACATACTATGTAATCCATCCTGAATTTCCATTTTGGTCTGAAAAGTATCGTGATGGTGGAACTGAATTGCCATTTAATTTCTCATATACAAGTGATAATAATACAGAGTGGTTAACGATTGAGCAATTGCGTGATTTGGTAGAGGATATGAAATGAAAATTTATATTAGGAGCAGGCTATTTTAGCTCACAAACACTAAAATATTTAGTCAACTAAATTTAGATTAAGAAATTACTTTTTTGGAAAGTTATGTACTACTCGCTGAGGATTTGGTCTCTGTCAGCGAAGTCAAAAATGGAAGAGCAACAGTAAGAACAACCGAAAAAGACAAAGAAATTCAATTGACTATAATCCAATTATTAATTCAAACTGTTTTATTGTAAATCATGGTGTTAGGGTAAATGATTTGATTGAGGGAAGCAGAGGTTTTCCTTGTACAAGACGATTGATTTTGCACTAGAGAAATGCAGTGATATAAGGATAGTAATTGAGAATTAATGTAGATTTTTTTAAATTTTAAAAACTAATAATTAAGAGGGATTTATTAATGGAATGTATTTTATGTAAAAACAATACAGTTAAAAAAAAATTTTTTTATAGTAACCAAGAAATTTACGACAAATATAATTTGATAAATAACAAATTTTCTATGAATAATTTAGAAAAATATTTTGTTGGTAATTATACAATGTTACTTGAATGTACAACTTGTAAAGTTCAATTCTTTGATAAAGTAGTTCCAGCAGATGGGGAGTTTTATAGTATGTTAGTGGATAACTCTACTTCATACTATAAAACTGATAGGGATGAATTTGATTTTGCTATTCAAAAAATTTTAGATACAGACGCGAAAAAAATATTAGAAATCGGAGCGGGAAATGGTCATTTTGCTGACAGAGTACAAGAAGTATTTGATATTTATGTAACAGAATTAAATCCACACGCTAGAAACAAGCTTATTGAAAAAGGTCACAAGTTAGATTCCAAGGGAAATACTTACGATTTTATAGTATCCTTTCAAGTATTAGAGCATATCAAGGATCCTAATCTATTTTTAACTGAGATAGTAAATAAATTAGATAGAGGGGGATATATATTTCTTTCTGTTCCAAATGATTGTTCAGATTATAGTGAAGTACATAGGGAGGCACCGTTAAATTTGCCTCCACATCACATGAGTAGATGGAATAAAGCTGCTTTAAATGCAATAGGAGAAATATTTAATTTAGAAGTAATTGAATATTACGAAGAGATTTTAAATATTAAAGAATATGATAATTTAGTGGATAGCATTAGAAGGGAAATTCCTTTAAAGGGATTATTTGATTCTTTTGAAGATACTATAAAACAAAAAGAATTAATAAATATTATCAGTAGAACAATTTTACCTTTAGAGTTTATGAAAAAAAAATATACAGGACATTCTCATGGAATACTATTAAAAAAATAAAATAGATTAGGACTTTGGAAATTATGAAAAAAAATATTTTTTTTGGAAATGGTATTTATGCCGATTTTTTGTATAATATAGAAATTGAATACATGGTAGATAATAAAGCCGAATTACAAGGGTCATTTTATAAAGGAAAAATTATTAAAAATCCTGAAGAGTTAAAAAAAGAAAATAAAGAGAATTTATTTATATATATTACGAGTACTGCTACTTCTGATATTTCAAAACAACTTCAACAAATGGGGTTTATTGAAGGGGTTAATTTTGATGATGCGTTAAAATTTATAGATGTGGAGTCTGTGAGAAATATTTTTAGTATTGGAAATGAAATAGAGGAAGAATTTATAGAAATTTTTGTGAAATGTCAACCATACACCATGACTACATGGGAAAGGCTATATTCAATATATCAATCAGTTAATTATATAGTGAAAAATAATATTAAAGGTGATTTTGCAGAGTGTGGAGTATGGAGAGGTGGAAGTGCAATGTGTATGGCATACACTTTACAAAAACTAAATGTAAAAGATAGATTCATTTATTTATATGATACATATACAGGAATGTCAAAACCTACGGAGAACGACAAAGATGTAACTGGGAATTTAGCTGAAATTACTTGGGGGGATCTTAAGAGGGGGACATAAATAAATGGTGTTATGCTTCATTAACTGAAGTGAAAAATAATATACGAAGTACAAACTATCCTGAAGAATTGATTACGTATATTAAGGGAAAAGTAGAAGACACAATACCTAATATTATTCCAAATAAATTAGCTTTATTAAGATTGGACACCGATTGGTATGAATCTACTTATCATGAAATGATTTATTTATATCCCATTATCACAACTAATGGAGTATTAATAGTTGATGATTATGGATATTGGAAAGGTGCTAGAAAAGCAATTAATCAGTATTTTAAAGAAAATAAAGTTTTTTTCATGTTACAAAGAATTGATGATACAGGAAGAATGGGTATTAAAATAAATTAATAGAATTCAAATATTCGATAGGGGAAGACTAATTTTGAAAAATTGTTATTTATTTGGTGCCTCTAAATTAGGAGTTCAAGCACTAAAAATTATAAGGGATGAATTCAATGTTTTAGGGTTTATTGATAATGATTTAGAAAAGATAGGTAAAAAAATTGAAGGATATACAATTTATAGATTAGATGAAATTGATAAAAATGAACTAATTATTATTACTAGTGCATATAAAAGTGAAATATTAACACAAATAAGACAAAAAGGAATATCAAACATTAAAATTTTTAGCTGTTTTTTAGAAGAATATGATAGTGGAAATTCAGGATTTGTTGAATCTAATATAGTGAAAATATCAACTGGAGATTTTTTGTCATTAAAAAACAAAGAGTTGTTAATTGAAGATGTAAGCTTTATAACTTGGGGTTCAGGGATACTTGACTATTTAATCTTGAAAAAAATAGCTGAATTAATTGAATGTAATTTTTATTTAGAAATAGGAGCATGGACTGGAGAAAGTTTGGCAGCTGTTTCAGATGTATCAAAAAAATGTTATAGTATTTCTTTGCCTGATGAAGAACTAAAGAATGAATTTAAAAAGAGAAAAAAAATGAATTTTAGTAGGTATTTTTCGAGAAAAAGATCCAATGTTAAACATTATATAGGTGATTCTAAAAAATTTGATTTTAATTTAATTGAAAAAGCTGATTTAGTCTTTATAGATGGGGATCATTCATTTGAAGCAATTAAAATTGATACTCAAAATATTTTTAATAGATTTGGATTTGAAGAAACAATAGTTGTTTGGCACGATTTTGTCGGTCCCTATAATCAACTAGTAGCGGCTACATATGAAGCTGTATCAAGTGTAATTCCTCAAGAATATATGTCTAATTTATATTATTTTGACAATACAATGTGTGGTGTATATATTCCTAAAAAATATAAAAATATAATTGGCTTTAACAACGAACAGAGTGATGAGTTGTATTCATATCAATTAAATATTTCTGTTAAGAAAAATAAATTGTAATAAAAAATAGCAAATAAAAGATGTATTAATAAATTTGGAATCAAATTTGAAAAATATAAACAATATATATTGTTTAATACTTCTTGAACAAACTAGGAGGTGTTGAAATGGATGACATTATCATTTTCGGAGCATCAAATAAGGCCTTGGATTTTGTTAAAGTTGTTTCTGAATTTGAAAAAGTGAATATAGCTTTTTTTTTGGATAATAACACAGAGAAATGGGGGCAGATTTTTTGTGATAAATTAATTGTACCGATGGACACTTTATCTAGTAGTCAAATAAAGGGAAAAAAAATCATTGTTTCTAGTATGTATTACAATGAAATAATCGAACAATTAAAAAACGATAAAAGATTTAATAATTGTGTGATTATAAAAGATGATTTATTTTTAGATAGTTTACTAGTCAAAGATACTTTGTTTGATAAATATATAAAGTGTAATTCAACATATGATAAGAAGGATTTTATTTTTGTGTATCCTAAAGGAGACATTTTAGGTGGAGTAGAAATTTGGAATGAAAATTGTGTTGTTGAAGCTAATAAAAGAAGCCTGAGCGCTACTAAAATTTATATAGAGGCAGAGAAGTTAAAGCTTAATAATATTAAGTATTCAAGCTATAAAAATTTGTTAAAAAGTATAGTTCAGAAGCTAATGAAGCATAACGAAATTGTTGTTTTTCCAAATAATTCATTAGAGATAATAAGAGCAATAAAAATTATGAAAAAAATGGGAATAAAGAACAAGATTACGGTTTGTTCAGTGGTACATGTGGATTATGAGATGATTATTGACTATAGTATTGATTATAGTGAAATTATTGATACATTTATTTGTGTTAGTGATGAAATTTATAATAAATTAGTGGTGAGATTGCCTCATAGAAAGAGTGCTATGGTTGTCAAAATCACTCCAATACTAAATCAATTGAAAAGTTTGGAGGGAAAACCTTACTCAAAAATAGGTGAACCTGTAAAAATGGGATATGCTTCAAGGTTAGAGATTGAACAAAAAAGATCTTTAGATGCACTGAATCTAATAGAGGCTTTAGAAGCTAAGCAGATTGAATATATTCTAGAAATTGCCGGAGATGGAACTTGTTATAATAACTTTATTGAGTTTGTTGAGAAATATAACTTAAAACAGAAAGTTATATTGAAGGGGAAATTAAATCATATGGAAATGTATGATTTTTGGTGGAATCAAGATATACATCTTAATTTTTCTGATAGAGAGGGCACTAGTATTTCTATGTTAGAGGGTTTAAGTAGAGGTGCAGTTCCAGTAGTTACTTTAGTAAGTGGAGTTAATAGATTTATTAAAAATGAGAGTTTTGGAAAAAAAGTGCATATTGGAGATATAACAAGTATGGCAGAGTACATAACTTACTTATCAGAGAATAAAGAAGTTTTAAGAATAATTGGAGAAAACGGAAGAATGTCAGTTGAAGAAAATTGTGATTATTCAAATTATTATGATCTGATATTTAAGTAATTATTAGAAAGAGGAAATGATGAATAAAGTATCAATTATTTTACCAACATATAATAGAGCTATTTTCATAGAGAAAGCAATAAAAAACTGTTTAGAACAATCATATCAAAATATTGAGTTGATTGTCGTAGATGATGGTTCAATTGATGAAACAAAAAACGTGGTAGATAAGTTTAATGATGACCGTTTGTTGTATTTCTATAAAGAAAACGAAGGCTTACCTAGTGCAATAAATTTTGGTATGAAAAAATCTACAGGAAAATATTTAACTTGGACATCAGATGATAATTTTTTCTACAAAGATGCTATAAAAAAAATGGTTGAATTTATGAATCAACAAGATGAACCTAGTTTCATATATACTAATATGGAATATATTGATAAAAATGAAGAAGTTGTAGGGGTTATGAACTCAAATTGTCAAAATAGAATTTATCTCCACAATTATATTGGAGCTTGTTTCATGTATGATCGAAAAGTATATGAAAGTATAGGAGATTATGATGAAAAATTAAGATTAGTGGAAGACTATGATTATTGGATAAGGGTTCACGAAAAATACCCTATGATTCATTTAAACCAAACATTATATCGATATATGATTCATAGTGAGAGTTTATCAAGTACTAAAAAGAATGAAGTTCAATTAATGTTTAAAGAATTATATAAGAAAAATAGAATTTTTGAGAAGTTATATAAGGATATAAAGTGTTATGCAGGAAGTAAGAAAGTTTATATTTGGGGAACAGGTAGTCTAGCGAGTAGAGTTTATAAGGAATGTTTTTGGGAGAACAGATGGGAAATAGAAGGTTTCATTGAACAAATAGATACTTCGAAAAATGTATATTTAGATAAAAAAGTTTTTAGATTTGAAATGATTGATCCGAATAATTGTATAATCATAATTGCTTCAAGTTTTAGAGGGGAAGTAGAAGCGTTTTTAAAAAGTAATAATTTAATTGCAAACGTGGATTATTATTAGTTGTTTATTGAGAGGGAAAGAGTATATGAGTATAAGTGTGATAGTTCCAATATTCAATGCTGAAAAATTTATTGAGGAGACCCTTATTAGTTTATCAAAAATATCTAAGGAAGTGGAAGAATTTATTTTTATTGATGATTGTAGCAATGATCAGTCTATAGAAATTTTAGAAAAATACACTAATAAGTTAGATAATGTAAAAATTATAAAAA
The DNA here is from genome assembly GCA_002973635.1 of Lysinibacillus sp. B2A1. GTDB lineage: Bacteria > Bacillota > Bacilli > Bacillales_A > Planococcaceae > Lysinibacillus. The sequence goes on from CP027224.1 coordinate 895,478, forward strand.
ATAAAATTAATTTAGGGGTTTCAGTATCAAGAAATATTGGAATTAAAGAAGCTGTTGGTGAATGGATATTATTTTGCGATGCTGATGATCTTATAGAAAAATCAATAATTGTAAAATATCAAGAAGTAATAGAAAAAGAGAATATCCATATGATATATAGTAATTATATTCAAATTGATAATATGGGAAAAAGAATTTCATCTATAATGAAAGGACAAACATTAACAGCAATGGATGGCTTTTGTGAAATGGTATTAAGAAACACTATTATTTCACCATCAGGATGCTTAGTAAAAAAAAATGTGTTAGTAGAAATCGGTGGATTTGATAAAACTATTAAAGTTTGTGAAGATGTAGATTTGTGGCTGAAGATTCTTTTGAAAAAAAATATTATTAAACATTGTCCAAGTGTTTCTACATTTATAAGAAGGCATAGATCAAACACTACAAATGAAATAATTAAGGCTAATTTAGGAGAAAAATATATTTTAGAAAAATATGGTTTAGATTTTTTAGAAATTGAATTTTTGAGGAGAAATCAAAGTATTGATAAAAATATACTTGATTATACTAAAATTTTAATGAGATTTAATAAATTTAATAAAGCTCTTAAATTGATTGAAACAATAAATATTTATGAGAGTTCAATTCTATTCGATGAATACCTTTTTCAAAAAGCAATTTTAAATATCAAGGTTGAAGCATTTGAGGAGGCTAAGGAATATTTAAATGAAATTATAAAAATTAATAGACAAAACGGTGCTGCAATAAATAATTTAGGAGTTTTATTAGCTAAAGAAAATAAAATTGTAGAAGCAAGTACTTTATTTTTAAAAGCCATTAGTATTTTTCCTAATTACCTTGATGCTGCACATAATTTAGCAATATTAAATGAAAATCAAGATGATTACAAATTTACTTGGAGAGAGCTTAGAAGTGAATTAATAACTTATATTTACTAAAAAATAGGGGTAGATTTAAAATTGATGTTAGAAATAGATTCTAAGAAGAAGGTTGGAATCTGGGGAACAGGGCAGTTGATGAAACGATTTTTCCATCTGGTAAAACCATATAATCCTCAGTTTATTTTAGATAATAACTCGCAAATTTGGGGTAAAATGTTATACCAATTGAAAATTAGAAAACCCCAAAGAAAATCTGATTTTGGAGAAGAAGTATTTATAATTATAGCTAGTTCATATTATAATGAGATTTCTCAGCAATTAATTAAACTAGGTTTTGAAAAGGATATTGATTTTATTAGAATAGAAGATTTAATTAACTATAATAATGAAGTAAAGGTTCCAAATGGGCATTATTATTCACCTATTCCCGATATGAGGAGCCTGTTTTTCGAAAAATCTACGTTGTACCCAAAATCCAAAAATTTATCTGGAATTAATTTGAATTTAGAAGAACAAGAACAGTTTACAAAGAAATTACTAGAGAATATAAAGTTATTTAATGAATCTATATTTAAAAGATATAAAACTCCAAATGGTTTCTTTAATTTTGGTGATGGACTAGTAACTTATTCTATATTGAAGACATTTAAGCCAAAGAATATAATCGAGGTTGGTTCAGGTTATTCTTCAGCATTATTATTAGATTGTATAGATGAACTTAAACTTAAAACAGAATTAACTTTTATTGAACCTTATCCAGAAAGATTAAAAATGTTACTATTTGATAAGGATTTGACAGAAAATAAGCTGATTAAAAATGAAATTCAGTCTGTTCCTTTCCAAAAATTCAAGATTTTATCTGCTGGAGATATCTTATTTATAGATAGCTCGCATGTTAGCAAAATCAATAGTGATGTAAATTATTTATTTTTCGAAATTTTGCCTAACTTGAAAAAGGGTGTAATTATCCATATTCATGATATTTTTAAGGGATTTGAATATCCTCGAGAGTTTTTGTATGATAATGGTTTTTTTTGGAATGAAGCATACTTACTGAGGGCTTTTTTACAATTTAATGACGCATTCAAGATTTTATATTGGAATGATAGTAACTTTTCAATGAATAAATTGTTATTAGATAAATACGGATTAAGTGGTGGATCAATTTGGCTACAAAAAGTTCAATAATAAAATGAAGTAGGTGATAAAATATGAAACTTCAGCAAGTTTTCGCTGATAGTTTGGGAGTCGCTATCGACCAAGTATCTGATGAATTAACATATAATTCAATTCCAGAATGGGACTCTGTTGCACATATGGCGTTAGTCGCTGAAATTGAAGATCAATTCGATATTATGCTTGATACAGATGATGTATTAGAGTTAAGCTCATTTTCAAAAGCGAAAGAGATTATAAATAAATACAATATTGAGTTATAGACGGTGAATGAATAGGATGTTTAAGAATAAAATTATTTTAGTAACTGGTGCTTCACGTGGAATTGGACAGGCGACAGCTGTGAAATTGGCAGAAAATCAAGCGAAACTTATTTTACATGGTCGCACTAAGGAAAGTTTAAAGTCTACAATTGATCTTGTTCAAAAATTTGAATGTGAGCCTTTTATCGTTTTATATGATATGACTGATGAATTAGCTATGAAACAAGCTATTATCGCGATTAAAAAACAATATGGTCGATTAGATGGATTGGTAAACAATGCAGGTATTATGGAAGAAGGTTTACTAGGAATGCTAAAGACTAATATCATCCAGAATATGATGCAGGTTAATGTCACATCTGTTATACTTCAAATACAGTATGCAGCTAAGTTGATGATGAAAAATGAGTCAAGTGCCATAGTCAATGTGAGCTCAATTATCGGAATGAATGGTGCTGCTGGTAGTGTAGCTTATTCAGCCAGTAAAGCAGCGATTGTTGGTTTAACTAAATCTGCTGCAAAGGAATTGGCAGCTAGTAATATCCGTGTCAATGCTGTTTCCCCAGGCTTTATTGAAACAAGTTTGACTGCTCATTATAAAGGTGAACGCAAAGAGAAGGTACTTAATAATATAAAGATGAACCGATTTGGACAGGCTGATGAGGTTGCAAATGTAATTTTATTTTTATTATCCGGATTGTCTTCTTATGTGACAGGACAAACGATTGGAGTAGATGGAGGCATGGTAATTTGACCATGCCTTCTTAGTTAGTCTATCATCTATGTTAACCATGTTTTATACCTGAATTTAAAAACAAAATAAATAAAGTCATTATCATTCACTAGCGTCGCATTAAAATAATTCAACGTTTCCATTAAGCCTGAATTTTCTGTAATTCAATCCTGACATAAAAAAATCCTTTATAATGGTTGGGCGGTAGTAAACCATCCAAATCCAAAATAAAGGACATACGCATGGACAAGTCTACACGAAAAACATCATTTGAACAATGGGTTTTACCGATTTCTACCACACAAATGGAGAAATTAATTGAATCCTATCAATTAAATTACTATACAAAGAAGCTTTACATCACTTCATTCTTGAGATTATTACTGTTTGCACAGCTAAATGAAACGGAAAGCCTACGTGCCCTCAGTGACACGTTATTTTCAGACGACTTACAAAAAGCAAAGAATTTAGCATCCAGCAGCTTTTCACAGCTAGGACGTCGGTTAAACCAAGTGCCAACTGAGTTTTTTTAACAGATTTTTCTAAACTTAGTCGCACAAATTCATACGAAATCAAATTTTGAGCAACGCCAAAAAACAACGACACCACTGAAAATAATTGATTCTAGCACATTACCACTGAATCTAAATAATCATCAGTGGGCTGAATTCCGCAAAACAAAATCTGGTGTGAAGCTGCATTTACGCCTTGTCTACTTAGAAAACGGCTATTCTTACCCAGATAAAGCTGTACTGACAAATGCGAAAGAACATGATCGTGGCCAGCTAGAAGTGCTGGTCGATGAAAAAGAATGCATGTACGTCTTTGACTGTGGTTACTTGGATTATGAGTGCTTCGATTGCATGACAGATGACAGATTTTTCTTTGTCTCACGTCTGCGTAAAAATGCGGTGGTACGTGTACCTGAGCCATTTGAGCTGCCTACAGATTCTATAGTGTCATCCGATGAAATGATTGTGATTGGCACGACGCAAAATCGTGCTGAAAATCTGTTCCGTCTTATCAAAGTGTTGGATACGAAAGGTAAGGAGCTGCATCTCATCACCAATCGTTTTGATATAAGCGCTGACGAAATTGCGGAGCTGTATAAATCGCGCTGGGCAATTGAGTTATTTTTCAAATGGATGAAGCAGCACTTGAACATCAAGAAATTTTACGGGCAAAGCTAGCAAGCTGTGCATAACCAAGTGTACATCGCCATGATTGTCTACTGCTTAAATGTGATAGCTCAGCTGAATACGAATAGCAACCGAATGTATTTACAAATTAGTCGATGGTTAAAAGCCGCCCCGTGGAAACTCGCACATATTTGGATTCAAAAAATCGAAGGAAAAGCGATTCCATAAAGGTTTTCACATTTCTGTCGCCCTGCCAAAGGATATAGTAAAAAATGGATGATTACTACCTCAGCTTAAGTGTCTTCGTTTTTATTATTAAAAGACAGGAACGAAAAACAGAAAATTCAGTTAAAATTAATGCGACGGTAGTGATTATCATTGCTTTAAAATAACTCAATAAAAAGAATATAACATATGATTGGGTTTGGTAAACTAATTCGAAATAAAGAAAATTTAAGTAAATATTTTTACAAATGAAGCTTAATTGAACAATGATTTTCATTAAATTCCATAATTTAATCAAGGAACAGATCAAAACACTTCAATTAGCTGATATCTGTCAGCTTTATAAGCAACTTTATGAAAATTATATATCAATCCAAAACAGCACAAGAAATAACAAACTTTAGTGTTTTCGTATTTACTAAAGGAAGGGTAGTGAACCTGAATTTTTATATGCGTAGATAATGAATTAAATTGACTTAAAAACAAACATTGACAGCGAATAATACAATTTTATAACTTTCTCAAATTTTCTTGATTTTTCTAGTATAGAATGGTAACATTTCGTAATTTAGTGTCTACGCTTTCTAAAATATGAGGATAACTGCAATAATAATTTTCCATTGGAAGATTGCTATTATGGAAGTAATAATGACAAACGGCTTCCCTTGTGCGTAAAATAGGCTACGCTGTTCATCCAGTTAAAGAGATCCAAATGCATGCAAAAGTAGTTGGATTATATAGTAGGGGAAACAGCTTCAATAATGGCTAATTTTAGAGAGAATCTAGTGTGTTTTATAGTAAAAACACTTTAGAAGTCACATCTGATAAAAAAATTTTTTCTATTACTAAAAATGTTGCTAGGAATAAAAAAACTTATTTATTAGTATAGAATCCATGCTAACTTAATAAAAATTAAGATATTTTTAAGGTACAGAGCGAGACTGGATGCTTTGACTAAACTAAATTTATTGGTAGAGATAAGAAAAGAAACTATTTAATTTAATTTAATTTCGCTAATTAGGCTTCGGCCCTGAAAAAATTAAACGATGAAAAAGTTTGTAATAAAACTAAAACTTTCTATGGTAAATTATAAACTTGCTATATTAATATAAATAACGAGTATGAGGGCGTGGGCAGGTACCATGCTTTTTTTCTTGAAAGGAGCAGGGGAATGAGCTTTTTTAATGTGCAAAATGAAAGAATAGTTGTGATAACACATGAACGAAATTATACATTTCACGAAATTTCTCAATTTGAATTTTGTAGCACCCAAAAAGAATTAATTTTAATTTTATGTGAAAATACCATTGAAGTTTTATCATCGTATGTATCTGCAATGAACAGCGAACATGCAGTGATGTTGCTTGCTAAGGATATTAATCAGAAATTACTTTTTGATATTGTAGAAAAATATCGGCCAAAATGGATTGTTGGCTTGAATAGCTATGAAGGTTATGAAATAGACCAAAATCGATTAGTTATGACAAAAGATACCTCTACGACCATTCATCCTGACCTAGCTGTTTTACTTAGTACTTCTGGAACAACAGGTAGTCAGAAGTTTGTACGATTATCATATAAAAATATTCGTGCCAATGCTGAATCCATTATCAACTATTTAGAAATTACTGACGGTGAACGAGCAATTATGAATTTACCACTTTCTTATTCTTATGGGATGTCGATTGTCAATAGTTACATTTTAGCAGGGGCTTCCATATTATTAACTGAAGAGAGTGTAATGGAGAAGTCATTCTGGAATTTTGTAAAAGAACATGAAGCAACGTCAATTGCTGGGGTTCCATTTACTTATCAAATGTTACAGCGAATTGGATTTACAAAGATGGAATTACCACATTTAAAAGTGATGACTCAGGCTGGTGGACATTTGAATGAAAAATTTGTAAGAGAATTTGCAATTTTTGCTGAGAAAAAAAATAAACGTTTTTATGTAATGTATGGGCAAACAGAAGCTGCTCCTCGAATGAGTTATATACCTTATAATCAAACACTAGAGAAGGCAGGAACGATAGGTATAGCTATACCTGGAGGAATACTATTGATTGATAAGGAATCAAATGAATTAATCTACAAAGGTGAAAATGTCATGTTGGGTTATGCCGAAAGACTAGATGATTTAGCAAAAGGGGATGAACTAGGGGGATTCTTCACACGGGGGATATAGCATCAGTGGATAAAGATGGGTACTTTACGATTACAGGTCGATTGAAACGCTTCATTAAACTATATGGATTACGTATTAATCTTGATGATGTGGAGAAGAAACTTGAAGCAATTTACAATATTCCTTTAGCTTGTACTGGTACTGACGATAAATTAATTGTGGCGATTGAACAAGTTGACTATTTGGAGCAGGTAAAAGAATCGATTGAGCATTTATATAAGCTTCACAAGACATCGTACAAAGTAAAGGTACTAAAGCAAATCCCACGCTTTGCAAATGGTAAAACTGATTATAGAACACTAAAGGAGAGATATTTATGACGGTTCCTTATCATTTATCACAAACACAAAAAGAACAACAATTATTAGTTAAATTAAATAATTTAACTATATGGCATATTAATGAATGTAAGGAATATAAAAGAATGCTTGAAAAAAGTAGTATAAGATATAAGGCTAGAACACTAGAGGAAGTACCTTTTTTACCAGTCCAATTATTTAAGCTAATGGATTTAAAATCAATTTTACAAGAGGAAGTTGTAAGAATTTTAACATCCAGTGGTACTACAGGACAAGCTGTTTCAAAGATATTTTTAGATAATGAAACATCTAAGACACAAACAAAAACACTTGTGGAAGTCATGAAGCCAATTTTGGGTGGAAAAAGGTTTCCAATGATTATTTTAGATACCAAATCAGTGCTTAAGGATCGTAAATCATTTAGTGCACGGGGAGCTGGAATTTTGGGGTTCTCAAATTTTGGTCGCAAGCATTTTTATGCCCTACATGATGATATGTCATTAGATTTGGAAGGTTTACAGGAATATTTAAAAGAGTATGAAGGAAAGCGTATTTTATTATTTGGCTTTACGTTTATGATTTGGCAATACTTTTACAAAGTGATAAGGGATAAAGGGCTGAGTCTAGATTTTGGAGATAGTATCCTTATTCATGGAGGAGGCTGGAAGAAGTTAAAGGATGTGGAGGTTGATGCATTAACATTTAATCGTTTGTTAAAAGAACAGCTGGGTATTCGAATTGTGCATAATTATTATGGAATGGTAGAGCAAGTAGGTTCAATATTCGTAGAGTGTAGTAAAGGGAACCTTCATGCACCAAGCCATGCTGATGTAATTATTCGTAACCCTCTTACATTTGAAGTATTACCAGTAGGAGAACAGGGAGTCATTCAAGTTGTAAGTGAGTTGCCAAAAAGTTATCCAGGTCATTCTTTACTAACAGAGGATTTAGGAACAATACATGGAATAGATGATTGTCAATGTGGTTGGAAGGGCAAGTATTTCAGTGTAACGGGGCGTATTCCCAAAGCAGAGCTTAGAGGATGCAGTGATACATTTCAAAATGGTGTACGCTCATGAAGGTATTTTGGCCAAAACATGAGGAATTTGAGCAAGCATTAGCTAATTTATCGGCTGTAAGCACGAATCGACCATTTGATGAGGTTATTATTCAATATACACAAGAATTGTCTAAGCGCTTTATTCGAATGCGCAAAAATCCTGAAATTGTAGCTTTAGGTTATTGGTTGCGTAAAGCAAATATACAGCAGCTACAATCTCAATTTGAACAACAAACAACAAGCAACTTAATACGTCCGAGAGGTACTGTCTTCCATATTGCTCCATCAAATGTTGATACAATTTTCGTCTATTCTTGGATGCTTTCCTTACTTGCAGGTAATCGTAATGTGTTACGTATAACCAGTAAAAAACAGAACGGGTTAAATTTATTATTGGAGATCATTATGGAGGAACTAACAAAGCCAGAATTTGCACTTATTGCTCAACAAACAATTATTTGTACATATGGGTATGAAGAAATTGCAACGCAACAAATTAGTGAAATGTGTCATACTCGTGTTATCTGGGGAGGAGATGAAACAGTTAATAATATTCGCGGAATACCACTTGCGCCACTAGCGACTGAAATAGCATTTCCAGACCGTTTTTCGTTAGCTGCATTAAAAAGCGAAAGAGTTGTGCAGATGAATGAAGATAGTTTGACGAAATTGATTGAACAATTTTACAATGATGTGTTTTGGTTTAATCAGATGGCATGTTCCTCCCCTCGTTTAGTTATTTGGACGGGAAAACAACAGAAAGTAGCTAAGGCTCGTTTTTGGACAGAATTTGAAAAAATTGCACAAAAAAAACAATATGAGCTTTTAGCAGCAACACAAGTATTAAAATACACAACGAGCTTGCAACTTGCAACAAATCAATGGGTAACAAAAGTGAAGAGAGACAATTATTATTCACGAGTACAATTCACAGAAGTACCTGCCGATGTGCGTGAGCTTCATTGTGGTGGTGGATTATTTTATGAATATGATGTGAAGCAACTTATGGATGTAAGTCATGTTATTGTAGATAAAGATCAAACACTTACTTATTTCGGGTTTAATCAACACGAAATAGAGCAGTTTGTAAATGCTATTACATCTCGTGGGATTGATCGAATTGTACCAATTGGACAGGCTTTAAATTTTGGTGAGATATGGGATGGACAGCGTTTTTTACAATCATTTACAAGGGAAATTGTTATCTTATAAATATGGAGTGTAGACAGTGAAGAAAGTAGTATTAATAAAAAGTAGTACTCAATATAATGTACTACGTTATTGGACTGATGAATTAGCAAAGGGATTTGAAAAACAAGGTGTAGATGTAGTTATACTGGATGCTAAATACTGTGTGAAAGAGCAAATTTATTATATTTTAGGATTAGATGTAGATGCAATTATTTCCTTTAATGGTTTGTACTTGGAATATAAAGAATTATCAGAATATATAAAAGTTCCATATATTTACTTATTAATTGATCATCCTATTGATCATATAGTGCGATTAAATAACCTACAGAGCAAAGATATTTTAACTATTATGGATAGAAATGATATAAATAGTATAGAAATTTTAGGATTACCTTCAGTAAATACGTATATGCTCCCACATGCAGCACTTGAATTGAGTTTCGATAAGGTAGAAAAGGAGATTGATATACTTGTATGTGGTACTTATTCTGACTTCAATGTTTATCAAAATTATTTAGAGTCTCAAACTCCTACGTTAGTAAATGTTTGTCGATTAGTGATTGAACAATGTTTTGGTGATTCAAACATTTATTATTATGATGCATTTATAAATGAATTTAAAAATAAAGGAATTGATGCAAAAAAACTACTATCTGAAAACATGCCCTTTGTAGAAATATTAAGAAATGTTGGATATTACATTTACTCTATTCAAAGATTAAGAGTTATAACACGGCTTGCAGAAGCAGAATGTAATATACATATTTATGGCGATAAATGGGATAAATCACCTTTGGTAAATTTTCCTAATGTCCATATTAATAATTCGATCGATTTTTGGGAATTACAACGTGTTATGAGGAAATCAAAAATTGTTCTAAACTTTCAACCTTTATTGAAAGATGGTACACACGAGAGAGTTTTTGTAGGAATGTCCAATTATTCAGTAGTAGTTACCAATGTGACTCCTTACTTAAAAGAACTTTTTCAATCAGATGAAGAGATTATATTTTATAACTTTAACAATTTAGATATTATGGTAGAAAAGGTTAAAAGTATTTTAGAAGATAACACTTTGAGAAATGAAATAGCTGATGCTGCTTTGAAGGCAGTGAAGGGAAAACATACTTTTGAAGAGCGTGCTAAAGAAATAATTACTATCTATCATGATGTCTATGGGAATAATTTGTGAGAATAAAAAAATACTATTGGGTAAAAATACACTTAATAAAAAGTGGTTACTCAAATTGAAGAAAGCAATTTTGCGAGTAAAGAATGGACAAATTACCTGTAGTGAAGTGCACCATTTCTATACAGTAACCACGATTTTTTGATATTAACTAAATATTATATTTTCAAAAAGGAAGTTTTTTATGAAATGGATTTCAATTAAAGAGCAACATTTAGAAACGATTTTGGAGTGGCGTACTAGTGAGCAAGTTACACGATTTATGTATACAGATATTGAGTATAGCTTAGATAATCAAAGGCGTTGGTTAGAGTCCATTCGTTTAGATAGAAACAGCCGATACTGGTTGATGGAGTATCATGGAGAGTTGATAGGTATTATATCAATTACAAATATTCAGTGGCAACATAGACGCGGCTATTGGAATTTTTACATTGGGAATCCAGAATTTTTTATGTTGGCTGGTTTTTTAGCTGCTTATATGTATAACTATGCGTTTAGTGAATTGGGTCTAGAAAAGTTGAATGGAGAAGTTTTAGATATTAATAGGGGTGTGCGTAAACTTCATGTTAAACAAGGATCACATGAAATAGGTGTACTTGAGCATCATATTTATAAAAATGGAGTATGGCATGATGTATATTTATTCGAAATGACTAAAGAAAATTGGGCGCAGGTAGGAATAAGATACGCTAAATATGTAGCTGAGGTGGAACAATGAATACGATTGTTATTATCCAAGCAAGAATGGGCTCCTCCCGTTTACCAGGAAAAATATTAAAACCTCTCGGAGATGTAGATGTTTTAACGTATTCCGTTGAGCGTTGCAGAGCCATAAAAGGAGTAAGTGAGGTCATTGTAGCTACAAGCTCTTTACAACAGGATGATGCAATTGCAAAATGGTGTCAAAATCATCAAGTAGCCTATTTCCGCGGCTCTGAATACGATGTTTTGGACAGATACGTGCAATGTATGAAAATGTATACTCCAGATTATGTTATGCGAGTGACATCGGATTGTCCATTTGTTGACTACGAAATGGCTAATGAGATAGTTAAATTAATGGAAAAAGAGCGTAAAGACATTGTGTTAATTGATGGGGAGTTACCTCGCGGACTTGCCGTGGAACTTATTTCTTATGAAGCATTGCTTCGAATTCATGAGGTAGGAAAAGAAACACGTCATCGTGAACATGTAACTTATTATGCGTATGAATTTGCAGATCAATTTGAGGTTGTATCCTATAAAGTACCAGAAAATCAAAATGCTCCGAATTTGCGAATCACTCTTGATACAGTAGATGACTATAAACTTATTTACTCAGTTGCTAAGTATTTTAATGACTTTTTAGTATCCAGTGCAGAAGTCATCCAATTTTTAAACGACCATCCTGAAATAGCTAATTTAAACGCTCATATCGAGCAAAAGCCGGTGATATAAGTGAATGTTATTATCAGAACAGATGCATCATTAACAATTGGTTCTGGTCATGTAATGCGTTGTTTAACGGTTGCGAAAAAATTACAAAAAATAGGTTTTAGAGTAAGGTTTTGGATGGAACCTTTACCAGGAAATTTAATTGATTTTGTTGAACAGCAGGGCTTTACTAATATTATGCAAGCGGATTATGCAGATCTTTATATTGTTGATCATTATAGTCTTGATAGGGATTGGGAGAAAAAAGTTCAGCAATTTACTCAAAAGTTGGTCGTGATTGATGATTTAGCTCGTACTCATGATTGTGATTTACTTTTAGATCAAAATTTGGTACCGAATTATAGATCACGCTATGACGGTCTTGTACCTGAACATTGTATTAAATTACTTGGTCCAACTTATTTAATAATGAGAGATGAATATAATATGGCACGCAGACAGCTCAGTAAACGTAGCAGTCAAGTGGAACGTTTGCTCGTTTTTATGGGAGGAAGTGACCCAACGAATGAAACGATGAAGGTGTTAGCTGCATTAGAAAGTTGTTTATTTAGACAAGTTGATGTCGTTGTTGGAAGTAATAATCCATTGAAAATAGAAATTGAGGCCATTTGTAGAAAGCGTAGTTATAATTTTCATTGTCAAATCGACTATATGGCAAAGTTAATGCTACAGGCTGATTTTGCAATTGGAGCTGGGGGTAGTGCGATGTGGGAAAGATTTTATGTTGGTCTTCCTTCATCAACTACAATTGTTGCTGAGAATCAAAAAGCTACAACAAATTATGCTGCAGTACTAGGAGCAGTCATCAATCTTGGCTGGCATGAACAAGTAACCTCTAGTACATATAAAAGTTTATTAAGTGAATTTACTATTGAAGGAATGAGTAATAAAGGGCTTGAATTAACCATGAATAAGCAATCGGATGCTTGGATGCATGAAATATTGGAGTTGATGAAATGTTAAAAATAGGGAATAGAGAAATTGGAAGTCATGTAAAGCCTTTTATTATTGCGGAAATGTCTGGAAACCATAATCAATCATTAGAACGTGCATTACATTTAGTAGAAATTGCAGCAGAAGCCGGTGTAGATGCTCTAAAATTACAAACATACACTCCTGATACAATTACATTAGATGTACATACGGGGGAGTTTTTTATTCATGATGATGCGAACCTTTGGAAAGGGAGTTCACTGTATAATTTATACAAAGAAGCATATACACCGTGGGAATGGCATAAAGAAATTTTTGATAAAGCAAAAGGGTTAGGGATGCTTACTTTTAGTTCACCATTTGATGAAACAGCAGTTGATTTTTTAGAAACACTTGATGTACCAGCTTATAAAATTGCTTCTTTTGAAAATGTAGACATCCCACTAATTCGTAAAGTTGCGAGAACTGGAAAACCTATGATTATTTCAACAGGAATGGCAACTGTTGCTGAATTAGATGAGGCAGTTAGTGCGGCTCGTGAAGAGGGGAATAACCAAATTGTTTTACTAAAGTGTACAAGTACATATCCTGCTACTCCTTCAAATTCAAACTTAGCTACGATTCCACATATGCGTGAACTATTTGGAACAGAAGTTGGTTTATCTGACCATACACTCGGAGTCGGTGTTTCAGTTGCTGCAGTAACACTAGGTGCGACAGTGATTGAAAAGCATTTTACAACATCTCGCGCTGAAAGTGGAGTAGACTCGGTATTTTCGTTGGAACCACATGAGTTAAAAATGCTTGTTGTGGAGACGGAACGCGCATGGCTAAGTTTAGGACATGTAAACTACGGACCAACTGATGCAGAAAGGGACTCAATAAAATTCCGAAAATCATTATATATAGGTGAAGATTTGAAAGCTGGCGATATTTTAACAGCTCAAAATTTACGCAATATACGTCCAGGATTAGGATTACAAACCAAATATTATGATCTAATTTTAGGTAAAGCTATAAAACAAGACGTTAAAAAAGGTAGACCTCTTAGTTGGGAGTTATTACTTTGAAAAAAGAATTAGATAAAATGGATGAATTATTCGACAGACTTTTCCCCATTATGCGTAGTATTATGGGAGAAGGTGTTCGAGAAACAATGAGTATTTTGCAAAAATATATTCCTCTGGAAATAGAAGGTATTCCAACAGGGACAGAAGTATTCGACTGGGAAATTCCAAAAGAGTGGGTTATACGAGAAGCGTGGATTAAAGATGGGCAAGGAAATAAAGTGATAGATATAGCTGACTTGAACTTACATGTGGTCAACTACAGCGAACCCATTAACAAATGGCTATCACTAGAGGAATTAAAGCATTATGTACATACTATTCCTCACTTACCAAATGCTGTTCCATATGTAATTTCTTATTATAAGGAACGGTGGGGTTTTTGTATGAGCCAAAATCAGCTAGATAGCTTAGCGGATGGTCAGTATCACGTATATATAGATAGCGAAAAAATGGAAGGTGAGTTAAATTTTGCACAAACCGTATTAACAGGAAAATCAGATAAAGAGGTTCTAATAAGTACTTATATATGCCACCCTTCTATGGCCAATAATGAGTTAAGTGGACCACTTGTTGCAACACAATTATATAACCGTTTGAAAAATTGGGACAATCGGGAGCTAACATATCGTTTTGTGTTTTTACCAGAAACAATTGGATCTATTTCTTTTTTATGGAAATATGGTGAGCGTTTGAAGGATAATCTATATTCAGGGCTTGTGTTAACCTGTTTAGGTGGGAAAGACCATCGACTATCATTTAAACAACCACGTTTAACACATACACCATTGGACGATTTGATTGCTTACTTAAATCAATTTGAAAATTTGGAAATGCCTATTCGCCCATTTACCCCTTTACATGGCTCAGATGAACGTCAGTATTGCTCGCCAGGTTTTAATTTACCAGTAGGACAATTTTCCAAAATGGTTTATGGAGCATATCCTGGCTATCATAATTCATTAGATACAAAAGAAAATATGACAATCGAAGCTTTAATGGATAGCGTGAATGAAATTGAAAGATTATTAAAACTACAAGAATTAAATGGCTATTATATCAATCAGAAACCTTTTGGTGAGCCGAAACTAGGAAAGTATGATTTATATCCTGATATAAATGCTCCTAGTATGTGGGGAAAATCCAACAGCAAAAAAATCGACAACCGCCAACAGTTAAATCAAATATTAACAATTTTAAACTATTCAGATGGAAAACATCGTATAACTGATTTAGCAAAGACATTACCATATCTATTAGAGGATTATGAAATATCAATTGAAGCATTAAAGGAGCATGGGTTACTTACTGGACCCTTTTATGAAGAACAGGAGTTATGAAAATGAGAGTTTTATTGTTAACAGGTTCACATCCAAGACATTTATATGTCGTCAATCAATTGGCTAAGCTTGGCATAGTGATGGCACATGTCATGGAAGTGCGAGAAGAATTTATTCCTCAGCCCCCAGATTATCTTGAAGACATTGACCGTACTAATTTTATTCGCCATTTTGCAGATCGTGATGAAGCTGAAAGGAGACATTTTGTTGGGAATGAGGTAGTAAAGGTAAAGATACCAACCTTGCAAGTATCACATACTAGTTTGAACAGTGTTGAAACGATTAGATGGGTGAATGAGCAAACCTTTGATTTAGCAATTAGCTATGGTGTACATATGTTAAGCGAGGAGTTATTAGATGTAATGCCAGCCCATTCTTGGAATATTCACGGTGGGCTTTCTCCCTGGTACAAGGGAAATACGACCTTATTTTGGCCGTTCTTTATGCTACGTCCCAATTGGGCGGGTATGACAGTACATCGCCTTACATCTATATTAGATGCAGGCGAAATTGTGCATCAGTCGGTTCCGCAATTGACTTATGGTGATGGACTTCATGATGTAGCATGTAAGGCTGTTATGCAAGTGACAGAAGATTTAGTGCATATAATTCAAAATACGCTATTATCTGAAATCACATATATACAGCAAAAAGGAAACGGTAAGCTATGGGTCGGAACAGATTGGCTCCCACAGTATTTACGTTTTGTTTATAATCTGTATAACAATGATATTGTTGATCAATTTTTAGATGGCAAATTACCAAAAATGGATCCACCAATTATTTCTGCTTTAAGAAAAGAGGAATAGATATGAAAAAGCTGCCTGAATTTCTTTCCTATGGTCAACAATCTATTGATGAAGGTGATATTCAAATTGTCATAGATACATTACGCTCACCCTTTCTAACACAAGGGCCTAAAATAAAACAGTTTGAACATGCAATTGCTGATTATGTTGGTGCTCAATATGCAGTTGCTTTTTGCAATGGGACTGCAGCCCTTCATGCAGCTTGTTATGCAGCTGGAATAAGTGAGGGTGATGAAGTTATTACTTCACCTATTACATTTGCAGCTAGTGCTAATTGTGTACGTTATTTGGGAGGTACTGTTGTTTTTGCTGATATTGATGCAAATACATATAATATTGATCCTTCTGAGGTTAGACGAAAGATAACATCAAACACTAAGGCCATTATTCCAGTTGATTTTACAGGTCAACCAGCAGATATGGAAACTATTATGGAGATTGCATCTGAACATAACTTAGTGGTAATTGAAGATAGTGCTCATTCACTTGGAGCTGAATATAAGGGCGATAAAGTTGGTACTCAAGCAGATATGACTATGTTCAGCTTTCATCCAGTCAAACCGATTACCACAGCTGAGGGTGGAATCATCGTAACGAATAATGAGGAATATTATCGAAAATTGCAATTATTCCGTAGCCATGGCATCGAGCAAACTGAGTACTCAGTTGAACAAGGTGGTTGGTATTATGAAATGACAGACCTTGGGTATAATTATCGAATGACAGATTTACAAGCAGCACTTGGCTTATCTCAAATGACAAAAATTGATTCATTTATTCAGCAACGTCGTGAAATTGCGGCATTTTATACAGAGGCATTTCAGGACATTGAAGGAGTTATCGTTCCGAAACAGCTAGAAGAAACAAATTCAGGTTGGCATTTGTATATGATTCAGCTAGAACGAGCTTCTCGTAAGCAAATTTTTGAACAAATGAGATCATTAAATATAGGTGTGCATGTACATTATATTCCGGTTTATTGGCATCCATATTATCAACAGCTAGGTTATGAGCGAGGATTATGTCCAAATGCAGAAAATTGGTATGAAAGGGCTTTAACACTTCCTATCCATCCTAATATAACAACAGAAGATTTATCAATTATAGTCTCAAATATAAAAAAATTACTAAATCTAAAATAAAAATAATCAAACTTTGATACCTCAAATTCGAACACTTTTGTTTGAGTTTGAGGTATTTCTGTATCAGAATCTAAAGGAACTATCCTAATTTGTTTTCCAAAAAACGTGAAACAATAGAAAATGCTTCCGATAATAATGTTAAGCATATGAAAAGTTTAGGAGGTTGAGTTACATGCGTATTGCATCGCAAGGGCAGTCAGTTGAGACTATTACTGCACCTACAAATACAAAAGCAATGAATGTACACGAGAATATGACGCCTAATGTTTCAGCAAAAACGAACTCTCAACCGGTAGTGGAAAAAACGACTACTGCTGGAGAAGAACAAGAAGTTACAAAGGAGAAACTACAAAAGGCTGTTGATGTTGCAAATGAATTTTTGGAGATAAATAATAGTTCCTCGAAATTTGTTTATCACGAAGGCTTAGATCGCTATTATGTCACAATAGTCAAACGTGATACAGATGAGGTTGTTAAGGAAATTCCACCAAAAAAATTATTGGATGCATTCTATGAAATGCAAAAAATGGTGGGAATGATTGTTGACGAGAAAATTTGAAAAGTAATAGGAGGATAATAGAATGGTTACAAGAATTGGCGGATTAGCTTCAGGAATGGATATTGATGGTATTGTTGCAAAATTAATGACAGCGGAACGCGCACCGCTATATAAGCTTCAGCAACAAAAGATGAAGTATGAATGGCAAAGAGATGCTTATAGAGGTGTAAATACAAAAATTGATACATTTAGAAACTATTTAGTTGATAACTTTAGGCTATCTAGTAACTTTGTGAAAAAATCTACAACTATTACTGGAGCTAACGCTGATAAAGTGTCAATTACTGCTGGTACCAGCGCTTCAGGCTCATTAAATATTCAAGGAGTTCAATCTTTAGCAACAGCAGCAACCTCAGGTGCAAAAAATGCTCAAAATACAACATATAGAAATGCTGCAAATACAGATAAACTCGTTGATATTGGAGTGGCACAAGGACAATTTAATTTCAAAATTACAAGTGATGGAACAACTGAAGATCGTAGTATAGTTATCGATGGAAATACTAAGGTTTCTGATGTAGTGAACCAATTAGTGGGAGCTGGCTTTGATAAGGCGAGTTATGATGAAGCTACAGGTAAGTTTTCACTTGGTGCTATGGAAGGAAAAAAAGTAGAAGTAGCTGATGCAAATAGTGCTTCATTTTTAAGAGATCAGTTAGGTTTTACAACATCTTATATTGGATCATCTATTAAAGCAACGGATCCAAATGATAATACAGTAGAAGTTGCAGCAAATAATTCTACTCAATTAAAGGACTTAGGCTTTAGTGGTACAGGTACATTTAATTTTACTGTGAATGGTGAGACAAAAACTGTAAGTTATGATGCGAATGATCCAACTCAGACAATTGGTAAATTAGTCTCTGACTTTAATGCTCAGGGATTAAATGCATCATTTAATGAAAAAACTGGACAATTTAACATTAGTGCAAAAGATGGTAAAGTTTTGCAATTTGATGATGGGAATCGGTCAGATCTAATAAAACTTGGTATTCATCAAACTACAGGTAGCTCCTCTAAAGCCTATTCACAAATTAAAATTGCTGATCATGGGGGAAATCCATTAACATCAACAAAAAGTACATCATTACAGCACTTAGGTTTACTAAATGATGGAAAGTTTAAAATAAGTGCAGTCCAAGCAGATGGAAAAATGAAGGATACAATTATTGAATTTAAGTCAACAGATACTATTGAATCATTAATTAAGCGTATTAATGGATCTGGTGCTGGTGTGACTGCTTTATTCTCAAATGGACAAATGTCCATTACTGCCAACAATACAGGAACTAATAAAGATAGTGCAAGTGCAGATATTCAATTAAAAACTGTGAAGACTGTCGATGAAAATAATATTGAAAGCTATGATAATTCTGGCTTTGAATTATTCCATCAGCTTGGTTTTGTTAACGCATCTGACAGAAACCCAGCAGGAGAGCAAACAATTGACTTAGCTGGCAAGGGTACAAATGCTAAGTATAAAATTAACGATTTAGAAATGGAAAGCCAAACAAATAATATAAATTTAGAAGGCTATACAATTAAATTAACAGGTACATTTAATTATGGTGTTACAAACCAAGAAGATGTAACGAATAGCAATGCTACTCCTATTTATGGTTATCAGTCAGCTCAAGGGGTTTCTGTAACAGCTTCTCACGATATTGATGCGATGATGACAAAAATAAAAGAATTTGTGACAACATATAATGGACTAGTGACTGAATTAAATAATTCATTAAAAGAAACGAAATATCGTGAGTATAGCCCTCTGACAAAAGAACAGAAAGAAGATATGTCTGAAAGTGAAATCAAACTATGGGAGGAAAAAGCTAAAAGTGGTCTTTTAAAAAATGACTCTATCTTACGTGAAGGTTTGTCTAAGATGAGAGCAAACTTTATAGGTCAAATAGGAGGATTAAATGATAGCACTATAGATGCTTTATCAGAAATCGGTATTACAACTTCATCTAGAGTTAGTGATGGAGGTACACTAGAAATTAATGATACTAAACTTCGTGCAGCCTTAGAAAAAGATCCAGATCAAGTAGGTAAAATGTTTTCACAGACGGGTGATAGCAAAGCTTCGTTTATTGATCCCGTTACTGGTCAAACTAAAACCGTAGACTCTAGAGGTTTAGCTAGACGACTTACAGAATCTATAGATGCATTTAAATTGCAAATCGAGAAAAAAGCAGGTCGTTCAACAATGACTGAGCAACAATACAATATAGGTAAAAGTATGGTTGACTTAGATACAAGAATCGATAGAATGCAAAAACGTTTAGTAGGGATTGAACAAAGATATTGGAAACAATTCACTGCTATGGAGCAAGCAATTAATAAAGGAAATCAGCAATCTAGTATGTTTATGCAAGGCTCTGGTGGGGGCTTCTAACATAAGGTAGGAGAATTTTAATGCAGCAAACAAACCAACTTTTGCAAGTATCAGCTAATTTATTTAAGCACTTAGGTGACATTCCCAATGGCGAAGAGCGAGACGAATACATTGAGACAATTAACAGCCTATTGGACAGACGTGGCACGATTATTCAAGATTTAATTCAAGAAGGTTTTCATTTTGATGAACAAAACCGCGTTCATCGGACATTGCTTGAATTAGATAATGGGATTAAAGAGCGTTTGGCTGCTGTGATGGACGCTGTGAAACAAGATATGGCAAACCTACAAAAAACGAAAAAAAGTGAACAGCAATACTTTAATCCATATTCGAGTGTTCGTGTGATGGATGGGATGTATTATGACAAAAAGAATTAACATTTATTCATTAGCTTTTCTTCGTAAAATGGTTTAAACTAGTAATTAAGTAACCTTTAAAAGGAGTTGTCCTTTATTGGCAGCAAATTTAACAGCGCAAAATGCATACAAACAAAATAGTGTGACCACTGCTTCCCCTGGTGAGCTAACATTAATGCTTTACAATGGATGTCTGAAGTTTCTAGGTAAGGCAAAGCTTGCGATTGAAGAAAAGAATATTGAAGACAAAAATACAAATCTTCAAAAGACGCAGGCAATTATTGCAGAGCTAATGTCTACATTAAATATGGACATTGACATTTCAAAGCAAATGCTCCCTCTTTACGAGTATATGAATCATCGTTTAGTCGAAGCAAATATTCAAAATGATGTGACGATTATTGAAGAGGTTGAAGGTTTAATGACAGAATTCCGTGATACGTGGAAGGAAGTTATCCGCATTAATCGACAGCAGCAATTTGGTCAGGGAAACAACGGACAAATTTAGACAAACTTAGAGGCCATCGTATGATGATGGTCTCTTTTCTTTGTGAAAAGACGGCACACGAGGGTTTCATATTTTACTTGGGAATACTGATTCATTAGTCATAAATTAGGGCTGAAAGCGGTAAAATATGTTACTTATTCCCTCTAGATGTAAAACATGCATCGTGTCATAATCAAGCTAACTATATGTTTTGAATAATATTGGGGTGGGAATATGATATTTAAGCGTCAAGAAGGTTTTCGCTTTAAATTCGAAGAACCGATTACAATGACTTTTGCTATATATGAGGATGGCAGGGTCAATCAAGAGCAAACAGCCATGGCTGAGTTGCTTGATATTAGTCCACGTGGTTTAAAGATGTTTACTGAGGTGGATTTGGGCGTTAATCCTCCTCCTTTGGATCTCCGTTTTGTGCTTGATACTAGAGAAGTACGTGCTTATGGAGAAATCATTTGGAGTCGCCCTTTTGGAAACGGCAAGCAATATGGTGTGTTTTTCAATAATCAAGGGCTGTTGAGGATTTGATTGTCGAAGAATTAAAATTGCGTCGAAAAAAAGAAGCGGCTGAGGCAAAAATTAAAAATAATTCGTAAATTTTTTGTGAAAAAAAGAATTAATTTAGAGGAATTCCACACACTTGTGTAGAATTAGATAGTATAGCAGTTATAAAGGAGGAGTTTACATGTTAAACTTTAACATTCGTGGTGAAAATATTGAGGTAACTCCAGCTATTCGAGAGTATGTAGAGAATAAAATCGACAAAGTTGAACGTTATTTTAACGAAGATGTTAACGCCAACGCTAACGTAAATTTAAAGGTTTATAATGACAAACAGACTAAAGTGGAAGTTACTATTCCAATGAAAAATTTAACTCTTCGTGCAGAAGAGCGTCATAATGATATGTATGCTGCGGTTGATTTAATCGTTGATAAATTAGAGCGTCAGATTCGTAAGCATAAAACAAAGGTAAACCGTAAATTCCGTGAGCGCGAGGGTGCAGGCCTTTATTTTGCTACTTCACAAGCAACTGTAGATGCAGTACCAGAGGAAGAAGAATACTCCATTGTTCGTACAAAGCAATTTGATTTAAAACCAATGGATCAAGAAGAAGCTGTACTACAAATGAATATGCTAGGTCATGATTTCTATGTCTTTACAGATGCTGAATCCAATGGCACGAATATTGTTTATAAACGCAAGGATGGTAAATACGGCTTAATCGAAACAACTTAACTTCACATGCAGAGGCTCTCGCTATAGCGGGAGCTTTTTTGGTATATAATTCCAATAACAACCTTACTGATTAGGGAGACTGTTTGCATGAAACTGTTACACAATGGTAAAATGAAATTTGAGACTATATAGGAAGTGAAAAAATTCATGGCAAACCTATTAAATAAATTATTTGATTTCAATAAACGTGAGTTAAAAAAATTAGAAAAAATCGCTGACCAGGTAGAGAGCTTTGCTTCTCAAATGGAGCAGCTTTCAGATGATCAATTACAAGCAAAAACAGAAGAATTTAAAAAACGCTTTGCTGGCGGAGAGAATTTAGATTCGATTCGAGCGGAAGCTTTTGCCGTTTGTCGCGAAGCATCGAAGCGTGTATTAGAGATGTACCCATTCCGCGTTCAAATTATGGGTGCTTCTGCGCTAGATGAAGGGAATATTGCGGAAATGAAAACAGGTGAGGGGAAAACATTAACGGCTACAATGGCTGTTTATTTGAATGCCCTTACTGGAAAAGGAGTACATGTTGTCACAGTCAATGAATATTTAGCAAGTCGTGATGCTGCAGAAATGGGGGAGCTTTATAACTTCTTAGGCTTAACGGTTGGTTTAAACTTGAACAGCCTATCAAAAGAAGAGAAACGTGCGGCCTATGAAGCGGATATTACGTATAGTACTAACAATGAGCTGGGCTTTGATTATTTACGTGATAATATGGTGCTTTATAAAGAGGAACGTGTACAGCGTCCACTTCATTATGCGGTTATCGATGAGGTAGACTCGATTTTAATCGACGAAGCGCGTACACCATTGATTATTTCGGGGCAGGCTGGGAAATCAGCCCAGCTTTATAAACAGTCCAATGCGTTTGTTCGCATGTTAAATGCGGAAACGGATTACACATATGAGGAATCGACAAAAGGCGTTACGTTAACGGATGCTGGTGTAGAAAAAGCAGAGAAAGCATTTGGTATTGACAATTTATTTGATTTAACGCATGTTCGTTTAAACCATGCTATTAATCAATCGTTAAAGGCACATGTAAGTATGCATAATGATGTGGACTATGTTGTACAGGAAGGCGAAATTGTCATTGTTGATGGCTTTACAGGTCGTTTAATGAAAGGTCGTCGCTATTCAGATGGACTACACCAAGCCATTGAGGCTAAAGAAGGCGTAGAGATTCAAAATGAATCAATGACAATGGCGACAATCACCTTCCAAAACTACTTCCGTATGTACCAAAAGCTTGCTGGGATGACAGGTACGGCGAAAACAGAGGAAGAGGAATTCCGTAATATTTACAATATGAGTGTTATAGCTATTCCTACGAATAAGCCGATTGCTCGTGATGACCGTCCAGACTTAATTTTTGCTTCAATGGAAGGGAAATATAAAGCGGTAGCAGCAGATATTGCAGAGCGTCATAGAGCTGGACAACCTGTTCTAGTTGGTACAGTTGCGATTGAAACATCTGAAATTATTTCAAATTTATTAGATAAACATAAAATTCCTCATAATGTCTTGAATGCAAAAAACCATGAACGTGAAGCAGAAATTATTGCGAATGCTGGTACAAAGGGTGCAGTGACAATCGCAACGAACATGGCTGGTCGTGGTACTGATATTAAACCAGGCGAAGGCGTAATGGAGCTTGGTGGTTTAGCCGTTATAGGTACAGAGCGTCATGAATCTCGTCGTATCGATAATCAGCTACGTGGTCGTTCTGGGCGTCAGGGGAATCCAGGGGTTACACAATTTTATCTGTCACTAGAAGATGAACTGATGCGTCGTTTCGGTTCTGATAATATGAAATCCATGATGATGCGACTTGGGATGGATGATTCACAGCCGTTGCAATCCAAGGTTGTGTCGAAGGCAGTCGAGTCAGCTCAAAAACGTGTAGAAGGCAATAACTTTGATGCACGTAAGCGTTTATTACAATATGATGATGTATTACGCCAACAGCGTGAGATTATTTATAAAGAGCGTTATGATGTACTCGAAACAGAAAATATGCGTGTGCTTGTTGAGTCTATGATTCAAGAGACAATTGACAATGTGGTTGGCATGTTTACGCAAGGCGAGCAAAAGGATTGGAATTTAAAAGCCATTGAAGATTTTGTTGCTGCGAATCTGCTTGATGAAGGTGGACTAAAGTCGGATGATTTCCAAGGTAAAGCTGCAGAGGATATTAATCAGATGATTTCAGATGCAGTACATGTGCGTTATGATGAAAAAGAGACAAATCTTACACCAGAGCGTATGCGTGAATTTGAAAAGGTTATCTTACTACGTTCAATTGATACAAAGTGGATTGATCATATTGATGCAATGGATCAGTTGCGCCAAGGTATTCATCTTCGCGCATATGGTCAAAACGACCCGCTTCGTGAGTATCAACAAGAGGGCTTTGCTATGTTTGAGGATATGGTCGCTTCTATTCGTGAAGATGTAGCAAAATATGCGATGAAGGCAGAAATCCACAATAATTTAGAGCGTGAAGAAGTTGCCAAAGGTCAAGCTGTTAATCCGAAAGAGGATGGCGGTTCAGCTCCTAAAAAGCAACCAGTTCGTAAAGCTGAAAATATTGGACGTAATGATTTATGTCCATGCGGAAGCGGTAAGAAATTTAAAAACTGCCACGGTGCAGGTCAATAATTACTTAAAAAAGATCATTTTAGCCACGGTTAAAATGATCTTTTTCTATATTTAAAAATAGCTAATGAAGGAAAATAAGTAGAAAAAAGTCAGAATTTATAGACAATTGAAATATATGGGTATACAATAGCTGTAAATCAATAGGGATTTAGTTCAACAAAAAAATACATTTTATCTTCTAATTCTATATTTTATAAGTAAAAGTAACTGTTTGGATAATAAAATAGATGTATAAGTGCTAGCAGGAATATTAACAGAGGAAACTTATTCCCTCGTCATTGATTAGTTTGAACAAGCTTTCTTTGAAGAAAAGGGGGTGGTGTATGTGTGGATAAAAAAATCCTCGAGTAAACAGTCTGGGGGACCGTCTCGAGGATATACATTGGGGTATACCAATATATATTTAGTATATTCCCTTTTACTGCTGAATATAAACATAAATTTCATAAGGGGGAATATCGATGCATAAAGAGAACATTATGAGAAGTGAAACGATGCTGTATATGCCTGTGTATGATGCCTTTGGAAACTTGTGTACACGTGTAATAGAAAGGGATAATCAATTTATATCGAAATTACCGCCAACAAAATTGATGGACTTTAATTTACGTTATTTTGGCTCTAGTTTAAGGGGAGCTTTTGATGGCTCAAAAATGATTCTTGGCAAGCTCAATAAGAATCCTATAATTGTTCATGAGCAAAGTAATAATGTTTGGTTTCCAAGTAGATCATATCGACGACCAGAATGTATGTGGTTTGCTGTACATCATATAGAGGATTATCAAGCTATAGATAAAAAGAACACAAAAGTATTTTTTATGGATGGTAATGTTTTTGATATAGACATTAGTGTGAATGTATTTGAATATCGAATCCAAAGAGCCTTTTTATTAAAATATAAACTGGAGAATCGTACTAA
This sequence comes from Lysinibacillus sp. B2A1, assembly GCA_002973635.1. Classification (GTDB taxonomy): domain Bacteria; phylum Bacillota; class Bacilli; order Bacillales_A; family Planococcaceae; genus Lysinibacillus. Next base: position 921,209 of record CP027224.1, read on the forward strand.
GCACCTACATGTTCAATATGATCGAGTAAAAGTCTTTCAACGTATGCCAACATTCAATACCTTGTATGAGAATGAAGTTCAATTTGAATAAACTGTTATGCATCATGCTGACATTCTAAAAAAGTATGTTTTCCGACGTAAAAACGTTATAATAATAAAATACGGGGCTAAAGCTATTGGTATTTCTAAATACATTTTTCAAGGATAGCCTCATTAATTATGTTCGGAGGATTTAACAATGATTGAATTAGCAGATGTACGTAATGCATTAGACACTTCAGCCAAAAAACTGGCGGATTTCAGGGGGTCTCTTTGACTTAGAAAACAAAGAGGCACGTATTCAGGAATTAGATGAAATGATGCTGGAGCCAGGCTTTTGGGATGACCAGCAAGCTGCGCAAGTTGTCATTAATGAAGGAAATGGATTAAAAGCAATTGTCAATGAATATAAAGATTTAGTAGAAACACATGAGAATTTAGATATGACGCTTGAGCTTTTACGTGAAGAGCCAGACGAAGAATTGCAAGAGGAACTAGAGAAAGAACTAGTAGAATTTCAGCAAAAAATAGGTGATTTTGAGCTACAGCTGTTGTTGAGTGACCCATATGACCAAAATAATGCGATTTTGGAGCTTCATCCAGGGGCAGGTGGTACAGAGTCTCAAGACTGGGGATCCATGCTACTTCGTATGTATACACGTTGGGCTGAAAAACGAGGCTTTAAAGTTGAAACAGTGGATTATTTACCAGGGGATGAGGCAGGTATTAAATCAGTAACATTGTCCATTAAAGGGCATAATGCTTACGGATATTTACAGGCTGAAAAAGGAGTTCATCGTCTCGTGCGTATTTCTCCATTTGATTCTTCAGGTCGTCGTCATACATCTTTTGTGTCTTGCGATGTCATGCCTGAATTCGATGACAATATCGAAATTGATATTCGTACAGAGGATTTAAAGATTGATACGTATCGTGCAACAGGTGCTGGTGGTCAGCATATTAATACAACAGACTCCGCTGTCCGTATTACGCACATCCCAACTGGTACAATTGTACAATGTCAGGCTGAGCGTTCACAAATTAAGAACCGTGAAAAAGCGATGACAATGTTAAAAGGTAAATTATATCAATTAGAGCTGGATAAACAACAGGCTCAGTTAAATGAAATTCGCGGTGAGCAAAAAGAAATCGGCTGGGGCTCACAAATTCGCTCATATGTATTCCATCCATACTCAATGGTAAAGGATCATCGTACAAATGAGGAAACTGGTAATGTAGGTGCAGTGATGGATGGTGATTTAGATCTATTCATTAATGCATACTTACGTTCAAAAATTGGCTAATCAATTCCCTTCAAGGGCACAGAAACTTTGTGCACCTGAAGGGAATTTTTTTATTCACCTTTTTTAGAAAGGTGGATGATAGGGGGCATCATGACTAATACTCTTTCGCTCATTCATGTAATGCTTGTAGAGCATTGATGCATTGACAAATTGTTTACTGATAGATGCATATTGAATAGGTAATTCTATTTGTTTATCGTTTTTTAGCGTGATAATACAGCCTAATTTACTCGGTATAATATTCGAAATGGCGTGAAGACCAATCCAAATATTATGGATGGAGTTCGGTGAGTAAGTTGGTAAAAAGATACATGGGAAACCATAATCAAAAGCCACTACGATTGGTAGTTTATGCTGATTGCCAAAAAAGCGTTTAGCGGAATATTTCGCAGCTTCATAGGTTGTTCCAAGTGAGATACAAGATTTGCGTAGTACGTGCATCGGTTTACGAGTAACAATTAGCTCATTATGTTTGTCGATAACCCGTGTGAAGATTTTTGACCCATGCTCGATAGGTTCAAGTAAATAGGTGTTGAAAGACATTAAATATCCATTGACATAGTTTGTTTGCATAAATGAAGTTCCTCCTTTTTCTATTGATAGCTGTAGTGTAGAGGATAAAATAAATTTTTGATAATATAGATAAAACGTGAAACCTATTGATAAATGAAGAAAAAGTGTAGAGAATTTGCTTTAAATGAACAGAGTTTAGTGGCTAATCCAAGTTATTTTCAGTTCTTAAGCATTGCATTTTAATTTCAATTTTCATATAATTTAGAAAAGGATCGAGGTGAGATCGTTGGATAAATATTATTCGTATACAGATTTTCTAAAAGCCGTTGGTCAGTCAAAGAAAATTGATGAGGCGGAGAAATTATTGAACGAGATTTATTTAGATTTATTTTTAAATCATATCCAGCGTATGCATCGTGAAGAGCAGCTCATGGTTCTGATAGATAGAGCACTCGATGAAAAAGATGAAAAGGCATTTCATCTATACGCACATGAACTAACAGCATTACGCCAAGCAGCAAGTGAATAATATGACTAACCCGCTCTCCAAAGATTAGAGGGCGGGATTTTTTGTGTACAAATTAGTAAAAGAGCTAACTGGTCATTTGTTAATCTAAAAGTAAAGGTACTTGCTCAATAAATAGAGAGAGTGGCTCAGAAAGAGAAGAGTTGAAGAGAAATACAGTCAATTAGTAGAGAAATCGCTTGTAAAGTGGAAGAATTTGCTCAATTGGTGAGGGTAGTTGCTTGCTCAAAAAACGTGAGTACATGCTAGGTATTAAAGGTTCATCACCAAAAGATGTGGTTGACATTTTTAATTGTAATAGTAATTGACTGGAGCGGAGCCAGTGTGACTCCTAGGGGATTAAGCGTCCTGGATGAGACCCTGGAGCGAGCAGCGCGAGTGAAGCGGCTCATCGGACGCCCCCTGGAAAGCACACTGGCGGAGCGGAAGTCAACCACAAGTTATGGTGAATAGCCGTATTAAAGGTAAAGTAGGGATTAAAAGGAATATATTCAGCTAAGGAGCTTGAAAACTGGATGAAGCGGCTATTATAAGGGTAGGAAGATATTCAGTAATTTACTTGAATGATTAGTAAATATACCGTCATTTTAGCGAATTAGAAAACAATTTACAAACATTCGTTCGTTAAATGTTCGAAATTTCAGTGCTGCTATGCTAAAATAAATGTACAAATTGGTAGGAAAGGACGGGGGTGTGAGTGCAAGCATTTGATTTACAAGCGCCATATCAACCTAATGGAGATCAACCACAGGCAATCGCGGAATTAGTGGAGGGTGTACATGCAGGTAAACGTCATCAAACATTACTTGGTGCAACAGGAACAGGAAAAACGTTTACCATCTCAAACGTTATCCAACAGATCAAAAAACCGACACTGATTATGGCACACAATAAAACACTAGCTGGTCAATTGTATAGTGAGTTTAAAGAGTTCTTCCCGAATAATGCGGTGGAATACTTTGTCAGCTACTACGATTATTTTCAGCCAGAGGCCTATGTACCGCAGACGGATACTTATATCGAGAAAGATTCAAGCATTAATGATGAAATTGATAAATTGCGTCACTCTGCGACATCTGCATTATTCGAGCGCGATGATGTCATTATTATTGCATCTGTGTCCTGTATTTATGGTCTAGGTTCTCCAGAAGAATATCGTGAACTGGTCGTATCAGTGCGTACGGGAATGGAAATTGAACGTAATCAGTTGCTTCGAAAATTGGTCGATGTACAGTATGAGCGTAATGATGTGAGTTTTACACGTGGGACGTTTCGGGTACGTGGTGATGTAGTGGAAATTTTCCCAGCATCACGTGATGAACATTGTATCCGCGTGGAATTTTTCGGGGATGAGATTGATCGAATTCGCGAAGTGGATGCGTTAACTGGAGAAATACTAGCAGAGCGTGATCATGTTGCTATTTTCCCAGCGTCCCACTTCGTTACACGAGAAGAAAAAATGCTAAAAGCTATTGATAATATTGAAAAAGAGTTGGAGGAGCGTTTAGCTCTTTTACGCGCAGAGGATAAATTGTTAGAGGCGCAGCGCTTAGAGCAACGAACTCGTTACGATTTAGAAATGATGCGTGAAATGGGTTTTTGCTCGGGTATTGAAAACTACTCGCGTCATTTAACATTGCGTGAAGCGGGGGCAACGCCATATACACTACTTGACTATTTCCCTGATGATTTTTTACTGGTTGTCGATGAAAGTCACGTTACTTTGCCACAAGTTCGAGGAATGTACAATGGTGACCAGGCGCGTAAAGGTGTGTTAGTTGAGCATGGCTTCCGTTTGCCATCAGCACTAGATAACCGCCCTTTACGTTTTGAAGAATATGAGAAACATATACATCAAGCTATTTATGTATCCGCAACACCTGGCCCGTATGAGCTTGAGCATACGCCAGAAATGGTGCAACAAATTATTCGTCCAACTGGGCTGCTTGATCCACAAATTGACGTACGTCCTATTGAAGGGCAAATTGATGATTTGATCGATGAGATTCAAGGTCGTATCTCTCGTGATGAACGAGTGCTTGTTACAACTTTGACGAAAAAAATGTCAGAGGATTTATCAGCTTATTTGAAAGAGATGGGCTTAAAGGTGGAGTATTTGCATTCAGAGATTAAGACGCTAGAGCGAATTGAAATTATTCGCGAGCTGCGGAAAGGTACTTATGATGTACTAATCGGCATTAACTTATTGCGAGAAGGTCTAGATATTCCTGAAGTTTCTCTTGTGGCGATTTTAGATGCTGATAAGGAAGGATTTTTACGTTCAGAGCGTTCATTAATTCAAACGATTGGACGTGCAGCACGTAATGCTAATGGTCATGTCATTATGTATGCAGATAATATGACGGATTCGATGAAAAAGGCAATTGAGGAAACGAAACGTCGTCGAGCATTGCAAATGGCGTATAACGAGGAGCATGGTATTACACCGAAAACGATTGTGAAGAAAATTCCTGATGTTATTCGTGCGACACAGGTGGCAGAGGAAGAAGAGACTTATGTAGCGAAGGCCACAAAAGGTAAGAAGCTGACGAAGGCGGAAAAAGAGCAGTTACTTGCTACACTAGAATTAGAAATGAAGGAAGCAGCAAAAGCACTCGATTTCGAGCGTGCTGCAGAGCTTCGCGATACAATATTTGAATTGAAGGCAGAAGGGTGAATGACTTGTGAAAAATACTGAAATCGTCGTGCAAGGCGCACGAGCACATAATTTAAAAAATATTAATGTGACAATTCCACGAGATCAATTAGTTGTATTAACAGGTTTATCAGGCTCAGGGAAATCGTCATTAGCATTTGATACGATTTATGCTGAAGGGCAACGTCGTTATGTAGAGTCTCTTTCTGCCTATGCTCGTCAATTTCTTGGCCAAATGGACAAGCCTGATGTTGATGCGATAGAGGGATTATCCCCTGCTATTTCGATTGATCAAAAAACAACGAGCCGTAACCCGCGTTCAACAGTTGGTACAGTAACTGAAATTTATGATTATTTACGTTTACTGTATGCACGTATTGGCAAGCCTATTTGTCCAAATCATGGTATTGAAATTACTTCCCAAACGATTGAGCAAATGGTTGATCGCTTATTGACATATCCAGAACGAACAAAGATGCAGCTCCTTGCGCCAATGGTATCTGGACGTAAAGGGACACATGTAAAGCTATTGGAAGATTTAAAAAAGCAAGGCTTTGTGCGTGTCCGTATTGATGGCGAATTACGAGATTTAGATGATGCCATCGAACTTGATAAAAACAAGAAGCATTCCATTGAAGTTGTAGTGGATCGTGTTGTGATGAAAGAAGGCATTGCAGCACGTCTTAGTGATTCCTTAGAAACAGCGTTACGTTTAGCGGATGGACGTGTTCTTGTTGATGTCATGGAGCATGAGGAGCTATTATTCAGTGAGCATCATGCCTGTCCATTATGTGGGTTTTCTATTGGGGAGCTAGAGCCACGCATGTTTTCATTTAATAGTCCTTTTGGTGCCTGTCCAAGCTGTGATGGGCTAGGTTCAACACAAGAGGTCGATTTAGATTTAATAGTACCAGATTGGGATCGTACATTATTAGGACATGCCATAGCTTCATGGGAACCAACAAGCTCTCAGTATTATCCACAGCTGCTAAAGGCAGTATGTGATCACTATGATATTCCGATGGATGTTCCTGTAAAGGATATTCCAAAAGAAAAAATGGATAAAATTTTATATGGTTCTGGTAAAGATAAAATTCATTTTCATTATGAAAATGAGTTTGGTAATGTCCGAGATCAAATGATTGAATTTGAGGGCGTTGTACGCAATGTGGAACGACGCTTTAAAGAGACAACATCTGATTATGTCCGTGAACAAATGGAGAAATATATGGCTCAGCAGGCTTGTCCTTCTTGTAAAGGCTATCGCCTAAAGCCAGAAACATTAGCTGTGAAAATTGCTGGTCAGCATATTGGAGAAGTGACACAGTATTCTATTCAGGAGGCAGATACATTTTTCAAAGAGTTGGATTTATCAGAAAAGGATATGAAAATTGCTCGACTTGTCTTACGTGAAATTGAAGAACGTCTTGGCTTCCTTGTAAATGTGGGTTTAGATTATTTAACATTAAGTCGAGCAGCAGGTACACTTTCAGGAGGAGAAGCTCAACGTATTCGACTTGCGACACAAATCGGCTCTCGATTAACAGGCGTTCTCTATATTTTAGATGAGCCATCTATCGGCTTGCATCAACGAGACAATGATCGTCTTATCAGTACATTGCATAACATGCGTGATATTGGTAATACGCTTATTGTAGTGGAACATGATGAAGACACAATGCTAGCAGCAGACTATCTTATTGATGTTGGACCTGGTGCGGGAGTTCATGGAGGTCAAATTGTGGCGGCAGGTACCCCACAGGAGGTCATGGATAATGACAAATCTTTGACTGGACAATACTTAAGCGGCAAAAAGTTCATTCCATTACCAATTGAGCGACGTCAGCCAAATGGTCGTAAACTATCCATTAAAGGTGCCAAGGAAAATAATCTGCGCAATGTAAAAATTGATGTACCACTTGGCCTGTTCGTAGCAGTGACAGGGGTTTCTGGCTCTGGGAAATCGACGCTTATTAACGAAATTTTATATAAATCATTGGCACAAAAGCTAAATCGATCAAAGGTTAAGCCTGGTGAGCATAAAGAAGTGACAGGAATGGAGGAGCTTGAAAAGGTTATTGATATTGACCAATCTCCAATCGGTCGTACACCTCGTTCTAACCCTGCGACTTATACAGGTGTCTTTGATGATATTCGTGATGTTTTTGCGACAACAAATGAGGCAAAGGTACGTGGATATAAAAAAGGGCGTTTTAGCTTTAATGTTAAAGGTGGTCGCTGTGAGGCGTGTCGCGGTGATGGGATTATTAAAATAGAGATGCATTTCCTACCAGATGTTTACGTACCTTGTGAAGTCTGTCATGGTAAACGTTACAATCGTGAAACATTAGAAGTGAAGTATAAAGATAAGAGTATTGCAGATATTTTAGATATGACCATTGAAAATGCAGTAGTATTCTTCGAAAATATTCCAAAAATCCAACGTAAGCTACAAACAATTGTGGATGTTGGATTAGGCTATATGAAATTAGGACAGCCTGCTACGACCTTATCTGGTGGTGAGGCACAGCGTGTGAAATTAGCTTCTGAATTGCATCGTCGTTCTACAGGGAAATCGTTCTACATTTTAGATGAACCCACAACAGGCTTACATGCAGATGATATTGCACGCTTGCTTGTTGTTTTACAGCGCCTAGTAGAAAATGGTGATTCGGTATTAGTGATTGAACATAATTTAGACGTTATTAAAACAGCAGATTACATTATCGATTTAGGACCAGAGGGTGGCGACAAAGGTGGAACAATTGTGGCAACAGGAACACCTGAAGAGGTCGTAGAGGTAAATGGTTCTTATACTGGTAAATACTTAAAACCAATATTAGAGCGTGATCGTATGCGTATGGAAGCTGCTTTAGCAAAGGCTTCCCAATAAAGTAAAATCCAAAAATCGCAACTTTCCTTTCTAAGTGATCGTTGCGATTTTTTTCTTATAAGTGTGCTTCAAAAAGTTCCTAGAAGCTTTAGCCCCAATTTTTTCATTTCTCTGGTGAAACTTTTCACAAAATGAATCGTATAAATAATATAACGAACTGAGGGAGGCTATTTTATTTATGCAAAATGAACGTCAACGAATTTTAGAACTTGTGGAAAAAGGAACAATTTCAGCGCAAGAGGCGATTACATTATTAGAAGCATTGGAGCAACCTAGCAAGTCTACTCAAAATGTTATGAATGATGTATCAAAAGAGGGGCAGCAATCCTCAACAGAAAAAGAGTCACTTTTCAATGAACAAACTAAAGAACAGCAGAAAAAAGATACTGATTTTACGAAATATTTCCAAGATGAGATGCAGGATTTCCGTAAGGATTTAACACAGATTGGCTCACTCTTTATGGATATGATGAATACAGCCGTGAAAAAAGTAAAGGAATTTGATGTATCTTCTCCGTTTGGTGATAAAGTAGAATTTACGCATACGGAAGAAGTGACAGCTGAACATGTGGACAGTGTAATTGCTGAATTACCGAATGGTAATTTTTCTTTAGAAGCTACTGAAGGAGACAGCTTCCAAGTCATATGTAAGGTGAAGGCACCACTTATTAATGATAGTGAAGAAGAAACACGTAACCATTTCTTAGAGCAATTCGTAGTAAAAGAAGATGAAGGTTCGTTAAGAATTTTAAGTCAATTAAAGCTTGTTCAAGTGAATGTTAAAGTCCTTGTACCGAAGGAGCAGTTGGAAAAATTATCAGTTCGTTTAATGAACGGTAGTGTATCTTTACAAGATATAGGTTTTGACCATTTAAAAGTGAAAACATTAAACGGTGCCATTAAGGGCTCTAAGTTTAATTTTGAAAAAGCTAAAGTAGATTCTTCGAATGGATCGATTGAATTGACGAATGTTCGTGGTAAAGATTTAGAGGCTGAAACATTAAATGGTCGTGTCTATTTAGATGGGGCATTGGATGAGATTGAAGCAAAATCGGTCAATGGACATGTAGTTGTAACAACTTGCTCTACAAACTCATCGAAAATCAAAGCACAAACAGTTGCAGGTTCTGTGGAATTGTATATACCACGTACCATTTCATTAAGCGGCAAAATTGTAACAAATTTTGGGAAAGTAGATGTAGGCATTCAAGATGCATCAAAGATTGAATCTCAGGATCAATTCTTATCAAAAGTAGTACGATTTGATAAAGAAGTAGAAAATGCGAATCGTCTCTTTATCGAAGGTGAATCTAAAACAGGTTCGGTTTTAGTACGCTATACAACAACTGACGAGCAGCATATTTAAGCTTAAAAAGCATTCAAGCTATGCACAAACATACGCTTGCATGCTTTTTTTGTCTCATTTTCTGGCAATCGAAGGTCGATTTACTGCTTTCTTTGATGTCGAGTTTTACAATAAATACGAGATGACAATGGTAATGAAAGAACGAAATAGTAGGAACTGGCACGGAATGAAATGAAACTGTAATAAAAAAACAGAAATAGAGTGCTATAATAGTAAGAGAATACTTCTTACATAGGTAAGGGATTTAGGTGGTTTAAATATGATAGAAATGAAGAATGTGACAAAGAAGTACCCAAATGGCGTTGTAGCGACAAATGGGATTTCCGTTAACATAAAGCAGGGAGAATTTGTTTATGTTGTTGGCCCAAGTGGTGCTGGTAAATCAACATTTATAAAATTAATGTATCGTGAAGAAAAAGCAACTTCCGGTGAAATTACGGTGAATGGTATAGATTTAGCAAGTTTGAAAAATAAGAAGGTACCCTTTTTGCGCAGACAACTTGGTGTTGTTTTCCAAGATTTCAAGCTTTTACCTCGATTGAATGTCTATGAGAACGTTGCGTTTGCATTAGAGGTAATTGAAGAAGAGCCAGTGGAAATTCGTCGTCGGGTGATGGAAGTATTAGAGCTTGTCGGGCTAAAACATAAGGCAAGAATGTTTCCGAATGAACTATCAGGGGGCGAGCAGCAACGTGTTTCAATTGCACGCTCAATCGTCAATGTTCCGAAGGTTGTAATTGCAGATGAACCTACTGGAAATCTTGATCCAGAAACTTCATGGGAGATTATGAATTTATTTGAGGAAATTAATGCACGTGGTACAACGATTGTAATGGCAACCCATAACCGTGAAATCGTGAATACGATTCGACGTCGAGTGATAGCGATTGAGGGCGGCATGATTGTCCGTGATGAGCACGGAGGTGAATACGGTTATGAAATTTAATACGGTAAAACGTCACTTCCGAGAAAGTATTAAGTCGCTTGGCCGTAATAGCTGGATGACCATTGCTTCTGTGAGTGCAGTAACTGTTACATTAATTTTAGTAGGCGTTTTTGCGCTTATTATGATGAATTTGAATAAAGTCGCATCTGATTTAGAGAATGATGTTGAAATTAAAGTATTGATTGATGAAACGGCAGATGAGGCTGCTGAAAAGGCGCTAATTGAAAAAATAAAAAAATTGCCAGATATTGCTGAAATGACCTATTCCACGAAGGAAGAAGAGTTAACCAAATTAGTAAAGGATTTTGGGGAAGATTTTAAACTATTTGAGCAAAGTAATCCTTTACGAAATGTTGTTTACGTGAAAGCTTCAAATCCGCAGCAAACAGCTACTGTTGCAAAGAAGATTGATAAATTTGAGTATACATACGACGTTATGTATGGAGAGGGCAAGGTAGAAAAGCTTTTCAACTTCTTAAATATTAGCCGTAATGTTGGGCTAGTGTTGATTTTAGGATTATTATTTACAGCTATTTTCTTAATTTCTAATACAATCCGTATTACCATTATAGCCCGTCGTGATGAAATAGAAATTATGAAGCTTGTTGGTGCAACGAATTCATTCGTTCGTATCCCATTTTTACTGGAAGGAATGTGGCTCGGGATTTTAGGCTCTATTATTCCGATTGCGGTTGTCGCAACCCTTTATCACAATGTATATAAAATTATAGCGCCTCGTTTAAAAGGCGAGCTTGTACAAGTACTTGATTTTTCACCTCTTGTGTACCAAGTAAGCGGTCTACTATTACTAATTGGTGTACTAATCGGTATTTGGGGAAGCTTCATGTCAGTGCGTAAGTTTTTGAAAATATAGGTAGATGATTGATGGCTCAAACGACATCAATCTACATTACAAAAAAATAGTCGAAGGGGAGTTCAGTCGGTGAAAAGTAAGGCGAAAAACTCAATGAAAACACTTGCGGTAGTATCTGCACTATTTCTTTTTATCCAAACTCCATCAGCGTATGCAACTAGTTTATCGGATTTAAAAGATGAAAAAAAACAAGTGGAAACAAAGAAAAATGAATTAAATTCATCCATTAAAAACAAGACAAATGCAATTACTGCAAATGAAGACAAGCAACAAAAGCTATTAGATCAAATTCAAACGTTGAACGCTGAAATCGACAAAACAAATAGTAATATCAAAAATGTACTTGCAGACGTGCACGCTACTAATGAAGAAATAAAAGCATTAGAGGATTCAATAGCAGAGCTTCTGCGTAAAATCGAAGAGCGTGATTTATTGTTGCAGGACCGTGCTCGTGCAATTCAAGCGGGTGGATCTGTTAGCTATTTAGACGTACTACTAGGTTCTAATAGCTTCGTAGATTTTATCGATCGATTCTCTGCTGTTAATGCTTTACTCGATGCGGATCGTCAAATTATTCGTGATCAAAAAGAGGACAAGCAAACTTTAGAGGAGCAAAAGAAGGTGTTAGAAAATAAACGCCAAAAGCTTGAGGAAAAACAAGCTGAACTTGAACGTTTAAAAGCATCTTTAGATGGACAAAAAACAGAGAAAAATAAATTAGTAGATCAATTAGAAAAAGAGCAGGAAAAGCTCAAATCTGAAAAAGTATTGCTAGAAAAAGAATATTCTGAAGCACTAGAAATTAGTGACGAATTACAACAAAAAATTATTGATGAACAAAATCGTTTAGCGGAAATTGCCCGTCAGCAGGAAGCAAAACGCAAGGCAGCCGCTGCAGCAGCGGCGAATGCAGGCAATCATGGGGGTGGCTCATCAACTGTTAATGCGCCACAATCTGATGGTACATGGATTACACCTACAAATGGTCGTTTAACATCACCATATGGCTGGCGTAATATTGGCGCAGGTCCTGAATTCCACTATGGTGTGGATCTTGCTAATAAGACAGGAACACCAATATGGGCAGTGGCTGATGGTGTTGTATCCTATGCGGCACCACTTAGCACATATGGCAATGTAGTCATTATTACACACTCTATTGATGGTCAAATTTATACGACAGTATATGCGCACTTAAATTCCTTCAATGTAAGTGTGGGTGCAGAGGTCTCTCAAGGTCAGCAAATTGCGACGATGGGTAGCACTGGTCGCGTAACAGGACCACATTTACACTTTGAGGTGCATATTGGTGCTTGGCGTGGACAAGCAGTTGGTAGTGTCAATCCATTGAAATATATTCCACTTTAAAAAATAGTGAAGCTATACATTAGCATAGTCTAATGTATAGCTTTTTTTATGTTTCAACAAAGGTGAGGAAGTGCTAGTTATTATACAAATTGATTATTTAATGTTACAATTTATGAATACCTATAGGGGTATATCGTGAGTTCGTTTACAGAAAGTCTATGATTAAATAGGCTTTCTGAAGATTTTCTGAAAACAGTGTGAAATAACGGTTCACATTAAGAATATATGCTATGCTAAAAATATCTTTTTTTGTGGAGGATTTTGGGTGATTAATACGGAGTGGTTCTCTATTCGGACTTTAACATTGCCAGCAACCGCTGTTGCTCTTCTAATGGCTTTTGTCATTGTATGGCTAGTATTACGAATGCAATTCCCGAAAAAGTGGTCTGGGGTATATGGAGATGTCATTTTGACCTTTATACTTGTTTGGAAGTTTAGTGTCATTGTCACTGATACTAAAACTGTTATAGCTCAACCGTTTGCATTGCTCTATTTCAATGGAGGTACAATAGGTCTCTTTTTAGCTGTTATAGCAGTATCATTTCAGCTTCTTTGGAAGAAGCAAAAAATACAGTTTGATGTAACAGGAGCAAGTGCCTATAGCTGGGCAATTATCTTAACACAATCCATTTATCAATGGCTAGTCGTATTACTGAATGATAATCCGACTAATAGCGAAATTATTACTTTAACTGTGCTAAGTGCACTAACAATCCTCATATTATGGAAAGTATCTACTATCAATTATGCTTTACTCGTCTATACAAGTGGATTGATTATTGTAGCTAACTTTCAGCCACTTGGGTTATGGCAACCGGCTGTAGGGATCAGCGTTATATTACTTATAATAGGTTTACTATTGCAACGCTTTGTAAAGAATTTTGAAACGAAAGATTGATTTTAAAAGAGAAAGAGAAGATTATTGGAGGGAAATAATGAAGAAGAAAAATGTTGGGCTACTAATTGTCGTATTGTTAGTAGTTGCCATGGTTGGTACATATGTTAGACAGCAAATTGATAAGGAGCGAGAAATTGAAACGGCTTCACTAGGAAAGGAGATGGAGGAGCGTAATATTGGGTTGAAAAATGGAGACACGCCACCAGATTTTACACTCACAAGTCTTGATGGTGAAGATGTCACATTGAGTAGTCTTCGTGGAAAAAAGGTTGTATTAAACTTTTGGGCGACTTGGTGTCCGCCATGTAAGGCTGAAATGCCACATATGCAAAGCTATTATGAACAATATGCCAAAGAAGATAATGTAGAAATTGTAGCTGTCAATTTAACCTCGGCTGAACGTGATGTGACGGCTGACGCTAAAATTGATACGGTAATGACCTTTAGAGATAGCTTCGAATTAACTTTTCCAATTGTTCTTGACCCAGAAAATTCAGTTGGCTCAGAATATCAAATATTAACAATACCTACAACATATTTTATTGATTCTAACGGCTATATTCAACGAGCTATAAGAGGCCCGATGGATGCTGATATGTTAAAAACTTATGTGGATGCATTAGACTAAATCTACGCAAAAATCTGCTCGTTTTCTATTAAAAGCGCAGCAGTTTTTTTATGGAAACTATTGCAATGAAAGTATCAGGCATTCAATTAATTATTTTGAAGCGTAATCTTGTATGTTTGAAAATTAAAAGTCATACAGTAAAAGAGACGGAGGAGGGAAGATTTGCGCAAAATAATGGCTGGTGTCGGAGTACTGGCTAGTAGCTTATTGCTAGGTAGTGGATTTTATTTTGACTGGTTTAATTTAGGGGCAGGGAATAAAAAGGAGCCAGTCGTCACAGAGGTTGAATCAATCAATGAAGCCATGAACTTGATTGAGGAGAAATCTGTATACAATACAAAAAAGGAATCGTTGGTGGAGGGGGCACTGCGTGGTATGGCAGATGCAATTAAGGACCCTTATAGTACCTATTATTCGAAGGAAGAGGCAGAGCAGCATCGACAAATGTTAGCTGAAGAAAGAGTGGGTATTGGTATTGAGCTAACTGAAAATAACGGAAAGTTTATTGTTGTATCTCCTGTTCGTTCATCCCCAGCGGAGAAGGCAGGCATGCGATCACTCGACGAAATTGTACAAGTTGATGGAGTTCGAGTAGATGGGAAAAAGATGAGTGAGTTAATGCAATTAATTCAAGGGGAAAAGGGCACGAAAGTTACCATTGTCGTTTATCGACCTAGTGAGGATAAGCATATAAAAATGACAATGGAACGAGCTGCAATATCGAATAAAACGGTATCAAGTGAAATAATCAAGGTAGAAGATACGTCGATTGGCTATGTGGAAATCTCTATCTTCGGTGAAAAAACAGCAAATGAATGGGTTGCTGAAACGAGTAAATTACTGAGAAAAGACATCGAGGGCCTTGTTATTGATGTAAGGGATAATCCAGGTGGTTATTTACATAGCGTCGCAGCGCTACTGAGCACGGTATTAGAAAATGGCAAAGTATTTGCGTATATGCAAAATGCTGAAGGTGCTATGGAACCATTAAAAACAGAAGCAAAAAGCTTTGACGAGAAATATTTACAAACGATGTATAAAATTCCGATTGTAATTTTACAAAATGAAGGCAGTGCATCAGCTAGTGAGGTACTTAGTGGTGCATTAAAAGGATGGGGGCGTGCATCCATCGTTGGAGTTAAGAGCTTTGGTAAAGGAACTGTACAGGAATCCTGGGCTTTATCAAATGGTGGAGAACTAAAACTATCTACAAATAAATGGCTGACACCAAAGCGTGAATGGATTCATGGGCAAGGAATAGAAGCGAACTTAGTGATTGAGCAAAATGAATTATTCGCCTTCCAGATGCACCCATTGTCTGGCAAATTTAAAGTTGGTGATATGAGTGAGGAAATTTCGTATACCCAAAATGCTTTAAAAAAGCTTGGTTATAAAATTGATAGACTAGATGGTTATTTGGATGAAAAGACAGAGGAAGCTGTTATGCAATACCGAGATGAGAAAAAATTGAAGCAGGCAGAAGATAATATTTATCTAGATTCAACATTCTTTAATAGCTTAAATGACACATTGAAGCAATATAAACAAGATCGTCAAAATGATTTACAATTCCAAATGGCGACAAGCTTTTTATTGCACAATATAGAACAGTAGATAATAGAAATTTGATTTGTAAAAATGACATCCGCTGAATATAGTTAAGTAATGACAATATCTTTAGTTTGTACTACGCAAGTGTGTAGTCGTTTGATACAATAAATTCATAGTATTTAAGACAGAAACGGCGGGTGTTCGTATGGTTAGTGATATATTAATAGAAATTGTAACAGCGATTGGCCGCTTTTTACTCAACCCATTACTGTATATTGCTATTATTTTTGCAATTTTTTTAGGGTATCGTCGCGTAAAGCAGGAACGTAAATTTTTTAATAGACGCATTATTTGGGGATGGACAGAACTAGTTGGGCAGTGGAAGCATGGTTGGCTATATGCCCTTATAATTTCACTATTAAGTGTTGGTGCAGGTTTAACAGTACCTAAAGATTTTTTATTATTGTTAATAGCTATTTCAGCTTTGGCACTAATCCTGTTTTTCATAAACGCACTTTCTCCTATTTATACGATGGGCCTTGCTGCTTTCATGATATGGGGAATGTTTCATTATCATTGGACTTTTGCATGGTGGAAGTTTTCAGTGGAAGGTGTAAATTTATTAGAAGGTTCTATTGTAACCATTACTATTTTAGCAGGTCTATGTGTAATTGCTGAGGGTATATTAATTCGTCGAACAGCTCTAAAGGTAACAACGCCTTGTGTGGAAAAAACCAAGCGTGGTATGCAGGCCATTGTATATCGTTCAAGAAATGTTTGGCTATTACCAATTTTCTTTGTAATGCCTGGTGATATTATTCCATCAGCATTGCCCTATTGGCCACAATTCACATTAGGTGACAATCATTTTGCACTTGTCCTATTTCCGATAGTCATAGGATTTTCAAAGCTTGCAAGAAAAGAATTACCAGCCTTGAAGCTACCCAAAATTGGGAAATCAGTGCTTATACTAGGACAGCTTATTTTAATCGGTGGACTGGCAGCATATTTGGAGCCACTAATCGGTTTTATAACCTTAGCAGTAGGTGTAGTCATCCGTGTCATTATTTCTATTTTTTATGCAATGCAAGATAAAACTGATATTTATGCAGTTGCACAAAGCACGAAAGGAGCCATTATTGCAGCAGTACTACCGGATTCGCCTGCTGAAAAAATGGGTTTGCTTGTAGGGGAGTGTATTCGTAAAGTAAATGGACGCCCCGTTTTTACTGAGGCTGAATTATATGAAGCATTGCAATTAAACGCAGCGCATTGTCGTTTAGAGGTATTAGACCTTAATAACGAGATACGCCTAACACAGCATGTAATTTATAGCAATGACCATTATCGAATTGGTTTATTGCTAGCTGAGCAGAGGGATATCTAATGGATGTTTTCGGGAAAATGGTGTTAGCGTTATTTGTACCTGCATTACTTGTATTATTGTTTACAAGAATTACGTTTAATCGCTATGTTGCTTTGATTTTGGCAATTGCACTTATTGCGGCATCTGTCTATGCAGGGTATACTTCTCCACCTCTTATCTTTGTAATTGATGCATTTTCGTTAACAGTGGGCTTTTGGTTAGCCAGTAAAATGAAGCATAAAAAAGAATCCATTTAAACCTTAATCCAATAAAAGGTCAGTCCAAAGTGTATCGCTTTGGACTGACCTTTTTACATGAAAAATCGTACAGCTGCCATAATAATCACGCCAGCTACAACTGTAATAGATAAGCTTTTTGTGAGAAGCGCTATGATTAAAGTTGGCACAAATGTAAGAAATACTGGCCAATCCAGTATAACAACTTTCCCACTGTCAGTATCCAATAAATTTTCAATAACAAGAGCACTCAAAATACAAACGGGAATAAAACTTAACCATTTTAGGACAACTTCTGGAAGCTTTACATTGCGAACAAAAATAAATGGAATAACACGTGGTAACCAAGTTACAAGTGCGCAGCCAATGATTAGCCATACCATATAAGCAGTTGTTGTCATTTATCCGTCACCACCCCAATTGTCGCCACAATAACTGTTGCAAGAAGAACAGCCACATGTGAAGGGACAAAATAAGAAAGACCATACATGATGACAATCATATAGCCGATCAACATGAGATAATGCATAATTTTATTTTTCCCAACACTGCTAAGCTGAAGGACAAGCAAGGCAACGAACATAGCTATTAAGGCAAAATCTAAACCCCATTTCTCTGGATTTGCCACCCATTTGCCTAAAAATGCGCCAGCAACACAGGAGAGAATCCAAAACAAATAGGCAGTGATGTTTAATCCGTCCATCCATTTTCCATACAACTTTCCTGTCTGCATTTGCTTTGTTACAGCTACACCAAAAGTTTCATCTGTTAGCAATGTACCAAAACCAACATTACGGAGCATGGAATAGTGCGTAAAATGTGGAGCTATTGTTAAACTCATTAATAAATGACGTAAATTTACGACGAAAATGGTTACAATGATAGCAGAAGCTGGGCTATTTGTTAAAAGGAGTGCACAAAAGATAAATTGTGCAGAGCCTGCATAAATCAAAATAGTTAAAAGTGCAATTTCGAGTACTGATAAGCCAGAAGCGGAACCTACAACTCCAAAAGCAAGTCCTATACTAATATAACCGAGTAATGTTGGGATACAATCTTTTACGCCTTGTATAAAGCTGTCATTTGGTGAGTGAGTTGCTTCATTTCGAAGCTCTGTTGTACTTGTCATAAATAGGTCATCCCTTCTGAAAAATTTCCATGTATACTAATGATGGAATAGTTTGATAGTTCTTGATGTTTATTAAAGTATACATATGTCTGATAAAATAAACAATAGAAAATGGTGAATAATAATGGAACAAATGAGCCGAAATTTAGCATTTCAATTAAAGAAGATTCGTCAGCAGCGTCATTTAAGCTTAGATGATGTTTCCAAAGCTACAGGTGTAAGTAAGGCGCAACTTGCACAGATTGAAAAGGGAGAAGCGAATCCAACTGTATCAACCATTTGGAAAATTGCTGCAGGGATGCGCATTTCTTTTTCCTCTTTATTACAGCCACCAACAGCTCATTTCATGAAATATAGCAGTGATGATGCACCACATGTAGATGAAGATGAGGGGCGCTATCGCGTATATTCGATTATTCCTTATAATCCGGAGCGTGGTTGGGAGTTTTACAAGATCGAAATGGAGCCAGGAGCCTTCAGTAGGAGTGAAGCACATACAGAAGGGGTAGAAGAAACTGTAATTGTTATACAGGGACAAGCTGTTATTTCTGCTGGTGATATGCATGAATTGATTAAGGAAGGGGATACATTGGTATTCTCAGGTCATCAGCCTCATGAATATAAAAATACTTCGGAAACATTAACGATTTTACATTTAATTTTGCAGTATAAATAGAGGTGTCGAATTTGAATGAATGGTTTACTGTAGAAAATATTGAACATGTGGCAGCACAATATCGAACGCTTGGCCCAGTCATTGGATTGCTATTACCTTTTATAGAAGCATTTTTACCATTTTTACCTTTGGTTGTTTTCGTTGTGGCCAATGCAAGCGCTTTTGGATTATGGCTTGGTTTCTTACTATCATGGCTAGGCTCTGTAGCTGGGTCATATGCAGTGTTTTTACTAGTTCGACATTTTGGCAAGCACCCGAAGCTGCGATTTGTCACAGGGAGTAGCAAGGTCAAGAAGCTAATTAAATGGGTAGATATGAATGGTATTAGCCCACTGTTTGTGTTACTTTGTTTTCCATTTACACCTTCTGTAATTGTCAACATAGTAGCCGGGCTCTCCCATATTCATAAAAAATTTTATTTAGTGGTGTTGTTAGCGGGTAAGTTTGTCATGATTTTAGGAATGAGCGTGCTTGGCTATGATTTAAAATCGTTACTGACAAGCCCTGTAAGACTAATTATTGCAGCAATTGCCATTGTCTTACTTTGGTGGATCGGCAAGCTTATAGAGAAGCGATTAAACGCACGTGTGGAGAGAGATCTAAAGCAAGCGCGAAAATTGACGAAACATCATTAAGTATGGAAGTTGAATATACACATCTAGCCCCTTGTATCATGTAAAATGAGAGAAGGGGTTTTTAACTTGTTCTTAGGAAAGGAAGTCAATGCTCAGATAGAATGGAAAAGTGCTTTGGGACAACTGTGAGTGCTCGGGTTATGTAGAAAAGTGCTCCGATTTCAGTGAGAAGAGCTTGGGTTGAAGAGGAAACTGCTCTGCCCCAAGTGAGAAGAGCACGGGTTGAAGAGGAAGCTTCTCTGCTCCAAGTGAGAAGAGCTCGGGTTGAGGGGAAAACTGCTCCGCTCCAAGAGGAAAGTGCTCAGGTTGTGTAGAAAAGTGATCCGATTCCAGTGAGAAGAACTCGGGTTGTGTAGGAAACTGCTCTGCCCCAAGAGGAAAGTGCTCGGGGTGAAAAGGAAGCTGCTCCATTTCAAATGGAAAGTGTTCAGGTGAAGAGAAAAGTGTTCCGCTCCAAGTGAGAAGAGCTCGGGTTGAAGAGGAAACTGCCCCGCTCCAAGTGAGAAGCGCTCAGGTTGAAAAGAAAACTGCTTCATTTCAAATGGAAAGTGTTCGGGTGAAGAGAAAAGTGCTCCGCTCCAAGTAAGAAGAGCTCGGGTTTAAGAGGAAACTGCTCCGCTCCAAGTGAGAAGCTCTCAGGTTGAAGAGAAAACTGCTTGCCCCAAGAGAAAACTGCTCGGGTTGTGTAGGAAAGTGCTCTGTCTCCTGTGAGAATTGCTCGGGTTGTGTAGGAAACTGCTCCACTCCAAGTGAGAAGTGCTCGGGTTGTGAAGAAAAGTGCTCCGCCCCAAGAGAAAACTGCTCGGGTTGTGTAGGAAAGTGCTCTGTCTCCTGTGAGAATTGCTCGGGTTGTGTAGGAAAGTGCTCCGCTCCGAGTGAGAAGAGCTCGGGTTGAAGAGAAAAGTGCTCCGCCCCAAGAGAAAACTGCTCGGGTTGTGAAGAAAAGTGCTCCGCTCCAAGTGAGAAGCGCTTGGGTTGAAAAGGAAACTGCTTCGCTCCAAGAGGAAAGTGCTCGGGTTGAAGAGAAAAGTGCTCCGCCCCAAGTGGGAATCGCTAGGTAGAATAGAAAAGTGCCCAGGTTTAATTGACATAAAACATTCAAAATACATGTTTATCAAAAAAATTATAGACATAGGAGGGGAACCGTATATGACATTGCGTATTGTTTCAGGGCGATCAGGAACTGGTAAATCAACATTTATCCATCAAGAAATTGTTGAACAATTAAAATCAGAGCCATTAGGTCATCCGATTTTTGTGATTGTACCTGACCAAATGTCTTATTCAACAGAGTATGAGCTAACGAATAAACATGGCTTACAAGGCTTAATCCGTGCCCAGGTTATGACATTTAAACGATTAGCATGGCTTGTATTACAGGAAACTGGCGGTATTGCACGAAAAGAAGTAAATGGTTATGGCTATCGAATGCTTATTCGTAAACTATTAGAGGAACAAAAAGATGAATTTTCATTATTCCGCCAAGCTGCTGGAAAAAGAGGCTTTACGGAGGAAATTGAGACACTCTTACGCGAGTTTAGTCGTTATAGTGTCAATAGCTCAGTGCTAGCAGAAGTAACCTCATCTTTAAAGGCCATTGATGCTCCACATACATTACAAGCTAAAACCAATGACTTACAAGTAGTTTTACAAGCTTTGGAGGCTCGACTTGGGACGACATATGTCGATAGTGAGGGCTATTATCCAATCTTAACTGAGCAATTGAAAGACTCTGAGACGATGAAGCAAGCAACTATTTATATAGATGGATTTACAGCTTTTACTGTTAGAGAGTTGGAATTAGTTAAAGAGCTATTAAAGGTGACCAAACAAGTTACAGTTGTGCTACCTTTTGATCATATTGATGAAGCTTATGATGAGCAGTCTTTATTTCATGAAGCTGCATTAACAAATCAACGCTTACACGATATTGCAAATGAAGAGGGCATTGAAGTAGATGCACCATTACATTTTTACTATACGTACCGTTTTCAATCTAAAGATTTACAGCATGTGGAAGAGGGATTTTCGAAAATGGTATCACAATCAAAAGAAACTTCTGGTGATGTTAAGGTACTTGAAGCATCCAATCGACGTGCTGAGATACATGCCATTGCCCGGGAAATAACAAAGCTGACAAAGGAGGATGAATATCGTTATCAAGATATTGTACTTCTTTATAGACAACCAGATGTTTATGACCCGCTTATTTCAACAATTTTTCAGCAGTATGAAATTCCTACTTTTACAAATTCAAAAAAGACCATGCTCCATCACCCATTAATAGAGCTTAGTCGTTCTGTTTTAGAAGTAGTCACTTCGAATTGGAAGTATGAGCCTATTTTCCGTAGTGTCAAAACAGATTTATTTTTCCCATTACACGCTGAGCTAAATGTTTGGCGTGAGCGTGCAGATCGTTTAGAGAATTATTGCTTAGCACAGGGTATTTATGGTGAGCGGTGGTTTGAGGAATCTCGATGGTTTTTCAAAAAATATCGAGGCCTTGAATTCCATTCTAAGGTACAAACAGATGAGGAACGTGCTATGCAAGCGGAAATCGAGGCTATTCGAGATGAAATTCGACAACCACTAAAAGTGTTACAAGACAAGCTAGAAGTAGCGAAAACAGGTAGAGATGTAGCGACTGCATTATTTGAAATGATTGAGGATTTAAAGGTCTATGATAAGCTGCAGACTTTGAAAGATCGTGAACTGGATCGAGGAGATGCCTTATCAGCTAGTGAGCATGACCAAGCATGGAAAGAATGGATCGCTGTACTCGATCAGTTTGTGTATATGTTTGGAGAACAACAAATGACTGTAGAGGAAGCAGCAAAAATACTAGATGAGGGCTTTGATACATTAGAATTTTCCCGCATTCCACCTACCTTAGATGAAGTAATGGTAGCGACGGTTGATTTGGCTCGTTTATCAAATATAAAAGTTGCTTTCGTTTTAGGCATCAATGATGGGGTCTATCCAACACGTATGGAGTATGAGGGATTATTGTCAGATGTTGAACGTGAATGGTTTAACCAAATCGGATATGAGCTTGCACCGACATCTAAAAATCGTTTACTCCAAGAAAATTTCTTAATATATAGAGCTTTAACGACGCCTTCTGATAAATTGTATATGTCGTATCCTACAGCTGATGAAGAAGGGAAGGCGTTACTATCTTCACTTTATATAAAGAAAATAATTGGCAATGAAAATACGCCAGGTTTATTAAGTGGAGTAGCTGTTGAGCGGGTTGTGATGGATCCAATTGAATTACTAGAAAATAATCCACTACCGTATTTACGTCATCCGCGCACAGCTTTAGCCCATCTTATGATGCAGCTACGCCAAGCTGAACATAGTCGTGAGCTTACGCCAGAATGGCTAGCGTTACAAAAATTTTATGAGCAGGATCCTTATTGGGCACTGATTTTTGAACGTGTCCTCCAACCTATTACACATAAAAATGAAGCACAACCCCTTGAAACATATATTACACAGGAGTTATATGGTCAAAAACTGACATCCAGCGTTTCTCGAATTGAAAAATATTTTAGATGTCCGTTTTCGCATTTTACAACATATGGGCTGCGTTTAGAGGAACGTGCAGAGTATAGATTAGAAACCTTTGCAATGGGTGATTTATTCCATGAAGCACTGAAATGGATTACAGAAGAAACGCATCGTCAACAGCTGTCATGGGTACGTTTAACGAAACAGCAGATTAAACAATTGGCACGACAAGCTGTGGAGCAAATTGTGCCAGTCTTTTCCCATCAAATCTTACTATCCAGTGCACGCTATCGTTATATTCAACGTAAGCTTATCCGTATTGTTGAACGAACAATGACAGCATTGACCCAGCATGCCAATGTTTCTCACTTTAAGCCAATTGCTATTGAGGCATCGTTTGGACCAGGTCAACATGAACAGCTCCCGCCTCTTGAAATCGATTTAACTGGCGGAAAGAAAATGTTTATGCGTGGTCGTATTGATCGGGTGGATAGCGCATCTATAGATGATCGCTCATATTTACGTATCGTCGATTATAAATCCTCAGCTCGTGATTTAGATTTAAATGAAGTCTACTATGGACTTTCTTTACAGGTCCTTACTTATTTAGATGTAGCAATGGAAAATAGCTCTTATTGGCTACCAGGAGAAACAGAGCCGGCAGGGGTACTGTATGTACATGTTCATAACCCAATGCTAAAGCTTGACAAGGATTTAAGTGATAGTGAGATTGAAGAAGATCGTTTAAAGCAATATAAAATGAAGGGACTGCTATCAGAGAATGCAGAAGCCATTTTATCGATGGATGAGCAGTTGGAAGAATCAAGCGGCCATTCGAAAATTATTCCTGTGTATATGAAAAAGGATGGGACACCGTCAGAATCTCAGTCACGGATAGTACCTGTTAACGATATGAAAAATTTGCAGCATTTTGTGCGCCGAAAGCATCAAGAGGCTGGCAATGGTATTTTATCTGGAGATACGTCTATTAGTCCGTATAAATTAAAGTCAAAAACAGCCTGTGATTATTGTCAGTTTTCTGCTGTTTGTCAGTTTGATCCCTCTGATGGCAAGCAAAGCTATCGACAATTAATGCAAGCAAAGCCAAACGAGATTGTTGAAAAAATACGGAAGGAGATGAAGTAACTTGGTACAAGCAATACCTGAAAAACCATCGAATGTTACATGGACTGATGACCAATGGAAGGCTATCTATGCATGTGGTCAGGATACACTTGTGTCTGCGGCTGCGGGTTCTGGGAAAACAGCTGTACTGATTAATCGTATGATTGAAAAGGTCATAGCCACAGAGAATCCGATTAACGTAGATGAGCTGCTAGTTGTAACCTTTACTAATGCTTCTGCAGCAGAGATGCGTCATCGAATGGCTGAGGCGCTTGAAAAAGCAATTGCAGAAAACCCTACTTCCAATCATTTAAGACGTCAACTAAGCCTAGTTAATAAAGCGCAGATTTCAACATTACATTCGTTCTGCTTAGCCATTGTAAAACAGTATGCCTATTTATTAGACATTGATCCAGGCTTTCGTATTGCTAATGAGGCAGAGGTTGCCTTGTTAAGAGATGATATTTTATCAGACATACTTGAAACTGCTTACGATTCTGAGGATGAGGAACAAGTTCAAGCAATCTTTCGTTTAGTTGATAGTTTTACGTCAGATCGTGATGATCAAGCCATTGAAACATTAATTAGCAAGCTTTATGATACATCTCGTGTTCATGCAGAGCCGAAAAAATGGTTGGACAGCCTTCCTAAAACATATGAGTTAGCGGAAGATGTGACCATTGATGATTTAGAGTTGTCGAAATATGTGAAATTAACAGTAAAGCATAGTCTTGAAGAAGCATTTGTGTTAATTTCGGAAATGCGAACAATAACGTTACAGCCAACAGGGCCAGCACCCTATGCTGAAACAGCAGAAATTGATTTTGCGATGATTCAGGAAGGAATTCGTATTAGCCGTGAGGGAAAATGGGAGGAGCTCTTTGATTATTTTGCCACCATTAAATGGTCAACGTTAAAGCGAGTGTCCAAGGATGCTTTAGTAGATGTGGAGTTACAGGAGCTCGCAAAGAAAAAGCGAGAAACTGCTAAAAAAATTGTTAATAACATAAAAGAAACCTATTTTGTTAGATCGCCTGCTCGCTTGTTAGAGGAAATTCGTCTGATGGCTCCAACAATTGGCACATTAGTTGGACTGACAAATGTGTTTAGTGAACAGTTTCGTCTAGCAAAATTAGAACGAGGAATTATAGATTTCTCGGATTTAGAGCATTTTGCACTCCAAATTTTAACAGAGGAAATAAATGGAGATTTACAACCATCACCTGTTGCATTGGATTTAAAAAAGCGCTTTAAAGAAGTACTTGTGGATGAATATCAAGATAGTGCGACACGTTGCTAATTGAAAAGATTAGCCACTAGCATCATTTCGCTAGGAGAACTAAGAAATCAGATGAGTCGAATGATGAGGTAACGCTCTGAAAGGCTCGACCTAATCCTCCGAATAGCATTGTCGCGTGCAATCGTGATGATGTTATAAGCTCGGTGAAGTCAGTTGAACATCCTCCTAATCGAAAGAAGGAAAGCGGGATAGAGGTATTCTGTGGGATGGATAGACTGGGGTTCTATAAAAATACTCATGGTTAGAATGTAGGGAACAAAACTTCCTACTGACGAAATTCCGAATGTACGGCTCTAGAGGTATAGGTATTCGAAAGGGTACACCAACTTATTGTTGGGTTAGTGAGGTGGAGTAAAATTTGTCTTTATGAAACACCTTATAGTGTTACAGGCACTATCCAGCTAACAGGGTTAGAGGAATGACCTAAAAGTATTATATGTACAGATATGATTTCTTGGAACGTGGTAAGCTGGCTACGTGGAGAGATTGCACTCGTTGAAGCGGTATGAGGGAAAGCGTCTATAGTATAACCTCATTTTAAGCACAGTGAAAGTGATGGCATAGTACCTGTGAAGCTGTGATAACAAGCAGTGGAGGGATAGCCATTAGTCAATTTATGAATAACTAAAACATTACTTTATACTATCAGGTTCTCGTATGACTAAAAGAAATGCAATCGCCAAAAGAAGTAATAAAGTGGTGAGAGTATTGACTGAAACAGCAAACAAGAAAGTTTTAAAACGACAGTCCTTACGAAACAATGAATATTACGACATGCAACAAACCTTAGATGACCTTTACAAAGCAAGTCAAATGAACAAACGCTTTAAAAATCTGTATGAATTGATTATTAATAGAGAAAATATTTTACTGGCATATCGAAACATCAAGAAAAACAAGGGTTCTTTCACCAAAGGTATTAATGAATCTACAATCGTTACTATCGGAGAAAAAGACCCGATCGCCTTAATTGATTATGTCAGAAAAAGACTTGAAAACTTCATACCACACAAAATAAGAAGAAAAGAAATACCAAAAGCTAATGGAGGAATTCGACCACTCGGTATCCCGACAATCGAAGACCGAATCATTCAACAATGTATCAAACAAATTCTAGAACCAATATGCGAAGCGAAATTCCATAATCACAGTTACGGTTTTCGACCGAACAGAGGAACTTTACATGCATATTCTTGAGCAGTAACATTAGCAAACATCAACAAACTGCACTATGTGGTTGATATTGACATCAAAGGTTTCTTCGATAACGTCAATCATGGCAAACTTCTTAAACAAATGTGATCAATGGGTATCCAGGATAAAAAGGTTCTCTCAATCATAAGTAAACTACTGAAAGCAGAAATTGTAGGAGTAGGAACACCTAATAAAGGGACTCCTCAAGGTGGTATTTTATCACCGCTACTATCTAATATTGTGCTAAACGAATTAGATTGGTGGATAAGCAATCAGTGGGAAACGTTTGAAACACAGAAAAACTATGAGCGTAAAAGAATTATTGGTGGCAAGGTTAGACTTGATAGGTCAGTGAAATATAGTACCTTAAAAAGAGCCACAAGCTTGAAAGAAATGTTCATTGTGCGATATGCAGATGATTTTAAAATCTTTTGTAGAGACCATAAAAGTGCCTTCAAGATTTTCCAAGGTGTGAAAAAATGGTTAAAAGAAAGATTAAATCTCGACATTAGTAAAGAAAAATCAAAGGTCATTAATTTAAGGAAAAACTTCTCGGAATTTCTAGGCTTTAAAATGAAAGTGGCTAGAAATAAAAAGAAGCATACCGTAAAATCATTCATGACAAATAAGGCGAAGAAAAACGCAATTAGCAAATTCAAAGAAAACATCAAACGAATTAAAAAGAAATCTAATGCTTCAGAAGTGTCCAAACTCAATGCAACAATTCTAGGACTTCATAACTTCTATCAGCAAGCAACGATGGTAACGAAAGATTTTAGTGAAATTGCATTTTCAGTCAAACGAACCTTATATAACAGCTTGAAGAAAGTTTCATCGGATAAAGGTGAGCCAAGTACGTACTACAAGAAACATTTCAAAGATTATCTTGGCAAGAAAAAGACATTCGTTTCAAAAGTAGCGATATTCCCTATCGATGGAATCAAACACAAAAATCCGACAAACTTTACGCAAGAAATCAATAATTATACAGTTGAAGGTAGAAGTCTGATTCATAAAAAGCAAAAATCAGTATCAGAAGAAGTTGTGAAGTATCTCATGAAAAATCCTGTAATCAATCGTAGTATTGAATACAACGACAATCGTATTTCTAAATACATTGCTCAAAAAGGGGTTTGCTATATCACAGGAGAAGCACTCATTCTGAAAAATATGGAATTACATCACATCGTTCCGAAGGCAAAAGGTAGTAACGATAAGTATGACAACTTAGTTTTTATAACGAAAGAAGCCCATAAACTGATTCATGCCACAACAGAAGACATCATAAATAAATACCTTCAAATGTTAGAGTTAACAAAACAAAGTTTGGACAAAGTAAATAAACTTCGTGTTAAAGCTGGAAATAAAGTATTAGTGTAAAGATTCATAATTGATGGAACGCCGTATGAGGGGAAACCCTCACGTACGGTGTGAATGGGGGGAAAAGCAGGAGATTACTTCAAATGCTTACCTATCCATATCAAATATGCTGCAAGAAACAATTTTACAGCTTGTGAAAACAGGTGAAGAACTAGATGGAAATCTCTTTATGGTAGGAGATGTTAAGCAAAGTATCTATCGCTTCCGTTTAGCTGAGCCCAAGCTCTTTATGCGCAAATATGGGGAATTTATGGAGACACCTGATACGACCGGTATGCGCATTGATTTAAATGCAAACTTCCGAAGTCGGAAAGAGGTATTAAACGCTACAAACTATATTTTTGCACAGATTATGGGTGAGCGTGTTGGGGAAATTTTGTATGATGAAAAGGCCTCATTAAAACCAGCGGCACCTTATGATGATAGAGAGATGCCTGTAGAGCTTGTTATTATGCATCCCCCTTTGGAAGAGGAGCTGGAAGAGGAGTCAGAGAATAGTACAACGGAAGAAGCCTCAGAGCTAGAAGAATTAAAAAATTCACAGTATGAGGCTCGATTTATTATTGATCGTATTCGTCAGATGAAGGAGGATGGAACGACTGTTTTCGATACCAAAACAAAGACTGAACGTCCGTTAAAATATAGTGATATTGTGATTTTAATGCGCTCTATGACTTGGTCAACTGATTTGGTGGAGGAATTTAAACTTGCTGGAATTCCACTCTATGCAGAGTCCTCTAAAGGTTATTTTGATGCGTTAGAGGTTATGATTATGCTGAATGTACTGAAGGTCGTCGATAATCCCTATCAGGATATTCCATTAGCCTCTGTACTCCGTGCTCCTTTTGTTGGCTTAACCGAAAATGAGCTGGCGAAAATTCGATTAGCGGATACAAAGGCTCCATTTTATGATGCATTAAGGCAATTTATTCGTAGTGAAGGGCATGGTGTACAATCTGTCACATTTGAGAAGCTTCAACGTTTTATGCTGGCATTTGAAAACTGGCGAGATTTAGCACGACGTGGCTCACTATCTGATTTAATTTGGAAGATTTACTTAGATACGCATTATTATGAGATGGTTGGTGCTATGCCGAATGGCAAACAACGTCAGGCTAATCTACGAATTTTACATGATCGTGCTTTAATGTATGAGAAAACTGCTTTTAGAGGGCTATTTCGTTTTTTACGCTTTATTGATCGCATGCGTACACGTGGCGATGACTTAGGAACAGCCAAATCGATTGGAGAAAAAGATGATGTTGTGCGTCTCGTTACGATTCACTCTTCAAAGGGATTAGAGTATCCAGTAGTGTTCGTTGCTGGGATGGGCAGACCATTTAATAAAATGGATTTCCATCTTCCTTATTTATTCGATCAAGATTTTGGTCTTGCTGTAAAAGCAATTGATCCAGACAATCGTATTATGTATACATCCTTACCATTTTTAGCGTTGAAGGAGAAAAAGGAGCTTGAAATGCGTGCGGAGGAAATGCGCGTATTATACGTAGCGATGACACGTGCAAAGGAGCGGTTAATCTTAATAGGCTCAGTTAAAAATTGGAGTAAAACATGTGACAATTGGCAGGATGCACAAAGTCTATCCTTGGATGCCCCATTGCAGGAGTATTTACGAGCAAGGGCAAATAGTTACTTTGATTGGGTAGGCCCTGCTGTTGCAAGACATGCTGATTTTGCATCCATTGCTACAACATCGTATCAATCATTTGATGATGTCTCTCATTGGTGGATACGTCCGATTAAAACTAGTCATTATATGTACGATATACATGCGATAGAAAATGAGGGGCAACAATTATTTGAAACGCCAGAAGATGAAGCCATGCTGACAACAATTACGACACGCTTTCAAGCACAGTATCCTTTTCAAAAATCCACACGGAAGCGTTCGAAAACATCTGTCAGTGAAATAAAACGTTTGGAAAATTTACAACGGCAAGATGAGCCTGAATATTATTTTACTTTACCTTCTAAGCAGCAATCGACATCTGTTGCACCAAGACCGTCCTTTTTACAGCACCAACAGCTCACAGGTGCAGAAATAGGAACAGCCATTCATACGGTTATGCAGCACATACCTCAAAATGGTTTTCTGAATATCCATGAGGTACAGGAGTTTGTTGCTGATTTAGTAACAAGACAGCTGCTGACGGAGCCTGAGGGTCAAGTGGTTTCGGCAGAAAAAATATTTAATTTCTTTACAACTGAGATTGGACAGCGCTTTAAAAAAGCACGACAACTCAGAAGAGAAATGCCGTTTACCATTAGTAGAGTAGATGAAGATGGTGATGCCCAAATTGTACAAGGTATAATTGATTGCTTATTTGAGGATGAAGACGGTAATTGGGTGTTACTAGATTATAAGACAGACCGTATTCAATCACATTTTGCAAAGGAGCCCGCGTTATCAAAGGAATTATTAGGACGATATGGTGTTCAGCTTAAAGTTTATAGTGAAGCGATTGAATCCATTCTTCAGATCCAAATCAGTGATAAAGTATTATACTTATTTGATATTGAACGATCCATACATGCATAAACAAGTCCATTGTAGTGAACAGAGTTAGCGGCTCTGTCTCACTACAGTGTAAAAAGAAAGAGGAGGTTATGTTGTGGATTTCAAACCGACAATGTTGCAGGAACGTATTGCAACATTAGATATTTTACGTGGTATTAGCTTGTTAGGAATCTTACTAGTTAATATGTTTGCTTTTTATTTACCGATGCCCTATATTGACCTGGCATCATGGTTTACAACACCATCAGATATTGTTTGGCAGCAAAATCTAGATATATATGTACAAAGCAGCTTTTATCCCTTATTTGCAATGCTATTTGGCTATGGTCTGGCTATGCAATGGCAAAAAGCACAGAGTCGTCAGCAAAACTTTTATACGATAGGACTGCGACGACTTTCGGTCTTATTTTTATTTGGACTGCTTCATGCTTTGTTAATCTGGTGGGGTGATATTTTAATGATGTACGCTTTTTGTGGCGTGTTTTTATTACTATTACTGCGTTTTCAGTCAGTTTGGTTAGTGACAATTAGTGCGATCATTTTTGGTGTTTTCCAAGCTTTTATGTTATTCGTTGTTGGGTTCATTCATTTTGATACAAAAGTGGATGAGTATTTAGATATCACATCAGTTGAGCAGGCAATAACGGCTTATGGTACGGGAAATTGGGTAGATGCCTTTATGCAGCGTTTAACTGATTTATCGATTCAAGCAGGAATTGGGATGTGGTTTGTCTCCTTATTTACAATTTTACCATATATGTTATTAGGTGCGGCAGCGTCCAAATGGCGTTTAGTGGAAAGGGCAAGGGAACTTAAATGGCTATGGTTGACGTTAGCGATAAGTGGGTTGGCAATTGGTATTTTTGTGAAGAGTTTACCTGCTATGTTTACACGTACGTATCTTTTTGATTACTTAAAGGTATACATAGGTGGCCCGATTTTATCTATCGGTTATATAGGTCTTATTGTATTACTTTGCTTACTTCCTGTTGTTCCAAAGCTACTAAGCCCTTTTGCAAAAATTGGGCGAATGTCGTTAACAATGTACATACTTCAATCGGTTATTGGAACGATATTATTTTATCAATTTGGATTTGGCTGGTATGGGAAGGTAAGTGTTGCTACGGGTGTGTTAATTGCATTAGGGATAATTATTGTGGAAATGATACTAGCAGAAATTTGGCTAACGAAATGGAAACAAGGTCCTTTAGAAGCGATTTGGCGTAAATTAACATATAAAATAAAATTGAATGAAAGTTAAGTATTTTCTGCTTCAATAGCATAAAGTATGAAGAATTAACAACAATAAAAATTGTTATCTCAAAAGTAAGGCAATTTCTATCATATTGTTGTATTATGTAGAAAAAAGAAGGAGCTCTTTAAATCATGAAAATTTTATCGTTTAAATTAGGTGGACATGTTAGTTTTGGACCGAAAGTAAAAAAAGAAGAAGCGGTATGGGATGTGCTCGCTATTCAAAATGAACTTCAAGTTCTCCCTTCTTTTTCAAGTTCAATCGTGGATGGCATTGCGTTAGGCTTTGATTTCGTTGAACAGATTCGTAAATTAGTAGAAGCGGCTGAAAAATCAGATCGTGCAGAAAGCTTTAAACGTGAATTTACAGTGATAGAATGGTTGTCGCCAATTCCACGTACACCAAAAAATATTATGTGTGTTGGTAAAAACTATGATGAACATGCAAAAGAAATGGGTGCAGAGGCAGCACCAACAGATCTAATGATATTTACAAAATCTCCAACGGCAATTGCGGCAGATGGTCAAACAATTTCAATTCATGCAGATCTTTCTTCAAAACTAGATTATGAAGGTGAGCTTGCAATTGTTATTGGTAAACGTGGTAAAAATATACCGAAAAACTTAGCGTATGATTATGTATTTGGCTACACAATTGCTAACGATATTACAGCTCGTGATTTACAAGAAAAACATAAGCAATTTTTCTTAGGAAAAAGCTTAGATGGAACTTGTCCACTTGGACCATACCTTGTGACAAAAGATGAAATTCCAAATCCACAAGATTTAACAGTTGTCACAAAAGTGAATGATGAAGTACGTCAAAATGGCTCGACAAAGGATATGATGTTCTCTGTAGAAGCACTAGTATCCATTTTATCTCAACATGTAACATTAGAGCCAGGCGATGTTATTTTAACAGGTACGCCAGCTGGTGTTGGTAAAGGCATGAATCCACCGCAATTTTTAAAAACAGGAGATACTGTAAAAGTATCAATTCAAGGCATTGGAACATTAGTAAATCATTTTGAATAAATTTTTCGAATCCGCGTGAGTTTTTGCTCCGCGGATTTTTAAGTATATTATGTGAACACTATTGTAATGTTTGAAACCCTTTCCATCACATGATAGGATAGAATTTGATAGAAAAAAGAATATGAGGTGAAAGAAAATGAGTTTTTTAATAAGAACAGATTTGCATATTACAACTTGGGTGGTTGCTATTGTCATTTTTTTAATTGCTTCATTTATGGGCAATAAGTCAAAGGGCTTACATATGACATTACGTTTATTCTACATTTTAATTATCATTACTGGACTCATACTATTTAATGAGGGAAGAAGTTTTGGCATGGGTATGCTTTATGGCTTTAAATTCCTTGGTGGTATTTTAGTAATTGGTATGATGGAAATGGTATTAGTTCGCCAAAAGAAAAATAAATCAACAGTTATGTTCTGGATTTTATTTGCTATATTCCTATTCATCACATTGTTCCTAGGCTTTAAGCTGCCAATGGGTCAAGATTTCTTAGCATAATCCTTGTAAAAGTCGTGAAGTTTTCGCTTCCCGGCTTTTATTTTTTGTAGAATGGTTATAGAGCATTGTAGCTGAGAAATTACTTGGATAGAGCGGTAGCCAACTCAGGTTTGCCGAAAAATTACTCGTAATGAATGAACAGCTCAGATATATCGAAGAAATGCTCGGGTAGAGAGGGAAACAGCTCAGGTATATCGAAGAAATGCTCGAGTAGAGTGGAAAACAGCTCAGGTATGTTGAAGAAACGCTTGGGTAGAGAGGGAAACAGCTCAGGTATATCGAAGAAACGCTCGGGTAGAGTGAAGACAGCTCAGATATATCGAAGAAACGCTCGGGTAGAGTGGAAAACAGCTCAGGTATGTTGAAGAAACGCTCGGGTAGAGTGGAAAACAGCTCAGGTATGTTGAAGAAACGCTCGGGTAGAGAAGGAAACAGCTCAGGTATATCGAAGAAACGCTCGGGTAGAGTGGAGAACAGCTCAGATATATCGAAGAAACGCTCGTGTAGAGAGGAAAACAGCTCAGCTCCCCCAATAATGGGCATCAAAAGGAAAAGTTGACACCTTTTTGCCGTAATTCATTTTGCATTTTCGGAAAATATTTTGAAATGATAGCGACTTGACTGTTTTATTTGGTAAAATGACGATGGATTGGTTTGAAAGAGAGGGAATGAAAGTGAGATTCAAAAAGTGGATAAGTGCAACAGCTGCAACGCTTTTACTAGCAACTTCATTCATAAGTGCAACACCAACTGCACATGCTGATGAAGTGTCGACAAGAACGATTGCAGAAGAAAGCATCTATGATTTACTCGTTGACCGTTTCTTTAATAGTTCGGGCACTAACGATTTTGATACAAATACGCAAGACCCTTCAAAGTTTGCAGGCGGTGATTTTGCAGGTCTACAAAATAAGCTGAATTTCATTGGCGAAATGGGCTATACGATTGTTTCTATTGGTCCTATTTTTTCTACAGAGAAATATGATGGCTCAATGCCAACAAGCTACTCGACTATCGAGCGTCATTTTGGGACATCTGAAGAATTTCAAAGTATTATAGAAGCCTATAAAGCTAAAAATATGGCTATTATGGTTGATTTTCCACTCAACAATGTAAGTCCAAATCATGAATGGGCAAAAGATTCTGCAAAACAAAATTGGATTGCTTCTACAAATAATGGGCAAGTACAGTGGGACTTAACCAACAAAGAGGTGCAAGATGCACTTATTAAATCAGCAACAGACTTTGTCTCTACATATGATATTGGCGGAATTCGTCTAACAAATATTGCAGACGCTGACACAGCATTTATCAATGATGTAATTAAAGCATTAAAAGATGCGAAAAAGTCTCTCTATGTTATTTCAAATGAAGCAAGCGATGCCAATTTTGATGCAAGCTTTTCACCAGAAACAGCCGATATCTACCGTAATATTTTTAAAAATGTTGATATGGATTCCTCCAAGCTGATGGAGCCTTTTACTGGTGAGAAACCAACACAAATTATGGTGGATGCGTTAGAAACACATCGTTTTACATTCGATTCTGCAAATGAAAATATGTTCCCACCGACTCGATTAAAAATGGCGATGGGTGCTCTATTTATGCTACCAGGAATTCCAGTTGTGCAGTATGGTACAGAAATTGCAATGAACGGTGAAGCGAAGCCAGATACACATCAAATCTTCAACTTTAAAACAGATGAAGAACTCATTGATTATATTAAAAATGTCCAATCATTACGCAATAAATCTGCTACTTTACGTAAAGGTGATTTTGAAATCATCACGAATGAAAATGGTTTACTAGTGTTCACACGTACATCTGATGAAGAGAAGTGGGTCATCATGGTCAACAATACGGGGAAAACACAGCGTGTGGATTTAACACCAGCCCAGCTAGGCGAAGGTAAAATGCTAAATGGTATTTTACATGAGGAAAAAGTCCGTATTAATGAAAAGGATGTTTATCCAGTTATTTTAGATCGTGAAATGGTGGAAATTTATCAGGTTAAAAATGATGAAGGATTCAATATACCTTATATGATAGCACTTGGATTAGTATGGGTAATATTTATAGGGTTTGTCTTCGTAATCATTAAACGAGGTAAAGTACGACGTCAGGAACAGGACGCATAATTATAAAAATGTAAGCCCCTCTACATATTTTTCAGTGTAGAGGGGTTTTTGTCTTAAGCACGATAGCTTTTATTCGTAAAGAAGATAGCGATTGTACCTGGCCCTACGTGGGAGCCAATAGCTGAACCAATCATTGTTACTTGTATTTCTTTAGGTGAAAATCTTTCTTGAATGGCGTCTTTTACGTCGCTTGCAAAGGCAGCATCATCACTATGGCTAATACCAACAACTTTCTCAGAGAATTTTTCACCCCGCTCTTGCATTAATTCTAACATGCGAGCAATTGCTTTTTTACGTCCACGCGATTTTTCAATGGGTACAAGCTTACCATCTTCTACATTTAAAATAGGCTTAATACTAAGGAGTCCCCCTAAAAATGCACTTGCCTTTGATACACGCCCACCTTTGGCTAGATAGTCTAAATCCTCAACTGTAAAAAGATGCTCTATTTGAGGGGCTAGGGCAGTAATTCTAGCTTCGATGTCCTCAAATGAAGCTCCTAAGTTTCGAAGACGAACCGCTTCTTCGACCACGAGCCCATGACCCAATGAAGCACATTTAGAATCAATGATTGCCAATTTAAGTGATGGATATTGCTCTAGTACTTGATTGCGAATCATGACAGCAGTACTATAGGTTCCAGATAGTTCTGATGAAAAGGCGATATAAATACCTTCCTCCTCATTTTTTGCTAGATTTTCAAAGTGCTTCAGAAAAAGCTCTGGTGATACTTGAGATGTTTTTGGGCGAGCACCTTGACGAATAGCATTGTAAATCTCTTTTGAATCAATTGACATGACATCATCATATTCATTGTTGTTCAAATGCACTCGTAATGGCAGAAGAACGATATCATTCTCTTCATAGTAAGACTTTGGCAGATCACATCCGCTGTCAGTAAATATCTTCATCATTTTGTCCCCCTACATTCATTTTTCACTTCTTTTATATAAGTTACACTAGTATTTTTATAAATAGACTAACATTGAGGTCTATACAGTACATGTTTGTGTGAAAAACTCTCTGAATAAAATTTTAAAACTTACTAACTATGATAATTTTAAGCGTTCAATGAGTATTTTAGCAATACCGTCATCATTATTGGATGTTGTGATTTCATTGGCGATATTTTTTAAAGATGCAATCCCATTACCCATTGCTACACCTATTCCAGCATATTCAATCATTTCTAAGTCATTATCTTCATCACCGAATGCGATAATCCGATCGCGTGGTATCCCTATGTCCTTTGCGACGTGTGCAATTCCTACTGCTTTATTCAAGCCTCGTCGAACAATCTCAATAATATGAAGTGGCGCACCCCAGCGACGATGCTCAATAACCTCTGCATGTACAGCCTGCAAATGATCACGTATAATCATCGAGTTTACTTCATTTGCTTGAATCAGAAGGCTTGTAGGATTTTCCGATAAATGGATATAGAGATCGCCAAGCGTAATTTTTGGATTCCCCATATTAAATATATTTAATATCCGTTCATCCTCTGTATGCACGTAAATATCATCCTTCACTTCAGCAATAATATTTTCGTATTCATAGCTATTGATCGAATCGACGACATCATGTACAACCCCTAAATCGATTGGCGTATGCACAGTCTGCCATGCAGCATTTTTTGGATGATGGACGTAAGCACCATTAAAATTTACGATAGGTGTTGTCAGGCCAAGCTCATGATAGTAGATATCACTTGCTCGATATGGTCGACCTGTAGCAATCATAACCTGGTGACCCTGTTCCTTTGCCTGCAATAATGTTTTTTTCGTTTTTGCTGAAATTTGCTGTTGATCAGTTAATAAAGTACCGTCTAAATCTAAAACGATTAAATGAGGTTTCATAGCTCGTTGCCCCTTTCCTATAGTTTGAATAGTATCGCTTTGTTATCCATTCGTCAAAATTTTGTCACAGTGAAAAAAGTTTGCTAACATAAAGAAGAGACAAAAGTTGGGAGTGACAAAAATGATTGTAGAAAAAGAAGTGTGGGGGAATATTCCGTTATTGCATATACATAATGATCAAATGAATGAAGAAACCCCCGTCGTAATTTTCTTACATGGCTTTATGAGTGCGAAAGAACATAACTTACATTATGCATATCAGTTAGTAAATACAGGGGTGCGTGTCCTCTTACCGGATGCTAAATTCCATGGTGATCGTAGCGAGGGTCTTAATGAGATGCAAATGAACAACCATTTTTGGGATATTGTTTTAAATTCTATTCATGAGATTGAACAATTATATAATGGATTAAAGAATAAACATTTATTAGTCCATGATAAAATTGGTATTGCTGGTACATCGATGGGGGGTATTGTCACTTCTGGCTGCTTAAAGCGATATGGGTGGATACAAACTGCAGCAGTATGTATGGGAGCACCAGGCTTTGTAAAATTAGGTGAATACCAGTTACAGCAGTTTGCTAAAAGTGGAGTGCAATGGCCAATGTCAGAGAAAGAAATACAGCAGGCTAATGAGCTTCTTGCCACTTATGATGTCACACTAACACCAGAAAAATTTGCGTGTCGTCCAGTGCTATTTTGGCATGGGGAAATGGATAAAACAGTCCCTTTTAAAGAAACGTATGATTTTTATTTATCTTTACGCAAATACTATGAAACGAACCCTGAAGACCTAAAATTTATTGCAGATAAAAAAGCAGGACATGCTGTGTCTCGAGAAGGTATGTTAGCAGCAACTGAATGGCTTGCACAGCATTTGGCATAATAAGATGCATCTGCTATGATAAAGTTAACACTATGTTGAAAGGAGAAATAAAATGGATCAAGATATGAAAGATAGCATGTTAGGTGCATTAGAGAATGTAATTGACCCTGAGCTTGGTATTGATATTGTCAACTTAGGTTTAGTATATGATGTAGAATTAGATGATGAGGGTGCTGCAACTGTTACAATGACATTAACTTCTATGGGGTGTCCGCTTGGACCGGTCATTGTGGACCAAGTTAATACAGCCCTAGGTGAACTTCCAGAAGTAAAGTCAACAAATGTTAACATTGTATGGAATCCACCTTGGTCAAAAGATAAAATGTCACGCTATGCCAAAATGGCTTTAGGTGTCAGATAGTATTAATAAATCCCCGCTTATAACGGTAAGCGGGGATTTAACATGTAACGAATTAATCGATACGGCATATTTGCAATGGACAATTCTCACAGGCAATTTCATCCTTTAAAAATTGTAAATCGTGTATGGTTATATAGCCTTTATCAAAAGATAAAATATGATGCTTTTTTAAATCATTGAGCATACGATTAATCATTTCTCGGCTCGTGCCACACAAATTTGCAATTTCTGTATTGGTTAAAGGGCAATCGATAAAAATAGTGTCATCTTCTAAAGGTTTGCCATAGGTATTCGAAAGTCGAATTAGGGTTGAAAATAAAGCGCCTTTTTTACCATTTAACACTAAATCGCGTAAACGACTTTGATGCTTTAAATTTTCTGCCTGTAGCCACTTCATATATTCCACCATAAGGGTAGGTTGTTCTACTAATAGGAGCTCTAACGATTTGCGGCTTAAAACATATAGTGTAGAAGGCTCTAAAACCTTTGCCGTCATAGAATTATAGGATAGATTACAAAATAATGAACCCTCTCCAATAATACTGTCAGGACCACATATCCGAATGGTTAATTCCTTACCGCTTTCCGTTTCTTGGCTAATTGACACAACTCCTGTTTTAATATAGTAGATTTCCTTCGCACGTTCACCCTCTAAAAAAATTTTATTCCCTTTATTCACTTTGATAAATACTCCGTGCTTTTGAAAAAGCTCATGAATTTTCTCATGCATATTATCCATTAATACCATATCTTCAACACATCGCTTTCTTTTTGTAATAATTGGCTATTATCACAAAAGAATGGTGAATTTCGATACTAAAACTCAGAAACATACTATTATTATAACGTAAATTCCCATTTTTAAGTGTAAATTTTTAGTGCTTTTTCTTTGCCATGTTTTGTCGGGTCATGTAAAATAAAGTTAGTCAAAAAAGGTCAAACATTTTTAGAGTAAAAAGAAGGGTATAGAAATTTGAAAAGGAGTGCTAAATATGCAGTTTCAACAAACAGATAACAAAAAGCCATTAGAACAGTTTGGACGAAATTTAATTGAAGAAGTGAAAAACGGTAAAATGGATCCTGTTATTGGCCGTGATGAGGAAATTCGCAATGTTATTCGTATTTTAACGCGTAAAACCAAAAATAACCCTGTATTGATTGGAGAACCTGGCGTTGGTAAGACAGCTATTGTTGAGGGATTAGCTCAACGAATTGTAAAAGGAGATGTACCTGAGGGGTTAAAAGAATGCGTCTTATATGAGCTTGATATGAGTGCTCTTATAGCTGGGGCAAGTTATCGAGGCCAATTTGAAGAGCGTTTGAAGGGCGTTCTGAAGGAAGTAAAGGAATCAGAAGGACGGATTATTTTATTTATTGATGAAATTCATACTATTGTAGGTGCTGGGAAAACGGATGGGGCAATGGATGCTGGAAATATGCTGAAACCAATGCTTGCACGAGGTGAGCTTCATTGTATCGGTGCTACAACATTAGACGAATATCGAATGTATATTGAAAAAGATCCAGCTTTAGAGCGACGCTTCCAACAAGTACTTGTACGTGAGCCTTCAATAGAAGATACAGTTTCTATTTTACGTGGTCTTAAGGAGCGCTTTGAGCTACACCATGCGGTACGTATCCATGACCGTGCCATTGTAGCGGCGGCGGAGCTCTCAAATCGTTATATTACAGAGCGTTTCCTCCCTGATAAAGCCATTGATTTAATTGATGAAGCATGTGCCATGATTCGAACTGAAATAGATTCTATGCCTCAGGAATTGGATGCAGTGACACGTCGTATCATGCAGCTTGAGATTGAGGAGCAAGCACTGCGAAAAGAAAAAGATGAGGCAAGTAAAAAGCGCTTAGAGCAGTTGCGAGGGGAGTTAAAAAAGCTTAAGGAATCCTCAGAGGGTATGCGTAAACAATGGGAAGCAGAAAAAAA
This sequence comes from Lysinibacillus sp. B2A1, assembly GCA_002973635.1. Classification (GTDB taxonomy): domain Bacteria; phylum Bacillota; class Bacilli; order Bacillales_A; family Planococcaceae; genus Lysinibacillus. The sequence goes on from CP027224.1 coordinate 961,844, forward strand.
AGCTTTACATGGTATTCAAAAGAAACGTGAAACACTAGATAAATATCGCCGTGATTTAGATGAGGCGGAAAGCAAATATGATTTAAACAAAGCTGCTGAATTACGTCATGGGAAAATACCTACTTTGGAAAAAGAAATTCAAGAAATGGAAAAACAATTAGAGAGTGGTACGGAATCACGTATCTTACGTGAAGAAGTAACATCTGATGAAATTGCATCTATTGTTTCTCGGTGGACAGGTATACCCGTAACGAAATTAGTGGAGGGTGAGCGTGAAAAGTTATTGCGCTTAAAAGACACATTGCATGAGCGTGTCGTTGGACAAGATAATGCTGTTCAGCTTGTTACAGAAGCGGTATGGCGTGCTAGAGCAGGTATCAAGGACCCAAATCGTCCAATTGGTAGCTTTTTATTCCTTGGGCCAACAGGTGTTGGTAAAACCGAGCTTGCCAAAGCATTAGCGGCACAGTTGTTTGATTCGGAAGAACATTTTATTCGTATTGATATGAGTGAATATATGGAGAAACATAGTGTATCTCGACTTGTAGGTGCACCTCCAGGTTATGTTGGTTATGAGGAAGGAGGACAATTAACAGAGGCTGTTCGCCGTAACCCATATTCTGTTGTCCTACTAGATGAAATTGAAAAAGCACACCCAGATGTAGCAAATATTTTATTGCAAATTTTAGATGATGGTCGCATTACAGATAGCCAAGGTCGTATGGTCAACTTTACAAACACTGTAGTGATTTTAACATCTAATATTGGCTCTAGCTATTTAATGGAGGCGAGAGAGGGAGATACCGTTGAAGATTTAGTGATGACAGCATTGCGGCAGCACTTTAAACCAGAGCTGTTAAATCGTATGGATGATATCATTATGTTCCACGTGCTTTCAGATGAACATTTCACTGCCATTGCTTGGAAATATGTGGAACAGCTAGTCAAACGAGTGGCAGAGCAGGAAATTACTTTACAGGTGGATCAAGAAGTAATTGACTGGGTTGTCCAACAGGGCGCAGATGCACAATTTGGTGCAAGACCATTAAAACGTTTCGTTCAACGTTATATCGAAACTACTGTAGCGAAGGAATTACTGCGTGGTGAGGTACTACCAGGAGAAACATTGCATATTCGAATGCATGATGGCCAATGTGTCGTTGAAAAATAAACAAGAAAAAACCTGTTTCATTTTACGTGAAACAGGTTTTTTCTTGTTAAATTAATGATGGTCTGCTGCTTCTGGTACTGGATCGTTTGGCAAAATTGCACCAATAATGAAAACTAAGATAGAGAATACAACTGAAAGGATTGCACCTGTTTTAAAATCAAATGGTGCACCAAGTACAGAGCTTACTACGTAGTTTAACATTGATACTAGTAGGAATGACCATATGAATGTTACGATATATTGCATTAATTTCACCTCAACCGAACTTTTTATATCATAAAGTTTTACTACATATTCATTATCATATCATAACATAAATCGAAAAAAAAAGAATCTTTTCTGTGAAACATGGCGAAATTGTCACAACAATTTTTTAGAAATTTTTAGTAGTAGTTATTCATTGTGTTCAAATAATGAAAGGGTTGCTTATTAAAAGCCTTCTTATCCTCTTTAATGTGGGAAAGTGCTCAAGACAGAGGTCACTTAGCACAAAAATATAGATGAACCACTCAATAAAGAGAGAAACACAATCAAAAATAAGGATTAAACGCTCAGAAAAGTGCTCACTGCGCTCCATAGAAAGGACAAGCCGTTCAATTAAGTGCTAACCACATCAATCCATTCAAACTACCTTCCAGAATCTTCAAACACATAGGGGCAATGGACATTAATTTTAATTCATCTTGCACCTCTCCTTCATTATGAGTTATAATTATGACCAGTTACTAATAATTGATAGTAAGAAAGCAGAGGGGTTGCTAAATGAACGCTGGTATTATAGGAATAGGCAAATACGTTCCAGAGAAGGTTATGACAAATTTTGATTTAGAAAAAATTATGGATACTTCAGATGAATGGATTCGAACTCGAACAGGGATCGAAGAGCGTCATTTTGCCGCGGACAATCAGGAAACTTCAGATTTAGCAGTTGCTGCAGCAAAAGAGGCTATTGCAAATGCAGGTATTACACCTGAAGAGATCGGTTTAATCCTAGTAGCCACAGTAACACAAGATCAAACATTTCCAAGTGTAGCATGTATGGTTCAGGAGCAAATTGGTGCAGTGAATGCAGCAGCGATGGACCAGGCTGCAGCTTGTGCAGGATTTATATATAGTTTAGTGACAGCAAAGCACTTTGTAGAAGCAAATGCTTATAAATATGTCTTAGTAGTAGGTGTTGAGAAGCTGTCAAAGGTAATTGACTGGAATGATCGTAATACAGCCGTGTTATTCGGTGACGGAGCGAGTGCAGCGATAGTTGGACCAGTATCGGATGGCAGAGGTATCTTATCATTTGAGCTTGGTGCAGATGGTACAGGTGGAAAAAATCTGTATTTAACACAGCAAGATACAATTGCTATGAATGGTCGAGAAGTGTTTAAATTTGCTGTGCGCCAGATGGGTGAGTCTGCTGTCAATGTACTAGATAAAGCAGGCTTAACAAAAGAAGATGTGGACTTCTTAGTGCCGCATCAGGCAAATATTCGAATTATGGAATCTGCTCGAGAACGATTGGAGCTACCACCTGAAAAAATGTCAAAAACCATTCATAAATATGGTAATACTTCAGCAGCATCGATTGGCATTTCCTTGGTAGAAGAGCTTGAAGCAGGTAAGATTAAAGATGATGATTTATTAGTACTTGTTGGATTTGGCGGCGGCTTAACATGGGGCGCAGTTGCTATGCGATGGGGAAAATAATAACGAAAAATGCTTGAGGGGAGTAAGACAATGAGCAAACGACGAGTAGTAATTACAGGAATTGGCGCAGTTACACCACTAGGAAATAGCATCGAAGAAACATGGATTAACATTAAAGCTGGGAAATCAGGAATTGGCGAATTAACACGTTTAAATAAAGATCTATTCGCAGCCAAAATTGCCGCTGAAGTAAAAGACTTTGATATTGAAAAATATGTTGATCGTAAAGAAGCTCGTAAAATGGACCGCTTTACACATTATGCCCTTGCAGCGTCTATCATGGCAATGGAAGATGCACAATTAACAATCGATGAAGAGCTAGCACCACGTGCAGGTGTTTGGATTGGCTCTGGTATCGGCGGTATGGAGACATATGAACAACAATTTTTAACGTTCCAAGAGCGTGGTGCAAGACGTGTCAGCCCATTCTTTATTCCAATGATGATTCCAGACATGGCTTCAGGTCAAGTATCGATTCATTTAGGTGCAAAGGGTATTAACTCCTGCTCTGTGACTGCTTGTGCTTCTGGTACAAACTCAATTGGTGATGCATTTAAAGTAATTGAACGTGGTGACGCAGATGTAATGATTTCGGGTGGAGCTGAATCACCAATCGTGACGATGGCTGTTGCAGGCTTCTGTGCCAATACAGCACTATCTTTAAATACAGATCCAGAAGCAGCTTGCCGTCCATTCGATAAAAATCGAGATGGTTTTATTATTGGTGAGGGTGCAGGCATTGTTATTCTAGAGGAATATGAGCATGCTAAAGCCCGCGGTGCGAAAATTTATGCAGAAGTACTTGGCTACGGTGCAACAGGAGATGCTCATCATATTACTGCTCCTGCACCAGAAGGAGAGGGTGCTGCACGTGCGATGCTACAAGCGTTAGCGGACGGAGGCGTGGAACCTTCACAGGTTGACTACATTAATGCACATGGAACAAGCACACCTTATAATGATTTGTTTGAAACACAGGCAGTAAAAACAGCCTTTGGTGAGCATGCTTATCAACTAGCAATGAGTTCTACAAAATCGATGACAGGTCACTTATTAGGTGCCGCTGGTGGTGTTGAAGCTATTTTTACAGCGTTAGCACTGAAAGAAGGTATTTTACCGCCAACAATTAATTTACAGGAGCCAGACCCAGAGTGTGATTTGGATTATGTTCCAAATGAAGCTCGAGAAGCAGACATCGTTTATGCAATGAGCAACTCACTTGGCTTTGGTGGACATAATGCTAGTCTTCTATTTAAAAAATACGAGGGATAATTACTAAATTTGAAAAAACGTCAGCCTAATTTACGAGGCTGACGTCTTTTTTTATCTTTTTTCGAATAGATGATTAATAGAAATAAATCGAAAGGATGCTGTGATTATGTTCCGTCTCTTTTTATTTTTAATGAGCTATGGTTTAATAATTCTCTCTGTAGGGAATCTTATATTGTATTTAAATTATCGAACACTTGGGTATTCCTGGATCGTTGTCTTTAAATTTATGATGCATACAACAGAATTTTATATAGCTCTTGGATCAGCTATTGTGTTAGGAGCTATTGTTTTGGATCTCCGTTTTGAGAAGTCATCTAGCCAAGAAGATAAAGTATGAACTTTAGCATACCCTAAAATTGGTCAAGCATTAGATCCAGTTCTTTATTTACGTGTACGGCCAAGTCCCATTGCTTCTTCCATGCGTTTTAATGTAGCACTTGCAATAGCATTTGCCTTTTCAGCGCCTTCGTCTAAAATAATATCTAATTCGGAAGATTCTACCAAGTGATAGAACTTCTCTTGGATTGGTGTCAGGTGATCAATAATTGCTGAAGCAACACCTTGTTTGAACCCACCGTAGCCGACACCTTCATATTTTTGCACAAGCTCCTCAATAGAAACGCCAGAAATTGCTGATTCGATTGTTAGTAGGTTAGAAACACCAGGTTTATTTTCTACATCAAATGCCACAATACCATCAGAGTCAGTGACAGCCGATTTAATTTTCTTCTCAATATCTTTTGCTGGATCTAAAAGCTTGATGGTTGCTTTTGTATTTGGATCAGACTTACTCATTTTTTTTGTAGGCTCCTGCAACGATTTAATGCGGGCTCCTGCCTTCGGTAATTGGATTTCTGGAATCTTTAAAACCTCACCATAACGTTTGTTAAAGCGCTCTGCAAGATCACGAGTAAGCTCAATATGCTGCTTTTGATCATCGCCTACAGGTACAATATTTGTGTTATACAGAAGTATGTCAGCTGCCATTAATGGCGGGTATGTTAAAAGAGCTGCTGATACACTTTCCTTACCTTGAGATTTATCCTTGAACTGGGTCATACGCTCAAGTTCACCAATCGATGCGACACATTGTAACATCCAGCCTGCCTGTGCGTGAGCCGGCACTTCAGATTGAATAAATAATGTGGATTTTTTAGGGTCAATGCCTGTAGCAATATAGGTAGCTGCTAGGTTACGTATATTTTGACGTAATTCTTTTGGGTCCTGTGCTACTGTTATGGCATGTTGATCAACGATACAATAGATAGCTTCTCCTTCGTCTTGTAAAGCGGGAAATTGCTTGAATGCACCTAAATAGTTCCCTAAAGTTACAATACCCGTTGGCTGTACGCCAGAAAAAATAGTTGTCATGTCGTTTCCTCCTTGAATTCATTACCTCAGAGTGAATGTCTATTACATAATTACCTAGCTGAGGCTGCTGTTTATTATTCAATAAAAAAACATCATGCGTCCTCATTAGTTTACTAATGAAGGGACGAATGATGTTTGAATCCGCGGTACCACCCAGCTTGCCAAATAAAGGCCACTCTACTTCGTAACGTGAAGGGACGAGCAATGCTAATAGACACATTAAGTCGTTCACAAAGCTAACTCGGAAGTCCATTCCAGATGCTTACACGATCTGTTTACAGCAACCACAGACTCTCTAAACGTGTAAGATGCATATGTACTACTCTTCGTCAAAGTTTTTTCTTCATTCAAATACCAAAGACTTATTTGATGTATTGCAGAAAATTATATTATAAAGACTTAGTGAATTGCAAGTATGTAAAGTCAGACTTTTGGCGGTGTTTTTTTGCAGAAAAAAATTATATGCTTACTAAGCTATATTTTTTATTAGAAAATGCAACCAAAATTATGCAATAAACGTCTAATTTGTACACACTGAATTGACAATATTCTCGTTTGAAAATTATAAATGAGAACAAAAATAAGAGGGAATTGAAGGTTTAAAATGCTTTGTAAATGGGAATATTAATAGTAGTTCATTAGACATGCAAAGAAGTTCTTATAGTGAAAGCTATATAAATAGACAGAATATTTCGAGATAAGGTTTGTCTTTTTTTTATTGGAACTATATTCAAACACCATAGAGTGCTGTATAATGATTATGTAGTTTTACATTACATTAATTCTAATTTAACACACTGGTTTATAGATAACGATTAAAAGGAAGGATGTGTCAATATGATCGTAACATTATTTACTTCACCAAGTTGTACGTCTTGTCGAAAAGCGAAAGCATGGTTAGAGGAGCATGAAATCCCATATACAGAACGGAATATATTTTCTGAACCGTTAAGCATTAGTGAAATTAAAAAAATTTTACGGATGACAGAGGATGGTACAGATGAAATTATTTCAACACGCTCTAAAATTTTCCAAAAATTAAATGTTGATGTTGAAAGCTTACCATTGCAACGTTTATATGAATTAATTCAAGAACATCCAGGTTTATTACGTCGTCCCATTATTTTAGACGAAAAGCGTTTACAGGTTGGTTACAATGAGGATGAAATTCGACGTTTCTTACCTCGTAAGGTTCGTGCTTATCAACTACAAGAAGCACAGCGCATGGTGAACTAATTTTTCCCTTTACTGCATAGAATAAATAGTAGATGTTACAAATCATTTGTGACATCTATTTTTTTGTGTTTTACTTATGTAAAATCCTCTATATAAAGTATAATAAATAATAGGGAAAAGTCATATATTTCCGTAAAAGTATGTTAAACTTGATTTAAGATAAATAGTTTACTACAATTTCAATAATTCAAATATCTTCTGTGAAACGGTGTATATCCTTTTCATTTTATGACGGAACAGCATACAATAGAATTAGAGACAACTGTGAAATACAAATTGATCAACGGTTGCTCGACGTTTTACTGTAGTGTAGTCAAAGGTTGAAAAACAAATGGAGTATGAAGGTTAAAAAAGATGAATAAAAGCATACTAATGAAACAAAACTGTTTTTCGACAAATGACAGTGAAGGGAGATGAGGTCTAGTGGACATCGAACGTGTAAATGAAAATACACTCAAGCTCTTTATTACGTACAATGATATAGAGGATCGCGGCTATAGTCGTGAAGAAATTTGGTACAATCGAGCAAAGGGTGAACAACTTTTTTGGGATATGATTGATGAAGTAAACACGGATGATTATTTTGATGTAGAAGGTCCGATTTGGATTCATATCAATGCGTCTGAAGTAGGCTTGGAAATCATAGTCACACGTGCACACATATTAAAAGACGGTGAAACATTAGATGGTCATTCGCATTTTGATGAACAAAAAGATATGTATGCCCCTTTTGATGAAGTTGGAGAAGATCTTCTTAGCCAGCTAACTCAATTTGGTGACATAGATGAGTCAGAATTATTTATGGATACAGATATTTATGTTTATAAATTTAAAGATATTGATGAGTTAATCCCTGTCGCAAAACGTATGACAGACGAATTAGTGGATTCCTCATTATTCAAATATGAAGGTTGGTACTATCTAGTAGTTGATTTTGCAAACGCAGACGAAGATTTAAATCGTCACGACAGAAATGCTGTTATCAAAGAATTTTTAAGTCCATCGAATTTCACAATTCATCGCTTAGAGGAATATGGTGAAAAAATTATGGAGTTTAATTGCTTTGAAACAGTGCGCAAATACTTTCATTAAATAATTTAGCTTTTTAGGCTGTAAACCTCTTGATGTTTATCAAGTTTGTTTACAGTCTTTTTTGAGTCAATTTTTAAATTTCAAGAAAAAGCCGTTAATAAGTTGCTGCTAGAAAAGTACTCCCATACAATTAGGCAAAAAGGAGAGATTCTATGTTAATTGCCTATAATGAAGAGCTTCAGCTTTTTCTCCCATATCAATATACGAGGGAAGACTTACAAAGATATAGGCAACTTATGAAATTTTATTGTCCGCAATGTCAGCATCCTGTTCACCTAAAAATCGGTAAATATAATATTCCTCACTTTGCTCATCAATCAAAAAATAACTGTGCCCAGTTATTTTCAGAGGGGGAGTCACAACTTCACTTGCAAGGAAAAATGCAATTATTCGAATGGCTAAAAAAGTTAGGGCATACAGTAATGCTGGAGCCTTATTTAAAAAAGCTTTCGCAGCGGCCAGATTTACTTGTAACGAGTGACCAAAGGCAAGTTGCCATCGAATTTCAATGCAGTACAATCTCACATGAAAAGTGGTTATTACGTACAGCTGGATACAATAAAAATACTATCCAAGTATTATGGCTTTTTCAGACACCTCTAAAAAAATCATCCTTACAAGGCATTCAAAAACTTTTCATTTCTCCTATTTTGCAAAAAAACATTGCTTATACAATGCTAGGTCAACCCTATTTAATGACCTACGATGCAATGACCTCTAGATTTAATTATTGGACGAATCTTTTGCATGTTCATGGGCATACTTTTATAGGCAAAGTTCAAGATATGTCAACTAACAACCAACACTTTCCATTTTATGAACCAGTAGTGATAACAATAGAAGAATTCCAGCTATATTGGCAGCTTTATAAAAAATACTGTCGGCAATTCGTCTATCAGCGGTTACTACATAATTATAAGGGTGTACAGGATTCATTTCTACGAAGCTGTTATGAATTAGGCTTTACTCTTACTGCTATGCCTGAGTACGTAGGTATACCAGTAAAAGCTAGTGAGGCAATACCAATGTTCTCTATCGAGTGGCAAACTATTTTGCATTATTTTTGCCGAGGTATTCAGCGATTACCTCATCAATTAAATACGAGCGAGATTCGATTGTTTTTAAGAGAACAAAATATTGATGTTACAGATCAAGCAATGGAGGCTACCCAAAATTACGTAGCCATCCTTGCGAAAATTTCTCAAAATTATTTTCCTCTAGATATATGTGAGTATGTGTATGCACATTTATTTGCAATTGCCACAATATACTGAGAAAATATGAGAGTATAGGAAAAACTCACATAATAAGGGGGCTGGCATACATGGCTAGTAACAAAGTTTTAGTAAGAAATGAAGTTCCAGAAGAGCTGACTTGGCGCTTGGAAGATATATTTGCAACTGATGCTCTATGGGAAGAAGAGTATAAGGAAGTCGCAGAAATTGCCAAGAAGGCATCTAGCTATGCAGGTACTTTAAAAAATGGAGCAGCTGCTTTATTAGCAGTATTAACTTATCATGATCAGGTTTATGAACGCGCAATGAAGCTTTACACATATGCCCATATGCGCTATGACCAAGACACAACAAACAGCGTCTATCAGGATATGAATAGTCGTATTCAAACATTAGCAACTAGCATCTCAGCTGCCCTGTCGTTTTTAACACCAGAGATTTTATCATTAAGCGAAGAGACAATAGAACAATATTTAGAGGAAAATAAAGACCTACAACTATATAAACAATCTTTAAAAGAAATAACGATGGCTCGTCCTCATATTTTGCCAGCAGAACAGGAAGCATTACTGGCACAAATGTCTGAGGTAACAGGTACAGCTTCTAATACATTTGGCATGTTAAACAATGCTGATTTAGTTTTCCCTAAAGTGAAAAATGAAGAGGGAGAAGAAGTTCAGCTTACACATGGAAATTATATTAAGTTTTTAGAAAGCAAAGATCGTTCTGTCCGAGAAAATGCCTTTAAAGCAGTGTACGAAACGTATGGTAACTTTAAAAATACATTTTCCGCTACATTAACTGGTAATGTGAAAAAACACAATGTTAGTGCACGTATTCGAAATTATGATTCTGCACGGCAGGCAGCAATGTCCAATAACTTCATTCCAGAAAATGTTTATGATCAATTAGTAGAAACAATCCATAAACATTTGCCAGCTATGCAGCGTTATATTTCATTACGTAAAAAGCTATTAGGCGTAGATGAGCTGCATATGTGGGATTTATTTGTACCCCTTGTTAAGGAAGTTGAGATGAAAGTCACTTATGATGAAGCTAAGGATATTTTAGTGAAAGCATTAGCACCGCTTGGTGAGGAATATCAAAGCATTGTGCAAAGTGGTTTTGATAACCGCTGGGTAGACGTTCTGGAAAACAAAGGGAAGCGCAGTGGTGCCTATTCATCAGGTGCATATGGAACAAACCCATATATATTAATGAATTGGCAGGACAACGTGAATAACCTCTTCACACTTGCTCATGAATTTGGTCATAGTGTACACAGCTATTATTCACGTAACAATCAGCCGTTTGTCTATGGAGATTATTCCATATTTGTAGCTGAAGTGGCTTCAACGTGTAATGAAGAGTTGTTAAATGATTATTTACTGAAGACTATTGAAGATCCACAACAAAAAATATATTTATTAAATCATTGGTTAGATGGCTTTAGAAGCACTGTTTTCAGACAGACAATGTTTGCAGAGTTCGAACACCGAATCCATCAAATGGATAAAAATGGTGAATCTCTAACAGCAGAACGTTTAACAGAGGTTTACTATGATTTAAATAAACAATACTTTGGTGAGGACATTGTTTTAGATGAGGAAATAGGCTTAGAATGGGCACGTATTCCACATTTTTACTACAATTATTATGTTTATCAATATGCTACAGGTAAATCAGCAGCTACGGCATTAAGCAAACAAATTTTAGAAGAAGGGGCACCAGCTGTAGAACGTTATATCAATAATTTCTTAAAAGCAGGTTGCTCTGACTTCCCGATCGAGGTATTAAAGGCAGCAGGTGTTGACATGAACGTGGCACAACCAATTGATGATGCGTGTAAAGTATTTGAAGAACGTTTAGATGAGTTAGAAAAATTATTGTTGAATAATTAATTAGGGAGGCTGTAGGAAAAACACTACAGCCTTTTTTCTATCATAAGCCAATTAATAAAAAAGAAAAGAATAATGATTTTTTTTGATTTCTAAATGTTTGAAAGTGCACATCTTGGAAAAATACTGTCTGTAATCGCTTTCTATTTGACAAATTTGTGAATCTACTATCGGTATCATTGCTAAATTTATTATTCCATGATAAAGTGAATCATGTGAAATAAATCACAAAACAAACATACACCCCTTTGTTTGAACGTGAACATTTCTCCCATCCCCTTTGTGAAAAAGAAGCGTCTCTATCTGTCGAGGATAGAGACGCTTCTTTATATTTATATTAAAAATACTCATTAAAAAATAGGGACCCAACAAAAATGTCGAGTCCCTATTTTTTAAGATAATAGTATAATTGCATTATTTAATACGCCATAGTGTAGCGTGATCTGTCTGAATTCGTTCAATCTTTTGTTGTAGCATACGTTTCTTTAATTCACGTTCAGCTGCTTGCTCTGTTAATGAGTAGATGAAAGCTACTTCATTTGTTGAGATTGTATGAAATTTCGAAAATAACTCTTCTATTGTTGGTAATGGTTGACGTACTAGCTGTTGGTCTAGCATCTCTTGTAAAATATGTTCATAGACTTCATAGGAATAACTACCACTAACTTTAAGACCCTCATCTTCAATACATTCATTGAAAAATACAATACTGGGCACCTCTTCTACTTCCATTTCGCGTTTTATATATAAATCGCATTGGAAGGCACGTGCAGCTTCCTTTGAACCAAAATCCGCAGTGAATTCATTCATATCTAATTGAACATCCTCTGCAATTTTTAACAGCGTTGCATAGGAATTTACATCTTCATGGCTTAGTAATACATATTCTTGTAATTTCGACAAATAACGTGCACCAGAACGTTTGCCCTGTAACTCTGCTGCTTTAATAGCGATAGAAGGTAAAACAGGGTGATTTATGTCGAGTTCAATACCAGATACACATCCCTTTACACGTTTGCTGAGACAATTCAACGACGAAAGCTCTGTGCTAAGGACAAAGCGCCATGTAAAGTAATGGTGGTATTCCAGCTGTAATTTACGAAGAATGGCTTGCATACTGTAAGCTTCAGGACAAAGTGGATCTACGAAAATATACAATTCAATAGGCTTATTAGCAGTAGTAATCACTGGAGTTGGCTCTTGTAGCATTTGAATATTATTCACGTAACAATTCCCCCTCATCGTCATTTGGCGTATTAATCATGTGATGAGCTGTTAAAACTAAACGTTGATAATAAGTTTCGCGGAACTTCCCTTCCAAGCCAACTTCATCCATTGCTTCGGACATACATTCAAGCCAAGCTTGAGCACGATCAGGTGTAATTTGAAAATTCATATGACGTGCACGCATCATTGGATGTCCATGCTCCTCAGTAAAAAGATTCGGACCACCTAAATACTGTGTTTGAAATTGAATTTGTTTGCGGGCTGTCTCTGTCAAATCTTTAGGAAAGATTGGAATAAGATCAGGATGCTGTCCAACTCTTTTATAGAACGCATGAATAAGTTCTGACAGTTTTTCAGCTCCCAGCTCCTCATAAGGAACAGTGTATTTTCGAGTCATAAGTTAAATGCTCCTTTAATTCTTTATATCATAAAGTACAATTTTTGTATCTTCATTCACTAGAAGACTCTCAACTCTAACGGTGATGAGATGAAAGTTTGAACACAACACACTATCGCCAAGTCAGAAGTGATACTTTGTCATCAGGAAAAACGTGAAATTCTTGTGACTACCTTCATTCTATCAACGTCTTTTCGTTAACACAAACAAAGCGCTCTTTCGAATTGTTTTTTGCTAAAAAGCACAAATTTCACCATCATGGGTGAAATTTGTTGAAAAAGACCGTAATAACAGTGATTATGCATTTAAACTGTGAAGTAATTCATCACTTTTTTGACATAATTCTGTGTTTCTTTGAAAGGTGGAATACCACCATATTTTGTAACACGTGATGCTCCAGCATTATAAGCAGCTAAAGCTAGCGTTGGGTCATTATCGAATTTATCGAGCATTTGGCGTAAATATTTTGCCCCAGCCATAATATTTTGCTCAGGATCAAAAGCATCTGAAACGCCTAAATACTGAGCTGTTTTTGGCATTAATTGCATCAAACCTTGTGCTCCAGCATGACTTAGCGCTAAAGGATTAAAATTAGACTCTTGTTTGATAACCGCAGCGATAAGTTTTTCAGGTACATTATACGTTGCAGCTGCCTTTTCAATGATTGAAGCATATTTATTTGCTCCTGTTAATGAATTAGCATACGCTTGTGAACCGATAACATCATCTGAAACATAGGAATCAAGCTTTGTACTAGATTGTGAGTTTGCTAATGCAGCTTGCACATAGGCAGGTACGAAAACGGCATTAGAACCTTTATATAATAATGCTTGTGCATTTTCAGATACGTCACTTGGAAGTGCAGAGGAACCATTTAATCCAAGTAGATTAGAAAATTTTGCATTACTAGCCGTTGTAGCGTCACCAAGCAATTCGCCAATCATATCAGAAAACATGGAACTGCTGTCTGTAATAGTGCTAGAAGAGTTTTCAGTCGTTCCTAGTGTTTGCAATGCTTGAATTTCAAGTAACGTTTTAATTGATTGGATATCCAAGAAGTTGGTCACCCTTTCTTATGATATTGTTTTAGCTATCCATATTATTATCTTCTGTTTGTAAAGCCTTCATAAAGCGTGCGATTTTCTTTTCTGTAACTTTTTTTTCGATATGATATTGCTGCAAAAAATCGTTGAAAATCACATTTCCTTTTGTTGCATCTTTTGATTCATATTCTACCTCATAATCGTCACACTGCAAATAGAAAGAATGATCAAAAACTAGAAGTCCATCTTTATATGGTATTTCAACACGATCAGTTGTCAGTGATCCAAAAACGGCTAGTTCATTAAGAGGAATATGATATAGAGCTAGTTTTTTTGCAACTTCCTGTGCATAAAAGCCTTGACCTTCTAACATTTGTTGAGCCTGCTCAGCAGTTAATACATCAGTCGTTTCTATGTGTGTGTGCTCTGCACTTTTTTCTTTTAACGTACATTCATAATAATTGTCAATTTGTCTAATTCGTAGCCCGCTTTGTCTTTTTTTTATCGCTTGAGAAGGTGTGTCGAAATAATGATTTGTTTGACGATGAATAGCATTTTCTTGAATGCTAAATTCTTGCAGTAAATGCTCGTATTGTTGTTTCGTCAAAAGGTTTTTAAATTCAATTTCAAGTTGTTGTGTCATATTTTGCTCACCTATCTATATGTTATTTTTCCTGTTTTGTCTATGAGGCAATTAAAAAATGAATGTTAATTTGCTGATCAACATAGCCATTTTGAATAAAGTATAATTTCTTGATTTAACATTTACACACTGCAACTATTTACCCCGTATGATAAAATAAGAGGAAGAGTAAGACGAAAAGGGGAACCACATGTGCGTAAAATTTATACCATTGAAACATTGAATTTTGAAAACGATCAGCTTCATTTTAGTTTAAACGACAATGAAGTAAATTTACAGTTAAAACCTGCTGCACAATTAATAGCAGATTCTGATGACTTTGCGTTTATTTATTTACTTGATGCAGGAGAGGATTATCATTACTTGCGTTTTCCACCGAGTAGTTGGGAGAATCTTGTACATATTTTACAAAAAAAGCAAAATCCAAAGCTACAACTAGGTGAAAAAGTAATTGAACTTACAAATTTCTACGATGAATTAGAAATGCTCGTGTATAATATTGAAGGAAATTACAATTATGGAGCAGAATTTGTCCAAGCAGTGGAGCAGCACTTTAAGACAATTCTCGCGGAATAAAAAGACAAAACGAACAGACGGTGTTGGTTTTGTTCGATACCGAATGTCGGGAGGTTTTTGCGATGGGACAATGGGAAATATTTTTAAGTCCTTACAAACAAGCAGTAGATGAATTAAAAGTGAAGTTAAAGGGTATGCGTTCACAGTTTGGCATTGTTAATGCAAATTCACCAATTGAATTTGTCACTGGACGTGTAAAGCCTTTAGCTAGTATATATGATAAAACATTAGAAAAAGGACTAGCCTTTGAGCCCTCTAAACAATTAGGCGATGAGCTAGGTGATATCGCTGGCCTTCGAATCATGTGTCAATTTGTGGATGATATTTCGACAGTGACGGAACTTATACGACAACGTAAAGATATGCGTGTAGTAGAAGAACGTGATTATATTACACATAATAAACCGAGTGGATATCGTTCCTATCATATGATTGTGGAGTATCCTGTAGAGACGATTCAGGGGAAAAAGGTAGTTTTGGCTGAAATTCAAATTAGAACACTAGCCATGAATTTCTGGGCATCTATTGAGCATTCATTAAATTATAAATACAAAGGCATGTTCCCAGAGGAAATAAAAAATCGTCTTCAAAGTGCTGCAGAGGCTGCTTTCCGTCTGGATGAGGAAATGTCATCTATCCGCAGTGAGATTCAGGAAGCACAGGCTTACTTTAGTGAATACAAAGAAGCATCGAATCCTAATTTACTATCAGAGAAGGAGCGTGACACACAATGAAATTTTCCATTCAATCACGTAGAGATGCACAATCGAACGAATTAATGGAGCTAGCCAAAACATATTTACAGGATTTTGGCCTAACTTATGATGAGGAATCACCAGAAATTGTTGTTTCTATAGGCGGAGACGGTACATTATTACATGCTTTCCACCGCTATTCACATTTATTAGATCAAGTTGCATTTGTGGGTATCCATACAGGGCATTTAGGTTTTTATGCAGACTGGAAGCCATCTGAATTAGAAAAGCTTGTTCTCTCTATTGCAAAAAAGGATTTTAATGTAGTGGAGTATCCTCTATTAGAAGTAAAAGTAGAGCATCATAATGCCGAATCAAACACATATTTAGCATTGAATGAAGCAACAGTAAAATCACCTGATGTTACACTAGTGATGGATGTAGAGTTAAATGGTAATCAATTTGAGCGTTTCCGTGGAGATGGTCTTTGTGTGTCAACACCTTCTGGTAGTACTGCCTATAATAAAGCCCTTGGAGGAGCTATTATCCATCCAACTTTAGCAGCGCTTCAAATCACTGAAATTGCATCCATTAATAATCGTGTTTTCCGTACAGTTGGTTCACCATTAATACTGCCAGCACATCATCACTGTATATTACGTCCTGTGAATGATCAAAACTTTAATATGACAGTAGATCATTTACAAGTCACACAAGGCGATGTGAAGTCAATAGCCTTTAATGTAGCAAATGAACGTGTACGTTTTGCCCGTTTCCGTCCATTCCCATTCTGGGAGCGAGTACATGAATCCTTTGTCGCAAATGAATAAGATGGATACAAGATTTACGCTGCGTTTTATTGCAGAAAAGGAAGGTCAAATATTGCGGGATGCCTTACAAGAGTGGCGTATTTCAAAGAGAGCATTAACAGCCATTAAATTTGAAGGCGGCCTATTAACAGTCAATAATGTGGAATGCAATGTCAGACATATCCTGCACATTGGCGATCAGGTTGAGGTAAAGTTTCCACCTGAAGAGAAAAGTGAAGGTCTTGCTGTTGAATATGGTAATCTTTCCATTGTTTATGAAGATGATGCTATTTTAGTACTCAATAAACCAGCATTTCAAAGTACGATTCCTTCAAGGGAGCATCCTTCTAACAGCATAGCCAATCTAGTATGCGGTCACTTTCAACAACAAGGTCTAGCATCTACTGCTCATATTGTGACGAGGCTTGATCGTGACACTTCTGGGTTGCTATGCATTGCTAAACATGCTCATATTCATCACTTAACAGGACTTGCACAGCGCAATAGAGAAATTTCACGACAATATGAAGCAATTGTGCATGGACATGTTGGTCAAGATAGACAATCCATTATCGCACCTATTGGACGGAAGGATACAAGTATTATTGAACGCGAGGTTCGTGAGGATGGTCAATTTGCCCATACGGATGTGACCGTTTTACAGCGTTTTAGTTTTGAAAATAAGCCTATGACTCATATAAGATTAAAGCTTCATACAGGTCGTACACATCAAATAAGGGTGCATATGGCGTATTTAGGACATCCACTTATTGGTGACGAACTTTATGGTGGTAGTCGAGAACCGTTAAATAGACAAGCCCTGCATTGTGTCTCCTTAGCTATGCTTCACCCGTTGACAGGAGAAATTCTCCATTTTACAAGTGCATTAAAAGAAGATATGCAGCGATTAATTCATGACTCCTTGGCTTAACAAAATAATCAGCCGTTATGTCACGATATTTTCAATGAAACGATTGCTCAAACATGTTAAATAATCAAGGAGATGTTCGCGCAAATCGGGCATCTCCTTATCGTTTTTCTAACTGATGATACGGTGAATAATTTTTCTTAACGTTATGTTTACAGAAATGATAGTCATTGTAGGGTATAGTAAAATAGAAGTTCTACTATCTAAGTCGAATAGTAAGCAATATTGAAATTTTTGCTTGAAATTAGTTTCAATTGTTATCGAATAAAAAAAGGGTTTGCAGAAAAGGTATAATACACTCTATTATATAGAAGGTAGATTTATGGCAACCTATGAATGATTAAATGCTCGGAAGGAGGGGACAAGCATGATAGAGGAAAGAAATGAAAAGGATGATGTGCAATTCGACGAAGCACATTTACGGGAAATGCTGGAAGCGCATGATATTGACGCATTCCGTGAAGAGTTTTTAGAGCTTCATCCATATGATCAGGCAACGTTTTATGAGAAGGTGGAACCTGATATAAGGAAGATCATCTATTCATTCTTGGCTCCGACTGAAATGGCTGATATTTTTGAGGCAATTGATATAGATGATGATGAATATACAGCATATCTAGCT
The DNA here is from genome assembly GCA_002973635.1 of Lysinibacillus sp. B2A1. GTDB lineage: Bacteria > Bacillota > Bacilli > Bacillales_A > Planococcaceae > Lysinibacillus. Next base: position 979,760 of record CP027224.1, read on the forward strand.
GAGATGGAACCTTCTTATGGTGCTGAAATGCTTTCGCATATGTATGCAGATGATGCAGCGGATGTATTAAATGAATTAGATACAGAGCAACGTGAAAGCTATTTAGGCATGATGGATGAGGAAACGGCTGAAGAAATTAATGAGCTTCTTAGCTATGATGAATATACAGCCGGTTCAATCATGACAACAGAGTATGTAGCAATTCCAGAAAATTCGACAGTTCGTTCAGCTATGGCCATCTTACGGAAAGAGGCGCCAGATGCAGAGACTATTTATTATATTTTTGTTGTTGATGAGGCACATCGCTTAACAGGTGTTATTTCTCTTCGTGACTTAATTATTGCTGACGAGGATACGCTAATACGTTCTATTATGAATGAACGTGTCGTGATGGTGCATGCGGAAGATGACCAAGAAGAGGTTGCTCAAATTATGAAGGATTATAATTTCTTAGCAACGCCAGTTATTGATGATAAGGGAGAATTACTTGGCATTATTACAGTCGATGATATTATTGATGTTATTGATGAAGAAGCATCAGAAGATTACTCGAAATTAGCGGGTATTTCCGATATGGATAAATTCGATACGACTTCCTTACAAGCTGCAAAGAAACGCTTGCCATGGCTAGTGATACTACTATTTTTAGGGATGCTTACAGCAAATTTAATGGGGCAATTTGAGGCAACTTTAGAAAAGGTTGCGTTACTTGCTGTGTTTATCCCTCTTATTTCAGGTACTTCTGGAAATAGTGGAACACAGGCTTTAGCAGTAGCAATACGAGGAATTGCTACAGGTGATGTAGAAGAACATAGCAAGCTAAAATTATTAGCACGTGAAGCAGGCACAGGTCTAATGTCTGGAGTAGTATGCGGAGTGATTGTTATTGGCATTATCTATATTTGGAAGCAAGAGCTCTTATTAGGAATGTTGGTAGGGGCAGCATTATGTGGTTCTATTTTAGTTGCAACACTTGCAGGCTCTTTTATCCCACTTCTTATGCATCGCTTAAAAATTGATCCAGCGGTTGCATCAGGTCCTTTTATTACAACATTAAATGATATTACAAGTATTTTAATTTACTTAGGTTTGGCAACAGTATTATTAAGTCAAATAGGCTAAGAACCAAATTACTCACTTTTGCATATTGTATGAAAAAAAGGGAAGTGAGTAAAGTGGATCGTGAGCCACGCCTATTTATAAAATCACCATCATATTTCCTGAATATTTCCAAGGTGTTACATGAACTTGAGTTGGATGAAAGTACATCTGTGTATGTAAAGGATGGCTATTTTAGTGAGCAACCTGTTGAAGAAAAAGAAGAAGTAATCAAAGAAGTACAAATAGATCCCTATTTACTAAAGCAACTTCAATTTTTAGAAAAGCCATTTCGACAAAAAGCGTATCAGCCATTATTAATTTGTTTAAAAGATGGCAGAAAATTAAGCGGTTCAGCATCAGAAGTACAGATCGATTCATTGAAGCTTACTTCTTTAGAATTGAAGACACAAGAGATTATATATTTTGAGGATATTGATCAAATATTTTGGCGAGGAAGAAAATTGCCAACCCTATGAAAAAAGGGGCTGTCCGAAAAGTCGATGTAAATTGACTTTTCGGTACAGCCTTTTTCCATTTTTGTATACAAAAAAACCGCCCTCTTTTGTAAAATGAAGTTACCAGACCACATTCAACAGAAAGGACGATTTTTAATGAATAACCAAATGATTACTCAAGCAGATTATAACATGCAAATGGAAATGACTCTAGAAGGAATTTCAGAGGCGGGCATCTCTCAGAAACATCCTAAACCTCTTGTGTTCCAGCCTTATACAAATCGTCAAAGTATGATGATTATTGATATCGAATCCTATATTCCTGAGCATCATGTAGCGCGTTTGGTCGATGAAATGGTGGAATCTATTCCAGATGAATTGTTATTTTCCCATTACGTAGGTGGTGGTCGTGCCCCTTATCATCCTAAAATGTTACTGAAAGTCATTTTATATGCCTACACGCAAAAAACTTATTCTAGCCGAAGTATGAAACGAATGGTCGAAGAAAGTCTACCCGCTATGTGGTTAGCAGGCATGCAAGAACCTGACCATCGTACCATCAATGATTTCCGTGGTGTTCGTATGCCAGCCATCATAGAGGAGGTGTTTGAACAATTCCTCCTTCAACTGATGGAGCAAGAATTCATTGACCTTGAGCACATGTTTGTGGATGGTACGAAAATTGAAGCGAACGCCAATAAATATTCGTTTGTATGGGGCAAAGCGATTGCCAATCACGACCAAAAGCTACGTGATAAGATCCAATCGCTGATAAAAGATGTGCGTGCTGTGACAACCCAAGAGTTACGTGAGGACAAACTAGAAGAACAACTAGCAAAGACAGTCGAACAACTAACGGAGGAAGTGCAAGCGTTAGAAGGTCAATATGAACAGACAACGGACAAAGAGGAAAGAAAACGACTTCGAATGGAGAAATCTAAACGCAAAAAACACATCCAAACGATTGAAACGGATTATCTGCCAAGACTAGCACGTTATGAAGCGCAAAGAGAAATTCTTGGTGAACGTGGTAGTTATTCGAAAACAGACCCGGATGCCACGTTTATGCGAATGAAAGATGATCATATGAAAAACGGTCAATTAAAAGCTGGGTACAATGTACAAGTGGCCACACAATATCAGTTCATTATCGGATACGAGTTATTTCAACGACCAGGAGACACACGTTGTTTCCAACCATTTATGAAACAACTACTCGAAGCGTTACCCAAAGCGCCAATACAGGTGATAGCAGACGCGGGCTATGCGAGTGAAGAAAATTACTTATTTGCGATTGGCGAAGAAAAGGAACCACTATTTGAATTACTGGCTCCGTATAACACGTATGTAAAGGAACAAACAAAAAAATATAAACAGGATATTTCGAAGGTGCAAAACTGGCCCTATCGCGAGGAAGAGGATGTCTTTATTTGTCCGAACAATCGGAAGGTGATATTTAAACGCTATAGTCAACGAAAAAATACCGGAGGATACGAACAAGACTACAAAATTTATGAATGTGAGGATTGTACAGATTGTCCGTTGAAAGCGCTTTGTACAAAAGCAAAAGGCAATCGTCAAGTCCACTTGAATCCGGTCTATGAAGAAATGAAAGCAAAGGCACGAGCAGCCCTTGATGACGAACAAAAAGCAGCCCTTTATGCGAAGCGCAAAGTGGATGTCGAAACTGTGTTCGGTGACATCAAGGGCAATCGGTCGTTTACGCGATTTTTATTGCGTGGGCTAACTAAGGTCCGAACAGAATTTGGACTCGTAGCAATCGCCCATAACCTACTTAAGGTAGCTGGCATCCGCCTCGCTAATTTAAGCCAAAAGGAAAAAGGTCGATTTGGAAAACTACTCGTTTTCCAAATCGACCTTTTTATTTAGGGACTTTTAGGACAGCCCCTTTTTTTATGTGTAGTGTGTCAAAGGAGAAAAGATTTAGTCACATATCCCTAAGTCAACATCGGCAATACATTGTACTGCGCAGAAGCAAGATAAATCTACAGTGATACAGCTCTCAGTAGAATTCCAATCATCTACTTTACAGATTTTTTTCATGTTGACACAGCAACCATCGCGGCTTAATAAATCTACTGTAGTTTCGCTAGAGTCAAAGGAACATAAAGGCTCTAACACACGTAAAGTAGCACAGCACTCATCAAACATATCTTCTACACGGAAGAAGACAGATGTACAAATACATGGATCTGCTGTTGGAGAATTAAAGAATGCTTTAAATGGAGTACCATCTTTTGTGATTAACATAAATACACGTGTATCTGCGTGAGAACGTGCAGGACTTACAATGCCTCCAAGTGGTTCTAAGAAGCAGTTAGCTGTACATGGTTGACACTCTTCTCTCACCGCTTGATTTTGAATATCTAATATAGCGCGAACTACGTCACAAACGCAGCCTGCTGATTGGATTGGTCCAATAGGATTTGTTGGCTTACCACAACCCATATTGTCACCTCCTTTCCTCGTTACTACTTCTACAATATGTCCTTATGAAAAATGGACTCGGGCTTTTGTATGCATCGGCAAATGAATAGTTTTTTTATGTATGGAGAAACTTTAAGCAAAAGGAGGGAGAGACTTGAAGCTACTCGGATTAATGTTACCTCTATTTGTCAGTTTGTCATTATTAAGTGGTTGTGGTGAAAAAGAAAAATTCGTTATCTACGGTTCGTCAGAAAACGAAAAAGATGTTGAATCCATTTTAAAAGAAGACTATGTGGACAAAACAACGGTTATTCAATATGACGATAGTATGCTTGTAGCGGTTCAAATTAAACCATGGGAAAAGTGGAGAAAGACTAAATTAGAGGAAAAATTACAAAAGAAATTTGATGAGAAATATCCAAATAAAGAAGTTTTTGTTTCAGCTGATTATAAAATTTATTATGAAGCCAATAAAATAAAAAAGGACAAAGTTGAAAATAATATACTTAACGATAAAATCACTGAACTGATAAAACTTGCGAAGGAGGAGACATAAGTGGAAAAAGAGCAATATAAGCAACTCGAACAAAATGTTACACCAAAGCCCCCTATTTTAAAGAATGTTGCAAAGGCATTTTTTGTTGGTGGCCTAATTTGTACGATTGGACAAGCTGTGTCACTGTTTTACATCATTTTCTTTAATTTCACGGAAGCAACAGCAGGAAATCCAACAGTTGCTACAATGGTCTTTTTTGCCATGATTTTAACAGGCTTTGGCTTATATAAAAGAATTGGTCAATTTGCTGGTGCAGGTTCAGCTGTGCCTGTCACAGGTTTTGGTAATGCTGTTATTTCAGCAGCAATTGAGCATCGATCAGAAGGATTAGTACTTGGTGTTGGTGGGAATTTATTTAAATTAGCTGGATCTGTCGTGTTATTTGGTGTAGTATCTGCCTTTTTTGTTGCACTTATTAAATATATTTTAGTGACGATAGGAGTGGTTTCATGGTAATTATTTTTCAGTCGAAGCCATCCTTAATAGCAGGTGGTGTAGTAGCAGGCCCACTTGAGAATCGAAGCATATTTAGCCAATATTTTGATGCAATTTATGATGACGAGCGATGGCAAATGAAGACTAATGAACAGGGACATCGGAAAATGGTGGAGGAGGCCTGTGAATTTGCCATAAAAAAAGCAGGGGTGCATAATCCTGATATTGATTATTTAATGGGGGGGATTTAGTCAATCAAATGACACCAACCAATTTTGCTGCTAGAGATTTAGCCATCCCCTTTATTGGATTATTTTCTGCATGTGCAACCTCCATTTCTTCAGTTATTGTAGCGAGTCTTTTAACAGAGGTTGGTGCTGCCAATTTATCATTAGCTGGTGCATCGAGTCAGCATAATGCTATAGAGAGGCAATTCCGTTATCCGGTTAATTATGGCTCGCAAAAGCCCCAAACCGCACAATGGACAGTAACAGCTGCTGGATATGCCTTGATTGGTAAACATCGTGAGGAGTACCCTTCGATAGAGGCAGCAACTGTCGGAAAATCTATTGATTATGGTATGGACGATCCCTTTCATATGGGTGCTGCAATGGCGCCAGCTGCTTTTCAAACGATACAATCTCATTTAGAGCAGCGAAATCAAAAGATATACAATTATGATTTAATTTTAACAGGTGACCTAGGTCAGCTTGGCTTGAAACTTCTAAAGGGAATGCTTGTAGATAGTGGCATAAAAAATGAAGAGCTAACAATTTTACGTGATGCAGGTGCGGAGTTTTATGGACAGGATGAATCATTCCAATCTGGTGCAAGTGGTGCAGGCTGTTCGGCAGCTATTTTCTTTAGTTATGTTATCCAGCAAATGCGAGCAGGGACCTATAAGCGAGTGCTTCTTGTCGCAACGGGGGCATTACTATCGCCTCTTTCATTTCAGCAAGGTGAAACAATTCCGTGTACGGCACATGCAGTTGAAATTACAATGAAATGAGGCAAAAATTATGGTAATGACATTTGTGTTTGCATTTATTGTCGGAGGTATTATTTGTGCTATCGGTCAATTAATGATGGATGTTGGTAAATTAACACCAGCTCATACATTAAGTACGTTAGTTGTAGTGGGTGCCATACTAGACGGTATGGGATTGTATGAACCCATTATTGATTTTGCAGGAGCTGGAGCAACTGTGCCAATTACATCCTTTGGAAACTCGTTAACACATGGTGCAATTGCAGAGGCAGAAAAACATGGGCTTGTAGGTGTATTAACGGGTATGTTTGAAGTGACAAGCTCAGGTATCAGTGCAGCAATAATCTTTGGCTTTATTGGAGCATTAATCTTTAAACCAAAAGGAAATATCGATTAGACGAATAACCCTCCCACTTCTACACCGAAAACATATTATAGGTTGTAGAAGGGAGGGTTGCTTTTATGGGATATCAAGGCTGGTGCGCTCAACCGTATGGAGGGAATGTTGGTAGCTGGAACAATAATTATTGCGGAGGCAATGACTATGGTGGCTATTGTTATGGAGGCTATAGCGGTGGCAATAGTTCAACATTTGTGCTAATTGTTGTTCTTTTCATTCTTTTAATTATCGTAGGCGCTACTTTTGTAAATTAATGTGACATTAGATAAAGGGCTTTAACTTTTCTTTGGAGTAACCTTTCTAAAACAAGTTAAAGCCTTCACTAGTTGTTTTGACATGCATACAATAGTGAGGATTAAACAGAATTGTAATGATAGGAGGGGAAACATGAATCGCTCGTTCTTTAATTCAATTGAACAAAAAACAGGAGTATCGATGGAGGAAATCTTCGCATTAGCAAATGCTATTCAACATGCAGATTTTACAAGCGAAAAACAAGTAAGAAAAATCGTACGACGTGTAGCTAAGGTGTCCAATAGACAAATAACTCAAGAGCTTGAGGATAAATTAGTACAATCTATTATTCAAGATGGAGCTTCACTAGATTTAGATAAAATTACTAGAATGATGAAATAGTATGAATTTACTATTATGCAAGGAACTATGTCAAATAAGACAACATAAAGATTGGTTAAATGGATGTTCATTTATAAATCAATCTTTTAAACAGTGTAGAAAAATAAAAAGGGTGTTACGATATGCCACAGCATTATCGTAACACCTATTTGTTAAATCTCTTTTTCCATGGCACGATGCGGAATGCCGGCATCCATAAATTCAGGTGAAGTGACTGTGTAGCCAAGCTTCTCATAAAAAGGAATGGCATAGCTTTGGGCATGGAGCTTTAGTTTTTGCTTATTCATTGAAATGGCGTGTTTCTCCATTTCCTTCATAATTAAAGCACCAAGTTTTTTTCCACGTTGGTCTTGTAAAATGCAAACACGTTCTATTTTCACAGCATCATTTTCGATATTGCGTAAACGTGCAGCACCAACAGGATTGTCGTCATCATACATAATGAAATGCGTTGCGGTTGCATCCTCTGCATCACATTCAAGATGAAGCGGAACACCTTGTTCTTCTACAAAAACTTTTTTGCGGACTGTAAACGCATCATCATGTTCTTTCTGTGTTTCCACTATCTTAACGTTGTACAAAACTTACTCAGCTCCAGTCAATCGGAATGTTTCATAAGTTGTCCATGAACCGTCCTCTAATTGGTATAGTAGATGAATGCGATCAATCGTATCTTTTTCATCAACGCCCGTCATACGTAATTGTCCAAAAATATCATCATGCTCAGAGTCCGTCATTTTTTGTGCAATCGTAATATGTGGCACAAAGACATGCTTTGGTTCACCAAATGGTACTTTTTCTTGTATAGCTTGGTTGAATGCTACTAATTGTTCAGTTGGTTCAATGCGGAAATAAATTGCATTGGTTGTTGGGAAAAACGAACTTATGCGTGATGCATGAATAGTTAAAGGCGCATAATTGGCAGTAAGCTCATCTAATTGCTTTACGATGGATTGAATATCTTCTTCCGTAGCATCAAAGCTGTCTTTTAATGTCATATGCGGAGTAATTTGCGCATAATGAGGATCGTAACGTTTGCGATAAGTGTTCGCTAAATCTTGCAATTTTTTTGATGGAAATGCCACAATACCGTACTTCATAGTCCATTACCTCCCGAAAATAAACAATTTTTCTATTTAAGTATAACAGAAATTTACCTTTTCGTAATTTGAATCGCCTAAGATTAATTGAAATTTTCTATCAATGCCCGTCTTAAATCAGGCTTCCAATATTTCCACGTATGATTGCCGTCAAATTCATCATAAAATGTAGAAAATCCTTTGCTAAGCATGAGGTTATGCAGTTGACGATTAGGTGTTAAAAAATCTTTTATAGTTTTGTCCATCGTGACTACCTTATCTTCACCCTTGCCAACAATGTGATAGATAGAAATTGCCCCTGGATCTTTAAAATTCTCTACAGCCTTAAGAACATCCTCATCTACATAGGGGGATTGCATGATGACCTTACCAAAAATACTTGGGTATTTTAATGCGGCCATTAAGGAAGCGGTTGCAGCCATCGAATCACCAATTACTGCACGACTCATTCCCATCTGGTAGGTTGCATATTCAGCATCTAAATATGGCACAAGCTCATGGGCTAAAAAACGCAGATAGGGTTCGTGCTGTTCTCCACTAGGAATATATTTGTGGCGTCGATCCTTAATATCCTTATAAGGAACGAATGCAATTATTAAATTTTCGATTTCATAGTCATCAATCAGCTCATCAGCAAGTTTTGTAATACCCCCAAGCTGGAAGTAATCCCTGCCGTCAGATGCAATCAAAATGTTATATTTATATAGTGGAGAGTAATTAGCAGGAACATAAATATAAAGCTGTAATTCCTCCTGTAATGCTTCACTATAGAACTTTAAATCCTGTACAGTTCCCTTATCCAATGGTGACACTCCTTCTTGTGTTTGTAACAAAATTGTACCATATTACCAAAGTAAAGGTATAATAGGTTGGGCTAGACTTATACTAGCAATAAAAACGAAATGAGGGTTAGTTATGCATGATAAAAGTAGTCGAATACACTCTGATGAAGTAGCAAAGGCAGCTCAAGCTGCACTCATTCGTCGCGGTGTAACACTGGAGGATATTGCAGAGATCGTTTATGAAATGCAAAAAACCTATAATGAAGGCTTAACATTGGAGCATTGCGTTCATTCTGTTGAGCGAGTTTTACGTAAGCGCGAAGTTCAACACGCTTTATTAGTAGGCATTGAATTAGATGAACTTGCTGAGAAAAAATTACTATCAGCACCTTTACAGCAAATAATTGAATCTGATGAAGGATTATTTGGTGTAGATGAAACAATCGCACTCGGATCTGTTTTTACATATGGTAGCATAGCAGTAACAACTTTTGGACACCTAGACAAGCAAAAAATTGGTATTATAAAAAAACTCGATACGGATCCTGGGCATCATGTCAATACGTTTTTAGATGATTTGGTTGGTAGCATCGCAGCATCTGCCGCCTCACGTATTGCACATCGTATGCGCGATTTGGAAGAAGAGGGCGAGACATTTGCAGATATTGAACCACAAGAGCTAGGGCCAAAAACAAAATCACATAATGAGATTTAAAATAGTGTTTATGAAATAATAATGAGCCTCCTCAAATTTAAATTGAAGAGGCTCTGTTTTAGTATGGTTAAAATTTTACTTTGTATGTTTATGTAAAGTGACAAAAAAAGTTGTATAAAGAATGAAACCATTCAATAAAGAGGGCACTGAAAAACTTAAGAATTATTAAAAATTATAGTAACTAATTATGATTTTTTCAATTCTATTGAGTATTAAAAGTTGATTTATACCAATGTTTTTGGTGTAAATCGACTTTTTTAGTACCCTTTTCAATAAACGGGGCATTTTTTTAGAAAGAGAACGAATTGGTAGAGGTAGAAAATTGTCGAATAAAATGGAACCATTTTACAGATCATTCGTAATATTAGATAGTAGAATTATCAGTAAAATAGTTGGTTCACAAATATATAAGAGGAGGGGTATATATTGAAGAATTCTTCGAATGTAATTGAATGTCCAAAATGTGGTGGGAAGGAGTTGGGTAAAGGTAAGCACAGTGGATACGGGACAATGTACCCAGATGGTAAGATGAGTTTAGGTTCGGATATTGAATATATTATTTGCACAGCATGTGGTTTTATAATCGAAGGCTATGTAAAAAAACCAGAGAAATTTAAGGGTACACTTTTTTGAGGTAGTATTGTAAATAAAACTAAAAATTTTATGAATGTCTATTGAATACATAAAGGACTATCCTTAATGAAGATGAAATTAATCAAGTAACGAGTGCTATTTATTAAATAACCATATTTTTAACCCCGTCCTACATTTAGAACGGGGTTGAGCTTTGAAAACATTAAATAGCTGTATTTAATTTATAGCATGAGAAAATTACTTTGCGTCTTTATAGGCTTTTAAAAACTCTTTTACTTTTTCGCTGTCAGCCTTAAGCTCTAATCCAGTGTTAACTAATGTAGAAACAGTGGATACAGCGGGTTTTTTATTGCCTTGGTAGTAGCTTATTGATTGTGTAGCAGTCATGTATGGTGGTAAAATTGTCTAACTTGCAGAAAGTGAGGAGCTCTATGCAAATCCCCAACATCCTTATACACAAGCTTTATTACGCCCCATACCAATTCCTGACCCAGCAATCGAAAAGCAAAAATATGCGGAAACTGAAAATGAAGAAACACAACTACGTTATGAGATTGAAAATAGTCAGCTTGTTGAAGTATCTCCAAATCATTGGGTGGCCATTGCAACTACATAGCTTGAATGTAGTAGCTTGATATTTTACAATAGAAGCAACGTGAAACTTTCAATTACTAGGGTTACGGTTTTCCTAGAGATGATTAGTGGAGCTAGTTGTACTTTAGGGAGGTTCCTTAAAGTGTAATGAAAGACCAATAGTTGTGAGGGACCTATAACATGAAGATGCAGGATATAAAAACGTTAATAACGAGTGGTACCATCATTCTAGCTGTTGCACTATATATGATTTTTGGTAGATCACCAGCTGAAGATAAAGATGTAACATCAACAGACCAAAACGGCATTATTTCCATTGAACAGGTTGAAGAAAAAACAGGAAATAAACGTTTTACAGTCGACTTTATTAAAGCATATGATGGTGATACAATTCAGGCGTCAATAAATGGCGAGAAGGAAAAAATCCGCTTACTAATGGTCGATACACCTGAAATGAATTACAACAAAGGTGAAGCACAGCCTTTTGCTGAAGAGGCAAGAGACTATACAATTAAATTGTTAGAAAACGCCAATAAGATAGAAGCAGTTTACGATGTAGGACCAGAAACGGACAATTACGATCGACTGTTAGCCTATGTTTTTGTGGATGATGTGTTATTACAGGAATCGTTATTGAAAGAAGGGCTTGCGGCAGTACGTTTTATCCATAAACCAAATAATACGTTTGAGGATGAATTCAGAGATATTCAGCAGGATGCCGAACAAGAAAAATTAAATATTTGGTCGCATGACAATTACTTCCAAAAAGATGGATTCCATCCGGAAATATTGAAGTAAAGGTTAACAATCAAGGGGCAGTCCCAAAAGGCAATGAATGATGCCTTTTGAGGGCGGTCTTTTTTTGATCGTATGTAGAAGTGATGGATAGAATTGCTGAGGTGAAGAATAGAAACGGAGGATCGACGGATAGAGCATCGTGAGGCGAATGTGGAATAGGTCCCTTAAGATGAATACTTCAAACTTAGTGGTAAAACATGAGCTTTGTGATTTAACAATCTCATGTTTTTTATTTTCAAAAAAAACGAGCTTGCAAAACTTATGAAATATGTATATATTGTATATAAAGTATATACACAATATCTGAATCGGAGGTACAGAAGTTTTAAAAAGGTAATGTACATTATAATCCTTAGGAAAGGAAATTTATTTATGAAATGGATAAAACTTTTATTAATAGGATGGTCAACGTTAGTTGCAAGTCTTTTCTTAGCTTCTCTTTCTGGTGAACTTTCTGCACAGTTATTTGATGCATCAAGGGATTTTCAAAATTTTATAAAGGGTCTTGTGATGAGTGGGCTGGTCGTTCCAATTGTTTTGTATTTATATCAGCATGTCTATCGGATGACTGGTGTTAAACCCAGTACGCCCGTATATTCATGGAAAAGGCTGTATCACTTATTTACAGGGGTTTTCATAGCAATTTCATTGGTTTCGTTGGGATTCATAATAGCTGGTTATCAAGGGTGGATAATAATTGAAGAATGGCATGTCCCTAATCAGTGGTATGGTGCGTTACTGATCAATATAATATTTGCTTTCTTTTATGAAGCTTTACCTGAGGAATTGGGGTTACGAGGATTGTTATATGATGTGTTACGTCAACGATTCGCCACTTGGCTTTCAGTATTATTGCAAACCTTACTATTTGTAGCAGTCACTATTGCAGTTGCTTTGATTCAAGCGCTTGTGGGATTACCTCCGGGAGTATCCATTAACATCTTTTATATTATTTTAATTTTCTGCTTTGGAATATGTTTGCAGCTACTCCGTCTATGGACTGGGAGTCTTTGGACATCAATTGGTTTTCATCTAGCATATTTAGAGATCATGAGATTTGCCATCTCACCGAATCAGTATGGTGTATCACCAATCATAACCTACTCCGAATCAGTACCTGGACTCGGTGCCTTAATCTCTGTCAGTATAATGGTTATTGGGGGCATCATTGTCTCACTTGTTATACTAGGTGTGAAACGATTTATACAGAAAAGTACATAATTAAAACGACCCACTAATTTCATTGTTCAATGATTGGGTATTATATGACATAAATCAAATTAAAGAAAGTCGATTCCATTTTATACCTGGAATCGACTCTTTTAGATTACATCTGTTTAGCGAATGTTTTTGACGTTTTATATTATAATATGTAAAACAACTGTCTTTATTTTACATCCTTTGACCACTCTGAAACCTTCTTTTCATTATCTTTAATCCATTTTTTTGCTGCTTCTTTAGGATCAGCGCCTTCCATAATATCAAACATAACGCTTTCTATATCTTCTGAAGTCCAGTGGAAGTTTTTAAGAACACTATATGCGCCTGGATTATCCTCTTTTAACCCTTTACGTGCAAATGTGCCGATATATTCCTCAGCACCATAAATACCTTTCGAATCGTCTAAATATTTTAAATCAAAAGCATTAAAGATCCAGTGTGGGGACCAGCCAGTAATAATAATTTCCTCGTTTTTAGCTAATGCCTGACTAAGCGCTGCTGTCATGGCACCTGCTGATGAGGTAAGTACATGCCAGCCTTCAAGGTTGTGATATTCCTTATAAGCATTTTCTGTTGTGACCATCATATTTGCTCCTGGCTCAATACCTGTAATTGTTCGATTAGCCTCGTTTGTTAAATCTTCAATAGAAATTACATCCATATAACTTGGGACAACTAAGCCAATCTTAGCACCTGATAGATTTTCTCCCAAATCATCTATTTTATTCTTATACTTTTCAACTTGAGGGGCATGCGTTTGTGGCAGCCATGCTGATACCATACCATCAACCTCACCATTCGCAAGTGCTTCCCACATAATACCATTATCAAGAGGGGTTAATGTGACATTGTATCCCAAATTCTCTAAAACTTGTCCGACTACGTGTGTAGAGGCAACTTCAGTATCCCATTCCACATAGGCTAAATTAATGGATTCATTTTTTGAGTCATCGCCAGCTGAGCTACACGCAGTTAATAACAGCATGATTCCCAACGCAAATCCCCATTTTAATAATTTATCGAACTTCATAAAATCTCTCCTCACTATAATGTTTTATGTTTCAGATAAACTGCATGAATAGTTACTTCTATTAAAATAAAAATACTATAAACTAAAAGTTACAAGTAACAACTTAAAATTAACAAAGAGTTGTTACTTTTGTCAAATCACTAAAATGGAAAAAAATCGTTAGATGACTAGTGATTTAAACTTTTTGTCCATGGATTTTTGGGAATGAATAGGAGCAGAGTGGGAATGGAATGGGAGAATATCTAATGACTCGCCATCAAATGCATTTAAAGAAGCCCATAAATCAAAATTTTGCCCACATAAGATAGGTGAAAATGGATACTTGGGTTTGAGGAGGCTTAGAATGCATTGGATATCCATCATTCTGATTGGAATAGCTGCTAATTTAGATAATTTAGGAATAGGTCTGGCTTATGGTGTGAAACGGGTGAAAATACCTGCTCTATCTAACGCAGTTATTGCTATTATGTCGATGATTGTCACATTTGTTGCAGTAACAGCGGGGGGGACGATCATTGAATATATTTCCCCTCATATAGCAAATTTGTTGGGGAGTCTATTGCTTTGTACGATTGGATTGTGGACATTAGTGTCTAATCGTTTTTCTCAGCAAGGGATTGCAGAACAACCTGAATTATTTGATGAGGATAAAAACTATATTATTTCATTTAGAGAAGCAATAACACTTGGTTTTATCTTATCTGCTAATTGTTTAGCGGGAGGCATTGCTATTGGCGCTCACGGTATTTCAGTCATCTGGACAGTGATTTCTATTGGAACATTTTCATTTATTACAGTTGGAATTGGCAGTCATTTCGGAAATTTACTTACTAATACTTTTATTGGGAAATACTCAGCGGCTATATCAGGCTGGTTACTAATAATGATTGGAGTATTGGAGATTTTAGGATAGTAATAGTCCATTTAAATAAAATTATGTAAGGGATATCACAAATTTTTCCGTGATATCCCTTTTATTGTAGAAAATTTGACATATTAAGGACGAATTTGGTTTAGCAGTTGACATACGCTGGTATCAACGATTATTCTTGGAAATAGAAGTGTAATTGAGAATAATTTTCGTTTACATGAAAATGCTTTCAATCTAAATATTGTGAACGAAATTTTTTTCAATTATAATGTTTTGTGGAAATTAAACGAATATATTTCATTAAAGGAGGAGTTCAGTACATGAAGAAAATAATGATGTTCGTCATGCTAGTAACGGTAGTTATTTTCAATTTAGGGTTAACACAAGCATCTGCCCAGCTATCTGACGGCACTCATTCCATAAAATATCAGGTCAATAAGCCTGAAAGCAGCTCAGTGTCCATTGCTAATGATTATTTTGTAAAACCAGCAAAGGTCACTGTGAAAAATGGTACGGCGACAGTTCAAATTACCTTGAAAAATAGTAAATGGATTACTAAATTTCAACCACCTGGTGGAGCAACCGTAGTCAGTGAAGATAAGGCAGCAGATACGCGAATGGTGCAATTCACAGTGAAAGATTTAACGAAACCTGTTGTGACTTCAATGAAAATTGATATTGATGATATTAATTATCACCATGAATATAGCGTTGCACTAGTTTTTGATGCAGCATCTACTGGTAGCTCAGCGGCGCCAAAAGCTAATGATGTAAAAGCTTCAACAAATTCAACTGCCGAAAGTCAAGTGCCAAATCCACAAACAAGCGATACAACACCCTATTTATTAATCGTTGCATTAGTGGGATCAGCATTTTTACTTTATAGAAAAAAACTACAATCCAAAACGGAGGGTCAATAATGACTAAAAAACGTCAATCACGCGCAACAAAAATGGTTCTAGCATCATTGTTAGCAGCATCTTTAACAGTACCATCATTTGCATCAGCAGCTGAGGTAGTTACGACAAACACGGAAGTAAAGGCCGAGACTACAAAAGCAGAGAAAGCCGAAAAGATTGTTAACTTCCAAATCTTTAAACCAGGTACGAACGAAGCTCAACCTGCTATCAGCTCTCATCTTGTCACACAAGGTACAATTGTTGAGAAGGATGGTAAGTTAGAAGCAAAATTAACAGTGGTAGCAAAATCTGCGCCAATGATTGCAGGCTTACAAACTAAACAAGGCGAAAAGTATGTAGATGCTACTGAAGTTAAAAATGAAGATGGTACAATTACATATAGTTTCCCAGTTGTAGCTGATAAGTTGTTAGCTGCAAAAATTCATGTAGTAACTGAAACACCTCAAGGTCCGATGGATAAATGGTATGAATTTGATTTAAAAGCAGTAGAAAATAGAGAAGCAACGACTACTGAAGAAAATGGAAAAACTGAAGAGGTTAAAGAAGAAGTAAAGCAAGAAGTGAAAGAAGAAGTTAAGGAAGAAGTAAAAGATGAGGTTAAAGTCAATGATGTTGCAATTACTGTTTACAAAAACGGTACTTCTGAAGAATCTATGATGAAGCAATATATTGCACCTAAAGTAGGCGTATCAGTAGTGGACGGGAAAAACATCGTAACAATGACATTCCCTCAAGGTCAATATGTTAAAGGATTCACAGTTGAAGGGAAACAAGCAACTTTAGTAAGTGAAGACAAAGCAACAAATGCAAGTACGTACTCATTTGAAGTGGCGGACTTAAAGAAACTTGTGAATGCTCAACTGCATATTATTGTGAATGAGCCAGATAAAGGCGTGAACTATGATGCCAACCACCAAGTACAATTTAGCTTTGCTGTAGAAGGCGCAGTGAAGCCGGTGGTAAATCCATTTAAAGATATTAACAATGATGGTAATAAAGAAGCAATTCTAGCATTATACAGTAAGGGAATTGTGAAGGGTCAAGATAACTTCAAGCCATACGACAATATTACACGCTCTCAATTTGCGTTAATGATTGCTCGAGCATTAAATTTATCATCTACAACAGATGCTGGATTTAAAGATACAGCAGCACTTGACGCAGAACGTAAACAAGCAATCAATGCTTTAGCAGAGGCTAAAATTATTGTGAAAGCAGAGAACTTTAATCCAAATGGTACACTTACTCGTCAGCAGGCTGCTGTAATGATTTACCGTGCAGTAGCGCATGTTGCAGGGAAAGAAATGAACTATGGTGATCCAAGCCTATCTTATTATGCTGATGGTGCAACTGTATCAAGTGAAGAAGCGAAAAAAGCGTTTGCCCTTCTAAATGCAGGTAAAATTATGACTGGCTCTGTCAATGCTGAAGGTAAAACAGTGATTAATGCAAACAGTCCTTTAAAACGCACACAAATGGCAAAAATATTAAATGGTGCATTACAATACATGAATAAATAGTACTATTACAGCAACTTCCTTTCTCACTTATTGAGGAAGGAAGTTACTGTGCTTTTCAAGAATTTGGAGGGATTTTCATCGTGATTAGCAACAAAAAAATATTTAAAGTATTCCTATTCAGCACTCTTTTGCTGATGTTTTTCCCTCCCTTTCATTGGCTCCAGGTCAATGCTGAAGAAACTATAATTGAAAATGGAAGCTATCAAGTTGAACTAAGTTTTTCATCTATGGAAGGACTGGGAGAAAATATTTTTAGTGAAGTGGCGACTCTAGATGTAAAGAATGGTCAGTATAAACTAGAGCTAACACTGGAAAAACAAATGATTGTCTCAGACATCCAAATGAAACAGCTAGATGATGAAATAACTACCACTGTTGGGCGCGAAAATTTAGTTCAGCTTGATGTCAAAGATATACATCTACCGATTAGGGTAAACTGTGTAGTACACACATCTACAGAGGAGTCCCTCTCTTTTGCGCAGGAACTCCAAATAAATGCCCAAACTCTTACGCCACTAAATGAGGAGACTGTCCTAGATTCAGATAACGAAGAAACTACTTTGAAAGATAAATTATCTGAAGAATGGACATTGAATTATGTATTGCTGGTAGATGGAAAAAATGAGCCTTCTATAATGAATACATATGTAAAACCACTGGCAAAGATAGTAGAAAACGATGGAATTTACTATGCCCAAATGACAATATTAAAATCAGCATGGGTAACTGGACTTACTGTGGATCAACAAGGAAATCAGGTAGAGCCAAAGCTAGTCTCTGTTGTTGACAATGTTAAAATTGTTGAATTTGCAGTTAATGATTTTGAGCAGCCGATACGTATGTGGGTTAAAGTTGATATTCCAGAGCTTTCTTATTATCATCAATATTTCGTTAATCTAAAGTTTGATCAGCAGCAAGTTGCCAAACTTTTCAATAAGTCTTCTGAAGTGAATGCCTCTAAGCAAGTGAATAGCGTGAAACCACAGGTAATTGAGAATAAAGTTGAAAAGCAAACTCCAGTAATAGTGGTAGAGGAAAGTATATCTAAATCAGCTCTTCCAACGTTGCCTATAGTTCAGCCACCTATGCCGAAGGAGGAGCAATTAGCGTTTGACCGTACACTTGACGCTCCTACTGAAGATGCTGTAAAAGAAGAAGCTGAGGAGGCAAAAATAAAGGAAGAAACCACTACAGAAAAACCAATGCAAGATTCAAAAGTGAATGAGCAGCTTGCACAGTTAAATGTAGTGAAGATAGTCTTGCTTATTGGAGTTTGTATGTTATCAGGCTTACTGCTCGTTCGCCGTATTAAAAATTCAAAAAAAGATATGACTGAACAGAAATAAATAGGAGATGACAGTATGCAAAAGAAACGGAAATGGTTGCTGTTAATGGCAGCATTGATGTCATTAGTATTACTAGTTATTGGCTGTAGTGATAGCAGTAAACAAGAAACTATGGGAGATTCGACTGAAAAAGAGCAAGCTTCTGCTGAAGCTACTGAGAAGAATGAACAACGTATCATTGCTGGTACTGTTGTTATTGCAGAAATTATGGATAAGCTTGAGTTGGATGCTATAGCAGTACCAGAGACGGAGAAAAAATTAGCAAAACGTTTTGATGGATTACCAACTATCGGTAATGCAATGGAACCAGACATGGAAATTGTAAAATCATTAAACCCGACAGATGTGTTATCAGTATCTACGTTAGAGTATGATTTACAAGATAAATTCAAGCAATTAAATATTCCAGTTAATTTTTTAAACTTTCAAAGTGTAGATGCGATGCTTTCTGAGATCCAAAAACTTGGTGAACGCTATGAGCGCGAAGCACAAGCTGAAGAATTAGTGAAGGAACTACAAAAAAATATTGAGGCTGTTCAAAATGTAGCTGGCAATAAAGAGGGACCTCGCGTCCTCATCTTACTTGGGATTCCTGGAAGTTATTTAGTGGCAACAGAAAATTCTTATGCGGGCGATTTAGTGAAGCGTGCTGGTGGTATTAATGTGATGGAAGGACAGGACGCTGAATACTTAGCATCAAATACTGAGTATCTTCATAATAGTAATCCTGATATTATTTTGCGCTTATCTCATGGCATGCCTGACGAAGTAGTAAAAATGTTTGATGAGGAATTTAAAACAAATGATATTTGGAAGCATTTTGAAGCGGTTAAAAATGGCAAGGTTTACGATTTGGAGGAGGAATTATTTGGCACTACAGCCTCCTTACAAGTACCACAAGCTTTAGGACAACTGATGGAAATCTTCTATCGAAAATAGCAATCTGGAAATGTCGCTCGTATCACAAGCATAGTCTTGTCATAGAGCGCTTTTCTTATAAAATGATGGAATTTGAAATGAAAAAGGAAGTCCAATATGACAAAAAAAATAGTAAGTTTTTCAATTGTAAGTGTATTATTACTTGTCGTAGCAGTTTATGCAGCGACAACGGGTAGCATTAAGATGGGTTTTTTCGAATTTATTGCGGCATTGTTTGAGGATGGAAATAATCAAATGGAAGCTATCCGGGATTTACGTTTTCCGCGCATTATCGTTGCCCTTTTTGCTGGAGCGGCTTTATCTGTTTCGGGGTCCTGTTACAATCTGTGATGCGCAATCCATTAGCAGATGCAGGCGTAATCGGTATATCTTCAGGGGCAGCATTTGTACAGCTCTTTATAATTTCCTTCTTTCCCGCATTATTTTTCATGACACCTGTATTAGCCTTTATAGGTGGGGCATTTGCCTGTGCCCTTGTGTTTGCGTTGTCATGGAAGTCAGGGTTAAGCCCTTTGAAACTCATATTAGTTGGGATTGCGATTAATGCTATGTTTACTGGACTAACAGAGGCATTTATAAGTCTAGGTGGCTCATTAAATACGTCAGTTTCGGGTGTCATTGGCTCAAATCTAACGATGCGTACATGGAAAGATGTTTCGACGATTGTTACATATGGTACTGTTGGTTTAATAGCAGCTTTCGCGCTGTATAGTTGGTGTAATCTCCTTGTTTTACAAGATAAAACAGCAAAAAGCTTAGGTTTTCCTGTTGCACGTGCTCGACTAATCATTGCTGCTGTAGCAGTATTATTATCGGCTGTTTCTGTTGTTGTAGCGGGCGTTATTTCATTTGTTGGTTTGTTAGTGCCGCATATTGCTCGTCGTTTAGTGGGGCATGATCATAAGGTGCTGATTCCCTTTACAGCATTAGCTGGAGCATTACTGATATTAGTGGCTGATACGATTGGACGTACAATAGTTGCTCCCATTGAAATACCAGCTTCAACCATTATGGCGATTATCGGTGGGCCGTTCTTAATATTCCTATTACGAAAAGAGTGACGAAACATGGAGATTCAAAATATTATCGTATCGCATGATAATACCCGAAATCATTTAGATGGTGTATCAACGATGATCCAAAAGGGGAAAATCACAACAATCATAGGACCTAATGGCTGTGGAAAATCAACATTATTAAGTGTTATGTCACGTAATAATATGCCAAAGTCAGGGAATGTATCATTAGAAAACAAGGATTTATTGCATTATAAATCAAAAGAGTTTGCTAAAAAATTAGCCATTGTTTATCAGCAAAATGAAATTCCAAAGGATTTAACGATTGAAAAGTTAGTAAGCTTTGGACGTCTACCACATAATACGATACTGAAAAGAAATCATGAGGAGGACGCTAAAGCTATTGAATGGGCTCTTGCTTGTACAAATCTACTCGAAAAACGCCATACCGATTTAGAGGCTTTATCGGGTGGAGAGCGTCAGCGAGTATGGATTGCCATGGCTTTAGCGCAGCAATCTGAAATTTTATGCTTGGATGAGCCGACAACCTATTTGGATATTTTCTATCAAATTGAATTATTGGAACTAGTAAAGACATTAAATGAGGAACATGACTTCACAATTGTTATGGTACTTCATGATATTAATCAGGCGATTCGTTATAGCGACCATATTATATTAATGAAGACAGGACAAATTGTCGCAGAGGGGGCACCAAGAGATGTGATTACAAGGGAAGTTATTAAAGAGGTGTATGGGGTCGAGGCGGTTTTTCACGAAGATAAGCAGCTTGGATTCTACATGGTTCCCCTTGGTATTTAGGTGGTGACAATATGAAAAAATGGACTTCTAAGCTATTAACAATAGTATACTTAGCTATATTTTTATTTTCGGGCTTTTCTTTAGCAAAGTATTTATATACGTATTATGAAACTTCTAAATCTTTGGAAGAAGTGCAAACGATTTATGAATCTTCATTGGCTGGCCATGATAAAAAATCTAATGAAAAAAAGAATGAGGAGCCTCTATCGCCCAATACTATTCGACCACAATTTGATGACTTGCTTGCTGTCAATAAAAATATTGTTGGATGGATTTCTATCGACGGCACAAAGTTAAATAACCCTATTCTCCAAAGTGACAACAATGATTTTTATTTAAATCATAATTTTAAAGATAGAGAAAGTCGTGCCGGGAGTGTCTTTATGGATTATCGTAATGATATACAGACTATCAATCGAAATACTATTTTGTATGGCCATGCTATGAAAAACGACACAATGTTTGGCAGTCTAAAAAATTATTTAAAGCAAGACTATGCAAATCAATATCCTATTATTTACTTAGACACATTATATGAAGGATACGATGTTGAAGTCTTCGCGGCTTATGAAACAACCATTGATTTTTATTATATTGAAACAGAATTTGATAGCGATGAGGCTTTTCAAACGTTTTTACACGATATTCAAGCAAGATCTGTCATTGAAATGAATGTAGATATTGGCCCGGAGGATAAAATACTGACTCTCTCCACTTGTAAAGATGCGGTCTTAAGTGATGATCATCGTTTTGTTGTTCAAGGTAAATTAGTAAAACGCTGAAAGATAGAAGTTTTCTCAATTTAGATTGGGAAGCTTCTTTTTGTTTGATAAAAATACTTTAGAAATAAGGAGATTTCTCTGGCCAAGCTAGAAATTGATCAGGCTCTAGAGAAAACGCTCGAGTTGAGCCCGAAACAGCTCGGGTCCCAGGGAAAAACGCTCAGGTCGAGCCCGAAACAGCTCGGGTCCCCAGGAAAAACGCTCAGGCTGGGCCCAAAACAGCTCGGGTCCCCAAGAAAAACGCTCAGGCCGGGTCCAAAACAGCTCGGGTCCCAGGGAAAAACGCTCAGGTCGAGCCCGAAACAGCTCGGGTCCCCAGGAAAAACGCTCAGGCTGGGCCCAAAACAGCTCGAATCTCCAGGAAAAACGCTCAGGCTGGGCCCAAAACAGCTCGGGTCCCAGGGAAAAACGCTCAGGTCGAGCCCGAAACAGCTCGGGTCCCCAGGAAAAACGCTCAGGCTGGGCCCAAAACAGCTCGGGTCCCCAGGAAAAACGCTCAGGCTGGGCCCAAAACAGCTCGGGTCCCCAAGAAAAACGCTCAGGCCGGGTCCAAAACAGCTCGGGTCCCAGGGAAAAACACTCAGGTCGAGCCTGAAACAGCTCGGGTCCCCAGGAAAACGCTCAGGCTGGGCCAAAACAGCTCGGGTCCCCAGGAAAAACGCTCAGGCTGGGCCCAAAACAGCTCGGGTCCCCAGGAAAAACGCTCAGGCCGGGCCCAAAACAGCTCAGGTCCCAGGGGAAAAAAGCTCAGGTCAAGCCAATAACTGCTCGAATCACAGAAATTCAACCATTCATGATGTATTTGAAAAAGTTTTAAATAATTACTTGACGTAAATTGTTTATTAATATATAGTAGGTTACATAAAGTAATCAATTACTTTTAGTAACTATTATGATAATGGATGTACAAATAAAGTAACTACAATGTTTAATCCACACTGCCTTGGGTAACATAATTAATGTAGTTGCTTCATATTTTATCTTATATCTCGAAATCGAGATAAAAAACAACTCAATTGGAGGAATATTAAAATGGCAAAATGGAACATCGATTTAGGACACTCAGCAATTAACTTTCAAGTAAAACACATGATGGTATCAAAAGTAAAAGGTGTATTTGATAGCTATACAGCGGATATTGAAGCAGCAGACCTTGCAGATTTAACAACAGCAAACATTAGCTTCACAATAGATGCAACAAGTATTAATACACGTAGTGAAGATCGTGACAATCACTTAAAAGCGGCAGATTTCTTTGATACAGAAACATATCCAACCATTACATTTAAATCAACAAATATTACTAAAAAATCAGCAGATCAATATACCCTTACAGGTGATTTAACAATTAAAGATGTAACAAAATCAGTAACTTTTGAAACTGAATTTAATGGGAAAGGTACAAATCCATGGGGCCAAGAAGTCTATGGCTTTGAAGCTGAAACAACAATTAATCGTGAGGAATTTGGCCTTACTTGGAATGCTGCATTGGAAACAGGTGGCGTTCTAGTTGGTAAAGATATTAAAGTGACAGTTGAATTAGAAGTTAATCCAGCATAAACTTGATAAACTGTGTCTGAGTAGTATACTTGGACACAGTTTTTTTGATTTACTCTCCCCCAAAGAAGCTCCCATAAACACAAAATAACAGCATTCTGTTAAAATAATCCATAAATAAGTTGCTTGCATATTTTTGGCAATGCTTGCATATAAAACACCATATTGTTTTTGGGGGCGATGGGATGAATGTGTTAGTGACAGGTGGCTACGGTTTTATTGGGAGTGCTGTGGCGAGGCGATTTCATAATGAAGGGGCAAATATATATATCATTGATAATTTAAGCACTGGTCATTTACGCAATGTCGAATTTGAACATAAATCCTATCTTTTGAATGTAGAAGATGAGGTGTGTGAGCATTTCTTTAAGGAAATTTCATTTGATGTTGTTGTGCACTGTGCAGCGCAAACGAGTGTTCAAAAATCAATGCAAGAGCCAGTGAAGGATATATTGACGAACATTATAGGGCTTAGTCAGATGCTTTTCTTATCGTCAAAATATAAGGTAAAGCATTTTGTTTTTGCTTCATCAGCGTCTGTTTATGGAGATAGTCATTATCCACCGTTAGAAGAAACGGATATTAGTGAACCCATTTCAATGTATGGGCTAAATAAAAGCATTGGGGAAACATACTGTGAAAAATGGCAAAAGGATTATGGATTGCCAACATTAATTTACAGATTTGCGAATGTATTTGGTCCAAGGCAATATATGCAGGGAGAAGCGGCTGTTATTCCTAGTATGCTAAAAAGCAGTATGGAAGGAAAGCCTTTTACTATTTATGGAGATGGAGAACAGACACGTGATTTCATTTATGTAGATGATGTTGCGGATGCGATTTATGCTGGTGTTCAAGCGAAATTACAAGGAATTTATAATGTGTCAACGAATGAGGCATGGTCTATTCATCAAGTAATTTTATTATTACAGCATTTAAACCATCCATTAGAAATACAATATGCTCCTGCTAGAGAAGGTGATATCGAGCATTCATTTTTAAACAATGAAAAGCTTGCAAATGCAATAGGATGGAAGCCTAAGATTTCCTTTGCAGAGGGCATAGAATGTACATTGCTAGCACTACAAAATGAAAAAATTATTGAAATTTAATCATTTCTATACGATTGTAGACAAATTTGCATGCTATATTTGTCTACAATTTTTTTGATTAGACTTGGAAGCTAAATCTACACCATGTTTCACCTTTTATAGCTAATTTTTTTCACGTCTATAGTATAATAATCTTTTAAAGGAATGTTGTGGAATTGAACGGGGGCTTACACATGCTTGTAGATTTTAGAGTGAAAAATTGTTTAAGTTATAAAGATGAAACACTATTTTCAATGGTAGCGGGAAGCCGTATTCGAAAATTAAAGGACTCACATACTATTCAACTAGACGCCTTTCGACTTGTAAAAAGTGCCTTTATTTTTGGACCAAATGGCAGTGGAAAATCAAATTTGTTTACAGCTATTAAAGTGTTGCGTACGTTATTGTTTAATTTTGAAAACCTTAATAATGTTAAACAACTACGCTTGCCCTACCAACCGTTTAAGCTAGGGGGGCAGCAAGAGCAGCCAACTGAGTTTATGATTTCATTATTATTAGATGGGATTCTATATGATTATGAGGTACAGTATAATGCATCACAGGTACTTTATGAGAGCCTTACTAAGGAAACAAAGTCCACGAAGGAGCAGCTCTTTAGCAGACAGTGGGATGGGGCAGAATATTTATATGAAACGGCTCAACACACAGCTCTTGAATTGACAAAATATACGAGGAATAATACCGCTTTTTTATCTGTTTTAAATGTATTTAATGATTCTGATGCAACCAAAATATTTGATTGGTTTTTACATAAAATTCTGTTTTTAGATGAGGCAAATCGGTTATCAAGTCACCCTCTTATTCGTAAACTTGAAGAGGAGCCATTTAAGAGAGAGGTAATTAAGCTACTAAAAATTGCTGATTTTTCTATTCAGGATGTAACAGCTAGACGAGTTGAACGCAGAGAGAAAAATACCATTGGCTATGAATTTGATACACCAGAGGTTATTCAAGAGGTTGATATTGATTTGCACTATTTATCGTTCGATGAAACAGGTGCTCCAATTGGAACAGAGACGATTAATTGGACAATGGATTCAAAGGGAACTGTCCGAATGCTGCATTTAGCGTGTGTTATGGTCGATGCATACAATAAAGGAAAGACCATTTTTATAGATGAATTTGATACGGCCTTTCATGTATCCATTTGCGAATTTTTAATGGCTATTATGAACAGTAATCGAAACGTCTGTAATCAATTTGTTGTCACTAGCCATGAAATTGATTTACTAGATCAGCCACTCCGTTCCGATCAAATTTGGTTTGTCAATAAAAGCTTTAAAAATGAATCAGAATTATACTCCCTATTTGATTTTGCAGATTTGCAGAAGAAGCGTGGAGATATTTCCTATGCAAAGCGTTACTTAAAAGGAGAGTTTGGTGCAACACCCGTTATTAATGAATATTTATCAAATCAATATTTAGGTGAAGTGGAGGTATCTGAGCAGTGAGAGTACGTCAACAAGGGAATCGAACACTGCGTAAAACTATTTTAATTTATTGTGAAGGTGAAACAGAGCGCATTTATTTTGAGCAATTGCGTATTTTAAAGCGCTCTAAATTGGTAAGTGTCAAAATAAAAAATGTTAAACGTTCAGCAATTAAGCTAGCCCAGCATGCGTATCGGGATTCAAGCTATCAATATTTTGATGAGGTCTGGATTGTGTTTGATAAGGATGATTTAACGGAAAAGCAATTAGAGGAAGTTAATGATTTTTGTGAGGAGAAAAACATTCATATTGCTTATACAAATGAAGCATTTGAACTATGGCTACTTTTGCATTTTGAGGAGGTCGATATTTCAGAAAAGTATCCTCGTGCTGTATTAAATGACAAAATGGAACAGCACCTAGGTGTTTCCCGCTATTTTCGTCATAAGGCAGACGAGTCTATTATTGCGCCTATTGCACTGCGTCATGAGGTTGCGATAAAAAATTGCACAGAAATGATGGCATTTCGGAAAACGCAAAGTCGTGACAATCCTTATTGCAATATACATGAAATGATAAAATACATATTTTAAAATGAAATGGCAGGTTTTCTAGTTACTATAGAAAATCTGCTTTTTATTGTTCTTAAGTAGTAAATTGTCTGAATACAATTTTTTTTCATAAAATTAGGTTGTAATTTTGGACTGAGTATAATAAAATAACTTAAAACATATTAAACCTAGTAAAATTATAAGAATAAAAACGAGGTGACATTATTCAGATGACAGCACCGTTAATTTCTATTCAGCAGGTAAGTAAAAAATTTATCGAACAAATAGTGCTTAATCAAATTTCATTGGATATTCAAAAGGGTGAAATAATCGCCATTTTAGGTAAAAGTGGTTGTGGTAAAAGTACACTTTTAAATTTAGTTGGTGGCTTTGAACAACCAACAACTGGGCAAGTGCTGCTAGATAATCAACTTGTAACAAAGGCAAGCAAGCGTTGTATTATGCTGATGCAAAATTATGGGCTACTTCCTTGGCGATCTGTACAAAAAAATGTGGAGCTGGCTTTAGAAGGGGAGGCATTATCTAAGATAGAGCGTCAGCAGCGTGCTGAACACTATCTCAAGCTTGTAGGTTTAGATGATCGTCTTTCCGCATTACCTAGTGAATTATCAGGAGGAATGCAGCAGCGTGTAGCAATTGCTCGTGCACTAGCAATACGACCTGAGGTAATTTTGATGGATGAACCATTTGCAGCACTTGATACATTTACTCGTTATTATTTGCAGGATGAGCTTCTCGCCATTCAAAAGGAAGAGCGAACAACTATTTTATTGGTAACACATGATATTGATGAAGCGATTTATTTGGCAGATCGAATATTTATTATGAGTCCAAATCCTGGGCGTATTCATCGTGAACTACATTTACGAAGTACTAAGCCCAGAGATCGAGCAGATTCGGAATTCCAACATTTCCGAGAAGTTATTTTTAATGAATTCCAATTCACACAATCGCAGGACACGATCGAATACAACATTTAATACGGAGGAATATCAATGAAAAAATATTTACCATTATTTTTTATATTGACTTTATTACTTATTTTATCAGCTTGTGGAAAAAGTGAAGAGATTGGCAGTACAAACACAGCAGACGAAAAAGAAATTGTTAAAATTGGCTACCTGCCTATTACTCATGCGGCACCACTTTACATGCAGACAGATAAAGAATATGAGGGCTATACTATTGAGTTGGTAAAATTCGGGTCTTGGCCTGAGCTAATGGATGCTTTAAATACTGGTAAAATAGACGGTGCATCCGTACTAATTCAGCTTGCAATGAAGGCAAAGGAGCAGGGAATAGATTTAAAGGCTGTAGCGCTAGGACATCGTGATGGTAATGTTATCGTTGTGGCACCTAATGTTAAAAAAGCTGAAGATTTA
This sequence comes from Lysinibacillus sp. B2A1, assembly GCA_002973635.1. GTDB lineage: Bacteria > Bacillota > Bacilli > Bacillales_A > Planococcaceae > Lysinibacillus. The sequence goes on from CP027224.1 coordinate 1,007,882, forward strand.
AAGGGAAAAAGCTTCGCTATCCCAAATAAATACTCCACACATAATATTTTATTGTATCGAATGCTTCTGGACGCTGGTATAAATTATCAGGATGTTGATGTTGTGGAGCTTCCTCCAGCAGAAATGCCAGCTGCTTTAGCAGAAGGGCGAATTGCAGGATATGTGGTTGCAGAACCATTTGGTGCGATTTCTGTATCACTTAAAAAAGGAAAGGTTTTATTCCAGTCTGAAGAAATCTGGTCAAACTCTATTGACTGTGGTTTAGTATTACGAAATGCATTTATTGAGGAACACAAAGATATTGCTAAACAATTTGTTAAGGATTATGCGGCAGCAGGTGAGTTGATGAATGCCAATGATGACCATGCTCATGAGGTAGTAGCAGAGTATATAAAAGTGGATAAAGAAGTGTTAGATTTATCGTTGAATTGGATTTCATATAATAATTTAAAAATTGAAGAAGATGCCTATAAGATTTTAAGAGATTCACTAATAGAAATGGGCTTATCAGAAAATCCGCCAACTTATGATGAATTTGTGGATACTTCATTAATTGAAGAAAAGTAGGGTGATAGTTGAATGAAAAAAATAGGACCTATTTTACTTGGATTAATACTATTGCTTTGCATTTGGCAACTAGTTACGGTTATTGGAGGACATGATGCAGCATTATTTCCACCACCATTAGATGTTTTAACAGCATTAATTGAAATTATCAAAGATGGCTCTATTTTTGAGCATATACAAATTAGTCTATTTCGATTTTTTAGTGGTTATTTATTAGCAGTGGTAGTAGCAGTTATTTTGGGGCTTTTTCTAGGTAGATGGATGAAGGTTTGGTCTATTTTAGATCCAATTGTGCAAGTACTACGACCTGTTTCGCCAATTGCATGGTCACCATTTATTGTCTTGTGGTTTGGCATTGGAAATATGCCAGCTATTGTAATTATTTTTATTGCTGCTTTTTTTCCTGTACTACTATCAACCGTGTCAGCAGTGAAAAAAGTGGATAATGTTTATCTACGAGTTGCAGCAAATTTTGAAATGTCTCAGTTCCATTTATTGAAAAAAATAGTTTTTCCAGCTGCCTTTCCAATGATTGCAAATGGCTTGCATATGGCTTTAGGTAGTGCATGGATATTCCTTGTGGCGGGCGAAATGGTAGGTGCACAATCTGGTCTGGGATTTTTAATAGTGGATGCACGAAATTCACTAAGTCTGGATTTAGTCATGGCAGCTATTATTGTAATTGGTGTACTAGGCTTACTTTTAGACAAAGCCATCCGTTATTTTGAAAATTGGGTGACAAAAATCTGGGGAGGACAGGGAGCATAGGATAGCTGCTAGAATTCTGCCGAAGTATGGCAGAATTCCTGGCTATGTAGAGGCTATAAGTGGTTCAATTAGCTTATTTCGCAATAGGACGTATTTGAATGGTATCAATGCGCTCACCCGTATTTTTTGCATAATAGCCAATTTCTACACGTTCCCCTGTCTTTGCATCAACAATTTCTTTGTAGCACTGATCTAAATGTTCACTGCCCCATAAAATCATGGCGTTAAATATTGGCTCCAATGCCTTACCTGCATCTGTGAGTGAATAGGCATAGCGTGGTGGATGTGCTGAATAAAGGGTTGATGCTACTAATCCAGCTTCCTCCAATGATTTTAAGCGTGCAGATAAGAGATTCGCTGAAAGTCCTGGCAAATTTAATTTAATATCATTGAAATTTGTTTGACCAATTAAAAGCTCATGCAAAATGAGTAAAGTCCAGCGATCACCGATAATATTTAAAGTTTGTGCAATATTGCATGGTAAGTCATAACGTGTTTTCATAGTATTCCCTCCATGCAGTAGTGTAGCACAAAATATAATTTTTAGTAAATTCAGTTGTTTTTATTAAGTAAGTATAATAAAATAACTCACATAAAGAAAAAACTAACTATTCGGAGGTATTTACTATGAGTTTATATTTGGTAGAATCAACAGTAAGTGAAATTACAAACAAAGAGCAGTTTTCAGCATTAGTGGAGCGTATCAGTGATTCACAGGATGTGACAGTGATTGAGGTGCAGGTAGCTAAAGATTTTAGCCGCGCTTACTTCATTGTAGAAGCTAGTGAAGAAGCACAAGCAACTGAGGCATTAAGAGCTCAGCATGTACAAGCAGATTTAGTGAAGGAAGTACGTCTTGTTGGTAAAGAGCTTGAAGATGTCAAACAAAATCAGGAAGTAGTGAATTACTTAGTGGAGTGGGAAATTCCTGCGGAGATAACAATGGATCAATACTTAGCACGTAAAAAGAAAAATTCAGTTCACTATGAAGAAGTACCTGAAGTACATTTTTCTCGCACCTATGTTTGTGAGGATATGTCAAAATGTTTATGCTTCTACGATGCACCAGATGAAGCGGCAGTAAAACGAGCTCGGGAGGCTGTACAAACACCAATTACATCGTTAACAGAATTAGCAGATAAGTAAAGTTAAGAAAATAGCAGGTTAAGTGAAGGATAGGAGTGGGAGCCATGGCAGTAGAAGCAGTAGTTTTACAGGCTTTAATAGATGAAAAATTAAAGCCGTTTGTAAAAAAGATTGATGAGGAAGCTTATTATGCGGAGGAATATTTATTTGCTCTTGGAAAAGCAGGTTTTTTCGAATCATCACAAAAGGATGAACAAAGTACACTTCTAGATGAGCTAACAATTGTACAAGAAACGGCAAAGGTCTGTATGACAACTGCATTTTGCCTATGGTGCCACCTTGCTGCATTAACCTATATTCGTAAAACGAGCAATTCTGGGTTACGTGCAGCAGTATTACCTTTACTTGAAGGTGGAGAGCTGCTTGGAGCCACAGGTTTATCGAATCCTATGAAGTTTTACGCAGGTCTAGAAAAGCTGCATTTATCAGCTGAACGTGTTGACGGTGGCTATCTTTTAAACGGTGTGTTACCTGCCGTTTCCAACTTAGCCGATAATCATTGGTTTGGAGCCATTGCCTGCTATGAAGGAAAAGAAGTGATGCTATTCGTCAATACAAATAATTCATCAATCACTCTGAAAGAAAAAGTTCATTTCTTAGGAGTTAATGGTAGTGCCACTTATAGCTGCAAATTTGATCAAGTCTTTGTAGCTGATGAATATGTAGTTGCACACGATGCTAGTATATTTGTTGATACGATTCGACCGACATTTGTACTGTATCAAATACCACTAGGCTTTGGTGTGCTGGAGGCGTGCATTGAAGGAATAGAAAAAGTGAAAGCAAAGCAGAATGGCTGTAATGATTATTTACAGGTTCAGGCAGATGAACTTGCAAAAGAGCTTCAACAATTACAAGAAGCCTTACAATCAATCGTGCTAGCAGGTGGAACGGATTTATATGCAATTTGTCAGCTTCGCCTACAGACAGTCTATGCCACATTGGCAGCAGTACAGGCAAATATGCTGCACAATGGATCTGCTGGTTATATCGTTGGTAGTGCACCTTCACGCAAGCTTCGAGAGGCCTATTTCTTTGCCAATTTAACACCAACGGTCAGACAGCTTGAGAAAATGACAAATATTATAAAGATCGCAGAATAACAATGAGTAACCTTGAGAGGCTTATGGCCAATCAAGGTTTTCTTGCATTTAATAGGAAAAACGTTGCCACATTTTATCATTCTTGACTTCTTTTGAAAGCATGTTTATTCCAGAAAAACATATAGTGTATATTGAGAATTATGAGTATGGAAATGAAAGGGGATTGTGTGGATAAATCTAAGTCGAATCAGCGCAAAGATTTAGAGGAGAATGCAAAGGATCAGCAGTTAGAGCAATTTCGTGTCGATAATGATGGAACAAAGATGACGACAAATCAGGGGCTTAAAGTTTCGAATGATGAAGATTCCTTGAAAGCAGGAGTACGTGGTCCAACGATAATGGAGGATTTTCACCTCAGAGAAAAAATAACTCATTTTGATCATGAGCGTATCCCTGAGCGTGTCGTTCATGCAAGAGGATTTGCTGCTCATGGCGAATTTGAATTGTATGAGTCGATGAAAGAGTATACAAAGGCAAGGTTTTTACAGGAACCTGGAAAAAAAACACCTGTCTTTGTAAGGTTTTCGACAGTAGTGGGAAGTCTCGGCTCGATGGATACAGCTCGAGATGTACGTGGGTTTGCCACGAAGTTTTACACTGATGAAGGCAATTATGATTTAGTTGGCAATAATATTCCTGTCTTTTTTATTCAGGATGCCATTAAGTTTCCTGATTTAATTCATGCTGTAAAACCAGAGCCTCATAATGATATGCCCCAAGCTGCCTCTGCGCATGATACATTTTGGGATTTCGTCGCGAATAATCAAGAAATTGCACATATGGTGATGTGGGTTATGTCGGATCGAGCAATACCTAGAAGCTTTCGGATGATGGAGGGCTTCGGTGTCCATGCATTCCGTTTCGTCAATGAAAAAGGAAAGTCAAGATTTGTGAAGTTTCATTGGAAGCCTGTGCTAGGAGTTCATTCATTGGTTTGGGATGAGGCACAAATTATCGGTGGAAAGGATTCAGATTTTCAACGACGTGATTTATGGGAAGCTATTGAAATTGGCGATTACCCTGAATTTGAGCTAGGCGTGCAGATGCTTGAGCCAGAGGATGAATTTAAATTTGATTTTGATATTTTAGATGCTACAAAGCTTTGGCCTGAAGAAATGGTGCCTGTGAAAAAAATTGGAAAAATGACCTTGAATCGTAATGTGGATAATGTTTTTGCTGAAACAGAACAGGTCGCCTTCCATCCAGGAAATGTAGTACCAGGTATAGATTTTACCAATGATCCACTTTTACAGGGGCGTCTATTTTCTTATTTAGATACACAGCTCATACGCCTAGGTGGACCTAACTTTGCGGAAATACCGATTAATCGACCTGTCTGCCCAATTCACAACAATCAACGCAATGGCTTTAGTCGACAAACCATCAATTTAGGAAGGGTCAGTTACCATAAAAACTCTTTGGCAAATAATACTCCTTCGACATCTACAGCAAAGGAGGGCGGCTATGTTCACTATGAGGAAAAGGTGGAAGGGCGTATTACACGAGCGCGAAGCAAATCCTTTGATGATCACTTTTCACAGGCTAGGTTGTTCTGGAATAGTATGTCGCCTCCAGAAAAGCAGCATATTATTGAAGCCTTTAGCTTTGAGGTAGGAAAAGTAAAAAGTAAATCAGTACGCCAGCAGGTCGTCAATATGTTTGTTCGAGTGGATAAAGCGATGGCAACAACAATAGCGGATAATGTTGGGGTCAATCGCCCAACCGGTGAACAAATAAATGTTACAGCATCCTCCCCAGCGCTGAGCCAGGCGAATACAATAAAAGTACCTCAAACACTAAGGGTTGGTGTGCTTATTGGCGATGGTTTTGACGCTAATGAGGTGGGAGAAGTGCTGAAGTATTTAACAAGGCAAGGCGTACGATACAGTATTATTTCAGATAGGCTAGGGGTAGTGACTAGTAGTAATGGTGTACAATTAACCGCAAGTGAAACATTCATTACAACCGATGCAGTATTATTTGATTCATTATATGTTGTAGGTGTAAAGGCAAATAATCAGGCGAAGTTTAATACTCATATTGTTAACTACATGAACGAATCGTATCGTCATTATAAGCCAATTGGTATTGCTACAACGGGAACGACATTTTTTAATATGTCCAATGCAAATGTAGGACCAGGGATTGTGTTGGCAACGGGTAATAAAGATTTTGCAAGAAAGTATGTTGATGCCATTGCCCAGCAACGATTTTGGCAGCGTAATATTTATTAACTAGTCGTATTTATCCACAAGGAATGGCTAACTGATTTGCATCATACTTTTACACTGAGTCGAGTAAACCATGTATGCGTGACACTTTATTCGATATTAATAAAGTCTCTCATGTTTTTAAAAAGAAGATGAGAGACTTTTTGCTGCTTACCATATATTCAAAATGTTGCATCATAACTTAACAAAACTTTTTCATGGTTCGTACCTGTTTTAATCAAGAAAATATTACTAAATTTTCTGTAAATGATATCTCATTGCATTCAAATTTTGTAAGTGATATGGTGGTAAATGAGGTGAAATTTATGGAAAAATTTGATATTGCAATTATTGGCGCAGGTCCAGGCGGCTATGTGGCAGCTATTTATGCAGCTAAAAGTGGTAAGAAAGTAGCTTTAGTAGAACGTCATAAAGTAGGAGGTGCCTGCTACAATGTTGGGTGTATCCCTTCTAAGATCTTGCTGGAGCATAGTAAGCTTGTGCAGGAAATAAAACGCGGTAATGATTGGGGTATTGAAACACCTGAAGTAAATGTGAATTTTCCACGGTTGATGCAGCGGAAGGATTCCTTGATTAAAGAACTTTTAGCAAATATTGAAGGTTATATTTTAAGTAATCACATCACGTTTTACCGCGGTGAAGCTTCAGTTACGAAGGATTTGACTGTAACTGTCGGAAAAGAAATCTTTACTGCGACGGATATTATTCTAGCAACAGGAAGTAAACCATTTGTACCACCATTCAAAGGTTTAGAGTCATCTAGATACTATACGACAGATACTTTTTTTACTATTGATGAGCTACCAAAGCAGTTAACCATTATTGGCGGCGGTGTTATTGCAGTAGAAATGGCATTTAGCTTAGCGCCACTTGGAACAAAGGTAACAATGCTGAATCATAGTGAGGATATTTTACAGACGGAAGAACCGGATGCAAGACCTCTAATACGACAAAAAATGAAAAAACTTGGGATTGAACTTGTAACGAATTTTCAATTTAACCATTTTAAAGACAATGAAATTCATACATCTAAAGGAATTTATACATATGAAAATCTTTTATTTGCGACAGGTAGACGTCCAAATACAGAAATAGCTCAGCAATTGGGATTAACATTTGACGGTCGTTTAATTGCTGTCAATGAGCATCTAGAAACAAGTCAGCCACATATTTATGCAATAGGTGATTTAGTTGGTGGCTATCAGTTAGCTCATTCAGCTAGTGCAGAGGGTATTCATGTAATCGATCATATTTTAGGAAATAAACCTCCATTAATTGAACAAGAAGCTATTCCTCGTTGTGTTTATACACATCCTGAAATTGCTACATTTGGTTTATTAGAGAATCAGGTGAAGGAGCCATATACTGTTGTAAAAATGCCTGTTCACTCCAATTCTAAGGCACTAATGGAGGAAAATACAGAAGGCTTTGTAAAGCTGATTGCTACAAAAGCAGAGGGGCATATATTAGGCGCATGTGTAGTTGCTGATGGGGCAACAGAAATACTAAATGCAATTTTAGCGACGAAAAATGCTGGTGGCACTGCTCATACGCTTGCAAAAATGATATTCCCACATCCAACAGTATCAGAGCATATTGGCGACGCAGCAAAAGGTATTTTTAATAAAGCTATACATCAATAATCTATAAAACTACATTCATTATCAAATAAAATGAATGTAGATTCATGTTGTTGAAATACTATTATGTCAATGAAATCAAGGTGACAAATTAAAAAGTATAGCCCTTTTTCAAAACGAGGGGTTGATCTACGTTCCGACTGAGTGCTTTCCTGGGGGCGTCCGATGAGCCGCTTCACTCGCGTTGCTCGCTCCAGGGTCTCATCTGTGACGCTGAATCCCCAAGGAGTCACTCAGTCTACACTCCAATCAACCATTGCTCATCGTATTTTCATTGGCATTTCACATAAATGTATAGTGATAAATTGAAGTCTTAACCATCACTATTTTGTGCAAAAATGAAGCTTTGATAACATTTTTCTATACGACAGCAGTAAGTAGCTTTATGTTTAGTGACAAAGTAGTTTTATATTTAAAATGTAGCATTATAGAATTGTACCACTATTCTATCCATTTAATGATGGTGAGTAATATGCCTTTACTTTTCTTTTGAGGGAAGAAAATATTTAAAGTTCTACACTATTGCTGATTGGAGTGCAAGGCTACTCGACTCCCGTGGGATAGCGAGACAGACGAGACCCTGCACGGAGCGCCAGCGCAGGAAGCGGCTCGTCGCTCGCCCACTGGAAAGCGAGTAGCCTGGAACGGAAATCACCTTTATTTTGACTAAATATTCACAAAGAGTCCCTTGACTATTTGATTTTTCAACACTATTAATCTACATTCATTATCAAATAAAATGAATGTAGATTCATTCTGTTGAAAAACAAAATCGTCTATAGACAAAATGTGAACATTCCAATAAAATTCTCTCATTAATGAAATAAGTGAAATGAGGGGATTTTTTATGTACGTTACATACTCCAGAAGAGAGATTGAAGAGAATCGAAAATTCTACGAGATGATGTACGACCCTTCGCATCAGTTAGTGAAGATGGATCAAGTGATGGACTGGAATTTTGTATCGAAACAATTGGAAGTTTTTTATCCATACAGTATTGGTCGCCCAACAAAAGATCCCATCATGTTGGTGAAAATCTTATTGATTCAGTATTTAGAAGGCTTTCGTTCAGTTCGTTTTACGTGTAAGCAAGTGAAGCAACACGCAACGTATCGCTGGTTTTTAGGCATTTCTCCTACAGAAAAAATTCCAGATCACTCAACCATCTCTAAGTTTCTTTCGCAACGTCTGCAGGGTGTGACGTTTTGGGAGGAACTTTTTCAACATTGTCTTCTTTTCATTCACGATGAAGGATTTATTGCGAACGAAACATGGGTGGCAGATGAAACGGAATTAAAAGCGAATGCCAATAAACGGGTGCGTAACGTACAGATTGAAGAGAAAATCATAGAAGAAAAAGAGGATGATTTAACGCTTATTAATGAACACCGTGCGCGTCATGGGAAGAAATTTCTTATGACAAAAGAGCCAAAGGTAGAAGAAAAGCGAACAAATAGTAGCCCTGTGGATCCGGAAGCACGTTTGTCTGTTAAACATGATGAACGTGGGCGCTTTGCGTATTTTGAGCACCGTATTGTGGATTCGTTACATAACTTTATTATTGCGACAGATGTCACAGCTGCGAATGTACCAGGGCATCGTAAATTAGTAGGACAAGTGGATCAATTAAAGCAATTATTTGGGCAATACGCGAAGGAAATAGCGCTCGACTCAGGTTATTACAATGCCCCTCTTGCCCGAAGATTGTTTGAAAGGAAATTCTTCGTTTATATGTCTTATCGACGATTCGCAACGAAGGACCACCCGAATTGTCGCCGTTATCAGTTTAAACAGGTGAATGAGGATCTCTATGCCTGTCCATGTGGTGTACCATTTTATTATAAAACAACGAATCGACAGGGCTATCACGAATTCAAACCACCAAAAGGAAGTTGTCAATTCTGCCCTTTTGTAAAAAGGGAAAACGAAGACCGTGTGTTACGAATTTCGATTCACCAAGAAATTTATAATCAATTACGAGGGCAACGCTTGTCCTATCGGGGGAAAATCCTTCGTTCTGTACGTCCAGCCACTGTCGAACTTAGCTTCGCACATAGTAAAGAACTCCACGGTTTACGCTATGCGCGTTACCGTGGAGTCCAAAAAGTAAAAAGACAAGTTTTGATGACAGCCATCATACAAAACTTGAAAAAGTGGACCAAACTCCGCTCACTCAAGCAAATTGGTCTACACCTAACACATGAAATTATAGAAGAATCTGTTTAAAAAAACAAATAGAATCATAAAAATGCCATAAAAAATTTGTGGCATTTTCATTGACATAATCTTATTTCAACACTATGAATCTACATTCATTATCAAATAAAATGAATGTAGATTTTTTTGGTAAAAAGCCTATTGACTTTGTAGGTTTTTATGATAAATTAAATTTATAAGATTACTTGGTATTTTGCGTTATTGAGTTGACTAGACATCTAGAGGCTTCTATTACAAAGCGAATTTTCACTTTGTAGATATAGAGGCTTTTTTTATTATTTTTATGTCTCCTATTGGGATAGAGGGAGAACCGGTCAACATGAGATGTTAATTGTTTATGTTATATGTTTGAGGAATTATTTTACTAATTAAAAGGAGTGGTCAGGATGACAAAAGCAGTTATCATTAATGGAAGTAATTCAAAAAATTCTCGTGTAACAGCTATTCATGAAAAAGTGGAGAACTTTTTTAAAGCACAGGGGATAACTGTCCACAATAATTTTGTATACGAATTGCCTGCAGAGGATTTGCTAACAGCTAATTTTACAAGCAAGGCTATTATTTCTGAAAATAAGCAAATAGAAGAAGCGGACATCATTGTAGTTTTAACGCCGATTTATAAAGCATCCTATACAGGTATTTTAAAAACGTATATAGATTTGTTACCGCAAAAGGCATTGCTTGGAAAGCTAATTTTGCCGATTGCAGTGGGCGGCTCTATTGGCCATTTACTTGCACTTGAATATGCTTTAAAACCGATTTTGGCAGTCTTAGGGGCCACAAACATTGCTCATTCTGTATATATTTTAGATCAACAAATTATTCGACTTGAAAATGGAGGCTTTGCAATTGAGGAAGAAGCTATCCAACGACTAGATGTAGAGTTAAAGCAAATAGAGCAATTAGTGATAGTTAATTAATGAAAATGTATGAAGCATGAAAAATAGCGCATTATAGGAAATACACCCCTATAATGCGCTATTTTTAATTGACTTCTGTCTCATCATTTTTCTCTGTCGATGTTGTAGAGAGATATAAGAAAGCCTCATCTTGCAATAGCAATATTTTTTCTTCACAAATACCGTGTGCTAATGGTCCCGAAAAAATAGATTCCCACCAAGTTCCTGTTGTTGTTGTCATTCATCCACGCCCCCACTTCAATTTTTAAATATGTAGTTGTATATTTCCAAAAAACAAAAAACTAAAACCTCATGAAAGATTAAGCTCATTGAATCATCAACACCACCTTGTTAGAAAGAGGAATTTTTGTCTTCAATGTTGTATCGTATAGACAATGATAGTTTGTTTCGAAATGAAAAAACTATGTATGCCATTTTTAAAAAAAGGGGTGCTTTAAGATGAATTTTACGACTCAAGATGTGGAAAATATGATTACAGAGCAACGTCAATTTTATTTTTCAAGAGCGACAAAGAGTGCTAAATTCCGAAAAGAACAATTAATTAAACTGAAGAAATCTATTTTAAAATACGAAAAAGAAATTTTAAATGCGCTGTATTTAGATTTGCGAAAAAGTGAATTTGAGGCATACGCAACAGAAATTGGTATTGTGTTAGACAGCATATCTTATATGGTGAAGCATGTAGAAGAATGGATGGAGCCAGAAGCTGTTAAAACTCCTATCCAATATCAGATGGGTAAAAGCTTTATTGTGCGAGAGCCCTACGGAGTGACACTAATTATTGGCCCATTTAATTATCCATTCCAGCTTGTTATGGAGCCATTAGTAGGAGCTATTGTTGGAGGAAATACGGCTATTGTAAAACCATCAGAAACGTCCGTGCATACAGCAGCGATTGTAAAGAAAATAATTGAGGAAACATTCCATCCCTTCTATGTTCGCGTTGTTGAGGGGGAAAAGGAGGAAGTAACAGCCCTCATTCATGCCTCATTTGACTATATATTCTTTACAGGTAGTGTGGCAGTAGGTAAAGTGGTGGCCAAGGCGGCAGCAGAAAGATTAACACCAGTTGCCTTAGAGCTTGGGGGAAAAAGCCCTGCAATTGTTGATCAAACAGCTAATTTAGAAGTAGCGGCTAAAAGAATTGCCTGGGGTAAATTTACAAATACTGGACAGACATGTGTAGCACCAGATTATCTGCTAGTCCATAAGGATGTCTATGACCCGTTTATTAAATTATTAAAGGAAACCATTCGTTCTTTTTATGGGAAAAATGCATTGAAAAGTTCTGATTACGGTCGTATCGTAAGTTTAAGACAATTTGATCGTCTTCAAAAAATTTTAAAGGATGAACGCGACGCTATAACATTTGGAGGAAGAACAGATCGTGATGACCTTTATATTGAGCCTACCATTATTGAATATGTGAAGTGGTCAAATCCTTCCATGCAAGATGAACTATTTGGCCCCATTTTACCGGTTATGATGTATGATGATTTACCATTAGCAATTCATCAAATACGTCAGTTACCAAAGCCTTTAGCGGCCTATTTTTTCTCAGAGCATGACAAGGCTATCCAGTACTTTTTAGAGGAGCTGCCATTTGGCGGCGGTTGCATTAATGATACGATTACACATGTTGGCAATTTACATCTACCATTTGGCGGTGTTGGACCGTCAGGAGTAAAAGCTTACCATGGGAAGGCCAGCTTTGAAAACTTTACGCATCCAAAGTCCATTCTAAAAAAATCTTCGAAATTGGAGACAAATGTTCTTTTTCCACCATATAAGCAAAAAGTTAAGATTGTGCGAACAATTATGAAATAGCATTGAGAGAGGTGTCAGACTATAAAATTTTTGACACCTCTCTGTTTTATGTGCTTGATTCTCCAAAGACCACATTTTCTTACTTACCTGAATTATGGTTGTCGATAAATGGCGATTATTAATAAGAAAGACCAATTTTGACGGATTATTAACTTTATATTGAAATGATAGCGTTTTCATTGAAAAAACGACTCATGAGACATTTTATTTATCGAGAAATAAGTAGTAAAATAAATTCAATAGAAAGTGGGGGAATTCATATTGTCATTTTTTGTCGAAAAAACAATGGATGATGAAATGAGTGTTGAGATTGATTGGAGGACTATGAAATGTATGCAGAGGAATTGTTAAGTGCATTACCTTTGAAAAAAATAATTGGAGTGTTACCAGACCAAGTCTGTGATATTGTGGTGGATTCTCGAAGTGTGCAACCTAATAGCATGTTTGTTTGTATAAAGGGCTACACAGTGGATGGTCATGATTATGCAGAAAAGGCAGTCGAGGGTGGCGCGACAATCGTAGTGACTGAACATGAATTACCATTAGGAGAATCGATTGCACAGGTTATTGTGAAAGATACCGACAGAGCAGTTGGCTTACTAGCTGCTAAGTTCTTTGACTATCCCTCAAAGGATATGGCAATGATAGGAGTAACAGGAACAAATGGCAAAACATCGGTTACAGGTATTATTCAGAATATTATGCATGGTATGGGAGAGAAATCTGCATTAACTGGAACCATTGGCTTTAACTTAAATGGAATTTTATATGAATCTGCTAATACAACAAGCGATGCTTTATCGACACAGCAAATGATTTTCCGTGCCAAAATGGAAGGCTGTCGTCTTATGACAATGGAGGTTTCTTCGCACGGTTTAGCATTAGGGCGTTTGGCTGGTGTCGATTATGATGTAGCCATTTTTACAAATCTTACTCATGATCATCTAGATTTCCATGGTACGATGGAGGAATATGGCCATGCAAAAGGCTTACTATTCTCTCAGCTTGGACAAGATTTAGAAAAAAATAAATTTGCGGTGTTAAATGCTGATGATGCATGGTCAGAACGCTATGCTGCAATGACACCCTTCCCAGTATGGACATATGGTTTAATAAATGAAACAGCTGATTTCCGAGCCATTAACTGTGAGTACCATGATTATATGACTTCCTTTGACGTCGAAATGCAGGAAGGGATATTCCGCGTAAAAATGAATTTACTAGGGGAATTTAATATTTACAATGTACTTGCTGCAATGGTTGCATTTTATGGTCGTGGTTACTCTATGGAAACAATTATTGAGCAGATTGAGCAATTGCCGCCAGTAAAAGGACGTATGGAAAAAGTTTGCTCAGATTTACCAGTGCAAATTTTTGTGGACTATGCACATACCCCTGATGCGATTGAAAAAGCGATTGCAGCAGCGCAACCGTATAAAAAAGGAAAGCTCATCTTCCTTGTGGGTACAGGTGGTAATCGTGATAAATCAAAACGTCCAGCAATGGCGGAGAAGGCATCAGCAGCAGATTATGTGATTTTAACGACAGATGATCCGCGCTACGAAGACTATGATAGTATAACAGGCGATCTTGCCAAAGGGATGCTTCATGAACATTATGCTTGTATTGGAGATCGTGCAGAGGCTGTTCGTCACGCAATTGAGATTGCTGAACCAGGAGATATGATTATTTTTGCTGGTAAAGGTCATGAGGATTACCAAATTATTGAGAATACAAAATATCCACATAGTGATGCAGAGATTGCCATAGAAGCGGGTCGATTAAAATTCGTATAATGAATGACCCGTTATCAATGTCTGTTTGAAATTTTTTAAGCGACAATATGCAAATTTCAATATCTCAGACATACTGATGGATGTTAAAGTACCCTTTTAGTAGTCACTAAAGGGTTTTCTTTTTGGGGAATTCATGTAAAAAGCTTGTACGAAAGGCAAGTCTTCTTTTATTATTAGTAAGTATGAAAAAAGGAGAATGACGAGATGAATTCAAATTTAGAAAAAGATATATTATCACGTCGGACATTTGCCATTATCAGTCACCCTGATGCTGGGAAAACGACGATTACAGAAAAGCTTTTACTATTCGGTGGTGCGATTCGTGATGCTGGTACAGTAAAAGGGAAAAAAACAGGTAAATTTGCAACATCTGACTGGATGGAAATTGAAAAGCAACGTGGGATTTCTGTAACTTCCTCCGTGATGCAATTCGATTATAATGGCTCACGTGTCAATATCTTAGATACTCCAGGCCACCAAGATTTCTCAGAGGATACGTATCGTACATTAATGGCTGTGGATAGTGCTGTTATGGTTGTCGATGCTGCCAAAGGGATTGAAGCACAAACTTTAAAGCTATTCAAAGTTTGTAAAATGCGCGGTATTCCAATTTTTACTTTTATCAATAAACTAGACCGTCAAGGGAAAGAGCCACTTGAGCTGATTGAAGAGCTTGAGGAGGTACTGGGCATTCACGCATACCCAATGAACTGGCCAATCGGTATGGGTAAAGAGTTTCTAGGTATTTATGATCGTTATAATAAACGTATCGAGCAATTCCGTACTGATGAAGAAGAGCGTTTTTTGCCAATTGATGAAGATGGAGAACTTGCTGTTGAGCATCCTATGAAGGTCACTTCTTATTATTCACAAGCGATGGATGATATTATGTTGCTTGATGAAGCGGGAAATGCGTATTCTGAAGAAAAGATTCGACGTGGTGAACTAACTCCAGTTTTCTTTGGCTCTGCTTTAACGAACTTTGGTGTCCAAACATTCCTTGAAACTTATTTACAATTTGCCCCGACACCTCAGCCTAGAATTACCGAAGACGAACTGTTTATTGATCCTGTTGAACATGGTGAATTTTCAGGCTTTATATTCAAAATCCAAGCAAATATGAATCCTGCTCATCGTGACCGTATCGCTTTTGTTCGTATTGTATCCGGTAAATTTGAACGCGGTATGAATATGACATTATCTCGTACAGGCAAATCGTTCAAAGTGACACAATCTACACAATTCCTGGCGGATGATCGTGAAACAGTAGATGAAGCTGTTGCTGGCGATATTATTGGCTTATATGATACAGGAACATATCAAATTGGAGACACTGTTGTAGGTGGTAAGAAAACATTCCAATTTGAAAAATTACCACAATTTACGCCAGAGTTATTTGTGCGTGTTACAGCGAAAAACGTGATGAAATCGAAGCAATTCCATAAAGGGATTTTACAATTAGTGCAAGAAGGCGCCATTCAATATTATAAAACATTGCATACAGAAGAAGTTATTCTTGGAGCAGTTGGTCAATTACAATTTGAGGTTTTTGAGCATCGTATGAAAAACGAATATAATGTTGAAGTGAAGATGGAGCCAGTTGGTTCGAAAATTGCAC
Organism: Lysinibacillus sp. B2A1; assembly: GCA_002973635.1. GTDB lineage: Bacteria > Bacillota > Bacilli > Bacillales_A > Planococcaceae > Lysinibacillus. Next base: position 1,023,716 of record CP027224.1, read on the forward strand.
GATGGATTGAAAATGTAGAGGATGTAAAAGAATCCATGTCTTCAGGACGTTCAATGCTTGTTAAAGACCGCTTTGATAATCTTGTTTTCTTATTTGAAAATGAGTTTGCTATGCGTTGGTTTGCTGATAAAAACGAAAACATTAAACTATATAGTCTTTTATAAATACAAACACGAATCGACAATTTGCGATTCGTGTTTTTTTACAAGGAAAATTGGAGCAACATGTAGAATATATACAGTATTAGGAAATGCAGTTTATCACTACAAGTCAGGTCGACATGCTTGAGTAATAATTGATATTACCCTCACATCTTTTAGACTTTTCTAAAAATTCCGTATTCATCTATAAAATATTGCCGTTACAAGTAAACTCGTCAATAGAGGTTTAATTCATTTACCAATTTATAAAATATTCTCCTTTTCGGTTATCATAGGAAGGAAGAGATAGAGAAGGAGTTTGTACAAAATGAACATTAGTGATTTTTCAATTAAAAGACCCGTTTTTACAATTGTTACAATGCTATTTGTCATTATTTTAGGTGGAGTTTCTTTATTAAAAATACCAATTACGCTAATTCCTGAGCTACATCCACCTATAGGCGTCGTTGTTACTTCTTATCCTGGTGCGAGTCCAACAGAAGTGAATGAAAAGATAACCAAGCCTTTAGAAACAACGCTTGCAACCCTGCCAGGTATCAAAAAACTACAGTCTACCTCGCAAGAAGGATCCAATTTAATTGTACTTGAGTTTAATTGGTCAACCAATATAGAGAATGTACAGCTTGATATTTTACAGCGAATTGATATGACCCCCTTACCGAATGATGCTGAGAAGCCTAGCTTTCTAAAGTTTGACCCATCTCAATTTCCGATTATACAGCTTTCACTTCGTGCAGAAAATGATGATGTAGACGTACGATTATTGGCGGAGGACTTAGAAAAAGAGCTTCGTCGAACAGCAGGAGTCGCAAGTGTAAATGTCTCTGGTAAGCTTGTAGAAGAAGTTCAACTAACTTTAGATGAATCAAAGCTAGTTGAAAGGGGATTAACGCAAGCCGATATAATACAAATCATTCAATCGAATAATGTATCTCTTCCAGGGGAGCCCGTATTAACAAACGATGGAAAAATGCTAACTACACGTATCCTGAGCACATTAGGTACACCTGAAGACATTGCTGATTTAATTGTTTCAGTAAATCCATTAGATGGTAAAGCCTTGACAGTTGGAGATGTAGCAGTTGTTGAACGTGCAGAGCAAAAATCCATGACGACAACAAAGGCAAATAACCATCCGGCTGTATTAATGTCTGTTCTACAGGAATCAGATGCGAATACAGCAGAGGTATCGAAGGCTTTTCAAGATGCGTTAAATGAATTATTAACAAAGAAACAATATCAAGGAATTGTTGCTGATGTATTAACAGATCAAGGAAACTATGTAGATTTGGCGATTAGCAATATTGGATCGTCATTACTTTTAGGTGGCTTATTTGCAATGTTCGTGCTATTTGTCTTTTTACGTAGCGTGAAAAGTCCTATTATTATAGGCATTGCTATTCCATATTCGGTAATTGTCACATTTGTTTTAATGTATTTTGCGAACTTCTCCCTCAATATTATGACATTGGGAGCTTTAGCACTTGGGATTGGGATGCTTGTTGATAATGCCATCGTTGTTATTGAAAATATTGAGCGTCATCTAGGAATTGGTAAAAACCCTATAATAGCAGCTAAAGAAGGGACGAAAGAGGTAGCGCTTGCCATCACTGCTTCCACTCTTACTACAATTGCAGTATTTATTCCTGTCATGTTTATTGAGGGATTAATAGGACAGATTTTCACAGAATTTGCCTTAACGATTTCCTTTAGTTTAATTGCATCTTTAGTGGTTGCATTAACGGTTGTTCCAATGCTTGCAAGCCGTCTTTTAAAAATAAAAGCTGTGAACATTTATGAGAAACGTAATGAGTCATTCTTATATAAAAATTATAAAGCTTCCATTGTTTGGGTATTGAGACATCGAATGCTTATCCTTATCTCAACAATCGTATGTTTTGGCATCGCGCTGTTTGGTCTTATGCGAATTGGTACAGAGTTTTTGCCTTCAACCGATGAAGGGTTTACTTCTATTAATGTAAATTTAGAGAAGGGTGTTGCTGTATCTGAAACGGAGAAAGTAGTTGCGAAAATTGAAGATCGCTTAAAACAGGAGAAGGATGTGGATGTATATGTCAGCTTAGTCGGTGGTACACAACAATCACAGGCTCGTGGACAAACAAGTGCAAATCAGGCTGAGCTTTATGTAAAGCTGGTTCCTTTAGCAGATAGAAAACGTTCAATCTTTGAATTTGTTGAGGAGCTTGAGCAAGATATACATGCAGAGCTAGGTGAACAGGCAGAAATCACTTTTAATGTCTCCACATCAACTGGCTCATCTCCAAATACCTTGACATTTAGATTGACAGATTCTGATGAGCAGAGGCTTCATAGTGCTGTCAATAAAGTACAACAGGAGCTTTTAAAGGTAAATGCTGTGACTAATGTTTCCACAGATTTAGATAACACTGTAAAAGAAATTCAAGTGGAGGTAGACCGAGAAAGGGCAAAAGATTACGGATTTGTTCCTGCACAAATTGCACAAATGGTTAATCAAATGACAAAGGGACAGCTAACTACACAAATCATTGCAGAGGATGGTGCAGTATTACCTGTCTATACAGGCTTTGGACATTTATTTAATGATAGTATTGAATCTTTAAAATCAATGCAGCTACGTTCTCCTGCTGGCTTATTTGTAAAGCTTGAGGATATAGCTACTGTTGCTGTTCAAGAAGGGCCAGTATCAATTAGACGTTCTGATCAAGCGGCAGCTGTAGCATTTTTTGTAGAGTATGAAACAAAGGAATCTTTAGGAGGTATTTCGGCTAAAGTAGACCAAGCATTGCAAAAGTCTAATTTACCTTCTGAAACACAAGTAATCTTTAGTGGAGATCGTGAACTTTATGATAGTGCCATCAATGATATGCTATTAGCCGTTGCACTAGCTGTAGTGCTTGTATATATCGTAATGGCAGCACAATTCGAATCATTTAAGCATCCATTTGTAATCATGTTTACGGTACCATTAATGATTATTGGTGTTGCCATAGCAATGTTTATGACGAATACGCTAATTGGGGTGACCTCTGTTATAGGCATCTTAGTCCTTGTAGGTATTGTCGTTAATAACGGAATTGTGCTTGTAGATTATATTAATCAGCAAAAGTCTAAGGGAATGGGGACCTATGATGCGATCTTACTTGCTACCCAGGACAGGCTCCGCCCAATTTTAATGACAGCACTCACGACCATTTTAGGTTTGCTACCACTTGCACTAGGCTTTGGTGAAGGAACAGAGATGAATCAGCCTATGGGTATTGCAGTTATTGGCGGACTTGTTACATCAACTTTGCTGACATTATATATTGTACCGACAGTTTATAGCTTAATGGATAAAGAAACTCGGAAGATGCGGTAGGCTCAGGGGGAATGAGAGATGGGAGTTCAATTTTTTACAGGTTTTCCAGGATTCATTTCAAGTCAATTGATAAGGGAGATTTTTCGAAAAAATCAGGCACAGGAAGTTATAGTTATCGTTTTGGCGGGAGAATTAATAAAGGCTAATTTTGAAAAAGATTCTATTATCGCGGAGTTTCCAAATTGTTCGATTCGCATAGTGGAGGGAGATATTACATTACCGAATCTTGGGCTAGAAAATCAAACAGTACAGGAAATTGTATCTCAAATAGAAGTGCTTTGGCACTTAGCTGCTATATATGATTTAGCAGTACCACGTGATATAGCTTGGAAGGTAAATGTGCATGGTACAACGATGGTCAATGATTTTGTTCGAAGTCTTCCGAATTTAAGACGTTATATGTACTTTAGTACAGCCTATGTGGCAGGTACACGTGAAGGTGTTTTAAAAGAAAATGAACTCATTCGTCCTCCTGCATTTAAAAACTATTATGAGGAAACAAAATATGAGGCAGAGCATCGTGTAGAAGATTTAAAATCAGAAATTCCATTAACGATTATTCGCCCTGGTATTGTGCGTGGTCATTCGGAAACGGGAGAAACAATAAAATTTGATGGCCCCTACTTCTTTTTAAATATGGTGGACAAGCTAAAATGGTTGCCTTTTATCCCGTATATCGGTCAATCTACCTCAACAATTAATGTAGTTCCAGTAGATTATATTATTAATGCTTCAACGTATCTAGTTGATGAAAAGTCTGCTGAAGGAAAGACCTTACATTTAACAGATCCGAATCCACATCCTATACAGGAAGTATATCGATCAATGGTAAAGTTGTTAACGAATCAAAATCCTAAAGGACAATTACCCTTGATTCTAGCAAAAGTATCTTTGCAAGTTCCGCTTATTCGAAAAAAGCTTGGGGTAGAACTGGAAACGTTAGACTACTTAACGTGGAATGCTCATTTCGATACAACTGAAGCAGCGGCGATTTTAACAAAGGGTGGGATTACATGTCCAGATTTTATAGAAACGATGCCTATAATGATTGATTTCTATTTAGCACATAAAGAAGATAAAAACTATCAAATTCAGATAAAATAGCATCTCACATATATCCAATCAGCTATTAGATGAACTAGTAGATAGATAATTTTGCCACCAATTAATGATAGTGCTATAATAATTTTTACAGAAGAACACCTTCGACATTTTGTCAAAGGGGAGTAGCTAGCAGATACGAGCGTTGTAGCTGGTTTCACATTCGTCAGGACATGGTTTTTACCATCGGATGTGATAGTAAATAACTCTATGCTCATTAGTATAGAGATGAAGTTTCTTGAAGAAGGGATTTATTTACTTAGCGAGACCTTTGCCTTTTCATAGGGCAGAGGTCTTTTCTTTTGTACCTGTATAGTAATGACTAATTTGGGTATACAGAGATAGAGGAGGCACTAACGTGGAAGCAATTTTATTACAATATGGGTGGGTACTTATTGTACTTATTGTTTTAGAAGGGTTATTGGCAGCAGATAATGCAGTCGTAATGGCTGTAATGGTAAGACATTTACCGCGTGATCAACAAAAAAAAGCATTATTTTACGGATTATTTGGCGCATTAATTTTCCGATTTTCAGCGCTATTTATTATTACAGTGCTAGTGAATTATTGGCAAATTCAAGCACTTGGAGCAGCGTATTTATTATTCATGTCAGCTAAAAATATATATGATTTACGCCATAAAGAGGATTCAACAGATGAAACGAATGAGAAAGTAGCGAAAAGAGGTAGTGGTTTCTGGATGACGGTGCTTAAGGTAGAGGCTGCGGATATTGCATTTGCTATTGATTCTATGCTTGCAGCAGTAGCAATAGCAGTCACGCTACCAGAGCTAGGACATTTTGATATTGGCGGTATCAATGGTGGTCAATTTACAGTAATGTTACTTGGCGGATTTATTGGCGTAATCATGATGCGGTTCGCTGCACAATGGTTTGTAAAAGTATTAAATGACTATCCTTCACTTGAAACGGCTGCGTTTTTAATTGTAGGATGGGTTGGTGTGAAGCTTGTTGTGTTAACATTGTCACACGAAAGAGTTGGTATTTTACCAGTGGAGTTCCCTCATTCTACAGTGTGGGAGGTAACTTTTTGGATTGTACTAGTAGCCATTGCACTAGTAGGTTATTTAGTAGGAGTACGGAATAAAAATCAGACACATTAATTTTTTTGAGGAATAGTCATATCTATTCCTCTTTCTTTTTTGACGTATTTTTTCTATACTAATATCTATCGAGTTTAGAGTATGGAAGGAGTTATGAAAGTGCCTTGGAAAAAATCTTCGAATAGGCTTGTAACGCCGTTTCAGGTACTAGTATCTTATTATTTTATAGCCATAGCGATTTCCTTCCTGTTACTACGACTTCCAGGCGTTCATCAAGAAGGTGTGAAAGTTTCGTTATTAGATAGCTTGTTTACAGCAGTAAGTGCAGTTAGTGTAACGGGTTTAACAACATTTAATATATCAGAGACATATACAACCTTTGGACTTGTGATGGTGCTTGTTATTCTGCAGCTAGGAGCCATTGGTATTATGTCACTTGGTACCTTTGTTTGGTTACTGGTTGGGAAGAAAATAGGGATGCGTGAGCGTCAATTAATTATGATAGACCATAACCAATATAATTTATCTGGGGTTGTTCAATTAATACGGGAAATATTAAAAATATTAATTGGTATTGAAGTTGTAGGTGCATTTATACTCACATTACACTTTACTAATTATTTCGATACATTAGAGGAAGCGTTTCTACATGGTGTATTTGCTTCTATTTCTGCAACTACTAATGGTGGTTTCGATATTACAGGAATGAGCTTGCTACCGTTTCATAACGATTATTTTGTCCAATTGATAACGATGGTACTAATTGTCCTTGGCGCGATAGGCTTTCCAGTACTAATAGAAGTAAAAACTTTTTTGATGAATCGTCATGCAAATTTCCGATTCAGTTTATTTACAAAAATTACTACCTCTACATATGCAATATTATTTGTAGTTGGTGCAATCGTCATTTTTTTACTGGAATCATTTCATTCATTTAAAGGAATGGTTTGGCATGAAGCGCTATTTTCTGCTATGTTTCATTCGGTTTCGACACGCTCAGCTGGCCTTACAACATATGATGTAACATCATTTAGTGAAGCGACAGATATTTTTATGAGTTTCCTCATGTTTATCGGTTCTTCACCTAGTTCAGTTGGGGGTGGGATACGTACAACAACATTCGCCATGGCTATCCTATTTCTCATTACCTTCGCACGAGGAAGAGAGGATATTCAAGTATTTGGACGAGAAATACATTTAATTGATGTCTTCCGCTCGTTTGTTGTTATTCTGTTGGCTTTCTTTATGGTCTTAGTTGCGACTATTATTTTACTTATAACTGAGCCACATGCATCACTGATACAAATTATTTTTGAAATTACTTCAGCATTCGGTACATGTGGCATGTCATTAGGTATCACTTCTGATTTATCAATCGTTGGCAAAATTATCATTATTATTTTAATGTTTGTTGGTCGTGTCGGCTTAATTTCCTTCTTGTATACTCTTGGTGGTGGGGGAAGAGGTAAAAAATCAAGCTATCACTATCCGAAGGAACGTGTAATTATAGGGTAATAAAAGAGCTTCAGCATTTTTATCATAAACTGAGTATACGTTAAATCAGGTTTTAACGTGTATTCAGGTTTCTTTCAACTAGGCAAAGACAATAGGAAAAACCTTTTTCGTTAAAATGTCGAAAAATTTAAAATTATTTATCCCGAATGTAATATCATTGAAATGGGCATTATTTACAAGGTGGAGATGTTCTTCAGTTAAGAATTTAGCACTAAGAATTTTTGGATTATTTGTGCTACGATTACTAAGAGGTAAATAGCAGCTGTGAACTTCCTGTTTGACGCTAACTATGTATACTTTTGAAGAGCTAAAAAATTTGGGGAATTTAAGAATTCTTTAAGAACAGAAAAACGCTAATCCTATTTTTGATTTTATAGGATTAGCGTTTTCAATTATATGGAATGGATTGACGCAAAGTACGGGGCTTGTCCATGACGGAAATATGTGAATAGATACCCGTTTTTTTGTACAATTTTGCCTTTTGTGAAATTTTGGAAATCTATATAGTGTGGAACAACAAGTGTATGCTTAAACAATTCTTTTTCAGATAAATTGAAACTAGCAAATGCTTCTCCCGCTATTGAAGGGTTTTCACGTAAAGCATTGTAAATTGCTTTTAGCTGTTCTTCTGTAGGACGTTCCTTCCACCATAGTTTGCGAGGTTGGAATTGCTGTACCATTAAATAATCTAGCTGCATTAAGCTTTTAACAATATTTATATTAACACCCTCAATTGTTTCTAAAAACATTAATAAACGAAGGAATAAATCCTCAAGTTGATGGCCAATTCTGGACCATCCCTTTGTTTCCCAATAAGTTCCGAAATTTTGGAAGAAATCAAAAGGTGTTTCAAAAACTTCTGTCACCAGATATTCAACTGTATGATCCATACGGTGATCATTCCAATATTTTTCAAGTACATCCTCTGCGTGTTTGATACGGACAATATCATCGAAATTTAAGACATTATTAGAGAAAATCTCATAAGGGGCTAAATCCACATAAGTATAGCCGAATTTTTCAGCTTCAAGGCGAAGCCCAGTCCCGCGCAACAACTTAAGGAATCCAAGCTGTAATTCCTCAGGTCTCATTGCAAAAACATCATTAAAAGTTTGTCTGAAGCTGCCATAATCCTCTTCGGGTAAGCCAGCAATTAAATCTAAATGCTGATCAATTTTCCCCCCATCTTTAACCATCGTCACTGTACGCTTTAGCTTCTCAAAATTTTGACGACGCTGAACGAGTGTATTTGTTAGATCGTTTGTGGATTGTACGCCTATCTCAAACCGGAATAAACCTTTTGGTGCGTTATCATTTAAAAATTGGATGACCTCAGGACGCATAATATCTGCGGTAATCTCAAATTGAAATACAACACCTGACTTATGCTCATCAATTAAAAATTGAAACATTTCCATAGCATAGCTACGACTAATATTAAAAGTACGGTCAACAAATTTTATCGTACGTGCACCATTATTCATGAGGAATCGAATGTCTTCTTTTATTTTTTCTCGGTTAAAGTAACGGACCCCTACTTCAATAGAAGATAAGCAAAATTGACAGCTAAACGGACATCCTCTGCTTGTTTCAATATACTGAATTCGCTTGCTTAGGTGTGGAATATCCTCCTCAAAACGAAATGGGCTAGGTAATTCTCGTAAGTCTATTTTTGGAGGTTGAGCATGAATTCTTACTTTACCATCCTCTAGATAACATATCCCTGGCACATCCTCTAACGAAATTTCTCCATGTAAATAGTGCAATAATTGTTTGAAAGATGTCTCGCCTTCGCCCATAATAATAAAATCAATTTCCTCAACTCTACGTAACCAATAGTGGGAATCATAAGAAACTTCAGGCCCTCCGAGCAAAATTTTAACATCGGGACAGACAGTTTTTAACATTTTAATAACGTGAATAGTTTCTTCAATATTCCAGATGTAGCAACTAAATCCTACAATATCAGGTTTTTTTTGAAATAAATCTGATACAATATTAAAAGCGGGATCTTTAATTGTGTATTCTGCAATAATTGGATTAAACTCTGGTAAAGCAGCTCCTTTTAAATAACGCAATGCTAAATTTGTGTGAATATACTTTGCGTTTAAAGTAGTTAAAATAGTATTCATACAATAATCTTCCTTTCAACATCTAATTGTAACAGTCAAGTTGCTATCATACAATATAATCCTTTTTACCTATTTATTTTGTGAACGGTTCGTGAAATAATTTTAAATACTTAAATTTACTAAATTTTGTAATAATAGAATCGTACAGTCATAAAGTATAGTAAAGGCTCAAAATTCAATTTAGAGGTTTTTTACTCTTTTGAAAGGTTCGGTGAGAAAGTTGAAGCAAAATGATATTAATCAATGTTTTGGAAATCTTATGAAAAGTACTTCGTCACCAACACTTATTCTGAATAAAGCAGGGAAAATTTTGAACGTTAATGAAGCTGCTATAAAACTTTTTAACCTGAATTTAACGTATATTGGCTATTTAGCAATGGACGAGCCATCCAATCTAAAATGGGCGAAGTTTGTCAAACAATTGCAAAACGACCTGCGATCCGAAGAAATCTTTAATATTCGTATTGTTGGTAACGAATTTGAGATGATGTCCTTCAAATGTTTTTATGATTCAAATACGGAGGAAATCGTTGCCAAAATTTCAACATTAAATAATGATATTGCTCATAAGTTATATGTTAGTCAGGAGCAGGAAAGATCACAGTCTTTCAATGCGTACGATCACTTACCATATGCTGTCATAGTAAGTGATGCTAGCGGGATAATTCTTGGGCTCAATAAGTATGCAGAAATGTATTTAAAAATAGAAAAAACGCAGCTTCTTCATAAAGCACATCAGCATATTTTTGACTCATTTACAATGAAAAAAGGACAAATTACATCCTATCTTTCAAAATTGATGGGTGAGAAACATGCAAGTATTCATGTTGTTGATGAAACGCAGGTAAGCAGAACTTGTTATTATGAAATCTCTAGCGTTTTTGATGAATACAACAATATTATTATCACAGTTATTAATGATGAAACAGAAAAGAAACAGCTACAACATAAAGTTGAGCATCAGCAGGCATTAAATGTTGTTGGTCAAATGGCAGCAAGTATTGCCCATGAAATTCGTAATCCATTAACTTCACTCAAGGGCTTTACGGAATTATTAAAGCTGAATGCTGATGAAGAATCGCGAATGTATTTATCTGTCATTGATAGTGAGCTACAACGTATGGAGCAAATTTTATCTGAGCTTTTAGTATTGTCCAAGCCAACGAGTATGAAGGTAGAATTATTAGATTTAGACAATATTGTAAAGCAAGTGATTGAATTTATGCTTCCAGATGCATTGATGAAAAATATTATGATTCAATATATTTCTTCTTCTAATCAAGCATTTATTGGGGGCAATGAAAATCGTTTAAAGCAAGTTTTTATGAATCTCATCAAAAATGCGATGGAGTCCATGAATAATGGTGGAACAATCACAATAGAAATGAATGTCATTGACTGTACGATTGAACTAATGATTAAAGATGAAGGCGTTGGTATGGATAATAGTACCCTTCAAAGCTTATTCCAGCCTTTTTACACGACCAAATCAACAGGGACAGGACTAGGCCTTGCTTTCGTGAAAAAAGTGATAGAAGAGCATGAAGGGCTAATAGGTGTGAATAGTGAATTACAGAAGGGGACATGCTTCCACCTGCAATTCCCAGTTTACACATTTAATCAAATGGATGCAGTGGATGTATCGGTGAAGGACTCTGCTTATTTAGTAACATAGGGAAAGTAAAAATGGTTGCATAAATGTTTTAAATGCACGAATATAGATATTGCTTTTGACAATGCTTTTCTAAAATCGCTATAATGGCATGTATAAAGAGCGAATTGAGAGGAAAAGGATATGACGTCAGAAGATTTAAAGCAATCTTTAAAATTATATATTGTATTATCACGTGCACATAAAGCGATAAATGAGACAACCCATTCATTTTTTCAAGAGAATGGATTAAATCCTACTGAATTTGCTGTATTAGAGCTTCTTTATCATAAAGGAAGACAACCTTTACAGCAAATTGGCAATAAAATTTTGCTAGCCAGTGGGTCTATTACGTATGTCATTGACAAACTTGAAAAAAGAGGATATTTATTGCGTGTCTCTTGTCCAGCAGATCGCCGTGTTACCTATGCAGAAATTACTGAGAAGGGTGAGGCGTTTATGAGTGAGTTATTTCCAAAGCATGAGCGTCATTTGCATGAGCTAGTGAGTGTGTTATCTGCAGAGGAAAAAGATCAAGCCATCAATTTGTTGAAAAAGTTAGGGCTGTCCATTAAAGATTTGTCTTATTAAAAAGAGAAACAAGTTGCACCCCTAAAGTTAGAGTCAATAATCTAACTTTAGGGGTGTTTTTTATAGACAAAAAAAGACTGTAGGCAAACTTTTTAGTTCGACTACAGTCTTTTTTGTTAGTATTTATTGTTTTGAAATTGTTGCCGCCATATTAAGCATAGCATCTGTTAAGTCTAATTCATCATTATCATGGATTATTAGTTTTGTAATTAAGCCGTCTTTTTCAAAAACAACCCCAACTACTTTTTCTGTATCGAAATCCACCACATAGCCTTCGATGTTTGTTACATTCTTAAATGCAGCAAGCTCCTCAGACGTTAATGCTACTGGTTCTCCAACAGCATTCATATGATCTTGCAGAGAAGTTTTAACATCAGTATAGTTTGCTTGAGAAGCATCTACTGTTTCAATACGCATAAATACTTCATCATTTTCATTTGAGACTAACATGTCTTTACCTGGTTCTTCTTGAGTAAGTGTGAATCCAGATAGCTGTTGCATTTTATAGCCCTGTTCAGCACTTTTAGATTCACTTGCCTTTTCGGTTTTATCTTCACCTTTTTGAACGTATTTAACCTCTTGCTGTGGACTAGTAGAAGTATCTGTGTTTGAATCATTTGATGGCGTTTCTTGCGCTTCACCTGCAGTGTTATCCTCAGATGGTTTTTGTTCATTGGAAGTATTTGATGGCTCATTATTTTGAGCATCCGAACTCTCTGATTTGTCAGTAGTATTACATCCTACAACTAAAACGGCTGTTAGTAATAATGCAAGTAATGAAAATAATTTTTTTTGCATGAAAAGCCCTCCTTTTCTAAATTAAACGTTGGTAAAGATAAAATGTTTCCAATTTTTAATGTTATGATGTTAAAGGTAACACTAAAAATAATAATAGTACAAAAACTACATGGGCTACAATAACAAGTGGCATACTTTTACGCCATTCATATAAAAAGCCCCAAATCAGGCTCGCTATGAGTGCAGCAACCATACCAAGCATAAAGCCGCTTAATGCAATGGAGATGGCGCATAAAATAGCTGTTACAATAACAGCAACAGCAGGGCGCATAAAGCGTTTTAACTGTTGTTGAATATATCCACGCCAAAATAGTTCTTCACCAATAGCTATAATGAATACAAGTAAAATATAGTGCCAAATATTTTGTGGTCCATAGTTTGTTAAAAATTTTTGAACAGATTGTACTAACGAATCATTAACGTATGGTGCAAGCCAATAGCCAAAGCGAATGATACCATATGTGATTGTACCGTATCCAATACCAAAGAGTAGAAATTGCCATGTAGGTAATTGATCTTCGATTTTACCAGCCAAGATAGAGATAGCAATACATACAAGCAAAATAAATGCATACAAGTACCAAAATACAGCTTGATTAGCAAAGGTAAAAGCTAGCATGCCATAAACGAATAATAAAGAAAGGAGAAATAATATTGTTTGTTTCGAATTTGTAAGCATAATTCGACCTCCATGCTTTAATTTTATCAAAAAAAAAGTCCCATATCATCTATAAAGACAAATAGGGACTATTCAGACTATTAAGCTTCATTAGTATATAAAATTTTGTATCGTTTATGATTGACAACTGTTTTCTCTTCAATCTCTAAAGTATCGAAGTTCTCCATGTATGTTAAATCTACAATTACCGAATTTTCATTAACCTTTTCAACAATACCTTGCAGACCATTTTTAAACTCGATAATATTTCCAACTTCAGCTATTTTCACAGACAGTCAGCTCCTTCATCGACTAATAATATACAGTTTGCAATAAAAAAAGGGAAACGTAAAGCTTTTTTTGAATAATTCATAATTTAATACACAAAATGATTAAGAAGAAAGGAATGTAATAAATGGAAAAATACGAAAATATGCTTAAACAATTACAAAATGGGGAAATTAACAGTATAGAAATTGATAAGGAACAATTTTATGAATTTAGAGAAGTACTGGTAAAACATCCTTTATTTAAACACTTTCGTGGTGAGGCCAAACAAAATGGGCTAGTGATTTACACTTATCAGGAAATTCCTAGAAGTTAATTTGTCGAACATTGTCGGAAGTTAATGCTGTAAGAAATGAAATATAAATGTATAATAATGGTATGATTATTTGTATGTGGAGGGTTGTATGAATGGTCAATCTACTCTTGAAACAAATGGAACAAACTCGTGAGATGATGATTCGCTCAGGTGTAGAAAACGGGTTACAAAATGCAAAAACCATTCAACTGAGTCGCAGATTAGATCAGTTAATGAACACTTATTATAGACAGACAGTATTTGAGGAAGAAGAAGATCAAGAAGAATAAAAGAATGTTCCAGTATTCAGAGTATAAACTTTAAAAATGATGTTTAAAAAACATTTAATGGGGAATACTTAAATTGAACACAGCAACATTCTCATTTCCCCCTTTAGAGCAGTGATACCCCAATCACTTGCTCTCTTTTTTATCTTCATTCAGCAGAAGACTTTCACCTCTATAGGTGGTGAGATGAATGAGGTTTTGGTTCCTTTTCAGTCAAACACCTACTGAATGAAGATAAAGCCTCGCCAAGGCGAAATTGATTTATTCGTATATATGCTCAACCATGATTTTTTAGAACAAGTCATATAAGAAGAGTTTGAATTATTGCACTTATTCCACTACACTGAAAACATAATAATAAGTGCTAATCATTGGTTTTCAATTGGTGGCTAGCATAGATAATGAAGGAGTCGCTACATATGGGAAAAGAACGTATTGCATTTATTGGTACAGGCGTTATGGGCGCTAGTATTGTTAAGCATTTATTACACAATGGTCATGAAGTAACGGTTTACACTAGAACTAAAGAAAAAGCTGAACCACTTGTGGCATTAGGTGCAACTTGGGCTAGCTCACCAGCAGAGGCATTTAAAAATAAGGATATAGCTTTCACAATGGTTGGATATCCTTCAGATGTAGAGGAAGTATATTTTGGAGACAATGGATTATTTCAATCTGCTGAAACAGGCAATATTTTGATTGATATGACTACTTCAGAGCCGACATTAGCAAAGAAAATTTTTAACCATGCTCAAGAGCTTGAGGTAGAAGCGTTAGATGCACCTGTTTCTGGAGGAGATATTGGTGCTCAAAATGGTACATTATCCATTATGGTTGGTGGTAGCAAGGCTACATTCGATAAAGTATTAGTAGTCATGAAGCATTTTGGTGAGAATATTGTTTATCAAGGTGAAGCCGGTGCAGGACAGCATGCTAAAATGTGTAATCAGATTGTTATTGCTTCTGGGATGATTGGTGTATGTGAATCATTGGCTTACGGTTTAAAGGCCGGACTTGATTTATCAACAGTATTACAATCGATTGTGTCTGGTGCTGCTGGATCCTGGTCTTTAAGTAATTTAGCACCTCGTATGATTATAGATGACTACGCACCTGGTTTTTATATTAAACATTTTGTCAAGGACATGAAAATTGCTTTAGATGAATCTAAAAAAATGGGGATATCGTTACCAGGTTTAACACTTGCCTATGAAATGTATGAGAAGCTTATTGAAGAGGGCTATGGCGAGAATGGTACGCAGGCGCTTTTAAAAGCTTATCTATAATATAATACTGAACCCGAAGTATAACCTTATAGTAAGGGATACTTCGGGTTTTCTTCTTATAATGCTGCTCACTACCACACAGAAAATAGAAAGCTGCGGATAACATTACTCTTTTTCAAAAAGCTTTGCATCTAAAGAGAAGCTAGAAGCCCCAGCAAGCGCAAAGTATAAAGCAATGGCACCTAAAGCTAGGTCTAATTCATAGCCTGCCAATCCATTCTCTCCGATAAAACCAACACTAAGCTTCGCTGTAAAAATAGCCACTACCATTGTTGCAGTTAATAAAGCACCAAAAAGTCTTGTACCTAAGCCTAAAATAATCGCAGCTCCACCCACTAATTCGATGATAGCTACAACATAAGCCATAAAGCCAGGAATTCCTAGGGAACTAAAATAATCAGCTGTAAAGCTAATACCACCCTGAAATTTTTGATATCCATGAACTGCAAAAATAATGCCGAGTACGACACGTAAAATAGTTGATCCAATATTTTGCATTTTTTAACTATCTCCTTTCACTTACATTTAGTAACTTAGTTTATTTTTAAAAACAACTTTTGTCAAGTAACTAAGTTTTATTTTTTAAAACTGATTTTTGAAAAAATGATATACTGTTAAATAAGAAAAGATGACGATGGAGGCAAGTAGATTGGAGCAAAAAAAAATTTGTCCACGCTTTGAAAAGGCGCTAACCATATTGAATCATCGCTGGAACACCCTGCTTATTTATCAGTTATTAGAAGGACCTAAAAGGTACTCAGCTATCAAAAATCAGCTAGGAATTAGCAGCAGGGTGTTAACGGAACGATTAAAAGAATTAGAGATTGAGCAAATTGTGACACGGACAGTTATTCCTTCAACACCAGTAGTGATTGAATATGAGCTAACAGAAAAAGGACATGCACTTGCGCCTGTTCTTCAGGCAATTGAGCAATGGTCTTCCATGTGGGTAAATATCGAAGAATAGTGGAATGAATATCCAAGCGAGGGGCTTGGGTATTCTTTTTGCTAGCAGATAGGGTTTTGCATGTGTCACGGATTTTTAAAGGAATGAATAAAAGGATGTTAGCCTAAAACCTTCGCATCCTGCGAAAATGGCTAACTGAACTGCCTCGTGCAGGCCTGGGCACAATTCAAAATCCGGACGCAATTACGCCAAGGCGAAATTGATGGCATGTTAACCTACTTCATTTATGGATGCCCCTTATTAGAATCGCAATGCCACGGTGACCAAATATGCTAGAATTGGTATATACGCATAGTGCAAGTGTTATAGCTAACCTTATCATAGCAGGGCTTTTTAGTGTTTTTTGGCATCACACATGGCGCTTAAATATAGTTTGTGTTATCGTGAACTTAGCGTTTATTATCATTTACAGTGTCGTAATTTTGAATATATATTATAGTTAAAAAAGTCACTTGGATGGGAATTGCACCGAGTTTCGACTCCCAACCCTTATGGAAGTCCTTACAGATGTTGTGCTGCTTTCTAGCTTTACATGAAAAGAAGTCATCTCAAAAAGCTTATGAGGTGACTTCTTTTTTGTAAATAGCATGTAAAGACGTGTTATTTTTCTTTAAATAAAAGGTATTTTTTATCGCAAAGGGGAATTAATTTACTAATATAAGAGAGAAGAGGAGGGGTTTTATGAGACAAAGCCAACATGGTGAAACACAGCATCGAAATCAATTGGCATTGTACCTATCACTACCCATTTTATCTTGGGCATTTTATGACTTTGCTAATACGATTTTTTCCTCCAATATAAACACTGTATTTTTTCCATTCTACATGGATGAAGTCTTAGGAACCAATGAAGTGAGGCAGCAAGTGGCGAGTACTTTTATTTCATATGCCAATGCCGTCGCCAGTTTTTTCCTTGTTGTCTTTTCGCCATTATTCGGTGTATGGATTGATCAAACAGGATATAAAAAACGATTTATCGTTTGGTTTGCATCTATATCAATTTTCTTTACTTTTATGATGGGCATTTTTGCGGATTTGCAAACAACAACCACATTTTCAGGTGTACCTTTGAGCTTGTTCTTAGTGGTGGTCAGCTTTGTTATAGCTAAATTCTTCTTTAATTCAAGTCTTGTATTTTATGATTCTATGATGGGTGATTTAGGGACAAAAGAGGAAATGCCCCTTATTTCTGGATATGGTGTAGCGATTGGCTATTTAGGTACCATTTTTGGCTTACTGGTTTATTTATATGTTGGAAATTCAGATTTTCATCGCGCATTTATACCAACAGCTATTTTATACTTACTGTTTTCATTGCCATTATTTTTTATTAATAAAGATACACCAATTCCTAAGGCGCAGCGTAAATCAATAAAATTCTTAGATGGCTATAAAGAAATTGCTCAAACATTTAAGGATATGAAGCAATACAAAGCCATTTTTACTTTTATGATTGCGTATTTCTTTTTAAATGATGCTATTGCTACAACTATTGCGATGATGGCGGTTTATGCCAAAACAATTGTAGGATTTACATCAGGTCAATTTATTGTCCTTTATTTAGTATCTACTGTTTCGACAATTATTGGCTCACTTGCATTTGGCTACATTACAAAAGCGGTTGGTGCTAAGCGAGCAATTACATTAGTGGCATTATTAATGATTATTGCTCTAACATTCGCTGTATTTGCGACAGAGCAGTGGATGTTCTGGATTGCAGGAAGCATGTTTGGCATTTCACTAGGGTCGATGTGGGTAACTTCAAGAACCTATATTATTGAACTTTCACCAGATGAAAAACGTGGACAATTTTTTGGGTTGTTTGCATTTTCAGGTAAAGTATCCTCCATCATTGGACCAGTAGTCTATGGGACAGTTACATTATGGATGAAAGATTATGGCACTCTAGCAAGTAGAGTAGCACTCTCCACATTAATTGTAATGACGGTGATCGGTCTATTTGTACATTTAAAAGTTCATGATAAAAATGGAAATAGCAAGTAGGAGAAATGTATTGCCTATGATACAATTGAATTATAAAAAGAAGTTGAACAGAAAGGAGCGGGGTTGCTTTGGAACAAAAAGGTATATTATTAGAAAGTGGCACAAATGAGCTAGAAATCGTTGAATTTGAAGTGGCTACCAATAAATTCGGTATAAACGTTATTAAAGTAAAAGAAATTATTCAACCGATTCCAGTAACATTTATTCCACACGCGCACCCGCATGTAGAGGGGATTATTCAATTACGAGGTGAGGTATTACCAGTAGTTGATATGCTTCGTGTTTTAGGTATTCAACATTCAGAGCGCAATCCTCAACAAAAATATATTGTTGCAGAATTTAATAAACAACGTGTTGTATTCCATGTCGATAATGTTACACAGATTCATCGAATTTCATGGAATCAAATTGAGAAGCCATCAGATATGTATCAAGGTGGTACCTCACAAGTAATTGGTGTTATTAAACAAAATGAGCAAATGATTCTGCTGCTAGATTTCGAAAAAATTATGGTGGACATTAATCCAGATTCAGGTATTAGTGTAGAATCTGTTAAAAAGCTTGGTCAACGTGAGCGCTCTGAAAAACGTATTTTGATTGCTGAAGACTCACCGTTATTACGTAAACTATTATTTGATACGATGAGCGAAGCAGGCTATGTTAATGTCGAATTTTTCGAAAATGGCCGTGATGCCTATGAGTACTTAGAATCCATTGTTAAAGGTGGAGGCGATGTATCCGAGCATGTTCAATTAGTGGTGACTGATATTGAAATGCCACAAATGGATGGGCACCATTTAACAAGAAAAATCAAGGAACATCCAGATCTTCAAAAGCTCCCTGTCATTATCTTCTCAAGCTTAATTACAGACGATCTTCGCCATAAAGGTGATAAAGTAGGAGCAGAGGATCAAATCAGTAAACCAGAAATTGCTGAGCTTATTTTACGCGTAGACCAGCTGATTTTATAGATTTACTGTCAATATTGGATAGAGTTGAAAAGGTACTTCACAATATTAATAATGGGTATCCTGAACGTATCATTAATAACTGAAAGAAAGTCGGATGCCTAGCAAGGGAGTCCGACTTTTTTGTATAGATAAATGTGCCAAGAACAAAATAAGACTGTGCATTTGCATGTAGGCATTAAGGAAGTGATTATTTGAATGAGTTAAAAACGGCGATTATCGATATTGGTTCTAACACCATTCGATTAGTATTGTATCTATACGATAAAGAAGAGGGACTTCGTGAACTTGGAAATATTAAAACAGTTGCACGTTTACGTACATTCTTACAACCCTCTGGAGAAATGTCTGAGGAAGGCATACAAGTATTGACTGAAACATTACTAACATTTAAAGCAATGCTAGACGATTTTGAAGTGACTGATGTTAAAGCTGCCGCAACAGCGGCCATACGTCAAGCAACTAACAGAGCTGAAATTATTGATCGAATGAAGGCAGTCACAGGCATACAAATAGACCTTTTATCTGAGGAAGAAGAGGCTTACTTTGGCTTTGTTGCAGTAGCTCATTCAATGGGGACTAAATCTGCTGTAACCATTGACATTGGCGGTGGGAGTACTGAAATTACACTATTTGAAAACAAAGAACTTCAGAAGTCTTTCAGTTTTCCATTCGGTACAGTGTCTTTAAAGCAGCGCTTTGTTAAAGGTGACATCATTAATAGCAGTGAAAAAAAAGAGCTCATTGCATTTATCAAAGGGCAATTTAAAACACTTTCATGGATTCAAAACGTCGGATTACCGATTATCGCTATTGGTGGAAGTGCACGAAATATTGCTCAAATTCATCAACAAAAGTGCGACTATCCGATTGCAAGTGTCCACGGCTATGAAATGTCGAAGGGAAATTTAGATGACCTTAGTGTATTTTTAGGAGATTTGAGTTTTAATGATCTGAAACAATTAGACGGACTTTCTGCAGATCGAGCCGATATCATTGTCCCTGCTTTAGAAGTTTTTCGCGTTCTAATGGAGGTTGTTGGAAGTGATGTGTTCCAACTAACGAAAAAGGGCTTACGTGAGGGGCTTATTATCCAACGCATATTACAGACGGATCCGAGTGCCTACGATAAATACAATGTATTTGAGGGAAACGCTAGAAGACTAGCACGTCAGTATGGTCGAACTGAAGACGAGGTCGACTATTTAATGCATTTAGGTGATCAATTATATCGTGAGTGCTGTCATTTGAAATATTTACAATATAATCCAAATGATTTGCAATTATTGACGAAAGCGGCGAAAGTATTCAATATTGGCGAATATATTGAGTTAAGCTCTGCAAGTCAGCATACTTTTTATTTACTAGCAAACCAATCTATAGATGGATTAAATCACAAGGAACGCGTGAAATTAGCACTGCTGGCTTCTTATAAAAATCGAGATTATTACCAGCGATTTGCAGCTCCATTTGAAGACTGGCTAGGGCGTGAAGAATACCGGAAAATACGAGACTTCGGAGCACTATTAAAATTTATTTATGCTTTAAATGTCTCTAAAAGAAAAATAGTACATGCTATTGAAATGCACAATGAAGAGGATTATGTACAGCTCGGTATATACGTGAAAAATCATGCTGCTGCTGAAAAATATCAAGCAAATCGGCATAAGAAGCATCTTGAACGTGCATTAAAGATACCGATAAAAATAAACTTTATTGAAGAAGGGTTGATTAATGATGACAACTGAATTGACGAATAATCAGCTAGACGAGGAAGTTTCAGAAACACAAAGTCGATTATTAGAGGAAATTGCCAAGCCTCAATATTATAATAATCGTGAATTAAGCTGGCTTGCCTTCAATGAACGAGTTTTAGAAGAAGCAGAGGATGTTAATAATCCTCTGCTAGAACGTCTAAAGTTTTTAGCAATTTTTAGCTCGAATTTAGATGAGTTTTTCATGGTTCGCGTAGCAGGTTTACAGGATCAGGTACGTGCAGGTTTCCATAAGGCAGAAAATAAGTCTGGTTTAACACCAAAAGAGCAGCTTGCCAAAATTGCAGAGCGTACTCAGGCATTAGTGCGTCGCCAAACAGAAGTATACAGACATTTAATCTATGATTTATTACCCCAACATAATGTACATATAGCAGACATCAAAGATTTAAATAGTACACAAAAAGCATTTATCAATGAAATGTTTACAGAAACAATCTTCCCTGTGCTGACACCTGTTGCAGTAGATGCCTATCGTCCTTTCCCGACATTGCTCGGTAAAACATTAAATTTACTTGTATTATTAGAGCAGGATGAGACAGACCTAGAAAGTCGTGAAAGAGTAGCGATTGTACAGGTACCATCTGTATTAGATCGTTATATTAAAGTTCCTTCTGCAGAAGGAGAATCAGTCGTTGTCCTTCTAGAAGACGTGATAGTAGCCCATATAGAAAAGCTCTTTTATGGCTATAGTGTTAAATCAGCACAAGCTTTCCGATTAACACGTAATGCCGATTTAACCATTCATGAAGAAGGAGCAAGGGATTTACTGGTTGAAATTGAGAAAGAGCTGAAAAAGCGTAAATGGGGCGTTGGAAGTCGTCTTGAAGTACGTGAAGGTGAAATGAATGAGGAAGTTCTCAATTATCTACTAGATGAATTTGAAATTGAGGAATCAGATGTCTTTCATATTGACGGACCATTAGATTTAACATTTATGTTCTCTTTTGTAAAGGGCATATCAGTTGGTAGAGAGCATTTAGAATATGAGAGCTTTATTCCGCAGCCTCCTTTAGATTTACAATCTGATGAAAATATTTTTGAAAAGGCACTGCAGCAGGATATCTTTTTCCACCATCCATATGAGTCCTTTGCTCCTATTGTCGATTTTATCTCAGAAGCGGCACTAAATCCGAATGTATTGGCTATTAAACAAACATTGTATCGAGTAAGTGGGAATTCCCCGATTATACAGGCATTAAAGCTTGCAGCTGAAAATGGCAAGCAAGTAACGGTTTTAGTTGAATTAAAGGCTCGCTTTGATGAGGAAAATAATGTGCATTGGGCAAAGCAACTTGAACAGGCTGGTTGTCTTGTTATATATGGTATGAACAATTTAAAAACACACTCTAAAATAACGCTTGTTGTAAGTCGGAGTAACGGAAAAATTGAACGCTTCGTACATCTAGGTACAGGAAATTATAATGATGCCACTGCAAAAATCTATACAGATATGGGCATAATAACGTCAGATAAGGAATTTGGTATTGACGCCACTAACTTCTTTAACTATTTAAGCGGTTATACAGAGAAGCCTACTTTTAATCATTTAGTTGTGGCACCGTTCGATATTCGAGATGAATTTATTCGTTTGATGGACGAGGAAATAGCGTGTCATAAGAAGTATGGGAATGGTTTTATTCGTGCAAAAATGAATTCACTAACAGATAAAGATTTAATGATGAAGCTATATGAGGCATCCATTGCAGGTGTCAAAGTAGAGCTGATTATTCGTGGCATTTGTTGTATTAGACCAGGTATTCCTGGCATTAGTGACAATATCACTGTAACTAGTATTGTTGGCCGTTTCCTTGAACATTCTCGTATTTATTGGTTCCATCATAATGGGGAAAACAAAGTCTATTTATCTTCAGCGGACATGATGACACGCAATATGATTAAACGTGTAGAAATTTTATTCCCTGTATATGCAAGTGAAGCAAAAGCTCGTATTATTAACATCATGAATGCACAACTTGAGGATACAGCCAAAGCTCGTATTCAAGATTCTAATGGCAAATATCATTACAAAGAGTTTGATCGAAGTGAAGATCCTATTAATAGTCAAGAAATGTTCTTAAAGGATGCACTAAAGCCTACGCTAGACGAAGAATAAAGCAAACACGCTACTTAGTGAGGGATATAATGGAAATATATAAAGAGAGTGTAGCGCCATTTGCAGACTATCAACAAGTCATACAGCTTAATCCTTTTGATGCAGTTGTATGTTTGAGAAAAGTTGATACAAAAGCGTTTGAAGTCGTTAATTTTAACGATAAACTACCATCATTTATTGAGCTACAGGATGTGAATGCCACCAATGCCGAGCAATTTTTTCCAGAGCAATGCTGGCTGCAAATATCAGAAATATTACAGCAGGAACTAAACATGGATCTAAAACTAGAGATTTGTACAGGGAGCAAAGTAAAGACATTTATTGTCAATGTACAGCATCTAGAAAAATCAGTTGTGGCAGTTATTTTACGTGAGACACATAATGATGTGGCGCCTTATTTGCAATTTGTGGAACAATATGTGAGTCCTGTGTTAACAACTGATGTTCAAGGTCGTATTGTACATCAGAACTTTGCTGCCACTACTCTATTATCAAGTGGACATCACAACCTGGTAGGACGAAATATTTTTTCATTATTAGAAAGTAAGTATATCGATGAATTCAAATTATTATTTGCAAAAACTGTTGAGGGTTCTGCTTTTGGTATGCCTAAATGCTTGCTTAAAGACCAATTGCTAAGTAATGAACCTTTTTACTTAAAGACTCATCCAACCTACTTTAATGGTGAAATTATTGGTGTACATTTATTTGTAAAAGATGCCAATAGCTTTATGAATGATCAAGAATCTTTTTATTACCTAGCATTAATGGATGAGTTAACGGGTATTTGGAACCGTAAAGCATTTAAAGAGCATTGGCTGCATCATTTAAATGATAAAAAGCATGAAAATAAACAAGCTGCACTTATTTTAGTAGATATTGATCGCTTTAAAAAATTTAATGAATCCCTTGGTGAAGGTAAGGGCGATGAGCTGATGCGTATGTTTAGTCATAGACTTCGTGAACTGTGCTACTCAAAGTGCTCTCTTTATCGCTATAACAGTGATGAATTTATTTTTGTTCTAAAAGATGCAACCATCAATAAAATAGAAAAAACAGCAAACGCTATATTAGATGCTCTTAAACAGCCGTTTATGATTGATGGACAGGAATATTTTATTAGTGTATCCATCGGTATTTCCCTTAGCCCAGCGGATGGCAAGGATTTAGAGACTCTAGTCCGTAAAGCAGATAAAGCCTTATTTTCTGTAAAAGAGCATGGACGTTCACACTATCGTTACTACCGAGAAGATATGATAACTGTTTTTCCTAACGAGGCATTAATGGAAGCGCACTTAAGACGTGCTATCGAATTTAATGAGCTAAGTATTCATTTACAGCCACAAATGGATTTAATGAATAATAGTATCAATAGTTTTGAGGCATTGTTACGGTGGAATAATCGTAAATTTGGCTTTGTATCACCTGCACAATTTATACCCATTGCAGAGGCATCAGGCTTAATCATTGAGATTGGCGATTGGATAATTGATGAGGTATGCCGCTATCAAAAGGAGTGGCAAATGAAAGGCTATCGTCCGGTACGAATTGCTGTGAATATCTCACCAAAGCAATTTAGAAAAGAAAATTTTGCTCGAAAGATTGAGGAAGCCTTAAAAAAATACAATGTCCCGCCTAAATTACTTGAAGTAGAAATTACGGAAAGCTCCATGACCAATGTTCATGAAACATTTTCTATTTTAACGGAATTGAAGCAATTAGGTGTCTATGTATCAGTTGATGATTTTGGTACTGGCTATTCCTCTTTAAGTTATTTAAAGCGCTATCCGATTGATATTATAAAAATTGACCAATCATTTATTGCAGACATTGCCAAAGATGATAAGAACGAGGCCATTATCAAGGCCATTATTTCAATGTCTCATAATTTAGGCTTAGAGGTCGTTGCAGAAGGAATTGAGGAACCCTCCCAAGTTGATTTCCTCAAACGCCATCGATGCCAAAAAGGGCAAGGCTACTTATATAACAAGCCTTTACCTGTAGAAACCATAGTTGAACAATATTTTGTAAGTTAATAATGATCATTAAGTAGCACTTCATGAATTGTGAAGTGCTACTATTTTTTTCTAGGATTATGGAAGAAGAGAATTGAATGAAAAAGAGTAGGGTTGAGCAGAAGAGTGGGTGAGCTGAGCGAAAAAGAGTGTGGCTGAGTAGAAAAGAGTGTGACTGAGTAGAAAAGTGGGCGAGCCGAGCGAAAGAGTGGAGGCTGAGCAGAAAAGTGGGTGAGCCGAGCGAAAAAGAGTGGAAGCGGAGCAGAAAAGTGGGCGAGCCGAGCGAAAGAGTGGAGGCTGAGCAGAAGAGTGGGCGAGCCGAGCGAAAAAGAGTGGAGGCTGAGCAGAAGAGTGGGTGAGCCGAGCGAAAAAGAGTGTGGCGGAGCAGAAAAGTGGGCGAGCCGAGCGAAAAAGAGTGGAAGCGGAGCAGAAGAGTGGGTGAGCTGAGCGAAAAAGAGTGGAGGCTGAGCAGAAGAGTGGGTGAGCTGAGCGAAAAAGAGTGGAGGCGGAGCAGAAAAGTGGGCGAGCCGAGCGAAAAAGAGTGTGGCGGAGCAGAAAAGTGGGTGAGCCGAGCGAAAAAGAGTGTGGCGGAGCAGAAAAGTGGGCGAGCCGAGCGAAAAAGAGTGGAAGCAGAGCAGAAAAGTGGGTGAGCTGAGCGAAAAAGAGTGGAGGCTGAGCGGAAAAGCGGGTGAGCTGAGCGAAAAAGTGGGAAGCCCGAGCGAAACTGAAGTCCAGAGACACTCGAGCATTAATAAGACAGCTATAGATGATTATTTGTTTTTTAATTTCATTCCATCCAATACGATAGCTGTGAATAGTGCCATCTGGGTAGCTAAATCAAAATCTTCATTATGAATTAGCCAATCATAGACATTTGCCCGCATACAGCGCTGAATAATTGTCTGCATTTGTGTTACTTGTAAATCTTGTCGGAATTCCCCTTGCTGAACTCCTTCCACAATATATGAATTGATAATTTGAAAAATTTTTCGCTGTGGACTGATTAAATAATGGTCTTGTTCCACTTGATTTGTCATCGCAGCAGTATATACCGTCCGTAGCAAATCTTTACCTACAACATTTGTTAAATAGTTCATTTGTTCTTGATACAATATTAATATTTTTTCACTTGCTGGTAAGGAGTGGTTAATGGTCTTCTCTACAGTACTATAAAAACTATCGAGTTCTTTAAATTTTTCTAAAATCACATCGTATTTAGAGGGGAAATGCGTGTAAAATGTTCCTTTTGATACATGACATGCCTTTGTTATTTGATCAATGGAGACGTGCTCAAACCCATGTTTATTAAAGAGCTCTAAAGAAGTTTTTAATAGCCTCTCTCTTGTTTCCAATGCTTTTTTTTGTCTATTAGTTAGTGTTTCCATAGCTTCTTGCACATCCTCCGAAAAAAATTTCCGTCTAAAATATCAGAAATATTAAATTTATAATTGACGGAATGGGATTTATTTGATTATGATTTAATTGACCGCAGTCAATGACTTTAGTCATCCAATATATCTTGTTATTCATGTTACGATAAATCGCTAGAATTGACTAGTGCCTAGATATGAACAATAAAATATATTGCAGAAAGAGTGATTATTGTTATGAAAAGTATCCAATTGTGTAGATAGTCTTTCAATCTGCGAATTACTTTTAACTCACAATAGTAGGCGAAAAAAATTTACTTTAAGAAACAATAGCTATTAAATTTTCAAAATAGTCGGAAAACATCCGACAAAAAGACCGCTACGAAATAATTGGATAATATCTTGCTATTGAAGCATGTAAAATTAAACGATTTAAAGGAGGACAACAATATGACAACAGTACAAGAGGTTAAAACATTAACGCATTTTATTGGTGGGGAGCTAGTTGATGGGAAAAGTGGTCGTTTTGGTTCAGTATTCAATCCAACAACTGGTGATGTAATTGCTAAGGTACCACTAGCGACAGCTGAGGAAACGCGAGGAGCTATTGAAAAGGCACAAGCAGCATTTCCGCAATGGCGAGATACGTCAGTCTCTAAACGTGCTGGGATTGTGCTAAAGTTTCGCAACCTTATTACTGAAAATATTGAGGAGCTGTTGCAAATTATTTGTACAGAGAGCGGTAAAACTTTGGAAGATGCCAAGGGGGAAATTACACGTGGTTTGGAGTCCATTGATTTAGCCATCGGTGCGCCACACCTAATGAAGGGGAGTATTCCGTAAATGTTGGTGGCGAAATTAATGCTTATTCAGCAAAGTACCCTTTAGGTGTAGTGGCAGCTATTTCACCTTTTAATTTTCCAATTATGGTGCCTTTAGCACAAACAAGTATGGCTGTTGCTGTTGGAAATGCTGTTGTGTTAAAAGCATCTGAACGTGTTCCAATGACTTCCTTATATGTAAGTGAGCTGTGGAAAAAAGCTGGATTACCTGACGGGATATGGACTGTGGTAAATGGCGATAAAGATGCGGTTAATGAACTATTAGAAAATCCGGCTGTACAGGCAATCTCTTTTGTTGGATCAACACCAGTTGCTAAGTACATCTATGAAACGGGTGCCAAATACGGAAAAAGAGTGACCGCACTAGGTGGTGGTAAAAATAATATGGTTGTTATGCCAGATGCTGATCTAGAGCAGGTTGCTAACGCCTTTATTGGCGCAGCATATGGAGCGGCTTCTCAACGTTGTATGGCTATCTCAACGATTATGCCTGTTGGAAAGGATACGGCAGATAAACTTATCGAAATCTTAAAGGAAAAAATCGCTAACTTAAAAGTTGGATCCTATACAAACCCAGAAACAGATTTCGGTCCAGTTATTTCACAGCAATCAAAAGAAGCAATAATTGCTGCGATTAATCGAGGAGAAGCTGAGGGTGCGACAGTTGTTTGTGATGGCCGAGATCTTGATATTGTAAAAGAATCGAAAGGTTTTTTTGTTGGCCCAACATTGTTCGATAATGTAAAACCAGGGATGGAAATTTATGAACAAGAAATATTCGGCCCAGCTCGTAATGTTGTACGTGTTGATTCTTTAGAGGAAGCTATTCAACTTATTAATCAACATGAGCTTGGGAACGGTGTAACAATTTTTACGAATGATGGACTTGCAGCACGTAAGTTTACAACAGAAATAGATGTTGGAATGGTTGGTGTAAATGTACCTATTCCAATCCCAGTTGGATATCATAATTTTGCTGGATTTAAAGGTTCTCGTTTTGGTGAAGGACATATGTTTGGACCAGATCAGGCACGCTTCTTTACAAAAACAAAAACAATTTCAGAGCGTTGGATGACTGGCCATACTACATCAGCTTCTACATTTGCGTTTCCAAGCAATAATGACTAGTACAAGAATGGGAGGGGCTATGTTTGAAAGAAAAAACTGTATTTATTACAGGTGCAGCTCGTGGCATTGGTCTTGCCATTGCTCAAGCATTTGCTGAACAAGGTGCGCATGTGGTCATTACTGATAAGAATAAAGATTTATTACAAGAGGCAATCCAACAAAATCCTCAACTAACAGCCTACACATGTGATGTAACAGATGAACAGGCAATTTGCGATGCGATTGCTTTTACTGTTAAGAAATTTGAGACTATAGATATTTTAGTAAATAATGCTGGGTTTCAACATGTTTCTCTAATTGAGGATTTCGCAACAGAAATCTTCGAATCCATGCAGAAGGTAATGCTAGTTGCACCTTTTGTAGCCATGAAGTACGCATTACCACATATGAAAAAGAATAATTATGGACGTATTATTAATATGGCCTCTATTAATGGTGTTATTGGTTTTGCAGGTAAGGCTGGATATAATGCAGCAAAGCATGGTGTTATTGGTCTAACAAAAGTGGCAGCGCTAGAGGTTGCCACTAACGGAATAACAGTGAATGCGATTTGCCCAGGATATGTGGATACAGATTTAGTACGTCAACAATTTTCAGATTTAGCTAAAACGAGGGGATAGAAGTAGCCGAAGTATTGGAGCAAGTGCTTTTTCCCCTCGTTCCTCAAAAACGTCTGCTCGATGTAACTGAAATTACGGGTCTTGCCCTTTATTTAGCGAGTGATATGGCAAAGGGTGTCACTGGGCAAGCACTAATCTTAGATGGTGGATATACAGCACAATAGCTTAGGAGGGAGCACCATGATTCAAACAAAAACAATCTTTACCGTTCATTCGCCAGCAACTATTGTCTATGGCAGAGACGCATTTGAGGAAGTTGGGGTGTATGCAAAAAAGTTGGGGAACAAGGCACTTATAATAAGCGATCCAATTATGGACAGTTTAGGCTTTGTCAACCAATGCCGAACCTATTTAAAGGCACAAGGATTGGAAGCGGTATCATTCATTGGTGTAACAACAGAGCCAGTGGATACGTATGTTGCTGAAGGACTGGATGTTTTACAAGCTGAAGGCTGTGATGTCATCATTTCGGTTGGTGGTGGGAGCTGTATCGACACAGGGAAAGCGATTGCTGTGGTGGCAACAAATGGTGGCTATATAGGGGATTATATGAAAATGCTAAAAATCGCAGAGCAGGCACCTATTCCTCATATTGCAATTCCGACAACAGCAGGCACTGGCTCTGAGGCGACAGATGCAACAGTTATAACTAACACACAGAATGATGTGAAAATGATGATTAAGCAACCTGCTTTTATGCCAACCATTGCTATTGTTGATCCCGTATTAACGGTTACCTCTCCTCCTGCTATTACAGCAGCGACAGGTATTGATGCATTGAGCCATGCGATTGAGAGCTATTTATCTCGCTTAGCTCATCCCTTTTCGAATGTCCTGGCATTATCAGCTATGGAATTAATCGTCAATAATATACTCAAGGTTTATGAACATGGTGATGATCTTGATGCACGAGAAGCCATGTCACTCGGTTCCCTGCAGGCGGGCCTGTCATTCTCTAATGCATCCGTTGCTTTAGTGCATGGTATGTCCCGTCCAATTGGGGCTTTATTCCATGTGCCACACGGAATATCAAATGCTATGCTTTTACCAGTAGTTTTGGAGTTTTCTAAGGATGCCTGCATTAATCAGCTCGCAGACCTCGGTGAATTTTTTAATAAAGATAAGAAATTACTAACGAAGGAAGAGCTCGCTGATTTAGCGATTATTTCTATTAAAGAGATGTGTAAAAAAATGAATATTGGTAATTTAAAACATTGGGGAATTGAGGAAGATGCCTTTTATGCGGCTATCCCCAAAATGACCATTGATGCAATTGCTAGTGGAAGCCCAGGAAATAATCCTAAAATACCTACAGAAGAAGAGCTAAGAGAGCTTTATAAAAAGGCCTATTATTATAAGTTTTAGTTAATCAAGTGATTGAGGGAGCTTTAAATAGATAATTGGTAAATTTTGAACTGCCGAAAGAACTATTCAAGAGTCTTGAATGGTTCTTTTTTATGTAGAAGATAAAAAAGGTATATTGATTTTTTGAATCTTTGCAGAATTAATATGACATATACGAGCAAATATAGTAATATTAATATGAATCATCATTCATTTTTGTGAAGGGGGAAATGGTATGTTGCAGGGGAAAACAATTATTATTACGGGTGGATCAAGTGGAATGGGACTTTATATGGCTAAGACCTTTGTAGCCGAAGGAGCGAATGTTGTTATTACAGGACGGAATGAAGAACGCTTAGCAGAGGCAAAGAACTTTATTTTAGAGGCTGGCACTTCAATTGAGACCTTCCAAATGGATGTACGAGTGCCAGAGCATGCAGAGGCGATGCTAGCATTTACTATTGAAAAATTTGGACAGGTTGATGGACTTGTGAATAATGCTGCTGGCAATTTTATCGTACGCGCGGAAGACTTATCACCGAATGGCTGGAGGGCTGTTGTTGATATTGTGTTAAATGGTACATTCTTCTGTTCTTCTGTTGTTGGTAAGTATTGGATTCAACATAATATTAAAGGAGCCATTTTGAATATGGTTGCAACTTATGCGTGGAATGCTGGTGCTGGCGTTATTCATTCAGCAGCTGCTAAAGCGGGTGTATTATCATTAACGAGAACACTAGCTGTTGAATGGGGGAAACAGTACGGGATTCGAGTGAATGCAATTGCGCCAGGTCCAATTGAGCGTACAGGGGGTGCAGAAAGGCTTTGGGAATCTGAGGCAGCAGCTGCTCGTACATTAGATTCTGTACCATTAGGGCGTACAGGAACCCCTGAGGAAATTGCTGACTTGGCAACATTCATGCTTTCTGATAAAGCTAGCTATATGAATGGTGAATGTGTGACGCTTGATGGTGGACAATGGCTTAATCAATATCCATTCTAAACAAAATAAGTTGCATAATGAAGAGTCGGATTGACGCATACTAAGGGTAAAGAAAGGAGTTTTGCCAATGGGTATGTGGTTAATACCGGCTCTTATTGCCATTACAATCATTTCCGTTATTTCTTTTGTGTCAACACTAAAGATTGCGAAAATGACCTCTGAACGGAAGTCTGAAAACGATACACCGATTTCAGAAACGGTTGAAGAGTATGCAACAATGCTAAACCCCATTGTATGGGTCTATATCATTTTTTTACTTTTCTTAGGGATCATGATTTTTTATTACTGGAGTCAGGCCGGCTATTAAAACTGTTATCTTCATTCAGATGTATGTCTGAATGAAGGTCCTTTTTATGATTTTTTCTTTTCAACTTACGTCTTAGTTTAGTTCAAAGCAATAAAATCATTCGTGGTTCTTTAAAAACTCTTCTCTACCTTGTCGTGGTCATATAAGGAAAAGTTATGATATGATAAAAAGGAAGCACCCTGTTCTGCATAGTAAGGACAGAAAAGGAGAAGAAGTTCATGATTTCAACTAACAGCAAAGACTTATTAGCAATGCCAATTAGTGATTTTATTATTTCATCTGAAAAGGTTGCACATGTACAAAGTGGGAATAGTGCGGAGCATGCACTCCTTGTACTTACACGTACAGGGTATTCGTCAATACCTGTTTTAGATTTGAAATACCGGCTTCAAGGGTTACTAAGCATGAAGATGATTACAGAATCCATACTTGGACTCGAACATATTGAATATGAAAAGCTGCCTGATATTAAAGTGGATACAATTATGGACAAAGATATTGCTGTATTAAAGTTAACAGATACTTTTCAGCGAGCTCTCGATTTAGTGATTAATCATGCCTTTTTATGTGTTGTGGATGAAGAAGGTACATTTGCAGGGATTTTAACGAGACGTGTGATTTTAAAGCAGTTGAAAAAATATATTTATCTAAAAGAGTAGTAGGTTAAGAGGGGGACTCAGATGAAAATCATGAGACCCTCTTTGCTTGTATTGGAGGTTTACTGATTGATGGCGACAGAAGCTGAAATCTTAAAAGTATTAGCTGAGGAACGCAATATGCGAAAGGCAGCAGAACGTCTATTTTTATCCCAACCAGCGCTTTCTCAACGTTTGCAAACGATTGAAAAGGATTGGGGGGCGCAGCTATTTATTCGTTCACAAAAAGGATTAACGGCAACACCTGCTGGAGAAATGGTGATTGGCTATGCTACAGAAATGCTAAGCAAAAAAGAGGAGATTTTAGAAACAATCCAATCATTGACAACAAAAGTTAATGGGACATTGAAAATTGCCTGTGCTTCGATTGTAGGCCAAAACTGGCTCCCTAAAGTATTGAAGGATTTTGTAGCGAAATATCCTGAGGCCAAAATCTCGCTTATGACTGGTTGGAGCTCTGAAATTGTGAAAGCACTCTATGAAGGAGAGGCTCATGTAGGGATTGTTCGTGGACAGGTTGATTGGAGGGGGGAAAAAATTCATCTTTTTCGAGACACCCTTTATTTAGTTGATAAGGAATTAAAAACAATTGAAGATGTACTGTCGACAGAGCGACCTTTTATTCAATTTAAAAGTGATTCCAATTATTATCAGGAAATTCAACAATGGTGGCAGCAGCATTTTGCTTCAAATCCAAGAAGACAGATTTTGGTTGATCAAATCGAAATCTGTAAACAAATGGCATTAGATGGAATAGGATATGCCATCTTACCTTCCATTACTTTAAATGATCATGATGGTATTAATAAAATAGCCCTTACAAATAATGAAAAAGAGTTCGGCTTAACGCGCGATACATGGTTAATAGGGTATGAATCCTCATTCGAATTAAGGCAAGTAGAGGCTTTCGTCGAAGTGATACAGGATCATGCACGATGCTTGTTTGATTACTTGAAATAGAAAATATGGAGGCAGTCCAGAGTAATAGCGGAATTACTTCTGGACTGCCTTTTAATTCTTAAGAGTTTATGAATATTCATGAAGATGTCATAAGAAATGGAACAAAATTCAATTTTAAACGTATAATTATGTAACCATTGATATTTACAGACAAAAAAGGGGTTGAGCTTTTGAAAAAAACGAATATCACTGCACTCATATTTATATTTATGCTTGTTATCAGCTTTCTCCTACCTATGGAGCAGGCAAGAGCAGCTGCAACTTTAGAGGTACAAGCTAAGGTAGGAATTACAGGGAAAGCAAAATATCAATCACTAGTGCCACTTCAAGTAACAGTAAAAAATAATGGTGCAGATTTTTCGGGAGATATGGTCATTAATGCCTCTAGCTCGTATGTAACTGCATCCGCACTAGTACTGCCGATTGATATTGCAGCAGGAGAAGAAAAAACATTTGATTTTAATTTAGATGGTTTAGGGGATTATTCTGATGCAGAATTATTTGCCTTTTATGAGGGAAGCATTGAAAAGGGTAAAAAGGTTGCTTATAAAGGAACAAAACGACTACAAGGTAACTTTTTAGATCCCTCTTCTGTATTTATCTATACGCTAACAGATAAAAGTGATCGCCTATCCGCATTTTTACGTCTTTCTCAATTTTCTGCTCAAAACAATGTTGAGGTTTTTAATTTAAAGCAAATAAAAGATTTTACATTGCCTGAAGATGCGCAAGGCTTAGCGATGGCGAACATCATTGTCATTGATGAGATTGCCATAGCCGATTTATCGGAAAAACAACAACAGGCTCTATTTAAATGGGTACAGGATGGCGGTACATTGTTAGTGGGAGCTGGTGATCAAGTAAATGCAACAGCCGGCATTTTTAAGGATGATTTACCGCTTACATTATCACAGCAATTGACAACTGTTTCCGCAGATAGCTTATCAAAAATATCAGGTGGGGGTATTTTTTCACAACCGATATCTGTTTTTGAAGCAACTGGAAGTAAAGGGAGTATACCTGTATTAACAGACAATAATACCCTTCTAGCATCCAAGAAAAAGGTTGGCAGTGGAGAAATTATTCAAACCGCCTTTTCATTAGGAGATCAGCCGCTTGCATCTATGGATGGCTATGCAACATTAGCAGCAAAAATATTGGATATTCAAAGCCTTTCTCAGCAAGGTATGATGGGGCGCGGGCAGTCAACAATGGATCAACTGTCTTATGAACTGCGTGATGTAAATGAATTATTCCCATCCTTTGAAGTATCAGTTAGCTATATGTTAATCGTTATCATATTATATATTTTAATTATTGGACCAATCTTATATTTTATCCTAAAGAAAATAGACAAGCGTGAACAGGCATGGTGGATAATTCCGATTATGTCAGTTGTATTATCGATTGTTTTGTTCATTTTCGGTGCGAAGGATCGAATTGTACAGCCTCAAATCCAGCAATCCGCCTTTTTTAAAGTGAATGAAGATAGTAGTTTAAATGGCTATTATGTGGAATCCCTACTAACAAACCGTAGTGGTGATTTTGTTGTGAATGCAGATAAGGATACTAGTGCATTTTCGCTTCGTCGAAATAATAATTTCACTGGAACAAGTGGAAATTTACATGAAACATCTTATATTAAAGAAAATGCAAATGGCTCCACATTAACTTTACGCGATTTAAGCTATTGGTCTGTACAGTCCTTCGCAGGAAAAACAGCAGCGCAAAATATTGGCAAAATGGATATCGATATAACGTTAAAAAATGAAAAATTAACAGGGACAATTAAGAATAATTTCCCGTTTGCTTTAAAGGATGTTACCTTAATCTCTGGTGTTAAAGAAGTTAAGCTTGGCGATATAGAAGCGAATGGAACTCTTCAAGTAGATAAAGAGATAACGGCGACTGTTCTTCAAAAGCCGTCTACATTTACGAACTACAATTATAATTATCCATCGAAGAAGGAAGAAGTAAATCCACTTCGAATTGAGCGGATGCAATCTTTAGCACTTCCGCTTGTAGAAAATGATAAGAAACCTGTTATAACTGCATGGGCTGAACAAGTTATTGCTGGTGTGGAACTTGAAACAAGTGCCAAAATGTCACCTATTTCTTATTTTATTCAACCATTTGATGGCAAAGTAGAGCTATCAGGGCCATTTACGATGAAACGCAACAACTTTTCGTATTCGGTAAATCCCCAGTCCGCTAATGCATATTACGATAAAATAGATGAGCAGTTAAATAATTGGTATATGTCAGATGGATTATATGAGGTATCCATCGCAATGCCAGATAACTTTATGAGTTCAGTTCAAACATTAAATGAACTAACGGTCTCAAATAAGGATGTTAAGCGTATGCAATTATCGATTTGGAATAATGAAACGAAAAATTATGAGTCATTAGTAGATACAAAACAAGTGTTCACAGACAACATATCGAAGTATTTCAATGAAAATGGCGAGTTGCTTATGGAGATTAAATTTGGACCAGATCAAACAGGTGAGCAAACAAAATTACCAGATGTAGAGCTGAAGGGAGTGGCGAAATAATGATTGAAATTCGTGATTTGACGAAAAGATATGGCTCCTTTACAGCTTTAGATCATCTAAATCTAACCTTAGAGGAAGGCGTTGTATTTGGATTTGTAGGTGCTAATGGAGCAGGGAAATCCACTACTTTCTCGATATTAGCAACCCTGTTGTCTCCAACTTCCGGTGATGCACTTATTAATGGAAAAAGTGTTATTAAAGAGTCAAAAGAGGTACGAAAGCAAATTGGCTATATGCCAGATTTCTTTGGTGTGTATGATCAATTAAAGGTGGATGAATACTTAGATTTTTATGGTGCTAGCTATGGGATAGGTGTAGCTGAACGGAAAGTTCTTATTCCACAGCTACTTGAGCTTGTGAATTTAACAAGTAAACGTTTTGAATATGTAGATTTATTGTCGCGTGGGATGAAGCAACGTCTATGCCTAGCACGAGCTCTTATCCATGACCCAAAGGTATTAATATTGGATGAGCCTGCCTCAGGATTAGATCCACGTGCTCGAGTAGAAATGCGAGATATTTTACGAAATCTAAAATCAATGGGCAAAACGATATTAATTTCCTCGCATATTCTACCAGAGCTTGCAGAAATGTGTGATGAAATTGGTGTAATTGATAATGGAAAGCTGATTGCTCATGGCAATGTCTCTTCCATCCAGGCCCAGCTACAAGGTGAGAAACGTATTGTTATTAAGGTTACAGATCGAGTAAATGAGGTACGTGCTTTCTTAGAGGAGGACCCTCTAGTCTCCTCGATAGATGTAATAGATAATCGCCTAGAAATAGCCTTTAACTATCGGGGAACAGATGCAGATCAAGTAGCACTTTTGAAAAAGGCAATGCTAGCGAATTTACCTATATATGCATTAAGAGAAGAGGAAAAAGATTTAGAGGATGTCTTTATGGCGATTACGAAGGGAGCGGACAATCAATGATGGAACGATTTTATAATCCGGTACTCGTAAAAGAATTAAAATTACGCTTCCGTTCTTTTAAAAGCTTTTCAGGATTGATGTTTTATTTAGCAGTACTTTGTATTTTTATAGCGGGATTCCTTCTATTAACAACTGGATTCACAGGCAGAGGCTTTTTTAGTCCAGATGCTAGCTTTATGATGTTTACTGTACTAACTATTTTACAGATGGCTCTTGTTCTATTTATTACACCAAGCTTGACTGCTGGTGCCATTAGTAGTGAAAGGGAAAAGCAAACATTAAATATTTTACTAACAACAACACAAAGCTCAACACAAATCATTATTGGCAAACTACTCTCTTCGGTAGCATTTTTAGTGTTAATGCTAATCGCGGGGCTACCATTATATAGTTTAGTATTTTTATTTGGCGGGGTTTCACCATCTCAGTTAATTTCAATATTTTTATTTTATTTAGTAACAGTAGTTGCAATAGGTAGTATTGGGGTAATGTTTTCAACTATTACAAAAAGAACAATCGTTGCCATGATAGCAACATATGGCTCAATCATCTTTTTAGGTGGCATTACGGCATTTTTCTTCTTTTTAACAATGGCTTTCCATCAAATGGGAAACAACATTGGCACGAATACATCCTATATGACATATTTCTGGGCATCCATTAACCCAGGCGCATTGATGTTAACACTTATTTCACCAGAAATGGGAGATGCGCTTAGTGAACTTTCAGGCGTGAAATTACCTGTTTGGGTTACCTATTTAATAGGGTACATCTTGATTATCGTTGTATGCCTAACAATCGCTATTAAAAAATTACGTGCCAACATGAAAAGTAACCGATGAGGAGGAAATCTTATGGAGCGTCGTAAGCAATTACGAAAATATATTCAACGTGCAAAGACGAGTTTAACAGTAGAAAGAAGTATTCCCATTGCACAATACGGTCTGTTTTTTGCTTTGCTTTCGAGTGCTTCTCTTATCCTCGTCTCCAGATTATTTGTATGGCCATTTTACAGACAAACAGCACTAATCGTCTTTATAGTTATTGTACTAACAGCAGGAATATTTATATGGTGGAAGCGTGCTAAAGAAAAGGAAGCATTGCATAGATTGGATGATTATTTTTTACACAATGAATTAGTGACAGCCTTATCGTTCCAGGATGATAAGGACCCACTTATACAATCATTGCTGACAAAAGCGGTACAAAATGCTGAAACATCCTTTACAAATTTTAAAGCGAGAAAGAAACATTTATTCCGTCCAAAGGCACTAAGTGGAATATTTGTGTCGACAGTTGTACTGGCCGTTCTGTATTTGTTTCCATCAGCCACACAAATGGAAGCCATTGAGGTAGAACAAGAAAAGGCTGTTATCGAGGACGTTAAGAAGGAAGTTGCCAAGATAGAGAAAAAGGCTCAAACAAAAGACGTGAAAGAGCAATTAAAGGATTTACAAAATACGTTAAAAGAGGCAGAAACGGCTGAGGAAGCATTACGGGAAGTCGTGAAAAAACAAAAGGAGCTTGCCTTAAAGGAGCAGCAATTAAAGGACAAGCAAACGACTAGCCAGGATGGTGCCACGGAAGGCAATGGTTTATCGAAGGAAAATGTGGAGCAGCTGAAGGAGCTTGCCCAAATGCAGCAAGAACTAACACAAAATGCTAATGCTACTCAAACAGCGATGAGCAAGCTTGGGAAACCAGCAAGTAATACATTGCAAAATGCTATTGCAAGTGCCAATAATGCTAGTAACAGTCAGCAAAGTAATTCCAATTCGAGCCAAAATCCATCGGGGAATTCACAGTCAAGCAATCAACAAGGGCAAGCAGGCCAGCAAAACCAAAGTAATTCTCAAAACAATTCCCAACAGTCTTCAAATAAAAATCAGGGACAAGGTCAAGGACAAGGACAAGGACAAGGTCAGGGACAAGGAAATGGTTCTGGTTCAGGTGGTCAAGGGGCAGGAAAGGGCCAGGGCAGTCGCTCTTTATTAACGACACCGAAACGAATCGAAGGCTCAAGTGAGACATCAGTGGACGGTGGTGCGCTAGGAGATGGTTCACATGTATCAGAGCAGCAAGGAAATGTTCCAATAACTAAGGGAACCATTCGCCCATATGACGAAGTAATAGGGTCCTATAAGGATAGCTATATTGAAAGCTCAGAACGACTACAATTACCAAAAGATTTACAAAATGTCGTGCAATCTTATTTCACGTCAATAGAGTCGCAGTAGGAGGAAAAGAAATGGCATTTACAGAGCAACAGTATGTTGAAATGAGTATGAAATTGCAGCAGGTGAAGGAAGAAATTCATCGCTTTATTGTCGGTCAAGAGGAAGCAATCGATTATACATTGTACGCGGTGCTCGCTGATGGTCACGCATTGTTAGAGGGGTTACCAGGCTTAGGAAAAACGATGTTAATTCGTACGATTTCTGAGGTACTTGATTTATCGTTTTCGCGTATTCAATTTACACCTGATCTTATGCCAGCAGATATTACTGGAACAAGTATGATTGAGCGTACAGCAGACGGTAAACAGCAGTTTACATTCCAGCCAGGTCCGATTTTTAGTCAGATGGTGTTAGCGGATGAAATAAACCGTGCAACACCTAAAACACAAAGTGCATTGCTTGAGGCTATGGGAGAAAAGACGGTTACGATTTTAGGGGATACAAAAAGGATGGCTAAGCCCTTTTTTGTGTTAGCTACGCAAAACCCGATTGAGATGGAGGGAACCTATCCATTGCCTGAGGCGCAAATGGACCGTTTTCTATGTAAAATACTTGTCCCATATCCTAAGAAAAGTGAGCTAATGGAAATTATGAAGCGTACAACAGGCGCTCAGGAAATAGGCTTGCAAAAAATAATGGATACAGAGGTACTTATCGAGGCACAGCAAATGGTAAAGGAAATACTGGTTGCAGATGAAATGCTTGAATTTGCAACGGACCTAGTTGTTGCTACACATCCTGAAAGAGTGGATGCCATAGACGAGGTCAAGCAATATGCGATGTATGGTAGTGGTCCGCGTGGTTTGCAAAGCTTAATAAAGCTAGCGAAGGCTAGAGCACTCATGAATGGGCGTTTTCATGTTTCTGTAGCAGACATTAAATCTGTAGCGAAGCCAGTATTACGTCATCGTATGCTGTTGAATTATGAAGGGGAGGCTTCAGGAAAAACAGCGGATGATGTGATAGATGTTATTTTAGAAAAAGTACAGCAAGGTGTTAGCAAGTGACACAAAAAATAATATTACCCGAAGATTGGTTAGCGAAAATTAGTCGCTTCCAATTGGCAACGGCCTCCAAATTGCGAGGGCAGCATAAAGGCTCGCACCGTTCGCAGCGCTTCGGGGCATCACTCGATTTCTCAGATTTTCGTGAATATCATTTAGGTGATGATGTACGGCAGGTCGATTGGAACGTATTTGCAAGAACGGATAAATACTTTATAAAAAGATTTTTAGATGAACAAGAGATGCGTGTTCACATTTTGCTAGATACCACTAAATCCATGGGGGATGATACTAAATGGATATTTGCTCGTCAAATTGTTGCTTCTCTTGGTTTAATGGTGCTTGGTCGTGACGATCGTTTATCCTTTTCTTTTGTACAAGATGAGATGAAGCCGCCATTTCGCCGTAAAGGCGCTATGTATCGACGCGCTTTTTTACAAGTCATAGCGGAAATAGAAGAAGCTGATTACACAGGAAGCTTTGCACAGGGAGCTTTAAGAGCATTACCCAAAGATAGTACAGTGCTATTTATTGTTACAGATGGACTAGAGTCGATTGAGGAATGGGAGCAACTGTTAAAAAGATTGCCGCGCTATGCAGGGGATGTCCGTCTATTACAAATTGTCACAGAGGAGGAGCTCTCTCCTAATTACACTGGTGATGTCCGCCTATTAGATCGTGAGACTGGCAAAGATGTCAACGTTACAATGTCCTCTAAAGTTTTAGACGCATATATGGCACGACGTTTATTACATGAAGAAGAATTCGAAGCTATTTGTCGACGCTTTGGTGCTCGAAAATTACAGCTTAAAGTGGAGGATGGATTACAGCATGCCATCTTTCAGCAATTATTAAAAGCACATTGGATTAGGTGAGGTGAGCCGTATTGGGCTTTAGTCAAATACTTTTTAGCTGGACGGTCATCATCCCGGTCATTGTCCTACTATATTATTTCTTTCGAAAAAAATATATCGATCAAACCGTATCTTCTACACTTTTTTGGTCGGAAATTATGCAGGAAACGCGTGTATCACCATACTTAAAGCAACTACAAAAAAATGCTTTGCTCTTTTTGCAACTTCTAG
Organism: Lysinibacillus sp. B2A1; assembly: GCA_002973635.1. GTDB lineage: Bacteria > Bacillota > Bacilli > Bacillales_A > Planococcaceae > Lysinibacillus. Next base: position 1,064,797 of record CP027224.1, read on the forward strand.
CACTTCTTTTATTGGTACTAGCCTTAATGAACCCTTATGTTAAAAAATCAACGATTGTAGGTGCACAGACAATTTTTATTGTGGACACGTCTGCAACAATGCTTGCGGGGAAAGAGCAGTCAACATTTGATGCACATAAAAAAGAAATGTTATCTTTGATGGGGCAACTAAATGGTAGACCTGTGACGCTCATTACAACAGGCAATACACCGAAAGCTTTACTACAGCAGGTGACAAACACTAAAGATATTGAAAAGGCGATTCAAGAGCTGGATGTAACCTATGAAACAGCACAAATGAATAAGGCTCTTGATGTGGCACAGGCTTTTGTTGGTAATATACCAACATCCATTTATGTATTTACAGATGTGCTGGATAAAAAGCACTTACCAATGGAAAAAGATACAGTGAAATGGATTGTAAAAGGCTCTGCTAAAGATTTAGAGAATGTTGCGATTACACGTTTTGCAGCAACTACAGACGGTCAATCGACAATGGCATTGGTGCAGCTACAAAATGATACTGATTTGGAGCAAAAGATCACTCTTTTGTTACAAAATGCAGAGAATAATAAGGTAGTGTCAGAAGATATTACATTGCCTCCTAAAGAAGCTGTGACCAAAACCTTTAAAGATTTACCATTAGAGGATACAATGACGGCTACCATTGCTGCAGATGATGATTATACAGTCGATAATTCGCAAACTGTTTTACTACAAACGACTACCTCAAAAATAGTGGTCGATCAAAGTATGCATCAACTCATTCAAAAAGGTTTTCAAACAATTAATAGCAGTGTCAAGATTGTTCCGTCTTTACAGATAGCTGATAATCAAGAAGCGACTGTGGTAACTAACCAAACAGCACTGCTCGAAAAGATGGATAAACCTATAGTATTATTTGGTCGTGATGATGCCGAAAAAATTGAAGCAAAGGGCGAAGTAAATACAACAAGTGATGCATTGTTTGCATTTAGTGAGCTAAAAGATATTTATGTTAGCGCTGTATATCCTGGGTTTGATGGCTATAAAACAATTGCATCGGTTGGAGATCATCCCTTTATACAACGTACTCCGAAAGGTGATCTTGTCATATTAGCTGATATTGCAGATACAGATTGGCCCCTACACCCTTCATTTCCATTATTTTTGTGGAGTGTGGAACAGCAGCTTTCAGAATCGATTGGTTCACTTGGTATTTTTACGCCGAATGAGCAGCGTGCAGTTGCTTTGGCTCAGGGCGATTGGAGTGTATATTCGCAGGATGATCAGTTTTTATCGTCCATTTCGAATGGCTTATTAACAGCTCCAATGAAGCCAGGAATCTATACAGCACGCTCAGAAAATGAAGAAAAGCGCTTAATTGTCCAGCTTCAAGCACAGGAGCGTATCATCTCAAAAGGAACAAGCTATACACTAGGTGAGCTCCAAGAAAATGGCAAAGAAGAAATAGCGAAAGCTTCACTTGTACCTTGGCTTATTCTTCTTATTTTATTTGTACTAGTTACAGAGTGGGAGGTGCAACGACGACGTGGATTTACGAATTGATATGCCATTAGCATTGTTGCTTTTACTCCCATTATTTATGTATTTTAGCTGGACCTATTGGCGAGAGCGTCAGCGCTTGAAAAAGAGCCATATAACAGTGCTAGGGATTCGTATTCTAGCAGTCAGCTGCTTAGTTTTTGCGCTTGCAGGTCCTTATATTTTATTACCTATAAAGGAAGAACAAATATTATTTATGGTAGACCGTTCTGCTTCTATGAATGGCACAGACGGTGAGATGGTTAAATTTATAGAGGAAAGTTTACAGTCGAAAAAGGATGAACAGCTTGCAGGGATTTATTCTTTTTCATCAACACTGCAAACAGAAGCGATTTTATCGAAGTCATTAAAGGAAGTGCCGAAGTTTACAAACATAGGAGCAACAGATCAAACAAATATTGAACAAAGTCTACAGCTTGCTTCAGGGATTGTTAATTCAAAAAAGGCAACACGGTTGGTCCTTTTAACAGATGGCAATGAAACAAAAGGCAATGCCTTAGAGTTTGCTTCGAAATTTAAAGGGTCCAATATAAGCGTTGATGTTGTTCCATTTCATCAAGCAGTTTCTACAGATGTATCACTGAAAAGCTTTGTAACCCCACAGGTTGCATATGTGGGTGAACAGCAGCAATTAGTTACTGAAGTTCATGCAACAGCGGCTAGCAAAGGAGAGCTACTATTATATGAAAACGACAAACTTGTTCACCGTGAGACTGTAGAGCTTGCACAAGGCTCCAATGTATTTACCTATAAACATACAGCTACAGCAGAGGGTCTAGTAAAGTATGAAGCTGTTGTACAGGTAGAGCAGGATGCCATATTTGAAAATAATAAACTAACAAGCGTTACAATGGTACAGAGTGAACCACATTTATTAATTGTTAACGGTTATGATAGCGCATCACCTGTAGCAGCCGCTCTTGGGAGAAAATCCATCTCCTTTGATGTTATAGATGCTCAAAGTTTGCCAAATGAGCTTTCTAGTTATCTACAGTACAATGCTATTATTTTTGATAATGTGCCAGGACATCTAGTGGGCGAGGCCAAAATGAATGTGATAGAGCAGGCAGTAAAAAACTTTGGCGTAGGCTTTACGATGGTTGGTGGCGAAAATAGCTTTGGCTTGGGCGGCTATTTTAAAACACCAATCGAAACTTTACTACCTGTTGAAATGGAGATTAAAGGGAAGGAACAATTGCCTTCATTAGGGCTGGTTATCGTGCTTGACCGCTCTGGTAGTATGTCAGGAGCGAAGCTGGAGCTCGCTAAGGAGGCGGCAGCTCGTTCTGTTGAAATGTTGCGAGATGAAGATACGCTCGGCTTCATTGCCTTTGATGATCAACCTTGGGAAATTATCGAAACAGGACCACTTGAAAATAAGGAAGAAGCTGTGGATACGATTTTGTCTGTAACGCCAGGCGGTGGGACAGAGATTTATGGGTCACTTGCTAAGGCCTATGAGAACTTAACAGATTTAAAGCTACAGCGAAAGCATATTATTTTATTAACGGATGGACAGTCACAGCCAGGAAATTATGAAGACTTAATCGCTGAAGGAAAAGAGAGTGGCGTAACATTGTCTACTGTAGCAATTGGACAGGATGCAGATGCCAATTTACTTGAAGCACTTAGTGAAATGGGCAGCGGACGATTTTATGACGTTGTTGATGAGCAGACCATCCCTTCTATTTTATCCCGTGAAACGGCAATGATTTCACGCACATATATTGAGGATAACCCCTTCTATCCAACCATCTATAACGCATCTGGTTGGAACACGTTATTTGCAAATGGTGTACCTCAAATGAATGCTTATATCGGAACAACAGCGAAGCAGGGGGCCTCTGTAATTGCGGAAAGCGAGAAAGAGGATCCGGTGCTAGCACAGTGGCAATATGGACTTGGCAAGACATTTGCCTTTACTTCCGATTCGACAGGGAAATGGACAGGTGATTGGGCAAGATGGCAGGATTGGGGAACGTTTTGGCAAACGCTTATTTCTCAAATGCTCCCAAGCTATAATGAAGTTGCCTACGATGTACGTTTAGAATCGGATGGTTCATTTATTATTACAGATCCAACTAATGAAGCAGCATTTTTAGATATAGTTGCTGTCAATGAAGCAGGAGAAGAACTTGAAACACAGCTTGAGGCCATTTCAGCCTCTCAGGTTCGGGCAGTTGTGCAAGCAGAGCCAGGACTCATTTTCTTCCGTATTGCTGATGAAGATCAAGCTATTTTTCAAGCGGGTATAAGTGTACCTTACAGTGCTGAATATGAGTTACGACCTGTAAACGATAAGCTGGTGGAAGAACTGACAAAGCAAACGGGTGGCTCTGTTTTGAAAGAACCGAAGGAGGTATTTCGTGAATTTACGAAGAAAGGCGCAGATCGTCAAAATATAGCAACATGGCTTATATTAGCAGGTATGCTACTGTTCTTCATCGATATTACAATCCGACGCTTTGGCTGGGGCTTCTTTGCTAAGTCTAAGAGAAAAGAGCAGCCTGTAGAGAATAAAACCATACAGGCAGAGGATACGAATGTTGCTCAGTTATTAAAGGGCATGAAGAAACGATAATTTAGATTAAATGACAGTGCAAAATGATTAATTATTTTGCACTGTTTTTTTGTTTTGTACTCGCTATGGGGGGGTTCACTGAAAAATGATCTTCGAAAATGGAGAGGAAAGAAATCCCTACTCTAAAAATTTAATGAAAATTTTTAATAAGTACAGTATTTCGTAGACTACTAGCAACGGCCATACCTAAAAAAGCACCAATAATACTAGAGGTTAAAAAGGCAGGCATGAAAAACATTGCTGCGACGGACGTCCCCATTAAGATATATGCATATGGTACTGCAATGAGAGAAGCAATGATCCCAGTCCCTACAATTTCACCAATCCCTGCTAGCAAAGGTTTACTACTGTATTTATAAGCCAACGCTGCACAAAAAGCGCCAATAACACTGCCAGGAATGGCTAATAGGGAGCCTGTCCCTGTTAGAATTCGAATAATCGCCGTAATAAGGGCAATGATGACGGCTGGTACTGGGCCGAGTAGAATGGCACCGATGACATTGATGGCATGTTGTATTGGATAAGCTCGCGCAATCCCTGTTGGAATTGAAACGAAGGTAGAGCCTGCTACGGCAATGGCCACTAATAAAGCCATGATTGTTAATTTTCGAACTGACATAAATTACACTCCTTTGAAATATTATCGCGCTAAACTGGCGAACACAAAAAGACCGCTTCCTGAAAACAATAGGAAGCGGCCTTGCATTTACATATTAAAAAGCAAGATGTCGCCACTTCCCTCCGCTAGTATGAACTAGATCAGGTTCAAAGGGTCCATATATGATAATATACGTCTCAGTCTTTTAAAGACTCCCCTAGTGGTAATAATTATTTAATTTTTGTTTAGCATCGTAACAAGATAAATGTAACATACTACTAATAATAGTCAATAACTTTTCAGATTATTTAGAATCAGGCTGCATAAGATGTGGTGCCTTTTTCATTGTCCAAATAAGGGCAAGGAAGAAGCAAGTCATCAAAATTATAGCACCAAATATATAAGGGCTATTCATATTCCAATCGAATAAAATACCTGCCAATGCTGGACCAATCATATTCCCAAGACTCATATAGGCATTATTTAGACCTGCAGCAAATCCTTGCTCATTTTCAGCAAGCTTAGAGATCAATGTGTTAACAGCAGGACGAATTAATGTTGTGGCTGTCGAGAAGATTGTCGCAACAACTAAAATAAGGGCAAACCCAGATACGAATAATATTAAGTAGATAGATACGGCAGCAATAAATAAATTGACTAATACGACCTTCATTTCACCGTAGCGATTAAAGAGTGGTGTAATGACAAACATTTGTACAACTACACCAAAAGCACCACCCACTACTAAAATAATAGCAATATCTCCAGGTGTATAATGAAACTTATCTGTAACAAATAATGATAAAGTCGTTTGGAAATTAGCAATTCCGAACGAGAATACCATCATAATAATAAGCATAACAAAGTAAGGCATATGTACTGAACGTACCATTTGTTTTGCAAGATTGTCTTGCTTATGCATTTTTTGTGCTGCGTTTGGTTTAGTAGATGGTAATAAAAAGAACGATAAAATAGCAGCTAAAATAGCAGCCGCTCCAGCTGTATAGAATGGAAAATGTAAGCTGACTTGCGATAAGAATCCACCAATACCTGGCCCAATCATAAAGCCAAGAGACATGGCAGCACCGAGCATCCCCATCCCTTTTCCTCGTTCTTCATATGTTGTAACATCTGCTACAAATGCCATAATAGGAGGTGCAACAAAGGCTGATCCAAGACCACCTAAAAAGCGTGCTAAGAAGAGCATCCACACTTCTGTAGAGAGCCCAAAACCGATTTGTGCAAGTCCTGTTAGTATCAGTCCGAAAATTATTAGATTTTTTCGACCATACTGATCCGAAAGATTCCCAGCAATTGGAGAAAAAACGAATTGAGCAAAGGCGAACGTTGCAATAAGCATGCCTAGAACTTGTCCTGCAGCACCAAATATTCTTAAATACTCTGGCATGACAGGAATAATAATCCCAATACTCCCCATTGCGATAAACATATTAAACATTAAAATATACAAAGCCGCCTTATTAGACTTCTGCTGGGTCATCGAATACCCCCTTTTCTAATCAAATATAGTACAGTCTATCACAAAGAAAAATGGTTTGCTATTAGTTAGGATTACTCTAAATAGTGGACCAATTGTTTATTCTTAAACTAATAAATGATAAATATTTTGCAATAATAATTAACTATTCAATTAGTAAATTCCACAAGTTTATTTGTGGAATTTACTTTTTATCTTGTAGTGAATTAGGGGTTACATCATTTGTTCTTGTGTTAATCTTTTTATGTCAACTGTATGACAAAAATTGTAATAATTAGCGCCTTATATATGGTTGATATTTCCCTAATAATTCCTGTAATAACGGCTAATTACTGATCTACAAGAAGCGATCATAAGCCGAAAATCCGAGAGAAATTGATATTAAAAAGGAGAGGAAATGAAATGGTAACTATTCAAGCAGCGATGGAAAATTTAAAAGAATTAGGTATTAACCCAGTAACAGCAGTTATTGGGTCAACCCAACAGCTATTTCAATGGGATGAAGAAAAAGTCAATGATTTAAAGGGGTATTTAATCTCCCAAAATTTTAAACATCATTATGAAAACAATAGCTTTTATCGAATGTTATGCGAGGATAGCGGCGTTACACCTGCCGATATACAAAGTCTAGATGATATACAAAAAATTCCACTTATTCCGGTAACAAGTTTTAAAAGACCTGACTCTCATTTATTATTATCAACATCTTTAGAGAACATTGAATTTGAAATGCGAAGTACAGGAACAAGTGGTATACCAAGTATATCGAGAAGGGATGCTGAAACATTAAACAATTGCGTGTTTAGTATTTACGCAATGTATAGAGAGATGTTTGCCTTCTCTCGTGGAGCTGGTCTCTTCTTATTCCCATCTCCAGAAGAAATGCCAGAGATGGGAATGGTAAAAGTATTAAATATGCTCTCAGGTTTGTTTGATGCAACTAGATGTCTTGTTAAGAGAGCGTCCTTCAAGCCTAAAGAGGCAATAGAAACTTTAGAAAAATGGCAAAACATTCATACACGCCACATCGTAGGACCTCCATTTTTAATTTATAAACTGGTCAATTATTTAAAAACAAATAATATTCATTTGAAGTTAGATCAAAAGACGATGATTATCAATCTAGGAGGCTGGAAACGCTTTTCTGGTATGGAGATACCTAGGGAACAATACAATAAAGAATGTGCTGAATTTTTAGGTATTCCTGAAGAAAATATAAGGGATATGTATGGATTAGTTGAATCTAATATTTTAGCTATCGAATGTGAGAAACAGTCTAAGCATGTACCACCTTGGGTTCATTTTTCATTAAGAAATCCAAAAAATTTAGCGGAAGAGGTACCACAAGGAAAAAGAGGAGTTTTAGCAATATTTGACCCTACGTCCTTGTCATATCCAGGATTTATTCAAACTGAGGATTTAGTGTATTTAAAGAAAGAAAATACATGTGAATGCGGAAGAAATGGTCAGAAGGTGGTATATCTTTCTAGAGTAGCAGGTGCAGAAATAGGTTGTTGTGCCATTAATTTAGAGAAGCATATGGATGCCGCAGAAGAAAAAAATGAAATGGCAGAAGTATAAGAGAGGATTCTAAACATGTACAATTCTATCATTGTTGATTATTTTAGCAACCCTCGACATTCAGGTGAATTGACTGATGCAAATATGGAATTAAAAATTGGTAACTCTGTTTGTGGAGATACAATTTTAATGAGCGTTAAGGTAGAAAATGGAAAAATATTCGATGCGAAATATAAAGCTTATGGTTGTGCTACATCTTTAGCAACAGCTGATATATTTGCAGAATATATCATTAATAAATCAATAGAAGAAATTAAGCAGCAACCGCAACATGAGATTGATAAAATGCTAGGGGAGTTAGAGCCTCCACAAATGCATTGTTTGAATATTTTACATGAGTTATTTGAGCAAATACGTTCGGCGGCTTAGGAGGCTTTTATGATAGGAAGGTATTTTGATTATAATGCCACTACCCCTCTTCGGGAGGAAGTGGCTTCTACTATGATAGAAAATATAATGCTATTTGGTAATCCCTCTAGCACGCATTCCTTTGGGCAGTTAGCCAAATTAAAAATGGAAGAGGCACGCTCACATGTTGCTACAGTAATCAATGCAGAAGAGACAGATATATTTTTTACTTCTGGCGGTACAGAGTCTATTAACACTGCATTGAAAGGATATTTCTTTTCAAATGATAAGCGCCCATTTCATATCATCACTTCTAAAATCGAGCATGCTGCAACCTTGGAAGTATGTCGATATTTATCTACCCTTGGTGCTGAAATTACCTATTTACCTGTTGATACTAATGGCTTCATAGCTATTGAAGATTTAAAAAACGCTATACAAGAGAATACAGCGCTTGTTTCAATCATGTTTGCCAATAATGAAATCGGCTCAATTCAACCAATTCAAGAGATGGTGAGAGTTGTTAAAAATATCAATAGCAATATTATCTTTCATGTTGACGCTGTACAGGTGATAGGCAAAATCCAGATAGATGTTCGGGACTTAGGAGTGGATGCATTATCGATGGCTGCCCATAAAATATATGGTCCTAAGGGCATAGGTGCATTGTACTTGAAAAACGGTGAACGTAAATTAGATCAGCTTCTTCATGGCGGTGGACAAGAAAAAGGTTTTCGTGGTGGTACAGAAAATCTTTTAGCTATTATTGGTTTTGGTAAAGCCTGTGAAATTGCAAAAAGAGAACTAAAGCCAAATGCTAATAAAATAATCACATTAAGATCTTATTTCCTAGATAAATTAGAGAATTCGATTGAATACTATGAAATTAATGGTTCTGTGTTAGGTGAGAATTTATTACCAAGTACTATTAATATATCTTTTGTGAATATACGAGCAGAAGCATTAGCTGTTCTATTAAGTCAAACATATGGTATTGCAGTATCTATTGGTTCTGCCTGTAGTGCTGATAAAGCTAATTTATCTCATGTATTGTTAGCACTTGGCTTATCTGAGGATAGAATAAAATCGTCTATCCGTATTAGCTTTGGTTATTACACGGACTACAAGGATATAGATTATTTTATTGAAAGTCTAAAAGCATCTGTTAACCGTCTACGAAGTATGCTCCCAGTTGGATAGAAAGGAGTCAGTAAGGTGGAGAATTTAAAAATTGTGGCACCTGTACGATCAAAATTTATGATGGAAGAAATGATAGAGGCTGGTGCAAATGAAATATATTTTGGCGTTTCAACTCCGCTTTTTCAACAACTATCATTTGATAATAAATTTAAAACTGTTGCAGATTATCCTGCCCACTTTTCAGATTGGGAGGAAGTAGACAGCATAATTGCTTTAGCAAAAGCGAACAATCTTAAAGTTATATTCATGGCCAATACCTCATACATCCCTACTGGCTTTGAAAAAGACTATCAAAAGCATGTTTATAAAGCGCTTGAAAAAGGTGTAGATGCTATTACAATATCTTCCATGCAATCCTGCCATCTACTTAATCCTTTGGAAAAGGACATACAAATTATTTCAGGCTCACAATTAGCACCAGTAAATAAATACGGAGCCGAACTATTGAAGGAATCAGGTGTCAAAAGGATAACATTGTCCCAATCAATGACATTAGAAGAGATTCATGAACTTCAAGATTTAGATGTGGAGCTGATGATTACAGGGAATTTTGGCACTGGTAGTATGGCTGGAAGCTGTCGTTTATGGGAAAGCCCAAATAATCTTGAAATTGGGGAAGGGATCAGAACTTTATATCGAGTTTTATCTTCACTAAACACAAACAGTAATCAGCATCATTTTTTAGATAGTGCAACAGATTGTAGTTTGTGTAATCTAGAAGATTTGGTTTCTGCTGGTGTTACAGCCATAAAATTTCTTGGAAGAGAGGCCCCTAATCCAGTGACATTAGCGATGGTTGTGAATATGTTTAATGAATGGCGAGAAATGGGTCTTTCAGGCTTATCAATAGAACAAAAGATGAAAATAACGGAGCAGGAACAGCTCATGTGGGTTATGAAATGGGTGCCACGCTTCTGTGAAAAATGTAGATGTACTTATAAACCAACTGCAATTACAAAAACATACATTTAGGTGATGCATAATTGAAAACGCCAGTAAAAGAGCTAAGAATTCATCATGATTATTTATATACATTAACGGATGAAGTATTGGATGGTTATCAAATTGTTTCCTTAGGACATTCAGGCTGCCACTATAAAATGGTTGGTCTTGAGGATCAGCATATACAATTTTTATTGGAACGCAAAAAAAGAGTAAAAATTGAAATTCCTATTTTATTTGAAGCATCGATGAAAAAGTTTATTGCTGAAATGACACGTTTTTTTCATTATGAGCTAAATTTAATTGTGAATGATTGGGGGACAATGCGTTATTTAGCTCAACAGCCATTACCCCCAAATATCTCTTTATCATTAGGAAGGCAACTAATTTTTAGCTATGGGAACTGCCCTTGGTATGAAGATATTTTGCAATATGAGGATCAAGCGACGAAGGAACAATTTTTACAATTGAATATTGCTAATCCACCTATGATTAGCTTAATAAAAGAGAATGGTGTAACAGAAATAGATGTAGATGTAAATATTTTTATGAAGAACTCTGTGCAATTGCTTAGAGGTGAAGGAATTAAAGTAAATGGTTTTTTAAATTACCCATTGGTGTCTACCTCTAGATCCTGTCATACACTTAGACTTCATGCAGAGCAAATTGGAAAATGTCAGCATTTATGTGATAGAGGTATCACAATTGAGCCAAGAGAACGATGGAATCGATTTGAGGATACAACCATTAAAATTTCAAGAGATGGTCGAGAGAAAATGGGCGATCTTGTTATTTATGGAAATATAGTTGTTCAGGATATGAAGAAACTAAATGAAAGCATACCATTTGAAGTGGATTCATTATGCGATGATGCGAGATTTTCACCAATACTATTAAAAGAGGAGGCAATAAATTGAGTACAATACAAGAAAAGAATTTTACGCAAGATCTTTTGACGAAATTGGATGATATTATTGTTGATTTTGTAGCTCCAAATGCTGCACGAATTGATAGAGAACGAGAGTTTCCGAGAGAAAATATTACTGAGCTTGGAAGGGGTGGCTTTTTAGGCTTAATTATTCCTCAGCAGTTAGGAGGATTGGAGGCTCCATTATCACTCTATAAAGAAACGGTTATTAGGCTGGCTCAGGCTTGTGCTTCTACAGCACTTGTCTATGTGCAACATATGTCAGCAGTTTCTATATTATTGTATGGAAAAGAAAATGACTATATAAAAAATATTTTAAGTAATATTGGTAAAGGTCAATGTCTGACTACAATTGCATTAAGTGAAGCTGGTTCTGGCTGTTATTTTTTCTTACCAGTTAGTCAGGTAAAGGAAACCGACAAAGGGCTTCGATTAAAGACCAATAAAATTATGGTGACTAGTGCGGGAGAGGCAGATGTGTATGTCATTAACTCAAAAGCAACGTTCGCAAAGAATTCAATGCAAAGTAATTTTTTTGCTGTAGCTAGCGAATATAATGGCATTGAAGTCGGTGGAAAATGGGAAGGTATGGGATTAAGAGGGAATCAAAGTGCACCATTAAATATAGATACCTATTTAAATAAACAGATGCTTATTGGTGAAGAAGGTGAGGGCTTTAAAATTACTCGTGAGGCCCTGCTTCCAATGGGGCAAATTGGTATTTCAGCTGTCAATATTGGCATCGCCAAGGCAATATACAATGAATCAGTTAATTATGTGAAGAAACGATTTTATACACATATCAATACAAATCTTTCTGATTTTCAAAGTATTCAGCAAATGATCGGAGAAATAAAAGTACTATGCGATCAGGCTGAGACTGCGTTAAATGTATTTGTTCAACGGATGGAGAACAAGGAAGTTGATATGGTTAGTACATTAGAGGTTAAGGTAATGGCCTGTCAAACGGTATTACAGGTGGCAGAATTAGGCTTAAAAGTTTGTGGAGGGCATGCCTACTCTGCTAATACACCAATGGAGAGGTATATTCGGGATAGTATGGCAGGAACAGTCATGGGACCGACGCCAGATGTTCTAAAGGAATTGATTGGGAAAATTGTATTGGATGTCCCGACTCAATTATAAATTCATGGAACAGATGAAAGAGGGTTGACAATGACAAATCAAAATGAGCCTATATACGGGGGTATGAAGCAAGTATTAGCGGTAAGCCTTGGTTTATTTTTAGTTTTTTTAGACAGCACTGTAGTTAATATTTCACTCCCAAATATTATGAATGATTATGAAATTAATTTAAGTGTAGCATCTTGGATTATCAATTCTTTTGTGCTAACGCTTGCTATTCTATTAATTACTTTAGGAAAAATTGCAGATTTTTTTGGTAGGAGGAAAATTTTTCTTATTGGCGTAATTATATTTGCCATAAGCTCATTATTATGTGGAATGGCCCTACCGTAGAAGTTTTAATTGCAGCTAGAGTTTTACAAGGAATTGGAGGGGCAATGATTATACCTACTAGTATGATGCTAGTGAGGACAGCTGTACCAGCAGAAAAAATGGGGCTTGCCATGGGGATATGGGGGGCTGTTGGTGCACTAGCTGTAGCCATTGGTCCTAGTCTTGGTGGTGTAGTGACAGATTTTGTTAATTGGCGATGGATCTTTTATATCAATGTTCCAATTATTATTGTAGCCTTTCCATTCATCCTATTAGCTTTTAAAGGATTTAAAGATATCAAATCTCCATTTAAATTAGATGTTCTAGGCATGTTAGTCGTTAGTGTTGCGCTCTATTTTTTAACTTATGCGATATTACAGGGTGAAAAATTAGGATGGACTTCCACGACAATATATATTTATTTTTCAATTAGTATCATAGCCACTCTATTATTTATCTTTATAGAAAAACGGGCTAAGGTGCCATTAGTGGATTTTTCAATATTTAACAATAAACATTATTTAGGTGGCATTCTCTCGAATTTTTTAGGTGGCATTTTGTTAATGGGTACTTTAATTTTGTTACCTGTTTATCTGACACAGGTAAAGGATTTTACGACTCTTTATGCATCATTTCTTATTACACCTTTATCGGCAGTAATGTTAATCGTAGCACCGATTGTAGGGAGAATAATTGACAAAATTGGCTATCAAGTTCCAATGCTTTTTGGATATGTTTTTACTGTTTCAGGTTTTATTTTCCTCTTAAAATTAACACCGGATACTGAATTTCCTATGCTTATTACGATGATGTCCTTATTAGGAACTGGATTAGGGATTATAATGGTTACAAGTGTAACGGTATGCACGGTTTCTGTTTCAGAAAAGCATGTCTCTTTGGGATCAGGTATATTTGCGACAGCACGAAACCTTGGAGGTGCCCTTGGTGTATCTTTATTTGTTTCTATTACTTTAAGTTTTTTAAATCAATATGCAAACGATATAGTGGATGATGGTGTAGAACGCTTTGAAAATAGCGAAATACCTGATGCTGTTAAGACGATAGCTATTGATAATTTAAAGGGAAAAAAAGATAGCTTTTTTGAAGGAGAGCAGAAGGTAGAGGATTTTAAGGTCTCCAAGGAAATGTCTGATCAATTTATTGCGATGAAAATGGAAGAAGCATTAAAACAAATGCCTAAAACTGTGGAGGTCAATGCTTCACCAGATATAGAAAAGAAAATAACTGCTATGGTAAATGCTGAAATTGAAAATATAGAAAAGGAAGTTAAAGCTATCCAAAGCAATATCCGAAATGATGCGCAAGGATATATTGTTGAGGCAATGACAAAAGCATTTTGGTGTGGATTATTGTTAACATGCCTTTTTAGTTTATCCTTAATTTTTTTAAGAAAGAAGCATGTTGAAGGGTAAAGTATGAACTAGTAATCGGTAGGGTAAAAAATCCCTACCGATTCAAATGTATATCTTCTCTAATTACTAATCTATTTAATACATACGTTGCAATGATTAAAGAACAATAGTCATAAGACACTCTAGTGAAAATAGATAATAATAGGTATAATAGTAATATAAGGTAATTAAGAGAGGGAGAAAAGGGTGAATACTGATGATGAAATATTTGGAACCGACAGCCATGCTAAATTTTCAAGACGAAGCGCTCCAGCAATTAGTTAAACATAGAGGATGGAGTGACTTAGCCTATGAGGATCGAATTAAAGACATTTATGATTTTGTAAGAAATGAAATTAAGTTTGGCTATAATCGGACAGATGATATACCCGCTTCTGAAGTATTACGTGATGGATATGGGCAATGTAATACAAAAAGTACGCTTTTAATGGCTTTACTTAGAGCAGTTGGGATTCCTTGTAGAATACATGGATTCCTGATTGATAAAAAAATGCAAAAGGGAGCTTTGACTGGCATCACTTATCTATTAGCACCTAGTAAAATTGTTCATGCTTGGACGGAGGTTCAATTACATGATGACTGGATTGTGCTAGAAGGGGTAATTATAGATGATTCCTATTTAAAGCAAGTGAAAAATCGACTATGTAGCTTTAATGAGGGATTTATCGGTTATGGAATTTCAGTTAAGGATAAAGATAATATAAATCTCTGTTGGACTGGTGAAAGTGTATATGTCCAAAGCTTTTCCATAACAGATGATTTGGGAATATTTGATAACCCAGATGATTTATTTAAGAAATATAATAATACGGATAGTAAGCTGAAAGAGATGTTGTTTAATAAAAAAAGGAAGAAAATAAATAAAAAATTAGATATATTGAGGGATCAGTGAAAAGGATAAACTCGCTTTCGATTCGAAGCGAGTTTATCCTTTTCATGTTTTAAATATCTATATTTAATAGCTGCTCACGAGCTATACTAGTGAGATTCAAATCATTAATACAAACTTGGAATTTATAGATGTATATTTTTTCTAGAGTATGACAGTATGGAATAGCTCCACCATTGCGAACGATGTCCATTAAATTTGCTTTTTCAGATTCTGTTAAATGCATATATTGGGTTTTGCTGTGATAGTAATTTTTAATCGGTTGAAAATTACTATCCTCTATGTACAAATAGTAGAGAATGGGTAAAGCGACCTTTTTAATATGTAAATCATTTATAGTGTGATCTGTTAAAACATCATGTACATCGTTACGAATTTGAGCTACTATACCTAAATAATTTGCATATGTTTTAATCTTTTGCAATGTTTCTGGTAGAACATTCCCAGCTCCTAAAATACAAGCAAGTTGCATAAGAGAGCCAGATTTTAGGCTAACCATCTCCAAATATTCAGATTCATTAGAAATACAGTTGTGCATATCCTTTTGTTGTCCATTGATTGATTGGAGCAATAATAGTTGAATTTGTTGACTGATAAAATTTTTAGCTTCATCACTACAATTTAATAGTGTAACTTTATGGAGGGCGGTTAGTAAAAACCCGATAATAATATTTAAATTTTCCCCTAAATTAACGTTTGACCAAGGATAAATCAATACATCCTCGTCCTGTATATCATCTAATATATCTGCTGCTAATATGATGAATTCTACAATGACTTGTAATTCTCTTTTTTCTTCTAAATTCTGTTGCTCTCTGAAGATGGAATAATGAAGTTCAGTTAATAGGGCGAAATTTAAACTTTGTTGAAATTTAAAATTTACATAGCTTTGAGCAAGCTGTTGCAAATAGACATCGGAAAATGACTTTTCAATTATTTGATTTGCTAATGTGATTAATTCTTCCTGTAAATTCATGTTCTGATATGCCTTCAATATAATCCCTCCATCTCTTGAAACTAAAAGTCATTATTAAAATTGAGTACGACTATTGTTTAAAATTTTTGCAACTGCCTCAGAACGAGAATTTACACATAACTTTTTATATATTTTAGTTAAATTGTATTCAACGGCACGAATGCTCATAAAAAGTTCATCTGCAATTTCTTTATTACTGGCCCCTTTTGCTAAACTCTCCAAAATTTCCATCTCCTTTTGTGAAAATTCTTGTTGTTGCTCAGCGACTAATAAACCTTGGGATATGTTAGATGGTAACGAACGTATCAACATTTCCCTTGGAATCATTACATAGCCATTTAGTACAGCTTGTATATTTATCATTAATTCCTGATAGGATGCAGATTTGCTTATAATACCGCAAATTCCCAACTCGATTAGAGTGTTCAACTGACAGGAATAATCAAATCCTGTATAAAGTATGATTTTAGCATCCGAATGAGTAAGTAAGATTTTTTTGGATAATTCGATGCCAGAGCAGTTAGGCATATTAATATCCAATAAATAAAGATCAAATGATTTTTTCTTTATGTCTTGTATGACCTGCTGCCAATTTGATAGATAAGTAATATGGTAATCTGTTACTTCCTCTAGTATATTTTTAGTACCGAGACCAACCATTGGATGGTCGTCTACAATTAATAGCTGAATCAATGTTCTCACCTCGGAATTGTTATTAAAATTTGTAATCCTTGAGTAAGTTCCGTAATAAATTCAATTTCTCCGTCTAAAATATGAATACGTTCTTTTATACCGATTAATCCGATATGATCTTCATTATACTGCTCACTTACATTGTCCATCCCTACACCATTATCCTTATAATCTAAGTAAATATAATGATCATCCTCCCACATTTCTATGGATACTAATGTGGCATCAGAATGCTTTTCAGCATTGGTAAGCAGTTCTTGAAGTACACGGTAGATAGAAATTGTTAAATTATGATTATTAGCGTAGTTAGAAAGTTGAAAATCATATCGTAGGCTAAAACTAGCTTTCGCTTGTTTCTTTTTACAAAGATCCTCTAAAGATGCAGTAAAATTAGTATTTAGCAAAAAGTTGGGACGTAACTCACTACAGGTGTCTCTAATTTGTTTAATAACATCCAATAAACCATTCTTGATTTTATTTAATGTTTCTAAGTCTTCCTTCTGTAAAGTGTTTGAATTTTGTATAAGTTGATTTAATTTCTGATACCAAATTGTTTGATCTTGTAAAGCAGAATCATGTAAATCTGAAGCCAATCGTTTACGTTCCTGTTCACTTAATTGCAATAAAAATCGAGTAAGGGTGTTTGATGATTGTTGATTGGTCGTGTCTCTATTTTCGATAGTTGCAATAATATTTTTTACTATATTTAAATTTTCATAGACTAATCTTACATATTTAACAATATTTATTAACCACATTTTTTCATGCAAATTGAACGTAGTATTATTTCTTTTTTTGCTAATCCAAATATACGTACCTATGTGATGATGTTCATAAAGCTGAATTCCAAGATAATTAGGATGGTCAATTAATATATCTGTATGATTGTTTTTGAGCTTAAGTTTAATAGAATCTGCAAGTATGCTTTCTGTGTTTTGGATGAAATCAAAGCATTGGTACTCGGTGGTTTCATAATTTATTCGTATCAATAGTAGAGTTTGAGGATCTAATGTCTCTTTGACTTGCTGCAGTAATAAATCTTCTAAATCATCTTCTTTCATAACAGAAGCTAGTTTTTGTGAAAATTCATTTAAATTTTTAGAAAAAAAGGACTGATGATAAAGTAAACTATCTTTTAATTGAAAATCTAATTTTTCTTTTAGAAATAATGTCACAATATTGATGGTAAGAATAGCGAGAAATAAAATTATAAAATATAAAATAATATTTCTAGAGTAGAATCTTTCACTGATAATGAAAATTGTCAAGATAAGAGTGGGGATAAATGTTAAAAATACATAATATGGAATTTGTTTTAATATAAAATTAATATCAATTAAACGATTAGTCAACACAATATAAGTGTAACCAATAGGAATAATAAATAACGTAAAAGCTGCATGATCATCTTGTATATAAGGTAGTCTAAAGATAAATGGAACTGCATGTAAAAAAATAAAAGGTACAAATGCACAAACATGAATTAATATTAACCATTTTAAAAATACCTCATGATGAGAACCTTTAGTTGTTAAGTAAAAATAAATTAGTAGCAAAATTGAAAAACAAATATTGAAACAGAAGAAGCTTATAACAAGAATGGTGTTGAAAGCATCTAAATTATTAATGAAGAAAAGAGTTAATAATTTTGAAATAATAATAGCCAAACAGATAAACCCATTTATTTTATAAAAAATATGCCATTTGATTTTTATACCCTTTTCTAATAACAGCATTCGAATGAAATGTGTCAGAAAAAGAGAGCCTAAGGGGAAAAATACACTAATTATAATACTGGAAACAATATCTCCTCTTCCAGATTCTGTCGAGGCAAAAAAACTAAGAGACACTGATAATAGAAATCCAGTTAAATAAAAAGCAACTTTACTATTTTGTTGATAGATAAAAAGAGTCAGAATGAATACTGTTAAAGAAAATATGCTAGGAATGATAATTTCCTGAAAGGTGTCTTTAACAGAATCAGGTGGTGCTTGTATGTACTGTATTTCATTGTTTCTTATAATCTTTATAGAGGAACCATGAACAAAGCAATTATTATGTTTGAAGTGGGTATTGAACGTCGTCACATTGATCTCATCTACTTCTAAGACGGTATCACCAATAGTGAGGTTTGAATAGCGTGCCCAGCCATCGTTATCATAGATATTAGAAATGATGATTTGGCCATTTTTATTATACTGTACATCTATACCTATATATGGTTTCAACATAGTGAATATTAAAAAGAAGTGGGCTAATAAAAATATTAATTGTAAAAATAGAATTTTTCTTTTATTACTCATCATATAACCCTCTCAAATAAAAAATTTGCGGTTATTACAAATAGATTTGCGGTTAATACACACTACCTTTATATTATTATAACTGTAAACAAATTGAAAGGAAGGGAATACTATGATAATGAATACGGTTCATATATTACTTTCAAATTCTAATAAAGATGAAATTAATTTACAACAATTACAGATAGCAGGCGATCTTTCAGCTACTGAGCTAACTATTATCCAAGAGGCAGTACAGAATACTGATAAATCAGATTTAATCCAAAAATCATCAACATGGCTTCCTCGATAAAAAATGCTTCTTCTTTCCTTCAACAAAAAAAGTGATGAAAAACAATTTTGTTTTTCATCACTTTTATTATCTATCGAATACTCATTTTAAATTCTAAAAATAATTCATTGTATTTGCCTAAGTAATCAGGGCCTAAGTTTTTATATACTTCTAATGTTTCTCGTTGCTCTTCAGAAGGATAATAGCGTTCATCAGCTACAACTTCCTTATCCATTAATTTCATGGCTGTAATATTAGGGGTAGAGTAGCCAACATAATCAGTGTTTTGGGCACCAGATTCAGCTTTTAGCATAAAATTAATGAATTTATGAGCACCCTCAATATTTTTAGATGTTTTCGGGATGACCATATTATCAAACCACAAGTTTGAGCCTTCCTCAGGAACTGCAAAGTCTAGCTCCTCATTTTCTGACATCATGTCTGCTGCCTGCCCAGACCAAGTGAGGGCTACAGTTGCCTCATTATTGATCATTAACGGAGTAATTTCATCACCAATGATAGCCTTAACATTTGGGGCAAGTGTGATTAATTTGTCTGTGGCTTTACGTAGTTCGTGGTTATCCAATGAATTCAGCGAATATCCAAGGCTATTTAAGCCCATCCCGATTACCTCACGAGCACCATCCACTAAAAAGACTTTTCGTTTTAAGGAAGGGTCCCACAAATCATCCCATGAAGAGAAATCTAAATCACCAACAAGGCTTGGATTATAGACAATACCTACTGTTCCCCAAAAATAAGGTACAGAATATTTATTGTCATCATCGAATGGTAGATCCAAAAAGTAAGGGTCGATGTTTTTTAAATTAGGAATTTTCGATTTATCTAAAGGAATCAATAAATTTTCTTCCTTCATTTTTTCAATCATATATTCAGAAGGTACAGCAATATCATAAGCCGTTCCACCCTGTTGAATTTTTGTCATCATGGCTTCATTGGAATCAAACGTCTCATATATTACATGAATACCTGTTTCTTTTTCAAATTGCTTTAGTAAATCAGGATCTATATATTCTCCCCAGTTAAAGATCGTTAACGTGTTTTTCCCACTTTTTCCACCGCCAGCACTCAAGGCATCAGCAGCATAGAATAATAGGGCGGACACGACAAGAATCGCAATTGTAGCTTGGATTAATTGCTTCATTGATGTCCCTCCGTTCTTTTACTAGCACGTCTTGTGATGAAGTAATAGCCAACTACGACAATCACCGTAACGAAGAATACTAAGCCAGAAATAGCATTTACCGTTAAGGAAATACCAGCACGTGCCATAGAGTAAATTTCCACAGATAATGTACTGAAGCCATTGCCAGTTACGAAAAACGTTACCGCAAAGTCATCTAAAGAATACGTAAGGGCAAGAAAGAACCCTGCAAAGATCCCAGGCTGAATATACGGTAAAATGACACGCATCATCACATCTTTTTTTGATGCGCCTAAATCTAATGCAGCATCAATTAATGATGTATTCATTTCTAACAGCTTTGGTAAAACCATCAGTACAACAATTGGTACACTAAAAGCTACATGTGCTAATAATACTGAAGCAAAGCCTAATTTAATACCAACCATCGTGAACAAAATTAAAAAGCTCGCACCAATAATAACATCGGGACTTACAATCAATACATTGTTTAAGGACAGTAATGTATTACGCATTTTTGCATCTTTCACCGTAACAATGCCAATTGCACCTAATGTACCAATAATTGTTGAAATTAAAGCAGAAAGTAGAGCTACGATGACCGTATTAATTAAAATAACTAGCAGACGGGAGTCCTCAAATACAGCTTTATAATGTTCGAGCGTAAAGGATTCAAAATTATTCATGGAGCCGCCACTGTTAAAAGAATAAAAAATTAAGTAAAAGATAGGTGCATACAAAACGATAAAAACAAGCGCTAAATACACTTTTGCGGAAGCAGATAATTTATTCATCATACGCGGCCTCCTTTATCCTTTTGTCCTGTAATAAGCATAATAATGACCATGAATAAAATTAGGAATACCGCAATGGTTGAGCCCATCCCCCAGTTTTGAGTCACTAAGAACTGTTGTTCAATAGCTGTACCGAGCGTAATCACACGGTTTCCAGCAATTAAACGTGTAATCATAAACAGAGATAATGCAGGAATAAATACAACCTGTATTCCCGATTTAACCCCATCCATAGTCAGAGGCAGTACAACGCGACGGAATGTTGTAAAGGCAGATGCACCTAAATCACGTGCTGCATAGATAAGAGTAGGATTTAAACGATCTAAAGAATTAAAGATCGGTAAAATCATAAAAGGTATAAAAATATACACTGATACAAATACAAAGCTAATATCTGTAAATAGCATTTGCTTTGGATCAAAGCCAAATACTTCAATAAATGCATTTAACGGACCGTACAAGCCAAAAATTCCGATAAAAGCATATGTTTTTAACAAAAGATTAATCCAAGAAGGAATAATAATTAGCAGTAGCCAAAGCTGCTTATACTTAGTTTTTGTTAAAAAATAGGCTGTTGGATACGCAACTAGTAACGTAAAGAAGGTAATTAAAAACGCATACCAGAATGAGCTTAATGTCATTTTTAAATAAACAGAAGTAAAGAATGCCTTATAGTTATCAAACGTGAAATTGCCATGTATATCTAGTAGGGAATAGTACACGACCAGTGCAATTGGAGCGATAACGAAAAATGCAATCCATAAAACGTATGGAAATAAGGCTGATTTCGATGTTTTAGCTTGCATCGTCTTCATCTCCATATGCTTCTAAACGTTTGTCAAACTCTTCTTCGGTTTCATTTAAGCGCATAACATGAATGGCTTCTGAATCAAAATCTAAGCCAATTTCTGTCCCTACCTCAGCTTTTTTCAAAGAATGGACAAGCCACTCATTGCCATCCTTATCATACGTGGATAATTCATAATGCACACCACGGAATAATTGTGTATCCACTTTAACGATAAGCTTACCTTTATCAATAGTAGTCATTTCTAAATCCTCTGGACGAATAACAATATCGACTTTTTCATTTGGCTTCATCCCTTGGTCTACACATTCGAATATTTTGCCAGCAAATTCTACCTTGAAATCTTCAATCATTACACCAGGGACAATATTTGATTCTCCTATAAAGTCAGCTACGAAGCGGTTAATGGGCTCATCATAAATATCAACAGGTGTACCTGATTGTTGAATTTGGCCTTCACTTAGCACAAATATTTCATCACTCATAGCAAGAGCTTCTTCTTGATCATGTGTCACGAAGACGAACGTTTTGCCAAGACGTTGCTGTAATTCTCGAAGCTCATATTGCATCTCAGTACGTAGCTTTAAATCTAACGCTGAGAGAGGCTCATCTAATAAAATTACTTCTGGATCATTCACAATCGCACGAGCAATTGCTACACGCTGACGCTGACCACCTGACATTTCAGAAATTTCACGGCTTCCGTATCCAGCAAGGTTGACAAATTTTAATGCCTCAGCCACACGTTCTTTAATTTCGTTTTCAGGCAGTTTTTTAATACGTAGTCCAAATGCAACATTTTCAAAGACATTTAAATGAGGAAACAGTGCATAATCCTGAAAGACTGTATTTACTTGACGTTCATTTGCTGGCACTGAGTTGATTTTCTTATCGTGAAAATAAACATTTCCTGTAGACGGTTCAGTGAAACCAGCAATAATTCGTAAAATGGTTGTTTTACCACAACCAGAAGGACCTAGTAATGTGTAAAATTTCCCTTTTTCTAGCTCTAGATTAATATTTTTTAGGACGACCGTGCCGTCATTATAAGACTTTGAAACTTTTTCAAAGCGGATAATTGAATTCGTTGTCATAGATGCGCCTCCTTAGCTATAAGTATGAATCCGTTGCGACAAGCAAAATCTTTGTTTCAGCAGCATGTGCATTAAAAATTTGATGATGATCTGTCGCATCAAAATAGAGAGCGTTACCTTCACTAGCAATATACTGTTCATTTCCCAAAACGAGACGAATACGCCCTTTCACTACATAAATAAAGGTTTCGGAGAGTGAGGGTTCAAATTGTTTAAATTCCCCTTCAGCAGCAAGAGTTAGGAAAATAGGCTCCATTTCTTTTTCATTTGATGTTGGAATTAGCCATTGAATTTCATATTTTTTTTCTTCATCTGTATAGGTAGATTGATCTTCTTCTGTATATACAACCTTTTGTTCAGGTGATTCATCATCAAAAAATTCCTTAGGTGTGGACCCTAACACTTCTAATATCGAAAAGAGTGTTTCTATAGAAGGTGAATTTAAATCACGTTCTAATTGGGAAATATAACCTTTACTTAAATCTGTACGTTCTCCAAGCTCCTCTTGGGTAAGACCTTTTTTTAAACGAAGCGCTTTAATTTTTGCTCCTATTTGCATCTTTTCCCTCCTAGAAGAAGTTTAGCAATCATAAACTTTCGAAATATGAAGTTTACTTTAACAAAACTTTTAGTTTACTAAAACCATTACAATTATACATAAAATTTTAAGATATGCAATTGTTTTAATTGAAAAAAAAGAAGAAAAAATTTTTAGAAATTTAACATAAATAGCAAGAAGAAAAAGTTTGTTTATTCTAGAATAAAATTGTTAAAAATAGCTAATAAATAGGCTGTAGCTGCTATTCCATTTAGGGATTTGACAAAAATTTGTCAGATAATTTGAAACATGTCCTTTAACGAAGTTTACTTGTTTGAAAAACTACGATTACTCTGCTATCGTAGAAGACGAGTTCGCTAGTGCGAATGGAATCTATACACTACATATTTAATCGGAGGGATTTATTATGGCAGAACGCATGGTAGGTAAACAAGCACCTGACTTTACAATGGAAGCAGTACTTCCAGACAAATCTTTTGGCAAAGTATCATTAGAAGACATTAAAGGACAAGACAAATGGACTGTTCTTTTCTTCTATCCAATGGACTTCACTTTTGTATGTCCAACTGAAATCACTGCAATGAGCGATCGTTATGACGAGTTCGAAGACTTAGATGCAGAAGTAATCGGTGTGTCTACGGATACAATCCACACACACTTAGCATGGATTAACACAGACCGCACTCAAAATGGTCTTGGTGAATTAAAGTATCCATTAGCTGCTGATACAAACCACCAAATTTCAAAAGAGTATGGTGTATTAATTGAAGAAGAAGGTATCGCACTACGCGGTCTATTCATCATCAACCCAGAAGGCGAATTAAAATACCAAACAATTTTCGATAACAACATCGGCCGTGATGTAGATGAAACTTTGCGTGTACTTCAAGCTTTACAAACTGGCGGTCTTTGCCCAGCAAACTGGCGTCCAGGTCAAGCAACTCTATAATTTAAATAGAGTCAATTATCAACTCTGAATTTAATCATAAGAGTCCCCACGACACGTTTGTGGGGATTTTTAAACTTAAAAGAGGTAGAGGAGGATATAGTTATGAAACTTCGTGAACAAATGCCGGAATTAGTAGGCGCCACAACTTGGTTAAATGGTGAAGTAACAAAAGCAGATCTAGTAGGTGAAAAGCCAACATTAATTCATTTTTGGTCAGTTAGCTGCCATCTATGTAAGGAAGCAATGCCAGATGTAAATAATTTCCGCGATCAATTCAAAGATGAGCTAAATGTTGTAGCAGTACATATGCCACGCTCAGAGGCAGATACTGATTTAGACACAATTAAAGCAGTAGCGGCAGAGCATGATATTGTACAACCAATCTTTGTAGATAGTGAAATGAAGCTAACAGATGCTTTTGAAAATCAATATGTGCCTGCGTATTTTGTGTTTGATAAAGATGGCCAGCTTCGTCATATGCAAGCTGGTGGCAGTGGTATGAAAATGCTAGAAAAACGTGTGAATCGTGTGTTAGATGAAATGCGCAATGCTGAATAAGAGCACGATGAAAAGACGAGGATAATTTATATTCTCGTCTTTTTTGCATTTTTTTTGAAAAAGTTAAGTGGATGTGGATGATTAGACATAAATTAGTTTGTGATTTGATTGAAAAAATGATGAGGCCGATTAGAAAAAAGATTTGACCAGAGCAGAAAATAGTTTGAGCTGATCAAAAAGAGTGTAGACCTGGGCGAAAAATGGCTGAAGCTGATCAGAAAGAGAGTAGACCAGAGCGGAATAGTGCTGGGACTGATCAGAAAGAGTGTAGACTAGAGCGAAAAAGAGCTGGGGCTGATCAAAAAGAGAGTAGACCAGAGCGGAAAATAGCTGGAGCTGATCAGAAAAAGTGTAGACCAGAGCGAAAAAGAGCTGGGGCTGATCAGAAAGAGGATAGACCAGAGCGAAAAAGAGCTGGGGCTGATCAAAAAGAGAGTAGACCAGAGCGGAAAATAGCTGGAGCTGATCAGAAAGAGGATAGACCAGAGCGAAAAAGAACTGGGGCTGATCAAAAATAGTACCTTCCTGATCAATGATATGCAACGGAGCAAAAAGTGCATTACCTGAGCGAAAATTAATTAAAACAATAATTATATTTTACCATTTTAAACCAAATACCTCCGCTATTGACGAATTGAGACTTTCTTTGACGATACATATAACCGAAAATACGTTAAAATAATGATATAGTAGTTTTCGGAGGGGTTTTTTATGATGAAAAAAGAGTTTGCTGTCATTGGACTTGGGCGTTTTGGAGGAAGTATTGTTCGCGAGCTGATGAGTCAGGGTGCACAAGTTATGGCGATTGATCATTCTTCGGAGCGTGTGGATGAATTTGCTTCTATTGCGACTCAGGCTGTTATCGCAGATTCGACAGATGAATCGGTCCTAAATTCATTAGGTATTCGTAATTTTGAGCATGTAATCGTTGCGATCGGTGAAGATATTCAGGCCAGTATTTTAACAACTATTATTTTAAAGGAAATAGGTGTGCAGCAAATTACGGTCAAAGCCCAAAATGATTATCATGAAAAGGTGCTACGCAAAATTGGTGCTGATTTTGTTGTTCACCCTGAACGTGATATGGGTATTCGTATTGCCAATAATATGCTGTCCAATACAGTTCTTGATTATTTGGAGCTTTCGGATGAACATTCGATTATGGAGTTAAAGGCAAATGATGCAATTGCAGGCTACTCCATTATCGATTTAGATATTCGTGCAAAGTATGGTATTAACATTGTCGGTATCAAACGTGGTGCAGATATTATTGTATCACCACAGGCTAGTGACAAAATTTTACTAGGTGATATTATGTTGGTCATTGGGGCTGATGTAGACATTAACCGCTTTGTGAAAAAGGCATTGAATGGGTAGTATCCAATGAACAAACGTAGATGGAGATTAGTCGTTTTCGCAGCAATTATACTAGCTGTTGCGTTTACCATGCAGTTTCGAGAAAAAAATAAGGAAGCAGCTATTTCAGCAATTTTGGATCAAGCAGCACAAATCGATAGCATCGAGCTATTTAAAGAAGAGCAATCGATCATTCGCTTAACTGGTGAGGATGCAGAAACTAATCGTGAAAAGTATCCGCTAAGTCATGTTAGAAATTTGAGCAGCAAAGAAAGAGCCATCTTTGAAGAGAAACCAGCCTATCGGATTGCTTACAAGATAAAAGATAAAATGCTATATGAAGTAGATATTCTCAAGGTAGCCATTAGCTCTGAGCTAAGCGAAGAACTCCAACAAATGGTTTTTCATGTGGGGGATCAGCAATATTTAATATACTGGGCAAAAGAGAAGAAAGCACTTGAACAATCCACAAGCACGCAGCTTTTACTTGAACAATATGGAAAATAACGAGGGTAGTGATACAGCAATGGCTGTCGTCACTACCCTGTTTTTTAGGATACAATAGTGGCCTTTCCCTGAAGTGCACGTTCTTGCATAGTTACATCAAACTCTTTTTCAGATTTTGACACTACAACACAGGCTACACCATTACCAATTAAATTTGTTACAGCACGAGCCTCAGACATAAAACGATCAACACCGATTAAAAGCGCGATTCCTTCCACTGGAATCATTGGGAAGGCAGCTAAAGTCGCTGCTAATGTGATAAAACCTGAACCTGTTACACCCGCTGCGCCCTTAGAAGTAATCATTAAAATCCCAAGTAGTGTAATGATTTGTATCCAAGTGAGTTCCATTCCATATGCTTGTGCAATAAACAATGCAGCCATTGATAGATAGATGGAAGTCCCATCAAGATTGAAGGAGTAACCAGTAGGAACGACTAAACCTACAACCTGTTTCGAACAACCAAAATTTTCAAGCTTTCGCATCATAGATGGCAGGGCTGATTCAGAGGAGGATGTACCAATAACTAAGAAAATCTCATCTTTGATGTATGCGATAAATTTAAAGATGTTAAATCCAAAGAATTTTGCAATGGATCCTAAAATAAAGACAACAAATAAAAACATTGTAATATACACGGCAGCCATTAATAGACCTAGGTTACCTAGTGATTTTAAACCAAAATTTCCAATCGTATAAGCCATTGCACCAAATGCTCCGATTGGTGATATTTTCATAACCATACTTACAATTTTGAAGAAAATCTCTGCAACTTGCTCAAAGAATGTGATGACTGGTTTTGCAGGTGCACCAATCGAGGCAGCAGCTAAACCAAATAAAATAGCAGAGAATAGAACAGGTAATAATTGACCAGTTGCCAGTGCACCTACAACATTTTCTGGAATAATACTAGAAATGAATGCACCCAAGCCTTGCTCAGTTTCAGCCGCAGCAGTTGTATATTTGGAAATATCAGCTTCAGATGCACCTGATGTATCCAAACCTGTACCAGGACTAACGATTAAAGCAACAGCAATTCCGATTGCTAGGGCAATTGTGGATACTATTTCGAAGTAAAGTAATGCCTTACCTCCAATTTTCCCAACCTTTTTCATATCTCCCATACTGCCGATTCCAATAACCACTGTTAAGAAGATGATTGGGGCAATTAACATTTTAATTAATTTAATGAATAGATCTGCTAGGATTTTTAAGCTGGCACCAAACTCAGGGAAAATTGCTCCAACAATTATCCCAAGGATGATAGCCACTATAACCTGAACAGTCAAATTTTTCAGTAATTTCATTTTATGCTACCTCTTTTCTAAATTTTCTTTTTGATATCGTTTTCACTAGAAATATCATAGCGAATACTTTTTAAAAAAAGAGATTTAGAAAATAAGAAACATATCGTTCATTAAGTACATTTGTTTACATTCACATATAAATGTAGAGTTTTCAATATCTTTCACTGTTATGGTACGCTATTGTTAATTAATTATTGTTATAATACAAAAATATAAAGTGATAAATAAATTTGTTTTATATCAATTATTTGTAATATTGTTCATTAAGTTCAATATTTTCTCCTACTTATGTCGACTAAAGGAGTTGTCAAAAGAATTTTTTGCAGATAATCTTAAAAACATATCATCAATATGGTGTGCTACTGATTATGAGAATGCAGATTTGAAAGGAAGGATTTTTTAATGATGAAAATGCCTGTAAACGGCAAGATTCTGTTAGTGACATTTTTAATCATTGCACTCTCCTTTTTACTAGGTGGTATTTTTGTACTCGGTAACTTATTATCTGAGCAGGAAAAAGATTTTGGTCAGCGTGCAATGCTTGTTGCTCGAACTGTTTCAAATGTACCAGAGCTGAGTGTGCATTTGAAAAATGACAATTTGAAAGAAGCCGCTAAAAATATCAATAAAATTGTAGATGGTATTAGGGTGATTAATAAGGCAGAGTATATTGTTGTGATGAATATGGAGCGTATTAAACTATCCCATCCAGTAAGTAAGGAATTAGGACGACGAAGTGAGTCGCAGGATCTGAATGCAGCATTTAGTGAGCATTATTATGTATCGAAAGCACGTGGAGAATCAGGTGTCATGATACGGGCTTTTGTTCCGATTATCAATGACAAAAAGGAACAGGTAGGCATTGTGGTAGTTGGCTATTCATTACCAACGCTCCTAGAAATGCTACAAAGTTATGAGCAAGAAATTTTTATAACGATTGTTATATCGCTGATTTTCAGCGTTTTGGGCGCATATACACTTGGGCGACATATAAAAAAACAAATGTTTGGGCTTGAACCTCATGAAATTGCCAAGATGTATGTGGAAAGAACAGAAACCTTTAATGCGATGCATGAGGGAATAATAGCTGTTGATAAGGAAATGAATATTACCATTTTTAATGAAAAGGCAGCTGACATATTAGGCGTTACTAGGAATATAGAGGACTGTATTGGTCAAAAGATTTATGATGTTTTGCCTGATACTCGTCTGCCTGAGATTGTTGAAACTGCAACACCTGTTTATGATCAGGAGCTTTACATTAATCATCATAGTATTTTAAGCAATCGTGTACCAATTATTGTGAATAACGAGCTAGTTGGTGCAGTTGCCATGTTTAAGGATTTAACAGCCGTGAAAAAGCTCGCGGAGGAGGTCACAGGTGTAAAAGCCTTTGTTCAAGCACTACGTGTACAAACCCATGAGCATAAAAATAAGCTTCATACGATTGCAGGACTTCTGCAATTGGGACATACAAAGCAAGCACTTGAATATGTTACAGCCACTACTGAAAATGAAGCTTCTTTAACGAAGTTTTTAAATGAACGCTTTCATAATGAAAATATTTCAGGTCTATTATTAAGTAAGGTAAGTTATGGCAAAGAACTAGGAATTGAAGTTGAGATTGATCGAAAAAGTCATTTTAAACGCTTTCCCCCTCTTTTAGATCATCATGACTTTGTTGTTCTACTCGGAAATTTAATCGAAAATGCCTTTGAGGCTTTAAATGTCCTTTCAAAGGATGATAAATATGTCGCTATCTCTGTAGATGAGCATGATGGTGTATTAGCGATAGGAGTTTTTGATAATGGGATTGGAATGGGAAAAGAGGTGCAGGCTCGTATGTTTGAAAATGGATTTTCGACTAAGGCTAGCGAAAATCGGGGCATTGGCTTGCATTTAATCCATGAAATTGTAAGAAAAGGTAATGGAGATATTGAAGTAGTGAGTGAATTTATGAAAGGAACAAGTTTCTTAATCTTATTTGAGTTAGGAGAAGAATAGATGGATGTAATAAATGTCTTACTAATTGAAGATGATCCAATGGTACGAGAAGTGAACAGACAATTTATTGAGCAAATCAAGGGTTTTTCATTAGTTGGCTATGCTAGCAATGGTATTGAGGGAATTCAAAAGATTAGACAATTAACTCCAGAGCTTGTCTTTATGGATATTTTTATGCCAGAGCAAGATGGCATTATTACGCTAGGGAAAATTCGAGAGGAGCATCTTCCTGTTGATGTAATTGCTGTAACTGCTGCGAACGATATGCCCACTGTGCAGCGTATTTTACACTTAGGTGTCTATGATTATATTATGAAGCCTTTTACGTTTGAGAGAATTGAGCAGACCTTAAAAAATTATCAAAACTACAGAAAGAAAATAAGCGGTATGCAGGATTTAACCCAACATGATGTCGATCATTTAATGCAACAACGTCTTCCTGAACAAGCTGCAGTTTCAACAGGAATGGATACAATTATTATAGAAGAGCTGCCAAAAGGGTTTAATCGAGCTACCTTAGATAAGGTGCTTGCGTATATTCAAGAAAGTGGTGGAGCAGTATCAGCGGAGGAGGTATCTACTTATATAGGTACAGCACGAGTTACAGCAAGACGCTATCTAGACTTTTTAGAAAAGCAAAATCTATTAAAAGTAGATATACAATATGGAAGCGTAGGACGTCCTATTCATCGTTATTATATTTAATGAAGATAGATTGTTAGTTAAATTAATTTTTTGTCCATATTATGTTAAATATTAATTGATTTCCCTCTAATGGTTGTATTAAACTTTGATAAAAACAAGGGAGATTATGAAATGAAAAGGTTGACAAAAAACTGTAAAATTGAGCATTTAAAGCTAGAACACTATTATGCAATAAATGCACTCTATTCAAATGTAAATGTCAGAGCCTATCTAGGGGGCGTCCCAAAAGAAAGCTACATCGAAGCTTCGTTTAGAGGAATGTTAGAAGCCCCATTTCCCAATACATATTTTTATATTTCGTTAAGGACAACGGATGAATTCATAGGGCTTGTCTCAATAGATGAATATCATGATAAAGAGGCATATGAGCTTTCATATCAATTTTTACCACAGTATTGGGGGCAAGGATATGCATATGAGGTACTAACAGATGTAATAAATTATGGATTGAATGTTCTGAGTTTGCCGTACTTAGTAGCAGAAACACAAACAGCAAACGTTGCGTCCTGTCGTTTACTAGAAAAAGTAGGGATGTACAAGGTACAGGTATTAGAAAGATTTGGACATGAACAAGCTGTTTATGAATTGGGGAAAATTGTATAACTTTTGTCCGTATTAAATATGGTCATTTTTATTTCTCTATAATATAGATGAATGAAAATGACCTTTTTCTTTTGGCTATGGAGTAGTAAACCTCCAAGATATAAGTTGCGAGCTATGCTAAATCTGTTCACTTAGTGTGAATAAGTAGACCCTAGCTTTGACGATACATATAGCAAAGAATACGTTACAATAGGGAAATAGTCATTTACCTTCAAAAATAGAACTGATTTCTAGTGAAGGTAATTTAAAGATTTAAGAAAGCTTATGGGAGTAGGTTTAGCATATGTTTAACGTTCGAAAAGAGGCACTATTGAAATTTTTGAAGATTCTATTTCCAATAGTACTTTTGGCGATAGCTATTTATGAAATTCAACAATCAGTGAGTGGGGTTGATGTTCATTTACTGCGAAAAGAGGTCAATGAGCTACAGCTATGGGAGCTTTTATTGATTTTTCTCATCACCTTTTTTGCAATTACACCGATGATTTTTTATGATGTGATTTTAGTAAAAATATTAGGAATCAACATCAATAAACGTAATTTGCTTAATCATTCATTTGTTGTAAATACATTTTCAAATCTTATTGGCTTTGGTGGTCTAGTCGGTATATTCTTACGTAATTACTTCTATTCTAAATATAAAGAAGATAAGGAAGGTTTGCTAAAAAATATTGCCTCGGTAACACTGTTTTATTTAACAGGGATTTCGCTGCTAACCTGGATTATGTATATATTCTTTTGGGATTTCCCTTTACTGAAAGAAGAACGGTGGTTATCGATTGCAGTTATTCTTGTTAGCTTATATGCACCAGCTTTTTTGGCTATGCATATTATTCGTTATAAAAAAGAAAGTTCTTTAAAGCCAAAAATATCACTTCAGTTGATGATTACTTCAGTAGCTGAGTGGCTTGCTGTATTTTTAGTAATCTGGATATTTACGTTTATTTTAAAGATTCCAATAGAATTATCTGCACTAATTCCCATATTTTTAATTGCTTCTAGTGCAGGAATAGTTAGTATGATACCTGGTGGAGTCGGCTCATTTGATCTCGTTTTTTTATGGGGAACACAAAGTATTGGAATCGCTGATGAAAAAGTGTTGTTTCTATTAATTTTGTACCGTGTTGGCTACTTCGTGCTACCATTTTTGGTATCCTCTCTTTTATTTATTAAGGAATATTGGATACGCTGGAATCAATCTTGGGATGACTTACCCAATATAATTTTTCAGAAGCTTAGTCACATGCTGTTAACAATATTGGTGTTTATCTCTGGCATTATTTTATTGCTATCTGCAGCAATGCCAGGGGTTTTAAGTCGTCTAAAAATTGCCCAGGAATTTTTATCTTCACCAGTCATGAATGTCTCTCATCAAATGACGGTGGCTGCGGGCTTTATACTTTTAGGATTATGTAGGGGGATAAAATATAAAGTAAAGAGGGCATACCAGCTTGCCGTTGTTGTGCTAAGCAGTTCAGCACTATTTTCTATTTTTAAGGGTCTCGATTATGAGGAAGCGATTTTTTTAGTGATTGTTGCAGCGTTATTAATGGTGTCCAAAAAGCAATTTTATCGAGAAAGCTATGTCTTGACATGGGGAATCGTCATACTTGATCTTGCAATAGTAACAATTATTACAGCAATGTATGTGTTGATTGGTTATGTAAATTTACCTTCTGCCAAAATCCATTTTCCTAGTACTTTTCAGGACTATATTATAACCGATTATCAAGACCTTTTTTATAGTGCTATAATAGGCATTCTTATCGCCATTGCTATTTTTTATATAGGTTATTTTATTCGTGCACCTAAGAAAATGATAAAGCTTTTTTCTAATGAGCAAGAGAATGCTATCAGAAATCATTTGATAACTTATAAGGGGACCGAGTATTCACATTTAATTTTTTTGCATGATAAATTTGTACATTGGAATAAAAAAGGTACGGTTTTATTCTCTTATCAAATTTATGCGGATAAGATTATAGTTCTTGGAGACCCAGTAGGAAATGAATCTGATTTTTTACCTGCTATTCAAGAGTTTTTGGAATTGGCTGATAAGCACGGTTATACACCAGTCTTTTATGAAATTAACAATAAAATTTTTTCTGCTTTACACGAGTATGGGTATAGCTTTTTTAAGCTCGGTGAGGAAGCCTTTGTAGACTTAGATAAATTTACATTTACAGGTAAAGAAATGAAGGGAAGTCGAGCGATAAAAAATAAATTTGAACGTGAAAAATATATAGTGGAAATACTAAGCCCTCCATATTCTCAGGAAGTCATGAAAGAATTGCAAGAGGTATCAACAAAATGGTTGCAGGGGAGAGCGGAGAAAGGTTTTTCACTTGGTTTTTTTGATGAACACTATTTGAGCACCTCAAACATTGCCGTTTTACGCGGAGAAAAAGAACCGTTTGGCTTTGCTAGTATCATGCCAATGTACGATAATGGCGAAAGAGTTTCAGTAGATCTTATGCGTTTTAAACCGGGTTCACCTTCTGGGACAATGGATTTCATTTTCCTATCATTATTTGAATGGGCAAAAGAAGAAGGCTATCGTGTCTTTAATATGGGAATGTCGCCTTTATCAAATGTCGGACAGTCTAGATATTCCTTTTTAAGTGAGAAAATAGCTGCACAAATATTTTTACATGGACAGCACTTCTATCATTTTAAAGGATTAAAAAACTTCAAATTAAAGTATGCAGATTTTTGGGTACCGAAATATGTCGCATATAGAAAGAAATCTTCATTACCATTTACCATGGCACAAATCACGTTGTTAATTGGGAATAAGAGAAGATAGTACGCAAATTTAAATTATACGATAAAACTCGGATTTGCCAGTTAGACTTCCAGCACTTCAAAAGCTAACGAAAGTAATTGATTAACTGTAGTGATTATTTTAAGCTCAAACATATTTAAATGGATAAACGACTTTAAAGAGCCTTACTACAATAATATGTAGCAAGGCTCTTTTATTTTTATAAGAAAATTAAATACCTTTATTATCACTTAACAAATCATTCACTTTTTTTGCTAGAGTTTAAACATCCTTATGCTCAGCAGTGGTTTTGCCCGCTGCTATTAAAACTTTACTGCCAAGAAGGAAAAATCCTTGGATAAACAATAGTATCCCTGTACCGATGAGTAACCATTCAATCGCGAAAATATCAGCAATAGGACCAAAAATAAGCATTCCTAATGGCATCATAGAGGTAGAAATCATTCCAAGTACGCCGAATATTCTTCCTAAAAAGTCTCCTTCAACTTTTTCTTGAAGTAAAACAGTAGCGGGCGTATTAAAGATAGGCATTGCCATGCCTGTTATCCCCATAAAGACTAGATACAGCCAAAATTCTGGAATAATACCGAGGACAAATGTACAGCCACCAAACAAAAGAGTTGCAAATGTCATTGTGTGTACTTTATTTTTAAAACCGCCCCATGAGGCCATAAAGATACCACCAATGAGCATACCAACCGCGAAGGTAATCTCGATAGCTGTTAAACGCCAGACATCATTACCAAAGCTACGTGTTACTTGAAGAGGCGTTAAAAATGCCGCAGGTGCAGCTAAAATCATGAAAAATGCAAAGAACATGAATAGGCTTTTTAGGAAGTTATGGTTTTTAATATATTTAAAGCCTTTTTTCATATCATCAAAATAGCCAGTTGTTTGTGGCTGTGCTGCCTTTGCATGTGCTGGGATGTGTAAAAATACAAGCAATGTACTAATAGCGATTGCAGCAGTGATGACGTCAATAAAGAAAATAGATTCTATCGAGGCTTTTGTTAATAATGCCCCACTAGCCATAGGTGAGATAATCATCACAAAAGCTTGAATACTGCTGTTTGTTCCATTAATCTTCATCAATTTATCTTCTGGAACGATTTGTGGCAGTATGGCGCCTACAGCCGGTGTTTGAATTCCTGCACCAATAGCACGAATGGCAGAAATAACAAAGAGCAGCCAGAGTGAATCATGTCCCATTAAAAATAGAATAGCTAAAATAAGAGTGGAAAGAGCGATCATGCCATCCGCTAAAACAATTAACCATTTGCGATTGTAACGGTCAGCCCAAACACCAGCAATAGGTGAGAGGAAGAATGTTGGTAAGAAGCCGCAAATAATCGAAATCGTCATCATCATCCCTGATTGTGTTGTTAATGTAATATACCAAGTAATGGCGTATTGTACGAGAGATGAACCAAAAAGTGAAATGGTTTGGCTGCTTAAAAATAGGGTAATATTCCTTTTCCAATGTTCCATTGACTGTGCATTTGATTAGGGGCATTTGGAGAAAATCGCTCATCTTAATAAACTCAAAGACCAGCTTTTTACTGTGGTATCGCATGATATACGCAGCCCGTTAGCTATGCAATATCAGTTAATAGAGCTACTTGAGGAAGACCTCGATAGTTTCGGTGCAGTACATCAGGAAATTATCATAAAACTTGGGGAGCAGATTCGGCATACACTTGGGATGTCGAACAATTTACTAGAATGGTTCCGTAGTCAACGAGAAGACGTTGTGTTTTACCCACAATTATTGGAGCTTACGGAGATTATGGAGGAATGTCGTCAGTTAGTAGCCATTCATAGCAGAGTGAAGAGTTTACATATAACGAATAACATTCTAAAGGATACTTATGTATTTGCTGATCGAGAAGTGGTGTTACTCGTTATACGAAATTTATTGTCTAATGCGATCAAGTTTACTCAAGTAGGAGGCACTATACAAGTTAGTGCTCAATACTCTGGAGAAATGGTGATCGTATCTATTCGCGATAATGGTGTTGGAATGGATAATGAGCAGATAGAACGACTATTCAATGAGAATCAGATGTATTCGTCAATGGGCACAGCAGGCGAGAAAGGGGCAGGTCTTGGCTTGCTAGTCAGTAAGCAGTTTGTGCAGTTAAGTGGAGAGAGCATGTGGGCAGAAAGTGTAGTAGGGCAAGGAAGTGTATTTTACTTTACATTGAGAGGTGGAGGAAACGGTGAAAGTTCTTATTGTAGATGATGAGCCTATTATGTTGCTAACAATGAAGCGCATGCTATCTAGTATAGAAGGTATCGAACTTGTTGGCAGCTTTCAGCAAATGGAAGAAGCATTTACCTTTCTTTGTCAGCATGAAGTGGATCTTGCGTTTTTAGACATTGAGATAGCAGATAAGAATGGTATAGAATTAGCTCGAAACTTGCGTTCAGCTAACACGGATCTAGATATTGTCTTTACTACTTCACACGCAGATTATGCTATACAAGCCTATGATGTTTATCCGCTGGATTATATGATGAAGCCCATTTCGAAAAGCAGATTGGTTCAAACAATAACGAGAGCATTTAACAGACGCCACAGTTCTTCTACTATCAATAGGCCAGTACTAAATCGTCTCAAAGTTCAAACTTTCGGATGTCTTGAAGTTAGTAGTACACAGCAGGGAGAAGTGAAATGGAGATCCAAAAAAAGTAAGGAGCTTTTTGTCTATTTACTCGTAAATAGAGGTAGAAGTGTTGGGAAAATGAAAGTAATAGACGATATATTTCCAGAGATGCCTTTGAAAAATGCGGAAATCTATTTGAATACGGCAGTTTATCAACTTAGAAAAGCATTAAGTACACACGGCTTTAAGGAGAATATGATTTCAGGACAGGAAAAATATCGTCTTGAGCTAAGAAATGTGGATGTGGATTTTATTCAATTTGAGCAAGGGCTAGGTCTGCTCACTCAAATAAACAATGATAATGAGTCTGTTGCAATAGAGCTTGAGAAACAAGTTGCGGGTGAGCTATTTGAGGGACAGTCTTTTTCATGGGCAGCTCTTGAACAGGAGAGCATAAACTTAATGTACGTCACTTTTGCTAAACGACTTGCTGACTGGCTATTGGCTTGCGAACGCCATCCAGAAGCTTTAGAAGTAGCGAAAAGAGTACTAAAACGTGATGTATTTGACGAAGAGGCGAATCAGCTTTTGCTCAACATATACGGAGCAATGGGGGATATGTATGCACTTCATAATCACTATCAACAATATGTACAGATTATGCAACAAGAGTTTAATATACAACCATCAATAGCAATGCAGCAATTATATAGACAATAATCGAGCTAGGTACTCCTATAATGTTGAGTACCTAGCCTTTTTTAGATTCTTTCATTTTTCTTTCATAAGCATATGATAGCCTTTTTTGAAGCGATGATTTGACTATGGTAATAGCTCTCGCAGAGAAATGAAAGTAAGTAGCATAAAATCGCCAAAAAATTATTCTAAGAAAGGAGTGTTTTTTTGAGGAAAAGTAGTTTATTACTAATGATGGTTGTTTTACTCTTATCACCATTTAGTAGTCTACCTGCCCAAGCGGAGACTCAAACGGATGGTTATTTTCGATATGAGGATAATGGTGATAATACGGTGACGATTACAGGTTATACAGGTGCAGGAGGGCACGTTGATATTCCAGATACGTTAGGTGGAAAGTCTGTGACGAAGATTGGGGTTGAAACATTTGCTATTGAAACGGCAGCCTTTTCAAACAAAGGGTTAACAAGTGTGACAATCCCAAATGGTGTGAAGGAAATTGGTAATAATGCATTTTCTAACAACCAGTTAACACATGTGGAAATTCCTAATAGCGTGATGTTAATCGGAACAGGGGCATTTGCTAACAACGAGTTAGCGAGTGTAGATATTCCATATGGAGTGGTGACAATTGGGCACACGGCATTTATAAAAAATAAATTAACAAGTGTGGATATCCCTAACAGTGTAACATCAATTAAAATGTACGCATTTCAATCCAATTACTTAACAAGTGTGACTATTCCAGATAGTGTGACTTCTATTGGAGAGGGGGTGTTTACTTTGAATAGATTAACAAACGTGACATTTGAAGGGGCAGTGCCATCCATTGATGCAAGCTCTTTTAACCGCCAAGAAGGGGCTACTGGCTTCCTTGGCTGGTTTACAGATCAGGATTTTACTGAACCTTGGGATAGAACGGTCCCTCAGCCGATAGCGATTTACGCGGAATGGACACCATTTACCTATACTGACAATCCCGATGATGTGAGTGTCACCATTACAGGTTATATTGGTACAGCTCCTGAGGATATTGTCATTCCGAAAAGTTTGGGTGGGAAAACAGTGACAGCGATTGGAGAGAATGCATTTAGGAGTAAAAACTTAACAAGCGTGACAATACCAAATACTGTGAAAACAATTGAAGAAATTGCGTTTGGTGCTAATAAATTATCGAGCGTTGATATTCCTAACAGTGTGACATCAATTGGACCCTATGCATTTGCTGATAATGAGTTAGTCCTTGTGAATATTGCTAATAGCGTGAATACTATTGGTGAAGGAGCATTTCGAGATAACTACTTAGAAAGTGTCATAATTCCAGATGGTGTGACAGTGATTAAAGAAGAGACATTTCAGAAGAATGAACTCACCAATATAACAATTCCCAGTAGCGTGACATCAATTGGAGATTCAGCATTTCAATACAATCAATTAAGCAATGTAACGATTCCGAACGGTGTAACAGCCATTGGAAAATTAGCTTTTCAGTATAATCAGATAACAAACGTAATAATTTCTAATAGTGTAAAGTCAATTGCCAATTCAGCATTTCAGCACAATCAGCTAAGCAATGTAACGATTCCTAGCAGTGTAACATCAATTGGCAACAACGCATTTTTTAATAATCAGTTAAGTAAAGTAAAATTTGAAGGTACATTGCCCTCTATTGCGTTTAATGCATTTGATTATCAGCAACAGAATTCTATTACCAATATTGGCTGGTTTAAAGATCAAGGTTTTATTCTGCCTTGGGATAATATTGTTCCTCACAAAATGACGATTTATGCGAAATATTCCCATAAGGTTACATTTGATACAGATGGGGGAACAGTGATAGACCAGCAAAATATTGTGCCTAATGGAAAAGTAACAGTACCTCAACCTCCAACAAAATCGGGACATAGCTTTATTGGCTGGTATAAAGAAGCGGATACAGCTAATAAGAGCTTATGGGATTTTGACAATGATGAAGTTACAGTAGATACAATGCTATACGCAAAATGGACACCAAATGAATATACAGTAACCTTTAATGTAAATGAAGGCACAACTATAGCGAATCAAACTATTGCATACCAACAAAAAGTAACAGAGCCAGCACCGCCAACAAAAGCAGGGCATACATTTGCTGGTTGGTACAAGGAAGAAGGTTTCCAGACAAATTGGGATTTTGACAATGATGAAGTAACAGCAGATACAACGCTTTATGCAAAATGGACACCAAATAAATATACAGTAGCCTTTGATGCAAATGGAGGTACAACTATAGCGAATCAAACTATTGCATATCAACAAAAAGCAACAGAGCCAGCACTGCCAACAAAGGCAGGACATATATTTGCTGGCTGGTACAAAGAAGCTGACTTTAAGTCAAAGTGGGATTTTGCGAATGAGAAGGTGATGGCAAACACGACACTGTATGCAAAGTGGGTGGCAAATCCTATGGTGACACCACCACCAGTTAGTGAAGTGGGAAGTAGCACACCATCTGATACTGAAAGCACGTACACTGTCCAGTTTCAAACGAATGGCGGCACAGTGATTACGAATCAAATAAAAAACTATAATGGTAAAATTATAGTGCCACCAATACCAGTAAAAGAAGGCTATACATTCGCAGGATGGTATACAGATAGTGCATTAACGAAGGAATGGCATTTTGACACAGATGTTGTGAGGGAAAACCTTACATTGTATGCCAAATGGGTAAAGGAAAACAAAACGGAGCAAATAGAAATAGAAAAAGAAGTACCAACAATTGAAGAATCACTAGCTGAAAAACCGATAGCTCCTGCATGTACGGTTTCATTTACAGATATTGCTACATCATGGGCAAGAGAAATGATTGAAGAAATCGCAGGGCGTTGTATTATCAAGGGTTATCCAGATGGCACATTTAAACCAAATGACCCGATTCAACGCCAACATGTAGCAGTATTGTTTACACGCACATTTGATTTGATACCAACACGCAACACGTTGACTTTTAGTGACGTTCCAACAAGCCATTTATATTTTGAGGCTATTATGAAAGTCTACCAAGCAGGTATTTTTGATGGTACGGATGGACAGTTTAAGCCAGATACCAATATCACACGTGCACAAATGGCAAAAGTACTTGTGCAAATATTTAACCTAACATCAGATGCGAAAAGTACATTCCAAGATGTGCCGTTCACACATTGGGCAAACAACTATATTGCGATATTAGCAGACCATGGCATTGCACTTGGAGACAATGGGAATTTCAGACCAGATGAATCTATCACACGTGCTCAATTTGTAGCTTTTATGTATCGAGCAATGGGAATAATGGACAAATAAAAAACTGCCGAGAAAGCAAGTATTTACTGCTTTTTCGGCAGTTTTTCATTTTAATATATACATATTTTGGTTGGAATTAACTAGTGCATTTGATAAAATAACAAATGAACATCAATGAGAGATGGTCTATAATTATCCTACTTTTTTAGAATATATATCTAAAAAACGGAAAGAAGAAAATATTGGAACTGTATTCAATAGACAATATTCCTAAGTAAATATTGTCAATAAATTGATTTTATTTATGCTAAAGGAGATTATTTACTACCGCATTTCAATCATTGGGTGAAGCAGCTTTAGAGACGTGCATATAGTGAGCACTTATCATATACTAAAATAGAAAAATAGCAAATGGAGGAAATATGAGAAAGAAAAATAGTAAATGGAAACTTATCACTTTAGTCGCGATGATTTTTATGTTATGCCTATCGACAATCCCTACAAAGATAGCGATGGCAAGCACGACACAGCCGAAAAGGGAAATGCGAGCTGTCTGGATTTCAACGGTTCAAAATATTGATATGAAAGCAGGCATGACTAAGGAGCAGTACACGACTTGGACACGCCAAACATTGGATCAATTGAAAGCCAATAAATTGAATACTGTTATTTACCAAGTAAGACCAACAAATGATGCAATGTATGCGTCTAAGCTAGCACCATGGTCGTCCTACATAACAGGGAAAAAGCAAGGCACAAATCCTGGTTACGATCCTCTTGCGATTATTGTAGAGGAGGCACATAAACGAGGTATGGAGCTGCATGCATGGATGAATCCTTATCGTGTAACTATGCCGGGACAAAAACTATCAGACCTTGCTGCGAATAATGTGGCAAGAACAAATCCAAACTGGGTTGTCCAATATGGAAAACAATATTATTTAAATCCTGGTTTACCAGAAGTGCAAAACTATTTAGTTGAAACAGTGAAAGAGCTAGTTGCCAATTATGATATTGATGCTGTCCATATGGATGATTATTTTTATCCATACAAAATTGCCAAGGAAGCCTTTCCAGATCAAGCAGCTTACAAAAAATATGGTGCTTCCTTTAAAAATGTGGAAGATTGGCGACGAGATAATGTTAACCAGCTTGTAGAAACTCTTTACACAGCCATTAAAGAAACAAAGCCATATGTTCAATATGGTATTTCACCATTTGGCGTATGGCGCAATAAATCATTGGATAAGACAGGAAGCGATACGAGAGCTGGTGTCAATAATTACGATGATTTATATGCAGATGTCAGAACATGGATTCAAAATGGCACGATAGATTACATTACACCACAAATTTATTGGTCAAGAACATTAGCTGTTGCCAAATATGGTACATTACTGGATTGGTGGAGCCATGAGGTAAATACCTATGCGCAGACACATCCTGTTCAGCTGTATATTGGACTTGCCGACTATAAGGTAGGAAATGACAGTGATGGGGCATGGAAAAATAAGATGGAGCTTCCTAGCCAAATTATGGCGAATCGTTCAGAGCAGGTAGCAGCCAAGGGGCAAATGCATTTCTCCTTAAGAAGTATTCAAAACAATAAACTGGGCTATGCAACGATTGTTAATCAGCAACTATATAATTATACAGCACTGACACCAGATACATCTTGGAATGATGATACAGTGCCAAGTGAGCCGACTTCTGTACAAGTAACAAAGGATGCGGCTGGTCGTAAGATTAAAATTTTTGACGAAAATGAAATTCAGCCACGCAGATATGTCATTTATCGTTTTGCAGGGAACAAAGAAGGTTCTTATAATGACCCTCAAAATATAGTGGATGTTGTTTATAATATGGATGGAATCACTGAATTTGTGGACAAGACAGCTCTTGCTAAACATAGCTACACATACGGCATTACAGCTGTATCTGCTACAG
Source organism: Lysinibacillus sp. B2A1 (assembly GCA_002973635.1). GTDB lineage: Bacteria > Bacillota > Bacilli > Bacillales_A > Planococcaceae > Lysinibacillus. The sequence goes on from CP027224.1 coordinate 1,107,750, forward strand.
GTGTGGAAAGCAAGGAAGCTTTTGTGGTGAAAGAAGATTAGTAAATAGCTTATGTATAACAACAGCCACTCACGCGCGATGACGCATGAGTGGCTGTTTTTTTATCCCGCATAAATGGGCAGTATGATAAAGATTTAAGGAAGCAAAAAATATAAGTGGGAGATAAACTGCCCGTAAAAGCCCGATTGGTTCAACTAACAATCAGTGGGGAATGAGGAACCCTCACTGATTGAAGTTTCACTTTATTAATTTTCCTCAATATCTTTACGGTTTTTCTTTAACATTTTAGATAACATTTCATAAACGATTGGTACTACTACTAAAGTTAATAATGTGGAAGATAATAAACCACCAATTACGGTAATCGCTAGGTCTTTCGAAATAAGACCACTACCACCAGTACCGAATGCCATTGGAAGCATAGCGCCAATTGTTGCAATGGCTGTCATTAGAATTGGACGCAAACGTGTGGCCCCTGCCTCTAAGATCGCCTCACGCATAATGAGTCCGTCACGTTCCATATGAATAATTCGGTCTACTAATACGATGGCATTTGTAACAACGATACCAATGAGCATTAATAAGCCCATCATAACCGACACAGAAATTGTTTGACCTGTTACAAACAAACCAACAAATGCACCAATTACAGCAAATGGAAGTGAGAACAGAATAGCAAATGGAGCTAAACCTTCACCGAATGTTACTACTAAGATGAAGTATACGATAGCAATGGCAGCTAACATAGCAATACCAAGCTTTGTAAATGTTTCTTGCATATCTGCAGCTACACCGGATACGCCAGTTGTTACGCCTTTAGGTAAATCTAATTTATCGATTTTTTTATCTGCGGCTGAAGTAGCTTTTGAGATATCTTCGTCGATAACCGTACCAGTAACTGTTGCGAAATATTCACCTTTTGAGCGAGATAATGAGTTAAGCGTAGTGCCTTCCTCTACGTCTACTAGTTCACCGATAGTCATTGTTGTACCTAATGCTGTTTTAACCTCAGTAGCTAATACATCATCGATGGATAGAGCTGCGGCTTTTGCGTCACGTTGTACAATAACATCAATATCCTCACCATCATATCTTACAGATGTTAAAACTTCTTTAGAAGTATTGTTGCTCAATGCCATGACGATTTGAGCTGTAGTTAAACCATATTGTAGAACATTTTTCTGTTCTACTTTTAAAACATGCTCAACATATGGATCTTCGTTGTCAGATTTAATGTCCTCTAAGCCATCTACGTCTTTTAGTGCGCCTTCTACTTGTTTCACTGCATCTCGAAGCTTATCTAAATCTTCACTATACAGCGTATAGCTGACTTCGTTTGAAGACATCGACATAGAAGAGAAGTTTTGAGATTTCCATTCTCCAGATTGACCGATGTTAAATACGTAGTTTTCGACTTCTTCACGAGCTTTAGGGAAGTCCTCCATATCTTTATCAAAGATCAGGTACATTAATGCACCGCCTGCACCGCCGCCCATCATCATAGCGGATGGATCAACATTTTGCGAATCATTGATAGAGACTTGTAATATATCAATATCTTTACGTTTCATTAATTCTTTTTCTACTTTAGCAACATTGGCTTCCGTTTCATCCATAAGCTCACCAGTTCCAGGTGTGTAAGTTAAGTACATAACCTTTTCTTCCTGTGAACCCATGAAGCTAAAGCCAATCAATGGTGTTAAAGCAAGTGAACCAACTAGCAGTATAATCGCAATTACAGAAGTGATAATTTTATGGTTTAATGCTTTTTCAAGTACACCTCTATACCAAGTCGCTAGTTTACCAACTTCCTTATGTTGACTTTCCTTTTTCTCACCATACAGTTTTTTACGGAACAGGAAGTGCGATAAAGCTGGAACAATGGTAATTGCTACTAATAATGAAGCTCCTAAGGCAAATGACATTGTTAATGCAAACGGCATGAATAACTCACCAACCATACCGCCTACAAATATAAGTGGAGCAAATACTGCTACAGTTACCAAGGTTGAAGAAAGAATTGGTTTGAACATTTCGATAGTCGCTTCACGAATTAGAGCGCGACCTGTTACTTTTTCTTCTTTTAAATGAATACGTCGATAAATATTTTCTACTACTACAATGGAGTCATCAATAACACGACCAATCGCTACGGTAATGGCACCGAGAGTCATAATATTTAATGTAATATCCATCCAGTTTAATAATAGCAATGCCATAAAGATAGAAACTGGAATAGAGATAATAGAAATGATTGTTGATTTGAAATCTCGTAAGAATAGTAAAATTATTAAAACAGCAATTGCACCACCAAATACGGCTTTTTCAATCATTGTAAAGACTGAATCTTCAATTGGGGCACCTTGGTCTAACGAGATATCGACCTTTAAGCCATCAATTAATTTTTCTTCATCCTTAATTAGGTCTTTTACTGCGTTTACGACTGTCACCGTATTTGCATCTTGACCTTTCACAATTTGAATGGCAATTGCATCTTGACCATTTGTACGTGATACGGATTGTACTTTACCCTCAACCTCAATCTTTGCAATATCGCCTAAGCGAACGAATGGAGAAGGGTTTGTTGCTGAAGGTGTGACTGGAATTAATAAATCTTTTAATTCATCTACAGATTTTACTTTACCGTCAACAGAAACAGCTTGTTCACCAACAGTAAATTGATATAAACCAAGTGAAAGTGACATATCACTAGCTTGAATCATTTGTTTAACGGTATCTTCTGTTAAACCGAGTGCAGCCATTTTGTCCTCATCATAGTTAAATGAGATTTGGTTAATGTGCTGACCAGTAATTGTTGCAGATGCAACACCATCAATTTTTTCAATTTTAGGAAGGAGAATGTCTTCTACTGTTGATGTTAATTCAACAATATCTTCCTTAGAGCTACTAACTGATAATGCAACAACTGGCATCATATTCATGCTAATGGCCATAATTGTCGGCTTTTGAGCACCCTCAGGCAGCTTAACATCATCTAAAGCCGATTCTAATTGGCGCTTTTTCTCATCCATATCAATTCCATAGTCGTATTCCACTTGAACTTGTGATACGTTGGATGAGGATGTTGAATAAACAGCTTTTACATCTTCTAAGCTTTCTATGGATTTTTCAAATGGTATGGAAAGCTCATTCATAACTTGTTCAGGAGTTGCGCCAGGATAGACGCCCATCACAATTAAGTATGGAATCGAAATATCAGGAATGGATTCCATTTTCATTCGTGTTCCCGAATAAATACCAGAGACAGTGATGATAATTGTTAGTAACCATACTGCCAATTTGTTTTTCAATACGAAATTAACTAAACCTTTCACCTTCACACCTACCCTTTATTGACTTACTAAATTCAATTATTTATACTAATGACTAATCGGTCATTTGTCAACGAAATGCATTAGGAGAGAGAAAAAAATATGTTAAAAAAGCAATTAATAATGGAGAAAGCATTAGAATTGTTTTCTGAGCAAGGCTTTGAAGCTACATCTGTACAGCAAATAACGGAACGCTGTGGTATTTCAAAAGGAGCATTTTATTTGTCTTTCAAAACAAAAGATGAGCTTGTTTTTTCAATGGTAGACTATTACTTACAACAGTTTCTTATAGATGTTGACCAGGTAGTCAGAGGCTCTTATAACAAAGATACTTTATTGGTTGAATTTTACAAAAGTATCTTCCAAGCCTTTAAAGCGCATTCTGCTTCTGCACGTGTCTTTTTTAATGAGAAAATCTTTTTGACAAAAAAAGAACTTTTTCATAAAATAATGGCTTATGAGGCGGAAATGTCTAAATCGATTATCTATATGCTTGAGCAACTCTATGAGGATAAACTCCAAGAGACAAAATACGATGTTATGTATTGCATAAAAGGTTTTATGAAGAGTTATGCAGAACTCTTTATTTTTTCTAATATGCCTCTTGATTTAGATCAATTAGCTAAATCTCTAGCAGAAAAGACAGATATTATTGCACGTTTCACGACGATTCCCTTTATTACAGAAGACCTTGTTCAATTTGTATCCAAGCCTTGTGAACAGGAAATTTCAAAGGAAACTCTATTACAGCTAATTGAGCAAAATATAAATAATATGGAAGAATCCATTGTACGTGAATCAATGGTGCTTTTAAAAGATCAAGTAGAAAACCCAACTTATAGTATGCCAATACTAAAAGGTTTGGTTGAAAATATACGTGTTGAACCAGCGTATAATTGGGTTGCCTATGTAATAGCCAAATATTTTAAAGTGTAAGGAGAGAATTGTTCACTATTTTTGTGAACAATTCTATTTTTTATTTAGCACCTCTAATGGCATAGATTGCAGTGCGTCTGCTGTACTTTGAAAGGGCTCTTTAATCCATAAAAGCCGTTCAAGGTAATTTCTTATGCTTACTGGCAAATTTAATTCTTCTTGCCATGATCTTTCTTTTTTTGAAGTAGGGGTATAGCTTGAATATAGTAAAAAAATATAAATCACTAATATGATTTTCTGCTCGTTTAGGATTACGAATAGTAGCGACTTCAATTTTTTGGATAGGAGCAGCAAGACCAAAATCTATGATATGTAATTGTTGATCAACGAGTATAATATTTGGAATACGTAAATCTCGATGCACAATGCCATGTTCATGTAACAATACAGTCTGCTCTAAAAGCTGTTGGGTTATTAATAGTGATTGTGAGACTGTGAATTTTTGGTTTTCATTAAAAATAAGCTGTTCAAATGTTTGACCGTTAATATAGTCCATTATAAAAAATGGACTATTCTGAATCATCCCAGTTACCTTTATCGAAGGAACGTATGGAAGTGATAAATGTTGTAGTATGTGTATTTCTTGATTAAATTTGCGTAATGTTTTTTGATGATGACGATGCTTTGGGCGTAAGCATTTTAAAACAAATAGGTTTTCTGAAGATTCATCTTTGATTAAATAAGCCCGACCATATGAGCCATAGCCAAGTAACTTAATAAAGCTGTAATCAGGATGCTCCATAAGATAATGCTTAACGGCTATATCGAAGCTTTTCTCTGATAATCGTTTCCACCACATTAGCTACTAAAGAAACTCATGGAACTGAAGAAACTACGAGAGCTTTTTCGATTGCTCCGTTTATAGTGGTTATGACCATAATAATTGTGACGTTTTGAGTATTTTCTGCGGCTACTAGATGAAGAATGTTTAGATTTACTATTTAGTAAAGAATGAAAGATTTTATCTAGCATAAAAATGCTCCTTTATCATGTTTTATTACTATATACGTAAAACGATAAAGGAGGTTTCAAAAAAATTAAAAAATAAAAAAGAAGCTATGTAAATTTTTACATAGCTTCTTCTAGAGGCTTAAACCTCCATAATAATTGGTAAAATCATTGGTCGACGTTTTGTCTTTTCAAATAGATAAGGTCCTAAGACATCTGTAATTTCATTTTTTAGTTCAGTCCATTGAGGGGTTTTGCTTTGAATTGTTTCGTTAAGATGACGATTTAGCATTTTTTGAGCTTCATTAATCATCGTTCCTGACTCACGCATGTAAACAAATCCTCTAGAAATAATGTCTGGACCGGAAACAATTTTTTGATTTACCATATCAACACTGACAACAACAATAACTAAACCTTCCTCTGAAAGAATGCGGCGATCACGTAGCACGATATTGCCGATATCTCCAATACCATTACCGTCAATGTATACGTCGCCAGAAGGTATACGTCCTGCTACATGAGCTTCATTGGCACTTAATGCAAGGACATCACCATTTTCCATAACGAACGTATTTTCAAATGGCACATCACAGTCTTCTGCTAGGTGTGTATGCATTTTTAACATACGGAATTCACCATGGATAGGCATAAAGAATTTTGGCTTCATCAAACGTAGCATCAGTTTTTGTTCTTCCTGAGAACCGTGTCCAGAGGTATGAATATTATTTAGTGCACCATGAATAACCTCTGCACCTGCGCGGAACAGTAAATTAATAATTTTGTTGACACTTACTGTATTTCCAGGTACTGGTGAGGATGAAAAGATAACTGTGTCACCAGGTTGAATTTGAATTTGGCGATGTGTACCATTCGCAATACGTGATAGAGCTGCCATTGGCTCACCCTGAGAGCCTGTACATAAAATCATAACTTCATTAGCAGGGAGGCGATTAATACTTTGGGCATCAATGAATGTATCCTTTGGTGCGTTTATATAACCGAGCTCACGCCCAATTGTAATAGCATTATCCATTGAACGTCCAAAAACAGCTATTTTTCGTCCGTATTTTATCGCAGCATCTGTAGCCTGTTGTAAACGATGTATATTTGATGCAAATGTTGCAAAAATAATACGACTATCTACCTTACGGAATATTTCATCAATACTTTTTCCAACTGTACGTTCAGACATTGTGAAATTCGGTTTTTCAGCATTTGTACTATCTGAAAGTAAGCAAAGTACACCGTCACGTCCGATTTCTGCCATTTTTGTTAGGTTAGCTGGTTCGCCTACAGGTGTAAAATCAAACTTGAAGTCACCAGTATGCACAATGTTTCCTGGTGGAGTTTTTACGACAATACCATAGGCATCGGGAATACTATGAGTTGTTCTAAAGAAGCTAACGGATGTTTTTCTAAACTTAATTACATCATCTTCTTTAATTTCGATTAGCTTTGTTGTACGCAGCAAGCCATGTTCTTCTAATTTATTACGTAATAGGCCAAGTGCAAGCTTACCGCCATAGACAGGGATATTTACTTGACGTAATAAATAGGGAATACCACCAATATGGTCCTCATGCCCATGTGTAATAAATAAGCCTTTAATTTTATCAACGTTACGTACTAAATACGTATAGTCTGGAATGACATAGTCAATGCCGAGTAAGTCATCTTCTGGAAATTTTATGCCAGCATCAATCAAAATGATTTCATCTTGAAATTGAACGCCGTAAGTGTTCTTGCCGATTTCGCCCAGTCCGCCGAGTGCGAAAACAGCTGCTTGGTCATTTTTAACAAACTTCATGTTTGTTAAATTTCCTCCAAGACAAAGTTCGGACTTGCTTGTTCATAGGCTAAATAATTACCTTCAAGCAATTGGATGAACTCGATATTGTAGTCTCGGTCTTTTAACTTTTGACGTACTTCACGTTCTGAAGTAGCTTCAAGGTATAGACTTTTAGTGTTTTCGCGAACTGGAATTTCATTTGCATTTTCTTGATAATAAACTTTGTAAATCATAGTTTGCTCTCCTTTTATTGCGTACAATTTTATTGCATCTTTAACTAATACCACACACGTACTACAAGAAAAAACAACGAATTTCTATTATTTATAACCAGAAATAAGACGTTTGAAATTTTTGTATCTCCATGCTTCAAATGAGCACAAATTGCTTCAATCAGCAAACTAGTTGCAGCCGATAAAAGCTAAAGCCTCTGGTAGATATCACAAATTTTGATCAATTGTGCCTTATAATTCAAAATTCGAATGTTTTGTTTCTTGCTATGAAAGCAACATGCTAAAGAAACAGCAACAAATATACCAAGGCGTTATTGATAAAAAGCAATGAGACAGTGGTTGCACATAGCCAAATAAATGCATTTCCTTTATATTATCACGCAGTTACTCTAAAATAAAGAAAAGCCCTTCAAATATTGAAGGGCAAATGTTAGGCAATTGATTTTTTTCCGAGTACGCCGCGAAGTTGCTTCAACAATTTCCGTTTGAGTTTCTTCAGCATGGCACATCACTCCTTAGGATTATTATAATAAAAAATTATGTCTATGTAAAGTAATGAACCTTGAATCAATTATGTATTTATAGAGAGGAATTATAAAATGAAAAAAATTTTATTTTTTGATGTAGATGGAACCCTTTATAATAGTAAAAAATTATTACCAGCATCCGCTAAAGAAGCGTTATTTGAAGCGCGTCGCCGTGGCTATGAAATAGCCATTGCGACAGGTCGTGCACCGTTCATGATTGAATCTTTGCTAGAGGAGTTGGATATTGATACATACGTTACCTTTAATGGGCAATATGTTGTTTACAAAGGTGAGGTTGTCTATACAAATGGTATTGAAAAAGACGAGCTTACTAAAATTATTGCTTTTGGCGAGGCACGAAACGAACCAGTAGTTTTTTTAGATGATAAACGCATGATAGCGTCTGTTGGTAATAATCATATGGTGGCGGAATCTTTAAATACTTTGAAATATCCATATCCAGAATTAGACTCATCTTATTATATGCAGAATGATGTCTATCAAACACTAATATTTATGGAAGAAAAAGATGAATCTTTATACTGTGAGACATTTCCAAATGTGCAATTTGTCCGTTGGCATCGTTATTCTTGTGATATTTTACCAAGTGGAGGCTCTAAGGCTGCTGGTATTGAAAAAGTTCTAGAGCGAATGGGCATTTCATTTGAGAATGCTGTAGCTTTTGGAGATGGAATTAATGATATGGAAATGCTTCAAGCTGTGGGTACAAGTGTGGCAATGGGAAATGGACATGAAAAGGTAAAGGCGATTGCTACACATATAGCTGATCATGTGAATAATGATGGCTTGGCAAAAATAATGCGTAAGCTAGCCATTATTTAATGAAGAACCATAAAGCAACTAGTTGGTGGAAGCCTCAGCTAGTTGCTTTGTTTTATTTTATTTATCTGATTGAACGAGTTTTATCTGTACACCTTCTTTTGTAAAATGCTTGATAGTTTCTTTAGACAATGCACTATCAGTAATAATCGTATCTATTTCTTGGAGTGGACAGACTTGGATAGCAACATCCTTATTAAATTTTGATGAGTCAGTTGCAATAAAAACAGTTTGAGAGATAGAAACGATTTGTTTTCTCGTAATGGCCTCCTCTAAATTAAAATCAGAAATACCCTTTTCAATGGAAACGCCACTTGCACAAATAAAGGCTTTATTAATATTAAGATGATCAAAGCGGAAAAGGAATTCGTTAGATGTTACAGATTTCTCGGAGTGTCGAATTTTCCCACCGATAATAATTATTTCTATTTTAGAACCAATCAGCTCAAAGGCTACAGGCAGTGAATTTGTAATGACTGTTAATTTCTCTTTTTCTAATAGGAATGGAGTCATTTGATATGTAGTTGTTCCACTATCTATAAAAATACAATCCCCATCCTGCACGAAGGATGCACAGGCTTTTGCAATAGCAATTTTTTCTGGTAGCTGTTCATGAAGTCGTTGATCAATAACGCCCTCGACTGGCTCAATGTATTTTACACCTCCATAAAACTTCTCAATTTTTTTCTCTTGTACAAGTTGTTGGATATCACGACGGATTGTTTCCATTGAAACATTAAACTCTTTTGTGAGTGTTACTAATTTCACAACCTTATGCTCCCGTATAAACTGCAAAATATGTTGTTGCCTTTCAATCATAAACATTTCATCACCTCTACTAGATATTTACTCAAAATAAGCATAACTTTGTCAACAGTTAGTCGTAATTTACTCAACATTTACACAAAAACGCATTTTCCTTTACAAATTGTCACTATACTAAAGCTAAGAACTGAGAGAGGTGACCAATTTGTTAGAACTAAAAAATATCTCAAAAAGCTATAAAAATAAGAAAGTTTTAGTAGATATCAATGTAACCATCGAATCAGGCGAAATCATTTCGTTATTAGGGCCAAGTGGTTGCGGTAAAACTACTTTACTCAATATCATTTTAGGACTTGCAGAGCAAACAGCTGGTCAACTTATCTACAATGGACAAGATATATCGAAGCAATCCATGCAAGAAAGAGGATTTAATATTGTTTTTCAGGATTTTGCGTTATTTCCTCATTTAAATGCATACGACAATATAGTCTATGGATTGAAAAATAAAAACGTACAAATGTCCAAGGAGGAGGTACAAGAATATATTGATTTTCTAGAGTTAACACCGCATTTACACAAAAAGATTCATGAATTGTCAGGTGGTCAAAAACAACGGGTTTCTATTGCAAGAACACTTGTTATGCAGCCGAAAATTCTATTGTTAGATGAGCCATTAAGTGCTCTAGATGGTGTCATTAAGGAATCCATCAAAGAGCGTATTAAATTAATCGCTCGTGAATTTAATTTGACGATTATTATTGTGACACATGATCCAGAAGAAGCACTAACTCTTTCAGATAAAGTTTTGATTATTAATGAAGGGACAGTTGCTCAATTTGGAACACCACATGAAATCGTAACAGCACCCAACAATCAATTTATTGAAGATTTTATTTTAAGACAGCTTCATATTAAGCGACACAATATCTATCGATTATTTGGAGAAACATATGCTTAAAACGAATAAAATGATGAAAATAATTTTTCTGCCGATTCTATTATTTTTTCTAATCTTTTTAATTGTGCCATTGCTTTATATGTTTTGGCAGTCTTTCAAAATTGGAAACGTTATTACCATTCAAAATTATCTAGATGCTTTACAAAATATAGATATCCGTGAATCTTTCTTAAATAGCTTTAAAGTTTCCTTTGTTGCATCGGTAATCACGACCATTTTAGCTTTTTTATTGGCCTATGCGGTTCATTTTACGACAATGCATCGCCAGACGAAAAAGCTAGTACAAATAGGAATTACGTTGCCAATGCTGCTACCGACCATTACCTATGGATTTGTGCTGATTTATACATTTGGAAATCAAGGAATTCTTACAAAATTAATCGGACAACCTCTATTTACAATTTATGGGTACAATGGCTTGGTCATAGGTTATGTATTATACACATTACCGGTCGCTTTTATTTTAATGCAAAATTCCATGCAATATATAGATAAACGATTTTTGCTAGTTTCCATGTTGATGCATGATCATTCACTACGTCGCTTTTATCACACTGTATTTCGTCCGATGATGGGGACGATTGGTGGGGCTTTTATTTTAACATTTATTTTAAGCTTTACAGACTTCGGGATTCCTGCATCAGTTGGTGGAAATTATCGAGTGATTGCAACTGAACTCTATCAAGCAATGTTAGGTTCTATCGTGCATTTTGAGCGTGGAGCGGTTATCTCAGTATTAATGCTAGTACCTGCTGTGCTTGGCGTTGTTATGTTAACGATTTTAGAGCGCTTTAATTTTCAATATAAACAAGCTGGGCAAAGTGAACTTGTAAAGCACCGTCTCCGTGACGGGGTGTTTACTACTTATTCAATTGTCTGTGTAGTAGTAGTATTTATCATTTTTTCAACAATGTTTATTGTTCCTTTTACAAAGGGCTATCCATATGATTTCAGCTTTACGTTAGAGCATGTTCAAAATGTACTGGCGGAGAAAGATTTAACAAAGGTATATGTCAATTCACTAATCGTAGCGGTAGTAACAGCTGTTTTAGGTGTAGTCATTACTTTTATGTCGGCACTTCTCAATGCGAGGACACCACTGAAAGGAAGAAAAAGCTTAGATTTCGTTTCCATGATTACGAACACAGTGCCAGGAATGGTGCTTGGTCTATCGTACCTGTTTTTCTTTAATGGAAGTTCTTTAAAAGGGACATTCCTCATTATTATTGCGTGTAATATTGTGCATTTCTTTACAACACCTTATTTAATGGCAAAAAATTCATTGCAAAAGATGGACCCTACCTGGGAGGTGACTGCAGAGCTATTAAAGGATTCCTGGTTAAAAACCGTTATTCGTATCATATTACCGAATATTAGACCAACTATTTATCAGATGTTTAGCTACTTTTTTTTAAATGCGATGGTCACTGTCAGTGGCGTTATATTCCTTGTCAGTACAAAGACAATGCTTGTATCGACACGGATAAAAGAGTTACAGCATTTCGCAAAATATACCGATATTTTTGTACTATCAATATTTATTTTATGTACAAACCTCATTGTGAAATTAGGTTGTGATTATATAACAACACATAAAGAAAAAGTGAAGGAGATATCAAAATGAAGAAATCAACATGTATGATGCTAGGGACAGTTAGCGCAGCGGTGGTAGTTTTAGCTGCATGTGGAGGAGCGGAAGCAGATTCCAAAGACCAAGTAATTATTTATTCAAATGCTGATGATGAGGCAATTGAGGTAATAGAGTCTACATTAGATGACAAAGGCTATAAAGGAAAGTATTTAATTCAATCGTTTGGTACTTCTGAGCTAGGTGGAAAAATGATGGCTGAAGGGACAGACATTGAAGCAGATGTCGTTACAATGGCTTCTTATTTTATAGAAAGCGCGCAAACTTCCAAATCGATGTTTGTAGATATCTCTTCAGACTTAAAGCCTGTTGATGGTGGTGTTATGTATGCGTTGCCGATTTTAGGAAATGTCGGTTCGATTTTTATTAATATGGATGTTTTACAACAAAAAGGGTTAGCTGTACCAAAAACAATTAAGGATTTGACAGACCCTGCCTATAAGGATTTAGTATCATTTCCAAATATTATGGATTCCTCAACAGGCTGGCTTCTAGTACAAGCCATTATCAAAGAATATGGTGAGCAGGAAGGGAAAAAGGTTTTAGCAGATTTAATTAAAAATGCTGGACCTCATATTGAAAGCTCAGGCTCAGGTCCTATTAAAAAGGTGAAAACAGGTGAAGTAGCGGCTGGCTTTGGCTTACGAATTCAAGCTATTGATGCTAAAAATGAAGGACTGCCAATCGATTATATTGACCCGACAGAAGGAAACTTCACTCTTACAGAATCTGTAGCTGTTGTGGACAAAGAAGGAGATGAAGCACTAGCCAAAGAAATAGCGAAAGTAATTGCTACAGAGGCACGCAGTGGTTTATTAGAGCAATATCCTGTGGCACTTTATGAAGGGGAACAAGTAAAGGCTGAGCATGTTCCAACACACCTTAAAAAATGGGATACAACCTTGACAGTAGATTTATTAGAAAAACATCAAGCATTCTTTAAAGAAGCGCAACAATAAGGAGTTATAGAAGATGAGCAACTATAAATTATTGACACCAGGACCATTAACTACAACTGATACGGTTAAACAGGAAATGCTAAAAGATCGCTGTACATGGGATGATGACTATAAAAACGTTACACAAGTTATTCGTAAGCAGCTCTTGGATTTAGCACAAGTTGATGAGCTTAATTACACAGCAGTGCTTATGCAAGGTAGTGGAAGTTTTGTGGTAGAGTCTGTTCTAACAACGGTTATAGGCGATGAAGATAAGGTGCTGATTTTAACAAATGGTGCTTATGGAGAAAGAATCGTTGAAATGGTCGAAGTGTTAAAGCTGCAGCATGTCGTTTATAGTGTTCCTTATGATGAACAGCCATCAGCATTAGAAGTACAAGCTTTACTTGAAAAAGATGCAAGTATTACACATGTAGCTGTTGTACATTGTGAAACGACAACTGGTATTTTAAATCCAATTAAAGAAATTGGAGAAGTGGTGCATGCTTTCAATAAAACGTATATTGTGGATGCTATGAGCAGCTTTGGCGGTGTGCCAATGGATTTATCAAGTTTGCATATTGACTTTTGTATTAGTAGTGCCAATAAATGTATTCAAGGTGTCCCAGGATTTGGCTTTGTTATTGCTAAAACAGAGGTATTAGAAAAATGTAAAGGACAGGCTCGTAGTGTAGCTTTAGATTTATACAATCAATGGGAAGCGATGAAAAAAGACGGAAAGTGGCGGTTCACTTCACCTACTCATGTAGTAGCGGCTTTTGCAAAGGCATTAGAAGAGCTGACTGAAGAAGGCGGGATCAATGCCCGTTATAAACGCTATGCAGATAATAATCAATTACTACGCTCTCGTTTGTCACCACTTGGATTTGAAGCGTATATAACGGAAGAACTACAATCACCAATTATTACAACATTCTTGTTCCCGCATAAAGAGTTCTCTTTTGAGCATTTTTATCAGGAAATGAAAGAAGCCGGTTTTGTCATCTATCCGGGCAAGCTGACAGATGTGGATACATTCCGTATAGGCAATATAGGTGATATACATGAAAAAGATATGCACGCATTATGTGAAGTAATCGAAAATTATATGGTGGTGAAGAACAATGAAAATTGAAACAGTTATTTTTGATTGGGCAGGAACAGCAGTTGATTTTGGTTGCTTTGCCCCTGTAAATGTCTTTTTAACGATTTTTGAAGATGCTGGTGTATCCGTAACGCTTGAAGAGGCTCGGAAACCAATGGGTATGCTGAAAATCGATCATATTCGTACAATGCTAGAAATGCCGAGAATTCAAGAAGAATGGAAACAAATTCACGGTCAACCCTATACAGAAGAGAATGTACAGGCGTTATACCAACAATTTGAGTCGAAGCTAATGGAATCTTTAGCGACGTATACAGATCCTATTCAGCATGTGACAGCAACGGTACAGCAATTAAGAGATACGGGTATTCGAATTGGTTCCACAACAGGTTATACAGATTCGATGATGGAAGTCGTCACACAGCACGCAGCTATCAAGGGCTATCAACCTGATTTTCTAGTAACACCTACACAAGTTGGAGATAAAGGACGTCCTTATCCATATATGATTTTCAAAAATATGGAGGCGTTAGGGTCAACATCAACGAAGCAAGTTGTGAAGATTGGCGACACAACTTCAGATATAAGGGAAGCATTAAATGCGGGCGTCTGGGCTGTTGGTGTTATTATTGGAAGTTCTGAGATGGGTCTTTCTGAAGAGGAATTCAACTCGTTATCTCTGGAGGAACAACAAATAGAAATTGAGAAAGCGAAGCGTATTTTTGAGGAAATTGGTGCACATTATACTATTGAAACTATGAAAGAGTTACCTGCGTTAATTAAAATTATTAATGATCGCTTAAAACGTGAAACAGTGATGATGTAAACTTCGTGAAAGAGCCTTTTGATTGTGGATATACAATTAGAAGGTTTTTTTTTGGCTTAGTAAGGGAAATGATAATACAAGTCAAGTATGATTCGTTAAAGGGGTTACAAAAAGACCTCTGCAGGAAGGGAATAGCTGCAGAGGCTTGTGTATTTTTAGTCACGCTCAAAAGGAATTGAATCAGGAATTTCTTCAAATGGATTTTTTTCATTGATACGGTCATAAAACATAATACCGTTCAGATGATCTAATTCATGCTGGAAGGCAATAGCAGGTAAGCCTTTAAGACGCATTTTTTTCTCTTCTCCATCAACTGTTTTAAACTTTACTGTAATGCGGGCATGGCGAGGGACATAGCCAGGGACATTGCGGTCTACAGAAAGACAGCCTTCACCAGCAGTAAGATACGTATTTTCTACAGAGTGACTTACAATTTTAGGGTTGATTGCTGTGAAACTTAGCTGTTCACCATTCTCATCTTGCAAATGTAAGGCGAACATACGATGTAGACTATTAACTTGATTGGCAGCTAAACCAATGCCGCTGCGTAAATCATATTTATGCGCTATTTCAGGATCTTGACTGTTGATTAAATATTGAAGCATATCTACTGCAAGCTGTTTCACTTCTTCTGTTAAAGGAAATTTAACTTCCTCAGCTTTCGTGCGTAAAGTCGGATGACCTTCGCGTATAATATCATCCATTAAAATCATATGTGAATCTTCCTTTCAACTTTGTGTGCCTTATATAATTATACATCACGCATGAAAACAATCACATGAAAAAAGATCTTATTTGACTATACTTAAAAAGTTTTTCTAGAGCTATTAGATTATTTAGAACTGGGCATTCTACTATTGGTATGCATGGAAGAAAACCTAATGTTTATGCACATTAAATATGTTGTTGTAATACAGATATTATTAACGAATGATACAGTATGAGACAGCTTAATTAAATTGTTATTTTAGAAAAAATCTTTGTTTGTACGCGTAATATATGATTGACCGACAGTATTTTATTCAGTATACTGAGTCCTAAGAGCAAGTTGTACTAGTTGAATAGTGATTTATTTTAATACAGTTGAAAGGGAGATGTGACAAATGAGCAAGAAAAACAATAATATTTTTGATGCAAAACAAACGCTAACTGAAATCGAAGATAAGTTTGAAATGTTTCAAATTTTGAATACAGAAGGCGAAATTATAAATGAAGAGGCAGATCCAAAATTATCAGACGAGGAATTAGTTGAGCTAATGACACGTATGGTTTATACACGTATTTTAGATCAACGCTCAATCTCACTGAACCGTCAAGGTCGTTTAGGTTTCTATGCTCCTACGGCAGGTCAAGAAGCTTCACAACTTGCTTCACACTTTGCATTAGAGCAAGAGGACTGGATTTTACCAGGGTATCGTGATGTTCCACAAATCGTGTGGCACGGTTTACCATTAGATAAAGCGTTTTTATTCTCGCGCGGCCATTTCGTTGGCAATCAAATTCCAGAGGGTGTTAATGTTTTACCTCCACAAATCATTATTGGTGCTCAGTATATTCAAGCAGCAGGTGTTGCGCTTGGTATTCAAAAGCGTGGTAAAAAAGCTGTAGCTGTAACATACACAGGTGATGGTGGTTCATCACAAGGGGATTTCTATGAGGGCATTAACTTTGCAGGGGCATTTAAATCACCAGCAATCTTCATCGTACAAAATAACCAATATGCAATTTCTACACCTCGTGAATTACAAACAGCTGCTAAAACAATTGCACAAAAAGGTGTAGCAGCAGGCTTACCAAGTATTTTAGTAGATGGAATGGATGCGCTTGCAGTGTACGTCGCGACTCGTGATGCACGTGAACGAGCAATTAATGGAGAAGGTCCTACATTAATTGAAACGATGTGTTATCGCTACGGTCCTCATACAATGGCTGGAGATGACCCAACTCGCTATCGTACGTCTGATACAGATAATGAATGGTCTCAAAAAGATCCGCTTGTGCGTTTCCGTAAATACCTAGAAGCAAAAGGTTTATGGGATGAGAAGAAAGAAGAAGCAGTAATCGAGCGTGCAAAAGAAGAAATTAAAGAAGCAATTAAAAAAGCTGATGCTGCACCAAAACAAAAAGTAACAGAATTAATGGAAAATATGTATAAAGGCGAAATGCCATCTAATTTAAAAGAACAGTATGAAATCTACAAAGAGAAGGAGTCGAAATAACCTATGGCACAAATGACAATGATTCAAGCAATTACAGATGCACTTCGCACAGAATTAAAGAATGATGAAAACGTTCTTGTATTCGGGGAAGATGTAGGTGTCAACGGTGGTGTATTCCGTGCAACTGAAGGCTTGCAGAAAGAATTTGGTGTGGACCGTGTATTTGATACACCTCTAGCAGAATCAGGTATTGGTGGCTTAGCTATTGGTCTTTCTCTGCAAGGTTTCCGTCCTGTTCCTGAAATCCAGTTCTTCGGCTTTGTTTATGAAGTGATGGATTCAATTAGTGGTCAGTTAGCACGTCTGAGCTATCGTAGTGGTGGTGTCTATAATGCACCAGTAACAATTCGATCTCCATTTGGCGGTGGAGTACATACACCAGAAATGCACTCAGATAGTTTAGAGAGTTTAATGACAGCACAACCAGGGTTAACTGTTGTTGTACCATCTACACCATATGATGCTAAAGGCTTACTGATTTCATCTATTCGAAATGATAACCCAGTAATTTTCTTAGAGCATTTAAAACTATACCGTTCATTCCGTGAAGAGGTGCCTGAGGAAGCATATGAAATTCCACTAGGCAAGGCGGATGTAAAACGTGAAGGTAAGGATTTAACGATTGTTGCCTATGGTTTAATGGTACATGAAAGCTTAAAGGCTGCAGAAGAGCTTGAAAAAGAAGGTCACTCTGTAGAGGTTATAGACTTACGTACGATTCAACCGATTGATATTGAAACAATTATTGCATCTGTTGAAAAAACAGGTCGTGCAATCGTTGTACAAGAAGCGCAAAAACAAGCAGGTATCGCTGCAAATGTAGTAGCAGAAATCACAGAGCGCGCTATTTTAAGCCTAGAAGCTCCTGTACTTCGTGTGGCTGCACCAGATACTGTGTACCCATTCCCACAAGCTGAAGGTGTTTGGTTACCGAACTATAAAGATGTAATGGAAACAGCGAAAAAAGTTTTAACATTCTAATGAATTAGAAAGGATGGGTACACATGGCATTTGAATTTAGATTACCAGATATCGGTGAGGGTATTCACGAAGGCGAAATCGTGAAATGGTTCGTCAAAGCTGGCGATACAGTAAAAGAAGATGATATTCTTTGCGAAGTGCAAAATGATAAAGCAGTAGTTGAAATCCCTTCACCAGTTGAAGGAACGGTAGAAGAAGTTTTAGTAGGAGAAGGGACAGTTGCGGTTGTTGGCGATGTTTTAATCCGATTTGATGCACCAGGCTATGAAGACTTAAAGCTAAAAGGTGACGATCATGCTGAAGCAAAAACAGAAGCACAAGTTCAAGCAACTGCTGAATCTGGTCAGAACGTAGAGAAAGCTCCTGTAAATGAGGAGAAGTCTCTGGTGAAGGCAGAGACAGTTGTTGATGACACAAAACGTGTGATTGCAATGCCTTCTGTACGTAAATTTGCACGTGATAACGATGTAAATATCCATGTAGTTCAAGGAACTGGCAAAAATGGTCGAATCCTAAAAGAAGATATTGAAAACTTCTTAAAAGGTGGAGGTACTATAGAAGCTGAAGCAGCATCTTTAGAAACAGCAGAAGCAGCAATTCAGCAAGATACAACTGCTCCAGCTACACCAGTAGTTCTTGAAGGAGAGTTCCCAGAAACACGTGAGAAAATGTCAGGTATTCGAAAAGCGATTGCAAAAGCAATGGTACACTCGAAACAAACGGCTCCACATGTTACACTAATGGATGAAGTCGATGTAACAGCTCTTGTAGCACATCGTAAAAAATTCAAAGATATCGCTGCTGAAAAAAGTGTTAAATTAACATACTTACCATATGTAGTAAAAGCCCTTATTTCAACTTTACGTGAATTCCCAGAATTTAATCGCTCATTAGATGATGCAACACAAGAAATTATTCAAAAGCATTACTACAATATCGGTATTGCAGCAGATACAGAAAAAGGCTTGCTAGTACCAGTTATTAAGCATGCTGATCGTAAATCTGTTTTTGCAGTATCAAATGAAATTAATGAACTAGCGACGAAAGCGCGTGATGGCAAGCTTGCACCTCATGAAATGAAAGGTGCTTCCATGTCGATTACGAACATTGGCTCTGCTGGAGGACAATGGTTTACACCGGTAATTAATCATCCTGAAGTAGCAATTTTAGGTATTGGTCGAATTTCAGAAAAACCTGTAATAAAAAATGGTGAAATTGTAGCCGCACCTGTGTTAGCATTATCATTGAGCTTTGATCATCGTATGATCGATGGAGCCACTGCGCAAAATGCTTTAAATCACTTAAAGCGTTTGTTAAGTGAGCCAGAATTATTATTAATGGAGGCGTAACAAAAATGGTAGTAGGAGATTTCCCGATCGAAACAGATACTCTTGTCATTGGTTCAGGTCCTGGAGGATATGTAGCAGCAATTCGTGCAGCTCAAACTGGCCAAAAAGTAACAATCGTTGAAAAAAATGTACTTGGTGGTGTGTGCTTAAACGTAGGCTGTATCCCATCAAAAGCATTAATTTCAGTAGGTCACCGTTTTGAGCAAGCTAAACATTCAGATGACATGGGAATCATCGCTTCTGATGTGAAATTAGACTTCTCAAAAGCACAAGCATTTAAAGACAGCGTTGTTAAAAAATTAACTGGCGGTGTTGAAGGCTTACTTAAAGGTAATAAAGTTGAAATTGTACAAGGTGAAGCTTATTTCGTTGACGCCCATTCAGTGCGTATCATCAATGGTGAATCTGCTCAAACTTACACATTTAACAATGTCATTATTGCAACAGGTTCTCGTCCGGTTGAAATTCCAACATTCAAATTCTCTGAGCGCGTACTAAATTCTACTGGTGCACTTTCTTTACAAGAAGTTCCTGGTAAATTAGTTGTTATCGGTGGAGGTTATATTGGTACAGAGCTAGGATCAGCTTACGCAAACCTTGGCTCTCAAGTAACAATTATTGAAGGCGGAAAAGATATTTTAGCTGGCTTCGAAAAACAAATGACGCAAATCGTGAAAAAAGGCCTTAAAAAGAAAGGCGTTGAAATTGAAGTTAACGCATCTGCAAAAGGCGTTGAAGAAACTGAAAACGGCGTAGTTGTAACATATGAAGTTGGCGGAGAAGAGAAAAAAGTTGAAGCTGATTACGTATTAGTTACTGTAGGTCGTCGTCCAAATACAGATGAAATGGGCCTTGCTGAAATCGGTATTGAATTCGGTGAACGCGGTCTTATTAATGTTGACAAACAATGTCGTACAAATATTCAAAACATCTATGCAATTGGTGATATCGTTGCAGGTCCTCAGCTTGCACATAAAGCATCTTACGAAGGTAAAGTTGCTGCTGAAGCGATTGCTGGTGAAAAATCAGTAGTTGACTATTTAGCTGTTCCTGCTGTATGCTTCACAGATCCAGAAATGGCAACAGTTGGTTACAACGAAGACCAAGCTAAAACGGAAGGCATCGAATACACTGCAGCGAAATTCCCATTCGCAGCAAATGGTCGTGCTCTTGCATTAAACCAATCAGAAGGTTTCGTGAAGCTTGTTGCTCGTAAAGAAGATGGTTTATTAATTGGTGCTCAAATCGTAGGTGCTGGTGCATCTGATATGATCGCTGAAATGGGCTTAGCAATCGAAGGCGGTATGACTGCTGAAGATATCGCATTAACAATTCATGCTCACCCAACATTAGGTGAAATTACTATGGAAGCAGCTGAAGTCCTACTTGGCAACCCAATCCATATTGTTACAAAAAAATAATTAGATGAATTTAAACGGTTATAAAGCATTAGCAGCTTTATAGCCGTTTTTTGTATAATGCTAGTAATTTTGATAAAGTAATTATATCGAATGAATATTCAAAAAATATAGTTCGAACAACAGTGCGAAGTAGCTAATCTAGCAGAGATAGATAGAATTTTAATATAAACAGATTATGGACATATAATTAGCGCTAGATATCGATGCCTACAGAGCAATAGAAGTGAACCAAAAACTGGGGTGATGAATATGGAACTAGGATTAAAGGGAAAAGTCGCTATTATAACAGGCTCAAGTAAGGGTATTGGCTATTATACAGCGATGCAGCTTGTGAAAGAGGGAGCAAAGGTTGTACTGTGCGCGCGTGGCGAAAAACAGCTTCAAGTGGCAGCTGGCTGTATTAAAAATGAAACGGGTGAAGAAGTATTATTCGTACCGACAGATATTACAAAAGAAAAGGATTGTAAATACTTAATTGAGCGTACAGTAGAGCATTTTGGAGGCGTGGATATTCTTATTAATAATGCAGGTACAGCCTCAGCAAATCCATTTGAATCAGTTAGTAGTGAGCTGTGGCAGGCTGATTTAGATTTAAAGGTATTTGGTGCTGTTCATTGTTCAAAATATGCTGTTCCTTATATGCGTAAGGCTGGAGGTGGGGCAATTGTCAATGTAACGGCCGTTATGGCTAAAACGCCACCTGCTAGCTCTCTTCCCACTACTGTAAGTCGAGCTGCTGGACTTGCTTTAACAAAAGCGATGAGTAAAGACTTAGGGAAGGATAATATTCGTGTGAATTCTGTGTGTATAGGGCTAATTCGTAGTGACCAAATCGAAAAAAAATGGAAGCAGGAAGAGCCGGAGATGGCTTGGGAAGCATATTCTCGCAAAGTCGGTCAAATAATTCCGCTTGGTCGAGTAGGGGACACAGAGGAAGCAGCAAATGTCATTACCTTTTTAGTATCAGATGCAGCAAGTTATGTGACTGGTACATCAGTGAATATTGATGGTGGATCTGGACATGCACTATAGAAATTTGAAAAAATAAACATCGTAATATTTTTTGAGAAAAACAAAATGTTACGGTGCCCAAACAAAAGCATATTCGACTAATGTATGAAGAGAAGATGGCTCAAATTGTGTAGAGTTATCTTCTTTTCCTATTGTTTTTCTAAAATTGTAATAGACAGAAAATTCCTACAGATGTAGAATAATCGTAATAGGGGGTGAAAAGTGGCGAAATGTTGAACGAAAAATTTGCTGCATGGTTAATGAAAGTTGTACGGATTATTGTCCAAATTGGGATACTCAATATTTATTACTACATGGGCGTGGGCATTGTGACTTTATTGCATGTACCTCTTCCAGGAAGCGTTATCGGTCTACTCTTATTAGCGCTATCACTTCAATTTAGAATAATTAAAGTAGAATATATTCAAGATGGAGCGGGCTTTTTAATCGGTATTTTAACCTTATTTTTCATTCCTGCAACAGTAGGAGTGATTGACTATCCAGAGCTTATGTCAACGACGGGATTGCTAATTATTTTGGCTGTTGTAGCTAGTACATTAATTTCTATTTATATCACTGGATTATTTACTCAAATGATTGAGAAGAAAGAGTCGGTGAAAAAAGAAACAGAGGCTGTTCTTGAAGAAGGAGAGGGGAAATTAACTGTTGATTGAAATAATTGTTGTGATTGGCACCATTGTATTGTTTATGCTTTTTACAAAGCTATATCAGCGATTTCCACATCCTATTATGATTCCGCTAGTAACGACAACTATTGTAAGTGCTGTTATTTTAGTAGTATTTCAGATACCTTATTCGACCTATATGCAGGGAGGAGAGTGGCTTCAAAAAATGCTTGGCCCAGCGGTAGTAGCACTCGCCTATCCTCTTTATAATCAGCGTGCCATTATTATGAAGTATAAATATTCTATTTTGTCAGGTATCTTTATTGGTATGATTACTGGCTTAGTGACGATTTTTGTGATGCTAAAATGGATTAGGGTAAGTGATAGCTGGATGCTGACAGCCTTACCTAAATCTTTAACGACACCGGTAGGTATGCAGGTGAGCGAAACAATTGGAGGGATTCCTCCTTTAACGGCTGTATTTGTCATGCTAGCGGGGTTTGTAGGCGCAATAATTGGACCGTTAGTTATTAAATTTGGAAAAATTGATTCTGCGGTTAGCAGAGGTGTTGCAGTAGGCAGTGCTTCACATGGTGTTGGGCTTGTTAAATTAAGAGAGTATGGAGAAAGAGAATTATCAGTTGGCTCATTATCAATGGGGTTAACGGCAATTATTGGTGCATTTCTCTGTCCACTCTTTGTGTATTTGTTTATGTAAAAGAACGAACCCTTTACAATTATTTGTAAAGGGTAAAAATCTGCTTTTTTTGTGACCATTAAGACTCTTTTTTGTTCTTTTCAATAATCAACTGAATAGTATGGGCAAGACCAGTGTGTAAAGTACCTTCATTTCTTATTTGTTCACCTGTAAAAAAATGGATAATTTTATAAGGTTGACACCAGGTTAGTACATGTAGAGGATCATATAAATAATCTAGTTGCTTTGGGCCACCTGATGCGTATGGAAGCTGATAAATCGAGTATAACTCCATCATGATTCGTCCACCAGATTTTACTGAATTAATAACCTTTTGAAAAACTGTCTGCTGATGTACAACAGAGAAATGACCAAACACCATAATCGCAGCATCGTAGGCTTCAACTGGTAAATCGTCCTTTAGTAAATCAGTCAATTTTGTATGTACAATCACATCATGTTTTTTGGCAAGCTCTTCTGTTTTGTTTAGTCCGCTTTGGGCAAAATCAAAAGTAGTGACCGTATGCCCTTCAGTTGCTAGGAAGACAGCATTGCGTCCCTCACCCTCTGCATAAGCTGCAACATGGGGATATTCTGTTAAAAAATGTACATAATCTTTGATAAAAGTATTTGGCTGCTCACCATAAACGTATTCTATTGATTGAAATCGTTGATCCCATGAATTCATGACGAACGACCTCCTTTCTATATTTATTGTAGAGAAAGTGTGTTATAGAATCGACTTTTTTGCTTATACGCTATAGTTCCTATTGACTTTCTCCAATGAGAATTTTGTGAGCAATGAAGCAGATCATATAGGTTGGTAAGTGTCTAAGTTTATCGTTCATGACTGTAGCCTAGAAAGGTGTACTGCTATAGAACATTGTCACTTTTTTCATTCAGAAAGATCGTATGAAAAGCCCCTATCCTCAAGGTCTATGTTGCCTTGAGGATAGGGGCATTGCTTACATGATTCCGCCAGTAGTTAAGGTACGTTTTAAAATTTTAGCCATTTGTGCACGTGTTAGTAGTCCTGTAGCATCAAATGTGCCATCCTTTTTACCTGTCATAATGTTTAAACTACTTAACATATTAATATATGCTTCAAACTCAGGGCTAATTTGATGGGCATCTTTAAAATGATGTGCTTTCCCAGTAGGTGCATCATATTGTAAATATTCTAATATGCGTCCCATAAAGGCTGCTGCTTGCTGGCGAGTTACATAGCCTTCAGGATCAAATGTATTAACTGTTTTCCCTGTAGTAATTCCTGCTTCTAGTAAAGCTTGAATTTCATGTTCATACCATTTCCCGTTTGTATCTTTGAAGGAAGTTTGACTGTCTGACGCTTGTAATCCTAAAGCACGTGCAATCATCACACCAAATTGTGCACGTGTAATCGGTCTAAATGGTGCATATTCCTCACGATTCACCCCTTTGATGACATGACGGCTTGCTAGAAACTCAATATCTTCCTTGTATTCTAGTAGACTAATATCTTTAAAGGTAATTTGCTGTGTTGTAATAATAAATTCACCACTTGTTTTTGTATAGATTGTCAGTTGACCATCTTTAATAATATGAGGCACTGCTATTAATTCGCCATTGATACGTTGAACTACCACTGTATGCTCTTGTACTTCTTTTAATGGAATCGTTATTTTTATATATTCTTTTCCAGTTATTACATTTTTAATACTACCATCATTAGTATTAATTTCCATTTTAACATGAATGACATGTTCGTTGTCACGGTTGTTTTCGTCAACTGAAATATTAAATTTGTCATTCATTTCGGAAGAGGTGAAGAGTGATTTAGGTAGCTCAACTGTTGTACCTATACTATTTTTAATAGTTAAGACAGTTGACTTGTTTTCTTCCAATATTTTTTGTGCATCTTCTATATTAATAGTTGTTTGAAGATTTTCATGATCCACAACGATGATATCCTGATTGTTATTTTCAATAGGAGCGACAGGCTGAATATTTTCCTTATTAGAGTCTACTACAGGCTGCTTATCAATATCCTCAGGTTTTGTACTTTCATTTGGTACTGTTGAATTATCCCCTATTATTGGAGTAGTAGGCATTGTTGAGCCAATATCTTTTCCTAAGTCTGCTGTGTATATCCATTCCAATGTGTCACCATCTTGTAGGTTTACATCACCTGCAAATACATTTGGAAAAATGCCATTCACACGATACATCCATCCACTACCGTTACCGTGATCGAATTCTTTAAGATTGTTAATGCTACTAATGTATACGCCATTTTTGGAGGATCGAGCCACAATATTATGTTTTCCAATAGCCTTTACAAGCACAGAATAAGCTGTATCATTTTCTTCTATAATGGCTTTATTGGTATACATTTGTGCACCATTTAAGCCTATAACAGTGACGGTTGCTTGTGGAACTGATTGTGCAATAATATTTTGAAATAATACTGGTATAACTTCAACAGTTTCATTGCCTAAAGAGTTTTCTGTAGTGATTCTTAACGTGTTGACACCTTGCTTGACAACAGCTTTATAATTGTTGTCAACAGAGTATACTGGTGTATTATTAATCGTTACAGTTGGTGTAAGTTCTCCATCAATATTGTCATAGGCAGTGACAGATACACTTAGTAAAGGTTGACTTTGTTGAAGTTCTAAATTTGTGATTTCAATAAAGGGCTTAACCGAATTATTGACCTCTGGTAGTTGACCAATCATCTTAATAGATTCATTGAACATGGAGGATTTTGTATATAAATCTGCGAGTGCTCCAAAAGCTGCCTCTGTGGATTTTAGCTCATCAAATTCAGTCTCAGCTTCAAATTCATCTCCGAATTTAAAACCACCATTTTTAATTTGCTGTGATAATAGCGCTTCCACCATTGTTCTTCCATTCTTTTTCCATTTTGCATCAAATGGATTTTCACCAACAGCAATTAAGCCTTGGATAACTGTACCAATAGCGAATGGATTATTTGTATAACCTCCATAGTTGAAACCACCATCTGTATTTTGCTGTACTTTTAAATAATTAAGAATACTTGAAATTTGTTGATTTACACCCTCGATATCTCGATGTTTAGAAAGCGCAATTAATGCAAGGGCACGTAATTCTTGTTCTTTGTAAGAACCTTCTGATAAAGCTCCGTTTAAGCCATTTAATAAGTCTTGAACAGCTAATTCTATATTGTACGGCTCGTTTATGAGATCCAATGCAATGATTGACCAAGCTTGTGTAGCTACTGATGATTTATCGAAATTGGTAAACATTGTGAAATGACCATCAGTATCTTGAGAAGTAACAAGTGGTGTTACCAAATCTACTACTGGCCCTTTATATGTTGTAAAGTGCTTAGGATTTTCACTCGCAGCAACGGCTTGCAAAATATTTTTGGCATAGTAGAGTGCATATTTTTGATCGTGATTGCCATACTCACGTAAATGACCAATGGTACGCATTTGTTTTTGGCTGAATGTCGGATCATTTACTACTTTGTTGTAGGCAAGTGCAGATATATAATCATATTGTCCCTTGTTTTTTAAATACTGTTTCATATGTTCCACAGCCTGTGCAACTTGTGTTTGAATTGAATCAGTATTGAGCGCAACATCAATTTCTATTGCTCTTGCTTTGACACCTTCAGCTTCAGCAGTAATGACATATTTGCCTGGTTTAAGGAAGCGTACTGCTGCACCGTTAACTAGAGCTTCTGAACCTTCAACTTTCCATGAAATCTTTACATCTGTTACCTCTACATCCTCACTATCTTTTACGATTGCTGTTAAAGGAAGATCGATATCAGTTACAGCTTCTTTAGGTGCATTGATCGTAACGCTGTAAATTTTTTGATAGTCAATTATTTCAATGGTTTTTTCAGCAATAATGCCCTGTGCCTCAGCTTGAATTTGTAATAATCCAACGGCATTAGGTAGGTAAGAGTCTGTTACGACTGAGCCATTGACTGTCCAAGTAATAGTTGAATCTATGTAGTTACCATTTTGATCAAGTAACTGACCTTTTAATTCAAGTGGTACATTTTTTTTAGCCTTGTCAGGAAATTCTAATTTTATTGTTGTAGGTTTTGCTGTTTCTTTTTTCTTTAAATTCTTGTATGCATTATGGTCAGTTAATAAAAAGCTAATAGCATTTAATCCGATTCCAGTAGACTCTGATTGTAAACCAGATAAATTAGGAATCATCCCATTTGTAATAAAGGCATTATTATACTGATTTTGTAAAATCATTGTGGCTAGCTCAAATGCATCGAAATTCCCAAAAACAGTTTGTTGCTTTAAGCTTAAATAATTTAGTACAGCTACAGCATTTTGTTCAGACTGGGAATTAAACTTTCCATTACTAAAGTTGGCTTGAAAGAAAGCTAATAGTTTATTTTCAGCTTCTAGAAATACTTCAGCATTTTCTGTGACCATCTGTTCACTGTTAAGAAGGGTTATTGCATATAATAACTTTCCAGTCCTTTGTATATCTGGTGAGCCTAAATTTTCAAGATACATAAGGTTATCTTTTTCAACGCTTTCAGCTAGTAATGCGTGAGTTACCTTGTCATTAGGAATTTCACCTAGTACGTATTGCGCCATAACAATATTTACAGCGTCAATTGCAGAAAGTTTATGTGTAGCATCAATTTGGTGGTGCAGGGTTTCTACATAATTTACGCCGTTATACGTATAAGGATTTAAACCAGCTGCTGTTAATGTCAAAATATTTCTAGCCGCATTGGATGGACTTACTACAGAATAAATATTTAGCATTGTTGAAAGCTTTTCCTGATTATAGCCAAATGTTTTAAGAGCAGTTGTATCTTCAAAGGAGCTCATTTTATCTTGACGTGTTAGGTGACCAATAGCTTTCTCTATTTTTGGTAATAACTCAGTTAATTGCACATGTTCTGTGACAGTAAATGAAAGTACTTTACGTACATGCTCATAACCTTCCACGGTAACAGTTATTACAGCTTGTCCTGCTTGAAGTGCAATGAGTTCATTTTTTTCATTCACTGCTAATACAGCTGGATTGGAAGACTGTAATTGTACAGTTGCTGTTCGAGGTGAATGGTACTGATCTTTAATGACAAATATAGGTTTAATCGTCGTTCCTTTTAGTAGATAAGGTTGTGTAATATTGGTTACTTCTATTTTTTTTGGTGAAAAGTCAAAATTGAGATTGGTAAATTGTTGTTTGGCATCACTAATCATCGATTTTCCATTAACTAATGAAACTAAACCAATTAAGCTCCAGTGTGAATTGGCCGCAGTCTCATTACTTTGTCCAATCAATTCATTTGCTTTTAATCGGTTATAAAAAACATAATTCTCATTTGTATGAATAAGTTTGCTATATGCTTCTTGGGCTGAAACATATTGTTGGTCATTAATTTTAATGTACCATTTCTCATCCAATGGATCTTCACCAAGAGCATATAAATTATCAACATATAAACCTAGTCCTTGTGTAAAATATACACCACTTTCTTTATAATGCATTAAGAGCTCTTCTCGCATAGTTTGAGCTTCTGCAAGGTCATAATGAGCCAAGACGCTCACAGTTAACCCAAGTAGAACACCATTTGTTTGACTTTTAATGTCTGGTAGGAGTGATTTTAAATGATTAAAGGCTGTTTCACGGTTATATTCGGCTCCAATGAATTCCACAGCAAAAAGAGCTTTTACAAAAGTATCTGCCTTTCGATCATTATTATAGGAACTAGGCTCTGAAAAGGAAAAGTAGCCTTCACCTGTTTGCGCATTACTTAATTTGCTAGCAAAATTCTTCCCATCATAGGCAAAAGGATTGGATTGTGAAGCTGCCAAAAGCATTACAGCATTAGTATAATTGCTAACTGTCTCTCCTAGTATATTTGGCTGTGCCTTCTTTTTTAATTCATTTCTATCAACGTAACCACTTTGCCATAATGATAAAATTCTTTCGTAGTTTAATGAGGCCTGTGGTTCTGCAAGGTTCCATAAAAAATCACTCTTTATCTGCAATTGTTGTGTTAAGACAGTGCTTAAAGAAGGTGTTTCTACTATTATTGAAATACTACTAATTATGTCCCCAACAGCTGCTTGAATTTCTGTAGTCCCTTCATTAATTGCAGTTACTACACCATTCTCTGTTACTGTTACAATGGATTCATTTTTAGAAGTCCATTCAATTGTTGCCGAGTCGTTTGTTGTGTTGTGGGGTAGTATGGTTGCTGCAAGCTGATGTGTTTGGTTCTTTGTTAGTGTAAGCGGTCCTTGTTCGCTTAGCACTAATGAAGTAGCTACTTCTGGCTCATTAGCTGTGGCATCTTCTAATGCTTGAATAGGTTCCTCGTCTGCTGTTATCAGTCCAGTTAGTACATCAATATTTTCATTTTCATACACTGTTTGCGTTTCTGCGTGGACTGATATAGATGGTGATATGCACGAAAATGTTAACATCACAATCAACATAATTTGCAGCCACTTTTTAAAAATCCTCATTTAAAAACCTCCTTTTTTCTATTAGGTGAATTGTGTTGCCATTAACTCCTACAGCAAAAAACCGATATCTCTTTTTTAAAATAAAAGAAACATCGGTAAACAATAAGAAAAAACATATGAAAATATCATATCTATCCGTTTATTTGCCGTAAGTTCTCTTTAATTCCGAAGAGAGTTAATACGATGAAATAAAGGCAGGTCTCCTGGCTTGTGCACCTTTTCAGAACCTTCCCATTTACTAGAAGCATTTTTCTTCATTCAACAGTGGTATACTCTGACGGTTTTTGCACTTACAGTTGCGGAAACAGCTTCGGCTTTTACCGAATTCCCTTTTAAACTTAAGTTTTAAGTACCTTTATTTTGCAAAACTTATTCACTTAAAGTGTAGTATAACATATTTGTGATTTAAATTTTAAAAATATTTTGATATTAAAATAAAAATATAATTGGTTACATTAAATTAAGTTAAATATTCCTATATATTCATTGTTTATTAAAAAATGGTAGAAAATATATAATGATTCATCTTGTAATCGCTAATTTATAGGGATTCATAATTTGATTAGTAGTGTTTTGAGACATTTATTGACATTGAATAGAGGTCTATCCAAAAGAAAAACCGTATGATGACAAGGCATCATACGGTTTTTCATGTTGTTGAAATACTATTATGTCCATGAAATCAAGGTGACAAATTAAAAAGTATAGCCCTTTTTCAAAACGAGGGGTTGATCACCGTTCCGACTGAGTGCTTTCCTGGGGGCGTCCGATGAGCCGCTTGGGGCAACAGGAGGTTGGTCACGAAGGCGTTATCACAGGACGTGATGCTTTTAGCCTTCGTTCCCTAATATGCTCGCTCCAGGGTCTCATCTGTGACGCTGAATCCCCGAGGAGTCACTCAGTCTACACTCCAATCAACCTTTGTTCATAGTATTTTCTTCTGGCAATTCACACAAATATATTGTGATAAATTTGAAGTCTTAAGCCATCACTATATTGTGCAAAAATGGAGCTTTGATAACATTTTTCTATGCGAAAACAGAGGAGTACTTTATGTAAAGTTACAAAGTAGTTTGTTTTACGCATAAAATGTAGGTTAACAGCTGTAGAATTGTACCAATATTCTATCCATTTAATGATGGTGAGTAACATGCTCTTACTTTTCTTTTGAGGGAAGAAAATATTTAAAGTTCTACACTATTGCAGATTGGAGTGCAAGGCTACTCGACTCCCGTGGGATAGCGAGACAGACGAGACCCTGCACGGAGCGTCAGCGCAGGAAGCGGCTCGTCGCTCGCCCACAGGAAAGCGAGTAGCCTGGAACGGAAATCACCTTCATTTTGACTAAATATTCACAAAGAGTCCCTTGACTATTTAATTTTTCAACACTATGAAAAACCGTATGATGACAAGGCATCATACGGTTTTTACATTAGAATACTAATTGTTTGTGAAAGATATTATTTTTTAAATAATTGGCTTGCGTTCTTTAATAACACGAATTGTTTTCAATGTTGAATCTTCAGGTCCTTGTACTGGTAAACCTGCTTCAATATTCATTTGAATATAACGAATATTTTCTTGCGTAATTATTTCCCCGGGAATAAAAATTGGAATTCCAGGAGGGTATACCATAATAAATTCTGCACAAATACAGTTATCTGCCTCTGCCAATGGAACAACCTCAGTATCTGCATAAAATGCATCACGTGGTGACATAGCAAGAGCTGGAATTTCTGGAACATTAACCACTGCTTCAGTGATTGCAGCTTCTGAATCAAATGCTTTGGACATACGATTAAGTGCGTTAATAAGAAGATTTATCTCCTTTTTCGTATCTCCCAAAGTTACTAAACATAGAATATTGTAAAGATCAGAAAGTTCTACCTCTATATTCGCATTATAACGTAACCATTCCTCAGCTCGATGCCCAGAAATACCCAAATCTTTTACACTAATTAGAAGCTTTAAAGGATCCATATCATAGGTTGCAGATGAATGCAATTTTTCCTTTCCAGCACATTTTAAATGCGGGATCTGATTAATACGTTTACGAGCATCCTTTGCCAAGCGAAGAGCATCATCGATTAAATCAACGCCATGAATTGCTAGCTGACGTCGAGCTGTATCAAGCGATGCCAGCAATGGATAAGATGTCGATGTTGTTGTCAGCATTGAAAAGACAGCTTGTACACGTTTTGCTGATACAAGTCCTTCACGTACGTTTAAGATCGATGTTTGTGTCATGGAGCCACCTAGCTTATGTACGCTCGTAGCAGCCATATCGGCTCCTGCCTCCATCGCTGAATATGGAAGCTCATCATGAAATTTAATGTGTACGCCATGGGCTTCATCAACAACTACTGGAATATTTTGACCATGCGCAATTTCGACAATACGTTTTAAATCAGCTGTAAAGCCATAATAAGTTGGGTTAATAACAAGAACTGCTTTTGTGTCTGGATAAGCCTTTAAAGCCTTTTCGACAGCTTCAGGTGATATTCCGTGCGAAATACCATATTCACTGTCCACTTCAGGATGAATAAAAATCGGAATTGCACCAGCGAAAACAATCGCTGACATAATTGATTTATGAACATTCCGTGGCACTAGAATCTTATCACCTGGACCGACGACGGTCAGAATCATCGTCATGATGGCGCCACTAGTACCTTGAACGGAAAAGAATGTATGATCAGCACCAAAGGCCTCGGCAGCAAGTGCTTGCGCTTCTTTAATGGCGCCTTTTGGTGAATGTAAATCGTCTAGTGGAGCAATATTAATTAAATCAATTGATAAAACGTTGTCGCCGACGAATTCTCGGAAGGCTGGATCCATACCTTGACCTTTCTTATGGCCTGGAATATGGAACTGAATCGGATGTCTGTTCCGATGTTTAAGTAATACGTCGAACAAAGGAGTCTCTAATTGTGACAACGCAGGTACCACCTCACTTTATAATATCTAAGAAAACAAATGAATTATAGCACCTTACGACATGAAAGAATAGACTTTAATTAAAAAAATAAAAGGGTTTTTTGATCATTTCGAGAAGTTAGTAACGTACGAAAGGGGAGGTACTATGAATTGGAATACACGTGTGACAGAACTTTTAAATGTGAAATACCCAATTATTCAAGGGGGTTTAGCCTATTTAGCATATGCTGATTTGGCAGCTGCAGTGTCGAATGCTGGAGGACTCGGGCAAATAACGGCTATGAGTTTACGTGATCCTGACTTATTGCGCGCAGAAATTCAGAAAGTACGAACATTAACAGATAAACCGTTTGGTGTAAACTTTGCCATTGGCATGTATGGCACTGGCTATGAGGATATGGTACGTGTGGCAGTGGAAGAAAAAGTACCTGTAGTAACAATGACTGGAGGGAATCCTGCACCTATTTTTGATATTTTGGCAGGAACCGACATTAAAAAGTTAGTGCTTGTAGCCGCACGTAGACAAGCTCAAAAAGCAGAACAACTTGGAGCAGATGCTGTGATGGTTGTTGGACAAGAGGGAGGTGGTCATCTTGGACGTGATGATGTCGGCACAATGGTGCTTGTTCCGCAAGTTGTTGACAGTGTAAATATACCGGTGATTGCTTCTGGTGGTATAGGTGATGGTCGAGGTTGGATGGCAGCGCAGGCACTTGGAGCGGAGGGTATTGAAATGGGTACACGCTTTATTGCGACTAAAGAGTGCATAGATGCATCAGAAGCTTATAAAGAGGCGTTACTGGCAAGCAGTGAGGCTGATACAACAATTATTAAACGTTCTATTGGTGCACCAGCTCGAGCATTACGCAATGATTTTACAGCGAAAATTTTAGAAATCGAGGAGAAAACACCGACATATGAAGCTTTAAAAGATTTCATTAGTGGCGCTGCCAATAAACGTTTTATTTATGATGGTGTGGAAGATCAAGGGTTTGGCTGGGCTGGTCAAGTAACAGGAATGATTCATGATATTCCAACAGTTGAGGAGCTTATCAATCGTATGGTTGCAGAAGCTGAAAGTATCCGAGTAAAATGGGGACAATAACGTAAAGGTGGTTATGTCTAATGGAATATTCCTATCCGTTTTCAACAGATTGGTCTACAGAAGAAATTGTTGATGTTGTTCAATTCTTCGAAGGAATTGAGCAAGCTTATGAGAAGGGCATTAAACGTGAGAGTATGCTGGCAAAGTATCGTCGTTTTAAACAAATTGTCCCTTCACAAGCAGAAGAAAAATCTATTTTTCGTGAGTTTGAAGAAGCCAGTGGCTATGTAAGTTATCCTGTCGTTAAACTAACAAAAGAAGCTATGGATGGTACTTTGATTAAAGTCGTTCCTAAACAACGTCATTAAAAAAGTGGATGTGAGTTATTCTCACGTCCACTTTTTTTATTTTAGAGCTTTCCACTATATGTGTGTTAAAAAAGAGCGTTTTGCATACACTACATCAATATCATTTTTATTGAATAATGTAAAATATTACAATTCGGATTGATTTATCTGCAAAAAAATTTCAATAAAATAGGAATAAAATTAGAAATTTTCCACAATATATAAATGTAAACAGGCAATATATAAATCGACATTTAACATAGTTACATCATCTGCATTATTATGTCACATGGATAAAAATATCATGCATCAAACATTATTTTCCAATAATGACGTTATAAATTGGAAGCAAATAACTGAAAGTTTCTTCTGTTATTTGATGGAGTTGACTAGCGGACAGCTTACTTGCCTGCTCTCTTGGAATATGCCGGCCTACTAAAAATTCGCCTTTTTTAACATCACGTAAACGAAGGAGTAAATCATCTACCTTGTCCTCCTTTGCCACTTGCATTGGAGTAGCTGCTGGAGACATATGATCTCCAGACACAATAAAGTCTTCAGGAAGTTGTTCTAGTAATGATTTATTAGCCATTAAACGCTGAGCCATCACATTTTTTTCAGGAGCTTCGTAAATAATAGCTAGGACGATGAATAAATGTGTGCTCCAAAGACCAATCTGAAAGTGAGGTAAGGATTTATAACCTCTTTTGTACGGAGCAAAGGCAACCCAGCTATCATTTGGAGGATTCACAGTTCTTCGTGCGTGTTTTGCAACATGAGGATAAAATTCTTCTCCAAGATGACTGGAAAAGAAAGCAGAAAAATCTTCTCCTAGCAGTTGAAATTTTGGTCGTACAGAAGTATTTAATGCATCCATTCTCTGCTCTAAACCGTCTATATGAAAAACATTAAAGTCTTTATTCGTCCACTTTATTTTTGGCAATGATAGTAGCCCCTTTCGATTTATAAGGTTTATTTTATTAGAAAAATGGGAAAAAATCTTATAACAAGAACTTTCTCAGATATCCAAAATGTTCTTGTGAAAAATTAAAAAAAGGAAGTGATTTTTATGAAACCAATCGTAAAAATTATACGTAAAGTTGACATTGAAAAGCAATATGAACACATTTTACAGTTGGAATTAGATTATGAATTAGCTTCTCTCTTCGACGCTATGAATGAAAAAAATGAAGTAGAAATTGAAAAAAGTAAAAAACGTCTGACTGAAATTCAGATGGAACTTGAAAGTTTGCACGCCTATGCGTAATAAAAATTTCATACCAATTTGAAAATCACTTGCTGAATATTCCGACAGCAGGTGATTTTTATTGTTATAAAGGGTAAAATAGACTTTATATCATAATGAAATGTTTTACGTTTTTAGTAGTACAATGTGCAGTATACACCATGCTAACATCGAGAGAAAAAGAAATCAGCATATTCTTAAATGGTGAGAACATGAAAATATGTAAAGTTAGACCAAAAGCATAGGCTTTTTTAATCGAAGGGTGGGTTTTTATGGACATGCAACAATTGGATCAATTTGCGAAAAATATTATCTTTGAAGCGGGCAGCCGCATTAGACAAGCCTTTTCGTATAATTTGGTCATCGAAACAAAATCAGGTGCCAATGACCTTGTGACAAATATTGATCGTGATACAGAATTATTCTTTATTGAAAAAATAAAAGCTTTTGATCCATCTCACAAAATTTTAGGGGAAGAGGGAATGGGAGAAAAAGTAGAATCCTTAGATGGCGTTGTGTGGATTATTGATCCTATTGATGGCACGATGAATTTTGTTAAACAACACCGCCATTTTATGATTTCCATTGGTATATTCATTAATGGAATCGGAAAGCTTGGTTACATATTTGACGTGATGCGTGAAGACTTATTTTATGCAATAGCTGGAGAAGGCGCTTGGTACAATGAGTCTCCTTTACGAAAACTACCGTCAGTAAAAATAGAAGAATCTATCATTGGGATTAATGCACACTGGGTTGCACCGAATCGGCATATTCATCATGAAAAAGTTATTGATATGGTCCGTAAAGTACGAGGTACACGATCATATGGTTCGGCAGCTATGGAAATAGCGTTTGTAGTGAGTGGTAAGCTAGATGCTTATGTTTCTATGCGTTTATCGCCATGGGATATTGCAGGGGGTACCATTATCGCACAAGAAGTTGGCGCTGTTGCCACAAATTTACACGGTGAAGGCTTTGATTTCCTGCATCAGGATACATTTATTATTGCAAATCCTTCCATACACAAAGAATTATTAGAAACATATATTGTGCCTTATGAAAAATAAAGGAGCCGTCTTTTTTTAGACAGGCTCCTTTTTGTAACATCAATGTCTGTTAAAGTAATCCTTGCTCACGCAATTTGCGTTTCATTTTAAAGGCTGTCATAAAAATGACACAAGTAGCCAAAATGCCTGCTATAATACCAAACGCACTTTCAGCAGCCACAGAATATCCGATAGAACACATTGCTAAAACAGCTGCTAATGCATAAATGGCCATTACGAATTTTGCACGATTCATAACCGAGCCCCCTATATTAAAAATTTGTAAATCAAATATATTTTTTAGAATGATGAAAATTCTAATAAGGACATTTCTATCCCTCTTGTGCTATAATATCACAGTTAAACATTCGAAAAAAGAATATGGAGTGGAATAATGACAAACTTACGTCAAGATCTTCGCAATATCGCAATAATCGCCCACGTTGACCATGGTAAAACTACCTTAGTTGACCAATTATTAAAACAATCTGGTACATTCCGTTCAAACGAACATGTTGAAGAACGTGCAATGGACTCTAATGATATTGAACGCGAACGTGGTATTACAATTTTAGCAAAAAATACTGCGGTAAACTATAACGGAACTCGTATCAACATCCTTGATACGCCTGGACACGCTGACTTCGGTGGTGAGGTAGAACGTATTTTAAAAATGGTTGATGGCGTTTTACTAGTTGTCGATGCGTATGAGGGTTGTATGCCGCAAACACGCTTCGTGCTAAAAAAAGCATTAGAGCAAAAGTTAACACCAATTGTTGTTGTTAACAAAGTAGACAAAGATTCTGCTCGTCCACTTGAAGTAGTAGATGAAGTACTAGAGCTATTTATTGAGCTGGGAGCAGATGATGATCAATTGGACTTCCCTGTTGTTTATGCTTCAGGTGTCAATGGTACAGCTTCACTTGATTCAGATCCAGCAAAGCAAGAGGAAAATATGCAATGCCTATTTGAAAAGGTTATCGAAGCAATTCCAGCACCAGTGGATAATTCTGAAGAACCATTACAATTCCAAGTAGCTTTGCTGGACTATAATGACTATGTAGGTCGTATCGGTATTGGACGTGTATTCCGCGGGACAATCGAAGTAGGTCAACAAGTAGCATTAATGAAATTAGATGGTACAGTAAAACAATTCCGCGTAACTAAACTATTTGGTTTCTTTGGTTTAAAACGTGAAGAAATTCAGTCAGCTAAAGCTGGAGATTTAATTGCTGTATCAGGCATGGAAGACATCAACGTTGGTGAAACGGTATGTCCTGTAGAACATCAGGAAGCATTAACACCATTACGTATTGATGAACCAACATTACAAATGACTTTCCTAGTCAACAACTCACCATTTGCAGGTCGTGAAGGTAAGTGGGTAACAGCTCGTAAAGTAGAGGAGCGCTTACGTTCACAGCTTCAAACAGATGTATCTTTACGTGTCGAAGATACAGATTCGCCGGATGCATGGACAGTTTCAGGTCGTGGTGAACTACATTTATCAATCCTGATTGAAAATATGCGTCGTGAGGGCTTTGAGTTACAGGTGTCAAAACCACAAGTAATCATTCGTGAAATTGATGGTGTGAAATGTGAGCCATTTGAACGCGTCCAAATCGATGTACCAGAAGAAAATGTGGGTTCAGTTATTGAATCTATTGGTACACGTAAAGGTGAAATGTTGGACATGGTGAACAATGGCAATGGTCAAGTTCGTTTAACGTTCCTTGTACCTGCGCGTGGTTTAATTGGTTATACAACTGAATTTATGTCCATGACAAAAGGTTTTGGGATCATCAATCATACATTCGATTGCTACCAAGCATTCATTCCAGGTCGCATCGGTGGACGCCATCAGGGTGTTTTAGTATCTATGGAGACTGGTAAATCGACAACTTATGGTATGATGCAGGTAGAGGACCGTGGTACACTATTTGTAGAGCCAGGTACTGAAATTTATGAAGGTATGATTGTTGGTGAAAATACACGTGACAATGATATTACTGTAAACATAACAAAAATGAAGCAAAAGACAAATGTTCGTTCTGCGACAAAAGATGCAACAAACGTTATTAAAAAACCGCGTTTATTAACACTAGAAGAAGCATTAGAATTTTTAAATGATGATGAGTACCTAGAAATTACACCAGAGTCTATTCGCCTTCGTAAGCAAATTCTAGATAAAAATGAACGTGAAAGAATAGCGAAAAAACTTAAAAACGCTGAACAATAATTTTTGCTTCCATGAAAGGAAGAGGAGTCTTGGATATTAAGTCCGCTTTAATGGGGGAACTGAATGTTATTCAAGTAGCTGCACAGGTAAATGCAAAGGAAACAGAAGAAGCCTATAAAAAAATGGCTGGCATTACACGTTTTTTATATGAGAATATGCCTAACTATGATATTGCTGGCTATGTTCTATTTTTCCTGGTGTTTCTACTTTCGGCGATTGTCTATAAACTAGGCTTTGCAAAGAAATTAAAACGATCACAAAATATTATTATTTATATTTTCCTGTTTTTAGGTTGTATTCTGTTAACATTTTTTGCTTTATATCTTCCAATGGTTGAAGGGCTTATTGTAGCGGCATTAATTTTAATTGTCTATAAAACACGCATGTGGCGTGAAAAAAGAGAAGAGCAACAAGCTACTAATCAGTAAAATAACTTTACATGGAAACAGTCTTAGCGTTGAATAGCTAAGGCTGTTTTCTTTTTATGTTTGTGAAAAAAAATGACAAATCATTACCTTATTGTATTCAACTCAGCATTTGATGTAGAACAGTTTTAAAAGATAGGCACCGAAATCTTCTCATGTGAATAAGTTAATGTCGATAGGCTTATTTTCAACAACAAGGAGGAAAAGGAATGCGGTGGTTTAAAAGAGGCTTGTTTTTAAGTGTAATTGCTGTACTTCTCCTTTCTTTGACAGCGTGTAATAAACAAGAGCTTGAAAAAGTCAAAGTTGGAGAGGTGACTCGCTCAATTTTCTATGCACCACAGTATGTTGCTCTTGAAAAAGGATTCTTTGAAGATGAAGGACTTTCCGTGGAGCTACAGACAATAGCTGGTGGGGATAAAACAATGACAGCATTACTGTCAGATGGAATTGATATTGCTCTAGTTGGATCAGAGACCTCTATTTATGTGACACTTCAGGGCGCAAACGACCCAATTCAAAATTTTGCACAGCTCACTCAAACAGATGGTACATTTTTAGTTGCACGAGATAAGATAGATAATTTTTCTTGGGATCAATTAAAAGGCTCCACATTTTTAGGCCAACGTAAGGGCGGAATGCCGCAAATGGCAGGAGAATTTGTATTGAAAAAACATGGCATAGATCCAACTCAAGACTTAACACTTATTCAAAATATTGACTTTGCAAATATTTCTACGGCTTTTGCTTCTGGAACTGGAGATTTTGTACAACTATTTGAACCGACCGCAAGTGTGTTTGAAAAAGAAGGGAAAGGTTATATTGTTGCTTCATTTGGTACAGAATCTGGTCATTTACCTTATACCTCGTTTATGGCAAAAAGTAGTTATTTAAAGGACGATGCGAAGGCAGTCCAAGGCTTTACCAATGCATTGAAACGAGCACAGGATTTTGTACAAAAAGAGAGCGCTGCTGAAGTTGCTAAAATTATTCAGCCATACTTTGAAAATGTGGATGTAGCTTTAATTGAAACAGTGGTAGAGCGTTATAAATCTCAGGGCTCTTATGCGACAGATCCTATACTGGAGAAGGGGGAATGGGATAACTTGCAAACGATTATGGAGGAAGCAGGTGAACTTCCTCAGCGGGTGGATTATGAAAAACTTGTGAATACAACCTTTGCGAAAAAGGCTGCTGAGTAATATGGAATTTTTAAACCTAGAAAATATTCACCATAGTTATTTTTCAAGCACACAGGCAAAGGATGTATTATGTGATATTAATTTAGGCATTCGTGAAGGTGAGTTTGTCTCATTTATCGGACCAAGCGGTTGTGGGAAAACGACTTTATTGTCCATCATAGCAGGCTTATTTCCTCCTACTAAAGGCAAGGTCTATATTGATGGTGAGGAAATATCAGCACAAAATCAATCACTTATTGGCTATATGCTTCAGCAAGATTATTTATTTCCATGGAAAAATATTGAGGACAATATTACGATTGGTTTGAAGATTATGGAGTGTAGCCAAAAAACGCATAAAGTAACCGCAAATGCATTGTTGCGAGAGGTAGGGCTAGCGAATGTCAGTAGCAATTACCCACGAGAGCTGTCCGGTGGGATGCGACAACGTGTTGCATTAGCAAGAACGCTGGCAGTAAACCCAAAAATTTTATTGCTAGATGAACCGTTTTCGGCACTTGATTATCAGTCGAAGTTAAAGCTTGAAGATTTGGTTGTTGAAACCTTAAAGGCCTATCAAAAAACAGCAGTTCTTGTCACCCATGATATTGGTGAGGCGATTGCGATGAGTGAACGGGTATTTCTTTTCTCAGCGAATCCAGGCACATTACACAGAGTTTTTGAAATACCTGAAGCATTACAACAGTTATCACCTTTTGATGTGCGACAACATCCAGCATATTCAGATGTATTCCAAGATATTTGGAAGGAGCTGGAGAGCCTTGGATAATACACCTTTTAAACAATATCAACAAATGTTAAAAAAGGAAAAACGTTTTGTTCGACTGTATCAGCTCATCATCTTACTCATTTTTTTTGGTGGATGGGAGCTTCTTTCTAGATTTGAATGGATTGATCGGTTAATTTTTAGCTCACCAACACATGTATGGCAAACCTTTATTGGAAAAGTAAGTGATGGTTCGTTAACATTGCATGTGGGCGTCACGTTGATGGAGACGATTATTGGTTTTATTGCTGGTACTTTACTAGGTACATTAATAGCTATTATTTTGTGGTGGTCCCCTTTGTTATCGAAGGTGTTGGATCCCTATTTAGTGATTTTAAATGCCATGCCAAAGGTTGCTCTAGGACCTATTTTAATCGTTGCACTTGGACCAGGATATTTTTCGATAATTGCAATGGGTGCATTAATTTCCATTATTATTACAACCATTGTTGTTTATACAGCCTTTAAAGGGGTAGATCCAAACTATAGTAAAGTATTACAAACTTTTAGGGCTACGAGGTGGCAGATATTTAAAGAAGTCATACTCCCAGCCTCTTTCCCAACGATTATTTCAACTTTAAAGGTAAACGTAGGATTATCATGGGTAGGGGTTATTGTGGGTGAATTTTTAGTTGCCTCAAAAGGTCTTGGCTATTTAATTATCTATGGCTTCCAAGTATTTAATTTTAATCTAGTTCTGATGTCACTGCTCATCATTGCCTTTTTTGCGACAATAATGTATCAAGTGGTCGAGCTGATTGAAAAGATGATTATAAAGAATAATGTATAAGGTGAAGTGGCTTCTAATTGGAATTAAATGAATGAAAGCAGGTTTATCTCATTATTGTGAGATTCCTCGCTTTTATCGTTATGGGAAATTATTATTGTATGATGTCTATGATATTTCAAATCACTAATCAATAAACAAAAATCATTCCGAGAATACTCATATCTCGGAATGATTTCGTTGTTATAGCAGTATTTATTTAAAAATCTTTATCCATTTGTGGTGAAGTACGATAAAAGCGGAAATTTCCCGTTTCTATTCGTGCAAGCGTATGGTCTTTAATACGATCATGACATGTGTCACACATATACGTATGAATTGGTCGATTGCGTAATTTTTTTGCTAATGGTAAATCATCGTCTAAATTATTAATTGTATCGCAAATGACACATTTTACACGCATTGTATTCCCTCCTATTCAACACGAATGGCTGATACATTTTTGATAGGGTTATCTACATTCGAACCATCTTTAAAGAGCACATGGACAGGGCCATCTTCTAGTAGAGGTTTGCCATCCTGGCTATATTTTAAAATGAGTGTTTGTGCCTCCGCAATCGAGAACGAATATTCTTTGCTATCTTCGCATTCAATAACAATTGTTGTCGCTTCAGGTTTCATTTCAGCATTTTTCAAGAAGGGGCTTAATTCGATACCGAAAGTACCTGTTTCCATCCCTTTACGATCAAATTTGCGTTCAGATTTTAATGTTGGAGGGAAAGTTGCTCCTTCCATTATTTCACGTGACCAATGAGCACCAACCTCACGCATATATTTAATATCCTTATCTTCTTCCACTTCTTGTGATGTGAAGTATGTTTTTAAATCTAATTTACGATCATCGAAAATCCAAACTGTAGGATCTAATGTTAGTTGAAATGAAACTGCACCCTTAATAGGAATTATTGTTTCCATAATAGAAATCCTCCTTAAATCTTGTATATCCATGAAATAGTATAACGCTAATGACTAGAGATAATAAAGAAATATAATTTGAATTCGCTATTTTTCCAACGAAGACACTTGCAATTTTAACGACTAAAAGATAAACTTTATTAAGATAGAATCGAAGAAATATCAGATAATGGGGGCGTCCTCATGGATACGAAATCACAAACTTCTTTTCAGGAGAAGGCTTTGGAGCTTTTAGTTGCTGATGCAGACAAAATTGCTCGCCTTATTCGAGTACAAATGGATCATCTAACAATGCCACAATGCCCTTTATATGAAGAAGTATTAGATACACAAATGTTCGGCCTTTCACGTGAAATTGACTTTGCTGTGAAGCTTGGACTGATTGAGCGCGAAAAAGGCAAAGAAATTCTCGATTCACTCGAGAAAGAACTTTCTGTACTACATGACGCGTATACAGACAAATAAAAAGAAAAAACTCAAACGCAATCTGCGATTTGAGTTTTTTTTCTAGAACGAGGTTTTTCGATGAGACAATACTTAAAACGTTATGCACAAAATTTTGATTACCCATTATTTTTTATGGTCCTATTATTAAGCTTATTTGGTTTGGTGATGATTTATAGTTCAAGTATGATGGTGGCCATTGTGTTCAAAGAACAAACGCCCGATTTCTATTATAATAAGCAAGTGACCAATTTAATCGTAGCGTTTTTAGGATTTTTAGCGGCTGCATTTTTCCCTTATAAGCATTATGCAAATAAAAATATCATGCTGCTACTGACAATTGTACTTGCTGTGTTATTTACTTGGGTAAAGATAGACGGAAATGGTGCTGAGGAAGGAATCGGATCTCAGAGCTGGATAGCTGTTCCTGGATTTGGGAATTTCCAACCCTCTGAATATGCGAAACTATTTATTATTTTATATTTTGCTGCTGCCTTTCATCGAAAAGCACAAAAATACACATTTGAAAAGCTACAACCGACTGAAATATTTTATCCAATATTTCTTTGGATTCTTGTCGTTGCAGGGGTAGCTTTTGAAACGGATTTAGGAGCCAGCATTATTTTATGTGGCATAGCTGTCTCTGTTGTGGCAGCCAGTGGAATTCCGTTTAAAACATTTTGGAAGTTTTTTGGTGTGCTAGGGGCATTTGGTGCAGCTATCATTGGTATTCTATGGTTGTTTAAAGGCGAACTGTTAAAGGGTAACCGGAAAGGTCGTATTTTATCCTATTTTAACCCGTTTGATTATGAAAACGATTTTGGTCATCAAGTTGTTAATAGTTATTATGCAATTGGCGGAGGCGGCTTAGAGGGAAGGGGACTAGGTCAATCCATTCAAAAATTGGGGTATTTGCCTGAACCACAAACCGATTTCATTATGGCGATTATTATGGAAGAGCTAGGTATTTGGGGAGTGCTAATCGTCTTAGGTGGTCTAGGATTTATTATATATAAAGGATTTTCAATTGCTTTACGCACAAAAGATCCACTGGCACGTATGATTGCGGCTGGTATTGCAAGCTGGATTGGTTTTCAATCGTTTATCAATCTTGGGGGTGTAACTGGGTTAATCCCGTTAACCGGTGTAACGTTACCTTTTATTAGCTATGGCGGGACATCTATAATTATTCTATCTTTAGCTATGGGGATATTGATTAATGTTTCCATGTTTGAAAAGGTAGAAAGGAAAAAATCACAATCATAAAGGGGGATATCAATGGAGTCAATCAACAAAATTCTCGTAGCCAATCGAGGAGAAATTGCGATTCGTATTTTCCGCGCCTGCACGGAGCTTAATATCCAAACAGTAGCCATTTATTCACGAGAGGATAGTGGCGCCTTCCATCGCTTTAAAGCAGATGAGGCCTATCTAGTAGGGGCGGGTAAAAAGCCGATTGATGCTTATTTAGAT
Organism: Lysinibacillus sp. B2A1; assembly: GCA_002973635.1. GTDB lineage: Bacteria > Bacillota > Bacilli > Bacillales_A > Planococcaceae > Lysinibacillus. Next base: position 1,152,265 of record CP027224.1, read on the forward strand.
ATTGAGGGCATTATAGCGATTGCGAAAGATGCGGGCGTAGATGCCATTCATCCAGGGTATGGTTTTTTATCAGAAAACGTAGAATTTGCACGTCGTTGTGAGCAGGAGGGCATTGTGTTTATTGGACCTACTTCTGAACATTTAGATATGTTTGGAGATAAGGTTAAAGCACGTTCGCAAGCCATTGCTGCCGGGATTCCTGTTATTCCTGGGACAGATGGCCCTGTCGCCGATTTAGATGAGGTAGAGGCATTTGCCAGCACTTATGGCTATCCAGTTATGATTAAGGCAGCACTTGGTGGTGGTGGTCGCGGGATGCGTCTTGTGCATACATCAGAAGAGCTTGCTTCTTCTTATGAACGAGCAAAATCGGAGGCAAAGGCTGCTTTTGGCTCGGATGAGGTGTATGTAGAGAAGGCAATCATCAAGCCAAAGCATATTGAGGTTCAAATTATTGGCGATCAACAGGGCAATATCGTGCATCTCTATGAGCGTGATTGTTCGATTCAGCGTCGTCATCAAAAGGTCGTTGAAATCGCGCCATCGAATTCAATTTCAGAAAATTTAAGAAATCGAATTTGTGAGGCGGCTGTGCAGCTAATGAAAAATGTCTCGTACATAAATGCTGGGACAGTGGAATTTTTAGTAGCGGGTGAAGATTTTTATTTCATCGAGGTCAACCCTCGTATTCAAGTGGAGCATACCATTACAGAAATGATTACGGGTATCGATATTGTGCACACGCAAATTAAGGTGGCGGCAGGCTATGCGCTGCACAGTGAAGAAATTCATCTGCCTAAGCAGGAAGAGATGCCAATGATTGGCTATGCTATTCAGGCGCGTGTGACAACAGAAGACCCTGCCAATGATTTTATGCCCGATACAGGGAAGCTAATGGTGTATCGTTCGAGTGGTGGCTTTGGGGTCCGACTAGATGCAGGGAATGGTTTCCAGGGCGCTGTTGTGACACCATACTATGATTCCCTACTGGTGAAAATTTCAACATCAGGAATGTCGTTTAAAGAAGCTGCTGCGAAAATGGACCGTAACTTAAAAGAATTCCGTATTCGCGGGGTCAAAACAAATATTCCGTTTTTAAATAATGTGGTGACGCATGAGAAGTTTTTAACAGGTGCCTTCGATACAAGCTTTATCGATACTACACCTGAGCTATTTCATTTCCCTGTGCGCAAGGACCGTGGGACAAAGCTGTTAAGCTATATTGGCAATGTGACATTAAATGGCTTCCCAGGGGTAGAAAAGAAGGCCAAGCCAATTTTTGTACAGCCAGGCATGCCGAAGGTGGATTCATTCATTGTGCCACCAGCAGGAACAAAGCAAATTTTAGATACCCAAGGAGCAGAGGGGCTTGTGAAATGGATTCAGGCGCAGGAAGATGTACTGCTTACCGATACAACGTTCCGAGATGCACACCAATCCTTACTGGCAACACGTGTACGTTCACAGGATATGTTCCAAATTGCTGACGCCACAGCGCGTCTGATGCATAATTTCTTCTCGCTCGAAATGTGGGGAGGGGCGACGTTTGATGTGGCCTATCGTTTCTTAAAAGAAGACCCATGGGAGCGCCTTGCGAAGCTGCGTGAACAGGTACCAAATGTGCTATTCCAGATGTTACTGCGTGGGGCCAATGCGGTAGGCTATACCAACTACCCCGATAATTTAATCCGCGAATTTATCGCAGAATCAGCGGCATCAGGAATTGATGTGTTCCGTATTTTCGATAGCTTAAACTGGATAAAAGGGATGGAAACAGCCATTGATGCGGCACGTCAATCTGGGAAAATTGCCGAGGCAGCCATCTGTTACACAGGCGATATTTTGGATGACACGCGTGCGAAATATTCGGTGCAATACTATAAGGACATGGCGAAGGAGCTAGAAGCAACAGGTGCTCATATTTTAGCCATTAAAGATATGGCTGGTTTATTAAAACCAGAAGCAGCGTATCGTTTAATTTCCGAGTTAAAAGAGACGACAAGTTTGCCAGTCCACTTGCATACACACGACACAAGTGGAAACGGTATTTATCTGTATGCCAAAGCCATTGAAGCAGGCGTAGATATTATCGATACAGCCCTCGGTTCGATGGCGGGCTTAACGTCACAGCCAAGTGCGAACTCCCTGTATTATGCGATGAAGGGCGGTTCCCGTGCAGTCCGTGCCGATATTGACGCATTAGAAGAGCTATCCTACTATTGGGAGGATGTACGTCACTATTATAAGGATTTTGAAAGTGGCATGATGAGCCCGCATTCTGAAATTTATGTGCATGAAATGCCAGGCGGTCAGTACAGTAATCTACAGCAGCAGGCAAAAGCAGTTGGCCTTGGCGATAGATGGGAGGAAGTGAAGCGCATGTATTCTCGCGTGAACCTTCTATTTGGTGATATTGTTAAAGTTACTCCATCCTCAAAAGTAGTCGGGGATATGGCATTATTTATGGTGCAAAATGAATTAGACGAACAGACAGTCTTAACAAGAGGGCAAACGATCGACTTCCCAGACTCTGTCATTGAGTTCTTCCAAGGATATTTAGGACAACCACACGGCGGCTTCCCTGAGGCACTGCAAAAGGTTGTGTTAAAGGACCGTGAAGCGATCACAGTACGTCCGGGTGAACTACTAGAGCCTGTCCATTTCGAGCAGTTGAAAGCAGTGTTGGAGGACAAATTAAATCGTCCAGTCACGAAGAAAGATGTACTCGCTTATGCACTCTATCCAAAAGTATTTGAAGAATACGCCAAAACAGTGGACTCCTTTGGCAATATTTCGGTATTGGATACACCGACCTTCCTCTATGGATTAAAGCTTGGGGAAGAAATCGAGGTCGAAATCGAAAAAGGTAAAACGCTGATTATAAAACTAGTCTCTATCGGTGAGCCACAGCACGATGGAACACGCGTCATTTACTTTGAGCTAAACGGTCAATCTCGTGAACTTGTGATTCAAGATATGACGGTTGAGGTGGATGGCAGTATAGCGTTAAAGGCAGATCCAAGCAATCCTAATCAAATCGGTGCCACAATGCCAGGAACAGTGTTAAAGGTAGTGGTATCGAAGGGCAGTCAAGTGAAACGAGGAGACCACCTGCTAATTACGGAGGCCATGAAAATGGAAACAACCGTCCAAGCACCAAAAGATGGGATTGTGAAAGAGGTCTATGCAAGTGCAGGCGATGCGATTTCAACAGGTGATTTGTTAATTGAAATTGAATAATAGGTAATGAAAAAGGGTTAATGGAGCGCTTTTACTAGCGATCTATTACCCTTTTTATATGTCATTATGTCTATTTTTTGACAATTTATCTTGATTCATCATATGTACAAATGGCCTGCTGAGGTGAGTAAATGATTTAGCGGGGGTATTTTAGATAGAAAAACAAAAAAAGATTCGTCATTTAATAGCACGAATCTTTTACTAGTATTATTTATTTTTTTCATTATAATTGCTACGTGCCACTAGCATTATCATGTAGCAAAGTAGACCGAATAAAATTGAGATAAATAATGAATGTAATAATGCGACAATTAAATTTAATTTAGTTAGGACTACTAACATACCAGCAATTACCTGTAAGATTACTATAATAAAAGCAATCACCCAACCATAGTAAATAACACGTTGATTTTTATATTCTTTTACAGCGTGCCAAGTTATGTATGCAATCCAAATGAAAAAGATAAGAACAGCTAAGCGGTGCCCCATCTGCACCCATTCATACATATTATTTAGAGGTGCTAGAGGTGTTTCGTTGTAACAGAACGGCCAATCAGGACATATTAAACTAGAATCCGTATGGCGTACAAGCGCACCTGTATAAACGACTAAATAAGAATAAATTGTGACAGCAATCGTGTGCCAGCGTAATTTTTTTCCAATAAAAACGTTAACTGCATCAAATTTTCGATCCACTTCAAATACAATCATAGAGAGAAGAAGAACAGCAGCAAAAGAAATTAAGGAAATTCCGAAGTGGAGGGCTAATATAAAGTCACCTTGTCCCCACAATACCTGAGCTGCGCCAATGAGAGCTTGCGCGATTAAGAAGAACATCGCTAGGAAACCTAATAGTTTTACTTCACGAATATGACCGAGTTTACGCCATGTCCAAATTGTTAACACAAGAATTGAAATAGATACGACTCCAGTTACAAGACGATGTGAGAATTCAATTAAAACTTCTGGTGTAATTTCTTTTGGAATAAGAGAACCATTGCAATCAGGCCAATTTCGACCACAGCCTAAGCCACTATCTGTTTTGGTAACAAGTGCTCCACCAAGTAAAATAAGGAGCATTCCAACTGTAGCGGCAACAGCAAACCACTTCATATACCTGTTGTGTTGCATAAAATGAGTCACCTACTTTATCTATCAACATTACATGAAAGTAATGTTTCTGCTACTAGATAATATCGAAAATACAGGTAAAAAACAACTTGTAAAGAGAAGGGAGTTTTAGATGTCGAATCCATTTCACAAATTGTTCATAATTTCGTGCTTTAACCTTCACAATTCATTTTAGAAAATGTTTTACTATAGATATGTTGTTTTTAATTATATTTCTAGACAAAACTAATTTTTACAACTTCATCTAAATTTCACTTAATGTCTAGAAATCAATCGCAAATTTCGCTATAGTAATTGTAGCGGAATATGCTTACAAAAATGAAAGGAGAGGTAACATGTCAAACGGTCGTGCATTGTCGGCTACTAGAAATACTGGACCAGAATCAACATCTGTTGTAAAAGATTTCTTAGCACTGATAAAAATTGGAATCGTTAACTCGAATCTTGTCACAACGTTTACAGGGATGTGGCTGGCATTTCAATTTACTAGTAGACATTTCTTGCAAGAGTTAGATGTCATATTGTTCACCATGCTGGGAGCGGCACTCATAATTGGTGGCTCAGGTGCAATGAATAACTTCATTGACCAGGATATAGATCCAATCATGAAAAGAACGAAGGCAAGACCGACAGTAACAGGTAGATTTAAGCCGAATTTTGTATTGACCATTGCCCTCTCATTTTTAATTGTAGGTGAAATTTTGTTATTTGCGGCATCATTTGCGGCCGGCATGTGGGGACTAGTAGGAATATTCGCTTATGCTGTTCTGTATTCAATGTGGTCAAAAAGGAAGCATGTTAGTAACACGATAGTCGGAAGTATTTCGGGGGCGATTCCACCTGTAATTGGTTTTGCAGCTGTTGAACCTGCACTCGGCCCAGGAGCACTTGCTCTCTTTCTGATTATGTTTGCATGGCAACCACCGCATTTTTATGCACTTGCTATGAAACGTACTGAAGAATATCGTGCAGCTAACATACCGATGCTACCTGTCGTAAAGGGATTTAAACGAACGAAATACTCGATGTTATTCTGGATTCTTTTATTATTACCGTTACCTTTCCTTTTACCAGAGCTTGGGGTTGGCTTCTTAATTATTGCAACTGCATTGAACTTGGGCTGGTTAATTCTAGCTTTTAAAGGCTTTACCGCAAAAGATGATATGAAATGGGCAAATAAAATGTTTATCTATTCGTTGAATCATATGACTATACTATTTGTATCCATCATAATTTTTGCGTTGTTTAGCTAAATTTAGGGATTCTTTCTTTCACAAGAATTCATATAGACAGAACCAATGTCCTAGGTACACATGAAAATACAACAAAGAAAGAGGGGTTTAATTAAGCTATGATGAAAGGGCTTAAAAAGTGGCGTCTTTTTTCACTTCTAGCAGTGATGATGGTTTTCCTTTCAGGTTGTGGTGAAGATTATATTTCTGCACTAAAACCATCTGGTCAAGTAGGTAAAGAACAATTCAACCTATTATTGTTGGCTACTGGAATTATGACGTTAGTTATAGTTGTAGTATCTGTTATCTATTTACTTGCATTCTTAAAATTCCGCCGTTCAAAAGTAGGCGAAAATGTTATTCCTAAGCAAGTAGAAGGTAGTCACACACTTGAAGTAATTTGGACAGTTATTCCTATTATTTTATTATTAATCTTATCTGTACCGGTTGTTACAGCTACTTATAAATTTGCAGATGTTGCTGCAATGGACGAAGTAGATGAAGAAGGTAACAAAACAGCCCTAACAGTAAATGTAACTGCAAAATTATATTGGTGGGAGTTCGAATATCCTAACCAAGGTATTGTAACTTCACAAGAATTAGTTGTACCAACAGGTCAAAAAGTTTACTTTAATTTAAAAGCTGCTGATGTAAAGCACTCATTCTGGATTCCTGCTGTGGGCGGTAAAATGGATACGAACGTAGAAAACTTAAATAAATTCTACTTAGAATTCGATAAAGAATCGAAAGACCTTAAAGATGGCGTTTTCTATGGTAAATGTGCTGAGTTATGTGGTCCTTCACACGCATTAATGGACTTCAAAGTTAAAGCTTTAAGCCCAGAAGCATTTGATGCATGGGTAACTGCAATGAAAGCAACAGAAGGTAAAGTTGCTGACAAAGCTTCAACAGATCTTGGAGAAGCAACATTTGCTAACAGCTGTTTAGGCTGTCACGCAATTTCTGGTACAGGCGTTAGTGGTGCACCAGGTCCTAACTTAACGACATTTGGTGACCGTAACCGTGTTGCTGGTTTCTTAAATCATGATGAAGAGAGCCTAAAAGCTTGGATTAAGGATCCTGAACAGTTTAAACCAGGTAACTTAATGACAGGAAAATATGGTCAACTTACTGATGAAGAAATTGATGCTCTTGCAACATACATCATGAGCTTATCTGTTGAAAAATAATTTTAAGTTTTATGTAACAAACTTTGAGGGAGGTAAAAGTTGTGAGCTCATACACACAGAAAAAGGGCTTTGGAGCAACTGTCTGGGATTACATTACTACTGTTGACCATAAAAAATTAGCAGTCATGTATTTATTAGCCGGTACATTGTTCTTCGCTATCGCTGGTTTTGAAGCGTTATTAATGCGTATTCAGTTAATGAAACCAAATAACGATTTCATTTCAGCAGGTTTTTTCAATGAATTATTAACAATGCACGGAACGACAATGTTATTCCTAGCAGCGACTCCATTACTATTCGCATTTATGAACATGCTAGTACCATTACAAATTGGTGCGCGTGACGTTGCATTCCCGTTCCTGAACTCTTTAGGGTTCTGGTTATTCTTCCTAGGTGCAGTATTCCTTCACCTGTCATTCTTTATGGGTGGCGCTCCTGATGCGGGCTGGACTTCTTATGCATCATTATCGTTATATTCTCCAGGACATGGTATTGACTTCTATGTACTTGGTTTACAAATTTCAGGGGCAGGTACATTAATTTCAGGTCTTAACTTTATCGTTACGATAATTACAATGCGTGCTCCTGGTATGACATTCATGCGTATGCCATTATTCACTTGGACATCGCTTGTATCAAGTGCTTTAATTTTATTCGCATTCCCTCCACTTACAATTGGTTTATTAATGATGTTATTTGACCGTATGTTTGGCGGTAACTTCTTTGACCATACTATGGGTGGTAACACAATTATTTGGGAACACTTATTCTGGATCTTCGGACACCCAGAGGTTTATATCTTAGTATTACCAGCATTCGGTTTATTCTCTGAGATTATTCCAGCGTTCTCTCGTAAGCGTTTATTCGGATACTCTTCAATGGTATTCGCAACAATTTTAATCGGTTTCTTAGGGTTCATGGTTTGGGCTCACCATATGTTTACAGTTGGTCTTGGGCCAACAGCAAACGCAATCTTTGCCGTTGCAACAATGGCAATTGCCGTACCAACTGGTATGAAAGTGTTCAACTGGATCTTAACTATTTGGGGCGGATCTATTAAAGTTACAACACCAATGCTTTATGCACTTGGTTTCATCCCGTCATTCGTTGCGGGTGGTGTTACAGGGGTAATGCAAGCATCTGCACCTCTTGACTACCAACTACACGATTCTTACTTTATCGTTGCTCACTTCCACTACGTAATCGTAGGTGGTATCGTAACAGCTTTATTTGGTTCAGCGCACTTCTACTGGCCAATTTTCTTCAACCGTATGTTAAACGAAACATTAGGAAAATGGACTTTCTGGGTATTCTTCATTGGATTCCACTTAACATTCTTCCTACAACATTTCCTAGGTCTGATGGGTATGCCACGTCGCGTATTCACTTACATGGAAGGTCAAGGTTGGGATCAGTTCAACTATATTTCAACTGTCGGTGCAGCAATGATGGGTGTAGGGGTTATCATGATGGTAATCAACTGCTTAATGTCCATCAAAGGCAAACCAGCAGGTCGCGATCCATGGGGCGATGGACGTACACTAGAATGGTCAATTCCACAACCAATTCCATTCTATAACTTCCGTCAAACACCACTTGTACGTGGTTTAGATCCATGGTGGATTGAAAAACAAGAAGGTAATAAAGAAGTTACATTTGCTGAGCCATTAGGTGATATCCATATGCCAAACAACTCTGCAATTCCTTTCGTAATTTCCATGGGTCTGTTTATTGCGGCATTCGGTGCTCTTTACAATCCAGATGCAGATAAGCCATGGTCTATTTATGTATTGATCATTGGTCTAGCAATTACATTTGGTGCTATGATTTTCCGTTCTATTAAGGACGACCACGGCTTCCACTTACACAAAGAAGAAATTATTGAAATTGAAGAAAAACTTTACGGCAAAGGAGGAAATAAATAATGGATTTCAATACTAAATTTACTCCTCATACTTGGCCAGATCATCCTGAACAAGCTACGATGGAAGGTAAAAATAAAGTCGTTGGTTTCTGGATTTTCCTTGCCTGTGAAGTTGTACTTTTCGCAAGTTTATTCGCTACTTACTTAGCGCTTAAGAACAAAGGGCCAGCAGGCATGGAGTTCACAACGCAAGGTTTATTTGAATTACCTTTAGCATTTGCAATGACGATGTTACTTTTAACATCATCTCTAACATCTGTATATGCAATTTACCATATGCGTAACTTTAACTTTAAAGGTATGCAAACTTGGTTAGCAATTACTTTAGCTCTAGGTCTTGGATTCTTAGCACTTGAAATCTATGAATTCCAACACTATGTGCACCTTGGTTTTACATTTAACCAATCTGCTTTCGCAACTGCATTTTACTCTTTAGTTGGTACACATGGTTTCCACGTATGTTTAGGACTTGTATGGATTGCAACATTAATGATTCGTAATGCTAAACGTGGACTAAACTTATATAATGCACCTAAATTCTTCGTAGCTGCTTTATATTGGCACTTTATTGACGTAGTTTGGGTATTCATCTTTACAGTAGTATACTTGATGGGAGTGATCGGATAATGTCATCACACGATACACCTATAGTTGCTAAGTCACAGGCACAATACGAGTATGATCGTCATCATAATGCCGTTCATATGCGTAAACAGGTAATCAACTTTGCGATTATGATTTTCTTTACATTTATCGCGTTCGCAGTAGTTGCAGCCGATTTTTCTAAATACTTAATATTCCCGTTTGTTTTATTACTTGCTGGAGTTCAAGTTGTTCTTCAACTTTACTCTTTCATGCACTTAGAAGACAAAAAAACTCACTTCGGTGGTGTAATTGGCTTCTTCATGTGGATGGGAATTTTAATCGCATTTACATTCTTCTTAGCATTCTTAACTATTATTTGGTGGTAATCACCAAAGAAGCACGTTCTCTACATTTATGTAGGAACGTGCTTTTCTTGTTTGTACTTATAACTTGATAAATGTCATTTACAAGTTTTCAAAATATTTATATCATCAACTTAATATGCCTAGACTATCAATAGTAATTTGTTCACCTTTCGTTCATTGCAGTATAGTTGTAAGCGTTCTATAATAGGAGTACTGAAGTTTAAAGGAGTGCGTTCTGTATGCCACTTAGTATATTTGGTTTCCAAGCTTTATGGAGCCCGTATTTAATAGGGGTTCTCGTTTTCATAACAGTCATCTACTTTTTAGTCACAACAAAGTGGCGTAAGGATTTTAAAGAAAGTGAACCTCTGAAAAAGGGAGAGGCAATTTATTTTGTACTGGCAATGGTAACGATTTATATTATTAAGGGATCTCCAATAGATTTAATGGCGCACATTATGTTTACAATGCATATGGTGCAAATGGCTATTTTATTATTACTTGTTCCGATTTTCTTAATTAAGGGAATTCCTTGGTGGGTATGGAATGTTGCAATAGAAGCGCCTGTTGCTAGAAAAATATTTAAAGTGTTTACGTTACCTGTTGTAGCAGTCTTTGTCTTTATCGGTTTGTTTTCTTTCTACCATTTACCATCAGTTTTAGATTACATTAAACTAAATGAAACTTTACACGGTACATATACATTTGTACTATTTGTATCTGCTGTTTTTATGTATTGGCCATTAATTCAAAGCATGCCTAATCGTTCACAAATGAAGCCTTTGTATAAATTAGCTTATATAATTGCTAATGCAGTATTAATTACACCTGCATGTGCATTAATCATTTTTGCGCCCAACGCTATGTATGAAACCTATACAAATGGTGATGCTTGGCTAAAGGCAATGGAACTTTGTGTACCAGCCTCTACATTATCTGGATTATCTCTATCAGGTCCAGAGCTCTTTACTGATATGAAGCCTGTTGCTGATCAGCAACTAGGTGGTGTTCTGATGAAAATATTACAAGAGCTTATTTTCGGTGTATTACTTGGATCAATCTTTATTAAATGGTATCGCTCAGAACAAAAGGATCCAGATAAAATTACTGCTGATGCATTAAAGGCCCATCAACAAAAATGGGAAAGTCAACAGCAACATTAATTGAAAGTAGAAATTTTCTATAAGGAGTTTTGTGAATGGAACTGCAAATTTTACCTACTCTAAGTACATCATTCATCGTGATCAGTGCAGTACTTGTAGCGATTGGCTGGGGCTTGATTATAAAAAGAAAAGTTGAGGCACATAAAAAAGTAATGTTGGCTGCTGGTATTGCGGCACTTATCTTCTTTATCATTTATGCATCACGTACAGTATTTATTGGTAATACAGCATTTGGTGGTGGAGAAGATTTAAAACCATATTATACGTTCTTCTTAATTTTCCACATTATTTTAGCTACTACAGGAGCTGTATTTGGGATTGTGAGCATTATCTCTGGTTTAAAAATGAATATTAAGCTTCACCGTCGTATTGGACCGATTACAAGTATTATTTGGTTTTTTGTAGCCATTACAGGGGTGTTAGTGTACGTTTTACTTTATGTTTTATTTGAACCAGGTGAAACAACTTCTGTTATTAAAGCTATTTTAGGGGTTTAACAAAAATCTCCCACTTTTTATTGAGAAGGTGGGAGATTTTTTATGGATGTCTGATTAAATAAAGAAAGAACAACAACGACTAGTAAAGGGCCAATTAAAATTCCGAGAAACCCAAATATTTTAAAGCCGATAAACATAGCAATAAATGTTGTAAGAGAGGAAAGTCCAACTTTATTGCCAATTACTTTAGGTTCAATCATACGTCGAACCAAAAATAAGACAATGGTTAACACCACAAGTGCAATAGCAAAGACATAGTCACCTGTAAAGGCTTTATATATCGCCCAAGGCAAGAGCAATATAAATGAATCTAAAAAAGGAATAACATCTAAAATAACAAGCAAAAGTGCTAATATAAGTGGAAATGGTGTTTTAAGTATAAAAAATGTTCCAAAGGCAATAGCAAAAATGCAAATACCAACTAAAAATTGTGCTTTCATAAAACCGAACAAAGCAAGTTTTACTCTTTGACCAATAAATAATATTTTTTGATGATAGTGAAAGGGAAAGGGTGCTAACATTTTACGATTGATGGCTGGCAGCTCTAAAAGTAACATATATAGTACAATCCAATAAACAAATATATCAAACAGACGTGAAGGAATATAGGTAAGCAATGATGACCAAACATTTACGTTTGTTAAAGATAAAGCAAATTTTTCAATGGATGTTAAAGCTCGTGAAATGAGTAGTTGAATTTGGATGACAAGATCTACTGGTAAATGATACGTATAGTTAGAAAGCTTGGATTGCATTTGAATCCATATGGATGACAGTTGATTGAGATAATTAGGAATATGAATGATGAATGTTGAAAATTGTTTCCAGCTTATAAATAGTATGAGGATACATAGTAATATGGTTATACTTAAAAAGAATATAAAAAAAATGGACACAATAATTTTACGTTTTTTTCGGAATCTTTTGCTGATACGAATGTTAAAGGGCTCTAATAATATGGCGGTGACGTAGGCAAGTAATATTGGCAATGATAGCGATATAAACCAAAGAAGTGCTATTCCTAATGCAATAACAATTATTGGGTGGCGAAAAAAAGGGTGTTTTAAAAATTGTAGCATTTGATCTCACCTACATCCTATGAAAGATAATATTAGTATGAGACGAAAAAGTATTTTTACTCAAAATAAAAAAGACTGGACCACCAGTCTTTTCAAAACGATATATGAAGCTGTTATCGCAAAGGAGAGTTTGAGTCTTCCTGCTTCCAAAATTAGGAACATAGCTATTACTAAAAAATTATAGATTAGCGTGCTTTAACAGGTTCAAGATTGTTTTTATTTGTTGTTTGGATTGCGAATTCATCTAAGTCTAATTTAACCTTTTTTAAGATTTCTTCGCATTTTTTTACTAGGTGCGCTGGATAAACTTCATCATCACCATATTCAACACCATGTGGGTAATAATATTTACCAAGTGCTGGTTTCATTAACGTTAGGATTGCGTCGTGTGCACCAACGTCACCAGAAATTGCATATGCGAATACACGAAGGTAATAACGACCTTCACGAGTATCAAAACGCTTATCAAATGTCATACGCTCATAATCCCAGCCGCCGTCACATTCTAAACCATTTTTTTTCATAATGCTTTCAATAAGTTCTTGATCAGCTGTTAAATTTTCAAGGTTAGTATTTTCAAAATACATGTATAATCCTCCTTTAGGTTCTCGTACAAAGTATACGCTCATTTTTATAATAGAGCATATTCGACATTGTTGCAATGACAACATTGTGTCAACCCAATTACAATTGATATAATAACTTACAATACTGGTGATGAAAAGGAGTCATGTATGAAAGCTTTATTCCGCATTCTTATGGCATGTGCTGCAATTGCGTTAATCGGCTTTATGTTTTTTAATACACCACGTGAAAATGAGCCACTTGAAGGACCGAATGCTAATTCTAATATTATACCAAAAACAGAATTAAAGCAGCCAGAAGTTGGAGCAATGACAAGGCCGGAAAGTGGGATGTCGACATTTATTGGTCAAGGTGTTCAAGCAATTGTGAAACAATACGGGGAACCAGCACGAAAGGAACCATCGTCTTTTGGATATGATTGGTGGGTATATAGTACGAGTGCCACTGCATTTTTTATGGTAGGAGTTCAAAATAATATAGTGACACAAGTATACATAGCTGGGGAAGATTTGGACGCCTATCCTTTCAAAGTTGGACAAAAACGTGACGAGATTTATCGAATGACAATCATTGATTATGAAGTAGCGGCAAATGTTGATGATAATATTTTTGTTTTTTCGATGAGTGAAGAAGATATGCAGACCCGTTTACTTGTGAAATTCGATGGACTTTTTGCACAGCTTTATATAGATAGAGAAACAAGTGAGCTACAGGGTATACGCTTTACTAATAGCGAAACGCTTGTTCTTCATCAACCATACGAAATGACTTATCAAGGTGAGCTTGTTATACCTACACCTCCGTCTTCTTTTTTACAGCAGGAAATCAATGAAGCAAATGCAGAACAGCTTGACGATTTACTGAATGTTACTAGAGTACATCATCATCTACTTCCACTAAAAGTTGATGTAACACTAGGAGAAGCAGCTAAAATGCATAGTGAGGATATGAAAGTTCAAAACTTTATTGGGCATGAATCACCTACAAATGGGGATTTAAAAAAGAGATTAGAAACACAAGGGATTGAATATAGTGAGGCAAATGAGAATCTAGCGACGGCTTATTTTGATGCTATAGAGGCCATGCACGGTTGGCTCAATTCTGCTGAGCATCGAAAAGTTATTTTGAATGAAAAATATGCAACAGTTGGCTCTGGTGTCTTTTTAAATTATTATACACAAATTTTTATTGAGCCCTCCTCACAAAATATGGATAGTGAGAATATTGACTCAGAAGAACCTGTAGAGACTATCGATGAGTCAACACAATAAAATAGTATCTGTAACTGAAGATTAACTTGGTCAGCCGAGTTGAACTTCAGTTTTTTCATTTTCTAAATGGTCTGTTAAGACTAAAGCCTCTACCTACATTTTTCGTCACACCGTTACAGACGCCGTCATATGATAGAGAACTGAAAGGGGGAATGAGGCATGCAATTAGCTGAGCTGTTAAAGGATTGGCCATGTAGTGTGACTGGTGGGTCTATTCGTACTATTGTTACAGGTGTTGAGGACTATGCACAGGCTGTAAAACCAGGAGATATTTTTATAGTAAGAAAGGGCAAGAAAACGTCTGGTAGCCGCTTTGTAAAAGAGGCGTTGGCACGTGGGGCTGTAGCCATTGTTTCAGAGGAAAGTATCTCACTACCTATTACTGATCAAAATATTCCTTTTGTTTGGGTTCCGAATACTGCCTTATTTTTATCGTATGCAAGTGCAAAGCTTGCGGCCTTCCCAGCAGAAGCATTGACGGTAATCGCCATTACTGGGACAAATGGAAAAACAACAGTAAGTCACTATGTAAGCCAATTGTTAAGAGCTTTACATAAAAATGTAGCTGTTATTGGAACAGTTGGATTTTTTATAAATGGACAAAAACAACAAACTATATATGAACAATTAACAACACTGCAGGCAAAGGAACTGCATCCAATTTTAAAGCAATGTGCACAAAATGGTGTTACACATGTTGTTTTAGAGGCTTCATCAATGGGATTACAGCAGCATCGATTGGATCATTGTGATATTGATTGTGGTGTCTTTTTAAATTTAACAGAGGATCATTTAGAGGATCATGGAGGACTTGAAGGGTATAAGCGTGCGAAAAAAAGGCTGGCAGATTTATCGAAAAAACTAGTGTTAAATGGAGATGATAATTTCTGTCGTTCTGTTGGTATTTATGATAAGAAAAAATCCTGCTCATTTGGCTTTGACAATCACAATGATTTACATATCCAAATTGTCAGTGAATCCATTGGCAAAACGGTACTCTGTCTACAAACATCCTCAAGTGAGCATATCGTAGAAATTCCTTTCGTTGGGAAATATCATGTACAAAATGCTGTAGCCGCGTTGATGGCTATATGGCGCTTAGGTTTTTCAATTGAGGAGATAGCTGAACATATGTGGTCATTAAGACTACCAGAAGGCAGACTTGAAAAAATAGACAATTCATTTGGCATCGATGTGTATGTGGATTATGCACATACTGCAGAGGCATTACAGGCTGTATTACAGACATTCGATCGATCGAAAACACTTTATCTAGTATTTAGCTGTGGAGGAAATCGGGATAAGGCAAAACGTTTTGCTATGGGTGCTGTAGCTAGCAAGTATGCAGATATTATTTTTTTAACAACTGACAATCCACGTGATGAGGATCCAATCTTAATTAATGAAAGTATCATAGCAGGTTTTACGGAACAGCAATATTATGAAATTTATCTAGATCGCAAGGTTGCGATTCATAAGGCATTAGAAAAGGCTGAAAAAGGTGATATTGTCCTTGTTGCCGGAAAAGGGCATGAACAAACTCAACAAATAAAAAATGAAAAATTCCCTTTTTCCGATCAACAATGTGTCCGTGATTATTTTCTAAATCTTATGCCTGAGAGCGGCGTTGAATGACAAAAAATGATCCAGTTGCAATAGCTAGCTTGCGTCCAGTTTCATCCTCGATATCACATTCCATTACAAGTGTTTGACGTCCTTTATGTACAAAGCGTCCACGTGCAATTAGCTCTTTATTTGTAGTTGTAGCAATATAAGAGACATTCATATTTGTTGTGACCACATTAAAGCCTTCTGGTACAGAACGAGAAGCCAATCCTCCCATTGCTGCATCCGCAATTGTTGCAATAATTCCACCATGTGGGACCTTAATTGTATTATGGATAACTGGTGTAATTGGAATTCGAACCTCACTAATTTCTGACTCAAATTTACCTACCATATGTAGGGCAGCATTAATATATCGTCGATGTACCCCTTGTTGCTTTGCACGAAGCCCTGATAATAAATGCAATAAAACCTCTTCATCTTCAGCAGTGCTTTCTTGTAAAAAATTTGCTAGTAATTCTTCGATTTGTTCTTTGGATGATGTAGCCAACATAAAAACTCCTTCATGTAAAAATATCAATAATGTAAAATTACCACAAAATCTGTTATGATGGGTAAGAGATTGGGGGAATTAACTATGATGATGACCTCTGACTGGGTAATCATACTGGATGAGGCCGATGCGCTTTGTGAGATGATCCTTTCCTCTGAGCCTGCGAAAATACTGCAACAAGCTTATGATGCTGTCTATAGCGATGTTCAATTAATCGAAGCTATACACGCATTTAATCGCATGAAAGAGCAGTACGAAGATGTACAACGTTTCGGAAAATACCATCCGGACTATCATACAATCATGAAATCGATTCGTCAGCAAAAGCGCGCACTCGATTTAAATGAAAAGGTTTCAGCCTTAAAGATAGCTGAAAACGATTTTCAAGATTTACTCGACGAGATAAGCCTGCTTATAGGAAAAACTGTATCAGAAGCAGTAAAAGTGCCTGTAAGTAATCCTTTCTTTGCATCTGGTTCTTCATGTGCTGGAGGCTGTGGTTCAGGTGGTTCTTGTTCTTGCTCTGCATAATAGCAAGATTTTTTTAGACTGTATACAAACTCCGATGATGGCGAGTGTATACAGTTTTTTTATGTCAATTCAGACTTTGATTTAATAATCCACTGAATCAAGAAAACTTGCGATGAGGATTATGGATTCCTGAGGGAGATTTTTAGTAGAATATAATTAATATGAAAATTAAATTATTTTCGCAGAGGTGAATCGTAGCATGATTGCGAAAAACGTATGGAAGAATGTTGTAGAGATAGAGTGTGAACTCGAACTATCAGAGGATGTAATGAAATGTATTGATGACAAGGTGGATTTCTTAAATCGTCAGGAGCAGAAGATCAAATCATTTATAAACCTATACATTGCCAATCAAATTGTTATAAATATAAATGAGGAAATTGCAGCAGAGGGTAAAGTAATTTTATCAGATGATACAGAACTTACTTCACCAATTACAACAAAGCAAGTAGAAGAAGCCATGTATCCGCTTTATTTTTTGATGGATCATGAATCTGAGCTGTTAATTGATTTTGATACAAAGCCAAATTATTTACAAGGACATTTAGCAACGCTTGTTGTTAAACAAAATAATATATTGCATTTTGGAGGAATAAATGGCTAGAGAGCATAGAACAGCGTTTCAATTCAAGAAATGGGCTATTGATTTGTATGAACCAGCAACTGTAGACGAAATACAGCAGGTTGAAAAAGAACTACAAATAGTGCTACCGAAAGTATATAAAGAGTTATTAGGTGCATCAAACGGTGTGTATGGTAATTTAGTTCAGCTATATTCAACAGATGGATTAATTGAAATGAATAAAACATATGAAGTTCAAAATTATGCACCAGGCTATGTTTCTATTGGTAACGATAATGGTGGGTATCATCTTTTAATGAGGGCGGTAGAGGAAGCTGTTAACTTCCAATTAGTAAGTGATGGATATGGTGTTCCTACCGAAAATGATATAACTGATAATTTTCTTTCATGGTTGAATAGTGATGCGGGAGATCCTTGGAGAAATGAATAGTTGGTAAAAGTGGTTTCGGGAAAGTAGATAAAAGCCTTTGATAGAAAATTTAACCTTTTAGAAAAATGCTCTCTGAAAGGCTTGAAATACAGTGATTTAAAGTCTGTTTCTCAGCACAGAAAGAATGGAAACGTTTTGCATGAAAGGGTAAGTGTGATTTGAGGAAAGCGGCTATCTCGGTAATTTCAATTCTCGCACCATTTATCTTCATTCAGCAAATGTTTTTTGCATTAAAAGCAAAGCGCAGATACAATTACGCCAAGGCGAAATTGATTGTATAGGCGAAAAAATAAGCATTGCCTTGTAATTGTCATTACTATGTTAAACTAAATAACATAAAAAGGGGAGTGGTATGATGCGAGAAAATTGGCGTAAACAAGCGATTACGGATATATTGAATAAGTTTAATGTAGCTGGAGAGAAGGAGCTGGAAACAGTATTGATGGAGCATGCTCAAGTTTCGCTACGATTCGAGCTTGCTAGTAAGGAAAATTATGAGCAAATTGGGAACAGTCGTATAGCAGGATGCCCTGATTTACCACCATCTATAGAATGGCCATGTACTGAGGATGGAGAAGCTTATACTTTTTTAGCGCAAATAAATTTGAGTGAATTGCCATTTTTGCCTTCAGATGATTGGCCATCATCGGGGATGTTTTATTTCTTTTTAGGTTTGGACGAGCCTGCCTATGATGTTGAGCATCAAGTCATTTATTATAACGGTGACTTAGCAAATTTGACCTTGGCAAGCTTGCCTGAAGGCGTAGAGGGAGTAAATGCGGAAGAACGTGATTTTATTTCTCATCAAGTAACTTGGCAACCTTGTTTGTCATTGCCTGATTTAGGGGAAGACTCAGAAATGCTGTTTGAGGAATATGAGGACATTTATACAGAGGTGTGTGGTGTAAGTGATGCGCTTGCTGGAGGATTGCAAACTTGGGATGGGGAAACACAGCTAGATGCATATTTGTGCCGAAATGGGCTAAGTGCCTTTTTATATAACACTCATAAAATGCCAGAAAAATTGCGACATGAGGCACTAGAAGAGGCGCAAAATTGGGAAGTATTGTTCTCTTTATCCTCTTTAAATGCAGCGAATATGTGTTGGTGGGACGCGGGATATTTGGAATTTTTAATTCATGTTGAAGATTTAAAAAAGGCTCGCTTTGATAATACTTATCTTAATTTAGCGACAAGCTGATAATAGAGGTTGTCGAGAAAGCGGCTATCCTATTTTGATATGCCCCAAAAAGGTAGACAGATTAAAAAA
The DNA here is from genome assembly GCA_002973635.1 of Lysinibacillus sp. B2A1. Taxonomy (GTDB): domain Bacteria; phylum Bacillota; class Bacilli; order Bacillales_A; family Planococcaceae; genus Lysinibacillus. Next base: position 1,171,460 of record CP027224.1, read on the forward strand.
TAAAGCGGAGCGATGAAGCCTAGCTTAAATGTCAATCATTTAGCTTTGCTAAACAGCGTGGCAATTTGTGAGCTTTTCAATTGCTAGAGGCAGTAGAATAAGTTACTCATTTTTTATGTAGTGAAGTAAAAACATAACGAGGAGTGAGGGAAATGAAGAATCAACAGAAGATTGCGGATTTCTTAACCAATTTAACACTTGAAAAAATATATAATCAAAATGGTCTGCTCATTTGGATAGATTGGCGAGAAGCTGAAGAAGACTTAATAGATTACTTTAACGAGCAATTGCCTGTGTCAGATCAAATCAATTGTGAAATTATTGAGATAGATAAACCTAGAGGTGTGGATATTGTTCTATCCTCCCAAGAAAATTCAATGACGATTCCCTTTGCTGATGATGTAACTGATAGGGATAGTGCAATTCGAGCTATGCAGGAAATGCTCTCCCCTCAATATCAAATTCGTTGGTTTATGGAATCATTAGGCAATGATACTCTGGCTTTTGCATTGCTACCAGTCGTACAATGGAAAGAATTAGAACAGCAATTTGATAAGCGTAAAGTAGACTACTATTTCCAACCTGTTACAAACACTAGCGTCATGTTTGAAATGGGCATAGATGAAGTAGATTTATTAATGAAATCTAGAGCAACAGAACTTTTAAATATATGAAAGCGAGTAGTATAGTTGAAAAAGTTTTCACAGCTTGAATCACATAAGGAAAAAATACCTAACGATTATAAGCTGACAATCAAATAGATTACCTCATTCAGCAAATGTTTTTTGTATCTTTTCGATACAGGAAACATTTGCTAAATGAGGATAAAATTTCACCAACAATACGACATCAAAATGCCCACGCCATATTTTTGCGCAAGCTCTTTCATAGTGCTACAGTAACAAAAAATCACCTTTACCACTCGCGTTCTCTTAATGCGTCCTCTACATCAATCTCAATATTGTATGCCTGCAATATATCAATCACTGTTTCTGCAATGCTATCTCTGGCAGCTGTTTCAATTTCACTGTCATGTTCATAAAACTCATCTTCCAATTCATTAATAGCAAGTGTCATCTCGTCCAATTTTTGTTGGATATCCTCTAAAGAGTGAGGAGCTTGCTCTAAATATTGAACAATACCCTCTAATAACATTTTAATCTTATCAACTAAAAATTTTGGGTAATAATCATCTCTATACATATCTCTTAAGTAGTCTATTGTTTTCATTTTGTCCAGCTCCTTTATCTTGAATCAGCATTTTTCAGCCCTTTTCTCCGTAAAAATTAAGGCCTAATCTCTCTAATAACAGCTTGTATACAGTTGTTAAGCTGTATAAATATTAACAAATCTATTGTGAAAATATCGATTGCTTACGCAAATTGAAGCTGTTTTTGTAAGCAATCTGCTACGAACTTATTCGTTTATGGGCGAATCATTACTTTAGGCTTATAATCTATTTTAAAAAAGCTTTAAATTTTCCCTCCAACAACCTTGCAACAAGTGCATAATTTTCTTCATTATAAATAGCTGCATACAGTGAATCGTATCCATCGAAAAGCTGTAATGGGAGGTTTTCATAGTCAGTTAAATAGGCATCGTAATAGGTAGATGCAAACGCAGCTCCTTCTTCCGTTAAATCTTCATCTATCAAAACTCCATCGTAAAACTCAATGAAAAAATCGAGCGCTGTTATTTCACCTATCATTAGCTGTTCATAAAGCCCTGGGTCGTCTTCTTCGATGACAGTCGTATTTGCTAATTGATGCTCTAACATCCAACGGTAAAAAAACGCGATATGCACTGTACCTTGATCAGTAGATAACTCCTGTGGAAAGTCCTCTGCATCAAAATGCCATTTCGATTTGTCATAGGCTGTCATAAAATTTCTCCTGTTTTTATATAAGCTCTTTAATAATCGGCTCAAAGCGTGTGCGATATGGCTCTGGAATGCGCATAAATGCTGAACTAGTAAAGTCATTCAAATGGATGATGCCAAAGCATGTGTATAAAAGCTGCGCTACAACCATATCTTTATATTCTTCAATGTGCTCACTTTGTTCTAGAGGAATAAATGGGCAAAGCTCTACAAATGGCGACTTCATAAATTTTTCAAACCATTGTAAATTGATATCTGTGCTCATAGCTTTTTCAAAGATATCATCGTATGGAACTTCTTGAACAGCTAGCACAGTACATACAAAGACAGGCAATGTTTCAGGTGTTAGACCAAATGTTTCTACATAGGCTTTTGCAAAGTATTCAGGCATTGGCGAATGATCGCCATCGCATTCATACATATAGTCGATAACAAGCTTGCCATAGCTTTTATCGTATAAGCCAAGACCGAAAACAGCGAATGTACTTGGCATTGCTGCTTCTTCTTCATCAACATCTTGATAAAAATGGAACTGTTCCATCGCCTTATAACTATACTCAACTAGTGCAGCATGTAGGCTAGGGTAGCTGAGAGCTTTAGTAAAGAAATGATGTGATGATGTGACAGGTAAATGCTCGATTGGCAACACTAAGTCACTTTTACCTTCATAATAAATGCCATAGCTTTTAGGGAAATCCTCTTCTAATAATGTATTTAAGTATTCCAAAGCTTGACGATAAGCTTCCTCGCACTCTTCTTTAATTTTAATCGTAATCGTGGCTAGTACATCATTTGCTTGGCAGAAAATTAGATTGGATGCCATTTGCTGTTTATGTGTTGGCAAAGTACCAGAGCCGACTGTGATTAATGAGTTATATGCTACTGCATCTAATTCTTTAATTGTTGCCAGCAGTTTCTCGACTGTTAAATAGGAATAGCTAGCACCATATTTACTTAAATTCACTGCATAGTAGCATAGTAATGGTAAGTAAGTTAATGATTGATGCTCTTCGATAAAGCGAGAAAGACAATAGCGCTGTGTTTCAAAGTCTAGCTCTTGACGAAATTTATCAAGCAATACAAGCTGCTGATAATGGCAAAGCACTTCATGCAGCGTAATGGTGTCCAGTAAAAAAGACAGGGTGATGATTTTAGAAGGATAACCTTCTGTTTCAACTTTATATTGTTTAGCAAGTAGTTCTTGCTCAAGCTGTAGCCATAAAGTTTCGTTTTCGGTAAATTGTTTAGTTTTCATGGAACTCCTCCCTCTATGAACCCTTGTCTTTTTGCATACTCCGTAAGTTCTTCTGTTAGTTCATGATACAACTCGCAAAGCAATCTGAATTCCTTACTTTTTATGAAAGAACAACCGCTCGATTAAAATTAACTTTCGTGCGAAATATCGTAAATTTCAAATTCATCATTAAACCTTACTACTAGTAATTCATCAGAAAAATCTAATGTGCAATCAATCGTATTATCTTTTTTAGGTGCAATGATAACTGTTCTAAGATCTAATGTTTGAATAAACATTTCTGATGTGATTTCTTTTTCATAACTAACATAAAAAATTTTTGCACAACTTATCTGATAATTCATCAAGATTAAGCTCAATGAAGTATTTTACAAGGTCACTAGAATCTCTTATCTTAAGTAATTCACTTTTTCCTATCCCGTACATGGTAGGAATCTTCTCTACAAAATACCTCACAACCTCCATATTTTTTTCATCTACAAAATCCTCAAAAATATACAAAGTAACATTTATCTTTTTCTCAGAAAGAACTATATCAAAATTTTCGTAGAAACCTTCGCTAGACAATATATTAAGGTTTCTAAGATATGGGAGGATTCAACGACATTATAAGCATCACTGTGATCCAATGTGCATCAATATACTGCAATTCGAACACTATTTTCCAAAATATAGTTCTACTTTAACATATAAATGCGAGGATGATAGAAGATATGAAAAATTATATAATTGATACGACTTTGATCATAAAGCAAGGCTTGGCGATGCTCCTATAGGGAAACATCACCGATTAATAAAAACCGCTGAATCATTACTTACAAATAGTCAATAGCACTGCAAAACAGTCCATACTTTATCGAAGTCTTTGTTTTTGCAGTCCTCCTCACGAATCCAAAAATATAGTTTGCCACTATCGCCCCACATATAGCCTAGATCATCTTCCGAATCAAGCTGTAATAGGAGCTGCCAATCCTTTACGTGTGGTTCAAGCTCCTTGCGTAATGGGTGATTATAGGCTGTTGAATCCCCGCAATATAAACCATTTGTGACAAGCTGACATTCTAAATACATATCCCCTTGAATCGTATCTGGATGACCATCTATACGATGTGTCGTCTGTTCCGTAGCCTCTTCATCGACCCAATCATAAAAAAAGTCATTATAGGCATCTTGTTGTTCCTCTGTTAAGATGGTTTCTAAATTTTTGCTATAAGGAGATGCCCAAGATGGGAGTGTCCATTCATTTCTAAAGTGTAGTACCGCACTATCAATATACTCTGTTAATGCTGAGGGTTGCTGCATTCGCTGTAAACTGTCAGGTGTTTGTGTGAAATGGAAAACGTGAAAGCCATCGCCATCATTTGGATTATAGCCCCAAGGTTGTCCAATGACATCATAGAAAAAGGATAGTAGTCCATCAGCAGGCAGCAAGTTATTTGAATCAAACGACTTCACTTCTGCTAAATTAAGCTGACATAGAAAGTATAATGGCTGGTTATTATTTGTAAGTGGCCATACAAAATCTGTCGGTACATCAGGAGAGCCACCGATTTTGGACTGACCGATTTGAATGGCTTCATCCGCTGTCAGTGTTGTTGAAGCACGAATTGACTTTTTAGCAAACTGCAAAATTTGCTCTGCAACCTCTCCAAGCTTAAAATCAAGCAATGCCGTGCGTAACTTTTCCATGTTTATTCCCCCTCATTTTTATCTAATTTCAATATAGTACATATGTTCTCTTGTGTAAAGCTTGTATTTGGAATTATGAAAATATTGTTGAATCAACAATTTTAGAGAAGCATCTCAATATACGAGGTTTTCTTGAATTTTTACAGACTTTTGATACAGTAGAGGATGATGGTGATAGGAATAATTATGTAAAGATTGTGTGAGATTTTTTATCACTTTAACAATGGATTAAACTGTTGGTATATCAACATTTATAGAGGGAGGATTACTAGATGAAAACGTATCGTATTGCTGTTATACCGGGGGATGGAATTGGAAAAGAGGTTGTCCCTGCTGCGATAGAGGTTCTTGATCAGGCTGCACGTCTAGATGGAAGCTTTCAATTTGAATGGACTACGTTTCCTTGGGGCTGCGACTATTATTTAGAGACAGGCAAAATGATGCCCGATAATGGCATTGAAATATTAAAAGGCTATGATCAAATTTTCTTAGGGGCAGTAGGGATGCCCAATTTAGTGCCTGATCACATTTCTTTATGGGGGCTACTAATCAAAATTCGCCGTGAGATGAAGCAGTCTATAAATGTGCGTCCAGTAAAGCTATTACAAGGCTTACCCTCACCGTTACGCAACCCAAATGACTTTGATTTAGTTGTTGTACGTGAAAACTCAGAGGGAGAGTACGCTGAAAGCGGTGGCAGAATACATAGTGGGCAGGATGAGGTTGCTATCCAAAATGCTATATTTACAAGGAAAGGTACAGAGCGTGCGATGCGTTATGCATTTGAAATAGCGAAAACACGACGTCAGCATGTGACAAGTGCGACGAAGTCAAATGGAATTACCTATAGCATGCCATTTTGGGACGAGGTTTTTGCACAAGTAGGAAAAGATTATGAAGACATTGGTCAAGTTTCTACGCATATTGATGCATTAGCTGCCTTCTTCGTCATGAAACCAGAAAGTTTTGATGTCATCGTTGCCTCCAATTTATTTGGTGATATATTAACAGATTTAGGTGGGGCTATTATGGGTAGCATTGGAATTGCTCCAGCAGCAAATTTAAATATTGAACGACAATATCCGTCTATGTTTGAACCTGTTCATGGCTCTGCTCCAGATATTGCTGGTCAGGGGATAGCCAATCCACTTGGACAAATTTGGACAGGTAAAATGATGCTTGATTTCTTAGGCTATCATGAGCTTGGCACAAGAGTGCTAAATGCGATAGAAGCAACATTAGCACAAGGGATCAAGACAGCAGATTTAGGTGGAACTTCAACATTACGCGATGTAACAAGCGCAGTACTAAATCATTTGCGATAAGGCATATGAAAAAATGATTGGAGTGAAGCGCTTATGAAAAACTTTTTTGCTTACAATTGGCAAGTCAGAGATGAATGGTTTGAGTGGTGCAATCAGCTAAGCCCAGAGGAATTATTGAAGGAAAGGCAAGGCGGAGTAGGGAGTTTCCTTTATACACTTTTTCATATTATAGATGTTGAATATAGCTGGATTCGTGGCATCCAACGCGAAAAAGACAGAATATTCGATTTTAGTGATTATCAAACATTAGAGCAAGTGAAAAAGCTTTCTGATGAACTACGAATTGACAATATCGAATTTTTAAAAGTCAATGAGGGCTTTAATAATGGCATTGTAAAAGTCGCTTGGGATGATAAGGAATATAGAAAAATTGATATTATCCATCATATTATTGTGCATGAAATCCATCATATAGGTCAGCTTTCCGTTTGGGCAAAGGAATTAGCCCTACCTTCTGTATCTGCGAATTTTATTGGTAGAGAATTAAAGACTTATTAATCTAATTTTTATATACAGCAAGGAAAAAGGTAAGGGCATGTTAAAATGACCCTTACCTCTATGACTATTCTTGCGTTTGTAGGTATTCAACAGCAACATCCGGTCGATCTGTAATAATGCCCTTTGCACCGTTACGGATTAATTTTTTCATCGTCTCGCCGTCATTGATTGTCCAATAGTGAACAGGAATGTTTAAGTTGCTTAAAAACTGAATAAACTTCGGTGAATCTAGTGCAATAACGCCTGATTTAGGAGGTATTTGGAATACATCTACCTTTGGATGGTATAGATGTCCAAATTGGCTGGAGAATGAAGCGAATGCTTTTCGAACATCTGTCTCGCCAGCACCGAGGGCTACTTGATTTTGCGCATATAGATTAAAACGATCTATCTGTTCCCCGTAAAAGCTTGTGACAACTACACGATTTTCAGCACCAAGCTCTTCAATTAAACGCCATAGTTTTGAAGGCATTAAGCTCCCTTCATAGGTATCTGGCGCATCTTTAATATCAATATTAATCAACATATTTGGATAAGTTTCTAGTAGCTCACGTAAAGTAACAACATCTACTTTTTCATTTCGATAAGGAAATTCACCATTTAAATCTTCAAATTGATAGCCGTGGTTTAGGGCATTAATTTCTGCTAAAGTCATATCTGCAACTAGACCATAGCCATCTGTAGTACGATGAACAGTATCATCATGAAAAACGATGATTTCCTCATCTTTCGTTAAGCGAATGTCTATTTCAAAGCCATCTACGCCTAATTGTGCAGCTTTTTCAAAAGCAGGTATTGTATGCTCAGGTGCTATCTGTGCACCGCCGCGATGTGCGAGAATAATAGGGCGATCAAATTGTAATGCTTGTTTACTTTCACGCTGCTGAGGTTTAGAAATTGCTTTACTACCTGCCCAAGCAGCCGCACTTGCTGCAGCGATTGCAAGTGCAATCTTCGTTTTTTTACCCATATTCGTCCTCCTTAAAAAATTTAAATGATATAAAAGGTACTGGCGAATTCATTTTTGAATTTGAAATTTTTGAGCAAACAAAATCAGTGAAATTTTTGATTATAGACGTTTAAACTAAAGTTCTATTAACTTAAGTGAATGTAAAACTCTTAATGAATGTTGTATGCTTTACCATTATAACGGAAAAATGAGCGTTCTGTCAGCTAAACTCTGTTGCTATCATTTTCCGGTCTATGGTATTCTTTTATGTAAGAAATGAGGGAATACTATATGAACGAACGACAAGGACTAATCGTGTACGTCCATCAATTAAAACATGCGAAGTCTCTTCGAAAATATGGTCATGTTCTTTATATTTCTCGGAGGCAAAAATATGTAGTGCTCTATTGCGATCGAGAGGAAATTGAAATGATGACAACAAAACTACAACGCCTTCCTTTTGTAAAAGACGTTGTAAAGTCTTATCGTCCATTCGTTAAAACTGAGTTTGAGAATGCAAAACCTGATAAAGCGAAGGAATATGACTACAAAGCAGGTCTATAATATTACGTTAATGCAGGAATATAGTGATGAAGCCTCATTATTCCTATTAAGTATTGATAAAATAGTTTTGATTCCGAAAATATAGATGAGTGCTTTATTTCTACAACAACTGCTTTTCGACCTAGTTGCTCAATACTTTCTTCGAATATTTTTTGTCGCTTTGAAGGCTGTTCTTCTATATAAGGAATGCCTTCTCGACAAATATAAATCGGCATGAATTTACTTTCACCGACTGGTTTGAAGGCAACTGCTAAAGAAGCAACTTTTTTTTCTTCTTTTGAGGAAGTTAGTATAAAGGCTTGGTGAAAACGACTTTGATTGGTGTTCACTAGTTCAAGGAGCTCGTAGACATCACCATAGCCTTCACCTAATTCTATAAATTGTTGTGGCATAAAATTGCACATCCTTTCCAATATACATAGTATCATGCTGTGGGAGGTCAAGCATATGAAATTTGCAATGAGTTTTTTTTCAGTACTTGCTTTAATTATTACAGGCATAATTTTTTTCCAGTATCATGCATATTCGTCTGACTTAGAGACTGGTAATGGTGAATTCCTTTACTCACAAGAGATAGAGATTTTCTATCGCGAGAATAGCTTAGATATTAGGCAGCATTTTAAAAATCTACCCAATCAAAAGGTAAAAATTAAGTGGCCAGAAAATGCAATCAACCTCAGCTGCTTTATGGAAACTGAAAAAAGCTGTGATCGTTTATCGGATGAAGCTTCCTATTTTGCAAAGGGAGAAATCAAATCTCAATCTGTTTCATACATAATTCCAATTGAGGGTGGATTAAAAGACAAAATACTTATCCAAAATGTGTTAGCCACATTATTAAATGGCGAAGCTACTTATTCTATTGTCCATATTTCCACAGATAGTAAAATTGCTGGTCAATGGATTACAGGACTACCTTTAATTGGACAGCAGCAGCTAGCACTTGTTAACTATACAATGTTTAGTGGGAATGGTACAATCCGTGATATTTATTGGCAATCAGCTAATCTCAAGGTACAAGAACAAAGCTCTGTATTATCTATTTATGCACCAGGAGCTATTTCAAAGGATTTCTTGAAATCATTAGAAAATTTACAGTTTTTAAATGACCAACATATTGCGATTATTCAAGAGAAAAATCCAATGAAAGAACACGATGATCGCCTATTATTTTTACCAACTTTAACTGCACAAGCAGTAGAGCAGGAAGTGGTTCTGTCACAAATCAAATCACAATATAAGTTCGATAACTCTTCTGAATGGTTACCAGAGGTTGTGGCATCCTATTTAGTGAAGGATACGATTGGCTCTGAAAAAACGAAGAAAATCGTGGCAACATTAAAAGAATATATGACTACAGATCAGGAGTCCGCTTGGCAAGAGGCGATGAATAAACTTGGAGAGGAACCAATCTCGCCAGCATCGATGGATGATCTTTTATCAGCGGTTTTAGGTGCAAAAACTTCTTATTTCAAGTTGAATACTGAACAAAAGAACGGGACATATCCATTATATTTTGAAGATGAACGTGATATTTATGTAAATGATACCTTGAAAAAAGATGTTCAATTTATCAGTTATGAAGGGCAATCTTTATATACAGCAGATACATTGCTACCTTATCTTGGTTATAGCGCTACTGAAGGGGAAAATGGCTATTATGTAAAAAGTGATAACCGCACATTCAGATTCCCTAAAGAAACAGGATTCTATGTATTTAATCAACGTAGATACGCTACTATTTCAGAACCGATTATTAAAATAGCTGATCATTATTATGTTGAGGAAGCTTGGCTCCAACGCTTATTCTTAGTTGAATTACAAAAAAATGATGGCCGTATTCAAGTAATAACACAAGGGCAAGAATAATATTTTGCAGCGGAGGTTTGTCTTCCGCTGCAAAAATTCTTTTATATGGAAGAAGAAAGTACGGTGATTGACGTAAATGAGAGTTGTAGCAGGAGAACGAAAAGGGATGCCGTTAAAGGCGATTGCAGGAAATACAACGAGACCTACAACGGACAAAGTAAAGGAATCCATTTTTAATATTATAGGTCCTTTTTTTGATGGAGGGATTGCGCTCGATTTATTTGCGGGGAGCGGTGGTTTAGGCATCGAAGCTTTAAGCAGAGGGGCTGATCGAGCTGTATTCATTGAAAAGGATGCTAAGGCGTTTCAGGTGCTGCAGGAGAATATAAAAAAATGTCGGTATGAGGATTACTCCGAGCTCTTTCGTATAGATGCTAAACGGGCTGTGAAAGCGCTATTAAAACGAGATATTACATTTAAACTAGCTTTTTTAGATCCACCTTATCACCACGAAGAATATTATGATTTAGTACAAGTACTTGTTGACAATCATAAAATTCAGCAAGATGGCATTATTTTGTGTGAACATGCAACTGAAGTAGAACTACCACAAAGTTTTGGAGACTTTGTATTAAAGAGACAAGAAACATATGGCGGAACGATTATTTCCGTTTATCGTTGTGCAGAGGAAGAGGGAGAATAAATTGTCAGAGAAAATTGCTGTAGTTCCTGGAAGTTTCGATCCTGTAACATTTGGTCACTTAGATATAATTAAACGTGCGGCAGATGTATTTGATACTGTTTATGTAGCTGTGTTAAATAATTCATCGAAGCAGCCGCTGTTTTCTGTAGAAGAACGCATGGCCTTAATGGCTGAGGTAACGAAAACATTGCCAAACGTACGCATCGAAAGCTCATCTGGATTATTGATAGACTATGCGAAAGAAAAAAAAGCTAAGGCTATTGTTCGCGGTTTACGTGCTGTATCAGATTTTGAATATGAGATGCAAATTACTTCGATGAACCGTTTTCTTGATGAAACCATTGAAACGTTTTTCATCATGACTAAAAATCAGTATTCTTTCTTAAGTTCAAGCATTGTAAAAGAAGTGGCGAAATATGGTGGTGGGGTCAATGAGCTCGTTCCTACGTGTGTTGTAGCTGCCTTAAAAGAAAAATATGAGTTTATGAAATGATAAACAAAGGGGATGTCAGTATTTGGACGTCCTTTTTTTATTTCAGGATATCCAACAAATGTATAATTTTGATAGGAGTGAGGCTACTCGACTCTAGTGCTAAAGTGAGTAGCCTAGAAAGAGAATCACTCTCAATTCGCCACATTCATCATACATCTGGAAAATGAGCTCTAGAAATAAGCTACTTTCGTTATTTTAAGAAAAAAAGAGCATAAATAGTTGGCACAATGATTATGCTAAGTAGGCGGAATTTTATATATGGTCGAACAGAAAGCTTGGCTGATTTAGCAATAACAAAAATTTGTAAATGGATACTGATACTTTGCATCGTAAGTAATAGAACTACTAGTAATGGTAAAAATGAAAGATTGGGAAAGGCTGTGATGGTCATTTTTAGACCATTTGTAACTTCGAGAATGGCAGCAATAGAAAGCTCAGCTGTATGAGGTAATTTTGGTATAAGTTTATCCAAGCCTTGTTGTACAATCGTTTGAATTGTAGTGAAAAATATAATTGTTGTCCCAACTAAAAGAATCGTCGGTGCTGTCTCTTTAATGCTTTCAGAGAAAGGTGCTGTATATAAAGGTGTATTATGAATAGAAATGCTAGGAAGATCAGATTTGCGGAATAAAAAATAACCAGTTATTAAACAACAAATATTAAAACTATGTAGTAAACATAAAAACAGCCAGCCAAACGTATTACTGTGTAACAAATCAAGACTTACAAAACCTAGTACAAAAAGTGGGCTCGGTGCATGACAAACTGCCAGTAAAAAATTTGCTTCTTTAGGATGAAGCTGTCCACTGTTTTTCAGGTACACAATTGTTGTTGCACCAGTTGGATAACCTCCAAGTGCGCTAATAATATAGGCTTGTACGTATAATGAGGCTCTTTTGGTCTTTGTACGCATAGGAGCTGTTAAACGCAATAGCCATTGCGTTAAAATTAAATACGGTAGTAAATACGGAAAAAGCGCATCCATAAATAGAGTTAACCCTAAGTCAGTACCGTGATGAGCTGTTTGTGGGAATAACAAGAGTAATAGAATAAGAACGATGCAGAGCGCTATTTGAATTGTGGCATACATGTTATCATCTCGTTTCAACTTTTTGTCATTCACATAGGCAAATGCTAAAATCAATATATGTAAAAAAGGCAAAAACATGAACGTATGGTTTTGCGAGCGTCCTAGGAGGTGTTCCAAATGAAGAAAAAAATAAGTATTTATGCAGTGTTATTAGTCGTTATTTGTTTTTTAATGTTATACCGACTAGACGCTTATATTATGAAGCCTGGAAGTGCTTATGATGTCAGTAAATTTGTTACTGTGGAAAACAATCATACTGAAAATAAAGGGTCTATGAGTTTGATGACGGTAGCTATGCAGCAAGCGACTCCTTTTTCGTATCTTTGGGCTAAAACACAAAAATATCAAAAACTAATGGATATTAATCAGGTGCGAAATCCGTTAGAAGATGAAGAAGAATATAATGTTCGACAGCTTAAATTAATGTCTGACTCCCAGTTTAATGCAAAGTATATTGCCTTCCAGAAAGCGGGACTTCAAACAACAATACATTTCGATGGAGTCTTTGTTTTAAATGTTTTGGATGGCGGTGCTTCAGACGGTCTTTTAAAAGCAGGGGACGAAATTATTGAAGTGGATGGGCATAAAATTAGTAACCAGCAAATGCTAGTAGATCTTTTGAAGCTCAAAGAGCTTGGAGATAAAGCAACAATTAAATTTATACGTAATAAAATTGAACAAGAGGTCACGATTACGTTAAAAGAGATTCCTAGAGCTGAGGAAAAAAGAGCTGGTTTAGGTATTTCATATGCAGAAAGTAAGTCAATTGAAACAAACCCAAAAGTGACAATGAAGACAGAGGATATTGGTGGTCCATCTGCGGGGCTAATGTTTACACTTGAAATATTAGATCAACTACTTGAAGAGGATTTAACCAAAGGCTATGCTGTAGCAGGCACAGGAGAAATGTTGGTTGATGGCTCTGTTGGAAGAATTGGAGGAATAGACTATAAGGTCATCGCTGCTGATAAAGATGATATGGAAATCTTCTTTGCGCCAGATGATGAAATTTCTCCAGAACTGAAAGCGAAATACCCTGAATTGGAATCTAATTATGCGACAGCAGTAAAAACAGCTAAAGAAATTGGCACGAAAATGAAAATAGTACCTGTTAAAACAGTAGATGATGCCATAAAATATTTAAAACAGTTACAGCCCAAATAAAAAAGGATGCTAGATACTTTCTGGCATCCTTTTACAGTGTGTGGGCCTAAGAACGAATCGGTGGTGTTTGATAATCTTTAGGCAGACTTTGTTCCATATTTCCAGTTTCTATGCTTAGGTTGTAAATCTCTGCTGCATGAATATCTAAAGTAAGCATAGCATCTTTCGTAGCTGCAACACGGCTGATTAATGGTAAAGATATGTCCTTTTTATACTTCCCTAAATAGGCCTGCCCTTTTGTACTCATACCAAGTAAGCGAATATAGGATGGAGCAACACTGTTATGTAATTGCTCCTTACTAAACCCAGTATAAATATGAGTAAGCATGCGCTGAAGTCGTGTCCATGTATAGCGTTTTGATTTGATTTTTTCCATAAAGCTGCTAAAGGAATGACTTGTTTTGGCTGCCTTGATAAGAGCATTCTCAATTCCTTCTGTTACTTCAGCATAGTGATTCAATTCGCGAGGTGTATGGCGAATAAGTGTAAACTGTAGGAATGGCCAGAAAGCTTCCCAACTAGCAAATTTACCATACTGACGATGCCAATTAGCTAAATAATCAAAAGATGCTTTTGGTAAAACATCTTGTACATGCTCGAGTTCACGAGATGTTGCTAAAGCCTGGCGTATTCCCGTAGCACTAGCGATGGATGCACCTTCCTGTAAAGCATCATGGTAACCTGCTGCAATTCGTGGGATAGTTATCGGTACAATACCACTATCTAATGTTTTTGCTGCTTCAATATAATGAAAGCCGAGTATATTATTAGGCTGTGATAAATCAATGTATGTAGCAGGGAATTTTTGAGAAAGCTGTTTATAAGCATAATGTAAGCTTTTAGGATAGCTCGCACCAGTTGTAAGGCTTTCTTTAATAAGTGCGTTGTACTCCTCTCGATGTCCATGAATAAGCTCAAACGTACTCATAAAGGGTTGTATGGAACCGTCTTCACTGCCAAATGCAAAAGATTCACAGCCTATTGCGGTTAATAATGCAATGGCTCCTTTAGCGAAATCAGTTGCAGGTGCGGTACTATAAACATAAGGCAGCTCGATGACGATATCTACACCACCAACTAGTGCCATTTTTGTGCGTGTCCATTTATCAACCATGGCTGGCTCACCACGTTGCAGGAATGTTCCGCTCATTACAGCGATGACAAGGTCTGCTTGTGCTGCTTTTTTTGCCTGTTCTAAATGATAAGCATGTCCATTGTGAAAAGGGTTGTATTCAACTACTACGCCAACTGCTTTCATGCATCAAGCCCCCATCTATTTTTTACTTCTTGTTAGTAGTAACCTATTTAGCAGGTACTAAATAAAGAAAATACGTGTATTATAGTATATAATTATAGTTGGGTTTTATAGTGGTGACAAGAAATTATCTTGACATCTATTTTTACACATTATATAATCAACAGTGTTGTCTCGAGGTGATTAAACGAATGAAATGGTCAATTCATCAATTATCTAAATACCGCCAAAACGGGATGCCGATTGACACCTATGTCCAATTGGACGAGGTGATGGAGCGAAACCAGGATATTCGAGCAATTTCGCCCGTTCATGTAAAAGGGCTATGTACTTTTGGTGCATCGCAAATGACATGTCAGCTAACTGTGACGGCGACGCTAACACTTCCATGTGCACGCACGTGGGAGGATGTTGAGTTTCCTATCGAAGTTGAGACAGTTGAGATTTTCAGCTGGATTGAGGAAGAAAAACGAGGGGAAGATGACGGAGACATTCACTATATTGATGGTGAAGTCATCGACATGAAGCCAGTTATTGAAGAACTTATTCTTCTTGAGGTACCTATGCAAGTATTCAAAGAGAATACCGAAGGACAAATGCAAGGTGGGAAAAACTGGTCTTACGCAACAGATGAAGACGTTGAGCTACACAAAAAAGCTGATGAGCAAAAAGTGGATCCAAGACTAGCTGCTTTAGCTAAGTATTTTGATCAAACAGACGAATAGACGATCTGTAAGGAGGTGCCATCAATGGCTGTACCATTTAGAAGAACTTCTAAAACTGCAAAAAGAAAGCGTCGTACGCATTTCAAACTATCTGTACCTGGTATGGTAGCTTGCCCAAACTGTGGTGAAGCAAAATTATCACACCGTGTTTGCAAAGCTTGCGGACATTACAAAGGTAAAGAAGTAGTAAGCAAATAATTCAGTGTTTGCTCACTTAAAAGGCTAGTAGAGAGACCATGGCTCTTTACTAGCCTTTTTGTATGCTCGAAGAGACGGAATATTTCATTAATAATAAAAAGATGTATAGTGCAATAATAATTGTGTGATACAATTTATTCATTGGGACAAAGGGGGAAATAGTATGGCGTATACAATTGACAATAATGAAGGCATTATGACTTTTACCATTAATCGTGAAGAAAAGCGAAATGCGGTCAATGACGAGGTTATGGATGGCCTGCAAGAAGTAATTACATATATTCAAAACCATGATAATGTTCGTTTTTTAGTTGTAACCGGTGCGGGTGATAAATCATTTTGCTCGGGCGGGGATTTATCAGAATTCCATTCGCTTGAAACAGAGGATGAAGCATTTGGGATGCTAAGTAAGATGGGGAAAATATTGTATGATCTTGCAACTTTACCTGTACCCACAATTGCTTTGATTAATGGTGCGGCAGTTGGAGGGGGTTGCGAGATTGCAACAGCTTGCGATTTTCGTCTAGTAGCCAGTCATGCGAAATGTGGTTTTATACAAGGCACATTAGCAATTACAAGTGGCTGGGGAGGCGGTACATACTTATTTGAACGAGGCTTACGTCATGATCGTGCAATGAAGATGCTAGTAGACGCCAAGCCTTACCCAGCTGAATTACTATATGAAATTGGTTGGGCTATGCGTGTTTTTGAAGGCTCGAAAGAAGAAGCGTTAAATGATTTTATTGAACATATGCGTAAAATTCATCCTTCTGTTCATAAGGCCTATAAAGAAATTGAGCTTCGAAAGTGGCGTGAACGGAATATGTATGAACGTGTAATGGAGGAAGTTCGTACCTGTGCAAAGTTGTGGGAAAGTGAAGCCCATCATGAGGCAGTTAATAATTTCCTGACTAAGAAGAACAATAATTAATGTATAACGGCAGCGATGATTGAAAAGCATAATCGCTGTCTTTTTTTATTCAATGATTCTATTTTGCTTACTCTTGCATATAGTAGTAAAAAATGCGAGGGTGATAGATTATGGAATTGAAAAAAAGAAAAGATCAATGGACAAAAGAAGACGATGAAAGATTAGCAGAAATCGTCTTGCATAATGTGCAAAATGGTAAAACGCAGTTAGAAGCATTTGAATTAGCTGCTTCTGAACTAGGCCGTACAAAACAAGCGTGTGGTTTTCGTTGGAATAAAACTTTACGTGGTCAATATAGTCAGTCACTATTAGCTGTACGAAATCAACCACAACAGTCAATGCGAAGTCATTTGAAATTGGCGTTGACAAGTTTTGATGAATTAACAGATGCTTATCAAACCCTTGAGATTAGACACCGTGAGCTGCAAAATGAGCATGACAAACTAGTGAAATGGCTGCAACAAGGATATTCTTTAATGAAAGATTAAACGATAAATATAGAAAATGATGGATATTTCTCCTTTTTGAAGTGGTATGTTAAAAACTGTTTTCTGGCTATGCTAGTAAACAATTATCCATATTTTATCGTAAACAATCAGTCATTCCTGTATAATAGAAGAACCTGTATAGGAGGTGCCTTAGATATTTTCTAAGGCACCTCCTTCTGTAAAGCGGGAAAATGAATCATACATCTTTTTGTGGTAAAACTGTTTAAAAGGAGTTTCACATTACAAGAGTGATGCGGGAGGTGACGAAGTGTTGTGAAGATAGCGATTATTGGTGCAGGTGCAGTCGGTCAGCTAATGGCAAGCTTTTTTGCTGAGTCAGGTAGTACTGTAACATTGGTCTCTAGAAGGCAAGAACAGGTAGATGAGCTACGTGCAAATGATCTAACACGAATCAATGTTGATGGAACGAAAACTGTTCAAAAAATAGCTTCAACAACTGATTTAAAGGAGCTTCCGCAGCAAGATTTAATTGTAATTGCGGTTAAATATGGTCAATTACACGAGCTGTACGAACAATTGTCATTATTATCGAAAGAAGTTCCCTTACTATTTATGCAAAATGGCTTAGCACATTATGAGGAAGCACTACAATTAGCGCAAAAGAATATAGCTTTTTGCACGGTGTCATTCGGCGCCCAACTGATAGATTCATCAACTGTACAACATAGAGGTGTTGGTGTTTGTAAGATTGCATTAGAAAGAGGAGCAAGTGCTATATTCAATAGGCTATTATTCCTCGAGAATGCTTTGTTTCCAGTTCAATTGGTGGATAATGCACAACAAATATTATTTGAGAAAGCTGTACTGAATAGCTTGATTAATCCATTGACAGCTGTTTTGCAAGTGAAAAACGGGGAGTTAGTCACAAATAAACAAGCGTTTTTAATTATGCAAACCATCTATAAAGAGCTAATGGTGGCTTTTAAAGGAATTGAAGAAACGATACCCTTTTCTAAAGTCGTTGATTTATGTGAACAAACAGCGAATAACACTTCTTCCATGCTGACAGACCGAGTACAAGGAAGAAAAAGCGAAATTGATACGATTGTTGGGGTGCTGCTCAATAAGGCTTTAAAAAATGGTCATCATTTGCCAACCCTGCGTACTTTATATCACCAAGTACTTGCAATTGAAGAGTGTGGTGAAAGACGTTGAAAGATTTTTTACATATTGTGATTAGTGTCATTATTTTTTGCCCAATTCTTCTTTTTGTAATTGTCTATTTAATTGGTCGAAAGGTAAAAATCCGAGGCACACATGCTTTTGGGGCTGCTTCAGATGTAACGACATTTTGTTTGTTTTTTTCAGTGCCGTTAGCAATTGGTGTTTTGTGGAGTGTCAATGTTGGTGTGCTTTTAGTAATGCTAGCACTGACGATGGCTATGATTTTTACATATATTGATTGGCGAACGAAAAAAGAAATTGAAGTGAAGCCGCTGCTGAAAAAAATTTGGCGCTTTCAATTTTTAGTGCTAAGTACGGCCTATGTGGTTATTTGTGTTGTTGGAATTATTCAATCCGTTATAGAATATTTACAGACTGTCTAAGCATTTTCTTTTCAAGTTGAAGCCATAAGCGTTAAAATAATAACATTAAAAATGTTTCTATAAAATTAACTCTTTATAAGTAATAAGTTGGGAAAATACCAAATATTTGATGTGTAAAATGTAAGTGCATGTTATTCGCTTAGAAGAGCAGGTTGAATTGAGTATTTTCTTAATATTTGTTGAGAATTGTCATTTTAAATAATCGTTCTAGGATAAATCGCATAGTATTAATGGAACTTATTTTTTCAATTTTGCTTATTAAGGGTAAGATGATTTAGTGAGTAGAGGAGTTTATGTTAATGAAACTGGAGTCTATCCAAGTACCCATAGAAAATCGTGTGCTAGCAGATTATTGGTCACCAGAAACTGCCATTCATGAGTTTTTTGAATATGAATATAACGATCAATCTTTTGAAAAACGTGTGCGATATTTAGAACAGCATGCAAAAGACCAAAAAGAAATAGCAGCAATCATTCGCCAATTTATGGAGCCTCTTGGAATATCAAAGCAATCAAATGAGCATTTACAGCAACTTGAGCAAGGAGCTGTTGCAGTTGTTGGTGGGCAACAAGCTGGTATTTTAACAGGTCCTCTTTACTCAGTGCATAAGGCAATATCTGTCATAACATTAGCGAAAGAACAAAGTCTGAAGCTACAGCGACCAGTTGTTCCTGTGTTTTGGATTGCTGGTGAAGATCATGACTTAGAAGAGATAAACCATACGTATACAGTGCAGGGGGTAGAGGTAAAAAAACGTGCCTACGGCGAACGCTCTAGACGTAAAACAATGGCTTCAGCAACAACTATTAATAAAGAAACCATGACACAATTAATGAATACAATAGCGAAAGATTTTGGTGAAACTGAATTCACTGAAGCACTTATGAAACAATTAATAGATACTCTAAATAAGAGTGAAACATTTACGGATTTCTTTGCGCAGCTTATGAATCAGCTATTCAAGGATGAGGGCTTGTTGCTTATTGATGCAACAAATTATAGACTCCGTCAGTATGAGAGCGAAAACTTCACTCATATTATTCAACATAACGAAGAAATTGCTAGAGTAGTAACAGAGAAAGAAGAGCTCCTTGAACGCGCTGGTTATGGGAAGCCTATTTTAGCGACAAATGAAGCGGCAAATCTATTTTTTGTTGAAGATGGAGAACGTCATCTTTTAGAAAGAAAGAATCAATCATTTGTTAATCTAGCAGCAAATATTAAATTGTCGAGAGAAGAGATATTGGGTATTGCTGCGAATCATTCTGAGAGGTTAAGTAATAATGTTGTTACGCGTCCTCTTATGCAGGAAATGGCATTACCAGTTCTTGCGTTTGTTGGTGGTCCTGGGGAGCTTGCATATTGGGCAACGTTGAAGGATGCATTTTCGGTACTAGGACTACAAATGCCTATTTTTGCTCCACGTCTGCATATTACAATTATTACACGCCATGTGGAACAATTACTACGTGAGCAACAATTAACCGTTGCTGATGTATGGGCTGGCAAGGCATTACAGCTTAAAGAGCAGTTTATTGCTGAAGTGCAGGATCAAGATGCGAAGTCTCAAATTCAAACAATGCAGCAGGAACTTTTTGATAAATATAATCAGCTTGTATTTTATTTAAAAGAACAGCATGTACCGTTAGATAAAATATTTGAAAAAATAAAGAGAATCATCAAAAACAATTTGACTATTTACTGCAAAAGATTGAACAATCTGTACTTAATAAGCATGAAACTACCATTCGTAAGTTTAAAACACTGCAAAATGAGCTATATCCAAATGAGGGGTTTCAGGAAAGAACTTATAATCCGTACCAATATATCAATGAGTTTGGACCTATGTTAGTGACAGAAATGCTTAAGCAAAACTATAGTATTGGAAATCACCACTATTTACTGTATTTATAAAATGTAACGAATATATCTTTATACCTAAGTAATAATTTGATACAATGCAGATTTGATGAACATTGTCGATATTAATAATAAATAAAGAGCTATCCTACTAAGGGTAGCTCTTTATTTATGTCATTTAGCATAGATCAAAAAATTTGCTAAAGGTCTATTCGCACATTACGTGGCGAAATGTCAAGTTTTTTTTAAAAAAAGTGGAGGAAAGTGGGGGGATGTGGTACATTATTTAATAAAGTGGGGTGAATAGCATGTTCATGGGAGAATATCAACACTCTGTTGATGCGAAAGGACGATTAATCGTACCCGCAAAATTTCGTGAAGCCCTAGGCGAAACGTTTGTTGTAACACGCGGACTTGATAATTGTTTATTTGGCTATCCTATGGATGAATGGCGAAAACTCGAAGAAAAATTAAAGGGCTTACCGATGACCAAAAAAGATACTCGTGCATTTGCAAGGTTCTTCTTTTCAGGGGCAACTGAAGTAGAAATAGACAAGCAGGGTCGGATTAATATTCCTTCAACACTTATGCAACATGCCCATCTTTTAAAAGAATGTGTTGTACTAGGTGTTTCGAATCGAATAGAAATATGGGCAAAAGATGCTTGGGAGACTTACTTTAGTGAGTCCGAGCAATCCTTTAATGAAATTGCAGAAAATATGATTGGCTTTGATTTTTAACTTTTGTAAAGACGTCAGTTGAATAAAGTTAAGGCCTGAAGGGAGCGAGTGGTATGTTCGATCATACAACCGTGCTATTAAAAGAAACTGTTGACGGGTTGAACATCGATCCTGATGGAATCTATGTGGACTGTACGCTAGGTGGCGCAGGACATAGTGAATATTTAGTACAACAACTATCTGAAAAGGGCCGTTTAATTTGCTTTGATCAAGATATGACAGCTATTAACAATGCGAAATTACGATTAGCACCCTATATAAAACGTGTGACATTTATCCATTCTAATTTTCGGAATTTGAAAGAAGAGTTATTAGCACTTGGTATTGAGCAAGTAGATGGTATTTTATATGATTTAGGTGTTTCTTCTCCACAGTTAGATACACCAGAACGAGGCTTTAGTTATCATCACGATGCACCATTAGATATGCGCATGGATCAAACGGCATCGCTTACAGCATTTCATGTTGTAAATGAATGGGCATATGAAGACCTAGTACGTATCTTTTTCCGGTATGGAGAAGAGAAGTTTTCAAAGCAAGTTGCTCGTAAAATCGAAGAGGCACGTAAGGTGGCACCGATTGAAACTACTGGCCAACTTGTAGAACTTATAAAAGAGGGTATTCCAGCAGCGGCACGCCGTAAAGGTGGACATCCAGCGAAGCGCATTTTTCAAGCAATACGAATTGCTGTTAATGATGAGCTAGGCGCGGCAGAGGATTCATTAGTCGATGCGATTGATATGATAAACGTAGGTGGGCGCATTAGTGTCATTACGTTCCATTCATTGGAGGACCGCCTGTGTAAGACTATTTTTAAGGAAGCGTCATCATTACCAGAATTACCACCAAATTTACCTGTAATTCCTGATGACATGAAACCAACTTTAAAGCTTATTACGAGAAAGCCGATTGTTCCATCTGATGAGGAACTTGAGATTAACAATCGTGCACGTTCAGCGAAGCTTAGAGTGGTGGAGAAAATTAACGACAAAGGGCGTGAGTAAATGGCAGCAGTACGTGTAAGGCAGCACCAACATCAACAAGTGCAACAACCGATAACACCACCTAGTCCACAACCCACTATCAAACGTCGTAAAAAAACGAACCAGAAGTTTGAAAAAACAATGCTTATTACATTAATTGGTATTATTGTTGTATTAGCGGTAGTCGCTTTAAATAAGCAAGCGGCTATTCAAACAACAAGTATGGACATTCAAAAAATCGAAGCAGAAGCAGGAGAGATTGCTAAAGAGAATGTTGACTTGACGGTTCGTGTAAGTGAACTTTCTACATACGAAAATATATGGAAAAAAGCGAAAGAACTCGGTTTAACTCAAAATGAGAAAAATGTAAAGGTAGTGCCGGGAGAATGAAAAAAAAGAGATTTCGATTCCAATGGGGAGCCTTTCTATTATTGATTTTTTATGGAGGGCTCTTTTTTCTATTATTCACAAGAATGGTGACATTACAGGCGACAGGTGAGGCAGAAGGACAGGAGCTAGCGGCTAGAGCAGCTGCAAAGTATAGCAAGGAAAGTGCGATAACAGCCAGTCGTGGTAAGATTTATGATCAAACTGGACAAGTTATAGCAGAAGATACCCTTAGTTATCGATTAATCGCAGTCGTCAATGAAAAGGCCACGATAGATAAAAAAAATCCGCGACATGTTGTAGATCCAGAAAAAACAGCTGAAATTTTATCGCAGTATATTCAAATGGATAAAGAAGCTGAAAAGAATAAGGAAGCGATTTATAAACAGCTAACAAGGTTAAAGGCTAATGGAGAAAAACCTTATCAAGTTGAATTTGGTAGTGCAGGACGAGGAATTAGCCATAAGGTTATGAGTGAAATCAAAGATAAGAAATTGCCTGGGATTCTATTTGTAAATGATTTGAAACGCTATTATCCAAATGGTATTTTTGCCTCACATTTAATTGGCTTCGCAGTGAAAGAGGAAAATAAGGATCATACGTTCACGACAAAAGGTAAAATGGGGCTTGAATTAACCTATAACAAGGAGCTATCTGGAAAAGACGGTAAAATTGAGTACGAGACAGATGCTTTTAGTTATCTATTGCCAAATAGCGAAAAAATGGTGACACCTGCAAAAAATGGTGATGACATTTATTTAACGATTGATAAAACAATTCAAAGCTTTTTAGAGGAAGCAATGTCACTGGTTGAAAAGGAGTATAATCCTGAATCTATGACAGCCGTTGTGGCAGAACCGAAAACAGGAAAAATACTAGCGATGACCCAGCGTCCAACATTTAATCCTGATACACGTGAAGGTACAAATATGAAATGGCTAAACGATGTAATTGAGGAAACCATTGAACCAGGCTCAACAATGAAAACATTCACGCTTGCCTCAGCTATTGATACGGATACATGGCCTCCAAATGCTTGGTATAAGTCAGGGAGATATAGAGTTCTTGATCGTGAAGTTAGAGACCATAATAATGGGAACGGTTGGGGTACGATTACGTATTTAGAAGGATTCCAACGTTCTTCCAATACGGCAATGGCATATTTATTAAAGCTTATCGGTGAGGATGTCTTTTATGATTATTTAGATAAATTTGGTTTTGGTAATAAGACAGGCATTGATTTACCGAATGAGGCAGCAGGTACACTTTTATCAAAATATCCTATTCAACGTGTTACAACAACATTTGGCCAAGGCTCAACGGTTACGCCAATTCAGCTTATTCAAGCTATGACAGCAATAGCAAATGAAGGCAAAATGATGCAGCCCTATGTTATTGATCAAATTGTTGATCCGTCTACAGAGAAAATTATCCAAAACCATAAACCAATTGAAAAAGGACAGCCAGTTTCTGCTGACACAGCGAAGCAAGTAAGGGAAATCCTTGCATCTACATTAACAGCTGATCATGGGACAGCGAAGGACTTTATTCTTGATGAATATGAGGTTGCAGGTAAAACAGGAACTGCCCAAATACCAAAAGCAAGTGGTGGTTATCTTGCAAATGAGTATCTGTATTCATTCTTAGGGATGGCTCCAGTTGATAATCCACAGCTCATTATGTACGTCTCAGTAACAAAACCGAAGCTCAAAAAAGGAGAAAATGGTTCTGTTCCAGTGTCAAAAGTATTTAAGCCAGTAATGCTAAATAGTTTAAAGTATTTAAATGTTAATACAGAAGATGTCAAGCAGGTGGATAATGCAGCAATCCAGGATTACACAGGTCAAAGTGCTGAGACTGTACAGGTAGAGCTTGCAAATAATGGTCTGCAGCCAGTTGTTGTTGGAAGCGGCGGAAAAATCATTGACCAATATCCAAAAGGTCCTCAAAAACTTATAAAAGGTAATTTTGTGTTTTTAAAAACAGAAGGTGATATTTCACTGCCAAACTTTACTGATTGGTCGTTGCGTAATGTACTTGTGTTCAAGTCAATGGCTAATCTTGAGATAGAGGTTGTGGGTGAGGGCTTTGTAGCCAGTCAGAGTGTATCAGCAGGTACTGTAATTTCAGATAGTTCACCGATAGTTGTGAAGCTGAAAACACCTGCTGAAAGCTTTATAAAAGATGTTGAAGCTACATCCGATGATGAAGTTGAACAAATAGTTGATCAATAGATACTGAATAGAAGTCCACTTTATTTCATACGTTGTAAAAAACAAGGTGTGATGTCGAATGAAGTGGATTTCTATCCATTCTAAAAAACGTTTACGTATTTTATATGTATTATTTATGTGTGTTGCAGTAGCCATTGTTATTAGATTGTTCTTCTTACAGATACTAGATCAAAAGGAGCTGACAAAGAAGGCAGAAGAGAATTGGGACCGAGAAATTCCTTTTGCAAATGAACGGGGTCATATAACAGATCGTGATGGGCAAAGTATTGTCACAAATAAGCTTGCCCCCACTCTTTATTTCATGCCTTCTCAAAGCAAGGATATTGAAGGGGCTGCTGCAAAGATAGCACAGGTGCTGGAAGTTGATGAACAAAAGCTGTTGAAGAAAATGAAAAAGAGGGAATATTTAGTAAAATTAGCGCCAGAGGGAAAAAATATTTCTTATGAAAAAGCGGTGCAGTTGCAAGGAATGCAAATCGAGGGCTTATATAGCGGGGTAGATTATGCAAGGGATTACCCATATGGCACAATGCTCTCACGATTTTTAGGATTTACAGGCTATGATGCCCAAGGGTTAGCTGGCATTGAATATGAATATAATAAACTACTTCAGGCTAACTCCTCAGCCATTCGCCTTTTTACAGACGCGAAGGGAAATAATTTACCGAATGTTGCAAGTGCTTGGAAGGCTGGAGAAGATGGCGCAACGGTAGAGCTTACAATTGATGTAGATGTGCAGCAAATAGTGGAGCGTGAACTGTCTCAGGCTATGGAGCGTTATGAGGCTGACCAAGCATTAGCTATTGCAATGAATCCAAATAATGGCGAGATTTTAGCATTAGCATCCTACCCTACCTTTCATCCAGCAGAATATCAAATTGTTGAGCCTGCTATCTATAATCGGAATTTACCTGTATGGATGACCTACGAGCCTGGCTCAACGTTCAAAATTATTACCTTGAGTGCAGCTCTAGAAGAGAATTTAGTTAATTTAGAACATGATACGTTTTATGACCCAGGCTATACGATGGTTGCAGGTGCTAGATTACGTTGCTGGAATCGTGGTGGGCATGGTCATGAAACATTCCTTGAAGTTGTAGAGAATTCATGTAACCCGGGATTTATTGAATTAGGACAACGACTTGGTAATGAAAGATTACTACAATATATTAAAGATTTTGGCTTTGGTCAAAAGACAGGGTCTAACATAGCAGGTGAAGCTTCGGGAATATTATTTTCTAAAGAAGCCTTTGGGCCTGTGGAGCAGGCAACAACTTCTTTCGGCCAAGGCGTGGCTGTTACTCCTATTCAACAAGTGCAGGCAGTCGCTGCAGCTATAAATGGGGGTAAGCTTTATACGCCATATGTTGTGAATAAAATTTTCAATCCGAATACTGGGGAAGTCATAAAAGAGACTGAACCAGAAGTTAAAAAACAGGTTATTCGTGAGGAGACATCTGCAAAGGTTCGAGGTGCATTAGAATCAGTTGTAGCAAAGGGGTCTGGACGACAGGCTTATCGAGATGGCTTACGTATTGGAGGAAAAACAGGAACAGCACAGAAAGTAGAGAATGGTCGTTATAAAAGCGGAGAATATATCGTATCTTTTATTGGCTTTGCACCAGCGGATAATCCACAGATTGTCGTTTATGTAGCGGTGGATAACCCGAAGAAAACAACTCAATTTGGTGGTGTTGTAGCAGCTCCAATTGTTGGTCAAATTATTGAAGACGCTGCACCTTTTGTTGGCATTGAAAAATCGAAGGAACAGCTTGAAAAAGATTATCGTTGGGGTGATCCAATCACTGTGAAAGTACCAAGCTTTATTGGTCAAACGAAGGATGATATTGCGAAGCAACATTATCCATTCCGCATTGAATGGCATGGTGAAGGAACTAAAATTGGTAATCAACTGCCTGAAGTGGATAGTGTTATCAAACAAGATGGCACAATTCATTTATATTTGGAGAACTAATATAACTTTACCTTTAAAAAATGGGAAAGAACCACTATTATTATGAAGGGTAGTAATAAATAAATGAAAGTTTATGCTTTTTTCTTGAAGAAGAAAGTGAAACAAGATTTAAAGGAGATTTTTCAATGAAACTCGCAACAACGCTTACCATTTTAGCTCTTGCCTTTATAGTAACAGTTATTCTGGCACCAATTAGTATTCCTCTTCTTCGTCGACTTAAATTCGGTCAAAGTATTCGTGAAGAAGGACCAAAATCACATATGAAAAAAGCAGGTACTCCAACGATGGGGGGCATTATTTTTTTAATTGCTATTATCCTCACTACAGTTGGTGTAGGAAGCTTTTTAGATTTAATTACAACACAAACTGTCGTACTGTTGTTAGTATTAGCTGGGTTTGGCTTAATCGGATTTCTAGATGACGGCTTAAAGGTTATTTTTAAACGAAACCTTGGTTTAACATCGCTACAAAAGCTGATTGGTCAAATCGTCATTGCAGTTCTGGCTTATTTCTTACTGCACGTAGGATCATTCGATACAACGCTTGCAATACCATTTACAGACATGACATTTGATTTAGGAATTTTCTATGTGGCTTTTTTAATTTTCTGGTTAGTAGGCTTCTCGAATGCAGTAAATTTAACAGACGGTCTGGATGGACTTGTGGCAGGTACAGCATCTATTGCCTTTGCAGCATTTGGCGTAATTGCGCTTTTCCAAGATCAAGCTGATATTGCTTTATTTGCCTTTGCTGTAACTGGGGCATTATTAGGATTTCTGCTGTTTAATGCAAATCCTGCGAAGGTATTTATGGGAGATACAGGGTCATTAGCATTAGGCGGAGCTTTAGCAATGGTATCTGTATTAATAAAAGAAGAATTCTTATTGTTATTAGTGGGATTAGTGTTTGTAATTGAAACATTATCTGTTATTTTACAGGTAGGTAGTTTTAAGCTTCGTAAAAAACGTATTTTTAAAATGAGTCCTATCCACCATCATTTTGAATTATCGGGTTGGTCAGAGTGGAAAGTTGTCCTTGTCTTTTGGTCAACCGCATTAGCAGTAGCATTGATTGCAGTTTTATCGGAGGCGTTCTTATGAGAAACTATACAGATCTACAACATAAAAAGGTACTTGTTTTAGGCCTAGCAAAAAGTGGGGTGGCAGCAGCCGAAATTTTACATGAACTAGGCGCCTTTGTGACGGTCAATGATTCAAAGCCATTTGATGAAAGTCCTGATGCACAGGGTCTATTGCAAAAGGGAATAACAGTTATTTGTGGTCGTCATCCAGAGGATTTACTGGATGAAGGCTTTGAATTAGTTGTAAAAAATCCAGGTATTCCTTACAGTAATAAAATTGTAGCGGATGCCATTAGCCGAGAAATACCTGTTTGGACAGAAATTGAGTTGGCCTATTTGATAAGCGAAGCACCGTTTATTGGTATCACTGGTTCAAATGGAAAAACAACAACGACAACTTTAATTTTTGACATGCTGAATAATGGTGGTAAGAAGCCACTGATTGCTGGGAATATTGGAACAGTTGCATGTGGTGTTGCAAGAGAAGCTCAGAAAGATAATATCATTGTAACAGAACTATCCTCATTCCAATTGATGGGCACAAAAACATTCAAACCTAAAATTGCTATTCTAACAAATCTATATGATGCGCATCTTGATTATCATGGAACATTTGATAATTATGCAGAGGCAAAATTCGGTGTTACTCGTAATCAAGATGAGAATGATTATTTTATTTATAATGCAGATCAGCCAATTGTTGTTGGTTATGCTGCAAAATCTAAAGGAAATAAGGTTCCGTTTAGTTCAAAGGGACGTACAGCTGATGGAATTAGTGCAGACGACACAACGATTTACTGGCAAGGGGAACCATATATGGATCGAGCTATTATTGCTTTGCCAGGTAAACATAACTTAGAAAATATTTTAGCAGCTGTAGCAGCATGTATTTTAGTTGGTTGTGATAAAGCTAAAATGGAGGAGATTCTTGCGACTTTTGGTGGCGTTCGTCATCGTACACAGTTTGTACGCGAATGGAATGGAAGGAAAATTTACAATGATTCCAAAGCAACAAACTGCTTAGCTACAAAAAGCGCCTTAGATGCATTTCAAGCACCTGTTATTCTTCTAGCAGGAGGCTTAGATCGAGGTCATTCGTTTGAGGAATTACGTCCATGCATGGGGCATGTCAAGGGTGTAGTGGCGTTTGGAGAAACAGGCTTACGCTTTGTAGAATTTGCGAAGTCTTGTGGTGTTCAGCAAGCAATTATTGCACAAAATGTTGAGGATGCTGTACATTATGCAGCACCGATGTCAGCTGAGGGTGATGTTATTCTATTGTCTCCTGCATGTGCAAGCTGGGATCAATATGACAGTTTCGAAATTCGAGGAGATGTTTTTATTGAAGCTGTAATGAAGCTGTCATAAGTCTGTAACTATTTTAGAATATACTTGACTTGGAAGGATGGCATTACTGAGAGGAAAAGAAAGCTATTTGTTGCTCGTCACAACATTGATGCTATCAATAATCGGCATTATTTTCGTCTATTCTGCAGGTACCTATTGGAGTGCCGTTCATTATAGTGGAAAAATGCCGTTTTATATGAAGCAAAGTATGTATTTTGCTGTTGCCATTGTCGTATTTTTAATCACCATTCGATTAAATATTTTGAGAGAGCAATCCTTTTGGAAAATGGCCTATATTTTTTCGTTAATTTTACTGGTCCTTGTACTTATTCCAGGTATTGGACTAGTACGAAATGGCTCGCAAAGCTGGATTGGTGTAGGTCCATTAACCATTCAGCCAGCAGAGCTAACGAAAATTACAGTCATAGTGTACTTGAGTCATATATTAGCGCAGCATAAAACAGGTACACCGATTATTAATTGGCGTCATGGATTCGTTTTAGTATTACCAGTGATCCTCATTATGTTGCAGCCTGATTTTGGCTCGGTATTTATATTAGTGGTCTCAGTCTTTTTATTGTTTTTTGTAGCAGGGTATCCATTAAAACTTTATGGGATGTTTATGGTAGTAGGAGTTGCAGGATTAGTAGGGTTGATTGCAACAGCACCATATCGATTAAAGCGCATTAAAGCATTTCTTGATCCATGGGCGGACCCCTTGGTGAGTGGATTTCAAGCTGTACAATCATTAATGGCAATTGGACCCGCCGGCATTTTTGGTCATGGTTTTGGACAAAGTAGACAGAAGTTTTTATATTTACCTGAGCCTCAAAATGATTTTATTTATGCGATTATTTTAGAAGAGGTTGGATTGCTTGGGGGTCTAGTTATTTTAGCATTATTTGTACTAGCGATTTATGCTGGTTATAAATTTGCAGTGCAAGCTAAAACGAGAGCATCCTATTACGCCATTATAGGACTTGTTACAATGCTGACCGTGCAAGCATTTCTAAATATATCTGTAGTGATTGGTTTAGTACCTGTAACAGGGGTCACACTGCCTTTTATTAGTTACGGCGGAACATCTTTAGTAACAATGTGGTTAATAATAGGTATTATTTATCAATTAGCGAAATAAATATAAAGGAGGAGTACTTTTTGGAGAAAGTAATTGACATAGAAGATCGCATACCTACGCTAAAAAAGCGACGAAAAAAGCGTACAAATCGGAAATTTATAGTGCTAATATTACTTTTCTTTATCGTGTTAGCAGTACTCCTTTATTTTCAATCTCCTTACAGTAAAATCAACAAAATTACAGTCAACGGTGCTCGCTTAGCAGATGAACATTATTATTTACAGGCCAGTACTCTGGCTCCTGGAAAGTCGATGTGGGGTTTTAAGGTAAATGATATTGAGAAGTTAATACTCAAGGATAAATGGGTAAAAGAAGCACATGTTAAACGTAACTGGCTGCGTGATGTAACAATAGAAATAAAAGAATGGAAAAAAGTTGCATACCTGGCTGGTGACGGTACCTATTATCCTTTACTCGAAAATGGCAAACGATTTGAACAAGCTGGTGATGAGGTGCCAATTGATGCTCCTGTTTTTATTGGTATAACTGGTGAAAAAACAATCAACAAGCTTGTTGAGCAATTAGCACAATTAAAGCCAGAAGTATTAGCCTTAATTTCTCAAGTCAATACAAACCGTAATGAAACAAACCCTAATGCAGTCAGACTCTATATGAATGACGGTTATGAAGTACGTGCTGTTATTCAAACTTTAGCTGATAAGTTAAATTATTACCCCTCAATTGTGGCACAAATTAGTAATTTAGAAAAGGGTGTTATTGATTTAGAGGTAGGCTCATATTATCGTCCTTACAATGATGAATACAACAAAATAAGCATTGATGTAAGTGAAAATGAAGATGAAGAAACGGGCAACCAGGAAGTGAATAATGATGAGCAACAAACGAATGAATAGCAAAGGGAGTTTTTTGTCAAGGAAGCAATTTGAATTGCTTATTGTTTGTATAACAATGGGATTCATTATTGGCTATTCATACAATCAGGCAAAAGATAACCGGAATGCAGGTTCGATTGATTCAGAGCTTTTTGAGCAAGAGGATTCATACCGTGAGGAGTTAATAACTCAGCAGGAACGGAATAAAGTACTAGCAGAAGAAGCAAATACGCTGCAAGAAAAAATTCGCAAGTATGAGAAATCATTTGTTGCAGATGAAAAGGCTAACAAAAAGCTTGTTGAAGAAGCAGAGGATTTACGATTATTATTAGGCGATTTACAAGCAGAAGGAAAAGGAATTCGTATAACGTTGCAAGATGGTGATTATGATCCTAAATCTGCAAATCCTAATGACTATATTGTACATGAAAGCCATGTGTTTAAATTGCTCAATGAGCTAAAAATTTCTGGTGCACAGGCAATTGCCATCAATGGCCAACGAGTTCTAGCGAATTCCTATATACGTTGTAATGGACCTGTGATTACGATTGACGGCAAGCAACATCCTGCGCCATTTATTATTGAGGCTGTAGGTGATTCTCCTGCATTGGCATCCTCATTAAATTTAAATGGTGGTGTAGTGGATCAGCTATTAAATGACAATATTGTTGTGTCATTAGAAGAAAATCAAAAATTAAGTATGCCAAAAGTAAAAGTTGAGAGTTAATTTTAAATTTCAACATTAGCCTCCAGAGTTTTTTCAGATTTTACATGCATTTGCATTATTCAAAATCTAAGGCGTTATTTTGGGGGTTACGATACGTCTAGGAGGGGCTATTTTGAAAAAAAATATGTACACCCGAATAACGATCGTGCTATTTATTATCGGTTTGATGATAGCGGTACAGTACAATACTATACAACAACCAGCTGAGCGAGATACACGAGATATTTGGGCCATAAGAGAGGAATTAGCAGAAGAAAAGCAAAGACATTCCACATTATTAGCAGAAATTCGCTCACTCAATGAAGTAGTGGGTCGCTATGAGCAATCTGAAAAAGCAAGTTTACAGGCAGCTTTAAATGAGACATTGAATCGTTTAAAGCTTCAAGCAGGCTTAACGGAAGTTACAGGTCCAGGAGTTGTCTTGCGTGTAGAGCCAGCTCAAGAGTTAGTGGAAATGGGATATGCCATCCAAGAAATTTCACCTGATTTGCTGACTCAACTATTGAATGCATTGTTTAAAAACAATGCGGCTAGTGTTTCGATTGATGGAAATCGTGTTGTACATACGACAGCAATTCGAGACATAAATGGAAAAACGACTGTGAATAGTGTAGCACTGACATCGCCTCCTTTTGAAATTTACGTTGGGACAAGCAATTTTAAGGAAGCTCAAAAAATGTACAATTCGTTACAAGCTTCAACATTTATTGATTCCTTTTATTTAGATAATTTTAATTTAATAATTGAAGAGCCGACTGAGCAATTAACAATCCCAGCATTTGATCAGCCATTGACAAATGATTATTTAACAGAGGTGAAAAAAGGAGATTAAAATATGTGGCTACCATTTTTAGGTTTGATATTTGGACTTGCCCTAGGCTTGTTAACGAATATACAAATTCCCTCTATCTATGAAAATTATCTGTCAATAGCAGTTTTAGCAGCTTTAGATACATTATTTGGCGGAATTCGTGCTCAATTGCAGCAAGTATACGATGATAAAGTTTTTGTGTCAGGCTTCTTTTTTAATATAATTCTTGCAGCAGGTTTAGCCTTTTTAGGAGTGTATTTAGGGATAGATTTGTATTTAGCTGCCATTTTCGCTTTCGGAGTACGTTTGTTCCAAAATATAGCAATTATTAGGCGTATTTTACTAACTAGGCTAGATGAAAAACGTCACAAAAAGAAGAAAACTTCCATAGAATGAGAGAAAAATTGAGCAAAATACTCGATTTGCTTAGACATTACGCCAAATTTACAATAGAATGAAAATAAGAGCATTTTTCAAGGAGGTGCAGCGAATTGAATCAGCAAGATTTATATATTTCCCTTGATATAGGATCATCCTCTATCAAGGTATTAATAGGTGAAATGAGTGACGGTCAATTACATGTAATTGGCGTCGGAAATGTAAAATCGAATGGCGTTCGGAAAGGTGCGATTGTTGATATTGATGCAACAGTTCAATCGATTCGAAAAGCAATTGAACAAGCAGAACGAATGACTGGTTATCAAATTAATGAAGTCGTTCTGGGTGTTCCAGCTAACCAGACGATGTTACAGCTAGTTAAAGGTGTTGTCGCTGTAAATAGTGAAAATAGAGAAATTACAGACGATGATTTAGACAGAGTAGTGGAATCTGCACAAGTCATGTCAATACCTCCTGAACGTGAATTAGTGAACATTATTCCAAGACAATTTATTGTGGATAACTTAGATGAGATTAAAGATCCACGTGGTATGATTGGAATTCGTCTAGAAATGGATGCAACGATGATTACAACTTCCAAAACACTTTTACACAATGTCTTACGTTGTGTAGAGCGAGCAGGATTAAGTATACGAGAAATATATTTGCAACCGCTAGCAGCAGGCTTTTTTGCACTAACAGAGGATGAGAAAAACCAAGGGACAGCCTTTATTGACCTGGGTGGAGGCTCAACTACTATTACAGTGTTTGAAGAGGGATTGTTAACACATACAGGTGTTATTCCAGTTGGTGGTGATCATATTACGAAAGATATTTCAATCGTTTTAAAAACACCAACGGAACAAGCTGAACAAATTAAACATCAATTTGGACATGCCTTTTATGATGACGCATCAGATGATGAAATCTTTGAAGTACCAATTGTTGGAACAGATTCAACTGATCAGTACAGTCAGCGCTATATATCAGAAATAATTGGTGCACGCCTGGAAGAACTTTTTGAGTTAGTGATTGACGAGTTAGCACGTCTAGGTGTCCGTGATTTACCTGGCGGTGTTGTTTTAACGGGTGGTGTTGCAAAGCTTGAAGGTATTGCTCAACTGGCACGTCAAATACTGCAAACTCGTGTTAGAATATATACACCCGATTATATTGGCGTTAGGGAGCCTTCATTTACGACGGCAGTTGGACTTATTCGTTACGCCTATTTAGAAGATGATTTTTACGGAAAAGGTACGAATACGCAGCCTATTGAATATGCGGTTGTAGGGTCACCATCAGCCACACCTAAGAAGCAAGAATATGCTTCACCTTCAGAATCAAAAGGAAGCGTAATCGGTAGAGCAAAAAAATTATTTGATAAGTTTTTTGATTAACTAGAATGCGTAATGAATGATACAGAGTCGAGTTACCGTGGGAGGAAAAAGAAATGTTAGAATTTGATACAAGTGTTGATCAACTTGCAGTAATAAAAGTTATTGGTGTTGGTGGCGGCGGTAACAACGCTGTCAATCGAATGATAGAACATGGTGTACAAGGTGTAGACTTTATCGCAGTAAACACTGATGCACAGGCACTAAATTTATCAAAATCAGAAGTGAAGCTACAAATTGGAGCAAAACTTACTCGTGGATTAGGTGCAGGAGCAAATCCTGAGGTAGGAAAAAAAGCTGCCGAAGAGAGCCGTGAACAATTAGAAGAGGTTCTACGTGGAGCAGATATGGTATTTGTTACAGCTGGAATGGGTGGAGGAACTGGTACTGGTGCAGCGCCAGTCATTGCACAGATTGCTCGCGATTTAGGTGCACTTACTGTTGGTGTTGTTACGCGACCATTTACGTTTGAAGGTCGTAAGCGTCAAACTCAAGCTATCGGTGGTATTGGTGGCATGAAGGAAGCTGTGGATACTTTAATCGTTATTCCGAACGACAAACTACTACAAATTGTCGATAAATCTACGCCGATGTTAGAGGCCTTCCGTGAGGCTGATAATGTTTTACGACAAGGTGTACAAGGTATTTCAGATTTAATTGCTACACCAGGTCTTATTAACTTAGACTTTGCAGATGTAAAAACAATTATGTCTAACAAAGGTTCTGCGTTAATGGGGATTGGTATTGCAACAGGTGAAAACCGTGCTGCAGAAGCAGCCAAGAAAGCCATTTCAAGTCCTTTACTTGAATCTTCAATTGATGGCGCTAAAGGTGTCCTTATGAATATTACTGGCGGCTCGAACTTAAGCCTATTCGAAGTCCAAGAAGCGGCAGATATTGTAGCTTCAGCATCAGATGAAGAGGTAAATATGATTTTTGGTTCTGTTATTAATGAAAATCTAAAAGATGAAATTATTGTAACTGTGATTGCGACTGGCTTCACAGAAGAAGCATTACAACAACAGCGCAACACTACAAGACCTTCGATAAATACAAATAGACAAGCTGTACAACAACAGCAAGCGCAAGCACCTATTCGTGAACAACGTCAAGAAATGCATGTTCAGCAAGAGCAGCCTCGTCAAAATCAACAACAATATGGCCAAGATGATATGCTTGAGGTACCTGCGTTTTTACGAAATCGTAAAAATCGTGGATAGTATCTTATTTCTAAAAAGCTCGTATTTTACTTATGTAGAATACGAGCTTCATAGTGTTGAAAAACTAAATGGTCAAGGGACTCTTTGTGAATACTACTAAGTCAAATGAAGGTGATTTCCGTTCCAGGCTACTCGCTTTGTCGCTGACGCTTCGCTTTCGCGCAGAGCAAGGCTTCCTGTGGGCGAGCGACGAGCCGCTTCCTGCGCTGGAGGAACGAAGGCTAAGTGCGTCACGTCCTGTGACTACGCCTTCGTGACCAACATCGTGTTGGCCTCAGTTTCTCGTCTGTCTCGCTATCCCACGGGAGTCGAGTAGCCTTGCACTCCAATCAGCAATAGTGTAGAACTTTAAATATTTTTTTCCCAAAAAGTAAAGTAAAAGCATGTTACTCACCATCATTAAATGGATAAAATATTGGTACAATTCTACAGCTGTTAACCTACATTTTATGTATAAAACTACTTTGTAACTTTACATAAAGTACTCCTCTGCTTTCGTATAGAAAATTGTTATCAAAGCTCCATTTTTGCATAATATAGTATGGCTAAGACTTCAAATTTATCACTATACATTTGTGTGAAATGCCAAAAGAAAATACTATGAGCAATGGTTGATTGGAGTGTAGACTGAGTGACTCCTCGGGGATTCAGCGTCACAGATGAGACCCTGGAGCGAGCAACACGAGTGAAGCGGCTCATCGGACGCCCCCAGGAAAGCACTCAGTCGGAACGGAAATCAACCTCTCGTTTTGAAAAAGGGCTATACTTTTTAATTTGTCACCTTGATTTCATTGACATAATAGTATTTCAACAACATAAAGCTCGTATTTTTTACTTATGTAGAATACGAGCTTTTTATATTTGTCTGTAAAGATGTTCAAATGTGTAAGGAAACCATGTATTTTGTCAAAAGATTTTAAGGAAATGATGCGATTGTTTGACAATATTTGTGAGCATAACGTGCTAACTTTGTAAGTAGGAGGCGGCTGTTATGTATGGAGAATGGCTGGTGCTCATTAATACGCTATTTAATCTAGCGATACTCACGTTTACGGCAAAGGTAACAGGGGTTTTTGTAAAGAATACAAGATTATTAATGAGTTCGATTTGTAGTAGTTTTGTAGCTGTAATTGGTGGTCAATTGCTGTGGACAACATTGCTGAGCTTTATTTTATTAATTGGTATAGCTTTTCGCTTTAAGCTTCGAAGTTTTCAAAAACAAGGGCCAATTGTTTTTACAGCAACAATTATTATTGGAGGGTTACTTACAGCATTACAACCCTATTTAAAAAATCTTTCTATCATTCATTTTATTATTATTTGCCTACTCTTAGCTGTTGGTAACCTAGTTGTTTTTTATAAGCAATGGGGATTTGTTAAGCTTGAGCGTTTAAGTGGACAGTTTGTTTTTGATACAACATTAACAATTTTTGATGTAACAATACCGCTCTCTGCTTTTGTAGATACGGGAAATCAAGCAATTGAACCTCTATCAGGAAAGCCAGTTCACTTTGTCTCTTATACAGCGTTAAAACCACATTTACCTGCAGCATTTTGCAAATCATTAGTAGAATGGCAAGAAACGGATCCGTATAATGTATCCATGTTTTCAGAAGATTATCAGCGTTTAATTCGTTTTATTCATGTCAATACAGTACAACAGCAATCAGTTGTGCTAGGCTTTCGCTTTAATGTGTGGCAAATAAAGGGGGAGCCCCCACAAGTGAAAACAAATGAATATATCGTTTTAACAAAGAAGGCTAAAAATTTTCCACATAGCACAGCAGCAATTTTACATTTTTCAGCGCTTTCAAATAACTCATAGAGGGGGAGAACTATTGCTTCTTAGGCTACTTGCTAGCTTGAAAAAATTATGGAGTAAGTTTCGGAGTCGTGAAACGTACTATATAGGGGGAAATGATTCATTGCCAGTGCCATTAAGTCGAGAAGAAGAAGTTACAGTCATTGCATCCTTTATGAATGGTGATTTACGAGCTAGAGACACACTAATTGAACGTAATTTACGTCTTGTTGTTTATATTGCTAGACGTTTTGATAATACGGGTACGCCGATTGAGGATTTAATTAGTATTGGCTCGATTGGTTTAATTAAGGCAATTGAAACGTTCAATACAGATAAAAATATTAAACTTGCAACGTATGCTTCTCGTTGTATTGAAAATGAAATTTTAATGCATTTACGGAAAACAAGTCGCATGAAAGGTGAAGTTTCGCTAGACGAACCACTTAATTCTGATGCTGATGGCAATGAATTACTGTTGTCTGATATTTTAGGCACAGAAGAGCATATTATTTTAGACAATGTAGAAAAGAAAATTGAGCGTCAACATATGTTTCATGCTATTAATTTACTAGGTGCGCGTGAAAGATATATTATGGAATGTCGTTTTGGCCTTAACGGTAAAGTTGAAATGACACAAAAAGAAGTTGCAGATCATTTAGGGATTTCACAATCTTATATTTCCCGATTAGAGAAGAAAATCATTCAAGATTTACGTGAAAATTTAAACCAGCCAATATCTTAGGGAGGGAAAATTAACCTGCCTAAAATTGGTCATAGCTTTTGTGCATATTCTTGTTTCTCTCGGACAAACTGATGTCACGGTTTAGTCAGAGAATAACATCCGGAGGAATCGAATATGCGAACTAAAGTAGATCTTTGCGGCTTAGATACATCGACTTTGCCAATTTTAAAGCACGAGGAAATGAAGGAACTCTTCATCCGATTACAAGCAGGAGAAACCGAGATTAGAGAAGAGCTTGTGATGTGCAATTTAAGGTTAGTGCTCAGTATTGTTGGTAGATTTGCCTATAGGGGTGAACAGGCAGATGATTTATTTCAGGTAGGCTGCATCGGCCTCATGAAAGCCATCGATCATTTTGATTTAAAGCATAATGTACGATTTTCAACATATGCTGTACCAATGATCATTGGTGAAATTCGTCGCCATCTGCGTGATCATCATGCGTTACGTGTTTCTCGTTCTTTAAGAGATATTGCGTATAAAGCAATGCAGGCAAAAGAGCAATGGATAACTGACAATTTACGAGAACCAACGATTGAAGAAATTGCAGAAATGATTGACATGAAAAAGGAAGATGTTTTATTTGCTTTAGATGCCATTCAAGATCCAGTTTCTTTACAAGAGCCTATTTATTCAGACGGTGGAGACGCTGTTTATATGATGGATCAATTACGTGATGATGATGTATCTGAAGATCAATGGGTTGCCTACGTGTCGGTGAAGGAAAGTTTGCAAAAATTAGATGAGCGACAACAAATGATTGTTGCCAAGCGCTTTTATTATGGTGAGACACAAACAGAAATTGCAAAAGAATTGGGAATCTCTCAAGCGCAAATTTCACGTTTAGAAAAAAATGCGATTGAAACAATGCAGAAAGATTATAAGTAGTAGACAATGCGCACCTGAGCTTTCGGTGCGCATTTTATCTTCATTCAGCAAATGTTCTTGTATCGAAAGCATAGCGGCATGTTTTATGCGCGTAAGTGTAGCGGCAGCAGCAGATACAGAAGACTCCCACCTCTACAGGTGGTGAGATGAAAGCGGTTTTGGTTCCTTTTCAGTGGGTGTCGAAACATCTACTGAAATAGAGGAACTCAGGCTAAGAACTTCACTTCCTGTGAAAACACCTGAGTGATCAACATCATGTTGCTACCGCTGCGTTATCACTATGCTTTAGCACAAAAAACATCTGTTGGCCCAAAGGCTCCCGGCGGATGTCACGGATTTTCAAAGGAATGAATAAAGGATGTAAGCCTAAAATCTTCGCATCCTGCGAAAACGGCTAACTGACCTGCATCGGTAAAAACGCCATGTCCTGTGGCATTACCGAAATGACCGATATCCTGTCGGTCCTCGTGCAGGCCTAGTCACAATTCAAAATCCGGACGCATTGTTTATCTGTGCGAAAGCGAAGCGACAGCAACAAATGTTTTCTGTATCGAAAGCATAGCGGCAGCTACAATTACGCCAAGGCGAAATTGATCTTCATTCAACTATCTAACAATACATAACATAAATATAAAGTGACAGCATACTTTGATGAAGATAATAGTGGATGTCATAAAGTAATTGTTACAGGAGGGATAAAATGCGTTTTTCAATGTTACAACAAAAAGAAGTTATTGAAGCAGGTAATGGACGTTTTTTAGGGTTCGTGGTAGATGCAGAAGTTTCAAAAGAAACAGGCTATGTGACAGCGTTTATGATTGCAGAGCCTCGAAAATATCTTGGCCTTTTTCGGGGGGAAGATTCTGTTAGAAAGGTATACATGAAAGATGTACTTGTGGTTGGGAAAGATGTTATTTTAGTTAAAGCAATATCTTAATTATTGTTGCCTATTATGAGCCAAGCTATTTTCATTTACTATGAATGATGTGCATGTCCTTTCACATAAGTCAGGCTATTCATTGATAATTCAGGCATTGCTTGTTACAATAAAGGAAACTATTGTTGTAAAGTTGGGAAAAACAGTGACAAAAATTTTATCAAATTTAAACAGAATTAATGACCTTATACATGTAGCTCAAAAAAGATCAAATTGGGAAACAGAGAAAGTTCAAATTATTGCAGTAACAAAAGAAGTTTCAGTTGAAAGAACACAAGAAGCAATCAATGCAGGACTTCTTCATCTAGGAGAAAATCGTCCAGAGGGCTTAAGTCGAAAAATAGAAGCAATTCAAGCGGATGTAAATTGGCATTATATTGGTTCTTTACAAACACGTAAAGTAAAACAAGTGATTAACAATATTGATTATTTACATTCATTGGATCGATTAAGTTTGGCAGAAGAAATCGAAAAAAGAGCAGACAAACCTGTAAAATGCTTTGTTCAAATTAATGTATCAGGTGAAGAATCAAAACATGGCTTAACGATTAAAGAAGCCCTGCCTTTTATTCAATCTTTATCAAGTTTTACGAAAATTCAAGTAGTTGGTTTAATGACGATGGCACCAAATACAGATGACGATAACATCATTCGTACTGTTTTTAAGCAATTAAAACAATGTCAACAGCAAATAGCCGAGCAGGGATTCGTACACGCACCTTGTACCGAGTTATCAATGGGCATGTCTAATGACTTTGAAATTGCGGTAGAGGAAGGAGCTACATTCGTTCGAGTCGGAACGGCTCTTGTTGGAAATGAAAGAGGGGAACAGGATGAGCATGAAAAATAAAATTAAAAACTTCTTTTATCTTGAGGAAGAATTAGAAGAAGAAATCACGCAAGCTCCTATTCAACAGCAACAACAACCCGTACATCATCAGCAACCGATTCATTCAGTAAAGCCTAAAAAGATTATGAAAGAGCGCAAGGCACCCATTCACGAAATTGTTCCACAGAGTGCTGCTCCTGCAAACAACATTGTTAGCTTACAGGCAGCTATGAACTCTAAAGGGGCTAAGGTTGTATTAGTAGAGCCTAGAGTCTATGCTGAAGCGCAGGATATCGCTGAACATTTAAAAAACAAACGAGCAACAATCGTCAATCTACAACGAATTGAACGTGAACAGGGCGTACGAATTATTGATTTTTTAAGTGGCACAGTTTATGCACTTGGCGGCGATATCCAGAGAATTGGTAAGGATATTTTCTTATGTACACCTGATAATGTAGAAGTGTCTGGCGAAATTTCAAATTTTATTTTAGACGATAATTAATAGCGAGGATTGTAGTATATATGACTTTTTATTATGTTTTGAGGTTTGTATCATTAGCGTTTGATATTTACTCACTAATGTTAATAGCCTATATTTTAATGTCTTGGGTACCTGCTGCTCAAAATTCATCTATTGGACGCATACTGGCAAATTTATGTGAGCCTTATCTTGGTATCTTTAGACGATTTATTCCGCCAATAGGCATGATCGATATTTCTCCTATCGTTGCAATATTTGTCCTTAATTTTGTTCAAAGAGGGGTTATTATTGTCATTCAAAAAATTTACTTTATGTTAATGTAAAAGAAATCCTCACAAATGGTGGGGATTTTTTATTTTAGGGAATACTAACAAATGATAAATAGTTAAAATAACTAAATTGTGGTTACTAAACATGAAAGTACCAATGAAATTGTACTAGTAAAAGAGAGATAATAGAGGTGTAGTTAAATGGAGCATTTAATACAACATTT
Organism: Lysinibacillus sp. B2A1; assembly: GCA_002973635.1. GTDB lineage: Bacteria > Bacillota > Bacilli > Bacillales_A > Planococcaceae > Lysinibacillus. The sequence goes on from CP027224.1 coordinate 1,213,329, forward strand.
TAGAAAAGAAGAACAGCCTTTTATTGAACAAGTGGTAAACTGGCAGCGGGAAGTGGAGGACCGCTACGCACCAAAGCTTACTGATTTTTTAGATCCTCGTCAACGCTTTATCGTAACATCCATTATTGGACAATATGACACATTACAAACGGCCAGTGCTGGACTTTTTAATGAGGCAGAAAGACAAAGAATGCTCATTTATCCAACTTATTATGAGCCAGGGGAGGAAGATTTTCAGTTTACGGTGTTTACCATTCAATATCCTATAAAATTTGTACAATTGCGTCATCCAGACGTACTTGGCGCATTATTATCATTGGGGTTGAATCGAGGTAAATTTGGTGATATCCGTGTTGATGAACACCATGTCCAGTTTGTAGTAGCAAATGAGATAGCAGAGTATGTCCGCTTGCATTTAACAGGCATTGGCAAGGTAAAAGTGCATGTAGAATCCATAAAAGAGACGGAGCCGATTCTGCAAAATGAGGAAGAATGGCTAGAAGAGTCTCACACGGTTACGTCAATGCGATTAGATGTTATTATCGCAACAGTTTTAAAGGTTTCTCGTCAAAAGGCACAGGCTTTAATTACAGGTAATAAAGTGCGTGTCAATTGGACAGAGCGAGATACAGTTGCTTTTGAATTACAAGAGGGGGATATTTTATCTATTCGAGGTAGTGGCCGAGTAAAAATTCTAATGACAGAAGGCCGAACAAAAAAAGATAAAATCCGTTTACAAGTCGGTCGTTTGACCCAAAAAGGTTGAAAATCAAGTGAATTTCATTAATATTTACTGCTAAGTTGTCGGAACAATTGTATAATAGAAAATACGAATGTACATGTAAAGGAGAGAAGGATCGTATGCCATTATCACCTATTGATATACATAATAAGGAGTTTACAAAATCCTTCAGGGGCTATGCTGAGGATGAAGTAAATGAATTTTTAGATCAAATTATTAAAGACTACGAAATTTTATTACGTGAAAAAAAGGACGTTGAAAAACAGTTAGAGATGGCCTTAGAACAAGCAAGGCATTTTAACACCTTAGAGGAAACGTTACAAAAATCAATTGTTGTAGCACAAGAGGCTGCTGATGAGGTGCGAAGAAATTCACAAAAAGAGGCAAAGCTTATTGTGAAAGAAGCAGAGAAAAATGCTGATCGCATTCTCAATGAAGCCTTAACAAAGGCTCGTAAAGTAACAATTGAAATTGATGAGCTAAAAAAGCAATCCAAGGTATTTCGTAATCGATTTAAAATGCTTGTAGAGGCACAACTTGATTTACTAAATGCAGACGACTGGGATCATTTGTTACAATATGATATAGATTTAACAGACATTCAATCATCTGTGGGTGAGGCACAGGAATCAGATCAAATTTAACTTCTTTCAGCAAATGTTTTTTTGTATCGAAAGCATAGCGGCAGATGTTTTATGCGCGAAAGCGTAGCGTCAGCGGCAGATACATTGAGATTAATGAGAATTTAAACTACTTTTCAGCGGGTGTCCAAACACCCGCTGAAAGAAGTTAAGCCTCCGGCGGATGTCACAGAATCGGACAGGAGTTAATATAAGATGTTAGCCTAAAATCATCATCGCAACCATACGATAACGGCTAACTGACCTGCATCAGGCAGGCCTAAGCATAAAGCCGATTCTGGACGCAATTATGCCGAGGCATAATTGATCAGCTATTATTGCGTGACGTATGAGCGTAATAAGTGAAACTTGACGTGATTGTTTGATTTTCATATACTAATGAAATAGTAATTATTTTAAACAGATATGCATACTGGCAGAGACGAAGACAGTATTTGTTAGGCGTAGCAAAGCGATTTGGGGATAGTGTGAGCCCAAACAAGCAAATAACAATGAACATCACTTCAGAGCTAAATAACTGAATGGAAGTAAGTTATTTCGTGATGCACAACGTTAACGTGCTTAAAGAGGTAGTACAAATTTGTGCTACAAGTAGGGTGGTACCGCGAGTATAAGCTTCTCGTCCCTTAGTGGGGATAGAGAGGCTTTTTTTATTTGCTTAATTTCCAACGAACAGCTACTTTTCTTTCGTTAAATCGTAAACGATGAATGTAAGGCTTAAACGTATTGAATTCGCCAAGAGCTGTCATATGTATATGAATGCCTTAAGCATTAGTTTTGTTCTTTGTGTGTAAAAATAAAGGAGGAATAGAAGTATGGTTGAATATAAGGATACTTTATTAATGCCTAAAACAGATTTCCCGATGCGAGGAAACTTACCGGCAAATGAACCAAAAATGCAAGAAAAATGGAATGAAATGGACATTAACAAATTACAGATGGAGCGTACTGAAGGACGTCCTGAGTACGTACTACACGATGGTCCTCCCTATGCAAACGGTGATATTCATATCGGTCATGCACTAAATAAAGTGCTAAAAGATATGATTACACGCCATCGCTCTATGAATGGTTATCATGTAAACTATATTCCAGGTTGGGATACTCATGGTTTACCAATTGAGCAAGCTTTAACAAACAAAGGTGTAAAACGTAAAGAGATGTCTGTTGCGGACTTCCGAAAACTTTGTGAAGAGTATGCGTACGAACAAATCGACAATCAACGAGTTCAATTCCGTCGTTTAGGCATTCGTGGTGATTGGGAAAATCCATACATTACTTTAAAACCAGAATTTGAAGCTCGCCAAATTGAAGTGTTCGGTAAGATGGCGGAAAAAGGCTATATTTATAAAGGCTTAAAGCCAGTTTACTGGTCTCCTTCTTCTGAATCTGCACTTGCAGAAGCAGAAATTGAATATAAGGATATCAAATCACCTTCTATTTATGTAAGCTTTGCTATTAAAGATGCTAAGGGTGTAGTACCAGCAGATGCTAAAATTATCATTTGGACAACAACACCTTGGACAATTCCAGCGAACTTAGGGATCTCTGTAAACCCTGAATATATTTATGTGGTTGTTGAGGTTGCAGATAAAAAATTCATCATTGCAAAAGATTTATTAGAAACAGTCGCTAAAGAGCTTGATTGGGAATCGTATAAAGTTGTTCAAGAAGTTAAAGGTGAGGCATTGGACCGAGTTGTTGCACAGCATCCATTCTATGACCGAGAATCTCTTGTAATGGTTGGAGAGCATGTAACGGCTGAGGCAGGTACTGGCTGTGTTCATACAGCACCTGGTCACGGGGAAGATGACTATTATATTAGTAAGCAATACGGTCTGCCAATTTTAAGCCCTGTTGACAATAGTGGTTGCTACACAGAGGAAGCGCCTGGTTTTGAAGGTGTGTTCTATAATGATGCTAATAAATTAATTACCGAAAAATTACAAGAAGTAGGCGCACTAGAAAAGCTTAATTTCTTTACGCACTCATATCCACATGACTGGCGTACAAAAAAACCAGTTATTTATCGTGCAACACCGCAATGGTTTGCGTCTGTTGAAGCATTCCGTGGTGAGTTACTAGAGGCTGTCAAAGCAACTACGTTCACGCCAGCTTGGGGAGAAACACGCCTTTATAATATGATTCGTGACCGCGGTGACTGGGTAATTTCACGTCAGCGTGCATGGGGTGTGCCAATTCCAATTTTCTATGCTGAAAATGGAGAGCCAATCATTACACCTGAAACAATTGCCCATGTCTCTGCGTTGTTCCGTGAGCATGGCTCAAATATCTGGTTCCAAAAAACAGCTAAAGAACTATTACCAGAAGGCTTTACACACGCTGGCAGCCCGAACGGTGAATTTACAAAAGAGAACGACATTATGGATGTTTGGTTTGATTCAGGGTCATCACATCAAGGCGTGTTAGTAGAACGTGGTATGAAATATCCAGCAGATTTATATTTAGAGGGCTCTGACCAACACCGCGGCTGGTTCAACTCATCTTTAATTACATCTGTTGCCATTAACGGCTATGCTCCATATAAGGGACTATTAACACACGGTTTCGTACTAGATGGAGAAGGACGAAAAATGAGTAAATCATTAGGAAATGTCATTATTCCACAAAAGGTTATGGATCAATACGGAGCTGATATACTTCGTTTATGGGTTGCCTCTGTTGATTATACAGGCGATGTTCGTATTTCAATGGATATGTTAAAACAAGTATCTGAAGTTTATCGTAAAATTCGAAACACATTCCGTTTCTTACATGGTAATGTAGCTGATTTTGACCCAACAAAAGATCGTGTAGACTATGCAGATCTTCGTGAAATGGATCAATACGTTTATATGCGCCTGCAAGATGTTTTAAAAACTGTACGTGCTTCCTATGATCGCTATGATTTTGCAGCTGTATACCATGCTGTTAATAACTTTGTTGCTGTAGAATTATCTTCATTCTACTTAGATATTGCAAAAGATGTTGTCTACATTGAGGGTAATGACAACAAAGATCGTCGTGCAATGCAAACGGTGATTTATGATACATTAATGACATTAGTAAAAGTAATGACACCTATTATTCCTCATACTACTGATGAGATGTGGTCTTACTTACATGCGCAAGGTGTAGTAGAAGAGGTTTCTGTACAATTAACTGACTTCCCAGAGGTTGATGTACAAGGGAATTTCGAGGAACTGCGTGCAAAATGGGTGAAAATTATCGATGTTCGTGATGACATTCTAAAAGCTTTAGAAGAAGCTCGTAATGCAAAAACAATTGGTAAATCTCTTGAAGCTAAAGTAACAGTGTATGCTAAAGAGGATGTTGCTGCATTATTGAATGATTCTAGCATTGATTTTGCTCAACTTTCTATTGTTTCAGCCTTTGAAGTAGCCTCTATTGATAAAGCACCAGCAGATGCGTTAGTGCTAGAGCATGCATCAATTGTTGTTGAGAAGGCAACAGGAGAAAAATGTGAGCGGTGCTGGTCAATTTCTGAATTAGTTGGTGCAAATGAAGCACATCCAACAGTTTGTGCGCGCTGTGCAGACGTTGTAGAAAAATATTACGCCTAGAAATAGTATTAATTGTGATGAAAACGCAAGTCTCCAAATTAGGGGGCTTGCGTTTTTTGATGAAACCGTGTAATAAGGCTTATGTATCAATTATTTAGTGAATTGCATTCTCGCCCTTATACTGGGTGTGACCTGTCTCTCGCATAGAAAAACACCAATTGAGTTGGACAGTTCTAGCTATGTCGGTTGATGAAACATGGTGATGGGCGTGAATGCACTTTTTATTTAAATAAAATTTCTTTCGTGTTGCGGTAGTCTGTTGGAGAAATGCCTACATATTTTTTAAATGTTAGGCTGAAATAATTTGGTGTGTTAAAGCCACAGATGGAGGAGATTTTCTCAATAGTATAGTCGTATTTTCTTAAAAATGGCAATGTTTTAATGATACGCGTAAAGGCTACGTAGTCTACAAAATTGCGACCAGTCTCCTTTTTAAATAATCTGCTAAAATGCGTAGAGCTAAAATTTATATATTTGGCAACATCACTGATTGTAATTTGCTCATCATAATGCTCCTCTATATAAAGAATGGCCCTTTGAAGCTGTTCCTGTTCTGTTAAGTCTTCATAAAACCTTGCATGTATATTCTCAACAGGTGGCTTTCTCCTTGCCTTTCGAGCCTGACTGTAGGATTCCTTCACTTGCATAGGATCATGGAAGACACCTCCTATCCCCATAAATAGATGAATACAATAATCCTTTTTTAAGACCTCAATTACCTCGTGTAGAGAGGCTGCACCTTCATTCCAATGCTTAAACGAAGTAATTTCATTCGGTACACGCATCAGCAGCAGTAAATAACGTTCAAAATTTAAAAAGGAAAGTGAGGCTTTATCAGCAAAGCCCTGGCGAAACATATTGGTTATAACGCTATTTGCATCATGTGGAATACAGCGATTTTCGTTTATATCGATATAGCCTTGAATTAAAAAAACAATATTTGGGATACATTCTTTTGATAAAAAGGAGGAAGATTGAATAATTTCCTGCTCATTTTCAATTTCTCCACGAATAAGACGTTTTAAAAAGGCTTCTCTGAAAGGTGAGGCATGGTCTTGCGAAATTTGCTGTGACAACTCAAGCATTGTAAGTGTGCTTGCTTGTTTTTCTTTATAAGATGTATAAAGCTTTTTTACAATTCTGATGAATTTTGATTTCTGTAAGGGTTTTATAAGTAATGCAGATAAATTTAATTCAATCGCTATACCAGTTGAGTAGGTAAGGTGTTCTGCAACAATAGGGACAATTAAACTATTAGGATAATTTCTTTTCAAGCGATTAATCTTTACCCAATCAAATAAGTGGTTAATATCATAGACAAAGATTGCAACATCCTCTGTATTTGGCTGATTGCAGTTTATAAAGGTATTCGGTAGAAATTCTTCTAGCCAGTTGCTCATCTGTTGTTTTTCTACGGAACTTTTCATGTACCAAACAATATTTAAAATGGTAACAGCTCCCTTCTATTATTACGATAAAAGTATTTTAACTTAAAATAGCATTTTTTTGTACTAATACAGCAATATTTTGTAACTATATTATAAACAAAATAGAATAGAATAATTGTAGTGAATAATAATTTGAAATTTCAGATAATTATTTGCGTATAGAAAAAAGGGGGAGTTGAAATATGGCGGAAGTAGGAAGTAATGATTACGAGTACGTGGAAGCTGGAACAATCGATATTAAGGATCTTCCACCACTAGATGCAACTACTAACAAAATTATGAAAGATGAGCTTACTACAGGTTTTGGTTTAACGGTATTTTATTTCATTTTAATTTTTAGTATTCCAATTATGAACTGGTTCGCTCCAGAATTTGCATTTAAGAAAATTTGGGGTGGGATGACAGTAACCTGGTTTGTTACAACTGTCATTATGATGGCAATGGCATTTATTATTGCTTATGTCCATACAACATTGTACGAAAAACGCCTAAAGAAATATGAAGTAGCTAATAAGTAGGTTTGGGGGGAAATACTGAATGATGAAAGCTCTATTGGAACCGAAAATGATAATGACCATTGCTTTAATGGGAACAATTGTATATATTACGTATTTAACGAAAAAAAATACAACCGCATCCGATTTCTTCGTTGGGGGGCGTAGCTTCGGATGGTTTACAAATGGTTCAGCAATTGGCGGGGACTATTTAAGTGCGGCAACATTTCTTGGGATAGCCGGACTAACCTTCCAATTGGGGTATGATGGTGCATACTATGCATTTTGTTTCTCTATAGGTTTAACACTATTAGCAATTTTTGTGGCTGGTCCATTAAGACGATTTGGTGCATTTACTGTTGCCGATTTTTTAGCCTATCGTTTTCATAGTAAGCGGGCTCGATTAGTTGCAGTAGCGGTTGTTTTAGCGATTTCTGGTTTCTATGCCGCTCCACAGTTACTAGGTGCCGCACAAATTTTAAGCATGTTCTTTGGTACTTCATATGAATTTGGCATTATCTTTACATGTATAGTAATGATTTTCTATGTTGGTATAGGTGGCATGAAAGGAACAACCATCAATCAGGCGCTAGAGCTTTGGATTCGTCTTGGTGCATTTGTAGTTATGCTGATTGCTGCAATGTATAGTGGGTTACACTACGATAAGATTTTAGCCGCGATTAATTCATTTAGCGGCCCAATAACGGGAACTTCACCATATGCCCTAGATGGAAAAGATATTAATTTTGATGGGGCGGCTTGGACTGGGACAGGCTTCTATTTCCCAACATTTTGGCAAACCATTAGTATGACAATAGGTTTAGCATTAGGAACAATTGGTTTGCCGCATATTTTACTTAGATTTTATACAAATCCAAGTGCAAAGGCAGCACGTAAATCAGCCTTAATGGCGATTGGAATTGCCAGTACGTTTTTCTTATTAGCTGTATTTTTAGGTGTTGTAGGTCGAGCTATTTTTATCTCTGGTACTGCAAGTGGAGAGGTAATGCGTGATTTAGTGCTTGGTGGAAACAATATGGTTATTCCTACAACAGCACTTGCATTAGGCGGAAAATGGCTTCTTGGACTTGTTATAGCGGGGGCATTTGCAGCCATATTCTCTAACTTATCGGGACTTTTCATTACAAGTTCAGGTGCATTGGCACATGATTTATATGCAACTGTTATGAAAAAAGATATTACACAAAAACAACGAGTAATCGCAGCGAAGGTTTCCATTGTTTTGTTAGGGATTATATATGGCGCCTTAGGCTTGCTTGTAAAGGATGCATCCATTGGTCATTTAGTAGCTCTTGCCTTTACCGTTGCAGCGAGTACATTTACACCAATATTTATTTTAGGTATTTGGTGGAGAGGGATGACAGAAAAAGGTGCTATTGCAGGTTTACTAATTGGACTGGGTGTTTCCATGTGGATGATTTTTTTACCGGGGACATTACCAAGCTTCCTGCAATTTAAAATACCTGGAATTGTAACAGTACCAGCTGGCTTCCTTTCAGTAATCATTGTGTCTTTACTAGATCGAAAGGTACCTGCGGATGTAAATGATTTTATGAAGCGTGTGCATTCAAAAGAATCTGAAACTGTCTAATTTAACTTCTTTCAGCAAATGTTTTTTGTATTGAAAGCATAGCGGCAGATACAGAAGTCTCCTACCTCTATAGGTGGTGAGATGAATGCGAATTTAAGCTACTTTTCAGCGAGTGTCCAATCACCAGCTGAAATAGAGGAACTCAGTCTAAGAACGCCACGTCCTGTGGCAATTTATCTGTGCGAAAGCGAAGCGACAGCAACATGGTTTTATCTGTGCGAAAGCGAAGCGACAGCAACATGGTTTTATCTGTGCGAAAGCGAAGCGACAGCAACATGGTTTTATCTGTGCGAAAGCGAAGCGACAGCAACAACACACGACTGAGTGACCAACATCATGTTGCTGTCGCTGCGTTAGCACTACGCTTTCGCACAAAAAACATCTTTTGGCCTAAAGTCCTCGGCGGATGTCACGGAATCGGTAAGGAGTTCTTAAAGGATGTTAGCCTAAAATCATCGCATCCATGCGATAACGGCTAACTGACCTGCATCACGCAGGCCTAAGCACAAAGCCGATTCCGTACGCAATTATGCCGAGGCATAATTGATATAAGCTATATCCATTTGCTTTATAAAGTGATGGGTATAGCTTTTTTGTTTATCTTGACTTTCAAAATACTTCCATCTTTATTGGTGGTGAGGTGAATGTGGTTTTTTCCTTTTCAGTGTGAGTTCAAATGCCCGCTGAAATAGAGGAACTCAGACTAAGATCTTCACATCCTGTGTAAACGACTGAGTGACCAATATCGTGTTGGCCTAAAGCCCCTAGCGGATGTTAAGATTTTGAAGAGGAGCTTTTCGAGCAAGTTCGAAAAAAATCTGGTCGCCATTTACACTGGGGTGTAATTGAGTATTAGAGACTATTTTTCTAAAACATATGTCTTATGGAAAAGGTTGATTTTGTTAATGCAGTGACATATCAAACATCCTAAAGAAAGTTACTCAATTGTTTGGAAATGAACCCTAAATTATCATAATAAGTCTATTTTTTTACTTATAGATCGTACAACACATGCTATAATACTTACAATTAATGTTAGAAGGAGACGTCGATTTATATGTCAGTTATACAAGCTTCCCTATCGACAACTAGAGAAACCGTCCAGGCATTTCAAGAAGTCAGTTCACAATTACATAAAGAGCCATCACTCGTGTTGTTTTTTGCGAGTACAGTTCATCCTTTCGATCAATTAACTTCTTATTTTCATAATAAATATCCAAATAGTGAAGTAGTGGGAATAACAACAACTGGCGAAATTGGACCAGAGGGTTTTTCCGAATATAGTCTAAGTGCTCAAAGCTATGGCAAGGATTTTGGACAAGTAAAGTCAGTATTAGTGGAGAATATTGAGAAATATCCAATATTTGCACGGGATCAATTAGAACACAGTGCAAAAATGCTGGGTTTTCAACTAGAAAGTCCGCAAATTGCTAAAGAGGGTCTTGCCTTGGTCTTCCCAACAGGTTTAGTTGCTGGTGAAGAGAAAATGTTATCGATCGTAAATTCTATTTTTCGTTATGATGGCTTCCCTATTTTTGGAGGAACTGCAGGAGATGATGCAAAATTTGAAGAAACCCTTGTCAGCTTAAACGGGTGTCAAACTTCAAAGGGAGGCATCGTTATATTTATTAAACCTAATCTGCAGTTTTATATACAAAAAGAAAATATATTTAAAAGTACAGGAATTGAATTAAAAATTACGAAATCAAATCCTGAAAAACGAATTGTCTATGAAATCAATCATGAGCCAGCAGCAAATGCATATGCCAAAGCCTTAGGTGTAAATGTTCAACAATTATCAACTTATTTTATGAAAAATCCTTTAGGGCGACGGTTTAATGAGGAGTTACTTATTGCCTCTCCATTTAAAATAGAACAGAATGGCGCTATCGTTTTTTATTGTCAAGTGTTTCAGGATACTGTTGTTGAATTATTGGAGCCTAAAGATCCAATCACAACATTACAATCAACTTTAGCAGATTTTACGGCTCATTTTAATTCACTTGAAGGTGTATTAGCATGTAATTGCATATTACGAAAATTGCAGTTTCAAGATCAGCAATTATTTCCTGCGTTGAACGCCCAATTAAGAGAACTGCCTGGTCTAGCTGGATTTTGCAGCTATGGTGAACAGTTAAATAAATCATTAATTAATCAAACTTTAGTATTGTTAGGATTTGGTAAATGACGGATGGGAGAAAAAACATGCTAAAACAATTTTTCAGACAGTCTAGGGATGAACAAAATAAAGCGGTGCTGATACAAGAAATCAATGGCTTAACACCTGAAGAAAAAAATATGGTTTTAAAAGGAATGTTTGATTTGATTGGACTGTTGACCACTGCGAATGAGAATAATGCAAAAGAAGATAGTATGATGATTGAACAGATAGAGAATATCAAAAAAGTACTTCATTCCCAGCAGCAAACAGTTTCTAGGGCAAATGAGAGTGCTGTCAATATAGTAAATGAGACAGAAAACTTTTATGAAATTACAAATACTGTAGAGGGAAAAGGGAAAGAAAATATTTCTCTAGTCGCAGAAGGTAATGAAAATATACATTTATTATTGATGCAAATGAACAAAGTTATGGATGTGTTTAATCGCTTTGAACAATCCATGAAAGAGGTGCAAGTGGAGACTGGTCATATTACAACTTTTACAAAAATAATTAGTGATATAGCTGATCAGACGAATCTTTTAGCATTAAATGCCTCCATAGAAGCTGCACGTGCGGGTGAGCATGGGAAGGGCTTTGCTGTTGTTGCTGATGAAGTCCGGAAATTAGCGGAGCAAAGTAAAGTGGCATTGGTACAAATTCGTACGAAAATTTCGGATATAGTGAATCGAATCGATGGAATCACGACGACGATGCTACAGGAATCTAAAGTAGTCATCGAGACACAGGATATGGCTACGACAACTAAAAGTTTTTTTGAAAGAATTAAACAGTCAGAACAAGAGTTGTTTTCCAATATGCAAACAATCCAGCAGGCTACAAATCATACATTGTTAGAGGTAAAACAATTCCAGCAACAACTTATTGATATTATGGAAGCCACTGAAACATCTATTATGGGCATTAATCAGCTTTATTCTTTTTCACAGGATAAGTTTTATAATGCTCACAATATTACCTCCTATGTTTCACAATTGAATTATTTGATTGAGGCAGTCCATCAAAATCGACTGTAAAATAATATTTCCGAAAATAGTGTGCTAGGATATAATTCCTAACATACTATTTTCTTTTTAAAGCATAGCGTTTACTCCTTTTTAATGAAACATCACTAGAGCAATTTAATAAATGCTATGCAAGGGAATCCGCCATAATTTCATGCTATATTAGTTATTCTGAGATGGGCTGTTATGGTAGAATAGGTTAGATGTTGAGCGAACGGAGGAATGTTTGTGTACAAGTACTATGGATTGGCCGCCTTTGTAATCCTTTTAGATCAATGGACTAAATGGCTAATTGTCAAAAATATGGAGTTTGGTGAACGAATTGCAGTATGGGACCCATGGCTTGGGATATTGTCTCATCGAAATAGAGGTGCAGCATGGGGAATGCTGGAAGGGCAAATGTGGTTGTTTAGCATTGTTACAATAGGCGTTATTTGTGCGATCATCTATTTTTATCATAAAGAAGCAAAGGGAAAGCCAGTCTTTCAAGTAGGCCTAATGTTTTTATTAGGTGGAGCTATCGGTAATTTTATCGACCGATTATTTAGAGGCGAAGTGGTAGATTTTGTAGATGTATTAATTCCGGTCATTAATTATGATTTCCCAATCTTTAATATTGCAGATGCAGCATTAACAATTGCAGTTGTCATTTTAATGATTGGCTTAATTGCAGAAGATAAAAAAGAAAAGAAACAGGTGAAACAATGACGCAAGTAGCATATACAATGGAAGAACAGCAGCAAGGAGAGCGTATTGATAAGGCACTTTCAAGTGTGCAATCAGAATGGTCGCGGACACAAATTGGAAATTGGATTGCAGAAGGCATTGTCAAAGTAAATGGCGATGCTGTTAAGGCGAAGTATAAGGTAAAAGTGGGAGATTTGGTTGAAATAGATGTTCCTGAAGCAGAGCCATTAGATGTTATTGCTGAAAACTTAGATCTTGACATTGTTTATGAAGATGCAGATGTCCTTGTAGTGAATAAGCCTAAGGGAATGGTTGTACATCCAGCACCCGGTCATATGACGGGAACACTCGTCAATGGTTTAATGTATCATTGTAAGGATTTATCAGGCATTAATGGTATTTTGCGTCCAGGCATTGTCCACCGCATTGATAAGGATACATCAGGATTATTAATGGTTGCTAAAAATGATACAGCTCATGAATCATTAGTCAATCAACTAGTCAATAAAACGGTAACACGTAAGTATACTGCGCTTGTTCATGGCCATATTGCGCATGATAAAGGGACAATTGATGCACCGATTGGACGTGACCAAAAGGATCGTCAAAAGCAAGCGGTGGTAGATAAAGGCAAGCATGCTGTCACACACTTCCAAGTCGTTGATCGTTTTGGTGATTACACATTACTTGAATGTCGTTTAGAAACAGGACGAACTCATCAAATTCGTGTGCATATGAATTATATCGGCTATCCACTTGTAGGTGACCCAAAATATGGTCCAAAAAAGACAATAGATTTTGGAGGACAAGTTTTACATGCAGGTATTTTAGGCTTCAATCATCCTACAACAGGTGAATATTTAGAGTTTGAAGCACCACTTCCTGCTGATTATAAACAATTATTAAATGATTTAAGAAATAGGCATTGACGTTTAATAAAAGAAAGTCTATACTAACAAAAGTGAATGAACTACTAAACAAAATATTCACCTTTAATGGCAGTCCAGAGAGGCTGAGAAGGTATATGTGATCGTGTTGCAAATAATTTGTGCTGCAAATTATTCAACATGCCTATTAAACACGTATTCAATCCTCTCAGGCTATTCGCCTCGAGAGGTTTTTTTATGGACACATGACCAAATTAAAGTTAGCAGAGAGGAGGAGACTTACATGGCACAAAATGAGCTATTAGATGGCCCATCTATGGCAAGAGCAGTAACACGCATTGCCCATGAAATTATTGAACGCAATAAAGGCATTGATGAATGTATACTAGTTGGCATTAAAACGCGAGGTGCTTTTCTTGCAAAACGACTTGCAGAGAGAATTGAAAAAATTGAAGGTAAACCGATTCGTACAGGGGAGCTAGATATCACCTTATATCGAGATGATTTATCAACAAAGCACGCTAACGAACAGGCACATGTTGAACAAGTTGATATTGATTATCTTGTTGTCAATCAAAAGATTATTCTTGTGGATGATGTTTTATATACAGGACGTACAGTACGCGCGGCACTAGATGCAATCATGGACTTAGGGCGACCTGCACAGATTCAACTTGCTGTACTTGTTGATAGAGGTCATAGAGAGCTACCAATTAGAGCCGATTATGTTGGTAAAAACGTACCGACATCTGGATCAGAGCGCATTATCGTAAATTTACAGGAAGTAGACGGAGAAGATTACGTCATTCTTTATAAAGAAGACTAACTACAAAGTGAGGAAACATCATGTCAAATGCAGTATTAGATATTAAGGACAAACCAACAGCGCTTCAACTAGTGACATTAAGTTTCCAACATATGTTTGCTATGTTCGGTTCAACTATTCTAGTGCCTCAGTTGGTTGGACTTAGCCCAGCAATTGCCCTTTTAACAAGTGGAATTGCCACACTGTTCTTCTTATTAATAACGAAATTCCAGGTGCCAGCTTATTTAGGGTCATCCTTTGCCTTTATCGCGCCGATTTTACTAGCAGCAGGTGGTTTAAATAAAGATGGTTCAAGTGTAAATCCAGGTCATGCAATGATTGGTGCAATGGCAGTTGGGATTACATATGGAATCGTATCCCTAATCATCTGGAAAAGCGGCTATAAATGGATCATGAAAATTTTACCTCCGATTGTAGTAGGACCAGTCATTATGGTAATTGGTCTTGGTTTATCAGGAACAGCGGTAAATATGGCGATGAATGTAGATGGTAAATATAGCTTTTTACACTTCTCAGCAGCGTTAGTAACATTATTTACAGCCATTATTTTCACGATTTTCTTTAAAGGTATTTTAAGTACAATGCCAATCTTAATTGGCTTAATTGTAGGCTATATTTATTCAATGATTATTGGTATTGTTGATTACTCACCAATTGCAAAAGCAAATTTCTTTGCAAGTCCAGATTTCTTAATACCAGGTGTTCATTATGACTTTGAAATTACAACAAAGCTACTTCTAACAATGGTACCAATCGTTATCGTGACCATTTCAGAACATATTGGTCATCAGTTGGTTTTAGGTAAAGTTGTTAATCGAGATTACATTAAAGAACCAGGACTACATCGTTCACTGTTAGGCGATGGACTTGGTACATTCATAAGTGCATTAATTGGTGGTCCACCAAAAACAACTTACGGTGAAAATATCGGTGTTCTTGCTATCACTCGTGTATACAGTGTGTATGTCATTGCAGGTGCAGCAGTTGTTGCCATTTTACTGTCATTTTTCGGGCAAGCAATGGCAGTAATTGCGACGATCCCAACAGCAGTACTTGGAGGCGTTTCTATCCTGCTCTTCGGTATTATTGCTGCAAGTGGATTACGTATGCTAGTTGATAATCATATTGACTTTGGCAATAGTCGAAATTTAGTGATTGCCTCTGTTATTCTAGTCATCGGTATTGGTGGCGCGAAGTTCGTGATTTCAGAATCATTAAGTATAGAGGGTATGGCATTGGCAGCTATTATCGGTGTTGTATTAAACGCAATTCTCCCCGGTAAAAAAGAAGCAGAAAAACCAATACCATACAATCAAGAAACAAATTCATAGTAGTACCTTTTAATGAATTGTCCAGAGAGGCAAAAAAAGGGAAGTTGTGAACATGCCAAAGCAGGAATCGATGCCTGCTGTAGTTTGTCACGCCTCCTTATGCCTCGTTGATGACATCAGCGGGGCTTTTTTTCAAATGAACGTCAAGTCATACATAGACGTTCATGACACACAACCTAATGGAGGTCACATGATGAAGAACTTATTATCGATGGAACATTTAACAACTGAAGAAATTAACCACATCCTAGATCGTGCGCAAGCTTTTGAAAATGGTGAAGCATCATCGTTATCTCGCACATACAACATTGCAAACTTATTTTTTGAACCAAGTACCCGGACAAAAACAAGCTTTGAAATGGCTGAACGCAAAATTGGCTGTACAGTTATCCCATTTGATGCTGGTTTTTCAAGTGTTACAAAAGGGGAAACAATGTACGATACAGTAAAAACATTAGAAATGATTGGATTGGATGCTGTAGTTATTCGCGCAACTGAAGATGAATACTACAATGAGCTTCTGGAAGGTATTAATGTAGCCATCATTAACGCTGGAGATGGAGCAGGGCAGCATCCATCCCAATCTTTACTTGACCTTTACACTATAAAAAAAGAATTTGGTTCATTTGAAGGGTTGAATGTAACAATCGCTGGAGATATATCTCATAGTCGTGTAGCAAAATCAAATGCAACAGCGTTACAACGCCTAGGGGCAAATGTACATTTCCTTTGTCCAGAAGAGTGGGCAGGTGATTTCAAGGCCCATCATTCATGGGATGATTTAATCGAAATAAGTGATGTCATTATGTTACTTCGTGTACAGCATGAGCGTCATAAAGTAAATAAAAGCTTCTCAAAGGAAAGCTATCATCAAGAATATGGTTTAACAATTGAACGTGAGAAACAAATGAAGGAAACGGCGATTATCATGCATCCAGCACCCGTTAACCGCGATGTAGAAATTGCTTCTGAGCTAGTAGAGTGTGAACGTTCTCGAATTTTCGAGCAAGTCCGAAATGGTGTCTATACAAGAATGGCTATTGTGGAAACAATTTTAAAGGGGAGAGAATAACATGACAAAGATACTTCAAAATGTACAAATGTTAAATGAGCAAGGTGAATTGCATACTGTTAATATCGCCATGGCTGAAGGGAAAATTACAGCAATCGGACAAGACGTAACTGTTGAAGATGCTGAAATAATTGAAGGAAATGGTTTTGTTGTTGCACCGGGCTTTGTCGATGTCCACACGCATTTACGCGAGCCAGGTTTTGAGCATAAGGAAACAATTGCAACAGGTTCAGCATCAGCAGCAAAGGGCGGCTTTACAACAATTTGTGCGATGCCTAATACAAAACCAGTACCAGATTCAGTAGAAAACATGAAACTAATTAATGGGTTGATAAAGGAAAGTGCTGTTATTCGAGTACTTCCATATGGCTCACTCACAAAGGATATCTCCGGTGAGGTTCGTACAAATATTGAGGAATTAAAAGCACAGGGAGCAGTTGCTTTCTCTGATGATGGTGTAGGTATTCAGCTTGCTTCAACGATGTATGAGCAGATGAAGGATGCCGCTCAGCACGATATGGTTGTGGTGGCACACTGTGAGGATAATTCATTAATTTATGATGGCGTTATGCATGAGGGTAAACGAAATAAAGAGCTTGGTCTTCCAGGGATTCCGTCCATTTGTGAATCTGTACAAATTGCCCGAGATGTTTTACTTGCAGAAGCTGCTGGTGCACGCTACCACGTTTGCCACGTATCAACAAAAGAATCTGTTCGTGCAGTACGAGATGCTAAAGCAGCAGGTATTCGTGTAACTGCTGAAGTTTGTCCACATCATTTATTACTTGAAGAAATGGATATTCCATCAGATGACGCAAACTGGAAAATGAATCCGCCATTACGAGGTGCGGATGATAAAGATTCACTTCATGCAGCATTGCTTGATGGCACAATCGATTGTATCGCAACAGATCATGCTCCACATACAGTGGAAGAAAAATGCTGCGGCATGGTAGGGGCACCGTTTGGTATTGTAGGCTTTGAAACAGCATTTCCTCTGCTATATACACAGTTTGTAGAAACAGGGAAATGGACGTTAAAACAGTTGATTGACTGGATGACTGTAAAGGCAGCTCAAATTTTTGATTTGCCATATGGCACATTAGAAGTTGGTTCTTCGGCAGATATGATTTTAATTGATTTAAATAAAGAGCAAACAATTGATGCAGAAGGTTTTGTATCAAAAGGACGAAACACACCATTCAATGGCTGGGCTGCAAAGGGATGGCCAGTCCTAACAATTTTTGAAGGCAATATCGTATATCAGGAGGCAGAGTAATGAAAAAACGTTTACTTATTTTAGAAGATGGCACAGTATTTACAGGTACAGCATTCGGTAGTGAGCGAGCTTCACAAGGTGAGGTAGTTTTCACAACAGGTATGACAGGTTATCAGGAAACTATTTCAGATCCTTCTTTCTACGGACAAATTGTAACATTAACATATCCTTTAATTGGTAATTACGGCATCAACCGTGATGATTTTGAATCGATTACACCTGCTATTCGTGGGTTTGTTGTTCGTGAATTAGCCAAAACCCCTTCAAACTTCCGCTGTGATTTAACGGTAGATGACTATTTAACATCAAAGGATATCCCAGGCATCGAGGGTATTGATACACGAAAATTAACACGCATCATTCGTAGTAAAGGATCGGTAAAAGCAATTTTAACTGCTGCTGATGAGGAAGTGAATGTGGATGAGATCGTAGCAAAATTACAAGCGACACCTGCGATTACACACCATGTTCGTGAAGTTTCACCAAAGGCTGCTTATCCGTCACCAGGACGTGGCAAACGTGTTGTGTTAATTGACTTTGGTATGAAGCATGGTATTCTTCGTGAATTAAACAAACGTGATTGTGATGTGTTAGTTGTACCTTATAACACATCAGCAGAGGAAATTTTAGCATGGCATCCAGATGGAATTATGCTATCAAACGGTCCAGGTAACCCGGAAGATGTGCAGGAAGGTATCGAAACAGTTCGCAATTTAATTGGTAAAGTACCAATGTTCGGTATTTGCTTAGGTCACCAAATCTTCTCACTTGCTTGTGGTGCTCGAAGCTTTAAATTACCGTTTGGACACCGTGGAGGAAACCATCCTGTAAAGGATTTACGCACAGGCCGTACAGATTTAACATCACAAAACCACGGTTACGCAATTGACATTGAATCATTAAAAGAAACAGATTTAGAATTAACACATATCGCATTAAATGATGGTACTTGTGAAGGTGTACGTCACAAGAAGTATCCAATTTTCACAGTGCAGTATCATCCAGAAGCATCACCAGGTCCAGAAGATTCAAACCACTTATTTGATGAGTTTATCGAAATGATGGAAGTAGAAGCAGGGAAGGGGAAACAACATGCCTAAACGTACAGATATTGAAACTATTTTAGTAATCGGATCAGGTCCAATCGTGATCGGACAAGCAGCAGAATTTGACTATGCAGGAACACAAGCTTGTCTATCTTTAAAAGAGGAAGGCTATCGCGTTATTTTAATTAACTCAAACCCTGCAACAATTATGACAGATACAGAAATTGCTGACAAAGTTTATATTGAGCCAATCACACTTGAATTTGTATCACGTATTTTGCGCAAAGAACGTCCAGATGCCATCCTACCAACTCTTGGTGGACAAACTGGCTTAAATATGGCAATTGAATTAGACAAATCAGGAATTTTAGATGAGCTTAGTATTGAGATTCTTGGGACAAAATTAGAAGCCATCCATAAAGCAGAAGACCGTGATTTATTCCGTAATTTAATGTATGAGCTAGGTGCTCCAGTGCCTGAATCAGATATTATCCATAACTTAGATGAAGCGAAAAACTTTGTTGCAAAGATCGGTTATCCAGTAATCGTTCGCCCTGCGTTTACACTAGGTGGTACAGGCGGCGGTATTTGCTACAATGATCAAGATTTAGAGGAAACTGTGACATCTGGTCTTAAATATTCTCCAGTTACACAATGCTTACTAGAAAAATCAATCGCTGGCTATAAAGAGATTGAATATGAAGTAATGCGTGATGCGGCTGACAATGCCATTGTAGTATGTAATATGGAAAATGTTGACCCAGTAGGTATTCATACAGGAGATTCTATCGTAGTTGCACCAACACAAACGCTGTCAGATCGTGAAAATCAAATGCTACGTAATATTTCTCTAGATATTATCCGTGCACTAAAAATTGAAGGTGGCTGTAACGTTCAATTAGCTCTTGATCCATATAGCTTTAATTACTACGTAATCGAGGTTAACCCTCGTGTATCACGTTCATCTGCGTTAGCATCAAAAGCAACAGGCTACCCAATTGCCAAGCTAGCAGCGAAAATTGCAGTTGGCTTAACATTAGATGAAATTAAAAACCCTGTCACAGGTTCTACGTATGCTTGCTTTGAGCCAGCACTCGATTATATTGTGGCAAAAATCCCACGCTGGCCATTCGATAAATTCGAATCAGCAAAACGTAATCTTGGTACACAAATGAAAGCAACTGGTGAAGTTATGGCACTAGGGCGAACATTTGAGGAAGCGATGCTTAAAGCGGTTCGTTCACTTGAAACAGGTCAAGTACACTTAGAGCTAAAGCATGCCGAGGAAAACTCCGATTCTTGGATTGAAAAACGTATCCGCAAAGCGGGAGACGAGCGTCTATTCTTCATCGGTGAAGCATTACGTCGTGGCGTAACAATTGAGCAAATTCATGAGTGGTCTGCTATTGACTTATTCTTCTTAAATAAGTTCAAAAACATTGTGGATATGGAGCAAACACTTGCTGACAATAAAAACGATAAAGACGTATTACGTACAGCAAAACGTCTAGGCTTTGCAGATAAGAAAATTGCAGAGCTTTGGGAAACTACACCTGAGGAAGTATATGCATATCGTAAAGAACATGGCATTATCCCAGTTTATAAAATGGTTGATACATGTGCAGCGGAGTTTGAATCTGAAACACCTTACTTCTATGGCACATATGAGGAAGAAAACGAATCTATTAAATCCGACAAGCCGTCAGTTGTGGTACTTGGCTCTGGTCCAATCCGTATTGGTCAAGGGGTAGAATTTGACTACGCGACAGTACACTCAGTATGGGCAATTCAGGAAGCAGGCTATGAGGCAATTATTATTAACTCTAATCCAGAGACTGTATCCACGGACTTCTCGATTTCAGATAAATTATACTTCGAGCCATTAACAATCGAAGATGTGATGCACATTATTGACCTAGAGCAGCCAATTGGTGTGGTTGTACAATTCGGTGGACAAACAGCCATTAATCTTGCGGATAAACTAGCGGCAAATGGTGTGAAAATCTTAGGTACAACACTTGAAGATATTGACCGAGCAGAAAATAGAGATAAATTCGAGCAGGCATTACATGAAATAGATATTCCACAGCCACAAGGTGAAACAGCTATCTCAACTGAGGAAGCCCTTGCTATCGGTGAGCGCCTTGGATTCCCAGTGTTAGTTCGCCCTTCATATGTATTAGGTGGACGTGCGATGGAAATCGTCTACAATGAAGAGGAGCTACAACACTATATGGAAAATGCTGTTGAAGCATCTCCAGACCATCCAGTATTAGTTGACCGTTATTTAACAGGTCAAGAAATTGAAGTAGATGCAATTTGTGACGGTGAAAATGTATTAATCCCAGGTATTATGGAACATATTGAGCGTGCAGGCGTTCACTCTGGTGACTCTATCTCTGTATATCCACCACAAAAATTAACACAGGCACAAAAGGATACATTAGTGGACTATACAACTCGACTTGCAAAAGGTCTTGGCATCATCGGCTTAATGAACATTCAGTATGTTATTTCACAAGGAGAAGTATTTGTTATCGAGGTGAACCCACGTTCTTCTCGTACAGTACCATTCTTAAGTAAAATTACTAATATCCCTATGGCTAATATTGCGACAAAAGCAATCCTAGGTAAGTCAATAATTGAACAAGGTTATCCAACAGGCTTAGCAACTGAGCAAAAAGGCGTATTTGTAAAAGTACCAGTATTCTCCTTTGCTAAATTACGTCGTGTCGACATTACATTAGGACCTGAAATGAAATCAACAGGTGAAGTAATGGGGAAAGATGCAACATTAGAAAAAGCCCTTTACAAAGGCTTAGTTGCAGCAGGAATGGAAATTCGCACAGAAGGTACAGTATTATTTACTGTATCTGATAAAGATAAAGAGGAAGCGATTGCCCTTGCAAAACGTTTCTCAACAGTAGGCTATCGTATTGTGGCTACAGAAGGTACTGCTAAAGCATTTGAAGCAGCAGGTGTTCGCACAGATATCGTTGGAAAAATCGGTGCAAAAGGTCAAACATTAATCGATTTAATTCAAAATGGTGAAGCACAACTTGTAGTGAATACACTTACAAAAGGCAAGCAACCAGCTCGTGATGGTTTCCGAATCCGTCGTGAATCTGTCGAAAACGGTGTCCCGTGTTTAACATCATTAGATACAGCAGAAGCAATGCTACGTGTTATTGAATCAATGACATTTACAGCAGAACAAATGCCAAAAGCGGAGGTAGTACACTAATATGATACGTCAAGAGAAAATGACGGTCGTCTCTCAAAAGCAAATAGCGACAAACATTTTCGAATTGACACTTCATGGTGAACTGGTTCAGGATATGACTCCTGGCCAGTTTGTCCATGTAAAGGTGTCAGATTCATTGGAGCCGCTTTTACGTCGACCAATCAGTATTGCAAACATAGATAAAGATAACAACGAATTTACGATGATTTATCGAGCAGAAGGTCGTGGGACTAAGGTTTTAGCGACGAATCGTGAAGGTCAGCTTGTAAATGTATTGGGGCCAATAGGTAATGGATTCCCTGTTGACGCAGTAAGAGAGGGAGGGACAGCTCTTTTAGTCGGTGGAGGAATCGGTGTACCACCATTACATGAGCTTTCTAAGCAATTAAACGCACGTGGTGTGAAAACAATTCATGTGTTAGGCTTCCAAACAGAGGATGTGTGCTTTTATGAGAAAGAATTCAGCGCACTTGGTGAAACACATTATGTAACGGTCGATGGCTCTAAGGGCACAAAGGGCTTTGTCACGAATGTATTAGAGTCACGAGCACCTGAGTTTGATGTCTTTTATTCCTGTGGTCCGCTACCAATGTTAAAAGCACTTGAAGGCTTTTACCCTGAAAAAGAGGGCTATCTATCATTTGAAGAGCGTATGGGCTGCGGTATTGGTGCTTGCTTTGCTTGTGTATGTAAAACAACAGACCAAGTAGCAAAAGACTATGTTAAAGTATGCTCTGATGGTCCAGTTTTCCCGAAAGGTACGGTGGCATTATGAGTCGATTAACAATACAATTACCAGGCTTAGATTTAAAAAATCCAATAATGCCAGCATCGGGCTGCTTTGGATTTGGCCGAGAATATGCTCAACTATACGATTTATCAAAGCTTGGCGCTATAATGATTAAAGCAACAACTGTAGAAACACGACCAGGCAATCCTACTCCTCGTGTGGCAGAAACAGCAGCAGGGATGTTAAATGCAATAGGCCTACAAAACCCTGGCATTGACAAAGTCATGAATGAAGAATTAAAGTTTCTAGAGGGCTATAATGTGCCAATCATTGCAAATGTAGCTGGTACAGAGACAGCAGATTATGTAGAGGTTGCTCGACGTATTTCCACTGCGACCAATGTAAGAGCATTAGAACTTAACATTTCCTGTCCAAACGTAAAATGTGGGGGGATTCAATTTGGTACTGATCCCGCAACAGCACGTGAGCTGGTAGAAGCGGTTAAAGCAGTGTCTGAGGTGCCTGTTTATGTAAAACTATCCCCTAATGTAACAAGTATAGTAGACATTGCTCAAGCTGTTGAAGCGGGTGGTGCTGACGGTATTACAATGATTAATACGTTAATTGGAATGCGTCTGGATGAACGTACTGGTAAGCCTGTAATTGCCAATGGTACAGGTGGTTTATCTGGTCCTGCTGTAAAACCAGTGGCTATTCGGATGGTCTATGAGGTATATAAGGCTGTCAATATCCCAATTATTGGAATGGGTGGTGTAACAGAGGCACAAGACGTTATTGACTTTATGTCGGCTGGTGCATCTGCAGTTGCAGTGGGGACAGCAAACTTTGTCGATCATTTCGTATGCCCAACTATTATTGATGAATTACCAGCAAAGCTTGACAAACT
This sequence comes from Lysinibacillus sp. B2A1, assembly GCA_002973635.1. Lineage (GTDB taxonomy): Bacteria > Bacillota > Bacilli > Bacillales_A > Planococcaceae > Lysinibacillus. Next base: position 1,237,042 of record CP027224.1, read on the forward strand.
AGGTATTGAGCATATTTCAGAGATTATCGGAAGGAGCCATCGTTGATGAATACCAAACCTATTCTAGCACTAGATTTTCCTGGAGAAAAAGAAGTATTTGATTTTCTAAAACAGTTCAATGAGTCTCTTTTCGTGAAAATTGGTATGGAATTATATATGCAAGAAGGGCCAGATATTGTCCGTAAAGTAAAGGATTTAGGCCATGATATTTTCCTTGATTTAAAATTACATGATATCCCGAATACAGTTGGCTCTGCCATGAAGGGCCTAGCAAAATTAGGGGTAGATTTAGTCAATGTCCATGCGGCAGGAGGACGTCCAATGATGGAGGCAGCACTGGAAGGGTTGGAAGCAGGAACACCTGCAGGAAAGAATCGTCCTTCATTAATTGCTGTTACACAATTAACATCAACAACTGAGGATCAAATGCAAGTGGAGCAAAGAATTGCCCTATCTTTAAAGGAGTCTGTCTTGCACTATGCAAGTCTCACAAAACAGGCTGGTTTACAAGGTGTTGTTTGCTCCGTTCACGAGGCTAAAGCGATAGCAGAGGTATGCGGAGATGATTTTCTACGTGTGACGCCAGGTATTCGTTTAGCAGGAGGCGATGCACACGATCAAAAGCGTATTGCCACACCGGACGGAGCAAAACGTGATGGCTCTTCACTAATTGTCGTTGGACGTGCCGTAACAGGTGCAGAAGATCCAGTAGCAGCATATAAAATTGTAAGTGAATTATGGGAGGCATAAATATGACATTACAAAATGAAATCGCACACGCAATGTTAAAAGTAGGAGCAGTGGAACTCAATCCTACAGAGCTATTTACATGGGCATCAGGCATTCAATCGCCAATTTACTGCGATACACGTCTGACAATCTCAGATCCTGTTATTCGTAAACAATTAGCAAACGGCTTAGCATCACTGATCAAGGAAAACTTTGGTGCAACAGAAATCGTTGCAGGTACAGCAACAGCAGGTATTCCCCATGCTGCTTGGGTAAGTGATATTCTAGATTTACCAATGGTTTATGTACGTTCTAAGGCAAAAGAGCACGGACGTGGCAATCAAATCGAAGGAAAATACGCAGCGGGTCAAAAAGTAGTGGTAGTAGAAGATATCGTTTCTACAGGTGGTTCATCTATTACAGCGGTAGAAGCTTTGCGGGCAGCAGGGTGTGAGGTGCTAGGCGTTGTTTGTGTCTACACTTATAATCTTCCACGTGCTGAACAAGCATTCGATCAAGCTAACATTCAATATGTATCATTAACAAACTTTGATTATTTAATAGAAGCAGCTAATGAATCAGGTGCTATTCAAGAAGCGGATATCCCATTCCTTAAGGAGTGGCATGAAAAATTAAAGGCTGGAGCGCTTTAATCTTAAATCTATATATCAAAGAAATTCTTAAAAACGACTATCGATATTTTTATCGATAGTCGTTTTTTTACTAAATCAGCAGAAATGATATTTATAATTAGCCAAATAAAAATAAGAAGAAGTATGTAACAGTGCACGGTTTACTTGCTTAAAGCAAATTATTTTTCTGCTGTAATATAATTCACTTCTATTTATTAATGTGTTAATAGAAAAAATTATTTACAAAAATTGAAAACAGAAAAACTGAAAATATAGCAATTCGTCAAAATAACTAAAATAATAGGAAATACCAATTAAATGTAGATTATGTAAGAGAAAGTAATAAAATATTATATTATTTTTTATTATATTTAAATAATAAAAAATGATACTTTATGCAGACGAAGTAACAAATGAACAAATATTCATTTGATAGAAATAAAAATATTTTAACGGAAATTGGAATAGTTGTATGGTTTATTTTGTATATAAGGTAATAAGAATTTAAAAAAATCACTTGATTTACGGTGTTATTTCTAGATAAAATAGCATTACGCTCAATTATCAGAATATTACATCAGTTGTATTTTTGATTGCTATTATTTTGTTTGGTAATGAATCTAGTAATATATAACAGAGTATTTGGACTTCGAAATTAGTGTTTTTTTGTCGAAAAATGATATTGAAATAGATTTTTAATCTGTTGGATGAATATTTATTTAGAGATTATATGCAAGATATTTATAAACTGTACTACATAAATTAATTATTATTTTAAGTAAAAAAATAAGATAAAAGGTGTGATAATAGATGAGTTTAATGTTAGAAGTGAAAAATCTTAAAACTGGTTTTGATATAGATGGCGAAATATATCATGCAGTAGATGATGTTTCATTTTCAGTTAAATCAGGTCAAATTATTGGAATAGTAGGAGAATCAGGATGTGGTAAAAGTGTAATGTCCCTTTCAATTATGCAGCTTCTTCCACAGGGAATTGGAAAAATCACTGGTGGTGAAATCAGATTTCATGGAAAAAATATTGAGCATCATACAAACGATGAGATGAATAAAATTCGAGGAAAAGATATTAGTATGATTTTTCAAGAACCGATGACATCATTAAATCCGGTTTTTACAATAGGCTCACAAATCGAAGAAATTATGTTGAACCATAGCAAAATGTCAAAAGCTGAGGTTAGAAGCAAAGCAATTGACCTGTTAAAGCAAGTAGGTATTCCAAGAGCTGAAAAAATCGTTGATGAATATCCTCATCAATTGTCAGGTGGAATGAGACAAAGAGTGATGATTGCCATTGCCATTGCATGTCAGCCTAGACTTTTAATCGCTGACGAACCTACAACTGCTTTAGATGTAACCGTTCAAGCCCAAATTCTTGAATTACTGAAAAATATACAAGAGAAAAATAAAATGTCTATTGTGCTAATTACTCACGATCTGGGTGTAGTTGCAGAAATGTGCGATGAGGTAATAATTATGTATGCGGGGAAAATTGTTGAACGAACAAATGTTGATAACCTGTTTTACAAGCCTAAACATCCTTATACAAAGTTATTAATGGCCTCAATTCCAAGAATAGATGTTGAAGTAAATGAATTATCCACTATTAAAGGGATTGTCCCTTCCTTAAAAAATATGCCTCAAGTTGGCTGCCGATTTGTAGATAGATGCCCATCGGCAATGTCTGAATGTAGTAACGTTACACCACAGCTTGCCTTTATAGGTGATCAGCATGAGGTATCTTGTTTACTTTATGAAGGGTGTACTAGAAAGGGTGTGAGCTGACAGTATGAATCAAACAACAGCAAAACAAGAGAATTTATTAGAAATTATTGATTTAAAAACATATTATCCCATCAAAGGTGGCTTATTTAGACATACTGTAGGTTATGTTAAAGCCGTTGATACTATTTCGTTTTCCATTAAAAATGGAGAGACATTGGGGTTAGTTGGTGAATCAGGTTGCGGAAAATCGACAACCGGTCGTACCATTTTAAGGTTATTGGACGCAACGGATGGAAAAATTATTTTTAATGGTAAAAATATAACAAAATTGCAAGGGAAATCATTAAGAGAAATACGGAAAGATATACAAATGGTATTTCAGGATCCATATGCCTCATTAAATCCCATGCAAATGGTGGGCAGTATTATAGCTGAGCCAATAATGAATTATCATAATAGATCACTTAAATCGTTAAAAAATGAAGTTATAGAGCTTTTAAGTAAAGTAGGATTACCAGAAGATGCTTATTACAAGTATGCTCATGAATTTTCAGGCGGTCAGCGTCAACGAATAGGTATTGCAAGAGCACTCGCACTCCGGCCAAAACTTATTATAGCAGATGAGCCTGTTTCGGCATTAGATGTGTCTGTGCAATCGCAAGTTCTTAATCTATTAAAAGAGCTACAAAATGAGTTTGATTTAACGTTTTTATTTATTGCTCATGATTTAAGTGTTGTCAAGCATATGAGTGACCGTATTGGTGTAATGTATTTAGGAAATATCGTGGAAATAGCAGACAAAGAACATATCTATGATGAACCGTTACATCCTTACACACAGGCGTTAATTTCTGCTATTCCAGTACCTGATCCAAGAAAGAAAAGCAATCGCATTGTGTTAGAAGGGGATATTCCAAGTCCAGCTAATCCTCCAAAAGGATGCCCATTCCATCCACGGTGCCCAAAGGCAATGAGAGAGTGTTCATTATCAAAACCAGCCTTAAAGGAGGTGAAGTTAGGGCATAGAGTTGCATGCCATTTATATTAGAAAATCATTATGAGAATTAAATAATGACAAAATAAAATTCACGGGGGGAAAAAAATGAAAAAATCAGCATTATGGTCATTCATGCTAATGCTCGTTATGGTTCTATTTTTAGCAGCATGTAATAGTGACACATCGACACAGGAAAAAGAAGGGGACAAAGAGAAGGACAATTCTGCAACAACTAATGAAGCAAATGAAGGAGGAATTGTAACATTTGGTACGGACCAGGCTCCTGAGGGAGTATTTGATCCTGCGTATGCAGGAAGTGTTGTAGACGGCTATATTCAAAACTTTACAATGGATGGTATTTATGATGTGAATGATGAGTTAGAATATATTCCACACCTAGCAACCTGGGAAATTAGTGAGGATAAATTAACGTATACATTTAGCTTTAAGAAAGGTGTAAAGTGGCATAATGGTGAGGAGTTAACCGTTGATGACTGGGTGTATGCATTAGAAACATTAGCAAATCCAGAGTATGAAGGACCTCGTTTTAATTATGCTGAAAATATTAAAGGGGCAAAGGCTAAAAAAGGAGGGAAAGCCGATAAAATCGAAGGCATTGAAGTCGTTGATCCATACACAGTAAAAATTACTTTTGAAAAAGTAAAGATTAATAACTTAGAAAATCTTTGGAATTATCCAATGCCAAAGAAACATTATGAGGGTATTGCTATTAAAGATTTAGAGGAATCAAAGCAGGTTCGTGAAAATCCCGTAGGCTTAGGGCCATTTAAGGTGAAAAAAGTAGTAGATGGCGAGTATTCTGAATTAGAGCGTTTTGATGATTACTGGAAGGGCAAACCACAACTAGATGGCGTGATTGTAAAAGTCATAGATCCATCTTTAGCAACAGGTGCGTTCCAAAACGGAGAAGTTGACATTATGAATATAAGACCACAATCGGTTAAAGAATTATCAGCATTAAATAATGTACGCATCGAAGAAACTACGGGGGTAACTTATTCTTATATAGGTCTTCGTTTTGGTCATCGTGATAAAGCTACACTTACAAATGTAGCAGATTTTGATAAGTTTAAATCAAAAGAATTACGTCAGGCACTATTATATGCGATTAATCGTCCAGCAATGATCGATGCTTTCTTAGAAGGAAAAGCTGAAGTGGCGAACACTGTAATTCCACGTGCATTCTGGATTGCTACAGAGGAATCTGAACTGAATAAATATGAATACAATGCAGAAAAGGCTAAAGAACTGCTAAAAACTGCTGGATATGTAGATATAGATGGTGATGGATTTGTGGAGGATCCAAATGGAAAACCATTCAAAATTTCATTTGGTCATTATGCTGGTCCTGCTGCATTTGAGGGTCGAGCTCAAGCCATTATTCAATCGTGGAATGATATCGGCGTAAAAACAGAAATGGCTACAGGTACTTTAATAGAATTTAATTTATATAACGATATGAAAGATAATGATGATGCTGCATTAGAAGCATTCTTTGGTTCTTGGAGTACTGGCTCTGACCCAGATCCATCTGGTTTATGGGGGAATAATGCAGAATGGAATTATGGTCGTTGGGTAGACAAACAAAATCAAAAATTATTAGATAAGGGCATAAGTGAAGAGGCATTCGATAAAGATAAACGTATGAAAACATATGTTGAATGGCAAAAGTATTTCAATGAAGAGGTACCAGCACTTCCATTATGGGAAAATTTAGATTTATATGGTATAAATAATCGATTACAAGGTGTTCATATCAATGCTGTTGGTTTCCAAACAGATGTTTATAAATGGAATATAAAGGAATAGGTTAGAGGCCCAATCCTGCTAAATAGGTCCTTCCTCTATAGAGGGACGGGGATCTATTTAGCAAATTTATAGATAAGGAGACGCTCACATGCTTCAATATACACTTCGAAGACTACTAGGCATGATCCCATTGTTACTCCTTATTTCGTTGGTGGTGTTCTTTTTAGCAAAAATGATGCCAGGTGATCCGTTTGGTGGAGAAATTGATCCATCTAATACGAATCCACAATACATCGAGGAAATGAGAGATAAGTTAGGCTATAATGATCCAATTATCACACAATACGGTAGATGGATTGCTAATTTTATACAAGGGGATTTTGGAAAATCAACAGTTTATAAAAAGCCAGCTGCAGAGATTATTGCCCAGCGAATACCTAATACCATATTTTTGGCAGTAGTATCATTATTTTTCACATATATTTTTGCTTTTATTATGGGGATGTATGCTGGACGAAAACCTTATACACTTGGGGATAATTTGATTGCGACCTATAATTACTTAGCTTTAGCGATTCCATCATTTGTTGCAGGAATTGTTGCTATTTACTTTTTTTCCTTTAAGCTAGGTTGGTTCCCTTTCAATGGCTCTGTAGGAGTAGGCGTAATGGAAGGAACCTTTAATTACTATATCAGCAGACTACATCATGTTTTATTACCTGCACTAATATTAGGATTGATGGGAACGGCATCCTATACACAATTTTTGCGCAATGACATTATTGAAAATAGTAGAAAAGATTTTGTAAGGACTGCAAGAGCAAAGGGTACAAAGGAATCAAAAATATATAATAAACATATTTTACGAAACTCGATCATTCCAATTATCACGTATCTTGGTTTTGATATTGCAACCTTAATTAGTGGAGCAGTCATAACAGAAACGATCTTTACTTACCCAGGTATAGGTGCACTATTCTTAGAATCTGTTGGAAGAAGAGATTATGCAGTCATGATGTCGATCACTATGTTACTTTCGTTTTTAACACTGTTTGGGAATTTAGTAGCAGATTTATTATATGGTGTGGTAGATCCGCGTATTAGACTAGATTAAGGAGGGGGAAGCATGACATTTGTTACTAATCAAGAAATATTATCTCCGAAAACACCGAAGAAAAGCCCCTCACCATGGGTGATTGCAAGACGAAAGTTCGTTAAAAATAAATTAGCTATGACTAGTCTGCTCTTTTTGTTGCTAGTTATTATTCTATCGTTTTTAGCTCCTTATATTACGACAAAAGATATTGTGCGTGTAGATCTTACAAATATTAGTCTACCTCCATCGAGCGAGCATTGGCTAGGAACAGATACGAATGGACGTGATGTTTTTACAAGAATGCTTTACGCGGGAAGATCCTCTTTAACAGTTGGATTGGGCTGTATGATTTTTATCGTGGTAATCGGTACTACTGTAGGAGCGATTTCGGGATATTTTGGAGGAAAGATTGAGCAGCTGTTAATGCGATTTACCGATTTTGTATTAATGTTTCCGTTTTTAGTATTTTGTATTGTATTAAATACTCTTCTTACTGGGAAAATATCTGGATTATGGACATTAATCATTGTTATCTCGATTTTAACTTGGGGAAGTGTTGCAAGAATCGTACGTAGTAGAATTCTTGCTGAGAAAGAAAATGAATATATCTTAGCAGCTCAATCAATTGGCTGTAAGTCCACAAAAATCATTGTAAAGCATTTACTACCCAATGTTGCCTCCACGATTATTGTACAGGCAACATTATTGATGGCAGTGACAATTGTGGCAGAATCCAGTTTAAGTTTTTTAGGAATGGGAGTACCTGCTGACACACCTAGCTGGGGAAATATGCTATTTGAGGCTAGAAATTCAGATGTATTAAAAAACAAGCTTTGGATGTGGGTACCACCTGCTACAGCTATCACACTAGTCATCTTGTCGATAAACTTTATCGGCGAAGGCTTAAAAGATGCTTTAAATCCAAAATCAAGAAGGTAGTAGCGGGCTTTAATCAATGTTAAAGGTGTCTAATATATCAATATAAAAAATCCATCCAATAGAGTTTTCTATTGGATGGATGTATAAGTAATTATCGATTAGCAACCCAAGTTTTCACTAAATCAGCTGTACCATAAACATAGTGTTGATTGCCGACTTCATGGTATGTTGCACTATCATCCACCTCTGTATGCTTGTATGGAATACGTTGACGGCGCTTTTCTGACATTGGGTCAGGAAGTGGGATGGCTGATAATAAAGATTTTGTATACGGATGTACAGGATTATTATAAATATCGTCTGCCTTACCGATTTCCATGATTTTCCCACGGTACATTACAGCGATACGGTCACTGATGTATTTAACCATGGATAAGTCATGGGCAATAAATAGATATGTTAAGCCGCGCTCTTTTTGAAGCTGCTTTAGCAAGTTAACCACTTGCGCTTGAATGGATACGTCAAGTGCTGAGATAGGCTCATCGGCAATGATGAATTTTGGATCTAAACTTAGAGCACGAGCAATTCCAATACGTTGTCGTTGACCACCAGAGAATTCATGTGCATAACGGTTGGCGTGCTCTTTGTTTAAGCCAACAGCTTCCAGTAATTGATTAATTTTTTCACGGCGTTCATTTTTATTCTTGTAAAGACCATGAATATCAAAGGCTTCACCAATGATTTCTCCAGCCGTCATACGTGGATTTAAAGAAGCGTATGGATCTTGGAAAATCATTTGCATTTGACGATTGAAATTTTTCAGTTCATTTTTAGATTTTTTACCATGAACATTTTCGCCATCAAAAATAATTTCACCATCTGTAATGTCATATAGGCGAATAATGGAACGGCCAGTTGTTGACTTACCACAGCCTGATTCTCCAACAAGACCGAGTGTTTCACCCTCATATACATCGAAGCTAATACCGTCGACAGCTTTAATCGGGTTACTTGCTGAGCCGAAATGCTGCTTTAAATTTTTGATTTCAAGAATTTTTTTTGTACTCGCTTTAGTCATGTTGTTCTGCCTCCTTTGCTAAATACCCTTCAATACGTTTAGCAACAGCTTCTGGAAGTGGTATTTTTGGTGCGTCTGGATGCAGCAGCCAAGTTTTGGCGAAATGTGTTTCACTTACTTGGAACATAGGTGGCTCTTGTTCATAATCAATAGCCATTGCGAATTCATTACGTGCAGCAAAAGCATCGCCCTTTGGAGGGTTCGTAAGATCTGGCGGTGAACCAGGAATCGTACGTAATAGCTCGTCTGTGTCGTTATCTAAGTCTGGCATTGATCCAAGAAGACCCCATGTATAAGGATGCTTAGGATTATAGAAAATATCATTTACAGTACCATATTCCACGATTTGACCAGCGTACATAACAGCAACACGGTCAGCGATGTTGGCAACAACACCTAAATCATGCGTAATGAAAATGATAGATGTTTTCGAATTTTTTTGTATTTCTTTCATAAGCTCTAAAATTTGCGCTTGAATTGTAACGTCTAGGGCTGTTGTAGGCTCATCGGCAATTAACAGCTTTGGATCAGCTGCAAGAGCGATAGCAATAACAACACGCTGACGCATACCACCTGAAAACTCATGTGGATATTGGTTATAGCGTTTCTCAGGGAAGGGGATACCTACCTGTGTTAAAAGCTCAATTGCACGTTTTTTTGCATCTGCTTTAGATACTTTTTTGTGTTGTAAAATTACTTCAGTTATTTGACGTCCGACCTTCATAGTTGGATTTAAACTTGTCATAGGATCTTGGAAAATCATTGCAATTTCATTTCCGCGTACTTTTGACATTGCTTTATCACTTAACGGAACTAAATCACGGCCATTGAATAAAATCTGTCCTGACTCATAAATACCAGGTGGCTGTGGAATTAGTTTCATTAACGCATTACTCGTAACACTTTTACCTGAACCTGATTCACCTACTATAGCGAGTGTTTCACCTTCCTTTAAATTAAAGTTAACACCACGTACAGCATGAACAAGCCCAGCATAAGTTTTAAAATTTATTCGTAAATCTTTTACTTCTAGAATTGTTTTACTCATTTCGGCCACCTCCTTATTTACGTAGTTTTGGATCTAGTGCATCGCGTAAGCCGTCACCAACTGCGTTAAACGCAAAGATTGTTAGTGAGATAAATATTGCTGGGAAAATCAAGCGCCAAGGAGCATTCGCAATGGCTTTATTTCCTTCAGAGGCCATTGTACCCCAAGAAGCATGTGGTGCAGGAACACCTAGCCCAAGATAGCTAAGGAATGATTCTGTAAAAATAGCTGAAGGAATAGTTAATGTCATTGTAACTAAAATTGCCCCTAAAGCATTTGGAATTAAATGTTTTAAAATTAAATGACCAGTATTAGCGCCTAATGTACGTGCAGCAAGTACATATTCTTGATTTTTAATGGATAATACCTCTCCTCGTACGATACGAGCCATATTAATCCAACCTGTAATAGATAGAGCGATAATCATTGGTACCAAACCTGGCTGTAATACTACTAAAAGTACGATTACTACTAAAAGGTAAGGAACAGCTGTAAGAACATCGGCAATACGCATCATAATATTATCCACACGACCGCCTGCTAGACCAGAAATACTTCCCCATAATACGCCAATGATCAAGTCAATAATTGCAGCTGTAATCCCGATGAATAGAGAGATACGAGCACCAGCCCAAATACGAACAAAAATATCACGACCCAAATCATCTGTACCAAACCAAAACTGAGAAGATGGTGGAGCATTAAAAGAACCTAGCTGATCACTATATTTATACGGAGAGAACATTGGTGCAAATATTGCCATTAAAATAATAAGAATCAGAACTACTAGGCCAAATATTGCCAATTTATTATGTGAAAAGCGGATAAATACTTCTTTCCAGAAGGAGACAGATTTATCAGCTAATTTTTCAGTTGCTTCATGATTCCCACCAACAATTTTAAATTTATCTTTTTCAATTTGTTGCTGTGTCATTATTTTTTCGCTCCTTTCAGTTTAATACGCGGATCAATCACACTATATAAAATATCAACGATTAGCACCGCAAATAAAAGGATGATGGAATAGAACACAGTCGTACCCATAATTACTGTATAGTCACGGTTTGTAATACTTTGTACAAAGTGTTTCCCAAGTCCAGGAATAGCGAAAATTTGCTCTACAATGAAACTACCTGTTAACACACCAGCTGATAATGGACCGAGATAAGTAACAACTGGAAGTAAAGCGTTACGTAAAGTATGACGGTAAACGATTGTCCACTTTCTAATTCCTTTTGCACGAGCCATTTTTACATAGTCACTGCTATTTTGCTCAAGCATGCTAGAACGAGTCAGTTTTGCAATAAAGCCCATATGTGTGAAAGCGATTGCAAGGGCAGGGAGTATACTATATTTAAAGCCCTCCCATCCACTAACTGGGAATAAGTTCAATTTATAAGCTAAGAAATACTGCATTAAACCTGCTAAGATAAATGATGGTACCGATATACCTAGCACCGCAAAGGACGTTGCCAAATAATCCGGGAACTTATTATGATAAAGCGCGGCAATTACGCCTATTAATATACCGAAACCAATTGCTAATAGCATAGCTTCAATCCCAAGTGTTAAAGATACTGGGAAACTTTCAGAAATGATATCATTTGTTGAACGCGCTTTATATTTCATGGATTCACCGAAATTGAAAGAGGCCGTATCGATTAAATAATCTTTATATTGAATATACCAAGGGTTATTTAATCCATACGTTTCGTTTAACTTCTCCTCGATTTGAGGTGGAAAATTACGTTCACTTGCAAATGGACTTCCTGGAGCGAGACGCATTAAGAAAAACGTAGCCGTTACGATGACGAAAAGCGCGAGAAGTATATACATCAGCCTTTTCAAAATATATTTAATCACATAAAACTCCTCCTTCTATTTGTCAATTTTCAGACAAATATATGCCTTCGTATTTTAAAAAGAGCTGACTCGTACCGAAATGACTACGAGGCAGCTCTTTTTATAGAGCTTAATTAAGAGATAGAATCAATTATTTTTTTTCAGTTTCAACAATTTTAACATTTTTAAGTTGGATGTTACCAATTCTATCTGGAGACATATTTTGTACTTTATCGTCTTTTACATATAAGTTAGTGTAGTAGTAGATTGGTGCAATTGGGAATTCAGTCATAGCAATAGCTTCAGCCTGTTTTAAGTATTCAGCACGCTTAGCAGTGTCTAATTCAGCAATTGATTTTTTCAATAGCTCTGCATATTGTGGGTTTTCCCAACCTGTATCATTGTTACCATTTGCGGCAGTATCATACATCTCTAAGAATGTATAAGCATCGTTGTAGTCAGCGATCCAGCCCATACGACCAATTTGGTAGTCTAATTGGTTAAGCTTTTCTAGATACACTTGCCATTCAGAGTTATCAAGGTTTGTTGTAATACCAAGATTTTTGCTCCAGCCCTCTTGGATATATTGAGCGATAGCAGCATGTGCCTCACTTGTGTTAAATGAAAGATTGATGCTGATTTCTTTTGGATCAGAAATGCCAAGTTCTTTCATACCAGCTGCAAGTGCAGCTTTTGCACCTTCAATATCATTATCTTTATAATAACCGCGGTCTTCTTCGAAACCAGAGATTGCAGTTGGAACCATACCTAAAGCAGGTTTTTGTTCACCTTTAGTAACATTGTCGATTAAGCCTTGACGATCGATAGCTAATGTTAATGCTTTACGGATGTTAGCGTTTCCAGTAATTTTGTCTTTAGTGTTAAATTTGTACCAATAAATTGCTGCATAGTCATTAATTTGTAATGAGCCATCAGCTTTGAAACCATCAATTGCATCAAGTGCAACTGTTTGATATGGAGAACCTAAATAGTCAATTTCTTTATTTTTGAACTTTGTTACTGCAGTTGCTTCGTTTTCAACCATACCGATATTAACTGTCTCTAGGTCTACATTTGCAGCATCCCAGTAATCAGCATTTTTCTTAAGAGTGATTGAAGCACTGTGTTTCCAAGTATCTAAAGTGAAAGGTCCGTTTGTTACATAGTTTTCACCAGCATCTGTATACCATTCATCGTTACCTTCAACTACTTTTGGGTTAATAGGTAAGTAAGTTTTGAAAGCTGTTAATTCTAAGAAGTAAGCAGTTGGGTTTTCTAATGTTACAACTAATGTTTTATCATCTTGAACTTTGATTCCTACATCGTCAGCAGAACCTTTACCATCGTTATAAGCTTGAGCCCCTTTAATTGGGTAGAATACAGAAGCATATTCAGATAGGTTATCAGGATTTAAAGCCCATTTCCAAGCATATTCGAAGTCACCAGCAGTTACTGGATCTCCGTTTGTCCATTTAGCATCACGTAAATTGAAAGTATAAGTAAGTCCATCTGGGCTTACTTCCCATTTCTCTGCCATTGCAGGAGTTGGTGTACCTTCTTTGTCTAAACGAGTTAGACCTTCAAAAATGTTAATTAATACTGCGCTAGATGTTGAATCTGTCGCAAGTTGTGGATGTAAAGATGGTGGTTCAGAAGCTACTACTAAGTTAAGATTTTTAGAAGCTGTTCCTGTAGAACCAGAATCTTTGCCCTCGTCTTTTGATTTTTCAGACGAATCTCCACCGAAGCCACATGCAGCAAGTACTAAAGAAAATACTGCAAGAACTGTTAGTAATAAAAACTTTTTGTTTTTATTCATGTAAATCCCCCTTATACAATTTTAAGCCTTCTTTGAAGCTCCTATTTAATATACCAAAAAAATCATTGTGCACAAAATAAAAAAGATTCAAATTTATATAGTATTATCTGACATCTAATAGAATAATAAATTTTTTCGATTTATCACATTAACAAGTGAAAGTGGTTAATTGATAATAATTTGATGTTTTTGTATTATCTATATCAAAAATAAAACAAAAACAAAAAAATGACATACTATACCGAAAATTCCTATTCTTTTGATAATATCAATGGTATTTGAAAAATGATTCAAAAGTCATAGATGTGAGCTATTAAGAGAATTGTATGGATTTGTAGAAAATATTTGTAAAACTAAGTGATTTAGTTTCTTATTCAGGTAATTTTTTGTAATTTCCTATGTCGAAACATGAATACTTTTATCTATTATTGATATATAAGAATCTTGTTTTGTATTTATCTAAGATTCTTTGTTTTGATGCTGAAAAAAGAAGAAGTAAAGTAAATGTATGAAAAAATGTGCCTTTTTTAAGAAATAATTGTATTGGATGGGCAGTGTTTTTAATAAGAGAAATTCTCTTGAAATAATTTATGGAGTGTTTGAATATGCAACGATGTATGTAAAAATGACATAAATCATCATTTATCTACATATAGGATTTGGTATCTATTAAATGGTAGAAATAGTTATATTCAAGGTGTTTTTAAACGGTTGTTTTGTGGAGAAGTTCATTTGTCTTGCTTAGAAGGAAAGTGCCTGCATATAGTTATTATAACAATCTGGATTAAAGTCTATGAGCTATATGATCAACAGCAAACTCAGTTATCATTAATGTGCTATTGGCGAATTTTGTAAATGAGAAACGGGTAGGAAAAGGTTTATTGATAAATAAAGCAGTGCATTTTTTGTTTTAAAATGCACTGCTACCATGTTTACAGTTTAAATTGGCTAATTTGTGTTTGTAGATCAAAGGATTTTTCGCTTAAATCAGTAGCAACCTGGTTTATTTGTTGCATCGTAGCAGCTTGTTCTTTGCTAGATTCAGCAACAATTTGTGTATGGGCTGCGCTAGCAGAGGCGCCATTTGCAATCTCAGCGACAGATGCAGCGACCTGTTCTGCACTAGCAGATATTTCTTCAGAGGTAGCAGATATATCTTCAATTTGATCAGTCATAGTATTAATAGCTTCTACAATGGCTTCAAAAGCTGTTCCGGCATGACCTATCATTTTTACACCATCTGCTACAGATTGTAGACCACTCTCAACAGCTTTCTCTACATTTTGCGTATCTCCTTGTATTTCTTGCGTTAAATTGACAATTTTATTGGCAGATTGCTTTGATTCTTCGGCTAATTTACGAACCTCATCAGCCACTACAGCAAAGCCTTTCCCATGCTCACCAGCCCGTGCTGCTTCTATTGCAGCATTTAGTGCTAATAAATTCGTTTGTTCCGTGATAGCTGTAATGACCGTAGTGATGTTGCTAATTTCTTCAGATTGTTTGCTTAATTTCTGAACAAGATTATTAATCATTTGAGTAGAGTCATAGATGACATTCATTTGTTGTTGAGCTTCATTTGCAGTAGTACTACCGTTATTGGCTAATTCCGTTGTTGTGACAGCGTTTTGATGTAGTTGTTGGGTTGCTTCTGCTATTCGCTGAACCCCTACTGCTGTTTCATCCATAGCATGTGCACTCTCATTTGCAGCAATGGTAGCAGCAGAAGCTACGTTTGCTGTTTCAGTTATACTTCTAGTGACTTCATTAGCTGAAGCAGAAATTTCTTCAGTAGAGGCAGAAAGCTCTTCAGCGGAAGCCGTTAAATGTTCTGTGTTACCTTGTATATGAGTTAACAAGTTCCGTAAGCTGTTTTTCATTGTGTTAAATGCGGTAGAAAGCTGACCTATCTCATCTTTAGACTGATGGCTAATATCTTCATGATATAATTCACCATTTGCTATGTTATTGGCTGCGATAACTGTTAATTTTAAAGGCTTGGAAATAGTACGCTGCACATACAACATTAGTAATATGCCTATGATTAATCCTAGAAGAATAGCAATAATCGAGATTATTTGTGAATTGGCTACGGCTTGTTTCGATTCTTTCGTTACAAGATCAAGCTGGTTCTTTTGGTAGCTTACAATTTTTTCAGATACTTCTAGTAGCCCTTTGTTCGCTTGTTCAACCTCCCTATTTACTTTTTGTAAAGCCTCTTCAAGTTTTCCAGCATTATGAAGTGCCAGAGCTTCATCCGCCGCTTTATTAAAAGCATCATTATATGTATTTAAATCCTTCGCATAAGTATCCATTTCCGATGAATCGGATTTTTGCATAATTTCATTTACATGCTCATCTAGCATTCCAGCATATTTAGAGAAATTTTCCTGGTTAGTTGCTTTATCTTCAATAAATATTGCGCGAATAAAAAGACCTTGCATTGCTAGTTCAAATTGAATATTATCCGCTAATTCTACTAGGGCGACACGATTTTCAAGTGCATTTTCAACCTTTCTTTCGATGTTGGTAAACTGAAAAAACATGATTAACAAAGAAATAATTAGGGTGAGGATGATTGTGAAAAAACCAAAGCTTAACTTTCTGCCTACAGTCATAGAGATACGCCCTTTCCAAAATACAAATATAATTTTTTTTATACTTAAATTTAGCCTTTTAGAAAGGTGGAAGTCAATAACACGTTATATAAACAGTACAGATTATTCATAAGTTTTTTAAACGCTATTATAATAAGGAACATTTGCTGTGAAAAAAGAGTAGGAGAAAGAAAAATTTAATACAGCTATAGTAAGGATTGCGTGGTGATTAAAATAAAGAAGGAATACGATACTTCACATATCCTACTCCCTCTTTACTTTGTATAGAAAAACAAACTGGTCAAGGTAATTTTGTGTAGAAAATTTGCAATACTATGGATGAGTTCTGCACATAAAACTTTAGTTTCGTCATAGTAAATAGATTCTCTAATAAGTTTCCTTTGACGTATTTCATTAAAAAGATCATCTTGATTCCTAAAAGCATTTTTTTGAACATCAAGTTTATGATTGTTTTTTTAACTGTAAAATAACAGTTTCATCTGGATCAATGAATAAAGTTTTTTGTTCAAAATAAATAACAAATCCGGGTTTAGCTCCATTTGGTTTTTTTACCTGACGGATTTCTGTGTAATCTACTGGAACAGAAGAGGAGTCCCTTGCTTTTGAAAAATAGGCAGCCAGTGTTGCCGCTTCACGTAGAGTAGTTTCGTCTGGTTCACTCATATGAATCACTACATGTGAACCTGGAATATCTTTTGTATGGAGCCAAATATCTGTGCGTTTAGCTATTTTAAATGTCAGCATATCGTTTTGTTTATTATTTTTCCCTACAGATATCGCTACACCTGTTGAAGATACATACCGTTCTGGTTCAGGCTTAGCATGTTTTTTCTTTTTTCGAGCATGACGTAATTTTAAATAGCCTTGTTCTGCTAACTCTTCACGGATTTCTTCAATATCACTTGGCGCTGCTTGTTGAACCTGCTGTGCGAGCATTTCAAAATACGAAATCTCGTCCTTCGTTTTTTCTAACTGTTCCTGAACCATAATAAGTGCATTTTTAGCCTTTGTATATTTTGTATAGTAGCTTTGTGCATTTTCAATTGGTGTCTTACGTTCACTGACTGGTATAGTGATTTCCTCTCCAGTTTCACTATAGTAGTTCGTGACAGTGACTTCCTTTACACCCTTTTCGAATGCATACATATTTGCCATTAGCAGTTCACCATATAATTGAAACTGGTCAAGCCTTGAGGCATGCTCATAGTCTTTATTAAGCTTTTTAATTTTTAATGTCAGCTTATCAATTTCATTTTGCAGCCATCTCTCTAAATCACCAGCCTGTTGTTTAACACGATCTCTCTCAGCACGTGCAAAAAATACACGATCAAGTAGCTCATGCACATTTGAATAGTTGGTAACAATTCCTTGTAAATGTGTTAAAGCGATTGGGGAGTAGTAAGTTTTATTATTTGCTATTACATACATTGGTTGTGTTCCACCATGTTGGAAGGAAGCAATAAAATTTTGAAAGCAATCAACCATATCTTTTGTATCCTTTAATCGGAACAGTAATTCCTCAGCATGTAACGGTGAGAAGCCCATAAATTGAGAAACAATATCCTTAGCAGATTTTGTTTCAGAGAAAAAGTTTGTTAACTGTTCAGCCGTTACGGTAAGTGGGTGCCATTTATTTTGAGCTGGAGGAGCAATATAAGGCTGACCGGGTAGCACTGTGCGGAAACTATTCACAGAAGGTGGCAGATGCTTTAAGCTATCGACTATTTTTCCCTGCTCCTTATCGATTAATAATAGATTACTATGACGCCCCATAATTTCAGCGTGGAGCTCCCTTATGATAGGGTCGCCAATTTCATTTTTACTTTCAATTTCTACTATTATAATGCGATCAAAATCATGCTGTTTAATAGAAGAAATAAAACCACCATCTAAGTGCTTTCGTAATAGCATACAAAACATTGGTGGTTCTGCAGGATTTTCAATGGATTGCTCTGTAAGATGAACACGCGAATAAGAAGAATGAATTGAAAAAAGTAATTTATGATTACTTCCATTCGCACGAATGTGAAGTACAACCTCCTGTGCATTCGGTTGATGTATCTTAGTAATCCGACCTGTTACCAATTGTTGTAGGTCTGCTGTCATTGAGTAAGTAAATAAGCCATCAAATGCCATATGATTTCCTCTTTCCAACGATATAAATCTGCTTGGTACTTTCGTATTTGTTGTAGTTTCATAATGCATCGGTGTCTCATGTTTCATTTAGGTAGCACAAATGCACTATTCTAATGTTTATCATAGCATTTTTTGGGTGAATATTAAAATATAGCTTCAGATGTGGTAGAATTAGCTTTTGCTCTATTGATTTTTTTAAGGTGAGACGTCATAAATGGCAGAGCTTATGTTATAATAATCCCAGTATGCAAAGAAAGGTGTGACGAACCTTGGTGCGTAGTATGACTGGTTTTGGCAGAGGTGTCACAACAACAAGGGACTTTCAATTAACTGTAGAAATGCGCTCGGTCAACCATCGTTTTTTAGAAATTCATGCAAAATTTCCGAAAGAATGGCTTGAAGCAGAAATTTTTGCAAAGAAATTAATTTCACAAGCTTTGTCACGCGGCAAAATTGATGTGATGGTTTATGTGAAGGATTTAGAAAATGTTGAGCAATCTATTGAAATTAATTGGTCATTAATTGAAGCGTATCGTAAGGCAAAAGAGGAATTAGCAAAAAAAGTACCGCTAGAAGAAAAATGGACGATGCAGGAGTTGCTCTCACTTGAACAAGCACTTGTCCAGGAAAAACCACAGCTTACACCTGAGGATTTACTAAGTGCTGTGGAAATGGCGGTTACGCAAGCAATTGAGCAATTGATTCAAATGCGTGAGCGTGAGGGGCAAGAGCTGCAGGATGTTGTCGTACAATATAAGGAGCAGTTAACGGAACAGGTGAACCAGATTCGTTCATTCTCCTCACTAGCTGTAGAAAAATATCGTACACGATTATTGGAACGGATTGCTGAAATAGCAGATGGCGAGTTGCTCGAGGATCGCTTACTTGCAGAAGTAGCGATATTTGCAGAACGGGTGGACATTACCGAAGAATTGGACCGCTTAGATAGTCACTTTATTCAACTGGATGAAACGTTATTAGAAACGATTTCAATCGGGCGTAAATTAGACTTTTTAATGCAGGAGATTCATCGTGAAATTAATACGATTGGCTCCAAAAATCAATCTACAGAGGCCGCCGTAGCAGTAGTTCAAGCGAAGACAATTTTAGAAAAGATGCGTGAGCAGGTTCAAAATATTGAATAGCCAATTGCATCTGTTATAAATTAAGGGAGATATAGAGAATAAATGATAAAAGAACGTGGATTATTAATTGTTCTATCTGGCCCATCTGGTGTAGGTAAAGGGACAGTGCGAAAAGAATTATTTTCTCAGCCGAATACGAATTATGAGTATTCCATCTCAATGACAACACGAAATCCTCGCGAAGGTGAAGTAGATGGTGTAGACTATTTTTTCAAGACACGTGAAGAATTTGAAGTGCTAATTGAACAGGGTGGCTTGTTGGAGCACGCTGAATTTGTAGGGAATTACTATGGTACGCCATTAACTTATGTGAATGAAACACTTGATGCAGGACGTGATGTGTTTTTAGAGATTGAAGTGCAGGGTGCGGCGCAAATTCGGAAAAAGGCACCAGATGCATTATTTATTTTCTTAGCACCACCTAGCTTAACGGAATTAAAGGATCGTTTAGTTGGGAGAGGAACGGAAACAGCAGAGGTTATTGCTAAGCGTATTGCAACTGCAAGTGAAGAGCTTGAAATGATGAGCCTATATGATTATGTAGTTGAAAATGATGAAGTGACGAATGCTTGTGATCGTATAAATGCGATTATAAAAGCCGAGCATTGTCGTAGAGAACGTGTAGAAAAAAGATATTTGTCAATGTTGAGAGGAGAATAAACCCATGTTATACCCATCAGTAGATGCATTAAAAAAAGAAATCGATTCAAAGTATTCTTTAGTTAGTCTAGCATCAAAACGTGCTCGTCAAATGCAGGAAGAACAAGATACTGAACGCTTACACAAGTATGTTTCTCATAAATATGTAGGAAAAGCACTTGAAGAAGTAGCGGCAGGTGTACTTACAAAGGTATCACAGGATGAGTCAACTGTGTACGAAGACGAAATCTAACATTGATGTAAAATAGCTATTGCCCAATTAATGTTAAAGTCTTGCAGTGGATTTTTGATTATACAGAATGCCGAAAGCTCCCGGGGAATGATCCTTTGGGAGCTTATCATTTGAAAGGACGATATTATGCATGAATAAAAATATTTTACTTTGTGTTTCAGGTGGTATAGCGGTTTATAAGGCAGTCGCTCTTGTTAGCAAGCTTTCGCAGGCAGGAGCGAATGTAAAAGTCATTATGACAGAATCCGCAAGACAATTTGTAAATCCATTGAGTTTTCAAGTGATGTCCAAAAATGATGTCTTTTTCGATACATTTGATGAAAAGGATTCTAGCGTTATTGCCCATATTGATTTAGCGGATTGGGCAGATTTAGTGTTAGTTGCACCTGCTACAGCCAATATTATAGGAAAACTGGCAAATGGCATTGCTGATGATATGGTAACGACAACCTTGCTAGCCACTACTGCACCTGTTTGGATAGCACCTGCTATGAATGTGCATATGTACGACCATCCAGCTGTTATACGGAATTTGGCGCAGCTTGCATCAGATGGTTATCAATTTATTGAGCCTTCAGAAGGATTTTTAGCATGTGGTTATATCGGTAAGGGACGTTTAGAGGAGCCAGAAAAAATTACAGCGATTGTCCAAGAGTATTTTTCAGAAACAGCAAAGAAGCTCGCCGGAAAAACTGTAGTTATTACAGTAGGGGCAATCTATATGCCAGTGGACGAACAACATGTGATCAGTACGTATGCAAACGGAAGAATTGGTAAGGCGTTAGCACGAGAGGCAAAGGTACTTGGAGCAACAACCATCCTTTTTGATGAAAACGATGCGAACGTGCATAAACTTTTGGCAAAACTTGAGGACTATAAAAAACAATATCCTCAGGCTATTTTCATCCATGCAGCTAATATGCCTGCAATCGAAGATGCTCCAACATTATCGATTCAAGGAACAGCAGCAGTAACCTTTGGACAAAGGGTTATAGGTGAACCGATGTTAACCATTACATCTGATAAATGGATTGATTTTAGTGACAAAGCAGAAATAAATGGACAACCTTTTGATACATCGAATGCTGAGCTATTTGCGAAAGCTTTATGGGCATTTATTATTAAAGGTGAGGAACAATGAGTTATATAATTGCAGAGGTTATAGTGGATGTCTCAACATATCATGTGGATCGTCCATTTGATTATCAAGTGCCTGCAGAGTGGTCAAATGTTATTGAAATGGGTTGTCGTGTAAAAGTACCATTTGGACCAAGAAATGTACTAGGTTTTGTAGTGGGATTAAAAAACGAAACAGAAGTACCCCTAAATAAAATTAAGGCAATTACACAAATATTAGATATAGAGCCTGTGTTAACAGAAGAAATGCTGTTAATGGCAAAGTGGTTAAAAAACGAAACAATTTGCTATGAAATTGATGCCTTACAGGTCATGCTCCCGTCTGCACTGCGAGCAAAGTATGAAAAAATCATCATCATGCAGGAAGGACAGGCTGTGGCTATACCGAAAGAAGTGCAGGATATTTTTGGTAAGAGACAAAAGGCTAATTTCAAGGAATTTGAGAGTGCTGGTCTACTGCCTTTATTAAAACAGCTTATCACTGATCATATTGTTAGACTTGAAAATATTGTGAAACAGCAGGGACATGTAAAAGAAATGCGTATGGTCAAAATTTCTGACAATCTAGAAGACCTAGAGAAAGCCATAGAAGGTGCAGCAAGAGCAGCCAAACAGCGCTTTTTGATTGAGTGGATGGGGAGGCATATGGGGGAAATCCTGACGCCGCAGCAAATCTATGAGGAAACAGCTGTGACCTCCTCAGTATTACAGGCAGTTATTGACAAAGGAGCTGCTCAATTTATCCAAGAAGAAGTGTATCGTGATCCTTTTACGAAGGAGGTTTCACGCACTTCATCCTTACAGTTGACAGAGGAACAGGACGTTGCATTAAAGGCAATTACTGCATCAATGGAGGAACGAGCTGGGAAAACCTTTTTACTGCATGGTGTAACTGGAAGTGGTAAAACGGAAATTTACTTACAAGCTATCCAAAAGGTTTTAGATGATGGTAAGGAAGCGATTATGCTGGTGCCTGAAATTTCATTAACACCGCAAATGACGGAACGTTTTCGTAGTCGCTTTGGTGAGCTGGTTGCTGTCATGCATAGCGGGCTATCTGTTGGAGAGAAGTATGATGAATGGCGTAAAATTCAGCAGGGAAAGGTGAGCGTTGTTGTAGGAGCTCGTTCAGCTATTTTTGCGCCATTTACAAATATTGGTCTAATCATTTTAGATGAAGAGCATGAATCGACGTATAAGCAAGAAGATTCTCCACGATATCATGCAAGAGACGTAGCCATTTGGCGAAGTGAGTTTCACAAATGCCCTGTTATTTTAGGGAGTGCAACGCCTGCATTGGAATCATTTGCTAGAGCCAAAAAGGATGTATATACCTTGCTTACATTAAAGCAGCGTGCCTTGCATCAAGCGTTACCAACTGTTTTTATTGCTGATATGCGAGAGGAGCTTCAAAAAGGAAATCGTTCTATGTTTTCTGAGCAACTTGTTGAGGCAATACGTACGAGACTTGAGAAGCAAGAGCAGATGGTGTTGTTTTTAAATCGCCGTGGTTATTCCTCATTTGTGCTTTGTCGTGATTGTGGTACGGTTGTGCAATGTCCGAACTGTGACATTTCACTAACATATCATCGCACGTCTGAGAAATTAAAATGTCATTATTGCGGATATGAGGAGCGTGTTCCACAAATTTGCCCGCAATGTCAAAGTGAGCATATTCGCTACTTTGGCACAGGTACACAAAAAGTGGAGGAAGAAATTTATAAGCTATTTCCTGAGGCAAGAGTGCTTCGAATGGATGTGGACACAACAAAGCAAAAAGGTGCGCATGAACAAATTTTACAGGCATTTGGAGAAGAACAGGCAGATATTTTGCTTGGCACCCAAATGATTGCAAAAGGGCTTGATTTTCCTAATATTACACTAGTAGGTGTTCTAAGTGCTGATACATCATTACATCTCCCAGATTACCGTGCAGCAGAGCGTACATTTCAGTTATTAACACAGGTTAGCGGCAGGGCTGGAAGACATAATAAGCACGGAGAGGTTATTATACAAACGTATACTCCAGAGCATTATGCCATTGAGTTGGCACAAATACAGGACTACGAGCCATTTTATGAACGAGAAATGTTTTTACGTCGTCGATCAAGCTATCCACCTTATTTTTTTGTTGCACTTGTTCAAATCTCTCATGAAGATGTTATGATGGCAGCGGAGTATGCCGGACGTGCGGCAGAATGGCTGCGAGAAAATTTATCTAATCAAGTTACTATTATTGGCCCAACAACAGCAAGTATTAGTCGTCTTCAAAATAGATATCGCTATCAATGTTTGATAAAATATAAAATTGAACCAAATCTGATTGCTGTCTTACAGCGCCTTTTGGCAATGTATCGAGCAGAATGGATAAAACAGGGGATATTAATGACAGTAGATTTAGATCCGTCTACAATCTAACTATTTATCTTCATTCAGCAGAAGACTCCCACCTCTACAGGTGGTGAGATGAATGCGGTTTTGTTTCCTTTTCAGTGGGTGTCCAAACACCTACTGAATGAAGATAAAGCCTCTGGCGGATGTCACGGAATCGGAAAGGAGTTCTTTGTGCAAGCACAAAGCCGGTTCCGGACGCAATTATGCCGAGGCATAATTGATTAGAAATGATGAAAGAATTATTGAACGGTTGTTTATCTAATATTGACATACAGAGTAGACAAGGCATAGAAGCCTGAAATAGTAGAAATGAGGAAACAGAAAATGGCTATAAAAAAAGTTGTAGAACATCCAGCAAAGGTATTATCTACGCCATGCACAGAAGTTACAGAAATAAATGAAGACATAATTACATTGCTAGATGATTTATATGACACAATGGTTGAATATGATGGGGTTGGTATTGCAGCTCCTCAAATAAATGTTGGCTTACGAGTTGCCATTGTTGAGCTTGGTGAGGAACGAGATATTTTAGAAATGATTAATCCAACTGTTATTGAGACAGACGGAGCGGAAATAGATATTGAAGGCTGCTTAAGCTTTCCGGGGTTATACGGTGAGGTTGAGCGCCCTGACTATGTGAAAATCGAAGCATGTGATCGTGAAGGACGCGTTTATGAACTCGAAGCTGGAGGCTTTGATGCACGAGCTATTTTACATGAAATTGATCATTTAGATGGCGTATTATTCAATTCAAAAATCAAACGCATTGTCACAGAGGAAGAACTTGAGGCAATGTACGCAGAAGAGGAGGAGTAATATGACGTCAATAATTTTTATGGGTACACCTGATTTCTCCGCACCCATTTTGCGTATGCTGCACCATGAAGGCTATGATATCAAAGCAGTTGTTACACAGCCTGATCGTCCAGTTGGTCGTAAGCGTGTACTTACGCCACCACCTGTAAAGGCTGCTGCTATTGAATTAGGCTTACCCGTTATACAGCCAGAAAAGCTACGAGGCTCTGAGGAATTACAGCAAATCCTTGATTTACAGCCAGACCTAGTTATAACAGCAGCATTTGGACAAATATTACCGAAATCATTACTAGAAGCACCACCGCTTGGATGTATTAACGTTCATGCATCACTTTTACCAAAATATCGTGGCGGTGCACCGATTCATCAAGCGGTTATTGATGGTGAAAAAGTTACAGGTGTAACAATCATGTATATGGCTGAAAAGCTTGATGCAGGCGATATTATATCTCAGAAGGCTATCCCAATCGAAGAGGACGACCATACAGGTGGTCTATTTGATAAGCTGAGTGTAGTAGGTAGGGATTTATTAAAAGATACACTTCCTTCTATTATAAATAGAACAAATAGTCGAACGGTACAGGATGAGGAACAAGTAACCTTTGCAAGTAATATTTCACGTGAACAAGAGCGTATCGATTGGACAAAGGATGCTGCAACTTTATACAATCAAGTGCGAGGTCTCCATCCATGGCCAGTAGCCTATACAACATTTGAAGATGGAAACTTTAAAATTTGGTGGGCAAAGGTTGGCAATACAAAGCATAATACTATTCCTGGTACAGTCGTTACCATTTCAAAGGATTATTTTGAAGTTGCGGCTGGAAATGGCACAACACTTGCACTATATGATGTTCAACCAGCTGGTAAAAAACGTATGATAGCTGAAGAATACTTACGTGGTACAGGTTCTAAATTACAGATTGGGGACCAGTTTAAATGAGTAAAAAAAGCGTAGTAATTTGGGATGGAAATGTGCGTGATGCCGCACTTTCTATTCTTATAGCAGTAGATAAAAATCAAGCCTATAGTAATTTACTCTTAAGTGAAACGATAAAGCGACATAAAATTGAAGCGAAAGATCGAGCTCTTCTAACAGAAATTACGTATGGCACCCTACAATATAAAATGACACTTGATTATTATTTAGAGCCATTTATTCGTGGCAATGTAGATCATTGGGTGCGCTGGCTTTTACGATTATCTCTATATCAGATACATTATTTAACACGTATTCCGCCACATGCAGCAGTAAATGAGGCTGTAGAAATAGCCAAGCGACGAGGTCACCAAGGTATAGCCTCAATGGTTAATGGAATTTTACGTTCTGTTTTACGTCAAGGAGTAGCCTCTACAGATCAAATTACAAATCCAATTGAGCGTCTTTCCATTGAAACTAGTCATCCAGAGTGGTTAGTGCAACGCTTTGTGGATAACTATGGTATAGAAGTAGCAACTGAGATGTTACGAGAAAATAATGTACCACCTGTGCAGACTGTCCGTGTTAATACGACAAAGGTAAATATCGAGGAAGCGATTGCCAGCTTAGAGGCAGAAGGCTTAACAGCTAAAAAAAGCGATATCATGCCAGAATGCTTACATGTAACAAATGGTCAGCCTGCTCGAACAAAAGCATTCCAAGAAGGGCTGATTACGATTCAGGATGAAAGCTCAATGATTCCAGCAAATGTCTTACATCCATCCCCTGGTATGAGAGTTTTAGATATGTGTGCCGCACCTGGTGGGAAAACAACACATTTAGCAGAGATTATGAACAATGAGGGTTCGATTTTAGCAACCGATCTTCACCCACATAAATTAGATTTAATCGACCATAATACAGATCGTCTGGGAATTGATATAGTAGAAACTGCACCGATTGATGGCCGTAAAGCACCAGATTTTCTACAGCCAGAATCATTTGATGCTATTTTAGTCGATGCACCTTGTAGTGGTCTAGGTGTCATGCGTCGTAAACCAGATATAAAATATACAAAGCGTGAAGAAGATTTAGAAAACCTTCAAAAAATACAATTGGCATTGCTCGATGCTGCAACAAAAGTATTGAAAATGGAAGGGAAGCTTGTGTACAGTACTTGTACAGTCGATAAAAAAGAAAATGAGGGTACTGTAAATGCCTTTTTAACAGCTCATCCTGAAATGGAAGCGATACAACTAGAATCTTTACCAACAAAATTAGCGGAAAAGCAAGCAAATGGCATGCTTCAAGTCTTTCCACAAGACTTTGGCAGTGACGGTTTCTTCGTTGCCGCCTTTCGTAAAAAAGGAGGATCCAACTAATGGTGGATCAAGAGAAATTTAATGAACGAATCAACGATTTAGTTGATGAAGCGGAAGAAAAGCCTGTTCGACGCACAAAAAAAGATAAGCCTAATTTAAAGGAATCTGTCTATTCTTTACAACCGAAGCAGTTAGAAGAGTGGTTAAAGGAAAATGGTGAAAAACCATTTCGTGCAGCACAAATCTTTGATTGGCTTTACAATAAGCGTGTAAAGACATTTGCTGAAATGTCTAACCTTTCAAAGGGATTACGAGAAAAGCTTGAAGCAAGTTTCGCTTTAACGACATTGTCAACCATTGTTCAGCAAGAATCCAAAGATGGTACGATTAAATTTTTATTTCAATTACAGGACGGCTATTCTATTGAAACAGTATTAATGCGTCATGATTACGGTAACTCTGTTTGTGTGACAACACAGGTTGGATGCCGAATTGGCTGTACGTTCTGTGCCTCTACTTTAGGTGGTTTAAAGCGTCATTTATTAGCAGGAGAAATTGTGGAGCAAGTTGTCAAAGTTCAGCAGACATTAGATGAAATGGGAGAACGTGTCTCACATATCGTTATTATGGGAATTGGAGAGCCTTTCGATAATTATGATGCGATGATGAACTTCTTAAAAGTCATAAACCATGAAAAAGGATTAAATATCGGAGCGCGTCATATTACTGTTTCAACTTCAGGTATTGTACCAAAAATTTATCAATTTGCGGATGAACAGCTTCAAATTAACTTTGCTGTATCTCTGCATGCACCGAATCAAGAGGCACGCCAAAAATTAATGCCAATCGCACGTGCTTATAAATTGGATGAATTGATGGAAGCTGTTCGATACTATACACAAAAAACTGGAAGACGTGTAAGTTTTGAGTATGGATTAATGTCAGGTGAAAATGATTCAGTAGAAATTGCAGAAGAATTATCTGCGTTAATAAAAGGAATTAAGTGCCATGTGAACTTAATTCCAGTAAACTACGTACCAGAACGTGATTATGTGCGTACATCTCGTAGTCAAATTTTTGCTTTTGAAAAAACATTAAAGAAAAATGGTATTAACGTAACAATCCGCCGTGAGCAAGGCTCTGATATTGCTGCTGCGTGTGGTCAATTACGTGCACAAGAGAGATCTGAAGAGACGAGGTGACCAGTGTTGAAATACACAGTCGAAAGTGATATTGGGTTAAAACGAGCAATTAATGAAGACCGTGCTGCATTTTTTAAACGTCCAGATGGACTTGCACTAGCACTCGTAGCGGACGGCATGGGTGGTCATAATGCTGGCGATGTTGCGAGTGATATGGCAATGAAACAAATGGAACATGTTTTTTTACAGGCAGAAGCACATCATTTTGCATCTACAACATCAAAAGAAGAGTGGTTATTACAAACAGTCACGCAACTGAATAAAAATATTTATGACTATTCTTTATCACATGAAGACTGTAAAGGAATGGGCACGACGTTTATTGCTGTGTTAATTGAAGATAATCATTGCTTTATTGCACATATTGGTGATAGTCGGGTGTATTATTTCTTTGATGATGGTGCACAACAAATAACAAGAGATCATTCATACGTAAATGTTTTGGTTGAAAATGGTGAGATTAGTGAAGAGGAAGCCTTGACACATCCAAAGAAAAATTTCATCCTACGAGCTTTAGGCACAGAAGAAAGCATTAAACCAGACTTTTATGAAGTGGATTTAGCATCAGAATCGTATTTACTCATTTGCTCCGATGGTTTAAGCAATAAATTAACAGTGTATGAAATGGCATCTATTATTACGTATCCAGATACCATAGAAGAAAAGGGAAGAAAACTTGTGGAATTAGCAAATGCCAGCGGGGGGGAAGACAACATCTCCCTCGTACTGCTCACTAGGCAAGATGAGGAGGTGTAAGAATGCTTGTAGGAAAACGAATTAGTGACCGCTATAAAATTATTGAACTCATTGGTGGCGGAGGTATGTCCAATGTCTATTTGGCACATGACATGATCTTAAACCGTGATGTAGCGATAAAAGTATTACGCTATGATTTCACAAATGAAGATGAATTACATCGACGTTTTCAACGTGAGGCACTTTCTGCTACAAGCCTTACACATCCAAATATTGTTAGTATATATGATGTAGGCGATGATGGAGATCTACATTATATTGTAATGGAGTATGTTCAAGGAAAAACATTAAAGCAGTACATACAGGAATATGCACCAATTTCTCCTGCTAGAAGTGTGCACATTATGAAGCAGTTGACGTCTGCTATTGCTAATGCCCATGAAAATCACATTATTCATCGTGACATTAAGCCTCAAAATATTTTAATGGATGCTGAAGGAAATGTGAAAGTAACTGATTTTGGTATAGCAATGACGCTTAGTGCAACATCCTTTACACAAACAAATTCTGTGCTCGGTACTGTACACTATTTATCACCAGAGCAGGCTCGTGGTGGTACAGCAACAAATAGGTCAGATATATATGCACTTGGTATTGTATTATATGAATTATTGACTGGCGAATTACCATTTTCAGGTGAATCGGCTGTTTCGATTGCCCTGAAACATTTACAAGCAGAGACACCATCTGTACGTGCATTTGATGCTACAATACCACAGAGCTTGGAAAATGTTGTGCTAAAAGCTACAGCAAAGGATGCTGCTCATCGTTATTCCACAGTAGAAGAAATGCAGGAAGATTTAGAAACAGTTTTATCACCTAATCGTATAAATGAGCCTAAATTTGCTATTCCATTTGATAATGATGCCACTAAGGCTATACCTATTATAAAAGACCAAGCGCTACGAAATAATGAGGATTTAACGAAAACTAGAGCCATTGAACCAATTACACAATCAAAACCGAAACAAGACCCTAAAAAGACAATTGACAAGGTAGAGCCTATTAAGAAAAAGAAAAAATGGCCGAAATATGTTGCTGTGTTATTTATTGCAGTAATTGTGATGTTCTTATACTTTTTATTTGCTACGGAGCTCTTTAGCCCGAAAAAGTTTGCTGTACCTAGTGTGACAGGTTTAACTGTTGAGGAAGCAGAGAAAAGATTAGAAGCAGAGGGCTTTGTTGTAGGTGATATAAAGTCACGTAATGATGAGGAAATTGAAAAGGATAAGGTGATTGAAACAGACCCAGCAGAAAAGGCAGAGCGTGTCAAAGGAACGGAAGTGGATATAATCGTCAGTCTTGGAGAAGAAATGACGAAACTTGATGATTATACAGGGCGACCATTTAGCCAAGTAGAAGCATTACTAAAGGACACATTTGCGGATATAGACTTTGAAGAAGTTTATTCACAAGAGCCAGCTGGCACCATTACTGGTCAGGAGCCAATAGAAGGTACTGAAGTAATCGCCAAAGATACAACTTTACTATTTAAAGTTAGTAAGGGAGTACAATTGGTTAAAGTGGGAAGTATTGTGAATTATACTAAGGCTCAAGCAGAAGCGTATGTAAAAGATAAAGGCTTAAAATTGCATATAGTTCGTGAAGAAAATCACAATACAATACCAGCGGGAAGTATTATTTCACAATTGACAAAAGCTGAAGCAGAAGTTGAGGTAGGTTCAACAGTAAGTGTTATTTTAAGCAAGGGACCTGCTAAAAAGCCTGATAAACCTTTTGTCGAAACAATCAAAATTGAGTATAAACCAAATGAGGAAGGCTTAGAACAAACCGTTCGAATTGAAATTCAAGATAAAACACATTCAATGGTAGATACGTATGACACATTTCCTATCACGGCTGATATTGAATACAAAATACAGCTTGTTATTGGGGAAGGTCAGGAAGCGGCCTATAAAATAATTCGTGATTCGGAAATCATTGCTTCACGTAAAATTAACTATGATGATATTAAATAAGGGGGAATTGGATGGCGCAAGGCCAAATACGCAAAGCATTAAGTGGTTATTATTATGTCTATGATGGAGCTCAACTCATACAATGTCGAGGACGTGGGGTATTTCGCAATCGCGGGGAATCCCCACTCGTTGGCGACATGGTAGAATACACGCTTGAAACAGAGGGGTCAGATGGTACTATTCAAAAAATAATGGATCGCCAAAATGAATTAGTACGCCCTCCAATTGCTAATATTGATCAAGGCATTCTTGTGTTTTCTGTAAAAGAACCAAATTTTAATACAATTTTATTGGATCGATTTTTAGTTGTCTTAGAATCATTTCATGTTCACCCGATAATTTGTTTAACAAAAATGGACCTGCTAGAGGAACATGAACGTGAGGAATTGCAAGGCTATATAAAAGATTATGAAAGCATGGGATATACTGTACTGCAAACCTATAAAGGGGAGGAAGAATTAATAGAACGGCTTCAGCCGATTTTAAAAGGAAAAACCTCTGTATTAGCAGGACAGTCTGGTGTTGGCAAATCAACACTGTTAAATACTTTAATTCCAGATTTAAATTTAAAAACAGGCATTATCTCACAAAGCTTAGGACGTGGAAAACATACGACACGCCATGTAGAATTAATAGAGGTATGTGACGGTCTATTAGCAGATACACCTGGATTTAGTTCTTTTGATTTTGATGACATTGAAAAAGAAGAATTAGGCGGATGTTTCCCTGAAATGGTTCAAGTGGCGGAGGATTGTAAATTCAGAGGTTGTTTACATTTAAAGGAGCCAAAATGTGCAGTGAAGGTAGCTGTAGAGGCGGGAGAAATTCGTGAATACCGCTATAAGCACTACGAACAATTTATGCAAGAAATTATGGATCGAAAGCCGAGGTATTAATGATGATACAAATTGCACCATCAATTTTAGCAGCTAATTTCGCTAAATTAGGAGAAGAAGTAAAGGAAGTAGAAAAAGCGGGTGCCCAACTTATTCATATTGATGTAATGGATGGTCATTTTGTGCCGAATATTTCCTTCGGCTCTATCGTATTAGACGCCATTCGTCCTTTAACTGATTTACCACTAGACGTACATTTAATGATTGAAAATCCTGATCAATATATTGAACAATTCGCCAAAGCGGGAGCAGACTATATTACGGTACATGTTGAAG
The DNA here is from genome assembly GCA_002973635.1 of Lysinibacillus sp. B2A1. Classification (GTDB taxonomy): domain Bacteria; phylum Bacillota; class Bacilli; order Bacillales_A; family Planococcaceae; genus Lysinibacillus. The sequence continues at coordinate 1,269,166 of CP027224.1, forward strand.
CTTGTCGCCATTTACACCGTACTATTCAATTAATTCGCTCATTAGGAGTCAAACCTGGTGTTGTGTTAAATCCGCATACACCGATAGAATCGATTCAACATATTTTAGAGGATATTGATATGGTGTTGTTTATGACAGTGAATCCAGGCTTTGGCGGACAGCAATTCATCCATTCTGTGGTGCCGAAAATTGAAGCGTTAGCGGCTATTATTAAAGAGCGCAATCTTAATATTGCTATAGAAATAGACGGGGGCATTAATGCAGAGACAATTGTGCCTTGTGCAAAGGCAGGGGCGACAATTTTTGTAGCAGGCTCAGCAATTTATAGCAAAGAGGATCGTACAGCAGCACTTCAGGAAATTCTTGCTGCTGGTGAAGCAGCGATTAAAGGATGACACTAGTTGTTGTTTGTGCTGGTGGTCCTAAAGAGGAGCTATGTTCATTCGTTCCATTTACAAAGAAAGAGGATGTACTATTTATTGGGGCTGATCGAGGAGCACTATATTTAATCGAGCAAGGCATTACACCACATGCGATTGTTGGAGATTTTGACTCTTTAACACATGAGGAATATGAGCTTGTAATGAAGCATACCAATGATAGACAACGATTTCAGGAAGAAAAAAATGAAACAGATACTGATTTAGCACTGTTAAAGGCCTATACCTACCAACCATCGGAGATTGTACTCACAGGTGTTACTGGTGGACGCTTGGATCATTATGAGGCAGCAATCCGCTCCATTTATCGTTTGCAAAGGGAGCATCCGCATATTGTCTTAAAGATTATGAATCATGCAAATCTATTACAATTTTTAATGCCAGGTACTCACACTATTCAAGCAGATGAACAGTACCGTTATTTGTCTTTTTTTGCACATGAAGAACCGATTAAAAATGTTACATTAAGGCAAGTGAAATATGAAACAACCAATGAAGAAATTACTTTAGGTACATCCCGATTTACAAGTAATGAAATATTAGGTGATTCAGGGTCTATATCTTTCTCACAAGGCATATGTTTAATGATAAGAAGCATAGATTAGCGTGAGGAGGAGATAGTCCTGAAAGTCTATACTTTTCAGTTGCCAAAAGTTGTGAGTAGTATTACACGTACATGTATTAATCTTTTTAAAAAAGACAAGAAAGTAAAAAAATCCGACTAACTCTGGTCGGATTTTTTTCTGTTCCAGCGTTTGATATTTTCTATTAGACTGTTCGATTATTAGAATCTTTTTTATAGTTCTGAGCGAATAAATTTAAAGCCTCTATTCATTATGTTCAGTGTAATGAATAGAGGCTTTAGCTGCTTGTTGCACTATATTTAAATGTACAAAGGCGGTTGGTAGTATGCCCAATTAGAAAGAAAAAAATCGATTTGCGCTATATGCCAAATCGATTTTTTAGAAGCAGCGATTAAACGCGCTCGATTTTACCTGATTTTAATGCACGAGCAGAAACCCATACACGTTTTGGTTTACCGTCAACTAGGATACGAACTTTTTGAAGGTTAGCACCCCAAGTACGTTTGTTAGCGTTCATAGCGTGGGAACGGTTGTTACCAGTACGAGCTTTACGTCCAGTGATTACACATTGTTTTGGCATGTTGTATTCCCTCCTTACTGTTAATGCTGAAAGATTATTATTTCAGTTCGGTATTTCACATACCATAATAATTTAACATACCATGACGTTCAGTGCAACAGTTTTCACATAACCTTTCAAGAAAAAAACCTTTACAGACAGAAAATTATTCCCTAATTTTACTTCATAAAGAGAAGGCTTCTTATTTTCCTCGATAGCCAAGCTTAGCTGACACATGTTTACCAGTTTCCACTAGAGAATTTGTTAGGTTTTCAATATGTTCTGGAGAAACATTGAAGCTTACAAAGCCTATGCTTACGGCACCTACTACCTCGCCAAAACCATTTAGGATGGAGACGGCAATAGAAGAGGTCCCTGCTGTTCTTTCTCCATGACTAATGGCAAATCCTTGTTGTCTTATGATGGCAAGTTGTGCCTCAAATTCAGTGATTTCTTCATGTGGCATAAGTTGCTCCATGATTTCTTTTCCTTGAGCAACAGGCATAGCAGCTAGAATAGCTTTATTTGCAGCACCTATATGCATTGGTATACGAATTCCCAGCTGATCGTAAATACGGATTGGATTAGCAGCACTGTCTATTCTTTCAATAATAATCGTGTCTAATCCAGCAGGTTTACTTAAATAAACGCTTTCCTCTACTTTTCTTGCTAAACGCTCTAATTCAGGTCTTATTTTACTAATGTAATCCATCGTATCGTACACTTGTAAACCAAGCTCCATCCATATTGTACCGAGTCGGTATTGTTTCGTCTGCTCGTCTTGCTCAATCATTCCTTGCTTAATCATTGCTTTTAAAATTCTATGTAATGTACTAAGCGGCAAATCACATTTTGCTGAAAGCTCTGATATGGACAAGCTGTTTTCACTTGTTTCAGAAGCTAAAACTTTAGCAATCGTCATTGCACGTTCTAATAATTGCATATCATTCCCACCTCTCCTTCCTATTATTTTATTTTTATTCCTTGTCTGCGTCTAGCTCTATAATCACAGTATTGCCTTTACATTAGAAACATTATAAGTATTCAATTTTATCGCAAAGATCAGTATAAATATAAAAAATTTTCTAAATATATTGACAGTATAGCATAAAACACATATATTTTTCTTATAAACTTTCCTCTTAACGGAAACGTTTTCCACTAAACGGAAAAGAGGTGAAAGGAATGCATTATTGTTCATCAATGTATGCACCTTTAAAACACGTAATAGTAAAACATCCACAAGATGCTTTCCGAAGCCAGGATCATCTTAGAAATGAATGGAAAACATTTAACTACTTATCAGAACCTAATTTTGATGAGGCACTAAGAGAATATGCAGAATTTATTGCGATTCTTAAAAAGTATGTTGACAAAATTGATTATTTACCAGAATCAGAGAATGTAGGCTTAGACTCCCTTTATGCACATGATCCAGTCAAACTTACGCCAAAAGGAGCTATTATTTTAAAATCTGGTAAAACACTCAGACAACCTGAAGCTGCCGTTTATAAAGATTTTTTACAAGAAAAAGGTATTCCAATCATTGGCGAATTAACAGGGGATGCAGTTTCAGATGGCGGCGATATTGTTTGGCTTGATGATCAAACACTTGTTGTAGGGAGAGGGTATCGAACAAATGATGAAGCAATTCGTCAGCTAAAGGAAATGACAGCTGATATCGTTGATGAATTTATTGTTGTACAACTTCCACATGATTTAGGAGAGGCAGAATGTTTACACTTAATGTCCTTTATTAGCATGGTTGATAAAGATCTGGCGGTCGTACATTCCCGATTAATGCCAGTATTCTTCCGTCAGCTATTAATCGAACGAGGTATTCAATTGATTGAGGTACCGAAAGATGAATACGACGGATTAGGCTGCAATGTGCTAGCACTAGCACCAAGAGTATGTATAATTCCACAAGAAAATCCAATAACAAAACAGCAGCTACTTGATGCAGGGGCTACCGTTTATGAATACAAAGGTAATGAGATCACAGTAAAAGGAACAGGTGGACCAACTTGTCTAACTTGTCCAGTGGTAAGGGGATAAAGTGAGGGAATGCTCTTCATCCCTCTGAATAGCAAGTACTGATAGTTATATAAGATATAAAAGGAGACGAGATACATGTTTAAAAATGTTATTGTAAAGAATCCAGGTAATAGTTTTGTAAACGGTTTAACAACAAGTGATTTAGGAAAACCAGTATTGGAGAAATTATTTGAACAACATGAAAAGTATGTGGAAGCGTTAAAAAAATGTGGCGTAGAAGTAACTCAGCTTCCTGCAAATGAGGCATTTCCAGATTCAACATTTGTAGAAGACACTGCTGTTTTAACATCTGAGTTTGCGATTATTTCAAATCCGGGTGCAGAGGCTCGCAATCGTGAAATAGAAGATATCGAACCAACGGTAAAGAAATTCTACGAGAAATTATATTATATTGAAGGTCCTGGAACACTAGATGGTGGAGATGTGCTACAGGCTGAAAAGAAATTTTATGTTGGTATTTCTGAGAGAACAAATGAAGAGGGAGCAAGACAATTTAAAGAAATAGTTGAAAAAGAGGGCTATGAGGCAACGATTATCCCACTAAAAGAATTCTTCCATTTAAAAACAGGGATTGCCTATGTGGGTCAAAATCGCATGGTTCTTGCAGGTGAATTTATCGATCACCTAGCCTTTGCCTCCTATGAAAAAATTATCATTCCAAAAGAACATGAGTATTCAGCAAATTGTATTCAAGTGAATGATTATGTGATTATACCAGCCGGCTATCCAGAAACTAACCGTAAGCTAAATGATTTGGGCTATCAAACAATTGAGCTTGAGATGTCTGAATTCAGAAAACATGACGGTGGACTAAGCTGTTTATCGTTACGCTTTTAATCAAATGTACAACTACCCAATCAATTTATAAGGGATAAATTGATTGGGTACTTTAATACTTGAAATATCAGAATATTTACTATTTTGAGGATATATGGAAAGTGGGGATGGAATGTGAATAACGGAGAACAACTTTTAAACCGTTCAATGAAAAGCCGTCATTTATTGATGCTATCACTTGGCGGCGTTATTGGGACAGGCTTATTCTTAAATGTTGGCTATACAATCAATCAGGCAGGTCCCGGGGGAGCTTTAATTGGGTATTTGTTTGGTGGTTTAATATTATATATGGTTATGAATTGTCTTGGAGAACTTGCTGTTTATATGCCTGTAACAGGATCTTTCCAAACCTATGCAACACGTTTTATCAGCCCATCAGCTGGTTTCTCATTAGGATGGATGTACTTTGTTGGATCGGCAGCAACAGCAGGGGTCGAATTTACAGCTGCGGGAATTTTGATGCAGCATTGGTTTCCGAATGTGCCAATTTGGATCTGGTGTGCAGTGTTTATGGTTCTTCTATTTGTCTTAAATGCATTAACAACAAAGGGTTTTGCAGAAGCAGAATTCTGGTTTGCGAGTATTAAAGTCATTGCGGTCATAGCATTTATTATTATTGGGGGTGCTGCGATTTTTGGTTTGATTCCATTAGCGGATCGCCCTACACCACATTTTTCGAATTTAGCACCTTCTGGGTTATTCCCAGCAGGAATAAGTATTATCTTTGTCACGATGATGAATGTTATCTTTTCTTATCAGGGATCTGAGCTTGTTGGTATTGCTGCTGGGGAAACGGAAAGTCCAGAAAAAAATATACCACGAGCAATACGGACGATTCTTTTTAGAATCATTGTTTTCTATATTGCTTCTATTATTGTATTGTCTGCGATATTCCCATCTTCTGAGCTGGGCTTATTAGAAAGTCCATTTGTCACGTTAATGAATTTAGCTGGTGTTCCATATGCTGCCGGTATTATGAATTTTGTTATTTTAACGGCTATTTTATCAGTAGGAAATTCATGCTTATATGCATCAACACGCTTGCTATGGTCGATGTCTAAAGAGGGAATGGCTCCAAAATTATTTGGACGTCTCACTAAAAATAAAGTGCCCTTGAATGCATTGATCTTTACGATGCTTTTCTCATTTCTCTCGCTCTTAACAAGTGTAATGGAAGCAGATGCAGTATTTGTTTTACTCATGTCTATTGCAGGAATATCCGTTACGATTTCCTGGATGGGAATATGTGCTTCTCAATTGATGTTCCGCTATCGTTATGTAAAGGCTGGAGGGAATGTAGCAGATTTAAAATTTAAAACGCCATTTTATCCATTAATCCCAGTGTTTTGTATAAGCTTTTGCGTTATAATCCTTGCCTTTTTAGCATTCGATCCAACGCAAAGAATTGGTTTACTCTATGGTATTGGATTCTTTATCGCATGCATGATTTTCTACAAGGTTAAATTGAGTAAAACAAATACGGTTTCTTCTGAGCTGGAAATAACAGAACAAGAATCACTAGATAGACAATGAAATGCATTCGATCTTAAGAATTCGAATAAAGGAGACTTTTTTATGAAAAATTATTATTGGGACTCACCTGAAAAATTAAGAGCATTGTTATGTGAAATTGTTAGCTGGGAAAGTAGAACACTAACGAAAGGTGAGAATGAGTTTGCCTATAAATTAAAAAATATATTGCAAACGCTTTCTTATTTTCAAGATAATCCGCAATTCATTGAGCTACATGATGCAGGACTTGGGCGTAATGCTGTAACAGCCTTGTATAAGCATCCAACTGCTACAGAGACAGTGGCACTAATTAGTCATTTTGATACTGTCCATACGGAGGAGTATGGTGAGCTTGAACCTTTTGCCTTTTATCCAGAAGAATTAACGAAAAAGTTAATGGAGCCAAAATACAAAAAGGATTTACCTGAGACCGCAAGAATTGATTTAGAATCTGGTAATTATCTATTTGGCCGTGGAACGATGGATATGAAAATGGGACTTGCATTGCATATGCAATTAATTGAAAAAGCAAGCATTGAACAATGGCCCATTAATTTAATTTTAACAGCTGTACCTGATGAAGAAGTGAATTCGGCGGGGATGAGAGCGGCAGTTGTGGAGCTAGTCAGACTTCGTGAACAATATGGTTTATCTTATAAACTATTTTTAAATAGTGAGCCTTCTTTTTCACAGGGACCTGCTGATATAAATGAATATATCTATTCAGGAACTATCGGTAAAATTATGCCTGCCGCTTTATTCTATGGTAAAGAGACACATGTGGGAGAGCCATTAAAGGGGATGACCGCGAACTTTATTGCTTCTTATATGACACAGCATATGGAGTGGAATCCAATATTCCGTGAAACAGATCTTGGTGAGAGTACACCATTACCAGTATCCTTACAATTAAAGGATTTGAAAATGGAGTATTCCACACAAACTCCATATCGAGCGGCTGCTCTTTACAATGTGTTCCTATTAAAGAGAACTGCATCCGAAGTAATGGATATATTTGAGCAAGTAGCTTTAGAGGCTATGTCAGCTTGTAATCAGTCCTATCAACAAATTTGCGAACGAGAAAAAGTCAAAGGTGTTGGGGAGGTGAAAGTCCTGCGCTATGAGGCACTTTTGGAGCACGCAATTCATAAACTAGGCGTCGAGGAAGTGGCATCCATAAAGCGACAGCTTCTAGAAAACAGTGTATGGGATGATCGTGAGAAATCCATCCGAATTGTGGATCAGCTAATGATTCGGTGTCAAGAACTTACGCCAGCAACTGTATTACTGTATGCTCCACCTTACTATCCTGCTATCAATTCATCGAATCATCCATTAGTAATTCAATCGATTGAATTGATGAAGAAAACAGCCGAAACATTTGATATTGAAGTAGAGCAAATTCATTATTTTAATGGTATTTGTGATTTGAGCTACGTGAACTATTCAGATGATTCAAATGGATGGACTGCTTTTGAGCGCAACACACCTGTATATGGCGATACGTATAGTATTCCATTTGAAGCCATGTCTGCCTTACAAGGCCCTGTTCTGAATGTTGGTCCCTTCGGCAAGGACGCCCATCAAAAAACAGAAAGATTACATGTGGACAGTGCCTTTAAGGAAATGCCTGTGATGCTTGATACTCTTATAAAGAGTCTATTTTAATAGTAGTAGATTTATTGAGAGCGACTTATGCCTATATGGAAAAGTCGCTCTTCTTTCATTGGCTTTTAGATAGGAGAATTAGTTAATTTGTAACAGGTTTGATATGGTAAAATAAAAAAGGAAATTTAATTAAAAATAAACGGAGGGAAATAGATGAAGAAATATATTATCACTTTGCTAATCGTTTTAGCTTTTTTAACAAATCCATTGTCATCTAAAGCGGAAGTACAGTGGGACGGGTCTCAAGTTGCGAAGGGGCAAACGGGAAAAATGACCTTTACAAAAGATGTAAAAGTATATAAGAAAAATGCAAATGGTACGTATAGCTCGATGACAGTTAAGCGCAACAACTATTTCCGTGTGTACGATATTGAAAAGTATGACAATAAAACGTTTTATTGGATGAGCTCGGGTTACCGTGTACAAGCAACAGATTTAGTTGTTTTTAAGAAAGTACCTCTAAACATACGCGCTTCTTTTTATGATAATCCTGGCTATATCAACATCAATGGTCAAGCCTCAAACTTAAACTATGGAACACATTATTTAAAAGGATTTGAATATGGGGCACCTAGTTATGATATTGTTATTGGTGAAAATCTATACTACGATTATACGTACCCATCTGAGGGAAATATTAGAGGGGGCTATATTGATGCCACTGATATTCGCATTGCCGAAACAATAAAAAGAGATAAAGGACTCTATAAGCTAACAGCCGATACACGGCACTTAAGAGGTCCAATGGCTGGAGGAAATGCGGGAGGAAAATATTCAAAAGGAACTGTTTTTCAATCGTTAGGGCTTGAAATAAATGGATATCTTAGAATGCAAGAGCTTGGAACATGGGGAGAAGATTTTATTTTTACATATATTCCTGTAACATTACTCCAACCTGTGCAAGCTCAAGAGAAACGCTATATTCGATATGGTGTTATTGGTAAAGGTAATAAGTCAAGAGAGCTAAAGCGTTTTGATGAAGTAATGTTATTGACGGAAAAAAATATGACAGCTTGGATTGAGATAGATGGGGAAACATATTATGTACCGAAAAAAGTCCTAGCTACCATAAAACCGAACGAATCACCGATTATTACATCATCATTCTTGCCAAATGATACGCTTCAGCAACTAGTATATACGAATGGTGTATATAAGAAAAAGGCTAATAATCGTTTTGAGGTGCAGAACAACAATCAGTTCATTGACTATCATGAAACAGAACAAACCTTTAATTATGAAAAGGATGGTATCAAATATATTTTTGATAAGCCAGTTACAGAAGGCTCAAAAGTGACTAAAATAGAGAACGGAATGAAAAATGAAGGGTTTGTTCGTGCCATTCATTACACATTCACAGAATCATCAGGTACGTTCGACAATGTTGTGGAAACGTCCTATGGTGAATTTTTTGCACCAGGCTATGGTTATATTAAGGGATATAGCAGCGAGCTAAGGTCTTATGAATAATCAAACCTTTGCTTTTTTTGCTTGAAGGGTGAAAATCTTAATAAACAGGTGAGGAAAAAGAATAGTTTTTCCTCACCTGTTTAATTTTAGGGCTTTGATTGCCCTAACCCTCCATTTAGCTGTGACGTAACGATAAGTTGAATTAAAAAAAGTATGAATCGTACAAATGGCAACGAACAAAAAGTGATTATAACTGAACAAGTCATGGGCTGATTTAGAACATATAGATGCTTCTAATAAAAATACCGAATTAGGGATAGCTATTGAAGATAAAAATTATTTGGGAAAGGATATGGGATGTCCAGCAATGCAAGAGCAATCTTTTCCTATAAAAGAATAGGATAAAATTGTAGGAGATTTAAGACGGGATTATTTAAAAGCTGATATATTGCGTTTCGTTTACGAATGAGTATCCTTAAAAATAGAATTTACGAAGTCAAAAAAGTAATGAATGTGAATAGCAACTATTTTCAATTGTATTTCAACAATTTTTAGGATACTACTTGTATTTTTTATTATTTAGACGATAAATATAGGAAATATTATTTACTAAAATGCAATAGGAGCGGACAGTATGGAAAATCAAGAAAAACTTGCTCTCGCTATACGTAAAGAAATGGTCTATTTTAATTTGAAGCGTATGCGGACAGTGGCATGGTCATTAATGTATGTATCAGCCGTCGTTACAATCATACATTATGGTGAGGTTTTCTTTTCAAAAACAGAAAGAGTGATGGTGCCAGCTTATATTGCGATTCATTTTATTTTGTTTTATATTGATTTGGCTGTTTTATTACTTATTAAAGAAAAGAAATTACATGTTACATTCTTAAACTTGCGCAAATATGAAATGATCCTACTTATGTATATTTATATAGTTTTATTGTTAATTACAGCTATCACAGTAATGGATGTATATTATTTTAAGCATGCGGCTTTATATGAGGTGCTGTTTTTAATTATTTGTACGGTTTTCGCCATTTCTTTTCGTAAGATATATCCACTTGTTGTAGTAACAGCATTAGCAATTTTTATCAGTGCTTATTTGGGTAATGGAATATTAGGTGAAAGTATCAAAGTTTTCCTGCCGATGTCCCTTATTCTTCCGATAGGGTTCGTTATTCAGCATCATATCTACAAGGTTCAGAAACAATTTATAACGCAACATATTTTGTTGGGAGAAGAAATGACGAAATCCAAGCAATTATCAAAATTATTAGCTGAAAAAAATAATGAACTGTTAGAGCAAGCACTTCGTGATTCGTTGACAAATCTTCCAAATCGACGAGCTTTTAATAACAAACTTACGCAAATAGGGCAGCAGCTTCATAAAGCCAAAAACATAACAGTGATGATGATTGATATTGATTTCTTTAAAAATTTCAATGATTATTATGGTCATTTACAAGGTGATGAGGCATTAATCAAGGTTGCTGCTGTACTAGACGAAATTGCTGGAAAGTATAATGCGTTTGCTGCACGATGGGGAGGCGAAGAATTTGTAATTATTAGCCAACATGCATCCAAATTTGCTGAGCATGTTTGTGAGGAAATTTTAGAGGAAGTCCGTAGTTTAAACATTCGTCACGAACATTCAAAAATAGCCGATACCGTAACAGTCAGTATCGGAATGTGCCATGCCAAAATTTCAACTATTGAACAATTAGAAACATGCTGTGAATTAGCTGATCAAGCATTATATAAAGCAAAGCAAAACGGTCGTAACAACTTTTATGGCAAAAATGAATTATTCGATGAAGGTGTATTTCATCCTATATAATGCCATTAAACGTTGATACAGAGCGTTTTCATGCCCTCTTAGGTTGCTTATTGTATAACGAAAGTGTTACAATATAATTTAGTCAAAAAGAGCCAAGGGGGCATTTCTATGTCAATTGAATTAAACAATGAATTCGGCCAAATTGATATTTCAACAGATGTACTTGCACAAATTGCTGGTGGCGCTGCTGTAGAATGCTACGGTATTGTTGGCATGGCATCTAAACATCAAATTCGTGATGGTCTAACTGATATTTTACGTAAAGAAAATTTTGCAAAAGGTGTTGTTATTCGACAGCAGAACGACGATTTACATATTGATATGTACATTATTGTTAGTTATGGTACGAAAATCTCGGAAGTGGCTTACCAAGTACAGTCTAAAGTGAAATATACAGTGGATAAAACGTTAGGTATGAGCGTAAAATCTGTCAATATTTTTGTGCAGGGCGTTCGTGTAGCGAATGATTAAGAGGAGGAACTAAATCGAATGCAGTCTTTAGACGGAATAAAGTTTGCGGAAATGGTGCAAATGGGTGCGCATCACCTATTCCAAAATGCAAATTATGTTGATTCATTAAATGTATTTCCAGTGCCAGATGGCGATACAGGAACAAATATGAACTTATCGATGACATCTGGCGCCAAGGAAACAGAGCATTCTGCCTCAGAGCATATCGGCAAAACAGCACAGGCTTTGTCAAAAGGTTTACTTATGGGAGCGCGTGGTAATTCTGGCGTTATTCTATCTCAGCTATTTCGAGGCTTTGGGAAGTTTATCGAAAAAGAGGCGACAATTGACGCAAAAGGATTTGCAGGTGCCTTCCAAGCTGGCGTAGATACGGCTTATAAAGCAGTCATGAAACCTGTTGAAGGTACGATTTTAACAGTTGCTCGTGAAGCGGCAAAAAAAGGCGTTGAAGTAGCTGAAACTGAAAACGATATCATTGCGGTGATGGAGGCATTTACAGCGGAAGCAAAAGCATCATTAGAGCGTACACCTGAGTTACTTCCAGTTCTTAAAGAGGTGGGTGTTGTTGATAGTGGTGGTCAAGGTCTTTTATTTGTATATGAAGGGTTTTTAGCTTCCTTGAAAGGCGAACCATTACCAGAGAAAAACGAAGCGACGTTAGATGATCTAATTAATGCAGAACATCATAGAGCACAGGATTTCATGAATACAGCGGACATTGAGTTCGGTTATTGTACGGAAATTATGGTGCGCTTTGAGGAAGGCAAAGAGCCTTTTAGTGAAGAACAATTTAGAAATGAGTTAAACCCTCTTGGTGATTCTTTGCTGGTGATTTCAGATGAAGAAATTGCAAAAGTGCACATCCATTCTGAGCAGCCAGGTGCTGTTTTAGCAATGGGACAAAAATATGGTAGTCTTATTAAAATTAAGGTTGACAATATGCGTGAACAACATTCTGCAATTGTTGGTGAGGATCATAGAGCAACGACTACAGTCAAAAAGGTTGAAAAACATCCATATGCTATAGTAACAATTGCAATGGGTGAGGGCGTAGCTGAATTACTTCGTTCAATCGGTGCATCTTACGTAATTGAAGGTGGTCAAACAATGAACCCTTCAACTGAGGATATCGTGAAAGCAGTGCAAGAAATTGGTGCTGATAAGGTGTTAATTCTACCGAATAACAAAAATATTGTCATGGCAGCTGAACAAGCGGTTGAGCTTCTAGATATTGAAGCAGCAGTAGTACCTACTAAAACTATTCCTCAAGGGATGGCAGCTATTTTATCGTTCAATCCAGAAGCGACAGTTGGCATAAACCAAGCAGCAATGACAGAAGCGTTTGCTAACGTAAAAACGGGGCAAGTAACTTATGCAGTGCGTGATACGTCTATAGATGGCATCCAAATTCATAAGGATGATTTCATGGCTCTTGCAGAAGGAAAAATTGTATTGTCTACACCAGCATTAAAAGATGCAGCTGAAAAGGTAATTACTGATTTAGTGGATGAAAATGCTGAAATTGTGACAGTTATTTATGGTGAGGATACAACAGAAGAAAGTGCCTCTGAGTTAGTAAAGTTTATTGAAGAGAACTATCCAGAGGTAGAAATTGAGTTATTTAATGGTAAACAAGGATTATATCCATATATTATTTCAGTAGAATAATTCGATGCTACTTAGCAAATGAATAGATAAAGCAGTGCACAGTTCGTGTACTGCTTTTGTTTATGCTATAAGGAGAATAGAAGATAGTTACTGACTTACAGTAGCCATAAATAAACAACTCACTGTACGTACCTAGAGGACGATAAAATTGGAAATGCTGGAATATAAGCCTTTCGAGGCTACTGTATGTAGAGAATGGACAATAAATAACAATATTCTCATCGTGTAAATTATAGTCGTGTAAATTTTCTGAAAGTTGATAAATTATTGCTTTACTTTTATAGTTACTATCAAGCATGATATAAGTAAATGTAAATATTATTATATGGATAGAATAGAGGGGTGTTTGAATGAAGTTTACTTCAGTATTTGATATTATTGGACCCGTTATGATTGGGCCTTCCTCCTCTCATACGGCAGGGGCAGCTCGTATTGGGCGTGTTGCTAGGGATCTATTTGGTAGACAGCCTAAGTGGGCTAAAATTCACTTATATGGATCATTTGCTGAAACGTATAGAGGGCATGGAACAGATGTTGCATTAATCGGGGGCCTTTTAAATTTTGATACATTTGATGAGCGTATTAAAATAGCTTTTGCTGAAGCCGAAAAAGCTGGGCTAGATTATGAATTTATCCCAGAAACTGCGAATACTGAGCATCCAAATACTGCACGTCTTGTCATAGGTGATGATGAGGGAGAAATGTCTGTCGTTGGTATTTCTATTGGCGGCGGTAAAATTGAAGTAAGTGAAGTAAACGGTTTCAAGCTACGTTTAACTGGGGGAATGCCAGCCATTCTTGTAGTGCATGATGATCGGGCAGGCTGTATTGCCAATGTTGCTAATTGCCTAGCAATGCATGATGTCAATATCGGTCATATGGAGGTTTCACGTATTGAGAGAGGATTAATGGCTCTGATGGTAATTGAAGTCGATCAAAATATAGAGGAAAAAGTATTGCAACAAATTTCATTAATACCACATATTACAAAGGTATCAAAAATTAACAATTAGGGGGTGTCTTACTATGGACGTATTGTTTCATAATGTTCGTGAACTTGTTCAACGAGCAGAGCAAGAGGGAAAACTAATTTCTGAAATTATGATTGAGCAGGAAATGTTAATAACGGGACGCTCGAGAGAAGAAATTATAGGGCAAATGGATCGTAATTTAAAGGTCATGGAGGAGGCTGTTGAACGAGGCTTAAAAGGCGTGCAGTCTGTGACAGGCTTAACAGGTGGAGATGCTGTATTACTTCAAACTTATATAGCACAAGGAAAATCTTTATCTGGAGATTTATTATTAGATGCTGTCAGCAAGGCGGTTGCAACAAATGAGGTTAATGCGGCGATGGGAACAATATGTGCAACACCAACCGCAGGCTCAGCTGGGGTTGTACCAGGTACATTATTTGCTGTCAAAAATAAGTTAAATCCAACGCGAGAGCAAATGATTCGCTATTTATTTACTTCTGGTGCCTTTGGCTTTGTGGTTGCCAATAATGCCTCCATTTCTGGTGCTGCTGGTGGCTGTCAGGCAGAGGTTGGCTCAGCAGCAGGTATGGCTGCGGCAGCTATCGTTGAAATGGCTGGCGGTACGCCGCAGCAATGTTCTGAAGCATTTGCGATTACACTTAAAAATATGCTAGGCCTTGTTTGTGATCCTGTAGCTGGGTTAGTGGAAGTCCCATGTGTGAAACGAAATGCAATGGGGGCCGCTAATTCACTTGTGGCAGCTGATATGGCCCTCGCAGGTGTCACAAGCCGTATTCCTTGTGATGAAGTAATTGGGGCGATGTATCGTATCGGACAATCTATGAGTCCTAATTTAAAGGAAACTGCCCGAGGTGGTTTGGCTGCGACACCTACAGGCAAAGCGATCAGTAAAGCCATTTTAGAAAATGGTGGATTACAGAGTATTAAAGCAATTCAATAAGTTGCTGACTAAACATGCTATCTATTTATGGGGTAGCATGTTTATTTTATCACGATGGGTTAGTACTTTAGCACCCTCTACATACTTGGAAATAACATTCTCTTACGTTTCATTATTTTTGATAGTATGATATTTAATAAAAAAATTTAAATTGATTTTCTAACAAGGGTGTGAGTGAGGTAATGGATTTACGCAATTTAAAAACATTCCACGTTGTTTCGACTTATCTTAATTTTACCAAAGCAGCTCAACTATTAAATTACAGTCAGCCAACGATTAGCCAGCAAATTAAGGCGTTAGAGGATGAGATAGGCCATACTTTAATCAATAGGATGGGAAAGAAAATGTTTCTTTCTCAAGTCGGAAAGATTTTAAAGGAGCATACAGATAAATTATTTAACATCCTAGAAGAAATGGAGGAGGATTTGAAAAATTTTGAAAAGCCTTATGGTCATTTAACAATTGCCGCTCCAGAATTTTATTGTGGATATTATTTATCCCATATTATAGGTTCATTTTTAAAGCTATATCCACAGGTAAATTTAAAGCTTCTATGTGCGAACAGTAAGGAAACAGCTGCACTTGTAAGCTCTAATCAGGCAGATTTAGGATTTGTAGCAGGAAAGCCTAATTATTCAGGTATAGAAGGAGTTCTACTTGAGGAAGAGGATTTAGTACTAGTCGGTAACCCTAATATTATAAAGGACAGAACAATTGAAGAAATATTTGATGAATACCCATTTATAACCTACGGATTGGATGATAATATAAGAAGTTGCCTTCGTGACATTCAATGTGATCCAAAAACAATTGTCGAATTTGGAAGTGAAGAGGCTATAAAAAGAGCGGCTGTGGGACAAGTGGGTTTAGCATTACTAAGTGATATATTGATAAAAAAGGAGGTAAATAAGGGAAGTCTTCAGGTGTTAAATCGTTTTCCTAAAAGGTTACCAACATATTTGATTTATCCACATAATTCTAAGGAATTTAGTAATGTAAGTACGTTTATCGATTTAGTGAAAGATACTTGGCGAACGATTTAAATATAAAAATGAAATGACCATCGCTCTTTTCTGCAAATGTATTGTAGAATGGAGCGTTTTTATTATCAAATTTTTAATAACATAAATAGGAAAACATAGGAAATGTTCTTTATCTATATGTAAATTTATCAATAGTTACTATTAGAAATAGCAATTTTTTATTTTCGATACTATCACTTACAATTTAGAAGACGGAAATTTCAAAAAAAGGGGATGACGTTGTGGGAGAAATAAAAGCGTTTATAAAATGGGGGACTGCTTATGGGTAAATTTGTAACTAAAAAAGATATAGAATTAAATGATCAACAGAAAGGAATAAATGTATATGTCTTAATATTTTGCCTTATCATTCTATCGGCTGTGTTGACGTATATCATTCCGGCAGGTGAGTTTCAACGAGAAGAATTGAATGGGCGAGAAGTGATCCAGCCAGGGACCTTTACTTACACGGATATGAACCCAATAGGATTTTTGGATGTTTTTAGCAGTATTCATTCAGGTATGATGCAGGGTGCGAGTATTATTTTCTTTGTTTTAATTGTTGGAGGAACCTTTGGAATACTCTCAGCAACAGGGGCATTAGAATCGTTTATTGCAATGCTGTCAGTGAAAATGGCAAAGCGTGAGATGTTGATTATTCCCGTGTTAATGTTATTTTTCGCATGTGCAGGTTCATTAATGGGAATGTCTGATGAAACAATCGTTTATGTGGGTATACTTGTCCCACTTGCTATTGCTTTGGGCTTTGATGCTATTACAGGATTCGCTATTGTCATTCTTGGAGCATCAGTTGGCTTTTCAGCAGCAGTAATGAATCCATTCACTGTCGGGATAGCGCAAGAAATAGCTGGACTGCCACTGTTCTCTGGCATTGCTTTACGTCTTATCATTTTTGTCATTTTATATGTCTCAGCTACCGTTTATGTCTATCGCTATGCTAGGAAGGTAAAAAATAACCCTTCACTCGGTTTCTATGGAAATTTTAAATTTGGCAATAAGGAGGGGCTTGCGAATCAGTCAATCAAGATGGAATTAAGTCATAAGCTCGTTATGTTAACATTTCTCTTGAATTTCGTTGTCCTGATGTATGGTGTCATAAAATTAGGATGGTATATTACTGAAATAGCTGGCTTGTTTTTATTATTTGGTATTTTAATGGGGCTTATTGGAAAGCTATCGCCATCTCGAATTGCTAATTCCTTTATGAAAGGTGCGGGAGATTTAATTGGTGGTGCATTAATTATTGGGTTAGCTCAAACGATTCTTGTAATTTTTAATAATTCCGGGCTTATCGATACTATTTTATATCATACAGCCTCAATACTTGATACTATTCCTCCAGCATTAAATGCGGTAGGTATGTTTGTTTTCCAACTATTTTTGAATTTTTTGGTGCCATCAGGGAGCGGACAAGCTGCCTTAACTATGCCTATCATGGCTCCTTTATCTGATATGATCGGTGTTACAAGGCAAACGGCAGTTCTTGCCTATCAATTTGGTGATGGTATGTCTAATATCATTTTTCCGACAGTCGGATTCCTTATGGCTGGACTCTCCATTGCAGGGATACCATGGGGAAAATGGATAAGGTGGATTCTACCTTTCATGTTATTGCAGGTTACGGTTGCTGTTGTATCACTAATTATTGCGCAGATTATTCAGTATGGGCCGTTTTAAAAAGGAGTTTTACTAATGGAAATCATAAATTTAGAGTCTTTGACAAAAAGAGCAATTGAAGACAGAAGATATCTTCATCAATACCCTGAGCTTTCTGGTCAGGAATTTGAAACAAGTAAATTCATTCGAAATAGATTGATGGAGTTGAATATTGACATATTGTCTTTTGGACCACCTAGTGTTGTTGGATTAGTAAAGGGGTCAAAAGGTTCGAAAACTATAGCACTAAGAGCAGACATAGATGCGCTGCCGATTGTTGAAGAGGGAGAAAAAACATATATCTCTAAAAAACCAGGGATTGCTCATATGTGTGGTCATGATGGTCATACTGCAATATTACTAGCTGTTGCTGAATGGCTATCGAGAAATGAGGTTGAACCAAATGTTGTACTCATATTCCAATCTGCAGAAGAAATCACACCAAGTGGAGCTGACTTACTAATTAAACAAGGTATTTTAGAAGGAATAGATGCTATTTTTGGTATTCATTTATGGCAGGGTCTTGAAAAAGGAAAAATTGGGTTAACTCATGGGCCAATGATGGCTTCCATTGATGATTTTGAAATTGATATCAAAGGATACGGTGGCCATGGATCAATGCCTCATGAAACAATTGATCCCATCTATATTGCAAGCAGTTTAATCCAAGCCTTTCAAAGTATAATAAGCAGAAGCATAAATCCAATTGAAGCAGGAGTTATTACAGTAGGAAATGTTCAAGCTGGTACAACGTATAATATTATCCCTGATTCAGCGAGATTAATAGGAACAATAAGAGCATTGACGCCAGAAACAGTCAATATCATTCAAACAAAAATGGTCAATTTAACAGAGGGAATATGTCAAGCTTTTGGTGCAGAAGGAAAGGTTCGTTTTATAATAGGCACCCCACCGCTTATAAATGATCCAAATGAGTCAAAATTTGTGGAAAACATTGTTTGCAGAGAATTTGGGCATGAAGTATTTGAATTGGTTAATCCAGTTATGGGAGGGGAGGATTTTTCCTATTATTTACAGAAAAAACCTGGTACCTTCATCTTTGTCGGTATGGGTGGAGAAAAGAGTCAATATCCACATCATCATCCAAAGTTTGATCTTGATGAAGATGTGTTTCCTGATGCGATAAAGTTATTTATTGAACTAGTAAATCATTATCAATAAAGTATTTGCATGAAGTAGAAAGGATGTTAAACATGAGAATAAAGAAAGTTGAAGTGTTTGCTGCGCGATTATTATTAAAAGAACCTTTTATCATTTCATATGTTCATTTAGATGATATGCCAACCATATTTGTAAGAATTGAAACGGATAAGGGGATAGTAGGATGGGGTGAGGCTGTTCCAGATCAAAATGTAACAGGAGAAACTTGGGAAAGTACTTATCAAATTATTAATCATGAATTAGCTCCATTAATTATAAATGAAGACCCATTTGCTATTGATCGCATTCATCAAAAATTTAATCATAAGATAAATGGCGTTCCTTCTGCAAAAGCTGCACTAGATATAGCTATCTATGATCTAATGGGAAAAATTACAGGGCAGCCAGTATATCAATTAATTGGTGGGAAAACACATGAGGAGCTACAGGTTCCACGAGTAATTAGTATTAAAGATCCTCAGGAAATGGCGGAAGATGCACGGAGTTTTGTGGCAGCAGGTTTTAGGAATATAAAAATGAAGGTAGGTACCAACGCAGACACTGATATTGAACGAATCAAAGCTGTCAGAAATGCTATAGGAAACACTATTCAGCTTCGTGTTGATGCTAATCAAGGCTGGAATAGAATTGAGGCATTAAAGGTAATACGCGAAACGACTGATTGTCATGTGGATTGGTATGAGCAGCCAGTGAAGGCACATGATATAAGAGCTTTAAAAGAAATTAGATCTGTTGTAAATAATAAAGTAATGATTGATGAGGGTGTACATAATATTTACGATTTAGTGAATGTTATTGAGATGCGAGCAGCTGATATGCTTAATATTAAACTAATGAAATCTGGTGGCATTTATCCTGCTTTAGCTTTAGCGAGTTTAGCAGAGGCAGCCGACATGCCATGTCAAGTTGGTTCGATGGTTGAATCAGCTATCGGTACAATGGCTGGAGCACATCTAGCGATGAGTAAAAACATTATTCAAACAAATGAGATGGTCGGTCCCCTCATGTTTATAAAGGATGTGGCTAAGGTCCACTATAATGGAGATGTCATTCAATTTAGTAATAAGCCAGGACTAGGCATAGAAGTAGATGAAGCATATGTAAATGAAATTACTCGTTTTTCCTGTGAAATTAACAAACCAGTATGATAGGAACATTTACATTTTTAAACAATATGTAGAATAGAAATGTTGAAAGGCCCTACCTTCAATTTGAGGTAGGGATTTTTTAGTGCATTTGAAAATGTTTATTGTAAGGAAAGACCGTAGATTTATGATACAGTGTAAATGAAATAGCTATTAACTACATAGAACATTTAACTTATCTTCATTCAGCAGAAGACTCCCACCTCTACATGTGGTGAGATGAAAGCGGTTTTGGTTCCTTTTCAGTGGGTGTCCAAACACCTACTGAAATAGCGGAACTCAGTCTAAGAACACCACGTCCAGTGGCAACGACTGAGTGACCAACATCATGTTGACCTAAAGCCTCCGGCGGATGTCACGGATTTTCAAAGGAATGAATAAAAGGATGTTAGCCTAAAACCTTCGCATCCTGCGAAAACGGCTAACTGACCTGCATCGTGCAGGCCTGAGCACAATTCAAAATCCGGACGCATTGTTTATCTGTGCGAAAGCGAAGCGGCAGCTACAATTACGCCAAGGCGAAATTGATATAGCCAGCATCATGAAAGGAGTTGTCGTACAAGATGACTGATTTAACGAGTCCAGTCACCGGATTAAAGGGAATCGGGAAGGAAACTGCAGGACATTTAGAGGCATTAGGCATCGAGACGATAGCAGATTTATTATGGACGTTTCCACATAGGCATGAGGATTTTCGGTTAAAGGATTTGGCACAAACACCACATAATGAGCGTGTTACCGTTGAGTGTAAAGTTGAACGTGAGCCGACAATATTGTTTTTAGGTCGCAATAAATCAAGATTACAGGTGACAGTGCTGGCAGGTCGCCATTTAGTAAAGGTTGTGTTTTTTAATCAAGGCTATTTAAAGCAAAAGCTTATTCCCGGAGCTATTATTACGGTCACAGGTAAGTGGGACAGAGGCAGACAGGTAATCAATGGAACATCTGTTACATTTGGTCCAAAGACAGAGCAAGTTGACTTTGAGCCTGTCTATAGCTTAAAAGGCTTGATTCCGCAAAAACGATTTCGTAAATATATGCGACAGGCGTTAGATGACATTGGCGCAGAGATACTAGATGCTATTCCATTACATTTACAAGAGGCCTATAAGCTTGCTCCAATAGCTGATGGTCTTGAAGGAATTCATTTCCCTCTCGATGCTGAACATGCAAAACAGGCTAGACGACGCTTTGCCTATGAAGAGTTACTCTTCTTTCAGCTGCGAATTCAAGCTTTACGTAAAATTAGAAAGGATAGTGAGCATGGTACCATTATACAATATGATTTACAAAAACTGCGTGCCTTCATTGCATCATTACCTTATGAATTAACAGCTGCCCAAAAACGTGTGGTTAATGAAATTTGCAAAGATCTGAAGGAACCACATCGTATGAATCGTTTACTTCAGGGAGATGTAGGGTCAGGGAAAACGGTCGTTGCGGCAATCTGCCTTTATGGGGCTGTAACTGCAGGCTTTCAGGGAGCGTTGATGGCGCCGACAGAAATATTAGCAGAACAACATGCTGAAAACTTGGCTGAATGGTTTGAGCCGTTTGGTGTACGTGTTGCTTTACTATCTGGTTCAACAAAAACAAAAGAGCGCCGCTTACTTTTAGAGGAGCTTGCTAATGGAAGTATTGATATTTTGATTGGAACACACGCTCTGATTCAGCCGGATGTTATTTTTTGTAAACTTGGTTTTGTTATTACTGATGAACAGCATCGTTTTGGGGTTGAGCAGCGAAGAATCCTGCGTGATAAAGGGGATAATCCAGATGTGCTTTTTATGACGGCAACGCCTATTCCACGTACCCTTGCTATCACAGCGTTTGGAGAAATGGATGTTTCCATTATTGATGAAATGCCAGCAGGACGTAAGCAGATTGAAACGCACTGGATGAAAAAGGAGCAATTTGGCTCTGTACTGTCAAAGCTTGAAATGGAACTTGCTGCTGGTAGACAGGCTTATGCGATTTGTCCGCTCATCGAGGAATCAGATAAGCTTGATGTCCAAAATGCAGTTGAGATTTATGAGCAGCTTGCCACGTATTTTAGCGGTAGATACCATGTTGGATTAATGCATGGTCGTCTGACAGCTGATGAAAAAGATGCTGTTATGCGTGCCTTTAGTGAGGGAGCAATAGATGTACTTGTCTCAACAACAGTGGTTGAGGTTGGGGTGAATGTACCGAATGCAACTTTTATGCTTGTTTATGATGCAGAACGCTTTGGGCTAGCACAATTACATCAGCTGCGAGGGCGTGTTGGACGTGGGGAGCACCAGTCGTATTGTGTATTACTAGCTGACCCAAAATCAGACGAAGGGAAAGAGCGAATGCAGTCAATGACGGAAACGAATGATGGATTCAGGCTGGCTGAAAAAGATTTGGAGCTACGGGGACCAGGAGATTTTTTTGGTCGGAAGCAAAGTGGTCTGCCAGACTTTAAAGTAGCAGATTTAGTGCATGATTATCGTATTCTTGAGACTGCGAGAAAAGATGCTATCGAGATACTTAAGACAGATGCTTTTTGGCATCATGATGATTATCAGGCTTTACGGGCAATGCTTGAACAGTCAGGAGTATTGCAAGGAGAACGTTTCGATTAATAATCATTCGGATGCTATCAACGGAATGTAAGGACTTGTTTTGAAAACAGGTCTTGCATTCTTTTTTTATAGTCTATATACTGATATTAGTACCAAGTGCTAATAACAACTAAAAAGGTGGCGAATGATGTTGAGACGAACGAAAAAAGAGCGACAGCGACTATTATCTGAAACGATAGCTGAAAATCCATTCGTCACAGATGAACAGCTTGCAACACAGTTTCAGGTGAGTGTCCAAACGATTCGTTTAGATCGCATGGAATTAGCAATTCCGGAATTGCGAGAGCGAATTAAAGATGTTGCTTCGAAAACCTATGAAAATGAAGTGAAATCACTTCCGATTGATGAAATAATCGGTGAAATTATTGATATTGAATTGGATAATCGTGCGTTATCTATTTTTGACGTAAAAGAAGAGCATGTTTTTCAGCGCAATGGCATCGCACGCGGACATCATTTGTTCGCACAGGCAAACTCATTAGCGGTAGCGGTTATTGATGATGAACTGGCATTGACAGTGCATTCGAATATAACATTTGTGAAACCTGTTAGAGCTGGAGATCGTGTTATTACAAAGGCAGTTGTTATCGCACGTGATGATGAAAATCATCGAACAAAAGTAGAGGTAACATCTACGGTTAATGGTGAAACTGTTTTTGTTGGTGAATTTGATATGTACCGCACGAAAGGTTAAGGTGAACAACAATGAAATTAGCGCTTGATGGAATGGGTGGAGACAACGCACCAAAATCAGTTGTTGAAGGTGCGCTATTGGCATTAGAGCAAATTCCAAATTTAGAGATACAATTATATGGTCAGCAAGAAAAGCTTGAGCCATTTTTAAAAATACATGACAGATTGACTGTTATACATTGTGAAGAAGTTGTGGAAGGAACTGACGATCCAGCACGCGCTGTTCGTCGTAAAAAGGATTCTTCTATGGCGAAAATAATGGATGCAGTGGAAGTAGGGAAAGCAGATGCATGTCTTTCTGCAGGCAATACGGGAGCTTTAATGGCAGGAGGCCTGTTTAAAGTCGGGCGAATTGAAGGGATTGCTAGACCTGCGCTTGCGACTACATTACCAACATTAGATGGTAAGGGTTTTTTAATGCTAGATCTTGGGGCAAATGCTGATGCACGTCCTGAGCATTTATTGCAATATGCAATTATGGGTGATATTTATGCCAAAAAGGTAGGTGGCTTACAAAAGCCACGTATTGGGTTGCTTAATATCGGCACTGAGGATAAAAAAGGGAATGAATTAACAAAAGCTGCTTTTGAACTGTTAAAAGAAGCGGATATAAACTTTATTGGCAATGTGGAAGCACGTGATTTACTAGAAGGGGTAGCGGATGTTGTTGTAACTGACGGTTTTACAGGAAATATGGTGCTGAAATCGATTGAAGGTACAGCGGGCGCTTTATTTTCAATGCTGAAGGAAGCATTTATGTCTTCTACAAAAACAAAAATTTCCGCAGCCCTTATGAAAAATAATTTACGTGATTTGAAAAATAAAATGGATTATACAGAGTATGGTGGTGCAGCTTTATTTGGCTTACAGGCACCTGTTATTAAGGCACATGGTTCATCCAATGCAAAAGCCATTTACAGTGCAATTCGTCAAGCAAGTACAATGGTAGAGCATACAGTGATCTCAACGATTACAGAGACAGTACGTCACTTAGAAATTGATTAACTTCTTTCAGTTGAAAGAAGTTAAAGCCTCCGGCGAATGCCATGGAATCGGAAAGGAGTTCTTAAAGGGTGTTAGCCTAAAACCATCGCATCCATGCGATAACGGCTAACTGACCTGCATCGGTAAAAAACGCCACGTCCTGTGGCTTTACCGAAATGACCGACATCGTGTCGGCCCTCACGCAGGCCTAAGCACAAAGCCGATTCTGGACGCAATTATTCCGAGGCATAATTGATTAAAAAGGGGTTAACGAAGAATGACGAAAATAGCATTTATTTTTCCTGGTCAAGGCTCGCAGGCAGTAGGTATGGGGCAGGAGTTTGTTGAAAATTCAGCCGAAAGCAAGGCCTTTTATAATCGTGCAGATCAATCACTTGGCTTTGAACTATCGAAGCTTATGTTAGAGGGTCCTGCTGAGGAATTAACATTAACATACCATGCACAGCCAGCTTTATTAACAACTGGTGTAATGGTTGCAGAAAAATTGCAGGCAGCAGGAATTACGCCAAATTATGCTGCTGGACATTCACTTGGAGAATACGGAGCACTAGTTATAGCAGGCGTGTTATCCTTTGAGGATGCAGTTTCTGTTGTGCATAAGCGTGGTCTATATATGAATGAAGCTGTGCCTGCTGGACAGGGGGCAATGGCAGCCATTCTTGGGATGGAGCTTGAGGGACTACATGAAGTAACTGAAAAAGTATCTGAAGCAGGTAATCCGGTTCAAGTAGCGAATGTTAACTGTCCAGGACAAATCGTTATTTCTGGTACAAAAGAAGGCGTTGAAAAAGCTTCTGTAGCTGCGAAGGAAGCAGGTGCAAAACGAGCAATTCCTTTAGTTGTTAGTGGTCCGTTCCATTCAGAGTTAATGCGTCCATCCTCTGATAAATTAGCAGCAACATTAGCAGCAATATCATTATCAGAGCCTCAGATTCCAGTAATCGGTAATGTCATGGCAAAAGAATTAGAAAATGTCTCTGCTATTCAACAAGAATTAGTAGAACAAGTTTATAGTGCTGTACAGTGGGAAGCTTCTGTGCGAGAAATGATTGCACAAGGTGTTGATGTCTTTATAGAATGTGGTCCAGGCAAAGTATTAAGCGGCCTAGTGAAAAAAATCGATCGCTCTGTTGCGACTTATTGTGTTTATGATGAAGCATCATTAGAGGCAGTGATAGAAGCGGCAAAGGAGTGGACAATTAATGCGTAAATTAGAGGGTAAGGTAGCCGTTGTAACAGGTGCTTCGCGTGGAATAGGACGCGCTATTGCGTTGAAGCTTGCTGATGAAGGAGCTAAAGTTGTGGTTAACTATAGTGGCTCGCAGGCAAAGGCAGAAGAGGTTGTCACAATGATTCAAGAAAATGGCGGAGAGGCTATTGCCGTACAAGCGAGTGTGTCACAAACAGAGGAAGTTACAGCATTAATGGATAAAGCGGTGAAGACATTTGGCTCACTTGATATTTTAGTGAATAATGCAGGAATCACACGTGATAACTTGTTAATGCGTATGAAGGAAGACGAATGGGATGACGTGTTAGCTACAAATCTTAAAGGTGTGTTCCTTTGCACCAAAGCTGTAACACGTCAAATGATGAAGCAGCGAGCAGGACGCATTATTAATATTTCTTCTATCGTTGGGGTTGCTGGTAATGCTGGACAGGCAAATTATGTAGCTGCCAAGGCTGGTGTAATTGGATTAACAAAAACAACAGCAAAGGAATTAGCATCACGAAATATTTTAGTAAATGCGATAGCACCAGGATTTATCGAAACAGAAATGACGGATCAATTATCAGAAGAATTAAAGCAGGGAATGCTAACTCAAATTCCTCTGGCAAAGCTTGGGCAGCCAGAAGATATTGCAAAGGCAGTGGCTTTTCTAGCTTCAGATGATGCAAATTATATGACGGGTCAGACATTGCATATAGATGGCGGCATGGTGATGTAAATTCAATTAGTCATCAATAAGTTTTTTTTGTATAATCATTTGAGGGGAGGTGAATGATTTGTCTACAGTATTAGAGCGCGTAACAAAAGTAATCGTGGACCGTTTAGGTGTTGAAGAAAGCGAAGTAACACTAGAAGCTTCTTTCCGTGATGATTTAGGTGCTGACTCATTAGACGTAGTTGAACTTGTAATGGAGCTTGAAGACGAGTTTGATATGGAAATTTCTGATGAAGATGCTGAAAAAATCTCAACAGTAGGTTCTGCAATTTCATACATTGAAAGTAAAGTAAACTAATTTCGTTTTAACTTTATTTAGCGCTTTAATAGATTTAGTCATAAATGCGGTTATCGTTTTTATTTAATATGTATGGGCTAGTTAAATAAAGTTAAAGCCTCTGGTAGAAATTATTACTACTCTTTTTTCGTTAAAAGAGCAGATTTATATTGCTAAGATGTATTTAAAAGGGTGCGAAATGGTTCATTTTTTGAACTATCGTCGTCCCTTTTTTTGTTTTGGAAAATAATTCGCAAAAAAACTTCCAAAACATTGTATTTAAGTTGAAATACTTTTGCATAAACGCCTTGAAAAAGGTACACTAATACGGTAGAAACTATTAGGAAGGCAGATTGTTCAATGGCTATGAAAAGAAAAGGAACTATGCAGAAATCTGGCGTACTTCCTGAAAAAGTACGCAATCAATTCGAGCTGTTACAGCATGAATTAAATATCACATTTATTAATAAAAATTTATTGTATCAAGCATTCACGCATTCATCTTATGTGAATGAGCATCGCCGTAAATTGTTTACGGATAATGAGCGTCTTGAATTTTTAGGAGACGCGGTACTTGAACTGTCTGTTTCTAAATACCTTTTTGAGAAATATCCTAATATGAGTGAAGGCGAGTTAACGAAGCTACGAGCATCTATTGTATGTGAGCCATCTCTTGTTATTTTTGCAAATGAATTAGGTTTTGGTCGTTTCGTATTACTAGGAAAAGGTGAGGAATTGACAGGTGGACGGGAACGCCCAGCGCTACTTGCTGATGTTTTTGAGTCATTTGTAGGTGCTCTTTATTTAGATCAAGATTTACAAACGGTCGTGTCATTTTTAGAACGTATCGTGTTCCCAAAAGTAGAAATCGGTGCTTTTTCGCATGTGATGGATTTTAAAAGTCAATTGCAAGAAATGGTACAACAAACAAATAACGGATTACTTCATTACGAAATTATTGATGAAAAGGGTCCTGCACATAACCGTACCTTTGTATCAAGTGTTCTATTGAATGGACAGGAGCTTGGTATTGGTCGAGGGAAATCGAAAAAAGAAGCCGAGCAGCAAGCTGCACAGAGTGCAATGCGAACAATGCGTGAGCAAGCTGCGAAAGAGGAGGCTTAATAAATGTTCCTAAAACGACTAGAAGTGATTGGCTTTAAATCTTTTGCGGAGCGCATTGGAATTGATTTTGTACCTGGTGTTACAGCAGTTGTCGGACCAAATGGCAGTGGGAAAAGTAATGTCACTGATGCTATTCGTTGGGTACTTGGGGAACAATCGGCAAAGTCGTTACGTGGTTCTAAGATGGAGGATGTTATTTTTGCTGGCAGCGATTCTCGAAAGCAGCTAAATTTTGCGGAGGTAACATTAGTTTTAGATAATACAGATGAACAACTTGCTTTTTCATATACAGAGGTCAGCGTAACAAGACGCGTATACCGTTCAGGTGATAGTGAATATTTATTAAATAACCAACAGTGTCGCCTGAAGGATATTACGGACTTGTTTATGGATTCAGGTCTTGGGAAAGAGGCATTTTCAATAATTTCGCAAGGCCGTGTTGATGAGATTTTAAATAGCAGACCCGATGACCGACGTTCGATTTTCGAAGAGGCAGCTGGCGTATTAAAGTACAAACTGAGAAAGAAAAAGGCAGAGCATAAACTTGTTGAAACAGATGAAAATTTATATCGTGTGTTAGATATATTACATGAATTAGATAGTCGACTTGAACCACTTGAAATTCAGGCATCAAGTGCAAGAGATTATGTGCAAATGTCTACAGAGTTAAAAGATTTTGATATCACTATACTTGTGCACGATTTAAAAAATTGTGCACAATCTTTGCATGCTCTTGAAGCTGAGTTCACAGAGTTATCTGAGACAGAGCAAAAACAAGCCCATTCCATTGCTACTGTTGAAAAACAAACAGCAAGTATTCGTAAACTGTTAAAGGAGCTCGATGACTACTTAGACACTACTCAAGCTGACTTTGTGAATGCGACAATGGAAGTCGAACGTTGGGATGGTCGTAAGGCACTGATGGCAGAGAAGCGGCAAAATGCATCTAATCAATTGCTACAATTGAACGCCTCATTAGAGGAAACAAAGGCTGAGGTAGAGGCTCTGATTTTACAAGAAGTAGAAAAAAAAGAGCTATTTACAGAGAAGCAACAAGACGTACAGGTGTTAAAACAGAGCATCAAGCAATTGGAACAATCATTAAATCGCTCTGTTACTGAAATTGAGCAAGAGATTGAAGAGCAAAAAAACCGCTATATTGACTCCTTAAATGAAGAAGCAACGATTAAAAATGAATTAAAGAATATTGACCAGCAATTGGCACAGCAAAAAGTGATGGCAGCACGAATGTCAGATCAAACGGATGAAATCGGACAAGAGCTTGCGCAAAGTATTGCAGAAAAAGATAAGCTAATTGTGGCTCACAATATCACAACAAAGGAACTGCATGGAAAGCTTGAACAGTACGAATCATTGCAAATAGAGCTTAAAAAGGTCAATACATCTTTTAATGAAAAGCAGGATATGCTTTATAAAGCTTATCAACACCAACAGCAGCTTAAGGCTAGAAAGGAAACATTGGCAGAGCTAGAAGCTGACTTTTCAGGTTTCTTCCAAGGTGTAAAAGAAGTATTACTTGCACGTGATAAAGGGGATTTGGTAGGTATTGAGGGGGCTGTCGCAGAATTAATCCAAGTAGATGGAAAATACTCTCAAGCGATTGAAACAGCCTTAGGTGCAGCTTCTCAACATATTGTGACCTCCGATGAGCGTCATGCCCAGCAGGCAATACATTGGTTGAAGCAAAAAAGAGCTGGTCGTGCGACATTTTTACCAAAGACAGTTATAAAATCACGTAAAATCAATCCATCTACAATTCAATTAGCAATAGAGCATCCTGCCTTTGTGCAAATGGCAGATGGACTTGTGACATTCCATGAGGATAATCGTACAATTGTTGAGAATCTTCTAGGCAATGTAATTGTTGCATCTAGCTTAGAGGGTGCGAGTCAAATTGCTCGATTATGCAGCTTCCGTTATCGTGTGGTGACACTTGATGGTGATATTGTTAATGCAGGTGGTTCATTGACTGGTGGTGCAACGAAGCAACAATCTTCACTTTTTACAAGAAAGGCCGAATTAGATGGTCTAATTGTCAAATTAGAAGCTTTGGAAGCATCTATTTTTAGTGCAGAAAAGGCTGTTTCAGTGGAAAAGGAGAAGCTAGCAGCATTGCGAGATCAAGTAGAACAATTGAAACTTGAAGGTGAGCAGCTTCGAAAGGACGAATTACAACAGGCAAGTCGTATTCGGGAGCTTGAGGTTGTCGAGAAAAGCTTATCTGCACGTGTATCCTATGCATCAAATGAGACACAAGATGTTAAGACACGAGAGGAAACACTTTTAGCTCAAAGGGAAGTGGCTACAAATCGTTTAACAACCCTTGCGACAGAGCTATTAGAGATTAATGGTACTGTTGAGCATCTTAGTAAAATAAAGCTACAGAGCGAAACGGAGAAAGATGTACTGCGTGAACAATTGGCAGAAAAACGCTCCCAATTAGCAGTTATCCAAGAGCAAATGTCACAAGTACAAATTGCTACAGCAGAAATAGCTTTGCAATTAAACAAAACTCAGCAAAAGATGAATAGTATTTCTCAGGAAATAATCTGGTTACAATCAGATGAGTCAACAAAACTGTTAAGTGATGAAGAAGTAGAGGAACAGGTTGCTACTTGGAAAGAGAGAAGAGAGTCGTTACAAAACACGATTACTCAGAAAAAGGATGAAAAAGTAGCACAACAACAGCAACTTGCTGCTTTAGAGGAACAGCTTAAAGAATTGCAACGTATACATAAAGGTTACCTTGAAGCAATACGTGCAAATGAGCTAAAGCAGAGTCGCTTAGAATTTGAAATTAAAAGTTTTAATGAGCAGCTAGAGGAAAACTATCAGCTAATCCTTGAGGAGGCTGAGGAGATTGCGATAGAAATTATAGATGAAGAGCATATGCGTCGTAGAGTGAAGCTCTTGAAAAAATCAATTGAAGAGCTTGGTCCAGTTAATTTGGGTGCAATTGAAGAATATGATAGAGTGCTAGAACGTCATTTATTCTTAACAGAGCAACGTGAGGATCTGCTTGCTGCTCAGGAAACATTGCATGAAGCCATTAAAGAAATGGACGAGGAGATGACATTACGATTTAGCGAAACATTTTATGCTATACGTGATCAATTTAAACGTGTATTCCGTGAATTATTTGGCGGTGGGCAAGCAGATTTAGTATTATTGGAGCCTCAAAACCTACTTGAAACAGGTATAGAAATTGTGGCCCAACCTCCAGGGAAAAAATTGCAAAATCTAAGTTTGCTTTCTGGTGGTGAGCGTGCACTTACTGCCATCGCATTATTGTTCTCCATCTTAAATATACGACCTGTACCTTTCTGTATTTTGGATGAAGTAGAGGCTGCGTTAGACGAGGCAAATGTTGTTCGATATAGTCAATACTTGAAAAAATTTAGCCATGACACACAATTCATTGTTATCACGCATCGTAAAGGAACGATGGAGGGAGCAGATGTATTGTATGGAATTACAATGCAGGAGTCAGGTGTTTCGAAACTTGTATCAGTGAAATTAGAAGATGAACCCGTACTTGCGGAGCAAAGGAGCGAACAAGCATGAGTTTTTTTAAACGTTTAAAAGATAAGCTGATGGGTAATCCAGCAGAAGAAGAAAAAGTTGTAGAATTTAATGAAAATGAGGCTAGGATTGCCGATGAGCAGAAGCTTGAGGATTCCGCAGAGCCTGCTCTTATCGAAACAACTGTAGAAGAGATTGACAAGGTAGAGACTTCAAAAACAGAGAGTCCTATTGAAACGGAACTTCCTGAATTAAAGGAGGAACCGGAGCAGCAAGAAGTGCAAGAGGTTGCGCTTGTGGAAGAGAAAAAACCTTCTGCATGGTCCATTACACAAAAATTCAAAGCGGGTCTGGAAAAAACGCGAAATTCCTTTACCTCGAAAGTAAACGATTTAGTGGCACGTTATCGAAAAGTGGATGAGGATTTCTTTGAAGAGCTAGAAGATTTATTACTGCAGGCTGACGTTGGCTTTGAAACAGTGATGGAGCTAATGGAAAAATTACGTTTTGAGGTTCAACGAAAGAATATTAAAGATACAAATGGCATCCAAGCAGTGATTTCTGAGAAGCTTGTTGAAATTTATGAGCAGGGTGAAGAAGATTTAATTGATTTAAACATGCAGCCCGATGGTGAGCTAACAGTGATCTTATTTGTTGGAGTCAACGGCGTTGGGAAAACAACAACAATTGGTAAACTCGCACATCGTTTGAAATCGCAGGGTAAAACGGTTGTTTTGGCTGCGGGTGATACGTTCCGTGCTGGAGCCATCGATCAATTACAAGTATGGGGTGACCGTGTTGGCTGTGAAGTAATTAAACAATCAGAGGGTTCTGACCCAGCAGCAGTGATGTATGATGCTATTCGTGCAGCTAAAAATCGCAAAGCAGATGTGTTAATTTGTGACACAGCTGGACGTTTGCAAAACAAAGTCAATTTAATGAATGAGCTTGAAAAAGTACATCGTGTCATTTCGCGTGAAATACCAAATGCACCACATGAAGTATTATTGGCTTTAGATGCAACTACTGGCCAAAATGCACTTGTGCAGGCCCAAACGTTTAAGGAAGCGACAAATGTTACAGGAATAGTCTTAACGAAGCTAGATGGTACAGCAAAAGGTGGTATTGTCCTCGCAATCCGTAATAAATTACACATTCCTGTTAAGTTTGTAGGTCTTGGTGAGAAGATGGATGATCTTCAGCCATTTGATGCAGAACGCTATGTCTATGGTTTATTTGCTGAAGGGTTAGATAAAGAATTACAATATAATGAGGATTAACAGATTTATCTTGATTGAGCAAATCTTTACTGAGAAACCGCAGCGTCAGGTACAGATTACTCCCACCTCTCTATATGTGGCGAGATGAATGCGATTTTTTTTCTATTCAATTGGCGTACAAACACCGCTGAAATAGAGGAACTCAGGCTAAAAATCTTCACATCTTGTGAAAACACCTGAGTGAACAGCATCGTGTTTGCCTAAAGCTTTAGGCGGATGTCAAGGATTAATGAGGTGCTTTCTAGTGAGCTCGAAAATTCTGGACGAATTTACTCTAGGGTGCAATGGATAGTTATGTAATTTAGTTAGGTGAAACGCTCGTTTGTAAAATGGACATTTCATTGTTTAAAGGGAATGCTGCTATAGGTGAAAGATGCCTGAAAGCATTGAATGAAGGCTTTTAGACAAGGGAATTACCTTGACACAGACGGGCGCTTTTCGTTATGATACAAATGACTAAGGACAGGAGGAGAAACATTCGATGCTACTTGAAAAAACAACACGCATGAACTTTCTCTTCGACTTTTATCAAGCATTATTAACAGATAAGCAACGAAGTTATATGGAACTGTATTATTTAGATGATAACTCACTTGGAGAAATCGCTGAACTATACGGAATTTCACGTCAAGCTGTTTATGATAATATTCGTCGAACAGAAGCGATGCTTGAAGAATATGAAGAAAAACTTTGTTTATTAGACAAATTTCAAAAACGTACACAAATGCTTGCACAGCTAACAGCAGGAATAACAGGACAAAGCATGACGTCTGAAGAACAGCTGGCGCTTATTGAGCAGTTGAAAGAATGGGATTAGGAGGCGAAAGCAATGGCTTTTGAAGGATTAGCGGAACGACTCCAAGGAACGATCCAAAAGATTAAAGGTAAAGGCAAGGTATCGGAACAAGACGTTAAAGAAATGATGCGTGAAGTCCGATTTGCTTTAATCGAGGCGGATGTTAACTTAAAAGTAGTCAAAGAGTTCGTGAAAAAGGTCAGTGAACGATCAGTTGGTGTAGATGTTATGCAAAGCCTAACACCTGGCCAGCAAGTAATTAAAATCGTACAGGACGAATTAACGGAACTGATGGGTGGTGAGCAAAGCCCTATTAAATTTAATACAAAGCCCCCAACAGTAATTATGATGGTTGGCTTACAGGGCGCAGGGAAAACAACGACTACAGGTAAACTTGCAAATGTGTTACGTAAAAAATATAATCGTAAGCCACTACTAGTAGCAGCAGATATTTATCGCCCTGCGGCTGTTCAGCAATTACAAACATTAGGTAAACAGTTATCTCTTCCTGTATTTGCATTAGGCACTGATGTTTCTCCTGTAGAAATTGCACGTCAGGCAATTGAACTGGCGAAAGAAGAGCATCATGATGTCGTTATTATCGATACAGCTGGTCGTTTGCATATTGACGAAGATTTAATGCAGGAATTAAAAGATATACGTGCGTTAAAAGAGCCAGATGAAGTATTCCTAGTTGTAGATGCTATGACAGGTCAGGATGCTGTAAATGTAGCAGAAAGCTTTAATGAAGCAATTGGTATTACCGGAGTAGTTTTAACAAAACTTGATGGTGATACACGTGGTGGTGCGGCATTATCAATTCGTTCCGTTACTCAGAAACCAATTA
The DNA here is from genome assembly GCA_002973635.1 of Lysinibacillus sp. B2A1. Classification (GTDB taxonomy): domain Bacteria; phylum Bacillota; class Bacilli; order Bacillales_A; family Planococcaceae; genus Lysinibacillus. The sequence continues at coordinate 1,303,295 of CP027224.1, forward strand.
AATTTGTTGGTATGGGCGAAAAAATGGATGCACTGGAACCTTTCCATCCAGAACGAATGGCGTCTCGTATATTAGGGATGGGTGATGTTCTATCGCTTATTGAAAAGGCTCAGGCAAATGTTGACGAAGCAAAGGCCAAAGAATTAGAGGAAAAATTTAAATCCCAAACCTTTACGTTTGATGATTTTGTTGAACAATTACAGCAAGTGAAGAAAATGGGACCTCTTGATGAAATTTTGAAAATGCTGCCTGGCGCAAATAAAATTAAAGGCTTAGACAATGTTAAAGTAGATGATAAACAAATGGGCCGTGTAGAAGCGATTATTTATTCCATGACAACGGCAGAAAAGACGAATCCAGAAATCATTAATGGCAGCCGTAAAAAGCGTATTGCAAAAGGCTCTGGAACGTCTATTCAAGAGGTGAATCGTTTATTAAAGCAATTCGATGAAATGAAAAAAATGATGAAGCAAATGACTGGAATGGCAAGTGGTAAAGGGAAGAAAAAAATGAAATTACCAGGCTTTGATTCATTGTTTAAATAATAATTTTTAGGTGTTAAGAAAAAACACTTTACAAACAACCTAAACATTGATAATATACTATCTTGTGTGAAACTTATTCGGAGGTGCTATTAAAATGGCAGTTAAAATTCGCTTAAAACGTATGGGAGCTAAAAAGTCTCCTTTCTATCGTATCGTAGTTGCAGATGCTCGTTCACCACGTGACGGTCGTCAAATCGAAACAGTTGGTACTTACAACCCACTAACTCAACCAGCTACTGTAAACATCGATGAAGAGAAAGCTCTTAAATGGTTAGCTGACGGTGCAAAACCATCAGATACAGTGCGTAACTTGTTCTCAGAACAAGGTATCATGGAAAAATTCCATAACCAAAAATTCAGTAAATAATCGGGGGCGACGTTTTTGAAGCAGCTGATTGAAGCAATCGTTTTACCGTTAGTCGATTATCCAGAAGAAGTTCGTATTGAGACGGATGAAAATGCAAATCGAATTGTTTATAAACTTTTTGTTCATTCAGAGGATCGAGGGAAAGTCATAGGCAAGCAAGGGCGAGTAGCGAAAGCGATTCGTACAATTGTTTATTCAGCGGCAGGTAGTCACCATCAAAAAAAGACCTACGTCGATATATTGGATTGATAGAAAAGATGTTCACGCTCTTTTACACGCGGCAAGCACAGGAGAGTCCTGATTGGTATGTTTACATGCATTTAGGAATTCGGGGTGGTCTTGAGCATGGAGCGTAAAATCTGGACTATGAAGGAGGGAGCTTGTCGGTTCCTTCCTTTTTTTATCTTCTTTCATCTTTAGGGATGGGATGTTTAATGGGATGTTACCTGGTGCCTTGTGCCTCATAGGTATATACTTAAAGTAATTATATTGAGGAATAATTGAGCATAATGACATAAGAGATACTTTAGCTAAAACATCTTCTCCAAAATGTTCATCTGCTTTTTAGAGATAAGTGTGAGAATGGTTACTTTTTAACTCTGATTAGCAAGTAGCTTAAAGGAGGCAGTATGTTTTAACATTTTTTATCTTCATTCATCAGAAGACTCCCACCTCTACAGGTAGTGAGATGAATGCGGTTTTGGTTCCTTTTCAGTGGGTATCCAAACACCTACTGAAATAGCGGAACTCATTCTAATAACGCCACGTTCTGTGGCAATTTATCTGTGCGAAAGCGAAGCAACAGCAACACGGTTTTAACTGTGCGAAAGCGAAGCAACAGCAACACGGTTTTATCTGTGCGAAAGCGAAGCGACAGCAACACGGTTTTATCTGTGCGAAAGCGAAGCGACAGCAACAACAACAACACACGACTGAGTGACCAACATCATGTTGCTGTCGCTGCGTTAGCACTACGCTTTCGCACAAAAAACATCTGTTGGTCCAAAGCCTCTGGCGGATGTCACGGATATTCAAAGGAATGAATTGTGCGTGGACAATTCAAAATCCTGACGCATTGTTTATCTGTGCGAAAGTGAAGCGACAGCAACAAATGTTTTCTGTAGCGAAAGCAAAGCGGCAGCTACAATTACGCCAAGGCGAAATTGATATGAGGTGAAATTTGTGGAATGGTTTAATGTAGGTCGTATAGTCAATACGCACGGAATTCGTGGTGAGGTGCGTATATTATCAACAACAGATTTTGAAGAAGAACGATTTGCAGTAGGGAATAGGCTTGCAGCATTTAAAAAAGATGATAAAAAACCGACATGGGTAACAATTGTATCCGTACGTCGTCATAAAAACTTTATTTTATTATCTTTTGAAGGCATGGACAATATTAATTTTGTAGAGCCTTTTAAAGAAGGTATGCTAAAAGTTACAAAAGACCAATTGTCAGATGATTTATTACAGGAAAACGAATTTTTCTTCCATGAGATCATTGGCTGTGAGATTGTTTCTGAAGAAGGAGAAAAGATTGGTGTAGTGTCTGATATTCTTCAAACAGGTGCCAACGATGTATGGGTGGTAAAGGGTGCTAAAAAAGAGCATTACATCCCATATATCGAAGACATCGTCAAGGAGATTAATGTTGATGACAAGAAAATTGTGATTCATGTAATGGATGGCCTACTATGATGAATATTCATGTGTTAAGTCTGTTTCCTGATATGTTTACAGGCGTTTTTGGTGCTTCAATATTGAAGAAGGCGCAGGAAAAAGGCGCTGTTCAGCTAGAAGTTACTGATATTCGAACGTTTTCAGGGAACAAGCATAATCAAGTGGACGATTATCCTTATGGTGGTGGTGCAGGGATGGTATTAAAGCCAGAACCGATGTTTAGCGCTGTAGAGGAGATTACAGCTGGGAAAAATCCTCGAATCATCTTGATGTGCCCACAAGGAGAACGATTTACTCAAAGAAAGGCTGAAGAGCTAGCACAAGAAAAGGAGCTTGTTTTTTTATGCGGTCATTATGAAGGTTATGATGAACGCATTCGACAGCATCTTGTCACAGACGAAATTTCTATTGGAGATTTCGTTTTAACTGGTGGAGAGCTAGGAGCTATGACGGTTATTGATAGTGTTGTACGATTACTACCTGGCGTTTTAGGGCAAGAGGAATCCCATATACAAGATTCATTTTCCACAGGCCTTTTAGAGCATCCTCATTATACGCGACCAGCTGATTTTCGTGGAATGAAAGTACCTGATATTTTACTATCAGGGAATCACGCAAAAATTGAGCAGTGGCGTGAAGAGCAGTCACTCAAAAGAACATTGGAGCGTCGCCCCGATTTACTAGATAACTATCCATTAACAGATAAACAAAAAGTGTATATAGAAAAACTTAAAAAACAACCATAAAGATGCTTGATTGCTGTTTATATTTGTGATAACATCTAATCTGTACTTCTATGTGAAGTACTGAATTACGGTGTTCCGCTGTGGCATAGATTGCGTGCAAGAGCATCTGTCTAAGGAGAGAAAACAATGTCAAACATTATTGCAGAAATTACAAAAGCTCAGCTTCGCACTGATCTACCAGCTTTCCGTCCTGGTGATACTGTTAAAGTACACGTGAAAGTAGTAGAGGGTACTCGTGAACGTATCCAAGTATACGAAGGTGTAGTTATTAAACGTCGTGGCGGCGGTATTAGCGAAACTTTCACAGTTCGTAAAATTTCTTACGGTGTAGGTGTTGAACGTACTTTCCCTGTACACACACCAAAAATCGCTAACTTAGAAGTTGTACGTCGTGGTAAAGTACGTCGTGCTAAACTTTACTACCTACGTAACCTACGTGGTAAAGCTGCTCGTATTAAAGAAATTCGATAATTATGGCTTAAAAGTGAGGGGCTTGTATTGCAAGCCCCTTTTCTTTTTGCTTGTCATCTTAAAGAGCTATCATCTAAAATGAGGATAGACAAGGGGGCAAATCTCGATGGAAAAACCAGTGAAGGAAAAGAATGAATTATGGGAATGGACGAAGGCACTTCTAATTGCATTTGCGATTGCAGCAGTTATTCGTTATTTTTTATTTACACCGATTGCAGTAGATGGTGAGTCTATGATGCCAACCCTTGAAAATGGCGACCGTATGATTGTGAACAAAATTGGTTATAAAATAGGAGAGCCGAAACGCTTTGATATAGTAGTGTTCCATGCTCCAGAGAAGAAAAACTATATTAAACGTGTTATTGGGCTGCCAGGAGAGACATTAGAATATAAAAATGATCAATTATATATAAATGGTGAACCAATCGATGAGCCCTATTTAGATGCCTACAAATCACAAATTACTGAAGGTACATTAACAGAAGATTTTTCATTAAATGATATTGATGCTTCCCTAAACGAGAATGTTATTCCAGAGGGCTTTGTGTTCGTAATGGGAGATAATCGTCGATATAGTAAGGACAGTCGTCATATTGGTCTTGTTGATCAAAAAGAGATTATCGGGAATACAAGCTTAATTTTCTGGCCGTTTAGTGATATAAAAATTGTAAAGTAATGCAAGAAAGGGAGGACTTACACTCCCTTTTTCTTTTAGTTTAGGAGGTATAGGTATGACTATACAATGGTTTCCAGGGCATATGGCAAAGGCCCGAAGAGAAGTAACAGAAAAATTGAAGCTTGTTGATATTATATTTGAATTAATTGATGCCCGTTTACCATTATCCTCGCGTAATCCAATGATAGACGAAGTAATCAATCAAAAGCCACGTCTTCTTATTTTAAATAAATCAGATATGGCTGATGAGCAGGAAACACGGAAATGGGTAGATTACTTTGCACAGCGTGGTCATAAGGCAGTGGCTATCAACTCTCTTGAAGGCAAAGGCTTACAATTGGTAACAAAAGCAGCACAAGAAATTTTAAAAGAAAAGTTCGAACGTATGAAAGCGCGTGGGATGAAACCTAGAGCAATCCGAGCGATGATTGTCGGCATTCCTAACGTAGGAAAATCAACCCTAATCAATCGCCTAGCTAAAAAAAATATTGCAAAAACAGGGAATACTCCAGGGGTAACAAAGGCTCAGCAATGGATAAAGGTTGGTAAGGAGCTCGAATTACTTGATACTCCAGGTATTTTATGGCCAAAATTCGAAGATCAGGAAGTAGGCTATAAACTAGCATTAACTGGTGCTATTAAAGATACCATTACAAATATGGAGGATTTAGCTGTCTATGGTCTGCGTTTTTTATCTATTCACTATCCAAAGCGCATGGAGGAGCGCTATGGCTTTGAATTTCTCCATGAAGATTTAGTGGAAACCTTCGACCATATCGGTAAGCTTCGTCGCGTCTTTGGACAAGGCGGCGAAATTGATTATGACCAAGTAGCTCAACTAATCGTACGTGATATTCGAGGCTTACAATTAGGAAAACTAACATTTGATTTTGTAGATGAGCAACTGGAGAAAGAGGCATTAACAGAAGAATAGAAGTTATAAACGGCTGTCGAAAATCTCGACAGCCGTTTTTATAACTTTTTATCTGGTTTTAGCAGAACTTTACTGTGCGTAAGTGATTTATTAATATTTTTAGATTTTCACAAAAAATGTTATTAATTAACCTTTCGTCTTTATATCTATCTGCAAGGAAATGAGGAGCCTCTCTTAGCTATCAGTGGTATCAAAATACAACAAACAGAACAAGTGGAGGTACGCTCATCATGGAGCGACAAGTCCAACGTATGCAGTAGTTATTTGCCGATGTAGATAGACATCATTGGAGTGCAGGTTATATTGCTGTGCTAGAGCGTGAAGGGATCGTGCTTGGAGATAATGGTCATTTCCGAACAAATGAGCCTGTGACACGTGCGCAGTTCGTGGCATTTTTATATCGTATTATGCAACAATAAAATGTTATCAAGCTCTTGCTAGCATACAGGCAATTTTTTCAACGACATATAATTTTGTAAAAGGGCTGTAGGGAAATGCATTTCTTTCCTTACAAGCCCTATCTTTATTTTGTTATATAATTAAATAAACAAGCCGATATACATAAGAGAGATGAGGTAATACTATATGCAAACTATAAAAGAAATTACAATTGCTTTAAAAGCCGCTACAGCGCATGAACCTTGGATGGATAACGTGCAGCAAGATGGGCGAGCAGGCGTGCAAAAAGCGTGGCAGCAGTTTTTAAAGCGCATGGAAAAAAAGCAGCAATTACAACGGGAGCATGATGCGAAAATTGCATTTGACGCACAATTTGGCCAGCTAGTTGCAGGTATAGACGAAGCTGGGCGAGGTCCATTGGCAGGTCCTGTCGTTACTGCAGCCGTAATTCTACCTGAAAATTGTCAGGTATTGCTAGGCTTAAATGATTCTAAACAACTGTCGAAAGAGACAAGAGAAAAAATGAGTAAGTTAGTAAAAGAGCATGCAATAAGCTATAGCATACATTTTCAAAATGCAAAAGTAATTGATGACATCAATATTTATGAGGCTACGAAACAATCAATGGTTGCGAGTATAGAGATGCTAAAAATTAAACCGAATTTTGTTATAGCAGATGCAATGACACTGCCAATCAATTTGCCTCAGCAGTCGATTATTAAAGGGGACGCGCAAAGCTTAGCGATTGCTGCTGCTTCTATTTTGGCGAAAACAGCGCGTGACGAATATATGGAGAAGCTTGCAAAAGAGTTTCCGCAGTATGGCTTTGAGCAACATGCAGGCTATGGCACAAAACAGCATTTAGAGGCACTTACTAAGTATGGACCGACTATTCACCATCGAGCAAGTTTTGAACCGATAAAATCTATGATGAAGGGGTAATGATATGACATCTACATCATTTAATCCGATTGCAGCACAAACACAAACCCAAGCGCTATCAACGAATCAACCGTTAGCGATGAAACAGGGGCAATTATTTCATGGGACAGTTAAACAGCTATATCCAGATCAAATGGCAGAGATCCAAGTTGGTCAACAAAAGTTTATTGCTAAGCTTGAAGCGCCATTAAAAGCAGGAGACGCACATTTCTTTCAGGTGACAGGTACAAGCCCTCAAACGGAACTAAAAGTGGTTACAGGTCCTATGGTACAAACGGCTTCTTCTAGTCAACAAATCAATCAATTACTTGAATCAATGAATTTGCCAAAGACACCTGAAATGCAACAGCTTCTAGCTCATTTTATGAAGGCAGAACTACCGATTTCAAAAGAACAGCTGATGCAGGCTGAAATGTGGTTAAAGGCCTTACCTGAAGGCATTACTAAAATGGATGCCCTGCAAGCTATTCAAAAAATGGTAGAGCTAAAAATGCCGATGACGAATGAGGTTTTTCAAGCACTAATTAGTGGGCAAAAAACTACAGGGATGAATTCCGTTATGGAAAACTTTACTCAACTTTTAGCAAAGGATACATCTTTACCAGAAAGCCTTAGGCAAAATCTAATGCAACAAGTACAGGCAATTGCGAAGCCATTTGAAGTAGAAACAGGTGGTTTAGTACTCGCTAAGTCCATTCAATTATTAACGAGTGAAGCTGCTTCTATGAGTGAAAAGATTCAAGCTTTGAATATTTTAAAAGAGGCAGGTATTGTATCTCAGCAAGCTACATTACAAAATTGGTCAAATCTTAACGAAGCCAAGTCTGTTCAAACAATTCAACCTCAGCAGGCTGGACAAGTTATTCAAGCAATTCTAACGACAAGCCCTGAAGATAAAAATCAGCTCATCAACGAGCTTAAATCTTGGACGGCCAACCAAAGCCTATTAACGAATGAGCAAAAACAGCAAATTAATCAATTAATCGATAGACTAAACCAAATACCAGCTACTAAACAAACATTAGAGATTTTTGCGAGGCAGATGCAAGAACAACTCATGAAAGCATTTGCACAAAATGCTTCAGAGCGTTTATTCACACAAGATAGTAATGCTCTTTCAGCAAAGGATCATTTATTATCATTATTAAAAAATGATGCAACTACTTCTCTACAAAACGAAGCATGGATGAGAAATCTTATGAAAAGTAGCGTAGATTCCCCACAATCTTTGATTCAGCAAATAGTTACACAAGCAGATGCACAGGTACAAAATTCAATGGATAATAAAGCGATGGAGCACGCTCTTAAAACGGTATTAAAGAATTTAGGTATTAGCTACGAGGCTGCGCTTAATAATAAATCTGCGGATTTACAAGTGATTGCACATCAATTAAAACCTCAGCTTCATACACTCTTGCAGGATGCACAAATTACACCTCAGTTGAAGGAAGCTGCAGAAATGTTAATGACACGTATGAATGGCATGCAGCTTGTATCGGGAGAGAATGGTCATCAGCATCAGCTTATTATGCAAGTACCGCTTGAATTCTTCGGTAGAAAAATGGATGCAACACTACAATGGAATGGTCGCATGAAGGAAGATGGGAAAATTGATGCCAATTATGCGCGTATTTTATTTTATTTACAAATGGAGTCAATGAAAGAAACTGTAATTGATATGCAGGTTCAAAATCGTGTCGTTACAGTGACGGTCTTTAATGAAAATCATAACATTGCTCCACTTGCAGAACCATTAAAAACAGCATTAAAAATTGGCTTGGCAGAAAAAAATTATCAACTATCAGGAGTATTTATTAAAGAATTTGAAAAAGCTAAACCTGAAAAAATAACCGCTGTAGTAGAACAGCAGGAGGAACATAATGGGGTGGATTTCCGCGTATGAGTGAAGAAAAATTTACTCGAAAAGAGGCTATCGCGCTCACATATAAGCTAGGACGTTTTGATAGTCCAAAAGTCGTTGCAAAAGGAAAAGGGAAAATAGCAGAAAATATTTTAGCACGAGCAAATGAGCACAATGTGCCGATTTATGAGGACCCTAACCTTGTTCAATTACTTGGGCAATTGGATTTAAATGAGTCGATTCCTGAAGAATTGTACCAAGCTGTCGCTGAAGTTTTTGCATTTATTTATCATTTAGATCAACAACATGCACAAAAAAATAGAAAAGATAAAGAATTCTGATAGTTTGAAAAATCTGTTTTAGTACACGAAGTAGAAAAAAGCGTCATAATAAGAGAGAAAATTCGAACAAAAGACAAAGTGTAGACTTTATCAGAATCTTTCGTTAGAATAGATTATGTTAGTAAAACAATTTTATGCAAATGTTTGATGGGAGGATGTATTATGAATATCCATGAATATCAAGGGAAAGAGATTCTGAGAAAGTATGGTGTAGCTGTACCAAATGGAAAAGTTGCTTTTTCCCCTGATGAGGCAGTGAAAGTAGCGAAGGAACTTGGCTCTAATGTAACGGTAGTCAAGGCGCAAATTCATGCAGGTGGACGTGGTAAAGCAGGTGGTGTAAAAATCGCTAAAAACCTTGACGAGGTGCGTACGTACGCAAAGGAATTACTAGGTAAAATTTTAGTGACTCATCAAACAGGTCCTGAAGGAAAAGAAGTAAAACGCTTATATATTGAAGAGGGTTCTGATATTCAAAAAGAGTACTATTTAAGTTTAGTATTAGACCGCGCAACATCCCGTGTTACAATGATGGGATCGGAAGAAGGCGGTATGGATATTGAAGAAGTAGCGGAAACAAATCCGGAAAAAATCTTCAAGGAAGTAGTAGATCCTGTTGTTGGATTAACAAGTTTCCAAGCACGTCGTATGGCGTTTAATATGAATATTCCAGCAAACCTGGTAGGGAAAGCTGTTAAATTAATGTTAGGTTTATATCAAGCATTTATCGACAAAGATGCATCAATTGTTGAAATCAATCCGCTTGTTGTTACTGGACAAGGCGATGTAGTGGCACTAGATGCTAAATTCAATTTTGATGCCAATGCATTATATCGTCATAAAGATATTGTCGAATTGCGCGACTTTGATGAAGAGGATGCAAAGGAAATCGAAGCATCCAAATATGACCTTAGCTATATTTCACTAGATGGCAACATTGGCTGCATGGTTAATGGTGCGGGTCTTGCTATGGCTACAATGGACACAATTAGCTATTACGGCGGAAGCCCCGCTAACTTCCTTGATGTAGGTGGCGGTGCAACAGCTGAAAAAGTAACAGAGGCTTTCAAAATTATCCTTTCTGATCCACATGTAAAAGGTATTTTCGTAAACATTTTTGGCGGAATTATGAAATGTAACATTATTGCTGAAGGTGTGGTAACAGCTGCTAAAGAAATTGGCTTAGCTGTGCCGTTGGTTGTACGTTTAGAAGGTACAAATGTAGAACTTGGAAAAGAAATTTTAAATGCATCTGGTTTAAACATCGTTGCAGCGGATTCGATGGCTGACGGTGCACAAAAAATTGTGGGACTAGTAGGCTAAGGAAGGCAGGGAGAATAATGGCTGTATTTATTAATAAAGATACGAAGGTAATTGTACAAGGGATTACAGGCGAAACGGCGCTTTTCCATACAAAACAAATGCTTGAGTACGGTACTAAAATCGTAGCAGGTGTAACACCTGGTAAAGGTGGTCTTGAAATTGAGGGAGTACCTGTATTTAATACAGTAGCAGAAGCAGTAGCTGCAACAGGTGCAACTACATCAGTTATTTATGTGCCAGCTCCATTTGCAGCAGATGCAATTCTAGAAGCTGTAGATGCTGAATTAGAATTAACAATCTGTATAACAGAACATATACCTGTCCTTGATATGGTAAAGGTTAAACGTTATATGGAAGGTAAAAAAACCCGCCTAGTAGGACCAAACTGTCCAGGTGTTATTACAGCAGATGAATGTAAAATTGGTATCATGCCTGGCTATATTCATACAAAAGGACATGTAGGGGTGGTTTCTCGCTCTGGAACATTAACATATGAGGCAGTTCATCAATTAACACAAGAGGGTATTGGTCAAACTACGGCTGTAGGTATTGGTGGAGACCCTGTCAATGGTACAAACTTTATCGATGTATTAGAAGCTTTCAATAATGACCCAGAGACATATGCAGTTGTTATGATTGGGGAAATCGGTGGTACTGCAGAAGAGGAAGCTGCTGAATGGATTAAAGCAAATATGACGAAACCTGTCATTGGCTTTATCGGTGGACAAACTGCACCTCCAGGAAAACGTATGGGCCATGCTGGTGCCATTATTTCTGGTGGTAAAGGAACAGCCGCTGAAAAAATTAAGGCTATGAATGCAGCTGGTATTGAAGTAGCTGAAACACCATCTGTCATTGGTGAAACGCTTATTAAAGTAATAAAAGAAAAAGGGCTATACGAAAAGTGTAAAACCCATTAAAATGGAAGATGTAGCACATTGTGGCTACATCTTTTTCTTTACTTTAAATGGACAAAAATTAAGTACTTTTCCTGCTTGCCCGATATAAAAGTGCCAGCCTAACTAGTAGTTATATTTTTATTGATTATGTGATGAAAATTATGATTGCGGTCATTTATCTTTCTTCTATTTAAAAGGAGGTTTTTAAATGATTTTTTCAGTTGATACACAAAGATTACTAGCTTTGCATTATATTTACCCGTTACCACTTCAAAAACTTCAACAATTACTGTCTCCAGTAGATTTATTAAGTTATTTTGAAGAAGCAGCCCCCAATGAGATTGCAAATGCATTGCAAGTATCATCGCACAAAGCCTTGCAAATTTCTCGAAATTTTCGACAAATTATGACATGGTCGTTTGAAGAGGCCTATGAACGTTCCCATATTTTCCCCATACCTTTTCATCATCCTTATTATCCAGCGCAATTATTTGAAATCTCCAGTCCACCTACTGTATTGTATGTGAAAGGTCAGTATTTGCAATTAATGAAAGGAAAACAAATAGCTATAATAGGCTCTAGAAAGGCTACAGCTTATACAAAAACCGCAATGGACTTAATTGTCCCACCTCTCGTTGAACACGGGTATACGGTAGTGAGTGGGCTTGCAAGAGGTGCAGATACAATGGCTCATGAGGCAACTATAAAAGTTGGTGGGCAGACAATTGCAGTGCTTGGTCACGGTTTTAACTATATATACCCTAAGGAGAATAAAGCTCTAGCAGAGAGTATAGCGGAGCATCATTTATTAGTCACGGAGTACCCACCTTACATGAAACCTGAGAAATGGCATTTTCCAATGCGAAACCGTATCATTAGCGGTTTATCACAAGCATTAGTTGTCACAGAAGCCTCATTAAGAAGTGGAACACTTATTACGACGGAATGTGCGCTAGAGCAAGGAAAAGATGTGTTTGTTGTGCCAGGTCCAATTGATGCTGAGCAATCAAAAGGGACAAATAGGTTACTGGTAGAAGGAGCTATTCCAGTATGTAATGGTCATGAAATCGTTGCATCCCTTGCACTCTTTTCTAACAAAAATTGAAAAAAAGTTGCATTATCTTAAAATCTGTTATACATTTTGCAACAGGTAACTTAAAAAATTAGCAATAGACCTCGCTAAGGGGGAGACATAGATGGCGGATTATTTAGTGATTGTAGAATCACCAGCAAAAGCAAAAACAATTGAACGGTATTTAGGAAAAAAATATAAAGTAAAAGCGTCAATCGGGCATGTTCGGGACTTACCACGTAGCCAGATGGGCGTTAGTGCTGAAAATAACTTTGAGCCTAAATATATTACTATTCGCGGTAAAGGACCTGTTTTACAGGAATTAAAATCTGCGGCAAAAAAAGTGAAGAAAGTTTATCTAGCGGCCGATCCAGACCGTGAGGGAGAAGCGATTGCTTGGCACCTTGCGACTGCGTTAAATATTGATATTCATTCAGATTGTCGTGTTGTGTTTAACGAAATAACAAAAGATGCAATTCTAGAATCTTTTAAAAATCCACGTCCAATTAATATGGATCTAGTAGATGCACAGCAAACAAGACGTATATTGGACAGACTTGTTGGCTATAACATTAGTCCAATTCTTTGGAAAAAGGTTAAAAAGGGATTATCAGCAGGACGTGTACAATCTGTAGCATTGCGCATGATTATTGACCGTGAAAATGAAATTAAAAACTTCCAACCTGAAGAGTATTGGACAATTGAGGGCTCTTTTGAGAAAGGCAAAAAAACGTTTGATGCACTTTACTATGGTAATGGTAAAGACAAAATTAAATTAACCAATGAAGAACAAGTAAAGGCTGTTTTAAAAGATGTAAAGGGTACAGATTTTACTGTTGCCAATGTTTCTAAAAAAGAACGTAAACGAAATGCAGCACCAGCCTTTACAACTTCCTCTTTACAGCAAGAAGCGGCACGTAAGTTAAATTTCCGTGCGAAGAAGACCATGATGCTAGCGCAACAATTATATGAAGGAATTGATATTGGTAAAAAAGAGGGAACAGTTGGTTTAATTACCTATATGCGTACCGATTCAACTCGTATTTCTGATACTGCAAAAACGGAAGCGAATGCATACATTGAATCGAAATATGGCAAAGAATACATCTCAACAGAAACGAAGCAGGCAAAAAAAGCATCAAATGCACAGGATGCCCATGAGGCGATTCGTCCAACTAGCACGATGCGATCTCCAGAGGAATTAAAAGCAGTACTTAGCCGTGATCAATTACGCTTATATCGTTTAATTTGGGAGCGCTTTATCGCAAGCCAGATGGCACCAGCTATACTTGATACAGTTGCGGTAGATCTTCAAAATGGTGATGTTTTATTCCGTGCAAACGGCTCACAAGTTAAATTTGCAGGCTTTATGAAGCTATATATTGAGGGTACTGATGATCAAACAGAGGAAACAACCAAGCTTCTACCTGAAATGGAAGTTGGCGATCAAGTAAAATCTCTTGAAATCGAGCCAAAGCAACATTTTACTCAGCCACCACCACGTTATTCAGAGGCGCGTCTTGTAAAAACAATGGAAGAGCTAGGTATAGGGCGCCCGTCCACATATGCACCGACCCTCGATACAATTCAGCGCCGTGGCTATGTCGTGTTAGATGCTAAGCGATTTATGCCAACAGAGCTAGGAGAAATCGTACACCAACTCGTACTAGAATTTTTCCCTGATATCATAAACATCGAATTCACAGCACAAATGGAGCAAGATTTAGATGATATTGAAGAAGGTAGTCGCCAATGGAAAAATGTTGTAGAAGAGTTTTATAAAGACTTTGAGGTTCATGTAAAATATGCAGATGAGGCGATGGAAAAGGTCGTTATAAAAGATGAGCCAGCTGGCGAGGATTGTGAGCTTTGTGGATCGCCAATGGTATTTAAGTTAGGACGATATGGGAAATTTATGGCTTGTTCAAACTTCCCAGATTGTCGTAATACAAAAGCGATTATGAAGCCGATTGGTGTAAAATGCCCTGCGTGTGAAACTGGCGAGATCGTAGAACGTAAAAGTAAAACAAAGCGTTTATTCTATGGCTGTAATCAGTACCCTGAATGTGAATTTGTTTCATGGGACAAGCCAATTAGTAGACCATGTCCAAAATGTAGTGCATTATTAGTAGAGAAAAAAATTAAAAAAGGTGTACAAATTCAGTGTACAAAATGTGACTATGAAGAAGCACCAACTCAATGATAGAAAGATGGTAAGAACATGACGGAACAAGTAGTAAATGTAATAGGTGCAGGTCTTGCAGGAAGTGAAGCTGCTTGGCAAATTGCCAAACGTGGTGTGAAAGTTAAACTTTATGAAATGCGTCCCGTAAAGCAAACACCAGCTCACCATACTGATAAATTTGCAGAGCTTGTATGTTCGAATTCTTTGCGTGCGAATGGTTTAACAAATGCTGTAGGCGTTATTAAAGAAGAAATGCGTATGCTAGATTCAGTTATCTTAAAGGCAGCAGACCAATGCTCAGTACCTGCTGGAGGTGCATTAGCAGTAGACCGTCACGAATTTGCTGGATATGTGACAGAGACTGTAAAAAATCATCCGCTTGTAGAGGTTATCAATGAAGAGGTCACAGAAATTCCTGAAGGTATAACAGTTATTGCAACAGGCCCTTTAACATCAAAAGCCTTAGCTGAAAAAATTCAAGGTTTAACAGGGTTAGATTATCTATATTTTTATGATGCGGCTGCCCCAATCATCGAAAAAGATAGTATAGATATGGATAAAGTATATTTAAAATCCCGTTATGATAAAGGGGAAGCAGCCTATTTAAACTGTCCTATGACAAAGGAAGAGTTTGATCGTTTCCGCCTAGCATTAATTGAAGCAGAAGTTGTACCATTGAAAGAATTTGAAAAGGAAATTTACTTTGAGGGCTGTATGCCAATTGAAGTAATGGCAGCTCGCGGAGAGAAAACAATGTTATTTGGACCGATGAAACCAGTAGGTCTTGAAGATCCAAAGACAGGAAAGCGTCCATATGCTGTTGTCCAATTACGCCAAGACGATGCTGCGGGTACTCTTTATAATATTGTTGGTTTCCAAACGCATTTAAAATGGGGACCACAGAAAGAAGTACTGCAGCTAATCCCTGGATTAGAAAATGTGGAAATCGTTCGTTATGGTGTGATGCATAGAAATACCTTTATTAATTCACCAAAAGTATTAGAGAAAACCTATCAACTTCGTGAACAAAAGAATATTTTCTTTGCTGGTCAAATGACAGGTGTTGAAGGGTATGTTGAGTCAGCTGGAAGCGGACTAATTGCTGGAATTAATGCAGCCCGTTTAGCATTGGGACAAGAACTAATTATTTTCCCATTCGAAACGGCATTAGGCAGTATGGCGCGTTATATAACAGAAGCGCAATCGAAAAACTTCCAGCCAATGAATGTTAACTTTGGTATTTTCCCTGAATTACCACCGGGTCGTCGTTCCAAACCAGAGCGTGCTGAGATGCATGCTAACCGTGCAATAATCACAATTCGTAATTTTGTGAATTCACAAACAATTTAATTGCAATAAGCCTCTAATAGTTGTTATACTCTTAGAGGCTTTTGTTTTTTGTAGAC
Organism: Lysinibacillus sp. B2A1; assembly: GCA_002973635.1. GTDB lineage: Bacteria > Bacillota > Bacilli > Bacillales_A > Planococcaceae > Lysinibacillus. Next base: position 1,319,142 of record CP027224.1, read on the forward strand.
AAAATGCTGATTTACACGTATTTTATTATTTTGTATGGAGATTTTCTCAAAATATAACCATTTTCACTTGCTATATTATGTAGATAGGTATAGTGTCAGTATGTATGTTTATTAACGATACGGTACTGATAAGCTTATCCATTTAAATTGTAAGTGTTCGTCATTTGAGAAGATTATTAATAAATCATTGGTGGTGAATCTTTTCATGTTAGTTTCGTCCCAAGATGCACTTGAACAGTTCATGCTTTACATCCAGGTAGAAAAGAACTTCTCTGTTCATACGGTGCGAGAATATGAATCAGACCTACTAGATTTTTTAACCTTTTTACAGGCAGAGGGCGTTAATGATTTAGCTAGTGTTGAGTATATACATGCACGTCTTTATGTAACAAAGTTGTATGATGAAAAAAGAGCAAGATCTTCAGTATCTAGAAAAATTTCTTCAATACGCTCCTTTTTTCGCTTTCTAAATAGACAGTACGGATTAGATGATGGAGCATTTCGTTCACTTTATCATCCGAAAAAAGAAGCACGCTTACCTAGTTTTTTCTACGAAGAGGAATTGATGCAGCTTTTTGAAGCAAATACTGGTGATGATTTGAAATCAATCAGAAATATAGCTATATTAGAGCTGTTATATGCGACAGGAATTCGTGTCAGTGAGCTTACTTCAATTCAAGTGAAGGATGTAGATTTTCATTATTCAATTATTCGAGTAATGGGAAAAGGACGAAAAGAGCGTATTATTCCATTCGGTCAATTTGCGAGTTTAGCGATGCAGGATTACATAGAGCAAGCTCGTCCACGATTGATGAAAAAAACAAGTCATCAGCAATTGTTTGTCAACATGCGTGGTGGGGAACTTACTCCAAGAGGGGTACGTCATATTTTAACAGAAATGATTGACAAGGCCTCACTCCATACGAAAATATATCCTCATATGCTTCGTCATACTTTTGCTACACATTTATTGAATAATGGCGCAGATTTACGTACGGTGCAGGAATTATTAGGCCACGCACATTTATCTTCTACACAGGTTTACACACATGTAACGAAAGAGCATCTTCGTCAAACATATATGAATGCTCATCCAAGGGCATAATAGAGCTAAGGAGGAAGACGAATGGGACAAATTCATGCGACAACGATATTTGCAGTTCATCATAACGGAGGCTGTGCAATGGCTGGTGATGGCCAAGTGACCTTAGGGAATGCAGTTGTGATGAAAGGTACAGCAAGGAAGGTCAGACGTCTGTTTAATGAACAGGTCCTTGCTGGTTTTGCTGGATCAGTTGCCGATGCCTTCACACTTTTTGAAATGTTTGAAGGAAAGTTAAATGAATACAATGGTAATTTACAACGTGCAGCTGTAGAAGTTGCAAAGCAATGGCGTGGTGATAAAATGCTTCGTCAATTGGAGGCAATGCTTCTTGTAATGGATAAAAACACCCTTCTTCTTGTTTCTGGTACAGGAGAAGTTATTGAACCTGATGATGGTATATTAGCGATAGGTTCTGGTGGAAACTATGCATTATCTGCTGGCCGAGCGCTTAAAAAATATGCAGGTGAAACAATGTCTGCTCGTGAAATTGCCGAAGCAGCACTAGAAACGGCTGCTGAAATATGTGTATTTACGAATCATAATATTATCGTGGAGGCGCTGAGCTAATGACGCAAAATAATTTAACGCCAAGACAGATTACTGAGCATCTGGACCGTTATATCGTAGGACAAAATGAAGCAAAGCGAGCAGTTGCTATTGCCTTGCGTAATCGTTATCGTCGCTCGTTGTTAAATGATGACATGAAGGCTGAGGTTATTCCTAAAAATATCTTGATGATAGGGCCTACAGGTGTTGGAAAAACAGAAATTGCTAGAAGAATTGCAAAGTTAACGAATGCACCATTTGTCAAAGTGGAAGCAACAAAATTTACAGAGGTAGGCTATGTTGGACGTGACGTAGAGTCTATGGTACGTGATGTTGTAGAAGCTTCACATCGTCTAGTAAAAGAAGAGATGATGGAATCTGTGAAAGAGCAAGCGGAAGAATTAGCGAATGAGGCAATCGTTAAATTATTGGTTCCCTCCTTGCGAAAAAAACAATCGATGCAAAATCCTTTCGAAATGCTATTTGGTGGTAAAGATCAGCAGTCAACGGATGAAAACTCATCTGAGGAGACCGAAGTGCGTTCAAAGCGCGCACAAATCGCGATAGATTTACGTAATGGTAAATTAGAAAACGAGTGGATTACTGTTGAAGTAACAGAGCAAAATCCTTCTATTTTTGATGCATTACAAGGAACAGGTATGGATATGTCTGCTAATAGCGGTATGCAGGATATGTTATCTAGCTTGATGCCTAAGAAAACGAAAAAACGCAGAGTCCAAGTGAAGGATGCACGACGCATTTTAACAATTGAAGAAGCGAACAAGCTCATTGATACAGATGAAGTTGCACAAGAAGCAATAGTAAGGGCTGAGCAATCAGGCATTATCTTTATTGATGAGATCGATAAAATTGCTAGTAAGGAAAGTAACTCTTCTGCGAATGTATCACGAGAAGGTGTACAACGTGATATTCTGCCAATCGTTGAGGGATCTACAGTTACAACGAAGTATGGCGCTGTAAAAACGGACTATATGCTTTTTGTTGCTGCAGGAGCATTCCATATGTCAAAGCCATCAGATTTAATTCCTGAACTACAGGGGCGTTTCCCAATTCGGGTAGAACTCGAAAAGTTAACGAAGCAAGATTTTGTCCGTATTTTGCAAGAGCCAGATCAATCGCTTATTTTGCAATATAAGGCATTGTTAGAAACAGAGGGTGTAGAGATTAACTTTACAGAAGATGCCATTGAACGTATTGCCGAAATTGCAACTGAGGTAAATCAAGAAACCGATAATATTGGAGCGAGACGTTTGCATACGATTTTAGAGCGCTTGCTAGAGGAATTATCGTTTGAGGCATCAGAAATTGCACCTGCAAATATTCCAATCTCTGCTGCATATGTTGATCAAAAACTGGCGGGTATAGTAAAAAACAAAGATTTGTCACAGTTTATATTGTAAGATAAAGCTGAATAGTACCATTCAATTGTAAAAACCTTTAGAATAGTAAGAAAATACTCTTTGGACCATTTATAGGAGGAACATATAATGAATTTATTAGAAAAAACGCGTAAAATTAACTCAATGCTCCAAGCATCTGCTGGTAAACCGGTAAACTTTAAGGAAATGGCTGATACGCTAGGAGATATAATAGACAGTAATGTATATATTGTGAGCCGTAAAGGAAAGCTTTTAGGCATTTCCATCCATCAGCAAATTGAAAATGAGCGAATGAAGAAGATGTTTGAAGAGCGTCAATTCCCTGAGGAGTATACACATAGCTTGTTTACAATTTCAGAAACATCATCAAATCTTGATATTAATAACGAGCATACTGCTTTCCCAGTAGAAAACAAAGAGTTATTCCAAAATGCGCTAACAACTATTGTGCCAATCGTTGGTGGTGGAGAACGCCTAGGAACATTAATCCTTGCTCGTTTATCTGCACAATTTGAGGATGATGATTTAATTTTAGCTGAGTATGGTGCAACAGTGGTTGGTATGGAAATATTACGTGAGAAATCTGAAGAAATTGAAGAAGAAGCTCGTAGCAGAGCTGTTGTGCAAATGGCGATTAATTCACTTTCTTACAGTGAGCTAGAAGCCATTGAACACATCTTCGAAGAACTTGATGGTAACGAAGGGTTACTAGTAGCTTCGAAAATTGCAGACCGAGTGGGGATTACACGTTCAGTGATCGTAAATGCATTACGTAAACTAGAGTCTGCAGGTGTTATCGAATCGCGTTCTCTTGGGATGAAAGGTACTTATATTAAAGTGCTCAATGATAAGTTTTTAAATGCATTAGCAGAAATTAAAATGAAATAAGTTAAATTTTCCTCGCGTTTAGGAACTACAGAAGGTATCTGGAAAAGTTTTTTCCGGATACCTTTTTTGAAGTTTTTAGAATTACTAGTAGCGATGATTTAACTTTATTTAACCTCTCTATAGAAGGCTAGATGAATAAGCTTTTTTCTACTCAACAAGCATTTGTACATCCGCTGAGTTAAAAACAACAGATGTCATGGATTTTTGATTAGATTGAAAAAATCTGGAGCTGGGACGTAACTGATATTTTCTAGCGGAAAGTAATTATCAATGATCAGGAAGTCTTTGTGAATGGTTTATGCCCTTAAAATGTGAATAATTTCTGTCTCCCTGTGGCTTATCATGCATTATTAACTTCTTAATTTTTGCTAAAGGCAATACATACCATCATAACATTTACACTTTTCTATTACTAATAGTATAAAAATAAAGGCAGATCTTAATTTATTTGTCATATAGCAACTAATCGGTTTAATCCATTATATTTATTAATTGAAATAGTAAAAATGGACTTAAAATTTGGTACTGAGTCAACGGCGAAAAAGCGAAAAAAAGGGAATATTCAATACTGAAACCGTAAGCACTGTCGAAATAGTGTAAAATAACTAGATTCAACTTGAAACTCTGTGAAAGCATGTGGCTCAAGGGGTTCGGGAGTTTTGTTACGGTTAATCATGAGAAAAAATAGGGCGTATCTACTATTAAAAAATGACAAAAGACAATAGACACTACGTATCATCTTAATTACAATTGTATTATTGGATAAATTAAGAAGTACATAGATTGAAATAAAATGAGGTGAATGGTTTTGAATTTATTTGGAGGAACTATTAGTAGCCTGGAAAATGGACTTTCCTATGCAACTTTAAATCATAAAACAATTGCCAATAACATTGCGAATGTTGATACGCCAAATTATAAGGCGAAAAGTGTAAGCTTTAAAGATATGCTAGAACAAGAAAAACAACTATCAATTTCAGCATATCGTACAGATAGCAGACATTTTGATTTTTCGATTCGACAATCTACACCTGGTGTAAATAATATTGATGGCTTAAGATATCGAAATAATGGTAATGGTGTTGATATGGATGCTGAACAGGCGAAATTGGCAGAAAATCAAATTTATTATAATGCTTTAATTGACCGTGTTAATGGTAAATTAAATACATTAAATACTGTAATAAAAGGAGGTAAGTAATAAATGTCTATTTTTTATGGGATGAATACCACTGCCTCAGCTTTAACAGCACAGCGTTTACGAATGGATGTCATTTCTTCAAATATGGCCAATATGGATACTGCGCGTGCTAGACAAGTAAATGGAGAGTGGGAGCCCTACCGCCGTAAATCAGTAACATTTACTGCACAAGAGGGACAGTTTTCAAAATATTTCAATGTTGCTCTTGGGAAAAACGCAAAAAGTGGAGTCGGTAACGGCGTAAAAGTAACACAAATAAAAGAAGATAGAGAAACACCTTTCAAACTTGTGTATGATCCAACTCATCCAGATGCAAACGCAGATGGCTATGTAAACATGCCAAATGTGGATCCATTAAGAGAAATGGTAGATTTAATGTCAGCTACTCGTTCTTATGAGGCAAACGTAACTGTATTCAATGCAAATAAATCTATGCTGACAAAGGCTTTAGAGATTGGTAAATAACTAAGAAGAAAGGAAGATACATAATGATAATTTCGTCCGTTTCACTAATGACACCAACTCAGGTAGTAAATCAAACAAATAAACTCCAGACGACACCTTATGAAGCACAGCAAAACTTTGCGAACTCTTTAAAAGAAGCAATAGCAAAAGTGAATGATCAGCAAATTACTTCTGATAATTTTACACAAAAGCTAATTACTGGTGGAGATGTAGAGCTGCATGATGTGATGATTGCATCACAAAAAGCAAGCATTACATTAAATGCAACAATTGAAGTTCGCAATAAGGTGATTGAAGCTTACCAAGAAATAATGCGAATGAGTGTCTAGCTTTATCGAATAGTTGAACAGTTCGATGAAGATTATAACCCAAAATAACTTGTTTATTGGGGTTATCACCGCTTTCGCGAATTATTGATGGTTAGGTTATTCACTATAACCGGAGGATTCATAATGAATGAACGATTGACGAAAATAAAAAACGACACCAGCCAATTTTGGACAAGTCGTAGTAAAAAACAAAAGATTTTAATGATTGGATCCGTCATCGGAGTAATAGCACTAGCTGCTGTTATTACAATTATTGCTACAAAGACTACATATGTACCTCTCTATAAAGATTTATCGACAAGAGAAATCGGACAAGTGAAGGAAGCTTTAGATTCTCAAGGGGTCAAATATGAAATTGCCCCAGGTGGAACATCCATTTTAGTCCCAGAGGAACAAGTGGATTCCCTATTAGTACAATTAGCTTCAGAGGGATATCCACAAACAGGTACAATTGATTATTCATTTGCAAACAGCTCTGGATTTGGTATGACAGATAATGAGTTTAATCTATTAAAAAAAGCAGCAACTGAAACAGAAATTGCTAAGCTCATTAAAAATCTTGAAGGTGTCAAAGATGCGAAAGTGATGATAAATGTTCCTGAAAAGGGTGTTTTTGTAAAAGACGCTAACTTAGAAGAAGCTACTGCATCTATTGTCTTGAATACTGATCCTGGTTATAAATTTACAGAGCAGCAAATTTCAACAATGTATAATTTAGTAGCGAAAAGTGTTCCGAACTTAAGTACGGATAATATTGTAATCTCAAACCAATTTTCTGAGTACTTTGATTTAAACGCTGCAACTGCTGATGGAGCTTCCACAACAACAGCTGAGGGTCAATTACAAGCAAAGAAATTGGTGGAGCGTGACCTACAGCGTCAAGTGCAAAATATACTTGGTACACTGATGGGACAAGATAAAGTAATTGCTTCTGTAACAACAGACATTGATTTCAAAAAAGAAAATCGTGAAGAAAACTTAGTTACGCCAGTTGATGAAGAGAATATGGAAGGGATCGCCATTAGTGCGCAGCGTATTACAGAACAATATTCTGGTACTGGAGCTGCAGCCACTGGTACACCTGAAGCAGAAACAACTACTGATAACTTCACAACTTATAATGAAGGTGCGATGGGGAACGGGGATTATGAACGTACAGAAGAAACGATTAATAATGACGTAAACCGTATCCGCAAAGATATTCAAGAGGCACCTTATAAAATTCAAGATATTGGTATCCAAGTAATTGTAGAGCCACCGACAGCGACTGATGCAGCTTCATTACCTGATGGGGTTCGAGAAGATATTGAGAAAATTTTAAGTACTATTGTTCGTACAACGATTTCAAAGGATGTCGCAGCCGAGCTTACTCAAGAGCAAATTAATGAAAAAGTGGCTGTTTCAGTACAACCTTTAAATGGTAAAGCAACTGATGTGGCTGAAGAAACGCCTGTTATTCCATGGTGGGTTTGGGTCATTGGCGGTATCTTATTAGCTGTAATACTATTGCTAGCATTCTTCATTATCCGCTCACGTAAACGTGCGAAGGAAGAAGAGGAACTTAGCATCTTAGAAGAACAAGAAGAACTAATGATTGATGATATAAATGAAGAAATTGAAACGGAAGCTACAATGCGTCGTAAGCAGCTTGAAAAAATGGCAAAAGAAAAGCCAGACGATTTTGCAAAGTTACTGCGTAGTTGGATTGCTGAAGACTAACTAGGAGGTTCGGCTGTGTCCAAGAAAGATAAGGAATTAACCGGAAAACAAAAGGCCGCTCTCTTGTTAATTTCGTTGGGGCCTGAGGTTTCAGCTTCTGTCTATAAACATTTAACAGAGGAAGAGATTGAACGCTTAACATTAGAAATTTCAAGTGTTAAAAAGGTAGAAGCAAACGTTAAAGAAGAGATTATAGAGGAATTTCATAATATTGCACTTGCGCAAGATTATATTACACAAGGCGGTATTGGCTATGCAAAAACAGTATTGGAGAAAGCACTGGGTGTTGAACAAGCACAAACGATTATTAATCGTTTAACATCTTCTTTACAAGTGCGGCCATTTGACTTTGCACGTAGAGCTGACCCGTCGCAAATCTTTAACTTTATTCAAAATGAACATCCACAAACGATTGCCCTCATTCTTTCTTATTTAGAAGCAGGGCAAGCAGGTGTTATTTTATCTTCACTTCCACAAGAGGTGCAGGCAGATATCGCCAAACGTATAGCAATGATGGAGTCCACTTCGCCAGAAGTAATTAGTGAAATTGAGTCTGTCTTAGAGCGTAAATTATCGTCAACAGTTACACAAGATTACACGGAAACTGGTGGTATTGATGCAGTCGTTGAAGTATTAAACGGTGTAGATCGACAAACAGAAAAAACAATTTTGGATGCACTCGAAATTCAAGATCCAGAGCTTGCAGAGGAAATCAAAAAACGTATGTTTGTATTCGAGGATATTGTTACACTCGACAACCGTTCGATTCAGCGTGTTATTCGTGATTGTGAAAATGAAGACTTATTACTATCTATGAAAGTTTCAAGTGAGGAAGTGAAGGACATTATCTTCCGTAATATGTCACAACGTATGGCTGAAACCTTCAAAGAAGAAATGGAGATTATGGGACCTGTACGTTTACGTGATGTAGAGGAAGCACAATCTCGAATTGTTGCAGTGATTCGTCGCTTAGAGGATGCTGGTGAGATTATTATTGCACGTGGTGGAGGAGATGACGTCATTGTCTAGAATCATCCGTTCTATCTATACAGAGTCCAATGGCGATAATGTTAAAACGATAAAAATTCGTGATATGTTTGAAATACCCGAAATTGAAGGGGAAGAAACACCATTACAAAAACAAATTACGATTGAAGAAATTCTCGAAGAGAGAGACCGTGTATTGACAGAAGCGAGAGCCGAATTGCAGGCAGAACGTGAAGCTTTTGAACAGGAGAAGCAAATGTTCTATCAGGAAATTGAGCATCTAAAGCATAACTGGGAGGAAGAACGCCCTAATCGCGTGCAAGAGGCATATGATGAAGGATTTGGCCAAGGATATGAAGATGGGACAAACAAGGCGAATGAAGCGATGATGCAATCTCTCCAAACTGCCAATGAGGTCATCATACATGCTAAGGAAAATGCACGGAAATATATTGAGGATCAAGAGGCAGTCATATTAGAGCTGGGCTTAACAGCAGCAGAGCGAATTATTGATGCATCCTTGGAGCGTGAAAATGAATTATTTGTTTCTATCGTTCGCAGAGGACTTAAAGAAGCAAGAGAAATGAAAGAAATAAAAATTTATGTTTCACCGAACTACTATGCATTAATTACTGCAAATCGTGATGAATTAGCTGAAATGTTTCCAACTGATGTCCCATTCATGATTTTTGTTAATGAAGACTTAGAAAATGAAACAGATTGTTTTATCGAAACAAATCATGGTCGAATTGTTGTCAGCATTGATGAACAATTGAATGAATTAAGATTAAAACTCTATGAAATATTAGAAAGTAAGGAATGATCTAGATGAAAACGGCTCAATTAATCGAACAAATTCCTCATATATCAACCTTTAAAAAGTTTGGTAGGGTTACTCGAGTTGTCGGCTTAATGATTGAGTCCCAAGGTCCAGATAGTTCCATTGGCGATGTTTGTAAAATTCATGTGGAGACTTCAAAAAATGGTCATCAAATCATACTGGCAGAGGTGGTTGGTTTTAAGGATGAAATAGTTGTCTTAATGCCTTTTACCTCTCTGCGAGAAATTTCAATTGGATGCTTAGTTGAAGGGACTGGAGCACCACTTGAAGTAAAAGTAGGACCCGAGCTAATTGGTAAAGTACTAGATTCAATGGGAAATCCTATTGATGGAACAGTGTTGCCAAAGGGATTATTAACGGTTCCAACTGAGCAGGATCCACCAAATCCACTGACACGTCCACCAATAGATGAAAGGCTTGAAGTGGGCGTAAAGGCAATAGATGGTATGCTGACAGTCGGGAATGGTCAACGTGTTGGTATATTTGCTGGTTCTGGTGTAGGGAAAAGTACCTTGCTGGGCATGATTGCACGAAATACACAAGCTGATTTAAATGTTATTGCACTGATCGGAGAACGTGGTCGTGAAGTACGTGAGTTTATAGAACGTGATTTAGGATCCGAGGGTTTAAAACGTTCAATCGTTGTTGCTGCCACTTCTGACCAACCTGCACTCATGCGTATTAAAGGAGCTTTTACCGCAACTGCCATTGCAGAGTATTTTAGAAACCGTGGTTTAAATGTCATGTTGATGATGGACTCTGTCACTCGTGTTGCGATGGCGCAGCGTGAAATTGGTCTTGCTACTGGCGAACCACCAGCTCAAAAAGGCTATACGCCATCGGTGTTTGCCATTTTACCTAAACTGTTAGAACGTACAGGAACGAATGAAAATGGTTCTATTACAGCCTTCTATACAGTATTAGTAGATGGGGATGATATGAATGAACCGATTGCAGATACTGTACGAGGGATTTTAGATGGTCATATTGTGCTTGATCGGAACCTTGCCAATAAAGGTCAATATCCAGCCATCAATGTTTTAAAAAGCGTTAGCCGTTTGATGAATCATGTGGCAGAACCAGAGCATAAAAAGGCAGCAGAACGATTAAGAGAGCTTTATTATACATATGACAAATCAGAGGATTTAATCAATATCGGTGCATACAAACGCGGCACATCCAAAGAAATCGATGAAGCTATCTATTATGAGCCTCTAATAACAGCATATCTTAAGCAAGGTTATTTAGATAAAGTGACTCTTATTGAAAGTATGAATGAGTTAATTACATTATCGAACGGTGGTGGAAAATAAATGGTGAATTATTTATATCGTTTTGAAAAAGTGTTAACCATTCGTGAACAAGAAAAAAATGAAACAGAAATAGCTTATAAAGAATCAGTTCGTTCTTTTGAAGAAATAGCAACTAAGCTGTATGAACTGTTGAAAAAGAAAGAGGATTTAATTGACTTTCAACAAGAGCGCTTAGCTGTTGGCTCATCTATAGATGAGATTCATCATTATGCAAGATTTATTGATAGCCTCGAAAAAACAATTGTAGATGTACAACAGAAGGTAGTGCAAGCACGTTCAAAAATGAATTGGTACGAAGAAAAACTGTTAGAAAAAAACTTGGAAGTACGTAAATTTGAAAAAATGCGAGAAAAGGATTTTAAGTTATTCCAGCAGGAGCAAGATCGGATTGAAGGTATTTTCTTAGATGAAATTTCAACCCTTACGTATAACAAGAGAGAAATCAGGTGATTTCATGGCGAAAAAGGAAAATCGACTTTCAGTAGAATTAGCAGAGCAACAACCAAAGCGTAAATCAGGAGGCTTGAGAAAATTTTTCACCTGGTTTGTCATACCTATTATGTTTGTGGTAGCCGTGTTACTTGTTGTAGCAACGCTAATGAATACGAATGTCTTTGATTTAGGAAAGAAAGCTTTTGAAAGCTTGCCATTTGTTCCTTCACAAGAACAACAGGCAAAAGATGCAGTCGTTAACAATGATTCAAAACTTGTAAATCTACAAGCGGAAATACAGGAAAAAGAAGCTGAAATTGCACAGCTACAAAAGAAATTGGATACTACAACGACTGAAAAGGAAAAATTATTGACAGAAAAAGAGCAACTCCAATTTGAAATTGAAAAACTAAATAGAGAACAAAGCGATGCAAAGCGAGATTTTAATGATATTTTAGTAACATTCGATAAAATGTCTCCTAAAGCTGCAGCACCCGTGTTAATCAAAATGAGTGATGCTGAGGCTCTTCGTATTTTAACAAATTTAAAGCCAGATAAATTAGCAGCTATTCTAGAAAAAATGAGTCCAGAGAATGCTGCGAAATATACAGAAATGATGGCTAAGCAATAACACACATGAAAGGAGGTGAAAAAAGATGGATGTAGCAATGATGCAAATGATATCCAAAGCAATACCACCTAAAACAGCAGCTACTGCTACAAATGGTGGTTCTGATGTTAAAGCTAGTGGAGGGTCAAAAAATGATAACCTATCTGCATTTGGCTCAGTTTTTGGACAAATTATGTCTGCGTCAAATCAAACAACTCAGCCTGCACAACCAACAGCAACAGGAGAGATTGCTCAGTTAGCAGCTGTTCTTAACGCTGAATCAATTGAGGAAGTACTTGACTTACTAGATATTCCACATGATGATGGTCTGTTAATGCTTCAAATTGGTGAGGATGATAAAGCTGTTGCGATTGATGAAATGCTCAATCTTGAGAATTTAATGGATGCATTAGGCATTGATTCTGAACAGCTTCAAAATTTAGTACAGAAGTTGCTAGGTGAAGATAAAGAAGCAAAGGATGTTTGGGAGCTTTTAGCATTAGTAGACGTTCAGGCACCTGTACTACAGGCACAAGTGGTTACTGCTTTACAGGGTGAAGGACAGGTTACACCAAAAGAGGCAACGCAATTACTTCAAGTATTAAAATTAGCACAATTAGTTGGACAAAAAACAGATTTAACAGCTCCACAAGAAAACGTGCTGACAAATATTAAAAGCCTTTTAACAGTGTTACAAACGAATGTAGAGACAATTCAAACTACACCACAGGTAACAACAAAAACAACTGTAACTCTTCCATTGCAGGGTTTTCAGAATGTGATACAGCAGGTTCAGGTAACAAAGCAGACTGACACAAGCGCCAATGAAATGGTAACGGCCAATACAGTGCAAACAAAAGCAGATACATTCCAAGTAACGTTGCCAGCAGCTAAACCTGCACAATCTGAGGCATTATTAAAAGAGATGCAAGCTATCATGAATAAAGCTCAAATATCGAATGTGCAGGGTATTACACGTTTAACATTGAAATTGTATCCTGAGAATTTAGGAACAATTCGAATTGAACTAGTGCAGAATGATGGAGTCCTAACAGCTCGACTGCTTGCTTCAACAGCACATGGACGAGAATTACTGGATAGTCAAGCTCATCAGTTAAAGCAAGCATTTGTTCAGCAAAATATCCAAATTGAGCGTCTTGATATTGCTCAATCGCTACAGGACGCAGATCGTCAACAAAGAGATCAAAGCTTCTTTAGTAATTTCTTTAAGCAGCAACAGCAAGAAGAACAGGAGCAAAGCAGCGAAGATGACGATGAAGGCAAATCCTTTAGTGATTATCTAATAAACGAGGAGGTGTAAGTATGGCAGATGCAACGAATAATACTGTGAACACATCAATAACGGATGATTTATATTATTCTAATTATAAAAGACCAACAAAACAGACAGGAAATAGTGAACTTGGTAAGGATGCCTTTCTAAAATTACTGATTACACAATTACAACATCAAGACCCAACAAATCCAATGGATGACCGAGAGTTTATCTCACAGATGGCTCAGTTTTCTTCATTAGAGCAAATGCAAAATATGACGAAAGCAATGGAGTCATTGCTTGCCTCACAGCAACAAACACAGATGATGAATTATTCGACCTTTATCGGTAAGGAAGTCAAATGGCACGAGTTAACTGACAAGGTAGATGAAGATAAAAAACCTATTGTCAATGAAGGAACCGGTGTTATCCAATCCCTGAAATTCGTAGATGGTAATGTTGTATTTGTATTAGCGGATGGTAAAGAAATAACACCAGGTAATATTTCAGCCATTTTAAGTGGTTCTACAACGGATTCAAATAGTAATGGTTCAGTTTCAGAATCGCCACTTGTACAGGCAAGTAAGTTAATTGGTAAAAATGTTACTTATAAAGACGGAGAACAAGAACTGCAAGGACGAATTGTTTCTGTAACAAATAAAGATGGCGCTATTCATTATGTGCTAGACAATGATAAAAGGTTAACAGACAAGGATTTTACCGTAATAAGCGAATAAAGGTGGAGAATAATGATGGATAAATTTTCAATTCATCGTGTACCATTGCATCCATCTATTCGCCAAACACAGCCCTCGCCGATAAAATCACAGCAATCGTTTCAAGCTCATTTACAGGAGGCTACCAAACAACAAGAACTAAAAGTGAGCAAACATGCCCAAGAACGTATTATGGAGCGTAAAATAGCGATTTCTGATCAGGAATGGCAGGTTGTATCAGACAAGGTATTTGAGGCACATTCAAAAGGTGTCAAACAACCATTAGTCTTGATGGATCAAGCGGCTTTAATTGTCAGTGCTAAAAATGCTACTGTCATTACAGCAATGGATCGCACGGAGGCAAAGCAACAATTATTTACAAATATTGATGGCACCATTGTGCTTTAAAGGCTGGACCTTAATTGGAAGCCTAGTGTGCTGAATGATAGACGCGCACAATTTAAAATGAAGGGAGAACGGCATTTATGTTACGTTCTATGTATTCAGGTATTTCAGGTCTTAAAAACTTTCAAACGAAACTAGATGTAGTTGGTAATAATATTGCCAATGTTAATACAGTTGGCTTTAAAAAAGGTCGTGTTAATTTCAAAGATTTAATGTCTCAAACACAAGCAGGTGCATCTGCCGCAACTGCTACACGTGGAGGCGTTAACCCTCAACAAGTTGGTTTGGGTTCTCAATTAGCTGCCATTGATACGATTCATGGAGGTGGTTCAATTCAAGGTACAGGACGTGCACTTGACTTCGCAATTGAAGGGGACGGCTTCTTTATGGTAGCTGATGCAAATGGTGCCCCAGATCCAGATAGTGGTTTTATTGATGAAGAAGGCTTCAACAATACTTTATTTACTCGAAATGGTATTTTCTATATGGATAGTAATGGCTACTTAGTTAATGCTGATGGTAAATACTTAGTGGGTGTATCTGCTGGGGAAGAGATTGTTATGGAAGCTGATGATGATGGTATAATCCCTGATGATGCACCAATCGCTTCAGGAGATGAGGGTGCTAACTTATTTAATGAAGATGGTGAATTAACACCTGCTGATGGTACTGTAGGACCAATTCGTATTCCAACAACGGCTAAAGAGATTAGCGTAGGACCAAATGGTACGGTTGAATATATAGACTTAAACGGTAAACGTAAGTGGGCAGGACAGATAATTATGGCTAAATTCCCGAATGCGGGTGGTCTTGCTAAGGTTGGTGGTAACTATTATCAACAAACAGCAAACTCTGGTGCTGCTTATGCACAAGTAGCAACTGTAGCAGGAATGGGTAAAGTGGCTCCTGGTGCAGTAGAAATGTCTAACGTTGATTTATCAGAAGAATTTACGGAGATGATTGTGGCACAGCGTGGCTTCCAAGCAAACACTCGTATCATCACAACATCTGATGAAGTACTTCAAGAGCTAGTAAACTTAAAACGATAGACTAAAGTAGTTTTAATTTTGTATGCTTTATTTGTTAAGAAATACTTGCTAATGCATATATTACTAGGATATGAATACAGCATTCAGATTTATCAAAACATAATTTCATATGAGGGAGGGTCGGGCCGGCTCTCACGCTAGACCCGGCCCTATTTCAATGATTGAACTAACACGTCTAAATGGCAAAGCATTTACATTGAATGCTTTATACATAGAAACGGTCGAATCTTTTCCAGATACGACTATAACATTAACGACTGGAACCAAAATCATTGTTTTACAGAGTGAAGATGAGGTGCGACAAAAGGTAACCGCCTTTTATAAAAATATACAAATACTATCAAACCCGCATCTACGAGGTGAAGAAGATGAAGAATAACAAAATGTTGACGATGATTATTATCGTACTAGTAGCAATCATACTTATCGGGGTATTGCGTTTGTATTGCTTACCCAATTTAATAAGCCAGCTGGATCGCTTGAACCATCGATTGATGACATCGTAAAAGCTTCTGTAGAGGTTCCAGAAATAACGACAAATCTAGCTGATAACAGAGTCGTACGCTTTTCGTTAAAAATTCAAACATCAAGTGAAGATGCAGCTAAAGAATTAACGAAACGTATGTTCCAGGTGCAAGATATTGTTATTCAGGAGCTTTCCGAAATGGAGCAAAAAGATTTAGAAGGTAAGCAAGGTAAACAAATTTTCCAAAAATCATTAAAAACGCGAATAAATGAATTGATGCAAGAGGGAGAAGTTCAGGAGATTTATTTTACCTCCTTTATTACTTCATAAAACGAAAAACTGCTTGAAATGGAGGTGGGCAAATGGCAGGAGATGTGTTATCTCAATCCGAGATAGATGCGCTGCTTTCCGCAATATCAACTGGGGAAATGTCAGCGGACGACATAAAGAAAGAGGACGAGGGGCGCAAGGTTAAGGTCTATGATTTTAAACGAGCACTTCGATTCTCCAAAGATCAAATCCGAAGTTTGACCCGAATACATGAAAATTTTGCACGACTACTGACAACCTTCTTTTCTGCACAGCTGAGAAGCTATGTGCAGATAACGGTTGCATCAGTGGACCAAATACCATTTGAAGAGTTTGTACGTTCGATTCCGAATATGACGCTCATTAATGTGTTTGAAGTGCCGCCATTAGATGGTAATATATTGATGGAAATAAATCCGAATATCGCCTACTCCATGCTAGATCGTTTAATGGGCGGTAGTGGGTCAAGTCATAGTAATGTGGATAATTTAACAGAAATTGAAACAAAGATTATGACTAACCTATTTGAACGTTCATTTGATAATTTACGTGAAGCGTGGGAAAATGTTGCGGAAATTGATCCGATTTTAGTGGAGCTTGAGGTGAATCCTCAATTTTTACAAATGATTTCACCCAATGAAACAGTTGTAGTCATTTCCTTAAATACGATTATCGGTGAAACAAGTGGCATGATTAATATTTGTATTCCGCATGTCGTACTGGAACCAATTGTTCCAAATCTTTCTGTTCGTTACTGGATGCAAACAAATACGAAAGAGATGTCTCCAGAACAAACAAAAATGCTTGAAACACGTGTTAAACAAGCACAATTACCACTTACCGTTGAATTAGGTAATACAGATATCACGATTGAGGATTTCCTGACAATGCAAGTTGGGGATGTCATACAGTTAGATCAAAAATTCGAAAATCCTTTAATGTTAAAAGTAGGAACATTACCGAAATTTACTGTTCAACCAGGTAAGCAAGGCAAAAAATTAGCAATCCAAATTATCGACCCTTTGAAAGGAGGAGACGAAGATGAGTGATGAAATGCTCTCCCAAGAAGAAATTGAAGCGTTATTAAGGGGCGAGACGTTGGAAGATAAAAACAGCGGCTCTGAAGCTTCTACAATTGATGATATGAATGATATACGAGTAGAGGATTATCTCGATTCGTTTGCCCAAGATGCATTAGGTGAGGTAGGTAATATATCTTTTGGTAGCTCTGCTACAGCACTTTCAGCGTTGTTAGGTCAAAAAGTAGATATTACTACCCCAAGTATTTCAATGATTAACCGCAATAAGTTAGAAGAGGAATTTCCTCATCCTTATGTGGCAGTCCAAGTTGAATATACGATTGGTTTAACAGGTATGAATTTACTTGTTATTAAACAATCTGATGCAGCGATTATTGCTGATTTAATGTTAGGCGGAGATGGTTTAAATCCAAAACCAGACTTAGGTGAGATTCAGTTAAGTGCTGTTCAAGAAGCTATGAACCAAATGATGGGTTCTGCGGCTACGTCCATGTCGACTGTATTCAACAAAAAAGTGGATATTTCTCCACCAACAATTGATTTAATGAATATTTCTCAAAATGAAGGGCGAGAAAATATTCCAGAAGATGATCTGCTTGTAAAAGTATCCTTCAGATTACGTATTGGTAATTTAATTGATTCAAATTTAATGCAATTATTACCACTTAAATTTAGTCAAAATATTGTTAAGTCACTTTTAGGAGAAACACAAACAATAGAAGAACCTGTAGCTGCGACGATTGCACCTGAAGCACCAGTAGCGCCACCGCCAATGCAACCACAAGCGCCAGCAACACCACCAGCACAGCCAGTTTATCAACAGCAGGAGGCGCCAGTACAGCAGCAACCAATGTATCAAGAGCAACAACAAATCCCTTATGCAACAAGACCTGTTCAGCCTGTCAATGTTCAACAAGCGCAGTTTGCTAGTTTTGATACGAATGTAATCTCGCAATCTGAAGCTAGAAATTTAAATATGCTACTTGATATTCCATTGCAAGTTACTGTAGAGTTAGGACGTACGAAACGTTCTGTAAAAGAGATATTAGAACTATCTAGTGGTTCGATTATTGAACTGGATAAATTAGCTGGTGAACCAGTTGATATTTTAGTAAATAGCCGTTTAATCGCTAAAGGTGAAGTCGTTGTTATTGATGAAAACTTCGGTGTCCGCATTACAGATGTTTTAAGTCAAGCAGAGCGTTTAAATAATTTAAGATAGTTTCAATTGGAGGAGTTAACCATGTCTAAAAGAATTTTGATTGTAGACGACGCTGCATTTATGCGCATGATGATCAAGGATATTTTATCGAAAAATGGATTTGAAGTGGTTGGAGAGGCAGCTGATGGTTTACAAGCTGTCGAAAAGTACAATGAACTGAAGCCAGATTTAGTAACAATGGATATTACAATGCCGGAAATGGACGGCATTGCTGCTCTTAAAGCAATTAAGGGCTCAGATCCAAGTGCAACTGTAATCATGTGTTCAGCAATGGGGCAACAAGCAATGGTAATCGATGCAATTCAAGCAGGTGCGAAAGACTTTATCGTAAAGCCTTTCCAAGCTGATCGTGTAATTGAAGCGATTCAAAAAGCTCTAGGATGATTGCATGCAAATGTTAAAATCATTTCGTCTAACGATGATTTTTGCATTTCTTGTACCCTTCCTATTTTTGTACCCTGCACCTGCTTCTGTCTTCGCTGAATCTAACACAGGCAGTGTCGATGATTGCATCAATAAAACAGAAGCATGTAAAGAAGATACTGATCCAGCTGCTCCGCAAGATTCAAAAGTATCAGCAGCTGGAGATATATCTGCATGGGAATACATAAAAATGGTTTTGGCGCTTATTTTTGTTGTAGCTTTATTTTATGGATTAATGAAGTTTTTAAATAAAAGAAATTTAAACTTTCAACGTAATCAATTGGTACAAAATTTAGGCGGTTTATCGTTAGGTGCACAAAAGTCAGTGCAGTTATTACAAGTAGGGAAAACACTCTATTTAGTTGGGGTTGGCGAGGATGTTCAGCTGTTACGTGAAATTACTGATCCTGAAGAAGTTGCAGCACTTTTAGCACTTTATAATGAACGACAAGAACTTGCAGCAACATCACCGTATATTGCAGAAGTATTTTCAAAGTTTAAGAGAAAAAATAATGGGAGTTCATCCATAGAGCAAGGAAAAGACTCATTTGGTGAGCTATTTGAAAAAAAGATATCCGAAATTAAACAGGAGCGAAATGAAGAACTGGAGAGATGGAAGCAAAAGGAGAATGATGATAAATGAATGATGCAATCAGTATTTTGTCCAACAGCGACCCGACAAATGTCTCCAATTCTGTGAAGCTCCTTTTACTGTTAACGGTTCTCTCACTGGCACCAAGTATATTGATTTTGATGACTTCGTTTACGCGAATTGTTATTGTCTTATCATTTGTTCGAACTGCGTTGGCGACTCAACAAATGCCGCCAAACCAAGTTATTGTTGGACTTTCTTTATTTTTAACTTTCTTTATCATGGCTCCGACATTCCAAGAGGTTAACAAAGAGGCATTGCAGCCTTTATTTTCTGAAGAAATTGGGCTTGAGGAAGCTTATGATCGTGCCAGTGTACCTTTTAAGGAGTTTATGAGTAAGCATACAAGGCAAAAGGATCTTGATTTGTTTTTAACATACAATCAGGCGGAAAAACCTGCATCGTTAGAAGAAATTCCGTTAACAATGCTTGTACCTGCTTTTGCATTAAGTGAGATTAAAACCGCTTTCCAAATTGGTTTTATGATTTTTATTCCATTTCTAGTCATCGATATGATAGTTGCAAGTACGCTTATGTCGATGGGGATGATGATGTTACCACCGGTTATGATTTCATTACCGTTTAAGATTTTATTATTTGTTCTCGTTGATGGTTGGTATCTCGTGATGAAATCATTACTACAAAGTTTTTAGGGGATGATACAGTATGACAGGTGAATTGGTTATTTCAATTGCAGAGCGTGCCATTATGGTTATCCTTCTAACAAGCGGTCCACTACTCTTAGTTGCACTAATTTCAGGTTTAGCGGTAAGTATTTTTCAAGCAACAACTTCGATTCAAGAGCAAACATTAGCATTTGTTCCAAAAATCATCGCTGTATTAGTGGCCATTGTATTTTTCGGGCCATGGATGTTATCCCAGGTGACAAACTATGCGAGAGATATTTTTGAGAATTTAACGCGTTATATAGGGTGAGTAGATGAATGAATTAATTCCGCACTTTACGGTTTTCTTGTTAGTGCTTGTGCGTGTATCAGCATTTTTTGTTACGGTTCCTTTCTTCTCGTACAGAACGATTCCACCACAAGTCAAAATAACTCTCGCACTCGTTTTAGCTTGGATGATGTATTATACGATAGACGTCGAGCCATTAGCCTTTAATGGTGATTACATACTGTTAGTGATGAAAGAAGCCCTCATAGGATTGTTACTTGGTCTAGTAGGCTATATCATCATGTCGGCAATTCAAATAGCCGGAAGCTTTATTGATTTTCAAATGGGATTTGCTATCGCTAATATAATTGACCCGCAAACTGGTGCACAAAGTCCTTTAATTGGTCAATTTTTTAATATGTTAGCATTCCTCTTACTATTAGCCATTAATGGACATCATATGATTCTAGATGGCATCTATTATAGTTATCAATTTTTACCGATAGATCAAGGATTTCCTCATTTCTCGAGTGACAATTATATTACGTTTATTATTACAACATTTACAGCTGTTTTTGCTATTGCCTTTCAAATGGCTGCACCCGTAGTAGCAACATTGTTTTTAGTTGATTTAGCGCTCGGTATTACTGCTAAAACAGTCCCGCAGTTAAACATTTTTGTAGTCGGTTTTGCTATTAAAATTGGTGTAAGTTTTCTAGTGTTATTTACAATGATGGCTGTAATGATTCAGGTTATCCAAAAGCTGATTAGTATCATGATTTATGCAATGCGAGATTTTATGGCAATTTTAGGTGGTGGATAAAATGAAGCTACTACTAGACTTAGATTTACAATATTTTTCTGGAGAAAAGACGGAAAAGGCGACACCTAAAAAACGTCAAGATGCACGAAAAAAGGGTCAGGTTGTCAAAAGTCAGGATATTTCCAGTGCAATTGTCATGCTCATGGTCTTTATCTTCTTATTCTTCTTCGCAGGTTCAATGCGAGACGATTTATTGGCCTTTTTCAGACAAACTTTCATTCATAATATACACGTAGAAACTCTAACGATTGAAAGTGTCATGCATTTATTTATAGAAATGTTGGTGGAGATGGCTTATATCGTTGTTCCAATTATGGCAATAGCCTTTGTAGGAGCATTAGCAGGTAACTTTCTACAATTTGGTTTTTTATTTACTTTAGAGCCTATGAAATTTGATTTAACGAAGATGGATCCAATCAAGGGATTAAAAAAAATATTTTCAGTTAAGGCCATTGTAGAGCTGATTAAATCCGTATTAAAGATTGGTTTTATCGGTGGCGTTACGACCATTATTGTATGGACTAATTTGCCAGAGGTTTTGGCATTATCCTTTAAAAGCCCTGGAATTACGCTTATTACAGTGGGCAAGCTTGTAGGAATCATGGGAATTGCAGCTTCTCTCGTCCTGCTCTGTGTATCCATTTTAGATTGGATGTACCAAAAACATGATTATGAAAAAAATCTTAAAATGTCTAAGCAAGATATTAAAGATGAATATAAAAATAGTGAGGGTGACCCGCTAATTAAATCAAAAATCAAACAGCGTCAACGCGAAATGGCGATGCGTCGTATGATGTCGGAAATTCCTAGCGCGGATGTTGTCATTACAAACCCTACGCACTATGCAATTGCTCTCAAATATGATGAGAATAATATGGATGCTCCTCGCGTTGTGGCGAAGGGGACAGACTTTATTGCTCAAAAGATTAAACTGATTGCTAAAGAACATGATGTCATTATGGTTGAAAATAGACCATTGGCACGAGCAATGTATGATCAGGTAGAAGTTGGCGATCAAGTACCAGACGAGTTTTTCAAAGCAGTGGCAGAAGTGCTTGCTTATGTATATCGAATTAAGCGGAAAATTTAAAGTTTTAAGTAGGAGGGACACAAATGAAAGTTCGCGATATAGGGGTTTTAGGTGCGGTTATTTTAATCGTTGCGATGCTCATCATCCCTCTTCCTCCGTGGATGTTAAGTTTCTTAATCGTCATTAATATTACATTGGGATTAATCGTACTTTTAACAGCAATGAGTATGAAGGAAGCATTAGATTTTTCTATATTTCCTTCCGTTATTTTACTGTTAACCTTGTTCCGACTTGGACTGAGTGTTTCCACAACACGTGCCATTTTGGCGAATGGAGACGCTGGTTCTGTTGTTGAAACCTTTGGTGATTTCGTAGTCGGTGGTAATGTTCTTGTTGGATTAGTTGTATTCTTAATTCTAGTGTTAATACAGTTTATCGTTATCACAAAAGGAGCAGAGCGTGTAGCTGAGGTTGCGGCACGGTTTACACTGGATGCGATGCCTGGTAAACAAATGAGTATTGATGCTGACTTAAATGCAGGAGTTATTTCTGAGCGAGAAGCACGTGAACGACGCGATAAAGTATCGGGTGAAGCGGATTTCTACGGAGCAATGGATGGTGCCACAAAATTTGTTAAAGGGGATGCCATTGCCTCTATGGTAATGGTTATTATCAACCTGTTATTTGGGATTATCATCGGTGTTGTGCAGATGAAGCTTCCATTTGCAGAAGCAGCAACTCATTTTTCTAAGTTAACTGTTGGTGACGGTATTGTATCTCAAATTCCTGCGCTATTAATTTCTACAGCGACAGGTATTGTTGTAACACGTGCATCCTCTAAAGGAAGTCTTGGACAAGATATTACGGGCCAGCTCTTTGCCCAGGCAAAACTACTCTATGTTGCAGGTGGTACGATTGTATTACTAGGGTTATTTACGCCTATCCCAAACTGGGTTACACTGCCAATTGGTGTCTCACTAATTGCTGGTGCATATATGATGGAGCGTAAGAAACCAGAGGATGAAGAAGAATTACTTGAAATTGAGGAAGAAGTGGCAACAGACGGCATGAAGAGCCCTGAAAACGTTGTGAATTTATTAAATGTGGACCCAATTGAATTTGAATTTGGCTATGGACTAATACCTTTAGTAGATGCAGCTCAAGGTGGAGATTTATTAGACCGTGTCATTATGATTCGTCGTCAATTAGCATTAGAATTAGGGATTGTTATTCCAGTTGTACGTATTCGAGATAACATTCAATTACAGCCAAATGAATATCGAATTAAAATTAAGGGGAACGAAATGGCACGGGGTGAACTATTGCTCGATCATTATTTAGCAATGAGTCCAGGAGATGATGATTCTATTGAGGGCATTGACACAGTCGAGCCGTCATTTGGCTTACCTGCTAAATGGATAACTGAGCAAGTGAAAGAAGATGCTGAAATGTTTGGCTATACAGTCGTTGACCCACCAAGTGTTGTTTCAACACATCTCACAGAAATGATTCGTGCCAATGCTTATGAGCTACTTGGTCGTCAAGAGACAAAGCAGCTGATCGATCATTTACGCGAGACACATCCAATTTTAGTAGAAGAATTGACGCCTACTCCTTTATCAACAGGGGAAATTCAAAAAGTACTGGGTAAATTACTTCGAGAAAATGTTTCTGTCCGCAATCTACCAATTATCTTTGAAACATTAGCTGATTATGCAAAATTAACTAGCGATACGGATATATTAACGGAGTATGTGCGTCAATCTCTGGCGCGTCAGATTACTTCACAATTTGTTGGAGACGGTTCATCATTGAAGGTTATTACTGTTTCGGGTAAAGTAGAGAAAATGATTGCTGATAGTATTCAGCAAACCGATCATGGTAATTATTTGGCAATGGATCCACAAGATTCTCAAATTGTACTGGAATCCATTGCAGCAGAAATAGAACGTGTTTCCTTTATGGAGCAATCAGCTATTATTTTATGCTCTCCTGCTGTTCGTATGTACCTGCGCCAGCTAACAGAGCGTTACTTCCCGCAGATTCCTGTTCTATCGTATAACGAACTTGATGCTACGGTTGAAATTCAAAGTGTTGGGGTGGTGAATGTAGAATGAAAATGAAAAAATATTATGCATCTTCCATTCCAGAGGCTATGAAGCTTGTGCGTGCTGAGTTAGGTGAGGACGCTGTCATTTTGAATTCAAAGGTAGTAATCAACAAGAAATTTTTCGGGATCATAAAAAAGAAAAGTTTTGAGGTAGTGGCAGGTATCGATTCAATGGAGCCCAAGAACTTGGCTCCAGCACCTGCTGTTGTTCCAGAAATACCGCTTAAAAAAGAAAATGTAAGGCTGCAAGAAATTACCCATGCTGTTCAAGCCAAAATACACCAGGGACAACCGCAGCAAGATGTGTCCTTACATGAAGACACAGGCATTCCTGATGAATTGAGGAAGGAAATTGCAGATTTAAAATCTTTAATGCAATCTATGCATAAAAAGACTACCCAAGCTCAATATCCCGATGAACTCTTCCCCTTCATTGAATACTTAAGACAGCAGGAGCTAAGTGAAGAGCTCATCACGGAGATTGGTGATGAGCTTTTTATGCATTTTAGAGAAGCATCAGAAATTAATTTTTCACAATGCAAGCTGATAACGAAAAATTTATTGCGCAAAAGGCTAGAGGATCTCCCAATAGGAGGAATATCCTATGAAAGAAAATATATTAATGTTCTTGGTCCTACAGGTGTTGGCAAAACAACAACTATCGCAAAAATGGCAGCTAGAGCAGTTTTAGAGAAAAAGAAAAAAATAGGATTTATTACAACTGATACGTACCGGATTGCAGCAATTGAGCAATTGAAAACATATGCAGGACTTTTACAGGCACCTGTCGAGATTGCCTATAATGCAACAGACTTTGAACAAGCCGTTCATCGTTTGGCTCATTTAGATTTAGTATTTATCGATACAGCAGGTAGAAATTATAAAGAAGTAAAATATGTCGATGATTTACAGCGTCTAATTAAATTCGATGATCAAGCGGAATCCTTCTTAGTCCTTGCCATGACAACAAAAGAGAAGGACATGGCAAACATTATAGAGCAATTTAAGCAATTATCAATTGAAAAATTCATTTTTACAAAGCTAGATGAAACAAATTCTATTGGCACAATGATTAATTTAATGATTAAATATAATAAAGGACTTGCTTACTATACAAATGGTCAAGAAGTACCAGAAGATATTGAAGAAGCTAATCTAGAAGCAGTGCTTAATTTGTTTTTCCAAGGTGAAGAAAAATGAGAGACCAAGCTGAAACATTACGCTTGAAAATGCTAAGGCGGCAAGGTGATTTAGGTAGAGCAATTGCTGTTGTAAGCGGCAAAGGTGGGGTAGGTAAAAGTAACTTCACTATGAATTTTGCAACTATGCTAGCGAATAAAGGGAAAAAAGTTGCAATCGTTGATATGGATATTGGTATGGGGAATATCAATATCTTAATAGGAAAAATGTTTCTTATAGTTTAAAAGATTACTTGGAAGGAAATAAGTTACTAGATGAAGTGGTATTTGAGGGTCCATACGGTTTAAAGTATATTTCAGGTGGATCTGGCATGTCGAGTGTCCTAGAATGGTCAGAAGTGTTGCTTGAACGACTCATACATGCATTTGAGCAACTACAAAAAAATTTTGATTATATCTTATTTGATATGGGGGCAGGAGCAACTAGCTGGTCATTAGATTTACTGAAATCAATCGATGAGATTATTGTTATCTCAACGGCTGAGCCAACTTCTATTACAGACGCCTATTCGATGATGAAATATATTCATGTAAGAGATATGGATAAACAGTTTTATATTCTCTGTAATCGTGCTTATAGTAAGGAAGAAGGAATGGAAACCAATGAACGATTAAAGCAGACCATGAAACGTTTTTTGGACAAAGAGGTTACTGTTTTAGGATCATTACCCGAGGATGCAGTTGTGCGTAAGGCTGTGCGTGAGCAAGTACCTTTTTCACTTGCTTATCCGGACGCACTTATTTCGAAGACACTTCAACTTATAGTGGCTCGTTTTATGGAACACCGTGTGGAGGAAGTTCACGCACATGATCAGTCAGCGAGTAAATTCTTAACTAAATTAAGAAGTATTTTTTCGAAAGGGCGTGATTAATTGGACTTTTTACATAAAAGCAAGCTATTGGTAGTTGATGATTCTGCTTTTATGAGAAAGCTAATTAGTGACTTTTTTGTTGGTAATTCGAAGGTTGAAGTAGTTGGAACTGCACGAAATGGGAAAGATGCGATAAAAAAAATTCAAACATTGAGGCCGACAGTTGTGACAATGGATATTGAGATGCCTGAAATGAATGGACTTGATGCTTTAAAAGAAATAATGACAATATGTCCAGTACCTGTGGTGATGCTTTCTAGTACAACTCAACGAGGTGCTGAAAATGCCTTATCAGCAATCGAATTTGGAGCAGTGGATTTTGTTGCGAAGCCGAGCGGAACAATTTCTCTTGATTTACATAAAATCCAAACTGAACTTGTCCACAAGGTTGAACAAGCATCATTGGTACCTATTTCAAAATTAAAGAAGCCTTCTGGTAGTAAAAGACAACAAGAACCGGCATTAAACGTGAGTACCATAAGAAGAGAATCACTTAATGAAGGAAAGATAGCCCCTCCTGTCAATATTTCTCCAACAAGAGTAGAGCTATCAAGGTCACGTGTGGAGTGGAATAAAATAGGTAGGAAAATTGTGTTGATTGGTACTTCTACTGGTGGACCAAGAGCATTACAGGAAGTCATTACGAAAATACCTAAAACAATTCAAGCACCGATTTTAATTGTCCAGCATATGCCAGCTGGGTTTACAAAATCACTTGCGACTCGTCTTGATTAATTGAGTGAAATTACTGTAAAAGAAGCCGAGCAAGGCGATATTCTCCAAAATGGAGTGGCCTATATTGCACCTGGAGGGTATCATCTGAAACTGCGGAAAGTAGGTACCTCCTTTGGCATTGTTCTAGATAATAATGAACCACCTAGATCCGGACATCGACCTTCTGTAGACGTGATGTTCGAAGATGTGAGTCAATGGAAAGATTTTGATAAGGTAGCAGTGATTATGACAGGTATGGGTCAAGATGGTTCAAATGGACTAAAGGTACTAAAAAGTACTGGCAATGTAATTGCTATCGCTGAGTCAGCCGAAACATGCATTGTATATGGAATGCCAAAAGCAGCAGTAGAAACGCAGCTTATTGATGAAGTTGCAGATGTAGATGATATTGCACAAACAATAATGAAATATTTGCCTTAAAAGGGGTGTCCTCTTATGGAAGTAAATCAATATTTAGAGATGTTTATCGAAGAAAGTAAAGAACATTTACAAGCATGTAGTGAACATTTATTAGAATTAGAAAAAAATCCGGAAGATTTGGCGATTGTTGGGGAAATTTTCCGTTCGGCACATACATTAAAAGGTATGTCTGCAACGATGGGCTTCGAGGATTTAGCAGATTTAACGCATAAAATGGAGAACGTATTAGATGCAATCCGAAACGAGAAAATTCATGTGTCGCCAGAAATTCTAGATGTTGTCTTTGAGTCTGTAGATCATTTAGAAGAAATGGTGATGGACATTGCAAATGGTGGAGATGGAAAGCGAGATGTATCTTCAACCGTTGCTCAATTAAAGCGTATTGAATTAGGTGAGGAAGCGATTCCTGAAGTAGTAACTACTGAGACACCAGCTACAGCTGTAGCAAGTGTGTTAGAGTATGACAGCTTTGAACAAACAGTTATTGCTCAATCTACTGAACAAGGTTTTAATGCATTCGAAATTTCAGTCAAATTACGTGAGGACTGTCTTTTAAAAGCAGCACGAGTATTTATGGTGTTCGAGATTTTAGAAAAAGATGGGGAAGTTATTAAAGCAAATCCATCAGTAGAAAAGCTTGAAGACGGACAGTTCGACCAACAATTTTACGTAGCTTTCGTAACGAAAGAATCTGCTGAAGATATGCAGAAAAAGATTATGAGCGTTTCAGAAGTTGAAGAAGTGATTGTCGCAACTATAGAGACACCAACTACTGATGTAGCAAGTGTGTTAGAGTATGACGGCTTTGAACAAACCGTTATTTCACAATCTGCTGAACAAGGTTTCAATGCATTCGAAATTTCAGTGAAATTACGTGAGGACTGTCTTTTGAAAGCAGCACGTGTATTTATGGTGTTTGAAATATTAGAAAAAGATGGGGATGTCATTAAATCAACTCCATCTGTAGATAAGCTTGAAGACGAACAGTTCGACCAACAATTTTACGTAGCTTTCGTAACAAAAGAATCTGCTGAAGATATGCGGAAAAAGATTATGAAAGTTTCTGAAGTCGAAGAAGTGATTGTCGCAATTATCGAACTAAAGCAACATAGCGCAAAAGAACAAGCAATTCAAGAAGTAGTGGCAACAGCAACGGTAGAAGTTGAGGCTCAACCTGCTACTGCACCAAAAACAAATACTGCAAAACCTACACCTGCAAAAGCAGCGGCGCCTGCTAAGTCTGAAAAAAATCATGCGCCTGTTGGTAATAAAACAATTCGTGTAAATATCGAGCGACTTGATATATTAATGAACTTATTTGAAGAACTTGTTATTGATCGAGGACGACTACAGTCTATTGCAACTGAAGTTAACCATGGAGAGTTAAATGAAACAGTGGAACGTATGAGCCGCGTCATGGGTGACTTACAAACTATTATTTTAACGATGCGTATGGTTCCGGTTGAAACAGTATTCAATCGCTTCCCGAAAATGATTCGTCAGTTATCTCGTGATCTAAACAAGAAAATTAACCTCGAAATTATTGGTGCTGAAACAGAGCTAGATCGTACAGTTATCGATGAAATTGGGGATCCACTTGTTCATTTAATCCGAAATTCTGTTGATCATGGTATTGAAAATCCTACTGCGCGTCGTGCTAAAGGCAAGCCAGAAGAAGGAACAGTTGTACTACGTGCATATCATAGTGGTAACTATGTCTTTATCGAAATTGAGGATGATGGCGCAGGGATTAACCGTGATAAAGTATTAGCAAAAGCAATATCAAAAGGTGTTGTGACACAAGAGCAATCCTATTCAATGTCAGATAAGCAAATTAACGAGTTAATTTTAGCATCTGGGTTCTCTACAGCTGATGTCATTTCAGATGTATCCGGGCGAGGCGTTGGATTAGACGTTGTGAAAACAACCATTGAATCTTTAGGTGGAAATATTTCAATTGAATCCACACAAGATGTAGGATCAATTTTCTCAATTCAATTACCTCTAACATTATCGATTATTTCTGTTATGTTAGTAGAAATTGAAAAAGAGATTTATGCTATTCCACTTTCATCAATCATTGAAACTTCTATTATCCGTTCATCAGAGATTATGAATGCGCATAATCAAAAAGTAATTGACTTCCGTGGTAAAGTTGTCCCACTTGTGTTCTTAGAAGAAATCTTTGAAGTACCTCGGAAAGAACAGCAGGATGATGAATTCCATTCAGTAGTGATCGTTCGAAAAGGTGAGAAACTTGCTGGTCTAGTTGTGGATTCATTCATTGGCCAACAAGAGATTGTACTGAAGTCATTAGGCAATTACTTAACGAATATCTTTGCTATTTCAGGTGCAACTATTTTAGGTAACGGAAAAGTAGCCTTAATTGTGGACTGTAACGCACTTATAAAATAAGTAAGGTGAATGAATAAGAGAGGTGTTAATCATGACAAATGCAGTGGAACAAGAAAGTATTAAAGTAATTGTCTTTCAATTAGCCGATAAAGAATATGCAATCCCAGTGTCACATGTTCAAGGGATTGAAAAATTAATGCATATTACGCGTGTACCAAAAACAGCGAAATATGTAAAAGGTGTCATAAACCTTCGTGGTGTCGTAACACCAATTGTTGATTTACGAGAAAGATTTGATTTACCAATTTCTGAGCACGAAGAAACAACGCGTATTATCATTATTTCATTAGAAGATATGGAAGTAGGCTTCGTCGTAGACTCTGCAAATGATGTATTAGACATCCCTGCTAATTCAATCGAACCACAGCCAGAAGTAGTTGGCTCGCTTGAAGAAGAGTTTATTTCAGGAGTTGCTAAAATTGATAAACGATTATTAATTTTATTGCATTTAGAGAAAGTACTAAATCCACTAAAGTAGGGATCGATAATGACATTTAATCAAAAGATTACATCACTACATTTAGATGTATTGAAGGAAATTGGGAATATTGGTGCTGCGCATGCTGCGACAGCACTTTCCAATTTGCTCGGAAAAAAAATTGATATGCGAGTACCAAAGGTAGAAATGGTGTCGTTTAATGACATGATGGAGCTTGCTGGTGGATCTGAAAATGTTGTAGTTGGCATCTATCTACGCATCGAAGGTGATGCTGAAGGCAGTATGTTCTTTATCTTGCCAATAGAACAAGCGAATCGATTTATTCGTCGTCTTATTTATGATGAATCATTTGACTTTAAAAAACGACCAGTTTCAGAGTTAGGATTATCTGCCATGCAGGAAATGGGGAATATTTTATCGGGTTCCTATTTATCCGCGTTATCTGACTTTACAAATTTAAAAATTTATCCAACTGTACCAGGACTAAGCGTTGATATGTTTGGTGCTATTATCAGTATTGGCTTAATTGAATTATCACATGTAAGCGATAATGTTATCGTCATAAACACATCCATTTTTGAAGACGGTGTAGAGGATCATGAAACAGTAAGGGGCCACTTTTTCTTATTGCCTGATCCAGACTCATTTGATGCTATTTTTAAGGCATTGGGAGTTTCATAGATGATGCTGAATAGTAGTGGGCTAGTGATTAAAGTTGGAATTGCACAAATGGATGTGGTAAAGTTACCAAACACCATCAGAACATCAGGTCTTGGATCTTGTGTGGGTGTTATTTTATATGATGAGTCAAAAAAAATTGCTGGTTTAATACATGTGATGTTGCCAGATTCAAGTTTAGGTAGACAAGAGTCAATAAACGTAGCCAAATTTGCTGATACAGGTATTTCGGCTATGATTGACTTATTAAAAATAGAAGGCGTACAAAAATTCAAGTTAAAAGCAAAAATTGCAGGTGGTGCGCAGATGTTCCAATTCACTTCAGATAAAGACTCGATGCGCATTGGTCCACGTAATGTAGAGGCTGTAAAACGTGAGTTGAAACGTCATGGCATCCCATTAGTTGCTGAAGACACTGGTGGTAATAGTGGTAGAACAATTGAATTTAATCCCGCGACGTCAACATTACATATTCGAACAGTTAACCAAGGAGTGAGCGAAATATAATGTTTGGTTCTATTTTTTACAACCTATGGGGAGCGCTAATTGCTTTTTCAATTTATTTTTTTAGTACATTTCAAAAACCTCTTACGCCACTACGTATTCTTATAGGATCATTTGTAGCAGCCATAATTGTGTTTTTCGCAATGTATATAATTCGCTTTATAATTGCCTATATTTTATATACACCAGAGGATAAAGAAGAAATGGGTGAAGGTGAGTTGGAAGAAAACACATCCGACGAACTTCAAGAAGGCAATCAAGAAGCATCTTCTGCTAGTTCAACTGTTGAATTTCAGGATGAAAGCTCGGAAGAAATTGCACAAGTTGTACGAACGATGATGAGTCGAGAAGATCAACAACAAGTAAATGCATAATATAAGGGGGTCGCGAGTTGCGGCTCTTTTTTTGTTATAGTGAACTTGAATAGCATCAAGCAATGAAAGAAATTTGAATGAAACTTCATTTCTTGTTAATTACCTCTCTATAAACATCTTTTCATAAATACACAAGTTGTAAAAACTAAGTTAAAAACCTAGCAATCAACTAAATTATACACTCTCAAAAATTTAAACAATATGTGAGAGAGTAGGAGAAACAAATGAAATTATGGTCGATTATTGCTATAATGTAGGAAAGAATGGTAATCATTTTATCTTCATTCAGAAGGAGACTCCCAGGCTTGGGCACAATTCAAAATCCGGACGCAATTATGCCAAGGCGAAATTGATCTTGGCGGCTCACAACAGTAAAGCTTAGTGTTTTCTAAATGAACAGGCGCGTAGAGGCGTTTTCTTAAGAGAGGTGGATTTCATGACACAACCAAATCTAAACGATGAACAAAAGCTGTGGAACCGTTGGATATATGACCGTGATCCAGATGCTGGGGATTTGCTTATCAAAAAATATATTTCACTAGTATCTTATCATGTACAACGCATTGGTGCGAGCTTACCGAAAAATGTATCTCGAGACGATCTAACAAGCTTGGGCATGGTAGGTCTTTTTGATGCATTAAATAAATTTGACATTAAGAGAGATTTGAAATTTGATACTTACGCTTCTTTTAGAGTAAGAGGAGCAATTATAGATGGTTTACGGAAGGAAGATTGGTTGCCGCGTTCTGCTCGTGAAAAAGCTAAAAAATTGGATGCCCAAATTGAACAATTAGAACAAAAATATATGCGTCATGTAACACCTGAGGAGCTTGCTGAAAATTTGGAATTACCAGTGGAGGAAGTCTACCAAACTGTACAGGAGCATTTCTTTTCAAATGTCCTTTCCATTAATGAACAACAAGATCAGGAAGAAACGGATGGCAAGTCATTTGTTATTAGGGATGATACAACAAAAACACCTGAACAGATTATTATTAAATCAGAATTATTGGGTGATTTAGCGGAAAATATTCAAAAATTGAATGAAAAGGAACAATTGGTGCTTAGTTTATTTTATACAGAGGAATTGACCTTAACAGAAATCGGTGAAATGCTTGAATTATCAACTTCACGTATATCACAAATTCACTCAAAGGCGCTATTAAAGCTACGAAAATTATTATCTAATGAGATGATTAATGCCTAATGATGATTAGATACATAACATTAAGGGAGGAATTCCAATGAGTTTAAAGGGTGTCGAATTACAAATTGCTATTCCAAAAACGTTTGAGGCAGGGAAAATGGCAGATCAGGCACAGCAGCAAACTTTGGCTCAACAAGCACATGCAAATGAAGCATTAAAAAAAGAAATAGATCGCAAGCAAAAAATTGTGAATACTTCAGAAGGTATGGATGAAATTAGTGAGGATGAAGAAGCAGGTGGCGAATACATTAAGGGGACTCGCAAAAAAAAGAAAAAGGGTGAACAGCAAGAAAAACAGGCACCACATCCGTTTAAAGGAAATTTTGTGGATTTTAGTGGATAGGAGTTTACTATGGCAACCATACTAATTACGATTCTATTTTTTTTACAGTTGCTTTCATTTTACTTCCTTATTATTTTAAATACGAAATTAGCTAAATTTAAAGATTTAGAAAAAAAACAGGAACGTTTAATGCGCGAAATGGATGATACAATTAGTGTCTATTTAGCAGACATGAAAGATGAGAATGATCGTTTAATACAAGAACTGCAGAGTGTTTCAAAATCAGGAGTGAAAGAAAATGCTTTGCAGCAAACTGAACAAATTGTCTTTCAGAAGGAGCAGGAACCTCTTACTGGCACAATAAAGAAAGAACAAGAATCTGCTACTTTAGAGACGGACTCGCGAAAGTATATACCTAAAAATATTGTTGCGAGTGCTTATTCACGTCAGCAACAGACTGTTTCAAAAGCAGCACAATCTGCTAGTATTAATATGACGAATGAAGCAGAAAAGGAACAATCAAAGATTTTAACAACGGAGCAACAAGCCATTGAATTAGCGAAACAAGGAAAAACACCAGAGGAAATTGCGAAACAACTCCAAAAAGGCAAGACAGAAATCGAGCTTTTATTGAAATTTCATGGCTAAAACAGTTGCGAATAGGGTAAAGCTATGATATAGTTGCAAATGGTGTTGTTACTACACACGCATTTTGATGTAGTAAGTGGTGCTCTAAGATTAGGGTAGCTTGTTGCAAGCGATAAATGCGGAGGATAAAAACCAAACATACTAGGAGGAAATTCACATGTCAGTAATTTCTATGAAACAATTACTTGAAGCTGGTGTACATTTCGGTCACCAAACTCGTCGTTGGAACCCAAAAATGAAGAAATATATCTTCGTTGAACGTAACGGGATCTACATCATCGACTTACAAAAAACTGTTAAAAAATTAGAGGAAGCTTATGACTTCATGCGTCAAGTTGGTCAAGACGGTGGTAAAGTTCTTTTCGTTGGTACGAAAAAACAAGCACAAGAAGCGATCAAAGATGAAGCTGAACGTTCAGGCAACTACTACATCAACCAACGTTGGTTAGGTGGTACTCTTACAAACTTCGGTACAATTCAAAAACGTGTTGCACGTATGAAAGAAATCGAAAAAATGGAAGAAGTAGGAACTTTCGAAGTTCTACCTAAAAAAGAAGTAATCCAACTTAAAAAAGAACACGAACGTCTAATCAAATTCTTAGGCGGTATCCGTGATATGCACGATCTTCCAGACGTAATGTTCGTGGTTGACCCACGTAAAGAACGTATTGCGGTTGCTGAAGCTCGTAAATTAAACATCCCTCTAGTAGGTATTGTTGATACAAACTGTGATCCAGATGAAATCGACTACGTAATCCCTGCTAACGATGATGCTATTCGTGCTGTTAAACTTTTAACTGCTAAAATGGCTGACGCTTTAATCGAGTCAAAACAAGGTGAAGAAGAAGCTCCAGCTGTAGAAGCTGCTGCTGAGTAATTCACGTTTACAAAAAGGTGATAAGTGGCTCAGAACCCTTATCACCTTTTTTAGAACCTATCACTAAAATTTGTCCAACCAATTTGAGGAGGAAACACTAAATGGCAAACATTACTGCACAATTAGTAAAAGAATTACGCGAAAAAACTGGCGCTGGTATGATGGATTGTAAAAAAGCGTTAGTACAAACAGAAGGCGATTTAGAAGCTGCAATCGACTTCTTACGCGAAAAAGGTCTATCTTCAGCTGCTAAAAAAGCTGACCGTATCGCTGCAGAAGGTACAACTTACATTTTAGAAAATGGTAACGAAGCAATTATTCTTGAAGTAAATGCTGAAACTGACTTCGTTGCTAAAAATGATAAATTCCAACTTTTAGTTACATCTTTAGCAGAGCAATTACTTGCTGCTAAACCTGCATCTGTTGAGGATGCATTAGAGCTTTCAAATGCTGAAGGTGTTAAAATTGTTGACCAAATTTCAACAGCAGTTGCAACAATTGGTGAAAAAATCAACCTACGTCGTTTCGAAGTGAAAACAAAATCAGATGCAGATGCATTTGGTTCTTACTTACACATGGGTGGTCGTATCGGTGTATTAGTAACTTTAGAAGGTTCTACTGATGCAGCAGCTGCTAAAGATGTTGCTATGCATATCGCAGCAATCAACCCAACTTATGTTTCTCGCGATGAAGTTTCTGCTGAAGAAGTTGAACGTGAGCGTAAAGTATTAACTGAACAAGCACTTAACGAAGGTAAACCAGAAAACATCGTTGCTAAAATGGTGGAAGGTCGCCTTGGTAAATATTTCGAGGATGTTTGTTTACTTGACCAAACATTCGTTAAAAACTCTGACCAAAAAGTGCGTGACTTCGTTGCATCAACTGGTGGTTCAGTAAATGGTTTCGTACGCTATGCTGTAGGTGAAGGTATCGAAAAACGTGAAGATAACTTTGCTGAAGAAGTAATGAGCCAAGTTAAAGGTAACTAATTTAGTCACATTTGATCCTAATCAAATAATATCTAGATTTTCTAGAAAAAAATGGGGAACACAATTTAACGTGTTCCCTATTTTTCCGAAGAGAGCGAAAAGAAGGATATAATTTTCTATTCTGCCTTATTCACAACTAGTAATTATTGTAATATATACTATAATGGAAAAGGGAATAGAGATGTTTTAAATAAAGTCTGACGGAGGTTTACAATGAGTGTGCCACAATATAAACGAGTAGTTATAAAATTAAGTGGTGAAGCGTTAGCGGGAGAAGCTGGCTTCGGTTTATCACCAAAAATAATCAAGGCTGTTGCTGAGGAAGTAAAAGAAGTAGTAGATCTTGATGTAGAAGTTGCTGTTGTTGTAGGTGGCGGTAATATATGGCGTGGAAAAATCGGTAGTGAAATGGGGATGGATCGTGCTGCAGCCGATTATATGGGTATGCTTGCAACGGTTATGAACTCTTTAGCATTACAAGATGCACTTGAAAAATTAGGCATTGAAACACGTGTCCAATCTTCTATTGTGATGACACAAGTAGCAGAACCATATATTCGTCGTAAAGCAGTTCGTCATCTAGAGAAAAAACGTGTGGTTATTTTTGCAGCAGGGACAGGTAATCCGTTCTTCTCTACTGATACAACTGCTGCATTACGTGCAGCGGAAATCGATGCAGATGCGATTTTAATGGCTAAAAATAATGTAGATGGTGTTTATTCTGCAGATCCTAAAATAGATACAAATGCCATTAAATACGATACACTCACATACTTAGACGTTATTCAACAAGGTTTACAAGTAATGGATTCAACAGCTTCTACTTTATGTATGGATAACGATATTCCGTTAATTGTCTTCTCAATTACAGAACAAGGTAATATTAAACGTGCCGTACTAGGCGAGAAAATTGGAACAGTTGTTAGGAGGAATGCATAATGGCTAAACAAGTATTGGAACAAGCTAAAGAAAAAATGAACAAAACAATCGCTGCCTTCAGTCGTGAATTATCATCAATCCGTGCAGGGCGTGCTAACGCATCACTATTAGATCGCATTACGGTTGATTACTATGGTGCACCAACACCGATTAATCAGCTTGCAGGTGTTGCGGTACCAGAAGCGCGTTTATTAGTTATTACGCCTTACGATAAGACAATCTTAGGTGAAATCGAAAAAGCGATTATGAAATCAGATATTGGTATTACACCAACAAATGACGGCTCTGTCATTCGTTTAATGATTCCTGCTTTAACAGAAGAGCGTCGTAAAGATCTTGTGAAGCAAGTGAAAAAAGAAGCAGAGGATGCAAAAATCGCTGTACGTAACGTTCGTCGTGATGCGAATGACGATCTGAAAAAACTTGAAAAAGCTGGCGAAATCACAGAGGATGATCTACGTGGCTACGGTGAAGATATTCAAAAATTAACAGATGAATTCATTGTAAAAGTAGATCAAGTAACGAAAGAAAAAGAAAAAGAAATTCTAGAGGTGTAAGCAGACGCTTTACATATCTAAGATGGAACTTTTTAAGGAGATGAAGGCGTCCTATATATATCAGGACGTCTTTTCTCTTTACAATTAGATCTTAATGTATCAGATTTAGTCAAATCTCATACATTCAAGCTTTTAATTGTCTTAGAGAAATACCTTTCAACTATTTTTGCTTTCTTTTTTGGATTAAGAAGAACTGTTCTTTACGTGAAACGGAAACACAGATGAGGATTGCATGAGATTAAGGGAAAAGCCCTTTAAAAGCCTTACTTGTAAATAGTTCTAAATAAAGCTGGTTCATACATAGTCAATTTAGAGAAAGACAAAACGTGCTTTTGTTTGTTATGATAGGTTAGTATACGTCCGATTAGTTGTAGTGGGGGAGTTAGCATGTTTAAAAAGCTATTAGGTAAACAAATAAATATGAATACACTATCATTGGGGGAACGTGTTGCCCTTGCTAAAAGCGAGCCAATTCCTGCCCATGTTGCGATTATTATGGACGGAAATGGACGTTGGGCAAAAAAACGCGCGATGCCTCGTGTTGCCGGGCACCATGAAGGTATGAAGACGGTACGAAAAGTCACTAGGTTTGCGTCAGATCTTGGAATAAAGGTTTTAACGGTGTATGCGTTCTCAACAGAAAACTGGAAGCGGCCAAAAACAGAAGTAGATTTTCTTATGCGTTTACCTGTTGAATTTTTAGGCTCCTTTTTACCAGAGATGATGGAACGTAATGTACGTGTGGAAATGATTGGAGATCCTGCTTTATTGCCCGCACATACACAAAAGGCATTGTTTGAAGCGATGGAGGAGACGAAGCATAACACAGGGTTAATCTTAAATTTTGCTTTGAATTATGGAAGTCGTTCTGAAATGGTAAATGCAATGAAAACGATGCTTCAAAAAGTGCAAGATGGTCAATTAACGTTACAAGATATAACAGAAGAATGTTTAACATCTCATTTAATGACAGCTCATTTACCAGAGCCAGATTTATTAATTCGTACCAGCGGTGAAGTACGATTAAGTAACTTTATGCTATGGCAGCTCGCCTACACAGAATTTTGGTTTACAGATACATTATGGCCAGATTTTGGCGAGGAAACCTTATTGGAAGCGGTGGAAAACTATCAAAAACGTAATCGCCGTTACGGTGGGTTGAAGGGAGAAGAAACAACTTGAAACAAAGAATCATCACAGCAATAATTGCAGCTGCGCTTTTTATTCCATTTGTTATTTATGGAAATGTACCATTTACACTACTTGTGCTTGCAATGGCTGTTGTCGGCTTTTATGAAATACTAAAAATGAAAGGTATATCACTTTTTTCAGTGCCCGGTATTTTAGGGCTACTGATTTTACTATTACTTGTTATACCTAAGGATTGGTCGGGTAAGGTAGTAGAAGCAATTGGCTATTCCTCTAATTTGATGGTTGTGTATGGCATCGTTATGCTTTTACTGATATATGTAGTTCTTGTGAAAAATAAAATCACATTTGATGAAGTTGGTTTTATTTTATTAGGTGCGTTTTATGTAGGCTTGGGCTTCCATTATTTAGTTGAAACAAGAAATGAAGGACTTGTATATGTTGTCTACTGTTTACTAGTTGTTTGGACGACAGACTCAGGAGCATATTTTGTTGGAAGAAAGCTAGGTAAAAATAAGCTATGGCCAGAAATTTCACCAAAGAAAACGATAGAAGGTTTTGTAGGCGGTATTGTAATTGCAGTAATCTTTGCAATAGGGATGCAGGCAATGTACCCATTTGCAAATGGCTACATCTCACTTATTTTCATCACAATTTTTGCATCTATCATTGGGCAGATGGGTGATTTAGTGGAATCCGCCATAAAACGTCATTTCAATGTAAAGGATTCAGGAACTATACTACCTGGACACGGCGGAATTTTAGATCGCTTTGATAGTCTATTATTTGTTGTGCCGCTATTACACTTTTTGCATTTTTTAGGGAATTAAAGCCATCTAGATTAATGATAACGTAGTATTTCATTTGTTAGAGAGAAGAAGGGGACAATTTGTCGTGAAAAAAATTAGTTTACTTGGTGCAACTGGGTCCATTGGCTGGCAAACCTATGATATTTTAAAGGAACAACGTGATGCCTTTCAGCTAGTCGCATTTTCTTCAGGGAAGAATATCGAAAAAACGCGTGAAATGATTGAAGCTTTGAAGCCAGAGCTGGTATCTGTTCAGCGAGAAGAGGATGCATTGACACTGGCTAAAGAGTATCCTCAAATCCAATTTTCATTTGGAGAAAAAGGGCTTGTTGAGGTGGCTACACATCCTGATTCTACAGTTCTCGTTAATGCTGTTCTTGGTAGTGTTGGTCTTGAGTCAACATTAGCCGCAATTCGAATGGGGAAAACAGTTGCTATTGCAAATAAGGAAACACTTGTAACGGCTGGGCATTTAGTGATGGCAGAGGCCAAGAAATACAATGTAACAATTTTACCAGTTGATAGTGAGCATTCTGCAATCTTTCAGTCAATGAATGGTGAAAATCCAAAAAATATCGAACGTTTAATTATTACAGCTTCTGGTGGTAGCTTCCGTGACAAATCACGTGATGATTTAAAGCATGTAACCGTTGCGGATGCACTCAATCACCCAAACTGGTCAATGGGTGCGAAGATTACCATAGATTCGGCTACAATGATGAATAAAGGACTAGAAGTCATAGAAGCACATGTCCTATTTGATATGCCTTATGATAAAATTGATGTACTTTTACATAGAGAAAGTATTATTCACTCTCTAGTTGAGTATCATGATACTAGTGTCATTGCGCAGCTAGGTACTCCAGATATGCGTGTACCTATCCAGTATGCCTTAAGCTACCCAGATCGAATGCCGTTGCATAACGGACAACGGCTCAATTTAGCACAGATTGGTCAACTTCATTTTCAAGAAATGGATTTCAAACGTTATCCAGCATTGCGTCTTGCCTATGAGGCTGGGCGAACAGGCGGTACGATTTTGACAGCCATGAATGCAGCAAATGAAGCAGCAGTTGCAGCCTTTTTACAAGGGAAAATAACATTCCTAGAAATCGATGAAACAATCGAACGTGTAATGCAGGCACATAACAACATATTAGTGCCAGATTTGCAGACAATTTTACAGGTAGACGGTGAAACAAGAAAAACAGTGTTAGACATGGTAAAATAACAAAAGTAAGATTACGTTAACTATTCACTTTTAAAGGTGGGGTATTATGCAAACAGCCATTGCATTTATATTAATTTTTGGTCTGCTCGTATTCTTCCATGAACTTGGTCACTTCCTTTTTGCGAAACGCGCAGGAATTATGGTTCGTGAATTTGCTATCGGTATGGGTCCAAAAATTTATGGAAAAACACATGGTGAAACAATTTATACGGTACGACTTTTGCCAATTGGTGGTTACGTTCGTATGGCTGGTGATGACATGGATGGTACTGAATTGCTACCTGGATACCGTGTAGGGCTTATTGTTGATGAAGATAATCGTGTCAAAAAAATTATTTTCAATCAAAATAATAAGCAGTTACCAGACTTATTATTTTTAGAAGTTGAACGAGCTGATTTAGAAAAAGATTTATATATTGAAGGCTATGATGAAGAAGAGAATTTAGTGCGTTATAGTGTAACAAGGGATTGTATTTTGGTCGAAAATGGAAAAGAAACATTGATCGCACCATATGACCGTCAATTTAACGCTAAAACAGTGGGACAACGTGCGATGACAATCTTTGCGGGACCATTGTTTAACTTTATATTAGCATTTTTCATTTATTTAATGATTGGTTTGTTAAATGGTGTACCAACAAATGAGCCAATTATTACAGATGTAGTAAAAGATCATCCGGCTGCACAGGCAGGTATGCTTGCAGGTGACAGGGTGAAATCAATAGATGGACATGCTGTTGAGACGTGGCAGGATTTAGTTTCCATTGTACAAAGTCGACCTGGTAAGACGATTAATGTTACAGTTGAGCGAGAGGGAACAACGAAAAATCTCACAATGACAGTGAAAGAGAAGAAAGAGAATGGGGAGACATATGGTCAAATTGGAGTGACAAGTCCTAAAGTCTATAACCCGTTAAAAGCTGTCGTCTATGGTGCTCAAGAAACATATCATATGACAATGCGTATATTTGAATTACTGGGAATGCTTATTACTGGTCAATTTACAATTGATGCATTATCAGGTCCTGTTGGAATTTACAAAACGACAGAGACTGTTGCCACATGGGGAATTTTTGCTTTAATGAATTTTGCAGCCATGTTAAGTATTAATCTAGGCATCATGAATTTATTACCACTTCCTGCTCTTGATGGTGGCCGCCTATTATTCTTCGGCTTCGAGGCTTTAAGAGGTAAGCCAATTGATCGTCAAAAAGAAGGTATGGTCCATTTTGTTGGTATTGTACTATTAATGATTTTAATGGTAGTTGTCACATGGAATGATATACAGCGATTCTTCTTTTAGAAGAAAGAATAACATTACATCATAGTTAGAGGAAGCCTATGCGTGATTATTACGTCAAGGCTAACATGGATGGAAAACATAGCTTTGAGCGCAATTTATTTGAAACATTGCGTTCAAAGCTAAATTTGTTTATGCTAATTAGAGTATAAACTTATTTATCTTCATTCAGCAGAAGACTTCCACCATTACAGGTGGTGAGATGAATGCAGTTTTGGTTCCTTTTCAGTAGGTGTCCAAACACATGCTGAATGAAGATAAAACCTCCGGCGGATGTCACGGATTTTCAAAGGAATGAATTATGCATGCACAATTCAAAATCCAGACGCAATTACGCCAAAGCGAAATTGATGAAAAAAGGTGGAACACTGAATGAAGCAAAGTAAAACATTTATCCCAACGCTACGTGAAGTACCTGCTGATGCAGATGTTAAATCACATAAGCAATTACTACGTGCAGGGTTTATTCGACAAAATACAAGTGGGGTATACTCGTATTTACCGCTTGCAAAACGTGTGTTATCAAAAATTGAAAATATTATTCGCGAAGAAATGGAAGCCATTAACTCTATAGAATTGTTAATGCCTGCATTACAATCTGCAGAGCTATGGCAGGAGTCTGGCCGCTGGGAGAAATATGGTCCAGAATTAATGCGTTTGAAAGATCGTCATGATCGTGACTTTGCATTAGGGCCTACACATGAAGAGGTCATTACAACTCTTGTACGTGATGAAATTAAATCTTATAAAAAATTACCATTAACACTATACCAAATTCAAACAAAGTTCCGTGATGAAAAACGTCCTCGCTTTGGATTATTACGAGGTAGAGAGTTTATTATGAAAGATGCTTATTCATTCCATGCATCACGTGAAAGCTTAGATGAAACCTATGATGATATGTACCGTGCATACTCTAATATTTTCTCTCGATTAGGTTTAAATTATCGTGCGGTTATTGCGGATGCTGGTTCCATCGGTGGGAAAGGTACGCATGAATTCATGGTGCTTTCTGCTATTGGCGAGGATACAATTGCATATTCTGACACATCTGATTATGCTGCTAACATTGAAATGGCAGAAGTAGTAGTGGACTATCAAGCATCAGATGAAGCATTAAAGGACGTTGAAAAAGTAGCAACACCAGATCAAAAAACAATTGAGGAAGTATCTGCTTTCTTAAATATTGAATCTTCAAATGTGATTAAATCGTTAGTATTTGATGTTGATGGTGAATTAGTCGTTGTACTTGCACGAGGCGATCATGAAATAAACGATATTAAACTGAAAAATGCCCTAGAGGCTGGCTCAGTTGAACTTGCTAGTGAAGCAGCAATTCAAGACCTATTAGGCTGTGGAGTTGGTTCTATCGGTCCAGTTAAATTACCAGTAGATGTCAAGGTAGTAGCGGATAATGCAATAAAATCTATCCGTAATGGGGTAGCTGGTGCAAATGAGGATGGATTCCACTTAATCCATGTAAATCCAGAGCGTGATTTTGCAGTAAATAATTATTTAGATATTCGCTTTATTCAAGAGGGAGATCCATCACCAGATGGACAAGATATCATAAAATTTGCAGAAGGCATAGAGGTTGGTCATATTTTCAAATTAGGGACTACTTATTCTGCAAAAATGAATGGTACTTTCTTAGATGAGCAAGGGAAGGCACAGCCATTTATTATGGGCTGCTATGGTATTGGTGTTTCACGTATTTTAGCTGCTGTGGCTGAGCAATTCCAAGATGAAAATGGT
Source organism: Lysinibacillus sp. B2A1 (assembly GCA_002973635.1). Classification (GTDB taxonomy): domain Bacteria; phylum Bacillota; class Bacilli; order Bacillales_A; family Planococcaceae; genus Lysinibacillus. The sequence continues at coordinate 1,362,773 of CP027224.1, forward strand.
TTCATTTGGCCAACACAATTAGCGCCATATGATATTCATGTTGTACCTGTAAATACAAAGGATGAAACACAGGTAGCCTTGGCAGATGAGCTATACGGCTTATTAAAGTCCTACCGCTATGATGTGCTTTTCGATGATCGTGCCGAGCGTGCTGGAGTTAAATTTGCGGACGCAGATTTGATTGGCTTACCTGTTCGTGTAACCGTTGGTAAAAAAGCAACTGAAGGTATTGTTGAAGTCAAGTTCCGTCAAACAGGTGAGACATTTGAATGGAAAAAAGAAGAGGTTATTGATCGCTTAAATGAATTTTTCCGTAAAAACTAGTTTCCTTTAACAAAGGTGTAAATGCTTCCAATAGAGGCTGCCCTTTAATTTTGATAAGATAGTAGTAAAGAATTCGCGACACTTCTGCGGGACAATGAACCAATCAAGCAATGACAGAAAGTATCTGTTGTTGTTTGTAGATCGCCCGTAGAGAGGGTGCGAATTTTTTTCTTCAATTTAGATTGTAGAAAGCAGGTGTCACTAAATTGGAACAGCAACAAGAGGCAAGAACGAGATTTCGAATGCTCTTGCAGCAACTAGAGTTAACAGAAGATGTGTATATGTCCTTTTTTGAAGAAGGTGAATTATCACGTTTAACCGTTCACAAAAAAAACAGACTATGGCATTTCACCATTAAATTACGAGGAATACTTCCGTTTCCGTTATATCAGCTTTTTCGTACACATTTAACGGAGAAATTTTCTGCTATTGCTCAGATCCATACAACTTTTGAAACGATAGAGAAAGATGTGACAGAAGAGCTTGTTCAGGCATATTGGTTAACTGTAGTTGAACAAATAGATGAAATGGCGCCAACCCTTAAAAACTGTCTTGCATCTCAAATGCCAATGTGGAATGGTCAAAAGATTACTTTATCCTGTATGCAAGAAATGGAATTTATGATGCTAAAGACGAAGTATGCAGAAAAGCTTTCCATAAGCTATAGTCAATTTGGTTTTCCACAGATGGCTATAGACTTTGTGTTGCAGGATGAAACAGAAGAAATGATTGCAGCACAGGAAGCTTTTATGGAACAGAAGCGCTTGGAAGAAGCGGCATTAGCCCAGCAAGCGATACAAGATTACCAAAAACGGGAGCAGGAGAAGAAAGACAATCCAGCAATTGCGAACCTTGGTGATCGCCCATTCCAGCTGGGAATGCATATTAAAGACGATGAAATTATGGAAATTAAACGTATTGTTGAGGAAGAACGTCGGGTTATTATTGAAGGATTTGTCTTTGATACAGAAATTAAGGAACTGAAAAGTGGTCGCTCATTATTACAAATCAAAATGACCGACTATACGGATTCTATCATTGTCAAAATGTTCTCTCGCGATAATGATGATGCTGAACTGATGCAATATTTGAAAAAGGGTATGTGGATAAAAGTTCGAGGCTCTGTTCAAACAGATACATTTATTCGTGACTTAATCGTGATGGCCAATGACATTAATGAAATCAAAAAGGAAACACGACAGGATAAGGCACCAGAGGGTGAAAAACGTGTTGAATTACACCTCCATACACCAATGAGTCAAATGGACGCTGTTACCCCAGTTGATCGCCTTGTGGCTCAGGCCGCAAAATGGGGGCATCCTGCTGTCGCTATTACAGACCATTCAGTAGTACAATCCTTCCCAGATGCGTATGCAGCAGGAAAAAAACATGGCATCAAAGTAATCTATGGCATGGAAGCAAATTTAGTGGATGATGGCGTGCCAATTGCTTATGCCCCTGAGCATCAATTATTAACTGATGCTACCTATGTTGTATTTGACGTGGAAACAACAGGTCTTTCCACAGCTTATGATACAATCATTGAGCTTGCAGCAGTTAAAATTAAGGATGGAAATGTGATTGATAAATACGAAAGCTTTGCCAATCCACACCATCCGTTATCAGCGACGACCATTGAATTAACGGGTATTACAGACGATATGGTGCGAAATGCGCCAGAGGTGGAGCAAGTCATCAAGGAGTTCCATGCATTTATTGGAGATGGCATTGTTGTAGCTCATAATGCATCATTTGATATTGGCTTTTTATATACAGGCTATAAAAAATATGAGCTAGAGGGCACCATTCATCCAGTCATTGATACGCTGGAGCTTGCCAGATTACTCTACCCGACGATGAAAAATCACCGTTTAAATACACTTTGTAAAAAATTCAATATTGAATTAACTCAACATCACCGAGCTATTTATGATACAGAGGCAACAGGTTACTTACTTTTACAGCTATTAAAAGATGCAGATGAATTAAATATTAAATACCATGATGATTTTAATAAGCATATTGGTGGTGGAGATGCTTATAAAAAAGGAAGACCGATGCACTGCACAATCTTAGCAATAGATAATGCCGGGCTTAAAAATTTATTTAAAATCGTCACTCACTCACATACAAAAACTTTCTATCGTGTGCCTCGTGTTACACGAGCAGTCCTAGAGCAATATAGAGAAGGTTTATTGATCGGATCTGGCTGTAGTAATGGTGAAGTATTTGAGACAATGATGAATAAATCACCAGAGGAAGCTGAGAAAGTTGCAAGATTTTATGATTATATTGAAGTCCAACCTAAGGCAGTGTATGCGCCATTAATTGAGCGTAATGTCGTTCGTGATGAATGGACGCTTGAGGATATTATTCGAAAACTTGTAAAGCTTGGGAAGAAGCTGGATAAACCAGTTGTGGCAACAGGGAATGTTCATTATTTAGATCCGACAGATGGGATGTTCAGACAAATATTAATTGGTTCACAAGGTGGTGCCAACATTTTAAATAAATCAAAGCTACCTGAGGTTCATTTCAGAACGACAGATGAAATGCTCAAAGAGTTTGATTTTTTAGGACCAGATTTTGCAAAAGAGGTAGTTGTTACCAACTCTCAAAAAATTGCAAATATGATTGGTGATGTGAAGCCTATTAAAGACGATTTATATACACCTAAAATTGAAGGCTCAGATGATGAGGTAACAAATTTAACTTATGAAATGGCCCATCGCATTTATGGTGATGACTTGCCTGAAATCGTGAAGGCACGTATTGAGAAGGAACTAAAATCGATTTTAGGTCATGGCTTCGGTGTAATTTATTTAATTTCTGCGAAGCTTGTGAAAAAATCATTAGCTGATGGCTATTTAGTAGGTTCCCGTGGATCTGTTGGATCTTCATTAGTAGCGACCTTTATGGAGATTACTGAAGTAAATCCACTTCCACCTCATTATGTTTGTCCAAATTGTAAGCATGCCGAGTTTTTTGATGATGGTTCTGTTAGCTCAGGCTTTGACTTACCGAATAAAGATTGTACGGAATGTGGAACACCTTATAAAAAGGATGGACAAGATATTCCATTCGAAACATTCCTTGGTTTTAAAGGAGATAAGGTGCCTGACATCGATTTGAGTGCGACACGTTGTTAACTGAAAAGGTTAACCACCATATTTGGTAGAACTGCTATTTCGAAGTGTGGAATGATAGCGTAACGTCTTGAAACACACTCGCTGAAGCTACGACATGCAAGTAGATGACTGCAAAACTGAAACTTGTATGAAGCTCGTTAAAGTGGGCTGAAGTTCACCCAAACAGTACGGCTGTGGAAAGAGAGCAATCTTGTGAATGATAGGTCTGGTGTCTATAAACTTTCTATGGTTAGAATCAGTAGAATCACTGGGACGAACCCTCGACTGACTTTTCGTGAATGTCACGTAGTAGAAATGCTACGGGGTCCAAATAGGACTTCTAGCTGTGGATGAGTAAGCGTTTGGTTATGAAAATCCATCTTGTGTTACAGGCACATGCAAGCCTAGCGGAATTTAGGGGGAACCTAAGGAAAGATGTACAGATAGAAATAGTGGAACGTGTGAAGCTCCGAACGTAAGAGGAAGTTGCATTCTGATGACAACGGTGTAAGGAAAGGCTAAGTAATTAGCTATAACTTACTTAAACGGAGTGGCAGTAGTGCCGTAGTACCGTTGAAGAAATGCCATTGATGACTGAATAACAAATAGGTCGGAGGAGAAAACATTTCAGAGGGAAGGGCACAAGTCGTTAGTGTTGAAGATAAACCTACACAAGTCAGATTCTAGTATGACTAAAGAGAATGAAAGCTTCGAGTACGAGGTGATTAATTGGCTGACTTAATGATACAAAAGTTAAGAAATAACGAATATTTTGGATTACAAACAGCTTTTGATAATCTTTATGAAGAAAGTAAAAGTGGTCGATATTTTACAGACCTTTATGATGTGATTATTTCCGAAGAAAATATCATGCTCGCCTTTCGTAACCTTAAAAGTAATACAGGTAGTAAAACGAAAGGTACTAATGGACACACAATTAAACATTTAAACAAAATGAATGCTGATAAACTAATCAAGCTTGTTCGAAGAAGACTAGAAAATTATTCACCACATGCAGTTAGGCGATTATTTATTCCGAAACCAGATGGGAAGATGAGACCTCTAGGTATTCCAACAATTGAGGATAGGCTAATACAACAAATATTTTTACAAGTATTAGAACCAATTACGGAGGCAAAATTCAATCCACAAAGTTACGGATTCAGACCCAAACGCAGCACACATGATGCATTGGCAAGATGTTATCATATGGTGAATCATAGCCATCAACACTTTGTAATTGATATCGATATAAAAGGTTTCTTCGATAATGTGAATCATAAAAAACTTATGAGACAATTATGGACAATTGGCATTAGGGATAAAAAAGTATTAGCTATTATAACGAAGATGCTGAAAGCTGAAATTACAGGTGAAGGAGTACCGTCAAAAGGGACACCACAAGGAGGCATTTTATCTCCTCTACTTGCAAATGTAGTATTAAATGAGTTAGACTGGTGGATTTCGAATCAATGGGAAACAAAACCTACCAAAGTACCTTACAAGCTAAAACGCAATAAAACGGACGCACTTAAAAAGACAAGGTTAAAACCAATGTATCTAGTTCGATACGCAGATGATTTTAAAATATTCACGAACTCATATGAAGATGCTCGAAAGATTAAAATAGCTGTTGAAAAATGGTTAAAAGAACGATTAGGGCTAGAAACTAGTGAAGAAAAAAGTAAAATCACGAATTTGCGTAAGAATGGTACAGACTTTTTAGGAGTTCGCTTTAGAGCGGTACAAAAAGGCAATGCGAAAACAGGATACATCGTCAATTCTAAGATGGACCCAAGAGCAAAAGAAAAGGTACAAGGCGTTATAAGGCATCAGCTAGTAAAACTAAGAAAAAGTCCTACTCCACAAAAAGTGATGAATTTTAATGCGAATATTTTAGGGCTGCAAAACTATTATAAGATTGCAACTCGGATCGCTCAGGATTTAATGAGATAAGGCATAACATTCATCCAAACATTAAATCACTCATGATAAGAAACATCTTTTTGAAAACAAAAGAAACAAACGGAGTGATTGATAAATTTTACGGAGATTACAATTATCCACGTTTCAAAAGCAATGGATTACTGGTATATCCTATTGAAGCAGTTCGACATGATATACGAGGACAACGCAAACCTGAATTTACGATTTATAACGCAAAAGATAGGCTAGCAATTCATAAAGATTTAAAACAAGTGTCTGTTAGAGAAATTGAAATATTTCGTAGAGGAATATATAAATCGAAAGGTGTTCTGTATGAAAATAACCGCCTTAGTAAATATGTAGCACAAAAAGGTTGTTGTGGTATTACAGGTGAGAGATTAACACCGCATCAAGCCATTTGCCACCATAGAAAACCAACAGCTCATAGCGGCACAGATGAGTATGATAATTTAATTATTATCAACAAGCAATATCATATGCTTATCCATCATTCAGATCCACTAACAAATAAAGAATATCAAAAGATAATAAGTAAATTTTAAGTAAAAGCAATAAATAAATTAAACAGGCTAAGAACGGAAGTAGGAAATCCAAAACTAAGCCTTTAAATTCAACAAAACTAACGATGGAACGCCGTATGAGTGTGAAAGCCTCATGTACGGTGTGGGACGGGGGAAAAACTAGAGATAACGTCAAAGGTTTACCTATCGTCATATTTTTCTGGTGAATATCAACCAAATGCCCATAACTATACGAAAGTTCTATTCGGTGAAGATTATGTATATCGTGCTGGAACAATCGGTACGGTTGCCGAGAAAACAGCGTATGGCTATGTAAAGGGCTATGCAAGTGATAATAACCTGCATTTTCGTGGGGCAGAAGTAGATCGCTTAGTGCAGGGCTGTACAGGTGTTAAACGAACAACAGGACAACATCCTGGGGAATTATCGTAGTACCAGATTATATGGATATTTACGACTTCTCCCCAGTACAATACCCTGCAGATGCACAGGATGCTGAATGGCGAACAACTCATTTTGATTTCCATTCCATTCACGACAATATTTTAAAGCTGGATATTCTTGGGCACGATGATCCGACTGTGATTCGTATGTTGCAGGATTTATCAGGGATAGATCCAAAAACAATTCCAACAGATGATCCAGTCGTTATGAAGATTTTTAGTTCTCCTGAAACTTTAGGTGTAACAGAAAAACAAATCGGCTGTAAAACAGGAACATTAGGAATTCCAGAGTTCGGTACTCGTTTTGTGCGTCAAATGCTTGAAGATACAAAGCCATCGACTTTCTCAGAGCTTGTGCAAATTTCAGGGCTTTCCCACGGAACGGACGTATGGCTAGGAAATGCTCAGGAATTAATACAAAACGGTACATGTGTACTGAAAGAGGTAATTGGCTGTCGTGACGATATTATGGTCTATTTAATTTACCAAGGACTAGAACCGTCATTGGCCTTTAAAATTATGGAGTCCGTGCGTAAAGGGAAAGGACTATCTGAAGAGTTTGAAGCAGAGATGCTTGCAAATAAAGTACCGGGCTGGTATATCGAATCATGTAAAAAAATAAAATACATGTTCCCGAAGGCCCATGCAGCAGCTTATGTGTTAATGGCTGTACGTATTGCTTGGTTTAAGGTACACTTCCCAATCCTTTATTATGCAGCTTATTTCACAGTTCGTGCCGATGATTTTGATTTAATATCGATGGTACAGGGTTCACAAATGATTCGTGCCAAAATTGATGAAATCAATATGAAAGGCTTAGATGCATCTACTAAGGAGAAAAACTTATTAACCGTAATGGAGCTTGCTCTTGAAATGTGCGAGCGTGGTATGAGCTTCCAAAAGGTTGACCTGTACCGTTCAAAGGCTAGTGAATTTGTGATAGATGGTAACACATTAATCCCTCCATTTGATGCAATTCCTGGACTCGGTACGAACGTTGCGAAAACAATTGTGGCGGCACGTGAGGATGGTGAGTTTTTATCGAAGGAAGATTTACAGCAACGAGGTCGTGTGTCTAAAACTTTAATTGAATACATGGATCAACTGGGTTGTCTAGAAGGCATGCCAGATGCTAATCAGCTATCACTTTTCTAATGATTACGTATGTTATTTATCTTCATTCAGCAAATGTTTTTGTATGGAAAGCATAAGGCGAAAATGATTTTTTATGGTAAACTAATGGACATTTTCGAATTCTAGACACATTTATGGCCATGTGCCAGTGGTGTCTAGAATAAGGAAATTTGCATTGTGCTGTAAACTGTGCTATTCTTATGGTAATAATTTGTTGATAATTTTCCAGCAAAAGAGTGGGGCCTTCCCGCTCTTTTCTGTTGTTATACCGTAGCAAAACAAATTTTTGACTAACAGCAGGTAAGACCGTAAAATTTCACCAAAGCAATGGTGGAATTTCTGTTTTATTATGGTTCATTACAACATTTTGTTTTAGTAATGAATCCTTATTACGCTAGAATTTAATAGATACAGGAGGCAACAATGAGCAAAGTACCATCTTTAATTGAAGAGCTCGCTAAACCAATTGTAGAAGAGTTAAACCTTGAGTTAGTGGACATCGAGTTCGTAAAAGAAGGACGTAACTGGTTTTTACGTGTTTATGTTGATACACCTGAAGGCGGAATTGACATTGGCCAATGTGCTCAAGTAAGTGAAAAACTAAGTCTACTACTGGATGAAAAAGATCCAATTACACAAAACTATTATTTAGAAGTTTCTTCACCTGGAGCAGAACGTCCACTAAAAAAAGATGCTGATTTTGAAAAAGCGGTTGGTAAATTTATTTACGTAAAGACCTATGAGCCCATTAAGGACATGAAGGAATTCCAAGGCTACTTAACGTCATACAATGAACATACATTAGTGATGGAAGTAAGTATTAAAACACGCAAAATAACAGTAACCATTGAACAAGAAAAAATCGCATTGGCACGACTAGCCATCGATTTTTCAGCATAATGCATATTTAGGAGTGAAAACAAAATGAGTAGTGATTTGTTAGATGCGCTAACTGCGCTAGAAGAACAAAAAGGAATTTCAAGAGAAGTGTTGATTGAAGCAATTGAAGCGGCATTGGTTACAGCTTACAAACGCAACTTTAATCAAGCACAGAATGTTCGTGTGGACTTAAATTTAGATAAGGGCTCTATTCGTGTCTTTTCGCGTAAAGATGTTGTAGAAGAGGTAGAGGATGATCGTTTACAAATATCTTTAGAGGATGCAAAAGCTATTAACCCAGCTTATCAATTAGAAGATGTGGTTGAACAAGAAGTGACACCTCGTAACTTCGGTCGTATTGCTGCTCAAACAGCGAAACAAGTCGTGACACAACGCGTACGTGAGGCTGAACGAGGCTTAATTTATGAACAATACGTAGACCGTGAAGACGATATTGTTACAGGTGTAGTAGAGCGACTAGATGCTCGCAATATTTATGTAGGTTTAGGTAAAGTTGAAGCTGCACTGCCAGTCAATGAACAAATACAAGGTGAAAAATATCACCCACATGATCGTATTAAAGTTTATATTACAAAGGTTGAGAGAACAACTCGTGGACCTCAAGTCATTGTGTCACGCACACATCCAGGATTATTACGCCGATTATTTGAGATGGAAGTACCTGAAATTTATGAAGGTATTGTAGAAATTAAATCGATTGCTCGAGAAGCGGGAGATCGTTCAAAAATCTCTGTACATGCACACAATGAAGAGGTAGATCCAGTCGGCTCATGTGTAGGAGCAAAAGGTGCTCGTGTTCAAACTATTGTCAATGAATTAAACGGTGAAAAAATCGATATCGTTGAATGGTCAGAAGATCCAGTTGTCTTCGTGGCAAATGCGCTTAGCCCTTCAAAGGTTTTAGATGTTCAAGTAAACGAAGAAGAAAAATCTACAACGGTTGTCGTACCTGACTATCAATTATCTCTTGCAATTGGAAAACGTGGTCAAAATGCACGTTTAGCTGCAAAGCTAACTGGTTGGAAGATTGATATTAAGAGTGAAACAGATGCTCGTGAGCTAGGAATTTATCCATCTGCTACAAGCACTTTCATTCCTGCTGAGGATGATGAAAGTGATTTTGATGATGTAGCAGTTGACTTATATCAAGACGACGAAGAATAAGTAAGAAAGGCCGTGTGACTAGTCTACTGCCATTATTCAGTGGACGTTGAGGGCGTCGACTGAATAATGGCATTGTCTACTTAGGATTAATCAGGACATAACTGAGGTAGTGCGTGGCTAGTCCACCTCTTACGACAAGCTTCAGAGAGGAAAGGTGATTCTTATGGCTGTTAATAAAAAAGTACCTCTTCGAAAATGTGTAGCTACTGGAGAAATGCTACCCAAAAAAGAAATGATTCGTGTTGTTCGTTCAAAAGAGGGCGAGGTAAGTGTGGATGTTTCTGGAAAAAAATCCGGACGTGGTGCTTATGTCTCTAAATCAGAGGAGGCAGTTGAAATCGCCCGCAAGAAAAATGTTTTAGGGCACCAACTTGATGTGAAAATTCCTGAAGAAATTTACGATGAACTACTGTTGCTGATTCGCAGGGAGTCTATTATATGATCCAGCAAGCAGTGTTTAATTTGCTTGGAATAGCGGCCAGAGCCCGTAAAGTTATTTCAGGAGAAGAGTTAGTAGTGAAAGAAGTCCGCAATGGTAATGCTAAGCTAGTACTGCTTGCAAACGATGCTTCTAAAAACTCTAGCAAGAAAATTCAAGATAAATGCACGTACTACAACGTTGAGTATCATGTAATTGGTGATCGTTATGATCTAGGACATGCTACAGGTAAGGAGGCCCGAGTGGCTTTAGCTATTACCGATAAAGGTTTTGCAAGTAAATTGTCTAGTCTACTCAACGAAAAATAATCGGGGGTGAGCAGATGACCAAAATCAGAGTTCATGAATATGCAAAACAAGTGAATAAAACGAGTAAAGAGGTTATTGAAGCACTAAGTAAATTAAATGTGAGTGTAACAAATCACATGTCTATGTTAGAAAAGGACATTGTGTCGAAGTTAAACCAATCATTTAGTACATCAGGAAAAAAAGAAGTGAAACCACCTACTCAAAACATATCACAAAGAACACAAGCAAATGGCCAACAAAAACCACAGCAATCGATGAGAAGGCAAGAAGGGCAAATGCAACAATCTGCTACTTCTAAGCCTAAAGCAAACAATCAGCAACAAATGCGTCAAAACTCAAATTCGTCTAACGAAAAATCTAAGAATACTAAAGGTAATCAAAATCGAAATATGACACAAAATAATAATAATAATAACAATAATAATAATCGTAGAGGTGGCGGTGGTTTTAACCAACGTCCAAAACCAGGAATTCACGGAGGCAAACGTCGCCATCCAAAAACACATCAACCATCAGTACCAGTGAAACAAAAGGAATTACCAGAAAAAATTACATTCGTTGAATCACTATCTGTTGCGGAATTAGCAAAAAAACTACATCGTGAACCATCAGAAATCATTAAAAAGTTATTTATGCTCGGTGTGATGGCAACAATTAACCAAGAATTAGATAAGGATGCAATTGAATTAATTTGTGCAGACTATGGTGTAGAAGTTGAAGAAGAAATTCGTGTAGATATTACGGATTTAGAAACGCACTTCGAACAAACAGAAGAAGTTAATGAGGAAGAATTATCAGAACGTCCTCCTGTCGTAACAATTATGGGTCACGTTGACCATGGTAAAACGACGTTATTAGACTCTATTCGTCATACAAAAGTTACAGCAGGAGAAGCTGGTGGTATTACACAGCATATCGGTGCTTACCAAGTAACTGAAGGCGACAAAAAAATTACGTTCCTTGATACACCAGGTCACGCTGCTTTTACAACAATGCGTGCACGTGGAGCAAAAGTAACAGACTTAACAATTTTAGTGGTAGCTGCGGATGATGGTGTCATGCCTCAAACGGTAGAAGCTATTAATCATGCAAAAGCAGCAGAAGTACCAATTATTGTTGCTGTCAATAAAATGGATAAACCTTCAGCGAACCCTGATCGTGTGATGCAAGAATTAACAGAGCATGGTCTTGTTCCAGAGGCTTGGGGCGGAGATACAATTTTTGTACCGATTTCTGCATTAAAAGGCGAGGGAATTGATACATTACTTGAAATGATTTTACTTGTTGCAGAAGTAGGCGAATTAAAAGCGAACCCTAACCGTCTAGCTATAGGTACAGTTATTGAAGCACAGCTTGATAAAGGTCGTGGTTCAGTTGCAACGCTGTTAGTACAGGATGGAACACTAAAAGTAGGAGACCCGATTGTTGTTGGTCATGCTTACGGGCGAGTACGTGCGATGGTAAATGATAAGGGCCGTCGTGTGAAGGAGGCTGGACCATCAACGCCAGTAGAAATTACTGGTTTAAATGATGTACCACAAGCTGGTGACCGCTTCGTTGTTTTTGAAGATGAAAAAACAGCACGTCAAGTCGGTGAAACACGTGCAATGTCTGCCATTCAAGCACAACGTTCTGAAAAACAGCGCGTAACATTGGATAATCTATTTGAACAAATGAGCCAAGGTGAAATGAAAGAACTTAACCTCATCGTGAAGGCTGACGTTCAAGGTACTGTTGAAGCAATGGCTGCATCTTTAATGAAAATTGATGTAGAAGGCGTTAACGTAAAAATTATTCACACAGGCGCAGGAGCAATTACAGAATCAGATATATCTCTTGCTGCGGCATCAAATGCCATTGTAATTGGTTTTAACGTTCGTCCAGACGTTAATGCAAAACGTGCAGCAGAACAAGAAGGCGTAGATATTCGTTTACACCGTATTATTTATAAAGTAATTGAAGAAATTGAACAAGCGATGAAAGGTATGCTTGATCCAGAGTTTGAAGAAAAAATTATTGGTCAAGCAGAAGTACGTCAAACAATTAAAGTTTCTAAAGTTGGTACTATCGCTGGTTCGTACGTAACAGACGGAAAAGTAACGCGTGATTCTGGCGTACGTGTCATTCGTGATAATGTAGTTATTTTTGAAGGTGAGTTAGATACTCTAAAACGTTTCAAAGATGAAGTGAAAGAAGTTGCGAAAGGGTACGAATGTGGTATTACAATTACAAACTTCAATGATATTAAAGAAGGCGACATTATTGAAGCCTATATTATGGAAGAAGTTAAACGCGTCTAATGATTGTCTACGCAGAGGTTGAATTCATCATTCAAACTGCCCATTCGTTAAAGGAAAAACGTGCTGTCTTACAGCGTATGATTACCCGCACAAAGCAAAAATTTAATGTATCTATTGCGGAAATTGACCATCAAAATGTATGGCAGCGCACGAAATTAGCACTTGTTGCTGTTTCTTCTTCAAAAGAAGCAGCCGAGCGAGAAATTAATCATGCGCTTCATTTCTTACAGTCAAATCCGTCATGGGAACAGCTCAATGTGTGGCGAGACTATTTATAAGTAACTGAAGATAGCTGTGTCATTTATATGTAGAGATGATTCTAATACCTATAAAAGGATGAGCACACAACTATCTGTACATCGAAATAGAGGTGACAAATTATGTCTCTACGCTCAAACCGTGTTGCTGAGCAAATGAAAAAAGAACTCGGTGATATTCTTGGCCGTAAAATAAAAGATCCGCGTGTTGGGTTTGTTACTGTTACGGGTGTTGAGGTAACAGGTGATTTACAGCAAGCGACTATTTATATTACATCTTTAGGCAATGAACGTGAACGAGAAGAAACGCTTAAAGCTTTAGTAAAAGCTTCTGGTTTTATTCGTTCAGAAATCGGTTCCCGTATCCGATTACGCCGTACACCAGAATTAATCTTTGAATTTGATTCATCGATTGAATATGGGAACCGTATTGATACATTGCTACGAGGTCTACACGAAGAATAAGGAAAAGGTAAAGGTAAAGAGTCTGCCACATGCATGTTCATGCAGGCAGGCTTTTTATTGTAGAAAAAATTTGTTGTTTTGGCAAAGCTACAACAAAGAAGACTTTGGGAGGAACTATATGAACGGTATTTTACCGCTTTGGAAAGAACGTGGCATGACAAGCCATGATTGTGTTTTTAAATTACGAAAAATTTTACGCACAAAAAAAGTAGGGCATACAGGTACGCTTGATCCAGGAGTAGAGGGTGTTCTGCCAATTTGTATTGGACAGGCAACAAGGATTGCAGAATATTTAACAGATGCAGGAAAAACCTATGAAGCTATTATATCTATTGGTCGAACAACGACAACTGAGGATGCAGAAGGTGAAACAGTTCAACAAGATAACACTATGAAGAAATTCACTCGGGATCAACTATTAGAGGTACTAGCTTCTTTAACAGGTGTGATTGAACAAACACCACCTATGTTTTCTGCGGTCAAAGTCAATGGTAAACGTCTTTATGAATATGCACGTAAGGGGGAAACGGTTGAAAGACCGACACGTAAGGTTTCAATTTATGCTTTAGAGCTTTTAGATGAGAGAGAAATATATGAAGGACAAGAAATTACGGTCCCTGTACGTATAGCCTGTAGTAAGGGGACATATATACGCACATTGGCGGTACAAATCGGGGAAGCACTTGGTTATCCAGCACATATGCAAGAGCTTGTACGTACGGCCTCAGGCACATTTACACAAGAAAATTGCTTTACATTGTCACAGGTTGCTGAGCTGATGGAAGCTGAACAAATTGATAGATGTATGTTACCAGTTGAGTATGCATTAACAGACTTTCCATATATTGAAATCACTGCTGCCAATGAAAAAGAAATTTTCAATGGACAAGTGCTTCCGGCAGATACATTATTAAAGATACATGATAAAATTGTTTTTGGAATCAATGGGAAAGCGATGGCGGTTTATCAATCACATCCTACGAAAGAAGGGTTGATGAAACCACATAAGATGTTTCCGACGATAGAGTAGGAGGATTTTTGTATGGAGGTCATTCATTTAAAATACCCGCATCAACTACAGCAACAAGAAAGTATGCAGCCGTATTCATTAGCAATTGGCTTTTTTGATGGTGTACATAGAGGGCATCAGGCAGTTATCAAGGCAGCGAAGGAAGAAGGGGACAAGCATCAAATCTCAACTGCAGTGATGACTTTTGATCCACATCCTTCTATAGTCCTTGGTGGACGAAATGAAAAGGTTTTTTATATTACATTGCTGCAGCAAAAATTGCAATTGTTTCAAGAACAAGGCGTGGATACAGTATTTGTCGTACATTTCACATCAGATTTTGCCAAACTTTCTCCAGCAGCCTTTATTGATACATTTATCCGTGGGTTAAATATCCAACATGTTGCAGCGGGCTTTGATTTCTCCTTTGGTGCATTCGGTAAAGGCACAATGGAGGAGATGCGTGCTTTGAGTAATGGCGATTATGATGTGACGATTGTTGAAAAGAAAACGGATGATATTGAAAAAATTAGCTCTACACGAATTCGTAAACTTTTACAGGAGGGAGACATGGAAGCTGCAAGAATGCTGCTAGGTCGACCTTTTGAAATCGCAGGTATTGTTATACATGGTGATAAGCGAGGGCGTACAATAGGCTTCCCTACTGCAAATGTTCAGGCACTAGAGGGTACTTATATTCCAGCAAGCGGTGTCTATGCTGTCCGTTTATTTGTTCAAAATAATTGGTATGATGGCGTATGTAATGTAGGCTACAAACCAACATTTAAAGACCCAAATGATAAGCAATTATCCATTGAGGTCCATATATTAAACTTCGAAAAGAGCATCTATGGCGAAGAGGTGCATGTAGCTTGGTATAAACGTATTCGAAGTGAACGAAAATTTGATGGTATAGAAGCATTAAAGGCACAAATTGAAAAGGATAAACAGGAAGCAATTGACTATTTTAATGCTTTCCAATAATAAAGCTAGATAGCGCCTAATATGATGTATTTTCTGCTTCAGTATTTGAAGAGAATTACGTTATCGCTTGCTTGACCTTTTGATTTATGGTAACATTCATAAGTGCATAAATGCTTAACCTTAGCTCGGTATATCGATGACTCCAACGTGTACTGTGCTAATGGGGATTAATTACAATTTAGGAGGTCCATACAAATGGCTATTACAAAAGAACGTAAAAACGAAATTATCGCTGAGTACCGCACTCACGAAAGTGACACTGGTTCACCAGAAGTACAAGTTGCAATGTTAACAGAGGAAATTAACGCTCTAAACACACACTTACGCACACACAAAAAAGATTTCCACTCTGAGCGTGGTCTTCTAAAAATGGTAGGTCGTCGTCGCCACTTATTAAAATATCTTCGTGAAGCTGACGTACAACGTTACCGTGAATTAATTAACCGTTTAGGCTTACGTCGCTAATTAAAAGCAGGATTACTCCTGTTTTAGACTATAGACAATTAAGTTTGTCTATAGTCTTTTTTTTGTTTTTAGTTAGGATTGTTAGTTAGATTCTGATAAAAACCAAAATCAAAAAAGTCATGTGATAATCTTGATTTATTGTTAAAATGCATGTCCTTGTTCCATGAGGGAAATTTTTAGTGGAGCAAGGGTTTATTGGATGCCCACTAAAACTTTACTATGTACCTAACTTTCTTTATACTAGTAGGATGTGGTATGATAGTCTATTGTGTAAACCTGCATTTAAAAATAATGTTGTATCCATTACTTTTCGTCAGGAAGGAATCAATTTAAGTCAAATTCATATAACAAGAGTATAAAATTGCTTTTTCAATAAAATATAAAAATAAATCTTAAATAAATTGGCAATAACTGATTTTAAATGTATGATTATTTCATGAAATATTTTTTAGCATAGAACAAGCATTTTTGGTACACTTACTATTAGTACATACAGACGAAGTAAGTGTTTTTATAATAGAGAGGGGTTCATTGAATGAACGAGAAGAAAGTCTATTCCTACGAATGGGCTGGCCGTCCACTTGTGATTGAAGTTGGACAGTTAGCAAAACAAGCAAATGGAGCTGTATTAGTACGCTATGGCGATACTTCAGTACTTTCAACAGCAACAATGTCAAAATCACCAAAACCACTTGATTTCTTCCCATTAACAGTAAACTATGAAGAACGCCTATATGCTGCAGGTAAAATTCCTGGCGGCTTTATTAAACGTGAAGGTCGTCCGTCTGAAAAAGCAATTCTTGCAAGCCGTCTAATCGACCGTCCGATTCGTCCGATGTTCCCAGATGGATTCCGTAATGAAGTCCAAGTGATTTCAATGGTTATGTCCAATGATCCAGATTGTACGTCTGAAATGGCAGCTATGGTTGGTTCTTCATTAGCACTAGCTATTTCCGATATACCATTCGACGGACCAATAGCAGGTGTACAAGTTGGCTATATTGATGGTGAATTCATCGTGAACCCAACAGTGGAACAATCAAATCACTCAACTATTCATTTATCTGTAGCTGGTAACAAAGATGCTATCAACATGGTTGAAGCAGGCGCACTTGAAGTTCCAGAAGAGGTAATGTTAGAGGCCATCATGTTTGGTCATGAAGAAATTAAAAAAATAATTGCTTTCCAAGAGCAAATTGTTGCTGAAGTAGGAAAAGAAAAATTACCAGTAACATTATTTGAAATTAATGAAGCGATTCAAACAGACATAAAAGCAGCTTGTGAGACTGACATGCATGATGCTATTCAAACAGCAGAAAAACATGCACGTGATGAAGCGATTCAGGCAGTAAAAGATCGTGTTATTGCTTCTTACGAAGAGCAAGAAGCTGATGAAGTAACAATGAAGCAGGTTTATACGATTCTAGATAAGATGGTAAAAGACGAAGTACGCCGTCAAATTACAGAGGATAAAATTCGTCCAGATGGTCGTAAACTTGATGAGATTCGTCCACTTTCATCAGAAACAGGATTACTACAACGTACACATGGTTCAGCATTATTTACACGTGGACAAACACAAGCATTGTCTATTTGTACTTTAGGAGCACTTGGAGATGTTCAAATTATTGATGGATTAGGTGTGGAAGAATCTAAACGCTTTATGCATCATTATAACTTCCCTCAATTCTCAGTAGGGGAGACAGGCCCGATTCGTGGACCAGGACGTCGTGAAATCGGTCATGGTGCGCTAGGAGAACGTGCGCTTGATGCGGTTATTCCAGATGAGTCTGTATTCCCATACACGATTCGTTGTGTATCAGAGGTGCTTGAATCGAATGGTTCAACTTCTCAGGCTTCTATCTGTGCTTCCACGTTAGCAATGATGGATGCAGGTGTTCCATTAAAAGCGCCTGTAGCAGGTATTGCAATGGGTCTTATTAAAAAAGGTGAGCATTATTCCATCTTAACAGATATTCAAGGAATGGAAGATCACCTTGGAGATATGGACTTTAAAGTTGCAGGTACAGCTAAAGGTGTAACAGCTCTTCAAATGGATATTAAAATCGATGGATTATCTCGCAATATTTTAGAAGAAGCATTAACACAAGCTAAAATTGGCCGTATGCATATTTTAGAATCAATGCTTGCGACACTTGCTGAACCGCGTGGAAAATTATCTCAATTCGCACCGAAAATTGTCATTGTGAAAATTAACCCTGATAAAATCCGTGATGTTATTGGACCAGGCGGTAAACAAATCAACAAAATTATCGAAGAAACAGGGGTAAAAATTGATACAGAGCAAGACGGTACAATTTATATCTCTTCTGCAGATGAAGAAATGAATGCACGTGCAAAACAAATTATTGAAGATATCGTACGTGAAGCAAAAGTAGGGGAATACTACTTAGCGACAGTTAAGCGGATTGAAAAATTCGGTGCATTCTGTGAAATCTTCCCTGGTAAGGATGGCTTACTTCATATCTCTGAAATCCAAGAGGAGCGTACAAAGCAGGTAGAAGATGTTTTAAAACTTGGCGATCAATTACTTGTAAAAGTGATTGAAATTGACAAGCAAGGACGTGTGAATCTATCTCGTAAAGTTGTTATTCAAGAGGAAAAAGAGCGCGCAGAGCAAGGTAAGTAAATAATAGGATATAGCAAAGGCTGCGTATGTTGCGCAGCCTTTTTTAAATCAAGATGGAGGGAATTTTATGGTACAAGTACATACATGTGACAATGGTGTGCGTATTGTGTCTGAACAAATTGATCATGTAAGATCTGTAGCTTTAGGCATTTTTGTGAATGCAGGTTCTCGCTATGAATTACCTGAAGAGAATGGAATTACACATTTTATTGAGCACATGCTGTTTAAAGGAACAGCAACGCGTACTGCTCGTCAAATTGCTGAGGAATTTGATCGTATTGGAGGAGAATTAAATGCATTTACCTCTAAGGAAAATACATGCTATTATGCAAAAGTTTTAGATCATCATGCAGAGCTTGCTGTCACAATACTAGCTGATATGTTCTTCAACTCTACGTTTGCAGAAGAAGAGTTAGAGAAGGAACGACAAGTGGTACTCGAGGAAATCCTAATGAGTGAAGATGCACCTGATGACGATGTGCATGAAAAGCTATGGGAAGTAATGTATCCCAACGATGCACTTGGTCGTCCAATATTGGGTACGGCTGCTACGTTAAAAACATTTACAGCAGATACGATTCGTGATTATATGGCAAAGCATTATGGTCCGAAATCGGTAGTGATTTCATTAGCAGGTAATATTTCCGAAAAACTTATACAAACAATAAGGGATTTATTCGGAAAATATCAAGCATCCCCTCTTGAGGTTGCTCCAGTATTAACAAACCCGCAGTTTCATCCGGGAGAGGTGACAAAAATACGTGATACAGAGCAAGCACATGTAGCTATATCTTACCCAGCAATTGGTGTAAAAGATCCAGATATGTATTGTTTTATTGCTCTTAATAACATTATTGGTGGTAATATGAGCTCTCGCCTGTTCCAAGAAGTGCGCGAGGACCGTGGTCTAGCTTATACGATTTTTTCTTATCAATCCTGCTATGCTGACGTCGGAGCATTTACGATATACGGTAGTACAAGTCTTCAACAATTATCGCAGCTCCAGCATACAATTGATGCGACATTGCTCGATATTGTGGCTGATGGCATAACAGAGGAGGAGCTTGATAATGCGAAGGAGCAGCTTAAGGGCAGTTTTGTACTTGGACTAGAGGGTACTGGTGCACGTATGAATCGTAATGGTACAAGTGAACTGGTTCATGGCAAGCATCGTTCTGTAGACGAGGTATTAGCAGCTATTGATGCAGTTTCAATGGAATCAGTGGAACGCTTAATTGCGAAAATATTAAAAGCGGAACCAGCTATTGCGATAATTGGTCCTAATGCATAAAACACCTGTAGAATAAATAAAGTGAAAACATTATAAATAAAATAATAAAAGAAATCTAGCCGCATCACTGAGCATTTTCGGCTGTCGATAGCGAAATGGTGGAACTTTGCGTTCACTTGATTTTTTGCAATTCGAGCTAACTCCTTTAGAGCATTAGCGATAGATATCACAAACAATACTTTAATAAAAAACAGGCTACCGTTTTTGGGAGGGCACTGAAAAACATACAGTTTTTTTATTGTGGAAAGAGTTTAACTTTAAAAAAGACAACTTCTTGTTTCATTTCGAACAAGAAGTTGTCTTTTTTATTCTCCATTAACTATTTTTTTCTTTTAAAAGTGTAATGATTCGTTTCAAATTTACAGCGAAGATGGCGGTTGCACCTTGTATTTCCATACCAAATAAACCCGAAGCTATTGCCGTGTCATACCCATGTCTATTTTTTAATTCACTATTTTTCGCCTCTATTTTATAGCGAGTACGTGCGAGCTCCTTAAACTCTTCACTGTTTTGGAATGCTTCTTGTTCCTTATGCTCAGTAGATTTGATTGAAACTGAATATGTTTTACTTTTTGCCCCTTCTTTATAACAACCTTCGCGGAAAGCACATATTTTACATTTTTCGATGTCAAAATAATACGTATGTTTTTGATTTTGTCCTTGATTTTTCTTTCCTGTCCGTGCTTTGCGAATCGCCATGTGACCAGCTTTACACACATACATACCAGCATCTTTATTAAATTCAAATTCATCTTCTTTTGTTCGTCCACCTTGCGTGATTTGTGGATTTAGTTTAGATATAAGTTGGAATTCTTCTTTTTTTGCATACTGGATATTGTCTTTTTCAGAATAGGCTGTATCACCAATGACTGTATCAATGGTCATACCTGTTTCTTTACTTTTTTCAACTAATTCTTGAAGGTATTTTCCATCACTCTTCTCCCCAGTAGTTACTATCGCAGCTGTTATTATTCGCTCATCACTCATTGCAATATGTGTTTTAAAACCAAAGAAAGAAGAATCCGCTGATTTATGTCCAATACGTGCATCTGGATCTGTCGAATAACTTAACTTCTCCTCATAATCTTGTACCACTTCTTTTAGGACATTTAGTTTTTCTTTTACAGCTGGAATCATCTCAATTTGAGGTTGAGATTCAACTACCTCGATGACTTGACGACAGTAATCCACTTCATCATTTATTTCGTTAGAATTTGTCTTTGGTGGGAAATTCTCTTTCATCGATTCATCGATTTGATAAACAGCTTTTCTTACATTTTTTGATTTCTCTTGTAAAAATTCTATAGGTGATTTTTGATTATACCGTGCTTTTGTATGGGTGGCGTCCACGATTATTGTTTTATTTTTAATGACTTCTTTCTCTATTGCAATCTCTACAGTTTTGCCAATGAGCATATCTAATAAGCTCATATCTTGGAGACGGAGCTTACGGAATTTCGTTAGTGAACTTGGATTAATGACAGAGTCTTCTGGTGCCATATCTAAAAAATATTTAAACGACATATCATATTTAGAACGTTCTACCACATCTACATCGGATAAATCGAATATTGATTTTAATAGTAAATATTTAAACATGCGAATGGGAGGTACCGCATTACGACCATTATCAAGACAATATTTGTTTTTCAGTTCGTCCAAAATAAAAGAGAAATCAACAAGTTCATTTATTTGCCGAAGCATATTATCCTTTGGTACAACAATGTCATATATGGCCATAAACGGACTAAGATGAAGAGATTCTTGGTTTGAAATCATCGGGATATCACCTACATACTTACTTTTAATATCATTATTATAAAGTAAAAAGGCAGTTGAAAGTTCGATATAATCGAACTTTCAACTACCTAATTTAAATAATGGACTTTTTCAGTGCCCTCCGTTTTTGGTAGCCTGTTTTTTTATAACTTAATTTTAATAAATCTCTCTAGCTAAATACAAGTTCAAGCTTTTATGGAAAATAAAAACACTAATGATAAGGCTGATAATTGTAGGAACTAAAATCACCAATAAATTGGCTGCTACTAGTGATAAATAGTAATGAATCGGAAAATTAATGATAAAAATAAGGAGAATGGCAATGATCATCCTAAAATTACGCATCCCCTTCGTCTCTTCTAGATGATGAATATAAAACTGTATACAGATGAGCAAAGAGGCACTGCTAATATAAGCAAAATACATGGCAAAATGCTCTGAAAAATTTTCGTTTGCAGCGGATTGTGAAAAATAAGCTGGTGCCATTAGAACAAACAACACTATTACGATACCGTAGCAATATAGATAATCAGCCTGAAGCTGTGTTTTTTTAGTTAAAGGGAGACTGTTGACAAACAATTCCCAATTAATTTTATAATCACTCTCATATAGCCCTCCAACAATGGAAGCAGAAAAAACAACTGCAAATATACCCATTGAGGGATCATCTAAATAAGGTATATCCATGTAACTGATAATAGCACATATTATAACTACAAAAAGAATTGACCATTTTTGTACCATTATTCTTTGTAAAAGTAGAGCCTGCATGAACTCCCTCCTCTAAAATTCTTTGTGTTTATAAATGGCTGTTGAAATTAGAGAGGATAGCCAAAGAATTAGAAGGCCAGCAAAAGGTGCTAAAAACATAAACTGCTTTATGTTTGTTAAAATTACTAACAAATCTGATAATTGCTTGTTGATTAGGCCAAATAAAAAACCTGGGATGAAGCAAATCGCAATAAGCACCATTCTTCCTTTGATGGAACCAAATTTAATGTAGATGGGTAATAATAGTGCTAGCATACAAAAGGCGAACGTCACAATAAGATTAAATGTTAGAAAAAACTCTGCTGAAGCCCAGTTATTTGGCGTAAAACGATGAATAATCAATATAATCGGCAGTGCAAAGATAAGCCCGACAATCAAAAGAAAGATACTAAGAATATATTTACTAAGTACGATATCCCCTTTTGAGATAGGTAAAGTATTTGCATATTTATCCCAGCTGCTTTGTTCATCATAGGTAAGAGCTGTGATTGCTTGGAAAGTCACAATAAATACAACAATTGTTAAGAGAATTGAACCTTCCTGTATAAAAATTGACATCAGTAGAAAAAAAATCATTACCATGGCCTGTGCCTTCAATTGACGTTGAATTGTCATTAAATCTTTTAATATAAGACCTACCATGTTCATACACTACCTTTCACATAAAATAGCATAATATCTTCTATAGAAGGCTTTTCAAGGGAAAATACTTCGTTTACTTCATTCTTTAACACTAATGCCTCTACACCGAAGGCTCCATTACGTGTTCTTAATATGGCATGCTCTGGTAGTGCACTTACTTCCTCTTTACTGCCTTTAAATATACCGTACTCATAAAGCAGTACATCCTTACCTTCACTAAATAAAATTTCACCATTATGAATAAAGGTAATATAGTCAGCAATCTTTTCTAAATCACTTGTTATATGGGAAGAAAATAAAATGCTGTGTGTTTCATCCTGCATAAATGCTAAAAACAAATCGAGAATTTCATCACGGATAATCGGGTCTAGCCCACTCGTTGGTTCATCTAAAATTAATAGCTTTGGATGATGTGCCAGTGCTAATGCAATAGACAGCTTCATCCTCATCCCTCGCGATAATTCTTTTACCCTCTTCCTCTCAGGAATTTTAAATTGTACCAATCGCTCAAAATAATAACTTGAATCCCACGTTTTAAATACTCTTTTCATAAATTTGTCGAGCTGCGTCGCATTCAGCGTTTCAGGAACGTGTAAATCGTCAAAAACTACACCAATGTCGTTTTTTATCGATAATTCATGTTCGACAATTTCCTTGCCAAATAGCAAAATTTCGCCATATTCCTTTTTTAATAAATTGAGCATGCATTTTATTGTAGTTGACTTGCCAGCACCGTTTTCTCCAACAAAACCCATCACTGTGCCTTGGGGTACGGAAAAGCTTACATCTTTAAGAGAAAATCCTTCAAAGCTTTTATGTAGATCATGAATTTCAATCGCATTCATTTAGTTACCCTCCTCTAAAATCATTATCAGTAATTCCTGCAGTTCCTCTTTAGTTAGTCCAGCCGTTTTTGCCGTTTTGACTGCTTTTTGCATATGCTCCTCAACCTGACGTAATAATTCCTCGCGTAGAAAATCTTGATTTCGCTCTGTGACAAAGCTTCCTTTTCCAGCGACGGTTTCGATAAAGCCATCTCGCTCTAAATCAGCATAAGCACGTTTTGTTGTCATCACACTAATTTTTAAATCCTTTGCAAGCGCACGGATAGACGGCAGTGCATCACCAGCCTGTAATTTATTTGCTAATATTGCTTCCTTTAGCTGTATTGTTATTTGCTCATATATGGGTTTATCACTGGCATTGCTTAAATGGATATGCACAAATTTCTCACCTCGTTCAACTGTATATGTACAGTATATACAGCGTGATGATTAAATGCAACATATTCCTACTTAAGGTAGGGGGCACGAATTGCAAAAACTCGGCATATATTGAGGTAACGGTTCAAGGAGGGAGATGAGGGATGCTACTATCAGAGATGGTGGATAAGGAGTTAATTCAAGTTGAGGGTGGCGTACACTTTGGCATACTGGCACATACGGAATGTCTATTAGATGTGCAAACAGGAAAGATACATGGTTTTGAAATTGTCAAAGATAAATTACCATTCCAAAAAAAGAAAGTGAAAGTTAGTGAAATGATACCTTGGCATGAAATTATATTAATTGGAGAAGATCGCATTTTATTTAACAAAACAACGACGGTACAGTCAGAATTTTTACAGTGAGGTGAGCTTTTGGAAAACGAAAAGTGGCTTGTTATCGGTGAGGATTCACGATTAAAGGAATTAGCGACAATGTTAAGAAGCCCATCAAGAACGGTATTTTATAAAAGAACATCCGTTTGGAATGAAGAATTAAATAAACTAGTATTAGAATTCCAACCAAATAAAATTATTCTTCCTATACTTCCATTAAAGATTGAAGTAGAACAACTATATGGAATATCTCAAGTGAAGTTTTATACAGGGCGTTTAACTATGCATTGGAAGCAATTGCTAGAGAGAAATGAAACAAATTGCTATTTACAGCAGGAGTCTTTTATTTGGCAAAACGCAAGATTAACTGCAGAGGGATTTATCGCCACGTTTTACGGACTCGAGCAGAAATGTATTTACGGTCAAAACTTTACTATCGCAGGATTTGGGCGCATCGCCAAAATGCTCGCTTCTTTACTTGTCAAGATGGGCGCTAATGTCCATATTGTAGCGCGTTCGGTTGTACAAGTGAGTGAAGCAAAAGCATATGGTTACAAAGCAACCAATTTAGATGATCGCAAATGGTCTATTAACAATAGTATTTTTATCAACACAATTCCAGCTAAGTGGATTACAGAGTCATTTATAGAGCATGTCCCAGCAGTTTTATATGATTTAGCCTCAGAGCCAGGCTGTTTAGATATAGATGCTGAACAACTGCAAACGTATGTACTATTACCATCATTACCTGGGAAATACTTTGCACATGATGCTGCAGAAATATTGTGCAAGGCAATAGAGGAGGAAGAAAATTGCTAACGGGGAAACGAATTGGTTTAGGTATTACTGCCTCACATTGTACGTATGAGGATGTGATACCTAAAATTCAGAATTTCATCGATGTAGGCGCAACTGTTATCCCTATTATTACGCATTCTGTTTTACATGCAGCTACACGTTTTGGAACTGGAGAGGAATGGATTGCAAAAATCGAGGCATTGACTGGCGAAAAAGTTATTACATCTATAAAAGAGGCAGAACCCTTTGGTCCATCCAATCCTTTAGATGCAATGGTCATTGCACCAATGACTGGTAATAGTATTAGTAAGTTTGCGAATGCTGCAACAGATAGTCCAGTACTGATGGCTGCGAAGGCAACTT
Organism: Lysinibacillus sp. B2A1; assembly: GCA_002973635.1. Taxonomy (GTDB): domain Bacteria; phylum Bacillota; class Bacilli; order Bacillales_A; family Planococcaceae; genus Lysinibacillus. The sequence continues at coordinate 1,388,455 of CP027224.1, forward strand.
TGCGGAATGGCTCTCCTGTAATTTTGGGCATTTCAACAAATGATGCACTCGGTTTAAATGGTATCAATATTATGAAGTTGCTTAATGCAAAAAATATTTACTTTATTCCATTTGGGCAGGATTCTCCTCATTCAAAACCTAATTCACTTATTGCTGATTTCGATCAAATGGTCCCAACAGTTCATGAAGCAATTACGCAAAAAAAGCAATTACAGCCGCTGTTGATACAATATTTCAAATAAATCACGAATTACACACAATTTTCAGTATTTTTGTGATACAATAGCACACATTATGGAACTTGTATTCAAGGAGAGATGACAGATGACAAAGCAGTTAACAGTTGCGGTTGTTGGGGCAACAGGGGCAGTAGGAACAAAAATGATGGAGCAGCTAATTAAACGAAATTTTCCGATTGGCGCTATAAAGTTCTTAGCTTCTGCACGTTCAGCAGGAAAACCAATCGAATTTAATGGTAAGACATATACAATAGAAGAAGCGACACCTGAAGCTTTTGAGGGCGTCAATGTCGCTTTATTCTCTGCTGGCGGATCGGTATCAGCTGTATTAGCACCTGAAGCTGCAAAACGCGGTGCTGTTGTTATTGATAATACGAGCCATTTTCGCATGGATCCAGAGGTACCATTAGTTGTACCTGAAGTAAATAGAGAAGATCTTGCCAAGCATAAAGGGATTATTGCTAATCCAAACTGCTCTACAATCCAAATGGTTGCTGCACTGGAGCCAATTCGCAATGCATTTGGTCTAACAAAAGTGATTGTTTCGACGTATCAAGCTGTTTCGGGGGCAGGTATTACTGCAATTCAAGAATTAAAGACACAGAGCGCAAATTGGGAAGCAGGTAAGGATGTAGAAGCAAATATTTTACCTTCTGGTAGTGATAAACGTCATTATCCAATCGCACGTAATGTTATTCCACAAATCGATAAATTCACAGATAATGGATTTACATACGAAGAAATGAAAATGATTAATGAAACGAAAAAGATTATGCATGCACCAGAACTAAAAGTAGCTGCAACTTGCGTTCGGGTGCCAGTCGTTTCAGGACACTCTGAATCTGTTTATATTGAAGTAGAAAACGAAGCAACAGTACAAGAAATCTTCGACGTATTACGCAATGCACCAGGCGTTGTTTTACAAGATGATATTACAACACAAACTTACCCAATGCCGATTTATGCAGAAGGGGAGGACGCTACCTTTGTAGGACGTATCCGTCAAGATTTAGATAATAATAAAGGATTCCACCTATGGATTGTTTCCGATAATTTATTAAAAGGCGCTGCATTGAACTCTATCCAAATTGCAGAAGCAATGCTTGAGGATAACTTACTATAAGAGGGGTGTAAGGATGAATTTAGGTCGAATTGGAACGGCTATGATTACGCCGTTTAAAGAGGATGGCACGATAAATTACCCAGAGTTAGAACGGATTATTAATCACTTAATAGACAACGGTACAGATTGTATTGTTGCATGTGGCACAACCTCTGAAAATCCAACGATGTCCACAGAAGAAAAAATTGAAGTTGTACGCTTTACAGTTGAAAAAGCGGCAGGGCGTGTACCTGTTATAGCAGGGACAGGAGATAACGAAACAGCTTATTCCATTGCAATGACACATAAGGCTGAAGAAAATGGTGCAGATGGTATTATGCTTGTAGCTCCGTACTATAATAAGCCAAACCAACGTGGTATCTTCGCACACTTTGAAACCATCGCAAAAGAAACTAGTCTGCCTGTTATGCTTTATAATGTACCTGGACGTACTGGGATCAATGTTGCTTACGAAACATCTGTTGCGTTAAGTAAAATTCCAAATATCGCTTGGATAAAAGAAGCGAGTGGCAATTTAGATCAAATGGGCGATATTATTGAGAATGTCGACGCAGATGACAATTTCTTAGTATATAGTGGTGATGATGGTTTAACACTTCCACTACTAGCAATTGGCGGTGCAGGAATTATTTCAGTTGCTGCCCATGTTGTTGGGAATGATATGCAATTGATGATTAAGGCGTTTGAAGAAGGAAATCACAAGCTAGCAGCCAAAATTCATCGAGCATTACTGCCACTAGTACGTGCACTATTTGCTCAACCGAATCCTTCACCTGTCAAATATGCAATGACAAAATTAGGCTTTGATACACTCAATGTCCGTTTACCAATGATGGAGATGACAGATGAGGAAAAAGCTAATTTTGATCGAATTTGGGATACGTATCAAGAAAAAGCGAGAAGCTTTAGAGAAATAAATAGCTATAATTAAGCCTTTAAGACTTTAGACAAACTTGAATTTGTCTAAAGTCTTTTTGCTATGTAAAAGTTGCTCTCTTAATTGTCATCATAGTTGGGAGTGCTCGGGTAAGAGGAAAAAGTGCTCGGGTAAGAGAGAAAAGCGCTCAGGTAAAGGCACGGTCTGAGGTTAGTATAAAAAGTGGACACGGAAAACTGAGAGTAGCTATGATAGAAATAACTATTTTAAAGGACGTGTACCGAATGACTAAAAAAATAACCCAAGAATATCGTGATTATGTTGTGAAATTAGTAGTAGAAGAAAATCGAAAAGTAACAGAATTATCGTATGAATTAGGGCTTGGGGAATCTTCTATTCATCGCTGGGTAAAAAAGTATCGTGATGGAAAAAAGCAAGAAAATGGCGACGTAAAATATATAACCCCTTCGGAGCTAAAGAAGTTAGAAGCAACTTATGAAAAGAAACTTCGTGACGTAGAAGAGGAGAATGCCATTCTAAAAAAGGCGATGCACATCTTTGCCAAAAACCCGCAGTAGTGTTTGAATTTATTGAAGCGCATAAACAGGAGTTTTCGATTGTAAAGATGTGCCGCGTTTTAAAAGTGTCGACGAGTGGCTATTATAAATGGCTGGCAAAACAGGCAGCACCGATAACAGAAAAAGAAGAATATAAAATGAAAGTTACACAAAAAATTAAACAATCGTTTCATGAAAGCTATGGTACGTATGGCAGCCCGCGAGTACATAAAGATCTGTTGGAATGGGGTTATCCTCTTTCACAAAAAACAGTGGCAAACATCATGCGAGGACTGGAACTGTGCGCAACACAGCCGAGAAGCTATGTGACGACAACAGATTCAAATCATGACGCACTGGTGTATCCGAATATACTGAAACGCATGTTTTATGTGGAAGAACCAGATCAAGTATGGGTCGCTGATATTACCTATATCCGAACGCTGGAGGGATGGGTGTATTTAGCGAGTATTATGGATCTGTATTCTCGTAAAATTGTAGCGTGGGAAATGGCCGATCATATGAAAGTAGATTTAGTGTTAATAGCTTTGAAAAAAGCGTTCTTCATACGCCGACCCAAAAAAGGACTCATTCATCATTCAGACCGTGGGGCGCAATACTGTTCAACGGAATATATCGAACTTTTAAAAAAGCATGGTTGCCAAATTAGTATGAGTAAAAAAGGTGATCCGTATGACAATGCCTGCATTGAATCGTTTCATGCGACCATAAAAAAAGAAATGATTTATCGCCAAAAATTCCAAACAAAGAAAGCAGCCTTCAAAGCGATAAATGGTTATATTTCTAATTTTTATAATGAACATAGAAGACATTCGACCCTTGGCTATCGTTCACCGAACCAATTTGAACGCTTAACGTTTCAGAAACACGCAAGTTAATCTCAAAACCGTTTCAAGCGATGGAAATCAATTGTTCAAGCTCTTTGAACAATTGACTTCCATTGCCCACCAAACGCAGTGCGGTAGCTTTGAAGCTCTCACTTTTTTATGTCCACTTTCTTGACAGAAGACCAGGTCCGCTCAGGTGAGGGAGAAAATTGCTCAGACAACGACAATATCCGCTCAGACACGGGCATTATCCGCTCAGGTAGGAAGAAAAAACCCCCCAGTAGCACTGGAAAAAACGAAAATTGGAAACAAAACTGCTATAGATAGTCCCTCTAACCAACTTGAAATAATTTTCATTACTATAAGTCCAAACTTTTGACCTTCCTCAATGCTAAGTCTCTACCTTTCTTTCCATCTAATAGCAACAGGGATTCATACTAATTTTTTTGTTTCCATCATGAAACATGTATTTTTAATTTGTGCAAAAGCTTTGCAAACCGTATAATGAATGTTAAGTGGTTGCTGTTCGGGATATCTTTTAGGAGGAAATAAATTGACAAAAAAGAAAAATGAATTAATTCGTATCATTCCACTGGGTGGTGTGGGCGAAATTGGTAAAGCAATGTGCGTAGTAGAAATTGATGAGGAACTATTTGTAGTAGATAGTGGACTAATGTTCCCAGAAGACGAGATGCTGGGCATTGATATTGTAATTCCAGATATTACGTATTTAGAAGAAAATAAAGAACGTGTGAAAGGTATTTTCTTAACGCATGGTCATGAAGATGCAATTGGCTCAATTGCCTATGTATTACAAAAAGTAAAAGCTCCAGTGTATGGATCAAAGCTAACAATTGCACTTGCTAAGGAACATTTAAAAGAATTACCTGCACCACATCAGGTGAAATTCTTTGAAGTTACCAATCGCAGTCGAATGAATTTTAACTCAACGTATGTAACATTCTTCCATACAACACATAGTATTCCCGATTCGTTAGGGGTAGTGTTCCATACATCTGAAGGAGCAATTGTTCATACAGGTGAGTTTAAATTTGATCAATCTGCGACAGGTAAATTTAAGCCTGATTTAGCTAAGATGGCACAGTTAGGAGAAGAAGGCGTATTTATTTTGCTATCTGAGTCATGTGAAGCAGAGCGACCAGGTTATACGACATCTGAGATTGTGATTGAGGAGCAATTATCTAAAACATTCCATTCAGCACCAGGTCGTATTTTAGTCGCTGTGTACGCATCGAATTTTATTCGCATTCAGCAAGTGTTTACGCAAGCTCAAAAATCATTCCGCAAAGTTGTCATTGTCGGGAAACCATTAGAAAAGGCTGTGGATTTAGGTGTGCAGCTAGGGTATTTAACAGTTGAAGAAGAAACAATTATCCCTATTTCAGAAATGCATAAATATCAAGACGATGAGATTATTATTATTGCCACTGGTAATCGAGGAGAACCACTCGATGCGCTAGAAAAAATCGTTCGTAAGCATCATCGAGACATTAAAATTAAACAGGATGATACAGTCTTAATTACTTTCACACCTTCACCAGGTATGGAAGTACAAATGGCTAATACAATGAACTCTATTTCAAAAGCTGGTGCTGAAATTTTGACATCTAGCAAAAATGTTCATGTATCAGGTCACGGTAGTCAAGAAGATTTAAAGCTAATGCTTAATTTGATGCAACCGAAATACTTTATTCCTGTGCAAGGGGAGTACCGTATGCTAATTGCGCATTCTAAACTCGCTCAACAATTGGGTATGCAAAAATCCCAAATTTTTATCGCTGATAAAGGGGATATTGTAGAGTATAAAAATGGTAAAATGCGTATGAGCGGTCGTGTACAAGCTGGTAATGTATTAATTGACGGTATTGGTGTTGGCGATGTAGGTAATATTGTTCTGCGTGATCGTAAATTATTATCTCAAGATGGTATTTTCATTGTTGTTGTCACATTGAACCGTGCTCAAAAGAAAATTGCATCTGGACCAGAAATTTTATCACGCGGTTTCGTTTACGTTCGAGAATCGGAGGAGCTAATGGTGGAAGCTTCTGATATTGCAAAGAATGTTATTGAAAAATATGTGGGTAAAGATACATTTGAATGGACAAACATTAAGCAAGAAATTCGAGATACACTGAACACATACTTATTCCAAAAAACAAAGCGCCGCCCAATGATTATCCCAATCATTATGGAATATTAAAAAACTCATCGTTCAATCTTTGAGTGAGAAATGAATGAAAAAGGATTTTCTAGCCGAGTGTACACGGTGGAAAATCCTTTTTTTTGAAATAATTAAGTTCTACATGATAGGATTCATTTCATATATAGAATGGATTGTAAAAGAGGGTGAAATAGATGGCGACGAGTAAAAGAAAAAAAGTCACTAAAGGAAAAGGGACAACCGAAAAAAAAGAGATGCATCCGCTAATGTTTGAAATATTAGGACTCATCTTAATTGCAATTGCCGTTATTATAATTTTTGAATATGGCATGATTGGACGTTTTCTAACAACGATAGCAATGTTTCTTTTAGGAAATTTGTATTTTGCTGTGCCATTTATGCTTATATTTGTTGCTTTACTGCTGATGATTGGCCGGAAAAAAGTAAGCATGAAGGACCGTCTGATTTTAGGAATGTTCCTAATTGTTATGAGTTTAACAATTTTTAGTCAAGGTATTCTTTTTGAACAGTTAACAAAATCAGGTGGTTTATTATCAGAATCTGTGTTGCGGGAGTCATGGCGTATTTTAATTAATACTGAGGGTGTTGTCCAGCGAAGTAATGCACTTGGCGGGGGAATGATTGGTGCCTTGCTATTTAGTATGCTACATGTTCTATTTGAGGCTTCAGGGGCTAAGGTTGTTGCTTGGGTGATTTTTTTTATTGGGTTAATTTTAGTTACAGGAAAAGCCCTTGTGCCATATTTAGCAGAAATAATGCCAGCTCTTTTTGGTAAATGGCAAAAAAAACAAAAAGAGAAGAAAAAGAATGAACCAAAGAAACCTAAAAATCGCCGATCAACAAGTGACACGACGGATGAGATTACCGCTGTTGACCATACTTATGAAATACAAGAAGAAGAGGAAATTACCCATGAACCAATTATCTCAGCCTTTACTCAAAATGTTTCTCAAGAACGAGAAGTGTTTGAGAGTAATGACATTGAGGGTATTGAATATGGAGAGATCGTGGATGATGTCCAAATCCAAGGCGCTGATACAGTGGAAAATGCAGATTATCAACTTCCCTCTTATAATTTATTACAATTGCCACCGCAACATGACCAAAGTGGTGAATATTCAGTGATTCAGGCAAATGCAAAAAAATTAGAGCAAACGCTACAAAGCTTTGGGGTAAGGGCAAAAGTTACCCAAGTTCATTTAGGACCAGCCGTAACTAAATACGAGATATTGCCAGACATTGGTGTAAAAGTAAGTAAAATTGTAAATCTTCAAGATGATCTTGCCTTAGCACTTGCTGCAAAGGACATACGTATGGAAGCACCTATCCCTGGAAAATCCGCAATTGGTATTGAAGTACCGAACAGTGAGGTAGCCATTGTCACACTACGGGAAGTGTTAGAGTCAAAAGACGGAGCGAAGCCAGAGGCTTTATTGCAAGTCGCATTTGGCCGTGATATTACAGGACAAGCTGTACTTGCCGAGCTTAATAAAATGCCACATTTACTTGTAGCTGGCTCAACTGGAAGTGGTAAAAGTGTGTGTATAAATGGCATAGTTGTATCCATACTAATGCGTACAAAACCACATGAGGTCAAATTGATGATGATTGATCCAAAGATGGTGGAATTGAATGTTTATAATGGGATTCCCCACCTTTTAGCGCCAGTTGTTACCGATGCACGAAAGGCTTCACAAGCATTAAAAAAAGTCGTTGCAGAAATGGAACGTCGCTATGATCTGTTTTCACATACAGGTACACGTAATATTGAGGGCTATAATAATCACGTACAAAAGGTAAATGAACAAACTGATGAAAAACATCCAAAATTACCTTATATTGTTGTGATTGTAGATGAGTTAGCGGATCTAATGATGGTTGCCTCAAGTGATGTCGAGGATTCGATTACTCGACTAGCGCAAATGGCACGTGCTGCAGGCATTCATTTAATTATTGCCACTCAACGTCCAAGTGTAGATGTACTGACAGGTGTAATTAAAGCGAATATTCCTTCACGTATTGCTTTTGCGGTATCTTCCGCAATTGATTCCAGAACGATATTAGATATGGGTGGCGCAGAACGGTTATTAGGCCGGGGTGATATGCTATTTTTACCTGCTGGTGCATCAAAGCCGAAACGTGTACAAGGTGCCTTTTTATCAGATCAGGAAGTAGAGTCTGTCGTTAACTTTGTTATAGAACAGCAAAAAGCGCAGTACCAGGAAGAGATGATTCCGACAGAAGAAGATACCATTCTTGAGGAAACAGATGAATTATTTGATGAGGCTGTGCAATTGGTTGTAAGTATGCAGACCGCTTCTGTTTCAATGTTGCAGCGCCGCTTCCGTATCGGCTATTCAAGAGCTGCCCGCATTGTCGATCAGATGGAACAACGAGGAATCGTCGGTCCTTCAGAGGGAAGTAAACCCCGACAAGTACTTATTCATCAATACGATTAATCAACATAATTTAGGATATTGTTGTATATTTGGCGAGTTGTATAGATAGTACAATTACAATTCAAAATTCGGATAGTAATTACGCTAAGGTGTAATTGATTTCATTCTACAAAAATGTTATATTTATGAACGATTAGTAGGAATGTTGTACATCAGATGTCTGATCTCTGATTTGGTGGTGATATATGTGACTATTAAAGCAGATCATCGTCATCTCTATCTTCAAGTAATTGATCGTTTAAAGTCTGACATTGAAACAGGCGTTTTCAAAGAAAATGAAAAACTGCCGTCAGAATTTGAATTATCCAAATCACTAGGAGTCAGTCGAGCAACACTTCGTGAAGCGCTTCGACTGTTGGAAGAGGAAAATGTGATTGTGCGTCGACATGGGGTAGGTACGTTTGTCAACCCTAAGCCGTTGTTTACATCAGGCATCGAGCATTTATCGAGCATTTCTTCAATGATTGAGACAGCTGGTATGGAGCCCGGTTCCCTCTTTTTAAAGGCGACCGAAAACATACCTTCTGAGGAAGATTTAAAACGCTTCCAATGTGATGACGAAGATAAAATACTCACGATTGAACGTGTCAGAACAGCGGATGGCGAGCCAGTCGTCTATTGTATAGACCGATTACCGGCTAGCTTTCTGCCAACTGACTTTGTAGAAAATAAAGAGGTTTCACTCTTCTCTGCACTTGAACAATCCGGGAAAATTCATGTGGCCTATGCTGTAACATATATAGATCCAGTAGGGTATCATGAGCAAGCGTCACCGATTTTAAATTGTGGCCGTGAAACAGCTCTTTTAGTATTAAAGCAGTTACACTACGATGATCATGATCAAGTAGTGCTATATTCAAAAAATTATTTCCGAGCTGATAAATTCAGCTTCCATGTAGTTCGTAAACGGGTGTAGAACATTTCTAAATATTTTTCCTGCTAATTACATTACCTTTGGGGGGTTAACACAATGAAAAAACGTAAATTTGGCTTAGTATTATCATCAGTTTTAGCTGCGAGTGCTATTCTTGGTGCATGTGGTGCGAAGGAAGAAAAACCAGCAAAAGAAAATGAAAATGCATCATCAGGTGAAAATAACAGCGAGGAAGCATTCTCAATAGCAATGGTTACGGATGTAGGTGGCGTGGATGATAAATCATTCAACCAATCTGCATGGGAAGGTGTTAAAGCTTTTGGTAAAGAACATAACCTAAAAAAAGGTGAAGGTGGTTTTGATTACTTACAATCAAAATCAGAAGCTGACTTTGAACCAAATTTAAACGCATTATTACGTCGAGACTTTAACCTAATATTTGGTGTCGGTTACCTGATGGAAGAAGCGATAACTGCACTTGCTGAAGAAAATCCAGATAACCAATTCACAATCATTGATGGAACTGTAAAAGCAGATAACGTAGCCTCAGTATTGTTTAAAGAGCAAGAAGGTGCATTCTTAGCAGGTGTTGCTGCTGCAAAAATGTCTAAATCAGGTAAAATTGGTTTCGTAGGTGGTATGAACATACCAGTAATTAACCGTTTCCATGCCGGCTTTGTTGAGGGCGTAAAAGCTGTGGATCCAAAAATCGAAGTTCAAGTGAAATACACAGAAGCTTTTAATAAAGCAGACCTTGGGAAAATTACAGCGAACAGCATGTATTCTTCAGGTGTAGATGTTATCTTCCACGCTGCGGGTGACACTGGTAATGGTGTATTCTCAGAAGCAATTGAACGCAAGAAAAAAGACCCGAAGGCCAATATATGGGTAATTGGTGTTGACGCTGACCAATATGAAGAAGGAAAAGTAGATGATACTACAAACATTACTTTAACATCAATGTTAAAAGGTGTTAATGCCGCAGTAGTAGATATCTCTAACAAAGCTAAAGATGGTAAGTTCCCTGGTGGAGAAACGCTTATTTATGGTTTAGCTGAAGATGGTGTAAAACTTGCTGATTCTCGTGGTGCTATTCCAGAAGATGTACAAGCATTAATTGAGGAATTTAAAGGGAAGATTATTAGTGGTGAAATCGTAGTTCCAGAAAAAGTGGAAAAATAATTCATCTCTTAATCATCATAAGGGCCTTTTTGAAGACCTTTATGATGATTTTTCTAATCTATCGTTATTGCTGGATATCTTGCAATTATCAAAAAGTGTTTGATGGTTTTTTTTCTAAATGACCTTCAATATATAAAATTAGCTTTTAATTGAGTGTGACATGAGCTTGAGCATATGGGAAGAGCGAGTTAATAGATGAAAGGTTTCTAACGATGACCTTTCTTGTATTAATTTTTTATGACAAAATAGTGCCTAAGGGAGTGAATATAGTGGAATACGTGATTGAAATGCTAGGAATCCGAAAAGAATTCGGTGGTTTCGTAGCAAATAATAATATCACCCTCCAACTTGAAAAGGGCGAAATTCATGCACTGCTTGGTGAAAACGGTGCCGGAAAATCGACTTTGATGAACGTTCTTTTTGGTTTATATCAACCAGAGGGCGGCGAAATTCGTGTTCGTGGGAAGGCTGTGAAAATTACTAACCCGAATGTTGCCAATGATTTAGGCATTGGTATGGTGCATCAGCACTTTATGCTCGTGGAGAATTTCACAGTTACAGAAAACATCATTTTAGGTACGGAGCCTACAAAAAAAGGAATCATCAACATTAAAGATGCGGCGAAGAAAGTAGCGGAGATATCTGAAAAGTACGGTCTTGATGTTGATCCACATGCGAAAATTGAGGACATTACGGTTGGAATGCAGCAACGTGTAGAAATTCTGAAAACGCTTTATCGTGGTGCAGAGATTTTAATATTCGATGAACCAACAGCTTCATTAACACCGCAAGAGATTTCGGAACTCATCCAAATCATGAAGCGACTTATTGCAGAAGGAAAATCGATTATTTTAATTACGCATAAATTAAAAGAAATTATGGAAGTTTCGAACCGTGTGACCATCATCCGTAAAGGGGAAGGTATCGGTACAGTTGTGACGGCTGAAACAGATCCTAATCAATTAGCAGAATTAATGGTTGGACGACAAGTAGAATTTAAAACTGTCAAAACAGAAGCACACCCAACTGAAGAAGTACTGTCAATCGAAAACTTAGTAGTAACGGATTATCGTAATATTGATAAAGTAAAAGGGTTGAACTTAAACGTTCGCAAAGGTGAAATTGTTGGGATTGCTGGGATAGATGGCAATGGTCAATCAGAATTAATCGAGGCGATTACAGGTCTTCGTAAAGTGAAAAGTGGTAATGTCAGGCTTAATGGTAAAGATATAACGAACATGAAGCCTCGAAAAATTACAGAAGAAGGTGTTGGGCATATCCCACAAGACCGTCATAAACATGGTTTAGTACTGGATTTCTCTATTGGTCACAACATGGCGCTTCAAACGTATTACCAATCACCAATCGCAAAAGGCTTTATAATGAATTACAAAAAAGTATCTGAAAAAGCGCGTCAAATCATTGAAGAATATGATGTCCGCACAGGTAATGGTGAAATGACACCAGCTCGTGCTCTTTCAGGTGGTAACCAACAAAAGGCCATAATTGGTCGTGAAATTGACCGTAACCCAGATTTATTAATTGCTGCACTTCCTACACGTGGGCTTGATGTAGGGGCCATTGAATTCATTCACGCAAGATTGATCGAACAACGTGATAATGGGAAAGCGGTACTGTTAATTTCATTTGAATTAGATGAAGTAATGAACGTTTCTGATCGTATAGCCGTTATTTATGACGGTCAAATCGTGGACGAGTTAAATCCAAAAGAAACAACAGAACAAGAGCTTGGTTTATTAATGGCTGGGCAAAGTAAAAAAAGTAATGAGAAATTAGCAAAGGAAGGGAACGAATAACATGTCGAATCGTGTCATTAATATACTCGTTCCTATCGTCTCAATTATTATCGGTCTTATTGTAGGGGCTATCGTTATGATAGTCAGTGGCTATGATCCTGTGCAAGGTTATGTAGCATTATGGACAGGTATTTTTGGAGATTCATATACAATCGGGAACACAATCCGTCAAATTACACCGTATTTATTGGCAGGTCTTGCAGTAGCATTCGCCTTCCGAACAGGCTTATTTAACATTGGGGTTGAAGGTCAGCTAATTTTAGGTTGGCTAGCAGCTGCATGGGTAGGCTATGCATTTGAGCTACCTAAAATTATTCACTTACCATTAGCATTACTTGCCGCAGCAGCAGCAGGTGCATTCTGGGCCTTTATTGCAGGTTTCTTAAAAGCGAAATTTAAAGTTCATGAAGTAATCGCGACAATTATGTTAAACTATACAGCGCTGTTTATAGCGAACGCCGTTATTAGGTATTTGTCAGATGGTGGCTTTAAAACAGAACGTGTTCAGGAAACAGCTTCTTTACGTTCTCCGTTTTTAAGAGAGCTTACAGACAATTCAAGTCTTCACTATGGGATCATTATTGCACTAATTATGGTAGCTGTTATGTGGTTCATCTTAGAGAAAACAACTCGAGGTTATGAATTAAAAGCAGTTGGCTATAACCAACATGCCGCTGAATATGCAGGTATGAGCGTCAATAAAAACGTTATTTTAGCGATGACAATCTCAGGAATGTTCGCCGGTCTTGGTGGTGCCATGGAAGCACTTGGTACATTCCAAAATGCAACGATTAAAGCAGGCTTTACAGGTATAGGTTTTGATGGGATTGCCGTGGCCTTACTTGGTGCGAACACGCCACTTGGGGTCGTATTTGGAGCTTCACTATTCGGTTCACTTAAATATGGCGCACTAAACATGCCCAATGCTGCCGGTATTCCAGAGGAAATTGTGTCGATTATTATCGCCTTAATTATCTTCTTCGTAGCATCAGGCTATATTATTCGTGTAGGTTTACAAAAGTTAAGTAAGAAAAAGGAGGGACAATAACATGAGCTTTTTAGAAATGTTATACTTTATCATCCCTTCTGCGATTCTCTATGCGACACCATTAATTTTCACAGCAATCGGTGGCGTATTCTCTGAGCGTTCAGGTGTTGTAAACATCGGGCTAGAAGGTTTAATGATTGTTGGTGCTTTCGTTGGAATTTATGTGAACCTAGAGTACGCCGCTACATTTGGTGCTGCGACAATTTGGGTGGCCATGCTTGCAGCTGTAATTATCGGTGGGATTTTCTCTCTTATTCATGCAGTGGCATCGATTTCATTCCGTGCTGACCAAACAGTGTCAGGGGTGGCCATTAACTTATTAGGGTTAGCCGTTTCGATGTTCTTAGTAAAATTGATTTATGATAAAGGTCAAACAGATATGATTGACCAACCGATTCGTCGTTTCAGTATACCTTATTTAGAGAATATTCCGTTTTTTGGCCCATTATTATTCCAAAACGTTTACAGTATTTCGATTTTGGCCTTTGTGGTAACCATCGGAGCGTGGTTTATTATTTATAAAACACCATTCGGCCTACGTCTTCGGGCAGTTGGGGAACACCCGATGGCAGCTGATACAATGGGTGTTAAAGTAAATAAAATGCGCTATATCGCAGTTGTTATTTCTGGGGCACTTGGTGGTCTTGGAGGTGCGGTTTATGCACAAACAATTACGCTTAATTTCTCACATGCAACGATTGCTGGTCAAGGTTTCATGGCGCTTGCAGCAATGATTTTCGGGAAATGGCATCCAATTGGCGCACTTGGTGCAGCGTTATTCTTTGGTTTAGCACAAACATTAAGTATTGCCGGGGATCGAATTCCATATGTGCAAGATATTCCTGAAGTCCTCCTGCAAATTCTTCCTTATGTCTTAACCATTTTTGCATTAGCTGGCTTTATCGGTAAAGCAAGTGCACCAAAGGCTAGTGGACAACCTTATATTAAAGGTAAGCGTTAAAACGAAGATAAAATGGATCTAAAAAGTTAAAGACTGAGCGAAAATGCTCAGTCTTTTTCCTTGTACATATCTTCTATATTTAGGAAAATAGAGATGTTGCTTCATCATGCTGATGTAATTTTACACTTATTATATACATACTTTGGATTCTTTTTGCAATTATAGATAATAGCCATGTATAGTATGTGTAGTACATTGTTATATTAAGAAGGATAGGAGGGTTCCATATGTTTAAAACAATACCTTTTGCAAAAGGTGTCAACTTGCATATCCGACAAACAACCCAATTTAAAACCGTAAATTTTTCAATTAAATGGAGAAGAGCATTAACAGCTCAAAATGCATCTGAACGTACTGTGTTAACAAATGTTTTGCAACATAGTAACGCCAAATATACAACGACTGCTGCATTCCGAAGCTTTTTGGATGATTTATATGGCACAGTTTTGTATTTTGACACTTCTAAACGTGGTAACGAACATACAGTACTAATGAATATAGAGACTGTTAATGATCACTATTTAGCCAATACAAGTGTTTTAAATGAAGTGCTTGGTATTATACACACTGCAATATTTGAACCTAATTTAGAAAACGGCTTCTTTAAAGAATCCATTGTAGAACGTGAGAAGAAAATGGTCATCCAACGTATTGAATCCATCTTCGACGATAAATCTCGTTTTGCTCAGGTTCGCCTTCAACAAATTTTACGTCCAAATGAACCAGCCTCTATTTCTGCTAACGGCACTGTCGAGGACATTCAAAAAATTACTCCTACTTCATTACTTGAAGCATATCAATCCATGCTTGCGAATGATAAAATAGACATTTATGTCGCAGGGGATATCAATGAAAACGAGATTGTAGAGAAGCTGAAAAAAGCGCTACCATTTAACGATCGTACGCCAGAAGAAATTCCTGTGGTGCTACCACAGCAACATCCACAAAATGATTATGTTCGCGAACAACAAGAAATGAAGCAAGGAAAAATGCATATTGGCTTTAGTACACCTGTAAGATTTGGTGATGCAGATTTCGCAAAAATGCAAATCTTTAACGGTGTCTTTGGCGGTTATCCACATGCTAAATTATTCATGAATGTCCGTGAAAAGGAAAGTCTCGCTTATTACGCATCTAGTTCATATGCATCACATTATGGCTTAGTGTTTGTTGTGTCTGGTATTGAACCAAAGAATGAAGAAAAAGCGCTATCACTCATTAAAGAACAGCTTACTGTGATGCAAGCTGGCGAAATTACAGATTTAGAATTAGAGCAAACAAAATCTATGCTAACTAACCAATTAAAAGAATCATTGGATTCTGCCCGAGGACAAATAGAAATTTTTGACCAATATAAAGATTTACCCGAGGAGTTCTCTGTTGAAACCTGGGCAAATAAGTGGAAAGCTGTGACGAAAGAAGATGTTGTTAATATGGCAAAGCAAGTGCAGCTAGAAGCGGTCTATTTCTTATGTGGGAAGGAGCAAGCCGCACAATGAAAACAATTGAATTCAAGCAATTAGATGAAACTCTTTACTATGAAAAACTTGAAAACGGCTTAGATGTTTATATTTTACCAAAAAAAGGATTTTCTAAAACCTTTGCCACATTCACAACTAAGTATGGCTCTGTTGATCGTACATTTGTGCCAATCGGGGAAACAGAAAGCATTACAGTACCTGATGGCATTGCCCACTTTTTAGAGCATAAAATGTTTGAAAAGGAAGATGGAGATGTCTTCCAAAAATTCAGTGAATTTGGTGCTTCTGCCAATGCTTTTACGTCATTTACACGTACTGCTTATTTATTTTCATCTACAGACAATATTTATAAAAGTACCGAAACGTTACTAAATTTTGTGCAAGAGCCTTATTTTACTGAAGCAACGGTCAATAAAGAAAAGGGTATTATTGGACAGGAGATTACCATGTATGATGATCAACCAGATTGGCGTCTGTACTTTGGTACGATTGAAAATATGTATCATACACACCCAGTAAAAATTGATATTGCTGGTACAATCGCGTCAATTGACGGTATTACGGCTGATCATTTATATACGTGCTACAATACTTTCTATCATCCAGCTAATATGCTTTTATTCGTTATTGGAGCTGTAGATCCGAATGAAATGATGGCATTTATTCGGGAAAATCAAAATAACAAAGAATTTCCTGAGCCAGCACCTATTCAACGCTTCTTTGATCAAGAGCCAGTTGAAGTGGCAATAAAAGAGCGTACATTGAATATGGATGTACAAAAGCCGAAAATGTATATTGGTTTAAAAGCAAAAGATACAAATCTTTCTGGGCGTGACATGTTAAAGCATGAGCTATCTGTTCAAATTGCGCTAGAGCTTATTTTTGGCCGTACCTCAAGCTTTTATGAACGTGTTTATGATGAAGGTTTGATTGATGAAACCTATGCCTTTGATTTTACGTTAGAAAAAGGCTTTGGCTTTGCTATGATCGGCTCTGATTCAACTGAACCAATTGCATTAGAGAAAGCTATTAAAGAAGAACTAGCAAAGTATGATGAAGAAGTACAATTTGAGTCAACGGATTTAGAACGAGTAAAACGTAAGAAAATTGGATTCTTCTTACGCGCATTGAATTCCATTGAATTTATCGCTAACCAATTTACTCGCTATTCGTTTAATGAGATGAATTTATTCGATGTTGTACCTGTATTAGAGGAATTGACGATTGAGGATTTGAAAAAAGCATTTACTTCGGTTCAAGGTGAATCTCAACAAACTGTTTTTAAAATTTTACCGACAGAGAAGGGCACACAGTGAAAAAATATGCCCTTGTGTTAGGGGCATCAGGGGAGATTGGTCGTGCTATTTGCCAAAGTCTAGCCGCAGACGGTTGGTCTATCTATGTCCATTATTCAAATAACGAGAAGGCTGCCCGGGATTTATTTGCTTCCCTTTCAGAAAATTTTCCTGCACAGGAATTTATGCTTGTGCAAGGAGACTTTTCCAAAGAAACAGGTGCTGAGGCAGTTGCTTCACAAGTTTTTAATGTGCAGGCAATTGTTTTTTCAAGCGGTCAGGCGCATTATTCTCTCCTTGAAGATACAACAGTTGATGATATGGATGCTTTATGGCGTGTCCATGTGCAAAATCCTATGCGTTTGACAGCATTACTTTCATCCAAGCTCCGAGCTCATGATGTTAGCTATGTGCTTTTTATCGGCTCAATTTGGGGTGAAGCAGGCTCAGCTGGTGAAGCACTATATGCTACGGTAAAGGGTGCTCAGCACGCTTTTGTGAAGTCCTATGCCAAGGAAGCCGCATTGTCACGAATTCGTGTGAATGCAATTGCACCTGGATTTATTAATACTTCGATGAATAGTCATTTAAGTAAAGAGGAGCTTAATTACATTTTAGAAGACATTCCGTTAGGTATTATTGGAGAAACAACAGATGTGGCTGAGATGGTACGTTTCTATCTTTCAGGAAAAGCAGATTATGTAACAGGACAAATAATTCGTTTAAATGGTGGTTGGTACATATAATATTCTTTTTTGCACATACTACATGTGTAAAGGAGGAGGAACATATGACCATTTTAGAAAACTGGCAAAAATGGACATCGTTTTTAGGTCAAAATGTAATGCAAGCAGAATCAAATGGGATGCCAAAGAAAATGATTCAGCAAGCTGCTGTTCAAATTGGTGAATATTTAGCGGCAAATGTCGACCCTAAAAACGAACAAGAGCGAGTGCTGTCGGATTTATGGGGCGTTGCCTCTGAAGATGAAAAAGAAGCACTGGCGAATTGTGTCATTAAGCTTGTTCAAAATAAGCATGTGCAGTAAAAAAAAGAGGAGAGCTTTCTCCTCTTTTTTCTATATCAAAAACATTCTTTCTATCGAAAAGGGAACGTATGTAAGCCTATTTAATGGGCTGATAAAAAAAATAGTAAGTTTTTAAAAATAACGAGGTATTTCCATGTATTCTAACTTTCCATTACATAAAAAATCAGCTATGATGGAACTTATAAAGGATTTTTTACGTTAACTAATAGGAAGGGAACGAATGTGTTTGAGCGATTGGTACTTTGAATATGAAATTCAGGTGAATCGCCCTGGATTATTAGGAGATATTGCTTCACTTTTAGGGATGCTTCGTGTCAATATTATTTCAATTAATGGTGTCGATGAGGATCGACGGGGAATGTTAGTGCATACAGACAATGATGAGGCAATTGAGCGTTTTCGTACAATTGTTTCGACAATGGAACATATTAACGTAACCAAATTTCGACAACCTAAACTCCGTGATCGTTTAGCCATTAGGCATGGTCATTATATTCCTCGAGATGCAGATGAAAAAAATACTTTCCGTTTTGTACGAGATGAACTTGGTATTTTAGTTGACTTTATGGCTGAACTTTTTAAAAAAGAGGGGCATAAGCTCATTGGAATACGCGGTATGCCTCGTGTTGGAAAAACTGAATCGATTGTTGCGGCAAGTGTATGTGCTAATAAAAAGTGGATTTTTTTGTCGTCTACAATGATAAAGCAAACTGTCCGAAATAAACTCGCTGGTGATGAATTCAGTGACAATAATATTTTCATATTAGATGGCATTGTGACACGTCGCTCTTCTGATGAACGACATTTACAACTAGTGCGTGAAATGATGAATATGCCTTCCATCAAGGTGGTAGAGCATCCAGATATGTTTGTACAGCACTCAGAATATAGGATAGAGGATTTTGATTATATCATTGAACTACGTCATCACCCAGATGAAGAAATCACTTATGAAATAATGGAAAAAAATCATATGATGTCCGAATCCGATTCATTCGGAGGATTTAATTTTTAATTTGATATTAAAGTAGGTGTTATGAGTGGCAGAATTAGGGACTCGACTGAAAGAGGCGAGACTGTCTAAAGGCTACAGTTTAGACGATTTACAAGAAATAACGAAAATTCAAAAGCGTTATTTAGTAGGAATTGAAGAGGGCAATTATTCGATTATGCCTGGTTCGTTTTATGTACGAGCCTTTATTAAACAATATGCAGATGCTGTTGGGTTAAACGCAGAAGAACTTTTAGAAACCTATAAAAGTGAGCTACCAAGTACACCGAACGATCAGGTCAGCCAGTCCATAACGAATAGCCCAAGTAGAAGAAAAGTTTCAAAGGGCCCTTCCAATAAAATGATGGAGGCAATGCCGAAAATAATTGTTGGTCTATTTATCATTGTCATCATCGTTGTAATCTGGGTTTTAGTGCAATCTAAAAATAGTGCAGGAACAAATGATCAGAACGAAACCCCTTCAGAAATAGAATATGATTCAAAAGTAAAACCAATTGATAGTGAAAAAGAAAAAGCAGATGCTGAGAAAAAGGCTGAAAACGACAAGAAAGATTCAGCAGATTCTACGGATTCAACAAAAGAAGAAACATCTGATGAAAATCAAGCTGAAGATGTTAAACAATCGATTTCAGCGGGTACTATAGAAGCAGATGGAGCTACAACTTCTTATACGTTAACAGGTACAGACACACTTAAAATACGTATTGAAGTTTCAGGTCCTACATTCGTCGGTATTCGTAACCAACAGCAGCAAGAATTATTAGCAGATACACGCGTTTATAATGCAGGAGAAGTTGTGGAATTTGATGCAGCATCTGAAAACTATGTTCGTATTCGCTTAGGTAATTCACAACAAGCTAAGATATATATTAATGACGAGCTTTTAACGTATGCACAGCAAATTGTCACGCAAAACATCGTCATCAATTTCAATAAAGAACAGTAGTCATCTAATGATGACTACTTTCTTTCATCATGAAAGGTGTTAGAAAAATGAACATTCCAAATAAAATTACCATCTCTAGAATCTTACTTATTCCTTTTTTTGTTATTGTAATGATGTTTGATTTTGGCTGGGGAACAATGTCACTATTCGGTGCAAAGATGCCTGTTCATCACTTTATAGGTGCCCTTATCTTTATCTTTGCTTCAACAACTGATTGGGTGGATGGTTATTATGCACGTAAGTATAATCTTGTGACGACATTTGGGAAATTTTTAGACCCGCTGGCTGATAAATTGCTTGTTTCAGCGGCTTTTATTTTAATGGTAGAGCTTGATATGGCACCTGCTTGGATCATTATTGTCATCATCAGCCGTGAATTTGCTGTTACAGGTTTACGTTTAATATTGGCAGGTGGAGGAGAAGTCGTAGCGGCAAATCAGCTTGGCAAGATTAAAACGTGGGCACAAATTGTTGCCATCGCGGCAGCACTTTTACACAACACAATTTTTACGCTTATTGGTATTCCATTCGATATAATAATGTTATATATTGCATTGTTCTTCACATTATGGTCTGGATGGGATTATTTCTATCTAAATCGACGTGTTTTACTTGAGTCTAAATAAGAAAGGTCTTGTGGATCATGAATGCTGAAATTCTTGCTGTTGGCTCAGAATTATTGCTTGGTCAAATAACGAACACAAATGCTAAATTTATTTCTAATCAATTGTCAGAGCTGGGGATAAATGTGTATTATCATACAGTTGTTGGAGATAATGCCAAACGTTTAGATGAGGCTATAACGGTTGCGGAGACTCGTGCAGATTTAATCATCTTTTCTGGTGGGCTTGGACCTACAAAGGATGATTTAACAAAGGAAACAATTGCACGTCATCTGGATGTTTCACTTGAGTTTGATGATGTCGCATTGACTTATATTGAGCAATTTTTTGCTAAAAGAGGTCGTCCAATGACTGAAAATAATCGTAAACAGGCATTAGTGTTAGCTGGTAGTGAAGTGCTGGCAAACCATCATGGAATGGCACCAGGCATGATACTAACAAAAGGTGGACGAACATATATCTTGCTGCCTGGGCCTCCGAAAGAGCTTGAGCCGATGTTTCAATTTGAGGCAAAGCCAAAGCTTGGTGCGTTGTTAAACGCTGGAGGAGTTATTGTCTCTCACATTATGCGCTTTTATGGTATCGGGGAGGCAGAGCTTGAGGTTCGTGTTCAAGATATTCTTGATACACAAACAAACCCTACTGTTGCACCTCTTGCTTCAGATGGCGAAGTAACGTTGCGTGTAACTGCTAAAGCGGAAACCATGGAGGAAGCTCAGCAGCTTATTGCAACAAAGGTAGCTGAAATTCAAGCGCTTGTCGGCGACCATCAATATGGTATAGATGATGATTCTCTTGCCTCTAAGACAGTAGAAATGTTACTTGATAATCAGTTAACTATCTCTGCTGCAGAAAGTTTAACTGCGGGGTTATTTCAGTCAGAGTTAGCAGAAATTCCAGGAGTAGGGGATGCGCTTGTTGGAGGCGTTGTAACGTATACAGAAGAGGCAAAAATAAGACAGCTCGGCATTCCTAAACAATTACTAGATTCACATGGCATTGTCAGCAGTGAATGCGCCGCGGCTATGGCTAGCACCGTAAAGCAAAAATTCGGTACAAATATTGGTATAGGATTAACGGGGGCAGCTGGACCAACAGCACACGATCACCAACCAGTTGGAACTGTTTGGATTGGTATCGCCATTGACGATGAGGAACCAATCACATATTTACTTCAATTATCGGGTATGCGTAATACAAATCGACTTCGAGCCGTAAAGTTTACCTGTCATTATTTAATGCAGCTTTTGGAAGAAAGAGGATATACTAAACGCTATTAAATAGAGAAAAAATAGGAATTTGGGTAGAGGAAAATTACCCAAATTTTTATTTTGAAGAAAAAACGAATGAACGTTCGCTTTTTTCTTGCGTGTTCTCTCAAAAACAAGTATAGTAGAGATAGAGAAAAACAGTGAACAGTTTTCGAAGGAGGAAAATAAATGAGTGATCGTAAAGCAGCCTTAGAGCAGGCTTTAAAACAAATTGAAAAGAACTTTGGTAAAGGTTCTATTATGAAACTTGGCGAAAAAACAGATTTAGAAATTGCTACATCATCAAGCGGTTCGCTAGCACTTGATGCTGCACTAGGTGTTGGCGGTTATCCACGTGGGAGAATTATTGAAGTTTATGGTCCTGAATCATCAGGTAAAACAACGGTTGCTCTACATGCGATTGCAGAGGTGCAAGCAGCTGGAGGACAAGCAGCATTTATTGATGCTGAGCATGCATTAGATCCAATTTATGCACAAAAATTAGGTGTTAATATTGATGAATTACTATTATCTCAGCCAGACACAGGTGAGCAAGCACTTGAAATTGCTGAAGCATTAGTTCGTAGTGGTGCAATTGATATAATCGTTATTGACTCGGTAGCAGCATTAGTGCCAAAAGCTGAAATTGAGGGAGATATGGGTGATTCTCATGTTGGTTTACAGGCACGTTTAATGTCTCAGGCATTACGTAAACTTTCAGGTGCTATTAATAAATCGAAAACGATTGCTATTTTCATTAACCAAATACGTGAAAAAATTGGTGTGATGTTCGGAAATCCAGAAACAACACCAGGCGGACGTGCTCTTAAATTCTATAGCTCTGTTCGTTTAGAGGTTCGCCGCGCAGAAGCCATTAAACAAGGTAATGATATTATGGGGAATCGCACAAAAGTGAAGATTGTGAAAAACAAAGTTGCACCACCTTTCCGTACGGCAGAGGTAGATATTATGTATGGAGAAGGGATTTCAAAAGAAGGAGAAACAGTTGATTTAGGTGTTGAATTGGACATCGTTCAAAAAAGCGGCTCTTGGTATGCTTATGGGGATGAGCGTTTAGGACAAGGACGCGAAAACGCAAAACAATATTTAAAAGAAAATCCTGCCGTTATGGAGGAAATCGCTAATAAGATCCGTTCCTCTTATGGTATCGCTGCTACTTCCTACACAATCGCTGCTCATGATGAGGAAGAAGTGGATGAAGAATTAATGCTTCTTCTTGAAGATGAATAATTTAAATGCATTGTTCCTGCTCTAATTTGAGAGGGAACAATGTATTTTTTTGTCTATATTCCATATAAAGGTGGGTATACTCATGTATAAAGCATCCTGTATTGAGTGAGAGTAATTTTAAAAAATTATAACCATAGTACTGATTATTTCTTATTAGGTAAAACAGATAAATGTAATTCTAGTGTAAAAGTATTAGGAAGTTTATTCACCTATTGGTTATCAATTACTTTTTTCTGGATAGGGGCGAACAGGTGCCCGACTATCCTTGACAGAGCTTAATGCTAGCTATACAATTAAATATGTATAATTTCTGAATTATGACTTTAAACAGGCAGTACATTTTATCTTCATTCAGTAAAAAACTCCCACCTCTGAAGGTGATGAGATGAATGTGGATGTGGTTCCTTTTCAGTGAGTGTTTAAACACCTACTGAAATAAAGGAACTCAGTCTAAGAATGCCACGTCCTGTGGCAACGACTGAGTGACCAACATCATGTTGGCCCAAGCCTTGGACGGATGTCGCAGATTTTGAAAGAAAAGAATTGTGTGTGCACAATTCAAAATCCGGACACAATTACGCCGAGGCGAAATTGATGTATGCGCCGACTGAAACTGTATTACCTAAATAGCAAGAGGAGGTGTTCATATGGATGGAATTACTATCATCTCCGCTTTGCTTGGAATCATCGTTGGTGCCGCTGTTAGCTATATCTACATGAAAAAAGTGAATGACTCAAAAATCACTGGTGCTAAACATGTTGCTGAAACAATCGTTGAAGAAGGAAAACGAGAAGCGGAGGCATTGAAAAAAGAAGCACTACTTGAAGCCAAAGATGAAACTCACAAATTTCGTACTGAAGCTGAGAATGACATTCGTGAACGTCGTTTAGAACTTCAAAAACAAGAGAACCGTTTATTGCAAAGAGAAGAGAATCTTGATCGCAAAGATGATGCTCTAAATAAGAGAGAAGCAGGCTTAGAGCGTAAAGAACAAGCTCTTGCCGAAAGACAACAGCATATTGAACAGATGGAAAGCAAAGTGGACGAGCTCGTTGCCTCGCAAAAAGCAGAGCTAGAAAGAATTTCTGCTTTAACTAGAGATGAAGCAAAGACTATTATCTTAGGGGAAGTAGAAAAAGAGCTAGCAACTGATATTGCTGTGATGACGAAGGAATCAGAAACACGTGCGAAAGAAGAATCAGATAAAAAAGCACGTGAAATTTTATCATTAGCATTACAACGTTTTGCTGCGGACCACGTTGCTGAAACAACGGTGTCTGTCGTGAACTTGCCAAATGATGAAATGAAGGGTCGAATTATTGGTCGTGAAGGACGAAACATCCGCACATTGGAAACGCTAACAGGTATAGATTTAATTATTGATGATACTCCAGAAGCGGTTATTTTATCTGGCTTTGACCCTATTCGTCGTGAAACGGCTCGACTTGCACTTGAAAAGCTTGTACAGGATGGCCGTATTCACCCTGCTCGAATTGAGGAAATGGTGGAAAAAGCTCGTCGTGAAGTGGATGAACAAATCCGTGAAACAGGTGAGCAAACAACATTTGAAATTGGCATTCATAACTTACATCCTGATTTAATGAAAATTTTAGGCCGTATGAAATATCGTACAAGCTATGGGCAAAACGTCCTAAAACATTCAATTGAAGTCGCATATTTGGCAGGATTATTAGCTGCTGAACTTGGTGAAGATGTAGCATTAGCTCGTCGCGCAGGCTTATTACATGATATTGGTAAAGCAATTGACCATGAAGTTGAAGGTAGCCATGTCGAAATCGGTGTGGAATTAGCAACAAAATATAAAGAACATCCAGTAGTCATTAATAGTATTGCTTCTCACCATGGTGATACAGAAGCAACATCTGTCATTGCAGTATTAGTGGCTGCAGCTGATGCATTATCGGCTGCTCGTCCAGGTGCTCGTAGTGAGACACTCGAAAACTATATCCGCAGACTTGAAAAATTAGAAGAAATTTCAGAGAGCTATGAAGGTGTAGAAAAATCCTATGCAATTCAAGCTGGTCGTGAAATTCGAATTATTGTCCAACCTGAAAAAATTGATGACTTAGCTTCACATCGCTTAGCACGAGATATCCGTAAGCGAATTGAAGAAGAGCTCGATTATCCAGGTCATATCAAAGTTACTGTCATTCGTGAAACACGTGCTGTGGAGTACGCGAAATAATATTGAATGTTAGAGGTTTCTCAAGATGAAAATCTAGGGAGACCTCTTTTTTACTTTTTTAATTTGCACATTAAGGAAAAACGTTGTAATCACTATATTTTATATTTTTTTTGCTTAATGCTCTTACTGAGGTTACAATTAATGATGTTATAGAGCCAGCCATTAAAGGGTCGTGACAAAGGTCTTTGCTAAGCTTCGACTTGTTGCAATGAAATGGCGGTGTAATTGATAGAAAGAGGCGTATGTAAAAATGAAAGTATTGTTTATAGGAGATATTGTCGGTTCGATTGGCAGAGACGCAGTAGAAAAATATTTACCGCGTTTAAAGAAAAAATGGAATCCAGACGTTGTAATTGCAAATGGTGAAAATGCAGCGGCAGGTCGTGGCATTACTCGTAATATTTATAATGACTTATTACAAATGGGTGTAGATGTCATTACAATGGGAAATCATACATGGGATAATAAAGATATCTTTGATTTTATTGATGATGCGGATTATTTGATTCGTCCTGCAAATTTCTCAACTGAGGCTCCTGGTAAAGGGATGGTGCAGATTTCCAAAAAAGGCGTGACCTTATCAGTTATTAATCTGCATGGCCGAGTGTTTTTACCTCCACATGAGGACCCATTTGCGATGGCAGAGAAATTAATCGAGGAAGCACATAAAACATCACCGTTGGTATTTGTGGATTTTCATGCGGAGGCAACAAGTGAAAAAATTGCGCTTGGTTGGCATTTAGACGGCAAGGCATCGGCAGTAGTAGGCACACATACCCATGTACAGACAGCTGATGCACGTATTTATCCGAATGGAACAGCCTATATTACAGACGTTGGTATGACAGGTCCTTATGATGAAATTTTAGGGATGACAAAGGAAAGTGTTATTTATAAATTTCAAACAAATATGCCATCTCGTTTTGAGGTACCAAAAAAAGGACGAGACGTGCTAAGTGGCTTTTTTGTAGACATTGATAATCAAACAGGAAAAGCAACGCATTGTGAGCGAATCTATATAAATGAAGATTATCCGTTTCAAGGGTGAGGGAAGAAACTATTGTGTATGCTCTAAATGCACGATAGTTTTTTCTATCCAATTGACAATGAAAAGTCATTCTTTTTTGATTGTTTGCAATATATCAGAAATGAAAATAGTCTATTTTCTTCTTGCCGAGCATAAAATGAGCTACGGACAATAACTTGAGGTCCAAAAAGGGGGACATGAGTTGTTGAGCGTAAACACTATTCGCGAAACGGGGAGGAATAATTGTGGATTCATTAAAAGTATCATCACGCTCTAATCCAAATTCAGTTGCAGGTGCATTAGTCGCGGTAATCAGAGAAAAAGGGCAGGCAGAAATGCAAGCAGTTGGGGCAGGTGCACTTAACCAAGCCGTGAAAGCAGTGGCCATTGCACGCGGATTTGTAGCGCCAAGTGGCACAGATTTAATTTGCGCACCGGCGTTTGCCGATATTTTAATTGCTGGTGAGGAACGTACAGCCTTGAAACTTCTAGTAGAAAAACGTATTCGATAAAAATGGAATGAAGTAAAATGCCTTGCACCTTTTAACGTGCTGGGCATTTTTTCGTTATGTTGGAGGAACATCTAGTTACATAATTTCGGAAAAATTACTCATCCTTAACGTGTTAACTGTCACTTGAAATTAGTAAGTTAATTTTTTATACTGCATTAATGGGCCGTAATTAATCTGAACCGAAAATTTAAAGCATTAGGTAATCCAGAAGTTTAGTGGAAACAAGAAGTGAAGTGAAAGAATAATCGTCGAAAACGTTCTACTGCTTAAATTTCACTTTTTACTTAAGCGTTTTGATCATTACAATTTATTGAACAGGATTTTCAGTCAAAGGTCTGATTTTCGATTAAATCGTGGAATAACAATAGTGCGGACCGTTTCTTCGTGTTAAACTTATGAAGGAAAAATAGTAGTATACATTGGATTTAAGGAGTTGTTGACATGTTACATCAGCTTTCATGGAAAGTCGGTGGGCAACAAGGTGAAGGGATTGAAAGTACAGGTGAGATTTTCTCAATGGCAATGAATCGTTTAGGTTATTTCCTATACGGTTATCGTCACTTCTCTTCTCGAATTAAAGGTGGCCATACGAATAATAAAATTACAGTTCGCCCAACAGAGGTTCGATCTATTGCGGATGATTTAGATATTTTAGTAGCGTTTGACCAAGAAACAATTGATGTTAATTATAAAGAATTAACAGAAAAGGGCGTTATTTTAGCGGATTCTAAATTTGAACCAGTGAAGCCAGAAGATTCTAAGGCACCATTATTTGCAGTACCATTTACAGAAGTAGCAGCAGAGCTAGGTACTTCATTGATGAAAAATATGGTGGCAATTGGAGCAACTGCATCATTGTTAAATTTAGAAAACGAAGTATTCCAAAATGTTGTTGATGATATTTTTGGTAAAAAAGGTGAGGAAGTCGTTCAGAAAAACATGGAGGCCATTGCACGTGGTCGACAAATCATGAATGACCTGTTAGGTGATCGTGTAGGTGAGTGGGAATTAGCACCAGCAGATGGGAAACGCCGTATGTTTATGATTGGTAATGATGCTATTGCACTGGGCGCACTTGCAGCTGGGACACGCTTTATGGCAGCCTATCCGATTACGCCAGCTTCTGAAATTATGGAATATCTGATTAAAAAATTACCGAAGTTTGGTGGTACAGTTATTCAAACAGAAGATGAAATTGCTGCAGCGACAATGGCAATTGGTGCAAACTTTGGTGGTGTTCGTTCCTTTACAGCCTCAGCTGGTCCTGGTCTTTCATTAATGATGGAAGCAATAGGACTTTCAGGTATGACAGAGCAGCCACTAGTTGTTGTTGATACACAACGTGGCGGTCCATCAACAGGACTACCAACAAAACAAGAGCAGTCAGATTTAATGGCAATGTTATATGGTACGCATGGTGAGATTCCTAAAGTAGTGATTGCACCTTCCACAATGGAGGAAGCATTCTTTGATACAATCCAAGCCTTTAACATTGCAGAGGAATTACAATTACCAGTTATTTTAATGACTGACTTACAATTATCTCTCGGTAAACAATCTGTTGAACCATTTGATTACAACAAAATTGAAATTCGTCGCGGAAAAATTGTCACTGATGACATTGAAGAGGCTGCAGATAAAGCTTACTTTAAACGTTATGAAAATTCAGAAGATGGTATTTCGCCACGTGTACTACCTGGTACATTAAATGGTATTCACCATGTAACAGGTGTCGAGCATGATGAAACAGGTAAACCATCTGAAGCAACTGGTAATCGTCAAACGCAAATGGATAAACGATTCCGTAAATTAGCTTCATTGACATTTGATCAGCCAGTTTATATAAATGCGCCACATGAAGAAGCGGATATTTTACTGGTTGGCTTTAACTCAACCCGTGGTGCGATAGAGGAAGTACAAGAACGATTAAATGCTAAAGGCATGAAGGTAAACCATGCGCATATTCGATTAGTTCACCCATTCCCATCTACTGAGGTAGCACCTCTTGTAGCGAAAGCGAAAAAAGTAATCGTTGTAGAAAATAACTACACTGGTCAATTAGCAAATATTATGAAGATGAATGTTGGTGGTCACGATAAGATCGAGACGATTACAAAATACAATGGTACACCATTCTTGCCAGGTGAATTAGAAAATCGTGTGAAGGAGTTGACTCACTAATGGCAACATTTAAGGATTTTCGAAATACAGTAAAACCAAACTGGTGCCCAGGCTGTGGAGACTTCTCTGTACAAGCAGCCATTCAACGCGCTGCGGCAAACGTTGGCATTGAACCAAATGAGCTAGCTGTAATTTCTGGGATTGGTTGTTCTGGTCGTATTTCAGGCTATATTAATTCATATGGTTTCCATGGAATTCATGGTCGTGCATTACCGATTGCACAAGGATTAAAAATGGCAAACCGTGATTTACATGTTATTGCTTCTGGTGGTGATGGTGATGGCTTTGCAATTGGTATGGGTCATACAATTCATGCCATTCGACGAAACATTGACATTACTTACGTTGTTATGGATAACCAAATTTACGGTTTAACAAAAGGCCAAACATCACCACGTTCTGCTGCTGGATTTATTACAAAATCTACGCCAGGTGGTGCAATTGAGCCATCATTAAAACCTTTAGAAGTTGCGTTAACAAGTGGAGCTACATTTGTGGCGCAAGGCTTCTCAACTGATATTAAAGAATTAACAGCACTAATCGAAGCGGGCATTAATCATAAAGGCTTCTCGTTCATCAACGTATTTTCACCTTGTGTAACATATAACAAAGTAAACACTTACGATTGGTTTAAGGAGAACTTAACAAAACTTGCTGATATTGAAGGTTATGATAATGCAGACCGAGGTATGGCAATGCGTACGGTAATGGAACATGAAGGCTTAGTAACAGGTATTATTTATCAAGATACTGAAACAGCCTCTTATCAAGAAAAAGTACCAGGCTATTCAGAGCTACCACTAACAGATATTGATATTAAAATGAATGAAAATGATTTTAATGAATTAGTAAAAGAATTTATGTAAAATAAATAAAAAGCGTATTTGAGAAGCATCTTAAATACGCTTTTTTTTGTTAAAAATTAACAAGAGCCTGATTATTGCCCCCAAGGCCGTTCACCATATCTTTTGAGCATTACGACTTCACCATCATTTTTTTTAATACGATTATACACATACTTAATTTTGTATTCGTTGTATTTTTCTAATTCGATTTTGTCGTAGAAATTCTTTGATAGAGCTAACTCTCGTTCATCAATTAAAAGATAGCGCTCTCCGTTTTTCTCCATAATATTTTGTTCATCAATTTTAAAGGTACTTTCTATTTGTACATCATTAAAAGTATAAAAACCTGCAGCAAACAAGCCTATAAATAAGAGTGATAAACAGATAGCTATCCAATTTCCCCTTCTCAAGACCATCCCCTCCTTTTTTAATGCTTATCTTTCATACGAGTAGTCCATATGAAAAGTTTCATATTATTCCGTTATTTGAAAGTAGTTGTGGAAAGGTGTAAATCCTTATAAAATCCTTATAATCATTTTCTACACTATAGTCATCGAAAGGATGATGACTTCAAATGGATAATATAATTTTAAAAACAGAAAATCTGTGTAAAAGCTTTAAGGGGCAAAAAATTGTAGAGGATTTGTCGCTGACAATATCACGCAATACTGTTTACGGCTTACTGGGACCTAATGGTGCTGGAAAATCAACAACATTAAAAATGATGACTGGTATGCTGCGTCCAAATACAGGTAAAATAATTTTTAATGGACATGAATGGAACCGCAATGACTTACATGATATTGGTGTATTAATTGAAACACCTCCCCTATATGAAAATTTAACGGCAAGAGAAAATCTGAAGGTTCGAACGATTGCGCTTGGATTACCAACGTCACGTATTGATGAGGTATTAAAGATTGTTGATTTGACCAATACAGGGAAAAAAAGAGCTGGACAATTTTCCTTAGGAATGAAACAACGATTAGGAATTGCCATTGCGTTGTTAAACTATCCAAAGCTTTTAATTCTCGATGAACCAACAAATGGCCTTGATCCAATTGGCATTCAAGAGCTAAGAAAACTAATTCGATCTTTTCCAGAGCAAGGTATTACAGTGATATTATCTAGCCACATCCTGTCAGAAGTGGAGCAGGTCGTTGATGAAATTGGTATCATTGCTGAAGGGAAATTGGGCTATCAGGGAGTTGCACCACAGGGACAGGAATTGGAGGCATTATTTATGCAGGTGGTGACTGCTAATAGAAAGGCAGGCAATTAGTATGATTTCTATAGTAAAGGCAGAAAGATTAAAATGGAAAAAGACGTTTATCCCAAAATTAATTTGGCTTGCACCGATCGTCACATTATTATTGAGTGCAGTGTTAATGGGGGGAAGTTTTTTTCAAAAGGGCGCTTATAACTGGTGGTACTCAATGCTCTTACCTGGTGCGCTGACAATTTGTTGTGCACTAGCAGTAGAAAAAGATGCAAAATTAAAGTATCATAGCATTCTCGCAATGCCGCTTGATCTTAAAAAAATTTGGTTTGGCAAAATACTAACATGTAGTGTTTGGCTGTTGGGTATTACGTTAATATTTTTCGCTGGTATTACTGCTGGTGGCGTACTTTTCGGCAATAGCTTTCCTATAGTAAAAAGTCTTTTAGGCAGTTTATTAATATTCTTATCTTTTTTATGGCAAATCCCACTTTGTCTATTCCTTGCTGCAAAATTAGGGACGTATATGGCAATTTTAATTAATTTAGTCGGTAATATAGCTGGAATGGTTGCATTTGCTGATGGCGAATTTTGGTACAGTGTTCCTTATGCCATTACAGCAAGATTAATTTGTCCAACTCTAGAAATTTTGCCAAATGGTTTACCAGTTCCTGAGGATAGCCCATTATTAAGCATGTCGGTGATTGCTCCTGGAATTCTAATTGTACTCATCTGGTTTGTCTTCATTAGCCTTGTTACCGCTCATTGGTTTCAAAAAAGGGAGGCGAAATAGTGATGGTATTCATAAGATTGCTTAGGGCAGAGCTTCTTAAAACAAAAAGAACACCTTTTTTACTCATTCATCTGCTAGTACCTATCATTATTTCAAGCTTATTTTTAGCGTATTATTCCTATTCACCATGGATATTTGATTGGAAAGTATCAGCTTATTTTCAGACGCTTTCTTGCGGATTTCCTATTATTATTGGATTAGTTTGTGCAATGGTATCGGAGCAAGAGGCAATTGCAGGTCATTTTCAAGAGATGCTAACAGCTAGTAGAGTAAAAATCATAACGTTTATTAGTAAGCTCCTTCTTTTATTGTTGTATAGCTTTGGAGCGATTGTCTTGTCCATTGGTATCTTTAGTATTGGTTTTGTAGAGCTTTTGCATGAAGATACACTTGGTTTTCAGTTTTATTTTATGGCTGGATGTATTTTATTTTCTAGCTATATCTGTTTATATATTTTGCATTTATTTATTAGTCTTCATTTTGGAAAGGGGGCTTCCATTGGACTAGGGATTGTGGAAGCACTTATAGTAGCGTTACTGCTTACTGAACTAGGGGATGGTATCTGGAAGTATATACCCTATGGTTGGGGTGGTCACTTCGTAGAATTATGGACATTAAAGGCATCTGGAACTAATGTATCCTTAATGGAAGCAGGTTTACAGGCAGGTATTATTGCTTGTGGATGTGGAACATTGCTGGTATTCATGCTTTCTTGCTTATGGTTCTGGAAATGGGAGGGCCGAAAATCTGAAAATTAGTTACTAAAGGAAATGATGAGGAACATATGGCAAAAATATTAGCAGTAGATGATGAAAAAGATATTTTGGTCTTGATAAAAAATGCATTAGCAAAAGATGAACATTTAGTAACGACCATTACTAATGCGTTAGAAGTAAATAAAATGGATCTCGGTACCTTTGATTTACTATTACTGGATGTGATGATGCCAGAAATAGATGGGTTTACACTATGCAGAGAAATTCGGCATGCTGTAGATTGCCCAATCCTTTTTCTAACAGCTAAATCATTAGAGGAGGACCTAATGTATGGTCTTGGTCTGGGTGCAGATGATTATATCATTAAGCCTTTTGGCATTGGGGAGCTTCGGGCTAGGATCAATGCTCATTTGAGACGTGAAAAAAGGGAGAGACGTAACATTCTTTATGCAGACAATGTTCATATTAATTTGTCTGGAAAAGAGCTGTTTGTCGACGAGGAGAAGGTAATGCTAACGAAAAGTGAATATGAAATATGTGAATTTCTTGTTCGTAATCGGGGACAGGTCTTTTCGAAAGAAAGGATTTATGAAACGGTTTTTGGATATGATGGAACAAGTGACAGTACAGCAATCACTGAGCATGTTAAAAATATTCGTTCGAAGCTTCATGTCTTTGATGTAGATGTAATTGAGACTGTTTGGGGGATTGGGTATAAATGGAGACATTGAAGCACACAAAAGGAACACGCCTTCATACCTTTTTCCTTCGTTATCTTCTATTTTTATGCTTAGGTACCATTCTGCTAGTAGTATTATTATTTGGTTTATTTTTATTGACCTTTTCTACCAATATTGTTTTACCAGCCAATTATGCAGAAACACAGATTCCCCTATCAAAGGATCGGATTGCGACTAGTAGCTCGGTCACTTCTGAGATGATTCCAGACCTTGTTGACTACGCAGTATTTTCGAAAAAGGGACAGTTTCTTACAGGGAATCTTTCCGAAAAGGAAGCTTTTAAGGCTTGGAAAGTCATGAAAAAAGGAGAAGCTCAAGGTGTCTCTCAATTTTATTCGGTGATAGAGCGAGAAAATGAGATTTGTATTTTACGCTATTATTTAGTGCCACAGTATCGGTCACCGATGTTAAGAAAATATTTGCCTAATCCTCAATTATTAGAAATTATATTATTTATAATTGGAATAATAGCATTAGCAACTTTCCTTGCTGTCCACTTCGGCAGAAATCTAAAGAAAAAAATGTTTGGCTTGCAGGAAGCTATCGAAAAAATACAAAATCAAAATTTGGATTTTAGTATTAACCCAACAGGAATTCGTGAAATAGATGATATATCCATCTCACTTGAGCAGATGAAGGAAGCATTAAACAACTCATTAAAGCAGCAATGGGAACTAGAGCGAGCTCGCAGAGAACAAATATCAGCTCTTGCTCATGATTTAAAAACGCCTCTTACCATTATTCGAGGAAATGCAGAACTTTTACAGGACACTGCCCAAGATAAGACGCAAAGAGAATATAATGACTATATTTTAAAGAATACAATGGAAATTGAAATATTTACAAAACAGCTAATAGATATATCGAAAATGGAGAAAAGAATTGTTAGTGAAAAAATGAATGTAGAAATGGATGCATTTATTCTACTGCTAGAACATCAAATAAAGGCTCTTTCTTTAGAAAAAAGTCTTGAAGTGATTGTTAAAAAAGACAATCTTCCTGTTTCAATCTTTATGGATAAAGAGCTTTTTTATCGAGCTATGTTGAATCTGATTGTCAATGCAGTTGAGCATACGCCAAATAAAGGTAAAGTCATATTATTTGTTCAGGGAGAGATGAATTTCGTTCATTTTACTGTAGTAGATAGTGGTGCTGGTTTTTCAGCAAAAGATTTAAAGGAAGCCACAAAGCAGTTTTATCGGGGAGATCCAAGTAGAAATTCAGCAAATCATCATGGAATGGGGCTTTATATTGCCCAATCTATTATTACTAAACATGATGGAACGTTGAAACTCGAAAATGATTCAACATCTGGGGGAGGCAAGGTAACAATTACGATACCAATATATCCTTAAAAAGAGTGAATTTAGCGTAGAGCTAATTCATTCTTTTTTTATCTTTATTTCAGACATGTGAAGCGTGATACAGAAAACGCTCGATGAGATAAACATACATGTACTGTGAGCTGGATGGCTTTATTTCGATATTAAGAAAACTAATTAACATTCCTCAATGGTGAGCGGCTATAAAAGTTATTTATAATTAAACAGCCTTTCCATTAAATGCTTTAGTTTAAATAGCTGACACTTTTCACTTTGACAAAGCTGCTTTCATTTGAATGCCTTTACACCAATGATATAACAGTGATTTGGTATAGATTTTTAAACATTGCAAGGAGGAATGCTATGAGTAAAATATGGAAACAGGCAGTATCATTATTCGCCATCTGTTTATTATTCACACAGACTATATCTGTACTAGCAGAGACAAATGACAGTGCACAACCGATACTAAACACAATTATGACAACAGATGGGCAAACTTATAAGGAGGGTGACATCGCTTCGAGTCCTGTTACAATTCAAGTCACAATGTCCTCAGCCGATAGTGCCAGTATACAGATAGAGCTATCCAAGGACAAGGGTGATTCGTGGGAGGAACTGGATAGCATGGCACCCCTTGTGCTAACAGAGGAGGGTGACTATTATCTTTGGTTTAGAATCAAGGGGCAGCCAGCCATCAGCAAGCATCATGTTCGTATTGTACCTCAGCCTCAGCTCACTGTATTAGCTGGAAGTCATCCGATTTATGTAAATGAAGCATCAACTGGAGATAATGATGGTACCAGCTGGGATAACGCCTTCAAAGATTTACAATCAGCACTCAATGCAGCTCAAACAGGGGATGAAATTTGGATTGCCACTGGAACCTATACACCCACAAAGAAGATTTCTGCAAATGATCCACGTACGGCAACCTTCCAAATGAAAAATGGAGTAGCAATTTATGGAGGCTTTCAGGGAACAGAAACCAAATTAGCTGAGCGTAATGTTCAAGTAAACCCAACAATATTAAATGGTCTAGTGGATATTTACCATGTATTTTATCACCCATCTGGCTTGTATTTAGATAGTTCAGCTGTACTTGATGGAGTGACGATTACAGGAGGGGATGCCAATGGAAGCTTGGAGCATATGTATGGAGGCGGTATGTACAACTGGAGGAGTAGTCCAACCATAACGAATGTGGTGTTTAGTGGAAATGAGGCGGGCTTTGGTGGTGGGATGCACAATAATAACTATAGTAGTCCAACCATAACAAATGTTGCGTTTAATGGAAACGAAGCCACCGAAGGAGGGGGAATGTACAATTATCAGAAAAGTAACCCATCCTTAACAAACGTAACATTCAATGGAAATAAGGCAAACGCTGGAGGTGGCATGTTCAGTAATAACGCTAGTAACCCAAACTTAACGAGTGTAACATTCAGTGGAAATAAAGCAAATGCTGGAGGTGGCATGTACAACTGGAGTAGTAGCCCATCCATAACGAATGTAACATTCAATAGGAACGAGGTAACTACTGATGGAGGCGGCATATTTAATTATAATAGTAGCCCGCTTCTAACGAATGTAGAGTTTAGTGACAATACAGCAAATTATGGAGGAGTCTTGTACAATATTAATAGTAGCTTGACACTATTGAATATAACAATAAGCGGGAATCAGTTGAAGGGAGCGAAAGGGGCAATCGTTGGTGGGAATTCTCAAAGTAAAATTCAAAATAGTATTATCGTTGGCAACCATAATGAACCAGCTCTTTCTAACTATACGGGCACGATTGCCAATAGCTTATTGGATGTAGAGGAAAATGGGACTGTACTAGCTAAATTTCATAATACAAAATCAGATGTAGAAACGGACACTTATAAACCTGAAGCTTTATTTATCGATCCTAGTCAGTCTGATTATCGACTAAGAGCAAACTCACCAGCTATTAACAAAGGGAACAATAGTGATAATACTTTATTAACCGACCTTTCTGGCAATCCACGTATTCAAGGAGTGAAAATTGATTTAGGTGCTTATGAGGCATTTCCTTATACGGTGACATATCAGGAAAATGGAGTGATAAATGGGGACGTACCAATTGATAAGGAAACATATGATCAAGGACATTCAGTAATTGTACAAAGCAATAGTGGCAATCTTGAGAGAGCAGGCTATATGTTTAAAGGTTGGAATACACAAGTGGATGGAAAAGGCATATTCTATGCAGAAAATACAACGTTCCCAATGGGTAAAGGGAATGTCATACTGTATGCAGAGTGGACAAAAAAACCAACATTTGCGGTCATATATGATGCGAACGGTGAAACAGGTGGTCAAGTGCCACAGGATCACAACGAGTATGAAGAAAACGAAATGGTAACGGTACAGAGCAATAGTGGGAAGCTTGTGAGGGCAGGCTATACATTCAAGGGCTGGAACACACAAGCAGATGGAAAAGGTATATTCTATGCAGAAAATACAACGTTCCCAATGGGTAAAGGAAATATCACACTGTATGCAGAGTGGACAAAAAAACCAACATTTGCGGTCACATATGATGCGAACGGTGAAACAGGTGGTCAAGTGCCACAGGATCACAACGAGTATGAAGAAAACGAAATGGTAACGGTACAGAGCAATAGTGGGAAGCTTGTAAGGGCAAGTTATACTTTCAAGGGATGGAATACACAAGCGGATGGAAAAGGCATCCTCTACCCTGAAAAAGCAACCTTCCCAATGGGCAAAACAAATATCACGTTATATGCACAGTGGACAGTAAACCCACCAATAACAGATGGAAGCACTACATCTCCCACATCATCAAACGACAATGATTTTTCTCCATCAACACCTGTGAAAATTACGTTTCAGACAAATGGAGGCACAATATTAGCGCCGATCGAAATGGCTTACAATAAGAAAATAAGTGATTTACCAGAACCTACTCGGCAAGGTTTCCATTTTGAAGGCTGGTATCATGATGAAGCGTTAACGACAAAGTGGGCTGAGAATAATCTTATAAGGGAGAATATCACACTGTATGCTAAATGGACAGTATTGCCAGTGGAAGAATCGGAAGAACCAAAAGAGCCACAGCAGCAAAAGCCATCTGTGGTAACTTTTCAGAATATCGAAAACCATTGGGCAAGAGAAATGATCGAGGCATTAGCAACGCAGGGCATTATTAAAGGCTATGAGGATGGTACTTTCCGTCCAAATGAGCAGATTAGCCGTCAGCATGTGATGGCACTCTTTACACGAGCCTTTAAGTTCAAAACTATTCGTCCAGCAACAGTCTTTTCTGATGTGACCCCAAATCATCTATACTATAATGAGATTATGACAATGCAGCAAGCAGGGATTATTGACGGTACGAATGGCACTTTTGCCCCTGCAGACTATCTTACAAGAGCACAATTAGCAAAAGTTTTAGTGGGTACATTGCGGCTAACACCTGAAGGAAGTAGCTCGTTCCATGATGTATCCAGTTCACATTGGAGTGCGGGCTATATTGCAGCACTAGAACGTAAGGGGATTACTTTGGGAGATAATGGCAATTTTCGTCCAGAGGCTCCTGTTACAAGAGCACAATTAGCAGTCTTTTTATACCGTGCAATGCAGCAAGGGATGTCTGATTTTTAGAGGATACTCATCTCTTTTTTCATCCATTCGGTGTATTCACTCATGATTGAGGATAAATACATGGATATTGGGGGATATCTATGTTAAAAGGCGTTAAAATTTTAAGTACTATTCCAATAATTATTTAAAGCTGATGCGAATACATTCTTTTTATTTCTTTTCGCCACAGTTTGGATGGTCCCTCAAAAAATTTTTTCAGGTTATTACTTATAATTTTCTAATAGATGTGAAAGCCATTGCTCAAATGAAGTTCTTCATGGTATCCTATCAATAAATTAGATTCAGTCCTTTTTTAGTGGATTTGTACGGTTTCCACCTAACTATCCTTAATAAAGGACTTTTTCTATGTGTAAAAGAAATATTGAATGTTTACTTATTTGGAGGAATTATTATGGCAGAAAGAGGTAGACCTAAAGGAGCGAGTGGAGAAGAAAGTCGGGCATTATTACTAGAGATCGCAGCACAAGAATTTGCTCAGCATGGATATTACGAGACTAAGGTGAGTTCGATTGTAAAAGGTGCTTCATTAAGTCAGCCTACTTTTTATCTGTATTTTAAAAATAAAGAGGCCATTTTTGAAGAATTAGAGAGCTTATTTCAAATGCGAATTATTAATTTTGCAAAGCAAAGCCGCTTACAGCCAATGCTTGAGTTTACAACTGTGAAGGCGCGAATTACACATAATTTAAAGGAATTATTAGCGTTCTTTGCTAAGAATCCAGATTTAACGCGAATCGGATTTTATTTATCAACAAAAGCTTATGAAATAAAGGTACAAATTGTGGAACAAATAAAAGATAATCTTGATTTTGAAGTAAATGCTGGCTATTTTCGAAAAGATTTGGATACAAGAATGGTCGCAGAGTCTTTAATTGGCATCATTGAGCGATTAACATTTATTCAATTACTGCCAAAGAAAAAAGAACCAGAAGAGATAGCCAATGATATTGTAAATTTATTAATAGATGGTATGTTGGATAGGGGAAGTCATGACTAATAATCAACCACTTCATAATTTTAAAAAAAGAAAATACTGATTTTTTCTTTTTTTAAAGTTGAATATTACTTTTAAGTAATATAAAATTAGGAATATGTAATGATTACCATTAGTATTTCAAATGGTTCACTCA
The DNA here is from genome assembly GCA_002973635.1 of Lysinibacillus sp. B2A1. GTDB lineage: Bacteria > Bacillota > Bacilli > Bacillales_A > Planococcaceae > Lysinibacillus. The sequence continues at coordinate 1,427,892 of CP027224.1, forward strand.
ATTAAAGAAGAAAAGATGAGGTGAATGTAATGATGTATCCACCGATGCCATATGTAGGCGATAAAGGAGGCCGTATTACTGTTAAGTAATTATTCTTAAGGGTCTGACTTATTTAGTCAGACCTTAATCTTTTAAAAGTTTAAAAGGAAAGACTGTTTAATATGCTTGAACAGTGTATAAGTTAGAAAATGTAACTTTCTACTACAGAAAAGAAGGTATAAAGCGGTATAAAGCAATTGATTGGTCAATTATCACCTGCAGAAGGATTAGTGAAATTTCAGGGACTAGAAGATTCCAGAAATACAAAGATGTCATTCAGCAATGCGGGTTGTTTTTGAAAAGATTTGGTTACACATATGGGTTTCAGAGTGTTTTAGTGAATTGATTGAATGATTAGCATTCATTCAATTGTTGCCAAAGTAAAAAAGCCAAGAGATAGATAATGATATTGTAACTTTAGTAATAGATAGTACGTTTACTAGAGAAAGTAGAGGAAAATATAACTATATGTAAAAGAAAATGATTTTTCTTTTTTAAAGTTGAATATTATTTTTTGAGTAATATAAAAATTGCATATTGTTATCCTATATCATGATATAGAAAGAAGGATCTATGAGTACCAAAACAACATCTCTGTTAACACCCGTCCAGATTTTTTAGGATCAAATCAAACCTTCTAAACTACTATAAAAATCGATGGGGCTTTATATAGACTTAGTGAAGGATTGACACCATTAAGGAGATTGTACATGGAATTGATGTTTGATGAAAACTAATCCAAAATCGTCACAATTTGCTTTTATAGCAATTTAAAACTTTTAAATAATATAATTATCGTATATGTTTGTTACTAGCATATACATTAGAACATGATTAATGTAAGAGAGTGCTCCGATTCTTTTTCAATCAAATATTACTTTAAAGTAATATTTGATTGAAAATCATAGATTGGCAGAAGTAAAATGTATAGAAAGAGGAGAATGCTATGAGAAAAGCATGGCAGCAGGCAGTATCGGTATTTGTCATCTATTTGTTAATGGCACAGATTGTAGTTGGTAGTTTCCCAGTGTTTGCTGAAACGAATAATCATGAACAGCCCACACTGACTGTCACACTCACAACAGATGGAGAGCCTTATATAGATGGTGACATTGCTTCAAGTCCTGTTACTATTCAAGCAACAACGACTACAACTGATAGTGCTAGTCTACAGGTAGAGACTTCTAACGACAAAGGAAATACATGGACAGTATTCGATACTTTAACACCACTTGTTTTAACAGATGCAGGGGACTATCATATTTGGTTTAGAATCATTGGGCAATCCGCCATTAGTAAGCATGTAATTCGCATCGCAGTACCAAAGCCATCGTTATTGTCAGCAGGTAACTCTATTATTTATGTGGACCCAACTGCTACTGTTGGGAATAATGATGGCACAAGTTGGGACAATGCATTTCAAGATTTACAATCCGCTTTACATAGCGCACAAAGCGGACAGCAAATTTGGATTGCCGAAGGAATATACACACCCACAAGAAAAATGGATGTAACGGATTCACGTAGCGTAGCATTCCGAATGAGAAATGGTGTGGCAATTTATGGCGGTTTTAAAGGTGATGAAGAGACATTAGCGCAGCGAGATTTGCACACATACAAAACCATATTAAGCGGAGCACTTCCTAGTGGAGAAAATGCCTATCATGTATTTTATCATCGATATGACCCTGATGTAAGTGTATTAAATGAAACAGCCATTCTCGATGGTGTCACAATTACGGGAGGTCTTGCTAATAAGGGGACACATATGTATGGTGGCGGGATGTACAATAGTGATGGCAATAACCCACTCTTAAGAAATGTCACATTTACCGGGAATAAGGCGCAGGGAGATGGCGGCGGCTATGGAGGTGCTATGTATAATACTAGAGGGAGTAGCCCAATTTTAACAAATGTTATATTTAGCGGAAATGAAGCGTACCTAGGCGGCGCTATCTACAATGCTAGTAGTAGTCCAAGATTAAGTGGTGTCATATTTGATGGAAATAAAGCGACTGGCTATGGAGGTGCTATCTATAATGGTGGTACCAGTAGTCCAAGTTTAACGAATATAAAATTAAATAGCAACGAGGCGGTGTATGGAGGTGGTATATACAACGGTAACGTGAGTAATCCCATCTTAACGGAAGTTGAATTTAATAGAAATAAGGCAACTCAGCATGGTGGTGGCATGTACAATTATGCCAGTAGTCCAACTTTAACAACCGTAACCTTTAATGAAAATGAAGCTACTTTTTATGGAGGTGCTCTATACAATGATGCTAGCAGTCCCAACTTATTGGAGATAACATTTAGCGAGAATAAAGCGATGTATGGAGGTGGTATGTTTAACACTAGTAGCAATAGTAGTCCACTGTTGAAAAATGTGCTATTCAATAAAAATCAAGCAAGTCAGTTAGGTGGAGGTATGCTCAATGTGAACTATAGTATCCCAAGCTTAACCAATGTTACATTTGATCGAAATAATGCAATCAATGGTGGAGGTATGCACAATACAAATAGTAGCCCGATTTTAACAACTGTAACATTTAGTGAAAATAAGGCAGGTTATGGTGGAGGGCTATATCTAATGATGGTGTCAGTAATCCAAGTTTAACGAATATGATATTCATTGGAAATGAAGCGTATATTGGAGGTGGTATGTTCAATGATGGCAGTAGCAGCCCCAACTTAAGAAATACGCTATTTACTAGCAACAAGGCAGATTTTGATGGTGCTGCTATAAGTACTGACTCTCCAACTAGCCAAATTATCTTAACAAATGTGACGATTAGTGGGGATATGCCAAAATATGGAGTAAGTGTTATTTATGGAGGAGGTTCCGCTAGTAAGATTCAAAACAGTATTATAATTGGTAATAATGGGAAGGTCGCTATCTCAGATTATCAAGGATTGGTTGAAAATAGCTTACTGGATGTGCAGGGAAGTAAGAATGTAAGAGGGAAACTATTTGATGCCAATGGGAATGCTATCGATACACCTATTTATTTACCAACCGATGTGTTTGTAAATGCAAACAAGAAAGATTACCATTTAAAAACAAATTCTCCAGCAATAGATAAAGGGAATGCTAATTATCCTGAATTAGCAGATATAACGATAGACCTTGCTGGGAAAAAACGTGTGCAAGGAGCAGCGATTGATTTAGGCGCATATGAAGTGCCAAATTATTATAAGATTATCTACGATGCAAATGGAGCAACAGGAGGCAGTGTGCCACAAGATGACGAGAAATATGAAGAAAATGCCCTTGTGACAGTGAAGGTTAATAATGGTAATCTTGTGAAAACAGGCTATACCTTTAAAGGCTGGAATACGCAGGTAGATGGTAAAGGCACAGCGTATGCAGTAGATGATACCTTCCCAATGGGTACAGAAAATATCATATTGTATGCTCAGTGGACAAAGAATCCAACATATACGGCCACATATGATGCAAATGGCGCAACAAGTGGTACTGTGCCACAGGATAGTACATTATATGAGGAAAATGAAACAGTAATTGTACAAGGAGATAGCAATAATCTAGTAAGAGCAGGCTACACGTTCAAAGGCTGGAATACACAAGCAGATGGTAAGGGAATATCCTATGCCGAAAATGCAACCTTCCAAATGGGAAAAGCCGATGTCATCTTGTATGCCCAGTGGACAGCGAACCCAACTTATACAATCATATATAGTGCAAATGGCGCAACCAGTGGTAGAGTGCCACAGGATAGTACATTATATGAAGAAAACAAAACAGTAATGGTACAAGGAAATAGTGGCAATCTAGTAAGAACAGGCTATACATTTTCGGGCTGGAATACAGCACAAGATGGTAAGGGTATAGCCTATATAGCAAATACGCCTTTAATAATGGGTGTGGCAGATGTAATTTTGTATGCTCAATGGACAGTGAACCCATCAACACCGGGTGGAGGTAATGCCACTGGTCCATCAACACCGGGTGGAGGTAATACCACTGGTCCATCAACACCGGGTGGAGGTAATACCACTGGTCCTTCAACGCCGGATGGAGGTAGTGCTACTAATCCATCAACGTCTATTCAAATATCCTTCGAGACAAATGGTGGACTATCTTTAGAAGGCATTGAGATTACCTATAATACAAGAGTCAGTGATTTGCCTGTACCAATAAAGGAAGGTTATCGTTTTGACGGTTGGTATAGAGATAAAGCGCTAACGATGAAATGGGCAGAAGATACGCTTGTGAGGGAGAATTTAACGCTCTATGCAAAATGGACAGCATTGCCAGTGGAAGAACAGAAAGAATCACGGCAACCACCACAGCCTAAGCCATCCATAGTGACTTTCCATGATATCGAAAACCATTGGGCACAGGAAATGATTGAGGCATTAGCAACGCAGGGCATTATTAACGGCTATCCAGATGGTACTTTCCGTCCAAATGCAACAATTAGTCGTACGCATGTAGCATCATTATTGACAAGGGCCTTTACATTCGAGCCAGTGAGAGCAGCATATGATTTTTCAGATGTTTCTCCCACCCATCCTTACTATGATGCAATTATGGCATTGCAACAAGCAGGAATAATTGATGGTGCAAACGGCGCTTTCTTGCCCGCAGAGAACATGACACGTGCTCAGCTAGCGAAGGTGCTTGTTGGTGTGATGGGGCTAACACCAGAAGGCACGACTTCATTTGCCGATGTGGATAGCCAGCATTGGAGCGCAGGTTATATTGCAGTGCTAGAGCGTGAAGGCATTGCATTGGGGGATAATGGTTATTTCCGTCCAAATGAATCTGTGACACGCGCTCAGTTTGTCGCATTTTTATACCGGATTATGCAGCTTCAAAAGCAGTAGTTTCTGACATCCGCCAGTACTTTTATCTTTATTCAGCGGGTGTCCATACACCCGCTGAATAAGAAATAAAACTGCATTCCTCTCACTACCTATAGAAGTGGAAGCCTTCTGTACCTGTTGCTATGAGAACAGTTTGAAATAAAAGAAGTTTATATAACTATATATTACTTTTAAATACTATATATTTTAGGAGGTGATGATGTTGAGTGTAAAGAAACTGCGATTATTTGTTCTGTTATATATAGTTCTGCAGTTTTCTTTGATCGTTTTCTTCCCTGTGGAAGCTTCGGATGCGGGGAAGTTTCAAACAATTTTAACAGGCTTTTCTCAGCCAGAAGGAATTGCAGTAGATAAAAATGGTAACATTTACGTTACTGATGCAGCTTATAATTGTATTTGGAAATTTAAGTCGGATAACTCATTTATTAATAAATGGTGTGATCAAATAGGTGGGCAGCCAATTTCTAATCCAAAAGGAATTGCAGTAGACACTATAGGAAATATTTATATCACAAATTCGAATGACGCGACTATACAAAAATTTAAGGCAGATGGTACACATATAAAGACTTGGGGAGGTCATGGAGCAGGTAATGGTCAATTTGATTTTCCTAGTAGTATAGCGATAGATGCAGCAGGAAATATTTATATTGCAGACACGTTTAATATACGTATCCAAAAATTTACATCAGACGGTGTATATCTGACTAACTTTTATGTCGGGTACTATCCATATAGTATTACAATAGATAAATTAGGTAATTTATACGTTGCGAATACAGACGCTTTACGAAAATATAAAGCAGATGGCACATATTTAATGGAATTTAATAGGGATTTAAATTTTCCAGATGGGATAGTTGTCGATGCAGATAACAATGTTTATGTTGTTGATAGAGTTAAACATCGCATTCAAAAATATGCATCAGATGGCACATATTTAACTCAATGGGGAACTCATGGTCAAGCAGATGGTCAATTTTTTTATCCTACCCAAATAGCAATCGATACGGTAGGAAATTTGTATGTAACAGATATGAATAATAAACGTGTGCAAAAGATGACACCTTTACCGTCTGATGCAAATTTAAGTGAATTAAAGATGAATACATTCACATTACCACTTCAGCCCAATCAGCAGGTAGTGGTAGGAAATGATACTTCGACATTAACCATCACAGCAACAGCAGCAGACCCACTTGCGAAAATTAATATAGAAGGTAAGCCAACCTCTATTAGGACATTGAGTTATCAAGCAAATCTAAATGTGGGCAATAATGTGATACCAATTGTTGTGACGGCTCAAGATGGGCATAGTAAAAAAAAGTACACGCTGACGATAATGAGATTGCCATCAAGTGATGCAACCTTAAAAAACTTAACGGTCAATCATGGTGTATTAAGCCCAACGTTTGTGGCAAATGAAGAACACTACATACTACAAGTAGAACATGCTGTATCAACGCTCCAAATTACAGCGGAAACAACAAATGATGAAGCAGGTATGACCATCAATGGCAATCAGAAAACATCGGAAACGATCGCTCTAGTAGCAGGGCAAACCACAACGATTCCGATTGTGGTAACAGCCCAAAATGGCGTGACGCAAAAAACGTACACATTGGCGGTAACAAGGGCACTATCAGATGATGCGACCTTAAAAAGCATAGCAGTAGATCATGGTACACTAAGCCCAGCATTCACGGCAAATGAAGAAACCTATACGTTACAGGTAGAACATGGCGTTACCGCAATAAATGTAGCCGCCCAGCCAGTAGATAGCCAAGCAAGTGTGACCATCAATGGTAGTGAGAAAACATCGGAAACGATAGCACTAGTAGCAGGGCAAACCACAACGATTCCGATTGTGGTAACAGCCCAAAATGGCGTGACGCAAAAAACGTACACATTGGCGGTAACAAGGGCACTATCAGATGATGCGACCTTAAAAAGCATAGCAGTAGATCATGGTACACTAAGCCCAGCATTCACGGCAAATGAAGAAACCTATACGTTACAGGTAGAACATGGCGTTACCGCAATAAATGTAGCCGCCCAGCCAGTAGATAGCCAAGCAAGTGTGACCATCAATGGTAGTGAGAAAACATCGGAAACGATAGCACTAGTAGCAGGGCAAACCACAACGATTCCGATTGTGGTAACAGCCCAAAATGGCGTGACGCAAAAAACGTACACATTGGCAGTAACAAGGGTCCTATCAGATGATGCGACCTTAAAAAGCATAGCAGTAGATCATGGTACACTAAGCCCAGCATTCACGGCAAATGAAGAAACCTATACGTTACAGGTAGAACATGGCGTTACCGCAATAAATGTAGCCGCACTGCCATTAGATAGCCAAGCAAGTGTGACCATCAATGGCAGTGAGAAAACATCGGAAACGATAGCGCTAGCAGCAGGGCAAACCACAACGATTTCGATTATCGTAACAGCGCAAGATGGCAAAACGCAAAAGACCTATACAATGACAGTAACACGCGCACCATCAAGCGATGCCACATTACAAAGTTTAACGGTAAGCAATGGTATGTTAAGTCCAGCATTCATGGCACACGAAGAAAACTACACGGTGCAAGTAGAGCATAGCGTCACCACATTAGATGTTGCCGCTATCACAACAGATAGCCAAGCAAGCCTCACAATAAATGGCAACCATACAACATCGGAAACAGTGACACTATTGGCAGGGCAAATAGTGACGATTCCAGTTGTCGTCACAGCCGAGGACGGTATAACCCAAAAAACCTACACGCTGATTATAGCACGCGCACCATCAAGCGATACGACACTGCAAAGCTTAACTGTAGATAATGGAATAGTAAGTCCAAGCTTCCAGCCAGCAATCACGATGTATACCGTGCGGCCTGATGTTGCTGCTTCTACATTACGAGTGACAGCGCTTCCAACAAATGCTGATGCAAGCGTGATGATTAACGGGCATACTACGACAGCAGATACAATTACGTTAACGATGAGCCAACCGATGACCATTCCAATTATTGTCACAGCACAAAATGGTGAACAGAGCGTCTACACATTGCTTGTACAAGAAACGTTCATCCCTGTTGCAAGCATTATGGTACAGCCGACACAATTACAGCTACAAGTAGGAGGTAGCCCAGTAGCATTGAATGCAACGGTATATCCGACAGATGCAAGTAATCCACGTGTGAGCTGGCGAAGCAAAAACCAAATTGTTGCTACTGTCGATGAACATGGCAGAGTCACGCCAAAATCGGCAGGCGTAGCAGAAATTGTAGTCACGACAGTAGACGGGGGTCAATTAGCAACGGCTCTAATTACAGTGGAGCAGGTTATAGCTGGTAATGAATCGACACCAAGCCCAGCACCTATACAAGAGTTAATAGACAACAATAATTTTTCCCCACCAGTACCTATGAAAATTACATTTCATACAAATGGAGGAGCAGTCATAGAGCCTATCGAGATGGCTTACAATACGAAAGTAAGTGATTTACCAGTGCCAACAAAAGAAGGTTATCGTTTTGATGGCTGGTATCAGGATGAAGCGTTAACGAAACTGTGGGCTAAGGAGATGCTTGTTAAAGAAAACCTAACGCTCTATGCAAAATGGACAGCATTGCCAGTGGAGGAACCAGAAGCACCGAAAGAACCACAGCAACCCTCACAGCCAAAGCCTTCCGTGGTGACTTTCCAAGATATCGAAAACCATTGGGCACAGGAAATGATTGAGGCATTAGCAACCCAGGGCATTATTAAAGGCTATGAGGATGGTACTTTCCGACCGAATGAATCAATTAGCCGTCAGCATGTTGCCTCATTATTCACACGTGCTTTTGAATTCGAGGGAATCCGCCCAACAGGAGCCTTTTCGGATGTAGCACCAAATCATATGTACTATGATGCGATTATGACCTTACAGCAGGCAGGCATTATTGATGGAGCGGATGGAGCATTTCGTCCAACAGACAATATCACACGGGCACAATTGGCTAAAATTTTAGCAAATACACTACAGCTCAAATCAGAAGGTACGAGTTCTTTTAAGGATGTAGATAGCAATCATTGGAGTGTTGGCTATATTGCCGCCTTAGAGCGGGCAGAGATTGCATTAGGGGATAATGGCAAGTTCCACCCTGAAGCTTCTGTAACAAGAGCCCAATTGGCGGCCTTTTTATACCGAGCAATGCAGCAATAAAAATGATTTTTTAGGCGTGAGGCTATCTAACAGCTTCACGCCATTATACTATGATAGAGTAATATTTTTGTTGAATATTACTTTGTGGTAATATAAAGTAATGAATAGATAGTGAGGGATAATTCTGATGAATCACTAAATAAAGAAGAAGGAGGGATTAGATGCAACAACCATTAAAAAAGGGGAAGCTATTGTTAGTCACTAGTGTTGTTATTATTTTATGCAGTTTGGGTTTGTTACCAAGTACTGCAAAGGCAGCAGAAATGACAGCTAATGCTGAGATTTTATCATATATCCAGTACGAAGAAGGTGGATTTGCAGGGATTCTTCATGCATATAGTCCAGATTATTTAACAAGTACTTATTTAGACGTCTATAATATTCCAGCAAATGTGAAATGGGCAACACTTGCTCCTCTGAATCTGTCGTTAGATAATGGTATCGAATTCATATTTAGTCGTGATGGAAAAACTGTAGAAAAACAGTTTATTCATATTACTAATTGGAGTGATATTCCTTCTGATGTCAAATGGATAACAGTAAGTAATTTTGATGGTGATCTTACAGATGCTAAAAACCCAATAACGAATCAAAAATACCGCTATAGTGTAGATGGTGTAAATGTTGTAGAAAGTGCAACAGTTCCTGCTAATGCTTTATGGGCTACCTTAAGCTACTATGAAACTATATCAAGCGGAACACCTAAACGATTAAAGTATAATAAACATAATTACACATTAAAATTCAATCGTACTCCACCAGTGATCAATTTAACAAAGTCCCCTACAGGATGGACAAATGGTGATGTTACAGTTACGGCAAATATTAATAGTGAAGGTGATTTAAAGATTCAAAAGTGGGATTATGGAATTCGTAATGAATCATATTTTAATACAGCTGGAAACTTATTGGTAGGTTCTTTTATTAGTATAGATCAAAATCGAACAATTACGTGGTATGCACGGGATGTTTTATTAAATTCAACTGTTCAAACGATTACTATTGATAATATTGATAAAGATGTACCAATCATTACAAGTGGCAATATGACCATAACCCCTGATCAAAAAATAGAAGTTCCAATTACCATTACTGATAGTACAAGTGGAGTGAAAACGAAGAAATGGGCATTTGGAAATCAGAATGAATCTTATTTTTTGACTGGGGGAAATACGTTCACTGAGAATAAAATTGTTGTGGATAATTTTGGGACATATACATTGTTTGCGGAAGATCATGCAGGAAATAAGTCAATATCCACCGTGCATTTATATTCAGCGGATTTAGAGGGTTTACAATTAAATGAAGGAACGCTTTCCCCAGAATTTTCTAAAGAGATACTTTCTTATGATGTCAATGTAATGAACACGGTTTCAACCATTACAGTGATACCAAATGCTAAAGATTCAACTGCAACAGTTAAGGTTAATGGGAATCTAGTAAGTAGTGGTGCAACATCAGCTACAATTCCCCTTAATGTTGGAAGTAATACAATATTTATAGAAGTAACAGCTGTAAATAGCACAAAAAAGACATACCAAGTGAAAGTAACGAGGGCACCATCAAGTAATGCTAATCTAATTAGTCTTACTTTAAACTCAGGAATACTATCTCCTGAAATTAGCTCAGGAGATAGCAATTATACAGCAAGTGTGGAGAATGCCATTACCAGTTTAACGGTAACACCGACAGCAGCAGATGCTACAGCTAAAATAAAGGTGAACGGGCATGCCGTAAGCAGTGGTACAGCATCAAATACGATTCCACTGAATGTAGGAGAGAATACAGTAACAATAAAAGTCATAGCAGAAGACCATACAACGCAGAGGACCTATACAGTAACGGTAACGAGATTCCCATCGAGCAACGCTAATCTGAGTGATCTCACTCTAAGCTCGGGGTCATTCCTTCCTGTATTTAGTGGGGGGATTTCACCTATACAGCAAGCGTGGAGAATGCCATTACTAGTTTAACAATAACACCAACAGCAGCAGATGCTACAGCTAAAGTAAAGGTGAACGGGCATGCCGTGAACAGTGGTACAGCATCAAATACGATTCCACTGAATGTGGGAGAGAATACAGTAACAATAGAAGTAACAGCAGAAGACAATACAACGCAGAGGACCTATACAGTAACGGTAACGAGATTCCCATCGAGCAATGCTAATCTGAGTGATCTCACTCTAAGCTCGGGGTTATTCCTTCCTGTATTTAATGGGGGAGATTTCACCTATTCAGCAAGCGTAGAGAATACCATTACTAGTTTAACGGTAACGCCAACAGCAGCAGATGCTACAGCTAAAGTAAAGGTGAATGGGCATGCCGTGAGTAGTGGCACAGCATCAAATACGATTCCGCTGAATGTAGGAGAGAATACATTAACAATAGAAGTAACAGCAGAAGATAATACAACGCAGCAGACCTATACAGTAACGGTAACGAGATTCCCATCGAGCAATGCTAATCTGAGTAATCTCACTCTAAGCTCGGGGTCATTCCTTCCTGTATTTAATGGGGGAGATTTCACCTATTCAGCAAGCGTAGAGAATGCCATTACTAGTTTAACAATAACACCAACAGCAGCAGATGCTACAGCTAAAATAAAGGTGAACGGGCATGCGGTGAACAGTGGTACAGCATCAAATACGATTCCACTGAATGTAGGAGAGAATACAGTAACAATAGAAGTCATAGCAGAAGATAATACAACGCAGAGGACCTATACAGTAACGGTAACGAGATTCCCATCGAGCAATGCTAATCTGAGTGATCTCACTCTAAGCTCGGGGTCATTCCTTCCTGTATTTAGTGGGGGGGATTTCACCTATACAGCAAGTGTAGAGAATGCCATTACCAGTTTAACGGTAACACCAACAGCAGCAGATGCTACAGCTAAAATAAAGGTGAATGGGCATGCCGTGAACAGTGGTACAGCATCAAATACGATTCCACTGAATGTAGGAGAGAATATGGTGACAATAGAAGTAACAGCAGAAGATAACACAACGCAGCAGACCTATACAGTAACGGTAACGAGATTCCCATCGAGTAACGCAAATTTCAAAAGTCTAACGTTGAATTATGGAAAATTGACGCCGTCATTCGATTCTCAAAGAGAAAAATATTCAGTAAATGTTGATGTAAATGTGAATAGTATAGATTTAACACCAATACTGGATGACAATGATGCAACGCTGATGATTAATGGACTACCAAGCAGCAGTGGAAAGACAATGACAGTGTCACTAAACTTCGGGGTAAATACTATTATACTAGAAATAACAGCACCAGACGGGGTTACGAAAAGGAAATACACAGTTGAAGTATATCGTGGGCAGCCACCAGCACCCGTAGATTCAACACAAATTCCAGGAAACTCAGCGCCTGTAGAGCCAGCAGCACCAACTGTAACGAAACCAGCACCAATAGAGCTTCCTCAGCTGGTACCGACTGATCCTATGCAACCACAAGAGCCCATTACAGATATTATCTTTTCAGACGTGCCCGCGCATCATTGGGCTTACACAATGATTGGTGATTTTGCAAAACGTGGATATATTACAGGGTATGCGGATGGTACTTTTAAACCGAATGATCCGATTTCTCGTCAGCATGTTGCTTTGATATTTTCACGTATTTTTAAACTAAATCCAATACAGGAAGCACTAACATTTAAGGATATTCCACTAAATCATCCGTATTATGAAACCATCAAGTTGGTGCAACAAGCTGGTCTTTATCAAGGTATTAACGGATATTTTAAGCCAAATGAAAATATGTCACGTGCTCAATTAGCGAAAGTATTAGCCATAGCGTTAAACTTATCATCTGCGAGCACACATACATTTAAAGATATTCCATTAACACATTGGGCACATGACTATATTATTGCACTGGCGGCAAATGATATTGCGTTAGGGGATAACGGTTACTTTAAACCAGAATCTTCAGTAACACGTGCCCAATTTGTAGCATTTTTATACAGAGCCTTACAACAATAATAAAATCTCCATCATGGTACCGATTTGTATAATTTTGTTAATCAACATGTGTGATTATAAGATAAAGGGGGATGTTATGAGAAGAACATGGCAACAAGGGGTTTCGTTATTTGTCATCTGGTTGTTACTTATACAACCTGTATGTGGTAGTGTGACCGTATTTGCAAATATAAATGAGACACTTCAAGTTACAATAACAACAGAAAATGCACCGTATATAGAAGGAACTATAGCAACAAACCCTGTAACCGTCCAAGTGACAGCGACTACAGCCGACAGTGCAAATGTACAAGTAGAGCTTTCTAAAGATGAGGGAAACACATGGACAGCATTTTCGATTTCAGAACTACTTATTGTAAAAGATGAAGGCGACCATGCGATTTGGTTTAGAGTGGTTGGACAGCCTACTATCTATAAGCATTTAATTCGCATTGCTGCGCCACAGCCTATCTTATCAGCAAAGGGCAATATTATTTATGTAAATGCCGATGTGACTAGTGGCATTAAGGATGGTAAAAGTTGGGCAAATGCTTTTGACAATTTGCAATCAGCCTTGGATATCGCACAAAGTGGACAGCAAATTTGGTTAGCGGCAGGCATCTATAAACCATCAAAAGAAATTGGTGGGGTTGGTGCTCGGTATGCCACATTCCAAATGAAAAACAACGTCGTCATTTATGGAGGCTATAGTGGAACAGAAACGGATGTAACACAGCGTGACTGGAAAGTGAACAAAACCATTTTAAGTGGAGATATCGGCATTGAAGGTGATAATACTGACAATGCTTACCATGTGTTTTATCATCCAAGTGGCTTGAATTTAAATGCTACGGCGATTTTAGATGGGGTCACAATTACAGATGGAAATGCCAATAATGGCTATCCAAATAATCATGATATTGGGGGCGGTATGTATAATTCACATAGTAGCCCCATGTTAATGAATGTAGAGTTTAGGGCCAACATAGCAGATGTAGATGGAGCCGGTATGTATAATCGGCAAAGTAGCCCGACACTAGCGAATATAGTTTTTAGCGCAAATAAAGCGGGGATTTATGGAGGTGGTATGTCGAATTGGATGAGTAACCCAACGCTAACGAATATAACGTTCGATGCCAATATAGCACGAAGTCAGGGAGGTGGTATGTTCAATGGTAATAGTAGCCCAACTCTAACGAATGTAATGTTCAATGCAAATACAGCAGAGAGTGGAGGTGGTATGTTCAATGTGTATAGTAGTCCAACCCTAACTAATATAACATTTAGTGAAAATACGGCAGGGAATGGAGGTGGTATGTCTAATGATAACAGTCAAGGTCCAACCCTAACAAATGTAATTTTCAGTGGGAATATAGCACAAAATCAGGGAGGTGGTATGTTCAATTTTCATAGTAGCCTGAATTTAACGAATATAACCATCAGTGGGAATAAGTCAACAGGGAATGTGAAAAGTGCAATTTATGGTGGGAGTGGCTTTGTGCAGAATAGCGTTATTGTTGGTAATCATAATGAACCAGCATTTTTTGACTATTCTGGCACGATTGAAGATAGTTTATTGGATATGGGCGGCAATATAGCTAGGTTTTACAAGACAACAATGGATATAGATGCTGATACTTATACGCCTGAAGATATATTTATCAATCCAAGTCAGCAGGATTATCGATTAAGAGCAAAGTCTCCAGCGATTGATAAGGGAATGGATAGTTTTAATAGTACAACAACAGATCTTGCTGGTAATAAACGCATTCAGGGTGGAGTAATTGATTTAGGGGCGTATGAGGCATTTCCTAATAACATGACATATGAGAAAAACGGAGCGACAGGTGATGTGCCAGTAGATAAGGAAACCTATGACCAAGGACATTCAGTAACTGTACAAGAAAATAGTGGGAATCTAGTAATGATGGGCCATACATTTGCAGGCTGGAACACTCAAGCAGACGGCAAAGGCACAGCATATATGCCGAATGATACTTTCCAAATGGGTAACACAAAAGCCATGCTCTATGCTCAGTGGATAGTGAATCCAACCTATACAGTTCTATATGAAGCGAACGGCGCAATAAGCGGAGCTGTGCCACAGGATAACACGCTGTATGAAGAAAAAGAAAAAGTGACAGTACAAAGCAATAGCGGCAATCTGGTGAAAGCAGGTTATACATTTGCAGGCTGGAACACACAGGCAGACGGTAAAGGCACAGCGTATATGCCGAATGATACTTTCCAAATGGGTAAAGCAAAGGTTACACTCTATACCCAGTGGACAGTGAATGCAATCTATACAGTTCAATATGATGGGAACGGCGCAACTAGTGGTACTGTGCCGCAAGATAACACGCTGTATGAAGAAAAAGGAAATGTGACAGTACAAAGCAATAGTGGCAAACTAGTAAAAACAGGGCATAC
Source organism: Lysinibacillus sp. B2A1 (assembly GCA_002973635.1). Taxonomy (GTDB): domain Bacteria; phylum Bacillota; class Bacilli; order Bacillales_A; family Planococcaceae; genus Lysinibacillus. The sequence goes on from CP027224.1 coordinate 1,443,395, forward strand.
ATTTGCAGGCTGGAACACTCAAGCAGATAGCAAAGGCACACACTATGCGGAAAATGCAACCTTCCTAATGGGCAAAGCAGATATCACATTATATGCTGAGTGGAAAGCGAGCCCACCAATAACCGGTGATAGTACTACATTGCCAGCAACATCAAACGACAATGATTATTCTCCACCATTACCTGTGAAAGTTACATTTCAAACAAATGGTGGCATATCAATAGAACCAATTGAAATTACTTCCAATACAAAAGTTAGTATTCTTCCTGTACCAACAAGAGAAGGCTATCGTTTTGATGGCTGGTATCAGGATAAGGCGTTAACGAAACCGTGGGCTAAGGAGATGCTTGTTAAAGAAAATATAACACTCTTTGCGAAATGGGCAGCATTACAAGTAGAAGAAGCGGAAGCACCTAAAGCAGTACAGCAAAACAAGACATCTGTAGTGACTTTCCAAGATATCGAAAACCATTGGGCGCAGGAAATGATTGAGGCATTAGCAACGCAGGGCATTATTAAAGGTTTTTCAGATGGTACTTTCCGTCCAAATGAGTCGATTAGTCGTCAGCATGTTGCCGCACTATTTACACGTGCTTTTGACTTCAAGGCAACCCGCCCAACAATACCCTTCTCTGATGTATCACCAAATCATATGTACTTTGAAGAAATCACGATTTTACAACAAGCAGGTATTGTTGATGGAGCAGATGGAGCATTTCGTCCAACAGACAATATCACTCGCGCACAATTCGCTAAAATTTTTGCGAATACATTACAGCTTAAACCAGAAGGCACAGTTTCTTTTGTAGATGTAGACAGCAGTCATTGGAGCGCAGGCTATATTGCGGCATTAGAAGGAGCAGAGATTGCATTAGGGGATAATGGAAAGTTCCGCCCTGAAGCTTCTGTGACAAGGGCTCAATTGGCTACCTTTTTATATCGAGCAATTCACCAATAAATGAGATGTGGGCGACCTAACAGCTTAAGCATAAACTTTTAATAAATACTCAAGAACACCTAATAAAGGGATGATGGCTTGACATACAATAAGGTTTTGTGAAGTTATATTACTTTTGAATAATATGAATAGTAGAAACAAGGTTACAGCTCATCTCAAAGAAACAGAACCATTTACTCTGAACAAAGATAACTATACATTTGCAAACTAGTATAAAGATGTGTTGATAAGTGTGTGAGAATCTGGGGTTCTGGTTTCGAGATGAATCAGCCAAACAATCGGGTATTGAATTAGATATACGGCTAAGAAATGGCAACTCTTGAAGCTATTTCTTTATTTTTTCATTTTTTAATATAACAATCCTTCCCCCTGAAATAGGAGGAAGGATTGATTATCTAGAATCCTTCAAATTAGATGAAAGGGCTCTATATTCCTAAATTAATAAACAGCATACACATTCACTTTAAACGAAGAAGTGGCACCTTTTGGATTTGCAATATAAAGGAAGCGAGCAGATTTAACGTCTGTTTCCTTGCCACTAAAAACATCTGTAAAGATAGTAGGGTCTATAGCAACAGACTTATCCTGCATCACATTAAATTTTATGGCTTTTGTTTCTGTGTCGCCTTCAATTTCCCAAACCAATTTTTTTGTTCCATTTGGAATTCCTTCTGTACTAAAGTTTGCGCTTGAGCGGTTTCTTTGGCCTGCATGAGGCTGTTTTTCAGATGTAACACTGCTAATTAACTTTCTTGTCACTAATGTCATAAAAATCCTCCTAAGTTTGTTTTATTTTTCTTACATTTATAATTTTACTAGCTAAAGGTTAAAATTAGGTTAAAAAATTCCAAAAAAATAAAAATTTTACATTTATTTTTTCTATTTAATCGAAATGTTACAAAAGTGCAGTTTAATAACCCTCAGATTATTTGCTTAAATCAATGTGCTGATATGTGGCGTAATGTTGGCTAGGAATTGTTTCAGCGTTTCTCCGTTTGGGAATTACCTTCTTTCACTTTGGATATCTTAAATTGCTAATAAATTTCTTCATTTAGTTGACTTTGTAAAGCCTTAATAAAATGACTTTCCTTTAGACTGATGTGCTATAGACCTCCATAAAAATAGCTGGTATCAGTACAGACAATCTTCATCTGAAAAATGCTACAATAAAAGAAAAAAGAAGAGGCGATGCGCGTGAGTAACGTCATTGATTTTATTGCAAAGAAAAAAGAACGTGAAGAAAGGCAGCGTGCTCAAGATTTAGAGCGTTATGTTGCGACACAATGTAATTTTCAGCATCCGGAGAATATTGATACACTTGTTGATGAAAAAACAATCGAAGTAAAAGATCATTCGTTATTTCTAGGCTTTCTATCCATTTTAAAGGATGAGCAAATTGATCCTCTTAATATTTTTCAAGATGTGTTTGCTTTCGAGCCTACTCACTTTGAGACAACCTATAATATGAGATGGTGGTCAGTTGTCCAGCTTGCCTTTACATTTTTAACAATCCTAAAGGAAAATGAGCCACATACATATGCAAATTTTCTTGGTTTATCTGAATAATTTAGAGTGTGTGCACGTCTTCAAGCGCTATCAAAACGTGCGCATACATCGCCAGATTCCCCCAATAATCTACTCCAATCCATTTTAAACTTTACAAATCTACCATTCGCAAAATAAAAATTCATATATTTTATAATTCCTCAATAATTTTTACCGAATATTTTAAAGCCCTCCATACTTGCTTAATGTTTGTTTTATAACATAACGGTTGTAAGTAAATAAAAATAAACAAAAACAAATGGAGGGTCCAACTCATGGCAATGCGAAAGTTGTGGAAGAAAGGTCTTATTGGTGCATTAGCAATTTCAATGTTGGCAGCTTGTTCTGATAGTTCATCTAGCTCTAAAGAGGTAAACAGTGATTTATCGCTTGAGGAAATTACAAAAAAAGCTCAGGAAGAAGGAACCGTTAATTCAGTTGGTATGCCAGATACATGGGCAAACTGGGTGGAGACCTGGGAAGAGCTTGGTACGGAATATAGCTTAAAGCATAAGGATACAGATATGTCGAGTGCTGAGGAGCTGGCAAAGTTTGAGGCAGAAAAGGATGATGCAACTGCTGATATTGGTGATGTAGGGATTGCCTTTGGTCCAATTGCTAAGGACAAGGGCTTAACATTACCATATAAAACATCTTATTGGGATGAAATACCAGACTGGGCAAAGGATGATGATGGACACTGGATCGTGGGTTATACAGGAACTATTTCATTTTTAACAGATAAAAACAATGTCAAAAACGCTCCTACTTCTTGGGAGGATCTTAAAAACGGCGAATATAATGTCAGTATTGGTGATGCACTAACTGCGAACCAAGCCCAGTTTGCTATTTTAGCTGCTGCGATAGCATTTGGTGGCGACGAATCGAATATTCAACCAGGGATAGACTTTTTTGCAGACCTAGCAAAGCAGGGGCGCTTACAGGGTGATCCTTCTGTGGCGAATTTAGAAAAAGGCGAAATTAATGTAGCCATCCTATGGGATTTTAATGCACTAGGCTATCGACATCAAATTGATGAGCAACGCTTTGATGTAGTTATTCCTTCTGAAGGTTCTGTCACATCAGGCTATGCAACGATTATTAACAAATACGCTAAAAACCCTCATGCTGCAATGCTAGCGCGTGAATATATTTTATCTGATGCTGGGCAAGAAAATTTAGCAAAAGGATATGCTCGTCCAATTCGTGACAAGGTTCAATTATCTGACGATGTGAAGCAGCTGCTACTACCTTCGGATATGTACAAAAATGCACAGCCAGTTAAAGATCAAAAGAAATGGGAAGAAACAACAAAACAGATTCCACAACTCTATCAGGAGCAGGTATTAATTCATGCAAAATAATAAAGTTGTCTTAATTGTCATAGATGCACTTCGCTTTGATACAGCCTGTACGCATATGGGATTTATGCATCATTTAGTGGAACGTAAAATTGCCGCACGCTATAAGGTTTGCTCAGAGGTTCCATCATTATCAAGACCCCTATATGAGACGATTTTAACAGGAACACCACCTATTGTGCATGGTATCACAAGCAATATGACAGTTCGTTTATCCACACAAAATAGCCTATTTCATTTGGTGAAAGAAAATGGTTTGACAACAGCTGCTGCAGCCTACTATTGGGTCAGTGAGCTTTATAATCGAGCACCATTTATGCATATGGAGGACAGGCTACAAATAGATACACAACTACCTATTGAAAACGGCTTGTTCTACTTTGAGGATCATTATCCTGATAGTCATTTATTTGCTGATGCAGCTTGGCTGATGGATCAAAAGCAGCCCGATTTTCTCTATATTCATCCAATGAATGTAGATGATGACGGCCATAAATTCACAGCGGACTCTGCACAATATCGAAATCGTGTGTTAGCAGTTGATGCATTATTATCTCTATTTATTCCAAAATGTTTGGCACAGGGCTATGAGGTAATTGTCACTGCAGATCATGGGATGACAAGTGATGGGAATCATGGAGGAACAACGGCTGAGGATCGTCATGTACCATTGTTTGTTATATCTAAGCGGGTGAAAGCAGGCATAAAGGATGAGACCGTCTCTCAGCTTCAAATAGCGCCACTTTGCTGTTATTTATTGGGGATCGAGCCTTCTGATGAAATGGTTTCATTATTAATTGAGGGCGTACAATCCTTAAAAAAAGTTTAGTTTTTATAACATATTTGCGCCTTCTACAGTGGTAAAAGGGCTTAAAGGCGCGAATATTGCTACAGGAAACAGCCGCGATTAATTTTAGAAAGAAGTGATTGTATTGATATCGAAGCGGCAATCGATTGCCTGGTTAACTCCCTTTCTAGTACTAATATTGCTATTTTTTTTAGTTCCGTTGCTGTACATGCTTATCACAAGCTTTCAAAATAGTGATGGCTTTACACTTGCACAATATCAATCCATACTGACGAATGGTTACATTTTACAAGGCTTTAAAAATAGTATTACCTTGTCTGTTATTTCAGCGGTTATTGCATTAATCGTTACATTGTTTGCCGTCTATGCAATGATGAGGTTTTCTGCGTCAATGCGGGAAAAGATTTTAATACTGACAAACCTAACATCCAATTTTTCAGGTATTCCACTGGCGTTTGCCTTTATCGTGCTGCTTGGCAATAGTGGGCTATTTACATTGCTATTCGACAAATGGGGTATCGACGCATTCTCCTCCTTTTCACTTTATAGCTGGGGTGGCCTGCTACTAATTTATATTTATTTTCAACTACCGTTAGCATTAATGCTGCTATATCCAATTTATGATGGAATTCAACAACAATGGAAGGAAGCAGCAGCATTGCTTGGGGCGTCTACCTGGCAGTTTTGGCGAAAGATTGGCATTCCAGTCATGCTTCCTGGGATTGTTGGAACATTTAGTGTGCTTTTTGCCAATGCAATGGGTGCATATGCATCAGCCTATGCACTGACAAGCAGTAATTACAATTTAGTGGCCATACGAATTGGTTCGCTAATTAAAGGAGATATTTTTGCACAGCCAGAGCTAGCAAGTGCTATTGCCGTTTTACTTGCGGTAACGATGGTGACGGCGATGCTGTTAAGTGAATGGAGTATTTCAAAAACAAGGAGGAAGCTATAATGAAAAAAAGAGGCTTTGCTGATTTATTTTTCCTCCTGCTCGCACTGTATTTAGTGTTACCAGTTGTAGCGACAATGCTTTATGCCTTTGCAACGAAATGGAATAAGACCATTTTGCCTGAAGGGCTAACTTTTAAATGGCTAGCAACATTATTTCAGGATACTGAATTTATGCAGGCATTTGGGCGCTCTGTTTTATTGTCTTGTGGGGCGGTTTTGATTGCGTTGCTTGTCATTGTTCCAGCTATCTTTGTAATTGTGTTATATTTTCCAAAATATGAGAAGTGGATACAAGTGGCAGTTGTCATGGTCTATTCATTTCCAGGCATTATTTTAGCCGTTGGATTAATCCGTGTTTATAGCAAATTAGGCGTATCTATGATTTTAGTAGTGTTAGGAGCCTATGTAATCGGCATACTTCCCTACATTTATCAGGGAACACGCAATAGTTTGCGTAATGTAGATGCACGCCAGCTATTAGATGTGGCACAGTTATTGGGTGCCTCTAAATTACAGGCATTTACCCAAATATTATTACCAACTGTTTATCCCGGCTTATTTGCAGGTGCGTTATTATCGTTTTCCGTACTCTTTGGAGAATTTGTATTAATCAATCTAGTGGTTGGTTCTCGCTTTGAAACCGTACAAATTTATTTAATGAAAAAGCTTAGTACAAGCGGACATATTGCCAGTGCAGTTGTTTTCATTTATATCGTTCTAATGGGGTTATTAATGTTCGCTATTGCAAGATTAACGAAACAATCGAAAGGTGCTACAAATGGATGAGTTATATTGTCATTGAAGGACTTCATAAAAAATATGGACAAGCCACTGTTTTAACAAATATTGAGATGAGTATCGAAAAGGGCGAGTTTATCACGCTTTTAGGTCCTAGCGGCTGTGGAAAAAGTACCATTTTACGAATAGTAGCAGGCTTAACCGATGCATCTGCAGGGAAAATCCTTATTGAGGGAAAGGATATGCTTGGTGTTCAACCAAAGGATCGTCAAGTTGGAATGGTGTTTCAATCCTATGCGCTGTTTCCTAATATGACAGTTAAGGAGAATGTCGCCTTTGGTTTACGTATGCAAAAAGTAAATTCCGCTGAGATTGAACAACGTGTACAAGAAATGCTAGGAATTGTACATTTATCAGAGAAGGCACAGGCTTACCCAAAGGAATTATCTGGTGGTCAACAGCAACGTGTAGCTTTAGCACGTGCGTTAATTGTTCGACCAAAGGTATTATTACTGGATGAGCCGTTAAGTGCATTAGACGCTCAAATTCGCAAGAAACTGCAGGCAGATTTAAGAGATATTCAGCAAAAATTAGGTATTACCATGATTTTAGTCACACACGATCAAGAGGAGGCAATGGCTGTTTCTGATAGAATTTTTGTGATGAATAATGGGAGGATTGCACAAAGTGGAACACCAACTGCTATCTATACAAGACCAGAAAGTGAGTTTATTGCCAGCTTTATTGGTCATTACAATGTTTTTACACGCCAGACTTTAGAGAAGATGATAGGCGAGTCGTTACCTAAAGGTTTTTCAAAGTTTGCTATCCGTCCAGAGGCCATCCATCTAGATATGAGACAGGGGGATGTAAGTATAGCTGGTGTGGCAAAGCAATCATTTATGAGTGGCAATGTGATTCGTACAATATTTGAAGGGAATTGCCTCTTTACGATGGAGCAGCTCCATCAGCGAGAGCAACTAATTAAAATAAATGAAAAATATATGTGCTATGTGGCAAGGGAAGATGTGATTGCATTATCATGACGTATGCAAAAATTGAACGATTCGAATTTATTTTAAAACAATTAGAGACAGATGGAAAAATTATTGTTGCAAATATTGCAGAAGAGCTACAGGTGGCGCCAGAAACAGTACGTAGAGATTTTGATGAGCTAGAGCAACAGCATTTATTAACACGCGTCCATGGTGGTGCAATTAAGTATACGAATGTTAGAAATGAGCCGGCATTTTTACGCAAGCTACAAATGCAAAAAGAAGCAAAGCGCAATATCGCACGCTTGGCAGCAAGGCGCATCTGTGATGGGGATACCATTGCTGTTGATACAGGAACTACGACAGTGCATATAGCAGATTTCATCATGGCAGTTGATGATATTACGGTTGTTACGAATTCCATCGCTGCAGCTGTACAGTTTAATTTAGCAATCGAAGAACGAAGGATGACAGGGAAAGTCATACTACTAGGAGGTACAACAAATCCAAGACAATCCTCAGTTGCAGGTGCAATGACGCTAGAACTGTTAGGGAATATGAACTTTGATAAAGCATTTTTATCCTGTGGCGGCTTAAGTGAAGGTGTTATTTACGATTATGATTTGGATGAATCATTGATTTCTAAAAAAATGCTTGATCATAGCAAAATGAATTATTTATTAGCGGATGCTTCCAAATTGAATGGTAAATCCTTTTATCAAATTTGTTATATTGAGGAGTGTACAGAAATTCTTTGTGATATAGCTTGTCCACTAGAGTGGCAGGCCTATGAGGAAAAATGGACGGTATGCACTGGAGGGAAAAGCTGATGATTGATTATCATGTACATTTAGAGGAGGGTCCATACTCATTCCGTTGGCTAGAGCGCACTTCTCAAGCAATGGCATTTTTTAATGCTGAGGATGCTGGGAAAGGGTCCAAGGCATCTATAGAAAAGACCATGCAACAGCTGACAAATCGACTGCAAAGAGGCTGCTATAATGAGCAATGGCTAGATTTATATCTACAGCAGGCTAAGAAGCTGGGCTTACGAGAGGTGGGCATTGTGGATCATTTATATCGCTTTAAGGAGACACGAGCCTACTTCGAGCGTTATATGCAGCTAGAGAACACTGAGGCAATTGGAAAGGTGCAGCGTTATTGGTTAAATAATGTGATGACTGAGAGCATGGATGATTTTGTGTCAGCCATTATTCGTGCAAAGGAAAAGTGGTATCAGCATGGGATTGCTTTAAAACTTGGTATCGAGGCAGATTACTTTGTTGGGGGTGAGGAAGAATTAGCATCATTATTGAATAGATATCCATGGGATTATGTAATTGGCTCCGTTCATTTTGTGGATGGCTGGGGCTTCGATAACCCACAAACACAATATATATTTGAAGGTATGGATGAGGCTGCCTTACAGCAAAGCTATGAGCGATTCTTTGCTGCGGTTGAGAAAATGATCCATGCTAAAATGTTCGATTTTGTAGCGCATTTGGATAATTTTAAAGTGTTTGACTATCAAGTGAAAGATGCGGCTTTTCTTGATTCTTGGTATGAGCGAATTGCAAAGGCACTTGTGGCAACACAAACTGCGACAGAAATAAATGCTGGTTTATATTATCGCTATCCAGTAAAGGAAATGTGTCCAGGTCCTCGTTTCTTAGAAGTATTACTTGAGCATGGTGTAGCTTTTACGGTTTCCTCAGATGCACACTTCCCAGATGATTTAGGTAAGTATACATTTGCCAATACAGATTTACTAAAAAGTTGTGGTGTTCAATCAATTGTTGGGTTTAACCAACGTCACAAACAATATATAGAATTATAATAGAGGTCGCCGTTGATGATATCATCGGTGATTTTTTGTTTTAATAGAATGTAGTGGATAGAAGCGTTAAAGTGACAGATAGAAGCAGTAAATTGGTGGTTAGAATCATTAAAGTAATGGATTGAAGTAGCGAACTGATGGATAGCCCCCTTAATCTGACAGAGATATTCATCGAGCGAAGCGTAATTAAGTCTAAACCACGACATTTAGTACGCAAACCTTGTAGGATGTAGCAATTATTCAGTATAATAGTAAAATGGGAATTCAAATGCATGGATTTCGTTTTGAAAGGAGTTACCTGATTGCGATGAATGAGGAACAACGCTTAGCTAATCAACATGTCAATCAACCAAAACAGAAAGACAAGCCTGAAAAGGATTATAGTAAATATTTTGAAACAGTCTTTACCGCCCCTTCGTTAAAGGATGCAAAAAAACGTGGGAAAGAAGAGGTAAAGTACCATAAGGACTTTAAAATTGCTCAAGAATTTGCTGGTATGGGTGTTGATCGTACCTTCTATATACGTACGTATGGCTGTCAAATGAATGAGCACGATACAGAAGTAATGGCTGGGATTTTTATGCAGCTTGGTTACACGCCAACGGATAAGATAGAGGAAGCCGATATCGTGTTATTGAATACGTGTGCAATCCGTGAAAATGCAGAAAACAAAGTATTTGGAGAGCTTGGTTTCCTGCTGAAATATAAACGTAAAAATCCAGAAATGCTAATTGGTGTTTGTGGCTGTATGTCACAGGAAGAATCCGTTGTCAATAAAATTTTAAGAAGCTATCCACATGTTGATATGGTATTTGGTACTCATAATATCCATCGTTTACCAAACATTTTGAAAGAAGCCTACATGTCTAAGGAAATGGTTATTGAAGTTTGGTCAAAAGAAGGCGATGTTATTGAAAATCTGCCGAAGAATCGTCTTGGCTCCATCAAGGCCTGGGTAAATATTATGTACGGCTGTGACAAGTTCTGTACATATTGTATCGTACCTTATACACGTGGAAAGGAACGTAGCCGCCGTCCAGAGGAAATCATAGCCGAGGTTCGTGAACTAGCGGCAGCAGGCTATAAGGAGATTATGTTGCTTGGACAAAATGTCAACGCTTACGGCAAGGATTTTGATGATATTGAATACCGATTAGGGGACTTAATGGAAGAAATACGAAAAATCGATATTCCTCGTATTCGCTTTACAACGAGTCACCCTCGCGATTTCGATGATCATTTAATTGAAATACTTGCTAAGCGTGGTAATTTAGTAGAGCATATTCACTTACCTGTTCAATCTGGTTCCAATGACGTTTTAAAAATTATGGCACGTAAGTATACACGTGAGCATTTCCTTGAATTAGTGGCAAAGATTAAAGCAGCTATTCCTGAGGTTACGCTGACAACAGATATTATCGTTGGTTATCCAAATGAAACAGAGGAGCAATTTGAGGAAACACTTTCCTTATACCGTGAAGTTGGCTTTGAATCAGCCTTTACGTACATTTATTCTCCTCGTGAGGGTACACCTGCTGCTAAAATGATAGATAATGTACCTGAGGAAGTGAAAAAGCAACGTCTTCAACGCTTAAATGAGGTTGTAGGAGATTATTCTCGCCAATCATTAGAGGGCTTAAAGGGTGAAATAGTAGAGGTATTGGTTGAAGGGACAAGTAAAAGACGCGAAGATGTATTAGCAGGGTATACGCGTAAAAATCGTCTTGTTAACTTTAAAGCACCGGCAAATTTAATTGGTCAATTAGTGAAGGTAAAAATAATAGAGGCTTCTTCATATTCATTAAGTGGTGAATTTGTTGAAGTTGTAAAAAATGAAAAGGTGGAAATATAAATGACACAAATTTTATATACAAAAGATGATTTAATTAAGAAGTCTTATGAAATTGCACATATGATTGCCAATACGCCAGAAGTTGAATTCTTCAAAAAGGCAGAGGCACAAATTAATGAAAACCAGCTAGTACGTGAGCGCATTGCAAGTTTAAAGAGCTTACAAAAGCAAGCTGTTAACTTCCAGCACTTAGGAAAAGAAAAAGCGCTAAAATTGATTGAAGATAAAATTGCAAAAATTGAGGAAGAAATTAATGCAATTCCAGTTGTTCAGCAATTTAAGGAATCTCAAGGCGATGTTAATGATTTGCTACAATTAGTTTCCAACACAATTGCAAACAATGTAACAAATGAGATTGTACGTTCAACTGGCGGTGATGTATTGCGTGGAGAAACAGGCTCTCAGGTAGCTAACACAAAGCCAGGCAGCTGCTCATAAATAGAACAATCTAGAAAAGTTCAGAAGGTATTTGTGCTTCAGTTCATAGCATAGCTCGAATGAAATTATTCGGGCTATTTTTTATGCTTTCTTTCTATGGCAATCCCGTAAATCCCCAAACTTCAAGTCATTTAGATAAAATTCTATGAAAAAAGAATATGATCTGCAATTTAATTCTATAAAAATATATGTTCACCCAATGGGCGCCACCTGCATATGATGGAGTGAAAAGAGTCAAAGGAGGAATTGCGCTGAAACGTTTACGACAAATCGTGACGAAAGCAGTAGTTGCCAAGGGGAAGAAGAGAACGGAAGAACGTGTAACATTAAGTCCAACGAATAAACCGACAAGTATTCTAGGCTGCTGGGTTATCAACCATACATGCTCAGCAAAAAAAGTTGGTAAATTCGTCGAAGTATCTGGTAAGTTTGATGTCAATGTATGGTATGCCTATAGTAACCATTCGAAAACGGCCGTATTTTCTGAAACGGTTCACTATAAAGATAAAGTGAAGCTCCATTTTAGAGAAGGCGAGGTAACGGTTGGCGATGATGTGCGAGTTCGTGTTGTTCAAGAGCCAAACTGCATAGAGGCTATTATTTCTCCATGTGGCACGAAATTTGAAATCGTTGTTGAGCGTGAAGTAGTAGTAGAGGTTATGGGAGAAACGACAATTTGTATTAGTGTACATCCACTAGATTTTGAAGAAGAATGGAGCTTTAATGATGAGAGTTCATCCTCTTCTTCCTCTAGCTCCAGTTCTAGCTCATCGTCTAGCTCTAGTGGAGAAGGAAGGTATGTTTTAGAGTCCTCATCGTTTCCTGATGAAAGACCAAGATAATAATCGTAGCGATAAGTTATTGATACATGCGAAACGCTAACATCTTAAAAAAGATGAATGAAGCGTTTCGCATGTATCTTTTGTTATAATAAAAATATCTATATGGCAAGAGCGAGGGAAAGTTTACTATGACTACATATACACCAATGATGCAACAATATTTGCAGGTAAAAGAAGATTACAAAGATGCCTTTTTATTTTTTAGATTAGGTGATTTTTATGAGATGTTTTTTGAGGATGCGATTAATGCCTCACAACTGTTAGAAATAACATTAACAAGCCGAGATGCAGGTGCAAAGGAACGTATTCCGATGTGCGGCGTGCCACATCATTCAGCAAAAAATTATATTGAAACACTTGTGCAAAAGGGATACAAGGTTGCTATTTGTGAGCAAACAGAAGATCCAAAGCAAGCAAAAGGTGTAGTGAAGCGAGAAGTTGTACAGCTTATTACACCAGGTACGATCATGGAGGGGAAATCCCTAGAAGGAAAATCCAATCATTTTATTGGTGCAGCGGAGCAGCTTGATGATACGACATTTGGTTATGCCTATTTAGATCTCTCTACTGGTGAAGCAGTCGTCTCCTCCATCGAGGGAGATGGTCGGGCACTTTTACTACAAATGCAGGCATATGGAGTGCGTGAACTGATTGTAACGGAAGGTTTACAGCTTTTATTAGCGGAGCATGCAGTCAATGCTGGAATCGTATTATCTATTGAAACAGATGAAATGGCTATGGATAAAGCTAATAATTATTTAGAAGCTGTACCAAGTGAATTACAAGTTGCATGCTTACGTTTGATGGCTTATATCGATAAAACACAAATGCGTTCATTATCACATATTCAAGCGTTTACCTATAATGAAATGAAAAATTACCTACGCATTGATTCTAGTTCAAAGCGTAATTTAGAGCTTATTCAATCAATACGCGGTGGCGATCAAAAAGGTACACTCCTATGGCTATTAGATGATACGGTGACAGCCATGGGTGGGCGTAAGCTAAAGCAATGGCTACATCAGCCCCTTGCTACACGTTCAGCTATAGAGGCTAGACTGGACATTGTGTCAGATTTATTAGAAGAATATTTTGTTCGAACAGAGCTACAGGCATCCTTAAAACAAGTATATGATCTAGAACGTTTAGCGGGTCGTGTTGCTTTTGGAAACGTAGGAGGGCGTGATTTAGCACAGCTTCGTGATTCGTTACGTCAGGTGCCTGTCATTCAGCAACAATTACTAAGCGCTAATAAAGAAACCTTACAACAACTTGGTGCTGCACTGGATACATGCGCAGATGTAGAAACATTATTAGCTCATGCGATTACAGATAACCCTCCGATCACAATTAAAGAGGGTGACGTCATTCGTGATGGCTATAATGAACGCTTGGATGAGCTACGCTATGCTTCACGTAATGGCAAGGATTGGATTGCACAGTTAGAGCAAGAGGAGCGGGCGAAAACAGGTATTAAAAACTTAAAAATTGGCTATAATCGAATCTTTGGTTATTATATTGAAATAACGAAATCGAATATCCATCTGGCTGATTTAACACGCTATGAACGCAAGCAAACTTTAGCGAATGCAGAACGCTATATTACGCAGGAGTTAAAGGAAAAAGAGGCATTAATTTTAAATGCGGAAGAAGAAAGTTTAACATTAGAGTATAACTTGTTTGTGGAAATTCGTGATAAATTAAAAGCATTTATCCCACGAGTACAAGCACTAGCAGCAAGTATTAGTGAGATTGATGTGTTAGTCAGTTTTGCGAGTGTTTCTGAGAAATATCGCTTTACAAAGCCTGAATTCCATAATGGTCGCTCCTTAGAAATTATAGAAGGTCGTCATCCTGTAGTGGAGAAAATGCTCAATAAGCAGATGTATGTGCCTAATGATTGTGTGCTTGAGGAAAATCATAATATGATGCTCATTACAGGCCCGAATATGTCCGGTAAAAGCACCTATATGCGTCAAGTTGCACTAATTGTGGTTATGGCGCAAATGGGCTGCTATGTGCCTGCTGAAAGAGCGAGATTGCCTATTACAGATCAGATCTTTACACGTATTGGGGCAGCGGATGATTTAGCGGCAGGGCAATCAACGTTTATGGTAGAGATGCTAGAATCTCAGCATGCCATTATGCACGCTACGAAAAATAGTTTAATGCTGTTTGATGAAATTGGACGAGGTACTTCCACTTATGATGGCATGAGCCTTGCGCAATCCATGATGGAATATATCCATGATAAAATTGGAGCAAATACGCTTTTCTCTACTCATTATCATGAATTAACAGCACTTGAGAAGGAATTACCACGTTTACAAAATGTTCATGTTTCAGCCACTGAAAAAAGTGGAACAGTTGTCTTTTTACACAAGGTCAAAAAGGGTGCAGCTGATAAATCATATGGTATTCATGTAGCACAGCTTGCTCAATTGCCAGAGGAAATTTTATCGAGGGCACGTGTGCTGCTTGAAAACTTTGAGGCTGGGAAGGAAGTAGCTGCACCTCAGGAAATTAACGAACAGCCCATTCAAATGACGCTATTCTCAGAGGAGGAGCCAATTTCATCCGCCGAAGCAGAAGTGCTAAAAAATTTAGAAAATGTAAATATTCTAGGCACTTCACCCATGCAAGCTATGAATATATTATATGAGCTACAGCAGCAGCTAGTAAATGCTAAAAAATAAAGGAGTGATGCGCAATGGGAAAAATACAAATTATGGACGAATGGCTGTCCAATAAAATCGCTGCAGGGGAAGTAGTTGAAAGACCAGCCTCTGTTGTGAAAGAGCTTGTGGAAAATGCCATAGATGCAGGTAGTACGTCCATCGATGTTTTTTTACTAGAAGCGGGCCTCACTTCAATTCAGGTGATTGATAATGGAAGTGGAATGGACGAAGAGGATGCACTAATATCATTCTCACGTCATGCGACAAGTAAAATCCATCAAGAGCATGATTTATTCCGCATCCGTACTCTCGGCTTTCGAGGTGAAGCATTGGCCTCGATTGCTTCAGTTTCTAAAATGACACTTATTACATCTAATGGGGAATCAGGTACGTATTTAGAGCTGGAGGGTGGACATGAGGTGACACATAAGCCTGGTCCACTGAGAAAAGGAACAGATCTAACAGTGGCACAGTTATTTTTCAATACACCTGCACGTTTAAAATATATGAAAACGATACAAACCGAGCTTGGACATACAATCGATTTGGTGAACCGTCTTGCACTTGGAAATCCTCACATTGCGTTTAGATTGCTACATAATGGTCAGCAGTTGCTACAAACAAATGGACGAGGTGACGTGCAACAAGTATTAGCGGCTATTTACGGTGTGCATAATGCCAAGAAAATGGTGCCCTTTGAGGGAGAGTCACATGATTATAAAGTTTCAGGCTTTGTATCATTACCTGAAGTGACACGTGCCTCGAAAAATTATATGTCTCTCTTTGTCAATGGTCGTTGGGTCAAGCATTATTTAGTGCAAAAAGCGATTGTCGATGCTTATCATACGTATTTACCGATTGAGCGTTTCCCTATAGTGGCTCTCTTTATAGAGGGTGATCCCTATTTAACAGATGTCAATGTTCATCCTGCCAAACATCAAATCCGTTTAAGTAAGGAACCAGAGCTGCTTAAACTCATTGAGGAGACCATTCGGGAAACGATACGCCATGTTATCAGAGTGCCGCAAATGGAAAAGAAGGAAAAGATAGTGCAGCCTACAACAGAGCAGTTAAATATTTGGAAGCCAGCCCCGAAGCTAGATGTGGAGAAAATGAATGCCATTGTAGAAAAGCTTTATGATGTGCAAACCGTTCAAGAATCAAGCATGCTAGAGCCAGTAAAATCAATTCCAGAATCATCACCCACACCTGTTGAAGAAAGCTTTGAACCTGCACCGCCAATTGAGGAAGAACCCATTCAAAATGTGATAGTTGAGGAAGCCCAGCAAGATCCGATTGTTAAGTCTACAAAAGAACCCTTTCCTGCACTGGAAGTAGTGGGGCAAATTCATGGCACATATATTGTTGCACAGATGGAGGATGGCTTTTATTTAATTGATCAGCACGCAGCTCAGGAACGTATTAAATATGAATTTTTCCGAGAGAAGGTGGGTATGGTGAACCCAAATGAGCGTCAGGCTTTACTGCTACCATTAACCTTCCACTATGCCGCTGACGAGGCACTACTATTAAGAGAGAACAAACAAGAATTAGAGGCAGTTGGGGTGTTTTTAGAGGAATTTGGACAGTCATCATTTGTCGTGAGGGAGCATCCTAGCTGGTTTCCTAAAGGGGAAGAACAGGAAATTATTGAAGATTTAATTGAACAGGTACTGACCACGAAAAAGGCAGACGTTAAGAAATTACGGGAGGCCGCAGCAATTATGATGAGCTGTAAAAAATCGATTAAGGCCAATCATTTTTTAACTAGGGAGCAAATGGTAACGTTATTGAATGATTTACGAAATGCTGATAATCCATTTACATGCCCTCATGGACGTCCGGTGCTCATACATTTTACGACCTATGAAGTGGAAAAAATGTTTAAACGGGTTATGTAAATCTGCATTAAAGGGGGAGAATGAATGGGTGAATTTATTTTAGCTATAGATCAGGGCACAACGAGCTCAAGAGCGATTTTGTTTGATAAAAAAGGAAAAATTGTCCATGTAGCTCAAAAGGAATTCCAACAATACTTTCCAAAAGCTGGTTGGGTAGAGCATAATGCCAATGAAATTTGGGGTTCTATCCTTGCCGTGATAGCCGCCGTATTAACTGAAAGCGGGCACGAGGCCAGTGAAGTACATGCGATTGGGATCACTAATCAACGTGAAACAACCGTTGTGTGGGATAAGCATACAGGTCAGCCTGTATACAATGCCATTGTCTGGCAGTCTCGACAAACGCAGGACATTGTGAATGACTTAAAGGATCAAGAAGGACTAGAGGAGCTATTTCAGCAAAAAACTGGTTTACGTTTAGATGCCTATTTTTCAGCAACAAAAATTAAATGGATTTTAGACCATGTTGATGACGCAAGGACGATGGCAGAAAACGGAGATTTATTATTTGGTACGATTGATTCCTGGATTGTTTGGCGACTATCAAAAGGAAAGGCACATATAACGGATTATTCAAATGCAGCGCGCACTTTGCTTTACAATATCCATGACTTGAAGTGGGATGGAGAGCTTTGCACACTATTAGATATTCCAATGTCAATGCTGCCAAGTGTAAAAAATTCCTCTGAGATTTATACACATACTGCGCCTAGTATTTTCTTTGGTGAGGAAATCCCAATTGCTGGGATAGCAGGGGATCAGCAGGCAGCGCTTTTTGGCCAAACATGCTTTACAAAGGGAATGGCTAAAAACACGTATGGCACAGGCTGTTTTATGCTATTAAATACAGGTCAGCAGGCGGTTAAATCAGAGAATGGTTTATTAACTACCATTGCCTGGGGAATCGATGGTCAAGTGACGTATGCATTAGAAGGAAGTGTATTTGTTGCAGGCTCAGCGATACAGTGGCTAAGAGACGGTTTGCGAATGATTCGTACAGCCGAGGATTCAGAGACCTATGCGAGTAAGGTGGAAAACACGGATGGTGTGTATGTTGTACCTGCATTTGTAGGTTTAGGAACTCCTTATTGGGATACCGATGCAAGAGGAGCCGTTTTTGGCTTAACACGAGGAACATCTAAGGAGCACTTTATTCGTGCAACACTGGAATCACTAGCCTACCAAACAAAAGATGTGCTAGATGCCATGGAGCAAGATGCGGGTACACCTATTGAGGTGCTTCGAGTAGATGGTGGAGCGGTAAGTAATGAATTTTTAATGCAGTTCCAAAGTGATATTTTGCAATTAAAGGTGGAGCTAGCTAAGCTTAATGAATCAACAGCACTTGGAGCAGCTTATTTAGCAGGGCTTGCGACGAATTTTTGGCCAAATCAAGAGGCATTATCTGCATTATGGATGCATGGGCAAACGTATCAGCCGAAAATGACTGCGGAAGCAGGTGTAGCTCTTTATGAGGGCTGGCAAAGAGCTGTAACGGCTACAAGAATATTTAAATCATAGCTGATGGGGGAATAAGATATGTTTTCATTTGAGCATCGTCCTAAAATTATGCATTTTTTAGAACAATATAGCTTTGACGTCTTAATCATTGGTGGTGGTATTACAGGTGCAGGCATAGCACTCGATGCTGCATCTAGAGGGTTGTCAGTTGCTTTGATTGAGATGCAGGATTTTTCTGCTGGCACCTCAAGTCGTTCTACAAAACTTATTCATGGGGGACTTCGATATTTAAAGCAATTTGATGTAAGCGTAGTGGCTGAGGTTGGACGTGAACGGGAAATTGTATACGATAATGCCGTGCACGTGACAACACCTGAAAAGATGCTTCTACCACTATATAAAAAAGGCTCACTTGGTCCTTTAACTACATCATTAGCATTGAAGGTCTATGATCGCTTAGCAGGTGTCAAGAAGAATGAGCGTAGAACAATGCTAAGTGCACAGGAAACAGCAGCACTTGAGCCTTTACTCAATCAAGATGAGCTGGTCGGTGGAGGCTATTATGTTGAATATCGAACAGATGATGCGCGTCTTACTATTGAAGTTCTGAAAAAAGCAGTGGAATATGGTGCATTATGCATGAACTATGCCGAGATGACAGAATTTTTATATCATAAGAAAAAGCTTGTAGGTGTACAAGTAAAGGATCATGTATCAGGGAAAACGATAGAAGTGCATGCTGCGCAAATTGTTAATGCAACAGGACCCTGGGTAGATGCAGTTCGTCAAAAGGATAAAGTGACAGATAAAAAGCAATTACGATTAACGAAAGGTGTCCATATTGTTCTAGATCAAAAGGATTTTCCACTAAAGCAAGCGGTGTACTTCGATATCATGGATGGTCGAATGGCCTTTGCTATTCCGCGCGATGGCAAAGCTTATGTAGGTACGACAGATACAGAATACGAGGGGGACCCAGCACATCCTTTTGCGACACAAGAGGATGTTGATTATTTAATTGCTGCAGCAAAAACTGTTTTTCCAACAGCGAATATCTCAAGAGATACAATTGAATCTTCCTGGGCAGGCATACGTCCACTTATTTTTGAAAAAGGAAAGAATCCATCTGAAATCTCGCGAAAGGATGAAATATGGACGGCTCCAAGTGGACTCATGACAATTGCTGGTGGAAAATTAACAGGCTATCGCCAAATGGCAGAAACAATTGTTGATAAAATTGTCAAAACGAATAGATACAAGCATGCAAGTACATGTATAACGCGTGAATTATCACTTTCTGGTGCAAAGGGCATCAATGCGATTAATTTCCCAGATTATACAGCCTATAAAGCAAGAGAAGGCGTTCAGTATGGGCTTAACTATGATGAAGCAAAAATGCTTGTTCAAAAATATGGTACAAATGTCGATGCATTGTTTGATCAAGTGAAATATTTACATGAGCATGGTAGTACGATGCCACTTGCTCTTCATGCAATGCTTCTCTATGGTATTGAGGCAGAGATGGTATACACACCAAGTGACTTCTTTATTCGTCGTACAGGCTTGTTATACTTTGATATTGATGCAGTCAAACGTTATAAGCAACAGGTTATTCAAGTGATGCAGCAACGCTTACATTATACAGAACCACAAAAAAACATGTATATTGCACATCTAGAGCAGGCTATTTTAGATGCAACAAGTTTTGTGGAAGAGGGAGTGTAGGGAAATGGAACGTTACATTGAAATGTCAGACGGCCATTTTGTCTTTACGCGTACATTACAGCCAAGAGATACATGTATTGGCCATATTCATATTTTACACGGTATGGCGGAGCATAGTGGGCGCTATATGAAGTTTGCTAGCGCTCTAACGGAAGCTGGGTATGCAGTGACTATGCATGATCATCGAGGGCATGGAGAAACAGCAGGCTATAATGGTACACTAGGTTTTTTTGCTGAACAAAATGGATTTGATCGAGTCGTAGCGGATGTTCATGAAGTAGTCACAGTATTACATGAACAGTTTGCAGATGTCCCTTTCTTCCTATTTGGTCACAGTATGGGATCGTTTATTACGAGAAGATATATGCAACTGTACAGCTACCATGTTGATAGGGTAATCCTATGTGGAACAGGGCATGTGACAACCTTGCATGCAATGGGAAATATGGTAGCACGAGGCTTAGCGAAGCAGCTTGGAAAAGAGACAGAAAGCAAGCTGTTAAATAAGCTGAGCTTTGGGAGCTTTAATAAGCAGTTCCCAAATTCGAAGACTGCGTATGATTGGTTATGCTCTGTTGAAAACGAAGTGCAAAAATATATAGATGATCCATATTGCGGTTTTATCCCGACCAATCAATTTTTTGTAGATTTAACAACAGGTTTTATGACCTTAAATCGAAAAAAAGAAATTGCTAACGTAAGAAAAGATCTTCCTATTCTTTTGATAAGCGGCAGCAAGGATCCAGTAGGAGATCAAGGACAGGGTATTTATGCTGTTGCTGAGCAATTCGCTGCGGCAGGCTTGCAGGATGTGACAGTCTATTTATTTGAGGATAAGCGCCATGAAATTTTAAACGAGGATAACCAGGATGCAGTCTATCAAGTTTTATTACGGTGGTTAGAAAAATATGATACAAGATAAAATAAGGCAGGCAGAGGTCATCGCAATTGTTGGCCCAACTGCTTCAGGTAAAACAGCATTAAGTATTGAGCTAGCAAAAAAATATAATGGTGAAATTATAAACGGTGATTCCATGCAGGTCTATCGAGGCTTAGATATTGGTACGGCTAAAATTACTGTGGAAGAGATGGAGGGTGTGCCACATCATTTACTTAGCTTTAAGGAGCCACTGGAGGCTTTTTCAGTAGCAGACTATCAAAGCTTGGTGCGATCGAAAATTGCAGAAATTCGAGCACGAGGGAGGCTACCTATTATTGTAGGAGGCTCTGGTTTATATGTGCAGGCAGTGCTCTATGATTTTCAATTTACAGAGGAGCAGGTAGATGAGGTGGCACGAAAGGCTTATTATGATGAGCTGGAAAAATTAGGACCTGAGGCGATGCATGCGAAGCTAAAGAAGCTTGACCCACAAACAGCGGAGTCCATTCATCCCAATAATACACGCCGTGTGATACGAGCTTTAGAGATGATCGAGCTTAGTGGTGTTTCTAAGGCTTCCGAGGCACAAAATCGTGGTGAGATCCCTCTCTATAATCATGTTATTTTAGGGCTTGGTCAAAATATGTCTCGGGAAGAGCTATATGATCGAATTAACCACCGTGTTGATGTGATGATGGACAAGGGTCTATTAGAGGAAGTAAAAGGCTTATGGCAGCAAAATATTCGAGGTGTACAGTCCATTCAAGCGATTGGCTATAAGGAATTATATGATTATTTGGATGGCAAATGTTCACTCAATGTTGCGCTGGACAGTTTAAAACAAAATTCTCGTCGCTATGCCAAAAGACAATTAACTTATTTTCGTAATAAAATGGATATTTATTTTATTTCAAATGGTGAACAAATTTAAAACTTCCATATTACAGAATTGGGAATTTCTAAAAATTACTAATTGCTAAAATGGTAGAACATGCTACTATAGGAATGAAGAGGTAGAAAGAGTAGGGAGGCACATTTGATGAAGTCTATTAATTTGCAAGATACGTTCTTGAACCATCTACGTAAAAACAGTGTATTTGTAACTGTGTTTCTATTAAACGGCTTTCAATTAAAAGGAACTGTAAAATCCTATGATAACTTTACAGTGTTGTTAATTGATGCTGAAAGTAAGCAACATCTTATTTACAAACACGCAATTTCTACATTCGTTCCTGTAAAGCAAGTAGATTTTTTAGAAACAGAGCAATAAAAGCAAGTAAATACGATATAAAAACAGTTAGTGTTCATGACACTAGCTGTTTTTTTGTCTTCGGGCTATAATGTAATAGGAAATTGATATTTTGGAGGAACTTTTATGAAATCAATGGATACAACGCAATTATTAGAACTATTAGATGCTAATGAAGATCTTTACATTATTGATGTTCGTGAGGATGATGAGGTAGCGCAAGGTATGATTCCTGGTGCTCAACATATAGCACTTGGAACAATTCCAGAACATTTAGAGGACTTAGATGCGACGAAGCCATATATTATTGTTTGCAAGGCTGGTGGTCGTTCAGCAAATGCTTGCTCATACCTAGAAGCTCAGGGCTTTAATGTGACAAACCTTGAAGGTGGCATGCTTGCTTATGATGGCGAGTTAGAATTTAAATAACATTGATTTTGAGCCTTCGTGTTGTATGCGAGGGCTTTTTATTTTGGCGAATACAAGTGGAAATTTGTGTTTTGATGGGGGGGTTGCTGAATTGAGGGAAATATGTGCAGGATTAATTAGTATTTATGCTAGATAGAAGGCTGCTTGTGCTTGATAGCAAGAGAAAAATACATGATTGAACGCAATTCAGTCTAACTGATATGATAAGTACAAGAAAGGTGGTGATAAATTGCAAACAATCCAGCGAAAAAAGCCCCATAAATTATTAAAGCTTGAAGCAATATTACGAAGACTCCCAAAAATATCCCCAAATTATCCGTATTTTCAAGAGCTACATCGAAAATTGAGTGCAGGTTTTCAAGGTGAGCTCTGAGTTGATCGACTTTTGCAAGAAATGAACTTCGCTTTCCCCTATCATATATTCCATGATTATAGTTTTGTCAATGATTCAGGCTTTACACATCAAATCGATACGCTATTCGTGACACCACATTTTCTATGCTTAATCGAAATTAAAAATATTTTAGGACGACTTGACTTTGATGATGTAAAGAGACAATGCATTCGAACAACTTTGGATGGAAAAATAGACAGTATTATCTATCCAGTGGACCAACTATTTCGACATCAGTGTTATTTTCAAATATTGTTAAAGCAACTAAATATAGAACTTCCAATTGTGAAAGTGATAGTAATTGCAAATCAATCTACCGTAATTGGTCAATTAAGTAAGGAGTGTCCAATTATGCATAGTGTAGGTTTACCTTATTTCTTAAGACAACAGCAGCAATATTTTGACCAACATTCTTTAGCAACCAGTGATTTTCGAAGGTTGCTAAACCATTTAACAATTATACGTCAAGATAAATTATGGGAACAGAAATTAACGAAAGATGAGTGGAGATCTGGGGTTCTATGTCCAATGTGTGCCTATGAGAAGAGCATGCTTTATAGACATGGCTCCTGGTTTTGTCGAAGTTGTGGTGTAGAAAATAATGAGGCATTTCTACAATCATTACAGGATTACCGTCTTTTACGGGACAGCTATATTACCACAAACACCTTATGCCAAGAATTCAATATACCAAGCAAGTATATTGCCTACCGTATTGTAAAAGCATTGAAGCTTGAAAAGATAGGGAATAACCGCTATAGCTATTATAAAATTTCAGATTAGAAAGATACACGATGAAAGCGGTCTTCATCGTATATCTTATTAAAATACATAAAAACCAACCATGAGAAGATTGATGTAAAAAGCAGCTATTTTTTGTGTTTATTTAAAAAATAGCTGCTTTTTAATTTTTTGCATTTTTAAAAATAATCAGAATTATGTATATTTTTGTTGTAATGAAACGAAGGAGGAATTGATATGCAAAGTACTGGTAGAGTGAGAATCCCTGAGGGAAAGAAAGTTGCAGTAAATATTGGTGTAGATTTTGATGCAGCATCTGTATGGTATGGCACGTTTGGTCGAACATCGCCAGCCTATTTAGCAAGAGGTGAGTTTGGAGCTGAGGTTGGTGTGCCAAGATTATTGAATTTATTTGAGAAATATAATATTACGACAACATTTTGTATTCCAGGACATACGATAGACACACATACAGAAACTGTTAAAAACATTATTAAAGCCGGACATGAAGTATGCCATCACGGCTACGCACATGAAAACCCAACAGATATGAGCTATGAACAAGAGGAATCCATAATGTTAAAGGGATTAGAGGCTTTAAAGCGAGTTGGGATTGAACCGGTGGGCTATCGTTCACCAGCGTGGGATTACAGCCCAAATACATTAAAACTATTAGAAAAATATAATTTTAAATATGATAGTAGTTTAATGGGGAATGATCTACATCCATATCGTCCAAGAGAAGTAAATGTTGATTTTGATAATGGCAATACTTTTGGCCCCCCAAGTCACGTAATTGAAATTCCCGTATCATGGTATTTAGATGATTTTCCAACCCAAGAATATGTGATTGGAGGGGGAGAGGGTCTACGCTCAAACACAGAAGTATATGAGCGCTGGAAATCTATCTTCGATTATGCAATCGATCATTTAGAGGGGGCCTGTTATATTTTAACCGTTCATCCTCAAACAATAGGACGAGCACATAATATTCAAATGCTAGAAAAGCTAATTCAATATATGGAAGAGAAAGGAGCTTGGTTCACAACACTTGAAAATATTTGCTTGGCATATGAAGAAAATATTAATTAATCGTTTAAAAAAGGAGGAAATACATCCATGCAAGTAAAGGTTTCGAATGTTCAATTTAAATTTGAAAGCTATTCATCCTTTGAGGATTTTGCCAATACGGTCCAACGTATTTTTAAAGATATTCCTTTAGATAGTGATTATGTTTTATTCCCGGAGCTAGTAACGATTGGTCTACTGACAACCTATGAGGACTATCACACATTTACAAGTCAAGATAATAGTAAGCTTGTTAATTTTTTAAATGATTATATTGAGCTGTTTAATACGTTATCTACAGCTAGAAATCAGGTTATTATTGCTGGCTCCACGCTTGAGCAGGAAGGACTGGATACCTATAATACAGCTTATATTTTTGATGGAAAAGGTAATTATGCTAAGCATAGAAAAACGCATATTTTCCCAGCGGAATCGGATTGGGATACAAAAGAAGGGAATATTCTTGAAACATTTGATATTGGACCAGTAAGGATTGGTGTAGCTATTTGCTATGAAATTGAAATACCTGAAATAGCGACAATTTATAGTAGACAAGGAGCGGATATTATTTTCTGTCCTTCCTATACATTTACTGAGCATGGTTTTTGGCGTGTTCGTCATTGTGCTGAAGCAAGGTGTATTGAAAATCAGTTATACGTAATTCATTCCCCTATTATTGGAGAGGTAGATGGTGTCATCGAAACTGGCTTTGGCAATTCTGCCAATTTATCGCCATGTGAGCTTCCATGGACATCCAACGGAATAATGGAAGAATGTACTACAAGCGATTTTGAGATTATTACCTCTATACTAGAGATAGACACGTTATATGACAAAAGAAAAAGTGGTGTAGCAACTACTTATTATGATAGGAAACGAAGAAATGATTTATATCAAAACTATAATATGTAAGAGGTGTTTTTTATGAAAAAATGGTTAACAGTTTGTTTGTTCGTTTTTGCTGTTCTTTTGGCAGCATGTAGTAGTACGGATGATTCAGGCAGCTCGGATGACAAGCCATCCTCTGATGATCAGAAAACGGTGGCCTTTTTCTCTGCAGGTGCCAGCAATAATTATTTACAAACAGGAATTAAAGAAGCAGAAAAAGTAGCAAAAGAATACGGTTGGAAAATAGAAATATTTGATGGCGGCTTTGATCCGCTTAAACAGCTAAACCAGCTTCAAAATGCAGTAGCACAAAAAAAGTTTGACGCCTTTTTAATAGAGGCGGTGGATGGTAATCAGCTATGTGATATGGTTCAAAGCTCAGTTCTTCCAGCGTATATTGCTGTTTCAGCCATTAATATTGAATTGTGTGGAGCAGTGGATGATGCTGCTGAGGGAACACTTACGTTTGTCGGTGGACAAGGTGTTAATGTTTATCAAGATATTTACAAGGATATTGTTGCAAACAATCCAGATGGCGGGAAGATTGCTATTATTGGTGGTCCATCCACTGGAACGCCTTATTTATACAATATAAAGGGCATGGAGCTTGAAATAGCCAATAATGATAAATGGCAAATCATTGGTCCCTATTCAACAGATTACACGGCCAATCAAGCGTTCCAAGTTACACAAAACGCATTACAGGCTCATCCTGACTTGAAGGTGATTTTTTCAAACTATTCAGGAATGTCAGCAGGGGTTGTAGAGGCCGTGAATGCTGCAGGTAAAAAAGGAAAAGTGAAAATTTATGATTTTGGTGGGGACGAGTGGTCCTTTGAAGCAGTCCGAAACGGTGATATTGAACAAACAGTTATTATGCTTCCAAAAGAAGAGGTACAAAAAGGAATGGAAGCGATTAAAAATCATTTTGAAGGGAAGGATTATCAATCCTTTTATGATTTAACACAAGAGGATATTTTACCAGGTACACCTTATGTAAATAAAAATAATATCGCAGATTTTGAGACAAAAGGGTTACCAGAATATTAGATTGAGCCATTATAAAAATATAGGGCAAGTTCACGGGCATTTTCTATTACCCCGTGTGCTTGCTTTATCAGAGGGGAGTGATTCTATGACAAAGGCAGCACCTATCATCAATATCACTAATTTATCAAAAAAATATGGTGAATTTTTTGCTAATCAAAGCATTCATATAACAATATCAAAAGGTCACTGCCACGCTTTTATTGGGCAAAATGGCTCTGGTAAATCAACACTTATTGGCATGCTTTCAGGCAGAATTAAGCCAACAGAAGGCAATATTTTTATTGATCAAAATGAATTGCATTATGGCGATCCTCATAGCTCTAGAGAGGCTGGCATTGCAACAATATTTCAGGAATTAACCATCATACCGAATATGACCGCCTTAGATAATGTATTTCTTGGCTTTAAGGAAGATAAGTCAATTTTAGTCAATCGAAAAAAACGATTAGAACGATTTTATGAATTGAGCAAACTATTAAATACGCGTATTTCACCGAATTCTTATGCAATTGATTTATCTGTAGCCGATCAGCAGATTCTTGAAATCATGAGATGTTTAAATTTAGATTCCAAAATTCTAATTTTAGATGAGCCTACGTCCTCCTTAGCACAGAATGAGAGGGAGGCTTTATTAGAGGCTTTAACGGAATTGAAAAAAAGAGGAATCACGATTCTTTACGTTAGTCATCATCTGGACGAAATCATGAAGATTTGTGATTCATTTACGGTGTTAAAGAATGGTGTAGTTACGGAGCATAGCAGCATAGAGGGATGGACAAAGCAAAAAATTGTACATGCTATGCTTGGAGAAGAAATCGACAGTGATTTTAAAGAAATTTTAGTGCAGGAGTATCCAAATCAAATTCCTTCAGAGGAAATTATATTAGAGGTTGCAAATTTGGAGAGCTTCCACTTTTTAAAAAATATATCCTTTACGTTAAAGCGAGGAGAAATTTTAGGCTTGGGTGGATTAGTGGGCTCGGGCAGAAGCGCAATTGCTAACACGCTTTATGGGCTAGGCGAAAATTGTAAAGGAACGATTAAAATACAGGGGGAGTCAGTTAAAATCCCTTTTACACCTAGACAAGCAATTGGAAATGGAATCGTATTAGCCCCAGAGGACCGGAAAAAAAAGGGACTTCATTTAGGCTTTGAGGTACATGAAAACATTAATCTAATTGATTTAAAGCGTATTGGTTCCTATGGCTTTTTATCTACTAAAAGATCAAAAAAACTTGCTCAACAATATATACAGGAGTTTAAGCTAACACGACCGATTAACTCCATCGTTAAAAATTTATCAGGGGGAAATCAGCAGAAGGTTTTATTGTCAAAGGTTACGAGTGTTAATCCGAAAGTTTTAATAGTAGATGAACCTACTAGAGGAATTGATGTTGGCGTTAAGTTAGATGTGTTACGTAAATTAAAGGAGTTAGCGATGCAAGGTATGAGTATCATTATTATTTCCTCAGAGCTAGAAGAGGTAGTTGCTGTCAGCAATCGTGTACTTGTTATTTCTAAAGGAGAAATTGTTAGTGAACTAAAGGGCAAGGACATTAGTGTCAATAAAATCGTTGAATCAACGTTTTTGGAAGGGAGTCATCAGACATAATGAATAAACTATCTGAAGAGCAGAATTTGACTTCTTCTGGAAAACGAAGTCTGAATATTAGTAATATTAAAAATTTTGGGTTTAGATATGGCGTAGTGTTTGCATTTTTTGTGCTGATTATTATTTCCTCAATTGTTTACAATGGGTTTCTAAATCCTACTAATATATTAAATATGCTAAGTCAATTGGCGATTATTGGCATAATGGCTGCTGGAATGACCTATGTAATGATAACTGGTGGTTTAGATATGTCTATCGGAGGATTATACGCTGCAACGGCCGTCGTCGCTGCAAGCCTAGTAGATAACACATCTATTTTTGTAGCAGTAATTGTTGGTTTATCAGTTGGCCTCATTGCAGGTTTATTAAATGGTGTTTTAATCACTTATTTAAAAGTACCTCCTTTTGTAGCAACACTGGGAACAGGCTCTATTTTCACTGGCTTTGCATTAGTATATTCGAAGGCACAGCCATTTTTTGTGAAGGACCCAGCCTATAAATTTTTCGGTTCTCATTATATAGGACCTATTCCCGTTTCTGTCATTATTCTAGCTGTTATTTTTATTACGCTAGGGACAATTCTCTCTTATACGCTATATGGAAAGGCACTATATGCAGTAGGAGGTAACAGTGAGGCTAGTAGATTAGCGGGGTTAAAGACAAATCGACTAGTCATTAGCACCTATATCATCTGTGGTCTATGTGCATCCATGAGCGGTATCATTTTATCATCTCGACTTGCACAGGGTCAGGCAAATATAGGGGAATCAATTGTTTTAGATGTAATAGCAGCTGTCGTTATTGGGGGTACCTCACTTTCAGGTGGACAGGGTGCAATTTGGCGAACATTTATTGGTGGAAGTATTTTAATCATGATTTCAAATGTTTTTGATAGTCTTTCCATCAGTACTTATTGGCAATCCATCTTTAAAGGCGCCATTATAATTGTCGCTGTTATGATCGATTTTTATGGACGTTCGAAGATTCAGAAATAGAGAGGATGAATAAAATGCGCTTACACAATAAAGTAGCAATTATTACAGGTGCGGGAAATGGACAAGGGCTGGCAGAGGCAGAATTGTTCTTACAAGAGGGAGCGAAGGTTGTTGCCACAGATATTAATGGAGAGGCATTAGAGCTCTTGAGGAAGCGGCACATAGGAAATGATCATCTTTTCGTGCATAAACATGATGTATCCTCTGAGACAGAGTGGGAGATCGTTATTCAAAAGACCATTCAATTGTTTGGACGTTTAGATATTTTAGTGAATAATGCAGGCATACCTTCTAGAAGCTCAGTGATACATGAGGATTTAGAGGGCTGGAATAAGGTTATGAACATTAATGCGACGGGTACTTTTTTAGGCGTTCGAAAATGTGCTGAACACATGATAAAGCAGAAGGCAGGAAGTATTATAAATATCTCGTCTGTCTATGGAATTATTGGTGAAAAAGGCTATGTTTCCTATCATGCCTCAAAGGGAGCTGTCAGAAGCTTAACAAAGGCAGCAGCAATGGATTTAGCCGAATACAATATACGTGTGAATTCTGTGCATCCTGGCATGATTGAAACGGAAATGACACGAGATCTTTTTGAGAATAGTGAAAAAGCAAAATGGATGAAGGAAGTAACACTATTGCCATTTCTTGGAAAACCTCAGGATGTAGCCTACGGTGTTTTATATTTAGCGAGTGATGAGGCAAATTTTGTGACAGGCAGTGAGCTAGTTATTGACGGTGGCTGGATTGCGAAATAAAGATTATTGATGGAGGTATATATGGCAAAGCGTATTCTAATTACAGGAGCAACTGCTGGTATTGGCAGAGCCACTCTCGATAAATTTTATCAGGAGGGCTTTCATATCCTCGCATGTGATATTAATGCAGAGGAAGGCAGCAAGCTAAGTAGTATTTATGGTGCTCGGGTTGACTTTATAGAATTAGATGTTACAAATGAAAATAACTGGAAATCGTTACAAAGATATATACATGACAAAGACTATCAAATTGATGTATTGTTTAATAACGCTGGGATATTTGTCATGAATGATATCGTTACAACCACAGAAAAAGAGTATCAGGCTATGTTTGATATTAATGTGAAGGGTAGCTTTTTAGCTTTAAAATATATTGCACCTATTATGTATAAACAGGAAACTGGCTCGATTATTCATGCATCCTCCAATGCCGCCTTTTTTGGTGCAAAAGGTCTAGGGATATACGGAGCAACTAAAGGTGCCATACGAACACTTACAAAAAACGCAGCAATGGAATTTGCACCTTTTGTACGAGTGAATTCCATTCATCCTGGATATATTCAAACACAAATGATTGAGTATGCAGCGCAAAAAGCAAATAAAACGCCGCAGGATCAGGCAAAGTATGTACCATTAAAAAGATTAGGACGTCCAGAGGAAATTGCATCATTAGTCTATTATTTAGGGAGCGAGGAAGCATCCTATATGACGGGTAGTGAAATAGTTATTGATGGTGGTGTATCTAGCGGCCAATCGATCTGGGAAGAGGAACAATCCTAGGAAACTAGACAGGGGTGAGAATAATGTATTTATCGTTAAAATATAAATATCTTATTCTTACCCTCATTGTTTTTATATTGCCCTATTTTATGATGACTGTGATTTATATCAATAATGTTGGAGAATATCAAAAGAAGCTACTGATTGAAACAAGACTAGAAGTATTGAAAAAAATTCATTATTTTAATTCGTCTTTTGAGAATAATCAAGCAAGCACAAAGGTATATCATGAAGTGTTAAATTCAATTTGGGGAAGCTACTCTGATTTTCTGTTATTAACAGAGCAAAAGGATATTAGATTTAGCACGAATTCCCATATCTCAGAGCATATGGAGTATTTTCGTAAATTAGAACCCCAGAAAACCAATTACTATAAAATTGATTATTTGAATGTAGAACGAATTCTGATGTATTCATTTGATCCTTTTAATAATTGTTATTATGTTGTTATTGCTACGTCTGATTCCATTTTTAAAGAGCTGAATAATAAAAAGGAGGATTTAATGGCCTTCGCCATTGCCTCTACTTTACTGCTAACCATTATCACTTTTTTATATTCCAATAAAATTAGTACGACTCTGCAAATGCTTATTGAGCGTATTACCTCTTATAGAAAAGCGGTTTATCATATTGAAGATAAAGAGAAGAAGCCTACTTGGATTAATGATGAGTTGAATATTGCCAATCAAGAATTAAATCAGACAATTGCATATATGGTAGAAAAGGAAAAAGACTATGTTCGAGAAAATTATGAAGCACAATTAAATAATTTACAAAGCCAAATTAATCCGCATTTTCTTTACAACACCTTAGACAATATTAATCAATTAGCTATGATTCATGAAGTTGAGGAAATCTCTACTTTAAGCGTTGGTCTAGCAAAGCTTTTTAGATATAACACGGGCAATAGTGAAAAGGAAACAACAATTGAAAAAGAGCTAGAAATTATTGAAGAATACATTAATATTATGAAAATCAGAGTTTCTTATTTAGTATTTGATTTTCAGATAAAAGATAATGATTTATTACAAAGTGCTATTTTAAAATTTACACTTCAGCCAATCGTTGAAAATATTTTTAAACATGGTTACAGCTATAAAGAGTCTATATCGATAAATATTGCTATTTATCGAAAAAAAAATGATGTCGTAATTGATATTTATAACAATAGCGAATATAAGGACATTGCTCAAATAGCTATGCTAAATGAAAAAATAAATGAAGAAAATCATGAGGGTAGTATTGGATTGAAAAATGTAAATAGACGATTAAAGATAAAATATGGGGAAGCATATGGTGTTACAGTTCTAGTTAATGAACAAAAATACTTTGTGTCGAGAATTCTATTACCATATAAGAAATAATGTCTTCTAACAGTGAGGTGAGCTCTATGAATATATTTATAGTAGAGGATGAGAACTTTATTAGAGAGGGACTAAGCTTTTTTATCAACAGAAATTTTACTGAATCCCTACATGTCTTTTCTTATGCAACTGGGGAAGACATGTTACTGGCAGCTAAAGATATTTCCCCTGACATCGTTTTATCAGATATTAATTTACCAGGGATGAGTGGAATAGAGGCTGTATGGGAGCTAAAAAAGTTCCATCAGTTTAAGGTGATTTTTTTATCAGGCTATGATGACTTTCAATATTTGCAAAGTGCTATTCAAATTGGAGCAGAGGATTATATTTTAAAGCCGATTGATTATAAAAATCTAAAGCTAAAGCTGTCACAAACGATGGAAGCATTGAGCATGAAGAGACAAGTAGATTATTCCATCAAATATTATCAATTATTAAATTTAATATTGGCCTTTGATCAACAAATGACGGATAGTAATATTTATTCATTTGAATACTTTGTTGTCAGCATCAATCAAACAAAAAATACAGGAATTCCACACGCTCATGAGCTATTTCATTTTAATATTTTTGGGGAACATATTGAAATTATGAATACTGATTTTGTTTTGTCGTATAGTCAGGATCATCATATTGTTCTGCAAAGAAAAGACTTACATGATGTAAATCGAGCTGTGCTGGAGTTACTGCTGAAGAAGCATCTAAATACAGGCGGCACTGCGCTAAACAAAAGAAAACCCATTTTTGATAATCAAATCTTTACGGATGAATTTAAATTACAAGAATTTATAGCGATTTTACAAAATACAAACATTGAATTTCAGCAAAGATTAGAATTTATGATTACGTTCTTACTACAATATAGCATCCATTTCAATTGCTTTGAAACGTATAACAGTGCCCAAAAAATTATTAGTATTCACCATCAAATGATTAAAGAAGACAATCTATCAACAATAGTAAATAGCTATATCGAGCCGCTCGTAGATAAAATACTTAATTTACATGGCAATAGGGATGATTTAGGTAAAAAAATAGTCGATTATATTTATACGCATTTTGATGATCCACAGTTGGATTTAAATTACTTATCAGGCATATTTAATAAAAGCCAAGCAAATTTAAGTATATTAATTAAAAAAAGCATTGATAAAAATTTCATCCACCTATTAAATGAACTACGAATTGATAGGGCAAAGCAGCTATTAGTTCATAGTAATAAAAGAAATAATGAAATTGCTTCGTTAGTGGGCTATAGTAATGAGGAGTATTTTAGTAAAGTATTTAAAAAATATGTTGGAATGACACCAGCCAAATATCGATCAATTTAAATAGCAAGTGGATTTTGATTAAATAAGAATAGAATGATCGAGTGAGCATTTTAAGCTATATTAACCCTCTTACATCATTGGTTATCACAACGATGAGTAAAAAAATGACTATGCTACAAATAATAGAAGCTATTCTATTACTTAGTGCGACCTTTATTAGTGAAATAGATCAGAAAGAACGAAAATAATGATAATTAACTGAGGCTATCTGAAAAATTAGAGGAAATCTGATTTTTCGGATAGCCTCTTTACTATGTAATTTGCAATTACTCATTCATTTAACATTTAAAAGTCCATGTTTTATGGCAGTAACAACAGCACCAACACGTGAATTTACATCAAATTTTTGAATTATAGACGAAATATGGTGCTCTACTGTTCTTTTACTTATCCCCATTTCTAGGCTTATTTCACAATTTGTTTTGTCTTCTGCTATATGTAATAGTATTTCTAGTTCTTTCGCAGTTAATTTCTTTTCAGAAAAATTAGCCTGAATTTGCGGAAGCATCTTATTCGTTTGATGAATGTATTTCCCCTCATTTAAATTTTCATTTGTCTTATTAGTTTCTTCCTCTATTCTTACACCAGTATGGTTTTTAATTAGAATAGGGGGATGATTAGGCATATTCTTTAGTAGATGGTTGAATAAATGAAGACCGTTAAAGGATTTTATAGAAATATCCAAGACTATCTTGGATGGATAAATATCTGTAAATAACAAGGAAGGGTCTGGGATTCCCTTAACAGTATAATCAAGATTTTCTGTTTGAGTTTCTAGTAGCTCTGTTTTTTCTACAAATAACACATTAATGTTCATCATTTCCACTCCGTTCTATAACAAGATGAGATATAGGAGAAAAGATCATATGTTTCATCTAGGAAGCTATCGAACAAACTTTAAATGAAATCTGTTCTTTATTATCCATATATTAGCATAAATAGTTTTGCTATTTCTATGTAATTTGTGAAAAAATATGGAAATTTAAAATGAGTTAAGAACTATGTAAAAATATCTATAGTTTTGAAATTAAAGAAGGGTGACAAATACTCGCGAACCTACATATTTTCGTGAGTATCTGTGAAAAATTATAGGTGTTTTCCGTATAAATTATTGCGAGATATACCGATTTTTTTTATATGAAACCTGTTAGACTTTAAAAAAAGCAAATGACTTTAAGTAGGTCAATTGTTTTGTTAAAGGGGAGGTGACATTATGTTAAAACAAATTAATAAGGGATTTAGTTCCGAAGTTAGTCTTTCCAGAACATGTATTTTATGTGACAAGCGGGATACTTGTATTCACTGTGACAATTGGGATTGGACGTGTGAGAAGGGTAGTGAATTTTGCATTTTCAGTGATCATGATGGGTAATGTTTATAGAAACTTATGAAATGGTGTGGAGTAAATGCATTTAAATGACACATGTATTTGCTCCACATTGCATATTGTAAACTTATTATGAATACGAGGGGAATTCATTTATGTCTATCAATATTTTAAATACTACGAAAACAATTGCAGTTTCTAATATAAAAATAGTACGAGAGAATAAAAAAAACTATGTGTATGTTCCTGTTTCAAATGCATTATTTGAAATTGATGATACTATTCATTTTATCTTGACAAGCAAACTAAAAAGTACGACAGAAATCTATAACCAGTTGAAGAATAAAATCAATGAAATTGAATTTAAAAACATAATAGATGCTTTAATTGAAAATAAGCTAATAAATTATGTAGAAGAAAAAACACTTATATCTCCTGAAAAATTTAAAAATATTAGTGCAATCACATTAATGATGGTACAGGAGTGTAATTTGCGCTGTAAATATTGTTATGCTGGCGATGGTGAATACAATGAAAAGGGCAGAATGTCATTAAAAACGGCAATTGCAGCAGTTGATTTTTTGATAGCACAATCAGGGAATAGAAATAATCTGTCAATTGTATTTTTTGGTGGGGAGCCATTGCTGAATTTCGATGTGCTTAAGAAAATTGTCGAGTATGCAAACGCGCAATCAGAACTATACAATAAAAATATTAGTTATAGTATGACCTGTAATGGAACATTAATAAATAAGGATATTACAAAGTTTATAGTTGAGAATAAAATTGCTGTTCAAGTGAGTGTTGATGGGAATGAAAATGCCCATGATATAAATCGATTTTATGGAAATAAAAAAGGTAGTTATGAGGTTATTATAAAACGAACAGAAGAACTAAGAAATAAAAGAAAGCTAGGAGTTAGATCTACAATTACTCCTGAGAATACAGATTTAGTTGAAATTTATAATCATTTATTTGATTTAAATTTCAGAAGCATTTATGCTGCACCTGCTATTCAAATGTTTACAGAGGAGCAATTTATTGAACTTAATGAAAGCTATAATAGTTTGATACAATATTTCGAAGAATTAGTAGAAAACGAAGAATTTCATAAGGCTGTTAAAATCAATAATATTATGAAAAATTTAGAACGCATTCATGCTGGTTATGAATCTACATATTCATGCGGAGCTGAAGTGAATTTTTTAGCTGTAGACATTAATGGTGATTTTTATCCCTGTCATCGATTTGTAAACAATAAGGAATATAAGCAAGGAGATATTTTTGAAGGTGTAAATGAAGTTTCGAAAACAGATTTTCTAATGGAAGCGCATGTTTCAAACAGGTTAAATTGTAATAGTTGCTGGGCTAAAAATCTTTGTGGTGGTGGATGTCATCATGAGAACTTAGAAATGACAGGAAAAGTAACTAATCCACCTAAACAGTATTGTACTTTAACAAGAAAACAATTAGAAGGCTGTTTACATCTATATTTGCGTTTAACAGAAGAACAAAAAGAAATACTTTTAGAAAAGAATAAAGAGAAAGAGTTTGTTCGAAATGGAAATCAAAATTAAAAATCTAACGAAAAGCTATAAGAGTATCCGTGTTCTAGAAAATATTTCACTGGAAATCAATATGGGCGTTTTTGGATTGCTTGGCGAAAATGGTGCAGGAAAAACAACGTTAATGGAAATCATCTCTACTTTAATTCCTTTCAATCAGGGTGAAATAGAAGTAGCCGGAATTAACTTAAAAGACAATCCTCATGAGGTTCGTAAAATGTTAGGGTACTTACCGCAAAAATTTGATTTTTTTCCAAACGTAACTGTCGAAGAAACTTTAGATTATCTATGTAGGCTAAAAGGTATACATAGAAAGGATGTACGCTCACAAGAGATTAATTTAAGACTTCAAGAGGTTAGCTTATTCAACGAACGAAAGAAAAAGGTTCAGGAACTTTCAGGTGGTATGAAGCAACGACTTGGCATTGCACAAGCATTAATAGGTGATCCTAAAATAATACTAATTGATGAACCAACTGTCGGCCTGGATCCTCATGAACGTGTATCGTTTCGAAATTTAATTAACAGTATAAGTCGAAATAAAATTATTTTACTGTCTACACATATTGTGCAGGATATCTCCTCAACCTGTAAGAGACTTATGATTCTCCAAAAAGGAAAAATCAATTATATAGGTGATACAGCTCAACTTATTCAACAGGTTCAGGGGAAGGTTTGGCTTCATCGCACAAAAAGTAGCCCTGATGAAATTATTCAATCCAAGTTGTTTGTATCCCTGCAAGAAAGAGAGCACGATATTGAAATACGATATATTGCAGATGAACCTATTCCAGGAAGTGCTGTAACAGCTCCTACATTAGAGGATGCGTATATTTTTATCAATAGAAAAGAGCAAACGATGCTATGAATGAACTAATCGTATTATTAAATTTTGAGTTTAATAGACTAATAAAAAGTCTAGCAATCATTATTAGTTTAGTAATTTTTATATTTGTAGTACCTATAATGGTTATATATTTAAATTCGTTGGATGAAGTTCAAGGGAATTGGTACGCAGCTCTTCAAATACAAATGATTTTTCTTATTATACTTATTCCAAGCGTAGTTTCATATGTATGGAAAGGTTACTTACATACATTTGAGCGAAATGTTATTTTGCTTAAACTAAACAAAAAGCCTATGTATATATTAGCCAAAATGATGGCCATCATATTGTTAATTTATATTGTGATTTTAATTTTTTATATTGTTTTATTTGGCTATTTTAAAGGAATGATTTCAATAACATTAATGTTCATTACTCTTTTTCAAGTAATGAGTACTGTTTTATACTGTGTAGCATTTAATTTTTTAATCGCCTTTTTTTTAAAGCGCACAATCTATCTTCACATTATAACAATATTGTATTTATTACTTAGTATACAATTTATTAATTCACCCTTTTTATCTATCTGGTTTAATCCAGATTTACTTGAGACACAGTTGGTAAACCTTGTGTTTAATTTAAAAAGAATAGTTTTTTTATGTCTGGGAGTTTTTTTTATCGTTTTTAGCGTCTATCTTTTTGACAGAAGGATGAAAGAAATATGAAAGATATAAGCTTATTTTGGTCTAAGGTTATCGTTCGTAATGATTATCTCTTCACTTATTATGCGTTAGTACTAGCCTTGTTCATTTCACAATTTTTCTTTACTGTAAATGATGCACAAGCGATGATTCCTTTATATGGTATTTTTTCAGCCGTAATGACAATACAAATTATTTCATTGCATCAGCGTTATCAAATGGACAAAATCTTTTTAATTTCAATATTTACTACAAGAAAAATAATTTTGTGGCAATGGGTATTAGGTTTTGTACTGACTTCACCGGCATTTATATTACTTGGATTTTTCGAGAAATATGTTTATGTTGATACCCCTATTATTAATATTTTAGTTGTAATTATTATATTTCATATATTTACAATATCTATTCCATTTTTAGTAGCTACATTCTTTTCAAATCAATATACCTCTATTTTAATACTTGTTGTGATTTATTTTGTATTAATGTTAATGCATGGCTATAAATTGGAGATAATTCAATATATTGCACCTACGCTTAACTTTATGTATCCAGATAATCTACATTATTTAAATTTTGTGGGTGTTTTATTTCTTTGTATTTGCTCTATGGCAGCGGCGGTTTGTTTTAGTAAAAGGCCAACATTAAAAAAAGACAAGTATTTCTTTGCTAGCTTAGCCAGTTGTTCAATTTTAGCAATAATTTGTTTACATCTGTATGAAGAATTCAAAGAGAACGAGCTAATGAGTCAGCCCTATGAAAGTTATGTATTCAATGAAATTACTGTTCAATATAAAGGAGTAAGTCAAAAACGAGCTGATCGATTTTCTGCTATCTATTCAGACCTTACCCAACAAATGGCACAGTTCGGAATAAAAAATCCTTATCAAAAAATTAGTATTACTAAAGACTTTAATTTACCAATTAATAGAGAAGTCGGAAATATTATAAGCATTAATGGAAAGACAATTGAAATACGTCCATATTCTAATAAATTTTTTGAATTTAATTATGGCTATAATATTATAGAAGATTTACTAAATATTTTAATGAACGAAACTTGGAAGACAGAGAAACAGACGGTATGTTATGAGTTGTTAAAAAAAATTATTGAACAGAAAGTTATTCTAAATAATAACAGTGATTTATTTAGTGAAGCAAAGCTGAAAACAATGAAAAATGAACAATTTCATACAACTACAGAATCATATATGACAGATTATCTTACTATTTTGAAAGAAAAACCTCAAGATGCTTATTCGTTTATCATAAAGTTGGAGAATCAATAAATTGATAAGAAGATTAGGAGGCAAATAACATAATACATGAAGGTATTACTGGAGGTATTTAAATATACAGGTCCATATAACAGGAAATTAGTATTTATAAATACAATAATGTGCGTTTCGATGGGTTTAAACATAATACATCCTTTAATATTTGGTAGGTTTATAGATTATGTAACAAATAAGGAAGTAAGTAACGCATTAAAAATCATCCTATTTATTGCAATATTATTTTTAATTAATTTAGGCATTAAATTTATTCAGAAATATTATTTAGCGAAATTAATTGCTAACATTCAAATAGATGTTAAATTGAAAATGGTTAAACGAATTATGGCTAAGGATATGGATGATTATCAATTAATTCCTAAAGGCGAAATGATGAATAAAATTGAAAACGATACAAAAGCTTTTTCAAATGTTCTTTCAGAGTTACTAAATATTTTCATCGATTGTATTAGTATTCTAGTTGTGTTTATAATTTTACTAAATATCAATTTATTGTTAGTTTCGATTCTATTTATCACATGTCCATTAACATTATTTATCTTTAAATTTTATGGCAAAAAAATACGGAAAAAGGACATTAGTGTAAAGCAAAGTTTAGATCATTATCTAACATACTTAGGAGAGTTACTGTCATCTTTTAAATTGTTTAAATTATTAAATAATGAAGCTGAGGGAGTAAATAGATATTCTCAAAAAAATGATTTAGTCTATAAACTATCGCTTGAAAAAATGTTGTTAAATATTAAATCCGGGACAATAATAGAATTCATAAATTATATAAGCTATTTGTTGATTCTTATTTTAGGCGTCTATCTTATTTATAAAGAAGATTTGACTATAGGTATTTTAATTGCCTTTACTTCTTATTCAAATAATTTTAACCAGTCATTTTTAAGATTTGGACAACTAAATACCTTTTTTCAAGAAGCCATAGTATCCATAAATAGAGTTAAAAATCTACTAGATGTGCCTGCTGAAACAAAATGTGATGTAAACAATATGTCTAGTCATATGACGATACCTTCATTTGAGGAAGGTAGGATGGTGTTACGTAACGTATGTTATGAATATTCTAATGAATTTTCACCAATTTTTAAAAATATTAATATTGCAATACCTTTAAAAAAAATCGTTCTTTTTAAAGGTGTGAGCGGATCAGGAAAGACAACTTTGTTAAACATACTTTCAGGGTTATATGTAGGTTACACAGGGGAAATATTAATAAATCAATATAATGTGAAAAATATTCCTCACCATATCTATAAGAAAAAAATATGTCTAGTCTCTCAAAATCATTTTTTACTATCTGGAACTATCAAAGAGAATTTACTTTTAGCAAATCCAGATGCTACTAATGAAGATTTAATAAAAGTATGCAAGCTAGTAAATATATATGATTTTATAACGTCTTTGGAGAATAATTTTGATACATTAATTGGACATAATGGACTTGATCTTTCTACTGGACAACAGCAGAGGCTTTCTATAGCGAGATCACTTTTAAGGGATGCCGAAATATATTTGTTTGATGAAATTACAGCTTCATTAGATAAAGAAAATCAGAGCATTATAGAATCTCTACTCATATATTTAAACAAAGTAAAGGGAAAAACCATTGTATTGGTGACACACGATTCAATGATAAAAAATGCAGCTGATTTAACATTTGAAGTTAAGAATGGTCAGATTCACCAAATTCAATCTGGTCTTTTTCCAACTTTCTAGATTATTTATCTTTATTCAGCAAATGTTTTTGTATCGAAAGCATAGCGGCAGATGTTTTATGCGCGTAAGCGTAGCGACAGCGGCAGATACAGAAGACTTCCACCTCTACAGGCGCAAATACGCCAAGGCGAAATTGATACAAAAGTGTAATAAAGATAATGCTGTCATATTGACACCCAAAAAACTTTACAGTAAATTAAAAGAAATTGCATAATAGCATTGGGTGCCCATTATGGGAGAATAGGGAATAAAGTGTAAGTCTTTAGCGGTCCCACCACTGTAAAAGGGAGTTTCATAGAGTATGCCACTAGCATGGTGCTGGGAAGGTTCTATGAAATGTTGAAATTGAGCCAGGAGACCTGCCTAATTGCTTCGATTATATAGACGATGGAAAAGTCTGTAGTTTATTTATGATGAATAAACTACAGGCTTTTTATTTTTTCTCTAAAGCTCAATGTAAAATAGAAAGGGGAATGATTCATGCAATTATTACAACAAACCATTGAAAGTATTCAACATGTAGACAGTCATATGATGAAGAAAGCGAGAGAGCGTATAGATGCTCTTAGTAAGCCACCTGGAAGTTTGGGAAAACTAGAATCTCTTGCAGTACAATTAGCTGGTATTACAGGAGAAATGTTTCCAAAGATAGATAACAAAGCAATTATTGTCTGTGCAGCAGATCACGGTGTTTGTGAGGAGGATGTAACTTCCAATCCACAAAAGGTAACCTTTTTACAAACAATGAATTTTCCAAAAGGGCTTACGGGTGTTTGTGCTATCGCCAACATAACCAATGCAAAAATCGTAACAGTTGACGTTGGTGTAAAAGAAGATTTACCACTTGATGCTGGGGTCATTTTAAAGAAAATTAAATATGGAACAGACAATATGGCAAAGGGTCCAGCTATGTCAAGAGAAGAAGCTATTCAATCCATCGAAGTAGGTATTGCAGTTGCAACGAGTGAAATAAGTAACGGAGTCGATATTCTTGGTACTGGAGAAATGGGTATTGGGAATACTACACCAAGTGCGGCTATCCTATCCGTGCTTCAAGCCTGTCATCCAAATGTAGTAACAGGAATGGGCGCAGGTGTTGGCGCAGGAGGAATTGCGCATAAGGTGGAGGTTATTCAAAATGCCATTGCATTAAACAAACCAAATCGCCACGATCCTATTGATATTCTTGCAAAAGTTGGTGGCTTAGAAATAGGTGCTATGGCTGGAATTGTACTTGCAGCTGCAGCAAATCGCAAGCCTGTTGTTATAGATGGCTTTATTTCTACGATTGCTGCCCTCATTGCCTTTGAGCTTGAGCCAAAAGTAAAGGACTACATTATTCCTTCACATGCCTCAGAAGAACCAGGTGCTAAAATAGCAGCCAAGTTGTTAGGGATAGAACCAATGCTGCATATGAATATGCGTTTAGGAGAGGGCTCTGGTGCAGCTTTAGCCTTTCCAATTTTAGATGCAGCATGCTCCATGATGAAAAACATGGCTACACTTGAGGAATCTGTAGTGCTAGTAGAATCGAATGAATAGGTGAAAAAATATACGCTTAAGGCATTTCTTTGTAGTACCAAAAAGTATAACAAGCCCATATATTGGAACTATTTGGGCTTGTTACTATTCATAAAATGGTTATGCTCGATTCAGCTTTCGTAAAGGCAAACGCCATTTCTTCATATAGGAAAGAATTCTTAGCACTGTAATCATACCAAATAATCCATATAAAAAGAGGTCGCCTGTTAATACTTCTAGACCAATTACGAGTCCTGCTAGAGCTGCCCAAACACCATAAATTTCATCACGTAATACAAGGGGCTTGCGTCTTGCTAATAGATCTCGAACAATCCCACCTCCTGAACCAGTTAAGACAGCAGCTACAATAACTGCACTAATTGGCATGTCGAGCTTTACAGCATAGAGTGCGCCCTGAATAGCGAATGCAGATAAGCCAATTGCATCTGTGAAGTTTCCCCAGCGATGCCAATGCTGAATTAGATGATGTGGAAAAATAAAAAATATAGTAATCGCCGCAAGCGCAATTTGGAACATCATATCCTGTCCCCATAACGTTGTAACAGGTAAGCCAATAAGCAAGTTACGAATTGCTCCACCCCCAAAGGCAGTGACAATACCGAGTATATAAACACCGAATAAATCGTATTCTTCCTCCATTGCGATAATTGCTCCAGAAATAGCAAAGGCAATTGTTCCAATAATACTAAAAACCTCCCAAGCCATCCCTTTTCACCCCTTCAGAAAATTAATGTACTTTCTCATTAAAGTTAAAGAATTCTATTAAATGTAACAGAATCTATGAATTTTGTAGTCAAAATATCGAAAATAATGAAAGAAGTCCGCACATTAGCTTAGCGCATATTACGAGTAGAAACAATAGGCAAGTTTTGCAGACACATCTACAAATTGTTAAGATGAGATAGGAGTAAAGTGAAAACTTCAATTTGTGGGTATGGTGCCCACAATTGAACAAATGTGAATGGAGAAGAATGAATGACTTTTACAACGAATTTAACAACAGAAACGTTAGCATTAGCTACCGAAATAGAGGAGAAGGTATACCCGTTTCATAGGAAGGTAGACGATATGGCGTTCTTTAATCAACAAAAGGTGCTTGCAGCTTTTAGGAAGCATCAAGTTAGTGACTATCATTTACATCCTTCTAATGGATATGGTTATGATGATGAGGGGCGTGACAATTTAGAGCGTGTTTATGCAGAGGTTTTTGGAGCGGAGGCTGCCATCGTACGTCCACAGATTATTTCGGGGACACATGCCATTACGCTTAGTCTATTCGGAGTGCTGCGACCAGGTGATGAATTGCTGTATATTTCAGGTCAGCCGTACGATACATTACAATCCATAGTAGATGGCGGTGACAAGGATACTGGCTCATTAAAGGATTATAAAATCAGTTATC
Organism: Lysinibacillus sp. B2A1; assembly: GCA_002973635.1. GTDB lineage: Bacteria > Bacillota > Bacilli > Bacillales_A > Planococcaceae > Lysinibacillus. Next base: position 1,487,416 of record CP027224.1, read on the forward strand.
GTCATGTGGATTTAATGGCTAATCAAAAGATTGATTGGGACGGTGTAGCGGCTGCTATTACAGAGAATACAAAAATGATTGCTATTCAACGTTCAAAGGGCTATGCAACACGACCATCCTTTACTATTGCAGAAATTGCTGATATGTGCGTGAAAGTCCGTGAATTAGCCCCGCAGGCTATTATCTTTGTCGACAATTGCTATGGTGAATTTGTGGAGGATCAGGAACCGACAGAGGTAGGGGCAGATTTAATGGCAGGCTCTCTGATTAAAAACCCAGGGGAGGATTGGCGAAAATTGGAGGCTATATTGCTGGTCGCGCTGATTTAGTTGAAAAATGTGCCTTTCGTATGACGTCACCTGGTATTGGCGCTGAAGCAGGTGCAACATTAAATACGCTGGGCGATTTTTATCAGGGCTTTTTCTTAGCGCCACACGTTGTAGCACAAGCATTAAAAGGCGCCATTTTCACAGCTGCAATGCTAGAAGAAATTGGTATGTCTACGACACCAAGCTATGATGCGAAACGAACAGATTTAATTCAATCTGTTTCATTCCAAACAGCTGAACAAATGATTGCCTTTTGTCGTGAAATTCAAGCAAACTCACCGATTAATGCCCATTACGCACCAGAGCCAGCCTATATGCCAGGCTATGAGGATGATGTCATAATGGCAGCAGGTACTTTTATTCAAGGTTCGAGTATTGAGCTTACAGCAGACGGTCCTATTCGTCCGCCATATACAGCATTTATTCAAGGCGGCCTCACATATGAGCATGTAAAATTCGCCATTTGCAGTGCTGTTCAAAAAATTCAGAAATAAATAGGTAAAAAACTATTCAAATCATGATTCTGAATAGTTTTTTACAATTTTGTAGCAGTCGAAAAAAATATTAAAAATCGATGTTAGGAAACCTTACATCTTTGTTGACAGTGTAAAAATTTCGTTATATGATAAGCGGGTATTGGAGGGGACTTAAATGAGTCGTGAAATTAGACGAACTATGCCGTTATTATCCATGAGTATCGTGATGCAATTGACCGAGCTTTCGGCACGCCAAATTCGTTATTATGAAGAACACCATTTAATTGAGCCGCACCGAACAGATGGCAATCGTCGAATGTTCTCATTAAATGACGTCGATACATTGCTAGAAATAAAGGATTATTTAGAGCAGGGAATGAATATGGCAAAGATTAAAAAATTATTTGCTAAAAAGAGTGACCCTGTAACGACAGATGAGCCAGATTTAAGTGACTCAGAATTACGTCGCATAATGCGCGAGGAAATGCGTCAAGCACAACGCATGCAAAAATCATCCATTCGACGTGGGGATTTATCCCGATTCTATTAAAAGCCTTTAATAGGGTAGGGTAAAGATAAAAGCTAGACAAATTATAGGAGTGTGGAAAACTGTGGGTAAATACACAAAAGAGGACATTAAACGTCTAATCGAAGAAAAAAACGTAAGCTTTATTCGTTTACAATTTACGGATATACTTGGCACAATCAAAAACGTTGAGATTCCTGTAAGCCAATTAGACAAAGCGCTAGAAAATAAAATGATGTTTGATGGTTCATCTATTGAAGGTTTCGTTCGTATCGAAGAATCAGATATGTATTTATATCCTGATTTAGATTCGTTTGTAGTATTCCCTTGGACTTCTGAAAAAGGGAAAGTAGCACGCTTCATTTGCGATGTCTACACTGCTAAAGGCGAACCGTTTGCTGGTGACCCACGTAATAACCTAAAACGTATCCTAAAGAAAATGGAAGATATGGGCTTCACAAGCTTCAACTTAGGGCCTGAACCAGAGTTCTTCCTATTCAAATTAGATGCAAAAGGCGAACCAACACTAGAAGTAAATGACCACGGTGGTTACTTCGATTTAGCGCCAACTGATCTTGGTGAAAATTGCCGTCGTGATATCGTATTAGAGCTAGAAGAGATGGGCTTTGAAATCGAAGCTTCTCACCATGAGGTAGCTCCTGGACAACACGAAATCGACTTTAAATATGCAGATGCTATTACAGCTTGTGATAATATCCAAACGTTCAAATTAGTTGTAAAAACAATTGCTCGTAAACATGGCTTACACGCTACTTTCATGCCAAAACCATTATACGGTGAAGCTGGCTCTGGGATGCACTTCAATGTTTCGTTGTTTAAAGGGAAAGAAAATGCATTCTACGATGAATCGACTGAACTAGGTCTTTCTGAAACAGCTATGCAATTCATGGCAGGAGTTCTTGCGCATGTTCAAGGCTTCACAGCTGTAACAAACCCTACAGTTAACTCTTATAAACGTCTTGTTCCTGGTTACGAAGCACCTTGTTATGTTGCATGGTCAGCACAAAATCGTTCACCACTAATTCGTATTCCATCAGCTCGTGGTCTGTCAACACGTGTAGAGGTACGTTCTGTGGACCCAGCCGCTAATCCATATTTAGCAATGGCTGTTATTTTAGAAGCGGGTCTAGAAGGGATTCGTCAAAATCTAACACCACCAGCTGCAATTAACCGTAACATTTATGTGATGTCTGAAGAAGAACGTAAAGCAAATGGAATTGAAAACTTACCACCAGCTCTTGATGACGCGTTAACATTACTAGCTAAAGACAAAGTAGCTCAAGAAGCGTTAGGTGAGCATATCTATGCAAACTTCAAAGAAGCAAAAGAAATCGAGTTTGATATGTATCGCACTACTGTTCATCAATGGGAACGTGACCAATATTTAAAAATGTACTAATAAAAAGCGTTGGATCTGTATGGGTCCAACGCTTTTTTCTGCAACTAATGGGGGGAGGCTAGTTCAAAAAGGGTTTACTTAAATACTTGTATAAGTTTTTACCTAATATTATTTGCTGGAAGGGGTTTTTTAGATGAGACAAATAATTGCACTTGGTGGTGGCGGTTTTTCAATGGAACCAGGTAATCCATTATTAGATTTATATATATTGAACCAAGTTGAGAAATTTGAGCCTAACATTTGCTTTTATCCCTACCGCAAGTGGAGATGCCGATAATTACATATTAAGGTATTATAATTTTTTTAATCACCAAAATTGTGATCCATCCCATCTTTCACTATTTAATCCCCCAACCAGAGATCTTGAAAGTTTTATATTAGAAAAAGATATTGTTTATGTTGGTGGAGGAAACACTAAAAATCTTTTAGCTTTGTGGGCAGAATGGGGATTAGATCATGTTTTAAGAAAAGCGTGGAACCAAGTAGTGATTTTTGCTGGGGTGAGTGCAGGCTCCAGTTGTTGGTTTGAAGAAGGAGTTACCGATTCCTTTGGAGATGGACTTGAATCAATAGAATGTCTAGGTCTCCTAAAGGGAAGTAATTGTCCGCATTACGATGGTGAAATAGATAGAAAACCTGCATATCACAACTTATTGAATCTGGAAAAATACAATCAGGAATTGCGACAGATGATGGGGTTGCTATTCATTACAAGGAACAAGAAATCAGTAAAATAGTTAGCTCAAGACCAGATGCTAAGGCATATAAAGTTTCTTTCGAAAAGAAAGTAATAGATACAGAACTTCAAACAGAATTTTTAGGTTCTTAATGAACTAACGTTGCAGGTTAGTTTTAGAAGGACATTATATCAATAAAAAGAATAATAAAATATAAGAGCTATGTTCTAAGGAGGAAAAAATGAAAAAAATATTGATCATTTTTAGTATAGTTTTATTTATACTTTTAACCGCCTGTAATTCCTCTTCAAAAGTAGTTGATGACTATGATAACAGCCAATTAAGTGCTGATTTTGGTGACGATGAAGCTTATGAAATAGGAGCTAATGCTAAGGGAATGCCCGTTTTTAAAAACCATAAGAAAGCATTACAGCAAGCTCAAATAGATTATAAAAAAGGATTTGCTGCCACTGCCAAAGAACATGATTTAAAGCCTATTAGCAATAAAAATTATAAAAATTATATGACCTATTCTTGGCAACTTGAAATTAAAGATGAAGTCATTGTTCAACAAGGTGTAATGATAGCGAAATTCTTGGATATTTATGAAAATAGTTTTGAATAATTAATTTTTCTAATTGAATTAACTGGGGTTTTAATTCAATAAGGGGTAGACCATTTTCTTCTTAGACTAACGACGCAGGTTAGTTCAACAAGAATATAAGTTATTATTGAGTTAGGTAAACTACAAAGGAAGTGTACAAGTGTTTTATTACTCAAAAAAGAAGAAAATACGAGGTTGGAAAAGACATAAGAGAAAAATTGAAAGATGGAAGCAAAATGCAATAAATTTAGATATGGACAATTTAAGGAATTACCACAGACAATACGAAAAATTATGGATTCATCCCTTTTATGCATGGGTACGAAAAACCCCTCCCAATTGGTATAATCGGCTTTTACTTGATGCAATGATTGAAGTTTACCTAGAGTGGCATCAAAAAATGATGGATGAAAATGAAGCGTTTTATTTAAAAATCTGGCTGTATGACCCTAATTTTATCAATTCACAAATTGTCGTTGCATATAGAGATTGTCTTGATTTCTATAATAAATCCTTCAAAACAAGGGAAGAAAACAAGGAATTCCCTTTCTATAAATTTCATTCCTTGAGGGACAAGTTAGAACAATTTCAATGGGATTTGAACATAGAGATTGATTATTACGATGAAAACGACTTGAATGATTGGTTAGAAGAAGGAAGTTTAACTGAAAAAGAAGTATCAAAAATTAAGGGAAATGCCTACGAAACCATAAAATTTGAAAATGAATTTGGGGGTTTCCTGCAATATAGTCTCGACAAAGGAGATGTTTGGGTAGGGACTTTAAAGTGAGAAAGATAATACAGTAATTGTTGAACTAACGAGGTGTTAGTTGAACGCATGAAGTTCTATTATTGTGGTAAATGAGGTCATTTGTAGTACATAAAAGGATAGGTAAAGCAGATATCCTTACTGCTTTCCTATCCTATTTTTTTACCCTTTATAATGTGTGACATTTGATATATTAAAAGAGGGTTAAATTATTTACTTTACTTTTAATGGAAATTAAATTCTGAGCGTTTTTTTCTTACTATTTATATTTGTTTATCAATTGTTGAAATACCAAACTTTCAAGTCTCCTCTTTAGTTGATCAGTCGTTAGTGACTCAATATCCTTCTCCATTTGACTTAGTAGTATTCAAAAAGAGTCCCTTGAACATTTAGTATTTCAACACTATTAAGACTGAATCCAATATTGGATTTCAGTCTTAATTTTTCTTAATTAAAATGTGCAACCTTTTATGATAATTATAAATAAATTTTTAATAAAAAATTATAGCCTCATCGCTTATTTCATTAATAGCCCATATGTTTATGGTGGTACGGCATATGACCGTGGTGAGGTGGCATAGGGCAGTGATGCTGCGGCATGTGACAAGGATTAGGCGGCATACCGCAAAGTGTATGATTTTCGCAACATTCATTCACGACAGATTCAGTACATGGGAAATAGTATTGATGATCAATCATATGTTTATTTACATTTGTAATATGTGTTGGTTGTACATGTGGTACGACAGTATGGATATAATTTGTACGAACATATTGCTCCGGTGGCATAAATTGTGGTGGATCAAATTGTGTTGGCATTGCTTGTGGTGGACAGCAATGTGGACCTTTCCCATGGTGACGCATACGTTTAAACATGGTTATTACCTCCTGTTTTAATAAGTTGTGGTTCATTATTAAGATATGAGGGCTATGTCGATAGGGTCTATTTATTTGCCTACTAACTATTAGATAAATCTCACACATCAGTGAAAATCAAAACTTATGTAACATATGCCTAATATATCCTTATAGCTTATTTAGATGAGTATATATACCTTTGTTTCAGGTGATTTTCTTTATCAAAAGAGATTAATTTGTATATTTGTATAATAAGCAGCCAATTAAAAATAAAATATTATTAAAATTATTAAAAAGGTACGTTTTTTATAAAAAAAGATATTGTAAATACATTTTTTGTACAGTATACTCTTTTAGTGATAATGATTATCATTGTTGATTATTATTTGGGAGGACATATATGTCGAAACTTACATTTAACAAAAGAAATTTTTATTTGCTTTTCACACTATTACTATCATTCGCATTTTTACTAGCTGCTTGCGGGGATAAAACATCGAAAAGTAGTGAACAGGAAAATAAAGCATCAGAAGAAGGAAAAACAGAGGAAGCAAGTCGTGAAATTACACATGCGATGGGCACAACAACAGTAAAAGGAACACCTACAAAAATAGTAACGCTTTATCAAGGTGCTACCGATGTGGCAGTTGCAATGGGTATTAAGCCAGTGGGTGCAGTAGAGTCCTGGGCAGAAGCACCTATCTATAACTATCTTAAAAATGATTTAGACGGTGTAACAATCGTTGGGCAGGAAACACAGCCAAATTTAGAAGAAATTGCGAAGCTTAAGCCTGATTTAATTATTGCTTCGAAAGTGCGTCATGAGGAAATTTATGATCAGTTATCTCAAATTGCACCAACAGTTGCCCATGAAACTGTTTTTGATTTCAAAGGAACAGCAGAAATGATGGGTCAAGCAATGAATCAAGAAGATAAGGTCAAAGAACTATTAGGAAATTGGGATAACCGAGTGGCAGATTTCCAAACAAAAATTAAAGAAAAGCTTGGGGACCAATGGCCACTACATGTGTCAGTTGTTAATTTTAGAGCAGATCATGCACGAATTTATGTTACAGGCTTTGCAGGATCGATTTTATCAGAACTTGGCTTCAAGGGACCTAAAAATCTAACAGATGATTCATTAGAGATTGTAAAACTAACTGACAAAGAAAGTATTACACAGATGAATGCAGATGTGATTTATATGTTTATGGAAAATGATGAGGCTGTTAAAAAAGTTTATGAAGAATGGACAAATCATCCATTATGGAAAGAGCTTGATGCAGTCAAAGCAAATCAAGTATATCAGGTTGATGAAATTAATTGGAATCTAGCTGGTGGTATTCTAAGTGCTAATTTAATGCTTGATGATATTTATGACAAATTTGAAATAGAAAAATAATGGCAAGTAAGGGCTGTATCTTTAGTGACAGCCCTCTTCTTGTAGATAGAAAGCTTTATATTTAAACTGCAAGCTAGTTTTTGAGATAAATTGTGGATGAAGAAAGTTGGCATAAAATGAGAATTATTCTTTCCAGTACCCCAATGAAAAAAATTTGCTTACTAATAAGCTGTGTATTGCTTTTTTGCACATTTATATTAAGTATTGCACTTGGTCAAACCTCAATATCATTAGAGGTTATCTATCAGGCATTTTTTCATTTTAATGATGCAAATACAGAGCATGTCATTATAAGAACTTCTCGTTTGACACGCGCTATTATTGCTGCGGTAGTTGGTGCCAGCCTTGCCATTGCTGGGGCTTTAATGCGTGCATTAACAAGAAATCCGTTAGCGGCACCTGATATTTTAGGTATTAATGCAGGAGCTATATTTTTTATTGTCAGCGCGATTACTTTGTTTTCAATAGATTCCTTAATGAGTTATATGTGGATTGCCTTTTTAGGGGCAGGTATTGCAGGAGCAATGGTTTTTTTCTTAGGATCATTAGGAAGAGATGGTTTATCACCCATCAAAATAGTATTAGCAGGTGCAGCGATTACAGCCTTATTCGTATCGTTTACACAGGGGTTACTTGTGATTGATGAGCAGGGCCTACAAAGTGTTCTTTTTTGGTTAGCAGGGTCAGTGTCAGGACGTAGCATTGATATGCTTTTACCTGTTCTTCCATTTATTTTAGTTGCAACCATTGTGTCAATAGTTATGGGAAGATCCATTAATGTCTTGCAATCTGGTGATGATATTGCAAAAGGGTTAGGGCAGCGAACAATTATCACTAAAATTATGCTAGGAATAATTATTATTGTGCTTGCAGGTAGCTCTGTAGCAGTAGCGGGCTCAATCGGCTTTATTGGACTGATCGTTCCGCATATAGCAATCGGGCTTGTAGGTTCAGATTTTCGCTGGATTATTCCTTATAGTGCAGTGATTGGGGCTACATTACTGCTGTTGGCTGACATAGCAGCTAGATTTATAATCATGCCATTGGAAATGCCAATTGGTGTTATGACTGCTTTAATTGGTGCTCCTTTCTTCATTTATATTGCACGAAAGGGGTTAGCGAAAAATGCCTAAGTACATGACAATACGCTCAAAATCTGATCGTATTTCGTTTCAAATTGCTTTAAAAACATGCTTGATCACTCTAATTCTAAGTCTTTTATTAGTCCTATTAACGATTCTTGGCTTATCAGCTGGCAGTGACTTTATTCATCCATGGATTGTTATTCAGGAATTGTTTGGCTACGGAAGTGGGGACTATAATTTTGTTTTACATACATTAAGACTACCTAGAGTATTGATGGCTTTATTAGTCGGTGCAGCACTTGGTGTTGCAGGCTTAATCTTACAAGGAATTATTCGTAATCCACTTGCAGCTCCAGATATTATTGGAGTAACGAGTGGAGCATCAGTTGGGGCAATTGTTTTTATCGTGTATTTTATGGGAACAGTCAGTATTCAATTTTTACCCCTAGCAGCAATAATAGGTGCTTCGATCGTGTCGTTTATCATCTATCTTCTCTCCTGGAAAAAGGGTGTAACTCCTATACGTATGGTGTTGATTGGTATTGGGATTTCGGCACTAGCAAAAGCGATGGTTACCATGCTGCTCGTTATTAGCAATGTGGCGGCTACCACGAAAGCATATTTATGGTTAACAGGAAGTTTATATGGGGCTAATATGCAAGATGTTTTTCTATTGCTTCCATGGGTTTTAGTATTATTACCATTGACTTTCGTAATGGCTAGAATTGTAAATGTTAAGGAATTGGGAGACGATATTGCAATTGGACTAGGTGTAAAAGTTCAGGTCTATCGTTTATTCTTTTTACTGATCAGTGTTATGCTTGCAGGTTCTGCTGTAGCCTTTGCTGGTGGAATTGCTTTTGTCGGATTAGTGGCACCGCATATGAGTAGAATGCTTGTTGGACGCTCCTTTGCCGCTTTAATTCCAGTAACGGCTATTATCGGTGGCATTATTGTTATAGCAGCCGATATTGTGGCTCGAACGGCCTTCTTACCTAAAGATCTACCAACAGGTGTATTTACGGCAGCTATCGGTGCTCCATTTTTTATATATTTATTGTTTAAAACACGCAATCAATAAATGCTTTTTAACAACGGCTACAATAGCTAAAGAGTATAAAAGAGGGTGACAGGATTTTGAAAAATGTTTTAAAGGCTCATGATTTAAGCGTATATTATGGGGAGAATAAAATTTTAGAGAATTTAAATTTGCAAATACCTAAAGGAAAAATTACCGTATTGGTAGGTGCCAACGGTTGTGGAAAATCCACACTTTTACGAACCTTTGCACGCTTAATAAAACCGAAAGCTGGTCAAATTTTCTTAGAGGATGACGTAATCCAAAAAATTCCCACAAAGGATATTGCAAAGCGTTTAGCGATTCTACCACAGGGACCTGTTGCACCAGAAGGATTAACAGTCTTACAATTAATTAAACAGGGGCGCTATCCTCATCAAAGCTGGTTAAAGCAGTGGTCTAATGAGGATGAAATAATTGTAAATAAAGCGTTAGAAGTAACACAGATGACTGATTTTGTAGATCGATCAGTAGACGCTTTGTCTGGTGGTCAGAGACAACGTGCTTGGATTGCGATGACCTTAGCACAAAAAACGGATTTAATTTTATTAGATGAACCAACTACCTATTTAGATATGGCTCACCAAATAGAAATATTAGATTTATTATTTGATTTGAATGTCGAAGAAAATCGTACAGTTGTTATGGTACTACATGATTTAAATTTAGCATGTCGTTATGCCCATCATATTGTTGCAGTACGAGATAAACAAATATACGCTCAAGGTAAACCTGAGGAAGTTGTGACAATGGAGATGGTGCAAAATGTATTTCGAATGAACTGTATGATCATTAAAGATCCAATTTTCGGGACGCCATTATGTGTTCCTCATGGTAAGGGACGCACAGTAGTAGAAGAGGAAAGTGGGGAGGCAAGCATCGGGTGAGTTTAGATCTTACAGCTGATGAAATAGCAGTATTAACGCAAGGGTATAGACTTACAATCGAACAAAATTCAGATTTAATTTATTCAATTCCTGCAAAGAATTTACTAGACACAGATTTTTGCCTAACTTATTTACAAGAAATTGCTTCCTTTTTTAATTCTTCTTCTATACTTGTTACGGCATCGTTATTTGCTAAGCGCTATAGTGTATTGACAATGGCCTCTGCACTTTATGCAATGTCAAGGTTTGAAAAGGGGCTGAATGTTGACATTGAAAATGCTTGCATTGAATCGAATAATAAGGAAAAGCCGTGGCTTCCCAGCATAAGATTAATAGATTGGTCAACTTCACTCCCCAAACAAAATCGGCTAGCCTGGCGTGATCAAATTATGCAACATATATTTGCCAATAATCTTGAAAGAGTTTGGCGGATATTAGCGACAACCGCTAAAATTCCTAAAGCGACTCTATGGGAAAACACAGCCATCTATGTGAATTGGCTCTATGAGACAAAAATAAGAGAAGAAGCCAATCCACTAGAAATAGCTCGTTTAGAGGATGATTATTATTATATAGCGTTTCAGGCATCAGGCGATCTATTTGGTGAGAGAAAAAATCCATTAACAAAATATTGTGATCCCAAGGTATTTGTTAAAGATACTGATATGCCTATACGATTAAGAAAAACCTGTTGCTTTTATTATTTAAGCTCCGACGAAGCGAATGATTACTGTATAACCTGCCCAAAAATAAAACGAATATAATTGCCTCTTTACTCTCCTAAAAAGTGGATAAGCACCCGAATTTTAACTGTGTGTTTATTCACTTATTTTTTTATCCCACTTACTGTATTAAGTATAAATGTTATGAACGAAAAAGAACTAAACTTGCATTTTAATATATTTTTCGTTATGGTAAATATTGTATTGAAATGAGTGGTCATAGAAAGGGGGTTAAGCCTTGTTAAAAAAAATTTTGTTCTTTTTAATGGTTTTAATCATTTTAACTGGGTGTTCCTTAACAGGTGGATACGACTCCACTAAAGCGATTAAAAGAGGGGATATTACAATTTTACATAACGGAGTACATAATTTAGAACGATTTGAACAATTTCTTGAGCATCTAGCTAATAATCAAGAGGATACTGTTCGAGTGACTGCATATACAAAAGAGGGTGATCCCATCTTCGCAGATTTACATTTTGATGGGAATGACATTCAATATACGCATGATAATTCACATGATGCATTTGGAGGGCAGGACAAAGGGCAAGAGACAGATGTTTGTAAAAATATAATGTCTGGCATTAATGATCAAAATGAAGTGGAGTATGTTTTAGTTGACTGCGCGAATAATGGGGAAATTTCTCTTTTTCAAGTAAATGAAAAAGAGGCTAAAAAGTAATATCAAACCTCATAAAAAGATGCCAAGTCTTCTCGTCAAATGACCTGGCATCAGGAGAATATACTATTAGATGACTACTTTTTTCTTCACACGCTTCCATAATAGTAGCATATAGACAAAAAGTATAATTATAATCATGTATGCATACAACAAAGAGCTTTCTTCATTGCCCATAAAGTTAAAGAAATTATTCAAGCCATGGAACAATATTGTTAGAATGATGGATTGACCATCTAAAATTAGTAAAGAAAGTACGAGGCCAACAAGTAGTGCATAGATTATTTGGATAACTGTATCTTCAAGAGATTGACCACCAAGTAACTGTAGGGTATGTGTGACACTAAATAGGAAACTTGATACCCAAACTGCTGTAAAAGGCCCTTTTGCTAATAGCATCCGTAGCATGATGCCTCTAAAAACCGTTTCTTCGATAAAAGCTACGACAAACAATTGCATGATCAACATCACGATTAAATGACTAAAGGATTCTGTATTCAAGCCTTTTGTACCGATAAGAATGATACATAAAATGAAAATCAGTGGGCTAACGAGTAAAATATTACTTTTATTAAAAGCTAAAAAGAAGTATTGGTGCCAATTCTTTTTCACCCCAATGTATACAAAGAGCCCTACTGCTAGAGGTACTAGCAGCACAAATTGGAGAAAAGGGCTTGAAGGTTGTTGAATGGAAACGTAGGCACCATTCAAAACATAGAAAAATATAAGAAGAAGTTCTAAGCCAATTATTTTAATTAACATTTTTTTTGCCATCTAGCCGATCCCTTCTTTTTGAATTAAGCAGGATGCACTGAAGCTCTCCGTAAAGCTAGTGTGACGATAAAGTACAGGAGAACACTAAATACGAATAGACTGCTTACTATTGTAATAGCTGATAGTTTTGAAAACAGCTCAAACAATGTAGTGTACCACTCGAAAATGACCATAGTAATCGGAATTAAACAAAGTAGCCCGAAAAAGCTATAACCACCAATCGTTCCTAAACGATAAAAGACAATGTTTAACAATAGCCCGGAAGTTAAAGAGAATAGTAGTAATACCGTGTCCAGTGCAACTGTGTCGATAAATGCAGTGGAATTTCCGAAAAAGTATATTGGATGTATAATAAGTATTTCTTTGATTTTTAGTAATGCTGAGAAGTAGTTAATGACTTTATGCGTACAAGTAATGATTACAGCGCCAGCTAGGCTCCAGCAGATAAAAAAGAGACCAACATTGACCATATACTGCGTACGACTTATTCCGAGCTTTAAAAAATAAGGCAAGGTTTTATTTAACAACTTTGATGCCGTTGTACTGTAAAAGATATAGACTGGAATAGAAATCGTAATGGCGAAAGAAAACAAGTATTGCCCAAAAAAAGTATCTATGAAAAAAGTCAATAGAACGATAGCGAATAAAATGCACCAAAAAATAATGTTTTGCTTTTTATAGCTTTGAAATAGAATATAAAAACTACCCTTTATTGTATTCATTTAATAGCCCTCGCTTTCTGCTGCTTACTTAAATACACCAACATATCCTGTAATGAAACACGCTCAAGTTTAATATTTTGCCCTTCAATATGACGGCCATTGCTATAGATTACCGCTGTTAATTCCTGCATAAACATATGTTGATAGATAACCTCTAGCCCTTGTATTGCTTGCTCAACATCTGAAGCGTTTCCTTTTACCGCCACAATATGCTGATGCCACTCCTCTGCTGTTTTTTGAAGTAGTAACTGCCCTTCATTTAAAATTAGAATCTCCTCGAAGAGCTCACTCGCCTCATCAATTAAATGCGTGGATAAGATAAATAGTCTTGGATTTTCGGTTTGTTGCTCAATCAATAAATCATAAAATGTATTTCGAGCAGCCACATCAAGTCCAATATAAGGCTCATCAAAGATTGTTATTCCTGCATTGCTTGCAAAGCCTGTAATAATGCCTAATGCCGAAACCATTCCCTTTGATAAGCTACGAACCTTATCCTTGGGGTTTAATGCAAATACCTCAAGTAGCTCTCTTGCAAGCGTTTCATCCCATTGTGGATAAAAGAAACTATTGGCTTTCAATGTTTGGGCAATGGTCATTTCCTCCTGAAAATTACCACTTTCTGCGATAAAGCAAATGTCACGTAAAGTTGCAGGGGCATTAAAGACATTTTCTCCATTGACAGAGATGCTTCCACTAGTGGGGGCAATTAGTCCAGCTAATAAATTTAAAAAAGTTGTTTTACCAGCACCGTTATGACCTAAAAACCCAATAATTTTAGGTCCCTCTATCGTAAATGTGACATTTGTTAAAGCCTTTTTATGTTTAAATGTTTTGACAACATTTTTTATTTCAATTTTCATACACTAGCTCCTTTGTAACATATTTTGTAATTCTTCGTTGGATATACCCAGTCTTGTTGCTTCCTTCTTTAATGGCTCTATATGCTGCTGAAAGAAGCTTTCCTTACGCTCCACCAGTAAAATTTCACGCGCATCTGTACTAACAAACATGCCAACACCTCGTTTTTTATAAATAACACCTTTATCCACTAATTCGTTCACGCCTTTCCCAGCGGTTGCAGGATTAATTTGATATTCCTTCGCAAATTCATTGGTGGAGGGAATGCGATCTTCAGGCTGCAGCTGTCCATCTAGAATGGCATCCTCTATTCGTTCACGGATTTGCTGGAAGATAGGCTTTTCATTGTTAAAAGATTGAATCACAATCCACCTCCTTTGTTAATTGGTTAATTACTATTGTAACCAACCATATAACGTAAGGGTTTTTTTGTCAATGCTTTAGATGGAAAAATTTTAATGTTATAGAAGATTTATAGCTCAATTAACTCATACTAAAATAGTCTAATCTTTTGGAAAATATTCAAATTATATTTATAAAAGCCCACATTAAATAGTAGTAACCCACATTAAATAGTAGTATAATAAATTTAGGCTATCCCTAAATAAAAAATTGAGAGGGATGGTTAAATAAAATGTACAATGAAACGTACAAATCCAAAATTTTTATCCAAACTGAGCTATTTCAATCGCAATGGGAAAAATTATTGTTATCGGACCAGGATTTGAGAGAACTAGAATTTGAAATTGGAAATAATAGTGAAAACCATAATATCGTAGAAGGTACAGGAGGAATTAAAAAATTCCGTTTTTCCCCTAGCAGTCTAAAACGAAGTAAAAGTGATGCATATCGCATTTATTATTTGCCTGCTGGTAAAAGCGATAGTCAGTATATTTTTCTGATGACGGTTTATGATAAAAAAGAAATCGATAATCTAACAAAATCTCAACGAAATAAATTGAAAAAAGTAGTTGAAATTTTGAAAGAAAGTCTGAAGAAAAAATAACCATAATATATCTCTTCTAAAATATCATCCCATCTTCGTTAAACTTTAAACATTTACGCAATATCATAATTTAATTCAAATTTCAATAATTGGGAATATAAGACATGTACTATAGTGCATGCTGGATATAACAAATATCCATATTTTGAAGGAGGGTATTAAATGGCTAATAATTTCTTCGAGGATATGATGAAGAGTGTCCAACAAGCCCAGGATTTTATTGACGGTAAACCAACAAAAGTAAAATCTAACGTAGTTATTGTAAAGGAAATTCCACAATATAATCCAGAAGCGATAAAAACATTACGTATGGATTTACAATTAACGCAAAAGTTGTTTGCTGGATTAATGGGTGTATCTGTACGAACAGTGGAATCATGGGAAAACGGACAAAATCGCCCAAATGGCTCAGCTGCTCGTTTAATGGAGCTTCTCAGCGATCATCCTCAATTGATGGAAGATATTATTAGAAGAGATGATGGATTACTTTCATAGGGTAGCCGACTAAGATCAAGTTGAAATATACTTGATCTTTTTTATTTGGTACAAATGGATATGTGAATAAGTAGATTGACGTCACTATGTTAACTTAAACACTAAAAAACTGGCTCAACACCAAAATCTGTTCTTGCTAAAAAAGAATACAAAAAAACATCTGTATCCGCTAGAGTTGAGAGTACGACCAAACAACACAGCGAGGTATACAGATGCACTCTTATTCTATCAAGGATTTATGGGATTTACCAGAACTAAAAATTATCGCAACCACTAAAATAAATCACCAAATTTTCATTGATGTCATGCCAATTAAATCTAAACAGGCCTGTCCCATTTGTGCATTTGAAAATACGACTCGTCGCGGAATCGGCTATGTTCGAAAAGTGCGTCATCTCGAAGCGTTTGGTTGCCCTGTTTATTTGAATTTACCTGCCATTCGTATGTCATGTACAGCTTGTTTTGCACATTTTGTATGGGCATATGAGTGTGTGGCACCGAAAAAACGATACACAAAGGCATTTGAAGCCACGCTGCCGAAGCAGGCAATCGGCTCTACCATCACGCATACATCACGTGTGGCAAACACACCCGCTACAACCGTTGCGCGTATCGTCCGTTCATGGAAAATGGAGGAAGCCACACGTGTCCAAAAAATTTGTCAGAAAAAAGCATTGGCGTGTCACAATCTCGTGCTAGGCATTGATGATTTTGCCATTCGTAAAGGGCATACGTATAACACGGGTCTCCACGATTTACGTGGTGGCACATTTTTAGATGTTATTCCTGGACGAAGAATCGAGGAATTACACGCCTATTTCAATACACAATCTACTCTTTGTGCGCTAAAGCCTGTCGCGATTGTCATGGATTTGGCAAAGGCCTATCATACGTTTGCGAAAAAGATGTATCCGGAAGCGATTCGTATTGCGGATCGTTATCATGTCAATCGTTACGTAACTGAAGCGCTTCAAGCCGTACGAAAATCCGTTCAAAAGCAGCTAGCACCGTATGCTAAAAAGGACCTTAAGCAACACTTCCGAATTCTTGGTAAACGACGTGATCAATTGAAGAATGATGAAAAAAATAGCCTACACCGACTGCTTCAATACGCTGAAATCCTCCATCAAGTCTACAGTTGGAAAGAAGCCTTTATCGAATGGTACGACTGTAGCTCCACGTATGAACTGGCGAAAAAAGGCTTCGAACGTTGGTTGACGCAAGGTACTACCATCAAGCATCCAGCCGTGGAATCCTGTCTGTTAACGATGCGCAATTGGCAAGAAGAAATCTGTAATTATCATCAATTACGCTTTACTAATGCGGCAGTAGAAGGGAAAAATAATCTCATTAAAGCGCTGCAAAGACGCCATTTTTTCACGCGCAATCCGCAGCACTATAAAGAGGCAATTTTACTAGAATGCAATGCCGAATGGATTCAGTATGGCTCTTAGTCAAGCACATGTTTTGGTGAAGAGCCAAAAAACTAGTAAGAAGAATTCCTACATAGCAAAACCAGAAATGGTTGTAATAGAAACGCCTTTTTTTTCGACATGTAATACTGTTTCTCATTGTCAATAAAATATAATTTATGGAGTAGAATTGTTTTTCGTTTAAATAAATTGTTTATTTAAATCCCTTATTTCTATAGTTCGAGCTCCATTTTTGCATATGTGTTAAGTTTTCACTGTGCATATATTGTAGAGAAGGGGGGAGGTGAGCTTCTATGAAAATTAACTGGAAGATTCGTCTTCAGCATAAGCCATTTTTATTGGCACTGTTTTCATTGATTTTATTACTCGCACAGCAAGTTGCAGCTATTTTTGGCTATGATTTAACGAGTGCAATGAGTGAGCAGCTAACATCCATCTTAAATACTGTCTTATCAATTCTCGTATTAATGGGGGTTGTTGTAGATCCAACTACAAGGGGAACGAAGGATAGCGAGCGTGCTTTAATGTATCGGAGACCCAGATAGTAATAGTATAAATATGTTCTAAAAGTATAATTTTACATCTTTTAAAAAGATGTTATAATGTAAAAAAATGATAAAGTAGGGAGGATGATGGGATGTCACTTGAAATGGAGCAAAGGATTGCCAAGCTTGAGAAGGAAATGATGGATTTAAGGCAGGAGCTGGATAGCTTAAAACAGCAAAATTCTGTTGGTCAATTAACAACAATAAATGCTAGAAAAACAATGATGGAACAATCTTCATCATTGGCAGGACAAAAACCAACTATTACTTCCAAGCCAAAAGCAAAGCCAATACCTGAAAAAAAGAAGCAACCACAGCAATCGCTGGAGGAACGTATCATGTGGGCTTTACCAAAAATATTTATGGTCATTTTAGTGATGGGGGTGCTTTGGGGTCTTAAGCTCGTCAGTGATTATGGTTATTTATCGAATGAGGTTAAAATCATCCTCGCCTATTCATTATCGATTTTCTTAGCCGTACTAGCATATGTGCTGGAGCATAGAAAAAAGGGATCTCCAGCTATCACCATTTCCTTATATGGTGGGGCATTTATCGTAGGGATTCTAACAACAGCGGCTAGTGCAATATTGTATGAAATCATTGGCTTAACACTGGCACTCATCATCGCCATCATCTATATCGGCTATGGGATTGCCATTAGTTACTTGAAGAAAAATGAAATATTAACAGTGTTTGTAGCCTTCACTTCACTCTTGCTACCGTATTTACTAGAATATATGGATTTTAGTGCTGTTATTATCTTAATTTATGTTATTGCTTTATTTACAATGCTACAATTTGTCATTTATCAGCATAAGCAAAAACTAGCTCTCTATATAGCAACCTTTTTCTCTATGCTAGCTGTTAGCATTATCGCGTTTATGAACATCGACAATCGAGCTATAATGGCGTTTGGCTTGATGACTGTATTAGCTATTTTCTATACGAGTTGGTGCCGTTTATTTCAAACTGAATCTAAATGGAAGCATATTCATGTTGGTCTGCAATTTAGTCTAGGCATTTTTAGCTTATTGCTTATGAATCTGATGATTAGACCAATCGAATATAGCGAAGTGCTTTTACTCGTATTGGTCATCTTGTTTGCGACTTTGGCGGGTTATGGCTATAGGCAAAAATGGCAGGAGGCATTTGATAGTGCCATCACACTCGCATTTATCGCCCTATGTAATATGCTACTGGTTATGAATGTTCCAGAGAAAGTAGAAGATTTGCTATTACCGTTTATCGCATTTACAGGTGTTATGATGAGCTTACGTTTACGAGCAAGCTTGATGAAGGTCGTCAGCTCCATGATATTTGCGATTACTATTATCATAAGCTTTATCATTCATGAGCCGACACCATTTTTCAGCATTTCCCATGTTAGCTTACTAATGCCAGCCATCTATCTGCTGCTTATTTATCTATATGCAATGCGTCCAAAAGAATCACTTACGGTATTTGAAAAGCTGATGAAGGATTTATATGTAGTAGACTTTTTAGCGGTCATAACGACAGGTTACTTCTTAGCCTATATTAGTAAGCTTGATGCAGCTTATTTTGTGGGTGTTAGCAACACCCCACATATGATGAGTATCATGCTGGCTGTCTTATTTGCGGCATCCCTTCTAGTGCCAACAAACTATAAAGGACGCGCATTAACACCAGTACTTGGCGCATTTTTCCTGCTTTTCACGCTCTCAATCGGTATCCTTCCAGCCGAAATGCAGGGAATTGAATGGCTTCATCTATTAACAAGAATTATTTATATTGTTGTGCTTGTGGTAATTTTACTAGATGTACTGATGAAAGACCGTATTTATCAAATTTACCAACAACAGATGGAGAAATATGTAGATTCAACAATTAGTGTCGGCATCGTGTTGATAATGCTATCTGTATGGGGATTCGTGCATCAGCTAGCCTACAATAATCTACTAGACTGGAAGCTTAGCATCGCACTTTCTACGATTACACTTTTTGTAACAGCCAGTATCGCCCTATGGCTTAGTACGGTGCGCAACTTACGAACATTACGCTTAACCGGCTTTACTATCTTAGTTATTGCGTTTATTAAGCTTATCTTCTTTGATTTATCTGCACTCGATCTATTAATACGAGCTGTTTTGTTTATCGCGATTGGTGGGATAGGGTTGTTGTTGTCGGGTAGGTTGTTGAGGAATGATAATTAGGGCGATTTTGATAGGTTTAAAAAAACACATGGACATTTAAAATCAAATATTATTGTCCATGTGTTAATTTTTTACTTTTCTAGTATGATTTCTTCGATAATATTTTTTTTAGGTGGAGAAGGAGGTACGTTTGGATTATTACTGCCTCCTGGATTATTTGACCCGCCGTTATTTCCTGGTGAAACGATACTTTCACCAAAAGTTACTGAGGCACCTCCATCAACAATAATAGTATCGGCTACAATGGCACCTTTAATATGAGCTCCAGCCTCCACTTTAACGTTAGCATTAGGAGCTATTATATGTTGACCCGTTGAAGTAAATCCTCCATTAAATGTGACATTATCCCCGCCTGTATAAATATTTCCTTTTACGCTAGCCCCAGCAGCGAATGTTAAATCAGCCTCTTGTGCATAAAAGGAGCCTGAAATTTTAGTATCAGCAGAAAATTTTACTGGAGCTGAGCCACTATATGAAAAATTAACCTGATTAACATCGCCATTTGGGTTAAATGAACCAGTAATATTTACAGAATTTTGAACATAAATATTTAATTTCCCTGTTCCTACTATTTCAATATGTCCTCTTAAAATATCAAGGTTTTCAATATATAGGTCCTTATCTGTATCTCCAACATTAATAATTATTTTATTGTTTTGATCGACTTTAAATTGTTTAAAATGTGTATCCTCTGTTAAATTAAGTGTGTAATTATTTGTCATCCAGTTATCTGCTTGGAAATTGCCATTATTAATAATATTAGTTTTATTCCACTGACTAGCTGCGACTTCTTCATTTGGTGGATAATTTAACTGAGATAGATCATTCATTTTATCACTAGGAAATGGTGCAAGTACATTGCCCGCAGGAAAATCCTTTGCTGCGGTTACTTGATTTTTTAAGTATTCTAAGCCTGAATTATCAACATTAAAATTTTCAGGAGAAGTGCCTATACTCCCGGTGATAGATGATCCCCAGTTAATGAAATGTTACCTCCAGCACTTACCACATTCCCATCAATCTTACCTCCAGCATTTACAATTATATTGCCTTTTGTTTGCACAGTAAAATCACTTGGAACATAATGATTTTCATTTGAATTACCATTTGAGCCCCCATTATTAGAACCCCCGTTGTTAGTTCCTTCGTTATCATTTGAATTTGTATATTCTAATGCGATTTTTATGCTTTGTTGTAAGGTTCTTTCTATGGATGTTCCTTCAAATTGCCCTGTTGATTCAATCACATATTGAAGTTCATTTTGGTTTATTTTCTCTAATGTAAGATTAACTATT
Source organism: Lysinibacillus sp. B2A1 (assembly GCA_002973635.1). Taxonomy (GTDB): domain Bacteria; phylum Bacillota; class Bacilli; order Bacillales_A; family Planococcaceae; genus Lysinibacillus. The sequence goes on from CP027224.1 coordinate 1,508,251, forward strand.
GCTTTAGGTGTTTTTCCAAATTGATTTTCAAAATCAAGATTATTAATTATATCTTTTTTATCATTCTCGGTTGTAGGATAGCCCAGTGAATTTAATTCAACGATTAAAAAGTTACTGAATTCTGGTTTAGGTTTATTTGGTTCTTTTTCAAAAGCGAGTTTAGCCTCATCGTATTTTTCAACTGCCGCATTGTATGCAGTTTCTATATTTTGATTAAAATTTTCACGTCCATAATTCAATCCAGCTTCCGCAATATAGTAGATAGATTGGTCATCTCTTTCATGAGCAGAAGTAGTTAATGTATTGTTAGAGAATCTTAAAATACTTAATCCGAGCACAGTTACTAAAATAATAGTTATAAAGACGAGTAGAAAAGCATAGCCTTTCTCGTTTCTCAATAAAGATGTATGTCTTTTCATAAAACTCCCCCTATTTTCTAATTTTTTGCGATTATGGTTTTTTTCTTGATGTTAATTCTGTTCGTATTTCTTGATCGTGTTTGCTTTTTAAACGTATAGTAAGGGTAGAGCTGCTCTCTTGATTACTAAGTTCGAATACTTCCATATCAGTGGCGATAATTTCACCATTACGTGTAATTTCATTGTCAGAAAGTACGTATGTTTGCTCAATCTTTACCCCATCGACTATAGTTGTAAAAGTGTAGGTAGCTTCGTCAAATTTTACTGATTTCCGAAAATCCTTCGTAATCAATTTAAGAACAATAGATGTATTCTGTAACTCTTTATTTTTAGTTAGTTGTTTTTGATAAGTAGATGTGCTAAATCCTAATATATTCATTAAAAGAACGGAAATGATACTAAATATGACTAATACTGCTAGCACTTCAACTAGGGTTAAACCCTGTTGCTGTTTAATTCGCATATGTTTATCAGCCTCCTAACTTGTATCTGTTTTCTATCTTGCTTTTTAACGTTTCAGTCCCATTAACTTCCTCATAGACTTCTACAACAATCGTTGTTAACTGTAATTCTGGATGAACATTGTCCTTCTCCATTTTTAATTTTATTCTTATATTATCTTTTTGCTTTTCCCAAGAGTTTAGATTTCCCACATATTCAGGTTCTGATGGGGTAGAGGATCGACTTTGCTCATTTAACTTACTTACAATTTCTTCAGGTGAGTTATAAATTCTATGTTTATAGATGTTTTCCATTTCCTTTTGCGCAATATAGGTAGCATTTACAATATCTCCAGAGGTTGCTGTTGTTTTATTAGATTGCATAAATAACCCCATGAAACTCAAAAGTATGATAGAGATTAAAACAATTGAAGCGATAACTTCTACTAAAGTAAGACCTTGTTCTTGATTAACATAACTAGTCTTTCTCATTTTTCTCCTCCCAAAATAAATAATTTTTTCTATAAATGACTCTTTTCAATTGAAATTTCAAACTACATTAAATGTTAAATCTAAAAAGTGATTTAATTTAATAATTCTATTCATATATTTTTAATTACTTCTTCCTACTTCATTTGGAACCATTAAAGCTCCTTTGATTAAAACTAGATAAAAATGACTATTAAGGATATTATAACGAAATTCTAGAACTATATCTAATGGAATTTATCTTATTTTATAATTCTATAGAACTACTTTTTGAATATTTTTTGAATGATTACAGAAGTTTTAAAAAAAAATCGGAAAAAAGTTGCATTTTTATTAGTGTCAAAATACTATAGATGTAGTATCATTTTGTATATAAATAGAAATTCCATTAGTGAATGGAAGGGTGAGATGGATGAAAACATACATAAAAATAATTAGTATCATATTGGCAATGGTTCTAATTGTAGGAATTTTTGTTCCATCACTTGTGCTAAATGGCACAGTTTTTGCGAAAGAAAGTCCTGAAGATTCAACAATTGGTGGTATTTCGGTTGAAGGGCTAAATAAAGAAGAGTGCCTTCAGACTATTCGCGATGCTGTGGAGAAATGGCAGGAAACTCCCCTTATTATTAGTGGTGGTGGAACTGAGCAGGAACTGGATGCACATGATTTACAGTTTGATATAGAGCAGGTAGTTACCCAATATGAGGAGCTGTCAAAAAAGTCATGGTTTGCCTTTTGGGAAAGTAAAAGAACTGTTCAGCTCCCAATCCCAGTAATAGCTGGTGTCAATACAAAGAAAGCTGTGAAAAGTAATTCGCAATGGAAAACAGAGGAAACAATTGCGATGGTTCTTAATCAGGCTGGAAATTTAGGCAGCCATCAGATCAATGCAGTATTAGTAGATGTCAGTTCATTAGAGAATGAACGAATCGCTTTTCAAATAAGTGATATTCCGAAGAATGCTGACAATATAGAGGGATTGCTTGATACGCTTAATAATCAGTTAATTGCACCGAATCAAAAAATGTCTCTACTGCAGTTGCTTGGAGAGCAGGCGAATTCGGTTCATATAGAAACCCTTAATTTTATTGCTTCAATGGTCTATAGCACGATCCTACAAACAGATTATGCGATTTTAGAACGACATGCTCAAGCCGTTCCACCCTCTTACCTACAGCAAGGGTTGGAGGCAGAGCTGAATGTGGTGCTTGCCAAGGATTTGCAATTTGTGAATACCTCAGCTCAGCTTAGTAAACTAAAAGCTACGATGGAAGGAAATCAGTTGAAAATTGAAATATGGTCTGCGGAAAAAGACAAGGAAGTAACCGTTCGTGTGACGAAGGATAAGATTGTCAGACCTAGAATTATAGCTCGCTATTCAGATGAGCTAGCTGCTGGTCAGGAAAAGATTGAGCAGGAGGGGCAGGAGGGCGTTCGTATTGAAATATATCGCTCCATCCGTGTCAAAGGCGGCTCTTCGGAGGAACAGCTTGTTAGTCGAGACTATTATGCTCCTGTCAACCGTATTGTTGTACGATCATCTCGTAAGCTTGAAGCCTCTGAAAGTGTCGTGACAGATCAGCAAAAGACAGCAACAGATTCTGATTTACAGATGGATTTAGATGGTAATGGCTTACCTGATGCAAATACATCTACAACAGAACAGAAGCAAGATGGACCAGAAATTGTCTATGGCTACTATGATAAGGGCGGAAATTTTGTACAAACAAGCCCTTAAAAGAGAGGAGTACTTTTCATGTCAGCAAAAGCTGGAAGGAAACGACTAGGTGATTTACTCGTAGAATCAGGTGTAATTACACCACAGCAATTAGAGTACGCGCTAACTGAAAAGTCAAAAGAAGAAAAGCTTGGCGACTTTTTAATTAAAAAGAATTACTTAACAGAGCAGCAGCTTATTGAAGTGCTCGAGTTTCAGCTTGGGATTCCTCATATTAATTTAAACCAATATACGATTAGCCCTGATTTACTGCAGTTGATACCTGCTGAGCTAGCCAAACGCGCAAACATTATGCCAGTGCGCAAGGAAAGAAATAAGCTCTTTATAGCAATGGCAGACCCGATGGATTACTTTGCTATCGAGGAAGTGCGTATGGCTACCGGCTGTCAAATTGAAACAAGTATTGCGGCGAAGGACGATTTGTATCGAACAATTACCAAATACTATGACCTACAGGAATCAATGGATGCAGCTCTGTCCGATATGGCAACATCCAGCATTGATATGCAAACGGATATCGAACGTGAGGATTCACCAATTGTTCGCCTTGTTAATCAAATTATTGCAAATGGTGTGGCACAACGAGCTAGTGATATTCACTTTGACCCACAGGAAACCGATCTGCGTGTACGTTATCGTGTTGATGGTGTCCTAAGAACAGAGCGTTCCTTGCCAAAAAATATGCAAAGTGTTGTGTTGGCCCGTATCAAAATTATGGGAAATCTCAATATTACAGAAAATCGAATTCCACAGGATGGGCGTATTAAATCAACCATTAATTTCCGACCAATTGATATTCGACTTTCCACGCTACCAACCGTTTATGGAGAAAAGGTTGTAATGCGTATCTTAGATTTAGCAAACGCTGTAAACGGTATTGAGCAGCTTGATTTTTCTGATCAAAATGAAGCATTATTTCGCTCCATGATTGAGCATCCCAATGGTATTGTCCTGATTACAGGTCCAACTGGATCGGGAAAATCCTCCACACTTTATGCGGCATTAAATGAATTAAACGACGATGGTGTCAATATTATTACTGTCGAAGATCCTGTTGAGTATCAATTGGCGGGTGTGAATCAGATTCAGGTAAAGGAAGAGGTTGGGCTCACATTCGCGACAGGGCTACGTTCTATCCTGCGTCAAGACCCAGATATTGTAATGATTGGGGAAATTAGAGATTTAGAAACAGCACAAATTGCGACACGTGCTTCATTAACAGGGCATTTAGTGTTAAGTACCCTGCATACAAATAGTGCCATCGATTCTATCTCACGTTTGCAGGATATGGGCATTGAATCATTTTTATTATCATCTTCATTAGTTGGTATTATGGCACAGCGGCTTGTTAGACGGAACTGTAGAGATTGCTCTGAAATCTATACATTTACTGAATATGAGTTAGCTATTTTAAAAGATAATGGCATTCTAGATGTAACGCAGGGACGTAAGGGACGTGGCTGTGCCGCATGTAATTTTACTGGTTATCGGGGCAGGATGGCTATTCATGAAATCCTACCAGTTGATCGTCATGTGAAGGAATTAATTATCCATGAGGTTGGCGATCAGAAAATCAGAGAATATATGAAGCAGCAACACTTTAAAACATTGCTAATGGATGGTTTACAAAAGGTTGCAGCAGGACAGACAACAATATCTGAAATCTTACGTGTTGCAAGTAAAGAGTAGGAGGTGAGCGGAATGACAGCATATTCAATTATTGAGTTATTACATCGTTCCTTTGAAGTAAAGGCATCTGATTTACATTTAACAAAAGGAGTGCCACCTGTTTATCGAATTCATGGTCAGCTTGAACACTATGGCACGGAGCCATTAGATAGTGCCGATTTATTAGAAATGGTGAAAACGATTTTACCTATTCATAAGCAGCAGGAATTCGAGGAGAAGGGGGAGACGGATTTTAACTATTCTCTACCTGGGAAATGTCGATTTCGTGTTAATGCTTATCATCAGCGCAATGAGGTATCAGTCGCGGCTCGTTTAATCGAGGCAAAAATACCTTCCATTGAAACGTTAAATATGCCGCAGGTGCTCTATCAGCTTGCAGAAAAGCCACAGGGATTAATTTTAGTAACAGGTCCAACTGGCTCTGGGAAATCCACAACACTGGCTGCCATGATTGACTATATTAATGAAACGAGAGCAAAGCATATTATTACACTTGAGGACCCGATCGAATACTTACACTCACATAAAAAATCCATTATCAATCAGCGTGAGGTTGGTGTCGATACGAAAAGCTTTGCTAATGGCTTACGGGCTTCGTTACGTCAGGACCCTGACATTATTTTAGTAGGGGAGATGCGTGATTACGAAACAATCTCTACAGCAATCACCGCAGCAGAGACAGGTCACTTAGTGATGGCAACACTACATACAAGTAGTGCACCAACAACAATTGACCGTATTATCGATGTTTTTCCGCCCCATCAGCAGGCACAAATTCGCGTACAGCTAGCGAATGTCTTACAGGGGATTGTTTCGCAAAGATTATTTGTGCGCAAGGACGTGAAGGGACGTATTGCAGCAACAGAAATTCTTGTGCAGGCACCGTCTATTTCCAATTTAATTCGCAATGAAAAGGTACATCAAATTCCAAGTGTGATGCAAACAAGTAAGGCACTAGGGATGCATACGCTTCAATCGTCGATCCAGCAATTAATTACAACAGGGAAAATCTCACTTGAGGATGCGAGACCGTATATGAATGCGGGGGAATATAGTTGACCGTATTTCGCTATAATGGGCGCACAAAAGCAGGCGTACAGAAAAAGGGTGTTATTGAAGCATCAAATAAACAGGCTGCGATTGAAAAGCTGCGCAAGCAAGGCATTAATGCGCGTGAGGTACAGGAATCCACTAGTATTTTACATAAGGAGCTTGCGATTGCACGAAAGGTAAAGCATCAGGACTTTGTTGTCTATTGCCGCCAGTATGCCACATTAATACGTGCTGGTATTTCCGTTGTAGAGGCTACCCAAATTTTAGCCGCACAAACCAAAAATAAAACGTTAAAAAAGGCTCTGCTTGAGGTAGAGGAAGATATTCGGAGTGGTACAGCCTTTTCAGATGCCGCAGCCAAGCATCCAAAGGTATTTCCAATCTTATTTGTTAATATGATGCGGGCTGGAGAGGCTACAGGAAGTATTGACGATACATTGGATAGACTAGCCAATACATTAGAGAAGCAGTATAGCATCAAAAAGAAAATAACATCAGCACTTACCTACCCTGCGATTTTATCCATTTTAACCGTTGCCGTCGGATTATTTTTAATGGTCTTTATTGTACCAACCTTTATGGCTACCTTTAAGGATATGGATATGGAAATGCCACTGCTAACAGTGATTGTAGTTGGAATTAGTGATTGGCTTATTGCTAACTGGTATTTTGTGATTTTAGCCTTGGTTATCATAGTTATTGGCTTTATTCTTTTATATAAAAATAATAAGACATTTATTTATTCAATCAATATTATGATTTTGCGTATGCCTATATTTGGTTCATTAATGCAAAAAAGCGTTATTGCTCGAATGACACGAACATTAGCTACGCTATTTAGTAGCTCTGTGCCAATCTTAAACGCTTTAACCATCGTTGAAAAGGTAGCAGGCAATCCTGTTATAGCCAAGGTGGTTTTAGAGGCTCGGGATAATTTAGAAAAGGGTGGCACCTTATCCGAGCCCCTCGAAAAAAGCTGGCTCTTCCCACCACTTGTCTCACAAATGGCTGCTATCGGTGAACGAACTGGCTCACTCGATTATATGCTAGAAAAGGTAGCAGATTTTTATGAGGAGGAAGTAGATCGTGCAGTCGATACCCTAAAATCACTTGTTGAGCCATTAATGATTTTAGTACTGGCGTTGGTAGTGGGTATTATTATTGCAGCAATCTTCCTACCAATGTTCAAATTATACGAAAATATGTAAGTGAGAATTTGGTTTATTTTCTAAAATGAAAGAATTGATTGGCTTTCACTAGATAACTATATTTGTGGGATCTTGAATTGTATCTTTAAAAAGGAAGTTCGTGTTGACACACTTCATATATAAAATATAATAAGGGGGAATTAACATGTTCAAGAAATTAATGAACAAAAAGCTTTTGAAAAATCAGAAGGGTTTAACGCTTGTCGAATTATTAGCAGTTGTCGTTATTTTAGCGATTGTTGCTGCAATTGCGATCCCTGCGATTGGGAATATTATTGAGAATTCACGTTATACGGCAGTAAAGGCAGATGCAACTAATATTATAAGTGCAGCGAATTTGTACTATACGGATACTCCTAGTGCAAGTAGTCCCGTAACTGCTACTATTTTGATAGAAAAAGGTTTTTTAAAGTCTACAGGTAAATTCCCAGGTACTACAACAGTTTCAAAGGGTGACCTTGAAATAAAAGCTGAGGTTACAACTGCATTACGTTATCCTATTAGTTTTAATAATACATCACTTGATACAATTAATAAAGATACTAAAAAAGGTAGCGAAATTAAAGCTGCCTATACAGTAGGAGAAAAAACTGATTAGTCCTCCCAACCTCCCCAGAAATGCATCCATGCATTTCTGGGTGGGAAATGGATGACTAATTCATTCACCTATGAGGTAGCTGAAAAGGGGGTCTATTCACATGTTGAAGAGAAAGAAAAAATCGTATGTGTCCCTCGAATTGAAGGATTATGTTCTTCGTGCCATTGTGGCGGAAGGACCTGATCCTTCACGTTGGCGGCATTATGAGCTGCCATTAGCACATGGCATTCTTGAAAATGGCATTATCCATGATGAGGTCGCTTTATTTGAAGCAATGAATCAAGAAGTGGTGAAATGGGTTGGCAAAAAACAATTGGCTCGTATGTTTGTGCCGGATATGTCTGTTCTTTTGAAAAGCTTTGATGTGCCCCATGACTTAAAGCAAGAGGAGCTTCGAGGCTATGCCGAGATGGAGATTGGGCACTCGATTCATCTCCCATTTCAGGAGCCACTTATTGATGTTTATGATGCTGATCCACTTGATGGTAAGGCACAATTATATGCTGCGCCCTCCGAAGAAGTAAATAAAATTGTGGCGATGCTCCTCGATATTGCACTTGAGCCAGAGGCAGCGGATATACGGGCTCTTTGTAATATCCGTTTATTGCATTATTTACAGCTACTGGAGATGGATAAAACCTATTTAATTGCAGAATGGTCTATTAATGAGCTATCTATTAGCATATTTTCACAGGGCAATGTGGAATTTTTACGCTATCAATCAATTGATACGAATATGGAACAATGGGAAAGCAAGGCACAGGGCGAATATAGCTATGACTTTCAATACAATGGCGAACTAGAGGATTATCGGATGATTGTTATGGATCAGGTGCTGGAAATTGATCGTATGATGAACTTCTTCCGTTTTTCTTTACATAAGGGTGAAAAAACGGTTGATGAAATCATTATTTTAGGGGACAACCCTTTATTACCTACCATTAGTGAATTTCTACGTGCTAATTTAGGTGTTCCATTAACGGAGTTAAATGATCAGATGCTACAAAAGAAATTTCCGCAGTTTACAAGAGCGTTTTCCTCCTTGCTTGGACTAGCCTTAAAGGAGGTTAACGGATGATTCCAGAAATTAACCTCTTACCGAAATTAGAGAAGCGGAAAACCTCGCCATTGTTGATTTATATTATTCTAGCTACAATCCTTATTATTTTAGCGTTTATGGCGTATCTATTTTTTGATGCTAGGGCGGCGTTAAAGGATTTATCAGCGGAAGAGCGACGTTTAGTGGAAAGGCAGGAGCAGCTACAAAATGATATCGCAACAAAGCAAAGTCAAAATACTGGCTCATTAAAGCAATCTGTTCACTATGTACAAAGTGTTGCTTATCCCGTAACGCCATTAATTGATGAAACAAATGCACTGCTACCAAGCCCAAGCTATTTACGTAGCTATTCATTTGGTACGAACCAAGTAACAATTGAGGCGGATTTTGAAACTATGACAGCTATTTCAAAATATGTTGAGCGTTTATTAGCAAGTCCTTATTTTACAGATGCCCAAATTGGCTCCATCACGAATTTTGACATTGAGCTAGGGGAGCAGGACAAGGACTTACCTGCGGAGGAAAAGTTTAAACAGATGCCACGTTACTCAGTTTCCATTACAGCTACAATTGACTTTATGTATCTGGTAGGGGGACGAAGCTAATGACGAAATACCTAAATAGTAAAAAATCAGGCATACTATTGCTTGTCCTGTTGATAGCCTCCTTATTGTTTGCTCTCTATTACTATGTTATTTTGCCAAAGAAGGATGAGGTACGGGCGAAGGAAGCTAGTATTCAAAGTCTGCAAACGGAGATTAAAAGCTTAGAGCAGTCCCTTACCTCCTTTGATGAGCAGCTAGAGGTTCCCATGCAGGAAACTTTAGAAATGCAAAAAAAGGTGCCTAGTGCAAGAGCGGTTGAGCAGGTATTGAGAGATATGGTGGAAATTGAAGAGGTGACAGGTACGCGCATGGAGTCGCTAACCTTTAATAATTATGATGAGCCTGTAGCGAATGCCAATGTGGATCAAACGAATACAGTTGCTGAGGCGGAGGCAAAGGTCAATGAGGAAAATCAAGAGAATACGGAAACTCCACCTGTTTCTACGATTGCCCAAGAAAATATTCCACCAGAGCTTAAGCTAGTAACCTTTACTTTTGATATTGGTGCCTTAACATTTGACTCAATGGTTACCTTTTTAAAGGAAGTGGAAAAGCTTGAACGTGTTATGAAAATTGATACGATTAATATGACCATCCCTGGTGAGCAAGAAAAGCTGGATAAAGAGGCTGATCATACCATTAAGGCTACTGTACAGATTACGACGTTCTATTACGAGGGACAAGAATAAAGATAGGCGCGCATACTTCATATGTATGGGCGCCTCTTAGTTTAGGAGGACATAAAAATGGAAATGGCTTATACCGTGACAGTATTTATTTTTGGGCTTGTTTTTGGCTCCTTTTTTAATGTGGTCGGCTTACGTGTACCAGTAAAGGAGTCTATTGTGCAACCGCCCTCGCACTGCACAAATTGTCAGAGGCAGCTAACAGCCCTTGATTTAGTACCTGTTTTGTCCTATGTATGGCTAGGAGGCAAATGCCGTAGCTGTGGACAAAAAATTTCTTGGATTTATCCTTTCATGGAGCTTATTACAGGCGTTTTATTTGCATTTGCCTATTGGAAACTAGGCTTTACAGTAGAATTTTTTGTAGCCATTTTGCTAATTTCATTACTTGTTATTATTGTTGTATCGGATTTTGCCTATATGCTTATTCCTGATAAAGTACTACTCTTTTTTCTACCATTGCTCTTTATAGGACGTGTGCTTTCACCGTTAACCCCATGGTGGGATAGTGCGCTGGGTGCAGTCGTTGGCTTTGGCATATTATATAGTATTGCTGTGTTGTCAAAGGGAGGTATGGGTGGAGGGGATATTAAATTATTCTTTTTACTTGGGCTTGTATTGGGCACACTACATGCACTCTTAACATTATTTTTAGCCGCTGTTATCGGAATGGTTGTAGGCATTATAGTGTTAAGAACACGGCAGCAGGGTAGAAAGACCCCAATACCATTTGGTCCATCCATTGCTGCTGCGGCTATCGTTGTTTATTTTTATGGGGATGCCTTGATGAATTGGTATCTTGGCTTGTGGTAAGGAATAACTTACAATCTTGGAGGGGATAAAGTGAAGCCAGTTATTGGCATAACGGCCTTTGTGGAGGATGATTTGTCAGCAAGATTAAATGCTGCCTATAGCTATAGTATTATCGAAGCTGGGGGCATTCCGCTAATTATTCCTCTTGGCATAGAGGAGGATGTCGCACAAATTTTGTCGTTGACAGATGGATTATTGCTATCGGGAGGCTGTGATGTTCATCCATTTCTTTTTGATGCAGAGCCAGCACCTAAATTAGGGAAGGTACATCCTGAAAGAGATTCCGTAGAGCTTGCTTTAATCGAGGCAGCCTTTATTCGTAAGATGCCGATTTTTGGTATATGTCGTGGTATGCAAATATTAAATGTTGCTCTTGGAGGCAATGTCTATCAGGATATGGAGAGCGAATATCATAGTAAAAAATTATTAAAGCATATGCAGCAGGCAGCTCGGGGCGTTGCTACCCATTATGTTACAGTTACACCTGATACATTATTAAACAGAATCACTGAGAAAGAGAAAATAGCTGTAAATTCCTTTCATCATCAAGCAGTTAATGTATTAGCTGAGAAATTAAAGGTTGCTGCCAAATCCAGTGATGGAATTGTAGAAGCAATCGTACACGAGGACCACCCATTTTGTTTAGCAGTACAGTGGCATCCAGAGGAGCAGGCGATGGCAGGGGATGAAGTATCAAAGAAAATATTTATTGCTTTTATCAAGGCAAGCTTGAAATTCAAATTAGAGACATAGTGCTTGCAAGGAATCCATATTAAAGTGGATTCTTTTTTGGTAAACCTCTAAACAAAAGGAAGATGGCGAAAAATCTTCTTCGACATCTTCTTGCTTTAGAACAATAGAGTATTTAATGTCCCCAATTACGCACAAACGCAGGAAGTAGGGGATGATTAGAATTACAACGCCTCGCTGACGATAACTCCAGCATTTCCTCTTCATTATCATCAGTCACCGAAATAAAAACAAAAATGCTTTCGTCAATAATGCCCTCCTGTTTCAATTCATACATCGTATCACTCATTGCTTGATGCAGCATTTCTTTATGTTCAATAAATTTTTCATCTTCAATATGCAATACAATATCCAATAATTCACGACTTACCTTTTCGAGCATATCCGTTTCATCGTAATGTAAATATTCATCCTTTAAAAAGCGATAATCTTCGGGGGCATCCTCATAGTTTTGACCAATTTCAATTAGTGATTTTTCCGTTCCCATTGTTAAATAAAGGCTGCCACAATCGCCATCTGTCACTAAAACAGCCGCATAAATTTGATCATCGTATAAGGAGCTATACATTGTCGTATAAGCTTCTTGCACAGCTTGTTTGATTTTTTGTTTCAAATAGATGCACTCCCTATGTAGATTGAATTTTGTTCTATGTCTAAAATTAAGAAAAAGAGGTATATGCTCATCGGGGAACATATCATCCTCTTAAAATCATTCAATAATTTTATATTTTTTAGTGTACACGACGATAAAGGCCTACAACTTGTCCTAAAATAGAAACCTGATCGACAATAATTGGCTCCATTGTGGAGTTCTCAGGCTGTAAGCGGAAATGACTTTTTTCCTTAAAGAAACGCTTAACGGTTGCTTCATCCTCTTCTGTCATAGCCACGACAATATCACCATTATCTGCTGTTGATTTTTGCTTTACAATGACTAAATCTCCATCTAAAATTCCAGCTTCAATCATGGATTCACCCATAATTTCTAGCATAAATAATTGATCCTCACTTGTCCCATAAGTATCTGGTAGCGGGAAATACTCTTCAATATTTTCAATAGCTGTAATTGGAGAACCTGCTGTAACCTTCCCTACAAGTGGGACGTGAATAACATGTTGCTTTTGGATAGAATCTTCTGGCTCTAAAATTTCAATGGCACGTGGTTTCGTTGGGTCACGGCGGATAAAGCCCTTTTGCTCTAAACGAGCTAAATGACCATGAACCGTTGAGCTTGAAGCAAGTCCAACTGCTTCGCCAATTTCACGTACAGATGGCGGATACCCCTTTGCGCGTACTTCTTCTTTGATAAAGGCTAAAATGTCTTCTTGTCTTTTCGAAACTTTTTTCATGATTGCTCACCTCTTTTTTCTTATATTTCTTCTTATTAGATAGTATAGCAGAATGCGAACACTTATGCAAACATAGGTTCGAAAAGTGTTTGACAAAAACGTTTGTTCGCACTATTATAAGAACATACATTCCGAACAAACATTCTAGAAAAGAGGTCATAACGATGAATTGGTTAAAGAAAAATCCGCATATCTCCATTTTATTAGGGGCTTGCCTATTATTTGCAGGATACCTTTACATAACAGATCCTGGTGAGGTGACTTACAAGGAAATACAAGTGGAGCATGGGGATAACCTATGGTCGTTAGCAGAGCAATACCGTGGTAAAATGAGTAAGGAAGACTGGATTAAGCTTGTAAAGGCGGAAAATGAATTACCAAACGTTCAAATTGTTGCTGGTAAATCATTAGTCATTCCAGTGGTGGGAAACCAAGCCAATCCCATAAACTCTATTGAAATTGCGAGAAATGAACAATGATAAATAAACAACAATCAGCCGTCATCTATTGCCGCGTGAGTACAGAAAAAGAGACACAAAGTTCCTCGCTAGAGCGTCAGCAGGAAGAATTAACGCGCTATGCCAAGGAGCAGAACTACGATATAAAGGGCATTTTTCTAGATCAGCATAGTGGCTATGATGTGGAGCGAGATGGCTTACTTGAAATGCTTGATTTCATTAAAGAACAGGAAATTAATGCGCTATTTGTCCAGGATGAAACACGCTTGGGACGTGGGAATGCCAGAATGGCAGTGCTGCATTTATTGCAAAAAACGGAAACGGATGTTTTCTCCATGCGAGATGCAGGACCTGTACAATTAAATGAAATGGATACGATGCTGCTTGAAATATTAGCGATAGTAGAGGAATACCAGCGCAGAATCCATAATGCTAAAATACGACGTGGTATGCGTCGAGCTGTTGAAAAGGGCTATAGACCTGAAAACAATTTATCGAATCGTGGAAATCCAAATGGACAGGAGCGTAAGGAAGTGCCGATTGAGGAAATTATTACTCTTCGAAACAAGGGTTTTACGTTTGAGGAGATTGCCATGACACTTCGAGGCTTAGGCTTTGATGTTAGTAAGGCAACTGTACATCGAAGGTATCGGGAGCATCAGGAGAAGTTGATAAGCGAATAATGTAAGATCAGTGGGAGCTTTGCCATCCCACTGATGAAATAGGAGAGCGAGATTAATACAAGCCCTCAATCACTACATTATCGGGTAATTTAAATGGATGCTCTTGATTTATTCTGTCATAAAACATAATTCCGTTTAAATGATCGATTTCATGCTGCATTAGGATGGCACCATAGCCGTTAAATTGAAGAATGATTTCTTGACCAAGAATGTCATATGCTTTAACTTTAATTCTTTCATATCGTGGTACATAGCCATTAATCTTCCTATTAACGGAAAGACAACCTTCTCCCTCTGGTAAATAAATCATGTTTAAAGAGTGACGAATGATTTTTGGGTTAACGAGCATATATTCATACATTTGATTACCTTCTTCAAATAGAGCGGCGAACATTCTTTTGCTAAGTCCAATTTGGTTGGCGGATAATCCTGATCCTGGGCGTAATTTATATTTTTTCGAAATGTCTGGATCTTGGCTGTTCCTTAAATATTGAAGCATACATCGTAATACATCTTGATCTTCTTTTGCTACAGGTAACATCACCTCGTTTGTCTTCTTTCGCAAGATGGCAGAGCCCTCCTTTACGAAATCCTTCATGGTAATCATATAATCAGGGCAAAACTTACTCATAAATAAACACCTCGTCAACTTTTCTATTTAGGGCTTTTGCAATTTTAAAGGCTAATTCAAGAGTAGGGTCATATTTGTCATTTTCAATACAATTAATCGTTTGCCTAACAACGCCACATTCCCTTGCAAGCGCCTCTTGTGTCATTCCTAATTTTTTTCTTAATGCTTTGATGATATTCTTCAACTTTATCCCCTCATTTGTCTAAAGTATTGGACATATTATAGTTTAAAAATCTCAATAATGTCCAATATATTAGACATTTAAGGCATAAAAAAGAGCCGTAGATGATCTACAACTCTATTTTTTTGCAAATTGTTTGAAGTCACTATATGAATATTCCCTTTGGTCGATTGCAATCAAACCCACTCTTCACCTAAAACAGCATAATAGTATTCATCCCACCATTCCTCACCATTAGGGATACATTTTTTAAAATATCCTTCACGTCTCATGCCGATTTTCTCCATGACACGATAGGAGGCAATATTTTCTGGCTGGCATGTTGCAATGATTCGATGAAGGTTCATTTCCTTGAATCCATAGTGCAGGACGGCTTTTGCTGCCTCAGAAGCATAGCCTTTGTTGTAGTAATTGGGATTAAAGACCCAGCCAATTTCATATGTATGGTCGCCAAAATATTGATGGAAAACAATATGACCAATTATCAAATTCTCTTCTATTAAAGTAACTGGAAAGTATTTTGCCTGTTCGCCACTATTGTCTGATACAAATTTCTTAGCCATACCCTCGTTAAAAACACCCTCTGGAATATACTTCATCACATGACTATCAGACGTATATTCATAGACAGCCTGCCAATCGTCCTCCTTAAATTTTCGAATGCATAATCTATTTGTTTCTATTTTCAATGTCTTTTCCTCCATGTATGTAAATTTTTTTAGGTTCTACTATAGTTATACACATCTAACTCCTGAAAGTCATGTTATTAGTGGTATTTTTTACTAAAGTAAAAGGGTTGGTATAACTGCATTTTAGGGGAATACATGCTATACTTTGCATACCAAATACATTAAGATATGTACTGGAAAGGTGTGTAACTATGTTATCAAAGGAAAAAATTAAGCGAATCAATGAACTTTCTGCCAAAGCAAAAAGTGGGACATTAACGGAGGCGGAAGCGAAGGAGCAGACAGCACTTCGTAAAGAGTATTTAGATACATTTAGAGCAACTATGCGTGATACCATTGAACATGTAAAAGTGGTAGATGTAGAAGGCAATGATGTAACACCAGAGAAGGTTAAACAAGCGAAAAAAAATAAATTTCTAAATTAATGTGACACATTTAGATCAATTACGTCTCAGCATAAGTGTAACCTGATTTTGAATGGTACACAGTATAAATAAATATAAAGTATGTCATAAAAGCAAATAGTATAACAAAAGCATTGTTTTCTGTGGCAATGTTGACTAAACTGTAAAAGAACAATATATAGGACGAGAAAGGATGTCACAACAAAATGACTCAACATGCGGATCAACTAGCGATTAATGCTATCCGAACATTGTCAATCGATGCAATTGAAAAAGCAAATTCAGGTCACCCAGGTTTACCAATGGGGGCAGCGCCAATGGCTTATACGCTATGGACAAAACAACTTCACCATAATCCAGCTAACCCAAAATGGTTTAACCGTGATCGTTTTGTACTTTCTGCAGGTCATGGCTCTATGCTTCTGTACAGTTTACTTCATCTAGGTGGCTACGGCTTACCAATGGAGGAAATTCAAAACTTCCGTCAATGGGATTCATTAACTCCAGGACATCCTGAATATGGTCATACAGTTGGAGTAGAGGCAACAACAGGTCCTCTAGGTCAAGGGATTGCTATGACAGTAGGTATGGCAATGGCTGAGCGTCATTTAGCAGCTACTTACAATAAACCATGTCATGACATTGTTGATCACTATACATTCGCACTATGTGGTGATGGTGACTTAATGGAAGGTGTAGCGGCAGAGGCTATTTCTTTAGCAGGTCACTTAAAACTTGAAAAATTAATCGTGCTTTACGATTCAAATGATATTTCTCTTGATGGAGATTTAGAAAAATCATTCTCAGAAAATGTGCAAAAGCGTTTCGAATCATATGGCTGGAACTATTTAAAAGTAGCAGATGGCACAGATGTTGAAGCAATTAACGTAGCTATCGAGGAAGCTAAAAAATCAACTGGCAAACCAACACTGATCGAAGTGAAAACGGTGATTGGTTTCGGTTCTCCAAATAAATCAGGTAAAGCAGATTCACACGGTGCACCACTTGGTACAGATGAAGTTGTATTAACGAAAGCAGCCTATGAATGGGCACATGAACCATTCCAAATTCCTGCTGAAGTATACGATACATTTAATGCTGCCGCTGAAGTGCAAGGAGCACAGCCTGAAGAAGCTTGGAATGCTAAATTTGCAGCCTATAAACAAGAGTTCCCAGAGCTAGCTGCCCAATTTGAAAAAGCTATGAATGGGGAATTACCAGAGGACTTTGCTTCTGAGTTACCAGTATATGAAGCAGGTAAATCTGTTGCAACTCGTTCTTCTTCAGGTGATGCGATTAATGCCATTGCGAAGAAAACACCTTCATTCTTTGGTGGCTCTGCTGACCTTGCAGGCTCTAATAAAACAACGATGAAGGGTGCAGGCGATTTCTCTGCAGACGATTATGCTGGCCGTAATATCTGGTTTGGTGTTCGTGAATTTGCAATGGGTGCTGCTATGAACGGAATGGCGCTTCATGGTGGATTAAATGTATTTGGTGGTACGTTCTTCGTATTCTCTGATTACGTTCGTCCAGCTGTTCGTCTTTCTGCATTAATGGGTCTTCCTGTAACGTATGTATTTACACATGACTCTATCGCAGTAGGGGAAGATGGTCCAACACATGAGCCAATCGAACACCTAGCTTCATTACGTGCAATGCCAAATCTATCTGTTATTCGCCCTGCAGATGCAAATGAATCAGCAGTTGCTTGGGAGCTTGCCGTAGCATCAGAAAAAACACCAACTGTTTTAGTACTATCTCGTCAAAACTTGCCTGTACTGAATGCATCTATTGATACAGTACGTGAAGGAGTTGCGAAGGGTGCTTATACAGTATCTCCAGCTTCAAAAGAAGTGGCAGATGCGATTTTAATAGCAACTGGCTCTGAGGTTTCACTTGCTATTGAGGCTCAAAAAGCATTAAAAGCAGATGGCGTGGATGTAGCAGTTGTATCAATGCCATCTATGGATCGTTTTGAAAAGCAAGATGCTGCTTACAAAGAATCGATTCTACCAAAAGCTGTGACAAAACGTCTTGCAATTGAAATGGGTGCATCATTCGGCTGGCATAAATATACTGGCTTTGAAGGTGACGTTATTGCTATCGACAAGTTCGGCGCATCAGCACCAGGTGAATTAGTAATGGAGAAATATGGATTTACAGTAGAAAATGTTGTTGAGAAGGTAAAAGCTCTCTAATAGATTGAGGTACCGCAATACTCAGTAGGGTTAAAAACCCTCTGAGTGCTGCGGTATTTTTTCACGTTTGGAAGATTTTATAAGGGCAATCCAAATAGCTGCGCCATGAATACACAGAGTGGCAATAAATATGAAGAAGCTCTTTGCACTTCCTCCAATATTAAGTTCATCGACTATAATACCACTAAACCAAAGCAGCTGACCTGAAATAAGGATAGAGAATCCTGCAAACAGTAGACAAAACCAAATAGGTACATTTTTAAAAAAGACAAACATTAGCAATATCACAGCGAATAGCAATATGACCTCAAAAATAGGATCGAGTAGAGAAAACGAATGATTCGTAACAAATTGTTTATAAGTTAATTGTGTTTCCATACAATTCCTCCTTATATTAAATAGTAACGATAATAGAAATAGAAGGTTCAATTTTTCTTAAAATTTATATTACCATTATTTTATACAATTAGAGAATATTTTGAAAAAGTGGGGTAGGGATATGAAAAACTATAGAGTAGTATTATTTGATTTAGATGGCACCTTGTCTGATCCTAAAATCGGGATAACAAAATCTGTGCAATATGCCTTAGAAAAGATGGCGATTATTGAGGAGGATTTGGATAAGCTAGAGACATTTATTGGTCCACCATTGCAAGTATCTCTTGCTGAACAATATGGTATGGATGAGGCACAAATCCATCAAGCAATTGCTTATTATCGGGAGCGATTTTCAACAAAGGGTATGTATGAAAATAAGCTCTATCCAGATGTAACCCCCTTATTAGCAAATTTGAAGGAGCAAGGCTATCAATTAGCAGTGGCCACGTCTAAGCCAACCGTTTTTGCGGAACAAATATTAAGCTATTTTAACCTTGAGCATTTTTTTGATCTGGTGGTTGGAAGTCATTTAGATGGTACGCGATCCGCAAAAGGTGAGATCATTGAGTTTGTTCTAGAAAACTTTAGCGAGGTTCCTCGTCAGCAATTTATTATGATAGGAGATCGAAAATATGATATTGCTGGCGCACAAGAAAATCAAATTGATTCGATTGGTGTAACATATGGCTTTGGGTCATGGGAAGAACTACAGAATGCACAAGCAACGTATATAGTAAACAGTGTCCCTGAGCTCCAGGCGTTTTTTAGTAAATAAAAAACTGCATTGCTAAAAATGCAGTTTCATGTTGCTGAAATACTATTATGTCAATGAAATCAAGGTGACAAATTAAAAAGTATAGCTCTTTTTCAAAACGAGGGGTTGATCTCCGTTCCGACTGAGTGCTTTCCTGGGGGCGTCCGATGAGCCGCTTCACTCGCATTGCTCGCTCCAGGGTCTCATCTGTGACGCTGAATCCCCAAGGAGTCACTCAGTCTACACTCCAATCAACCTTTGCTCATCGTATTTTCTTCTGGCAATTCACACAAATATATTGTGATAAATTTGAAGTCTTAGCTATCACTATATTGTGCAAAAATGGAGCTTTGATAACATTTTTCTATGCGAAAACAGAGGAGTATTTTATGTAAAGTTACAAAGTAGTTTGTTTTCCGCATAAAATGTAGGTTAACATCTGTAGAATTGTACCAATATTCTATCCATTTAATGATGGTGAGTAATATGCTACTTTTGAGGGAAGAAAATATTTAAAGTTCTACACTATTGCTGATTGGAGTGCAAGGCTACTCGACTCCCGTGGGATAGCGAGACAGACGAGACCCTGCACGGAGCGTCAGCGCAGGAAGCGGCTCGTCGCTCGCCCACAGGAAAGCGAGTAGCCTGGAACGGAAATCACCTTCATTTTGACTAAATATTCACAAAGAGTCCCTTGACTATTTAATTTTTCAACACTATGAAACTGCATTGCTAAAAATGCAGTTTCGTAAAGTTGAAATGGATGATTGAACAATGTTACTTTGCCAGCCCATTTTGGAAGGCATAGACAACTGCCTGTGTGCGATCTTGGACATCAAGCTTTGCCAAAATATTGCTGACATGTGTTTTTACAGTTTTTAAGGCAATATATAAGTCATCCGCAATTTCCTGATTCGCCTTACCTTGAGCCATTAACAGCAGCACTTCCATCTCACGGTCTGTTAATTGCTCATAAAGTGGGGTGCTGTTGCCATGGCGCATACGGTGCATCATTTTGGATGTCACCTCGGGCTCTAAAACCGTTTCGCCACCCATTGTTTTGCGAATAGCGTCCGCAATCTGCTTTGCATTTGATGTTTTTAAAATATAGCTGACTGCACCTGCCTCAAGTGCAGGATAGACTTTGTCATCGTCTAAAAAACTTGTGACCATCATTATTTTTGCCTCTGGCCATGCCGTTAAAATTTCAGCTGTTGCTTCAGCCCCTGTCATAATTGGCATAACATTGTCCATTAAAATAATATCGGGACGAAGGGCGAGGGCACGCTCAACCGCCACTTTGCCATTTTCTGCTTCACCTACAACTGTTATGTCTGGCTGTGCTGACAAGTAGGCAGAAACACCGATCCGCACCATTTCATGGTCATCCACTATTAACACTTGAATCATTTACTTCGACCTCCTTTTGTAGTGGAATTTTCACCTCTACAATTGTACCTTCTCCAGGCACTGACACAATTTTGTACGTACAGCCAATCTCCACTGCTCGTTCGGCAATATTTTGCAAGCCATAGGAAGTGGATTTATCCGCTTCAACATCAAAGCCAAGACCATTATCCTGAATGCGTAAAATAGCTAAACCATCTCGGGCAACAAGCAGTAACTCGACCTCGCTCGCCTTTGCATGGCGCAGCGTATTGGATAGTGCCTCCTGAGCAATACGGAATAAATGGTCCTCCTCTGCTTTCGATAAAGACATTTCCTCCAGCTCATATTCAATATGAAAAAATACTTTCTGCTGAAGCTCGATAATTAGCTCCTCTAGACCTTGTGCAAGTGTTTTATTATGCAATGCAACAGGGCGTAAATGTAATAATAATGCTCGCATTTCTAGCTGTGCCTGTTGAACAATTTTTTCGACCTGCTTTAAGCTTGTGGCATTTTCATTGTTCTCCGTTAATGCGGACAATAGCATAGAGGCTGCAAATAATTGTTGTGAAACAGAATCATGTAGTTCTCTGGCAAGGCGCTGACGTTCAGCAATAATGCGTTCCTGTATAATTTTATCATTTGCTTCTGCTCGTTCATTCGATAATCGCTGCAAGCTTTTTCGTTGGGTATCGATTAATTCACTTGTTTGCACGATTGCTTTTTTCAGCGGTTTCGGCAAAGGTTGCTTTTTAGGTAAGATAAAATCTGGTTCAATTAATTGTTTGACGATGTGCGTTGCCTGAGCTTCTCTAGCACGAGCTGTCATACTAATCCAGCTTGCTATTAGTAGACTAAGACCAAAAATGCTGAGAAGTATTATTCCGCCTAATGGCATATTGCCATATTGTTGCTGCCAAAGAGGTTCCCAGGTCTTCTCCTTTGGTTCACCCCAGACAGCTACGAGGAGACCAAAAGCAGCACTCGTTAAAATGAAAAATAGCGTAAAGATTCTTGAGATAAAAGCAATCATTTACGTAGCACCTCCAAGTCTCCAAGCCATGTTGCAACGTGTATAACAAGTGTACGCTTTGCATCTTCAGGGTTGCCATCTGAGAAGCTTACACTTTCATTCAGTAAGCGTTGCGGTCCAATATTTAAGCAAGTTATTTCGCCAAATAGGGTTGTATAGTGTAAACGGAATGGAATTTCATAAGGTATATAAATTTGCACCTTACCAATGCCTTGACGAATCGTAATTATACTTGTGCCAGCAGGTAAAATGGTTTGTGTTGTATCTATTGTAATATCACCAGCGAGCCTTTGAATTTGTACATCTTGCCATTTATAGGCATCTATAGGTGCAGGCATCGTACCGAATACATCATTTTTTGTAGCAGGAAGCTTTTCAAATAGCTCAGAGCCAACCACCTTTGCTTCATTTTCTCTTTGTAAATATTGATAAAGCATGTAGAGTAGTATGATAACAATAAACAGGCGCAGGCTCCACATCGTAAAGAGGGCTATGGCAATGAAGAAAATTCCTGTCCATTTAAAGAAACGATTTTTTTTCGAGAAACTTAAGTAAAGAAGTCCTGCTCCAATCAATAGACTAAAGGCGCCGCCATTATTAAAAATTGTAAGCTCTACAAAAACGAGTAAAAAGAAGCTTAGTACCCAAAATGTAAGCTTATTGGTTGTGAAATTTTGCAAGAGGGTCACCCTTCTTTCTAGATATTGATGAGAGAAGCCGAACTTCTCTAAAAGATCAAAGTTTTATTTTTCAAGCATGTTTTTTATTGTGTCATTTATGATGGAGGCATCGAGCTCATTCGGATAATGAGCAGAGTGCTCCAATGTGATAAATTCCTTACCATTTGGTGTATCTAAAAGCTCGTAATATTGTTTTGCCAATTCATAATTTGCCTGTTTGTCATATTTACCATGAATAATGTAAACAGGAACGTCTATACTTTTTACAGTATCAAAAAAATTTGTTCGGATAATTTCTTCTTTTAATGACTTGCTTTTAACAAGGCTAAATTGAGGCCCGGAAATAAAAGCTTTATATAAATCCCATAAAGAATAATCTGGTGAAGTAAAAGCGCCTTTTATTAAACCAAAAAGATTAACCTTTTCTATCGTTTCATCAAAATAATTCATTCCTTTATATTGATTAATCAGGTCACTAAATCGATCCTCGTCCTCCTCTAGATAAGGTCCCTTTCCTATATCCTCCAAAATGCTCAGTGTTTTCTCATCATCATTTTCTTGTGCCTTAAATTTTAACCAGCTATAACCGAGTTCCTGTCCTTTAATAATATCAG
The DNA here is from genome assembly GCA_002973635.1 of Lysinibacillus sp. B2A1. GTDB lineage: Bacteria > Bacillota > Bacilli > Bacillales_A > Planococcaceae > Lysinibacillus. Next base: position 1,531,246 of record CP027224.1, read on the forward strand.
TTATTTGAGCAATACCTAAATAGGCGTGGAATTTTTCAGGATACTTAGCCACTAATTGAGTACCAATAATCGTACCGAAGGATTGACCAATGACAAAGACTTTTTCCTGCTGATAATGCTCTCTAATATAATCAACGATGCGATTAGCATCTTCTGTAAATTGAGATAGATTCATAGTATCAATCGATAGCTCCTTGTTAAAGCTTTTACCTGAACCTCTTTGGTCATAATAGACTGCGACACAATTCTCAGTTATTTCTGGATACAATGTTCGAGCACTTACACCATAAGGAAACGGAGAACCCGGTCCGCCATGAAGAAATAAACAAAAGGGCTTCTCCTTATCTTGCCCTTCCACTAAGATAAACTGTTTCTCTCCATTGACCACTATTTCTTTTAGCTCACTTATACCACCATTTTTAATAATTTCAGCACTTTTTTGGTGAATGTGCTGTTGTACAACCAAACGATAACCGAATAATATGAGTGCAAATAATAGAAGTATAATAAAAGCAAAAAGACATATTTTAATCATATGACTAAACCACTTTCTTTTTTTCATTATGAATATTCCTTTATCTCGTAATTCAGAGGTAACAATGCTGTGACAACCTCTGACTTTGCCTTATTAGTTTTTCTTCAAAGAAATGGGATGCTTCCTAATAGAGGCATCCCTTATTTCTTTATATTATAACATGTTATTTATTTTCGATTAGTAGCGGTGCATTTTCTTCCGCTGCTTTTTTTTCTAATTGGGCAAGACGAGCCTCAAAAGTAGTAACTTCATGGTCTTTGTCAATTTGGTGAGCAAGCTTATCGATATAAGCTTCTAAATCCTCAAAGTTCGTTTTATTGTTTTTGGCCAGCATACCATCCATTTGATGATGTGCACGTGTTACGTTTTCTTTGCCCATCAACTGTAATTGACGAACTTTCATATCTTTAATTTTGTGCTTCATTGTTTCAAATTTACGCTCAAGCTCGAAGTACTCACGTGTGCTTGCTTCAATACTAGCTTGTAATGTGTTGTTTCTTGCTGTGTAAGCCGCAACCTCATCTGTCGCAAAATCGATTAAATCCTGTTCACCACTAGTAGTAGCCAATTTTAGTTGAGCTTCACGTTTAACGAGTAGCTCAGTGTTTTGATTCAGCTCCTGCTCCAATTTTTCCTTTAGCTGACCTTGGCGCTCTAACAAAGTTCCTGTTTGCTCAGTTTGTTTTTCTGCCTCGCGAATATATTGATTTAGCATGGCAATTGGATTTTTTTGTTCCTTTTTATCAAATACCTGATGTAAGTCTGCCTCTATTGTATATTTAAAGCGTTGGAATAAGTTCATATAATTTCTCTCCTTTTATTTTGTTAAGTTTGACCATTCTTTTTCAAAGTTTGTAAACGGATCTGCTTCTTTTGCTTCAATTGTTGGAATTTTAACATCTTCGTTATTCCATTTTTTATAGATGACGTAGATGATAGCGATTGCCGCTAATCCAATCATTGCCGGGATATTAGATAGGGCTGAAAGAACACCAATCAGACCCACTGTGAACCAAATGATTTTGCCGAATGTTGATTTGCTTGCAATGTAGAAGTGCATACCAAGTGCTACAAATAACCCCGAAAATAGTAACCCTGCTAGTGGTCCGATTAAGGCAAGTGCTACACATGCTGCAATGATGCCTCCTGTTAATAGAAGAAATTTTTTCATATGTTTTAGCTCCTTTCGTTTGTACCTTTATAGTACCTTTCGTAAAGCATTTCTAAAACGGACTGGATATTGATTTTACTCTAGGTCTTGAGGCTGAGGACAATCTAAGCGATTGCTATAAAGGCTTTTATAATCAATGATTGCGTAATAAATGAGCTAGTTTTACAAGCACTTGGCCACTTATTCATGCTTAAAAATCCTTCATTCTTTGTTCTGTCATAATGTCATTGATAGGTCCGAAACTAGAAGGTTTTCGACAAAAATAGAAGATGAATACCTCCTTCGTTTGACAAATTAAGGAGGTAGCTTGAGCTATACTTATGAAAAAGATACTGAACGAAGGAGGATTTCTGGTGAGAACCTATTCCATATATAAAATAAAAGAAGAGCATTTAACGTTTATTTTCGGTAGAGAGCGAAAGTTATTAGAGATGATGCAGGGCTGTGAAGATGCTAACGAGAAATCCTTAAAAGAGCTAGCCTATATATGTGAATCTGTTCGTTTCGATGAGATTGCCGCGATGCTTGAGGCGCAGCTAGATTCAAAATATGCACATTTAGAAAGGACTCGTAATGCTTTATTTTTAGAACATCCAATTAAGGGAAAAATGGCCATCTATTTGGTGGAAAGAAAAATTTGTGTCTATTGTGAAGGGTCAAGAATGCTTGATTTAGATCTATTCCAGATGCTTGCGAAGATGAGTGAGCGTTTTATTGCTTTCAATAAACAAGATAATGAGTGTGGATGGTTAAAGCCCATGAAGTATACAATGCACTAGTAAAATTCGCTACAATATATAGTAACACGCTACTATTTGTTGTATAATGGTGCGTGGAGAGTTTTTTCTCGGTATATTGTAGTGGAGGAGGTTGGTTATGTTGCCTACATGGGGCTGGATTATTATCGTAATTATTGCGTTAGCAGCGGGCGCGGCACTTGGTTTCTATTTCGCTCGTCAAGCTATGATGAAATATTTAAAAGAAAACCCACCAATTAATGAACAAATGATTCGTATGATGATGGCACAAATGGGTCGTACGCCGTCTGAAAAGCAAGTACGTCAAATGATGGCACAAATGAATAAGTTCCAAAAATAATTGGGATTTTTTAAGAGCAACTAGTCCAAGCCTGGCTAGTTGTTTTTTCATTATAGTGCCCCTTAAAGAGACTCTTAATTGCCATATATTTTATATAATTCTTAAAAATCATACAATTCTATCGGAAAACTCGTTATAATGGACTTAATCTATTTAAAGGAGTTGTGTGCATTGCAGAAAGAAAAAACAAATGTTGAGAGCTTTGATTTAGATCATACGAAGGTGAAAGCACCCTATGTTCGCTTAGCTGGTGTAAAATCAGGAAAAAATGGCGACGAAGTATATAAATACGATATTCGCTTTAAGCAGCCTAATAAAGAGCATATGGAAATGCCTGCATTACATTCCTTAGAGCATTTATCGGCTGACATTATCCGCAATTATTCAGATCAAATTGTTGATTTTAGTCCAATGGGCTGTCAAACAGGTTTCTATGTATCATTGATTAATCATAATGATTATGAGGATTTATTAGATATTTTAGAGAAGACATTTACGGATGTAACAAAGGCTACTGCGGTTCCTGCCTGTAATGAGGTGCAGTGTGGCTGGGCAGCGAGCCATAGCTTAGAAGGAGCACAAGTATTAGCTAAAGAGTTTTTAGCAAAACGTGATGAATGGCATATCGTTTTTGCTGAATAAAAAATAAACCTTGCGTGAAATATATGCGCAAGGTTTTCCATTTTTAAAAATGAAATGGGATAACATTTGAGGAGGAAGATTCACGATTAATTTTTTGATAGATAAAATTTTCTAAAAAGTCATGAATTAAATCTTCATATTCAGCCATATTTTCATTAAAGGATTGAGCATGAGCTCCTGTATCAAATAGCTTTAATTTCCTAGGACCGGTCTTTTTATTGTATAAGTCCAGTGACATAGATGCAGGAATAAATGTATCAGGAATACTATGGATAAAGAGTACTGGCTTTTCAATATTTGTGACTGCTTCAGCTGGTGTCACACTTTTAAAGGAATAGCCGTCACGCAATCGAATAAAAAAATCTGCAAAACGAATGGGAATAATAGAGCCGTATTTAAATTCTGTTTTTGCAATTTGTCGAAGGAGCATGGAAAAATCAGAAAAGGCACAATCCGAAATATAAAAATCAGCACCATCCTCTACGGTTCCTGCATAAAGGAGCATTGTTGCAGCACCCATTGATTCACCATGAATACCAAGAATAGCATGTTCTCCAATCATCGCCTTGACTGTTTTCACTACGGCATCCAAGTCATTTTTCTCATAATAGCCATAGCTAGTCGTTTTGCCACCAGATTCCCCATGGCGACGATGATCAAAAATGACAGAATTGTATCCTAGTCGTTCAAAAAGTCGAGCATATTTGACAGAGTTGATTTTGTTTTCTGTTACGCCATGGCAAATAATGATAGTATTATTAGTTTCTAAAGGCTGAAACATAATACCCCGAATCGTATAACCATTAGGAGAATCGATATTTAATTCACATTTTAGATTTTTATTGTACCAAGCCTCGTCAAAGCGTTTAGCTGTAGTTTCCCGTTCACGAACAAACTCAGGGTCCTTTTGTTGAATGTACATCAATTTATTTGAAAGCGCAAAGCCGAACAGTCCTGTTGCAGCAGCGGCAAGCGTCGTCGTAATACCTGACAATAAAAGCATTTTCTTCTTCATGATTAGCACCTCCACGTCCTATTTCTTACTTGTAATGTTCCCAACTAAGATTGTTTAAAACACGTCAACATTTTACAATAACTCCGACAAAACTGCGATTATTTCTGTTATCGAAAATCTTCTAAACATTTGTTAAAATATACATATCTGCTAGTAGCATATGCATGCAGTGTTGATTTTTGAACGGGGAAAAGGGGAGAATGGATATGGCAAACGAGGTAGTAATCGTAAGTGCTGTACGTACAGCGATTGGTTCTTTTCAAGGAGCATTAAAGGACGTACCAGCAACAACTTTAGGCAGTATTGTTATCAAAGAAGCATTGGCACGTGCTGGCGTAGCAGGCGAACAAGTTGACGAGGTTATTATGGGGAATGTTTTATCGGCAGGTCTTGGGCAAAATCCAGCTCGCCAAGCAGCCATTGCAGCTGGCTTACCACATGAGGTATCTGCCTTAACGATTAATAAGGTGTGTGGCTCGGGCTTAAAAGCAGTGCATTTAGCAACACAGGCTATTTTAGCAGGAGATGCAGATATTATCGTGGCAGGCGGCTTTGAAAATATGAGCCAAGCACCCTATGTCTTAAAAAAAGCACGCGAAGGCTTCCGTATGGGGGATCAAAAGGTTGTCGATACAATGATTCATGACGGTCTATGGTGTGCATTTAATGATTACCATATGGGCATTACCGCAGAAAATTTATGCGATGCCTATGAGATTTCTCGAGAAGAGCAAGATGCTTTTGCGGCACGCTCACAACAGCGTGCAGAAGCAGCTATTGAAGCAGGTAAGTTTAACGATGAAATTGTCGCTGTGGAAATACCTCAACGAAAGGGAGAATCAATTGTTTTCAATAAAGATGAATTCCCTCGTAAGGGTGTGACAGCTGAGTTTCTATCTAAATTACGTCCTGCTTTTAAAAAGGATGGCTCGGTGACAGCAGCAAACGCATCCGGCATTAATGATGGCGCAGCAGCAGTTGTTGTTATGTCAAAAGAAAAAGCGGAAGCGTTAGGCATTCAACCAATGGCATTGATTGCTGCAAATGCGAGTGCAGGTGTTGATCCAGCCATTATGGGAACTGGACCTGTCACAGCAGTAAAGAAAGCATTAGCAAAGGCTGATGTCACTTTAGAAACGATTGATTTAATTGAAGCCAATGAAGCATTTGCAGCGCAATCGATAGCTGTCGATCGCGAACTAGGCTTTAGTCATGATAAACTAAATGTCAATGGGGGAGCAATTGCTCTCGGTCACCCAATTGGTGCAAGTGGTGCGCGTATTTTAGTAACACTTTTATATGAGATGGAAAAGGCTAATGCTAAAACAGGTCTTGCAACACTCTGTATCGGTGGGGGCCAAGGCGTAGCAACAATTATAAAACGCCCTTGATGACAGTAAGAAGGTGAAAGCAATGGGAAAGAAACGAAAACAGCAACAACAGCGTATGGACGGTGGCCTGACAGCTAGTTTACCAAAGCAGGAGGCCATGACCTTAGCAGATCAGCTTGGTGGGGATGTACTTGCTAAATTAAAGGCGGCTAAACAGGATTTAGCAGCGAAGGAGCAGGCAGCTGAAGAAGAGCGCCAAGCCAAACTAGCCTTTGAGCGCAAGCAGCGTGAAAAGAACAAATCGTTTGAAGAGCTCCTAAACGAATACGGCGATAAAGGCTCAAAATTTTAAAAGAAAACAGTGAATCCACATGCGGGTTCACTGTTTTTATGTTGATAGAAAGCTTTTGAGTTTTATAGCATTGTTTAGATAAATTCAATCGTATTTAAAAATAGGTTTTCTAGAAGTTCTGTATCGGCAACAGATTGAATCATAGCTTTTAAATAAGTATCTTGATCTATATCTGTAAAATTCCAGTTAACACCTTTAGATAAAGCATATGCTTGTAAAAAATACGAATGGTACGCCCATTTCTCTCTCTGAAAGGATGTAGCATATTCAATTCGTATTTGTAATAAGCCAATCTATTTGCAGCTTGATTAATGGAACTCCAAGTTGGTTCATTATTTTTTTGTAGAAACAATTCACTTGCATAGGAGTTAATAAATTGATATTGGCATAATCGTGTAACACCTTTCATTAATTGAACATCTCTAAAGTGTCCAGCGAACGAATAAATATCTTGAAATAGATGTGCGTGTAAACGTTAGAAGCCACGAAGATAGAATGAGTTGATTTTGTATGTTCCTTGTTGAATTTGTGTAGCTCTGAGTGAAAACACAAAAGCTTCTGCTAATTCAAGATTTTTATAATCAGAAATACCTAGAAGGTTTGTTTTTAGAAGGTAATCATCATTAAATTTCTCATTATACTTTCCCATTTTTTAAAGCTTCCTTAATAATAGTTGGCGAAATTTGCTCACCAGAATTAACGATTTCAAGCACTTTTTTTTGGAGTGTGGGAGTTAGTGATAAATTTTCAAATTGTAAATTTTTCAGTACACGATTAAATTCAGGTGAGTTTAATTGTATTTTTTTCATTCAAATTGCTCCCTTCTAATAATTATTATAAACGAATGTAACCATTTACAAACCATCATTTTTTCGTTACTTTTTTTGGAATAGCAGAGTTACATATAGAATGCTCTACTTTCTTAATTTCTTAACAAACACAACAATACCCACAAAAACTATGGCTCCAGCCGTATCGACAAGAACATCCTGACCGCTCATCATACGTCCCGGTGTAAAGCTTTGACGAAACTCATCAAGCATAGCAATTATAGCTGTTCCTACAATTGCCACTGATGCTGGAAATCGGCGTTTGCCCCATACAAAGTAAATACCAAGTGCAATACAACCGAAACCTACAAAATGTGTTAATTTTCGAATTAAAAACTCTACAAATTTAAAATAACCACGCTCTTCCACAGAAACGACTGTGTCCCAATATGGTATTTGTAATAAAGATAACTGTCTCTCAAAAGGTTTATTTGCTAAGATATCCTCTAATTCTGGTAGTATGCTTTGTTGCTCATAGGTCATGCTAGATGAAATAATTAGCACCAACAAAAATACTGCCAAGACAAGCCATTTTTTCATCGATGTTCTAAATAGAGTTCCGCTTTTGTTAGCTCATTGGCTGCTATAAAGTTGGATATGGAATCTATTTTTTCATAGGCTGCGAGAGTTTGTGCCAGCTGTTCCTGGGAGCTTGCACCTATCACTGTTGATGCAATAGCAGATTCCTTTAGATTAAAGGCAATGGCCAGTGCATGTAAATCATCATATTGTGAGGCCAAGTTTGTTAATGTTGCAGTTAATTCCTCGCCTGTATATGTGTTAAAGCCGCTGCTGTGCTGCAAACGCTTTTGCCAGTTATTCGTTAGTAAACCCTTTGCAACAGTACCACGTGTTACAACAGAAGCCCCTTCTTTGGCGATAAAATCGAGCCATTCCTCTGAACGACGATCCAAGGCACTATATTGCATCATAACACTTTTTGCTGAGCTAGCTGGTAAAAACCGTTTAAGCACATTTGGTCGAATTGAGGAAATGCCGTATTCTCTAATTAGACCATCCTTTTTTAAATCTTCAAAAGTCTCTATTATTCTATCCCAATCATCCTCTAAGGTACCGCCATGCAACTGATAAACATCAATATAATCAGTGCCAAGCCGCTTCAAGCTAGCACGTACAGCTTCTTTTATATAGGAAGGTGATGCATCCCAATGCCAACTTTCTTTATCCTCGTTCCAACGATTTCCTACTTTTGTTGCTAGTTTTACATGTGGACGACGCTTTCCTAAAATTGCGCCAATTATTTCTTCATTTGCCCCAAAATCATATAAATCGGCTGTATCGAAATAATTAATGCCAGCATCCAGTGCCATATCGACAATACCAGCAGCCTTATTCCTATCTGTCGAAAGAGACATACCTCCTAAACTGATTTCCGAAATAAACAATTCACTAGAACCAAGCTGTCTTTTTTTCATGCGAATGACCTCCTTCGATTTCTCTATCTGTAATGGTACAATGAACATATCTGAAGAACAAGCGAGGTTATCGTCAATGAAAAAGTTTGAGGAAAAAACGATAAAGACTACTCCTATTTATGACGGGAAAATTGTGAAGTTACAAATTGATGATGTCACATTACCAAATGGTCAGGTAGCGAAACGTGAAATTATTAAGCATCCAGGCGCCGTAGCGGTGATTGCTGTTACCGCAGAAGGTAAATTAGTGTTAGTGGAGCAGTATCGTAAGGCTCTTGAACGATCAATTATTGAAATTCCAGCTGGAAAGCTTGAACCTGGTGAGGAGCCAATAATGACAGCACGTCGAGAGTTAGAGGAGGAAACAGGCTACGGTGCACAAAGCTTTACCTTTTTACAAGCATTTGCAACTTCACCAGGCTTTGCAGATGAGGTGATTCATCTTTTTATCGCAAAAGATTTATATAAAATTGACAACAAAGCAGATTTAGATGAAGATGAGTTTGTCGAATTATTAGAAGTTTCGTTGGAAGAAGCCCAACAAATGATTATAGATGAGCGTATTTATGATGCTAAAACAGCGTTTGCAGTACTTTGGCTTGCGACACAATAAGAAAATAATCTTTAGCATAATAGAGACGGACGAGCATAAGCTGTACAAACCTTGATAGAAAAGGAGCATGTTTATGTCTCGTACGGTGTCTACATTTTATCACGCTTCCATTATAGCTGTGAGCTTTGTTTGTGGCGTTATCCTCTTTCATATTATCGGTGGGCCGAATGCGGAGCCTTTTATATTATTTATAGAGCCTCGTTTAGCAGATGGGGACAGGCATTCTATATTTCGATTAGTACTACCAGTTACCGTTTCAGTAGCTTTTGTATTATTGCTGGCAACCCATAGTGTCCTAAAGGTTTTAGTCCGAGTAACAGTGGCGATGCGTGCAACCTTTTTTGGCTTTAGTTCAGTTTTTTTATTACAAAAACTTGAAGCTTTTTGGGTTTATACGATTTGGTGGTTTCCATTTCAGCTCATCTATTGTATATTGTTGCTAATCCTATGCAATTTACTTGTACCTGCTTGGTCTAAGCGAAAAATCGGGAAAATGGTACCTGGTCGAACAATTTTGTTGAATTTTGTTGCGTTTTTCATCATAATAGTGGCTGAGTTTATTGTTATTTCATATGTATTAAAATAATAGGTTCACATTCACAAAGTTAGCATAATGTAAAAACTTGCAAAAGCATATTTGAAATCTATTCACTATCTTGTAATAGGATTTACTCCTTTGGTATAATGGAAAGAGTTTAGGGGGGCGTCACATGGAGAGCCGAATTGACCGAATAAAAAAACAGTTGCATAGTGCAAGTTATAAGCTGACGCCGCAGCGAGAAGCAACAGTTGCTGTACTGCTTGAGCACGAAGAAGACCACTTAAGTGCAGAAGATGTGTATCTTTTAGTAAAAGAAAAGGCACCTGAGATTGGTCTAGCCACTGTCTATAGAACGTTAGAGTTACTAACTGAGCTCAAAATTGTCGATAAAATCAACTTTGGCGATGGCGTATCACGCTATGATTTACGCCAAGAGGGTGCTGCGCATTTCCACCATCATCTAGTTTGTATCGAATGTGGTGCAGTAGATGAAATTCAGGAAGATTTACTTGAAGATGTGGAAGCCGTTGTTGAAAAGCGTTGGAACTTTATCATAAAGGATCACCGATTAACTTTCCACGGTATTTGCTGGCGCTGTCATGATAAAAACGACGAATCGAATGAAGAAAAATAACGAGAAACTGTCTGTTTTAATCTTAAGTTATAGATTGAATCGGGCAGTTTTTTGTTTTCAGCATTTATTGCTACTGATACTACTAAGAGAGATGGTTTGAACTATTAATCTGAAAATAGTTTAGGTGGGCATTTAAGCACAATTTTAGGAGGCGTGCTAAAATAGAGAATAATTGACAGTTATTGAGGGGGCGTTATGATGAATGAATTTCAATATGCTATAGAGGATTACATCCATTTTATCCAAGTTGAACGGCAGTTATCTGACAATACTTTAGCATCCTATCGCCGAGATTTAGAAAATTATGTGGTTTTTTTGCAGGAAGTAGAGGGAATGTCAGACTTTCGCAAGGTGGAGAGAACGACCATATTACGTCATTTGGAGCAACTACGGATGCAAGGGAAGACAAGCCGTACCGTTGCACGCCATATCTCCTCTATTCGTAGCTTCCATCAATTTTTACTGCGAGAAAAACGTGCTGAAACAGACCCAACAGTGCATTTAGAGATGCCAACGATTGAGCAAAAGCTGCCAAATATCCTTTCTATTGAAGAAATTGAAGCGTTATTAATGGCACCTAATCGCAGTAAGCCTCAAGGTGTGCGTGATGTGGCAATGCTGGAATTGTTATATGGCTCAGGAATGCGGATTAGTGAGTTAATTTCATTAGGTTTATCAGATATTCATCTAACAATGGGCTTTGTCCGTGTTTTTGGTAAGGGAGGAAAGGAGCGCATCATCCCCCTTGGAAAAAGCGCTCTTTCTGCATTAAATCACTATTTAAATAGTGCTCGAGGTCAATTACAAGGAAAATACCCAAAAACAGATGCTTTTTTTATCAATCAACGAGGGAAACGTTTAACAAGACAGGGTTGTTGGAAATTAATGAAGGAGCATGCTTTAAAAGCAGGCATCCAACACGAGTTAACACCACATACATTACGTCATTCATTTGCAACCCATTTAGTAGAAAACGGTGCGGATTTACGAGCTGTGCAGGAGATGCTTGGTCATGCGGATATTTCCACAACACAAATCTATACACATATTAGTAAAACAAGACTATCAGAAGTTTATAAGCAATTTCATCCACGAGCTTAAGAATCTAAATTGTATGTTAGTCGGATGTCTGACCTTTATTTTTCGCTTTTTTTTGGTAAAATAGAGTCATGAGATTAGGAGGCAACAATTATGAATAAACTATTTAATAAAATTCATGTAGTAGTTTTGGACTCAGTGGGAATTGGTGAAGCCCCAGACGCAGCGAACTTTGGCGATGTTGGTTCACATACACTTGGTCATATCGCTGAAAAAATGAATGGGCTTACAATGCCTCATATGGAAGCTTTGGGCTTAGCGAATATTGAACCACTACAAGGTATGCAGGCAGCAGAAGAACCAAAAGCGTACTATGGAAAAATGCAGGAAGCATCTGTTGGTAAAGATACAATGACAGGACATTGGGAAATTATGGGGTTAAATATTGATAAACCCTTTAAAGTGTATCCAGAAGGGTTCCCTGCAGAGTTGATTGCGGAGCTTGAAAAACGAACGGGCCGTAAAGTACTGTGCAACAAACCTGCGAGTGGAACACAGGTCATTGAGGACTTTGGTAAGGAGCATATGGAGACAGGTGCGATTATTGTTTATACCTCAGCTGACCCAGTTCTGCAAATTGCTGCACATGAAGAAATTATTTCAGTGGAGGAGCTCTATAAAATTTGTGAAATAGCACGTGAGCTAACGCTACAACCCGAATATTTAGTTGGTCGTGTTATTGCTCGACCATTTATCGGTACGCCTGGGAGCTTCACACGTACATCTAATCGTCATGACTATGCGTTAAAGCCTTTTGGTCGTACAACGATGAATGTATTAAAGGATGCAGGCTTAGATGTAATCGCTATCGGAAAAATCTCTGATATTTTCAACGGTGAAGGTGTTACAGATGCAGTTCGTACGAAAAATAATATGGATGGTATGGATAAATTTGCGGAGGTTGTGCGCCGTGATTTCCACGGAATCAGCTTCTTAAACTTAGTAGACTTTGATGCCAATTTTGGACATCGACGTGATCCATTAGGCTATGGAAATGCATTACAGGAATTCGATGCTCGATTACCAGAAATTACTGAGACCATGACTGAGGATGATTTGCTAATTATTACAGCCGACCACGGCAATGATCCAACATTCCATGGCACAGATCATACACGTGAATTTGTACCATTAATTATCTATTCACCACGTTTTAAAGGTGGACATGAGCTTGCTCTGCGTGAAACTTTTGCAGATATTGCTGCAACAATTGCTGAAAACTTCAACGTCGAAGCACCAGCATTCGGTAAAAGTTTCTTAAATGAACTGAAATAGGGGGATTTTCGTATGAATATGGCGCAGCTATTTGAAAAGAAAAAACATGGCAAGGAGCTATCGCAGGCTGAAATTCAGTATTTTGTAGAAGGCTATACTACTGGTTCAATCCCTGACTATCAAGCAAGCTCTTTACTAATGGCGATTCGTTTATTGGGCATGACAGATGATGAAACATTTTATTTAACAAAGGCAATGATAGAATCCGGAGATGTTATTGATTTAACATCTATTGAGGGCTTTAAAATAGATAAACACTCGACTGGCGGGGTAGGTGATAAAGTCACACTTATTGTCACACCAATAATTGCAGCATTAGACATTCCAGTGGCAAAATTTAGTGGTAAGGGTCTAGGTATCACTGGAGGGACCATCGATAAATTAGAGTCTATTCGAGGGTTTAAGACGGAGCTTTCCTCACAGGAATTTATCGACAATGTCAATAAACATAAAATTGCGGTGGCTGGTCAAACAGGTAATCTTGTACCAGCTGACAAAAAGTTGTATGCGCTACGAGATGTGACAGGTACTGTCGATTCCATTCCGCTTATTGCGGCATCAATTATGAGTAAGAAAATTGCAAGTGGTGCGGACGGCATTGTATTAGATGTAAAATGTGGCTCAGGTGCATTTATGAAGACGGAACAGGAAGCTCAGGTTTTAGCTGACACGATGACTGCAATTGGTGAAAAGCTAGGACGAAAAGTTGTTGCTCATATAAGCGATATGGATAATCCGTTAGGGAAAATGATTGGAAATAAGCTAGAAGTAGTGGAGGCTTATGCATTACTTAAAGGCCTTATGAATGAAACACATGAGGATCTACTTGAGGAATGTATTATCATCTCCTCATTAATGTACCAGGTTGCAGCTGGCGTGAATGAACCAGAGGCAACAGCAGCCGTGAAGCGTGTGTTAGAGGACGGCTCAGCAGCGGCAAAATTTGAAGAATTTATTGTGGCACAGGGCGGAGATTTAGACGATATTGTACAGAAAGATACAATGAATAAAGTAGTGGTCAAAGCGCCTGCTGAAGGCACTGTAACAACAATTAATGCCCTGTTAATCGGTGAAGCTAGTGTTTCCCTTGGTGCAGGTCGATTAACGAAGGAATCAGAACTGGATTACGACGCTGGTATCCAATTACTTGCTAAAAAAGGTGATCATGTAAGTAAAGGCGAGGCGATTGCTTATTTATATTCAAATCGCGAAATTGATGAGGAAACAGTAGATAAAGTACAGAAAGCTTATACAATTGCATAAATATTTTGGAGCGAGAACTCTCTTTTTAGGAAAAGAGGGTTCTCGCTTTTTGTTATGTAACGGATAGAAAAGCTAATGTGGCAGATAAACTCAATGGAAGAGTCAATGTGATGGATAGATTCACTCAAAATATTGCTAGTACTTATTAAAGAATATGGCGTTTAAAAAATGTTGATTTATCCCATACTGCACTTAACCTAAAAAGCTATCAGTATGTCGATTTGACACTATTTCGGAAGACTTTGCACTAGTTCTGTCAGCCGCAAGGAATCACCGCATCAAATGTGGAATTGCACGAGGAGGAGGCGATGTTCATGCATTTTCAATTAGAAATGGTAACAAGAGAGACTGTGGTAATACGGTTATTTGGGGAGCTCGATCATCATGCAGTAGAGCAAATTCGAGCAAAAATTTCTACAGCCATTTTTCAAGGTGCTGTATCGACGATTATTTGGAACCTAGAGGGACTTTCCTTTATGGATAGCTCAGGTGTAGGTTTAGTACTTGGCCGGATGCGAGAGTTAGAGGCAGTGGCTGGTCGAACAATTTTATTAAATCCATCGCCGACAATGCGAAAAGTATTTCAATTTTCAGGTTTAGGGCCATGGATGATGGATGCAACAGAAGAAGAAGCGATTGAACGAGTTAGGGGGATTGTAAATGGATAATGAAATGACATTAACTTTTTTAGCACTTAGTGAAAATGAAGCTTTGGCACGTGTAGCTGTGACGGGCTTTATCGCGCAATTAGATCCAACAATTGATGAGCTATCTGAATTTAAAACGGTTGTTTCAGAGGCTGTTTCCAATGCTATTATTCACGGCTATGAAGAGAATGGCAAAGGCGTTGTTACAGTTCATGCAAAACGTGAGGATGATATTGTAACTGTGTCTGTTATGGATAAAGGTACTGGTATAGAAGATGTAAGCCAAGCAATGGAGCCGTTATTTACAACGAAAAGCGCATTAGAGCGTTCTGGCATGGGCTTTACAATCATGGATAGTTTTTCTGATCAATTAACAGTTATCTCCAAATGGCAAGAGGGCACAACGGTTACATTTACCAAGAAATTTTACTCGGTTCGCACACCGGTAATGTGAGGTAGGGATTGTGAAGCCGTTAGAACAGTCGTCCGATAAGCTATTGTCACAGGAAGAAATGCGTGATTTAATTGCGCGTGCACAGCAGGGCGATCATGAGGCTCGTAAACGTATGATTGAAGGGAATACGAGACTTGTGTGGTCCATCGTACAACGCTTTACAACTAGAGGTGTGGAGCTTGAGGATTTATTCCAAATAGGCTGTATAGGTCTTATGAAATCCGTGGATAAATTCGATTTAACGTATGATGTGAAATTTTCGACATATGCCGTACCGATGATTATTGGAGAAATTCAACGCTTTCTAAGGGATGATGGGATGGTGAAGGTGAGCCGCTCTATTCGGGAGTTAAATTTTAAAATTCGCCATGCAACGGATGAGTTTATTAAAAATAATGAACACCCGCCTACCATTCAGGAATTAGCGCAGGTACTCGGTGTCACGGCTGAGGAGATTGTTACAGCTTCAGATGCTTTAAGAGATCCTGCTTCCTTACATGAACAATTGTATGAAAGTGAAGGAGATTCCATTACATTAATGGATCAAATGAAGGATGAAAAATCTGAACAGCCTTTTGACTATATTCCTCTTAAAGAGGTATTAACGAGACTTGATCCACGAGAACAATCAATAATCTATTTGCGCTATTTCTCAGATTGTACCCAAACAGAAATTGCCACTAGATTAGGTATTTCACAGGTGCAGGTATCACGATTAGAGAAAAAAATTCTTGCTCAATTAAAAACTTGGATGGCCACAAGTGCCACTATAGAAGAGGAAGAAATAAAAAAAGACAACTAAGAAAATGGTGACAGCATGACAAATAAATTATTTAACAGCTTAGAAGAAGCCGAAAATTTTCTTATTGAACAATTTGGTGACGGCGAATCATTTGACGTTGGTATCAAGCATTTATTTGTCAAGGATTTGCCGGTTCTTTGTGCATATATAAGTGGACTTGTAGATGGGGAGGCATTAACCCAGTTACTGTCTAATATGTTGCCTGATGAGGACATTGAAATTGATTTGGAGGATGAAAAAGAGTATTTTGAATCCTATTTTAACTTTCATGGTCGCTCAGAGGAAACGGAACGTAAAGCTTATTTATTAGCTATTTTAAGTGGGCAAGTAACCTTTATTACCAAAAGCGGCTACTGCTATGTTGCTGAACTACGAAATTATCCAGGGCGCTCTCCCGAGGAGCCAGATAATGAAAAAGTTATACGTGGTTCAAGGGACGGTTTTACAGAAGGGATTTCTCAAAATACGGCTTTAATACGTAGGCGTATTCGCAACAGCAATTTGCGTTTCGAGCTACATAAAGTATCCAAAATTGGTCAAACCGATGTTGCTCTAGCGTTTATAAAGGATATTGCGAATACTGAAATGCTCGATAAATTGCGACAGCGTATCGGTCAGATTGAGCACGATGGCTTAACAATGGCAGATAAATCACTTGAGGAATGGCTGTTTAAACAAAAGTTTCATCCAGTTCCATTTGTACGTTACTCAGAACGACCAGATATTGTTGCAGCACATTTACTAGAAGGACATATTGCAATCATTGTGGATACATCCCCTTCAGTCATCATTGTTCCTGCAACTGTATTTCATTTATTACAGCATGCGGAGGAGTATAGACAGGCACCTTTAGTTGGTACTTTTGTTCGATTTATGCGTTATTTTGGTGCCATTATGGGTTTGCTGTTATTACCACTTTGGTATGTATTTGCAACAAATCCATCCATATTGCCGGATGCTATTTCCTTTTTAGGTGAAGAGAAAAAATCACATATTCCATTATTGCTGCAAATTCTAATTGGCGATATAGGAATTGAGTTTTTGAGAATGGCCGCCATTCATACCCCGTCCCCATTGTCTACTGCGATGGGCTTAGTTGCGGGGGTAATTATTGGTCAAATTGCCATTGATGTTGGATTGTTCTCATCAGAGGTTGTGTTATACACCGCAGTTGCTGCTATTCTAACATTTATTATTCCGACCTATGAACTAAGTATTTCTGTGAAGCTCTTTAGATTAGCATTATTAATTATGACAGGTCTTTGGGGTGTGAACGGGTTATTTATAGGCATTTTTCTATTATTTACGTATTTATGTTCGTTACGTCCGATGCAGGCGCCTTATATGTGGCCGTTAATTCCATTCTTTCCAGTAGCAATGCTTCGTGTGCTGATCCGTTTCCCAATGACAGCAGATGCATTAAGACCTTATGTAGTCGCTTCCAAACAGCGAAAAAGATCATAGGAGCCGTTGCACTCGTTTTTTTCATGTGATAAAGTTCACATATAGTATTTTGTGATTTTTGCGAAAATTATCTTCATACAAAATGGTTTATTCATACAAGTACGAATTTGTGAGCAGGAGATAAACATGAAGGATTGTTTGAAAGCTATAAAATATTGTAGTATTCAAACAAGCGCAATGAAATTTTCATGTGATGAATCACAGAATGGAACGATGTGAAAAGGGAGAGATGCACATGCATTTATATGGGACACAAGCAATTTCTGAAAAAGGTCATTTAACAATAGGACAGGTAGATACACTAGAGCTTGCCAAAGAATACGGTACACCTTTATTTGTGTACGATACAGCGCTTATTCGTAAGCGTGCACGCGGCTTTATTGATACGTTTAAAAAACTAGGCGTTAAAGCAGAAGTAGCTTATGCTTCAAAGGCATTTGCATGTGTAGCTGTGTACCAATTAGCGGCCGAGGAAAATTTATCGTTGGATGTAGTCTCAGGAGGAGAATTATTTACAGCGTTAAAAGCTGGATTTCCTGTTGAGCGTATTCATTTCCATGGTAACAATAAAAGCATAGCTGAATTAGAGTTAGCCTTTGATGCCAAAATTGGTTGTATTGTCGTAGATAATTTCTATGAAATTCAGTTATTAAAAGAAATTTCAGAGCGCCGTCAACAAAAAATGCGTATATTATTGCGTGTCACTCCAGGTGTCGAAGCACATACACACGATTTTATTACGACTGGTCAAGCAGATTCTAAATTTGGTTTCGATTTAAATAATGGTCAAGCAGATGAAGCGTTCCAACAAACATTTAACCATCCATATTTAGAACTCCTAGGTTTACACTGCCATATTGGCTCACAAATTTTTGACACAGCTGGCTTTGGCTTAGCGGGGGAAAAATTAATCGATAAAATTTCGGATTGGTACAAGGTTCACGATTTTACATGTACTGTGTTAAACTTAGGGGGAGGCTTCGGAATTCGTTATACAGAAGAAGATGCACCTCTTGAGCCACAAGTATATGTAGAAGATATGATTACAGTCGTCAAAAATAAAGCGACTGTACTTGGACTTAGAATGCCAGAAATTTGGATTGAACCAGGTCGTTCACTTGTAGGCGATGCAGGTACGTCTCTTTATACGATTGGTTCACAAAAAACAGTGCCAGACGTACGTAAATATATAGCTATAGATGGAGGCATGAGCGATAATATCCGTCCAGCGCTATACGATGCGAAATATGAGGCTGTCATTGCAAATAAAGCAAGTGAACCAAAAAGTGAAACATATACAGTGGCTGGAAAGCTTTGCGAATCTGGTGATAAATTAATTATCGATGCAAAACTTCAGGAAGCAGCTTCTGAAGATGTATTAGCAATCTTCTGTACTGGCGCGTACGGATATTCTATGGCAAGTAACTACAATCGTGTTCCACGACCAGCTGTAGTGTTCGTAGAAGATGGTAAGCATCAGTTAGCAATTCGACGCGAAAGTTATGAAGATATTGTGCAAAACGATCTCCCGCTTACGTTAAAAAAGGGTGAGTAAATTTGAGGAAAAATAAATGGGTTTTACTAGCGTCCATTTCAGTTTTTATCTTATTGTGGGGCGTACTTTATTGGGTGTTGGCGTCTAAAGGAATACTTGGACCTGGTTCGTAAGACAGAAATTGGCTTGCGGTAAAAGTACAAATCGTGTAGGATAGTCAAAGATTATGTACAGCTAGAAAAAGAGGGAATAGACAAATATGTTAATTCGATATAAAAAAGCTTTCGAGAAAATAGCAATGGGGCTACTCTCGTTTATGCCTAACGAAAAAGACATAAAAAAGCTCACAGAGACAATCCACTCCTATGAAAATAATGATAACTGGGTATTATATTTATGGAAAAAGAATGATGAGTATGTTGGCATTGTCGGATTGGTAACTGACGATAATAATATTGCTACGATTCAGCATGTATCCGTTGTCCCTTCTTACAGAGGAGAGGGCGTTGCGAAGGAAATGCTGCAGGAAGTGGCTGAACTTGGTCAGTTCGAAAATGTGCGCGCAACAGATGAAACACGTAAATTTGTTCGAAAATGTATAAATTGTATGGATGAAGAAGCAGACGAGCATTAACGTCTGCTTTTTCTATGTTTACTTTCTTGTCTTTCTGCAAGAATATGTGAGCGATCTCGAAGCATATGTTTATGAAGAAGATAGTTAGCGTTACTGTTTGGTAAAAGTTGTATGCGAGTGATTGTTAAATCTTCCAATGCAGGAGAAAGGGGTAACTGAAAGGCTTGGAAGGGTCTACCTGTGTGGATAGCAGAAAGCACCTCGGCAAGATGTAACATTAGTTTATCGTAGTTAATTTCTGTAAAAAAGATATCGTTACGATTAGATTGAAAATTATTGAATGCTTTCTCGAGGATTCGTGCTGCACCAGTATAATTGTGACGTCGCCAATGATATAGGCCCGTTGCAAGCTGTACATATCCTACGAGCGGATGTTTTTTATCACCTGGAGCAATATCCTTCCAGTATTCCTCAAGAACTTCATGACATTCAAAAAAATCATGGTTGCCATTGAAATATGCGCAGTAGTCGATAAATAAAGTATGATGCTGTGGATGCATTTTGGACTCCTTTCTACTATACTAAAAGAACATAGAAACACAGGGTGGTAAAACAATGTCTTATGAAGTAAAATTAGATGCCTTTTCAGGGCCTCTTGATTTATTATTGCATTTAATTCACAGATTGGAAATTGATATCTATGATATCCCAATGGCTGAAATTACTCAACAATATATTGATCATATACATGCTATGCAAGTACTGGAATTAAATGAAGCTAGTGAATATTTAGTGATGGCTGCAACATTACTGGCAATTAAAAGCCGTATGCTCTTGCCGATTCATGAAGGTGAGCTGGAGGATGCCGAATTAGAAGTGGATGGCCCAGACCCTCGTGAAGAACTTGTACTACGTTTAATTGAGTATAAGAAATATAAGGAAGCGGCTAGTAATCTGCAAGAGCTTGAAACAGACCGAGCACAAGTATTTACTAGGCCGCCAGCAGATTTATCGGGATTAGCCTCAGATGAGCAAATGGCGTTATTTGATATGAATGTCAACATCTATGATATGCTTGGTGCTTTTCAAAAGCTGATGCGCCGAAAGAAATTGAAAAAACCATTAAAGACAACTGTTGCAAGACAGGAGCGTTCAGTGCGTGACCAAATGCGCTCAGTTGTTGATTCATTACGTTCCACAGGTGGACGTGCATCATTTTTCGCGCTTTTTCCCTATGAAGATAAGCCAACGCTTATTCTGACGTTTTTATCACTACTTGAGCTGATGAAACGTCAGGTCGTCATCGTAGAGCAAGACGGTAACTTTGAAGAATTAACGGTTACCTTACAGAAGGAGGATTGGGATGATGACGAAAACAATGATGCTACAGAGTAGAATTGAAGCTTTATTATTTGTTGTCGGAGATGATGGTTTAACCATCAAACAATTATCACAGCTATTAGGCGAGGCCGAAGAACCTGTTGTACAGGCTATGCAGGCATTACGTGTAAGCTATGAAGAGGATTTAGCGAGGGGCATAACCGTCAAAGAGATGGCAGGTGTTTATCAGCTAATAACAAAGTCTGAGCTTGCAGATGCTATTCAAAGATTAGTAGAAAATCCTACTGTCCAATCATTATCTCAAGCGTCACTTGAGGTACTTGCGATTGTGGCCTATAAGCAGCCAATTACACGTGTAGCCATTGAGGATTTGCGCGGTGTGAAGTGTGAAAGGCCTATACAAACGCTTGTTTCTAGAGCATTAATTAAAGAGGTTGGCCGTTCAGAAGGGACAGGTCGTGCAATTCTATATGGGACTACTAAAGAGTTTTTAAACTACTTTGGATTAAATAGTATTGAAGAAATGCCGCCTCTACCTGAGGAAGAAAACGTTGAAACAGAGAAAGAAACAGATTTATTTATGACGAAATTCCAAGAAACTTTTAGTGGGATAAAGTAAAGATATATCATATATTGCTTTTAACATAAATATGTATCTAGCATAAACATATAGTAGTAAGATTTCCTTTTAAATGGAAGTTGAAATAGAAGTGTAAGACCATTTGTAGAGGCTAGATTAGTGAGCTAACAACTGGTTGGAAAAGAACCATTAGATTAGTTTCATGTTATTTATATTTTCCTATTACTTTTAATAAGGAGTGGCTCGTTGCTTCGGTTAGTACGTGTACTATTGTTCATGTTTGTCGTGTTAATGCTTATGCTTCCGCAAACCAGCCTAGCAAGAGGAGGCAGTGGATATGTTGTCCTTGATGGTGATACGGGTCGTGTTTTATTTGAATCTAATAGTGATGCACGGCTACCCATTGCCAGCTTAACAAAAATTTGGACAGCGCTTGTTGCTATTGAAAACAGTGATCTTCAGGAGGAAGTGGTTATTTCACCAAGGGCTGCGATGGCTGAAGGCTCATCAATTTACTTGCAAGCAGGTGAAAAGGTAACGGTTGAAACGCTATTATATGGTTTAATGCTGCGCTCAGGAAATGATGCAGCAACAGCTTTAGCAGAGCATGCTGGAGGGTCAGTAGAAGGATTTGTCAAATTAATGAATGAGCGAGCTGTTGTAGCTGGTCTCACAAATACCGTTTTTATGAATCCTTCTGGCTTACATCATGATGAGCATCTATCATCAGCTAGGGATACTGCAGAGATGCTGAGGATCGCCCTTCAAAATAATACCTTCAAGTCAATTGCATCAACTGTTTTATATCGGGCTGATACAGAAAATGGAATGCTTTGGGAAAATAAGCATCGTTTATTACGAGAGGGAGCAGGGACTGCTGCTAACTTAGATGACGAAATGAAACAGCCAGTGAGTTCCTTAAAAACTGCAACGGGTACAGCCTTTGCTGGAAAAACGGGTTTTACAAAGGTTGCTGGTCGCACACTGGCTACTGCCTTTCAAAATGATGGGCAAACTTGTATCGTTGTCACGCTGAATGAATCCGATGATTGGAATGTACATCGGGGGTTAGCCAATAAAGTGTGGGAAGAGTACAATCTTGAGACAGTGGTAAAAAAAGGGAAGTATAATGTGAACAAAAAGGTAGCCATTCGTTTAGAGCAGCCAATTCGTTTACAACTAACCAAAGAGGAAAAAGATAGTGTAAGGCAAGTGTTACACGTTTCAAGGAAACGTCAGGAGGCTGTCCTATCGATTTTTATCGGTGAGGAACGAATATATGCAAAGGCAGTAACTGTTGAATCAGCGGATCGTTAAAAGCGGACGCTGATTTTTTGACGTTCGAACGTTCCTATAGGAAAAAAATTTTAGAATCACAGTCGATTTGTCATTTAAAGAAACGAGCATACTAGCTCTGAATAAAAAGGATCTACAGTAAATTTTAGGTGTTAAAATTATAGAAACTAGCTAATAAAAAATTATTTCAAATACTCTAATTACTTATTCATAATTAGTTTTTCTTTAATAATACACAAAAGTATGACATAATTTTCACAGATTAGCGGGAAACATAACCTGATTGAAGATTGTATAAGGTTTATCTCAATTACGCCAAGGCGAAATTGATAAGTTGGCATGAATGCCATTGCGAATGAAAACTAGAGGTGAAAGTATGGAAAGATTACAAAAGGTCATTGCATATGCAGGTGTTGCATCGAGGCGTAAGGCGGAGCAATTGATTTTAGAAGGTAAAGTAAAGGTGAACGGCGTTGTAGTGCGTGAGCTAGGTACAAAGGTGTCCAACTCAGATACGATTGAAGTTGAGGGAGTAAAACTTGAAAAAGAGGATAAGGTTTATTACTTACTATATAAACCTCGCGGAACCATTTCAGCTGTAACGGATGATAAAGGACGCAAAACTGTCACAGATTTATTTAAGCATATTCCGCAACGTATTTTCCCAGTTGGGCGTCTTGATTATGATACATCTGGCTTATTATTGCTGACAAATGATGGGGAATTTTCCTATATGTTGACACACCCGAAATTTAAAATCGACAAAACTTATATTGCGCGTGTCAAAGGTGTTCCAACGATTGAAGGTTTAAAAAAGCTGCAACGAGGAATTAAGTTAGAGGATGGTAAAACGGCACCAGCGATGGTAAGTATGACCTCCTTTGACGAGAAAGCTGGTAAGGCGATTTGTGAAATTACCATTCATGAAGGGCGAAATCGTCAAGTGCGCCGCATGTTTGAGGCAATTGGTACACCTGTTGTCAAATTAAAACGTGAACGCTTTGCTTTTTTAGATTTATATGGTCTGGCACCTGGAGAGTATCGTGAATTGACAAAGCATGAAGTGAAGCAATTAAGAGTGTTAGCAGAGACAGGAAAAATAGGTTAATTGAACATGATCTTATAGAAAGTGAAGATACCATTATCCGTATGGGAATGTTTTCACTTTCTTAGTGGTGTAATCGTTCATAAATCATTCATAATTATTAGCTAAGCGTTTTTGTATCATTTTGCTATAATAGGTGAGAACAGTACACCTATATTAGTTTCATCCAGTCGAAGTAGTATTCACTTCTGACTTTGTAGCTTTTAGGCGCAGAAGCAATAGAGTTGTATAGAATTTGAAACCATACTAGCTGTACAGGAAATGAAATATCTATACATATTTTAAAAACTTTGCGTTATAAACGTTGCTCAAAGCCGTAATTGATAGGGGGTTTATTAACTTGGAGAAAAAGAAAAAACGTCTCGTCATCCGTACCATTATTTTAGCAGTTTTGGTCTTTGCAATTGGGTACACTGTATATGGAACAGCGACAAAGGAGAAGGTAGAGTTAGTAGCAATAGGCTCTAAAGCACCTGACTTCACGTTAGTAGATTTAAACGGTGAGAAACATAAACTGTCTGATTATAAAGGGCAGGGGGTATTTTTGAACTTCTGGGGAACTTGGTGTAAGCCATGTGAAAAGGAAATGCCTGCAATGGACCGTCAGTATAAATCATTTAAAAACCAAGGTGTACAAACATTGGCTGTCAATATTGCACAAACAGATTTTGAAGTTCAGAATTTTGTCGATAGATACGACTTAACATTCCCAGTGGTTATTGACAAAACAAAAAGTGTTATGACTGCCTACAATGTTGGACAATTACCAGCAACGGTTCTTATTGATCCAGATGGTAAGGTAGCGAAAATTATTACGGGTGAAATGACGGAGGCAAATATTGCTTCGTACATGGAATTAGTGAAGCCGAATAAGGAGTAAATGACTATGGAAAATATCATTTGTGCTTGTGGTCATAGTAACCCATATGGCACGAAGCTCTGTGAAAAATGTGGTCGCCCTTTAACTGAGGAAGGTAAGCAAACAAAAGTTGTTGATATGCGCTATGATGGATCAGCGATTCGATCAAAAACATACAACAAGACATTTGTTGATAAAATTTGGAATTTCTTCTCGAGTGTAAAAGTAGGAATTGCCCTTATTATTATCACATTGGTCGCTGCGTCAATCGGAACAATTTTACCACAAGAAATATATGTAAACGCTCCAGATGCAGGTAAGGCCGAATACTATGAGAAAGTCTACGGCTGGTTTGGTAAACTTTATAATTATTTAGGATTATCTGATTTGTATAGCACTTGGTGGTTCCAAATTTTAGTTGGAATGCTCGCTATATCGATTATTGTTGCAAGTTTAGACCGTGGGATACCGTTGCATAAGTCTCTGAAAAATCAACGCGTTAAACGTCATGAAAGTTTTCTGAAGCGTCAACGCATTATAGCAGAGGGACAAGTTTCAAATCCTGAGGAAACACTCGAAAAAGTTCAGCAAAAAATGACTGACTTAAAATATAATGTTCGACGTGATGGAAGCGCACTTTTAGCAGAACGCGGCCGTTTTTCTCGATATGGCCCATACATAAACCATGTCGGCCTTATTATTTTTTTAACAGGCGTTATGATACGTTTAGTGCCTGGCTTCTATGTAGATGAGTCGATTTGGATTCGTGAAGGTGAGACAAGAGCTATACCAGGGATGGAAGGCTATTTTATTAAAAATAATAAATTTATTTTAGAAACCCATGACAATAAGCCACAGGGCGAGCAAGTGGCACAAGGTGTCAATGTAGTAGCGAAAAACTTCCAAACGGATGTCACATTATACAAACAACCTAAAGGCTCACTTCCAGGGGACTTGGATAATCTTGAAAAGGTGAGAGATTACTCGATTCGTGTGAACCATCCTTTAAAAGAAGATGGTTTTGCCTTATATCAAATGAATTACCGATTGAATGAATTGAAGCAGATGAATTTCGATTTGGTGAATAAAGTAACTGGTGAATCTCTTGGTAAAGCTGAAATTGATCTAACAAATCCTAAAAAGGAATATGATTTAGGAAATGGTTCTTCCGTACAGATTCTAGTTTATACACCAGATTTTTCTGGTTTTGAGAATGGTGAACCACAAACAAAAACTTCTATACCTAATAATCCAGCATTTTTATTTAAAATGAAAACACCTGAAACACCAGATGGAGAGGTAAGTTTTGTTGAAATTATGAAGCCGCCTCTTGAACCGCTTGGAGAAAATAAATATCGAATGAAATTTGCTAGTGCTGACACACGAAATACGGCAAACTTTACAATACGTAAAGATAGTACAATACCTATTCTATTTGTTGGTGGTATTATTTTCATGATTGGTGTAGCAATCGGTTCGTATTGGAATCACAGACGTTTATGGTTACAGGTAGAGCCAGATGGAAAAGTGATAATGGCTGCCCATGTTAATAAAAATATGTTCAGCATGAAAAAAGATTTAGATGCTGTTTCATCCTTTACTGATTTACCACCATATATAGATCAGCTAGAGAAGTCAGAAGATGTCGAGAAGTCGACAAAATCAGCCATTACTAAAAAGGAAGGTGACAACACCTTATGAGTTTGATTGATATAAGCGGAAACCTATTGTTTGTGGCATTTATAGCTTATCTTGTAGCAACGTTATTCTTTGGTGGTTCAATAAAGCAATCGAATGCTACAGGCAAAAATACAGATAAATGGGGCAAGCTGGCTATTGCTATCACTATAATTGGTTTCCTTTCGCAGCTTGGGTATTTTATTACCCGTTGGATTCATACAGGGCATGCACCTGTTAGTAACATGTTTGAATTTACGACAGCTTTTGGTATGTTCATTGTTGCTGCATTTATTTTAATTTACTTTATTTACCGCATGACAGCATTAGGTTTAGTGGCACTACCTGTGGCACTTTTAATCATTGCCTATGCAGCGATGTTCCCGAACGAAGTAAGTCCATTAGTGCCATCTTTACAAAGTCATTGGCTAACAATTCATGTTATTACAGCGGCTTTGGGTCAATCGATTTTGGCCATAAGTGCGGTAGCTGGACTGATTTATTTATTAAAAGTAGTAGATGTTACGAAGGCCACTAAAGAACGCTTTTGGTTAGAAACAGTGATGTTCTGCTTAGTGTTAGTAGTTGGCTTTGTCATTGCTTCCTCTACGTTTAAGGCGATGGATTACGAATCTAAATACTCTTATGTTGATAAAGAAGGCACAGAGCGTCAAATAACTTATAATATGCCACCGATATTTGGAATGAATGAATTTAAAGCAATTGAAGAACATGGTATGTCGCCAATTGTAGAAATGCCTTCACTTATTAATGCGAAGAAATTAACAACGGTTGTTTGGTCATTATTAGTAGGATCAATTTTATACTTATTAATTCGTTTAATTGCACGACGACGTATTAGCGCAATATTCCAACCATTTGTGAAGCGTGTCAATTTACAATTACTAGATGAAATCGGCTACCGTTCCGTATTAATTGGTTTCCCAGTATTTACATTAGGTGCTTTAATTTTTGCGATGATTTGGGCACAAATCGCCTGGAGTCGTTTCTGGGGATGGGATCCAAAAGAGGTATGGGCACTTATCACATGGTTATTTTATGCAGCATTTTTACATTTACGCCTTTCAAAAGGTTGGGAAGGTAGAAAATCTGCTTGGTTAGCATTAATTGGCTTCGCCATTATCTTATTCAACTTAGTTGCTGTTAACTTAATTCTTGCAGGCTTACACTCATACGCATCAAATTAATACGAAACTAGCTTACGTTTAGGGGTGCTTGGGAGAGAGGGATACAAGCTTATACCTATATCAACTATGAAAACGCTTGTATAATAACGTCCTGTCTGCATGAAGAAGCAGTTGAACGTTCACTTCTTTTACCTTGGAGCACAAGTTTTGCAAGATGATGAACTAGTATGGAAGCATATATGAGATTTTCAACGTCGCTAGTATTAGAAAGATAAGCCTTCTTGCTTGTGGCAAGAGGGCTTTCTTTTCTTTTCAATATGTGTCGAACCATGTACAATAGAATGTAGAGAAAGATTGGAAGAGAGGGATCGTGAAAGTGTCAGAAAATATTTCAGTGTTAGTAGTAGACGATGAGGATCGTATTCGACGCTTATTAAAAATGTATTTGGAGCGTGAAGGATACCTTGTTGACGAAGCAGAAAATGGTGAACAAGCGATCGAAAAATCTTTAGAAAAAGAGTACCATTGTATTTTATTAGATATCATGATGCCTGAAAAAGACGGACTTGAAGTATGTGCAGAAATCCGTGAACGTGCAGCAACACCAATTATTTTATTAACTGCTAAGGGCGAAGAAGCAAACCGTGTACAGGGCTTTGAGCTTGGGGCAGATGATTATATTGTAAAACCATTTAGTCCTCGTGAGGTAGTGTTACGTGTGAAGGCTATATTACGTCGTTCGCAGGCATTCTCACCTTCGACAAATGCATCCTCCTCTAAAGATTTGGTTGTATTCCAGCATTTAATGATCGACCATGATGCCCATCGTGTAACAGCAGAGGGGATTGAGGTAAATTTAACACCGAAA
Organism: Lysinibacillus sp. B2A1; assembly: GCA_002973635.1. Taxonomy (GTDB): domain Bacteria; phylum Bacillota; class Bacilli; order Bacillales_A; family Planococcaceae; genus Lysinibacillus. The sequence goes on from CP027224.1 coordinate 1,559,390, forward strand.
GAATATGAATTGCTTTATTTTCTAGCGAAGTCGCCAGACAAAGTATTTGACCGTGAACAATTACTAAAAGAAGTTTGGCATTATGATTTCTTTGGAGATTTACGTACTGTGGATACGCATGTAAAGCGCTTACGTGAAAAGCTCAATCGTGTATCTGAAAACGCTGCAAAGATGATTGTCACTGTTTGGGGCGTTGGCTACAAATTTGAGGTTGTCAATGAATAGAATATGGAATAGTGTTGTCGGGAAGCTATGGGTAACCATATTGCTTCTCGTTTCATTTGTATTATTTGTTTTCACGGTTTTGATGCTCGAATTTCTACAAAATTACCATATGCAGCAAGCGGAGATTTCGTTGCGTCAAACAGCTGCAACGGTGGCAAGTATTGTAGATGATAATGAAACGGCAGAGTCAACATCGGAATTATTAAAAGATATTTTACCCGAAAGCACGAATGCCCTTATTGCGACAGGTAATAACGAAGTATCGTTTGCTTTGCAGGAGGGTGTTAATAAAAAAGAAATACAGGATACTATATTAGCCAATAAATCTTTCCATAAAATTTTTCAATCAGATGAACCAATTACGAAAGAAATGATGATGCCATCATCTACAGATAAAGAAAAAATAGAATCGTATGTGGTGCTCGGCTTCCCATTAAATGTAGAGAATGCCGTGCATGGTGCTGTCTTTATTTATCAAAGTCCTGATGCACTACATAAAACATCGAAAGAAACGACAAAAATTGTCTTTTTATCTGCCTTTATTGCCTTTGTGCTGACAACATTCTTTGCCTTTTTCCTTTCCTCACGTATTACCTCGCCATTACGTAAAATGCGTGAATTGGCGTTTGAAATTTCAAAAGGGAATTTTGAAGCAAAAATGCCAACAACACAAAATGATGAAATTGGTCAGCTTGCTGTTGCCTTTAATCAAATGGGGCGACAATTAAAGCATAATTTAGAAGTAATTAATCAGGAAAATGAACAACTTTCTAATATTTTGACATCAATGACAGATGCAGTCATTACGTTTAATCGAGATCGTACAATATTATTAAGTAACCCGCCAGCAGAGCGTTTAATGCAAAAATGGTTTGTTAATAAAGGTTCTCAAAGTGCAAAGCCAATTCCACCAGAGCTATATCATATGCTAGATCATGTACTGATGTTTGAGGATAAATTAGAAGAAGAAATTGAGATGGATGGAAATTATTATACCTTTACGATTAGTCCCCTTTACAGTGGGGAATTAATACGTGGAGCAGTTGCTGTTATTCGTGATATGACAGAGCAGCATCGCTTAGAAAAGCTGCGTTCAGATTTCATAGCGAATGTATCTCATGAGCTGAGAACACCAATTTCAATGCTTCAGGGCTATTCAGAGGCCTTAATGGATGATGATTTTATTCAGGATCAGGAAGAACGTAACGAGATAACAAAAATTATCTACGATGAATCGAAGCGTATGGGACGTCTAGTAACAGATTTATTAGATTTAGCTCGTATGGAATCGGGGCATATGACGCTTTATAAGGATGAGCTTCCAATTAATTCTATATTCGAGCGGATAACACAAAAGTTTGCTCAAGTCGCTAAAGAGAAAAATGTTCGTCTAGTATTTGATAGTGAATTCAATGAGGAAGCTAGGATAAGTATTGACGAGGATCGGATTGAACAAGTGTTAACAAATTTAGTTGACAATGCACTCCGTCATACGGATGAAGGGTCAGTTACTGTCAAAATTGAGCAGGAGCCGACCTTCGCAAAAATATCTGTTCAGGATACAGGACATGGCATTCCACATGAGGACTTACCTTATGTTTTTGAACGTTTTTATAAAGCTGACAAAGCCCGGACGCGTTCTAAAGGCGGAACTGGCCTAGGTTTAGCTATTGCTAGAAATATTGTAAAGGCACATTCAGGGACGATTATGGTAGACAGTGTGCTGAAAGAAGGTACGACCTTTACGTTTTATTTACCTTTCGAGTAATTAATATCATTGCTACTTTAGTGGTATTAATTGGCTGTAACTTCTGTAAACATGAAGACGACAAATATTATAGAACGGGGGTGGAGTGCATTGAATGACTCCGTGTTCCATCGACTATACGATGCATACCATCAAGACGTGTTCCAGTTTCTTATTTATTTAGTAAAAAACCGTATACTTGCTGAAGATTTAGCGCACGAGGTTTATGTACGAGTGTTGCGCTCATACGATCAATTTGCAGGAAATAGCAGTGAAAAGACATGGCTTTTTGCCATTGCTAAAAATGTAGCAATCGATCACTTTCGGAAGCAGGCAGTACGCCAAAAGCATTCACTTGATTTTTTTGACTGGGAAACGGAACAGCTCCATTCAAACACACCATCACCGGAAGATATGTTGGAGGCCAGTGATGAATTTATGCAGGTAGAGTCAGCACTTGAAAACTGTACAGGAGACCAAAAGATGGTCATCATTATGCGCTACTTTCAAGATTTATCGATTGCAGAAACAGCACAAATACTAGATTGGACAGAAGCAAAGGTAAAAACAACGCAGCATCGTGCCATTAAATTTTTAAGGCAACAGCTACAACAGGTTAGAGAACAGGAGGCGAAACGGCAATGACACATAACCAATTTGATGATGACCAACTAGAACATGTATTGAACAATGCCCCTAAGCTTTCTGACCGCCGTTCTAAAGATGAAATATTAAATCGATTATTGGCAGATACTCGGTTGCAGGATAATGTTCATCTGCAAGAAGCCATCCAGCAGCCAGTAGACGAAGAAGTGTCAGCGCAAGAACAACAGCAAAGTACAGAGACAGAATCAACAAAGCGCAAAATCCGTAAATGGCCAATCTTTATGAGTGTTGCCGCTGTTTTCGCATTAACAGTAGGTGTAGGTTCTATGTTTATGAATAATAAACATTCCAAGATAGATCAGGCGACTGCCCCTGATATTGCTCCATATTCTACTATGGAAGATGGGCCAGCTGCAAAAACTGCTGAAAATCATGATAATTATTTGGATTCGAGCATTGTTACAGAACATGCTAAATTTATGTCTCTACGTACCTCTGTGTACGAGGAGGACTTAACGGATGCCGTTGTCTTCCGCATTGGTTTGGCAAGCCGTGATGTAGAAAGTGTACCAATGACGTATATTATTCCCAATGAGCAAGTTGCAGCAGATTTTGGGAAAGAAAAACCTTCTACATTACAAATGTATAAAAAGTATGCACCACAAATTAAAGAGGAAGAAAAAGGCTTTACTAATTACCATCCATATCAAGGTGAATTGAAAGAAAAAGACGATAAGCTGATTCATGTATTACCTGAGAAAAATGATTACGATGTAGCTTCTGCCCCTGTGAATGAGTATAAGGGAACCTTGCAGGATACATTTTCGGACTCAGAGTATACAGAGGTAGAGTTTGAAAATGCAGATGGTACACCATACGAGTTCTCCCAAGAGGGGGAGCCGAGTAAGGCTATGTCATTAACAGGTCCAAGTCATTTTAATTATTATTTATATAAAGATCAGAACAATGGGACGGAGTATTTATCTCCTGATTTTCGTCAAACTTTTTCCACGGTAACAGAAGCGATTACAGTTATGCGCAATAAAAATGATGATGTCTATGTTCCTGTCGTTCCAGAAAATGTGAACTATACTGTTCAAGAGGTTGCTGAGGGTGTTGTTGTTACCTTTAATGATCCTCTTGATTTAACGACTATGGAACCGGTTCGAGCAACACAATTAATCGAAGCAATGATGCTAACGGCTGCAAGCTTTGATAAACAATTACGCCTAGATAATGTAGTTCAGGAAAATTGGGAAGGCTTTGATTTTAAAAATTTCTTGCCCAAGCCAGTAGGCGCAAACAAGCAATATATGGATACACCATAGCAACTTTTTTGGCGATAGTGAAGGAGTTTTCTCGTACATAGACAGTGGCGAGAATACTCCTTCTTGTTTTTCTGGCGATAAATCAATTAACTGTCCATAAAACATACAAATCTAATAGGATTTTTTAAGCAGAACTATTTACTTTTTCTAAATAATTCATTATAGTAAAGCTGTAGAACAAAAATAAAATATTGATTCATCTTCGGGGCAGGGTGAAAATCCCGACCGGCGGTAATAGAGTTGTAAATCGTTAATGTGAAAGACATTGGCTCGAATGATTTACTAATGACTCTTCAGCCCGCGACCTGTGCAAATTTTTTTGCATGGCTGACTTGGTGCGATTCCAAGGCCGACAGTTAGAGTCTGGATGGGAGAAGATGGAGGTACGATCGTCATTCGTTATTTTAAATTGGCTTTGAACGGGCGTTTTTTCAACATGACTTTAAAGTTCGCTCAAAAACTGCTAATTAATGGCGTTTATTAATCATGCCTATTCTCCCTTATGCCAAAAATGCATAAGGGTTTTTTCATGAATAACATGTGATTAGGTCGTAACCTTTCTTCTTGCGAGATTGAATCAGCAAAGAGGAGAGAGTTTTCAATGAAGAAAAATGTTAAACTTCAATCGTTTATAACGATTGGCATGCTGAGCAGTATTTCATTTTTATTAATGCTATTTAATTTCCCAATTCCGCCATTCCCAGCGTTTTTGGAAGTAGATTTCAGTGATATGCCTGCATTACTAGCGGCTATCACAATGGGACCTGTAGCGGGGATTCTAGTAGAGTTATTTAAAAATGTTTTGGATTGGATTTTCTCAGGCACGCCGACAGGAGTACCCGTAGGACATATCGCTAACTTCACGACAGGTATTTTATTTATTTTACCGGTATCCATTATTTTTAAGCGTTTTAAAAACATTGGTGGCCTTATTGGTGGCTTAGCAGCAGGAACAATCGTTATGGCGGTTGGTATGAGTGTTCTTAACTATGCTGTATTTTTACCAATGTACACGTACTTTTTGGGGATGGAGCCTGTTGTAGGAGATTCATTATATAAAATGATTGTGGCTGGAATCTTGCCATTTAATATTGTCAAAGGAATTTTATTAACTGTTATCATGGCTTTATTATTTACAACTATGCGCAAATGGATAGATCGTCAACGTAATATGTATTTAACGAAATAAGATTATGCAACCTCGGGTGTTTTGATACACTTGAGGTTTTTTTATGGATAGAACGCATGAAGTAATGGATAGATTCGTCAAATGAACTTAATCTAGTCGAGCCTAGTGTTTTCATGTAGAATAAGAAAGAGTTTAGAAATGCTAGAGGAGTTTGAAGAGATGAGTGAAAAAAAAGCACAATGGTCTAGTAAACTAGGCTTTATTTTAGCATCAGCAGGTGCAGCAATTGGATTAGGGGCAATTTGGAAGCTTCCGTATGTTACTGGACAAAGTGGCGGAGGAGCATTTTTCCTTATATTTGTTCTATTTACATTGCTGATTGGTTTACCGATGCTATTATCAGAATATGTGTTAGGTCGTGGCACCCAATCTGAAGCGGTCACTGCCTATAAAAAAATTGCACCGACAAAAATGGGCTGGGCATGGATTGGTCGCATGGGTGTACTGGGTTGCTTTTTATTATTAACTTTTTATAGTGTTGTGGGTGGTTGGATTTTTATTTATAGCGGTCTTGGTGTGGCTGGAACTGTTATTGATCCTGTTAATGATCCTGGAGAGCTATTTGGAAAAATTATAGGTACGCCTTGGATTACATTACTAGGTTTAGGGTTATTTACGCTAGCGAATGTACTAGTGATATCCCTTGGTGTGCAAAATGGTATAGAAAAGGCTAATAAGTTTATGATGCCATTATTATTTATGATGTTTATTGTACTTGTTGTCCGAGCAGTAACATTAGATGGGGCGATGGAGGGTGTGAAATTTTTCTTATGGCCAGACTTCTCTAATATTACTGGAAGGGCTTTATTAGAAGCGTTAGGGCAATCCTTCTTTGGCTTAGCAGTGGGTTTTTCTTGCCTTGTGACCTATAGCTCTTATTTAAAGAAGGATGTGAGCTTACCTAACTCGGCGGGCTCGGTTGTTCTTTTAACTGTACTTGTATCCTTTTTAGCAGGATTAGCGATCTTTCCAGTGGTATTTGCCTTTGATTTAGAGCCAGCTTCAGGACCGGGCTTACTGTTTATGGTGCTGCCAACAGCATTTAGCCAAATGCCGTTTGGTGAAGTGTTCTTAGCGATGTTTTTATTATTATTTTTATTCGCAACGTTAACATCCTCCTTTAGTTTATACGAAATCATCGTAGCGGCATTTATAGAAAAGGGGCAAATATCTCGCTCAGCATTGACGCTGTTATTAGGTATAGTAGTCTTTCTTGCTGCAATTCCAGCAGCACTGTCATCTAGTACCTTAGCTGATGTATCATTCTTTGGGAAAACAATTTTTGATACGACAGATTTTCTAGTATCGAATTTAATGCTTCCAATAGGAAACTTATTGATAGCGTTCTTTATTGTACATGTAGCTGATAAAGAATTTGTGAAGAAGGAATTACTGATGGGAAGCCAAATGGGGCAGGGGTATTATTCTATATATCGACTATTAATGTTAATTGTAGTACCTATAGTTATTCTAGTTGTTTTACTAAATATGCTATTACAATATTAAAAAGCAGGGTGTATTCCATTCACAGGAATACACCCTATTTTAATAATGGGGGCAACAATAGGATTAATATTCGGTAAGTGATAATTCTCCTAGCCAGTCTTCTTTAATAATCTTTCTTGCTTGCTCTTCGCTGTTTGTGATAGGAAAAACTTTATCAACCTGTGAAATAGCGAATAAGTTGCGGATGAAATCATCGACGACAATTATGGCGATTTTCTTTTCTTTTATAGAAACTTTTTTGGCAAAGTTGACGATCATACCAAAGCCGGTACTATCTATATTTGTTACCTTTTGCATATCGATAATATATCCATGCTTTGTTTCTAAATTTAGTGATTGAAGATCTTTTTTTATATCCTCAATCAGCTCGTATTCCAAATCACCAGTAAACGCAATTAAGATATAATCAGCCTTTGTGCCAATATCCATCGCAATTTTCTTCTGATTCATACTATAGCGCCTCCATTTTCCTTTTCTTGTTTATGGATTAATTACTACTTGGATAATTTCTTGACAAGGTTGAAGGCTTTCCAAAGACCTTTTTGAGCCACCTCATCTGCTTATGTTATTGTGGGAGTCACCGCATTTTTGTATATTGCTTTAATAGACTCCCACTGATTCTATCACATCGTATCATGTTAATTCTTAATTAAAACTTAAATTTATTGACTTCGTTTTGTAATTTATCAGCAATTGTTGCTAATTCATCTGAGTTTTGTGTTATCTCTGCTACGGTAGCATATTGTTCCTCAGAAGTAGCAGCGATTTCCTCTGTTGCAGCCGCGGAGTCCTCAATGATACGAGAAATGTCTTGAATAGCTTGTTGAACACCTAAGGAGTTGTCATTGACATGCGTAAATGCAGCCTTCATTTGTTCAACACCTTTTTCCGTCTCCACAACTTTCTCCACAATCTCTTTTAAAGCAGTTCCTCCTTTATTGATAATTGTTACTTGCTCCTCTACTGCAAGCAAATTGCTTTCCATTGTGCGAACTGTTACTGATGTTTCAGCCTGAATATCATTTATTAGATTTGTAATTTGCCCAGATGCCATGCTTGATTGCTCAGCTAGCTGACGTACCTCTGAGGCAACAACCGCAAAGCCTTTTCCTTGATCACCTGCGCGTGCGGCTTCAATGGCTGCATTAAGGGCAAGTAAATTTGTTTGCTCTGCAATACCTGTAATCACGGTGATAATACCACCAATTTCCTCAGAGCGTTTGCCAAGCTTTTGAATTGAGTCGGTTGCATAAGACACTGTTTGGGTTACAGCACTTAAATGTTTGATTGCCTCAGTAATCGCTTCTTCTCCTTTACGTGCAATATTCGATGATTCTATAGCACTAGTCAAAGTCATTTCAGCTTTTTGCAAACTACTCGATACTTCTTCAATTGTTTTTTGCATCATCGATACAATTTGCTCAGCTTGATCGGATTGTGTTGTTGTTCCAACTGCGATTTCATTCATGGTTAATGCAATTTGGTTAGAAGCCTCACTAGTTTGGTGTGATGATTCAGCTAAAGAGTGGGAAGAGTTAGCGACCTGATTAGCACTACCAGCCACAATTGTAATTGTTTCTGTTAAACGATCCTTCATATTACTAAATGCAAGTGCCAGATCCGCAATCTCATCCTTGCTCTTAGGATTTAATAATTTAACATTCAAATTTAAATCTGCTAGCTCTTGGGCATTGGAGCTTAGAATATTAATTGGGTTAATGATTTGTCGTTGTAAAAACCAACTAATACCGACAATTAATAGAATAGCAATCCCTAACGAAACGGCTATATTTTCAAGAGCAGATTTTGTTGCAATGCTTATATAAGGTGCTGTTGGAACGGCTGTTGCCCATACACCTATTACATCTCCTTTGCTATCTAAAATAGGGTCATAGGCTGCTTGGTGCATGCTTCCTAAAACACTGGCTGAACCAATAAATCGTTTTTTTTCTCCTAATACTACAGCTGCCACCTCGTCAGATACTTTAGTATTTAAAGCACGCTCTCCATTTTCAACAATATTGGTACTAATTCGTGTATCATTTTGGAAAATGGATACGGCATTACCGTTTGTTAGCTCGCCAACTTTATCAGCGATGTCAAAATTCTCAACCATGTTGACATCGCCTTTATATAATTGATTATTTTTGATGGACCAATCTCCAGGGAATTTTGCATTTAAATATTCATAGCTTACTTGAATATCTGATAGAAGCTTAGTATCAGCACTTTCTAAAAGATTCTTTTTCGCAACATAATAATTTATCCCTGCTAAAAGTGAAGTAAGTAGTAAAATACAACTAAAGATTAGCAGGCTTATTTTTTTTCGGATTGACAGTCTCATTAAAACTCCTCCAATTATACGTTTATAGGTATATGTTGTTGAACCTTATATCACGTTATGATTTCCGCTGCTCGTTTTGGCGAGTCGAGTAGCGTTTTTTAATAGTTAAAAATTTATCAAAGCTCTCTATTTTCATTTATATAAATTCTTTTTGAGATACCAACTAAAAATTTTGTTTCAGAAATATGTTCAAACCAAATATCGTCAACCATATTTTTGACAAAAAATAAACCACGCCCACGATCTGAATAATCAAGTTCATTGAAATCGTATTGAAGAACTTTATCCCAATCATTTTCAGCAATCCCTTTTGCTTCATCAGTAACAGTTACTTTTATTTCTTCATTGGATTGGCATACATGTATTTGAATTTCTTTTTTTGAGCATGTATTGATTTTTCCCATTGCTTCAACAGCATTTATAACTAATTCATGTACAACAAAGCGTAATTCCTTTTTATAAGGTAGATTATATACATTTGAATAATTTTCCATAACTTGATCTACGAATGCTATAGCTTGTGTATCAGGATTTACATTGAGCGTGAATTCCATCACCAATCACCTACCCTGTAATGTAATTGTTATTGAAACTACTGTTATATCATCACTGTGATCATTATCTAATAAATTGTACTTTTGAGAAAATTTTTGTAAGGCATAGCTATTTTCTTGTGAGGCATAGGAATGGAAAAATTCCATATCGATACTGTGTTGCTTATTTAATGTCAATAATCCATCTGTATAAAGTATAATTCGATGCCAGCCAGATAAAGGAATTGTTTTTTTAGTGATTGGAATTGTAGGGAATAATCCAAGAATAGGTGTGTTCGCTTGAAGAAATACTGTCTCTCCATACTTTCCAAATAAAAATCCAGCTGGATGGGCTGCATTCACATAGTGTAATGTTCCATTTTTTGTATCAATAAGTATGTAGATAGCCGTCATTAAAAAACGGTCCATATCTTCATCAGAGAAAAGTTCGTATATTTGACGATTCAGCTCCCGAATGACTGTTACAGGATCGATTAATTTTGTAATCATACCTTTTAACAGAGATCGAACGGACATGGTAACAAGTGATGCAGCGATGCCATGCCCCATAGCATCATATAAAAGAATAGCTGTCAAATGTTCATTAATCCTAAACCAACAGTACATGTCACCTCCTAGTGTATTGGATGTAACATAAAGTCCATCAATCTGTAGGTATTTAAGATTTAATGGTGGTGATAAAGCGTTTTTTTGAAATTTTTTTGCCACAATTAAGTCTTTTTGAATAATACTTTCTTGCTGCTTTCGAAGTTTTGCTTCATTCTGATATTTTGTGGCTACTTGAATTCGAGTTTTAAATTGTGTGAAATCAAATGGCTTTAAAATAAAATCAAATATCCCAGCTTCAAAAACTCTATCAATCGTAATCGTTTTCTCATAAGTAGTAGCAAGAAGGATTGGGACATCAATCCAGTTTATTAAACTGTAAATTTGCTGACATATTTCTTCGCAATTTTTAAGTGTCAATTTTGCATCGAGAATAATTAATTCCAGCTCTTCTTTCAAAGAATCTAATAAATAATTCATTGCTGCATCAGAGGAGGAAAAGCAATGAATATCTTTGATGTCTATACGATGAAAATATTTTTGCAGACGCAATACATCATTACTTACGCTGCCAATAATTAATACTGACATGCTTCCTACATTCACCGCCTTATGTATCTTTAACAGAAGATTTCCAGGAATCTTAGTTATTTATTTCTAACTATATTATATACGCCTTATTTACTTGGCTGATGAACAATATAGAAATTCTAATTTGCTATAAATTTACCAATAAATATGGCATTATACAAGACTATTGTGATATAAATTGTGGAAATATTATTTCTTATTTAAATTCCATAAAACAGACCATGAAAATTGCTGAAAATCTTTGTAGTAAAGCCTTAATCCCGTATAAAGGGATTCGTAAATGAGAGCTCTATATATCTAAAAAAAAGATAAATATCTTCGAAAAAAACAATGTAATAAAACCTTACATATGTATTGCGTTTTTTTCTTTTATAATGTAATTTGAAAACAGTTATTTATTGTGATGTTAACTAAAATTACATTGGAGTGGTGAAGAATGAAACATTATATAAAAGAAGATATTATACGCCGAGTGGAAGAAGAAAATGTGAAATTTATTCGCCTACAATTTACTGATATATTGGGAACAATTAAAAATGTTGAGGTTCCTGTAAGTCAATTAGAAAAAGCATTGGACAATAAAGTGATGTTTGATGGTTCATCCATTGAGGGCTTTGTACGTATTGAAGAATCAGATATGTATTTACGTCCAGATTTTAATACTTTTGTAATTTTCCCTTGGACAGCTGAAAAGGGCAAGGTAGCGCGCTTTATTTGTGATATAACAAGACCTGACGGTACGCCGTTTGAAGGTGATCCACGCTCTAACCTAAAAAGGGTACTAAAAGAGATGGAGGAGCTTGGTTTTACTTCATTTAATTTAGGGCCAGAACCAGAGTTTTTCTTATTTAAGCTGGATGACAAAGGGCACCCAACACTTGAATTAAATGATAGTGGGGGATACTTTGACCTAGCACCAACAGATCTTGGCGAGAATTGTCGTCGTGACATTGTATTAGAGCTAGAAGGAATGGGCTTCGAAATTGAAGCATCTCATCATGAGGTGGCACCTGGTCAGCATGAAATTGACTTTAAATATACCAATGCTATTGAAGCCTGTGATAATATTCAAACATTTAAACTTGTTGTAAAAACAATTGCAGCGCAGCATGGTTTACACGCAACCTTTATGCCAAAGCCATTATATGGCGTTAATGGCTCAGGAATGCATTTCAATCTATCTTTATTTGAGGGAAGTAAAAATGTTTTTTATGATGAAAATGCAGAACTGCAATTAAGCCAAACAGCGCGTAGTTTTATGGCTGGTATTATTAAACATGTACATGGTTTTACTGCAGTCACAAATCCGCTTGTGAATTCCTATAAACGTTTAGTGCCTGGCTATGAGGCTCCTTGTTATGTAGCGTGGTCTGCTCAAAACCGTTCACCACTTATTCGAATTCCGGCTGCAAGAGGCCTTTCAACACGCATTGAGCTTCGTTCTGTTGATCCTGCAGCAAACCCATATTTAGCGATGGCCGTTATTTTAGCATCAGGGCTCGATGGGATTCGCAATGATTTAACACCTCCAGATGCAGTTGATCGCAATATTTATAAAATGTCTCGGAATGAACGTGAATTAAACGGTATTGATAGTTTACCATCATCATTGGAATTTGCACTAATTGAATTAGAAATGGATCATATAGTACGTGAGGCACTTGGGGATCATATTTTTGAAAAATTCACGACTGCTAAAGAAATAGAATGGAATAAATATCGTACACGCGTCCATAACTGGGAGCGTGAAGAATATTTAAGAATGTACTAAAAGGAAGTGTTGGAGCTTTTTCGCTCTAGCACTTTTTTCGTTTGAACAATTATATTATTTCTGTGACAAATCTTTCCTTTTAACTTAATATAAAAAAGAGGGGGAGAAAAGTATATGATGCAAGCGACACAAGTAGTAACAATTCAAAATAATGATATTGTACAATTTGAAAATGATATTAATAATGCTCTTCTAGATTTAAGTGATTATCTAATAATCGATATTAAATATAACACTTTATACATTGGAGAACAGACTGTTATACATTCAGCTCTAATTATTTATAAATAAAAAGTTTCATGCCTAATTGAAAGGAGGATATTATTTGTCAAAAATTTTTATGCTTTCAATTACTAAAAGAATGGATGAGCTTAAAGAAACTTCAAGTGTAATGGAAAAAATATTTCCCAGGAAATCTGCGTTAAAAGAATTTCTAGAAAAAGAAGGCTATTGCAAGACAGCGAAAAATCAATATATAAAAATCAAGAATGAATTGATCTATGAGGCAGCCATTGAAAAAATAAAACTTAAATAATGTTAGTGAAACAATGCAAACTTTCTAATATTAATGAGGGTACCAAAAAAACTATAGAGAAATATTAAGTCATGTTCATAAGAGCGTGACTTTTATTACGATTATTTTAAATACTGATACTCAAGATTTGTTGTTATTTGGTCACTGAACTGTTTCAAACGTCATATTTTTGCAAAAATTTAAGTAAGTGATATAGACTTAAGAATGATTATATCTTACTTACCAATACATAATTGGAATTGGGTAACAATTAGAAATTATTTAGTAAACTTTTCTTTAAAGATTATTAATATAGTAGATATGAATGAACCTGTCCAAAGCAAGCATAAAAAAACAGGATTAAATCATGTCATTTCGTTAATCTATATACAAGGAGTGAGAGCAATGAGTTGGATTGAGTCGATTCAAAAAGCAATCAATTATATCGAGGTGCATTTATTAGAGGACATTACTATGGAGCAAATTGCACGAGAGGTTCATTCTTCAGTCTTTCATTTTCAACGGACTTTCTCTATTTTAACGGATATGTCCATTGCGGATTATATAAGACGTAGAAGATTAACATTGGCTGCGCAAGAGTTGGTGAATACTGATGAAAAAATAATCGATCTCGCCTACAAATATGGCTATGACTCTCCTGAAGCTTTCACAAAGGCATTTCGCAAGCAACATCATGTAACGCCTAGTGAAGCTAGAAAGAAGCAAGGTCCATTACAATCATACAATCGCCTGGTCATACAGGTAAGTCTGAAGGGAGCAGAACCAATGAAGTATAGAATTGAAGAAAAAGAAGCATTTCAGGTGGTAGGGGTAAAAAGAACTTATAATTGTCAAAGTGGTGAAAATACGAGAGAGATTCCTCAATTTTGGAATGAAATGAACAGCAAAGATTTTGATAAGCAGTTAATTCAATTAAATAATGGAGAAATTAAGGGTGTACTTGGAGTTTGTGTTCCAGATCCCAACTATCCACAGAATAGCCTGATTGATTATTGGATTGCTGCCGATCATGTAGGGGATGTACCAAATGATTTACTAGCAATGGACATACCAGCATCTAAATGGGTTGTCTTTGAAGTACATGGTCCTATGCCAGATGCAATGCAGAATACTTGGAAACAAATATATTCTGAATGGTTCCCATCTAATCCTTACGAACCGATAGGATCCGCAGAGCTTGAAGTGTATTCTGAACAGGATCCATTTAATCCTGATTGTTATTCTGAAATTTGGATACCGATTAAGTAAATTAGAAGGGCCAAGAATAATGTTTCTTGGCCTTTACGAATTTATTGTATTAAAGCATAAATACTAATATCATCAGATGTTTCAGTTTCTGGCAATGTTCCTATATAGCTGAATTTCAACTTTTCTAGTAATTTTATGGAGTTTTTATTAGCAGGCTCAACTTTTGCTTCAATTTTTTTTATATTTAAAGTGGTACAGGCATAATGAATTAAAGCTGCAATACTTTCCTGCGCAAAACCCTTTCCCCAATAAGCTTTCGCAAGCTCATAGCCAATTTCTGCGGTATTGTTCTCATCATCAAATGAATTAAATCCACAAGAGCCAATAATTTTATGGGATGTCTTCTCAATAATTGAAAAACGAATGCCTTTTTGTTCTTTCGCTAATTGATCAAGTATTGTAATCATTTCTTGTGCCTGTTTAACATCCGTTAAATTCATAATATTCATATATTTGGTTACGTCAGGATCTGACCAAATTTGAAATAAATTATTGGCATCCTCTAATTTCATTTTTCTTAAATATAGTCTTTTTGTGTCAATTTGTTCTATCAATACTTTTACCTCCAAGTTTTTATCTTCATTCAGCAGAAGACTCTCACCTCAACAGGTGGTGAGATGAAAGCGGTTTTGGTTCCTTTTCAGTGGGTGACGAAACACCTACTGAATGATGATAAAGCCTCCGGCGGATGTCACGGATTTTCAATGGAATGAATGAATTGTGTGGGCACAATTCAAAATCCAGACACAATTACGCCAAGGCGAAATTGATTTTATTTGGATAAAAAATATTGCTATCTGCGCATCGTTCAGTCCCTTCAAATGTTTTATACTAGACGCATTTCAATATTAAACAATAGTGGTCTTCTGTCAAGAAAGTGGACATAATAAAGTGAGAGCTTCAAAGCTACCGCACTGCGTTTGGTGGGCAATGGAAGTCAATTGTTCAAAGAGCTTGAACAATTGATTTCCATCGCTTGAAACGGTTTTGAGATTAACTTGCGTGTTTCTGAAACGTTAAGCGTTCAAATTGGTTCGGTGAACGATAGCCAAGGGTCGAATGTCTTCTATGTTCATTATAAAAATTAGAAATATAACCATTTATCGCTTTGAAGGCTGCTTTCTTTGTTTGGAATTTTTGGCGATAAATCATTTCTTTTTTTATGGTCGCATGAAACGATTCAATGCAGGCATTGTCATACGGATCACCTTTTTTACTCATACTAATTTGGCAACCATGCTTTTTTAAAAGTTCGATATATTCCGTTGAACAGTATTGCGCCCCACGGTCTGAATGATGAATGAGTCCTTTTTTGGGTCGGCGTATGAAGAACGCTTTTTTCAAAGCTATTAACACTAAATCTACTTTCATATGATCGGCCATTTCCCACGCTACAATTTTACGAGAATACAGATCCATAATACTCGCTAAATACACCCATCCCTCCAGCGTTCGGATATAGGTAATATCAGCGACCCATACTTGATCTGGTTCTTCCACATAAAACATGCGTTTCAGTATATTCGGATACACCAGTGCGTCATGATTTGAATCTGTTGTCGTCACATAGCTTCTCGGCTGTGTTGCGCACAGTTCCAGTCCTCGCATGATGTTTGCCACTGTTTTTTGTGAAAGAGGATAACCCCATTCCAACAGATCTTTATGTACTCGCGGGCTGCCATACGTACCATAGCTTTCATGAAACGATTGTTTAATTTTTTGTGTAACTTTCATTTTATATTCTTCTTTTTCTGTTATCGGTGCTGCCTGTTTTGCCAGCCATTTATAATAGCCACTCGTCGACACTTTTAAAACGCGGCACATCTTTACAATCGAAAACTCCTGTTTATGCGCTTCAATAAATTCAAACACTACTGCGGGTTTTTGGCAAAGATGTGCATCGCCTTTTTTAGAATGGCATTCTCCTCTTCTAAGTCACGAAGTTTCTTTTCATAAGTTGCTTCTAACTTCTTTAGCTCCGAAGGGGTTATATATTTTACGTCGCCATTTTCTTGCTTTTTTCCATCACGATACTTTTTTACCCAGCGATGAATAGAAGATTCCCCAAGCCCTAATTCATACGATAATTCTGTTACTTTTCGATTTTCTTCTACTACTAATTTCACAACATAATCACGATATTCTTGGGTTATTTTTTTAGTCATTCGGTACACGTCCTTTAAAATAGTTATTTCTATCATAGCTACTCTCAGTTTTCCGTGTCCACTTTTTATACTAACCTCAATAGTTCTACTATTTACAATATACATTATAATAAGAAGAAAACAATATTTAAACAATTGGGGAAAAGATAATGATAGAGGTAAAAGCAGAGGATTTTTCAGCGATAAGAGAGACTATTAAAGAGGCGCCAACATTCGTCTACAGCATACTGGATCAGATAATAGAATGTACCATTTATGCAGATGATGCTGGCTATCATTCTATTCTAGTACAGACAAAATCGGGAATATATTATGTTAATGGTGATTCGTCTTGTAAACATATTGTAAGTAAAATTGTAACGCTACTACAAGAATCGCGTGAACAAAATAAACGCTTCACATTATTTACTTATTCGGATGATTGGAGTGCCAAGATTAACCAAGAATTAAAAGGGTATGTTAAGAAATTACAACGATACACGTTTAGCTTTGATAAGAATGTTTATAATGAGAGGGAAAAATGTCATTCAATAGATTTTGAATGCTCTAAGATCAATCAGCAACGAACATAGTATAGAATTTACTAATCAATACTATCAAGAATATTGGGATACAACTAGTAATTTTCTTAAAAATGGTTTTGGTTTTTGTCTTCAACATGAAGGCCAAATAATTAGTGAAGCGGTTTCCATTTTTAAATCGATGCAATATGCAGAGGTGGATATAATAACTGATCCGAGTTATCAAGGAAAAGGGTTAGCGAACTTGATTGCAGAAACATTTATAGATTATTGCCTTTTAAATAATATAATACCTTGTTGGGATTGTGATATTAATAACCATGCCTCCTATCATTTAGCTACTAAGCTTGGCTTTATAAATCCAAGAAAATACACAGTTTATACTAAATGATAACTAGGTTAAAAAAGCTCACAGTGAAGAAATACAATGTGAGCTTTTTTATCTTAAAAGAAGCGATTACGTACTTCGAAAATATTGTAAAATAATTTAGCATCTCTAGCTATTTTATCATTTGTCTTCATATATGGCTGTAAGCAGTTTTGAAACAACTCATCGCAATGTTTTGTACGACCGTATCGAGCATAGCATTCATCATGTTGCTTACAGCATGCATCTACAGCATTCGTTGGTGCACCTGGTCCTGAACAACCTGGCCCACAATATTTATAGCCTGGGTAACAAAAGCCAAGCTTACGCTGTCTGTTCATCATCTAACCCCTTTCTAAAAGAAATAGTTATTATAAAATATGAAGTTTTGGTCTGTGAAAGGGGATTTAAAACTAGTAAAAGCGAAAAAATACAGAATAATCTGAATGCCTTTCCAAATAATAATTTGTAAGGTTACTGTAAGCTTTAAAAAAAATATGTGTAAGGATGGAAAGCTATGATAGCAATAGCACAATAATATTAAGGTGCATAAGCAAATCCTGCTGTCGATTCAATTCGGCTTGTCGTGCAGGCTTCACTTATGCGGAAAAAAGATTGAAAGATAAGGAGTATTACTGTATGAATTCATCCATTACACAAAAAGAAAGAATAGTTTCCTTAGATATTATTCGAGGATTAGCACTGTTTGGTATTTTATTTATTAATGTGGCTGCCTATCAGGTAATCATTGAGGGAGGACCGATGCCTGACTATAGTGGAATAAATGGTCTAATCGATAGACTTATCGATATATT
Organism: Lysinibacillus sp. B2A1; assembly: GCA_002973635.1. Lineage (GTDB taxonomy): Bacteria > Bacillota > Bacilli > Bacillales_A > Planococcaceae > Lysinibacillus. Next base: position 1,577,448 of record CP027224.1, read on the forward strand.
TATTGAGAAGAAATTCTTTTCGATTTTTTCCTTTCTATTTGGTGTAGGCTTTTATATTTTTGCTTCTCGTGCAGAAGCTCGAGGTGACAAACCAAAATGGCGTTTCGCAAGACGTTTATTAGCCTTGCTTCTAATAGGTATTGTTCATATTTTTATTTTCTGGGGTTCGATTCTTGCCATTTATGCTGTAATAGGATTCTTCTTATTACCATTTTATAATGCAAAGGTCGCAACGATTGGTAAATGGCTATTTGCTATTATAACTATTCATGTACTTGGTATTATGGGACAAATATTTATGCCAAATAACGGGGCTCTCTCAACTGCATTTAGTGTAGTTGGAAATGATGCAATAACTATTTATATTATGTTTTTAACTGGTTTTTTAGTAGCAAAAGCAGGTTGGATTAGTCATGTAAGTGATCATTTCAAACAAATAAAATGGATACAGTTTATAACATTACCATTCTTTATAGGTATCTCAATATGTATTTGGTTTGCATCTCAAGGTGATAATGAAAATCTACCATTACTAATTGGCTTAGGAGTCATTCCAACCACTTATTTTTATTTGGCTTGTCTATTTACTATTTTGGAGAATGAAAAAATCGCCAAATTCCTTCAACCCATTGGCAGAGTTGGTCAAATGGCGTTTACCAATTATTTAGCTCAAAGCTTTATTGCACTAGCGATTATATCTTTAATGGGACTAGAGGTTGTTTCACCCTCAGATATCGTGTTAATAGCTAGCCTAGTCTTTGTGATACAAATAATCTTTAGTGTTATTTGGTTTAAATTCTTTAAAATTGGTCCGTTTGAAAAGGTATGGCGCTTTATGACATATGGAAGAAAAAACACTACAAATAAAAAAATAAAATAAGTGAAAAATCCCTAACAGCTAGTTTTTTGAGGCTGTTAGGGATTTTTATATTTAAGAGTTTCTTCTATTATATATGTGTTACTCTAATATGTTTTTATCTTTGTTAATTAAAGCATTTCTGAAGTTGTTTTTGCTTGCATATGAAGCTGTAGGTAGTCTGGACCACCAGCTTTTGAGTCTGTACCTGACATGTTGAAGCCACCAAATGGTTGGTAGCCAACGATGGCACCTGTACAGCCACGGTTGAAGTAAAGGTTGCCAACATGGAATTCTTCACGTGCTTTTTCTAAGTTCATACGGTTTGTCGTAATTACGGCACCTGTTAAACCATATTCTGTATCGTTCGCAATTTCAATAGCGTGATCGAAATCTTTTGCTTTTGCGATCGCTACCACTGGTCCGAAGATTTCTTCTTTCATAATACGTGCAGAAGGCTCTACGTCAGCAAATACTGTTGGTTGTACGAAGTAACCTACTGAATCATCTGCTGTACCACCAGATACTAGACGACCTTCGCCTTTTCCGATTTCGATGTATTCCGTAATTTTGTTGAATGCTGCTTGGTCAATAACCGTTGCCATGAAGTTGCTGAAATCTGTAGGATCACCAACTGTTAAAGCGTTTGTTAGCTCTTCTACACGATTAACAACTTGGTCATACACATCTTCTACGATGACAGCACGAGAACATGCTGAACATTTTTGACCAGAGAAACCAAATGCTGATTTCACGATGGATTGTGCAGCTAGCTCTAAATCTGCTTCTTTATCGACAACGATTGTATCTTTACCGCCCATTTCAGCGATCACACGTTTAATCCAAATTTGACCATCGTTAAGGACAGATGCACGTTGGTTAATACGTAAACCAACATCACGTGAACCTGTGAAGCTGATGAAGCGCGTTTTTGGATGATCTACTAAGTAGTCGCCCACTTCAGCACCAGAACCTGGTACAAAGTTCACCGCACCTGCTGGAAGACCAGCTTCTTCTAATACTTCAATAAATTTATACGCCACAACTGGTGTTGTTGAAGCTGGTTTTAATAATACTGTGTTCCCTGTTACTAAAGCGGCCACTGTTGTACCCGCCATAATCGCGAATGGGAAGTTCCAAGGTGAAATAACAATGCCGATCCCTAATGGAATGTAGTCATAACGGTTGTACTCACCTGGACGGCTTTCAACTGGCTGGCCGTTTTTAATACGCAACATTTGGCGACCATAATATTCTAGGAAGTCGATTGCTTCTGCTGTATCAGCATCTGCTTCAGCCCATGGTTTCCCAGCTTCTTTTGTTAAAAGTGCAGAGAATTCATGTTTACGACGACGAATAATCGCAGCTGCTTTGAAAAGCACATCTGCACGAATTGCTGGATCTACTTTTTTCCATGTTTTAAATGTTTCATCTGCTGCTTGCATCGCTTTTTCAGCTAAGTCCTTGCTCGCTTTTGACACGCGACCAATCACTTCTGTTTTCTTTGCAGGGTTATACGAAACGATTTTATCTTCTGTCGTAATACGTTCGCCACCAATAATAAGTGGATAGTCTTGACCTAAATAACTTTCAACTTTATTTAAAGCCTCTACGTAAGCGTTGTAGTTTGCCTCTTGTGAAAAATCTGTGAACGGTTCGTGTTTGTATGGAATCATGTCATTTTCCTCCCATGGATAGAAGGTGCCAAATGATTATGCACCTTTCGAGATTGTGATAACTATATAATGCAATATAATTTGGCATTAATCAACTCAAATATTAAAACTTTTTTAATTTTTGCATCTGTTTTTCTTATTGGTGTTAGAATAGGCTTAAGGGAATACAGGAGGACAAGATGGATAATAATGTACTACAAAGTATTTATAAATACGTTATTGAAAAAGGTGATATGGGCGTTTGCGTTATCGATACGGAAGGCAAGCTGCTCATATACAATAAAAAGATGAGGGAACTAGAAGGCGTGAACGAAGATGAGTTCGAGGAGAGGCGAGCCTTAGAGATTATTGATTTCGAAATCGAAAAAAGTGATATTTATAAGGTTCTAAGCTCTGAAATGCCAGTGCTCAATGTGAAAAAAACGTATTGGAATAAAAAAAATCAAGAAGTGACCTACATAAGCAATATTTATCCGTTGCACTATGAGGGTATTTTAGTGGGAGCTGTTGAATTTGCCCGAGATATTACACAGCTTGAATACATGATGTACCAGCCATTACGAAGGTATGGCGCACCATTGACATTTGATATTATTACGGCTGTATCGGCAGTCATGAGGGATGTCATAGAAAAAGCAAAGGTTGTTGCACTAAGCAGAATGCCTGTTGTGTTGATCGGAGAATCAGGTACTGGTATAGATATGGTGGCTGAAGGAATTCATCATGATCTAAAGGTGCAAAATGATATGTTTATTGCTCTAATCTGCCGTCGAGATGAGAAAACAGTGCTAAAGCAATTTGAAAAATATATTGTTGAAAAGGAAAAAATTACTTTTTTTGCTGAGCGTATTGAATATTTATCGCTAGAAGCTCAAGAAAAGGTTGTTGAGCTTTTCAACAATCATCCAAATCATCAGCATGTTTTAATTGCTAGTGTAGGTAAAGATCCAATTGATTTAATTCAAAAGCATGAACTATCCAAAACACTTTATCGACTATTTTCAGGTATCACGATTTATGTGCCACCTTTACGAGAAAGAAAAGAAGATATAATGCCATTTATTGATGATTATTTCAAAAGGCATCGTGACAGCTTTGGCTCATCTATCCAAGGGCTTTCAGAAGAGGTGCGAGAGACCTTTCTAAAATATGACTGGCCAGGTAATTTAAAGGAATTAGAAGTGCTATTGGATGAAATCACCTCACTCATTACGAATGAAACCATCGTTGAACCACATATGTTGCCTGTCCATTTTAAGTGGAAAATTCAAAGTGCATGTGAAGAAATTGAAAAAGAAGCTTCTACGAGTGATTTATTTGTTATTAAAAATCAGCAGGACATAAGACCACTAGACGTCTACATGAAAGAGGTAGAGGAATATTATATTTCGAAGGCGTTAGACTTTCATCAGGGTAATATTTCCAAAACGGCTGCTGCGTTAGGGATACGTCGACAAAGCTTACAATACCGTGTGAAAAACTATAAGCTCAATAAAAAAGGCGAAAACATTGATTAACGATGTTTTCGCTTTTTTGATAGCTTGCTATGTTATTTTCTTTTTTTAGAAAGGCGACCGAGGGCAAATGCTGCTGCACCTATGCCGATAGCCAAGTTTGTATTTTTATTAAACACTTGTTTTGTAACAAGTGCTACATTTTGAGGGCGTTCTGCTAAACGGCGCATAAAGTATCCATACCAATCGTTACCAAATGGTAGATATGTGCAGAAGTTGTAGCCTTCGCGTGCAAGGTCTAGTTGCATTTCTTTACGGAAGCCGTAGAGCATTTGGAATTCAAACTTGTCATTTGAAATATTATGTTGTTTAACAAATTGCTTCACATGGTTGATTACATTGTGGTCATGTGTAGCGATAGATGTAAATTTACCATGCAATAAATGATATTCAATTAGCTTCAGGTAGTTACGATCGATATCACCTTTTGATTGATATGCTACATTTTCTGGTTCTTTGTAGGCACCTTTTACAATGCGTAAACGGAAGTTTTTATATTTCTCAATATTTTCCTCTGACTCAAAGAAGTAAGCTTGAATAACTGTACCAACGTTATCAAATTCTTTGTGTAACTCCTCAAGTAAGTCAAATGAACTGTGTAAACGCTCGTAGTTTTCCATATCGAAATTCACAAAAATATTATATTGATGTGCAAGTTCCACGATTTCTTTTAAGTTTTCGTAGCAAAATGCATAATCAATATCTAAACCTAGCTGTGAAGGTTTAAGTGAAATATGTGCGTCCAGCTGTTCATCATGGATAGCTTGAACTACAGCTAAAATATTATTTTTCGCAGCCGTTGCCTCTGATTTTTCGTATACGAATTCACCAAGATTATCAACTGTACAAGAAATATTAGCTTTATTTAATTCTTTGATTGATTGCACAACTTCAGGAAGGCTTGTGCCAGCAACAACGCTCTGGGCTCCCATTTTTAGTCCATATTTTTGTGCAGCGCTATTTAATAATTTGTTTTCTGATAAGTAAATAAAAAAGTCACGTAATACCATAAAGTAACCTCCAAAGTTGAAAATTTTAAATTCTTGGCGATTATAACACTTTTTTTAAAAAGTAAAACTATTAGATTTTTAGTGAAAAATTATTTTATTGGTAATGAGATGTTGTGATTACTGACTTTTTTTAGATACACAAAAGGAAAAAATATTTTTTTCTGAAAAAAAGGCTTTTCAAAAGGAATTTTTTCTTTTATTTTGGATTATAACTATGCATTTTTAGGGGGGCATTAGATGAGTAGGGGAGTTATAAATACTCTATATTATAGTGGGATATTATTTTACTGAAAAATAATCGATGAAACGACCTTAAATGTTTCATCGATTAGGGAAAAATTACATTATTCATTCCAGCCTTTGCAAACATCTATCCATTCTTGATAAGGTGTGTAGGTTTCTAGTTCAGAAATCGTAAGCTCAATGGCAGAATTACTACTACCACATGCTGGGAATACTGTTGTAAAACGTTTAAGTGATTCATCTAAATAAATAGCGACACCATCATTCACACCAAAAGGACAAACACCTCCTACTTCATGTCCAATTTTTTCAAGGACCTCATCTTTTGCTAGCATTTTTGCCTTTGTTCCAAAGATAGCTTTAAATTTAGCGTTGTCAATTTTTGCATCCCCTGCGGCAACGATTAATACCGCGCCATCGTTCACAAGAAACGATAAAGACTTGGCAATGCGTTCTGGCTCACAACCGAGTGCCTGTGCTGCTAATTCCACCGTAGCAGAGCTTTCGTCTAGCTCCAGTATTTTGTGTTCCACATTCCATTGTGCTAAATGCTTTTTTACCTTTTCAATTGCCATATGTATTTACCTCCTTGGCATATTTAAGCTTTATTTTAACATAATTTTCAGAATAAATAGTTGTTTATCTATCGTAAATAGCCTATTATAAATATATAGTGTAAAATTACACTTTTAGGAGGTGAGGAAATGCTTTCGAAATTACTACAAACGCTTTTTGTCCTAATAGGATTGCTATTTTTTACGGGGATAGTTGGGTTATATGTATTGTTAATGGGCGGAATACATTTTAGAGGATTACTAGTTGTAGTTCCACTATGTTTATTTGTTCTATTTGTTTGTTTGATTTTTAATTGGTTGTCAACAAAGAAGCGCAAGGTTTGGCTAGCTGGAATAATGGGAATCTCACTATGCCTTGCCTTAGTTGAGCCTCTTCAACATTACTACAAAATGAGTATCCCAACAGTTGATGCTGAAATTGATGTATCAGCCTATCAACCATTTACGGAACATAACCTAGTTATTAAGCAAGATACAAGTACTTCATTACAGCTCGTTGAACCTTTGCCACGCTTAGATGGAGCAACGGCAATGTATCCACTGTATGCTGCCTTTGTAGAAGCGACATATCCAGAGAGTGATTATCCTTATTACGATAGTAGAGTAATGGTAAGCCGTACACCTGAAGCGTATCAAAATTTAATCTCCGGAGAGGTTGATCTAATTTTTGTAGCAGCACCATCAGAATCCCAAAAGAGACAGGCTGAGCTGCAAGGTCTTACTTTTGATATGATTCCTATTGGACGAGAGGCGTTTGTCTTTTTTGTTAATCATAAGAACGCTGTAGAAAACTTAACACTGGGACAAGTCCAGCAAATATACGCTGGCAAAATTACAAATTGGCAGGAAGTTGGCGGTAAAAATGATGCGATTCGTGCCTTTCAACGTCCGGCTGATAGCGGAAGTCAAACAGCACTAGAAAAAATTATGGGGGATATACCAATTATGGAAGCACCTGCTGAAAATGTTGCAACAGGCATGGGGGGCATTATCCATGAGGTATCTCAATATCGTAATTATAAAAATGCTATTGGCTACACGTTTCGATTTTATTCTACGGAAATGGTCAATAACAAGGATATTAAATTATTGTCCATTGATGGCGTTGCGCCTACAAAGGAAAATATTCGAAATGGTACATACCCACTTGTATCTGAATTTTATGCAATTACAGCAGGGACCGATAATCCGAATGTAAAGAAATTTATAGACTGGATTGTATCAGAGGAGGGGCAAGCAATAGTCGAAAAAGTCGGCTATGTTCCAGTGGAAAATAACTAAATAGTTTGTTATACTAGTGGCATAATCATATATGATAGTTTTCTAGGGTTCCGTAGCATTAGCTAGTCTGGTCCGAGAGAAAACCACAAATTGTTTTGTGACACGGAAGGATAAAAGCCTGGGAGATACTGTTTACGACAGTGTTCTTCAGGCTTTTTTTGTTTGGCTAAAATAAGGTTATGCTTTTAATGCTGGTATTTTGAAATGTGTGCTGAATCGAGCGATACTGAGAGAAAAATGCTCTGCTCGGGGAGAGGGTTGCTCAGGTGGATGGGAATACTGCTCGGCCTGGAGGAAAATTCGCTCAGGTAGATGGGAAAAGTGCTCGGCCTGAGGGAAAATTCGCTCAGGTGGATGGGAAAACTGCTCGGTCTGGGGGGAAATTCGCTCAGGTGGATGGGAAAACTGCTCGGCCTGGGGGGAAATTCGCTCAGGTGGATGGGAAAACTGCTCAGCCTGGGGGGAAATTCGCTCAGGTGGATGGGAAAACCGCTCGGCATGGGGGAAAATTCGCTCAGGCGGATGGGAAAACCGCTCGACTTGGAGAGAAAATCGTCCCGCTCAGTCGAAGAGCATAGCGCTCCACCCAGAGAAAAAACACACAGATGTAAATTTCATTCAACAAGAAATAAAGCTAAACAACCCTAGGATAGTCGTTGATCCGTGTCTAGCAATCAAATGGAGGAATTCACTATGAATAAACAATGGGCAAGTGTTATCATTGCCGCTTTTTTTGAAGTCGGTTGGGTCATAGGCTTAAAGCATGCGGGAAATAGTTTTGAATGGATAGGTACAGCTATTGCTATTTTTGTTAGTTTTTATTTATTAATTAAAGCTGGGGAGTGTTTGCCTGTCGGAACAGTTTATGCAGTATTTGTAGGCTTAGGAACGGCAGGAACGGTGTGTGCAGATAGCTTGCTATTTGGAGAGCCGTGGAAAATCGCTAAAATTTTATGTATTGTGGTGTTACTTGCAGGGGTTGTGGGCTTAAAGCTGGTGACTGGGGAGCCGAAAGATAAAGAGGTGAGTGAATAATGGCATGGATGGCATTAGTGATTGCAGGGCTCTGTGAGATGATGGGTGTTTATATGATTAGCAAATATAATGATACCAAGAGCATTAAAAATTTAGCACTATTGATTTTTGCATTTACTTTAAGCTTTGCTGGGCTAGCATATGCTATGGAAACTTTACCGATGGGCACAGCCTACGCTATTTGGACAGGAATTGGAGCGGCGGGTGGAGCATTACTAGGTATGCTGTTCTTCAATGAATCAAAGGATTGGAGACGTATTATTTGTATTGCGTTGGTGCTAGGAGCAGCAATTTCCTTGAAATTACTATCGTAAAATAAGAAAAGCACTTCCTCATTATAGGGAAGTGCTTTTTGAAAATATTATTTTTTTACATCCTTTGTCCATTCAGCTACTGTATCAGCATTTTTTTCTATCCAGTCTTTTGCGGCATCTTTTGGATCTTTGCCATCCATAATTTCAAGCATTACACTTTCTAAATCTTCTGATGTCCAATGGAAATTATCTAGGACAGAATAGACATCTGGTTGATCCTCTTTTAAGCCTTTGCGAACGAATGTATTAATGGTTTCTTCTCCACCATAAACGCCCTTTGGATCTTCTAAATATTTTAGATCATATTTGGCGAATTTCCAGTGAGGAGACCAGCCTGTCACGATAATTTCTTCCTTATTTTTAAGGGCTTTCGCAAGGGAAGTTGTCATGGCGCCAGATGAAGAGGTTACTAGATTCCAATCAGATAAGTTATCGTATTCCTCTAACGCCTTGTCAGTTGCAGCCGTGATTCCTGCACCAGGCTCTATACCTGTTATTGTGTGATCCGCCTCATTTGCTAAATCCTCAATTGAGTTTACATTCATATAGCTTGGTACTACTAAACCAATTTTTGCACCAGCCAGGTTTTCACCTAGCTCATCTAAGTCAGACTTATATTTGTCGTACTGAGAGGCATGTGTATGAGGTAGCCATGCAGCAACCATTCCGTCTGCTTCACCTTTTGAAACAGCCTCCCACATGATAGCATTATCAAGCGGTGTTAATGTTACATTATACCCTAAGTCCTCTAGCACCTGACCAACGACATTAGTGGAAGCAATTTCTGTATCCCATTCCACATAGGCAAGGTTGACATCCTTTGAGTCCCCACTGCTCTTGTTAGAATCATCGCCACTACATGCGGCAAGCATAAAGCCGAGACCTAAAGCCATCCCTAATTTAGATAAAGTTCTCAATTTCATCGAATCTTCCTTTCTCATTTATAAATTTGAAAAAAACGCATCATGTTGCTATGGTTTTTCTAGGCTGCTTTCTTTTTATTAAAGCTTTGTGTTAAACGATCAATAATAATCGCGAAGATTACTAAACTTAAACCTGCCACAAATCCATTACCGACTTGTGTACGTTGCAATGCAGTTAATACTTCACGGCCAAGTCCAGGAGCGCCAATCATTGAGGCAACGACCACCATTGATAGTGAAAGCATAACTGTTTGGTTAATACCTGCCATGATGGTTGATTTAGCGAGTGGAACCTCCACTTTAAATAATTTTTGGCTTGCCGTACTGCCGTAGGAATCAGCAGCTTCCACCAATTCTTTTGGAACCTGGCGAATACCGAGATTCGTCATACGTACTGTTGGAGGTAATGCAAAAATAACAGAGGAAAAAACACCAGGTACAATTCCAATGCCAAAGAAGGCAACTGCCGGAATCAAGTATACGAAGCCGGGCATTGTTTGCATAAAATCAAGAATAGGCTTAATAATATTTTCTGCTACATTAGACTTGGACATAAGAATACCAAGTGGAATACCAATAATAATTGAAATAATACTTGAGAAAAGTACAAGTGTGGTTGTTTCCATAAGATGTGACCATAAGCCTTGGTTATAAATAAATAACAGACCAATGAATGAAAAAGCAGCGAGCCCAAATTTTTTGCCCGTGATGAAAAAGGCAAAAATGACGACAAGTACTATAAGAATAATGGCAGGAATGTTTATTAATAAATCAGTGACCTGATTCATGAGTAGTTTTCCAGATTTCTGAATAGCGTTAAACAACACTGAAAAATTACTCGTCAACCAGTCCATAGCTGATTCTACCCATGGAGCTAGAGGGATTTTTGGAATATTGTCTAATAAATTATTCATGTGTTACAGCCTCCTCATCGCTAGTTGATAATGCTTCGATGACAACGCCACGAATGAGAACTCCAAGTAAACGCTCATCTTTTACAACTGCAATAGGAGTAGGAGAATTATGAATCAAACCTAAAATGTCCTGTAATAGCATATCTGGTGGAACGGTTAACACCTCTGATTGAACAATGGAATGCACGGTTTGTTCATGCTTTTTAGCAGCTGCCAGTGCGTCATCAGCCGTAATATAGCCTTTTAAATGACGATTTTTGTCAACAGCCATTAGCAAACTAACAGCTTCTTGGCGCATTCTCTTAAGGGCTACGGCAGGACCATCTAAGTCAACATTGACATATACAGGTCGTACCATAACATTCTCAGCAGTTAATACTTTAGAACGATCAACATCTTCTACGAAGGTTTTTACATAATCATTTGCTGGGTTTGTTAATATTTCTTCTCCCGTGCCAATTTGAATAATCGAGCCGTCCTTCATAATGGCTATACGATCTCCAATACGCAATGCTTCATTCAAATCATGGGTGATAAATATAATGGTTTTCTTCAATGTTCGTTGTAAATCGAGTAATTCATCTTGCATTTCTTTCCGAATTAATGGATCAAGTGCTGAAAAAGCTTCATCCATTAGTAAAATTTCAGGATCATTGGCAAGTGCCCGTGCTAATCCGACACGTTGTTGCATACCGCCTGATAGTTGATTCGGAAACTGGTCTTTATACGCAAGTAAGCCAGCGTTTGCGAGTGCCTGTTCCGCTTTTGCTTGACGTTCTTCCTTTGAAATGCCCCTGATTTCAAGGCCGTATTCGGTATTTTGAAGAAGTGTACGATGGGGGAATAAACCGAAGTTTTGAAAAACCATACTCATTGCGTTCCTTCTAACATTTCGTAAACTTTCTTTACCCATTGACGAAATATTTTCTCCATCGATATAAATGTTTCCACTAGTCGGTTCAATCAGTCGGTTTAAAAGTCGAATAAGGGTTGACTTTCCACTCCCTGATAATCCCATGATAACGAAGATTTCACCTTCATTTACGGTAAAACTTGCATCATAGACACCAACAGTTGCACCTGTTTCTTTTAAGATATCAGTCTTGCTTTTTTGTTGCTTAACGAGTTCTAATGCTTGAGGAATATGTTTTCCAAATACTTTTGAAACATGCTCCACTTTTATTTTTTCCATAGAACCACTCCTTTCGAAGAATAATTTAGCCTTGGCGTAAATGTGCTGTTGCACAAATAAATAGTTTGTCCGGCTTTTCCGGGACATTCACCAGAGACTATATCTTCACATCTGCATCTCATCACCTATAGAGGTGGGAGTATTCTATAGCCGATATTTCACTTTCGCTACAAACATTTGCTGCATGAAGATAACCACTATTTGAGGATAATGATACCCAAAAATAAACAAGTAACAACTCAAGACTAACAAAGAGTTGTTACTTTTGTCAAATCGGTAAATCAGAAAAAATCCGCTTAAACGCTGTGATATCAGCGCTTAAGCGGATTTTAATTTGGATATAAAAAGCTCTGAACACGAGCGAAGCTTTCATCATTACCAATAAAGTAAATAATATCACCTTCTTCAAACGAAACATATGGACCAGGTGATAGTAATAATTCATTTCCTCGACGGATACCAACAATCGTACTAGATGTATTTTGCCAAAAATTCAAAGCTTGTACTGTTTGATGGATACAAGGACTTTCGACAGTCATTTCTAACTGATAAGGGATAAACGGATTGACGGATCGGAAATGTTCAGTTCGACTAATAAGCTGTTTCGTTTTATCCTGTAGGTTCAATAATTCTTGATGCTGCTTCTGAATACTAATCATCAGCTCAGTTTGCAGCTCATGGACAGATTGTACATCTTGAAATTGTCGGACAAAATGTGCTGCCTTTTCGTACGATTTGATAATGACGCCACTGCCTTTTGAAGCCTCTACGATTTCTAAGTCCTGTAAAACTGCGATAGCTCTTCTTGCCGTTTCTGCAGATACATTATATTGACTTGCAAGAGAGGATCTTGCATAAATTTTATCGCCAATACTATATTTTCTTTCTACAATTTTTGAAGCAAGATCTACTGCAATTTGCTGATATTTTGGCTGCTTCACCTGAACATTCTTTTCTAAGTTCATTCTAAACTTCCTTTCATCATTACAATTACCTCAGCTTATTATAGACTAGCCTGCACAGAAAAAATAGCATCTCCATAAGCTATTAGTATATCATTAAAACGTCTTATAGCAGTTTTCGTTTCTATATATTTTTAGTTATAGTTTAGGAGCAGTTATTTGACAGTTTTTAGTTATTATTATAAACTAAGTTACGTTATGTAAGTGATGTGAAAATACACGTGCTCAGTTAGTGAAATGAACTAACTGTTAACAATAGAAGGTTGGATGAAAATGACAATTACAACAAAAGTTATGGATATAGTGAAAGATAAAATGATTATTGTACAGCACTCTAAGACAGAACATATTTGCTTAGTTGGGCCAGTAAAGTTACCAGTGAAACAAGGTGATTTTTCAGCCATTTTTCAATGGTATAACTGGCTAAAAGTAGATGCAAATTTATCGAAAGAAGAAATCATTGACGGATTAGTTTCAGCCAATTTAGCTTTCTCTCAACAATCTTCAGTGCTTGTCTATGGTGATTTTACCCATACAGACGATGCTTTAATCCGTATGCATAGTATATGTCATACAGGTGATATCTTTGGCAGTCAGCGCTGTGACTGTGGCTATCAATTACATGAATCAATGAAAATGATTGTGGAGCATGGCAGTGGAGCTATTTTTTATTTAGCGGATCATGAGGGGCGTGGCATTGGTTTATTCTCCAAATCTCTTGCTTATTTATTACAAGAAGAGGGATTGGATACGGTTGAAGCAAATCATGCACTAGGCTTCTCAGACGATACTCGTTCCTATGAAGAGGCAATTACCGTATTAGGTGCCCTACGTTCAAAGCCAGTTACGCTAATTACGAATAATCCGAAAAAGCTTGCAGCATTACAGGCACATGGCTTAGCGGCAGAAGGACATGTCCCATTATGGGGAGGTCTGACAGAGACAAATCGTTATTATTTAGATACAAAGGTCGAAAAATCTGGACATATACGCGAAGAGAAATGAGGTGAGTTGCGAGATGACAACAGATGAAAAATATATGCAATTAGCACTAGATTTAGCCGCTAGTGCAAAAGGCAATACGAACCCGAATCCACTTGTTGGGGCAGTAATCGTAAAAGATGGCATAATTGTAGGCACAGGCTTACACAGAAAGGCAGGTGAGCCACATGCGGAGGTTCATGCTTTCCGTATGGCTGGAGAACATGCAAAGGGTGCTACACTTTACGTAACACTTGAGCCATGTTCACATTATGGAAAAACACCTCCTTGTGCGAAATTAGTAAAGGAATCTGAAGTTAATCGTGTTGTGGTTGCCATGCAAGATCCGAATCCTGCTGTGGCTGGTCGTGGTATTCAGCTACTACGTGATGCAGGGATTGAGGTAGCTGTAGGCGTTCTGGAGGAGCATGCTCAACGTTTAAATGAACGTTTTATTCATAATATGTTAACAAAACGACCATTTATCATTTCAAAATACGCGATGACATTAGATGGAAAAATAGCGACCCACACTGGTCATTCTAAGTGGGTGACAGGTGAGGAGGCTCGTCAGGATGTTCATCATATTCGACATCAAGTAGATGGGATATTAGTTGGTGTTGGCACGGTGATAGCTGACAATCCTTCCTTGACAACAAGGCTACAAGAGGGGTACGGGAAAAATCCAGTACGTATCATTATGGATAGCACACTCCGCATACCAGCACATGCTCACGTACTAGATGTGAAAGAAGCTAACACGATTATTGTCTGTGATAGGAATGCAAGTTTAGAGAAGATAGCTGTCTTACGTGAACAAGGTGTAACAGTTATTCCAGTGCACAGTAATCAAGAGGGCCTTATGATAGATGATATGCTTGATAAGCTCTATCAATATGGCATTACTGATATTTTAGTGGAGGGCGGCAGTGCAGTAAATGCTTCCTTTTTACAGCAGAGTGCGATTGATAAATATGTCATTTATATTGCACCAAAAGTTCTTGGAGGAAAATTATCCTTAACACCATTTGCCGGTCCAAATCCTTCAACAATGGATGCATCATGGGATGTTGAAGTTGCATCCATTGATAAGATTGGGCAGGATTTACGTATTATTGCTTATCCGAAAAAGGGTGAGGGTAAGTGAATTATCAAGCCGATGTTTGTATCGTAGGCGCAGGGCCAGGTGGTGCATTACTGTCCTATTTATTAGCCAAGAAAGGTCTCTCTGTCATATTATTAGAGCAAAATGCAGCACTTGGTCAGGCATTTCGTGGCGAGCATTTAAATGAGGAGGGGAGGCTGTTTTGAAAAGTCATCAGCTTTTTGATGCAGTCGAAGCACTCGGCATATTACGTATGGAGAAGCTTGAATATTACGCAGAAGGGAAAGCTTTTAAAACAATCTTTCCTGATGATGCTGTTGGACATTTAGGGATTCATGTACCTCAAGCAAATTTATTACAGGGAATTTTACAAAAGGCACAGCAATTTCCTCATTTTTCATGCTTCCTACATACTAAAGTAACGCAGCTTCTAAAGGATTCCTCAGGTAGGTATATAGGCGTTGTTGCAACAAAGAATGGGGGAACTATTGAAATTGACAGTCAGTTAATTATTGGGGCTGACGGTCGTTATTCAACTATTCGTAAGCATGCACAAATTGATATTCAAAAGCGCAAGCATGGCTTTGATTTACTTTGGGCAAAAATTCTGGCCCCACAAGGCTGGGAGCCGTCTATAAAAATGGCCTTAATAGGAGATAAACAGCTATCATTGTTTACGCAGGTTGGTGGCTTTATTCAGATAGGGTGGAATATTGAGCAGGGAAGTTTTGCACAATTAAAAAAACAGGACTTTACTCCGTTTATCCATCAGCTTTCAGAGGCATTTCCGGAATTAGCAGACTCAGTAAGAACACAGATCACCTCTTGGCATGACTTTGTCTTGCTTGATGTTTTCAGTAGCCTTTGTGAAAGCTGGGGAACAAAAGGTATTGCTTTGCTAGGAGATGCTGTTCACACGATGACACCAACAGGGGCATTTGGCCTTAACAGTGCGTTAAAGGATGCAGATTGTTTAGCATCGCTGTTAAAGAAAGAGTCGCTTGCTCAATTCGATGTGAAAAGATTCCAGGAAATGCGTGCACAAGCTATTGAGGAAGTTTTGGCAAAACAACTAGAGAAAGAGCAAACCTTCGCAGCAAACTTTATCAACAAGGCGTCCTGAAAGGAAGAAAATAACATGAAATTTGGCTTTGATATAGATGACACACTCATTGATTTACGTGCTCATGCCTTTTCACTCTATAATCAAAAACTAGGTAAAAATATTGCACAAGAGGTATTTCAAGCATTGCAAAGGGTGGAAATTCATGAACCGTTTGGGTTAACAGACATGGAAGGAGCAAAGATGTGGAATGACTCCATGGAGGAAATCTATTTTACAGACTGTCCTTCCTTTGAGGGAGCCCTTGAGACACTTCAATTGTTAGCACAGCAGGGACATGAAATTTATTACATCACATCGCGTCCAAAGCAGTATTGTAAGCGCACAAAGACATGGATGGAAGCACAGGGCTTCCCAATCAAAGATGGCTATTTTTTCTGTGGCATGCAGGATACAGAAAAAGTAGAAATTATTCAGAAGCTTGTCTTAGATGTCTATGTGGATGATAAACCAGCAGTCTTAGAAACACTTGGCAATGTAGCAACAAAAGTAATCTTAAAAAATCAATCCTATAATCAGCAAGTAGAATTGCCACGATTGAAACATTGGAATGATTTTCTTAAAATAATCCATATTGTATGAAGAAATCCCGAATGAGGTATGAGCTCATTCGGGATTATTTTAAAATAATTGTTTTTCAATTTCTAAGCCAACGCTTTGAATAGTGCCAATTAGTTGATTTTCATCATAGTCATTGTATCGTACTTCAGGTATGACCAATGACACGGAGGCAATAACTTGCTGAGAAGCATCTAAAATTGGAGCCGATAGCGAGCATGCACCTCGTACACGTTCACTATTGCTTTTTGCAAATCGTTGTTTACGAATTTGCAGTAATTCCTCCCATAGCTGCTCTTTGGAAAGAATGGTTTTGTCTGAGATTAATTCAAGCTCTATACGCTCAACATATTCCTCTGCATTTGCCATAAAAGCGAGCAATGCTTTAGAAGAAGCTCCCGCATAAAGAGGAGAAGTGTCCCCAACGAACATCTTTGTTGAAAGCGGGTAGGTTGAATCGTAGTTTAATATACAGCGCCTTTCCAATCCATCAATTATATTCATGGAAACACTCTCACCAAATTGTTCATTTAACTTCTTTAAAATGGGCTCTGCAACAATAATTAGACTCGATTCTTCTTTAACTAAATTTCCTAGGTACAGAAGTGAATGCCCTAATTGATAGCGCTTTGTACGTTCATCTTTATGCAGAAAGCCTTCATATACAAAGGTAGAAACGAAGCGCTGTAAACTAGAGATGCTTATCCCTGTTTTTTTACTTAACTCGGTAAGAGAAAGGCTAGGTTCATCTTTTGTAAAAGCTTTTAATACTTTAATAGCTTTGTGCAGCGATGACATTGTATAGTTTTTTTCGAAAATCTCTTGATTCATCTCAACACCTACTAAAAATCATATTTACAGGATATCAGACTTTTATCTTAATAAGATAAAAATTACTTCTATTATAGCGTAAATTGATTAGAGGAGAGAGTTTTTTTGGAATTCAATTGTATGTTCTCCAAGTAACGGTGGTGCTAATTTATATTGAATATTTAAATTGGAAAATTTTAATGGGCTTTTAATAAATTTGATTGTCCCATATTGTTCGTGCTCAAGTTCACCAATCATATCACGAGCGATCAACTGGGGTTGTGCTAGTGCCTCAGCAATCGTATTCACACGACCACCGGGAATTTTAAATTGCTGTAATAATGTAATCCATTCATCCCGAGTTTTAGTAATTGTAATAGTAGCTATCATCTGTACAAGCTCAGCCTCATGTTGCTTACGCAGGGTATTTGATAAAAAGCGCGGATCCTTTGCCCATTCCTCATGTTTCAGCATCGTGCAAAACCTTTGAAACTGTCCATCTGTCCCGACACAGATCATTAAGGGACCATCTGCACATTGAAATACTTGATACGGAGCAACATTATTATGGCGATTCCCTAGACGTTGTGAGGAAAAGCCTGTATTTAAATAAGCACTTGCTACATTTGCTAAGCTACTCATTTGGACATCTAATAAAGCTAAGTCTATAAATTGCCCTTGATCAGTTAGATCTCGTAGTCGTAAGGCAGCTAAAATACTTATGACAACATAATTAGACGTTAAAATATCTGCAATAGGTACACCCACCTTTGTTGCTTCACCCTCAAGTGAGCCAGTGACATGCATTAAGCCACTCATTGCTTGAATAACCGGGTCAAAGCCAGGTTCGTGTGCAAGAGGGCCAGTTTGCCCGAAACCTGTGACTGCACAATAAATAAGGCGTGGGTTTACTTTTTTCAGCTCTTCATAGCTTAGTCCCATACGTGCCATATCCCCAGTTTTAAAATTTTCAAGTACGATATCTGCATCTTTGACAAGATCTTTAAATCTTTCTCTACCTTCTGTTGTTTTTAAGTCTAGTAGAATTGATTTTTTATTTCGATTGGCACATAAATAGTACGTACTTTGCTCTTGCACAAATGGTCCCCAATCTCGCATACTATCGGAGCCATTTGGGTGTTCAATGCGAATTACTTCCGCTCCTAAATCTGCCAGCATCATGGAGCCAGCAGGGGCAGCATAAACACGTGATAAGTCTAGCACTCGAATATTTTCAAGAGGTTGCATGATTTCTCCTCCTACACACATCATTTATAAACAGGCTTACGTTTTTCTACAACCGCGCTTACACCCTCTTTAAAGTCATCCAATTCTGTGACAATCGCCATTTGCGATGAAATATAATCAAGGGCAGTACGTAATTCCATGCGTTGACTTTGATAAACAGCACGCTTAATGAATTGTAGTGTTGTAGTAGGTCGACTTGCTAAGTCTCGTGCATAATTCATTGTGTATTCGTCTAGCTCATGGTCATCCACAACAAATGTTACAACACCTTTGTCTTTTGCTTCATCTGCAGTTAGTACACGAGCTGTCCAGAACATATCCAATGCTTGATCAATACCAATTAATTTTGGTAAATAATAAGCTCCACCATCACCAGGCACAATCGCAACGTTTATATAGCTCTCTGAAATCTTTGTAGATTTAGCGGCAATCCGAATATCACACATTAAGGCCATATCAAGCCCAGCCCCCATTGCAAAACCATGCACCTGTGCAATAACGGGCTTATCAATTTCTTCAAGGAGAAGAGGGATACGTTGAATTTTTTTCCAAAGTGAATTTTTTCGTGCTAAACCTGTAGAAGAGATGTCCTCTTCGCTTTGGAAAAAGCCCTCACCTGCTTGCATGGCTTTAATATCGCCGCCCGCACAAAAAGACTTTCCATTACCTTTTACAATGACAGCTCGAATATCGTTTGAATCACGAACAATTTCCAGCGCTTTTATCCACTCAGTAATCATTTCTTCACTAAAAGCATTGTACGTCTCAGGTCTATTTAACGTAATGGTTGCAATATGATCTCGCACTTCAAAAAGTAAATCAGTCATTGAAAAACACTCCCTTTAGGTTATTGGTTTGAATGTATTTACTGCAAAATTCATCCTTCTACTTTGAGTAGTGGAGAGCTACTAGTCAAATATGTCCAAAGACTATCCTCGCTATTTTCCATTAGCTGTAATGCTACAATATTAGTCCAATAAGAGGAATCTACTCCTTCGTCTCGCCATGCCCAAAGTCTACGTGTAAATTGATGCAAACTATGTTCGTGGGTTGTACCAATGGCTGCGTGTACTTGGTGTGAGATGGTTGTAACTGTTTGAATGATTTCTTCAAAACGAATGCGGGCGTATGCAACCTCACTTTTTTCATTATTTGTCAGAAGGGCTTCGGTTACATTATTAAATGCCGCTAAAGCAATAGCCGTTTCACCTGCTAAGTGAACAATATGCTGCTGAACAAGCTGGAAGCGATGAATCGGTCGACCGAATTGCTCACGTTCCTTCGTATATTGAACGGTTAAGTCATTTATTTTATCAATAGCACCAGTCATCAGGGCTAATTGAAAGGCGGTACAGAGTGTTGTTAAAGTGTGTATTTCATTAGGAGATAACACAGCAGACATTTGTGAAATTAGTGCATGTTGGAATGTCACTGTATCACGCGGCTCGCCTGCTAAATTTGTGCCTTGTTTAATTTCAGCCTGACTTAAGTCTATTGCTACAAGATGCGTACCCTCTGTACTATGAGCAAGTGTTACTAGGTGCTTCACATGACGTGCCCATGGAATATGATGAGCCTCACCCGTTAGTGTCCCGCTCTCTAACGTAAAGACTTGGTTCATAGATAACCTATATGTCGCTAAACCTTCTAGTACCTGTAACTTCGAATACTCCAGTAAATAGTTCGCAAAGGTTGTTTCAAAAAATGGAATAGGAGCAGCGTATTTTCCAGTTAATCGAACAATATTCAGTAAATCTTCAATATCGCCCCCTGCACCTCCATTTTCTTCGGTAACGGCTACAATCGTCATACCATTTTCCTCAAATAATTCCCATAATGCCGGTGCCCAATCACCTTGTTCTACAGTATCGACTAAATCTTTATCGACATTTTCCTTTAACATGCGCTCAACAACTTCTGTAATCATGTCTTTCATCTCACTCATTGTGCTACAACTCCTTTCGCTACAACACCATACAATACTTCTGAAGTGCCACCTCTAATTGTAAAGCCTGGCGCATGTAAAATAGACTGAGCCATAAAGCGATCAATTTTACGATCGGCATCAAGTGAAGGATAAGTCTGTATGATTAGACGTGTGATTTCAGGAATACTTTGCTCGAATTTCGTTCCAAGTGCTTTCACAAGTGCTGCTGGAATAGATACATCTTCACTATTGCCAGATTCTAAAAGTTGAGCCACACCAATTGATAGATTTCGTAGACTCCAAAGACGAGCAACAATTTTGGATGCTTGCATTAATCCTTGTGAATTGTTTTGGCGCTTTAGCTCTTGAATAAGCTCATCTATTAATGGAAATGTGCTCAAGATTCTCTCTGGACCACTACGCTCAAAGGCAAGCTCTGCTAATCCTTGTGCCCAGCCATTACCGATTTCTCCAACAATCATATTGTCCGGTACAAAAACGTTATCAAAGAACACCTCATTGTAATGATGCTCGCCAGTTAAATATTTAATGGGAACAATGGTTACACCCTGTGCCTGTAAATCGATAATAAGCTGACTTAGCCCTGCATGCTTATTCTTCCCATCAAAAGGACTTGTACGTACTAAAGTGACCATATAATGGCAAAGATGAGCGTTACTCGTCCATATTTTTTGCCCATTTACAATCCAGCCACCTTCTATTTTTTCGGCACGTGTACTGACAGAAGCTAGGTCAGAGCCACTATTAGGTTCACTTAAGCCTATGCCAAAATAGCATTCTCCTTTCACGATTTCAGGTAAGAAAAATTCACGCTGTTCTTCTGACCCATAACGTAAAAGAAGAGGACCTGTTTGGCGGTCCGCAAACCAATGCGCTGCAACAGGAGCGCCGATGGCTAAAAATTCCTCGGTTAAAATATATCGATCTATAGTACTTCGTTCTTGACCACCATATTTTTTAGGCCAGGTTAAGCCAATCCAGCCCTTTTGACCAATTAATTTGGAGAATTTAGGATCATCTCCACTTAACCAAGAATCACATTTTTGTGTGAAGGTCCCTTTTGCTAATTCATCCTGCAGAAAAGCTCGAACCTCTAAGCGAAATTGTTCCTGTTCTTCTGTAAATTGCACCGTTGGTAAATGAAGCATTTCATCATTCCTCCTGTTTTACCGCAATGTGGTAACTATTATTTTATATGTGTATTTTATGACTTCTTATGAATGGAGTCAATGTATTTTTTGAATTATTAAAATTTTTGTTGCGGAGGGGTAAGTGATGAGGTGGAAGTAATATTTTTAATCAAAAAATGGTAAAATGCAGAATAAACGTGTTACTATGTAGAAAATTCTGTTATGGAGGTAAGGGCATGCAAATGGCTATCAAAACTTCCCAAAAGGTAATGCAAGTTTTATCAGCGCAGCTTGTACAGCATTTAGAAATTCTGCAATACTCCACAAATGAGCTAGAACAGTTCATCTATGACAAAGCTAATGAAAATCCTCTGTTAGTTGTTACTGATGCTGCAGTAAAAAGTCAATACGAGGAAATTTTCCAATTAGCAAGCTGTTCCGTTAAGAATTTTTCCTCGCAATATTATGAGCCAAAAAGTAATTTGTTTAATTTCGTTGAGATGGGGCTAGCTGCAAAAGAAAGCTATGAACGGTTTTTATTGGAACAGGTGCCTATTCATAAAAATCTTTCTTCTATGGATTTAAAAATCTTAATGTTTTTAATTCAATCTTTAGATGATCGTTTATTTTTAGATGTTGATATTAAATTGGTCGCCGATAGATTTAAAACAAGTAATTTTCATGTAGAGGCACTATTGGATTTACTCCAAACATTTGAGCCAGTAGGAGTAGGGGCACGTAATACGAAAGAATACTTACTAATTCAAGTAGATAGAGATGAGCTTGCACCTAAATTAACCTACCAATTTATCAAAGATGATTTAGAGTTAGTAGCTGCACAGGCCATTAAACAATTAAGTAAAAAGTACAAAACGCCAATACATGAAGTAAAAAAAACTTTGGACTATATAAAAAATTTACAACCAGTAATAACAGGAGATAAATTGGAAGCGATTCCATATGTCATTCCTGAAATTGAAGTGGAGAAAATGGATGAGGAATGGTTGATTAAATTAAATCGTGGATATATCCCAACCGTTACAATTGATAAACATTATGTAGAAATATTAAAGAATGATCCAAATTGTAAAACATATTTCCGAGACACAATGAAAGATGCTCTGTTATTACTACAAGGAATTGAGCAACGTGATAAAACACTTTATGAACTAGCTAGATTGCTAGTGAAATTGCAAAAGGATTTTTTCCAACAAGGGTTTGAAGCTATACAGCCCATGCGTTTGAAGGATGTAGCAGACATTTTAGGTTTACATGTATCAACAATTAGTCGTGCTATTCGTGGCAAATATATTAAAACCTCTCATGGCGTATATGCTTTACAAACGTTATTTACTAAGGGCGTGATGAATAGTTCAGGAAAAATGGATTCTATTATGTATATTAAAAAGCGACTTAAACAGTTGATCGAGGGTGAGGATAAACAAAAGCCTTTAACGGATCAGCTAATTACTAAAATATTAAGTGGAGAAGGGATTCAAATTTCTAGACGGACAGTAGCGAAGTACAGAGAGGAAATGAACATTTTGAGCTCATTTAATCGGTCATATGGATAGATGATGTAAATGAAGTGTCAATGATGTACATTTGCATCAAAAATTCGAAATCGCATATGAGTCTATTCATGAACCAATCATTTTAAATGACAACAATTGGAGGTATGGATAGATAATTATTTGAAATTTTTAATAATTGAATAGAGTTGGCATCCAATTTGCTCATTAAACGGTAGACATTGAATTAGAGGAAAGGGGCTAGTAAATGTCTACATAAAATACTAAAGGGGTGCTTTAATGGGAGCTTTGCAAAAATCACTGAAAACACGGCATATTACAATGATTTCCATTGGAGGGGTAATTGGTACAGGGCTATTCGTTGGTACAGGAAAAATATATTAAGCACTGGTCCAGCGGCAGTCGTTTCATATGCAATTGCATGCTTACTCATCGTTTTAATTATGCAAATGGTTGGTGAAATGGCGGCAGGAGAAATTGTTCTAGGGGAAAAAGCTAATGGTTCGGCAGAGTTAGGTTCATTTGCTTCATATGCAGGAAAGTATATTGGTCCATGGGCAGGCTTTACCGTTGGCTGGCTATATTGGGCAAGCTGGGTATTTATTGTGGGGTTAGAAGCGGCACTTATTGGAGGAATGCTGCATAACTGGTTCCCGTTTATACCAATTTGGGTTGGGAGTATAGGCATCACATTGTTAATGACCATCATCAATATTTATTCTGTGAAATCATTTGGGGAATTCGAATATTGGCTTTCCTTCGTTAAAGTTTCAGCCATTCTTGTATTTTTAGTAGTTGGTCTAGCTATGATTTTAGGCATATGGCCAAACTATGAGGCAAAGGGGTTAGGGATCTTAACAGAATTCGGTGGATTTGCACCAAATGGTATTGTCCCAATTTTCACTGCCATTGTATTTGTTATTTTCTCAATTTGTGGTGCAGAGGTAGCGGCTATTGCGGCAGCAGAATCTGAAAATCCAGCGAAAAATATTGTTCGTGCCATTCGCAATGTTGTGTTTCGATTAGGGCTATTTTTTGTAGGCTCAGTAGCTATTATGGTGTTTATCTTACCTTGGAATGATACTAAAATGTTGGCAGCGCCATATGCAAATATTTTAACGATGGCAGGGCTTCCTATTGCTGCTCAAATTATTCAAATCGTCATCTTTATATCATTAATCTCAGTATTAAATTCTGCACTGTATACAAGCTCACGTATGTTACTAGAAATGTCACGTCAGGGTGATGCACCGAAAATATTTTCACAAATTAAAAATCGGCGGGGAGTACCTGTACCTGCGATTATCGGTAGCACAGTGGTGGCGTATATTTGTGCGATGCTATATTTCATTTCACCTGAAGTTATCTTCTATTTTTTAGGTAACTGTGTTGGTGGATTGATGATTGCGGTTTATATTTTTATTGCTATTTCTCAAATTCGTTTCCGACATTATTATGACAAGGTTTCAAATGAGCCATTATCGATTAAAATGTGGTTATTCCCATACCTATCGTATGTCACTATTGGTATTTTAACTGTTGTTTATTTCTGTCAAGCGCTCATTGAATCTTTACGCTCTCAGTTTTATTTAAGCACATTAGTTTTAATTGTCTCAGTTGTGCTGTTTATGATTATGCGAAAGTTGTCGACAAGACCAACAGAGCAAATAGAGGAAAAGCTAGCCTCAGAGTAGAATAGTATGGTGATGTTCCTAATCGTAGTGATTTAACTTCTTTCAGCAAATATCTTTAGTACCGAAAGCGTAGCGGCAGCGGCAGGTACAGAAGTCTCCCGCCTCTATAGGTGGTGAAATGAATGTGAATTTAAGCTACTTTTCAGAGGGTGTCCAAACACCCGCTGAAATAGAGGAACTCAGGCTAAAATCTTCCCATCCTGTGAAAACGCCTGAGTGACCAACATCGTGCTGCTGTCGCTACGTTAGCACTACGCTTTCGCGCAAAAAACATCTGTTGGCCCAAAGCCTCTGGCGGATGTCACGGAATCGGAAAGGAGTTAGTAAAGGATGTTAGCCTAAAATCATCGCATCCATGCGATAACAGCTAACTGACCTGCATCGGTAAAAACGCCACGTCCTGTGGCATTACCGAAATGACCGACATCGTGTCGGCCCTCAGCAGACCTAATCACAAAGTCGATTCCGGACGCAATTATGCCGAGGCATAATTGATATAAGCTTACAAAAAATTCGCGACAATTCTGCGAGATAGCAAGCCAAGCAATAAAGCGAAGGTCTTAAGCACCTTTAGGCATGCAAATTACCCGTGGAAAGAGAGCGAATTTTTTGTATGAAGCGTTTATATTTTTCTGGTCTGAGAGGAAGTGGTCTATATGTCGATAACAGAAATTCATAAAGATGAACATTTTATTCTTGTCAAAAATGATGAAGTGATTGTAAAAAGTGATATCCAAATAGAGCTTCTTGAAAAAATAATAAAAAAGTATAGCAAAGGTACAGAAACATTTGAAATAGAAGGTTATTTTATTCATGTATTAGAGACTTCTCAAGGTAGTTTATTTACTATTAGACCATTAACACAGTTTAGCCATATCGATTTTATGAACCCGCTATCAAACAAAGTATTAAATTCCATATCAGAGGGCATTACCATTTGTGATAGCAATGGTAAGATATTATTTCAAAATGATATTGATATCGAAATTGTCGGTATTGATTTAATGGGAAGATATGCAAAAGATGCAATAGCTGAAGGATTAATGAGTGATTCTATATCAATGAAAGTCATTGAATCGAAAGAAAAAGTAACCATACTGCAAACGTTCATTAATGGAAAGTGCTTTTTAGTGACTGGCAAGCCGATATTTGATGAAAAGGGTGAGTTGCAATACGTAGTTGCTATTACACGTGATATGACCCAGTTAAAACTATTAGAGACAGAAGTGAAAAAATTAGAGGTTCAAAACGAAAGTTTTAAAAATAAGCTACAAGCATTACATAATAAAGATGATACAACAAGTAGTTTAATCGCTGTGTCACCTGCAATGATGGATGTTATAAATCGTGTGATGAGAATTGCAGAGGTAGATTCTACTGTATTAATTGGTGGTGAATCGGGGGTTGGTAAAGAAGAAATTACAAAGCTAATTCATGCAAATAGTAGACGTAGCCATAAGCAAATATTAACGATTAACTGTAGTGCAATACCTGAAAATCTATTAGAAACTGAGCTTTTTGGCTATGAGGGAGGAGCATTTACTGGAGCATCTAGAGGTGGTAAAGCTGGGTTATTTGAAATTGCGTCAGGTGGTACAGTATTTTTAGATGAAATTGGAGAGATGCCTTTGTTACTACAGGCAAAATTATTGCGTGTGCTCCAAGAGTCAGAGGTTCAACGTATTGGTAGTGGGAAGCCTATTTCCATTGATGTCCGCATCATTGCAGCAACAAATCGCAATTTGGCGGAAATGGTGAGACAAGGTAGTTTCCGTGAGGATTTATATTATCGGTTAAATATCATCCCCATTGAAATTCCACCGTTAAGACAACGACGCCAGGATATTATTCCTTTAGTTCATCATTTTTTAGCTGTCATTGGAGAGAAATACGGTATTCATCGAACAATAGAATCCGCCGCTATGAAAATATTAGCGTCTTATGATTGGCCAGGAAATATACGTCAGCTTAAAAATATGGTGGAACGAATTTGCTTATTAGCTACACAACCAGAAATAACAGTATATACGGTACAACAAGAATTAGATAGTAATACAACGAATATTCGTAATATCGAAAATATGGAGCAACTACCAAATATACAGGATTCAGATGCTCCAATGATGTTTAGTGGTACCTTAAAGGAGCAAGTAGCTGCTTTTGAAAAGCAAATTATTAAGCAGACGTTGTCTCAATATCCAAGTATTAGGCAGGCAGCCAAATCACTTGGTTGTGATCAATCAACTTTAGTACGCAAAATACAAAAATTCCAATTAACAAGGCAAATTTCTTATAAGGAATAGTGATGTATTTTTGCATCAAATTTTCGTTTTTGCATAGTAGATGGTGATAACGCATCGGTGTTTAGTGGCGTAATGCAAAAACAATGATGAACTGCATCATTGAAGTTCATCATTAAATATGAGATGAGAAGAGGCATTTTCGAATAAGAGAATGTCTTTTTTTATTTTTTGTGCTGAAATTTTTTCTGAAAGCAAATTTTATAAACAGTTGGCACGAGAGTTGCTATTAAAAAAGTGTATGAAATTTTAAACGAAAAGAGGTTGGCATTGATGGCAATTCAATTACAGGAAGAGCTAAAAACATTAGATCAAAAGCATTTTTTACATCCAACATCGTCAATTGAGCAACAACAAACACAAGGACCAGCTGTTATTTTTACAGAAGGAACTGGCATTTATTTAAAAGATGTCGAAGGGAATGTCTATATTGATGGGATGTCCTCTTTATGGAATGTAAATATTGGGCATGGCCGTCAAGAAATTGCTGATGTCGCGAAGGAGCAAATGTCCACATTAGCATTTAGCTCCTGCTTTGCAACATTTAGCAATGAACCGGCGATTCGTTTAGCAGCGAAAATTGCTTCTTTAGCCCCTGGAGATTTAAACACAGTATTTTTTACTTCAGGTGGCTCAGAGGCGAATGATACAGCCATTAAACTAGCGCGTCATTACTGGTTACTAAAAGGACAGCCAAAGCGTCAAAAAATTATTTCTCGTACACATTCCTACCACGGTGTAGCGATGGGCGCTACAAATGCAACTGGTTTACAAGCGTTTCGTGATTTTACAAATTCACATGCTCCAGATTTCCATTATGTCTATAGCCAATCGGCACGTAATTTACGTGAAACGATTGAAGCGTTAGGCCCTGAGACTGTGGCTGCATTTATTTCTGAGCCTGTACAAGGAGCAGGTGGAGTAAATATTCCACAAAAGGACTACTTTAGAGAAGTGCGAAAAATTTGTGATGAGTACGGTATTTTATTGATTGCGGATGAAGTCATTACAGGTTTTGGGCGTACTGGTAAATTTTTTGGGATGGAGCATTATGGTGTAGTGCCAGATATGATGAGCTTCGCAAAAGGCGTTTCGAGTGGCTATGCCCAACTTGGAGGCGTGGTAATATCAGAAAAACTTCATCAAGACTTTTGTGAGCTTTCCAAGGGTACATTAATGCATGGGTACACATACAGCGGTCATGCACTTGCTTGTCAAGTTGGCCTTAAAAATATTGAAATCGTTGAGCGTGAAAATCTCGTTGAAAATGCAGCGGTCATGGGTGAAGCGATGTTAAAAGGATTCCAAGCGCTGCAGGAAAAATATAGCTTTATCGGACGTGTGCGTACACTTGGATTGCTTGGGGCAATTGAATTAGTTAAAAGCCGTGAGACAGGTGAATTGTTTGAGTCTCCTCTTAGCCCGATTTTTGTACAGGAAACAATGAAGCGAGGGTTAATCCTCCGAACAGTTACGTATGATCAAGATACAGTTGTTTTTGCACCTCCTCTTATTCTATCAAAAGTAGAGTTGGCCGAAATGCTACGTATATTAGACGAAACGTTTGAATATATACGTAAAACTATCGTTGAAATATAAATACAATAATTTAGCGAAGGAGGAGTAATATGACAACGGTTGTTAGAGAAGTACGAGAACAATTTAATCCAGCGAGACCTACTCAATGTATTGGTACAGTGGAGCTTTTGACACTAGACGAAACAAAAGCAGCTGTTACTGCAGCTAATCATGCATTTAAAGGCTGGAAAAATACATCATCTGTAGCACGTGGAGAGGTTTTACGATTAACAGCAGATTTGCTTGAAAAAAATATGGAGCGAATAGCTGAAATAGCTTCATGTGAAATGGGCAAAACAACAAGTGAAATGCTCGGTGAAGTAAAACGAGGGGCTTCCATTTTGCGTTATTTTGCTCAAGAGGGAATGCGGGCTATAGGTGAAGTGTTACCTTCTGCCAATGAATCAAAGTTATTATACACAATGCGTGTGCCACTCGGTGTAGTTGCAGCGATCACACCTTGGAATTTTCCTGTTGCCATTCCACTGTGGAAGATTGCTCCAGCATTAGTATATGGCAATACTGTTGTTTGGAAGCCATCAATTGAAACAGCTTTAACTGGAAAATTAATAGGGGAATTATTTCAACAGGCAGGTTTACCAGAAAACGTGTTACATGTAGTTCAAGGACGTGGCTCAAAGGTGGGGCAGGTTTTATTGGAGGCTCCTGAAGTAAAGGCGATTACATTTACTGGTTCAAATAGTGTTGGTCAAAGTATTTTAGATACTGCTGGATCAACGAATAAAAAAATTCAACTGGAGCTTGGAGGAAAAAATGCAGCCATCATTTTAGCGGATGCGAATATCAAACAAGCTGCAAAACTAACGATAGAAGGTGCTATGAAACAAACAGGACAGCGATGTACAGCGACTAGTCGAGTGTATATTGAGGAAGCGATTTATGAAGAAGTGCTACAGCAGTTAATAGAAGAGGCTAAAAAAATAGAGGTTGGCGTAACAATGGGCCCTGTATCCTCCAAGGGGCAATATGATTCTATTTTAGCCGCTATTGAAAAAGCACAACTAGATGGAGCTGAGCTTGTATTTGGTGGTGGTCCCACTCAAGGTATGAAGGAGGGGTATTACATCGATCCAACCATTTTTACAAATGTAACACATGATATGGCGATTGCCCGTGAAGAAATATTTGGCCCTGTACTAGCTGTTATAAAGGTTAAGGATTATGAAGAGGCGATTCGCTTATCAAATGATTCCGATTTTGGATTAAGTGCTTCGATCTATACTACTAATATTCCAAAAGCCTTTGATTTTATTAATCGCAGTGAAGTGGGACTTGTACAGGTGAACGATGAAACAGGAGGAGCCGAGCCCCAAGCACCATTTGGAGGAATGAAAAACTCAAGCACCGGTGCCCGTGAGCAGGGGCAGGCGGCGAAGGAATTTTTTACAACCTTCAAAACAATTACAATTGGTACAAAAGTTGAATAAAAATCTAACTCAACTTGAAATTAAATAGCATGGCAGCCAAGCAAAAACACATTCTATATGCCTCAGTGTAATGATCTCGGATTTTTCTCATAGTGACTGCTATCATTTGAGGAAATGTAGCGGCATTCACTTGAGGCATTATCTTCATCAAAGAGGATTTATTATGAAGAATTTTTGTGTATTTCATCAAACCAAGTAAACGAAAGAAGGTATAACTATGGCACAAAGTCGTTTAGCAATTGATGTTGGTGGAACGTTTACGGATGTATTTGTTTTTAATGAAGAGACGGGAGACGTTTTTGTAACAAAAACATCTTCAACACCTTCAAATCCAGAGCAGGGAATTTTACATGGTGTTGAAAAAGCAGGGTTAGATGGGAAGAATATTAAAATTTTTTCTCATGGTACAACCGTTGGAACGAATGCCTTAATTGAACGAAAGCTTCCGAAAACAGCCCTGATAACGACAAAGGGTTTTAGGGATGTTATCGAAATTCGCCGTGGAACAAAGGAAGATATTTGGGATACGTACAAGGATACTGCTAGGCCCTATATTCAGAGGAGAGATCGGTTTGAAGTAGGAGAACGCATAGATTATGAAGGAAACATTCTTCAAGCTATTGATGAAGAGGAAGTTCGGATTTTAGCCAAAAAATTAAAACGTAGAGGTACACAGTCTATTGCTGTTTGCTTCCTCAATGCCTACGTTAACGGAGAGAATGAGCTGAAAGTTAAAAAAATTTTAAAAGAGGAACTACCAGATGTCTATGTTTGTATTTCAAGCGAGGTACTTCCTGAAATTTTCGAGCATGAGCGAATGAGCACAACGATTATCAACGCGGTTCTCGGACCAATTATGAGTAAATACATCAGTAAGTTAAGCAATGAAATGCAGAAAAAGGGCTATGAGGAAGAAATTTTAGTGTTACATTCTGGTGGTGGCGTCATGACTTCAAGTACGGTTCCACGTTATGCGGCTAGACTAGCAAGCTCAGGGATAGCAGCTGGTGCTATTGCAAGTAAGCATATTGCAAAGCTGTGTGGATTTGACAATGCAATTGGCTTAGATATGGGTGGTACAAGTACTGATATTTCACTTATGTATAAGGGTGATATTCGCATTACAAAGGATTGGTCAATAGAATATGGATATCCAATTGGTTTCCCAAGTATTGAAATACTAACAATAGGAGCAGGGGGTGGTAGCCTTGCATGGAAGGATGAAGGGGGATCTTTACGTAATGGACCACAAAGTGCAGGAGCAGCTCCTGGTCCAGCCTGCTATGGACGAGGTGGAACAGAACCAACGAACTCAGATGCAAATTTAGTGTTAGGGCGTCTTGGGGTAGATTTATTGGATGGTACGATGCAATTAAACAAAGAAGCGGCAAGAGAAGCCGTGAAAAAAATCGCAAACGCTTTCAATCAAACGATTGAGGAGGCGGCTAGCGCGATTATAGATGTTGCAAATGCCAATATGAGTGATGCAGTACGACTAATATCTGTTCGTAGAGGCTATGATCCACGAGATTTTGCACTTGTTGCTTTTGGTGGTGCAGGGCCATTACATGGTGCCTATTTGGCAAAGGATTTAAACATTCCAAAAGTTATTATTCCTACACATCCAGGTGTAGCTGCTGCAATGGGCTGTCTACTTGTCGATGTTCGTCATGATATTTCTAAAACGTATGTAAAAAAGCTTGATGAGATAACTGCCGAAGAACTAACCAAACAATTTGGTGTATTACGTATAGAAGCAACAACATTATTAGAGGAGGAAGGGATATCAGAGAATAACTCGTCCTTAACGAATTTTATAGATCTTCGTTATAAGGGGCAATGGCGATCTCTTGCCGTACTTGTTTCTGATCAATTAACTTCTCTAGATGCAATACTAGAAGCATTTCATCAAGAACATGAACGGGAATTTGCATTTTCCGATAAGGACCAAGCTGTTGAAATTTTTGGTCTACGTGTCACGGCGATTGGAACAGTACCAAAGCCTGATTTCCCGCAATATGTTTCTGAGGGCTCCTTAGAAGATGCATTCAAGGAAACTCGCTCTGTTTATTTTGAGGGCAACTATTTTGAAACAAAAGTGTACTATCGCGATAAAATACCTGTTTACACACAATTTGCTGGGCCAGCCATCATCGATCAACTCGACACAACGACTGTTATTCCACCTGGTTTTACAGCAGAGGTTGATGCATATAGAAATATCATTATTACGGTGAACTAATATTCCATAAGGAGGAATTGAGTGATGAGTACAACGAATTTAGAGACACCTCATAGGGTCCAAAATTTAGACCCAGTAACATTTGAAGTGTTGAAAAACGGCTTTGTGAACTTAGTTGATCAAATGGCTGAACAAATGCTGCGTACATGCTATTCGTTTGTTATCTATAATCGAGACTTCAGCTGTGCATTATGTGATGCGCAGGGAAATACAGTGATGCAGGGAACGCAAGATATTTCAGTACATGTCGGGACATTACATTTAACCGCAAAAGCTGTATTAGAGGATTTTGCAGATGATATTCATCCTGGTGATGTATTTCTAGTGAATGATCCTTATCGTGGTGGCACACATTTTAGCGATGTCCGTGTCATCTTACCAGTATTCCATGATGAAAAATTAATTGCCCTTATGCAAACGAATGGACACTGGGCAGATGTGGGTGGCTCTAATCCAGGTTCCTTTGATATTACTGCAAAGGAGCATTACGGAGAAGGATTACGGATTCCACCTGTACGCATATATAGTAAAGGTCAATATTTATCAGATGTTGTGAAAATCATTGTCATGAATATGCGGATACCAGAGGAGCGGATAGGAGATTTGCGTTCTCAGGTGGAAGCAGCAAAAGTTGGGGAGAAGCAGCTCAAGGAAATGATTGAAAAGTATGGCATAGATACAGTACTAGTGGCCTTTGAAGAGGTGCAAAATTATGTTGAACGATTAATGAAAGCGAAAATAAAAGCTTTACCCAAAGGTCAATGGGAAACGGTGGACTATATCGACATGGACCCACAAGTAGGAGATGGCCTTATCCCAATCCATGTAAAAATGACCATTACCGAAAGTGAAATAGCGTATGATTTAAGTAACTCTCATCCTTATATAAGCTGCTTTTTAAATGCGGGATTTGGCTCAGCCCTTTCTGGTACTTATGCGGGCACTAAAACATTCTTCCCGGATATTCCCCTAAATTCAGGATTCTATCGAGTTGTGAAAATTTATCTTCCTGAAAACTCTGTCGTTAATGCTCCTAGCCCAGTTGCAGTTTCTGGCTATTGTTCTGGAGCGTTTGAGAAAATTATGAATGCTTGTTTCGAATTATGGTCAAACATTATGCCTGAACGCGCTATCGCATGTTCATTTAATTTAGAGTATTTATTAATAGGTGGGTATGATCAGCGTCAGGATAGTAGTGAATATTTTATGTGGTATGACTGGATGGCTGGCGGGCATGGGGGGCGTATTGATCGTGATGGTGCCAATACAACCTCACCAGTGTTTGGAGTAGGACTAAGTGTACAGCCATGTGAGGGGCAAGAGCGATTGTCACCAGTTATTACAACAAAGCATGAGATTATAATAGATTCTGCAGGCCCAGGTAAGTATCGTGGTGGTTGTGGTGTCGAGAAGGGTGGCATTTTAACAAATGTCAACCATACGGTGATGTCGTATTGTTGTGATCGTTCACGCTCTATTACATGGGGAATTATGGGCGGCTTACCCTCTATTGCACAGGGAGCTATTTTAAACCCAGGCAAAAAGGAAGAATCATTTTTAGGTACAATTTTCTCCAATATCGAACTGAAAAAAGGAGACTCCTTTACTCGTCCTTCGGCTGGCGGAGGTGGCTTAGGGGACCCGTTAGCACGAGATATAAATGCTGTATTAGAGGATGTTATTGATGAATATGTTTCAATTGAGCGTGCGAAGCTTGATTATGGTGTTGTGATCCATGAAATTGATCGTGATATCGATGCGTTTGAAGTAGATATAGCTGCCACATTAAAAGAAAGGGATTTTATTCGCCGAAATCGTAATAGATGGCTGGAGACAGATCCTACACTAGTGGAGCAGATGTATAATAATGGAGAAATTAATCAAATGGATGTTATCCGAAGATTTGGAGTCATAATGGATTACCAAACAAATAAAGCATTACCAATCTCAACAGAGCAATACCGAGAGTCAATGAAGAAACGCTCTTTAGCTTTTTGGTAAAAATGGATAAATGTAGAGAGTAGTTTACGCTACTCTCTAATGCATTTCGTATGAATTTATAAGTAATTTT
The DNA here is from genome assembly GCA_002973635.1 of Lysinibacillus sp. B2A1. Taxonomy (GTDB): domain Bacteria; phylum Bacillota; class Bacilli; order Bacillales_A; family Planococcaceae; genus Lysinibacillus. Next base: position 1,611,711 of record CP027224.1, read on the forward strand.
ATTTAGTAAAACGATTTAGTCTAAAAAGTGATAAATCCTGCTTGCTTTCTCCATTTAGTGTTAATTCAGTGAGTACCTCACCAACTGCACTGCTGAATTTAAAGCCATGCCCAGAAAAGCCTGCTGCTACGATAATGTTTGGATGTTCAGGTAAAAAGTCGATTATGAAGTCTTCATCTGGTGTCATTGAATACTTGCATGTTTTTCCATATTTTAATGCCCCATGCTGTGGCATAAATTGCTGAATAAAGTTAACTAAATCAATGGAATCCTGTTCGTTAAATGGACGAAGCAGATTATTTGGGCTGATTGCCACGCCACCATCATGACGACCAAGTTTTAGTCCTGCACCATCAATACTTGGAAATCCATAATATGTGGAATCAGCCAATTCAAAACAATAGGCTGGAAATACATCTTCACCATAGAGCTGTTCATCTGCTTCAAACCATGCAAAGGTTTTTCTAGTAGGTGTAACAGGTATAGCAATGTCCATTGTTTGTAATAGCTCCGTGATCCAAGCACCAGCAGTGACAATTAACTGCTTCGCCTCGTAAATATTATTTTCGGTTTGTACCTTTACAATGCTTCCCGCTTGAATCGACTGTACTTTTTCATTCCTATGTAATGTTGCTCCTGCCTCCATTGCTAATTTTTTATAGGCACGAATACAGGCTTCTACACGAAGAACTCCAGCTGTGGGCTCAAAGCAAGCAACAAAGTTTTCAGGGACAAATAATCCTGGCCATTTTTTCATAGCTGTATTGGCAGAATATTGCTCTAATGCTAAGTCGTAAAGCTCGGCACTAGCTGTTACATTTTTAATAAAAGAATGACTTGGCTCTCCGACATTCACAACCCCTGTTTGTAGAAATAGGGATTCATTTGATATCGATTCTAATTCTCTCCATAATTCACCTGCTCTTTTGACAAAAGGAACATAACCAGCCCCCTCACCATAGGCAAAGCGAATAATTCTTGTTTCTCCATGATGGCTACCTTCTTCATGTGGAGGATTAAAGGCATCAATCATCAGAACATTTTTTCCTGCCTTTGCTAAATAATAGCCCGTTGCCATACCCATCGAGCCAGCCCCAACGATTATCACATCATATATCATATAATCCCTACTTTTTTGCTCTAGTATAACAAAAGAATAGACGAGGAGACAGAAATTTTTGAAAATACTTTATAATAAGAAGTATTAGGATCATGGGTAAGAGGCAAATAGCGCCTCTGTTTTTATTTTGAGGAGCGCTATTTGTTGGGATTTTGATTGGTAAAGTTCCTATAATTTTCACATAGGGGTGGCTTCTGTTCCTACTAAATGCTTCATTAGGATTCGTTCATGTTGTTTCTATCGCTTCAATAAACTTATAAAATTGCATATATTTTAATAAGTATTCTTTGGGTTGATTTTTTTATTTTATGGGAAATGATTTATTTGTTCACAATATTTAAAATAAATTCAATTGTTGTGATTGTTCAATTAATCGTTTTCCTACAAAATCAACCGCCCATTCAGCGATTGGTGTGGCAACTGCCTTCGCAAGTAAAACAGGCACGGCATTACCGATTTGTTTGTACTGTTTATCGAGGCGATTATTAGCGGAAACATTCATATTTCTACCGTCGCTAAATGTATACCAATCAGGAAATGTTTGAATACGGGCAATTTCAAGGACAGACAAACGGCGATTTTGCTCCTCGCCATCTGGAAAAATCCATTTATCCTTACCGACCTTCTCCATCGGCAAACCGCTAGGATGTAGTGGAGCCTGTCTACCCGATGCCTGAATAGTAAAACTCTGTTCATTCCAATCTTTTTTACGATTACGTGACATGTAAATACTAGAATAAGAGCCTGTGAAATAAGGTCCTGGATTTGCCTCTAAATCACCGATTGTCTGCTGTAACGTCGTAAATGGTAGTAATCCTCTACCATGAGTAGCCTTTGGGTAATGATATTTAAAGCCAAGTCCTTTTTTGACACCAACAATAAATACACGCTCACGGAGCTGTGGCACACCATAATCACGAGCATTCAATAGTTTGTATTGTACATCATAACCACTAGCCGCAAAATCCTCAGTAATCTGCTTAATGACCTCACCCTTACCAAGTGTCATCATCCCTTTTACATTTTCAGCAACAAATATATCCGGTTTAGCCTGTGTAATGCAGCGAATAAAGTGAATATATAAAAAGTTGCGCTCATCATCTACTAAGCGTGGACCCGCCTCACTGAAACCGGGGCAAGGGAAGCCACCTATAACAAGATCCGCCTTCGGAAAATTACGCACCCTACGAATATCAATACCGTGCTGAAATACGGGCTTGGGGAAATTTGCTCGATATGATTCATTCGCTTCTTTAAATAAATCATTTGTATAAATTGTATGAAAAATACTTTGCCCACGTAAAGTGTCGTAAGTTTCCTTTGAATGTAATGCCTTTAGTGCCGCTTCTTCTCCGATAACCGCTGCGAGACCTGCTAGTTCAAAGCCTAGGTCCAATCCACCGCAACCAGAGAATAAGCTAATTATATTAATTTTATTTGGTATATATTGAATAGAAGACAAATAATCTGAGTCAATGTTTGCATGTAACATTTTGCTGTTTTCTTCGATTATTTTTTCATGTAACACACGCTTCACATCATCAATACTATAGTCGGGAGCGGGTTTAAATTTCCCTCGTCCTTTTTGTTCTACTTTGATGCTCATCATTATTCCCTCCTAATTGCTTGTTTTATTATATCAAACAGTGCAATAAAAGGCCAGTATGATGTTTTCAAAATATAAAATAGGTTAGAATGGAAATAAGAGGTGATAGTAGATGGCAAAGTCGAGTGAACGTGGAAAAGTACATGTTCTAAAAGTTTACGAATCTTTACTGAATCATAAAGACTACCCAACAGCTAATTATATTAAACAGCTTTATCCTAATATCAAATCTATTATGAATAAATATCAAACAAATCACCCTGATCAACATCCAGATTTACTTCTCATGTTGCAAAATGAGGATGTAATTAAAATTAATCTTTTTACTATAAAAGGAGCAGCATCTATTCAGCCAAAAAATATAGGTGCTAAAAGTTTTTTATCTAAATATTTTAACAGTGAAGCTTTACAAAAAATGTTTAATGTAGATTTAGAAAATGAACTTAAAGCATTTTATCGAGAAATTGTAAGGCAAAAAGAACAAATAAACGAATATGATACGATAACAATATTAAGAAGTAAGGTGAAGGATTATTTCCCTAAATTTACGGATGAGATCAATCCTCTTCGTCGAGTGTTTTTGGCACAATTAAGAGATATTGCATTTTATTTGCTGAAAGAAGCCTACAACGCAAAAAAGAGTTTGCTAGAAGAAACTTTTCAAATACTAATGATGACAGACAGTATTAATATTGTTTCTAGGTGCAATGAAGAACAAATTTATAAGGTAGAACAATGGCAAACCCAAATTGATTTTGCTAAACCATTGTATATTTATAAAAAGGGAAATGATACAGTAGGATTACGTATTGGTGAACATGCGCTAACATTACGTTTTAAATTTGAAAGTAGTCCATCTACCTCTATTAAAATAGCAACGAGTTTTGAATACTTCCCAGAAAATGCAAAGGTGCAGAATGAAAATTTACAAAGTATCGAAGCATTTGAGAAAAAGATTGAGAAACATGTCAAAACCAGTACGAGTAATAGTAGCAATGCGATTGGGAAATGTAATGAAGCAATTATCTATTACCGATTATTAAAAACAAATCCATTGCTTCAGCAAGTGGAGGAATCTGCTTACCAAGAAATTTTGACTTCTTACAGTTCAATTGTTGATCATGATATACTACTACAAATTGTAGAATCGTCAATAGTCACTAAAGAAAAAATAGAGGAATATTTAGTGAATAAGTATGGAGAATATCGACTTCAAAGTATTCAGCTAGTTCCAGAAAGCTATATAAAGGATAGACTTGATACAACAGATTTAAAAATAATATTATTAGCTAACGGAAAATATATCGAAGAAGGTTTATCACTAAAAGCCATTGCAAACAAAAGTGCTAAGATAACAGTAAAAAATCCAGGAGCTGGACAAATTTTAGGACCGCTATATTTCGATGTCGGCTCATTAGTTCCACTGTTAGATAAATTGAAGAAGCAATTTGATCTTGGAAAAAAGAACCATCGCCAATGCTTGGAAGAGATATCTGTTGAATTTGGACAAGCAGTGGGGAATGCTGAATTAAACAAGCTACAAAAAGGTTTAGTAGCTATACTAGGTAATGCAACTAAGGTAATTACAATGTATAAGCAAAACGATTGCCACATTTTAGAACACAACAAAGCCATAGGTCATGTAATGATCAATCAACAAACACCATCTGCTATTCAAACGACCTTTATTTGTAATGAAGGTGAACTGAATTTAAGTTTAAGAGTGAAGTTTAGCGCTGGAAAGAGTAAGGGATGGTCTTCGGTTAAATTTGTTGGGGAGATGGAGATTTAGTCTATTTTGGTAGTATATGAATTGAAGAAGTTAAGGATAAAAATTTGTTATCGTCGCAGAGTAAAGTTAAAAGCGAGACAGACAAATCCTCCACGGAGCAAAATGGTTCGATACTTACAGGAAGTGTCGAACCATCAATTAATCTTAAAATCGGATTCTTTATTGTTAAGAACCAATTTTTTTATGGAAATTGATTGGAATTTTAAAATAACTTCATTTGTTTAGATGATTTATTTTCCAACAATTTATACCCTAACGAACGATAGCCTTTTAATCTTTTTTCAAACATTACTTTGAACATTTGCTGCTGATAATCTACGTAATCATAGACCTTTACTTTTAACTTTGAATCATGCTGACGATGTAGTCTTCCTACATATTGTTGCAATGTACCTTTCCATGAAAAAGGCATAACTAAAAATAAGGAATCTAGTCGAGCATAATCAAAACCCTCCCCTATATATTTCCCTGTTGCAATAATCAACCTTTCTTCATTTTCAGCAAGCATATCTAAAATTTTAAGATTTTCTTTTACTTCTTTTTTACTCAATTTTCCTGTTAAAGTGATAACATTCTTTACAAACCCTTTAAATTTAGATTCTAAATAAAAGGCATGCTCAACTCTTTCGGTTAAAATAATGGGTACTGAACCGTTCTCTAATTCTTTTAAAACATCGTCAAAAATCATTTGATTTCTGTTATTATCTTTTGTAAGTTCTGTATATAATGTTTGGATGTCTTTTGAATTGCTCTTAAACTTTGTGTAACGAGGGATTAATATTTGTTCAAAAGATAGGATTTTAGTTTGATCTTTGGGATTTACTTTATAACAAACAGGTCCTAACTGCATCGTCATAATCGGATGCAACCCATCTTTTCGCATAGGGGTAGCAGTCAATCCAACAATGTACTTGGCATTCGCCTTCTTTAGTACTTGCTCAAAACTGAACGCTGCAATGTGATGACATTCATCGACGATAATCTGACCGTATTGTGTGATTAGTTCTTTTACTTCTCCTTTATAATTTAGACTTTGCATGGTTGCAATATCAATGATACCGGTTTGCTTATTTTTGCCACCGCCAATTTGACCAATTTGTTTTTCTTCAAGATTCAGAAATGTTGATAAACTTTTTTTCCATTGATCGATAAGTTGGTTTCGATGAACAATAATTAAGGTATTTGTCTGTCTTTTTGCAATTACCGCTGTAGCTACTACAGTTTTTCCAAATCCAGTTGTGGCAGATAATATACCAATTGGTTTTTCTAATAAATTTGCCACTGCTTGTTTTTGTTTTTCTCTTAAATTACCTTCAAATTTTAATGATATTTTGGTTCCTGAATTTGTACCATCTACAAAATCATAATTCATAGAGAAATCATTTAATAGGTTTAGCATATCTTCTTTGCATCCACGTGGCAGTATTAAATGCTCCTCTGTATGATCATAGCATGTAATATTCCTTGGTATATTATGAGTCGATAAACGTTTTGCTTGGGCTTTGTAAAATTGAGGATTTTTGAAAGTTACTAGTTGCATAAGTTTATGAATGAGAGACGAAGAAAGACCTTCTTTTTGGACATATAAACCGTTTTTTTCAATCACTGTAACGTTAGTTGAGAGCTGAATTTTATTATTATTTTTTAATGGTTGTCCGTTTTCTTTTATAGACATAGAAGCATTATTGTTTTGATGATATGTTTTAATAATTTTGTTAATTTCCTCTATCTTCATTTTTCGTATTTGCTGCAAATAGTGCCATTGATCAGGATAAGGAATAAAATGCTCATCGACAAAAACACTATTTCCATTCTTCCTTGGACTATTCTGTAGAGGCAGTGCAATTAAATTTCCAAAACCTCCTTTCGGCAATGTATCTTGATTTGGAAATAAACGGTCATATGAATCCATGCCCACTTCATAACGTTTTGAAAGTGTGTTTGATAATAAAACATTTCCAAGTTTACGAGCTAAGGAAGCGGGGACAACTTGATTAAAAAAAATCCACACGTGGCATCCATTTCCTGAACGAGAGCGCTCAATACTTGCTGGGACACTTAATTCATTACATGTTTCTATAAATGATTGAACGTCTTTTGTCCAGTTTTTCTTATCAAAATCAACGGCTAAAAACCAAGTCGTTTCATCTTGTAAAAGGGGATAGAGCCCAATAGTGTGTTTACCAGAAAGATGGTCATAAATTACTTGATCTGTTAAAGGGAGTAATTTTCGATACTGACAATTTGCGCATCTTATTATTGGTTTCTGACATAAAGTTGGATGCCATTCATTTTCACACGCGGGCATATAGCCAGATTTTCCATTTTTAGCTTCCCATCTTACTGCATATATATCTGGCCTCCCTTTAAAGAGATTCCGATATATATTAATTCTTTCCTGTATCTTTTGTTCCCTAGTAATAGCAACTTTTTTTGTTTCTTGAAATTGGGAGATCGTATCAAGGTTGATATTATTATATTTCAGTAGTTCTTTTAATTTTTTATTTTCCAGCCTCAGTCGTTCCCATTCTTGTAATGCTAGTTGAAGTTGTTCCTCAAGTTTTTCCACTTTTACCACCACAACTTCCATCTATAAATTTTAGCAACTTTGAATAATACCACAATAAAATATGAAAGGAAAAATCCATGGTTGTATCCAAACAGAGTCACATAATAGCCAGATGCCATCTCCATTTATCCTGTACCTATTATAATCATGTCATACACCATATCAATTGCTATTTTTTCGCTTTAGTATAACAAAATATTAGGAAAAGGGAAGGAAATTCAAAAATATTTTAAATATGAAAATGCACAATCTCCTAAAGGAATAGGAGTATTGTGCATTTGAGTTTATTTCACATTAGGTAATAATTTATTCAACAAGATGGCTACTATAGCAGCAGAAGCGATAGGTGAACCGAATAAGTATTGAACGGTAGTTGGTAAAGAATAAAGGAAATCGTCAGGTAGTAACGTTAATGCTAATGTTAAAATGACAGGAACAGCAATTACATACATTTCCTTTTCACCAATACTTTCATTTTTCATTACCTGTAAACCACTAATAGCAATAATACCACAGACGATTACAAAGATACCGCCAATTACTGCTGAAGGAATTGCAGAAATTAGAGCAGCTAATTTACCAGAAAAACCAAATAAGATAAACCAAGCACCAGCAGCAATAAATACTCGACGACTTGCTATACCTGTGATGGAAATAACACCTGCATTTGTTGAGTATCCAGTAACAGGAGTTGAACCAAGCAATGAAGCCACGAAACATCCAATTCCTTCCCCAATAACTCCTCGATTAATTTGTTTATCTGTCAATGGTTTATCGATAACATTACTCACGGCAAACCAAGTACCTGTTGTCTCTGCCAGTAAGACGATATAAATAATCACCATTGTTATAATGGCTGAAAAATTAAAGGTGAAGCCGAAATCTGCAAATGGAATTTGTGGCAAACTAAACCATTTGGCTTGTGAAACTGCTGATAAATCTAAGACACCCATTACATTGGCTGCAATACAACCCACAATTAAAGCAATGATAACTGAGGCGATACGAAAGATTCGCCCTTTTTTATTGAAAATTGAGCCTAACATTACACAAATGATTAAGACAGCAGCTGAGATAAGCGCTAAATTGATGTTTTGGTTAATCGACGCACCTGCACCATTAAAGATATTATCACTTAAACCAACAGGCATTAAAGAAAGACCAACCACAAAGATAATCGTTCCTCCAACGATTGGAGGGATAAAAGTTTTAACGATTTTATTGAAAATCCCAGTATAGCCTAAAATAATAACCAAAAGTGCACCGATTAAGCTAGCCCCTAGCACAGTATTCCAGCCAAGCTGTCCGCTGCCACTTGCTGCATAAATCCCAACGATTGCTCCAAGAGGGACATAGGATGGACCTTGCGCAATAGGTAGCTTCATACAAAAATGAGTTTGGATAATTGTTGCAATCCCTGCTGCGATAAAGGTTGATTGGATCAATGCACTTGCTTGTCCTGACTGTAACCCAATTAACATCGCAATTAGAAAGGGAACTACATAAACGTCCATAGCCATGACATGCTGTAAACCTAGTAAGGCTGACTGACCGTATGACACTTTTTCATCAGGTAAAACAGTTAATTGTGTTTTTCTATTTTCGTTTAATTGATTATGTTGCGTTTCCACTAAGATGTACACCTCTAAATGTTAATTTATACTGTTAAATGACAGAGTCAGAAATTATGCTCTTGTGTGAACTTTATTTCCTTGTACCCAAACCTCACGGATATTTTCGGGGCGTACAAGATACATGATTTTTTGGAAAATATCCTGTAAATCTTCGTTGTTTCTAAAAATAGGAAGTTTGGCAGAAGATACTTTCGTATCAATGATTTGTACATCCCATGTGTAGTTTTCCTGTAGTCGACCGATTGGTAAGCTTAAGCTTTCGCCACCACCAGCAGTAGCTAAATAAAATGCTTCATTTATCGTAATACGTGAATTTGATACCCCTCGTTTTTCGGCAGGAAGTGAGGTATCTACACCGTCTTCTAGCATTCTAGATGACATAACTGCCTGTCTTGCATTATCGAATAGACTTGGAGAATAACCACCTGAAAGATCTGAGCCTAATCCAATATCTACACCCATTGAATGGAAGCGGGCAATAGGAATAACACTATTTGCAAAGAAAGCATTGGAGATAGGGCAATGACCAATTGCAGTGCCCGTTTCAGCGAAAAGCTGTGCGTCATCATTGCTTAAAAAATTACAATGTGCCATCACAGATTTATCGCCTAATAAACCAAAATCCTGTAAGGCAAAGGCATCATTTTTCTTAAATCTTTCCTTTACATAGCCATGCTCCCAATCGCTTTCACTACAGTGTGATTGAATATGTGTATCATACTTAGCTGCTAATTCACCCAAGCCCTTTAAGGCATCGTCTGTACAGCTAGGAATAAAGCGTGGTGTAACGACTGGATAAACACCCTGTTTTGTCGTTTTTGCTAGATCTTTCACAGCTAAGATAAACTCTTCTGTATCCTTTAATGCTGTTTGTGTATCTAGATCGCGGTAGTAGTCAGGATTCTGTTCAGAATCATCCATAACAACTTTTCCAACTAAGCCACGTTGCCCTTTTTTCGCACAGATTTTTGCTAATAGCAAGCTTGCTTCCTTATGAACAGTAGCAAAATAGAGAGAGGTAGTTGTACCATTTGCAAGCAGCGTGCTTACTAAATCTTCATAGACCTCTTGTGCAAACGCTAAATCAGAGAATTTGGATTCGATTGGAAAGGTATATGTGTTTAGCCAATCATAAAGTGGAATATCTAATGCAGTACCAGCCTGTGCCCACTGTGGTGCATGTACATGCAAATCGACAAAGCCTGGTAAGAAGTATTGACCTTCCTCCAAGGAATGAAAATTTTCTTTGCCTTGGTATGTAGTAAGGAGATTTTGATAGTCGACATGATCGGGAGCTACAGTTTTTTCAATTATACCTTCTGCGTTTATAAAGAATAGATAATCTTTTAAAATTTGTACTTCACTAGAAGACTTACTTGAAAAAGCTGTCCCTTTGAAAATTTGCGTATAATTTAACATGAAAACCACCTTAATGTTCGTTTATTGATAATTACTTGGACTATTATAGGTTATTCAAACTGTTTAGTCTATAAAAAAACGAATATTAGCCATCGTTACTAGAATGACTGCTACTATTTTTTTACAGCTTTGACAAGCATTAAAAAATAATTAGAGGATTAGTCATAATTTCATGGGCAGCTATTAACGGTATAGGGTCTGACTTTAGTAAAATAAGCAAAACAAGGCTTTTGTGAATGTTTGTCGAATAATATCCATAGAAGAGACAGCATAAGGAGGAGGATGTAGATGTTGGTGAAAGGGCATAATTTTAAATTATCAGTACTTTATTGGCTATTATTCATACCGATTTTTTTAGGAAGAAGTTATAAGGCATTATTTTTTGACTGGCAAATACAAAAATATTATTTTAATGAGCTTGAAGATTTTGGTCGTTATGTCCTTGTGTTAGCAATTAGTTTTATAGAAGCATTTATCTATGTATTAATTATTCGATTCATTGTTTTTTTGTTTCAGAAACAGCCTCATCTTAATAAATGAATCGTATTTGAGAATAAAATCTCAAATACGATTAATAGAGTCATTAATGATATCCATAAACGTATGAAAGGCGGAAGAGTTATTTTGTTCGTTTTTTCGTGTACAAAGATAGATGGGTCTTTGAATCTCCATATCCTTTATAAAGACTCTAGCTATTTGCTGCCTTTGAATAAAGCTTGAAGCTGCTATGGAAGGTGCTAACATGGTACCGTAGCCAGCTGCAATGGCATGGATTGATTCATTAATGCCATCGAGTTGCAGACCTACTCTTGGAGGCGGAATTTTATGAACCTTACATAGTGCATTTAAAAATTCCTTTGTTGAGCTACCGTCTTCTCTAGAAACAAAGGGCTGCTGCATTAGTTCTGCTAATGTCACAGTTTGATCTGCCATCGGGTGACCGTAAGGCACGATAAACCAATAATCTAAGTTTATAAGAAATTGATAATTAATATCTGGATGATGTCCGTCCTCTTTTACGATAAAGGCTAAATCTGCTTTATAGTGAAGCAATTCTTCAATAACCTGCTGGGAGTTAGCGGTTTTTATATGGATATAAGAGTTTGGGAAGGCTTGTTTATAGTTAGCTAACCATTTTGGTAATAAAAAATGGGATGGAACATGTGTAGAAGCAATTTGTAATTCCTCATTCCCAGTATTTTTTAATTGCTCTAACTTATTTTCAATATCCATTTCTAAATCAAATAGCCGCTGTGCCTGTTTAAATAAGAATTCTCCATTTTGTGTTAATGTTATTCCTCTTCCTTTAGATTCCAATAAGGTTAATTCTAAATCTTTTTCTAAATTGCGAATTTGTATAGTAACGGCAGGCTGGCTAATCATTAGTGCTTGTGCTGCCTTAGAAACACTTTTAAGCTCGGCTACTTTTGTGAAGAGTCTAAGAGCATGTAAATTCATGAAATTTCTCCTTATATAAAAATTATTTATCCTTTTATATAAATTATATATTAGATTTATTAATTTACACTCTGTATCCTTTTAATTACTATAAAGTTTTAGGGGAGGGGACAAGATGAATCGACAGCATATCGGAATTTTATTTGGAGGGGTACTATTGCTTGTAGTGGCGATGGGCATTAGCCGATTTGCCTTTACACCAATTTTGCCATTTATGCGTCATGATGTCGGATTTTCTTTTGAAGTTGCAGGATTTTTGGCATCAAGTAATTATATTGGCTATTTTATTGGAGCATTATGGGCAGGATTTATACATCGCAATAGAAAGAACTTTTTATTATTAAGTGTTGTTTTAAATGTACTTTCCGTTGTACTTATGGGGATCATTGGAGTATACAGTGTGTGGCTAGTGCTTCGTTTGATTGCTGGCATTACAGGAGGACTCATTTTTGTTTTAACATCAAGCATTATTATGGATTACTTAGCAAAGCGCTCACTTTCTCGTTGGTCAGGCTATTTATTCGGCGGAATTGGCTTAGGAATTGCTATCTCAGGCTTATTCGTACCAGTTCTTGAGGAACAATTTGCATGGCAGGGTACATGGATAGGCTTAGGGATTTTATCAGCGCTTTTCTTAGGGATTACGTATATTCTTTGGAGAGGATTAGATGTACAAGATAGCAAGAAGGCTGCCAAATCCTCCGATACAAAAATGACAAAGGGTTTTATGCCGTGGTTAATAGTGTCATATGGCTTAGAGGGCTTAGGTTATATTATCACAGGTACATTTTTAGTCGATATTATTCATAATATTCCTTCGCTCCAAGCGTATTCTTCCTATAGCTGGGTCATCGTTGGGGTAGCAGCCATACCTTCAGCACCAGTTTGGACCGTGTTGTTAGAAAAATTTTCTGCAATAAAAATCCTGTTTGTGGCATACATATTACAAGTGTTTGGCATCCTGCTACCAGTATTTTCACAAACTGTTTGGAGCGTATTATTATCTTCTTTTTTATTTGGCTTAACATTTGTAGGGATTGTGACGCTGACAACTTCCTATGCACGTCAGCTTTTCCCCACTCAAAGCGGACCTGTTGTATCTTTATTAACAACATTCTATGCATTCGGACAAATTATTGGACCAATTATCGCGGGGCAACTTGTAGAAGTTTATAGTAGCTATAAAGCAGCACTGGTATTTGCTGGTGGCATAGTATTTCTTGCCTTGCTCGTCATGCTATGTGGGCGATTGTTAACAATGAAGCAGCAGGCTACATTAGAAAATATTTTGGCCATTAAAACACAATCGAATTCCTAAAAAAAGCCTGGAATTCCAAGTGAATTTCAGGCTTGAATATTTTACTTAAAGAGTGCCTCGATCTACATGATATAAAAAAATTAAATATAAGTTTAACTAAGACTTACATTATGCGGATTTTATAGTTTTTAAACCAAGAAAATAAGGTGGGAAGTACATGAGAATATTTCATGTAAGTGAGGAAAGTGATATTCTTGTCTTTCATCCTCGATTACCTGAACGAACAGATTTAGATGCAACTAAAGGGCTCGTATGGGCTATAAATGATAAATGCCTCCCTAACTTTTTAACGCCTAGAAATTGTCCAAGAGTTTGCTATCATATAGGTACAGAAACAACAGAACAGGATATACAAACTTATTTCACTTCTGCATCTGCTTCACATGTAATTGTAATTGAAAGCAAGTGGTTTGAAACAATGAAAAATACGACACTTTATCTATATGAATTTGCTATCCATGGATTTATGCTACAGGATCAGGTAGCTGGCTATTATACGAGTGAAACAACTCAGCTACCTATTGCTAAATTTGAAGTGAAAAATTTATTTGAGGGATTATTTAAGCGTCATGTAGAAGTACGGGTAGTCGATAGCCTGTGGGATATTTATGATGAAATACAAAAAACAACATTAAATTGGTCGATGTGCAGAATGCGATTTGCGCAGCCAAGAAAATAATTAGACAAGTCTCGTAAACGCTACTATCACGTTTACGAGGTCCTTTCAGATTTAAACAGTAAATGTTTGTACTAATGGAATACTCGTCATATCAATTAATTCACTATCTTTATAAGTAAATATGTATTCATAGTTGGTTGATTCATCCAACATCTTTGGTAAATAATATTTTAAATCTGCTATTCCTACATTTTGAGGATGCAAAATCCAAGTTAGGTCTTTCCAATCTAGAATACCTTCTGCAATCTTAATGGGTGTCACATAAGGGTAGGATTCTGGTAGTTCGGCAATAAATGCATACATGCAACCAAAATTAGTGATTCCGTCAGTCCATGTTATTTTTCCTTTGTATGTAATGTCTTGTAAATAAATGCCGGTTTCTTCCTTGATTTCTCGTAATGCACCGACTAATGGCGTTTCACTGTGCTCAATTTTTCCACCTACACCATTCCAAGCGCCCATCCATTGAGGCTTTTCTCTATTCAGTAATAATATTTTGTCTCCCTTCTTAAGAAAACAAATTGTATATTCAACCAAATTCTTTCCTCCTTTAATTCAAAAAAATGTGCCATAGTGGTCTTAGGTCTACTATAGCAGTTGTACCAATAGGAAGTTATAATAAATGTGTCTTACAGTCCATAAATGGGATAAAAATATTGTATCAAAAAATATACAATTTAACGTGACATTTAAAAGATGCCGTGTTGATACTGAGGAAATGAGGAAACGTTGTGATATTAATAAGTGCTTGCTTAGCAGGATTAAAGGTACGCTATAATGGTACAGATTGTTTAGATGAAAGAATACAACAGCTTGTATTAGAAAATAAGGCTATAACTGTGTGCCCTGAATTAATGGGTGGCTTTACTACTCCACGTGAGCCCGCTGAAATAGTTGGTGGAGATGGGGGAGACGTTCTTGATGGAAAAGGGATTGTAGTGGAAAAATCGGGCCTTGATGTTACGGAGCTATATCTAAAGGGTGCCTATGCAACTTTACATAAAGCGCTTGAACTTGGTGCTACGAAGGTTATCTTAAAAGAGTATAGTCCATCCTGTGGCAGTACAATGATTTATAATGGTAATTTCAATCATACAAAAATAAGCGGTATAGGTGTCACAACCGCTTTGCTAAAAAGAAATAATATAGATGTTATTTCAGAAGAAGATTTTTTTACAGAATAAAAAAAGTTGAATTCCTGCGTAAAAGGAATTCATTTTTTTTTGAGAGAAAATGCTTGATATGTTCGTTGTATAGGATGTAGAGGCCTATACAAGAAGTTGAGAGGAATTGGTGCCATGAAATCGAATGAGAAAAATTTCATCAAGCGATTAAAACGACAGAAAGAGGATGCCCTTGAATATGTCGTAGATCAGTACTTATCGCTTGTGAAAGGTGTTATTTATAAGGTACTTGCACCATTGCAACAGGATTATATAGTTGATGAATGTATCAATGATATCTTTTTAAGTATTTGGGACAACATTGAACAATTTAAGGGAGACAATGATGATTTTCGAAAGTGGCTTTGTGTCATTGCTAAGTTTAAAGCTTTCGATTATTACCGACGAGCAGTAAAGAATAGAGAAATATCCTCAGAGCACCCAGACTTACTAATCGACCCTTCAGTTGAGGAAGTGGTCATTCAGCTTGAAAATCAAGAAGAATTAGTAAAGTTAATCAACACACTAGATGCTATAGATCGAAAAATATTTATAATGAGATTTTTCATTGGAATGAACACAAAGGATATTGCAATTCAAGTTGGTTTGACAGGTGCAGCTGTTGATAATCGCATATATCGAGGCAAGAAAAAATTACAGCAGCAAGCAATTGAATTAAAGCTTGGGGGTAATCCAACATGAAGGAAATATATAAATTTTTCAATGACGTGCAATTAGATAATAAGGAATTTACTGAATTGGATGTTAGTGAATTTGAAAAAGCTAAGGTAAAAAAGCGATTAAAGCAAAGCCTAAAGAAAAAGAAAAAAAGAGTGAAACGATGGCGGCAAATAGCAGTGGCAATGCTTTTTATAGGATTGTCAGGAGCGATAATAGGATATACCTTTCCAGCACATGCAGGAAGTATTCCCATTGTGAAAAACATCTTTCAATTTATAGACGGAGATAGATCTTTTCTTTATGAAAATTATAAAGAATTTTCAACAGCTATAGAATTATCTGAGATGAGTAAGGGTGTGGAGATTACCATTAATGATGCCCTTTACGATGGTGAAACAATTTTTATAACCTATTCTCTCAAGAGTAAAAAGAAATTAGGTGACCAACTAAGAATTCATGATACTTCTTCATCTTTAAAGGATGCAGATGGTATGGCATGGGGCTCGGAAATAAAAAGAGTAGACGATTACAACTATGTCGGTTTGTTAACAGTTGGGAATTTCGGAACAAATGTTGGGGATACAGCATACTTAGTATGGAATATTGATAAAATATTGATGGAAAAATCAAATGCAATTATTAATGGGCACTGGCGTTTTGCCTTTTCTGTAGAGGCAACCTCAAAGTATTCGCAAATAGTGAATAAATCTTCGTCTCTTGATGGTATCAATGTGACAATTAGACAAATCACCCATACACCGATGTCAACCATTGTATATTTAAGGCAACAATTAGATCAGCATATTTTAGATTATTGGGATAATATCGACCTAGACTTTACAATGACAGATGATATGGGGAATAACTATGATGGTTTGAATCATGGGGGTCGCGGTTATCCAAATGATCTTCGTATAGGTAAGACGTTTGGAAAAGTTGACGAAAGGGCAACTACGCTGAAGATTATGCCATATGTCCGGCTCATGAAGTCATCTGTAAATGATGATGAACCAATAGAGGAAAAGAATGCTTTTGGCGAAACTGTTGTGAGGAATAGAACTGTAGAGCTAGAGGATCTTAAAGAAATAAATCTTGAACCGATCGTTATTGAATTGAAAAAATAGGTAAGATATGAAAGGATGAAACTGCCCTCGCTCTTTTATAGAGTAAGGGCAGTTTTTAGTCAACGAGTAGAATTCGAGGTGATGTTTTGGCAATGATTTTTGTGGATAACCAGCAACCAACACAGGCTGCCACAACACTTAAGAAGGATAATCCGATGGTTATTGGCCAATTTATCACAAGAGGTAATTCTAGTAAGCCATATTCTAAAACAATACTTTGTAAAGCTACGGGAATTACTTTTACACCGATAAAAATTCCAAACATAGCCCCTAGTGATGAAAGTAATAGAATTCCAGATGTAATCGACCATCGAATAGTATTTGAGGTCATACCAATGGATTTAAAAATTCCGTAAGTTCCGCTTTCTTTTCTTACATTTATTCTAGAAACACTAAAAATAATGATGAATGTTACAACAATAAATAAAATTCCGATAACAGATAATGGGATGATTAAAACAGCGACCACAACTTTATAGACATCATATAATAATGTTTGTTGTGTGACAGCTTTGACAGAGCTTTTAAAGTTATTGTTTAAATCATCAACGATTTGAGTTGATAATGTCTCATCTACCAAATTGATCATACTGATTTCTGAAGCAGAATAGGTAGCATTATAAACTTTGATTACATCAGCGGTAATTCTCGCTGAATTAGACATATTTGCTATCGATTGATAAATACCAGTAACAATCAAATGATGCTGCTTGCCTTCGATATAGACTTCTACAATATCTCCTACATTTTTGTGTAAAGCCTTTGCGACATTAAGGCCAATGGCGATTTCATTTTTTTTTATAGGATTACGGCCAGAAATTGTCTCGTATCCAGCAACATCAAAACTACCTTCAATGGTATTGACATTAATATTTAGAGGCTGATTTGATTCATTAGGGAGAACCCCTGTAAATTGATCGAACCAAGCGTGATTTTTTATGCGTTCATCTGAGCGTAAAAATTGTTCAAACTGTTGTTTTGAGAATGTTGCCTCATTAAAAACCGTTACAACAACATGTGATGAATCGTAGCCCAATGCTGGTGTATTTTGTTTGATGTTGGAAATAAAGCTATTATGAATGACTGCACTAAACACTAAAATTGCAGAAGTAATGGCTGTAAGAACAATAATTAAAAACGAACTTTTCATATTTTTAGTAATGTTTTTAATGCTAATTTGAAGTTGAATCGGCAAATGAACTAAATTAGAAAGACGATTAGAGTTGTTTAAACGCTGATTCAATTTACTGTTTGCAGATTCTGACATGCCGTACTTAATTGCTTGTACTGGTTCAACGTGACGTGCTTTGTTTGAGTAAATGAACGCAGTAAGGATAACAATGACAAGGATTATGACAGCAAGTAGCATAGTGATTCTAAAATCTTGAATAATTGTTAAATGCTTTCCGGCCTTTAAATAAGATAAAGAGCTTTCTATGATCACTCTGGAAAGGACTGTACTGGCAATAAGACCCGGAATAATTGAAACCATGGATAATAAACCAAATTGTAAAACATAGGTCGCACTAATTTTCCGAGAAGTGAGTCCAAGAGATTTGATAACACCAATCGTTTTATAGTTCGTTAAAATGGCATCTGAAATACTAAAACCAATAATAAACAATGAAATGAATAACATTGCTACACCAAAAGCGATCATGATAAAGCCAATAATTTTATTAATAATAAAATTAAACGAATAGAGATCCACGTATTCCATTTTTGATTCAAGGTAGGGGCCGTTTAAAAATTTTTCGAATTCTATCCAATAGTTTGCACTTTGCTGATAATCATCAAAGCGAAGAGCCATCATATATTGTTCAGACCCTATCATCGAATCAAATTGTTTATGAAAGTCAGAGTCGTTCATCCAAATACGAGCATTCGTTGTAAAGGGTCCACCGTATGGCAAATCTACAACAATACCCGAAACATTTAATGTAAAAGCTTTTTCGCCAGTGTTAAATTCAATAGCATCTCCAAGTGAAATATTCGAAGTAGTAGCCATTGATGTGGGAATCCAAATTGTTCCCTCAGTAGGATAGTCCTGATTTTCACCCTCTGAAAATAGTAATTGATCAATAGCAAAGGGCGTTTTTGGTGTATTCATCATGAATAAGTAGAGATCATTTGGCGTTTCTGCACCATTCGCTGTAAAGCCAGATAAATTTCTATAAGGAATGAGATTCGAGGCAGAAACCCCTTGTTGCTCTTGCCACCAATTGTTGACAGTGTTTGGATTATGAATATCCTTACCCATCGTTAAAATTTGATGTGCCCCATTCGAATCATGATGTGTTTTTTCAAAAATATTGCTTGTATTCATAATAATTATTACAGAGGTGGCTAATAAAAGGGTAGATAGCATAATTAGGATTGCTAATAGGACATTTTGGATTTTCCTTTTCTTAATATGTGCAAAGCAAAGAGTAAGTATTGCGCGCATTTTTTACTCCTTTCCTGCAACATATGAGAAGATAATATTTTCACGCTCTTGTATGCTAGCATCATCGTATTGATCGAAGTTTAAAATACCTCCAATTTTTCCATCCTGAATAATAATAAGCCGATTAGCACGACAGGCTGCTTTTATATCATGTGTAATCATCACGACAGTCTGACCCTTGTTATTTAAATTCGTTAAAATATCTAAGACAGCTACTCCTTGATCGTAATTTAAACTACCCGTTGGTTCATCTGCAAATAGAATCTCTGGGTCATTGACTAATGCTCTAGCAATAGCAGCTCTTTGTTGCTGTCCACCAGAGGTTTGCGAAGGTAAACGATTCCGTTGCTCCTCAAGTCCCATCTTATTTAAAAGCATCTCCGCTTTTTTTAACACATCTTTTTTAGGGTATTTTGCAATATATCCTGGGAGGCTGATGTTTTCTAGCAATGTCATATCCGGGACGAGATTACTACTTTGATAGACATATCCTATCTTTTTAGAGCGAAATGTAGCTAACTGCTGTTCGGTAAATGTATCCAGCCTTTCTCCATGAAAATAGACTTCACCAGTCGTAATGGAATCTAGACCACTTAAAAGATAAAGCAGTGTCGATTTACCTGAACCGGAGTTTCCCATAATAACAGTAAAATCTCCTTTATATATTTCGATATTAATATTTTTTATGGCATGAAATTGCTCACTCCCTGTGGAATATGTCTTGCATAGATTTTGAGCATGAATAAGTACCTCTTTTTCCACGAAAATACCGCCTCCATCGATTTTATTTCTTTTAGTGTAAGGGGGATTTATTATAAGGGCCTTATTAAATTATTAATAAATTATTACAAGAACTAGAAAATTTGAAAATCGTATTTTGCCGTAAAAGTGATTGATGGAGATCTAAAAAATTAGTTGGGGATGAAGAAAGAAAATCCCCACTGATTAAAGTTTCTCTCTATTTATGCAGAGGCATAATTGATTATAAAGACAAAAATAAGCTTTGGATATAAGATGATGTCCAAAGCTCTTTCATAAATTATTTTGTCTTTACCTGCTCAATTTTTAATCCAAAAATTTGAGGCGGTTCAATGTTGTTCATTTGTAAATATGCAGAGATTTGTCCACGATGATGGATTTCATGTTCAGGAATCGACATTAGTATTCTCCAAGCACTTACTTCGTGACCATGAAGGGTTAAAACCTTTTTTGACAACACATCGTTACCAATTTTCAATAGCCCCTCTGTTAATTTAGTTTGACATGACTCTAAATAATTAGATATATCCTCTAGGGAAGCCCCATTACTAGTATCATGACCAGTGTACGTCCACGAGCCATGTTCAAATATTCCAAGAAACATTAAACGAGATGATGCGATATGCCGCAATAAATCGCCTATAGAAAATTTATTTTCTGAGGGCTTCCAATCTAAAAGTTCATCAGGTATTGCCTTCATATATTGCATCGTTCGTTTATGAATACCATCTAAATATTTTACATATTCCTCTATGTCATGAATCATGTCTTCACTCTCCAATTTTTTTCTGACATTCATTATTTATATTCTTAATTTTTCGAAATTATCCTCTTGAAAATTTAAATAATAGGAAGAGTTAATGTAAATGTTGTTCCTATATTTTGTTTGCTTTTAAATGAAATAGAACCATTATGCGCTTCCATAATATGCTTACAAATAGACAACCCAAGTCCAGCTCCTTCATTTTTCACAGCAGTCTCACTAGTAGCCTGAATACCTCTGAAGTAGCGTTCAAAAATAAAAGGCATATCCTCAGGTAGCATTCCATTACCATTATCTATGACATTAATGTATAGTAATTGGTTTTCAATATTGATGGAAACGGTTATGGAATTGCCTTTAGAAGTATGTTTTAGTGCGTTCGTAATAAGGTTTGAAAGTACCTGCTCTAGTCGATGCTCATCTGCTCGAATAAGGACATTAGGAATATACTCTGGCTCGATAAAATGAATGCCAGTCGTTTGGACGTAATGATGAATGGGGTGCAAAATATTCGTAAAAACATCTTTGCTATATTGCTCTGTTAAGTTAACTGGGATATGCCCAAGCTCTTTCAACGTGTGAATAAATAAATCATCAATTAGCCTGGACATTTTTTCAGTATTTGTTTGCATGATTTGAATATATGACATAAGCGAATCCATGTCAGGACAAATTCCCTCAGAAATAGCATCTAAGTAAGCTTTTATTGTTGTTAGAGGTGTTCTTACCTCATGCGAAATACTCGAAATGAGCTTTTTTTGGTTTTGCTCCTGTTCATCTCGTTGTATCGTAAGATTTTTTATTTCTAATCGCATCTGATCAAATACTGCATACAATTCACCAATTTCATCTACTCTCGGATACTCCGTTTTCTGTTCATAATTCCCTTTGACAATTTCTTCGGTACTTTTTTTCAAATTATTTAAGGGAAGTAAGATTTCCTTATTAGCCTTTCGTGTAATGTAAATGGCAAGGCCAATGATTAAAAAACATATTAGACCACTTAAAAATAAAATTGAAAAAATGCTAGTACTAGGCTGTTCCATGGGGAAGAGTACATCTTTATCAATGGTGAAAATAGCGTTACCTAGTTGTTCATTCGTCTTACTAACTATAGGAAAGGCAATTTTTATGATTCCTGGTTGTTGTTGAGAAGTAAATAAATCATAATGTAAATCGTTTTTTAAGCTGATAAACTGTGAAGGGTCTTCTTCTATGGAATTAAAAATAATTTTCCCATCTAATTGAACAATTGTGATATCTATATCTAGGCTATTGCTCATTTCTTGAAGGGAATTGCGTAAATTTAAATTTTGTTCGAAACTTGTAAAATGGTCTTCTATGTACAATAAAACGTTATTTACCTGTAAGCGAATTTGATTGATAACGTACTTATTTGATGGTTCCTCATTTTGTTTAACAGTAGTAAGCAGTAATAGAAGGAAACAAATAAATAATAGAGAAACACAAATTAGTATAGACCACAGCCATTTCTTCATCCAAATTTTTAAATACATTGTGCTCTCCTACGAATGATTTTGAGTATTAAATTTATAACCAACACCCCAAACAGTTTGAAGGTAGATAGGGCAAGATGGATTGACTTCAATTTTTTCACGGAGACGTCTAATATAAACAGTTATCGTGTTTTCATCACCATATGTGTCATAGCCCCAAACAGCATCAAGCAGCTGCGTTTTGGAGAACACCTGATTACTATTTTTCATTAGAAAAAATAGCATTTCAAACTCTTTTGCTGATAGAGAAATATGCTTTTGATCAAGGGAAAAGGTATACTCGTTTTTATTGATAATCATTTGATCAATTTGAATTAAATCCACCTTTTCTGTATTGTCCTGCAACCATCTATCCTGTTTCCGTAAATGGGCATTTATTCTCGCTACAAGCTCACTTAAGGAAAATGGCTTCGTCATATAATCATCTGCACCGAATCCTAGACCAAGAACCTTATCAGTATCGCTGCTGCGAGCACTTAAAATTAATATCGCAACATTGCTATCTTCTCGAATTTGACGACATAATTCGATGCCATCACAATCAGGGAGAGATAGGTCAAGAATAACAAAATCAGGACGAGGCTGGGACAAAAAGAAAAAATGTTAGACCGAATGTATTTCGGTCTAACATTTTTTTGATTTAGGAAAGAACAATCTACTCATTGAAGCGAAAAAGTTATTGTCTGTTTTCGCTATTTTTCAAAATTATCGAGTTCTGTCCCAGCCTCTGAATAGCCTCATGTCCATTTTGAGCGATATAAGGCTCAAAATGGTTGACGCTTAAATAGTCTCTAATAATAGTAGCAATATCACTTTCATCCTCTATAATTAGCACTTTTGCTTTTTTTAACATAGAAATTTATCTCCTTAGTAGTTTTCGATTAGCTAGGAGGAAGAATACCATAATGACTAGGCTCGCATAAATAAATATCCACGCAAATTGCCAATAAAAAATGCTTGGTATTGTTGTTATGGAATCTTCTGAATTCATCATTTCTAACGAAAGACGGACTGGAGGAAGCAGCCAAGTAAGGCCTTTCACTTGTGATATTGTCTCGTGTAAAGCAGCGGCTACAACAGAGATTAGTAAGATGCCTAGCACACCCCACCAAGTATTGTGCCTATTTTTAACAAGCTCTCTTGTACAGATAGCTGAAAGTGCAATAGCTAGTATAGCTAAACTAAAGTGAGAAAGGAAGCCTAGTAATAGATGTAAAAATCTTGGCGTTTCTCCAAAGGCACCAATAACAGTAGGGTAAAGTACTGATATAAAGCTTAAACCTAACGCAAGCAGTGAACAAATAATAAAAATTGCTAAATTGTATTGTGTTCGGCCTTTAGCATGTAGCGTTGTTAATACTTTTTGCTCCTCATCCTCCGCGTGAAATAGTGTGACCGTAAACCATCCCATTAGAAAAAAGAGCATAATGGCTGTGAATGAATAGCTATCTAATATAGGATTTGGAACAAAGGTATAATTGACGACAAGACATAGCACAAAGATTGAAAAAGGTGGAACATATTGATAAGTCCTTAAATAATTGATAAATTGATAGCGTAATAAACTAAGCATTCTAGTGTCTATTCCTCCTCGTTAAAATTGATTATAGAAATGTTCCTCCTGATAGTTGACTGGTATTAATTGTTTGATGGAGACATTTTTGCGTAGAAGGTCTTCTAAAATACGATTGGTATCCTCTAATTTAATTACAGTAACAATTTCAAAATGGTCAGAATTTAACTGATTTTGCTCTAGAATATCAAGAAAAGGATATAGGTTTTCCAATAGTGCCAGATCGCCAATATCAAAAATTAATCTATTATGCTGTGTCTGATTGGAATTGAGTGAATCTGTTTGGATGATTTTGTTATTCTGAATTACAAAAACGGTGTCAACAAGATGCTGAAGCAATTTCGTTTCATGACAGGTTAGGACGATGCTTAAACCCTTGTCTTTTAAAATAGAGAGGGTTTCTTCTAAATCACTCTGTGCCTTTGGATCAAGACCTGATAATGGCTCATCCAATATTAGTAGATCCGTATTTTCAAGCATTGCCTGCATAATCATTACCTTTTGCTTCATGCCTTTTGAAAAATGAATGATACGAATATTCCTTGATTCCTGTAAATGAAACATTTCTAGTAAATCATCAATTTTTTGCTGTAATTGTTTTGTCGCCATTCCTCGAATACTGCCCATATGAAAAAGATATTCTTCTGGTGTAAATAAAATATGTGAAGGTGTCACCTCTGGCACATACCCAATTTTTAAAGACTGTTGGTGTTTAATAACTGCACCACTGTCGGCATCTATTAATCCAGCAATGATTTTTAAAAGAGTGCTCTTTCCAGAACCGTTCTTTCCAACAAGGGCTATTATTTGGTGGGCATAAATTGATAAGAAAGCATTCTCTAAAATCTTTTTGCCTTTGTATTGTTTAGAGATGTTCTGTATTTCCATCATCATCTTCATTTTTATACCCCTTTATTTTATTGATATTTTGGTAAAATACATATGTACGATGGCACTAATTGTAAAACTAGTATAGATGAATATCTGCTCTTTTACTATGAAAATGATGGGGTAATTTTCTATTTTTGGTCATTACGTTAAAAAGAGTTCTGCCTAGGATATGGCAGAACTCTTCTGTGTGCATTATAAGGATCGATATTTTTTTAGGCTAATAATATTTAGCGCAATGAATACAAGGGCGAAGCAAGCAAGTATCACTAAATCCACAACAATGTCATGAAAAGCATAGCCCTTATACATAACACCATTCAGTGCATCAGCCGCATAGTAAAGCGGCATAATACGTCCGATATTTTGCAGCCATTCTACCATATTATCTAGTGGAAAAATGCCTGAAAAAAATATTTGAGGGACAATAACAAGCGGAATAAACTGCATCATTTGAAATTCAGATGCTGCAAAGCTTGATAGCAATGCTCCTAAGGATAATGAAACAAGTGCTACAACAATATTAATAAGCAAAACAAGCCAAATGGAGCCAACATGTACTATGTCTAAAATATAAATGCCAAATAAAACGATAATAATAGTTTGAAGGAAGGCAAACAAACCATAGCCAATCATATAACCTGCGACAATTTCTGAGCGTTTAATCGGTGTTGCAAGCAGACGTTCCAGTGTCCCGGAGGTGCGTTCCTTTAATAACGCTATCCCTGTTATTAAAAAAACGAAAAAGAAAACAAAGAAACCAGTAAGCATTGGACTAAAAATATCAAAGATAGCGGTATTTTCATCCCCATAAATATACTCTGTCTTTAGATTGAACATAGAAGCTTGTTCAGGCTGTAAGGCTTGAGAGAGCTTCATCATAACAGCTTTTGTACTAGAGGGATCATCATTTAATAATGTAAGCTTTATATCATTTTGCTTGATTGCTAACCATCCATCATATTTTTCTTCTTTTAACATCGGTGAGGAATAATCATTGTTTTCCACTACTTTAACATCTACTGCTTTAAGCTTTTCGATTAATGGTGCTGGACCATTCGATACAACAAGCGTCATCTCAGGCTCATTACTATTAAAAATAAAATACATTAAGGAAAGAATAATTAAAGGTGCAATAAATAATAAAGCAAGTGTCCGTTTATCGCGTTTCATCTGCTGCATAATTCTTGTTACGATAGCACCAATTCTCATAGCACGTCACCCCCAGCCTTTACAAATACCTCATCAAAACCTTGTGCTTGATAACGGTCTTTCAATTCATGCGGAGTACCATAGGCAATAATCTGCCCATTTCTTAGCATAGCTAATTGATCACATCGTTCTGCCTCGTCCATGGCATGTGTTGTGACAAGAATTGTTTTCTGTTCCTCGTCTTTTAATCGAATAAGCTCCTGCCATATTACCTTTTTCAAGACAGGATCAATGCCAACTGTCGGTTCATCAAGAATTAAAAGTTGTGGATTTTGGAGTAGGGCAATGGCAAGGGATAATCTTCTCTTCATTCCGCCAGAGTAATTCATGACCTTACCTTTTAAATCATCTGTCAAACGAACGAGATTGGCGGCATAGGCTACTCGTTCAGCACGTTCTTTTTTTGATAATCGAAAAAGCTTTGCAAAAAAATGAAGATTTTCTTGCCCTGTTAAATCCAAATAAAGTGCATCAGATTGTGCCATATAGCCGATATCCATTAGTAACTGCTTATGTGGAACAATTTGGTTCAATACTTGAATACTACCGTTATCAGGTTTTATCATGCCCATAATCATTTTGATTAACGTTGTTTTCCCACAGCCTGAGGGACCAAGTAATCCGATAAGCTGACCCTTTGGAATTTCTAAGGAAAGGGGTGCAATCACTTGCTTATGATGAAAATTTTTTTCAATGGAATTTAGTGATATCGCATTGTTTCCCATATCTCCATCTCCTTTACTGAACACAGTGTTGATACTTGAAATTTTAAAATAGTGTATAGGGAATTACAATCAACAAATAAAGAGAATGTGTTAAGTGATTAGACTATATTGAAACCATCAAAAATTTTCGTTAGCATAAATACAAACACAAGGAATTAAAGAGTTCTGTAACAGGGGGTTAACGATGTCTATTCATGAAAAGATGAATTTTGAAACAAAACAAGCAATCAAAAAAGCTTTAATCCAACAAATAGAGGAAGCGGGCTTTGAACGAGTAACCGTAAAAAATCTAGCTTTAGCTGCAAACATCAATAGAGGTACTTTTTATTTACATTATAAGGATAAGTTTGAAGTAATGGCGGATTTACAGCAGGAGCTATTAAAAGAATTAGAGTGCTATGTTAAAAATGTTCAACCTGTAGAAGCCTTCCACACCGTAAAAACAGGACAGCTTTATCAACCATTTGTTGAGGTATTTCGATGCATTAAAAAGCATGCAAAAGTTTTTCGCGTTTTTTTAGGGGAACAGGGAAGTCCAGCCTTTATTAATAAAATGAAAAAGGTGTTTAGTAATCATATTTTAAATAGCCTTTCTCTTATCGAAGAAGAAATACTAGATCAAGAATTTCGACAATATTTACAGGCTTTTTTAAGTTCTGCGATTATAGGAGTTATTCAGGAGTGGCTCAATAGTAGCAATGAGGATGTTAGTGTAGAGGAAATGGCAACCATCCATTTTCGCTTAATGCGATTTATCGGGAACGTAGCCACATTATAAATGAACACTAGTAGGATAATATTAAAATACAAAATTTCTTATATTTTGTAGAATTGACAAAAATGTAAATAAACCATAGAATAACGTTGACTGACTAGTCAATCAAAAAGGAGTGATTAGAAATGCCAAGGAAATCAGAGCTTAATCAAGAATTAAGAGATGTGCGAAAAGAACAGATACTAAAAGCTGCCTTGATCGTCTTTGCGAGGAGAGGAATGGTTGCAGCAAAAATAAGTGATATTGCTAAGGAGGCTGGATTAAGTCATGGTCTTGTCTATCATTATTTTAATTCGAAAGAAGAGATTTTTTCATTGCTTGTAAAAGAAGCTATGAATCGTTCCATAGAGGTTATTCAAAAGGCAAATGAATATAAGGGTACACCACTGGAAAAATTAAGATGGATGACAGAGAAAATCTTAAATAGCTTTATAGATTCAGAGCATACATTACTTTTTTTAATCATGATCCAGGCAAGTACCTCGGATGCTATCCCGGCTGAAGTGAAAGAGCTACTCACAGGAGATCCGTCGTTATCACCAGTTATGTGTACATTGCCTATTATTGAAGCGGGGCAAGAAAAGGGAGAAATTATTTCAGCAAACCCTGTAACTTTGGCTGTTACTTATTATGCTTTTATACAAGGCTTAGCTATTAATAAAATTCAATGGCCTGAATGCCCCATTCCTGATGCCAATTTACTGTTGAAAATTTTTATAAATGGAAAAGGGAGTAGCCATTAGTATGAATAGTCGAAAAAATATAGCTCTTTTACTATCACCAATTATAATTATTGGCGTAGGATTTTTAACCGCAACCTTTTTTAGTCAGTACATAGATGGGTGGTCTTGGATTCCCCTGGCAGTAGTTTATTGGAGTTCTTTGGGTATTTGTATTGTCCTATTTAAAGGAGATCGATCAATTAAAAGCTGGCTGAGGAAGTCGAATAAATCAAAATTATGGATTACTATTTCTTTATTATTGGGGATGTTTCCGTTAAGCATTCTACTAATGAATTACCAATTATTCGATTCCACTTTACTCATAATACTATGGTTAGTATTTGCTTTTATTAATCCTTGGTTTGAGGAACTTTATTGGCGCGGAGTTTTACTAGATGGGCTGAAAGATGGTTGGTCAAAATGGGGTAGCATAATATATTCCACTTTATTTTTTGTGCTAAGCCATCCATTCATGTGGGGTGTATTTTCGATTGCTAGTAAATCCTATCATTTATATATCTATCTAAGTATAGCAGGTATTGTGTGGGCTATTACATATTTTAAAACAAAGAGCTTAAGGTGGGTTATTTTTTCACATTTTATTGTAGATATTGGTAATTTAACCGTGCTAACATTTCTAAATATTTATTTACCACCAACCATGTAGCTTTTTATAAAGGAAAGCTTGGTTTAAATCTCAAACCAAGCTTGCATCTATGATATAGATTGGCATACATTTTATAAGTACAAATCCCGTTTCACAAAAATGCGAACAGCGAACGTGTAGCATAGTAGCCCAATAATAAATAATGTTCCAAGCATCCAAATAGCCGAGCTATCCTGAGCCATTAATTTTTCTGGAGCAAATAGTGAATAGATTGTAAAGTACTGAAGTTTTTCTAAAGAGCCTCCCATATTGCTTAGCGCCTCAATTAAATAAAAAATAATTGGTAAGCCCGTACTATAAGCATAGGAGGTTTTTAAATCCCTACTACTACAAGAAACAAGAAAACAATAGCCACTGATGGCAAAGTGCAAGAAAAATAGACCTAGATTTAATGTAAGAAAAGCAGGGATATCTAATTCATTAGGAAATAGAAATTCTGAAAAGATAATGGCAACCAAAGTGGTCACAGCGAGCAGTATAAAGATGCTAGCAATTAAAAAAGATGCCTGTGTAATTACAATTTTCAATCGTCTATTTGGCGTTGCAATAAGATAGGCCATTGAACCATTATCTATATAGCCCATTATAAGTTTATTCGCTAACATAATAATGAACACCAATGGGAGGATTAATAATAAAAATCCATAGAGATAGGTGGATAAAAATTCAATTAGCGTATCACCGATAGAACCCATCCCAAATGCGGCCATCATTTCTGGCATAGTAGCCGTAAGCTGCTTTAGAGTATCGCTCATTTCTGGATTATACATATAAACAATACTGATAATATAGAGCATTAATACTGCGAGTATAATACAAAATAATTTAACCGTGGCTTGCATCTCATGTTTTAGCAAAGGAAAGTTCATGATTCTTGTCCTCCTACATCGTAGTAATGCATAAAAATATCTTCGAGTGATTGTGATATAACATCGAGGTCCACCATTTGATAGTGTGCTAATGTTGAAAGTAATGTTTGGACATTCCCTTGAACCTTGATAATCACCTGTGTTGGACTGATTTGCTCAGTCGTAAATGGTTCCTCTAGGAAGCGGGAAAGCTCCTGCTCACTTTGAAATTCAATTAAGAATTTTTTTGATTTGCGTTTTTTTAGATCAGCAATGGCTTCTATGGCAACAACCTTTCCGGCATTAATAATGGCTACTCGGTCACAGGTCTTCTCAATTTCCTCAATCATATGAGAGGACATGAAGATAGTCGTTCCTTTTTCTTTTTCTCGGATAACCAAATCAATAAATTTTGTTTGCATAAGCGGGTCTAATCCACTTGTCGGCTCATCTAAAATGACTATTTCAGGACTATGCATAAATGCACAAACTAAACCGACTTTTTGCTTCATGCCCTTTGACATTTTCTTTATTAGCCCTGTAGCATTTAATTCAAAGTATTGCATAAGCTCATGAGCTCTTGTTAGATCATGTAGTCCCCGCATTTTGGCAATAAATTGAATAAATTGTTGTCCCGTCATTTTATCAATAAACGCTATTTCACCTGGTAAATACCCTACAAATTTTTGTATTTCAGCTGTAGCTTTTCGGCAATCTAATCCTTTTATAGTACAGATGCCCTCAGTTGGCTGTAAAAACCCCATTAAATGTCTGATTGTTGTAGATTTACCAGCACCATTTGGACCTAAAAATCCAAATACCTCTCCTTTTCCAATCTGTAAGTTCACATTTTGTATACTATAAAAATCCCCAAACCTTTTAGTTAACTGATTAATCTCAATTATTGTCATGCTAATCACCCCTTTGTGTTTCGGTATAATAATTGTTTTAAAAATTCAAAATAATGGGCTGCCTCTTCCATGGATTGCTCTAGTAATTGATGAAAGCCTTCAGCGTTATCCACGTTGCTTTTTAATTGCTTTTCAAATCGATCACTGATTCCATCAGTAACCCATCTAATAGTATCTAATGCCTTAGTATTATCTATATTTTCATGAAATAAATTATAATCAATTCCAGCGAACACACGAGTATAGGAAGAATCTTGTAGCTTACTATTATATTGATCAAGTTCATTTCTTACTTCTAAGCTTGTTTCAGCATATGTCTTTTTTAAGAAATCAAAAAGTGTATGGTATTGCTGAATTAATGCAAATTTCATCATCATGATTTGTTTATAGCGTTTAAAAATATCGGGTTCTTCCAAATCTACGCTACTATTGATTGCTTCAGTGAAAATCGTTGTTACATAGTCATATAAATAAAGATATAAATTTTTTTTACTACCAAAGTAGTGAAATAAAATTCCTTTTGATATTTTTGCATCCTTCACTATTTTATTAGTTGAAGCGGTTTCGTAGTTATGAAATGAGAATTCTCGTAGTGCAGCATTTATAATTTTATAACGTTTTTCATCTTCTAAATTTTGAAATGCTTGATACAATTTTTTTCTCCCTTTTATGTATTTTAAGTCGATTATATATGCATTGACCAAGGTGGTCAATATGATTGATGGATAATTTTCCTAGAGATATAGATAGAGAAATGAACAGAAAGAGGATCTTAGGGAATAAAGAGTAAGCTTGTGGAACTCCATAGGGGGGACGAAGGCAGAAATTATCACATCCATATGGACAAAACCTTCGCGACATTACCCTGGGAGACTAATACTTTCTTTTGCAAACGTTAAATAAAAAGTCGAATTATTTTCCATAATAATTATTCAAGGTTGCTTCTAAGCGTTCTTCTAAATTCTTAGAAATATAGTTCAAGGCGAATTGCTCTTTTTCCATCTCAATTTGTGAGGAACGAAACATTTTCACGAAAAAGCCTACTTTTCTTTCCTGTGAAAATTGCTGTAAGGCCTCTGTGCGCAATATGGATACAATTTCATTCTCAATATGACGCTCACGTATTTTTTGAACGATGGTCTTCACGTTTTCTCCCTGCAGCTCTTGAATTTGTTTTTGTAAATTTTCATTTTCTTGTTTCAGCTCAGCTGTTTCTTTTTGTATGTCTTCAAAAGAACTTGACTCAGTGGATAGTAATTGAATTTTTTGTGTAAGAAAATCTTGATTAATAGCTACTTGCAGGGCTCCTTGCTCTTCATTTGGCAAGATAGTAAAGAGTCCCGTTTGGATTATCTGCTGTAAGACATTTCCGAGAACATCGACTTTATTGGCTAAATCATCATTAATCATTGTTGTTGCAGTTATTTGATGATTAGGGAGTTGACCATGATCATTAATCCCTAATAAATTCTTCAGACCTTTAACACGGTGCTTGTCCTTTAATAATAAAATCATCCGAAGTCTTAAAATGGCAGAAAGATTTAAACGAATATTGGTGTTTGGGCTATTTGTAGCATCATTAAAAATATACTGTTCAAATGGCTTAATATAGTAACGAAGCATCGCATCAGTGATATTAAACCAACCAGCTACTTCTGAAATAGAATAATAATTTGATTCCTTAATATGTGCTAAATAAGCATCATTATAAAGAGTTTCTTCTAATGGTGTATCTTGTTGTAAAACAACAAATAATGGGTCATGTTGTACAATTTCGAGTACCATTTCCTTTGCATCATTTAGTTTCAGCATCCTTTCACACCCCACTTTAATTTTCGAAAAAAATGACCTCTATATAGGTTCTATTCTTCTGGAAGCATTTGTATGCCTACTTTATGTAGGAAAAAATCAATAGCTTCAATTTTGTGAATGCTTTCCTCTATAAAAAAGAGACTAAAGTTGGGTGATGGAAATGAACACTGTACGTAAGAAAGTTAATCAGCGTAGAGTCAGGCTAATCAATCAACAGGACCACATAGCTTTTTTCAGTTGTAAAGGGTGCTCAAAGCGAGCTGCATACAAGCCTACTAAAAAGTGCCGAGGATGCAAGTTTATAAGGAACTCAGGAGCAATGGGAAAGAGCTGAAGCAGATTATTCAGTTGCGTAGGTGGAAGACGTAAGTGAAATAAAAAAGACCTCGAGTGGGTATGTCTGGGTCACGCCACTTGAGGTAAACATAAATTTCACTAAGGAAATAAAAAGTATAGCTATTCTGATAATTGGTGTAAAGGGTATTTGAAAGATATTGCGAAGCGAGAAAGGTTATTAAATGAAATTCATAAATTGGTTTTAGGATGAATTTGTTTATACGAAAATAGGAATAATCGCTGGATGGGCATGGTTTGTAATATTGATTTTGGGTTTAATTATTGATTTGGCTAATGAGCAATAGAAACAAATGGTACAGTAAATCTAAATAAAAATACTAATGAAATAAAACCTTTTAATGAACAATTACGGTGACGAGTCCGGAAATGATATACTAGTATATCTTAGTATACGATAAGGAGTAAAACTATGAATAAATTTAATAAGACGTTAGCATATGTAAATGAATTACTATATGAACCTAATAATTTAACTATAAAAAACATCCAAGAAGAGACTCAAAATTCAGATTATGGGGCTGGGATATTTCAGTTAAATTCCAAATCGATTAGATTTAGAGTCGCAAAAATAACACCTACCAAGATAGGACAGTTTGTTTCATTTTGGGAAAAGGATGAAGCTAATAAAAACCAAGCATTTACATATGATAATGCTACTGATTTATTGGTAATAAATACCTTTAATGATAATGGTGATTTTGGTCAATTCGTTTTTCCAAAAGAGATTCTTTTACAACAAAACATCCTTAGAACCTCTAGTACAAAGGGAAAAATGGCAATTAGAGTTTATCCTAGATGGGATACTCCCACTAGCAAACAAGCGATAGCAACACAAAAGTGGCAATTACCGTATTTTTTTCATATTAGTGATGTGAATAGTTTACCAATACATGAGCTATTAAAATTATACACCAACTAAAATTAGATATCTTTAACTGTGTCATTCAAATAGTTACTGTACACGAGATGAAAGCGATCCAGCACATGAATCGCAGCTGGATAAACGGCTTGTATCGCGTTCGCCATCGCTAGGGCGAAATCACTGACCACCGCACGAATAGGACCTGTTACTTTCTGTAAAACAGCGGTAATGGCGTCTTGATTTTGGTGAGGAACAATCGCCAAAATACGACCTGTGTCGGCATTTAAAACACTGGTCGCATAATTGTGTCCTTTGCGCAAGGCGAACGCATCTACACAGATAGTTGTGGCAATTTCTTCCGTTAATTCATCTGCTGGAAAAGAAACTTCGAAAAAGATGGTAACGGTACTAGCATTTGGATAAGCTTGGAGTACAAAGCGAAAACTCCTCTCGTGGTTTGTCTCGACAACAATTACGATACGTGAGTTTTCGCTTTTCTTCTAGACTGAAATGTAAAATTATTGAATTAATAGAAAATCAATCACGTTATGATGAAGAGCCTAATATAAGTGTTTATAGTATTTTATTCCAAAATAAGAGAGGGATTTTTATTATGATAATAACGAAATATCGTATTTTTATAGATGCTCAAAAAGAAACAGATTGGTTAAATGCAATGGCAGTTAAAGGATACGAACTTGAGAAAACTAATGGGTTCTCCTATCGCTTTAAACAGTCTGAAGAGACAAAACAATATAAGATCGTTTATACAAAAAATAAAGAAGAAGCTAATTCGTTTATGTCGGAAGAGAACAATATTCATTGTAAAGCTTTTGTCAACGGGTACGCATATTTTGAAAGTAAATCTTCTAACGGACCATTGTTATTCAATAACAATTTAAGTAAACAAATAAAACTACTAAAAAGTAGACAAGCAACTCTATTATTTATGTTAGCATTGAATATTTTTGTGGGGACTTTACTACTCTACGCTAGCCCTCATTTAATGTGGTTCATAATTATGCCACTATTAATTGTGACAACAATTGGATATGTACAAATTAAAATTCAATTAGTAATTAATAAAATGAATCGACAAATAAGGTTTAATTAAACAATAAACGTAATGTTACAAATATGCCAAATGTTCCAAACCATTTAATTGCATAATAAACATTGGATATCACACGTGTTGATTAACCAAATTCATCCAGTACTTACTTGATACAGTTCCTGATGAAATGTGAGTATTTCTTTGAGACCGATGTACCACTCGACAGGTAGGGTTGCACAAAGAAGCCGGCGTTTAAAACCAGCGAAGGATAAGCGTTTACAGTTGTTTTTCTTGTGTCCTTCGGTATGTAAAAACTTTAGTAACACATAGGCAATTAAAGCCGCAAAAAGCTGATTAAATACCGCATTTTTCGTCGTGCCAAATAACACAGGCACATTTAAGTTCTGTTTAATCCAGCGAAAAAAGGATTCGATTGCCCAGCGTTCTTTGTACATACCTGCGATTTCTTCTGCCGTTACATCACGGAGATTCGTGACAACTCGTACAATCCTACCTTCATAATCTGTTAACTCAACAACACGGTGGCGTTCTTTTGTTTGTTTTTGAGCTGTGCCAAGTGTACACGTGAAATCAGCGATGATATTGGCCTCTTCAACGGCAGCTTTTTTTAACGATTTTTTGCGATTTAACTGGATATTATCCTTTAAACGAATGACGAAATCTTGATTTGTTGTCACATAGCGATCGACTTTATCCATGGAAAAATAAGCACGATCTGCAACGATAATAAACCCCTTATCTTCCAATTCGACACCGATAGGACCATCATGCTTCAGACCAGTTGTTTCAACGACTTGAAGGGGCATCCCTGTGCTATTTGTAAAGCTAACATGCAGTTTAATACCGGAACGTTCACCGTGATAAAGCGCCCATGGCAAGCGTTTTTCCCGACTGTGATTGTTGTGGAATCAATCGCCAATAGCTCTTTTTTCAGTTTCAGTTTACGTCTCGCTGCCCGGTTTAATCGGCTGACAATCAACTCAAAAATACGTTGACAATCAGATAGTTACAGTTCACCTAAACGTTTGGAAAGCGTAGAATAATCTACTGGTTTCAAGCCTTTCTCTATTGCCACATCGGAAGCGTAACGTAAGCTTTTCCATTCAAATGCAGCTGCGCCAACTAAGTAATTTAGAAGCGTTGGTACATCACATTTACGAGCCGTATCTTCAAAACTAAATTCAGCGAGAATTCCATCGATTTCTTCCTGTGAAATAAAGTTTTGAAGTAGTGTGAAAATCGTGGTATTCTTAGCCATGACTCGTAAAAGTTTGTGTGGTAACTTACATTTTACATGGAATCTCTCTTTTTTATTAGGTTTTCATGGTAAAAACTAGTTAATCAACAGACGTGTTCTATTAATATTGTAGCAGGTGTTTACTATAATTTGGGAACAGTAAATGGCAAACCTTTGAATGGTACGCCTTTAGCAAGTGGGGGATTCAATTCGAATTTTAGTCCTAAATTATGGAAAGTTTCGGGTTCGTCCATTGTAACACCAGAGCAAGAAGCAGCACTTAAAATGCGACAACCCTACTCACTACCCGAACGTCAAGAAGCAAATGAATTTGTAGCAGTTTTTATGAGCCTCTCTCGGTTAGCAGAAGGAAAAAAAACTGTGGATAGTATGAATGATGATGCTATGTTTGCGCAACATTTCCCAAAATTCGCTGAGGGGATAGGGCTTGATTTAAGTCAACCGTTTACCATCAATGGAAAATCGTTTACTTATTCGCAAGGAACATTGCAAATGACAGATACAGAAGATTAACCAAAAGAGTCTGATTTTACATGGTTATATGGTGCATCAAGTGGCTGGTTCCAAGTCCCATTACTGAATAGAAGGGGTGAACTAGGTTATGATAAAGGCTTATGTAATCCTAAATATGCTAAGTTATTCAAACAAAACACATTTACTTCAGCCATCAATGCGTGTACAAGGGTAATTTAATATTACGAATTAAGTACAAATAAAAAAAGAGTAGCTTTTGCCACTCTAACTAAAGAATTGTCATTTCATTTGCCATCTCTAACATAAAGATTGTTTATGGAAATTCGTAACCAGTAAAGTCTTACTGTCAAGGGATGTATCCTAATCTTAAAATATTAGGATAGTGCAGTTTGAAAAATTAGTTATATTCTACAATCATTTTACTACCACCAAATACAGTGAATCCATCCATGCCTGTATGTTGCATCAGAACAGTTCCTTCTATTTGGACAAACCATAGACTACTAGCATTGTCACCTGCAAAAGCTGTTGTTTTGCTTGTAGATGTAGGTGTATTAGTCTTTTGGAATTTAACAGTTGCTGTAGTGCCATCACCATTTGTAAGACGATAATTATCAATGGATGTATAGAGTGATTGTGTCACAGATACATTAGTTGGACAATAAATCGTAACACTAACAACTTTTGAACCCGTAGGAATTACTTTACTTAAATCAATATTTTGCCCAATAGAACTAATTTTACCTGTCGACCTTGATGTAGCAAAATCCTTAGCTAGTGTACTTGTTGTCGATTGATTAATTGCATATGTTGCATAATCCTCCAATACATCTACTAATGGTACTTCAACAGTTTTTATTTCTGTCAAGTTCTCTGTTAGCGCACGTTCACTTGCAAGAATAGCAGGAGTACCTGTAGATAATACCATAGCTGCTGTTAATCCAGCATATAGAAGCTTTTTCAAATTCAATCCCACCTTATTTCATTTTTCAAATATTTCCAAACTGCACTATAACCATAAATTACCAAAAATAGATATTTGTAAAATAAATTCAAATTAAATAGTTAAATAATGGTAAACTTACAAAAAATGATTTATTCTTGCTGGTTTGATAAATTTTTTAACTCATTCTTTGCTTGGTCTACAAACGACCAATATATTTTATTAAACTCATCCTTCTTTTGTTGTTCGGCAGGTGTTAAACCATAATGCCACTTGCCATTAATGCTTGTTAATAATGTCTGTCCTCCAACTACCACTTCATAGTCGTAACCACCTAAAGAATTTTGCCTCGGTTTAACGATACCATCAGTAGACATGGCTATATTTTTCTCTATTCCCCCATCCCTTTTACTTAGATAGGTGACAAGCGATAATTCTCCTAAAGGTGTCGCATTTTCGTTTTCTTCTGCTTCAAATTGTTTAATGGCTTTCATAGCCTGTTGATGTAGTGCTTGGCGGTCAGGTGATACAGGTGAAATATATTGTGCACGTAATATGGCAAATTGTCTATTAATGGCATGATTTTCATCATTATTTCGATGTGTTGAATCATTGGCTGCTTTTGCCGTTCTCCTAGCTAACGCTTTCATTTGTTCTATTAATTCATCCTGTGATGGTACTTGTTTCCCTTTGGTTGGTAACACATCCCAATCAGGTGTTGTTAAATCATTGGAAAACATGGAGGCTGTTTTGACATTGGTTTGTTTCCCAATTTCATGGGGTGTGTAATTCCATAGCGAGTTGTCAGTTTGGGTGCTTTTTGTCGTAGGGATATAGGTTTCTGTTAAATGAGTTTGATTATCTTTTTTCTTCGTGTCATTACTTGCTGTGTTGACAGAAGTAGACTGTATTTGTGAGAAATTTGTAATTTTCATGATTGAATTTCACCGCTTTCAATATAGTTAGTTTTCTATAACATTTATAAAAGTAACGCTCAATAAATAAATTGATACATAAAAAATTTTATGATGTTAAACAAAATTAAAAAGGATATAACAAACTACACACCTCCTATGTCCAAATCAAAAGATATCAATTATATGGTAAAAGAGGAAATATATATTGTTGATTGTATCAGAATATTAGAAGGGAGAGAATATAAATAATTAACTAAATATCTATTTTGTCAGATACTTTTTTTGGTAAAAACCTCTATCTGTTATTCAAAACAACGAATCAATTCCTTGCCTTTTGCGTGATACGAAGTGTGCCCAATCTGTGTTTTAATAAATCAAAAAATCTATTTGAGAGGATTTTGTTTTTGAAGGGGAAAAAGATAAGCGCTTTTCCTCCCTCCTAAAGATGTACATATTTTGCACATAGTGAATTTGCTAGATTAATTCATGTGTATAAGCAAGGGTATTTTTGTTTATAGACACAAATCGGATGGAAGGAGGCGTATCAGATAATAGCACAAACAAACAAAGAAAGAGGGAGGAAGCAGCGAGTGGATAAGAAAAAATGGAAAAAGCCGCTAAATGCCTTCTTAGCGGCAACCTTGGCAACAAGTGGGGTAGCTGTCGTAACTATGCCATATGAGGCAAAAGCAGCTACGGATGTGGTTTATGTAAGTGCAACGGGAGACAATAGCAATAATGGGGAAACGGCAACTACAGCATTCGCAACATTGGAAGCTGCATATAATGCCTTACCAGCAACAGGCGGGACAATTATCATTACGAGTGATTTGGAGATGACAAAGGAAAAAGCCCTTATAGTGAACGATCCCAATAAGACTATCCTAGTAAAGGGTGACGGCGTGCCAAAAACGCTCACTCGCGCAAATGGGTATTTAAAGGTGTTCTTCGCAGCACAGCAAGGTAAACTCACACTAAATTTAATATCTTTAGAGTTTCTAAAAATAATGGGACACTTCTTACTATGGAGTGTCTTTTTTATTTTCAAGTGGGTTGATTAAAATTAACGATTTAACACTAGGTAATCTTTTTGATAAAATAGTTTTCTTTCTCTCCTTATTTATTCTAAAATCTGCCACGAACATAATTTTGCGGTTTTCATTTTTTATCTCTCCAATTTTGCCACAACTTAAAAACGCCATCTGTCGGTAAATCATATAAATTATCTATCAAAAGCCTATAAACTGTGATTCAAAATATCTTAGGAAATAAAAAAGGGATATTGCTTTTACACAATATCCCTGTATTTCTCCTTTGTCAGAATTTTAGCGGAGAACCTATTTATTTTTAATTGTTTTATCCATTATTATTAATAATACGGTGCAAATTGTTTTTGTAATTTAACTAAATGTAGATTGCAATATCTCTGCTACTTTCATTATTCAATAGGTGTTTCTTTTTCTGTCCATTTTGCAAAGCCTGTGTTTGTTGGCATCTCAAAATCTTCTGAAAACAAGTGTTTATTCCATCTATAAACTTGTCTAAAAGCTGATACATAACCTTTAATAGTAGTATCCTTAAAGCCGTTCTCCTTTAAAAGCTCTAAAAGCTCATATACATGCTCTGTTTTTATTTGCTTTTTACATGTAATTCCATATTTCCACTCCATGTATACCGCAAGCCTTGCAAATTGGCTTTCACTTCCACCAGCCATACAATGTACATAAAATTGGCACATTAGCGTATTTCCTATACCACCTTGGGTATAAACTTCGCCAAGTGCCACGTCTGTTGATTAACTAGTTTTTACCATGAAAACCTAATAAAAAAGAGAGATTCCATGTAAAATGTAAGTTACCACACAAACTTTTACGAGGAGGAATCTCTCATGGCTAAGAATACAACGATTTTCACACTACTTCAAAACTTTATTTCACAGGAAGAAATTTCGCTGGATTAAACAGAACTTAAATGCGCCTGTGTTATTTGGCACGACGAAAAATGCGGTATTTAATCAGCTTTTTGCGGCTTTAATTGCCTATGTGTTACTAAAGTTTTTACATACCGAAGGACACAAGAAAAACAACTGTAAACGCTTATCCTTCGCTGGTTTTAAACGCCAGCTTCTTTATGCAACCCTACCTGTCGAGTGGTACATCGGTCTCAAAGAAATACTCACATTTCATCAGGACTGTATCAAGTAAGTACTGGATGAATTTGGTTAATCAACACGTGTGATTGGATATAAGCTTTATTTACTGAGATATTATTAATGAACGAGGGGGAAATATGGAGTCAAAACTAATTATCATACGGGGAAACTCTGGAAGTGGAAAAACAACGACCGCGAAAAGTCTTCAAAATTATTTGGGGCATGGAACACTATTGGTTTCCCAGGATGTTGTTCGCCGTGAAATGTTGAAGGTCCAGGATAGAGAAGGGAATCTTTCCATTGATCTAATTCGCCAAATTGCGGAATATGGCAAAGATAAATGTGAATTTATTATTGTGGAAGGGATCTTATATAAAGAGCGTTACGGTGAAATGCTAAAAAACTTAATTCAGTTCTATGACCAAGAGGCTTACGCTTTCTATTTTGATTTATCTTTTGAGGAGACAGTCTTACGCCATAACTCTAGGGAAAAAAAGATGGAATTCGGATAGGA
Organism: Lysinibacillus sp. B2A1; assembly: GCA_002973635.1. Lineage (GTDB taxonomy): Bacteria > Bacillota > Bacilli > Bacillales_A > Planococcaceae > Lysinibacillus. The sequence goes on from CP027224.1 coordinate 1,652,444, forward strand.
TTCTTTACGTGCCTGGTGGAATCCAAATGATTATCTTGGCGTAGCAGGGGAAATGAAATTGACTGATGATATGTCACAAGATAATGTATTGAAATTAATTTTAAATCAACTACCAGTACAAATTGATTTGAAATACTAATTTGTTTGGTTCAACGTTGTACAAGAAGTAAAAGAGCGATACATACTAGTCATGACTAATATGTATCGCTCTTTAATTTATCTATCTTTTTTCAATTTAGTTCTTGATAATTCTAATAATTGGTTAAAATATAACCATCTCAAGGTTCAGGACGGTTATATAAATCTAAAGTTATCAGATTCAATATCTACCTGTCCGTATTTTTTGTACCCCAAGTACCCCAGAAAAAAATGCTTCGTACCCCACATGAGAATACAGTGAAATACAAATAAATAAAGTTAGCTTAAAATATTACATACATAGGTGACACAGAAACAAAATGAAAACTCTTAAGAAAAAGTTAAGAAATCTCCTCGTAAATCTTTAAGAAATGCTCGTTATAGTAAAGGCATTCACATTTCATCAGATTGGGGAGAACATGAATGCAATTTATAACGTTTCTTACTGAATTTATAAAGCATCCAAAAAATATCGGTGCTGTTTCACCTAGTTCAAAAAAATTGGCAAAAAAAATAGTCGAAGCTATTTGTTTTAAAAAGGCACAATGTATTGTTGAGCTTGGTCCTGGTACAGGCTCCTTTACTAAAGAATTAATGAAAAGGAAGGCGCATACTACAAAGCTAATACTCATTGAAAATAATACCGTTTTTTATAATAAGCTCCATCAACAATATGAGCATGAGCCGAATGTTATCGTAATCTACGGCTCTGCTGAGAATTTAGGGTTGTATATGAAGAACTTAAATATCGAAACAATCGACTATATTGTATCGGGTTTGCCTTTTACATCCTTAAATCCAGTCGTTGCATCACGAATCTTACAAAATGTGAAAGAGTGTTTAGAGGAAGGGGAATTTATTACATTCCAATATTCACTAGTTAAGAAATCATTTATCCAACAATATTTTGATACTATTACACATGAAAAAGTATGGATTAATCTTCCTCCAGCCTATGTGCTGAGCTGTAAGCAGAGAACGAAGAGGGTTAGTTAGATGGGATTGAGTGAGTTATTATCCTTTATAGAGCAATACGGTTATTGGGCATTGTTTTTTAGTCTTTGGCTTGGCATAGTGGGGATGCCGCTTCCAGATGAGATGATTGTAATGAGTGGTGGATTTTTAGGTTCCATGGAAAAAATGTCAGTCTTGAAAGCCTTTATCCTAACGTATCTAGGTGTAGTATCTGGATTGTCTCTAGGCTATATCCTTGGGAAGGGATTTGGACATAAAGTAGTAGATAAATTGCTGAAAAAGAAAAAAGCTAAGTATTTAGTAAAGTCCAAGGAGCTAATAGATAAATATGGGCATTTTGCCTTGGTTATCAGCTATTTTATACCTATAGTAAGACATATTATTCCTTACTTAGTTGGCATGAATAATATGTCTTTTATAAAGTATGCTATGTATTCCTACACAACAGGTTTTATTTGGACATTGCTGTATTTTACACTTGGGTTATTCTTTGGCAAGCATATTGAGTATATTTCTGCCCTGGCAACGCGTTATGGTATTTATTTTGGCATATCTGTCGGTATAATTGGGTGTTTATATTATTGGTATATACGAAAATTAAAAAGATAGTTAAAATTAGGAACAAGTATGATTGAAATTGGTGGGATTGGATGACGAAAGAAACAATACTAATTGTAGATGATGAGAAGGAGATAAGAAATCTTATCGCTATTTACTTAAAAAATGAGGGCTACCATGTGCTAGAGGCAGGTGATGGAGAGCAAGGCTTAAGCCTGCTAAGAAAGCATAAGGTGCATCTCATAGTTTTAGATATCATGATGCCGAAGATAGATGGTATTGAGATGTGTATGAAGGTTAGAGAAATAGCAGAAATGCCCATCATAATGCTGTCAGCGAAATCACAAGATATGGATAAAATCGTTGGGTTAACATTAGGTGCAGATGATTATGTAACTAAGCCCTTCAACCCCTTAGAGCTTATGGCACGCATAAAATCCCAGCTTCGTAGATACATAAAAATGAGTCGACACGATACGATGAACGAAAATGAGATAGAGATAGGAGATATGCGAATAAATACAGCTACACATGAGGTGATTGTTAATAATGAAAAAGTAAAGCTTACCCCAAGGGAGTTTTCAATACTTGAACTACTTGCGAGAAATCAAGGTATGGTGATGAGCGCTGAGCAAATTTATGAAAAGGTTTGGAAGGAAGAGGCAATCCAATCTGAAAATACAGTAATGGTACATATCCGAAAAATACGAGAAAGGGTTGAGAGCAATCCTAGAAATCCTCAATATATTAAAACTGTATGGGGAGTAGGTTATAAAATTGAAAAGGATCAGTAAGCTAGCATTTTATTTATTCACAAAAATAAAAATGCTCTTTATAAAAGCTATCACAAAGGTGCGCCAAAACCTTAGAGTTCAGTTATTGACCACCTTTATTTTCTGTGCGTTTCTAGGGCTAATTGTTGCAAGAGCTTCGCTTCCTCTCCTTGGGAATATGAATGCGAAAACTACTATTGACTATAGCCCAGGCATGCAGCAAATTCATTATCAGGTACAGCATGTGGTAGATAGAGTCGTCTATGACAATAGTATTGAAGCCCTAAAACAATTGATCGAGGACCAAAATGTCATGCTTGAAATGAAGCAGAGTGCATTAAAAGTATTAGTGACAGATGAGAGCGGAAAGGTACTGTATAAGACAAAGCAAGCTGAGGAGGAACAAATTAATTTACATAATAAGATAGGGCGCGTAATGGAATTTGCTATTATTCAGCCACTCAATGCACAGACGATTGAGCAATCACGACAAGAATATATTACCTTTTACCCATTAACAATTGAGGATAAAAATTTATATTTATTTGCTAGTGGTATTCCCGAAGGCGTATTGTATACAAGAACAACGGAGGGGGGACCGATTTCTTACTTTATTGCGATTGCTGTTTTTACATTATCTTTCTTTTATTTAACAAAACGGAAAATGAAGCAAATTGAAGCACTAGCAAAGGGGGTCATGGAGATCGCAAAAGGAAACCTAGGCTATCGCGTAAAGAAAAAAGGCATCGATGAAATTGCATTATTAACAGAGAATGTCAATCATATGGCTGAAGCAATCATGACCAATATCGAAATGGAACGAAAGATTGAACAACAAAAAAATGAATTAATCACCAATGTATCCCACGACTTGCGAACGCCACTAACCTCGATAATGGGCTACTTACGATTGTTAAGAGAGGGAAGATATGAGACGAAGGAGCAATATGATGAATATCTTAAAATCGCATTTTCAAAATCTGAGCAATTAAAGAATTTAATAGATGATCTATTTGAATATACGAAGCTAACGAATGAAAATATCGTTATAGGAAAACAAAAGGTTTGCATCAATGAGCTTCTCGATCAATTAATAGAAGAGCTGATTCCACAAGCAGAGGAACACAATCGTACATTCGTCAAATATTTTTCGGAAGAGCGTATCTTTGCTTCCATTGATACTGAAAAAATGGTCAGAGTTTTTGATAATTTACTTATGAATGCGATTAAATATAGCTTAGGTAACAGCCAAATTTTGGTTTCTTTTGAGCGGAAAGAAAGTCAGGTAATAATTAGTATTGCTAATGAGAGTGATGAATTTACATCAGAAGAACTAGTGAACTTATTTGAGCGATTTTATAAAAAGGATCAATCAAGAACAAAAGTCGCGGAAGGCTCAGGACTTGGCCTTGCCATTGCTAAAAGTATTGTCGAGCTACATGATGGCAACATCCATGCAAAATATTCGGATAAGATGTTGCATTTTATCATCACGTTACCTGCTATAGCTGCTGAATAGTGATTGTGTGATGGTGTGTTAAATTGTAATGTAGCAATTCATTTATTTTTGTTAAGATATGGGCATCTTTTATCAAAATTTGAAGCTCAGTCTGTTTGTACTGCCGCTGAAACTCAAAAATGTAGTCAATGATAATTTGTAAGTTAAGACTGTTTTTAATTTCGATTTCCACAAAAAACGGTAAAGTCATTTGAGGATGTATAGAGCAGCCACCTCGACGAATCCAAACGGCTTTATCGACATAGTATCGAATTGGTAGCTGGCGATTACTGGCAATCAATATATCCATGTACTGCTCCTTTATATTTACGATTTAACAAAAGCGTAATAGAAATGAGATAAATCGTCAAAAGATAACGATTTGGATAGGAGAAAAGAGCTGTTCGGAAATCGAATAGCTCTAGATAGAAGGCTAGTTGTACTTAATAGAATCTGGATGTTTGCTTTCCAGTGGTATAAGAACATAAAAGAGATGTAAATGTCGAACAGCTCTTTCTTTTAGAGTAACGAATTGAAGTTTTATATCAATGGATAGTCATATGCATTAATTGCTTCAAGGAAATCTTTTAGTACAGGAGATTGTACTTCATCATTGCGATAGATAAACCAAGTAGGAACTTGAGCTTTCTTTGTTGTTAGTATATGCAGGGACAAAGATTGGGTTTTCATATATTTTTGAGCAATTGCCCGTGGTAATAAGGTTACACCTAGCCCTGCAGCAACACAGCCAATGATTCCATCCAAGGTGCCAAACTCCATACGATTTTGCGGACGCACAGCATCCTCATGCAGCCAGTGCTCTAAAATGGCTCGATAGGAGCAGCCATTGCGAAAAGTAATCAAGGTACTTTCCTCTAAATCTCGTAAGCTATCAATATGCCTATGCTTGCTGGATGTAACAACTACTAGCTCCTCACAAACAAATTCCTTTGCAAGAATATTTTCCTTATACACTGGTCCTGTTACAAAGGCTCCGTCTAATTCATAGTTTTCTAATCGTTCTATATTTTGCTGCGTTGGATTTGTTTGTATTGTAATATCTACCTGTTCATGGGCCTTATGGAACGTCGTTAAAAGTGTGGGTAAGTGAAGTGCCGCTGTCGTTTCCATAGAACCGATACGTAGAAGGCCTCTATGCTCATTTGGATTTTGTAGGATTTCAAAGGATTTCTCATAGAGATGTAGCATTTTTAATACCATCTCATAAAACTGTTCTCCCTTTGGTGTTAAGCGAATACCTCGATGTCCACGATAAAAAAATGTTGTCTGATACATGTTCTCAAGATTTTGTATTTTCATAGAGATATTGGATTGCGTGTAATTAAGCGCTTCAGCCGCTTTCGAAAAACTACCAGTTTGCACGACTGTCCGAAAAATTGTGAGATCATTCATATTCATATATTCCACCAGCCATCAATTTATTTGATATCTATTATAACGAATTTGCTCTATTTGTGATACCTAGATTTTCGTTATAGTGAGGATGAAGGGAGGGAAAATATGAACAAGCAAACATTTCAATATTTAATTGGAGGCATTTTCGCATTAGTGATTGCTATGGGGATTGGTCGATTCTCTTATACAGTAATATTGCCATATATGCAAGATACCTTTACCTTTAGTCGAGCAACAGCAGGTTATTTAGCTACTAGTAATTATCTAGGTTACTTAGTAGGGGCATTGGTGGCTGGCCGTTTACAACTAGCAGATAAGCGTATTCCTTTTTTACAAATAGCACTTGTAATAAGTATTTTGACAACGGCTTTGATGAGCTTTACAGATACCGTTATCGTTTGGTATGTACTTCGTTGTATTTCTGGCGTAATGAGTGCGTTTATCTTTGTAGTCGCTGCAAGCCTTGTGCTTGATCAATTAGCAGGGAATGGCAAAGCACATTTATCTGGGCTTTTTTATAGTGGTGTAGGTTTAGGCATTGCATTAAGTGCAATTATTGTATCACCCATTCATGCTCTTTTTGATTGGAATGGAACATGGATTGCCTTGGCAATATTTTGTGTCCTATTGTTTATATTCATTATAATTTTTATAAAACCCGTTACACCAAGTGTTCAACAAAAGGGGAATACAGCCAAAGCTTCACTGAAAGCACCCCCTACAACATGGATGAAATGGCTGATTATCGCCTATAGCTTAGAGGGGCTAGGCTATATTGTTACAGGGACATTTATCGTATCCATTGCTGAAGAGTCTACAAGCTTTCATGGAGACGCTGCGTTTGTATGGTTTGTTGTTGGGGTTGCAGCAATTCCATCGTGCATTGTTTGGTCAAAGCTGGCACAACGCTATGGTTATGTAAGGATATTATTGATTTCTATGCTATTTCAAGGGCTTGGCATTGTATTACCAGCCTTTGCAACAAATACAATAACACTTTATACAAGTGCCTTTATTTTTGGCGCAACCTTTATGGGCATTACCACTGTTGCTACAACATTAGCGAGACAGATATTACCAGTAAATAGCCATCAAATATTAGGGTATTTAACTGCTGGGTATGCCTTGGGACAAATGCTAGGTCCTTCACTTGCAGGAGCATTAGCTAATTATACGAACAGCTATAAATATGCAATATTTGCCGCAACCGTCGTTGTCGTCGTAGGGGCCTTATGTCTTATTGGTGGATTAAAATATGAAAAAATTAGTTCTCTGTAGACACTTTAAAATCTTGCTACTTCATTTGTTTTTAATAATATACTAACTTTTTATAGTATGATAAAAAAATAAATGATAGGAGAATATTAATGCATCAACAAATAAGAGAACAACTTATAAATTTAGCCGACCAAGATTATCAAAAGTTTTCATCCACGCTTATCCCAAATTGCCAACATATTTTAGGTATTCGGTTACCCGAGCTTCGAAAAATAGCTAAAAGCATTGCTAAGGAAGATTGGCAGACCTATTTAAAAGCCGCGAACGATGAATTTTTTGAAGAGGTGATGCTACAAGGGATGGTCATTGGTTATGTAAAGACAAATACCAAGGATCGCCTTTCTTATATATCTTCATTTGTTCCGAAAATAGATAATTGGTCAGTATGTGATAGTTTTTGTACAGGCTTAAAATTTACAAAGGATAATCAAGAGCGTGTATGGACATTTTTACAACCTTATTTTTCTTCAAATAAAGAATATGAGGTACGTTTTGGAGTAGTCATGCTATTAAATTATTTTATTGATAATCATTATATAGAAAGCGTTTTGACCATAATAAATGATATAAAGCATGATGGTTATTATGTTAAAATGGCTGTCGCATGGGCTATTTCCATTTGTTATGTTAAAGTTCCTCTTGTAACAATGGACTATTTAAGAAACAATTCACTGGATGATTTTACTTATCACAAAGCATTACAAAAAATTACAGAATCTAACCGAGTGGAAAAAGAGGCTAAAAATATAATTCGACAAATGAAGCGGAAAGATTAGTCCACTTAAATTAAGCAAAGCCATTGTAGGGATGCGTCTCTACAATGGCTTATTTGCTATGGTTCAAATCCATAAAGAAGGACCTAGACTCATATCAGCATCTAAATAAATTTGTCAAAAAAAGAAGATAAATCCTGTTTTTAGCGAAATCAACCCATAATATATTGAATTTTATCAATTATTAGAAAATAACGTTGATATAAATTGCTAAATGAAAGTATAATGTAGATATAGTTACATTTATGGTTATTAATACCTTATAATAAGTAAATAGAGACTGTAACTCAATTGGACATTCTAAAAATTGTAAGTGTAACTATAAAACTAATGAAATGAGGAGATTTTATGATTAACATGATTCAGTATTTGGAAAAAAATCCGTCGCTACTTACATTGTTAAAAGAAAATAAGGCCTCTCTTGTTGGTGTTACAGAACTTGAACAAAAGGCAATTCTGGATTCATTTGAGGAAGATGTTTGCTTAGAAAACGGAATTTGGTTCTGAAGCTTATTAGGGACAAATGGTTTTGGCTTGCCATAAGTATTTATTTAATTCTCGGTATTACTGTACTCTTTATTTCTTATAGCAAGCCTTTTATTAGTATTAAAGTACAGGAAGAAAATGGACATTGGATAATAGAAAAACCTTATTATAAAGATTGGGCAACTAAGCAAGGAATCTCAAACGGGGACATTATTCTGTATATTAATGATATCCAAACTGATCAAGTTCCAAGTGTTACTTTTTATTCTTTAATCCGAGCAGCAAATAATTTGACAATATTAAAGCAAAATGGCGAGGAAATTTATGTTCGAATAAATCATCTTGATATACCTCAACAATTTTACTATTTATTGATAGTTCCTGCATGTTATTTTTTACTTACCTTATTTATCACTTTATATCTAAATTATAAAAAAAATAAAACGCATCTTTTTAATTTGTTAATCTTATTTATATTAACTGTATCATTAGCTTATGTAAGTAGTGGAGCATCTGGACGATTGAATAATATAGGACTAATTATTAATCGAAGTAGTATGTTACTTTGTCTAGTATTATTATTACATTTTTTGAAGGGTTATTTTATATTTTTAAATTTCAAATGGATTTTTATGAAAAATATTAAATATTTATACCTTTTACCAATTACAGCGATTTTAATTAGTATCTTCAGTATTTTTTATCCATTGATTAATCCAATAATTTCAAATGTAGTTTTGTGGTTGTTTTTTATACTATTAATATTAAATTTGGGAATTTTGATAACTGGATATTATAAATATCACTCATCACAGTTAAAAATATTATTGATAAGTATTTTAACTCCATTTTTACCATTTCTTTTTCTATACGCTTTGCCAGTAATTTTGTTTAAACAATATATACTCTCAGCGGATACTTGCTCCTTATTTTTGATGCTCATACCATACAGTTTCATATTTACACAATTAACTGAACGTATATTTGATATGGAGTACTATATAACTCGCTTACGTCATTATTTTAATTTTTCATTTGCTTTTACATTCTGGCTATTAATTGGTCTCTATTGGTTAACTGATATATCTATTTCAAGAATGACGGAAATTTTCCTTTTTTCCTTCTTCTCTTTAATAGCCCTTTTCTATATTAAAGAAAAAGTAGATTATCATAAGCGAAAAATCCTTTTCTCAACAAAAGGTGATCAAATCCATAGAATGTATACGACCATTGATAGTATTGGAAGAGTTGTAAAGATTGAAGACTTATTGGAGAAATTTGTTCAAGAAGTTGCTTTACATCTTGAGATTAATCATATAGATGTACTAACTTATGATTTACAAACACAACAGGTTACTTTATTAAGTAAATCAAAAGAATCAAAAGAATACACACAAAATCAAATAGATGAAGTTTTACTAGAGGAACTATGCTTGGGGGATATAAAGAAAACAGAGCATTTTTATATTGCTTTTATTCACCAAGATGTAAATTATAAAAGAATACTAATCGTAGATCATAATAAATCTATCTATCTAAAAAGTGAGGAATTATTATGGCTAGAATTATTGCTTTTATATTTAAATAATTTTATAGAAAATACTAAAATGGTGGAAGAACTTTTAGAACAATTAAAGCATATGAAGGAAGCAGATAATAACCAGGTGCCTTGGCTCAATAAGCTACTTTGGCTACGATTTGAACAAGAAAAGTATCAATTAGCGCAAGAACTTCATGATACGATTTTACAAGAGCAGCTCCATATTGCTAGAGAGATGCATGAAGTGATTTATACAAAGAAAACAACAAATATACAAACGAACCTATCTAAAGTACATGACCATATGATTGCATCATTGACTGATTTAAGAGGTTATTGTGAAAATTTAAAACCTCCGCTATTAGATACATTAGGATTAAATGCAGCGCTTGAGAAACTTATCAAAAAATTCCATAAACGTGCTGATTTTGTCCTAATTTACACCATCGATCGTCTTTATTTAGAAGATGAGCGTTTAAATTTGATGATTTATCGCATTTTTCAAGAGTTAATGAACAATGCCTTGAAGCATTCACATGCCAACATTGTCGAAATTCATCTCTTAGAAACAGAGTATGGCTTTGAAATCAATTATTCTGACGATGGTGTAGGATGTAAAATGGATGAAATCATTCTTGCCGATTCAATGGGGATCAGAGGAATGCAAGAAAGGGTACAGACGTTTAATGGAAAGTTTTCTATCAATACCAATGTAGGAGATGGAATGTCCATTCGAATTAAAGTAAATGAAGGAGAAATAACCCGCTCCTATGGCTACGAAACTTATAATAGATGGCCTGTTCAGTTAAAGTAAACACACATGGTTTAGATAATTATAAATCCATGTGTGTTTTTCTAACTAATTATTAATTCTTAAGTTGTGTACATAGATCCATAATTGTTAATATAAAGTAAATTAAAATATGGATTTAAGGAATGTGTATAGCCTGAAAAAAACCTGTGCCTTTATTAAGTATGGTCTTTGAGTTTTTATAGCTTACATTTTGTTTCATTCGATTTATCTCTCCTTTACGTGAAATACCCCTTACAAATGAGCATTCACTTTCTCTAACTCTAACAGTTTTTTCTTCATTTCAAGCCCTCCACGATAGCCTGTTAATGCGCCATTTTTTCCTACTATACGATGGCAAGGAACCGCTAGTAAAATTGGATTTGCGCCAATAGCTGTACCAACGGCACGAACAGCTGCTGGCTTATTAATATAGTGGGCAATATCTGAATAAGTCTTTGTTTGTCCATAAGGAATTTCATTTAGCGCTTTCCATACTAAAAGCTGAAATGGTGTACCCCTGTAATCAATGGAAAATGTAAATTCAGCCCGTTCTCCTTCAAGATACTCGATGATTTCCTCACAATAAGGAGCGAGTAGAGCTGTATTTTCGACCAGCGTAGCTTTAGGATATTTTTTCTTAACCCATTCACTCACTGCTGCATAAGGCTGATTTTGTGATCCAACGTATAAAAGATGTTGGGGTGTTGCTGCGACATAGAGATGCCAATCCTTATGTTGAAGTAAAGACCAATAAATGCTGTTCATTTTTCATTTCTCCTTTTTCTCGTCCGATTGATAGAGTTTTCGATATTGTACTGGTGTGTAACCAAATTTATTTTTAAATAGGGTAATGAAGTAAGTTGAATTAGAGATGCCTACACTTATCGATATATCTGTAATAGATTTATTTGTTTCAATCAGGTAGTCTTTAGCAGCCTTTAATCGGACATGTTGGATGTATTCAGCAGGAGTAATTCCCTTAATCTTTTTAAATGTTCGATGTAAATGAAAGGGGCTTCCATGAGCAATCATCCCTAATAATTCAAGATTTAACTTTTCAGTGAAATTTTTATCAATATATTCAGTAACATTAGAGATCCATTCACAATCAGGAAGGTTTTGATTTGTTGGCTTACAGCGTTTACAAGGACGAAAGTTTTCATTGAGGGCTTGCTCCGCTGTTTGAAAAATTCGTACATTTTCTTTTTTAGGTACACGAGATTTACATGAAGGCTTACAAAAAATTTTGGTCGTTTCGACAGCATAGAAAAATTGATGATTATATGATGCATCGTTCTCAACGATTGCTTGCCATCTTTCGTCTGTCATCATTTCTTCAGGATGTTGATTGCTACCACTATTCTGTGGCGCTTCCATGTTTTTTTTATCCTTCATTATGTTTTCACTCTTTTCTTTTAAAATGCTTTCCTCCATGTTTTTGTACAACAAAGTATAACTGCATGTGAACGAAAACATAAGTCCTTTCTAACGTAATAGCAAGATATTGAAGTTTTTTAGTCAATAAAAAAAGAGGATAGGACATAACTAAATGGTTTCTTCATAAAATTAAATAATCTCTAAATTAACAAAACAGGATAAATAGAAAAACCGAACTATTCCGAAACACTTCATGAGCGTTTTATTGGATAGTTCGGTATTTTTGTTGGCTGAAACACTCTTGTCCCAGCCTCATAATAAGTTCTTGATTTAGTGAATATCTCGCTTTTTGAAGTTACCGCCACGTACCTCTGACACATCAGAAATAACAACAAAGGCACTCTCGTCAATATCTTTGATAATCGTCACAAGTTTATTTTCTTCCATACGGTTAATAACACAGTTTAAAATATCTGTGGGTTCATTGGAAAATCCACCGCGACCTTTTGTATATGTAACACCACGTCCTAAACGAGCTTGAATCGCATCTCCAATCTCTTCTGATTTGGCACTAACAACGCGAACATCTTTGGATTTTTCTAAACCAACTTGAATAATATCAATAACATTTTTGGCAATATAGTAGGTTAAAGCGGAGTATAATGCGCTCTCCAAGCCAAAAATAAAGCTTGCCCCTAAGAAAATAAAGGCATTAATAAATAATATAATATCCCCGACTGAAAACGGAATCTTACGTGATAGTAGCACGGCTAAAACCTCAGAGCCATCCAAAGCGCCACCATTACGCAAGACAATCCCAATCCCAACACCTAGTAGCAAACCACCAGATAAAACAATTAATAACGGATCACTTGGACCTAAAATTGTTTTAACATCATGCATAAGTACAGTGGAAATAGAAAGAGCTGCTATCCCAGCACTACTCATCAATGCAAAGGTTTTACCTACTTGTTTGTAGCCAATCCAAATAAAAGGAATATTTAATACAAAGAGCAGTACGCCTAATGGAACACCAAAGAGGTATGCTCCCATAATACTGATACCTGTCACGCCACCATCAATGACATCGTTCGGAATTAATACCGCTTCTAGTCCATATGCTGCGATGATGGCGCCAATTATAATCATGATAAATTTTCGTGTATTTTCAACTGACTTTCTTCTTTTCATAAATCTTCTCCATTTCTTTACGTAAAAATAATACTTAAGGTTTTGGGATAATATTTATAGCTATTGTTTTTGTCTCATCATTGTTTGAGTCGGCCATATTATAGTATTTAATGATTAAATCGTTTAATTCATTTTCAAAGTTCTGGAATTGATCAGTCGTTAATGTTAAATCAATAAATGAAAAAGTTGCTAAATCAGCAGTGCTTTCTTTTTCATCCAATGAATGTAAATAATTTTGATATTGAGATAGTAAAGTTAATTGATAGTTAGAAACATAATTTAGTTTTTGTTTGATTGTTAGTTGTATCCAGTCCTCCTTACTAAGTTTTTCTGCTCCTTCATTTAATGCATAAAATTTCTCTGTAACAGAACGTACTTTTCTCTCTTTCACAATTTTTATGATATTTTCATCTACTAAAATTTGGATGTGTCGATATAAAGTAGCCTGAGGTACATCCTTTATAATAGAAATCATTTCCAAAGTGCTTAAACCTTCTTCTTTATTGTGCATCAGAGCTTGGAAAATTTTCATTCTCACAGGATGCATTAAAGTCTCTGCCTTATTCCGCATAAAACGATCCTCCTATCAGATGGTATCAAGGGAAGCAATCAAATGTTATCAACATGAGAACATTATCAATAAATATACTATATATTTTTTTTACAGATGTACAGTAAAAAGGTAATGAAATTTTTTACATCTTCTGTTATCATTATTGATAATGATAATGAATGGAGGTTTTAGGGATGAAATTACACTATAGTTTTGATGATTTAGACCAACTGGATTGGGCAAGTATACTTCCAATCATTTCGCCATTTATATTCGTAGGATTTGTTCTAATCATTGTTGCTTTATTCGATTTATATCGGCACCGAGATACGCGGGAAAACATACTGATGTGGACAATTATTATTTTGTTCTGTAACTCAATTGGTTCTGTTCTATACTTCATTATTGGTAGAAAGGATGTAAATAAAGGTGCGCTTAGAGATTAAAAATATTACGAAAAAGTTTAAACAAAAAACAGCTTTGAATGATTTTTCAATGGTCATTGATGCTAATGAGTGTGTTGGATTAATTGGACCAAACGGAGCGGGGAAATCCACGTTAATTCAAATCATTGCCGACATTTTGAATGCAGATAAAGGAGAAATTCATCTTGATGGTCAAAAGATTTCATCTATGGGAAATCAAATTGGTTACTTACCTCAGTATCCTAATTTTTACTCATGGATGACAGCATTTGAAACATTGTCCTTTATGGGAACACTTTCTGGTTTATCAAAAAATGAATTACAGCGAGAAATCCCACTGCTTTTAGAAAAGGTGGGCTTAGGAAAAGAAGCACATATGCATGTGGGGACATTTTCCGGTGGTATGAAGCAACGCCTTGGCATCGCACAAGCCTTATTGCATAAGCCAGCTTTAATGATTATGGATGAACCGGTATCAGCGCTAGACCCAATAGGCAGAAGAGAAGTGTTAAATCTATTAAAAGAAATAAAAAAAGAAACGACTATTCTGTTATCAACGCATATTTTGAGCGATGCGGAGGAAATTTGTGAGCGCTTTGTTGTCATAAAAAATGGTCAGAAAATAGAGGATGCGACAAAATTAGAGCTGCTTGAGTACCATCAAGAATCAGCTATCTTTGTGACATTACGTGAACAAGATTGTAAGTGGTTAACAATCATCGAGCATTTGCCATACGTAAAGAATATCGAGAGCTATGGAGATGGCTATAAAATACATGTTCATCATTTGGAAGGTGATGCCCATCGATTGTTACAGCACGGTTTGGATTCAAACGTGATGTTTACAAAGTTTGAAATGGGTATTCAAGAAAGTCTAGAAGAAATATTTTTAGAATTGGTGGTGTAAGTGAATGAGTGCTTTTATTGCATTAAGCAAAAAAGAAGTACAGCAAATGGCAAGGGAGTTTAAATTATTGTGGCTCCCAATCGTATTTATTTTACTAGGGCTAACTCAGCCGATTATGATGTATTATTTACCTGTTATTTTACAATCAGCGGGTGGTATTGAAGGTATTATAATTGATCCTACTATGGCGAAGCCTGAAGGACAGGAGGTACTTGCCTCAACATTAAATTCACAATTTGATCAGCTCGGCATTATTATTTTGGTCGTTGCTACTATGAGTATTATTCAAGGAGAGAAAGCCAATGGTATGATGAGCTTTATCCTAACAAGACCAGTATCAATATCTTCTTATTTAAATAGTAAAATCATTATCCATTATATGTTAGCTGTTATATGTATAGCTCTTGGCTATGCAGTATCCTATGGCTATGCAGCGTATTTATTTACTACTGTTCCTATGACACAAGCTATGTGGGCTTTTGTATTTTATTGTGTTTGGCTGTTATTTATCATAACGTTTGTTGCGATGATAAGTACATTTTTTAATAGTCCTGCATTTATTGCACTAATAAGTATCGTTGTCCTATTAATATGCCGCTTTATCGCGGGATTACATCCTTTCATAGATGCTGTAAATCCTGCTAGTAATAGTTTGTCTGCAGCGAATATACTGATGACGGGTAATTTAGAAGCAGGGTACAGCATTCATATTATCGTCACACTACTATTGGTGCTTTTGATGTTTACTACCATGCACGGTTTCATTGCGAAGAAAAAATTTTAAATGGGATGTGATAAAGGCATGTTATTAATAGAAGATTTACAGAAATCGTATGGGCAGCATGAAGTATTAAAGGGCGTGGCATTAAAGGTAGAAAAGGGAGAGATATTGGGGTTTGTAGGTGGGAATGGGGCAGGTAAAACAACAACATTAAATTGTATTACTGGCTCAGTAGAGCAGGATTGTGGAAAAGTGATGATTAATAATGTTCTAAAATCGCAGTCACTTGACTATAAAAGACAATTTTATTTTATCCCTGACACCATTCATGTTTTTCCAAATATAGCTGCCTATGATTGGATACATTTTGTTTTGAGCTTATATGAAAAAAACGATGATGCAAAACTACAAAGCCTCATCCATATATTTAGTATGGAAAAAAGTATGAATAAACCAATGGGAACATACTCTTATGGAATGCTCCATAAAATGGCGTTGATTACTGCCTTTACGATTAGTCCACCTATTCTTATTATGGATGAGCCGTTAAATGGTCTGGATCCACTTGCTGTTGTTGCTTTTAAAAATTGTCTAAAAGAATATGTTGAGAATGGTGGAACGGTTCTGTTTTCCACTCATTTGTTGGATGTTGCTGAAAAAATTTGCCGATCCATTTGTTTTTTAAAGGACGGCAAAATTGTTTTACATGAATCTGTAGAAAATCTGCTAGTCGATGGGAGCCTAGAAACTATTTTTATGGAGAAACAAGCTAATGAAGGATAATTTGCCATTAATTAAATTTTTCTTAACATCCGTTTATACAAAACCAAAGCAACCAATCGTGCAAGTGCTTTTAATACTAGCCTTTATTTATATAGCCTTACAGTATTGTGTATTTACCTTTATAATTTATTTTTTGGCTACCTCAGAGGTGTTTTTATTTTATAGCTTTATACTATCGAATAGTATCACGTATATACTGATTTCCTATTTTGCGATTTCAGTAGTGTTTAGTCAAAGTGATTTTTCTATCTTAGCTCATTTGCCGATTTCAGCAAAGCGGATTGTATTGGCGAAAATAGTAAGTGGTATAGCTCTACCAATATTGGTCGTTGGAGTACTCTCCATACCTACATTTTTTATTTTATTAATAGAGTTTAATATAGGATTTGCTGTTAAATCTATTGTATTTTTACTTATGGTAAACATTTTCATTACATTATTTCTACTATGTATTTTATCTGTTTTGAATTATTTACGCACCATTTTTAGGAATATATCCATCTATTTGATGGTTAGAATGATGTTTATTTTAGGGATTGGCATTTGCCCAATAGTCTTTTTTTGGCTAAATAATATTGAGGCAATTAAGCTTGTTTTAGCGAAAGTAGATACATCAACCATCGCATCCTTAAGTGCGTCCATATCAGATTTTCTCGACATAGGCTATCGTTTTGCAATGCAACAGACATGGCTTGCGGAATTATTGCCATTAACGACTGCTCAAAGTGTATTTTATTTCTCTATAGTATTCTTACTGTGCTTTTTATTGTTTAACATAACTATAACAATCATTGGGTCTAAGTATTATGAATATGGTTCGTCTGTGAACAAAATTGAAAAAACGGCTAAGGTTTGGAGAAGCAATACTAGTTGGAGCAATTACTTACAACGAGAATACTGGATTATTCAATCTGAACCCTATTTTAAAATGCAAGCGATCTTAGGTATCATTATGACACCAATCGGCACAGCAATTTTACTAATTGTGATTCGGATGAATATGCTAAAGGCCGACTGGATTATTGACAATAAAGCTTACCTTTTTGTCTATATGATTTTGTTTATGAGCTGTATGAACAATATTAGTGGAACACCTTATTCTAGAGAGGGTAAATATTATGCTTCGAGCAAAACATTGCCCTTGGAGCCACACAAAATATATATGGCAAAAGTAGTGATTTCCTCATGTATCAGTGCACTATCAGTCATCATAAGCTATATCTTTTATATGCTATTTGAAATAAATGACATGATAATGATGCTGTATTTATTGATGACGTTACTATTAGTCTTTTCTTATAATTTATTATCTCCGCTTTATGATAAAAAGCATCCATTACTTGACTGGACCAATACATCAGAGGCCATTAAATCCAATCCTACAGTATTAATTAGCTTACTATATGGATTACCTTTATTAATTATCGTTGCGCTTCTCCATTTCAGCTTGCTTACGTTCCTTGTTTCTCCATGGATATCAGCAGTCACTATTTTAATCATTGTAACTATAAGTACAATCACGATAATTTATAAAATTATTGATCAAAAGAATAGGAAGGATTACGTAAACAATTGAATGTAAAAATAGATATAACTAGTAATACCCCATTTTATCAGCAGCTAACACAACAACTTCTATTAGCAATAGCGACAGGAAATTTGCAATGTGGTGACCAGCTGCCCTCGATTCGTGATCTAGCAGGGCAAACAAACCTCAATCTTCACACCGTTCATAAAAGCTACAAGGAGCTACAAAAAAAGGGCATTATCTCAATAAAACCTCGTTCAAAAGCATTTGTAATAAATGAAAATTCTATCGAAGTCCAGGAAGCGAACCTTCCGCAAATTGCTGAGAAATTGCGACAGATTATCATCGAGGCTTATGTATTTGGGCTGGGTGAGCAGCAGGTTAAGCAGTTGTTTCAGGAGGGGGTGGGGAAGTACTATACAGAGCTATAGCATACAGAGAAAGAGATGGACTCTGCAAGGGTCATCTCTTTTTTTTATTTATAATTAATGCTAAGACATTTTTAAATAGACTTCATCATATACAAATCATATTTCTTAATCCTTTTAGAATCTAATCCCCTTGGAAACAGCGCTCCATCTTCAACTTATTTTGTTCAAGCACTGTAATATTTTTTTAGGCAATTCTTTTTTGAGGATTTTCATAATTGTTATTACCGTTTATTAGAAAATATGAATTAATTTAAATAAGGTGGTATTATTATTTATAACTAGAATTCCTTAATATAACAAAAGGGTGAGGTATTTAATGATATACAAAAATGAGAAGCAACTTTTAGATAAAGCCCGTGAGGCAATCGGAAAAACATTTAGTGAAATTGACCTACATGACCGTCTAGGAAAAGGACAGAAGGGCGGGTTTGGTCATATTATAGAAGAAAGTCATTTTGGTTATGAAATAAATAGTAATGCTGAACCAGATTTTAAAGATTTAGGTATTGAGTTGAAAGTAACGCCATTTAGGAAAAATAAAAATGGTTCATTATCAGCAAAAGAACGACTAGTATTGAACATTATTAATTATATGGATGAGGTACATACAGAATTTGAAACATCGAGTTTTTGGAAGAAAAATCGTAAATTACTTTTAATGTTTTATGAGTGGAAATCAGAAATAGAGCGACAAAACTTCAAAATCATAGAAACTACTTTATATGATTATCCAGAAGAAGATTTAATTATTATTAAAAAGGACTGGGAATATATTGTTAGTAAAATTCACGCAGGCGAAGCTCACCTATTATCTGAAGGTGATACTCAATATTTAGGTGCTTGTACAAAAGGCGCGAATAAAAGCTCGGTTCGTCAACAACCATGTTCTGAAATTATGGCACCACAACGAGCTTACTCTTTAAAACAATCATATATGACATCCATAGTTCGAGAAGTAATTACTGATGAAAAACTAACTTACTTTGCATCTATAAATGAGCTTCGTGAAAAAACAATTGATGAGCTGTTACATGAACGATTTGCACCATATTTAGGAATGACACAAAGACAAATGGCAGAGCAACTTGATGTCCCATTTAATCCTGGTAATAAAGCATTTATTGCGAAATTGATTAGTTCTTTGTTAGGCGTTAAGGGGACACGGTTAGACAAAATTGCCGAATTTGCAAAGGCGAACATTCAATTTAAAACTGTTAGATTAAAGGAAAATGGTATTCCGAAAGAGCACATGTCATTTGTGAATATCGATTTCAAAGAGATAGTAAAGGAAGGTTGGGAAGAGAGCTATATCCGCAATTATTTTTTAGAAACACAGTTATTATTCATAGTATTTCAATTTAATGAAGAAGAGCTTATTTTTAAAGGGATTAAGCTTTGGCATATGCCTATGGACACAATTGAAACAAAATTACATGAGTATTGGAATGCTATCCGTAGTGTTGTTAATGAAGGAGTGCAATTTCAGAAAACAAAACGTGGTATAAAAAATAACTTACCAGACTCACAATTTAATGGAGTTCTACATGTTCGTCCAAAAGGAAGAAATGCTGCAGATAAAACAGAGTTACCTGATGGGCAATGGATTACGAAACAATGCTATTGGCTAAATGATATGTATATAAGTCAGATTTTAAAAGAAATGGGGTAAGTGTTTGGCTGGTTATATTTTCACACTAGATAGTTTTGATTCTTTAAATGAAATAATAAAAAACGGTGTATATAGTACCAATATAAATGTTCCTAAAAAAAATAATTGGCTGACACCGCATGAAGGTACATTCACAGATTATTTATCAATGAAGGAAGGAGATAATGTATACTTTTTTATTGATAGAAAAATATATGGGATTGGAAAGTTAAAAAATGTTGTAGAAGATTGCAAACTTCTAAATTTTCCTAATGCTGATATCCCAATCGTAAACGATTATACCGAATTAAAAAATGAAATGATTTTAAATAAAACATTATTTAACTTAAAAAATCGATTTATTTGTACCTTTGAAAATAATCCGTTTTTTTTCAAAAATGGTGTCGATATGGATGATGTGTTAGCTTCCAATCCAAGTGCCTTTAAAATGCTTAGGGTCTTATGGAAACTCTCATTTATTAAAATTGATGATATTGAAAATAAAGCATTATTTGATTTTATTTTAAAAACAAATGAGTCTGAATTAGCAAATCCTTATAATATATTTTATACTGAGGATTTACTCCACAATCGCATAAAATCGATATATACTAATAGTTTTAATGCTACTTCTAAAAATATATTAGATTTGGCAGCGGATGGAGACTATATACGTCATGAAATGGCTATTGAAGCTGCAATTGTTGATAATATTAGTAATAATTCTAGTTGTAGTATATTTGGGGAATGGGACTATGTTTCTCATCAAGTAGTTGCTTCCCCATTCAAACCTGTAGATTACATGGATAAGATGGACGTTTTTGGGTATAGATACATAGCTGGTTTTTCAACAGTTTCTAAATACTTAACTATTGAAATAAAAAAAGATAGAGCGACTGAAGATGTAGTGCATCAGGTTATGAAATACGTAGATTGGATTAACCAAGAATACAGTAATGATTATGACATGATTGAGGCATTTGTTGTAGCTAGACATTTTTCAAAAGAAGTCATTAATTTAAGAAATAAAATAGGACGAAGAGTTTATACAAAGGGAAGAAGACCTGCCGTGACACTTGAATGGAATAACTTAAGATTTATAAAGTACCGTTATTGCCAAAATACAAAAAATATAATATTCGAAGAAGAAATGATTTAAACTTAAAAGTTGATCCCTTTGCAGAAATGATTTATAATAAGTTATAATTAATTTTTGCAGAAAGGATGTTTGCTAATGAAAGACACTCTAAATGTAGTAGAATTGTTTGCAGGCGTGGGTGGATTTCGATTAGGTTTAGAAAATGCGGATGCGAATCTTTTTAAAACCGTTTGGGCAAACCAATGGGAACCATCACGTAAATCACAGGATGCATTCGATTGCTATAAAAGAAACTTTGGTGGAGAGCCCAGTAATCAAGATATTGCAATGGTACCTAATAAAGTATTTCAGGAATTAGATATAGATTTATTAGTAGGTGGCTTTCCTTGTCAAGACTATTCAGTAGCTCGTTCGTTATCAGGTGAGAAGGGGCTCGAAGGGAAAAAAGGTGTATTGTTTTGGGAAATTAAGCGTGTCATCGAAAATTCCCACCCAAAGTATGTACTTCTCGAAAACGTCGATAGGTTATTAAAATCACCTTCTAAACAGCGCGGACGTGATTTTGCAGTTATGCTAGCAACGTTCCGTGACTTAGGGTACATTGTGGAATGGCGAGTTGTAAATGCTGCAGAATATGGAGCTGCTCAAAAACGCCGTCGTATTTTTATATTTGCTTATAAAAATACTTTAAATTTCGCAACAAAACAGCGTAAATTCAGCCCATATGAAATTGTATTTAATGAAGGCTTCTTTACAAATACATTTCCAATTAAGCAAGAGCCTTATAAAAATCGAATTGCAACTGGTGTTTTACCTAATGATATCGTAGCAATTTCTGATGAATTTGCATTCGGGTTTCATACAGCTGGAATTATGTTAGAGGGGGAAATTTTTACTGCACAAACAGAAGTAGACTTTCCAAAATTTAGACCACTTAAACATATTTTAATTGACGAATCAATGGTGCCTGAATCGTTTTATTTAACAGATTTACAGGCTGAAAAATTTGATTATTTACGTGGTCCAAAGAAAATCGAACGTACATCAGCAGAGGGACATAAATACATTTTTTCTGAAGGTGGTATGTCTCCAACGGATGAATTAGATGTGCCAGGTCGTACTATGTTGACAAGCGAGGGTTCTATTAACAGAAGTACACATATCGTAGAAGTAAATGGAAAAAAACGATTCCTAACACCTATAGAATGTGAACGATTAAATGGTTTTCCTGATAATTGGACAGCTGGTATGCCAGACCGTATGCGTTATTTTTGTATGGGCAATGCCCTTGTTGTGAATCTAATTACAAAAATGGGGAAAACTATCTTAGATATAGAAGTAAATGAACACAATAAATCAGAGCAAATAGAAATGTTTATATGAATTAAAGTTTTACTTAAGCAGGTAAAGAAATATTTTTTCTCTTCACCTGCTTTTTTATTTTTGGAATCGAATTCATTAGTTAAGAAATTTTTAATGAGATTAAAATCAAATGTTTAAATCAAAAACACTGCCACAATCGTCGTAATAACAAGACCAATCACTACAGGCAATAAATTACGCCTTGCGAGTTCAAATGGACTTACATTGCATATGGCAGCAGCAGGAATTAACGCCCAAGGAATTAATGTACCTCCTCCGATCCAAATCGCTGTAATTTGGCCAAGGGCTGTTAAGGTTGCTGTCCCACCGCCAATTGCGTTGCCAAACAAACTGCCCACAGAGCCGGCTAAGGAAATGCCAGAGAAGCCAGAGCCATCTAACCCTGTAATGGCACCGACGACAGCTAAAGTGATGACCGCAATTTCCTTTGTTAACGGAACTACTGCAGCAAGACCAACACCGAGATCATTGACAATGCCATGAGAGGTTTTGGGTAAGTGGTCTCCAATAATTTGTGTGAAGCCAGCATCTCCAAGATAGAAGAAAGCAGCAATTGGAATAACGGGTCCAAAAACCTTAAAGCCGAATTGGAATCCTTGAATTAAATAGCTTGTAGTCTTTTCAAGCCCTTCTTTTTTATGAGCAGCAACACTAAGCAGGAGTAAGATAAAAACAGAGGTCCCACCGATTAGGGCAGTAGCATCCCCACCTTGTAGCTTGAAAACCGACATAGCGATAACGTTTAATATAAAGGCGATTGGAATAAGCACCCCAAAGAAACGTTTTTGCCCAACAGACAGTAAATTTTTCACTGTTATTTGCTCCATGTTTTCAGCTGTGGCATTGGCAGTGTTTAGTAGCAAAGTCCCTCGTTTCATATCTCGTCTTAAAAAAATATAAGCAGCAATTGTCGTTACTACGCCCATTGTGATAACAAGAGGGATACTAGCCGAAACAACTTCACCAACAGGAATCCCCGCAGCATCTGCAGTAAGCTTTGGAGCTCCCTGTATAACAAAATCACTCGATAGTGCAATTCCATGCCCAAACAAATTCATAGCCATCGCAACACCAAGAGCTGGAAGGCCCGCACGAATCGCAACAGGTAAGAGTACCGCTCCTAACAATGCGACAGCAGGTGATGGCCAGAAAAACCATGAGATAAACATCATTAATAGACCAATTGTCCAATAGGCAAGTGCAGGTGTTTTAATGATTTTCGTAAAAGGTGCCACCATGACCTCGTTAATACCAGAAGTCATCATCACCCTGCTCATGGCAACAATAATTGAAATAATAAGAATGGTCGATAACAGCTCTGTAATGGCATAAATAAAGCTGTTAAAAACACCACTAATGGATGAAGTTAAATCGCCAGTAGCAACAATCGCCAGCATGAAGATGCCTAGTACACAAATGAGGGTGGTATCGCGACGTTTAACCATAAATCCAATGATAAGCACAATAAAAACAACATAAATCCAATGGAGAGCTGTGAATTCAATCCCCATACGTTTCCCCCTCAAAATTCAATCTGATTCTATAGAATATGAAGAGAAAAAAAGTTGGTGATGATTTTGAAAAAATTTTGACTTAAGTATCATTCTAATATAATAATCGCAATACTAGCATAAAGACTTGATACTGAAGGGGTTGGAATATGAGATAAACCCATTTAATTAAGATATTGCTGTTTCTCGTTCACAAGAATTTGTTTTAGCTTTCTTAAATTCTCAATAACGATAGACGATTCTTTGGTGATTTCTGTTAAATACTTTTCGGCTTCTACTTTATTACCATGATTGTATTCTTGTACGGCTTTTTTCGCCATATCATGTACATAAATAAATGGTTGTTCTAGGTTTATATAAGAGTGTTCATTCCCAAACAACTTTTTACCTACTCCATAGTACCATTCACCAAGGCGTGACTCATGAGGGGCGCCAATGTCCTGCTCTGTTATTGACCCAAAGTCAAGCAACAGATTATAGATTCTCCATCGCCATAATAAGTGATCAGTAATTGCTAGTTCAATAATATCTTCTTGCCCTATAATGAAGTTTTTCGAAATGGTCGAAGAGCGATAGTCCTCAATCATTTGACTTAACTTATAGATCGCAGAGCCTGTATCAAAGACAATTTTCTTACTTTTCTGCATGCTCTCCGTGAGATTGTTGTTACTCTCTGTAATATCAGATGCAGATATGGCCTGTACTTTCGCAATTGAGGCGATTTCTTCGAAGCGTGTCCCTTGTTGCTGTAGGTTTTTATTTAATTCTGTAAGAGTTTTTGTAATATGTAACGTATCTACTACGCCTTTGTGCAGATCTTGTGAGAACTGGTTTGTTAACGTACTGATATTGTTCGTGATGTGTAATAACTCTTGTATATCAGCGTTAATTGACTGAACAGATGTTTTCGTTCCATCCGCAAGTTTACGGACTTCCTCAGCAACAACAGCGAAACCTTTACCAGCATCACCCGCACGAGCTGCTTCAATCGATGCATTTAACGCAAGTAGGTTCGTTTGATCGGCGATGCCTTTAATAAGTTCCATTAGTTTTGCTACACTATTAACACGTTCCACTAAACTTTTAATATCCTCCTGCATCATTTCCTGACCCTTGTCTGTTGTTTGTAAAATAAATGATACATGTTGTAATGATTCTAAATCTTGATTTAACTCTTCTAAAGCATTTTTCGTATCATCAGAAATATCACCAATAGAAGTAGCAACTTCTTCAATGTTTGCATTTAAATGACGCATAGAATTATTCACAGCAATGATATCCTCTTGCTGAACATCTTGAAATTGCACAAGTTCTTTGATGGTGTCAAGCTGTGTATTATACAATATAATTTCCCCTAAACCATTGACAACAGAGCTCCCTTGGATTTCAATATACGTTTCTACGATTATTTGTTGATCAATCGTTACTAAGCTATCGTAAGCTAATAGGACATTAAGCATTTTTTCTTGATGATGTGATAGGCTGGTTACTATTAAAGGAATGATTAGTTGATTGAATAATGTGTACGCTGAAATCATCCAGTTTGGTAATACCCCAATACGTGCATGTGTAAAGGCAATTTTACGGCGTTTAAATACATATTCTATATTTAATTCATCTTCAAATAAGCTAATGAAGTGCGCATCAAATAAGCTTTTTAAACGATCAACGGTAGAATGTGTGTTAATGACATTTTTAAACTCAGGAATTTCTAATAACCGATTATAGAATTTATCTAAAATGTCTTTACGGTTATCTTGGTAAATAGAACGTAGAAAGCTTACAGAGTCTCTTCTAATTTTAGTCAAAGCGAGGAAATCTAATTTTTCTTGAAAGCGTTCGTTTGTTTGGATATCTGAATAGTTTGTCTCAGAAAAGTAATTAAAATTCTGGCTCAACACCAAAATCTGTTCTTGCTAAAAAAGTATACAAAAAAACATCTGTATCCGCTAGAGTTGAGAGTACGACCAAACAACACAGCGAGGTATACAGATGCACTCTCATTCTATCAAGGATTTATGGGATTTACCAGAACTAAAAATTATCGCAACCACTAAAATAAATCACCAAATTTTCATTGATGTCATGCCAATTCAATCTAAACAGGCCTGTCCCATTTGTGCATTTGAAAATACGACTCGTCGCGGAATCGGCTATGTTCGAAAAGTGCGTCATCTCGAAGCGTTTGGTTGCCCTGTTTACTTGAACTTACCTGCCATTCGTATGTCATGTACAGCTTGTTTTGCACATTTTGTGTGGGCATATGAGTGTGTGGCACCGAAAAAACGATACACAAAGGCATTTGAAGCCACGCTGCCGAAGCAGGCAATCGGCGCTACAATCACGCATACATCACGTGTGGCAAACACACCTGCTACAACCGTTGCGCGTATCGTCCGTTCATGGAAAATGGAGGAAGCCACACGTGTCCAAAAAACTTGTCAGAAAAAAGCATTGGCGTGTCACAATCTCGTGCTAGGCATTGATGATTTTGCCATTCGTAAAGGGCATACGTATAACACGGGTCTCCATGATTTACGTGGTGGCACATTTTTAGATATTATTCCTGGACGAAGAATCGAGGAATTACACGCCTATTTCAATACACAATCTACTCTTTGTGCGCTGAAGCCTGTCGCGATTGTCATGGATTTGGCAAAGGCCTATCATACGTTTGCGAAAAAGATGTATCCTGCAGCGATTCGTATTGCCGATCGTTATCATGTCAATCGTTACGTAACTGAAGCGCTTCAAGCCGTACGAAAATCCGTTCAAAAGCAGCTAGCACCATATGCTAAAAAGGACCTTAAGCAACACTTCCGAATTCTTGGTAAACGACGTGATCAATTGAAGAATGATGAAAAAAATAGCCTACACCGACTGCTTCAATACGCCGAAATCCTGCATCAAGTCTACAGTTGGAAAGAAGCCTTTATCGAATGGTACGACTGTAGCTCCACGTATGAACTGGCGAAAAAAGGCTTCGGACGTTGGCTGGCGCAAGGTACTACAATCAAGCATCCAGCCGTGGAATCCTGTCTGTCAACGATGCGCAATTGGCAAGAAGAAATCTGTAATTATCATCAATTACGCTTTACTAATGCGGCAGTAGAAGGGAAAAATAATCTCATTAAAGCACTGCAAAGACGCCATTTTTTCACGCGCAATCCGCAGCACTATAAAGAGACAATTTTACTAGAATGCAATGCCGAATGGATTCAGTATGGCTCTTAGTCAAGCACATGTTTTGGTGAAGAGCCAAAATTCTTTGATTTTTTTTTTGCAAACATCATAGTTTTTCTAGCTCCTTGTCATTTTTTAATCCATCTCATATCGCAGGTCAAAACCACTAGATTTCATTCCAATTAATAGAAAAAATCATTAATATAGGTATTGATCTATTGTATAAATTAATTCTCATAAAATTCTCAAAAAAAACTAAGGAATTTGTATTAATGAAATAATATAAAAGAATTCTTATCCCAACCGTATTTTTATTAATTTTATTTACTGGAGTTTTAGATATTAGAACATGGGATTTTGATAGATTTGGATTAGTTAAAATATATGGAGAGTGGGATTATTACGAGGGAGATTTCCTTACCTTAAAAGAAATAGGCAATGTATCATTAGAACCCGTTACAATCCCATCTAGGATTAAAGGAAAAGGAAAGGGAACTTACCATCTACGCATTAAGTTACCAGAATCTCATACAATCTACGATATCAAAATTAATAATATTAAAATGGCTCAAGCCTTCTTTAAAGCCTATGGAGATTTGTATAAAATAAGGATTATTAATCCGAAATTTTATAAAGGATAGTAGCTTGGCGAACCAGCCAAATACATACAAAAAAAGAATTGGAAAATATTTACTTATTTGAAACGACAGTTCAGTTAATTTATCATCACCAAGTATGATTTGAAATATTTAGAGATAGGAATGATGGTAGACACACCGAAGATGGGAGAATAAAAGTATGAAAGCAATAATAGATCAAAGGAAATGGCATTGGTTGGACTATTTTTTATTTCTTATGCGTACGACATGGTTTACATATAATGGCTATGCGATATTCATTAGTACGATTGATTCAGAAAAGTGGATTTTACTTTTATGGGCCAGTTGTTCTTATATAATGCCCCATTTATTTTATCGACCTGGGCTTATAAAGTTCCAATTTTATTTAATGACCGAGGTGTTGTTAACGGGTTCTTTGTTTATTTATTTATCAAGTCAGCATGAAATATCAGTGACTTATAGTTTTCTACTCGTGCCAATCCTTACTGTTGCATATGCTTGTCAAGTTAAGCCGTTAATTTGGTTAGGACCTTTCTTAGTAGTGGGTACATGGGCTGGCAGTCTCTTCATTAATAAGGATTTCTTTGCCCTTTTTATTGACACAATTATTTTTTATGGTATTGGATTTTGTTTAGGTAGGATGACCATTGTCAATAACGCTAATAAAGAGTTAATTGCCTCTATTGAGGAAAAAAACAAGAATTTGGAATATTATTCAAAAAGGATCGAGGAATTAACGATTAAGGAGGAACGACATAGAGTTTCACAAGATTTGCATGATACAGTAGGCCATATTTTTACATCTGTCATAACAAGTTTAGATGCTCTTCCTTTTCTGTATCAGGCAGATAAAAAAGAAGCAGAAAAAAGTATTAAAGAGATTTCGGATTTAGCACGAAATGGATTAAACGATGTGAGAAAAACAATTCATTCTATGTCGCCGATGAATCATCAAACTCTTGTTGAATCGGTGAAAGAATTGATTGCTGATTTTATGAAACATACAGCAACAGATATAAAACTGAATGTCGAAGGGGAAGCTACCAAAGTTAGTGAAAGAGTACAGTTTGCTATTATTCGTTGTATGCAAGAAGGGCTTACAAATGCGAAAAGACATGGGCAGTCAACTTTTATTAAAGTAAATATTTCGTTTAAACAAGAAGAATTAATTGTTCTTATTGAAGATAATGGGAAAGGTTGTGATGAATTGAATTTAGGATTTGGATTACGCTCCATGAAAGATCGTATATCGGCATTAGCGGGAACGGTTAACTTTCATTCTAAATCGAATAATGGCATGAGGATAACGTGTAACATACCAATAGTAAAGGAAGTTTAATGATGGTGATTAAAGCAGCAATAGTTGAAGATCAAGAGATTTTAAGAAAAAGTTTAAAAATTGTAATTGAAAGCATGTCTGACATTGAGATTGTTGGAACTGCGGAAAATGGAGAAAAGGCAATTGATTTATGCGAAAGGGAAAAACTTGATGTTCTATTAATGGATATTCAAATGCCAGTGATGGATGGTGTAAAGGCGACAGTTGAAATTAAAAAACGTTGGCCCCATATAAAAGTGATAATACTGACTACTTTTCAAGATGTTTCTCACGTTTTGGATGCTTTAAATGTAGGGGCAGATGGTTATATATTAAAGGCTGTTGATCCAGAATTTTTAATTCAGGGAATTAAAATGGTGTATCACGGAGGTTCCCTCATTCCTCAACAATTAGCAAAAGAGGTGTTTGGTCAGATACAAATAAAGAAAAACGAGCACCCAGAACAACTTGACGATAACCTTATAAATCATCCATATGATTTAAATAATCAAGAATTAAGGGTTTTAAAATATTTAACTCAAGGACTATCCAATAAAGACATTTCAGAAAAGATGTTTCTTTCAATTGGAACTGTGAAAAACTATATTTCTGCGATTTACTCAAAATTAAACGTAAGAAACAGATCTTCGGCTATTATTAAAGCAATGGAAGAGAGTCTTATAGCAGATAAGAAACATTGAAGTAAGAGAGTGTAGATAAAGTTCAACTGACTTTATCTACGCTCTTTTTATTATCAGATTTAATATCATGGGATTTAGGTTTTCGCTATCAATAACTTTTCCAAAAAGCCACTTATTCTTACGAAGTAATATGTATTAGCCAAAGGTCATAAATTGTCGTTTTATTTTTAAATACTAATGACTTTTTAATGACTTGCCGGCACTACAATATATTCCCTTTTATTTGTAGAGTAACTAATAAGGGAGCATTCCTGTTAGAAACGTTTTCGGGGACTTGAAATAAAAAAAGCCCTCTTGTATGATGCTTGAGTATCAACAGACAATTGACTCGCACATCTACAGAGAGGACTCTATAACAATGAATTTTAATACGAATGAAAAAATTAATCAAGTTTCTGAAAATACGCTTGTCATCGGTATTGACATCGCGAAGTATAAACATTTTGCATGTGCCATCGATGATCGTGGTCGTGTGCTTCAAAAATCATTTCCGATTGCTCAATCACACATGGGATTTGAAGCTTTTTATGAACGATTACTTGCGTTAAAGGCGATACATGATAAACAGGAAATCCTCGTTGGTTTCGAGCCAACAGGTCACTACTGGATGAACTTAGCTGCGTTTTTAACAAACTACGGCATTCCTTTTGTGATGGTGAATCCGATGCACGTCAATCGCTCGAAGGAACTCGATGATAACCTACAAACGAAAAATGACCAAAAGGATGCACTAGTGATTGCTCGTCTAATGCGCGATGGACGCTTCAGCTATCCACGTATTTTAGCGGGTGTAGAAGCAGAACTTCGCAACGGCGCGACATTGCGTGCCAAAATACAAGAAGACTTAAATGCGCTTCAAAATCGGATCATTCGTTGGCTCGATCGCTTTTTTCCTGAATTTACTCAAGTATTTAAAAGTTTTGGGAAGATGGCCTATGCGGTGCTTGAAAAAACACCTCTACCATCGGATATCAATGGAAAAACACCGGAAGAACTGCTCTTCCTTTATCGCCAAGTAGAGGGAATGAAAAGTCCCCAACTACCAAAGGCAAAGCAATTGGGCGAGGTAGCAGAAAGCTCCATTGGAGTGACAGAAGGTCTTGTGATGGCACGTTTTGAAATTGCCACACTCCTCTCTCAAATCCAATTGATGCAGACACAACTTGAAAAATTAACGGCACAGCTCATTGAGCAAGCCAAACAAATGACGGATTATGACTATTTAGCATCTGTTCCTGGAATTGGTGATATCACGATAGTCGATTTACTTTCAGAGGTCGGTTCACTCACACAATATGCGCATCCACGCCAATTAATCAAATTAGCGGGACTCACATTGCGTGAAAACTCCTCTGGTCAGCAAAAAGGACAAAAGCGCATCTCCAAGCGAGGTCGTCGTCAATTACGTGCGCTCCTGTTCCGCGTAATGATGCCGTTAATCAAACATAACCCAGCTTTTCGAGCGTTACACGAATACTACACCACACGTGCCAACAATCCACTGCGTAAAAAGCAATCGATCGTTGTGCTATGTGGCAAGTTAGTAAAGATTTTACATGCCTTGTGCAAAAAGAAAACGATGTTTGATGAACATCAAATGATGAAGGATTTCGCCCATCTTCAGATGACTGCCTAAGCGCCGCCATCAGAAGTCAAAATCAAGAGGATGACATGGAGAAGCCGGCACTATTTTCACCATCCGACCATTCAAACAACTGAAATGAGTCCCTAAGGGAGCATCGCCAGCCTCTGCCTTATGACTAGACCGAACGAAGGAATGTACGCGCAAACAGACGCCTAGAGATATGGGAGGGTCCGTCATCATAAGCAACGCAGAGATCCAACAGTGCATCGCTATAACGCATAAAATCAGGAAGATTATTACCAATTAATGGTCTTTCTTTTAGCGAAGCATACGGATAGTTTGTAAGAAAAAGAAAGAAATACAAAATAACGATAGATGGATGTGTCGAAAAAAATTTTTTTGACACGTAAAAGTGGCGTGAACCATTGATATATCAACATTTATAGAGGGAGGTAAAAAATAACCGCTTAAATTCATTTCAAAATAACAAGCAAATAGGTTATTTAGCGCAATAAGATTTTCTGAAAATTACTCTAAATAAGGGCGTGCATTGGATCAAAATTTAGTTTGCATTAAGCAGAAAGGAATTAATAGAATTAGATGAAAAATATAAAGAGAATATTAAAATATATTGGAGTAATTATTATATTAATACTGTTATTAGTACTTTTTCGACCTACATGGACTTCGAATATAAAAGGGGATAACAGTATTAGCGTTTTAGAACAAGTTAAGATCAATGGTACAAAACAGCAAATCATGATTAGAGGTCGTGATCAAAATAACCCGGTCATTATATATGTACACGGGGGACCGAGTGTGTCCGAAATTCCTTATGCAAAGTACGAAAACTTATTAGAAAAGGATTTCACTGTCGTTAATTACGATCAAAGAGGAAGCGGCAAATCGTATCATTTTAATGAGGATTATTCTAACTTAACGGCAGATGTACTTGTAGAAGATTTATTAGATCTTACGGATTATATTTCAAAACGATTTGGTAAAGAGAAAGTGATCTTAATAGGTCATTCTTACGGCACATATTTAGGAACAATGGCTGCTTATAAAGCTCCAGAAAAATATGAAGCCTATATTGGAACTGGTCAGGTGAGTAATATGCAAGAAAGTGAAATAGATAATTTGAATTATACAATAAGTGAAGCGAAAAAAGCTGGAAATACAGATGATGTGAAGTACTTAGAGGGAATCGCTGAAAAAATACATGCTGGAGAGTCAGCGGCTCCAAGAGGTTATGTAGGGAAGTACGGCGGCGCTACAAGACTTATTAATATGTCGGATGGCGATATACTATTAAGTCGTGAATATAATTTGTTGGATTTTATTCGCTATAACAATGGAGTAGCTAAGACACAAGCACAACTTGTTAAAGAGATTTTTAATAAGCCACTACCTAAGATAGTTACCAAACTTGAATTACCTTTTTATTTTGTAATGGGTAAATACGATGCCATGACATCCTCTAATGCAGCAAAAAATTATTTTGATGTGATTGAAGGAGATCAAAAGGAGTTTATTTCTTTTGAAGAGTCAGCTCATTATCCACAATTTGAAGAAAAGGAAAAATTTTATAAATGGATGTGCGACACATTTAAATAGGTAAGCTTTTTTCTTACTGGATGAGAAATTGTGAAGAATTGTATTTAAGCAGGCAGCCTTAGTAAAATAAGCTATTTTGGAAGCCTTTATTCATTTAAATTATTTTGGATTGTAGGGTTACACAGGTAAAAAAATGATCAAAATTATTTAAATGTTGAACTTAAATCGATTGAAGAATAATCATTTTGATGATCTTTATTCAAAATGGATAATTAACGATAAGGTATCTGTCAAGATAATAAAGATGAAATGGTTAATATTGGAATTTAATTACCTGATTGTTAGCGAAAATCTAACTATCGGGTTTTTTGATTCATACATAATACCACGAATTTAGAAAAGAAAAGACGTTTCTCGCAATTTTTAGTTCCAAGTTAAATAACAATAAATTTATTGATTATCGATAAAAAAACATTGATTTTTGATAAAATATCTTATATTCTTCTAACAAGAATCTAAAGTTAGCTCTATTGAGGTGAATTAATTTGAAGAGTTTTGTTATAAGCCTAGTTTATTTCGTTTATCATCAATCACTATCCTGTATTTTTCCTGTAGTCATATTTATTACTCTTGCACTTTCAAATGTAATTCAAATACCTGGTGTATCCAGATACGACTTTATATTAATCATTTGTCTTTTGGCACAATATGTTATGTATAAATTTAAATTGGAATCAAAAGATGAATTGAAAGTTATTTTTCTTTTTCATATGATTGGGCTTGTGCTAGAAATATATAAAGTGAATTTTAACTCTTGGTCATATCCAGAGGAAGCGCGGTCAAAAATTTGGGGTGTGCCATTATATAGTGGCTTTATGTATGCCAGTGTGGCAAGCTATATTTGTCAAGCTTGGCGCAGGTTTGACTTAGCAATCGTTAACTGGCCAAAAAGTTATTTTGCAATCCTGCTTGGTGCAATGATCTACTTGAATTTTTTTACACATCATTTTATTTATGATTTTCGCTGGCTCTTAATGGCTGTTCTTTTTATAGTGTTTTACCGTACGATTGTTAAATTTACAGTGCGAAATAAAATCTATAAAATGCCGATTGTTGTATCATTTTTTTTGATTGGTTTTTTTATTTGGATTGCTGAAAATATTGCTACGTTCTTTGGGGCATGGTCATATCCCAATCAAGAAATATCATGGAAAATTGTTCATTTTGGTAAAATAAGCTCTTGGTTTTTACTTGTAGTGATAAGCATCATGATCGTTACTCAGCTTAAGCTATTCTATCGAAATACGGTCAAGTGAAAGCAGTATTGATTATCTTTCAAAAGCCTTGTGCCATTTCATATGTGGTATGGCTTTTCATGTGGTTGAAGAATTATTAGGTCAATAAAATCAAACCATTCTATACAATTGCAAAAACTAAGACAATGAAAAGATAACAAGATGGATGACTAGGAAAGTCATTTTTTGTTTTAGAAAAAGAATCCACCTCATTCAGCAAACAAATGACTGAATGAGGTGGATTCTGATTGTTATGAGGATTTTAATAAAAATTGAATTAACCGTTTACTGTTTTCTGAAATGGTCAATCCTGCTTTTTCAAGATCTTCAACTATAAGGCGAATAAAGGCTTTAGCAGCAAAATTAATAAATTTATCTTTTCTATATAGAAGGACAATTTCTCGTGTTAAAGGCGGATTGCATATTGGGCGCTCACAAATTGCATTTGATTGATGTAAATTACAAAGTGTTTTGGAAATTATCGTTGCCCCAACATTTTGTTCTACTAGTTTAAAAATAGCGTCAATACTAGCTGTCTCTATCTTAGGCTTGACATGAAGCTTTTCCTTTTGAGCGGCACTATCAATTACTTTTCTACATTGGTGGATTGTTGGAAATAATATAAGTGGGAGCTCTAAAATATCCTGGAATGGAATTATTTTAGAAGCTGCTAATGGATGATTGTTATGAGCAACGAATCGTAGTTCCTCCGTAAACAGTGGAATGATTTTAAGCTGCTCCTCCTCATAATCGAAATACTCTTGTTTGTAGGAGATAGCAAAATCAATTTTATTGTCTTTAAATTGTTTTAGTACATCATCCGAGCTATTTATACAGACTTGCACATCAGGATATTCCAGATGATAGTCTAACAAATAATCTGACACTAAATTTGTTAATTCACCAGGTAAAGTTCCAATAACTAATTTTCCTGCTTTTACTTCTTTAAGCTCAATAATTTGGTTTGTTGTATTATCAATGGCTCGAAATATATGGGTGCATTGCTCATACAAAATCTTACCAGCATCTGTAATAGCTATTTTTTTTCCTAGACGATCGAATAGTGGAATGCCAAGTTCGTTTTCTAATACTTTAATTTGATGGCTTAGCGTAGGCTGAGAAATATTCAATTTTTCGGCAGCCTTTGTGAAATGAAGCTCTCTACACAGGATAAAAAAATATTCAAGCTGTCGTATTTCCATATACTTACCTTCTTTAAATAAAATAAATATTTCTTCTATTATAGCATTATTCATATAGAGAAATGTATGGGAATCAAACCAAATAAATATTTCGAAATCATTTTGGGTTATCTAAACATTATGGTCATTTGGTAATGTACTAGAGTAACTGAATAAATGCTCTAAAGCTTTTTTAGTAAATGGCATAAAGTAATTTAGTAATAGCCCACCAAAACAAACAGTTAATAAAGTTCCAACGCCTATTGGTCCATGTAAAATTATTGCCATTATCAAGAATACAAGGTAAATGAATGTCCTTGCCAAAAATATATTTGTTCTAATTAATTTTTGTATGATGAATGTTAATCGGTCAATAGGGATCGGGGCAAAATTTGTCTGTAAATAGGTTGCTGTTCCTAAACCAATAATTACTAAGCCGATACAAAAACAAATTATTTTGCTGTACCATAATTCAGGTGTTACTAAATTGTGCATTAAGAACAGCCACATATCAATTCCTATTCCAGTAATCAATGCTGTTAGCAACCCTAAAACTTCGGGTCTTTGTCTTTGTAAAAGTGAATTACAACCTATCAATATTACAGCTATTATTACTTCCCAGCTACCCACCGTAAGTCCTACACTTTTGGACAGTCCTACTAATAGGGCATCAAAAGGTGAAGTGCCCAAATCTGATTGTATTGTCAAAGAAATACCAAAGGTTAATAGTAAAATTCCTATTACATAAAAGATATATTTCATAGTGCTCTACCTCTTTATCATTACTTTTTTTGTTGTAAATACAACAAAACTAGGTTATGTTAAATATACCCCCTTTTTATTGTATTTACAACAAAAAATGTGAGGAGATAGTTATGAAAGAAATCCTAAGAGAGATTGGAATGATTGCTAGGGCATTAGATTCTATAAGTAATATAGAATTTAAAGAAATCGATCTTACAAAAGGACAATATTTGTACCTTGTTCGAATAGGTGAAAACCCAGGAATCATTCAAGAAAAGTTAGCTGAGATGATTAAAGTAGACCGAACAACCGCAGCGCGCGCAATAAAACAGCTTGAAGTTCATGGTTTTATTGAAAAGAAAGATGATGAACATAACAAAAAAATAAAAAAACTCTTTCCAACAGAGAAAGGGAAACAAGTATTTCCATTTATAAAAAGGGAAAATGATCATTCCAATCGTGTGGCACTAGCGGGACTTTCTGAAAGTGAAGCAGAAACCCTTTTTCATCTTCTAGAAAGAGTTAGAAAAAATATAGAAATTGATTGGGAATATGTGAAAAAGGGGAACAAGAGAAATTATTGATTTTATCTATAGGAGCTGACCATAAAATGACTATAAAAATAAATAAGTGCAATCAACAAGATCTACAATTACTTCAAGAAATAAGTATTGAAACGTTCAATGATACATTTAAAGATCAGAACTCAGCCGCAAATATGAACGCTTATTTGGAAAGAGCCTTTAACCTTAAACAATTGGAAAAAGAATTGTCTACGATTTCATCGAATTTCTTTTTCATCTATTATAATGATGAGCCTGCCGGATATTTAAAGGTAAATTTAAATGATGCCCAATCCGAAAAAATGTGTGACGAGTCACTCGAAATTGAAAGGATTTATATTAGAAATAAATTTCAAGGTAAAGGGCTTGGAAAATATTTAATCAATAAAGCGATAAAACTGGCTATCGAACAAAGTAAAAAGATGATCTGGCTAGGAGTTTGGGAAAGGAATGAAAATGCCATTGGATTTTATAAAAAGTTGGGTTTTGTCCAAACTGGCGCACATTCTTTTTATATGGGGGATGAGGAGCAGATTGATATTATAATGTCCAAAACACTGAAATAACTCCTAAAAAATAGATTAAAATAAAATGGTTTGTTGTCCAGTTGTTCAAGCCCACAGTAGGTTGCAATTCAGAACTGCAAATATTTCAGAGCATGCTTGATTTAAGGCATGCTTCTTTATTGTTTCTCTAAGTGCTGGCGTTTCTTACAATGAGGTCAAATAAGTGGTAATTGATTTCTTGAATGCAAAGATGCCATTTAATAATTAAAGTATTGCTATGAAACTATTTAACATTTACAGTCGTATATCATAAGGATAAAAATTCGTTGGTTTGCTGACGTTACTTAAAAATATTAATTTAGCACATCAATCTGTAAGGGAAGTGTATTATGAAATTTGAAGGTGCCATGTTAGAGTATCGATTGCAGAGAAATTCAGACAAGTTCGAACCAATTTTTTACTATTCACATATTGATTTGCCACAAATTTTGGCTAGAAGAGAATGTGAATTTTTTATTAAAGAGGGCAAAACCTTCAAACAGCTTTCTTCTGCCATTGAGGGGAAGTTGTTTGTGATTTATGTTGAACTATACGAAGAAGCACCAATTGAAATGGAAAAAGATATCCATACTGGCATTAAGCTTGAATATCGTGAGTTAAATGCTTCTAACAATCATCCGCTAATAACTTTTGAGTATATGAAAAATCATTTAGATATTTTAAGTATTGTTGGGAGTATTTACACATATATCGAAGAAGAGGAATGGGAGCGTGACTCTGCCGAGATTGATGAAGACAGAGGCGTGTATGTTTTGTATGTGAAATCAACAGGATATTTGTTTGAAAAGTAGGAGGGTATTTTCACAATGAAGAAAACTAAAATAATGATGGCTGGGGCATTGGCAGCTGCGGCTTTGGCGTCGTTGGCTGCTTGTGAGGAAGAAAGGGGTTATTCAGCGCCAACTGGAACAGATTGCGATGATTGGGAATGGGATAAGAGCACAGGTACGTATTATTGTGATGATAGTCATTCAACTCACTCAGGTAGCTACTACTATGGTGGACGTTATTATAATTCTAAAAATTCGTTACAAAAAAGTGCTGACTATAAAACATATTCAACGAATTATAAATCAGGGATAGGCAGTGGTTCAAAGGGCGGTTTTGGAGGATAAGGATGAACCAATTTCGTGGAAATCGACAGCTATTTTTTAGTAAGATAAAGGATTTTTGGCATGATATATATGACAATGAATATGCTTTATTTGATATAAAAAAGGAAAGTTATGAAACAGTTCATAGGATTCACCAGGCAACGGAGCAGATTGGTCACATCTTTTATAAGACTGCTTCACTATTACGTAAGGTAGATGATGAGACGTTTTTGCGTCTTGGCTTTCCAGCCGAAACACATTCTTTTATTCGCTTGCAAACACTACCAGTTGAAAGTGTCATCGCACGTTTAGATTTAGTTATGACGGATGGACATATAAAAGTACTGGAGCTAAACGCAGATACGCCTACATTTATAAAAGAAACCTTTTATGTTAATGGAAAAGTATGTGAAAAATTTGGTTTGGAAAACCCAAATGAGGGTTGTGAAGATCAATTAAGGCAAGCCGTTTTACAGGCTATAATGATGTCACTCCGTTCAACCAAAGATGCTAGCAATATAGTTTTTGCCGCACATTCAGAACATGAAGAGGATAAATGGACAACAATGTATTTAAAGGAACTGATAGGATTAAGAAGTCAGTATATGGACTTTAATGAACTGCAGCTTATTGATAAGCCAATTGTAGAAAATGAAGAAGTTGTCCTATCACAAGGTCTTTATGATAAATACGGTGAAAAAATTGATGTATTATATCGTCAAACGTATCCGATAGAACATTTACTAAATGATGAAGACCCAATTACGAAAGAAAGAGTAGGCCAAATGTTAATGAAGTTGATAGAACAACAAGATGTGGCTGTTGTAAATCCTCCTTCAGCTTTTTTACTTCAATCGAAGGCAATTATGGCACTTATTTGGGGGCTGCACGAGGAACGACATTCATTTTATATGCCTGAAGAGCATAATGCCATAGATAATTATTTTTTACCAACTTATCTGGATCCGGATGTTTTTTTACAGCAGGGACAATCATTTGTTAAAAAACCTGCATTTGGACGGGAGGGAGACACTATCGAGATTTTTTCACATACAGGTAAAAAAATAGAGGAAGATATTCAAAAAACTTATCTAGACGAACTTCCCGTTTATCAACAATTTATTGAGCTGCCTGTAACGACAATCCAAACAGAACAAGGACCAAAAAGAGTACATTATATGTATGGGAGTTTTTACATAAATGGTAAAGCAAGCGCAATTGGCATTCGTGCAGGCGGGCAAATTACAGATAATAGCTCTTATTTTTTACCAATAGGTTATTCAGAAAGAAGTAAAACAGATGAAAGTGAAGCTTAGTAAAGAAGGAGTGTAGAGAGAATGGAGTTTTTCTCATTAGATAGTTTTATAAATTTTTTATTGTATTTAGGAACTGGGCTTGTCCTTATCGCAATTGGTATTGTTGCATTTTCTCTGACAACAAGGTTTTCAGAATGGCATTTAATTAAAGAAGGCAATATGGCAGTTGCTTTAAAGTTATGGGGAAAAGTGATTGGATTAGGCATTACTATATATACAGTATGGTCTTCAAGTGTCCACATCCTTGATGCGTTTATTTGGGGATTAATAGGGATTGCCGCACAAGTTATTGTGTATTTAGTGATTGAATATGTGTTAACACCAAAAACGAGCTTAGAGAAGAAAGTTGAAGAAGGAAATACGGCAGTAGGTTTCAGCCTATTTGCGGTTGGTATTACGGTAGGATTAATTATTGGGGGAAGCCTGTCATATTAACGAATATATAATGATTTACAAGAGCTTTGCTACGTCGTGTAGCAGGGCTTTTTTCTTACACACGTAGGGACAGCTAATGTTTCGCTTACATTTATTGCAATCTATGAACATATTATATAAGATGGTAATGATAATCATTTTCAATTAAAGGAGAGAGTTAATGATGACTAAAAGGCATCTTGTAATTGGCATGCATCTAGCTGTACATGGTGAGCAAGGGAAGACAGGTACGTTAATCGATGAGGATATAGCATTTGCAAAGCGTGCTGAAGCAGCAAAATTAGATTTTGTATTTAAGGCAGATTACTTAATAGCACATCCAGAGTTAATTGCCAAAATGAAAGGAACAGTAGGGCTAGATCCTAGCTTTTTATTGGCGATGGTGGCAAGAGAAACGAAACAAATTGGTTTAGTAACGACGGTATCAACATCATTCATACCACCTTATCTGATTGCACGTCAAATACAGTCCTTGAATTGGATAAGTGAGGGGCGTGTAGGGTGGAATCTTGTTACTTCCATTGATGGTTCGTACAATTTCAGCAATGATTTGATGCCTTCCTCAGAGGAGCGATATGCAAAGGCAGCAGAATGTAAGGAAGTTGTGGAGCAGCTTTGGCACAGTAATCCTTTTGAAGCATTAGAAGCTGATGGTGACTTAGAGAAAATTAAGGAGCTTGTAAAGCCAATCAATTATGAGGGAGCGTTTTTCCAGATCAAAGGTCCATTAAATATACCGATGCATCCAGCAGGAGATATTCCATTATTCCAGGCTGGTGCATCTGATTCAGGACGTCAATTTGCTGCAACAGTATCGAATGCTATTTTTGCTGCTACGCCAGTGATGGAAGTGGGTATTGAGCTGCGTAACGATTTACGAAAGCGTGCTGTTGAGATAGGACGTTCGGTAGATGATATTCGTTTATTGCCAGGGCTATATTTCTTTATTGGTGATACATATGAAGAGGCATTAGAAATGCACCGTCAAGCACATGCGCATTTAACACTCGAACGACGTTATAGTGCTTTAGAATCTGTTATTGGTATGAATATTCGTCATTTAGCGTTACAGGATTATGTGACAGCAGAGATGCTGCCACCTGAGGATCAAAAGGTTCGTAGTAAAACGCATGCGCAGCTTGTGCGCCGTTACATTATAGAAAATAAACCGACAGTAGCCGAATTATTAGCACGTCCAGAGGTAATTGGCTCTGCACATCTTATAGCAATTGGTGCACCACAGGATATTGTAGAGCAAATTGTCACATTTTATGAGAAAGGAGCATTAGATGGCTTTATTGCTGTGCCAGGTGGTCCTGCAAAATCTTTAGATTTATTCTTTAGCGATGTTATACCAGCGCTGGTGAAGCGTGGTTTATTCCGTGCTGAGTATGAAGGAAATACATTGCGCTCTCACTTAGGCTTAGACGCTTAATTTGCTAAATAGAGATGAAGGAGCAAAGCGATAACACATGCTTTGCTCTTTTATTTTTTAACGATAATTGTAAATCAGTAATTAGTAGTAGATGATAGTATAATTAATGGAAGTTAGGATTTATTAAGTCCACATTATTGGATTTTGTAAGTACTTGAAAGGTGATGATGAAGTGAAAACATTACTGATTGTTGAGGATGATATGACGTTAAATAAAGGAATTAAGTTAACTTTAACACAGGATCATTTAACCATCCTTCAAGCCTATGATATTGCCAATGCAGAAAAGATTTTATATGAAGCGTCCATTGATTTAATAATACTTGATATTAACTTACCGGATGGGAGCGGGCTAGATTTTTGTGAACGAATTCGTCAAAAATCACAGGTCCCCATTATTTTTTTAACTGCTAATGATTTAGAAATTGATATTGTTACCGGCTTTGAGCTTGGAGGGGATGATTATATTACAAAACCATTTAGTTTAATGGTTTTCCGTGCACGAGTAATGGCCATTCTTCGCAGAATAGACACAGATCGTTTGGATAAAATCTCGATTGACAATCATTTTACATTTGATTTTGGCAAAATGGAGTTCCGCAAAGGAATGGATTCCATTATACTAAGCCGAACGGAGCAAAGGCTGTTAAGGGTACTTATTTCTAATCGTGGGAATATTCTAACGAGGGAACAATTAATGGAGAAAGTTTGGGGACAAGAGGCAGCCTTTGTTGATGAAAATGCGCTAACCGTTTCTATCAAAAGATTGCGAGGGAAAATTGAGGATGACCCTTCAAAACCTAAGTTTATTCAAACTGTATATGGGCTTGGTTATACTTGGTCTGGAGAGCAGCAACAATGAAAGGGCATCTAAATGAGCAGAAACTTAGGCAGTTTTATGGGCAATATGTTGTAGTAATACTCCTTGTGTTGGTTATTTTTATACTTGGCGTGCTCTATATCACAAATTGGCATGACACCGTCATCTGGTTATCTATTGGTTTAATCATTATTTTGTTGCTTATTGGGTATTTATTTCTTGTACAGCTTCATGCAAAAGTAGCTCAAGTCATTCAAACGGTGGATGCTATTGTAGAGGGGGCAATGTCAGGCCATCCTCGCATTAGTGGATTTGAAGAAACAACACTTTCATCACTAGAACACAAAGTTATTCGTTATGTGGAAATGGTACAAGCGATGGAGCACAAGCAACAGGAGGAGCAACGTAAAATAAACACGCTTATCTCTGATATTTCTCACCAAACGAAAACACCGCTTGCTAATATCATTTTATATAGTCAATTATTGGAGGAAAGGCTTGAATCAGGTGATAAGCTACACTCAATTGTTGAACAAATTGACGCTCAATCGGAGAAGCTTGATTGGCTTATTCAATCTTTGATAAAAATGTCACGACTTGAAGCGGGTATTATCAGGATTCAAGCAGAGGTTCAACCAGTCTTTCCAACGATTTGTAAGGCAGTGGCTCAAATCAAAGCGGCTGCAGCGGCAAAAAATATATTGATAGATGTTCATTGCTCTCCTACTATACAGGCAAAGCATGATTCAAAATGGATGTGTGAAGCATTCATTAATCTGCTGGAAAATGCGGTTAAATATAGTCCAAATGCTGGTCATATAAAGATTACTGTTTATGAAGGCGAAATGTTTACTCGTCTGGATATAGCGGATACGGGAATTGGCATTGCAGAGCATGAATTAAATCTTGTGTTCCAACGATTTTATAGATGTGCGAATACAGCTCAATATGAAGGAGTGGGAATTGGCTTATACTTGGCTAGAGAAATTATCGTTTCTCAAGGAGGGTATATAAAAGCTACATCTCAATTGAACAAGGGGTCTGTATTTTCCTTATTTCTACCAGCCTCATCATAAAATGTGTCAACACTGTTATATTGAAGTCATTTGGTGGTTATAGTCATTTGCTACAGTAAAATTGTACAAATGAATGATGAAGGGGATGAACAAGTTGACCATTGTAAAAGTAGTGAACCTAAAGAAATATTACGGTGAGGGAGATACAATTGTCAAAGCCTTAGATGGTGTTTCGCTAGAGATTAAGAAGGGCGAATTTGTAGCTATTGTTGGTACAAGCGGTAGTGGAAAAAGTACATTGCTTCATATGCTAGGTGGATTAGATCGTGCTAGTGAGGGGCGCGTTGTCATTGACGAGCATGACATATTTAGCATGGATGATGAGCAGTTAACTGTCTTTCGCCGCCGTGCAGTAGGATTTATATTTCAGCATTATAATTTAATTCCAATTTTGAATGTCTATGAAAATATCATTTTACCTATTGAATTGGATGGGGCAAGGGTTGATGAGCCTTATATTCAAGAAATTATGGAGGCTCTTGGTATAGAGCATAAAATGTACAGTTTACCATCAAATTTATCGGGTGGACAACAGCAGCGAGTGGCAATTGCCCGAGCTTTAGCCACAAAGCCTTCTATTATTTTAGCAGACGAACCCACTGGTAATTTAGATAGTAAAACAAGTCAGGAAGTACTTATTTTAATGAAGCAATTAAGTAATCGATTCCATCAAACAATGATTATGATTACACATAATGATGAGATTGCACAGTTGGCGGATCGTGTGATTCGCATTGAAGATGGAAAAATAGTTAGTAAGACCTTGCACCTTCGAGGTGATGAAGCATGATTAGACTTCAAAATCGTCAAGCAGTGCTTCGAATTGCAAAGAACAGTATGAATGCTCATAAAAAACGAAATATACTTATTATCAGTGCTATTATTTTAACCACACTACTGATAACTGCTGTATTTACAACTGGCTTTAGTATTAATCAAACAATCGAACGGACCTATATGAAAACCGTAGGCAGTGATTTCCATGGGGTATTCAAATATCTTACACCACAAGAAGCCGAGCAATTATCCAAACATCCTGCAATACATAAATATGGAAAATCCGTTTCAGTTGGAGAAATTGTTGACGAACAATTAAAGGGATATTCTGTTGAACTAAAGCAAATAGATCAACAGATTGTCAATAATGGCTTTATAAAATTTCAGGCAGGCGGCTTGCCAAAGACTGAACAAGATATTGTGTTAAATACTTGGACACTCGATTTACTGAATATACCACATAAGCTTGGCGAGAAAGTCCGGCTTCAAATCAATGTGAACGGACAGATTGTGACAAAGGATTTTCAGGTAGCAGGATTTTACGAGGCTGATCAATATATTGCTATGGCAGGGCTAGGTTATGTTTCAGAAGCATTTGTAGAAGGAAATCTCTCACATATTGATCCAGTAGAAA
Source organism: Lysinibacillus sp. B2A1 (assembly GCA_002973635.1). Classification (GTDB taxonomy): domain Bacteria; phylum Bacillota; class Bacilli; order Bacillales_A; family Planococcaceae; genus Lysinibacillus. Next base: position 1,697,129 of record CP027224.1, read on the forward strand.
CGAGAAAAACAGGAACTTATACAAATAATGTAAATTTAAATGTTATGTTGAATAGTTCCTGGAATATCGAAGAAAAGCTACTTAGGATCATGGAAGAAACAGGTGTAAAAACTGTATATGGTGTTAATTGGGCTTATACAGCGGTTTCCCTATCTGAAAATCTGGCATCGATTATACCATTTTTAGTACTCATCATTATCACAGTGTTAAGTGGGTATTTGTTAATCTATAATATTTTTTACATTTCTGTTATACGAGATATACGCTTTTATGGTTTGTTAAAAACCATAGGCACAACACCAAAGCAGCTGAAAAAACTCATTACTCTTCAGGCAAATCGACTATATGTAATAGCTTTGCCTATTGGTCTTGCACTCGGCTATGGGGTAGGAATGTGGTTATCCCCAATGATGATGTCTATCTCGAATATAGAAGAGGAGATTGTCTACTCTGTACACCCCGTGATTTTTCTAGGCGCAGCGCTTTTTTCATATTTAACAGTGCGAATTGCAGCTAGTAAACCAGGTCGATTAGCATCCAAAATTTCCCCAATTGAAGCAGTGAAATATTCAGGAATGACAATGGCAGGAAAGAAAAAAGTAAAAACATCGACACAGGGAGCTAGACTTCCTAAAATGGCGCTACGTAATTTATTCCGACAAAAGAAAAAGCTTGTCCTGATGCTTTCCTCCCTTTCATTAAGTATTCTGTTATTTAGTATTATATATATTGTTATTTCATCCATAAACGTCAATACGTATGTCAATTCTTTTATTGCTGGAGATTTTGTTATAACTGAAAGTACCTCAAGTAGTGCACAAGAGACTACCGAAAATGATAATGGCTTAACAGCGGAGATAGGGCAAGCATTAGAGTCAATAGACGGTGTGCAGCGTGCAGATCGTGTTTATCTACAAGAGAGTTCTATTGCAATTGATGATACTATTCAAGCCGTTTTACAACCAATCGCAGAACAGGAAAATGCAAAGGAGCCTATCTATCGTTCAATTTTAAATCAGGGCAAGGTTTGGAGCGACCTATACGGAATCAGTGAGGGCTGGTTTAATTTGATAAGTAAGCAAGACATTGTGGCAGGAACATTGGATAGGGAAAAATTTGCTTCTGGAAAGTATATCATCATCACAGAAGGTTATATGGGCAATCAACATCAGAGCTACTATCAGCCAGGTGATGTTGTGACACTAACAGAGAAGGGACAAAGCTATGAGGTGCTAGCTGTACTATCATTGGATGCCATATATGCTGCTGGCAATAAAACATATACACCGGCTGGATTTAAAATTTATATGCCTACAGAGGAAATGAAGAAGCTGGCAAAGGATGCAAAACTTCTATCCATCACACTACATGCTGAAGAACATAAGAAAGAACAGGTGGAACGCACTTTACAATCAATAACTAAAGCTTCCTCTGATCTGGTGGTGAAATCAAGAGACGATTATAATGCAGAATTAAATGGCTTTATCCGTGTTTTTCAAACAATTGGTTACAGTTTAAGTTTTATTATTGCCTTTATCGGGGTATTGAATTATATAAATACAATGCTAACAAGTGTACTTACACGACGCAATGAATTTGCCGTGATGGAAAGCGTTGGTATGACAAAGAAACAAGTTAAGAAATTACTGCTCTTTGAAGGCATCATTAGTATTCTTCTAACAGGTGGGCTAATATGTACGATTGGAATGATTGTTATTTATTTTGTTGCTAAAGGACTAACTGATCAAATTGATTTTACAGAATTTGAAATGACCATTTGGCCAACCTTTTTAGCACTCATTATCCTATTGATTTTGTCAATAATCGTTACACTAGTCGCCTATCGGTCTCTTTCAAAAAAGACCATAGTTGAGCGATTACGTGAAGTAGAATAGAGTCATATAGCTGTTCCCTCATTTGTTGTCATTGATGGAACAGCTTTTTCAATGCTGAGAGCAAAAAAAATTTAATAAGTGCAACTTTTTCTCGTGCTATATCGAGGATAGAGTGAAAGGTGGGAAGAGATGGACATTGAACAGCTCTATTTAAGCTATATAAAAGATATTTATCGATATTTATATTCCTTATGTAAAAATACAGTAGTTGCAGAGGATTTAATGCAGGATACCTTTTATAAAGCACATATTACATTACTTTCACATACAGTCCAAGACATTAAACCGTGGCTATTTAAAGTAGCTTACTATACTTACATTGATTACATACGAAAAGAACATCGTGTTGATCTAACAAATAATCTTGAACGATCAACATTTATGACACCAGAAACGATTGCTGTAACTGAGGAATCTTTTCATACATTAATCACTTTACTCGACCAGCTATCACCTTACGAAAAGCAGGCAATTATGCTGTGTGATGTGCATGACTGTACTTATGAGCAAGCTGCCAATGTTTTAGATATAAAATTAAATACCTTAAAAAGCCATTTATTGCGTGGACGGAAAAAGATGAGAGCTTTAATCGAAAAGGAGAGACAACAATATGGATGACTATGAAAAATTGATAGCTAGCTCCAAAAAAGAAATGGCAAATGCACAGGATCAAAGTAAATATCAAAAAGCTATAAAAAGAACAATTTTTACATCAAAATGGAAATTGATTCTTGGAACAATAACGACAATGTTATTGATTGTGCCGGCTAGCTTTCTGGTAACCTTTATATATTATGCATTTGGAACCAGTTCGACAACATTAATGGATGTAGCAAGTGAAACACTGTATGTTACAGAACCTAATACATCACTTGAGGAATTAGAATTTGATATGTCCTTCACGCCTCTATCAATGAAGCTTACCTTTGATCAGTATAAGCGTATTGGGGAGGAAGACTATAAGGCTAATACCTATGATTTACGTTTCTTTCTAGGAGGTCTATCTAAAAAAGAAGTGACGACTTTCTTAGAACGAGTGGCGCCAAAACATCCAACTGAAACAAATCAATGGATACTACATCCAGGAAACGTTAAATTACTATTAAATTCCGCGCGCGAATGGAAGGTACTTGAGGGCTTGCCAAATGAAACGGTTGTAGAGGCCTATATTTCATTTTTTGATCTAATGACCGTTCAGGAAGCAGTAAAAGCTATGCCAAATGTCGATGTCGTGTGGGCAGCTATTGATACAGGAGTTGAAAAAACAAACCTAAGCAAAGACGGTCATGTTGTTTCACCAATTGGTTATCCAGTACAACGTGATAACACCAAGTGGTCTCCGTTTCAAGATGCAACGTCAAATGAGGAGGTATTTTTCAATATCTTAAAGTCAATGGAGCAACATGAAGAACTCGCAACAGCGGTTTCAAGCGCAAAAAATTTAGCATTGCCAGAACGCATTGCTTATATTGAGAAAAATGGTGTTAAGACCTATGGCGTTGTAGTTACTGGTCCAAAAAACGATATTCTGGCATTAAAAAAAATGAATATTGCACGAGCAATGAAGATGGGTGAGGTGAAATTATGGAATTGGTCTCGTTAAAACGCTATGAAAAGGGCTTTATAGCAGCGGGCTGGATTGGTATTATTTGTGGCTTATGTCCACTTTTATTGCTAAATATAACGATATTAACGAATATGGATATGACCTTTAATCTTTTCTATATATGGACAGTTTATTTGGCAGCGCCTTTCAGTATCATTGCCATATGCTCTAAAAAAAGTAGATCACTAGGATTTTTTGGATTAAGTATTTTACTATTTATCACTATTTTTACAGCATGTATTTTTATTTTAGGGTGGATTGTAATACCGTTTCCTTAAATAGATTTTAGCTCCATGGTCTATAGAAATCCCGAATTCCATCATCTAAGGAATTCGGGATTTTCTTCAATGGTGTTTGCTTTACCTTCTAAACTGCACCAAATAATTTTAAGACATTAATAATAATAATCCCTACAATGCCGAAATCAGAATCACCAAAAGTTGTTCCTTCATAACCGATATCACCCATAAATATGAGTAGAATCGCAGGGATAAAGCTTATAATTAATCCATTGGCAAACGCACCTGCCATAGAGCCAACTCTCCCACCAGTCGCATTACCGAATACGCAAGTTTTGTCTAGAGACAGTGAATAGGTTTTGTACTTTTGGCATTTCAAGGCTTGTCGTGATTTTCGCAATTGTTTTGAGTTCTGTATGGAATATAAAAGAATATAAAAACACTTAAAAATTTGTTCTAACTTTTTTAATTTCGCTTACACTTACTATAGGACGAACTCTTAGCTTTAAACACAAGGGAGGAAATGACATAGCGAAAAAAATGGGAATTGTCGCGCTACTAGTATTCGGTGTTTATTTGCTGTGTATGTATTGGTATATATTCCATAGTGGTGGTGGTACGGTACCACGAGCATTGCAGGGAACAGTTGCAGATCCAGTTATGTTTATGTCTGAAAAAGAGCTGTTTCTAAGTGGTGAATATTCGAAAATAAGGAACTTCCTTTTCTTTGTTGCAACTCCATTAGAATGGTTATTGTATGCTTTTATTTTACTAATGGGTATTTCACGTTACTTTGAGAAAGTAGCGACAGCACAAACGAAGTGGAAGTTATTACGAAATGCAGGCTATTTATTCTTATTATCACTGCTATTGTATCTTCTGCTATTCCCTCTAGACTATTATCGCTATTATTTAAGTAAAAGCTACGGTATCAGCACACAGGCATTCTCATCATGGATGCGAGATGGAGTTATTGATTTTTGGGTGAATTTCGGCACGAGCCTCATTGTTGTAACAGTCATATATTGGCTTATTAAAAAGAGTGAAAAAAGATGGTGGTTGTATACATGGCTTTTAACGATTCCATTTACAATATTTGTGATGTTTATCCAGCCTGTTGTCATTGATCCTTTATATAATGATTTTTATCCATTAAAAAATAAGGAGCTGGAAGCAAAAATTCTATCCATTGCTGCCCAAGCAAATATTCCAGCAGAACATGTTTATGAAGTGAATATGGCAGAGAAAACAAATGCTTTAAATGCTTATGTCACTGGCATTGGAAGCAATTCGAGAATTGTCTTATGGGATACAACCTTAAATCGGCTCACGGACAATGAAATATTATTTATTATGGCACATGAAATGGGCCATTACGTTGAAAAACATATTTATTTTGGTATCGCAGGGTATCTGGTGTTAACCTTAGGTGGATTGTGGCTGACTGCCAGATGTATGCGATGGGTGATTAGAAGATATGGACAGGTATTAAAAATAAATAAAATGGGTGATATAGCATCTTATCCGTTGTTTTTACTTATTACCTCTATGTTACTGTTTGCTTCCAATCCTCTGACAAATTATGTGTCAAGGTATCAGGAAACAAGAGCCGATCAATATGCTATTTCACATACGGGTGATCGAGAGTCGGCAGTGACTGCATTCCAAAAACTAACGATATCTGGTTTAAGTGAGGTAAATCCACAGCTTCTTGTAAAGTGGTTCCGTTATACACACCCGCCAATGCTGGATCGAATTGATAAGGTAGCGGAAAAAGAGGGGCAAAAAAAGGAAGCTCCTATTAAAGAGGAACAGAAAAAAGAGCAACAAAAGCAATAAAGGCTATATTAAATGCTAGGTTTCTTGGATGGATAAGTTGGGTATCCTATTAGAAGGGATATTTGTAAAACTTGTTCGTTCTTATGATAGGGGAATCGTTATGCGTAATATGATCGTCATTACACTTTCATCGATTTTAGTGGCCTTTGCTTATAACTTTTTGTTAATTCCCCATGAAATTTTAAGTGGTGGATTAAGTGGAATTGCTATCATGCTCGGTATTGTTACCCCCTTAAATACAGGGGTTTTAAATTTACTATTGAATTTGCCGCTACTTATTATAGGGGTTATGAAGCTTGGGAAGCGGTTTATCGGATATACGATACTATCAGTGGCTGTCTTGTCAATTAGCCTGTATATTATTCCTATTTATAAGGCTACACAAGAACCCATCCTTGCCTCCTTATTTGGTGGCGTTATTGTCGGAATCGGCGCAGGTATGATTTTCCGTGCTTCTGGCTCCTCTGGTGGCTTTGATATTATAGCCATGCTATTAAGCCGAAAACGTGATTTCCCATTAGGCGCATTAATTTCTGGGATGAATGGAATAGTGGTAGCTATCTCAGGCTTCGTTTTTAGCTGGGATGCCGCCTTACTCACACTTGTATCGATTTATGCTACTGGCAAGGTTGTCGATACGATTCATACAAGCCATATTAAATTGACGCTGATGATTATTACAGGTAAGGGTGAGGAAGTGAAGCAGCAACTCTTAGCAAAGCTTCATCGAGGCGTAACGGTAATGGATGCGAAGGGGGCCTACTCAGGAGAAGGGCGTAAGGTCCTAATTACGGTAATTACTCGTTATCAGCTTGCCGAAGTTAAAAGCATGATAAAGGAAACGGATGCAAAAGCCTTTGTTAATATTTTGCAAACAACAGAGGTAATTGGTGTTTTTGATAGGGGCACAAAGTAAATATAAATTGAAATGAATATTTCTTGTACACACGTTATCGGTTATAATAAATATAATCGAACGTGTGTTTTTGTTATGGGACAGAAAGGGAGAATTTAATAATGGACAAAGAATCAATTCATACGTATTGCTTAAAGCTTCGAGGAACAATACACGATTATAAACTGGAGTGGGAGGCTGACCGCTACCAAGTTGGTGGGAAAATGTATGCAATGATAGGTGGAAATGCTACCGGAAAGCCAGTTCTTACGTTGAAATGCGAACCCCAACGTGCAGAAGAATTAAGGGAATCTTACGAAAGTATCATACCTGGCTATTATATGAATAAAACTCATTGGAACTCTATTTACATGGATGCAGATGATGTACCCTTTGAGTTAGTGGAAAAGCTCCTAGATCATTCCTACGAGCTAGTTTTCGGAAAGCTAACAAAAAAAGCACAGCAGGAAGTTCTTTTACTTGAAGAGACAATGTGACCTGCTTGAGTATAATGTTAAATAGAAGGTTAAAAAACTGCCCTTTTTCTAAGATATATTGAGGAAAAGGGCACTTTTAGACAAAGAAAAGCTCAGGTATAAGAGAAAAACGCTCGTGTAGATCAAGAAATGCTCAGCTTCAAGAGAATACCGCTCGGTTAGGTCGAAGTAATGCTCAGGTCTGAAAAAATTCGCTCGGGTGGGCCGAAGCAACGCTCAGGTGCAGGAGAAAAGCGCTCGGGTAGGTCGAATAAATGCTCAGCTTCAAGAGAAAAGCGCTCGGGTAGGTCGAATAAATGCTCAGCTTCGAGAGAAAAGCGCTCAGGTAGGCCACGAAAATGCTCTGATGCAGGAGAAGACCGCTCAGGTAACCGAAGCAATGCCCTGGCTAACTTAAAAAGTCGGACAAAAGAAACCCCAAGCCAATCGAAACGGCTTGGGATCAAACAGAAAACGTTCATCAAAATTACTGCCAAGAAAAATATTATTTAGGCATTATAGCCACGGTCACCAAAAGGCTTTAGCGTGTCGAGCCACTTTTGCTCTAGTTTTTCTAGTTCTCTTTTGGCATCAAAATAGCCCTCTTCTTTTTTCTTTAAGTATTCAACGATTTCAAGGTCAAAAGCATCTTGACCGAAAGTGTTGAAATCCGCTTGTAGTTTTTTATTCGTATATGAATTTGTTTTAAGCGAAAATTGAAATCCGTTTAGGCGCTTTAAATTATTGAAGCTACCTACAAACACTTTTCCATTTTGTTTATTGGTCATTGTAAAAACGCCCGCTTCAATTTTCATTTCTTTATACATTTCCTTTAATTGTTTTTTATGGTCCATTGAAAATCCTTCTTTCTTATTTTTTATCCTGCATTAACAGCAGTCCTTTATAATAACTACCAGATGGGTAATGACTAATCATATAGATATCCCCTCTAATTCAGTTTCACTTTATCCAATAGGCACTGCCATCATCTGTACGGTCCATAAAACCATACTCAATTAAATAACGGCGAATTTGTACATAATCCTCATACATTGGCTGGATTACCTCATTTAATTCTTTTTCTGTGTACTGATTGGTTTTATCGAAAAGCTTTGTGATTGCTCGAAGGATGACAATTTTATGTTTCTCCCGTGTTGGAAAACGGGTAAGCTCTTTACCAATTCCCTTTGGAAAATACTTTTCGAGCAACTCTTGTTCCTCAGATAACGTAATATTATAGCGATCATCCACCATCGTTGCGGATTTATGGATTGGGATAAAATGATCTTCCTTTTGATTCTTTTCTTTTAGCAGTTCCATCATCGCAAGAAATGTTTTTGCTTGTCGCTCCTTTTCCTTAAGGGTAAAACGATGATGACGAATCGTTGTTGCGCTGCCGATATCAAGCTTCTCTTTCATCTCTTGATCTGTATGTCCCTCATAGAACAAACGAATGATATGACTTTGATGGTCTGTTAGCCCTGTCATTTTTTTATTTAATCCATTTAAATAATGAAAAACGGAATGATGTGCAGAAGTAATATGATGTTGCATAAATTTCTCTGCCTCATAAAGTACGCCTTCATGGGGATAAATAATTCCTTTTTCAATTCGTTCACCGCAAAGCAAGCAAGTAAAATGTGCTGTTTCATCTACGAAGCCCTTTTTAATGTCCTCAATCGATGCTTGCCAAAACAATTCATTAACATCCATTAGAAGTCCTCCTTAAAGCAAACAAAATAAAATTTTGTTTGCTTATTTATATTTAAAATAACAAAATGTTTGTTTTAAATCAATAAAAAACACATCGTTTAATCAACGATGTGTTAAAACCTATTTATTTTTCTTTTTGAAAAGAATAATAGATAGGATAGCTAGTATAAGAATAGTAGCTAGAATAATGATGACACTTGTAGAGGTACTGAGAATATTTCCATGTAAATCATAGACAATGCCATACATTTCTTTATATTCTTCCACATGTGAAGCAGGTACGCCTTCGAAAACTCCAGCAATGGAGCTTTCCATAAATGCATTGCGTAATAGTAAAGTTGTATGACTGATAGGGAAATACATAATCAAATTTTGTGCAAAGCTTGGTAATGCACCAATAGGGACATAAACCCCGCATAAGAAACCAAGCGCAGTTCCCACAAGGGTACTTAATGTTGAAAAGGAGTTTTGCGTAGTCGCAAATAATACTAGAAAGAGATTAAAAACACTGGCAAGTAATACAGATAAAAATAATAGGCCCACTACATGAATAAAATCCCCAATGCTGAGAAGCTGACCGCCAGTGGAAACAATAAAGATTTCACAACCAACGAGGGCAATAAAGGAAAAGATACAGCCGATAATAAAGGCATTGAAGACATAGCTAAATTGAATAGTGGCTCTTGAAATAGGCGCGGTTAAAAAATCAGCCTGTGCTTTAGATTCCAAATCTTTTACGGCAATTCCATAGGCTGCGAGTGTTGTAGATACAGCGATCATGGATAGCAGTCCCGCTACAAGCCATTCATTCACCATTGTGATTAGTTCAGGTGTAGCCTCAGTCATTTGCTCAATAGCATCCACCTGCATTTTTTGTAGAAATACGGCATACAGCACGATTACTATGATAACAGAAAGCAGTGAATAGAAAACTTGTGTTTTATCTCTACGAAAAACTTTATTATTTCGTTGTACTAGGCTAATAAATGCTTCCATTACGCTGCACCTCCCTCTGCCATAATATGAAGAAAGACATCATCCATTGTACCTTTTATTACTTCAAAGGAGGCGATGAACGGCTCTGCCTTTTTTAAGAAATCCAAGGCATGGAGCGTTGAGTCAACTCGAATAGTGTAAATACCAAGCTTTTCTGTGTAGGAAATGGCATTGTCCTTGAGCCATTTACTACCTTCAGCACTATTATGGAAGACGAGTGCCATTGAATCATAGGCATATTTAGTTTTCAAAGCATCTGGTGTCCCCTCAGCGACAATTTCTCCTTGCTTTAAAACAATGACATGATGTGCAACAGCCGCTTCCTCCATATAATGCGTTGTCAAAAACACAGTCATATTTGTTTCAATTTGTAGCTGCTTAATTGCCTGCCAAACAAATTGACGTGTTTGTGGATCTAATCCAGTTGTTGGTTCATCTAAAAATAAAATTTTCGGTCGATGAATGAGTGCTCGTGCAATATCGGCACGTCTTTTTTGACCACCTGACAATGTTCCGTATTTGCGTTTTTCTATATCCTCTAAATGTAAATAGGTAGAAACAAATTGATAGTTTTCAGCAAGCTGTGCTCTTGATAAGCCATATGTTTTGCCGCGATGCAGTATATTTTCACGAACGGTTAACCGTTCATCAAGTAGGCTTTGCTGAAAAACCACACCAATTGATTTTCGTATTTCAGCATTGTGATCGCTTGCATCAAGGGTATGACCGTTAATTTTTACAGTACCGCTTGATTTTTGTAATAAGGTACAAAGTATTTCAATGGTCGTTGATTTCCCTGCACCATTTGCCCCCAAAAATGCGAAGAGGGTGCCTTCTTCTACAGTAAATGAAATCCCTTTGACAGCCTGATGCTCACCATATTGCTTACGTAAGTTGTCAACTTGTATAGCAAATTTCATAATAGGTTATTCCTTTCTTTTTTGTATTTCATGGTTGATTTCTTTAATATCGTTTAATTGAAGCACGTAGGTAATACCCCATACGATAACGTAAATAACGATTTCGGCTATCAGTATATATACAAGACTAGAATGATCGAACCAGTGGCCAAAATAACCTGCGATGATTACACACAAAGTTACAGCGATTATGTGTAAGGACAGTTGTATTAAAAAGGGTAATCGCTCGATATCATATATTAAGGACAATAAGCCTATGACAACACCTAGAATGGCAGCGATTATTACTTGCTCAAGTAATTCTGATCCTACTATCACTCCATTATTAGACATCATACTTAAGGTCACTAGGACGTAGGAAGAACTTAGCGAAATAAGTAGACCAATAATCATCATGCGCAATGTTTTCATATTATGAATCCCTCCCGATACCTAAATGGCGTTTTAACTCTTTTAAATATTTTCGGCTGACATGTACGGTAACATCATTTTCAAGTATTAGTTCCGTCGTTCCCAGTTTCCCCATTTGAATAGAGGCAATTTTATGAATGTTGACGAGTGTTGATTTACTCACTCGTGTAAAATCTTTTGCAAACTGCGCTTCTAGTTCATATAATTTGCGTTTTGATTCAAATTCCTGCTCTTCTGTCTGCAAAAATACCTTCGCATCCTCCGCATAAATCGAGAAAATTTCAGAAATTTTTAGCATATGAATTTCCTGCTGTATATAGCCATCTATCATCGTTGTTTGTGAAGCTTGGAGTTGCTTCATCAGTCGCTCAATTTGTTCGTTATATTCTTTCGCTTGTATATGAATCTCAATTTCTTCTAGCGCGCTATTAATTGTTAAATGAATCTTCATTAGAGGCCTCCTTTACCTATTCCCATTACTGGGTTAACACTGAATCAGGTAATAATAATGTAGCATAGAAAAAATTGGCTGGGAGAATTTCTTCGATAAGAGGTCGAAATTTAATGATGACAGGTTTTTTTCACAATATAGAATCTTGCTAAAAGCAGCGAAGTAGAAAAATAGGGAAGTTAACGGCATAATGGACTTATTCAGTCAGTCACGAGGGGTTGCTTCTATGCTTGTTTTTGATCGACACATGTTTATTACATTATGTATTGGGCTAGTAGGGGCCTTTATCTTTCAAGCTGCCCATATTCCAATGCCATGGTTACTAGGAGCCATAGCGGCAGTACTTATTGTTCAGTTATCAACAAAAGTACAATTGAAATGGCATCCGTATTTTCGGAATTTTGGATTAATCGTAGCGGGATATTCTATTGGGTTTGCTTTTACACCAGAAGCTGTACAGGATATTAAACAATTTTTAGGGAGCATGATTGTGCTCAATCTTTTGTTTATCGCTTTGTTTTTTGCTGTAAGTTATATCGTGGCAAAGCGTACAGATTTAGATTTTGCGACCGCATTAACTTGCTGTGTACCTGGGGGAATGTCACAGGTTGTGGCCTTTGCTGAGGAGCAAGGGGATATGGACATGGTTTTCATTACATTCTTTCAAATATTGAGGGTACTGCTAATCGTTGGCTTTGTGCCTTTAATGGTAGCAGGTTCTGGTGGAGGCGGTAGCACTATAGATGGGGCATATACATGGAGGCTTATTGGGGTACTTGTTTTATGTAGCGCTGTAGGATGGCTTGCGCAAAAATTAAAAATCCCAACCGGCTATATGCTTGGACCTGTATTTTTATTAATGGGTATCAATATAGCTGGGATAGAGGTACCGCAAATGCCGATATCCTTACTACATATTGCTCAACTAATGCTTGGTATTTATATTGGGCTTTTACTAAAAAAGAGGATCTACATTTATCAAAGAAGCATGTGTTTTATGCATTTGTATCAGCTGGTATCTTTATTGGAGGTGCTTACGGCTTAACATTTGTAATGCAGAGCTTGTACAATCTTGATTTTGGGACAGGCTTTTTAAGTATTGTACCAGGTGGGCTCGATCAAATGGGGATAATCGCCGCTTCTGTTCATGCAAATGTCACGATTGTTATGGCCTTTCAGCTTTTCCGTGTGTTGGTTGTATCTATCTTCCTTGTTCCGTTTGTCAAAATGTTTGTGAAAAAGATGAGAGTGTAGCGGGAGACAAGCATGGTGATCGATCACTGGAAACGAATCGTGTTATTATTATCATAATCAGACAGACTATTGCGATTGTCCTTACCTGTAGTGTTAAAAAGCGTATACTCACGACATTTCACATACAAGTATAAAAAAGATTGTCCATTGGCTTTTACCAAATGAACAATCTTTATCATTAATATTTAAATTGATGAATTAAATCTTGCAAGGACTCAGCATTTTTTGTAAGCTGTGAGGCAGCTATATTGATGTCCTCCATGGATTCGAGATTTGCTTCTGCAATTTGTGTAACGACCTTCGACTGCTCACGTGCTTCAACGGCAATCTCAGCCATAATATGTGTAGAAGCATTGGCCTGCTCTATACGCGCGTAGAGCTCTTCAGCAATCCCTGAAACCTCTTGAATTTTATTGGTTACGAGAGATACCTTAGCTGTAATCTCTTCAAATGCAACGCTTGTTGTCTGCACAACCTTGGCACTTGAAGCAGCTTCTTGCTCACTCTCTTGCATATGCTCACGTGCATCCTTCGCTAGCTGCTGCATTGTATGAATCGTCTGGGTAATTTCTGCTGCAGATGTTTTTGATTGCTCTGCTAATTTACGAACCTCTTCGGCTACCACTGCGAAACCTTTACCATGTTCTCCAGCACGTGCCGCTTCAATAGAGGCATTTAACGCCAGTAAATTCGTTTGATCCGCAATGGCATGAATCACTTCAACAATTTCGTCAATTTTATTAGCATGTGTATCAAGTGCCGCAATCGAATTGGCACTTTCTTGCACTGCTACTGCCATGGCCTGCATTTGCATTTGCATCTCCTGTGCTGTCTGTTCTCCATACTTAGCTGTATCAAAAGCATCAGAAGCATAGGAAGAAACCTCGCTATTTGTTTCTGTTACTAATTGAATGCCTCCAGCAATATCCTGCATGGCCTCAGCATTTTCATTAGCACTATGCTTTTGTGTGCTGGCACCGCTTGCTAATTCCTGCATATTGGCTGTTAAATTCTCTGTTGTGTCTGTCGTAGAGCCAGCAGTTGCAGAAAGCTCAGCAGATGATGCAGACACCTGATTAGCTGTTTCATCCACTCGTTGCATCATCTTACGTAATGTTGCAAGCATCGCATTGAATGAACTTGCTAGCTCACCGATTTCATCCTTAGACTTAACAATAATCTGTTGTGTTAAATCGCCCTTTCCAGCCGAAATGGTTTCTAGTTGAGCATTTAAGTGCTTTAATGGTTTAACAATCCCTCGTACAAATAAGATACCTGCAATTACTGCAATTATCGCTGTAATAACTGCAAGAACACCCATTTTAAAGAGCATTTTTTGGGCCGCTGCATCGATATCAGAAGAAGGTACACCTGCAAAAATCATGCCAATTATTTCTCCATCTGCATTATGAAGGGGTTCATACTTTGTAAAATAGGGTTCACCCACAACCTCTGCAGTGCCTGTATATATTTTTCCCTGGGACAGTACAGCCTCCACTACTTTTGGATCTGCAGTTGTTCCAATTGCTCGCTGTCCATCTACAACTATATTTGTATTAATACGTGTATCATTAGCGAAAATTGTAATTGCTGATTGAGATAATTCTCCCAATTTATCGATGATGTCAGTCTCATCCGCTACCTTTGCATCTCCCTTGTAAAGCTCTCCGTTTTTTAGCTGCCAATCTCCTGGTAAGGTTTGATGGAGATTATGTACACTTAAATCTAAAATCTGATTAAGACGGATATTATATTCATCTTGTAAAGCTGTTTTCATTTCGCTTGTATTTACTAGACTAATCGCAATCAGAACAAAGGTAATGATTGCAACAATCAACAAGCTCATTTTGTTTTGCATACTTAGTTTTTTCATAAATGCCCCTCCACATATTAACCACATAAAATAGACAGTAAGCTAATGATGAAAAAGCTTACTGTCAATTCACTATATTGAAATAATTCAGGAAAATATTTCTATTTTAAATAGTATATAGCTAGATGGAACATTTGTATATTTACAAAAAAGTGACAACTGAAATTTTTTCTTTTCTAAAGTCCTTGTAATATGGTATTATAAATTTAATTATTATGAACGGAGGTGAAAAGGAATGAAACAAAACGCTACGAAAACATGTGTAAAAGTGGATACAGCTATGTATTTTGCACGTGTTATTACTTTCGATTTTGCGAACAACGGGAGAGGTCTGTCCATTTTTAAGCAAAATCAAATAATAACAAACGTAGCGGATTAACCATTCTTTTTCACAAATTAATGAGGAAAAGACTGCTTGTTAATGGAGCAGTCTTTTTTTGTGTCTATAGATGTTTTCGCACGTTTCATTGGAGGAAAAAACGATGCAAATTAAAGCTGAACAAATACAAAAAATTATTGGTGGGAACATTTTATTTGAAGGACTTCAATTAGAAGTAAATACAGGAGAGCATGTTGCTATTGTTGGCGTAAACGGAAGCGGCAAAACGACTTTATTACAGCTATTATCTGGTTTGGATACACCGGATAAGGGACGGATTATAAAAAGTAAGGAAGCAACTATCGGCTATCTTCATCAAATTCCGCATTATCCTTTGCTGACTGTAAAGCAAGTACTAGAGGAGGCATTTGCTGAAATTTATGCATTGAAGGCAAAGATGACAAAGCTGGAGCAGGAAATGCAGGTAGCTGTATCAGATAAGGTACTAGAGCAATATGGTCATGTGCAGGAACAATTCATGCTGCAGGGAGGCTACGAGATTGATGCACAATTGGCGATGATTGCTAATGGCTTAGGCATTACACTATTACTTGAGCAGCCTTTTACTAGCCTAAGTGGTGGAGAGAAAACAAAGGTGATGCTTGGGCAAATCCTTCTAAGTAATCCTTCTATTTTGCTATTAGATGAACCAACCAATCATTTAGATATGCAGGCAATTGAATGGCTGGAAAGTTATGTGCGATACTTCGCAGGGATAGTGATTGTTGTATCCCATGATCGCCATTTTATGAATCAAATGGCTCAAAAGATAATAGAAATTGAAGATGGAGAGGCATTTACGTACCTTGGCAATTATGATGCATTTGTGAAACAAAAGGAAGCGAAGGTTGAACAGCAATTTGCTGAATTTGAGGAACAGCAGAAGAAAATTAAAAAAATGCAGGAAACCATCAAGCGTTTAAAGCAATGGGCAAATGAGGCGAATCCACCGAACGCTTCCTTGCATCGACGGGCCAAAAGCATGGAAAAGGCATTGGCTCGAATCGAGAGAGTTAAGAAGCCGTTAACGAAAAAGAAAATGAATTTAGCACTGACAATGGCTGAGCGTAGTGGTAAAGAGGTTGTACAAATGAAGGGAATTAACCATGCATTTGATAAGCCGTTATTAAAGGAATGCGATTTGTCTGTTTACTTCGGAGAACGCCTAGCGATTGTTGGCGACAATGGCAGTGGTAAATCCACATTATTAAAAATGATACTAGGTGAGGTTGTACCAAATGAGGGTATCTGTCGTGTTGGTAGCAGTGTGAAAATTGGCTACCTTTCGCAGCAGTTTGGGCATGAGCATCCATCAATTCGTTTAATTGATGCCTTTCGAGAAAGTGTCTCAGTATCAGAGGCTGAGGCACGACATATACTTGCTCAATTTTTATTTTATGGCTATGACGTCTTTAAGAAAGTGAAGAATTTAAGCGGTGGTGAAAAGATGCGCTTACGTCTGGCCCAATTAATGCATGAGGATATCAACTTATTGATACTGGATGAACCAACCAACCATTTAGATATTGAGGCGAGAGAAGTATTGGAGGATACATTGGAATCCTTTGAGGGAACGATTATAGGTGTGTCTCATGACCGATATTTCTTACAAAAGATTTTTACAAAAGTAGCATGGATCAAGCATGAAGTCATTCAAGTATTTGAGGGTGATTATGAGTGGGCAAGGAAAAAACATGCTGAACTAGTAGAGGATCCTGTAATAAAAGAAATAACAGCAAAGGCCATTAATGCTAAGCAAGAGATGCCTATTGAGCAGCAAATTGAAAAGCTTGAACTAAAATTACAGGAGCCGACACTTGCTAAGGAGCAGCGTCAAAAGCTTGAACGACAGTTAGTGATTTATTCGAAAGATGGATCGAGGGAGGAACAGGGAATGAATAGTTTAGAGCACATAATAGAGCTTGATCTTCATTATCTAAAGAGTTTTAGCAAGATGGAGACATGTAAGGAAGGTGTATTATTTTACAATGAGGATAACCCAACATATTATGATGCAAATCATGCACATATTTGGCGTAAGATGAGTAATCCTGATGAGGTATTGAGCAAAATAAAGGATTTCTACCAATCTAAATCACTTGTGCCAAGATTGTACCTATACAATTTGGAGGAAAATCAGGCATGTATAAATGCATTAGAAATGCACGGCTTTCAATATGAAAGCTTTACAGATGATATACAATGTTGGAATGGTGAATCCACATTACTACCACATAATTCAGCTATAGGTATCGAACGAGTAACAGATACGAATGTAGAGGAAGCAATGGCAGTTGAAATGAGTATTGCAACATTTGGGGAACCTTCATTAATAAAGAAGGCTTTTGAGCAAACATACCGCTCCCCGTATTTTACGTATTATTTATTAAAGCTAGATGGAAAAGCATGCTGTACTGCTAATCTTTTTGTCTCAGGAAATCAAGGTAGAATTGAAAGTGTAGCAACACTCGAAAGCCATCGAGGGCAAGGGCTGATTGGATATATCCTTCAGCATATTCAGCAACAGTCAATCCTGCTAGGGTTAGAAAATCTTTGGATAATGCCAATAAATGCGCAGGTGGCAAAGGTCTACGACAAGGCAAACTTTAAATCAGTAGGCAAGATAGCATCTCTCCATGCGTTTACAGAAGGAAAAAGAATTCATCAAATACGACAAAATTCTTAATTAGATAGAATAAAAATTCGCCATATTCTTGTGAGACACTTTCACAAAGAGTATGGCGTAATTATTTTATAGAGGTTAGTTAAAATGTTACCCGCCAATTATGATTACATGTCGCTTGGATGATAGGATATTTTAGTAGATACTCAGCAATCAGCTCCGTCATATCTATTTGTATCTCCTTTACAACAGGTCGATTTCTTAAAAAATCAAAATTACCTGCTCCCGTAGCCCGATAGCTGCTCATCACTACTTCAAATTCTTCCTCCATTTTTATAGGCTCACCTTGAATGGTTAGCATAGTGACGCGCTCGCCAATAGGCTTTGAAATATCTAGGACATACTCGATGCCCTCCCACATATCATAATTATAAGGTTGTGCCTTTGGATATAGAAATGTTTTAGCTACTTTTAACTCGTCTCCATCAACCGTAAAATAGGTCGCTGATTGTTCAAGGGCTAACAAGATATCCAGTCCAGATAGTCGCAGTACCTTTAAGGTATTTGTATAAATATAATTGGTGACTATATCCCGCATTGTTACCGAATGCTTTAAGCCACCATGCTCATCATGAAAGAGCGCTGTACAAGAAATAGCAGCCCCTGATGCTTCCATTTGAATACGATTAATAAATTCAATATAGGGATGCTCTTGAATACGGGCAAGAAACGCTTCCTCCACAAGCATATTTCCTTGGATAGTCCCAATTGTCTCATCAAGCCATGCATCTGTTTTTTGAAAAGTAGGGGAGATAAGATCGCAAACAGTTGCTTGACATTTAGTGTCTTCCTTCACATACAGTAGAGATGGCGTATGAGCTATGGAATGAATTCTCTGTTCATTATCCAGTGTAATGGCTAATTCGATACTGGCTAGGCAAATACCTTTAGTACCGGGCTGAACAACTGATTTTCCGTTGATAATCGAACATATTTCACGATGCTGATGTCCAGTAATGATGATATCTACTTCTTCGATTTCTGTGCACATACGGTACGCTTGATTTTCTCCATTTTCATCCTCTAGTAATTCTCCTGTCTCTAGGTCTCGCTCAAATCCCCCATGATAGCAAAGGATAAGAACATCTATTTGTTCGTTTGCACGCATCCATTTTGCCCAATAGCTAGCACTTGTAAAGGCGTCTTTGAAGTGAAGTCCAGAAATATGCTGTGGCTCCTCCCAATGTGTCACAAAATGAGTTGTCACGCCTAAAACGCCTATATGAATACCATCTACTTCTTTAATGATATAAGGCTTTGTCAAAGGGCTGCCGCCATCCGTTAAAATATTTGCACCTAACCATGGAAAATGTGATTGCTTGATGACAGATTGTAAGGTAGGCAGTCCGTAATTAAATTCATGATTGCCAAATATCATGGCATCGTATTGAAGAGCATTGGCGACCTGAATAAATGGGTTAGGTATGTGAGCTTGAAATTTTTGATGATAAAAGGTCATAGGACTTCCCTGAATAAAATCACCGTTATCAAGTAAAAGTGTCGGACCTTTATGTCGTTTTTCTTGAATAATGGATGCTAGTTTAGCTAATCCAAGTGTCTCATTCTGTTCATCACGAAAGGTAGTAGGCATAATATAACCGTGAATATCACTAGTAGCCAATATTTGTATGGTTTTGACAGTCATAGAGAGTCCTCCGTTAGTTAGTATACATACAGTATATAAGGTTTTTTTTATTAATTTCATGTCTTTACGATATCAAAATATGGTTTTACGAAATAGAAACATATATTTACCTCCTATTCACACTAGGAAAATATTTACTGTTTATACTGAGGAAGCATTTCAAACATGAGGAGGACAATAATTTGAAGAAATTACTATTCTTTAGTGTAACATTCATGCTGTCAATATTGCTGATGGCATGTGGAAATGAGGCCTCTAAAACATCTGATGATGAAGAAACAGGTGATGTTTCCTCGGATGTAAGTGGAAATGAATCCGTAAAAAAATTAACCATCGGCTTTGTGCCTTCCCGAGATCCTGATGAAATTATTACAGCAACAGAACCTTTAAAGGGTTTACTAAAGGACGAGTTAGCAGGATTAGGCTTTGATGTAGGTGAAATTGATATTACTGTTGGAACAAATTTTGAAGCGGTTGGCGAAGCATTGTCTGCTGGGACTATGGATATTGGTTTAATTCCAGGAGGGACTTATGTACTTTATGATGATGGCGCCGAAGTAATTCTAACAGCGACACGTGCAGGCTTAAGCAATGATTCAGATAATCCTATTGATTGGAATAAAAATGAGCCTACTGCACCAACGACAGCACAAACAATATCTTATCGAGCAATTTTAGTTGCTGGCCCATCGGAAAAAGGAAAGGCTTTAGCAGCGAAAGTAAATAATGGTGAGGAATTAACGTTTGAGGACTTAAATAATGTTACTTGGAATGTTATGTCAAGCTCATCACCTGCAGGCTATATTTATCCAACATTATGGCTGCATGAGAAATTTAATAAAACAATTCCTGATTTAGCACAGGTTGTACAGGCTGATTCCTATGGTAATGCTTTTGCACGGTTAGCTGCTGGACAAACAGATGTCCTAGTAACGTACGCAGATGCACGTCGCGATTATGAGGAAAGCTGGCAAGGAGATTTTAGTCGCTCCGCTTCTATTTGGGAGGAAACAGACTTACTTGGTGTTATGCCTGCAATCTATAATGACACAATTAGTGTCAGTAAAAATTCAAAAGTCATGAATGACGAATTAAAGAAGGCTATTCAGCAAGCATTTATTAATATTGGTAATTCTGAAAAAGGGAAGGAAGTAATCGCGATCTACAGCCATGAAGGCTATCAGGCAGCCACAGATAGCGACTATGACAATGAGCGTAAGGCACAGGAGCTAGTTCAAAATCTTGGTTCGAAGTAAATAGCATGAAAAAGGACTGACCATCATAGAAATATTTACTGAATCTGCGAGGCTTGCGGCTTATCCGCAGAAAGCCTCGTAGATTCTTAATTTTTAGCCTATGATGCAATTCCTCTATCATAAAAGGAGCGTTACTATGATTGAGTTTAAAGAGGTAGAAAAAAGATACCCCAATGGCTTTCTTGCATTGAATCACATTAACCTTAAGATTGAGCAGGGGGAGTTCGTAGCGATTATCGGTTTGTCAGGCGCAGGGAAATCAACACTATTGCGCTGTATTAATAAAATGCACGATATCTCTGGGGGAACTTTGCGGGTAAATACTATTAATGTGGGTCAGTTAAAGGGCAAGGAGGTACGAAATCTGCGCCGAAATATTGGTATGATATTTCAATCCTTTAATTTGGTAACACGTGTATCCGTTTTGAAAAATGTCCTTGTTTCCTTTGTTCCTAATATGCCACTTTGGCGAAAAATCTTTGGTGTTTTTACAAGAAAAGAGAAGCTCCAGGCATTAATGGCTCTGGATCAAGTAGGGATTTTAGAGAAGGCCTATGTACGAGTAGATCAGTTATCCGGCGGTCAGCAGCAGCGCGTAGCCTTGGCACGTACACTTGCTCAAAATCCCCAAATTATTTTAGCGGATGAGCCTGTCGCATCATTGGACCCTGTGACAGCTAAGCAAGTGATGGAAGATTTTAAACGTATTAATCAAGAATTAAACATGACAATTTTAATTAATACACATCACGTTGATTTGGCATTGGCTTATGCAACTCGTGTTATTGGTGTAAGGAACGGAGAAATCGTTTTTGATGGGAGAGCGGATGAAATCAATGAGGAGACGCTTGCTTTTATTTATAATGATACGAAAGTGGGGAGAGGTGTAAATCATCATGCAATGGAAGCTACTATTGCCGCAAAAAATAGTATTGCCTAATGGTAAGGAAGTGCTGGAAAAGCGCTCCATCATGCCACTAATATGGCTTATCCTCTTTGCTTTAACATTGCTTTCTATGCGTATTACAGGCTTTAGTCTAGAAGTCTTGAGGGATCGAATTGATCAGTTTTTCGTGATTGTACAGCAGATGGTACCACCTAATTGGGGATATGTAGCGAGGCTATGGCAGCCGTTATTCGATACTATTAAAATGTCATTGCTTGGCTCTGTAGCAGGTGCTATTTGTGCCTTACCTATTGCTATGCTTGCTGCAGCGAATATTACTAAAAATAAATGGATTGCGATGTTAAGCAAATTTGTGTTGAGCTTACTTCGCACATTACCAACACTAATCATTGCGCTGATTGCAACATTCATATTTGGGCTTGGAACGATGGCTGGTACTATTGCCATCTTTTTATTCACAATTGCATATGTCGGAAAGCTTTTATATGAACAAATTGAAAATGTTGATATGGGGGCATTTGAGGCTACGCAGGCAATGGGATTGCCAACCATTCAGGCATTTCGCTATGCCATTTTGCCGCAGATTCTCCCGAACTACATATCGACATCATTATTTTGCTTTGAAGGAAATGTCCGCTATGCATCCATTCTAGGGTATGTCGGTGCTGGTGGAATTGGTTTGCTTCTTAATGAAAGCTTGGGGTGGAGAAGCTATGCAAATGTAGGCATGATTTTACTAATGCTTGTTTGTACTGTTTTTATCATTGAATCAACTAGTGAATATTTCCGTAAGAGATTAATGTAGGGGTGAAGCTATGAATGCCATCGAAAAGCAATTACAAGTACAACCGAATCGACGTATGTCATACTTTCTAACCCTTTTGATTGTAGGTTTGCTATTTATATGGTCGATATCAACGATACATGCTGACTCGATATCTAACAATGGGGCAACAATTGCAAAAAATATATTACTAGGGCTACTGCAGCTAGATTGGACATTATTATTTAATGCAACTACAGGTGGGGTTCCTTATTTATTAATTGAAACAATGGCCATTGCCTTTCTTGGTACGATTGTAGGAGCATTTCTAGCTATTCCATTGGCCTTCTTATCAGCCTCGAATATAGTCCCCAAGCCAATTGCATTTGTGGTGCGTTTACTATTAATCGTTATACGTACCATTCCTGCGATTGTTTATGGTCTTATGTTTATTCGAGTTACAGGTCAAGGGCCATTTGCTGGTGTGCTTACGATGTCGTTAACATCCATAGGCATGCTGTCCAAGCTATATGTTGATGTGATAGAGGATTTGGATAAGAGTATATTAGAATCGATGGAAGCTCTAGGCTGTACGCTGATGGAGAAGATTCGTTATGGTATATGGCCACAATTGACGGCTTTATTTTTATCGATTGTCATCTATCGCTTTGATATGAATTTACGTGATGCAACCGTACTTGGCTTAGTAGGAGCTGGAGGAATAGGCGCACCCCTTATTTTTGCAATGAATGCATATAAATGGTCTGAGGTAGGAGCTATTTTAGTAGGATTAATTTTACTTATTTTAATGGTGGAATATGCGTCAAACCGTATGAGAACTAAGCTTGTCAAAGGATAAGCCAAGCAGGTTCTTATTATATAAAATCCTGAATAGTATCAACTATTCGGGATTTTTAACATTGTTCAAAAGTAAGCCCGTATTCAAATAACGCATATAATCACGTAGCATCTCTCGGTACTATAAAGGTATCAATTAAAGGAGGTGCCTTTCATTGCCACAGCAAAAATTAACGATTATCCCCGTCACATTATATCCCGAACTTAATAAATTCCCTGTAGCCAACTCAACACAAGACTCACACATTAATACATGTACGATTAAAACAGCAAAGGTAGAAATTTCTTTCTGTAATGGCGTAGATGAGCACATTATCCAAAGTGTGATGAGGGAGTTGAAACTACTGTGAAACACGATTTTACTAACGTGAAAAATATCTACATCGTTTGTGGAAAGACGGATATGCGTAAAGGCATTGATGGCTTAGCTACACTGATTCAAGATTCTTTCGAACTGGATCCTTATGGCGATTCGATTTTCCTGTTTTGCGGCCTGAGTAAAGATCGATACAAATGTTTGTATTTTGATGGGGATGGATTCGCTTTACTCTATAAACGCTTAGATGGCGGACAACTCCAATGGCCGAAAGATGAAAATGAAGTACGGAACCTTTCGCAACAAGAGCTTCGCTGGCTTCTAGAAGGTTTATCGCTACAGCAGCCAAAGGCAATTCAAAAAACACCAAAAGGTGTATTCTAAATTCACTTTCTTAAATGGTATAATATGAGAATCTTATGCGAACGGAAAGTGGTGAATGTTTTGGTGAACGCTTCTTTTAACAACGAGAAATTAATTAAACTTCTTGAAGAACAGCTTGATTATATGAAGCAACAAAACAAAGATTTATCTAAACAGATTGAAGCGCTAACTGAACAAGTACGCTATTTAACAAAACTTTTATACGGATCAAAAACCGAGAAATCAAAATACACTGCACCAGATGGACAAGGATCATTATTTGATGATGATCAGTCTTTTAGTGATTCTGAGCACACAGAAGAACAAAGCACGGCGACGATTACGTACACCGTTGTCCGTAAACTACATAAGAAGAAACGGAATGATTCTTTTCGTGACGGGATTGAAGTAGAAGAAATTCACCATCATCCCACCAACACACAATGTGACTGTTGCCTTGGTCAAATGACTGAAGCTGGTACAACGATTGCGCGTGAAGAAGCAAAATTCATTCCGGCAAAAATGATGCGCATCCAGCATATTGAACATGCCTACGAGTGCAAGCACTGTAAAATGGATGCCACACAAAAAGCACAAATGAAACGTGGGAAAGCCCCACAAGCTGCCATTCAGCGAAGTATTGCAGGACCAACTGTTTTAGCAAAGCTTATTTACGATAAGTTTATTCAGTATTTACCTCTTTACCGTCAGGTAAAGGAGTGGGAACGATATGGCCTACTTACGAATGATAAGAACCTATCAAACTGGGTTATTCGTGCTGCAGAAGATTGGCTTTTACCGATTTATGAACAGATGAAGCAGATTTTAACGATGAAATCAGTACTGCATGTGGACGAAACGTATGCGCAAATTATCAATCGGTCAGACGGAAAATCAGGACAATCGAATGCCTACAATTGGGTGTTCCGCAGCGTGCCAAGCCAAGGTCCAATCATCGTTCTTTTTCATAGTGCATTATCGAGAAGTCGTTCTGTACTAGTAGAATTTACAAAAGGCTTTAAAGGAACGGTGATTTGTGATGGTTACTCGGCATACGGTAATCTTCCTGATGTCACGTTCGCTAACTGTTGGGCGCATGTGCGACGATATTGGCTGAAAGCCGATAGCAAAAACGGGCAAATTGGCGTGGATTTCTGTGACCAACTGTATCGCCTAGAACGTCAATTTAAGCATCTTTCACCAGGTAAACGCCGAAAATCACGGCAAAAATATTCAAAGCCGATTGTAGAGAAATTCTTAAAATGGGTGGATGAATCGCCTTTCTTCGGAAAAAATGCCTTAGCTAAAGCTGCCGAATACACATTAAATCGAATACATGGATTAAAAGCTTTTCTGTTCGATGGCCGAATTGAGATGGATAATAATCCAGCTGAAAATGCGATTCGCCCAAATGTGATTGGTCGCAAGAACTGGTTATTTTCTGTTAGTGAAGCTGGTGCTAAAGCGAATGCGATCTGTTTAAGTTTAGCTGAAACAGCAAAAGCAAATGGTATCGACTTTTATCAATACCTAGTGACGTTATTGACAGAGTTGCCAAATTTACCGCTCTATCAGCAGCCAGAGATTTTAAACGATTACATGCCTTGGTCGAAAAATATCCAAGTGACATGTGCAAAATAGCCGTTTATCTGAAATTATTTTCAGATAAACGGCTATTCGTTGTGCGTACCGAAAAGGTGCGCTTTTTTTATATTTCGGGCTTACGTTCAAAAGAAGGATTTTCAAATATTAAAAGTTTTTTACTTGAAAAAATACCGTATTCGATTTATTGTCTTTAGAGATACTTGTTAAATGGACTTGGAGGATATGGAATGCACGGAATTTATATACGCTATAATGTCTCAGAAGAAACCCCAGCAGCAAAATGGCCCAAAAAAATGGATGCATTTGCGTATGTTCAACGAGAAAAACCACAACAAGACAATGACAACTTGCTGTCGATGGAAGAGCTAAAGAGCCATGCCATTCGCTATATTAAAAGCTTAAAAGACAATGCAAGTGTCCATTTAGTAGAGCAACGCAATGGCGAAATTGAGCACTTTGATCGACGCTATATGGAATCGTTAAAGCTTAAGGAAAGCATTGATTCACAGCTGATCAATCTTGAAGAAATCCGTTTACTATTGCAATTGATGAATGTCCTTAATCTATCACATGGTTTCGGCGAAAATGCAGGGAAGCTACTACGTCAAATTACCCCATATGCAAAAGAGGTAGAGCACCCAACATTCCAAACAACTCGTGTCGAGCGTCATTTTTACTCAGAATTAATTGAGCAAATAGAAGCGATCTATGCACGAATTATGCGTCAGCACAACCCATCCACGACTGAAATGCAGCAATCAGAAAAGCTTTGGTCAGCCGTTTGTGAGCAAGCAATTGAAAAGTTGGAGGCACGAATTGAACGTCTGTCCTCTATCAAGCTTAAGCATGAAAAAAATCTGCTAGAGTTTAGTCAATTAAAGCAGCAAAACATCGAGGCAAAGGAACGCCTTGATCTTGCAGTCAATGAACTTGATGCTATTTTAAATGTACTAGAATCATAAAGGCTTTGTTAATGCCTAGATCAAGCGGTTTGAGTGGGGTAGCTAGCCCTACTTTTACCTTCATACACAAAAAAAGCATCACTCCATGAGAGTAGATGCTTTTTTCTGTGATTGTGTGACCGTATGAAATTTAAGAACGCCCTCAAGGAAACTTTGACGGGTAATATTAACATGCTACAATAAATAAGCAGCATCTAGCTGACTCCTTTTTCGGAAGGAGGTGCACTACATGCCTAAGTTATCACGACAAGAAAAGAGTAAGGCAAAAAGAGAGAAACAGCGTGAAGAAAGACTAGCCATCTTTCGATACACAACAGATCTATTTCGTGTGTTAGATACTGTTTACCGTTTCTTTCGTATGATGCTGTAAAAAAGGAAGCGCCATTCAGTATTTTTTACTGGGTGGCGTTTTCCTTTGGGTAAAATAAAAAACGCCCAAGAGCCACTTGAGCGTTTGCACTACATGCGATTCTCACGACAAGAATCTTACTAACATTATAGTAACCTCAACAGGCGAAACCGTCAAGGCTTTAACAGTATACGTAATGTTTGAAGACGTTATTCATACAAAAAGTACCTATACAAATTTATGAACGGATGCTTTTTTTGTGATTACTATTAGATGCAGTGGAAGGGGCTGATCAATCAAAGTATATTTCAAAAATTGTGTATTACGGGGTTAAAGCACTGTCCTTAAAACAAAAGTGTGGGTAACTACAGCGAAGACGATGAAATATAAACTAGCATTATTTTTATTGTCAGAAATAAAAGGAAATTCTCTCCTTTTGTCGAATTGAAGTAGGTGGAAAAAGGAGAGGTTTTATGCAAAGAGAACAGCTTAAACAAAGAATATTAAGAGAACCATCTAAATTTATTTCATATTTAAAAGAATTAATTAGTGAGAATAGATTTGACGATGGTGAAGCGTTAGAAATATCGTTGCTTGTCATAAAAAATGGACCTGAAAGTTTATCGGATCAACAATGGTATGTCTTTTTGGAGAATGGTATTTTACGTGATAAGTATGTAGATAAATGTGAAAGATGTTCTGAACATATTCCTTGGTCAAATATGTACAGTTCTATATTTATAAATAAAGATTACCTTTGTGCTAACTGTAGTTATTTTGAAAATAAAGTTACCTTTAACAATTATTTGTGAGGGTTAACTTATGTACCTAGAATGGGGCTCGGTCAGAACTCAATTAATTTGTAAAATAGCGAAAATGGATAATAGCTGTTTCGTTGTACTGAATTAAGAAATTCTTCTTGAATCAAAAAAATGTTAGACTGAAATACAATCGATCTAACATTTTTTTTAATTGTTCCTGACTCTTTATTTATGTATATAGTTGATTAACAAAAAAATTGAAGTAATTAGCCCAATCTCATGCATTCCTATACACATGCTCGCCAGTAAACCCTAGTCTAGCCCCAATTTAATTCATTTTTATGTTTTATTTTGCTTAGTTTAAAATCACAAAGTATTGTATAGTTTATAGGTTTTTTTGATATTGCATGCATTCATTTCACATTAAATGCTCTTGAATCATAATAACCTTAACAAGGCCTGTATAATGCGGTTTGAGTGTGGTTAGCTATTTTCAATGTGATATAAAGATAAAAGAAAAAGCTGCAGCGTTGGAAGACGCTACAGCCCAGAATTGATTATGCCCTTTGAAGTGCAGAAATATTTTATCATGTAGCGTTAATATATAGCAATCAAAAAGAATTTACAGAACAACAAAAGATTAGAGATTAGCTCATAACTCAAACATTCCTGTACCGCGCAAGCTACGCCGCATTAAAAAAGTATGGTTAATTTGGTAAAATATAAACGGAAATCAAAATCCATTAAGTTAGCGGAAATGTGGCTAAGATGAATGACTGAGTGGTAATTTTAGACGAATACTAAGAGAATAATTGTATAGATGTATTACGAGAATGATATTTAAAAAAATCCTAAAATAATAGGAGAGTTGAATATGAAAATCACTAACATTGAATATCCAACTGCATTATCACAAATAACTGATATTAAAGATGATAACATTGATATTTTTGTAAAGCTAGATGATGGTTTTTCCTACACACTAGTTGTATGTACCCCAAAAATCTTGAGACATTGATGGAAAAAGAGGAGCTTGAATATCTTCCAGCTATGCCTCCTAAGATAATTGTTAAAGAACTTACGGAAGAAAATATTAGCAAAGCATTGGCTACTTATCTTGAAAATAATGCATATTGGTTAAGGTTATATTATTTATCAGGAGTAATTGAATCGGAAATACTTGATAATACATTAATTAGATATGCATATGAAAATGAATAAATCTATAAAAT
This sequence comes from Lysinibacillus sp. B2A1, assembly GCA_002973635.1. Lineage (GTDB taxonomy): Bacteria > Bacillota > Bacilli > Bacillales_A > Planococcaceae > Lysinibacillus. The sequence continues at coordinate 1,725,776 of CP027224.1, forward strand.
ATACAATATGAAAGTAGGTGTAAAAGATAGATTTTCCATCTTTTAAAAATGCAATTCATGAAGACTTTGTATTTCATAAAGTTAAAGGGCCTAGAAGAGTTATAAGAGTTGATGAGAAAGGAATTTGCTATTCTATTGGGCACATAGGTAACTATAAAAAAGTAAGCTTTGTGGAATTAGAAGCCCCTTTTTATGAATTACAAAAAGAACAACAAACTCACTCGAAAATTGTATGAAGAGACATTTCCAAAACAAGCAAAATCAGCACCTTGCAACTTTACAACAATTGGTGGTTTGTTACTACACTTTAGGCTTGCCATCCACAATGATAAAGGTATTTATTCAAAATAAAGTATCTTTAAGAGGCGTTATAAAGGTTCTAATCTGTTTCTGTTTTGAGGTGAAGTTGGAAGGATAGGGTGGATATCGTTATACAATTGACAGCTAGTTCGAGTATCCTTGAGTAGTGAGATAATGGAAATTGAAGGGGGGATAAAAATGAGAAAGAGAAAAGTCGGCATTTTGATATATGACTATGTTGATATATTAGATTTTTCAGGTCCTGCAGAGGTTTTGTCATTAACCTCGAATAGTAAGGCTGAGCAGGCATTAACTCTTTATAAAAAAGACTTGTTACCAACAAGACCATTTGAAGTATTTTTAATAACGGAGAATGGGGAGTCAGTTAAAACTCATTCAGGGATAAAAGTGATTCCTGACTATACGATTAATAATCATCCTGATCTAGATATCTTAATAATCCCTGGTGGTCCTTTAAGGGCTGTTCAATCTATTAGGAAGAATAAAAAAATTCAAGATTGGATAATTAAACATAAAAATATTGAATACATATGCTCAGTTTGTACAGGGGCAATTATTTTAGGAGAAACAGGATTGTTAAATGGTAAAAGAGGAACGACTCATCATTTAGCATTAAAAATACTACAAGAAAATTATCCAGATATTCAAGTGATTTCTGAAGATAAGGTTATACAGGACAGTAACATCATCACTTCTGGAGGTGTTTCTTCAGGAATAAATATGGCGCTTTATCTTGTGGGGAAAACGATTGGAGAATCAGCAGCTGAAAGAACTGCTACTACGATTGAATTTGCATTATAAATGGGTTTTTCAAAAACAATGAACATTGTTTTTTATCATTTTATTAATTAAATAAACGGTATGTAAAGGTTTCCCTCTCAGTATTATGACTAAATATAGTTAACAGAAGGAGGAATGGGAAGTATGCTGAAAATTTTGCACATTATTTTTTCAATCATTGTAGTATCACTCGCTGCATATGGACTTATTACTCACGATTATCAGCTGAATTTCTTAATGATATTCTTCTTAGGTTTAATTATGTTAATATTAGGACTTAGGGAATTTCAGCAAAAGAGAAAAGTTTATGGTTGGTTCCTAATTGGAGTATTTTTATTTTCAGTATATGTGTCAATTCAAAGTTTTGTACTGATTTAAAAAAAGCATGTCCACCGAAAAAGTACATCGGTGACATGCTTAGTGATGGATAGAAACGCCAAAGTGACGGATAGAAAGATTGAAACGATGGATAGAACAGCTCAAGTGGTGGATAGAATTATCAAAATGACGGTTAACGCTTTAAATTCTACGGCTATTACTTTTGTTCCAACTTAGATTGGCGATAGATACGAAGTAAATCCAGTCCTAGTAATAGTACGATGATATAAAATATAGGGCTGTTAAAGGATAAGCCTAATTCAGATTTGCCGCCAAGCAATGTTAAGACAATCCAAAGTCCTACGGTATACAATGTTACGCTAACATATGCTTTCTTAGATAGCCTTTTATATTGCCCCTTATCCATCGTGATTTGTACAATGACCAAAATCACTAAAATAAGCAGAATTATTTTTTTGCTTAGTACTGCAGCTAATGTGGTATCTGGGAAAAAATCATTGACGAAGAGTAGGGTGAAAAATACAAGAATACAAAAATTTAAAATGGTTGAAAGCCTCATGCAAAATCTCCTTAGTTGCCAGTATTCCTTTCATTGTATCATGGTTTTACTGGCGGAGAGAAATTATAAGTTGGACTCATGATATCGTTTGAGCATTGTTGCAAATTGCTCACGTGTTACGAAATTTTGAGGGTTAGAGCCATCCGTAATACCTTGACATTGCAGCCAATCCCATGCGGCCTTATGAGTTTCAGTGGCTTTACGCGTTGGAATAATAGCTTGTTTTGTTTGCAAAGCGTTTTCCAGTTCTTTTATTTTGTTTAGCAATTCATTGTATTGTGACATGGTTAGCTCTCCTTTAGCTTCATTCGTTAATGTTATGTATTTCATAGGATCAACGGCATTTGGTTGTCCCGTTTGCCAAAGACCATTATGTATTTCGAAGTGTAAATGAACACCAAATGCGCGTCCTGTATTTCCCATAATTCCGATTTGCTGCCCCTGCTTCACCTTTTGTCCTACTTGAACGCAGGAAGAATCTAAATGAGCATAATTTGTTTCATATGTTTTGCCATGGATTGTATGCTTAATCATAACAACATTTCCATAGCTGCTTAATGCCTGTGCTCGCGTAATAATGCCAGCAGCACTAGCAAAAATTGGAACCTTTCCTGTTGAAGCTAAATCGATGCCTTGGTGCCATTCCTTCCCAAAGCCGATATTTCGCCAACCAAATTTACTAGTTAAGCGAGCATTCTTCACAGGACTCATAAAATCGACCATTATCGCTCATCTCGTTTCGGTTTATTATAGGTTAATGCTCTTGAGGAATCACTTAGGTTAGCTGTTGTAGGATCAAGAATGGCATTATATGTACTAACGACTATTAATGCTAAAACATATGGATTGGAGACTGCATCCATAATTAATGTCCACACACTTTGCCAAGTAGTTAAATCCGCTCCGGTAATACCATGATAGGCAAAGAGGGGAGTAATTACAGATAATCCTACCGTAATCCAAAATTGAGGATTGCGAATGCGCACCTTCCAATTAATTTTCATCGACATCATTCCTTTCTTATAAGCCAAATAATTTTAAAATAAAAGCACCAATAATAATTGTAGGAAGAAGTATCCACCAATGCAGATATTGTTTAATGATGTCACCAATGGAGATATAATCCTTCTCAGATTCCTGCTTTAGATCTTCCTCAATACTATCCACACGTTGACCAATCCCTTTAACATCCTCCTGTAATTCAACCTGGGTCATATTTAATTTCGTAAGATTGATATTAATATTATTAAAGGTTTTATCCATTCGATGTAATTGAATTTGCTGATGCTTATTCATCTCCTGCTGCTGTTCGGATACTAATGTTAAGCGATATAATAATTCATGATTACCTTCTAATTTTGAAATTCGGTTCTCTTGATTCTTAATTTCAACCTCAGCACTAGCTAATCGTTCACCTAGTTTTTCATTAATCAATTTTTTATCACCGACTTTATCAAAATAATAAAAGAGTAGGGGAGGATAGCTCGCACCTACTCTTATAAAGCGTTGAATATTAATACATATATATTGTTTATACACTATTTATTAGTATTTTTGTATAAATATTCATTTGTTTTTAAATAATATGTACCTTTTATCGAATGTACTCGCTTGTACCACTGAAATGGTCTACATCCGATTTTAATTCATCAATTAATTTATCCATGCGTTCACGTAGAGTTATTTCATATAAGTTAGCCACATCTTCTACATTTTCATGGTATTGATTCTTAGAGAATGATTTTGTGAATGGTAATTCTTTAGGGAAGTACTTGAAAGAATCGCCAATATTCAATAATACTTCTTCACGTTCAGTAGGGGTTAGAACTTCATTAAAAGTAGGATTACCAGAGTCATCTAATACAGGGTCTCCATTTTCGTCAATGATAGGAACTTTAGTTACTACATTTTCGATAACCTTTTAGTAAATTTTCCACCAACATTTAAAATCTTTTGACCTCAATCTTATACAGCTTCTAGAAAATTTGGTGATTGCTCAACAACTCAAAGTAAATCAATATATTCCAACTCCGTTATCTCGTTATGAGGCGTATCCTCTTGAACTTCATCGTTAGTTTTTTCAATTACATCATTCCTTTTTACTCTATGAACAACGCATAATTATATTGTTGACTGGTTGCCATTGTTCCTCCACGAATGAAGAACGTAACTAACCAATTTGTGCTATCATATGGAATCACTCGAATATCGTATACCGAATGTCTACCAGCCCAGTCAGTTCCTTGCATCTGTCCGTTTACCATATATCGTCCATCTAGATTTAGAACAATAGTGCTAGGTTTGAAATATACTACCATATTTACAGAAGTTGTTTGTCCAGGGTTAAGGGCTGGAATGTTTATGACTCCCCGGTCAGTTTTCTTACCGGTCTGTATAGCTCTAATATTAGTAGCCATTTGAGCACCAGTAGCTGTCGGACTTGTAGATACACCTTTGTCAGTGATTGCCGCAGCTACATTTGTTTTAACATCACTGGCAGATTGCTTTAAATCCTGTATTGTGAACCAAACATCATCATGACCTAGAAAAGCTACTTGTTTCTGTCCATGTGCTACCATGTAGGTGACATTATTCTTTCTAAACTCTAATCCGAAGTCTTGTGTAGTACTTGCGTTTAATAAGAATTGAGCGCTAGAACCAGAATTAGAGTTAGGAACACCCATTTCAATTAGTGGAATATCTTTAGAAATAGAGAGGTTTCCACCTAACGTCATAGCCCCACCTAGTATATAGTTATTACCTGTTCCGTGTTGCACAGCAGATGGAATTTGCGGTGTCCAAGGATGTGGCTGAGAGATAGCAGGGTCTCGGGCTACTGTTATTCTATTAACTACATCAAAAATATTATAAGTACTAAAAATCTCCACTTTAATGCTAACACCATTCCTTGTGTTAGGTGCTTTTGTTATCGGAATATACACCCTACTAACATCCTCAACTAATTTTCTAATATAGAAACAAGTAGCGAACAATGGTGAAATATAGTTAATAGTCATAGTATTAGTGCCTACAACGTTACCAACCTTTGAGAAGTTATAGACTACTTCTGCTCCTCCCATGGAGTTCCCTACATTCCAATCACCTGACAACGTTAGCTTTATCAACCCTGAAAAAGCATTACCTACCGGAATATTTATATACAATGAATCTAACTTAGAATTGTCGTCATCCCAATCGTTAAAGTTAAAAACTCTAGAAGCAGACAAAGGACCTAAGTTAGTAATATTTGCATCATTATAAACATCTTTTTGCCATGAGCTATTAACTTTACTTTTAATTCCTTCTATCTCTTGTTGCAAAGTCGGATCCAACGTTTGTTTATTAACTTGACTACCTTTGTACGTCATTCTTCCACCTCCCATACATATGATTCTTTTAATTCCTTAATAACTGCTGCTCTGTAGTCAGATTGCGTTATTGTATCCAATGAAAAGATTTTTCCTGTCAAAGGATTAGGTTCTTTATTGACAATACGCCTAGCAATAACTTTTACTATTAACATATTAACTTCAACTGCCATTATAGGATACCACCTAATTCAACCTGCAATTTTAACATTTCCATTTCTTCTTTCATCTTTTCAATAAACAATTCTTGTTCCGTTTTCTGAACTACATATGACTTTATTATCGCCTTCTTAGTTTTCACATCCACGCTGGCTACATACCTTTTGAAATAATCAATGGCACCATGTGGTATTTCAATGTAAGATAACCCTTGCCAATCATCATAAAATTCTGTTTCACCTAACGCTTCACCTGTTTGATGTATTATTTTTCCGCTAACTGTTTCATATATAATTCTGTTACCTCGTTTTTTCATCTTGCAGCCTCCTTAATAACCGAAAATTACATAAGTATATGGCACTCCCGTTTTAGGTACGAACAACCTGTAATTACCTGCACCAACATTAGGACTCTTATAATTATAGCTTGCACTTGTTATCATATTATCATTATATGTTGTGACTTTAACTGACGGTTGCCCCGAAAATGGATCTCCGTTAGCCCATATAATAATTTCTGCGACACCTGTTAATAAATTATAGTTATAAGCAAATATCATAAATGGTACGAAATTCAAAAAAGTAATATCCATAGGAAATACAAGTGTTGAACTTGCCGTTCCGTTTACGTATTCTGGAGTTACTGGATTTACTCCTCCCCATGCTGTCCCTGTTACTTTTGAATTGGCATTAATAGAATTTATATTATTAATCATTTGGGCGAAAGTAGCGTTTGCATCCGTAGGAACGCCTTTACCAGTAATAGCGGATGCAAGTCCTTGCTTACTATTACCTACATGTGTAAAAATTGATTGTTGAATAGGGTCATTGATAACCATACCTAAATCAAATTGTTCTAATATAGTGTCATTTAAAACAGCAAACGGATTCCCCCAAGTTGTTTGATATTCTGCTACTATTGATAAAGGATTCAAATACTTTCTCTTGAAAATATCTATATAAAAATTTTCAAATCTATCAATATATATATCGCTAATATAAAAATTTTCAGCAAACGCACTAGACATAGAAACAATATTGGTATCCTTAAAGTGGACATTACCATCTGCTACGTTAACATGGTAATAGACTATACATCCACCACTTGCATTAGAGTTATTCCAATTTGACGTCATTGTTAATTTTAAAATACCTGACACAAGTGGACCTAACGTCAGTCTAACTTTTTCAGAAGTAGTATTATTCGCAAAGTTAACAATAGGGAATGTTTTTTTTGCAAAAGCACCACCTAAGTTAGTTATGACACTGTTGTTGTTGTTAAAATTAACACCTATCTTTTTCCCTAACTCAGTATTTATTTTAGAACCCACACTAGCAGCTAAAGCTTTTGTATTATCATTAGTAGTTAAGTTATCTACTAAGTCATTACCTATTTCTTGCCAACCCGGGTCTAAGATAACATATGATGTGTCAGATTCACTAAACCATATAGATCTAGAATATCTCTTGTTAGTTATTAAGTTTGTAGCTTGTAATTCATACATTATAGTGCCATCTACAATAGAGCTAGAAAATTCTACGATACAGTGATAGGAACCTATACTAGGTGGAAACTCATTTGTGTTTTCATCCACCAATGTTAAAAATCTACCGGACTTAGCACTCTTAATATGCTCTATAAAAACCTTATCATCTATTATTGTTACATAAGAATTACCACCTGCTAAAATAGCATCCTGTACATCTCGACCTAATTTTTCTAAAGTAATAGAGCCATCAATAATGTTATTACCATCAAACTGCACTGTCATGTTCGGCATATTACGGAACACAACTAATACAACATTATTCTTTGCAATTTCAGTATGTGGATTGTAAGGAATAGAAAGACGGTTATGTGTGATAGTGTAAGATACAGGCTCAAGGAATACTGTGTTATGGAATACCATTACTGAGTCAGTAACTTGATTATAAGTACCTGTTGGTAGTTCCCATATTGTTTGACTTACAGTGTCAGTAACTAATGGATAAGAATTAACATTTACATTGCCACCACCAGTACCTGAGCCACCGCCACCCTCAATCCATCCTGAGTCATGAATTAATGAGCTTGCATTATCAAATGTGTAAGTACGCATATAGGAGATAGCAGTAGTGGGGTTAATTACGTTAAATATCTTAACAACATTTTCGTTATCAGGATTTTCATAAACTAGTAAAGTAGCTACATGGTCTGTTTCTGTAGGCAAGAAATCAAGGGCGTCATTTTTAACCCAAAACATACCGTTATAATTTGCATCTATATAATCTTGTTCTGAAATAACGATTACCTTGTCACCAATACCTTTATCAGTGAAATATTCTTTTACTGTTGTGTCTTTATCATCAATCTGTTGTTGTGTATAAGTTCCAATTTCATCTGCTGTTAGCTCTACATTACCTGCACCATCAGGACTTTTACCATTAACAGTTGAGACAGCACCAGTACCATCTACACCACGTAATGCTAATAGAATCCAATTTGTGTTCGTTTCAGATGGAATAGAATTATGGTTGTTATCTCCCTTAGATTGCCATGTACTGCCATTATAAGTTACAACATTATTTTTAGAATAAGTAGTAGTACTATTCCATACAGTGGCTTGACCCCAACCTTTTATAGAATCTGCTGCTTTATTGGCTTCATCAGTAGCATTCTTGGTATCTGTTATAGCTACCTCAGCTTCATTAATTTTGTTATCAAACTCATTCTGACGATTTTGTTCATTTTGAATTCTGGTAGCTTCATTGGATTCACGTATACTTTCAGCATTTTTTCTATCTAATTCATTTTGTTGACGAATGTTCTCATTAGAATTTCTAGTATTTTCTGACGTGATACGATTTTGTTCATTTGTGTTTCTTATTTGTTCTGCATTATTTGCCTCATTGAGTACGTCGTTTAATTTGTCTTTTAAATTATTTGCTTCAGATAGGGTACTTTTCACTTCTTCATTAAGTAATTGAACTTCGGCAATCAAATCTTGAAGAATACCGATATAGCTTAGATCTTTATCTTTTAAGTGGTCAAATATGAAAATAGAGAATGGTTGAATTGATACCATTGATGTACCGGAGTATATAGAAAGAATGCTTGTTAACTTTCCGGCTTCATTCATCTCTACACCAACAAAATTATAAACAATCATTTGAGTGTTAACGTCTATGTATGGTTCACCGACAATTGTTTGACCTGAAGGCAATTTAAAGGTAATTTCAGCCCTTGTAAAAGCAGCTAAATCGAACTTTTTGCCATCATCAAATATTTTAAATTTTAATGTTGCTGAATCTCCTTGCTTAAAGGTAGGAACAACACTCGTCATTCTTCTTTTGATATCTACGTTTAATGTATATTCATTTTTAAATGACATTTATAAACTCCTTTCTCTAATTAATTTTTTCATTATTTAATTCATAGAAGTTGTAAACATGTTCAAATTGACTACAAACTAAATCATAGGTTTCTGCTAATTCTCCTGATACAGTTATTAATTCCTCATCTAAAAATAAATGAGTAATCGTAAGTAACATTTCTTTATTAGCTTCATTTAAATCAATATGAAAATATTCTTCCATTAACATATCTATTTCATTTACATAGTCAACAGATGCTTTGAAATTTCCTTTTTCATCATATATAATTTCTCCTTGCTCATCCTTAGTTGCATATTGTTTTCTTAATTCAAACTCCTCAGGTTGAATAACATTATTGTAATGTTGCTGTAGAAGACGATTAAATCTTGACCGTAATCTCGAAGCTTTACCTTTTAGCTTAAGATCGTAAAGTATTTTATGTGTGTTTAAAATGTCTTTATTTTTAATCTTCAATTTGTTGTTCAGCTCCTTCGATTAATTTCTTTGGAACAATACTTAAGATCGTATGCTTACTAATAATTACATCCCCAATACTGATAAAGTTAATTCTTTGATCATTTAATTCTGCTTTTAATGCTGCACTATCAAATTTATAATCCTTTAAATTTAATGTTTGACCATTGTTAAGTTGTACTTGATAATCCATAATATATCATTCTCCCTTATGTTAATTTTACATATCCCACATTAGTACCGTTGATACGTACATATAAATAGTTAGAAGCACTTGAATAAGCGATACCTATACCTGAAGTATGTCCTCTGGCTACACCGATAATGGATGCAGCCGCTGTAAAATCTACAACACCGTTAAAGCTAGTAGAATTCATGGAGCTAATTAATAAGGTATCCGAATAAATAGTCAAATAATTTCCATTGGAATAAATTTTACCTGTTGAACCAAATCTGTTGAAATAAATTCCACTACCACTAGTATCATTTAAATATAATCTATTACCAATTCTGACATCATCATTTATGTTAATATCTGCAGAATTGATTTTAGTTCCATTAATTGTCCCACCATTAATTATATTCCCATTGATAGTTGTTCCAGTTATCGTCCCACCATTAATAGTAGTCGCACTGATACTTCCACCATAAATGGAGGATGCAGAAACAGTAGTCCCAGATATACTACCTCCATTGATCGTAGTGCCATTAATTGTAGTACCGCTTATTGTGGATGCTGAAATATTTCCACTAAAAAAAGCATTACCATAAGTATCAATTTCAAAAGTTCTAGTACCATTTGTGCTATATCCGCGAATCCCATAATTGTCTATTTTCACACCATAGTTATAAGCAGTAGAAGTCTGAATAAGAAAGTTTTCCTGGGATGTCATTCTGCCTGAATTAGCGTTCAGCTCAAAAGTAATGCCACCAGAAGCGTTATAACCTGTAATTCCAGAAGAAGTAATCACTACACCTCGATAAGAGGAGGGGGAGGACTTTATAGTTAAATCGCCGATAATTTCAACTTGACCTGTTGTTGCATCGACATTAAAGGTACGTACACCATTGTTATTAAAAGCTCTAAATCCGCTTCCATCTAATTGAGTGCCTCGATAGGCATTGGAGGATGATCGAATATCAATTGCACCATCATATACCCGTAACCCATATTTATATTGGGAAGGGGAGTCTGGATGAGGGTATCTGCCGAGATGTACTTTAATTTTTCCATTTGTATCATAAACCGATTGAAGTCCGTTATAAATCGTGACTATGCCTAATTCATCTTCGATATGTAGTTTATTCCCCAGCAGTAGTCGTCCTGCTATTACCTCTGCGTGTACTCCACGCTTAGAAATCGCCACAGCTATAGAGTTGCCACCGTCAGGAGTAATGGCCATTAAGGCGTTATTAATAACGAGGTAGGTTTTGTCATCTTGTAAATCTTTGGAGTATAGTCCTCGTTCATTGATTGTAGTAGAATTTGCATAACCTCCGAGGAGAATATTTTTAGCTGTATCAAATTCACTATTAAGAATTTGTGTGACGCCATCCATTGCATCTTTGCCTTGATTCCATTTGTACTTATCCATATTGACTGTGGTAGATGTATTGGAGATATCATAAATGACTTTCTTTAATTTCCCATTCTCATCCACAACATCTTTGCCATTAGCAATCGTTAAATTGACAGAGTCATTATTAAAATCAAATTGCATTTCTATAATTTTTAATGTTAGCCTGACACGAAGTTCATCATTTTGAACTCGGATAATGTCACCAATTGCAATTTGTTTCATTGACATGGTTTCATGAAGATTGCTTAAATAACCTTCTAATCCAACATTGACATGAATAGGTGGTTCGTTTAGCGTTTTAAATATTTCTTTAGCCTCTTCCAATAAATCCTTTTCATCCGTAATAGAATCGTTGTGGTGTTCTTTGACAATGATGTATTTATTTAATTCTGTGATTTCTTCAGGAGAAAAGTTATGTTCCATTTTTAATTGAAGACCTAAATCCGACATCTGCTGCTCAATATTCATTAATTGTATGTTCAAAGTTGCGATCTGCGAATTTTTATTATTAATTTCATTTTGTTTTGCATTGATGCGGGAAATAACATTTGACCAATCAGCTCTACCAGGTGCTTGATCTTGATAGGTATAGTTGATAACATCTCGTTCATTTAAATAGGTTTTTAATTGAGTTTCTAAATTAGATAATTCTTGTTCTTCTTGCTGAATGTCGTCTTGTTTTGCTTTCTTCTGTGCTACTAATGAATCGAATTGACCCTGGAATGATTGTAATTTTCTTTTGTATTTTGTCAGGGCTATACATAATTGATTGGACATATAATCCGATTGTTTAATTACGTTGTAGTTAGTGTCACATTCAAAAGGATATATAAAGTAACTAAAATCTTCTAAGTAGTTTGAACCAGTAGGGGAGAGCGCTCGAAATTCTAAGCCATCCTGACCATAAGCTTTTAAGCGTGTAACCATATCTTCGGCTTTAGTTGCTACTGAAAGGGAATCAAGTAATATGCCCTCTTTTAGCCTAACACCGCGATTCATTCCTATATGATTAGGCTGATGTAGATTAACTTTACGATTCTTTGTATCCCAGACAATTAATGCATTAAACCTTTCCGCAATATCAAACAAACACTGCAAAACTGTGGCAGAACTTACATCAAATGAGCGATATTTCAAATTAAAAGCAGCATCCACATAGTCTAGCTTCCATTCCGTTTCTGCTAAGAAAAAATTTACATATTCAGATAGAGTTTTAGAGGTTTCTTCATAGTCACGAATGTTTTTGTCTGCTAATTCAATACCACAACTATAGGCTGTATAAGAAATTGAATTTCCATCGTTGCCTACTTGCTTATTTTTATCCAAGAAAAGGAAGTATTCTACTTGATTGTTGTAGGTCATTTTTAAATAATAGCGATCTTTGATTAGATCAATTAAAGGATTGTCGATTAAAATATGCTGTCGTTCAATTTTTGTAGGAATTGTAAAACTTATTTCATTAATAGCTCCTAGTCGAATGGTCAAACCTAATCCATATATTTCTTTTAGTGGAGAGATAACAGTACGGTCAGGCTTACAAAGTTTTAATAGTGGATAAGTATGATCACTTATCGTATTTATATAGCTTAAAGCTCCCATGTTAATTCACCTCCTTCCTGTAGGTATTTGTATTCAACACTAAATTCAATTTTATAATTACCTTGGAACTGTATCTCATAATTAGAATTACATTCTCTTGCTTCTTCCCCCTCAATATCTAACCAATAGTCATTATGAAAATCATATAAATAACGAGAATTATATTCTTGAGAGGACACAATCATTTCATTTTCACAGTCAACTGTAACGATTTCATTAGCTAAAACATTTGTAATAATAAATTCCTTATTATCTGTGATGTTTCGAATAATAATCGGAATTTTATCTCCAATTTGAGTTATTTTTAAAAAAGGTCGAATTGTTGCATCGCCTTCATTGAAAAAATTCCAAGTTTCTTCACCATCCACATGAAAATCATATGTTTTCTTAGGGGAGTAGCGGTAGGCATCTTTACATCTAAAGGTTAATTCAATAAAACCTTCCCTCAATCCGTTATGAATAAGCTTGGGTTCGCCTGTCAACATTGCATAATAGATTTTCTCAGATTCATTATTAAACCAAAGGGGGCAATAGAAATCCGTCCATAACCATCTTGCAATAGCTCGAATATTATTTCTATCTCTCCAGTCTTTAATCCAAATAGCCATAGAAAAAGAGAGTGGCTCAATCTCCACTCCCTTAAAGTAACGCTTTTTTCCTTTAAAAACAGACGTATCAATTATATTCCTTGAAGGAAGGAATGTCTCTTCGTAAAGTCCACTGCTTGGATTAATCATCATTACTCCCATATCCTCAGAGGATATCCCATTGAAAGTAAAACTAGTGTTTTCGAGCATTATTTCACTCCTTTCTTAACTCTCAAATCATTCCAAATATCTTTTGCAAAATTACTAGCAGTTGTTTTATTGGCAATCATTTCCCCAATTTCAAAATTGAATTCATATGTATCACCCCCCATACTAGCTACATTACTAATTAAGCTCGTAGGATTACTAATGGTATGTATCATTGGTGTGAAGAAGTTTGCGGCTCGTTCCATTATATCTGACATATCTAATAGGCGTTTTGTATCAATAGGGGAGTTAATTAATTCATTAGGATGAACAATTATCTCTTTGCCTCCCTTACCATCAATACCATTTCCACTCCATTTTGTCATACCTCCATGTAAAGCAGAGGCTTTATTTTCTAATAGTAATTTTGCCCAATTTTTTAATTCATTTTGCATTTCTGTACTATCAAAAATAGTATAATTTTTCATGACAAAGTTACCTAAACGTACCAAATCTTCATTACTTAATTTACTTTTTTCAGTATTGTAACTGGAATTTGTTTCAATAGAAGAGCCTGTATCACGTCCTTCTTTTGCAATCTTATGAGCTTTTTCACGAATATTATTCGCTCTGACAGGAGTTGCAATGCTAGCTAATACATCTGTCATATATTTCCCCATAATTACTTTAAAGTCAGCATCAGATAAATATCTAATTTGTGAAGTTGAATTTGTGTTTTGAGGAAGTTCATCTGGTGAATAGTTCATTCCAGATAAATAGTATTGTTTTGCTAAATCTTTAATCTTTTCTTGATATTTGGGTGTCATAACAACAGTAGCATTGCTTTCTAAAAATTTACTGAATGCTGTTAAATCGGACTTAGATAAACTGTTAATTATACTATCAAATGAATCTGTAGCTTTAATTTCAGAGCCATTTTCACGACCTTGTGAGGCAAGTGTATGAGCTTTTTCACGAATATTAGCAGCTCTTATCGGATTATCAACTTCTACTGCTAATTTATCAGTTAGATATTTTCCTAGTAAAACCTGCATATCTCCAAGAGTGAGTTTACTATTTTTAATAGAATTTTGATACGAAGAATCATTGTCAGCAGAAGAGCCATAAATACCTGTAGGAATAGTAGAATTCTGTACAAGCGTCATGAGGTTCATAGCTTCTTTTAGTGTATCAATAATATTTTGACGGATAGTTAGACCAACTGTTTTCATAGTTCCATCTAAAGTGTTTCCTAATTCTGGCATGGTCGTCTCTAGCCAGTCTATGAAACCACCGAATTCCAAACGGATATTTTCGAAGTTACCACTAACAATATCTTCACGAATTTGTGCAAACTTTCGTTCATAGTTTAATAAATCATTGTAATGCTGTTCCCAATAACTCTTTAGGTCATCTATACGTTTCAATTCTTGATTATGATAGTCATCTTCAACTTTGGATTTATCCTCAATCTCTTTGTCTTTCATTTCAAGAAGATCATTTAGACTTTGCTTCTGTAGTTCTATATCTCGATCATGACGTTTTTCTTGAATGTTCTCTTCAATGTTGAAGAGTTGCTCTTCAAGTTTTTTACGTTTAGACTTTGCCTCATGACTATCATCGAGAGAGAGGAGAGCAATTTGACGCTGAATATCATTTTTCTCCTTCTCTAATTTGTCAATATCCATCGAGTAATCCCGTTCAGCTTCTTGTCGATCAATTAATCGAAGTCGTTCTTCTATAGCTTCTCGAAATTTATTTCTCTCATCGTCAATATTTTTCATGACATTTTCATGACGCTTATTTTCAGCTTCATTTTCTAAATCATATTGGCGAATAACGGCATCTTTTTGTTCCTGAAGGTAATCTTTATATACCTTGATTAGCGTTTCTGCCAAGTCCTTTTTTTGTTTAATAATTTTAGATTCTATTTGTGTTTCTGTTTTAAGTAATTCCGATTCCTTATTTTTTACTTCTAGATTATAATTTTGAAGATCTTCTTTTAACGCTTTAATATCATCAGGATTAAACTCATCACTTCTTAATTGATTTTGGGTAACTATTATTTTGTTATTAATTAGTTGAATTATATCCTTTAAATCTTCAACTTGTGAATATAGCTCCTTTAATACATCTCCAGAGCGCTCTAATTCTTTAACTTTTGCTTCGTTTTCAGTCATTGAATCGCTCACAGTTTCATACATGGACTGAATGATTTTGCTTTGTTGCAGTTTGAACTCTTTTTCATTAATTTTTTCATCGAATCTTGTTTGAAGATTAACGATAATCTCATAATTCCTATGACGTAATTCAACTGATAAATCTTGAATTTGAACAGTTAATGCAGCATATTTTTCTTTTAATTGCTCTAAAATTTCTCCTGAATATTTACCGGATTTTATTTGAGCTTCTAAATACTTTAATTCATTTTTATTAATAGCTTGCTTCTTCTCCATATGAGAAGTAATCGATTGAAGAGTTTGAATGTAAGCATTGGAATTAGAATCTAGTTCTTTCAGCTTGGAGCTTTCAAGTTCGATTTTGGAGTCCTCGGTTTTGCGCTGAGCTTCGTATACATCTAAATAAGCCAGAGACATCTCACCTAATGCTGAATTAACAGAATGCATTTCAGTTTTGAGTTCTAACATTCGATTTGAATATTCTTCTACAGTTTGACTATTTAAACCTTTTGTAGTAATTATCTTTTCTAAAAATTCTAGCTCCTGCTGATTGACTGCTTGTTTTTGCTCCAAATACTTTGTTTGCAAATCCAATGTTTTAGTGTATCTGTCAGATGATTTATCTACTAATTTTAATTTTTCTTCTTCATGAGATAGATTAGCATCGATAACAGAACGTTTACGATCAAATTTTTCTAAATTTGTATCAAGATCTCTTTTTTCTAAATCTGTAATGGTTAATTTCTGTTGAAGAATATTATTTGATAGGGAATTTAATTCTGAAGTAGCTTGATCAATAGCCTGCTGTGATGTGTCAATAGCAGTATAATTTGTAGAACTTACAGTGCCTGATTTTGCATTATTTAAGTAATCAATGGGGTTGATCGGTACATTTCCATTTTTATTAATTTCATAATGTAAATGTGGACCAGTGCTTTTACCAGTTGAGCCAACAGTTCCTATTTGCTGCCCTACTTCGATTGTTGAACCTAATTTAGCAACGGCTTTATCTAAATGAGCGTAAATATGTTTTAAATTATTAGCATCTTGAATAACAACGATATTACCATAGGATGAAGGATAGTCATTATCTTCTGCTCGACCACTAGCAATTACTTTGCCACTAATATTTGCATCTACCTTAGTTCCTCGTGACATAGCAATATCTATGCCACGATGATTATCTAATTCACCGTTTAACATTCTATTTCCAAAGTTACTTGATATTTTACCCGACCAACCACTTAGCTTTTGAGATGTAGTAGTTGTGGAAGCATTTGAAACAGTGCCTGTCTTATTAATTTTTCCAGAAGAAATTTGAGATTTAAGAGATTTTTCTTGGTTTTCAAGTAAATTTAATTTATCCCTTTCAAGCGCAAGTTGAGCCTGCAGTGATTTTCGATATTCATCAGAATGCTTTGGAAAATTAGATTGAACTTTTACTTGTTTTTCAATTTCAGAATTAAGCTTTTCTAAAGATTTTTTAAATGTGTCTGTAATATAGACGGAATCTTTTGTCGCTGAATTAGAAGATTTTGAGGCATTTTTTGAAGACTTTATGGAAGTAGTAAATCCATCAATCTCTGCAATATTAGAATCGAAATCCATAGTTAAACTATTTAATTCTTCTTTATAGTTTCTAATATTACTTTCTACCACTAATTGTTGTGCCGCCATACCTAATCCAAGCGGTCCACTCATTTGACCAATTAATTTTGATGTAATTTCATTGGCTTTAACATAATTTCCTAACATCATAATTTCTCTTTTGATATTTAGAATTTTTAATTTAGTAGCTTGGGTAGAGGATAGCAACATTTCTTGATCAGCAGTTAATTTTCCATCACGAGCTAATTTATATCCATTTAACAGTGCTTCATTCGCCTTGTTCTCAGCTTCAATTGCTTTTATCTTTTCCTCATTTAGCTTAATAGCTTTACCGTCCATATCAAGTAAAGTGGGATAATTTGAATTTAAGCTATTTATTACTCCGTTCCTAGTGTGCATTACGTTTACAAGACGCTGCTCTTCAGCTGTTAAATTCCCTTTTTGACTAAGGTTTCGAATCTCTTCTTCTGTATAACCCTTCAATTGATTAGTTAACATCTGATATTGGAATAATAAATCTGAAGTGTCATTTACTTTTTTCTGAGATACACCTGCTAGTTGTTCATAAATTGTTGTAAGTTTTTCTGTTTCTTTGTTGTAATCAAGCATTTTTTCTTTTGCTTCAGCTAATGTTAAATTATTGGTTTTCATTTCCACAGACAGTTTCTTTTGAGTTGCAATTGTGTCATCGTAATGTAAATTTAGTGATTTCATAATGCTACTTACTTCTTCTTCACTTAAGCCTAGCCCAGTTAATTCAGCTTTAACATTAGACAGCTTATCTTTAGCTTTACTTGCCATTGAGTTAAACGTTTCAGATGTAGCATTCTCCATATTTTGAAAGGAACCTATAACATCATTTATTAATGTAGAGGCATTTTCGTTTGAAAATAATGATGTTAATGATTCTTGCAAAGTATCTAAATCGGATGTATTCGCAGCAGCAATTAATTGAGCAGCAAAACCTTCAGCATTGTTTTTAACACTGTCTGTTAATTTATCGTTTTCATTGATAACTTCAGCGATATTTGATATATAGTCATTTTTTTGAGCTAAAACATTTTGATTAAGCTCAGATTCGGTTTTAATAATTTCTTCTTTATGATACTTGAGAGCATCGCTTAGTTCTTTGTAATCATCTGCAAGTTTTTTATTCCCGCTTTTCTCAGCATCAGATTGAAGTTTGTCGAATTTCTTTATTTTATCTTCAAAATCTTCTGGAGAATCTAGCATCGGTTTATGATTATATCCATAAAACATTTCTTTTGTTGGTAAACTTTTAGCTTTTTTTCTTAAATCCTTTGCAGCATCATTTAGTTTACTGTCATACTCATCCTCTAAGTCAGAAATAGCACCTTTTCGGGTTTTTATATCTTCATTGCGTTTTTCTTTGGTAGCTTCACCAGCAATTTGCGTTTCTAAAGCCTGCTGTTCTTTCAGAAGTTCAATTTTTACTTTTAGAGCCTCTGAAGAGCCAATTATTTTATTACCATATTCATCTTCATGGGCAACAATATGAGGTAAGAGTTCACCAAGCCGATTAGAAATATCCTGATATTCTGCAAAGACAGTAGGATCAGCATTTCCTAACGCCATTGATTTTTCTAATTGTGCATATTTATTTATCTGCCCATCGATTTCTTTTGCGTTTGATGTATAGGCGTTCAATATTTCATGTTCTTCAGTCTTTAATTCCTCAAGCTTTTGTTTTGCTTTTTCTTTATGTTCCAAAAATTTACCTATTGCAAACTCACTAAAACCTAAGACGATTCCAGCTATATTAAATCCTCTAATTGCCTTAGGAGAAAAAGTTGTACCGCTAACTTCTTCTGCAAATGTTTTAAAGGTGGATGCTTGACCCATCCAACTCGTTATAGTAGATATTGACACAGTAGCACTTTGAGCTGCAGCTGCTGTATTTTTTCCGAAGGCCTCGATACCTTGGTTAATCTTTTCTAGTTGTTGTGGGATGTCTGATAATCCTGCTATGTTTAAGCCTTCACCAAGCTGAATATTGGATAACTGGGTGTTTAAATCTGTTATCTGAGAAGTTAGTTGCTCAAAGTCGGCTGTATCTGCGTAGGCCTTATTTAATTCATATATTGAATATAAATTGGATTCTAAAGCTTGTAGATTTGCGAGCGTTTCTTGAACACCCTCAAATTGAATATGATTTACACTGATTGTTTCTACTTCTGTTTTTAGCTTAGTGACAATATTTTCTAATGCTCGTAGGTCACCAGCTGGGGTTTTTGCTAGCTGTTTGTAAAATTTACTGACATTGATGTTGGCATCACCAAATGCTTGAGAAAGGGAGTTAATTGATTTCACAGAGTGAGAAATCTGCTCCTTCAATTCATCAAAAAATGTGAGAGAAGGGGTTGAGCCACTTCCGATTGCTTGATATTTTTGGTTAACGCTCTGTAGCTGTTGCTCTAGGGCTTGTAATTGTTTTTCAAACTCTCCTAATATTTGAGTGTTAGGTCCGTTTACATCTAAATTCATTTTAATAGCAGGTATGTTTTTTAATCTTTTGATGTATGTCTGTATATTTTTTTTTGAAATATCGTCATTGATACCTAGAGCAGCTAATAGCTCTATTGGTTTTGTTTGTCCACCACCAGTACTCAATCGATTTTCCCTCCTAATTTTAGATAACCGATCAATACAAGGCAGTGATCGATTCATCTTTCTTTATTGTTGTATAAAACAGTAAATATCCTAAAATATTCAAATACCCACCCAAAGAAGGTAGGGGAGTAGTTCAAAATTTTAACTATTTATAGGCAGAGGCTAAAAATCATCTGAAGTCCCTTCGGTGTTCTTAGCAGCAGTTGCTTGTAAAATATTGAAGTACTCTTTTTCCATTTCTAAAAATTTAATGCTTAAGTGCAATCGTTTATTAATTTCCTCTAATGCATTGGAGATTTCCTGCATGGAGAACATTTTTGTTAAAAATATGTCGTACCAGCCAATATCCACGAGATAATTCATTGTGGCAAAATGTGTTTCAATGGGTTTATCCTTTAATTCACTTTGTAAATCTGTAAAATGCTTAATGATTAAAAAGAAGATATAATTATTTAACTCATAATCATTTTCAAAATATTCAAGCTTATGTTGCTGAGCATATTCCAGCGAATTCGCTAAATCATTGATCAATATCGTAATTTTACGTTTACTAAACTTTGGATAGTAATAGATGAACTTTCCTTGTTCTTTATCGATATAAAACTTTTGCTTCTTATTTATGGCATCAGCACTTTTTTGAATATCCGCTAACGTTAATTTTGTTTCACGTTTTGTCATTTTTAAGCTCCTTTTATGTTCAATAGAAAGGGTAGAGAATTTAATCTCTACCCATTTTACATTAATTTATTTAAATAATATCTACGGCAATAGTTTCAATGAATGTTCCATCGTTTACTTCAATCATTGTTTGATCATTTGCTTTTGCGGAGGCACCTAACGTTACGACACCATCTGCATTAACACTTGCAATTGCTGGGGCTTTAGATGTCCACGTTAAATCACTATTTTGTAAAAGTACATTGCTATAGCCTGCACCACGAATACCTAATACTGAAATACGTTGAGAATCACCGGCAACAGCAGAATCTAGAACTAGACGTGATGGATTTGCAGCTAATGCAGTAAATTGTACTTTTTCCTCAGATAAATTTCGTAGCTTAATATATGCATAGTTTCCTTTTTTATCTGCAAGTGAGCTACCTGCTAGGGAGGAAGATGCTACACCTTCATGCGTCATTGAAATTTCAACGGCTCCATTCGGCTTGAAGTTTGGTACTTCAATAATGACTTCACCTGTTTTACCATTATTCGAACGGATATCTACATTTAATTCCATACGTACAGCCTTAGGGAAGGAATCAGCAGAGATTTCAATTGTATCCATCATCTCCTGAACAGCATAGACCACCTGTACTTCCTTACCAGCTAATGCAGGAACCGTAATTTCTTTGCCAGCAGGTGCATATTGTGTGAATGTGCCGTTTAGCTGCTCAACATGGACCTGACCAATAGGTGTTTCGGCAAGCGTACCTTTACCATTGGCATCAAGTAAAATAATTTCGTCTGTGTAGTACTCAGCCAACTGGTGATTAATTTCTGTACCATTTTGTAAAGCGATATAGGCAGTGTCGAAAGCAGCATCCTCAATAGAGAATGTTAATTCCTTTTGATAGTTTAGCTCATATACCTTTTTAGAGCCTTTTCCAGCATGGATGGCCTGTGTTTGAATAGCCTGAGTCATGGATGAATTTAGTAATGTTTTACCATTTAGAATTAATTCATCTGTTAAGCGATCAAATAAACGAACATTTGCTACTGAAGTTAAAAATTGATTTTGTTGTGTCATAAAAGATTACCGTCCTTTTTGTAATTGTTTTTTATTTTAACTAGAGGCAAGCCCTAGTTTTTTCATTTGTTGATCAAATGCTGATTTTGTGATAATGACATCCTCATTTTTCTTTGGCTCCTCGATATGACTTAGCCAGTGAGGAAGCTCTTGCTCATTTTTAAATTCAACCATGCCCGAGTATCGAGCATTGAGAATGGCATCACTGCTTACCATATAGTCCATTCGAATTAATCCTTTATGGAATTGGTAAAGCGTTAATTGTTCAATTTCATGGTAGGGGAGTCCAGATTTACAATGATAAGCTATAATTTGCTGCTCTAAGTCAGCCTGCTTTGTTTTTCTTTTTGCCATAAATGCCCGTGCTTCCTGAATGGCTTTCTTTGTATCTGGATCGATAAATTCATCCTCTAAATCAATTAGATTTTGCTCACTAATAAAAGTTTTAATTTTATCAAAATCACGCTCATGCAATGAAATGCCATTGACCGTTATCAAGATCATACCTTTTTCATTTATCGATATTTGTATGTCCTCTGTTTTAAAGACTAGACGGTATAAGGCCATTAATTTTTCAAGCAAGATTTGTCCATCCTCATTCTGCGTCATCGTGAGCAAAAATAATAAGTAAGACATTCTGACGATTTCAGGCTGTTGAAAGTCGTTTTTAGGTAAAAGTAAGCACTGTACAGCCTCATAAAATTCATCTGCATCCTTCATTTGTACAGGGTAAATAGTTAATCCTTTATATGTAATTGGTTTTCCAAATGCCTTTTTAGTGACCATATTCATGATTTTAATCCCATAGGCTGTTGTCCAGAGGGCATGATGTAGATCCAACGATAACCAACAAAGCCATTTGGAACAGTTGTGATTGGGAGCCCACTATGGAATCTTAAATCCCCAAATTCTTCAATGTCCTCCTGAAACAATACCTCATTTAGTGCCTCACCAAGCCAATCTAGTCGAAAATCAATATTGTTGGCAGAAGCAGGGGTATAAATATCAAAGATATATTGCTGGTTGCTTGAATATGGATTATCTGTAAATTGGTTGATGTTTTTTAGATAATTTTTTTGAGGCATACGTGAACCCGTGTAGAAACAAATTCTACAAGTATTTGTTTCTAACGCTAAATCACTAGTTTTATCACCGATAACTATTACATTTTGAAGAATACGGTCTTTCTCAGGTAATTGAGAGACATTCATTTTTAAAGGATCGAGGGGATCATCCTGTGAATCTTTGGGCAGGTAATATAGTAAACGGAGGAGCTTCTCATCATTTACTAATGAGTGATAAAATTCAGTTATTGTTTTTACGATTTTCATTCTCCTTTATCCTCCTAAAGAAGAGTGCTATTTTTGAAGGTTTTAATATAGAAAAAAGGATAATATTTGTTTTTTACATTAATTTATTCATACAATAGGCATCGCCTTCTTTCATGTATTATAAAAGATTGTCAAAAGAGGTCTACTACTTATTTTTCCTCTATTTATATGAAACCTTCATGATGGGGCTGTAAACTATACAGCCCGATTAGAAAATTTCATAATTTGCATTAATTCACTTATTAGATAAAATCCTCTTCCACATCTTCAATCCCAAAGCTAATCGCTTCAAAATAGGAGATACCTGAAAATGTATTATGTCTGCTAGAGCCCTTAGCCATCTCTTTTAGCTTGTGATGAGAAAGCACGTAATTATCCTGTAAGCGATGGTGCGTATTGCGATTTCTCAATAGTTTCATAATTTGCCTGCTTCTTTTATGACGCTTTTTCGCTTCTTTCATAAATGTTAAATTCTCTTGTTCAAGTAAAAGTTCATCCCTTGTAAAATATCCTTTAGTTATGTAATAGGCAAGCATGTCTAGAATTATAATTGTATGATAGGTTTGAGCAGTTATGCTAAAATAATCATCTAATGTGATCTTTTCCCCTCGATAAACCACTGTTTCTTTTTCTAAAAGCGATTGTATGTATTGAACTCTATCTTCTATAGGAAGCTCCATACGCAATTCAATGATCGAATTAGGTAATTGTAATTTCATATTATTTCTCCTTCTACATATTATGTTGGCTGGTGCAGGGTAAAATCCACTTTTTTCGCCCAAGCCTATTTTTTGCATTTTTTACATTGTGAATGGAGGAGATCTCTACTGCTGTTATTGACACTAAAAAATTCATCTGTAGCAGGGAGAATATCTTTACATTTACTACAGCTTTTCGTTTTTAACTGTAACTTATTAATATAGGTAGCTTTGCGCCATTGTCGATCATTTTCCTGTTTTATTCGTAAACAAATTGTATTAAATTTACTTCCTACTGTTTTAACAGGTATTCCTAAAATTTTTCCTATAGTATAGTAGGAATAGTCTTGAGCAATATAATGAAGTAATTTAATTTGTTCTTTATTTAAAGATTTTTTAATTAATTCATCTAAATCTGCGAATAAGCTAATCACTTCTGTATTTAATTTCAATGAATTGGTCGCGCATGCCCCTTGATTAAAGCTGGTATCATCGATAGAGCCTCGAAAAGTTAACAGTTCTTTAATAACGATTACATCTGATAGCACAAGTTGACTATACTTTGTATCCTTATATGTTTGATAAGCCATCATAACATCCCCTTTTATTTTTCCAAAATTTATGATTTATCCTATTATAATTCAATTTGAAAATAAATCAATATTTTAAATTAATTCATCTATTAAATATTTAAATGAAATAATTTAAAAATTTACAAATTAAAATTGCTTATGCTACTATTGACTATAGTCAATAGATAAGGGAGCGTGTAGAGGTGAAAGTTGGCAAAACGAAAGAATTATTAATTGAACAAATAAAAGCTAAAATTCCTCTGTTAGTTCAACATAATGGGATTTTAGATGAAATTGCCATACAGCTTAACAAATATAACATAAGCATTGGCAATATTATTGAACTGATAAATGATAGCGATAAACTAATAGAGGCACAGCTACAGGAATTATTATTACTTGGTGAGCAACTTCATTTAAAGTTTGCAGATAGTGACCAAGACTGGATCAATGAATGGCTCAATCCTTCAGAAATTAAAGAGTTGAGAATGTACATAAAAGAATCACCTTATGAAGAAATTATCACTTTACCATATACCTTCGAGAACGTTTTAAAAACAGGGCACAATGAGTATGCAGCGATTATCCCCAATTCAATTATTGGTAAGCTGTGGATGAGTGGGATCACCATGTATAATCCCAATATTCAGCGACAGGCAAAAAGAAGAGAGTCAAAAACGAAATAATCGAGGTTATGAATTTAAATCCTAAATCTTTGCGCGAGATTGAAAAACAAACGTTAGATGGAGATTTAATAACTTCAACACTACGCTATAATGCTAAAGTTGGCACTGGGGAGGATGGTGTTGAATTAATTTATGATGAAAGAGAAAAAACGCTCACATTGCTAGAGGGCACACAAATAGATGTTTTAGATGGAGCCCACCGAACATTTTCTATTTATAATGCCTATATGAAGAAGGTTGATTTGGAGGGGACTATGATTGTGATTTTTTCGAATATGACGGAGGCACAATGTAAAAGAGTCCAGGTCGATATGGCAAAAGCCAATCCAATCCCTAAACCGAGATTACAGGAACTAGCAAAGGATAAATTAGCCGATGAGGTTGTTATTGAATTAAAGGCGGGTGGGGAATTAAAGGGAAGAATTACTTCCAATTCAAATGTTAAATATTCATATGGGGAAGTTGTTACTTTCTCAGAATTGTCGGATGCCATCGATCATAGCTTCCATCTAGAGAATCGTCTAGAAGTCATAGAGGCTGCTAAGGTGATAAATGACTATATGATATATCTTTTCGCCTATTATAAATCAAATTTATCAGATAAAAGCTCTTTAATGTTTAAGAGTAGAATGTTCATAGGTCATATTGAATTAGCAGCTAGTATGTTTGAGTATAAAATTCCCTTTGATAATTTACGTCTTTACCTCAATAAAATGGATTTTTCAATGGATAATCCATTATGGGAGGAAATTGGAATTCTTAAATATGGGAGCATGAGTGCACGTAGCAGAACTAAAATTCAAAAAGTATTTCAACATTTACTAAAAGAATGAGGTGTAAAAAATGATACTTAAAGATAATGTTTTTAATAAAGATATTAAAGAGTGGTATTTAACTTCATTAGATATCCAAGAAAATAGTTTAACTACTTATTTATCATTATTTAATAAAGCAACGATTCTCGAAAATCAAAAAAGTAAAGATATATTTGATATGAATAAGGTAGAGCTTGAAGAGTTATTTTACAGCTTGAAATCGCCTAGTCCACAATCGTTAAGTGCGTCGATTGGTTTCATCATTAGATATATTGAATGGGCGATAGCTAATGGCTATTCGAATAATCGCTCACAACGACTTCCAGGCAGTATTACTATGGAATATTGCAGTACATTTGTCTATAAAGCTTCCATTATACGTTATACGAAAGAGCAATTATTTGGCTATATGAACCTGTTTGATGATCAAAGACATGCTGTATTTCTTCTCTGTTTATTTGAGGGAATTAAGGGGGAAGGCTATAGTGAAATCTTAAATCTAAAAATGGCTGATTTAGAAAATAGCAATGGGGTATACTTGGCAAAACTGACGAATAATAAGGGATATAGCAGGATTATTGAAATTTCAGATGATCTTTATTGGAGGCTAGAAAAATTAGATAAGGTTTCCTCTACCAGTATGCAGCCAAAACAGGGACAAAAATATTTTTCCGATAGTACTTATATTTTTAAGAAGGCAAATTCAAAGAGTGAGGATATCCAATTAAGGGCATCCTTTGGCAATAGAGCATTGGATTTAGCGAAAGTAATTTTTGATAATAATAATTTGATAGCAAGTACGATACAGGTATCTGGAATGATGTGGTATGTTTGGGAATTGATTCGCCAGAATGAGGTGAAAGTAGTCAATAAAGAAATATTAGAGAAGGTTGCTAGTAAATATGATACTGGGTATGTGGATAAAAATAACCAGTATGTTAGTTACTCCATACTTCGGCATAAAATAGACTTAGATTTTATAAATACAAACTATGGACAGATAAGAATGGACATTTAGAACTGGTTGAATACCAGTTTTTTTTATTTACATATAATACTACATTCTAAATAATTGTAAATATTCTCTAAAAATAGACTTGAAAACGAACAAATGTTCGTGATAGAATGAAAACAAGCT
Organism: Lysinibacillus sp. B2A1; assembly: GCA_002973635.1. Classification (GTDB taxonomy): domain Bacteria; phylum Bacillota; class Bacilli; order Bacillales_A; family Planococcaceae; genus Lysinibacillus. The sequence goes on from CP027224.1 coordinate 1,752,448, forward strand.
ATTTTTGTATGGTGTCGGTCCATACAATTTTAAAGGGGGATGTAAATGAATGTAAGAGAAACGACGGCAGTATTAGAATTGGTACTTTACAATGATCGTGATATTTCCGAGGAGCTTATGAGAGATTTCTACGGGGGTATAACGAATGTAATTTTAAATGATGAAGGAGGACATGCTCTCGAATGCCAATGTATGGATAGTTCAGTAACTAGTTTAATACTGATGGATAAACAGACGGAGGTGGAGGATCAATTAATAACGGGGATAGGTGATAGAAAGTTTATTTATAAAAAGTCATCAAATTGGGAAATCCATTTTGACAGCTTAGTTCAATTAGATGGAGATCAAGAAAATATTTATTGTGTCGTCGAATTTCAACATATTATTTATTTATACAATGGATTTCAACGAAAATCTATTATTGATAAAACAATCACATCTTTGAAAGGTCTCAAAGAATATTTAGATATTCACTACCCTGCTTATAAAATTCTCGAAAGGATTTAGAGAGAAACTTTGGGGGAAATCTAAAAAATGAGGTGTTACGCTTGGACAAGCATTTAATGAAAGAACTAGCATCTGAGATTGTCGAGCAATCGAGAGGAAGAATTAGCATGTTAGAGGCTGAAGCACTTGCAATTGTTTCCATCAGTAAGATGAAGAATTGTACATCGACAAACTATAAGGAAAAAGTCATTCAAAAAATAATTAATAACTATGCATAAACCATATGCTTAAAACAATTTGAATGAATTAATTTAAAAATGAAAAGGAGAGATAAACGTGGAAAAAATCTTTTTAACTGAGATGAAACAGGTAATGGAAGATTTTGGGGAAGTGTTTAGTATGATCCACCAAGGACAAGTATTCGAAAACGAATCAAATGTAAAGGAATGTATCAATAAATGTAAAAAGCTTCAATTGGAATTGATGGATTCTATTAGATTAATTGAACAAACATTTATGGAATTACAATTGAAGCGTGATCAAGCATTATTAGCTACTGAGTCAGATAGTGAAGCAAAGCTTAGACAGTTAGATGCCCTTTTGTTAGAAATCAATAAAAAAACAACATAGTTGCATCATACTATGAATCATTTAATGAAGGGAATGAGTTAAATGAGTACTGTAAAGAATGAAATTACAAAGGGTTTCAAGGTAGATTGTCTTGCCATGGCATTAGCTTATAAGGAGATGGGTGACTTGAATTTAACGATTGCTAAGGAAATGGATTACCTGGAGTGGGAAGCGATAAAAATCATTGAGTCTTTTTTAGAAAAAATGAATGCACTAGAGATTTGAGAAAATATACATACATACTAAATATAAAAAATACATATTCAATATTTCAAAATATAATTGGAGTTTAACTAGCTTATGAATGAATATAAAGTTGTGTTAATAGTATTCTTTAGCTTACTCCTTTCATTTTTTATGTTAGAAAAAACGGGAGAAGATATCGTTGATAAGAAAATAGAATTGGAAGCGATTCTTCAGAATACACCAAAAAACATTCATGAGCATGCATTTAAAATGATTCAAAGAGAGGCTGAAAGAATCAGACAGGAAAATCATCTAAGGCAGCTAGAGCAAAATCGAATAAAGCGGAAACAGGAAATTCGAAAAGAGCAATTAAAGCTAAAAAATAGTAGTTTACAAGATCAGAAATGGCTAAATTTTCACGCTACTTACTACGGTAAAGATTGCATAGGATGTAGCGGCATTACTGCTACAGGCATTAATGTACAGAAGACCATCTATTATAAGAAATTACGAATTGTCGCTGTGGACCCTGCCATTATCCCATTAGGAACTATTGTTGAAATTAAAACGCCTAATGAAAAATTTAAGGCCATTGCTGCTGATAAAGGTGGTGCCATTAGAGGATATCGATTAGATATACTAGTGGAATCTGAGGAGATTTCTGTCCAATATGGCAGGCATGACGTGGAATTACGCATAGTGCACTAATACATCATACATTTAACTTTTTTCAGCAGAAGTCTCCCACCTCTATAGGTGATGAGATGAATGCGAATTTAAACTACTTTTCAGTGGGTGTCCAAACACCCGCTGAAAAAAGTTAAAGCCTCCGGTGGATGTCACGGAATCGGAAAGGAGTTCTTTGTGTAAGCACAAAGCCGATTCCGGACTCAATTATGCCGAGGCATAATTGATTACATAATCATGGGGGCATAATGTTTTATGCTCCTCTTCTTTTGTTAGAAAAATGAGAAAAATTATGAAACTTTTGAATGCGTACATCCGTATAGTAGGTAATACAATGAAAAGGGGTGAACAACTTGACGCTATTTGGCTATTCACTCGAGCAAATCTTTTTAGTGGTATTAATCTTCGCTGGTCTTGCAACGCTATTATTTATGTTTTTTGGTGATGCTGTCGAAGGCATCGGTGAGGGTCTACCGATTTTTAATCCAAGTGTCATTCTATCTTTCATTACGTTGATGTCTGCAGCTGGATTTATTTTAGAAAAGTTAGCCTTTTTCCCTAGCGTTTGGAATATCTTTGCGGCTGCTATCATCGGAGCAATTTTAAGTGCATTATTTTATTTATTCGTTCTGGTTCCACTTAGATCAGCGGATGTTTCGTTAGCCTATACGGAAGAATCGCTTGGTGGTCAGCTTGGAAAGGTTATTGTCCCAATTCCAAGTGACGGCTTTGGAGAGGTTGTGATTGAAACATCAAGTGGCATGATTTCTAAGCGAGCAACTGGCTATGACAATGAGGCAATCGACTATGATACGACAGTACTTGTTGTGGAAGTAAAAGAAGGCACACTTTTTGTGAGATCCTATGAGAAGAAATTTGTCTAAAGGAGAGATATTTATATGTCCATGGAAATTTTAATTGTAATAGGTATAGTAGTTTTTATTTTAATCGCACTTGTGGCACTATATGTGACAAAGTATCGAACAGCGGGTCCTGATGAAGCACTGATTGTAACAGGCAGCTATCTTGGCTCAAAAAATGTACATAAGGATGAGTCAGGAAATCGTATTAAAATAATTCGTGGTGGCGGTACATTTGTATTTCCTATTTTCCAGCAAGCACAGCCATTAAGCCTATTATCTAGTAAGCTGGATGTAACAACACCTGAAGTATATACAGAGCAAGGAGTACCAGTGATGGCTGACGGGACTGCTATCATTAAAATCGGCGGGTCAATTTCTGAAATTGCAACCGCAGCAGAGCAGTTTTTAGGGAAGCAAAAAGATGAGCGTGAAAATGAAGCACGTGAAGTATTAGAAGGGCATTTACGTTCTATTTTAGGCTCAATGACAGTGGAGGAGATTTATAAAAATCGTGATAAATTTTCTCAGGAAGTACAACGTGTTGCATCCCAAGACTTAGCAAAAATGGGTCTGACAATTGTATCCTTTACGATTAAGGATGTACGTGATAAAAATGGCTATTTAGAATCTCTTGGTAAGCCTCGAATTGCCCAGGTTAAGCGTGATGCAGATATCGCAACTGCGGATGCAGATAAAGAGACGCGTATTAAACGTGCTGAGGCATCGAAAGAAGCACAAAAGGCTGAGCTTGAGCGTGCAACTGAAATTGCTGAAGCGGAAAAAGAAAATCAATTAAAAGTAGCTGAATTCCGCCGTGAACAGGATATCGCAAAAGCCCGTGCAGACCAAGCGTATGAGCTGGAAACTGCACGTGCAAAGCAGGAAGTTACCGAGCAGGAAATGCAAATTCGCATTATTGAACGTCAAAAGCAAATTGAATTAGAGGAAAAAGAAATTTTACGTCGTGAGAAGCAATACGATTCAGAAGTGAAGAAAAAGGCAGATGCGGATCGTTACGCTGTTGAGCAAAATGCAGCTGCCGAAAAAATGCGTGAGCTCGCACAGGCTGATGCAGAGAAATACCGTATTGAATCATTAGCACAGGCCGAGGCAGAGAAAATTCGTCTGGACGGTCTTGCAAAAGCGGATGCAGAGCGTGCGAAAGGGGAAACGGATGCAGAAATTATTCGTCTGCGTGGTCTTGCAGAAGCGGAGGCGAAACGTAAAATCGCTGAAGCCTTTGAATACTACGGTCAAGCGGCAGTCTTAGATATGATTGTACGCATGATGCCAGAATATGCGAAGGAGCTTGCAAGTCCTCTTGGCAATATTGATAAGATTACGGTTGTCGATACTGGCGGTGGAGAAGGCGGCGGTGGCGCTAACAAGGTAACTGCCTATGCAACAAATCTGATGTCCACATTACAAGAATCCTTAAAGGAAACTTCAGGGATTGATGTCAAGGAGCTTATTGAAAGCTATGCAGGTAAGCATACATTACGTCCAGAGCTAGAGCAAATTGCAGCAGGCCTAGAAAAAAAGCAGGCACCAGTTATCGCTGAGCAAGAAGAAGTGAAGGAAACTGTCGAGCAATAATGAGAAAAGAGACCTGATGATTATTGTCATCAGGTCTCTTTTGTAAAGTGACAAAGTATTTTAAAAACTCCAAGTCATGCTACACCAAAAATCCCGGCTTCTTGTGTAAAAGTTGTAACCTAAGCTGTATGTGGTAAAATATAGAAATCATATCTAGGAGGGTTTTTATGAAGTGGAATAAAGATAATCGGGTACATTTAAAGAGGGAAAGCGTATCAATAACCCTATAAACTACGGCTACCCTCATTAATGGAGGGTAAATTGTGAATACATCTCATTCACAGATAAATGTGCATTATAATCAAATTTTATTATGGCTCTGTGTTCTTTCTTTTTTCAGTGTTTTAAATGAAATGGTTTTGAATGTGTCATTACCTGATATTGCTAAAGAGTTTAATAAGGAACCAGCAAGTATTAACTGGATAAATACAGCGTTTATATTGACTTTTTCCATAGGAACAGCTGTATATGGAAAATTATCGGATCAGCTAGGCATTAAAAAGCTCCTACTATTCGGGATTATAGTGAACTGCATCGGATCAGTTATCGGGTTTGTTGGACATTCTTTTTTTCCTGTACTTATTTTGGCTAGGTTAATACAAGGAACTGGTGCAGCCGCATTTCCAGCACTGGTAATGGTTGTTGTTGCCCGCTATATTCCAAAGGAAAATAGGGGAAAGGCATTTGGTCTTATTGGATCTATTGTAGCAATGGGAGAAGGTGTAGGACCATTTATTGGTGGAGCAATTGCTGAATATATCCATTGGTCTTATATCCTGCTTTTGCCAATTGTGACGATTATCTCAGTTCCATTCCTTGCACAATTATTGAAACAGGAAGACGTAATAAAAGCCTCTTTGGATATTGTAGGCATACTATTTATGTCCTTGGGGATTGTATTTTTTATGATGTTTACGACATTTTATAAAATTTCCTTTTTAATCGTTAGCTTAATCTGTTTCCTACTATTTGTTCAATATATTAGGAGAGTATCTAATCCTTTTGTTGATCCTGCGCTAGGGAGAAATATCTCATTTACGATTGGAATTGTTTGTGGAGGATTCATATTTGGAACTGTAGCAGGATTTATTTCAATGGTTCCTTATATGATGAAAGACGTGTATCATTTAAGTACTGTTGCAATTGGAAGTGGGATTATTTTTCCAGGGGCAATGAGTGTTATTGTTTTCGGATATATAGGGGGATTGCTTGTAGATAAAAAAGGTTCTTTATTTGTGTTAACAATTGGAAGTGCATTTCTTTCTATCAGCTTTATAGTAGCTGCCCTTTTTATAGAAACAACACCATTGCTTATAACAATTATAGTTATTTTCGTTTTTGGGGGGCTTTCTTTTACGAAAACAGTTATATCCACCATTGTCGCAAGTAGTTTGGAACAAAAGGAAGCTGGTGCTGGAATGAGCTTGCTTAATTTTACAAGCTTTTTATCAGAAGGAATAGGCATTGCAGTTGTAGGTGGATTATTATCGGTTCGTTTGCTAAATCAAAAATTATTACCTATAAATGGTGAACCACCAGCCCATTTATATAGTAATATACTATTGCTGTTTGCTGTGATTATCATTATTAGCTGTTTTGTTACTATGAATATGTATAAACGTTCCAGAATAAATATATAAAAGAGTCAGTCAATGAGATATGCGAAGATATAGATAAACTTAGGTTTTCATGCGATTTACTATATTTTAACCCCGTCCTAAATTTAGAACGGGGTTATGCTTGTTTGAGCTTTTAAAATTAAGAAGCTTTATGTCATTTTATGATATATCCTGCTAGAATAAGTTCAAGGACAGTGGCTACTTTTTGTCCTGCCACTCACTAGCAAGCATACCATAAACAACATGGTCTACATAATGATCGTATAGCCATTCTGCAGCACGAATCGTACCTTCTGTAGTAAAGCCTAGTCGTTCAGGAATGGCGCGGCTTTTCTCATTGCCCTCAGCAGCACGGATTTCCACTTTATTGAGTTGTAATACAACAAATGCATATTGTAGTAAGGCCTTAACGGTTTTCGTCATAATCCCATGTCCTTGTGCCCCTTCACTGAGCCAATAGCCGATTGCCGCAATTTTATTACTAGGATTGATGGTATTAAAGCCTGCATTGCCAACAATTTCATCGTGAAAAACGATAACAAACGAAAAGCTAGTCTGTGCCTCCTGCCCCTTTATACACCCTTCAATATAGGCTGATGTATCGGCTTCTTCTTTGGTGAAATCCAACCACGGCAGCCATTTACGCAAATAGGAACGGGACTTGTCTGTTAATGCGAAAACGTTATTTGCATCTTCTAAGGTAATGGTGCGTAAGTATAAATCTGGATTGATTTTTATCATCAATATCTTTCACCTCGTTGTTATTTTAAGGCATCGTGCATAAAGCTCTTCATTTCACGACTAAGAACAGATAACTCTTCAATAATTTCACTGAAATCCTGAACGAGCTGGGCCTGTTCATTGGTAGCGTCATTGATTTGCCCCATATTTTGCTTCAGATTTTCAAGATTTCGATTGATATTTCGTAATGATGCTTCTATGTTTTCAGTGGCGCTGGAGGTTTCGAAGGAAAGCTTTCTGACTTCCTGTGCCACAATGTTAAAGCCAGCGCCATGCTGACCAGCACGAGCTGCCTCAATGGATGCATTTAAACCAAGTAAATTCGTTTGGCGAGAGATGCTTTTTATTAAATCGGTTACTTCATTTGTTTTCTCAGAATCTTCAAGGGCATGCTGTGCTTGTTTGTTAATTTCCTCGCTTGTGGCAGCTAACTCCTCAGAATGTGAGGCAATTGTATGTACTTTGTCCTGTAAACTGTTCACGATAGTATCCATTGTGCTCATATAATCTTCGAGTTTAAGCTCATTGTCAATTGGCAGTCCAAATGCAAGAGCACCTACGACTTTACCATTTTCACGAATTGGGAATGAAAAAGCATTGATGGCCACGCCATACACATCCTTTGGTATTACGACATCCGCATTTTGACCATTAAAAGCAATGAAAACATTTTGATCATTTGTATTTACTTTTTGACCATCTTTATAGCCTGAATCTACTCGTTTGCCTGCTAAATATTTCACAACTATTTGACTTTCTTTCTCAACAACAGCTACAATTGCTTCCTCTTTTAATGCAAGGTGGATATACGGTACTGAAAGGGATAAGGCTTCAATAATTTTCATAAAAATTCCTCCAAGTCTGTGCAACGAAAATAGTCTAGTCATCGAAGCTCATTTTGACAATGGTTGCTAGATGATTACTTTCACTGTAGCACAATAATTGCCAACTCAAAATAGTAAATCTTAATTTTTTATGTAAAAGTCATAGAAGGGAAAATGGAGAAATTGTCAAATGAAATATAACATTAATAATAAAACTAGAAAAAAATTTGTCGATTTTTTGACGGTCTATCGTGTGTTTTAAAGAAAATTGTATTAGAATAATAGTATTATTGGTTGTACGTTAAGGAGTGAGACAAATGGACTATATTCAAAAGGGAACAAAGGCGTTTCATAAAGCAAATTGGGCTTTATTTTTAGCGGGCTTTATTACCTTTGCCAACCTCTATATTACGCAGCCTTTACTGCCAACGTTTGCAGAGGAGTTCGATGTGTCACCAGCCGTTGCAAGCTTATCGCTATCAGTGACAACTTTTGCGCTATCTATTAGCATGATTATTGTTGGCTCATTATCGGAGGCTTGGGGAAGAAAATCATTAATGACCATTTCGATTTTTGCCGCATCAGTCCTTACCCTAGCTCTTGCCTTTGCCTCTAATTTTGAAATGATTTTAGTGCTACGTGTATTACAGGGAGTCGCTTTTGCAGGTTTGCCAGCCATTGCCATGGCCTATTTAGGAGAGGAGATTAACCCATCCAGTTTGGGTGTGGCCATGGGCTTATACATAAGTGGAAATTCAGTAGGGGGACTTAGTGGACGAGTTATTATCGGAACATTAACGGATCTTTATAATTGGCAGGTAGGCATGATTGTCCTTGGTATAATTAGTCTTCTCATCAGCATTTTATTTGTCTGGATGCTACCGAATTCCAAGCATTTTACAGCACGACCTTTGCAAATAAAAGCACTAACGACTTCACTTATACAGCATTTAAAGGACCCATCTATGCTTTGTTTGTTTGGCATTAGCTTTGTTTTGATGGGAAGCTTTGTTACGCTGTATAACTATATAGGCTTTAAATTAATGGCACCGCCCTATAATTTAAGTGCGACAATTGTTGGCTGGATATTTATTATCTACTTGGTCGGTACATTCAGTTCTGCCTGGTTTGGTAGTTTAGCTGATCGATATGGACGTCAAAAAATGCTGCTATTGTCAATTGCTATTATGCTGATAGGTGCCATACTTACACTGAATGGCCTTCTGAGTTTGAAGATTATTGGTATTACTATCTTTACATTTGGCTTCTTTGCGGCACACTCAATTGCTAGCGGATGGGTGAGTAAGCGTGCCACTCATGATAAGGCACAAGCCTCCTCACTTTATTTATTTTTCTATTATTTCGGCTCTAGTGTTGGAGGTACAGTGGGAGGCGTGTTTTGGATGCATTTCGGCTGGATTGGTGTTATTACGATGATTACTGTATTTTTAGCCGTTGCATGCTTACTATCTTTATTATTAAAGGGAATTATTAAAAAACAACATATAGCAGTCAGTCACTAGGAATTATTGTTATTGTGAGGTGCTATTGTGCTAGAACTTATTATCTTTTTTTTAATTATCTTGTTTGCTTCAATTTTGCAAACAAGCTCAGGTTTTGACTTTTCTATTATTGCCACACCGCTATTGTTACTGCTATTTTCGCCACAGGAAGCTATACACATCAATATCCTTTTATCTCTAGTTATTTCATTTACATTAATATGGAAGGTCAGACAGGATGTTGATTTTAGTTTGTTAAAGAAAATTGTAATAGGCAGTTTAATTGGCGCACCATTTGGTAGTAGTTTGATATTTTCGATTGTTAATATAACCACTTTTAAATTTATTATTGCTATCACATTAATTGGATTAACAATTCTACTTATTAAAAATTTTTCTATTCAACCAACGACAAAAAGAGATTATGGAGTAGGCTTTTTCTCAGGATTATTAACTACAAGTATTGGAATGGCAGGTCAGCCATTATTACTTTATTTTGCAGGTACAATGAAAAGTAAAGAAGTGATGAGAGCTACTACTTTAGCCTACTATATTTTTATCTACTTTATTGGTTTACTCTTCCAATTAACTATGAAAGGTACAAGTAGAATAGTTTGGGTTAACACTTTATATGCATTGCCAATTTTACTAATGGGTTTAATTGCAGGGCAAGTTATCTTTAATAGGCTTGACCAAAAGCTTTTTTCAAGATTGATTTATCTTAATTCAGCAGAAGTCTCCTATCTCTACAGGTGGTGAGATGAATGCGGTTAAGGTTCCTTTTCAGTGAATATTCAAACACCTACTGAATGAAGATAAAGCCTCTGGCAGATGTCACGGATTTTCAATGGAATGAATAAAAGGATGTTAGCCTAAAATCTTCGCATCCTGCGAAAGCGGCTAACTGACCTGCCTCGGTAAAAACGCCACGTCCTGTGTCATTACCGAAATGACCGACATCGTGTCGGCCCTCGTGCAGGCCTAGGTACAATTCAAAATCCGGACGCAATTACGCCAAGGCGAAATTGATATAATAATGCTATTTGCTGCAGGTGTTATTCTATTAATTCAAACGATATTTGCTATGTTTTTGGATTAACGTTATGTAAAACTATAAACTATGATTTGTCATAAGCAAACTAATCGGTATAATAAATAGACGAGCTAAAAAGAGGAGAGGAAATTATATGTTTGCACGTTTTAAAAGAATTTATTTTGTCTTTGCTTTGCTTACAGTTGCTTTTATTGTGACAGGTTGTGGAACAGCAAAAGAAGAAGGACAACCCAAGGGAAATAAGGCACAGGAGTCAGAAGAGAAAGTAGATTATTCTTCCGAAGTGAAGGAAAATCCAATTGTGACAATTACGATGGAAAATGACGAAAAAATCGTCATTGAATTAGAGCCTACTACAGCACCTAATACGGTAGCTAATTTTATTTCTTTAGTTAACAAAGGTTTTTATGATGGTCTTATTTTCCATCGAGTTATTCCTGGTTTTATGGTTCAAGGTGGAGATCCTTCGGGTAATGGTACGGGTGGACCAGACTATTCGATAGAAGGTGAGTTTTCTTCTAATGGTCTTAATAATGACTTGAAGCATGAACGTGGTGTTATTTCAATGGCACGTTCGAATGACCCGAATTCTGCGGGATCTCAATTTTTCATTATGGTAGATACAGCATCACATCTTGATGGTCAATATGCTGCTTTTGGCAAAGTAATTGAGGGGATGGAAACAGTTGATGCGATTGTTGCTACTGAACGAGATGGTGCAGATAAGCCATTGGAAGATCAGCGAATGAAAAAGGTGGAAGTGGATACAAAGGGCTTTGATTACCCAGCTCCGAAGGTAATCAAATAATAGAAGTGATTAATCTGTAGCTGGTCAATTGGCACTGAGTTAAAGTTTTTGCACTTAATTGAAAGAGTATCAGTGTTTTAATAATGTAAAAAGGTGTGTGAAGAAAGTACTTTGCATACCTTTTTCATTTAAATCAATGTTTTTATTACATCGAAATAAGCCAAATAAAATCTTCATCAACTATTATTTGAATGTCTAGGCCGAGTCTGATCAATTGCTCGGCTTTTAATTGTTTTGTACTGAACCCACGACGGTTCTTTCCAAGTATAACGAAATCTGTTTCCTTTGTAACAGCACCTTGCACAATCCCTCCATATGCCCGCACTTTTTTCGCAGCTTCTGCACGTGTCATAGTGGACAGAGCCCCTGTAAAGACGATTTGTTTATTATAAAATGGATGTATGAAGCATTCAGATGCGTCAGAAAGATAAATGATTTCAGTGTTGTCCATATTTTTGTCCATGTTGATTCTCCTTAAGTGAATGCTAAAGAATTTCACTCCCAATCATCTCATTTCGTACAAACTAAGAAAAGGAAGCATGAAAAATCAATGACGATTTTCCATGCTTCTTTGTATTTATCCCATAATATTATAGCCAGCGTCAATGTAAATTGTTTCGCCTGTAACACCACGTGATAGGTGTGAAAGCATCACAATTGTCATATCTGCTACTTCGTCTTGCTGAACATTACGCTTTAATGGAGCGGTTTCTTCGATTTTGTGTAAAATTGTGTTAAAAGAAGGAACGCCTTTTGCCGCAAGTGTACGAATTGCTCCGGCTGAAATCGCATTGACACGAATATTATCTTTCCCAATATCAGCAGCAAGGTAACGCATTGAAGCCTCTAATGCTGCTTTCGCTACGCCCATAACATTGTAGCCATCAAGTACACGTTCTGCGCCTAAATAGCTCATAGTTACAATTGAACCGCCTTCAGTCATATATGGATGTGCCGCTTTTGCTGCTGAGATAAGGGAATACGCACTAGTATCTTGTGCAAATGCATAGCCGTCACGAGTTGTTTCTAAGAAGCGGTTGTGTAAATCTTCTGCATTGGCAAATGCTACAGAGTGCACAATACCATGAATAACGCCTACTTTTGAACCAATTTCATCAAAAGCAGACTTAGTGCTGTCATCGCTGTTCACGTCACATTGCACAATCAGTGAATCTGATTGTCCGATATTTTCTAATTGCTTTTGTAATTTTTTCAATGAACGTTCTTGACGATATGTGAAAATAACATTTGCGCCGACATCAAATAAACGTTTTGCGATGCCCCAAGCAATACTACGATCATTTGCTACACCCATTACCACAATATTTTTATCTTTTAATTGTAATAAATTATCCATCAATTATACGAACCCCTTTATGAAATAATATCTGTTATTAGTACCAACTACTAAAATCTTATCATACATAAAAAATGGTTGCAATAACAAGATAACAGAGGAATGCAATTTTACAAGAGGCTTTACAAAAAAATACATCTCTATTTTATTTAGAGATGAATCCAATTAGCTTGCATTTTAATTTTTATGTTAATCTAAGGCGTTTTAAAAGTAAGAAGGCACCCAGCTTTGGATGCCTTCAAAAGTACAAATTGCGTTTCATCTATTCGAATTTTAATGCGTCACCTTCGAATGTTTCATCTGCAACTTTAATAGAGTCAGTTGGGCAGCCTTCGAAAGCGTCTTGCATGTCTTCTAATAGATCTTCTGGAACTTCAGCTGTCCCCATGTTATCATCTAAAATAACGAAGGCAATACCTTCATCATCATAATCATAAATGTCTGGTGCTGCGGCTCCGCATGCGCCACAAGCGATGCATGTATCTTTATCAACTATTGTGAATTTAGCCATTATTATTCTCTCCTTTTACAATGTTCCTACAAAGCTTCATACTCATTTTAAAGATGTTTATCTGACATTTCAACATAAATACTATGAAATTGGAGGAATTTGCGTCTATGTTTCATCAAATTCTATTGCAAATCTTTCAAAAGCTCAATAACGAAAGAACGATTTCTGCTGCTTATCATATATTAAAAGGTAAGCGTTCAGGCCAGACTATACAAGACATTGGGCTATTTCAGCTGCATCCATACTTTGGATTATTGGCAAAGCTGCCGAGACCAACATTTGATGATGCTGTAAAATTATTTTCGCAATATAGTTGGTTAAATATGCAGGAATCAGGTCACTATTCCATGAAAAAGCTAGGTTTACAGCGAGCAGAGCAAACACCTGCTTTTTTATTTGATGGATGGCACTATCGAGGAAATGAGCATATTTTTTTTGCAAGATTGTCTTTAATTGTACAAAGTCTCTCCTATCAAAGTGCTGGGGTTCGTTCTTTTTCCCCAATCAGTAGGGATGTTACGATTCAGTCATGGGTTCGAACATTTTTACTTAAGCAAAATTATCAAAATGGGCATTTACAGGAGCAATTATTAGCAGAATGCGAAAGAGCTCTTGCAGGATTGCCTTTAGCAGAAACCAATAAACAGCTTGTCCTATATAGATTAAGTGGTCATAATTTACCAGGGTGGACGTGGCAGCAGCTTGCTAGTGAGCGTAAAGAAAACGTTTTAGATAGTCAATTAGCATTTATTGAGCTTCTACATACATTATTAAATGAAGTACATCAAAAGGGGTATGCATTGCTTAGTGAAATCGCAGAAGGACTAAGGGTGAAGGCATTAATCACCGATTCTGCACAGCAAACAGCACAATTATATGAACAGGGCTATTCAATTGAGCAGATTGTGCAAATAAGAAAACTTAAACAAAGTACAATTGAGGACCATTTAGTAGAATTAGCCATGTATGAACCGAACTTTTCCATTGGTTCTTTCGTCTCTTATGAGGAAGCAGAAAAGGTTTGGCAAGCCTCGAAACAGTATCAAACAAAGAAGTTAAAAACATTACATGAAGTAGTTGAAGGCATGAGTTATTTCCAATTAAAACTTATCCTTGCGAAAGGAGAAGTGTAAATGGAGCTTGAACAAGCATTGGTCAAATATTTTGGGTATACAACATTTCGTCCTGGTCAAAAGGAGGTGATTGAAGCGATTCTTCAAGAAAAAGATGTGATCGCTTTATTACCAACTGGAATGGGGAAGTCACTATGTTATCAATTGTCGGGCTACATTTTGCAAAAACCAGTACTTATTGTTTCTCCCTTACTTTCGTTAATGCAGGATCAGGTTGAAGAGCTAAAACGTTTTGGTGAAAAGAGAGTCGTCGCACTAAACTCTTTTTTAACCATCACTGAAAAACGATACGCCCTGCATTTTTTAGAGCAATATCGATTTATTTTTACTTCACCAGAAATGCTGCTTCAGCCACAAGTGCAGGAAAAACTTTCACAAATGAAGCTAGGTCTTATTGTAGTAGACGAAGCACATTGTATTTCGCAATGGGGCTTTGATTTTCGACCGGATTATTTACGGATTGGTCAATGGTTTTCTCAGGTGAATCGCTCCCCGGTTTTAGCACTGTCAGCAACTGCAACGGATAAGGTCGTAAAAGATATATGTAAAACATTGTCCTTAAATGACCCGTTTGAATTTATGTACGATGTAGATCGCCCTAATATTCATTTAGGTCGTGTTCCCTTTGAGGATAAAGGTGATAAAGCGCAGTGGATATTGCAGCATATCAAAAAGACGGCAGGACCAGGTATACTATATATGTCCTCAAGAAAGCGTGCAGAACAATACTGTGAGGTGCTGATTCAAGCTGGTATACGTACGGCAGCTTATCATGCTGGCTATGGTGCAGAGGATCGTCAGTTTATCCAGCAGCAATTTATTGATGGCGAACTTGATTGGATTGTGGCAACAAATGCTTTTGGTATGGGGATTAATAAACCAAATATTCGGCAGATCATCCATGAAACGATGCCTGCGAATGTAGAAAATTATATGCAGGAAATAGGTCGTGCAGGTCGTGATGGTCAGCCAGCTTTAGCCATTTTACTATATTGTGAAGGTGACGAGGAGCTTGCGAAATTTGTTGTAACAGGAGATTTACCGTCTTCTGGTCATGTCGAACGCTATCAAGAATTACTACATCAACGTATACAACCATCCCAAATGCTGAAAAGTGGGGAGCTAAGTGAAACGGCCTTTCGTGTGCTAGATTATTGGTTACAGCAAGAAAGTATGGAACAAGTAAAGGCACGATTAAATCAATTGGCATTAGAAAAATATAGGGCTGTTGATGAAATGAAAAAAATTTCTCAGACAAAAGACTGTATTCGCGCACAACTAGTCGGGTATTTTGGGCAAATATTGCAGAAAAAACCGGAAAACTGTTGTGAAAACTGTGGAATCCATTATGATGAAATCAATAAAGTACGCTTGAAGGAAGAAAAGAAAATAGAGATGATGCCATGGGAAAACCGTTTAAAGCAACTCTTATTGGGTTTTTAGGCTACAACTGACGGTCATTTACTTTTTTCGCAAAATTCGTCATAATAGAATGATAGAAAGCGTAGTAAGGTTGGAGGAAGGTCGAATGAGTAAAGAAGATTACCGCGATAAAATTGAAGAGCATCGACAATCATTTGAAGATGAACAAAAGGATCAGCAAACTTTATCAAGAGTTTCCAGAATGAATAAAAATGGAAGTCCTAATAAAAAGCCAAAAAAGACAAAACGTAAAATGCCATTAATGACGATTCTCTTTGTAATCTTTATCCTGATTCCATTTTCAATATTAATCTATTTTATGAAATTTTATGAACCAGGTAAAACGATTGAAGAGGCTGAAAAAAATACTCCTGGAACAGTTTTAGAGATTGATAAATCAGAAAATAAAGGAGATGCCTCTGCGAAAACTGGCAATAATAAAGAAGATGATAAAGCGAATAAGGAAGCAGAGGAACAATCTAAAAAAGACGCTGAAAAATTAGCAGTTGAGCAAAAAGCTGCTCAGGAAGCAAAGAAGGCTGAGGAGGCTAAAAAGGCTGAAGATGCTAGAAAGGCCGAGGAAGCTAAAAAAGCTGAGCAAGCAAAATTAGCGAAACAGCAAGCAGAGGCAGCAAGAAAAGCGGAAGAGGCTAAAAAAGCTGAACAAGCACGTAAGGATGAACAAGCACGTAAGGCTGAAGAGGCAAAGAATGCTGCAAAAGCAAGTACGCATACGGTGAAGGAAAACGAAAATTTATACCGTATTGCCTTGAATCACTACGGTGATGGAAGTGAAGCAACGCTTGCGAAAATCCGTGCAGCAAATGGCATGTCTTCAGATACAGTAATGGTTGGTCAAGTCATTAAATTACCGTAAGAAAAATGGGTGTCATTCTTTGGCAATGAAGTTTTTCTAGTATAAAATAATGGACAAACGTTAACAACAAAAAGGTTGAGGCGTACGTCTGATTTAGTAAAAAGGCGATTCTTCATACAAACGAATCGTCTTTTTGCTTTCGTAAGGAGATGTGAGAGAATGATTTATATTGGACTATTGGTTTTAGTAGTCATTGTGTTCCTGCTCTATATGTGGAAGGTGGCACATGAAAACAATGTCTTACATCATCAATTGCCATTAAAGGGTAAACAGGAAAAGATTCGGCTGTTTTTTATTTCGGATACACATTTACGCAAAATTAATCGCCAGATGATTGAAGGATTAGATAATCGGTTTGATGCGGTTATTATTGGTGGAGATTTTGCTGATGGACGTACACCGATTAAACGTATTCATGACAATTTAAAATTGCTAACCTCTTTAGGTCCGATTTTTTTTGTCTGGGGAAATAATGACAGAGAAGTAGGTGAGGAGCGGCTGAGGAGCATATTAAATGAGCATGATGTCCAAATTATTGCGAATGATGCTGTTCTCTTGTCGAAAAAAAATCGTTTTTGGTTAAGTGCAATTGAAGACACATCGACAAAAAAATATAGCTTTGATAAAGCATTTGAAAAAGTTGATGAGAATGATTTAGTTGTATTTATTTCTCATAATCCTGGTGTTTTTTCGAGAGTACGTGCAAAATTTAGAGCTGATTTAATGATTGGCGGACATTTACATGGCGGGCAAATTAGAATTGGTCCTTATGGTGCTCATCCGAATGGCTCTTATCGGGAGCGTGAAGGTGTCATGACATTAGTAAGTAACGGCTATGGTACAACATTATTACCTTTTAGACTTGGTGCAAAACCACAGTGTCATATTATTGACATTGAAATTTCTTGTAAATAAACAACCAAATTCTGATAGAAGGCGTATAATGAAAATGGAATCTATTTTATACTGTATGAAAGCAGAGGATTAGCATCTTTCGCTAATCGAATTTGATAGGAGTGTCAAGAAATGCAGCAAGCAGATGCCATCATTGTTGGAGGCGGCCCATGTGGATTAGCAGCAGCAATAGCTTTGCAAAATATTGGATTACAGCCAATAGTGATTGAAAAAGGAAACATTGTCAACGCGATTTACAATTATCCTACACATCAAACCTTTTTTAGTACAAGTGAACGTCTGGCTATCGGAGATGTGCCTTTTATTATTGAAGGACGCAAGCCAAAACGAAATCAAGCACTTGTGTACTATCGAGAAGTTGTGCGATTAAAAAATATTCAGGTAAATCGCTTTGAAAGAGTGAATAGCGTGAAGAAAAATGACGCTTTGTTTACAGTTACAACAGATAAAGAAATATATGAAACGCCCTATGTTGTGATAGCAACTGGCTACTATGACAATCCCAATTATTTAAATATTAAGGGAGAGCAATTATCGAAAGTCTTCCATTATTTTAAAGAAGGACACGAATTTTTTGATACGGATGTGTTAGTGATAGGTGGTAAAAATTCAGCGGTGGATGCTGCGCTAGAGTTAAATAAAGCCGGCGCACGTGTAACAGTTGTCTATCGTGGCAATGAGTACTCATCTAGCATCAAGCCATGGGTATTACCAGAATTTGATGGGGTAGTACGAAATGGAGAAGTGAAGATGCACTTCAATACAAATGTGCTAGAAATTCGTGAGCATGAGGTCGTTTTAGAGACAGATGGCCAAGAAGAAATTTTAAAAAATGATTTTGTATTTGCAATGACTGGGTATCATCCGGATCATTCGTTTATTCGAGCTATGGGCGTATTTATTGATGATGAAACAGGTCGTCCATTTGTTACACCAGAGACGATGGAAACGAATATTGAGGGATTATTTATTGCTGGTGTGATTGCAGCAGGAAATAATGCCAATGAGATTTTTATCGAGAATGGTCGCTTCCATGGCGATTGTATTGCACAAACGATTGCTAAAAGAACAAAATAAATTTATGGCTGTATAGGCATGTGGCTTATACAGCTTTTTTAAGTAATTTGAGGTTGAAATTCAGCTAATTGACGATGTATGGAGGTATCCATTTGAGTGGGGTGTACTGGCTTTTAAGTTATTTAATAGGAAACTTTATGACGGCTTTTTTCGTTGGAAAAGCATATGGGATTAACCTTCAAGAAGAAAGAAGTAAAAACTTAGGTGCCCGTAATGCAGGGAGTGTAATTGGCAAAGCGGCATTTGTATGGACATTTTTGGGCGACTCGCTGAAGGGTGTAGCAGTCGTTCTCCTAGGACGTTTATGGCATCTTGACGAGTGGGTCATAAATGTGGGAGTGACCTGTGTTATTATCGGCCATTTATTCCCTGTTTGGTTGAAATTTAACGGTGGAAAAGGAGTAGCTACTTTTATTGGGGTCGGCCTCGCTCTTTCGCCAGGTCTATTTTTCTGGATGATTTTAGGAACTGCACTTATGCTTGCCCTTACTAGAAGTCTAACCCTTGGTATGGTTGGAGGATTTGTCTTATATAGCGCGGCTATTGTCCAAACTGGAAATTTTCAACTATACATACCGATACTCATTGCGATGCTTTGTATGCTGATCAAGCATATACCAAATATTAAGGAATCATTAGAAAAAGGGAAGTGACAAGATGTACTGGTGCAAAATAGCCCATACTGATAAAGAGTTTGAAGCGATTGCTCGTTTAAATTATGAAACCTTTGTGGAGGAAATTCCGCAACATGAACCTAATTCTGCAAAAAAGAAGGTCGACCGCTTTCATCAGGAAAATACATATCTCGTTGTCTATAAAGGAAGTGAATTAATTGGGATGGTAGCCTTTCGAGATCAACGACCATTTTCCATTGATGAAAAGATTGGAAAGGTGGAACAATATTTATCACCAGCACAATGTGCCAAGCTTTGCGAAATTCGTTTACTTGCTGTAAAGAAGGCTTATCGAACAGGGCGAGTACTATTAAAATTATCACAAGCTTTGAATGCCTTTGCCTATGAGAAGGGATATACGGCAGCTGTCATTTCTGGCACAACTCGTGAAGAAAAGCTATATAAACAAATAGGATTCAAGCAATTTGCACCTGCTGTCGGGACAAAGGATGCTATGTTTTTACCAATGTTATTAACTAGACAGCAATTTGAACAGTCCTTCCAGCATAGACTTGTAACTGGAGGTCATACATTTTATCCAGGTCCAGTTAAGCAGGAGGGCTCGATAGAATATTCAGATCTATCTCATCGCACCGCTGCATTTCAATCCCTTTATGAACGTGTGACATCTAAGCTCCTGCAACTATCTGAGGCTCACAATGTTGCCATCGTTGTTGGGACTGGTACATTAGCGAATGAAGTGATGCTTGGACAACTAAAAGCACAGCAATTAGGACGAGGAATTATTTTAACAAATGGAGAATTTGGAGAACGTTTACGCAAGCAGGCGGAGCGTTGGACATTGGATTTTGATGTAGTTGAGCAGGAATGGGGGCAAGCTTTTGATTTTGCGAATATTGATGCATTGCTACAAAAGGAATGTTATCAGTGGTTGCTTGCTGTACATGGTGAAACCTCAACAGGTACTTGTAATAACTTAGAGCAGCTTGTGCAGCTAACAAAATGTTACGATATCAAGCTCTGCGTTGATTGTATTAGCACTTTTGGGGCGTTGCCATTCTCTTTAAAGGATTGTTATCTAGCAACAGCTGTGAGTGGCAAGGCAATAGGTGGATTAAGCGGCCTAGCATTTGTTTTTTCACAGAAACATATGAAGCCTTCAACTTCGTTACCAGCTTATTTGGATTTAGCGAACTATCAGCAGGGAGCCATTCCGTTCACATTGCCTGCAACCTTGGTTAGAAATGTAGAAGCGGCACTTCAGGCATATCCAGCACGCTATGAACTGCTACAGCAGCGTTTTGAGACTCTACTGCAGCTACCGTTCATGCACTATAAATTATCAACAACTTATTACCCAATGCTCATCACGTTAAAATGTCCGAAGGCACTGTCACATTTACGTACAGATTTAACCTTAAATCAACTATTTGTTCATGGAGATAGCCGTTATTTACGTGAAAATGATTTCATTCAGCTATCGGTTATCCAACCAGATTTTGAACAAGCCATTGTTCGACTCGAAGAGATTTTGGGCTATTATCAACAGGTAGTTAAAGCATAAGATACAAGGAGAATGAAATACATTAATTTACATGAAAAAATCTTTTAAGTTAAGTGGAGTACCTGATTTATTGAGCCCTATTAATAATTTTAATCGCGCCTTTTGTCCATTAATACCAGTGGCAAATATAGCGCCTAGGTCTTCTAACATTTTGCCACCGCCTACATAGCCGTAAACACCTTCTGCAATACCATTAAAACAACGGGAAACGAGTATAACAGGAATACCACGTTCTAATAAGCTCTCAATTCCCTTCACAACGGTTGGAGGTACATTGCCCTGTCCAAGTCCTTCTAACACTACGCCATCATATTTACATGCGAGGACAACATCTAGTAAATCGACTTCCATGCCTGCATAGACTTTCAGCATGGCCACTCGTTTTGATAACCCTTGTATATCAACATATTGGCGGCGGATAGGTGCATGATGGAATAATATTCTTGATTTTGTAATAAGACCGATGGGTCCATATTGAGGTGATTGGAAGGTATTCACAGAACTAGTGCTTGTCTTTGTCGTATTGACAGCGAGATGGACCTCGTCATTCATGACAACAAGCACACCTTTTTCACGCGCTTCTTCATCTACAGCTACACGTACTGCTTCCATTAAATTGTAAATTCCGTCTGCACCAAGTTCATTGGAAGAGCGCATTGCACCTGTTAAGACAATAGGAATCGATAAATCAGTTGTCAGCTCTAAAAAATAAGCTGTTTCTTCTAATGTATCTGTTCCGTGTGTGATCACAACGCCATCAATTGTTTCCACTGATACTTTATCAATTATTAGATTGCGTAATAGTAGCATTTCTTTTGGAGTGATATGTGGTGATGGAAGGTTAAAGGCTTCCGTTTCAATAATCGTTGCTAATGAGTCGAGCTTGCTGCTTTCTTGCATAAGAGGATTTTCCTTATTTGGCATGACAGCACCCTCGTCACTCATTGCCATAGATATTGTGCCACCTGTATGAATTAATAAAATTGTTTTTTTCATAAAAATAATAGCTCCTTTTAAAAAAAATTTGTCATTACATGGTATAATAATAGCAGTTTAACTTCAGCTAATAGATATTTTTTGTCGAAAACGGAAGTTTAATGTCATAGGTATTTTCCATCTGAGATTTACAAATGTATTTTCTCAATAGATGTATTTACAGACTTATAAAAATTAACTTAGGTAAAGAATTTAACATCTTGTGAGAGCGCTAATGTGACCAATTTTAGCTGTCCCAAAGCCCTCAAAAGGATGTCATGGTTTTTAAATTATGTCAATGCGAAATTGATGTTGAAAGGAGCCGGCAACATGATCATTTTATTATCAGCTGCCATTGCTCCCGGTCTAGCGCTTTTTAGTTATTTCTATTTGCGCAATCAGATGGCAACGGAGCCAAGAAAAACCTTACTTCAAACGTTTTTGTATGGTGCATTTTTAACATTTCCTATCTTGTTTTTACAATATGTTCTAACAGAGGAAGGGGTTTTTCAATATCTTTATCTACAGGATGTTGTTTTTTCTAGTGTAGTTGAAGAATTTTTTAAATGGTTTGTGCTTTTAATCGCAATCTACAATCATGTTGAATTTGATGATCCCTATGATGGCATACTGTATGGTGCAAGTGTATCGCTTGGTTTTGCAACGGTTGAAAATATATTATATTTA
This sequence comes from Lysinibacillus sp. B2A1, assembly GCA_002973635.1. Taxonomy (GTDB): domain Bacteria; phylum Bacillota; class Bacilli; order Bacillales_A; family Planococcaceae; genus Lysinibacillus. Next base: position 1,774,558 of record CP027224.1, read on the forward strand.
TTTTCATTCGGTTTAGATACGGCATTTATGCGAGCTTTATTGCCTGTATCAAGCCATGCCTTGTTCGGTGTTGTAATGGGCTATTATTATGGACGTGCCAAATTCTCGAAGCATGCAAAGACGAATGAAATGATTGCTATGGCGCTTTGTGCACCGGTAGTATTACACATTTTATATAATACAATATTATCATTTAAAGGTTACTGGGTATATTTAATGATACCTTTTATGCTATTTTTATGGTGGTTTGGCCTAAGAAAAGTGAAACTTGCTCACTATCACCTTGTGCAGCATTTGCATATGCATAAAAAAATATAAAGCGTAGAAATCAATAAAAGATTTCTACGCTTTTCTATTTTTTAAATGTATAAAATGAGTCGTTTGTTTCAAGCTATGAAAAAAAAGGAGTGATAATCATGCGTTTATTAAGCATAGTTTTTGCTTTGATACTAGCGATAAGTATATTTACAATTCCGCAAAATGACGCCATTGCATTTACTGAGCAGCAGATTACTCGTGGTGCTTATGGAGATGATGTCATTGAGTTACAAGCAAGGCTACAATACTTAGGGTTTTATAAAAGTAAAATTGATGGCAAATTTGGTTATAACACATATTGGGCTTTGCGAAATTTTCAAGAAAAATATGGTTTACCAGTGGATGGAATTGCTGGGGCTAAAACAAAAAAAACATTATCTGGATATTCTGACTATGATGAAGGATGGGTAAAAGCCCAATTAAATGCAGGCAATCAATTTACCTATTTTGGTGGCGTACCGTTGGAACAGCAGGTTAAGAATACTACTGGCAACAGTGGAGGCGGTGGCGGTAAAAGCAGTGGTAGTAGTAATAATAATGGCACTCAAACACAAGTTCCTCCTAAGTATACAGAAAGAGATTTACAGCTAATAGCAAATGCGGTTTATGGTGAAGCACGGGGGGAGCCTTATGAGGGACAGGTAGCGGTAGCAGCTGTTATTTTAAATCGCTTGGAAAGTCCTGATTTCCCAAATACAATTTCCGGTATCATATTCCAACCTTTAGCGTTTACAGCAGTGGCAGATGGGCAAATTTGGCTAGAGCCAAACCAACGAGCAAAAGAAGCAGTCATTGATGCTATGAATGGCTGGGATCCGTCAGAAAATGCCCTTTATTATTTTAATCCGAAAACAGCTACAAGTAAGTGGATTTGGTCACGACCACAAATTAAACAAATTGGAGAACATATTTTCTGTTCATAGAAAGGAGGAAAATAAATGAAAACCATGCTTGCTATACTTACAGCAGCCGTTATTGGCTTAGGTGCATACAGCATTCATATACATGGAGAAAAGGAAAGCTTACAACGTACCGTACTTGCCCAGTATACTGATAAATTAACGGATGCCTCAGAGAAGTTATCTCATCTACAACGCTCTGTTTCACAATCTCTGTTGTTTCAGGATGATCAAGCCATTCACAATGAGTTAGATTCTGTGTGGCGATTAAGCTCCGATGTTAGATCGTCCATATCGAATATTCCTATTGGTCAGGAACTTTCTAACCAATGGCTAAGTTACTTAGGGCGTCTAGGAGATGAAGCAAAGAAAACAGCTAAAACAGGAGATTACCAAGCGTGGCGTGAAAAAATGCCACAGATCTCTACAAATTTACAATCACTTTCGGATGAATGGTCAGCAGCAACAGTCGATTTTTATAAGAATAACGGTAAAATGGATGTTTGGCTGAGACAAGTAGATCATAAAAATCCAAATACAACATTTGATAATGTTCAAAAAACACTAAAAGATTACAGTGAAAAAGATTTCCCATTGACATTAAGTGAGTCCGATTGGCAGAAAAAAATAGAGCTAAAAGCATTACAAGATTCCGTTATTACGGAAAAGGAAGCATTAGAAAAAGTGAAAAATATGTTCCCTATCATTAAGGATGCCACATTTACAGTGACGAAAAGTAGTGATACAGCACCATATCCGTTTTATCATATCCAATTCCACCAAGGGATTCGTCTAGGATATGTGGACTTAACCGAAAAGGGCGGACATTTATTATCCTATTTAGTTGAGCGACCTGTAGACGAGGCAAGGCTTTCGCAAGATGAGATTATGAAAAAGGCTGAAGAACATTTAAAACGACTTGGTATAAATGATGTGGCATTTGTAGAATCTCGTGAAAACCATCAAGCTTGGCATGTCACATTTGCACGTGTGCACCCTGGCGATAATGCAGTCATTTATGCAGATGGCGTTCAGTTAAAACTAGCGAAGGATACTGGAGAGTTGCTTGGCGCGAATGCAATGGAATATATTCAGGAAGAGACAATTAAACAACAAACCGCAAAACCAATTGACTGGAAAACATTCTTCGACAAGGATGTTAAAGTGGAGGAAGTAAAAAATATTTATACAGATAATGGTCAATTTGAACAGCGTCTTTGTTATGAAGTGATTGCGGTTCGAGATGGTGAATCACCTGAAACCTTCAGGATTGTCATTGATGCTGAAAATCACAATGTTTTAAAGGTGGAATATTTAACTTAATCCAAGAAAAAACTACCAATTCGTATAGCCAAAATGAGCATCTCATGCGATAATGAAATTATATTTTTGTTCGGGGAGATGCTCATGGAAATAAAAATTGGTACACTTTTACAACTTGAACCTACTTATACAGAGCGTGTTGAAAAATTCCGCTGTAAAGTTGTAGAACAAAAAGATAATATTCTTTACATTGATTATCCGATAAATATTGAAACAAAAAAAACAGCATTTTTAATAGATGGCTCTGAATTTAGAGTAACTTTTCGTACCGAAGACAAACAATCCTTTGCTTTTAATACAGAAGTGATTGGGCGTAAAGCAGGCAACGTACCAATGATTATGTTGCATTGCCCAAAGGCAGAAGAATTTATCAAAATTCAACGTCGTGAGTATGTACGTGTGGAAACGCCTGTAGATGTGGCAATACAGTTTAAGGATTATAAATATCAGCTTGTCACAGAAGACATTAGTGCTGGCGGTTTAGCAGTTATGTTAAAAGGAGAAGTGGCTTTCAAAGACGGTGATGAGGTTAAGATCACAATCGTATTACCATATGCCAATGGGGATGTAAAATATGTTATTACGGAAGCAACTATCGTGCGGATCTTTGAAAAAGATGGCAAAACTATTTCAACGATTCGGTTAATCGATACAGATGATGTCGATCAGCAGCATATCGTACGTTTCTGTTTTGAACGTCAGCTAGTCAATCGACGTAAAGAATTAAACCCCTTTGACTTTTGAAACTAATTTTTGAGCGAGTGACAAATGTTGTTAAATTATGGTGGCATATTATTGTCATGGATTTAAGAAAAGCCCTCTGCGAGTTAGAGGGTTTTTTTATCTTTATATGTTACAATATGGTGTGATAGAAAGTAGGGGAATTTATGATGAAAAACATTCAAATTGCGATTGATGGTCCTGCTGGTGCTGGAAAAAGTACAATCGCTAAAATAGTTGCAGAAACTCTTGGATTTACTTATATCGATACAGGTGCAATGTATCGTGCAGTTACGTATAAAGCAATGCAGCAGAACATACATTTAGATGATGAAACAAAATTAGCAGAAATGCTTGCAGCAAGCACAATCGAATTAAAGACATCTCCGCAAGGGCAGCTTGTCTTTTTGGATGGTAATAATGTTTCAGCCGAAATCCGATCAAATGAGGTAACTTCCTCTGTTTCACAAGTAGCCGCTCATGCAAAGGTTCGAGAACTGTTAGTAGCACAGCAGCAAAAACTTGCAGCTAATGGTGGCGTTGTGATGGATGGGCGAGATATTGCTACACATGTGCTAAAAAATGCGGAATTAAAAGTCTTTATGTCTGCTACAGTAGAGGAACGGGCAAGACGCCGTTTAATTGACAATCAAAAGCGCGGGATAGAGTCATCCATTGAAAAGCTTCAGGAAGAAATTGCTCTGCGCGACAAAATGGATAGTGAGCGTGAAGCATCACCACTTATTCAAGCAGAGGATGCTATATTTTTAGATACGACATCATTGTCCATTGACGATGCAGCACAAGCTATTTTAAGATTAGCGCAAGGAAAAATGGTATAAATCCTAAAATTTCAGACATTTTTTGAATTTAAAGGATTTATTTTTGTCTTTGTCTTCAATATCGAATAAAATAGTAAGGGAAGATGCGAAGGAGGGTTACATATGTCTGAAGAAATGAACTATGCAGAACAAACGTTTAACGAAGGTGATATCGTCAAAGGTATTGCGGAGCAGGTTGATGAAAAAGCGGTAACTGTTTCAATTCCAGGTGCACCGTTTGATGGTATCGTACCAATCAGTGAATTATCAAGCTTACACATTGAAAAAGCGTCTGATGTTATCTCTGCTGGAGATGAATTAGAGTTGATGATTACAAAGGTTGAAGAAGAGAACTATGTCTTATCAAAACGTAAAGTTGATGCCTTAAAAGCATGGGATACACTTGAGCAACAATTTGCCGCTGAAGAAGTATTCGAAGCGGAAGTCAAAGATATTGTTAAAGGTGGTCTTGTCGTAGATTTAGGTGTACGTGGCTTCGTACCAGCATCACTTGTAGAAGACTACTTTGTTGACGATTTTGAAGGCTATAAAGGCAAATCACTGAGCTTTAAAATTGTCGAGCTTGATAAGGAAAAAAATCGTTTAATTTTATCACATCGTGCTGTGGTCGAAGCGGAAAAGGCTTCGCAAAAGAAACAAGTCATTAATGATATTCAAGCAGGTGACGTGTTAAACGGAAAAGTTCAACGAATTGCATCATTCGGAGCATTCATTGATCTTGGAGGTATTGATGGTCTTGTGCATATTTCACAAGTGTCGCATGAGCATGTAAGTGATGTGAGTGAGGTTTTATCAGAGGGACAAGAGGTAAAGGTAAAAGTTCTTTCAGTTGATCCAGAAAACGAGCGTATTTCATTGTCTATTAAGGAAACGATTCCTGGACCTTGGTCGAATATCGAGGAGCGTGCCGCTAAAGGAACTGTATTAGATGGCAAAGTAAAACGTCTAACGTCATTTGGCGCATTTGTGGAGGTTTTCCCGGGCGTAGAAGGTTTAGTGCATATTTCGCAAATCGCACATAAGCATATTAATACACCACATGAGGCTTTAAAAGAAGGACAAGAAGTACAAGTAAAAGTGCTTGACGTCAATGGGGAGGAAGGGCGTCTAGCTCTAAGCATTAAAGATTTACTTGAAAATCCTGACGCAGAAGAAGTAATTGACTATGAATTACCAGAAGAAAACACAGGCTTCTCTTTTGGTGATGTCATTGGTGATAAATTAAAGAACTTTAAATAATCTAGTCGAGCGAGGATGCATATTGCGTTCTCGCTTATTTATTGTTGGCGAAGCGGATAGAATCTTTGAATAGGGTGGATAGAACTTATAAAGTGACAAATAGAGTTCATAAAGTGCAGGATAGAACCTACGAAGTGATGGATAGAATTCATAAAGTGCAGGATAGAATTCCTAAAATTGGGGATATGATCTTCAAATTGACAGAGTCACGATACATAGCGCTCTATTTAATGGATATGATATGATATAATGGCATTTTTCGTGTATAATAGCGAAAGACAAGAAGTTTGGAAGGATGAAGTACAGATGACGAAACCAGTAGTAGCCATCGTAGGTCGTCCGAACGTAGGTAAGTCGACGATTTTTAATCGTATCGTTGGGGAACGTGTATCGATTGTGGAGGATATCCCAGGAGTAACACGTGACCGTATTTATAGTTCGGCAGAGTGGTTAACACATGACTTTAATATTATTGATACAGGTGGTATCGAGATTGGAGACGAGCCGTTTTTAGAGCAAATTCGCCAACAGGCTGAAATTGCGATTGAAGAAGCTGATGTTATTATTTTTATGACAAACGGTCGTGAGGGTGTAACAGCTGCAGACGAGCAAGTGGCTAAAATTTTATACAAAACAAAGAAACCAGTCGTTTTAGCAGTGAATAAAATTGATAATCCAGATATGCGCGAGATGATTTATGATTTCTATGCACTTGGCTTTGGAGAGCCTTGGCCGATTTCAGGCTCTCATGGCTTGGGCTTAGGGGATTTATTAGATGAATGTGCCAATCACTTCCCGAAAGAGGATGAAGAGCAATATGGGGATGATGTTATTAAATTCTCGCTCATTGGTCGTCCTAATGTAGGGAAATCCTCGTTAGTGAATGCATTTTTAGGGCAGGAACGCGTTATTGTTAGTAATATTGCTGGTACGACGCGCGATGCGATTGACACACCGTATGAGTACGATGGACAAGAATATGTCATTATTGATACAGCGGGTATGCGCAAAAAGGGGAAGGTCTATGAAACGACTGAGAAATATTCTGTGTTGCGCGCCTTACGTGCCATTGAACGCTCCGATGTTGTGCTAGTGGTGCTAAATGCAGAAGAGGGCATACAAGAGCAGGACAAAAAAATTGCCGGCTATGCGCATGAGGCTGGGAAAGCTGTTGTCATAGTTGTGAATAAATGGGATGCAGTTGAAAAAGATGAGAAGACAATGAACGTCTTTACACAACAAATTCGAGAGCACTTCTTATTCTTAGACTACGCACCAATTATTTTTGTATCAGCTAATACGAAACAACGGGTACATCAAATCTTACCGATTATCCAGCGTGTAAGTGAAAATCATTCAATGCGAATTCAATCATCTATTTTAAACGAAGTAATTGAAGATTCTGTGGCACGTAATCCAGCTCCCTCAGATAAAGGTCGCCGTTTACGTATTTACTATGCAACACAGGTTGCAATACAGCCGCCAACGTTTGTCATTTTTGTAAATGAACCTGAATTGATGCATTTCTCTTATGAACGTTTTTTAGAAAACCGTATTCGAGAAACATTTGATTTTGAAGGGACGCCAATTCGTTTAATTACTCGTGCTCGTGCCTAGAAAACTGATACACAGACAGTACGCCTATCCGACGTTTTTTGTTGGATGGCGTCTTTTTACAAAAAAAGGTCAAGCAGTATTGAAAATCTGTTACAGGTGCTATGAAAAAGGAGGATTTTGAATGAAAAAAGTTTGTGTGTTAGGTGCAGGTTCATGGGGAACTGCTCTAGCAATGGTACTTGCAGAGAATGGACATGATACGCTTGTATGGACTCATCGAGCTGATCAAGCTGAAGAAATAAACAGCGTGCATACGAATAAAAAATATTTACCAGAAACAATATTACCAATAAATTTGCATGCTACAAGTGATATTGCTCAGGCAGTTGCTCATTCAGAAATAATTATAGTTGCTGTACCTACAAAGGCCATTCGAGAAGTGTGTGAAAAAATAGTAGTATCTCTCGATAAAAAAATTCTATTTGTTCACGTTTCAAAGGGAATAGAGCCAGATTCACTAAAAAGAATTTCAGAAATTCTAGCAGAGAGTCTTCCAGCTGAATTCATAGAGGAAATTGTTGTGCTTTCTGGTCCGAGTCATGCAGAGGAGGTTGTCTTACATCATCCAACAACTGTAACAGCAGCCTGCGCTAATATTGGGGCTGCTGAAAAAGTACAGGACCTATTTATGAATCAGTTTTTCCGTGTTTACACAAATGAAGATGTTATCGGCGTAGAAATTGGTGGCGCACTAAAAAATGTTATTGCATTAGCTGCAGGGATTACAGATGGCTTAAGTTATGGTGATAATGCTAAAGCAGCACTGATTACTCGAGGATTAGCTGAAATTACACGCCTTGGTGTTAAAATGGGGGGGAATCCCTTTACATTCGCAGGACTCACAGGCATGGGTGATTTGATTGTAACGTGTACAAGTGTACATTCCCGAAATTGGCGCGCAGGTCATTTGCTTGGAAAAGGGATGAAGCTGCAAGAGGTCCTTGATCAAATGGGCATGGTGGTAGAAGGTGTGCGTACAACGAAGGCAGCCTATCAATTAGCAGAGAAATATAATGTTGCCATGCCGATATCAACAGAACTGTATAGTGTGCTCTTTAATGATGTAGAACCAAAAATAGCTGTTGATGCATTAATGATGCGTATGAAAAAGCGAGAAATTGATGAGATTTCATAAATTCAATCGTTAAATAGTTTTGTCATAATATAGACATAAATAAGGTGTCCCAGCGGTAATGCTGTGACACTTTTATTGTGTGCTTATCAAAAGGTTGTCCATTTGATGATAGTTAGTGGCCAACTATTTCTTTTTAACGAAAGCACATAGTATAATAATCTTTGATTGTTTTGTGACATTAAAGAAAGGTGGTTGTCTTAAATGGGTCCGTTAGCACATATGCCTGCCTTAGATGTAATGTGGGTATCATTTTATTGTATCGGCTTTATGATTATCTCGGTCGGTTTAATTTATTTAGCACGTCATAAGATTTCAAATGTTTTTTTACGTACAATCGTAAATTTATCAGCATACATATTGTTTGGGCTTGGTACTTTCTTAATGGTATTGATTGTTGCCACATGGCCAGCATAAAAAATAATGAGGTGGAAGTGACATGAAGAAATTAAGTGCTATTGTAATGGTGCTTGCAACCGCGATCCTTCTAGTAGGGTGTGTAACTCCTGAAGACGAGAAGAGGGCTAAAGTAGTCCCGGATGTAGATCAATTAGCAGCGGTTCAGCGTGCAGTGGATGAATATCGTGAAGCAACTGGTGGGCTAGTTCCTATTAAAAATAGTGAGCTGGATACTGATATTTATATAAAATATTTAATTGATTTTGAGAAACTTATGCCGAAATATCTTACACAAATTCCTGGAAATGCCTATGAAAAAGGTGGTATTTTCCAATATATTATTTGGGATCCTGAGAATAAGGCACAAGTTAAATTAGTCGATTTAAATGCAGCGGAGCGTATCCGTGAGATTAATATTCGTAAAATGTCATCTCAATATTTACCGATAAAAGGAAATACTGCAGATAATGTGTTTCAAATTGACTTTCAAAAATTAGGCTATAAAAAAGATGTTACTGTAAAAAGTCCTTATTCTGGTGCCGAATTACCTTTATTTATGACAGGTGATGGTGAAATGCATGTCGACTACTCAATCGATTTAGGACAACTGCTAAAAGGAGACAATCCTGATGTGAAACCTGGTGAAGATATTCGTCAGCTGCTTATTGATAAATATCCAGTGGTACCAGCGTATTCTGTGCCATATACGGTTGATGAAAATGGTGAACCAACCTATTTTATGGAAGCCTATGATAGTGATGCAAAAAAGGCTAGAGAAAAAGCGATAGAAAAGGTCAAGAAAGAGGCCGAATCTCAAACTAAAAAAGAATAGTTGATAAGCTCCTTACATTTGTAGGGGGCTTTTTCATATTTGTCTAAGGACTTGCATATAGTGAAAAAGCGTAGATAAAGGAGGCAGAAACCTTGAGTGAAGCAGTATTTAGAGAAATTGCAGAGCGCACAAATGGCGATGTTTATATTGGTGTTGTCGGTCCAGTACGTGTAGGTAAATCTACATTTGTAAAAAAGGTTATGGAAGCAGTTGTATTACCGAATATTGTGGATGAAACGGAAAGAATGCGAGCACAAGATGAATTGCCGCAAAGCTCACCGGGGCCAGTCATTATGACTGCTGAGCCGAAGTTTGTGCCTGCCCAAGCAACACGTATTGCGGTCGGTGAAGATGAAATGACATTCCAAATTCGTTTAGCAGATTGCGTTGGCTATATTATTGATGGGACAAAGGGATATGAGGACGAAAATGGTCCAAAATATGTGCATACACCTTGGCACACAGATCCAATTCCTTTCCAGGAAGCGGCGAAAATTGGTACAGATAAAGTAATTCGAGATCATGCCAACATTGGAATAGTTGTCACAACGGATGGAACAGTGAATGGTATTAGTCGTCGTGCAGCTGAGAAGGCAGAAGAAGAGATAGTAGCGCAACTTACTGATATTGGAAAACCCTTTGTCATTGTGTTAAATTGTCAAATGCCAGCAAGAGAGGAGACAGTTCAGCTCCGAAATGAATTATTTGAGCGTTATAATGTCCCTGTAATTGCGATTTCAATTGATCAAATGCGTGAAACTGATGTTCAATATATCCTGCAAGAGGCGTTATTTGAATTTCCAATCCGTACAATAGAAGTAGAAAAGCCCGATTGGTTAGATGTTTTAGATGCATCACATCCATTGAATGTGGCCCTTATTGATTCGATGGAAGAAGTATTATCCTCAGTTATGAGAATTCGAGATGTACAACAGGCGTCAGATGCCTTTAAAGCCATTGATTATATCGATCAAAGTGAGGTGGTGCATGTAGACTCTGGGGCTGGGACCGCGGTTATACGAGTATCATTACAGGGAGAGCTATATAAATCAGTGTGTAATGAATGGCTAGAAGAACCAATTGAAACAAAGAAAGATTGGCTACTATTTATTAAAGAAGCGGCTGAGGCAAAGGAAGCACAAAAACGTTTTAAATCAGCTATTAACGATGCTGATTCCACTGGCTATGGTGTAACTTTGCCGATGATGCAGGAATTTGAGCCAACAGCACCTGAGCTCATTAAGCAAAATAATTTCTTTGGTGTCCGTATGAAAGCAAAGGCACCATCTTATCATATCATTCGAGTAGACATGGAATCTGAATTTGCTCCGTTAATTGGCTCTGAATTCCATAGTCAACAGTTACTTAAGGATTTAAATCATGCTTATTTACATGATCGTGATGCATTGTGGAATACACAGCTTTTCGGAACCCCATTGCATGAAGTGTTAAAAGAAGGAATACGCTATAAAATGGATGCTGTTCCACCTACAGCCAAAAAGCGCATGCGTCAAACAATCGAACGAATGGTGAACGAGGGTGACAGAGGATTAGTTACGTTTATTTTGTAGAAATAAAAAGAAAAATAAAGCGCAAAAATTTAGTGCAGGGCTTTTCGTTTTTATGCGAAAAGTCCTGTTATTTTTGTTTTTTGGGTGAAAAACTGACTTTTTGGTTATAATCATGAATGAATACAGTTGCGTCGCGGTTTTCTATGTGTTACTCTTTTTACAGAATTGGTTCATGACCCTTTGAGAGGAGGTGAATGGTGTGAATAAAACAGAATTAGTAAACTCTGTTGCTGAAGCTGCAGGTCTTTCTAAAAAAGACGCTTCTAAAGCAGTTGAAGCTGTATTTGATACAATTCAAGATGCTCTTGCAAAGGGTGACAAAGTACAATTAATTGGTTTTGGTAACTTTGAAGTACGTGAACGTGCGGCTCGTAAAGGTCGTAACCCACAAACTGGTAAAGAAATCGAAATCGCTGCTAGCAAGGTACCTGCTTTCAAACCAGGTAAACAGCTCAAAGACGCTGTAAAATAATACACGTCTAGTAGTTACATAGAGCAGTCTTCATGTAATCGAACATGGAGGCTGCTCTTTTTAACTTTTACTGAGGGCTTACAATGATATACTAGATAATTATTAATACATAGTGGATTTGAAAAGGGATGTTTTATTGTGAATGAAGCATTCTAGATAGTATATGCATAATTCAAGAATATGCTCTTTCCCAAAATTTCAGAATGGTTTCATTGCTCGGTAAGTATTGAAATTTTTTTAATCAGGTATGTCGTTTTGCGCTAACCTTTTGGATATGCTACGATGCATAGGGAAATGTGTAATGTTTTGATACGCAGGAGGTTTTTTACGAATGTCGAATGTTAATTTATTGAAAATAGAAGAAGCAGTAAAAATGATATTAGAAGCTGTAGGAGAAGATGTAAATCGTGAAGGTTTACTGGATACACCAAAACGAGTTGCTAAAATGTATGCTGAAATGTTTAGTGGCTTACATGAAGATGCAAGAGATTATTTTAAAACAGTTTTCCATGAAGATCATGAGGAATTAGTGCTTGTGAAGGACATTCCATTTTATTCAATGTGTGAGCATCACTTGGTTCCTTTTTACGGAAAAGCTCATGTGGCATACATACCTAACGATGGAGTAGTTGCAGGCCTAAGTAAATTAGGGCGTGCAGTTGAAACAATTGCTCGTCGTCCGCAATTACAAGAGCGTATAACTTCCTCTGTAGCTGACACGATTATGGAAATGCTATCTCCAAAAGGAGTCTATGTGGTGATTGAAGCGGAACATATGTGCATGACGATGCGTGGATTAAAGAAGCCTGGCGCTAAGACTGTGACATCGGTTGCACGTGGCATTTATGAAGAAGATGAAGTAAAACGAAGAGAAGTATTGTCATTTATTCAAATGTCTTAAATTGCATGTCTAATTATGTTATGATGGACTAAGAATTTGTCGGATTTAAGGAGTGTACAAATAATGTCACAAGATTATATTGTTATTCAAGCAGAGGAAGATGGCGTGCATGTAATCGGTTTAACGCGTGGGACAGATACAAAATTCCACCATTCTGAAAAATTAGATGCAGGCGAAGTGATGATTGCTCAATTTACTGAACATACATCTGCTATGAAAATTCGTGGAAAAGCGCAAATTCATACAGCTCATGGTGTTATTCATAGTGAGGCTAAAAAATAAAAGCCGTATGTCTATTATGGGACACATATAACTTGCTTAGATGTGTAAACTTAGTATTGTTTTAATCCGATTTTAAAGGCAGTTGGATTTCAACCATTTTGATGGTGAAAAGCTTGCTGCCTAATATGTTGATGGAAGCGAAATTTTTTTATGACAAATCGTCGCGTATGCTATAATGACTCAGTAAGCAAACGTTAGGAGATAAAAGCAACTAACGTATTTGAAAGTGAAATGGAGTAAGGTCTATGAATGCAACATACATTCAAAATTCAATTGCACAATTAAAAACAGAGATTTTCATGGATGTTCGTCATAGAACTTTGCAAAAATACACAGGGGCGCCTGTGCTTGATGAAAATCAATTGTTTTACTTGTTAGTTCCTTTTTTGAATGGTGAGAAGTGGCAGCAGGAGCAAAGAGAAGCTGCAATTACAGTTGGAATTGTGTACGCAGCCCTTGCGGCCCACGATCATATAAAAGAATTAGACGCCACATCTAAAGAACAGCAGCTAACCGTTTTAGCTGGGGATTTTTATAGTGGGCGCTATTATGAGATTTTAGCGATGTCTGGAAATGTCGCTTTAATTCGAAATTTGTCACAGGGCATTGTCACACGCTGTGAACACCAAATAAAGGTGTATGAGGCGACAAAAAGATCGATTGAGCAATGGATTGCTTCAATGAGCACTATAGAATCAGGGTTGATTGCCAAATTTTTTGAGCTTTATTCATTCGAAAAGTATATTCCAATAGTGGAAAAAAGCTTAATTATTTTACGTTTAGAGAGAGAATGGGTGGCTTATCATCGTGGACAAGTGTCTTTAATGAGCAAGGCACTTGAAGAGAGTGCAAGGTATGATGGCACAACCTATTACAGTGTCATCCAGGATAAAGTTGTGCAATTAAAAAAAGAGCTATTACAGGATATTACTGAGGCATCGTTTATACAAGGTGATGTGAAACAGGCTCTACAAGCACGCGTAGAGGCATCTATTGCTTCTACTAATGGATAAGAGAGGTTTTCAAAATGGCTAAGACGAAAGAAGAGCACGTTCACGAAGTATTTGAAAGTATTTCGGATAACTACGACAAAATGAATGGCGTTATTAGTTTCCAGATGCATGTTGGCTGGCGTAATGATACGATGAAACACATGGCTGTAAAACCTGGATCAAAGGCACTGGATGTTTGTTGTGGGACAGCAGATTGGACAATTGCCTTGGCACATGCTGTTGGTGAAAATGGAGAAGTAAAGGGGCTTGATTTCAGTAAAAACATGCTGAAAGTTGGGGAGCAAAAGGTTAAGCCATATCCTCAAATCGAGCTTATACATGGGAATGCCATGGAACTGCCTTTTCCAGACAATACATTTGATTATGTGACGATTGGTTTTGGTCTTCGTAATGTTCCTGATTATTTACAGGTGCTCAAAGAAATGAATCGTGTTGTAAAACCAGGAGGAATGGTTGTTTGCTTAGAGACATCACAATCAGAAATTCCAGGCTATCGACAATTATTCCGTTTTTATTTTAAATATATAATGCCGATATTTGGTAAAATATTTGCGAAAAGCTATAAAGAATATTCTTGGCTACAGGAATCTGCAAATGATTTCCCAGGTATGAAAAAGTTAGCGGCAATGTTTCAACAGGCAGGTTTAGAAAAAGTAACGTACAAAGCATACAGTGGCGGTGCTGCGGCAATGCATATGGGCTTTAAAAAGGTACGTTAATGGGGGAAGGTTTTCACGCGTGGAAAAGATGAAGTTAAAACTACTCTATTCCGATTTGAAATCAGATATCGATATCATTGAACAAGAACTAGAAAAAGCAGTGAACTCTTCTTCCTATTTGATCAATGATGCTTCTCTCCATTTATTACAAGCTGGTGGCAAACGGATACGGCCAATTTTTGTATTGCTTGGTGCAAAATTTGGGGACTATGATATCCAGAAAATGAAGGATGTTGCTGTGCCTTTAGAGCTTATTCATATGGCATCACTTGTGCATGATGATGTTATTGATGATTCCAATATGCGAAGAGGACGCCCGACTGTCAAATCCCAATGGAATAATAGAGTAGCAATGTACACGGGCGATTTTATTTTTGCACGTGCACTAGAATATATAACGAAGCTTGAAGACCCATTAGTTCATCAAATTTTAGCGCGAACAATGGTGGAGATTTGTAACGGTGAGGTCATTCAAATCGAAGATAAGTTTAGATTAGATCAGGGTTTAAAGGATTATTTTAGACGTATTAAACGCAAAACGGCATTGCTGATTTCTTCAAGTTGTGAGCTCGGTGCAGTAGCAGCAGGTGTCGATACTAAAACAGTAAGACATTTGAAACGCTTCGGCTATTTTGTAGGTATGAGCTTCCAAATTATAGACGATGTTTTAGATATTATGGCAACGGATAAAGAATTAGGCAAGCCAGCAGGTAGTGATTTACTACAAGGAAATATTACCTTACCGATTTTATTATTAAAGGATGATCCAGAGATGCAGCCTTACCTTGTAAAGGTATTTGCGGGTACATTAACTGAGACAGATAGACAAAATATGTTAAGGTATGTGCGTAAATCTCGTGCAATTGAGCAAGCTAATCGTATGAGTGATAAATATTTGAAAAAAGCCTTGCAGGAAATTGATGCTTTACCAAAACATCCCGTTAAGAAAAAACTGCGTGATGTTGCTTTGTTTATGGGCAAGCGTAAATTCTAGCTTTTTGTTGTACAAAAGCTCATTTTTTGTTAATATTTATCGGTAGGTGTAAAACCTGTTAGACGAATTTAAGGAGTGTTTTTAACATGGCAATCGAAAAAACTTTTTTAATGGTTAAGCCTGATGGCGTAGAACGTCAAGTAGTAGGAGATATCGTAGACCGTTTCGAACGTCGCGGTTTTATAATGAAAGGTGCTAAATTAATGGTAATTCCTCAAGAATTAGCAGAAAAGCACTATGCGGAGCACGCTGAGCGTCCATTCTTTGGTGAATTAGTAGAATTCATCACTTCTGGTCCTGTATTCGCAATGGTATGGGAAGGCGAAAACGTAATCAAGCTTGCTCGTACTATGATGGGTGCAACTAAACCTGAAGAATCTAACCCAGGTACAATCCGTGGAGACTACGCAACAACTGTTTCTCACAACATCATTCACGGTTCTGACTCTCTTGCTTCTGCAGAGCGCGAAATCGGCTTATTCTTCGGTGAAGATTTAGTTTAATTTCGAATAGACCAAGCGTAGCGAAAATAACTACGAATTGAACTCAATAAAAAATCATCTATTTTTCCGATGTGACTTTTACCTTCTAACAAAAAATGTTAGGGGGTTTTTTGTTTGTCAAGATTATTTAATAAAGTTAACGCAAACATTGATTTAAGCTTATTGACTATCAAAACTGAAAAAGAACCAAAGAAAGAAATGGTGACAAAAATTAATAACTCAATAGTTAAAATGGATACGTTTGATGAATTGGACAACAGAAATTTAACCATTAAACACGCCATACAAATTTTAAATCAACAATGGCGACTAAACGGATTAAGACCAAGAACAATTGATAGTTACAAATATAATTTTAAGCGATTTGTTGAAGTTACTAAAGTTGAATATCTCCATGAAATCAACAATGAAAAAATTTATCAATATTTATCAAGTTTCAAAAATGCAAAGGACACATCTCTACATGGTCGTTTAAAGCAAATTAAAGCCGTTTTAAGCAAGTGTCACGATAATGGTTGGTATAACTCAAAGTTTTGGACAAACATCAAAATAAAAGTAAATACAAGCGTTAAGGAAGCTACTACGGAAAGTGAACTGGCACTTTTGTTATCACTTTTGGATAAATCAACGTATTCAGGGTTACGTGATAGTATAGCAATTTTACTTTTATACAAAACAGGTATTCGAATTAAAACATTAGGTGCTTTAAGAGAACAGAATATTGATTTTGAAAATATGCTTTTGAAGTTACAAGGAGAGATAATGAAATCGCATAGACCATTGATTCTTCCTTTAGATGATGAAATGTGTACTTTATTAAGAGAGTTAATTTCAATAAATGATGATATTAGGAAAGAACATAGAGAAAAGAATGATTATATTTTCCTTTCAAACATAGGCATACCAATTTCAAATACAGTTTCACCGTCAAATTTAATTGCAAAGAATTTATGGGTGTACAGTAAAAAGTGGAATTTAAAGAACGTTAATCCTCACTCTATTAGAAGATTGTATGCCCAGAATTTGGTGAAACGTGGAGCCGATATAAATTTAGTATCTCATGCACTAGCTCATTCTGACTTATCGACAACTACGAGATATTTGGGGTTAGATGTTGATACAGTAGCAAAGAATTTACGTGATTTTTTATAAGTGCTAACATATGATAACCATCATTAGTACAGAGATAAGTGGATTTCGTGAGATAAGAGCCTCTTAAAATGAAACAGCGAAAACGAGGTCACATTTGAAACATTCATTAATTTATCCATTGGTAAGTCGATTAAGATAAACGAGGTTGCACTATCAAAACAAGAGATATTCATGATGCTAAAGTATTTTTATGATGCGGAGGATAGATATACTTTATAGAATGATTGTATAGTTAGATTTTAAATATTTATAAATTAAATGCATGTTAAGGTGTTGGTTACAAAATCAGCATCTTTTCGTTTTATAGTTGGAATTTTTGGTTGTTTAATTTATAATATAATTAACTAATGATATGTAATAAGGAGTTGGTCTTGTGAACTGGAAAGATAATAAGAATGATAAAAGTAGATATTACGGTGCTGGTAATAAATATATGTTCTTAAAAATCGGAAAACAAGTTTATAACGATACAGGTAGAGAGTTTACAAAGTTGACTACATCAAAAATCCTAAAAGAATATTTAGATGAGCAACAATTAGGCTTTTTTAAATTTGGTGTTGATAAGAAAGGCAATAAAACAAAGTTATTTATTTTATTCAGTAATGAGGAAGATACTTTTTACGGTTTGAGAAATGCAGAAGGCGGTCATAAAACAACCGTTAGCATTAATCAAATTGTGGATGATTTAAAAGTGGATGGCATTGACTTACCACTTGAGCGCCTAAAAATAGAAGATGTCCCTGAAGCTGATAAAGAAAAATTAGGCGTAGATAAAGAAGCACATTTGTTTGAGGTGATTCTTCCTACAACAGAGAAGGCATAATATAGCTTTCTAAGGCTATTTAGCAGTAACCACACATAAGTAATAAGCCAAAATATCATAGGTCATAGATGCAGCCATGCGAGTATAAACGCATGGTTTTTTGTTTATGGATTCCATTTGTTGCGGTTACATCGGTTACACAAGTTACAGCTTATTTGACTAAAAAGTTTATTAGGATTTTTTCTTTACTACATAAAAAAATAGATGTATATCTTAACTATAAAAATAGTGTAACCAGTGTAACCGTAATAGATAAATTAATCATATTAAAAATAAAGTATTAATTATAAACCTTGATATATCAGGGTTTATGGAGGTTTTATGTTCTATTTTAAATGAAAAATTAGCGGTTTTTATGTGTAACCAGCATAGCTATTTTTGTAACCGAGAGGGGTAAAAATGTAACCAATGATAGTAAATTTGTAACCGCTACATAATAAAAAATTGAAACTGTGTAAAATTTGGTTGATGGAATTAATGAATTTGTAATAATATATGTTTGTAAGATTGAAAGGAAGGATGATAATATGATTAATTTGAATGATTTAATAAATATAAAAAATAAGAAAGGTGGGTTATTGAAAGAAGGTGCGTATGATTTAATTATAGAAAAAATAGAATGTGAATCGGATAAAATAGATAAAAATCAAAATAGATATGAAATGTGGAAATTCAAATTGCGCTTAATAGATAGAGATTATAGATTAACAAAAAATGTATTAGTCTATGATGAGGCAAATGTGAATGATATAGGAAAAAATCAATTAATGCATTTAATAGGATTGCTTGATATTGACTTTGATAATTTAGCAATAAAAGAGTCGGAATTAAAAGATTTTTTAATAGAGAAGTTAAAGGAATTGAAAGTCGTTAGTAGCATCTATACAAAGAATGGGAGGAATGAAGTTGGTTGGCTGTACTGCATAGAAGATAAAGAAAAAGCGTTAGAAAATTTTCATCGAAGAAATCAAGAATTTAAGAAACTTGATGAATCTGTTGAAAAAATTGAGAAAATTGATGGGGTAGTAAGCGAAATTGAGAAAGTTGATGAGGTTTCACCAGATGAAGCACATCAAGTTTTGGAAAATGAAGTAAAAGGAAATGAGGAGAAAAGCACTCAAGCCAATGTAAATGGAACAGATGATATTAATTATACTGATTTTATCAAGTTTGATTAAATATGTTCATGCGAGTGGGGTGTAAGTGCTTCACTCGTTTTATTTTTCTAAAAATTGAGGAGGTAGAAAGATGGATAAATATTATAAAGAAAAAAGTATTAATGAAATAATAGAAAAAAATGAATTTGTAAGTGTTAGTGGAAAAATGGTCAGTGATTTAACGGTTAAGGCATGGAACAATGGCGAGGGTGAGAACTTTATTTTTGTTTTAAATGATGGTGCCAGCAATCTAAAGTGTATCATCTTTGTGAGGTACGAAGAACATGACAAGAATAATATAGAAACAATTAAAAACTTCTTTGTTAAAGGGCATTTTTATGAATTGAAAGGTAGAACGAGTTTAGACGAGAAGTATACAAATTTTAGTGTAACATCTGCTCATATAAGTAATACCAATGCGCCTACTATGCAATTGCAAGTAGATATAGAGGACTGTAAGGATATTACGAATGATATTGGAAAAAGAATAGATACCGATGAAATGGGTCGAGTTGAATTTAAAGCCATTAGTCAATATTCCACCATGCAAAGCATTGTAAAAGAAGCAGCCGCTATAGAGTTGACCAATAGATTTAATTATCAAGGATTAGGCTTTGTGGAGAAGGGTACTGTTCGAGGTTTTCCTTTAATAGAGCAACAATTGAAGCAATACAAAAAGGTGATGGCGGAGGAATATAAAAATAATCCAAGTGAGGTAAATAGAAAACGCTTAGAGAATATTGAAAAATTAAAGATGTTTTATGGTGTTGATTTTTTAGTTCATCAAAATCGGTATCTGCATTACCTAGTAAATAGTGAGAAATTGCATGAGAAAAACAGTGAGATAACAGATGAGAAATTTTTGAGAAATGTTAAATATCTAGTATTTGATATAGAAACGACAGGTATTTACCCACTTTTTCATGAAATGATTGAAATAGGAGCAGTAGTTATAGAGAACGGTGAGGTTATTAAAGAGTTTAATGAGCTGATTAAACCTAAAAATAAAATCACTCAAAAAATTAGCAGCATCACAAATATCACAAATAAGATGGTAGAGCATTGTGTGGATGAAGAAACCGCATTAAGACGGTTTTATGAATTTATTGGTGACGAAGAGTATGTTTTAGTTGGGCATAATGCTAGAGACTTTGATTTGAATTTTATCAATGTAAGAAGCAGAATGTACAAGCTGGATGAGAAATTAAATGATTTTGCCTTAATTGACACCCTATATTTAAGTAAATTTGTGGAGGAAGAAGTATTAACTAAACAGAGAAAGCGTAAGAATTATAGCTTAAAAGACATGTTAAAAAAATATGGAATCAAGATTGAAAATCATCATAGAGCTGTTTCGGATAGCTTGTCTACCTTCAATTTGTTTAATAAATTACTAGAGGATATGGAAGCTCACAATAAAGATTTAGTAGCGTGTAATGAGCCTTTAAAAAGTCAGCTAGATATGCGTTTTCCCCAAATGGTCACGCTGTATGCCTTAAATCGAGAGGGTTTAATATTTCTTAATCAATTAAGTAGCAAGGTCAACACTGATACAACAAACAAAGTTTTAAGCTGGGATGATATTAATGTTGAAGGGCTTCGAGAAAATATTTTAGTTGTAAGTAATGGCTTTTATTGCAAAGACATCTTTGAAAGCCTACTAAACGGTAAATTTGATGAGTGTATTTTAGATAATTATGATGTGATTGGTTTAAATAGCCCGTATAGTAATCATCATTATGAGGATGTACCAGCAGAAACTTTGAAGCGATTAATTAAAATTGTTGATGGGCTATGTCAAAAGCAAAATAAAACGGTTATTAGCTTGGGCGAGGTGTTGTGTCTTCACAAATATGAAGAGAAATATTTAGACATGCTGTGGTTCGATAATCGTAGCAAGGTATTTTTTGATAAGAATATCACCAGTATTCTAGAATTTTTTGATAATAAAATTTGTAAAGGTCAGGAATTTAGTGATATTGAGCAAGAACTATATAACAAATTTATAAAGGGTAAATTAACTGGCGATGATTTATTAAATGTTAATATTGAGGGTTTAAAACTTGAGAAACATGGTGGGAGATTTCATCCATATATTCAAAATAAGGAATTAGCAAGAGCCAATGTTTATTATAAATCGACAGAGGAACTATTAAAAGAATTTGCTTTTCTTGGTGAGGAAAGAAGCCGAGAAATTGTTTCTACCAATAGTATCAAAATATTGGATAAATTTTCCCCTTATGAGGTAGTACCAACGCATCCGTTAGTAAAGCCATCTATGTTAGAAGGCAATGAGAAGGAGAAAATGCTTGAGGTCATTGATAAAAGGCTAGTTGAGCTATATGGTGAGCATGTTGATAAGGTAATTCAAGAAAGGTTAAATAAAGAGCTAGAAATGGTCTTTAAAGGCGGATATGAGGTTGTATTTTATGGCAGTTATTTATTGGTAGAGGAAAGCAATCGCAAAGGCTATTTAGTAGGGAGTCGAGGTAGCGTTGGTAGTATGTTGATTGCTTATGTAATGGGTATCAGTGAGGTCAATCCATTACCACCACATTATCAATGCGATACGTGCAAAAAAGTAGAGTTTTGTGGGGATGAAGATGTAGTGTGCGGCTTTGATTTGCCTGTTAAGCAATGTATTTGTGGTGGTTCTTTAAAGGGAAATGGCTTTGGCATTCATTGGAGTAGCTTTATGGGCTATGGTGGTGAAAAAACACCTGACGTAGACTTGAATTTTAGTAGTGAGATTCAAAAAGATATTATTGGTTTTATAACTAGTCTATTTGGTGAGCGCAATATTGTACGTGCTGGCACAATTAGCACACTTGCCGAGGGGAAAAGTAAGAAAATCATATGGGAGTATCATAAAGCTAAAGGAAATATAAAAGTAGAAACGCTAAAAGAACGATACGATAACGATATTAGTGATTTTTATGAATTAGATGATGTGGGAAATTTACATCCAATTGATTACATTCATTTTGATATAAATAATCACAACATGATTTATATAGAAAAATTAAAACATGAGGATAATCGTGAGCCATTAGTAGAGATATTAACATTTGATTTCGATAACTTGGTATTAGAAGAAACACTCGATTTTTTAAATGGTGTAGCATTTAGTAGTGGTCAACATGCTGGAGGAATGTTGGTAATTCCAGAGGAGTTAGATGTACATTATTACAGTGGTATTACCTACAGTAAGGATGGTAATGACGCTAGTAATATAGCCTTGCAATCAGAATATAAGCCATATGAGGATGCAATTTTAAAATTTGATATTTTGAGCCAAGATGATAGTACAAGGCTGTATTATTTAGAAAAAGAAACAGGCGTTAGTATTTCTGAAATTGATATGTATGATACTGATGTGATACAACAATTTGCGTTAGGGCGCACTGAAATGATAAGCGAATTTAATACAAACTATTCTACCAATGTCACCAAGCAAGTAAGCCCTCAAAAATTTAGTGACTTGGTGGCGATTAGCGGTTTAACACATGGAGAAGGTTTATGGGATGGTAATGCGGATGTATTGCTAAAGAACGGCAAGGCAATTGGTGAGCTGATTACAAGTAGAGAGAACTTTAAAAGATTGTTAATGCGATATGGAGTAGAAGAAGTTTTAAGTAATAAAATCGTTGAATTTATTCGGAAAGGAAAATTGCATAGCGATAAAAATAAAGCCGCTAATCAAATTGAGTGGAAAAAATATGAGGAAGTTTTAAGACAGCATCATGTAGATGGGTGGTTTATTGCAAGTATGAAAAAAGTTAAATATTTATATCCATTAGCCCATGCTGCTGCTTATGTCATTAATGCTTATAGATTGGCTTGGTACAAAATATATTATCCACTTGCCTTTGCAAAGGTCATGATAAATCTATCTTTATCAGATAAAGATGTGGATAAAAGTATCTTTTTAAAGGATAGGGAGCAAATTGATGGGTTGATTAAAAAATATGAAAATCCGAAAACGCATTATACGCTACCTAAAAAAATAAGAAAAAGTTCGGCTCAGCTATATTTTATGCGTTGGTTGTTTGATAATCATATCGAGCTATTGAGGGCTGATGTAGATAAATCAGAGGATAAGATAGCGTTGATTGAAGGGAAGAATATACGCTTACCATTAATGATTAAAAGATTTGTTGATAAATAATTATATTGTATATTATTAATTGTTAGTTTGATAATTAATAAATTTGGTTGAAACCACTATTTTTATAGTGGTTTTTTAGTTTTTTAAAAAATATCTTGTTTTTGCGTAAAATTCGATAGACGGTTTAAATTTAGTTTTTATATAATATTAATATATCATATGATTAATATTTAATTTTTGTTATATGTATTAAAAAAGGAGAGATTTTATGATTGGAAAATATTTTAATGATTTAGTGATGTATAGTTTGATAGAAAATGAAGTTGTTTTAGGTCGTATATACAAAATAGGTTCGAGAGGAGAGTATGTTTACTTTTTAAAAATAGATAATTATATGAGCATTGATAAAGTTAAAATCGATGATTACGTATATGAGATTTTTGAAAATGAAATGTGTGGAGAAATTGAATTAGAAGAATTGATAGATTTGTTTGAATATAATGTAGCTATTTGTATCAAAGAAAATAGATATTTTGATGCACAATTTTATGATTATGAGCGATTAATTTTAGATGAATATGGTGTAATTGTCGGCTTTAAAGTGGAGGAGGAAAATAAATGAAAAAAATTAAAGAAAAATATTTAAATAAATTTAATGTGGGAAGTATTCATGATTTAGAAATAAATGACTTTTTAGCATATAGAAGTGAAATAGCTAAATGGAGAGGAAAAATTAAAGATAGAAAAAGAAAGAAAGAAAATATGAAAAATTGGTGTTGGAATTAAAGTGAAAAATATATAGATATGAGGCGCTTTTTAAGTGCCTCGTATATTAAAAAATTATAAATAAAAGGAGAATGATATTATGAAAAATATAAAAATCAAAGGGATTAAAAAAGCCGTTGGTGAGTGGAATAATACTACACCTCAAAGTTATAGATACATTTATTTCGACCACGCTAAAAAAGAGGTATTTTGTGCAGTTACTTTTGGTTCACCTATCGTCTATGGTTTTGGTTTAAGTTGTGATGGTGAAGACGTTATTTTACTTACGAAAACATACAATGGAGTAAAAAGGAAAATTAGTATGAAAGAAATCAATGAATTATGTAATAAATATTTAAATAAAGGTTATGTATAATTGTCATAGGCATAGTAAAAGAGGCACTCTTTGAGTGCTTCTTATTTTTATATTTTTTTAGATTTTCTGTTGTTTCCTGTCACAATTAAGGTAAAATATTAATATAAATATCCCAGCATTTGTTAAAAAAATTTAAATTTTTAGGAGGAAATAAGAATGAAAAACAAAATGAAATTAGGCGTATGTGGTGCATTATTAGTAAGTAGTTTAGTAGGAGGAGCCTTAGAAACGGGCGACTTAGTAGCTCATGCGGCTAGTAATGATATAAATTCTAAAGTAACTCAACAAGTATTAGTTCAATTTAAAGACGTAAGCAAAAGTCACTATGCGAGTGAAGCGATTTATTGGGCCCAACAAAGAGGAATTGTATCAGGGTATACGGATAAAAGCGGTAAACCAAATGGTCTTTTTGGACCTAATGACTCTGTAACCGAGGCTCAATTTGTAAAGATGCTTTCTCAATATTTAAACTTAACCGATGATGAAGGGGATTTACCTAAGTTTACAAAAGCGTCTCACTGGTCTGACCCAAATTATGATGCTGTCTCGAAGTATAGTGTGCCTTTGAACGGCTATTTTGATAATAATTTAAGAAACGCTAAAATTAACCGTGGAACTGTTGCTCAAGCAATATCTTATATTGTTGGTGATGCTTATGATTTGAAGGAATCTATAAATTATTTTTTAGCTGAAGGTATTTCTACTGGACAGAATCCACAGTTTGAAGATAAAGATGTTTTTAAATATTTTGGTTCCCAGAATACTTTAACAAGAGCACAAATAGTAGCTTTCTTGTTTAGAATGGATAATTCATCTTTAAATAATTTAGGCGAACTTGCTCACAATAAAAGCGCTGAAAGTAATGCTTTAGTTGCTAGAGCTAATGATGGTATTAAAAGGTTAGATAGTAGTTTAAGAACTGGTAAAGTTTTTACAGAGCAAGTAAATACAAAACCACATGTTAACAATGGAGGGCCAAAACCACCAGAAGAAACGAAACCTGATTTCAGTAACGCTAAATTACCTGTGAGCGATAGTGCTTCGTCTAAGGATGTAGATGTAAATGAACTAAATAAAGTCGCATCTAAATTATCTAGTGGAACTATTGATAAATTTAAAGCTAATGGATATGAGGTGACTAATGCTAGTAATAGTATGATTTTCACTAAGGACTTTAGTATTTCTACAGATGGTTCTGGAGGGTTAAAAGCTAGCTTTATTTACTATAAAGGTACTGATTTAAGTTTTGTTAAAGCAGTAGTTAAAGACTTAAGTGGTGTTACTTTAACTGATGCTGATTTATCTAAAACAACATTAGTAGTTAAAGGAAAAGTAAACATTATACATAACTCTAATGGTGGTAAAGAAATTAACATCGAAAAATAATATGTTAATAAATTATAGATAAATTTAATTTTAAAAGTATATAAAAAATTAAAACTATAGGTGGTTTTATTTATCAGCTATAGTTTTAATTTCAAAAATTTAGTAATGTGATTAAATGAAAGGAGGACTTTTTCAGATGGATAAAAAGAAAGTAGTAATACTTATTTTATCCATAGCAATAATTATTTCTATTTTGGTCTTATCTGTATTTTTATTAACTAAAGGTGATAAACCTAAAGATAATTTATATTGTACATAAATATGGTATTGGGGGAAAATTCAAGTGAATTTAAATAAAGTGAAATTAGGTACGTGTGGTATTTTATTAGCAGTTGGTTTAACAGGGAGTTTCGTTACAGTTGAAGCGTCTAGCGGAAATATAAATACAAAAGTAGCTCAACAAGTTGTAGGTCAATTTAAAGATGTAACAAAATCGCATTATGCTTATGATGCAATAAATTGGGCTAAAGGCGAGGGTATTATTACGGGCTATCCAGATGGTACATTTAAACCAAATGAATCAATTACAGAAGCACAATTTGCGAAAATGTTAGCGGAGTTTTTAGGTCTGAAAGATGACAAAGGTGATTTAGTTAAAGCTACGCCTGCGAGTCACTGGAGTGATACATATTACGATTCATTAGCAGCATATAGCGTCCCATTAAATTCCTATTTTGATAATGCTTTAAGAAACAAACCTGTAAAACGTGGTGTAGTAGCACAAGCAATAAGTCATTTAACTGGTAATGCTAATAGCCTTGCTGATTCCATTAATTTTATGATTGGTGAAGGGATTACCACGGGACAAAATCCGCAATTTGAGAATAAAGATTTAAATAAGTTCTTTGGTAGTAATAATAATTTAACACGTGCTCAAGTAGCGGCATTTTTATATCGTATGCACAATATTGATATTGAGGAAGCTACGGGAATTGCATTAATTGCTAATAAAAACGAAGAAGGATTAAGCTTAGTAGGTCAAGCTAACAAGGGGATGTCAAAGCTTGATAGTAGTTTACGTTTAGGAAAATTAGGTAGTGAAAAACCATCTACTGGTGGTGGAAATAATAACGGTGGAAATACAAAACCACCAGAAGAAACTAAACCTGATTATAGTAATTCAAAAATACCAGTTGCTTCAGGTGCTAAGAATGTAGATGTGAATACAGTGAATAAAGTAGTATCTAAAATGTCAGATGCTACTTATAAAAAAATAGTAAATGCTGGATATGAAGTAAAAGATACTGATACAGACCTTGTAGGTTTAGGAGATTTAACTATAGCTTTAAAAGATAGTAGTGGTATTGGTTTCCTTACATATAATAAATCAGTTTCATCTGATTTAGTTATAAGTTTAGCAAAAGATTTATATGGAATAACTTTAACTAAAAATGATTTATATCCAGGTTTTGAAAACTCAACTAGTAAATATGTAATAACTAACTCTGGAAGTTCTTTCACATTAAGAACAAAATGATTTTAAGGGAGGTTTTAAACTATTATGGATAAGAAAAAAGTATTAATACTTATTTTATCCATAGCAATAATTATTTCTATTTTGGTCTTATCTGTATTTTTATTAACTAAAGGTGATAAACCTAAAGATAATTTATATTGTACATAAATATGGTATTGGGGGAAAATTCAAGTGAATTTAAATAAAGTGAAATTAGGTACGTGTGGTATTTTATTAGCAGTTGGTTTAACAGGGAGTTTCGTTACAGTTGAAGCGTCTAGCGGAAATATAAATACAAAAGTAGCTCAACAAGTTGTAGGTCAATTTAAAGATGTAACAAAATCGCATTATGCTTATGATGCAATAAATTGGGCTAAAGGCGAGGGTATTATTACGGGCTATCCAGATGGTACATTTAAACCAAATGAATCAATTACAGAAGCACAATTTGCGAAAATGTTAGCGGAGTTTTTAGGTCTGAAAGATGACAAAGGTGATTTAGTTAAAGCTACTTCTGCTAGTCATTGGGCGGACTCATATTATGATTCGCTTGCAAGTTACAATACTCCATTAAATTCCTATTTTGATAATGCTTTACGTAATAAACCTGTAAAACGTGGGGTAGTAGCACAAGCAATAAGTCATTTAACTGGTAACGCTAATAGCCTTGCTGATTCCATTAATTTTATGATTGGTGAAGGGATTACCACGGGACAAAATCCGCAATTTGAGAATAAAGATTTAAATAAGTTCTTTGGTAGTAATAATAATTTAACACGTGCTCAAGTAGCGGCATTTTTATATCGTATGCACAATATTGATATTGAAGAAGCTACAGGAATTGCATTAATTGCTAATAAAAACGAAGAAGGATTAAGCTTAGTAGGTCAAGCTAACAAGGGGATGTCAAAGCTTGATAGTAGTTTACGTTTAGGAAAATTAGGTAGTGAAAAACCATCTACTGGTGGTGGAAATAATAACGGTGGAAATACAAAACCACCTGGTGAAACGAATCCTGATTATGGAAATTCAAAAATTCCAGTTGCTTCAGGTGCTAAGAATGTAGATGTAAATACAGTAAATAAAGTAGTATCTAAGATGTCTGATTCTAGTTATCAAAAAATTAAAAATGGTGGATATGAAGTTGAGTATACAGATGTTGATACTATAGGTATGGGAAAATTGGTTATTTGTATTGAAGGTTCAAAAGGTGAAGCAGGATTTATAAATTATGATAAAAATGTATCAGCTGACTTAATTATAGGTTTGGCAAAAGATTTATATGGTATAACTTTAACTAAAAATGATTTATATCCAAGTTTTGAAAAAGTTACTAATGATTATATGATAACTAATTCTGGTAACGTATTTTCACTTAGAACAAAATAATTTTAATTTAGATGGAGGTTTTAAACTATTATGGATAAGAAAAAAGTATTAATACTTATTTTATCCATAGCAATAATTATTTCTATTTTGGTCTTATCTGTATTTTTATTAACTAAAGGTGATAAACCTAAAGATAAAGATACAGATAAGGAGCCAGAAAAAGAAGTTGTTGTTGATTTGGATAAACAAAAAGAAATATTATTTGAAGAAAGACAAAAAGAAACATTATCGACAAATGATAATGAAGATTATTTAAAAGAACAAAAAGAGCTTGAAGAGCTTGAAAAAAATAAAGAAGTAGTAGTAACAGAACCTAATGAAAGCACTGGTGGAGCTGAAGTAAAAGATATTGGTGATTCTGGAATTACATTTACTCCTGGTGGTAAAAGTGCAGATGTAGATAAAATTAAAGAAGAAAGAAAAAAACGCCAAGATATTATTGGTTTAGAAGATGTTGAAGGTGAGTTTAATATACGATACATATAAAGGCTTAGTGTTATTTTGTAGCTAAACGTTAAGAAGGAAAACCTTCCTTTTTGTCGAATAATGCTAAAAAAATAAAAGGAGTTTGAATATGTTTTTCAATTTATTTAGAAGAAAAAGTAATGAGGAGGATACGGTGAATATGCAAGAGGATGTGAAACAAATCCATGAAACTACTAAAACGAAAGTTAGTTCTGAAATACCATTCGAGGAAAAAATAATTTATTTATCGGAAGGAAAAGAAAAAGCTTTTCCTAGAAGTTTTGAGAAAGAAAAATATTTCACAGTAGCTAAAGAAATTTATGAATCTAGTGACGCAAAGGATGTTATCAATAAAATTGAAATTACTAATTTAAATGGAGATGCAGGACATTGTTTATCTAAAATAAAAAACAATAGACTGCATACAACGATAAGAATTGATTCTTTTAAACTAGGTATTGTAAATCATAGTGGATTTGTTCACGAATATAGTGATGAAAAATGTAATGTATTCACAAATATCTTAGCACATGAATTAGTACATGCAGAAGATGATAAACGTATAGTGGATACATTCGGCATAGAGGAATATGAAAAAATCCGAAATAATACAGTGGCGTACTTTGGAAAAGTAATTTTGAGTGAATATACTGCATGTAGAAAGACAGCTCAACAATATGGAGATTTTGAATCACCTGAGAATATTGAAGGAACTATTGCAGCTCATTATAGGACATTACCTAATGTCTCTGAAAAGAATTTAACAAATCCAGAAACTAAGGATTTTGTATACGCCTTGAGATTGAACTATGCTATAGCTACACGATGCGCCTTTGCAGATGTTTCTCAAGAAAAAGAAGAAGATTTATATATATCTTCAAATATCAAATATCATAAAGAATATGCAAAATATATTTTATCAGTAAGGAACCTACTGAGAACTAATTATGAAAAACAACCATTAAATCAAGAAAAATATCAAAAATTAGGACAACAAATTATGAGTGAATTAGCTACAATTTACTCTATGAATGATTATTAAGTATAGTTCCATATTGTTCAGTAAGCGCTACTTGAAAAGGAGTAGTGTTTTTTTTATTGCAAAATTTTATCCATATAGAAATAACGAGTTACATTTTTGAGGGTGCTGGTTACATATTTACCTATGTCGGTTACACTTTTAGCCTTGCTGGTTACATCCATTTTCACACGAAATATTAATTGTGAGATTCATACTTGATTTAAGAGAGGTCTTACAAACGTTGATATATCAGGATTTATAACACTATTAGCTTTATAAAATACTACATAATATTACTTACAATAGATAATAAATAGATATGGGTTACATTGGTTACACTATTTTCATAGTTATGATATACATATATTTTTTTCTTTTTAAAAATAAATTTTGTTATAAATCTTTTATGTGAAAAAGGTGTAACTAATGTAACTGATGTAACCGTTTAAAGATATATAAGATTGATGATGTTTGATATATCCTATTAACTTTTTATAAAATGTACAAAAATCAGTAGACGATATCCAAATGTTTATTTTATGATTTGATTGTAAAAATAAATATTTGGAAGGATTGATTGAATGATGGATAGTATGAATGATTTTTTAGAATATTTATATCCTAGTGATATTGAATATAAAGGTAGGTTTCTATTATTTAATATAGATACAAAGATGAGTGCGTTTATTGATGCACATGATAAAGATAGTGTGGTTGATTACATTCAAGTTGAAGCAGCTAAAGGGTATACGATTCAGCTTAATTTAGCCCTGCAATTAGAAAAGGAAGCAAAACTAAAAAAGGTAGGAGAGGAGAACATCAAGCATGAAATAGTATCAGAACTTTATAAAAAGTACATCCATCAAGGGTATGGCTATCAAGCTGCAAAAGCGGAACGAGCGTTGCGTAATGTTGAGCAAAAGGAAAGAGAGCTAGGTATCAACTTAAATAAAATGAAAGCTGAATTACAAAATGGTTTAGTTAGCTTTGATACCATGTGGCAAAAGTTAAATGAGTATAGTAATCATGATTTTCATGGTTATTTTAAAGAGGATATAGAGGTACTTACTCAAAATATTTTAAAGCGTGTGAAAGGTACTATGGAAACCATTAGCGAGGTATTTGGATTATGGCTAGATGTTGATGTCAATATAGAGGGGCATCATAGCGAGCAACATCATCAATATTTTGATAGCTTCCAGCAAGCAATTGACTTTATGATGTCACTACCCATTAAGCCAACGATAATTGTAAATAGTGGAGGCGGTCTACATGTGTACTACAAATTTGATGAGGTGCTAAGGCTTGAAACAATTGAGGAACGCAAGGAAATCAATTTGATTTATAGGTTATTTAGCGAGTATGTCAATCAAGAGGCTAACAAGATTGGTAAGAAAATTGATAAGTCCAATGTGTTAAAAATGATGCGTGTGCCATTCACATATAACCTTAAAAATAAAGATAAACCGAAGCTGGTTACGATTGAGTATTTTGAGGATGCCAACCAATTAAAATATGAGGATGTAAAAAGGTTTTTAAAGGAAACGATTGAACGGGAGCAGCGCAAGATAGCTCATGGCAAGCAACAAAGCAGCTATCCATCTGATAAAAAGGCTGATGGTGATTTAATTTATGAGCGCTGTAATTGGGTACGCCACAAGGTGGATAAACAGCACGAATGTAGTTATGAGGAATGGAATCTATTGTTGATATTGTGCGCCAATATAAAGGATGGTTTTGATAAGGCGCATGAGTGGAGTAGGGATGATGCTAGGTATAACTCGCTTGAAGTTACAAGAAAATATCAAACACTCGTTGAACAAAAAATGAAGCCATTCCTTTGTAATAAAGTAAGTAGGAGTAGTTTATGTAAAGGTTGTAGTTTATTTAATCAAGGTAAATCACCTATTGGTTTAGGTTATAGTGATAAGTATAAAAGATAATATATTTGTATGATTGGTATGATTTTTGAAATAAAATTCAAAATGTACGAAAATTGGTTGATGAGATGAATGTTGATATTATAAGATGAAATAGCAGTAAAAATATTATAAAATGGAGGAATGATATTTTGGATTTAAAAGAAAAAATGAAAGTGATGGAGATATTTATAGAGAGGATGGTGAATAAGGGAATTAATAGTTTGAGTAATGATGAAATGAAAGAATTGCTTGCAATGGAAAATGAGTTAGATTTATTGCAACAACAAGTAAATGGTCAAGCTATAGATAAAATGGCTAGTGTAGAAGCAGACAATAGTTATAGAAAAGACTTCTTCATTAATTTACAGCATATTGATGATGGAGTAGAGAAGGTTTTGGAGATAGGCGATATTTGTTTAAAAATAGATAAGGAAATAGCTGCTTTAAAACAATTAAAGTCTTCTGTAAATCTTGATGAAGATGAGCTATTCAATTATTATTTGCTCAGTTTGTTGTATGCGGTGGAGCGAGAGAGTGGCAATGCACATTATTTCGTGAAATACAAAAATAAAATTCTGAACGATTTAGATGTGAAAGCGAAGGATTTTGATATAGTCTATTCATCTATCAGCAAGTTATTAGCAGATTATTATAAAAATTTGAAGGATAGCAATATGGAAACAATCAACGCTGAAAAAAATAGAATGAAAAAATATTTGATTGATAATCGGTTAAATTATTGGCTTGTAGCAGAGGAACTGCTGAAAGAAGAGCATTTTATGCGAGAGGGCAATATGAATTACATCTATGATAAAGGCGTTTATGTGGATTATCACAAGATAATGCATAAGAAAATTAAAGATAAATTAGGCGTGTTATATAGCGATATTAAAAATAGTAGAGAAGTGCTAAATCAACTCGACATTGAATTAACACAATATAATGATAGCGAAAAACATACGGATTATCAATATAAAAATCAACTTGCTACGACCATTAATTTTATGAATGGGTTATATGATTTAAAAACAAATGAGCTAAAGCCTCATACACCTGCTTTTTTATCAAAAAATCAAATTCCATATAATTATAGTGAGCAGTATGATGAGCAATCTATGGAGATTTTGATGAATATTCTCCATACGATTGTAGAAGAGGAATCCATTCCTGTTTTATTAGAGTATATTGGCATGTGTATGACAGTGGGGATATTGCATCAACAATTTGTTATTTTGTATGGTGAGGGTGGTAATGGGAAGAGTACATTATTAAGTCTTATCACCAATTTACTAGGTGCTGCGAATGTCAGCAATGTGAGCTTAGAGGATTTATCCAATGATAAAAGTTTCACGCTTGGCTTGCTAGAAGGAAAGTTAGCGAATATTGGTGGTGAGCTAGGCAAGAATGGTATGGTGGATATGAAAAATCTAAAGCTATTGACTGGTGAAGATAAGGTGCGAATGGAGAAGAAATTTAAGGATAGTGAATTTAAAAGCAGCTACGCAAAGTTGATTTTCTCTTGTAACTTTATTCCACCATTTAATGAGAGTGGCGAGGCAATTAAAAGGCGATTAAGAATTGTCAATTGCCCATATAAAGTGGCTGAAAAAGCTGTTTATAATAGTGAAGAAATAGCCATGTATGTAGCTGATGAAAGGGTTATTCAATGCTTGATGCATTTGAGCGTGAAGGCTTATAGCCATGTTATCAATCATACAAAGCAATTAACAGTGACACCAACGATGGAAAGGCTCATTGAAGAATATCTTAATTCTTTAAAAGTTGTCAAGAAATTTATGATGGAAAATGTTACGCTGCTAGATTATGAAATGCGTCATGGGAAGCAAGAATTGGTGACGGAATTGACTTATAAAAATCAGCAGAATGAAATGGAAGTATTGAAGCTATTAGAAAGCGATTATATGACTTTGGACGAGCTGTATGAATTATATTTTGAATGGTGTAAAAATAATAATTATCGAGCCAAAAATAGAGGGAATTTTGAAATAGATTTGTTTGCGGATATAGAAGGATTTGAAAGGCGAGTTGTGAAGAAGCCTATTAAGAAGAATGGCAAGTCTAGGCGTGTACAACAATGCTTTGGTGTGATTAAAGGTGAGTTGGAAGATTTTATTGAAAATAAAGTGGAGCAAGGTCATACGAACGGCAATGTGGTTAATTTAAAGGATTTAATGGGGTAAGCGTAATTAAATATGAGGGAGCTATTTGATGAAGAGCGATAAAAATAAAGTGATTCAAGTGGATTTTGTGAAGAAAAGTCAAGAACAGGATGAGGGCATTTTTATTGAGGAATTCAATGAATGGCTTGGGATAAGTAGCAATGAGATTGATTTAGAAGGTTTTTCATGTGACTATGAGGTATTTATAGAGCGTGATTTTCAGGTATCTTTAGCAGCGTATTATCAAAATGTAGCAGAGGAAAAAGGTGCATTAGAAAAAATTATTGAAAGAGAAGCAGGCGTAGTTTGGCATTATATTAATAATGCCAATGGCTTGCTAAAAGTAAGTGATTTTTACAACATTAAAGAGAAAATCAATGATACGTTTTTATTTGCACAAATAGCGCTTGATAGAGCTGTAGAGATAGAAGGGTTTATTGTCTTGGTATTTAAAGAATGTGAA
Source organism: Lysinibacillus sp. B2A1 (assembly GCA_002973635.1). GTDB lineage: Bacteria > Bacillota > Bacilli > Bacillales_A > Planococcaceae > Lysinibacillus. The sequence goes on from CP027224.1 coordinate 1,808,997, forward strand.
ATTGATGATGGAATTTTTACTGATGAGGTAGAAGGTATTTGTACAGTAGAAGAGTTCCAAGAATATTTTAATAAAGAAATTTTTAATAGTTTAAGTGAAGAGCGTCAAAAATATTTAAGAAGCGTTTTTGAAGATATAGATGAATAAGGAGAGTGGATGGAATGAATAAAGTTCCATTCGCTTTTTTATGGATTTTTTAGTAAAACTGAAACTTTAAATATATTAGTTCGTATAGTTACTTATTAAGAAATTGGTAGCGAATATAACAGAAACAGTAAGGATTAAATGATGTACTGTTTATTATTGAACGAATGAAAAAATGCTATTTATTGAGAATATCATAACGTGCTTTTATACTAATAATATTTTGGGGGGGTCTTTTAATTGGGAGCAATTAAATAAGTATTGGAGGAATTAATGATGTTATGGTTAGTATATGAAGATTATTTTAAACAAAATGTAAGTATGAAATTTTTTGTAAGATATTTAAAATGGTATGTCTGGGTTATTTCTTTAATACTTTTAGCTGGAATTTTGTTTTTCTTCTACAAATCTTTTAACACACAAAATGGATGGTATTTTGTAATTGAATGTGTCTTTGCAGCATTAAGTGGTGGTTACTTTGGATATGAGACGAGGAAAAGTGTATTATCTAATATTGGAGATAACACAGATGTTTTCGAGCATAATATTATTTCAATGAGAAATATACTGAAACAGCGAAAAATTGATAATATGGAGCAAATTGATTTGCTGATAAATCAAATCAATGAAGAAATTCCTGAATTAAAATTGAGCGATAAATTTAGAAAATCAGTCTATACAATTGGGACAGCTTTGTTAGTTCCTTCCATTAGTCTTATTTCTAAATGGTTATTAGACTCTTACGATGAAGGAATATATATGGTTGTAATGGTGTTGGCTATAGTAATGATGTTAATAGGTTTATTCTATATTATTAAACCTTTATTAGAATCAGTAATAGATTCCCCATATAAAAAAATGAAAGTTTTAAAGAGAATGCTTGAAGATGTGAAAATGTTGGATTATTTAAAATAGCGTAGAGTTATATCAATCATTCGACACAGAGTGGAGCAATAAATTTCCTTTTTGTTCCCGTTATGCCTTTTCGTTAGTAACTGTTTAATAACTTTAGTTGTAATATAGTGATTAATATAGAGTATTGGAGTGAAATCAGATGGGAGATAAAAAGTATCAAGTCTTTATTAGCTCAACATATACAGACTTAGTAAATGCTAGAGCGAAAATTAGTGAGCAAATTCTTACACTCTATCATTTCCCGATTGGAATGGAGATGTTTAGTGCTGGGGATGATGACCAATGGACGGTAATAACAAATACCATAGATAAGAGTGATTACTATGTTATTATTCTTGGACATAGATATGGTTCATTGGCTGATGATGGATTTTCATATACCGAAAAAGAATATGATTATGCTAAGTCGAAGGGTATTCCTATAATGGCATTTATTAAAGACCGCAATGTGCCTACATCCCCTAATGAACGTGAAAATAATCCAAAGAGTATTAAAAAGCTAGAAAGATTTATAGAGAAAGTAACACAAAATAAAATGTGTGATTTTTGGAGTAATGAGGATGAGCTTACATCCAAAGTTACAGCAGCCTTATTTAAGGCATTTACATTGACTCCCCAAATTGGATGGATAAGAGCAAATACCATTGACACTACTAAAGCACTAGAAGAACTTACTAAATTAAGTGCTGAGAATAGAGAACTAAAAGAGGAATTAGAATCACTTAAGAAAAAGTTGCAGCTCAGTATTCCTGAAATATTAGTTGAGATTAATAGAGATGAGAAGGTGAATATCCCTTTTAACTACGAAATGAAAGTTAATAAGTTAAGTTTATACTCAGTGATAGAAGAAAAAGATGTACCCGAGCATTTGCAACCATACATAACAAAAGAAAGTATCGAGAAACATAATTTATTAGTAGAGGAAACTAATGTTAAAATTGAGGATTACAATAGAGAATTAGAAAGTTATAAAAGGGCAATAGATATGGGTACAGAGTATGAAATTACGCTTTGTAACGATGGAAAAGCAAAAGCTACAAATATTTTTGTTGATATGTGTTTTCCAGAAGAAGTTGAAGTGATTGAGGGAGGCATTGATGATTTAACAAAGCCTGAAATTCCTGAGTTACCTAAAGACCCGTTACAAGTAGCAGAGGAGAAATATTATGAGGAGCGTTTTAAATTCCCGTTAGCTGGTGTATCACATTTTTATTCAGATAAAGCGCTATTTGGGGGAGTAGGATTAAATAGAGGGATTTTAAACTGGAGTTCTTCGAGTAGTTTAAATATTAATAAGAATAATCTTATCTCATTTTCTGATAATGAATTGACAATTAAGTGTTCAAGTTTAATGCATACTAGGAAAAGAACCTTTAGTGAGAAGTTTTTAATTGTACCTAAAAGTGTTGGTGATTTTAAGATAGAAATGAATATAATATGTGAGGAGTATACAGAGGCTATTAATAAAGAAATAGTCATAAATGTATATAAAGAATCTTTACCTTGTTGAAGAAATTGGTTTCCTAAAAATCAACTGAATATGAATTGCAAAAATCTCTGTGGATTGCAGGGATTTTTTTGTTTCTATATAGTTTGGGATTTCAAAGGATTAACACTATGATGATTTTGTTGTTTTAAAAGTTAGTTTAAAAATTGTGGAAAAACTAAAAAGAGAGGACAATATATTTAAATAATATTATTGCTGATTTAATAATTTAGTTGAAATATTTCCAAATAGTACCGTATACTTGTCTTCGGTAAGATAATAGTCTTATTGATTCTTGTGTAAAAAAGCCTATTTGAAATAGGATGCTATAAAAAATGTTTGTATTTTTTCTTAATTATTAAGATGAATATTCATGGAGGGAAATATGGATATCAAGTTTGGTAAGGAACTATTAAAACAGGTTGATGTTGCAGTGAAGCAAGTTCTTGATAAAAAATTTGCTAATCCAAAATATCCAAAAGATTTTGATATAGAAGATTACGTAATCTTAGGGTTATTTGATGGTATTGTATCAAGATTTGATTCTATTTTATATTTAGCAGAAGCGGACAAACTTTTCGGAATAGAGGCAATTGCAAGAGGGATTTTAGAAGCACATGCGTATTTAATTTATATATTAGAAAAAGATATTGTTAAAAGGTCTAAAGCGTATTTTTATTCTGTTAAGAAAAAAGAATTAGATATATATCAAGGAATAATTGCAGAAGATGTAAAAGGTATGGAATTAAGACGGTTTTTAAATATTTCTAAAGAGAAATTTGTAGAAGAATTTGAGGATAAAGTAAATGAAATGCATGAAAAGTTTATCAAATATGTAGGCAAAAAAAAGAAAAACTGGTATCAAAGTGAGAAGGGGAATAATAATTTCAGAGAGTTGTGTGAATCATTAGGGTTAGGTGAAGAACATTATCTTCTGTTTAAGTTGTTTTCTACAGAAACACATGCTAAAGATGGGGGTAAACAATTTGCATTTGAAGAAGCGGACGAAAGGATTGCATCTATTTATATAATAGAAAAAAATATTGAACATGTAATTACTTATAGTTCTTTAACCTTAATTGAATTGACTAGAAAATTATACAAATACTATGGTTTGGATAGAGAGAGAAGACTATTCAATCAAAATATAGAATTTAAATACAAATTTAAGGGTGGGATTAAACTTAAAGGGAATTAGAAACGTAATATTAAAAGATTGGGAAAACAAGATATTAATTGTTAAATCCGAATTAATTATAAAAGGCTACGCAGAATGAATTGATGACGATTCAAACATTACCTTATCATAAGAGAGGATAGATTATATGAAAATGGGAGAATTATTATATGAATTGATTGATACGGAAAATCTTTTAGAAGCCATGGCAGTTTGGAAGATATATGAAGACCTAACTGAAGACTTTAGATTAATTATTGCGATGGAGAATTATGAAAAAGATATTTATCCTGAAGGACTTACTAAAATCTTGAATCAAGAAAATACTGATTTCGTTCCTTATTTTTATTCAGAAAAGATATTTTTTTTAGATGAGGATATTATGAATGATATGTCAGAGTTTTTAGAAATACAAATAAAATATGATTATTCGATTATGCTAGATACAAATTATACAAGTTATATTGAAGTTTTTTTAAATCAGCAAAATAATCCTAATTTTCCACAAGAGAGTATTTATAGAACTATAGATATTATGCTTAAAAATAATTTCAATTATGATTATACCTTTTATTTAATAGAAAATTATCAGAATTTATTTTTAGCAGGTGAGCGAAAATTTTCAGTTACTAATGAAAGTCATTTAGCTCTATATAAAAATTTGTACCATTTAGAACTGTTTAAAAGTATTGATTCACAAGTATATTTAAACGAAGGGGAAATTGAATTTCAAATAACTCAGAATGAAGCTCAATTAAGAGCAGACCGATTAATTGAAAGTATATATATAGAAAATAACGATTTAAAAACATTTATTGAAACTCATAAAAATTTAACATTGCTCTTAATTGGTATATGGCAAATTCAATTTGAAAGTAAAGCAAGCCCAAAAAACAAAATGAAGAAACTCATTGATTATATGATTAATAAAATAGGTATCTATTTCGAAAGAGAAATGATTATTGCTTACAAATATTTTGAAAATCCAAAATCTGTAGCAATGTTAAATAAAATCAATAGGGGAGGAAAACAGAAAGATTTATTAAAAAAAATCGAAAATATAGTATGGGATTTTTTGGTTCCACGGGTTATGGAAGTTTTTATTACTGGTAATAAAAAGAATTCCTATTTCATCCCGTTATTTTTATCACATGATAAAAAATTAAAAGAACTTATAAAGTTGTTTAAGATTAAAGGTTTTATTTTCCATAAAGAAACTTTTGAATTTTATCCAATCCCAGAAATAAATACTACTGAATTTTTTGAAAAAGAGGGATTGATAAAAGTAATTGAGGGCATTCAAAATTCAGATACCGAGCTTAAAAGAAAAACTGTAAGAGAGTATAATATTAATACAAATTTTGAGATAATAAATATAGAGTTAGATAAGTTAACAAAGATTCTTCATACATAGGAATTAATGAAGTAAGGTTTTAAGCAATACGCAGCATATGTGGTAAAAGATTCTTAGCAGCACAGGTCATTTTGTTTAAAATACAATGTTAGTAAAATAGGATAGAAGGCTATCTTCTGATGCGAAGGAGCCTTTTCGTGCTAATAAGTAGGAAGTATCGTCCTTTGATACACTTACTGTCTAAATCATCTGGAACTGGTATTAACTTTTCGAGAAATTGATAAAATATTTCATATTTGATTAAAACTTTTGGGATTAGTTAATTTATCAAATTATATATATTATTGCATTATGGATAAATATAGAAATATAATTAAGTTAAAATATAAAAATTTTGAATTTGACAATAAACTTAAATCTAAGGAGAAAAATATGAGTAATTTGATAAAAAATATATTGTCCCAAGAATATTATCAAGATGCTTCTGCAATGCAACTAGTTGAATTTTTAGAAGAGACGAATTATAACTTAGAAGGTTCAGTGTTATATTATCAATTCCCTATTATTAGGGAATTTGATGATGGTTTGTATTATCCTACGTTTATGCTAGTAAGTCCAATGTACGGAGTTATATTATTCCTTGTAGATTCTGTATCTAGAGATAGGAATTCGGACTTAGAAAAACTTAGTGAAAAAATACTTAGAATAGAGGAATTAATATTTTCGAGATTAATAAAAAGTTCGAATAAAAAATTAAAGAGTGGTAGACGGAATCTATCTTTTAATTTAAGTTCAGCCCTATTTTTACCTAATTTAGAATCGGATAACTATGAGGATATAGAGGCCTGTATTATAAAAAATCATATGGACTTAAATGGTTTTTTAGATGAGGCTAGAGAACAACAGTTGGATGAAGAAGTAATGAATGAAATATTTTCAATTCTGGATAGTTCCTCAGCAATTATAAAACCTAAAGAAAGGGTTATAGAGGGCGAAGAGATTATTTCTAAAGCTCATATACTAAGAAAACTAGAAGAAGAGATAGCAGTCTTTGATTCTCAACAAAAATACGCTGCTTTATCACAATTAAACGGGCCTCAAAGAATAAGAGGTTTAGCAGGTTCAGGTAAAACAATTATTTTATGTATGAAGGCAGCATTACTTCACTTAAAATATCCGGAGAAAAACATTCTCTATACTTTTATGACCAAAAGTTTATATGACTATATCGAGTTATTAATTACTAGATTTTACAAGGTATTAGGAGATGGAAATTTACCGGATTTTGGGAATAAAATTCATGTACTACACGCATGGGGTGGAGAAAATGTTAAAGGTGTCTATTACAGTACTTGTAAAAAAAATGATGTAGAGCCTATTGCTTTTTCTGAAGCCGCTAAGTCTGTTGGAAGAGGAGATGCATTTAATTACATTTGTGAACAACTTCTAGAAGCTACCTCGGGCACTTTAAATAAAGAATATGATTATGTGTTAATTGATGAAGGACAAGATTTTAAACCTTCATTTTATCAAATTTGTCGAGCGATAGTTCAAAATGATTGTTTAGTTTGGGGATATGATGACTTACAAAATATTTTTGATGTAAAAATGCAAAATACAATGGATACCTTTAAAAATAAATTTGGAGCTAAAGGTATTAATTTAGCTGAACTTCAAAAACAGCATCTGGAAATGGATAACGATATAGTTTTACACAGAAGTTACAGAAACCCGAAAGAAATTTTGGTTACTGCACATGCTTTGGGATTCGGCATTTATAGCGATATTTTAGTACAAACTTTAGAAAACAAAGAACATTGGGAAGATGTGGGGTATAAGGTTAATAATGATGAAATTGTCGCAGGAGAATTAATTGAAATCGAACGGCCTTTATCTAATAGTCCTTTATCTGTTTCTCGTTACTGTACTTCTGATGAAATTATTCAATATTATTCAGCATCAAATTTTGATGATGAAGTTGGTTGGATAGCGAATGAGATTGAAAGTTCTATAAAAAATGACGGTCTTCGACCAGATGATATAATCGTAATTTCATTAGATGATAGGCATAGTAAAGGGTATTTTAATGCTTTAGCGGCTCTGTTATATAGTAAAGGAATTTATACTAATAATTTGAGTGCAAACTACTATGTAAAAGGTTTTACTGAGGATGAAAAAGTAACATTATCAACAGTTTATAAAGCCAAAGGACATGAAGCTGCAATGGTATTTGTAATAGGTTGTGATGTTTTTGAAGCAAAAAAAAATGATAGAGTGATGAGAAATAAATTATTTACTGGATTAACAAGAGCCAAAGCATGGTTAAGAATAAGTGGATTAGAAATAGAGGAAGGTTCACTAATTACTGAATTTAAAAAAGTTGTAGAGAGTGGTTTTAAATTACGTTTTATTCATAAGGAAGCGTATGTGATAAATCGCGATTTACAAGAAGCTCATATTAAAAAGGCAAAATTCAGACAAGAAATTAATAATTTTATTATTATGCTAAAAGAAGCTGGTTATACAGACAAAGAAATTGATACCCAGCTAAATCAATTTATCAAGGATAGTGAAGATAAGTATGAATGAGGCTACTTTATTAAACTCAATAAATGATTGTAAAAAAATACTAAAAGAGTTAGACCTTTTAAATGAATATAATATGTCTCGACCTAATAGTCTTTCTATGAATAAATTTTCAGAAGAATTTATTAAACTGTCTCAAAAAAAAGACTATGAGAAAATTTATGTTACTGCTATGAAAAATAGAGACTATGATTTCCTTTTAAATGATGATTCATTTATTCAGTTTTCTTGTAAATTAGAAAAAGATTTACGAAAAAGTACTATTAGATACGCCTATTATGAAAATCCCAGAAATATTAAAACATATAAAGAGTTTTTAATTGAATTTGATTTGGGTGAGGATACTGATGGGATTTTGTTAGAGGATTACGAGCAGTATAAAGCGGAATCTTTACTAAAAAATTCTATAACACCTATAAGATATGATTATGATGGTGAACAATTTGTTCCTATTCATCATCCAGTATCACATATTCATATAGGACATAATAATGAAGTGAGAATACCCATGAATAAAGTTATAACACCATTGAAGTTTATAATATTTCTTATGGGGAATGTATATAGAAAAAAATGGATTGAAAAGCTTGAAAATAATCATGATTTTAAGCAAAATATTTTAAGAGTAAAGAATAACAGCTTTCAATTAGACAATAAATTATTTAGTGTAGAAGAAGAAAAACTACTTTACTTAACCTAGAAATATTAAAAGTTTCAAATCTAACTTTAGAGAAACTTTTACAAGATTCTTTTTTTTCATTTTTTAGATTATGTATAAAAATCATAGTGTAATATGGGGTGGAGTTAATTAATGGAACAAGAATTATCAACCACTTGCTTTTTATCAAACATAATTAACTTTGAAAATACTCTTTCACCTGCTACATTTGAATAAATGGTTCTCTAAGTTAGAGCCTTTGAAATTAACGTACGACTACCCAAATGGGTATCTATACTGTATCATTTATCCACTATATGACTTTTGACTGAGCACGTATTCTTTGAGATGATACTAGTGAAAATGTCTGTACACCTTTAGTGAACGAAAAACATATAAACCAAAGAGTGTATAATATCACATCTAAGCTAACAGTAACTATCGAGTGAGAATAATACAATAAAAAAACTTGAAGAACCTTAAAGATATAAAGGTTCTTCAAGTTTTTTTGATACAAGTTGATATTAATACTTTATAAAATACCAATTCTAGTTAAAGTTGTTTAATTTATAGTAATATATATTAAAAAGATAAAATTTGGTATACGATATTTAAAATAAATGAAAAGGATGGCTGCTATGAATATTAAAGATTTTATTGGAGGCTTTAAAAATCATCCAGTATTGTTTATTGGTACAGGAATGAGCCTGAGATATTTAAAAAACTCTTATACATGGGATGCTTTATTAAAACATATAGCGTTTGAGCTAACGGGTTCTACCGAATACTATTATGATATTAAATCAAAATATGAGTCAGAAAGAGGTTTTGACTATCCTAAAATTGCTTCTGAATTAGAAAACGGTTTTAATGAAAAAGTCAAAAATGATAGACATGGTAAATTTAAATTAATTAACGATGTCTTTTATAAACATATGGAAGAAGATAGAAATGTCAGTAGATTTAAGTTATACATTGCACATTTATTAAGCAACTATGAACTCAATGGGGAAAAATCTCAGGAAATAGCTGAATTTAAAAAAATCAGGAAAAATATTGGCTCAGTTATCACAACAAATTATGATACTTTTATTGAAGATATATTTGAATTCAAAACATTGATTGGTAATGAAATTTTACTAAGTAATCCATATGGCTCTATTTATAAAGTACATGGGAGCCTTGAAGACCCAAATAAAATAATCATTACAGAGGGCGACTATATTGAATTTAATGAAAGATATGAATTGATACGAGCTCAACTTCTTTCATTGTTTATTCACCATCCTATTATTTTTTTAGGATATCAAATAGGCGATGATAATATTAAGGACATACTTAAAACAATATTTACCTATGTTAATCCTAATACAAATGAAGCAGAAGAAATAAGGAAGAATTTTTTATTAGTAGAGTTTGAAAGTGGCTCGGATAATGAAGAAATTACACAACATGATATAGATATGAAAGGATTCTCTACTATTCGTATTAATAAGTTGAAAACAGATAATTTTATAGAAATATATAAAAGCCTCTCAGATTTAGTTTTACCAGTTTCAGCTATGGATATAAGGAAAGTACAATCTATAGTAAAAGAAATTTATACAGGTGGGAATATCAAGGTTAGTATAACTGAAGATATTGATAGTTTGCAAAATGGAGAAAAAGTTTTAGCTATAGGTTCTATGAAAACTATTAGTTATGAATTCCATACAACCTCTGAAATGATGGAAAATTACTTTAATATAATTGAAGAAGCAAATCATCAATTATTAAAATTAATTGAAAAGATGACTATTCAAAACACTCAATTTTTCCCTATATTTGGATTTTCTACGATACAAAGTGAGATAAATAATTTAGAAAAAATAAAGCAGATACAAATTAATAAAATTAGAAGTTTTATTGATAATCCAAAAGAAGTCGATAGTATTTTTTCAGATATCCAAAGTGTTATTAACAGTCATGAACTTGCTGCCTATAGGAAAGAAAATTTAATATTGTATGGAGTTCTAAATGGAAGTTATACACTTGAGGATGCTGAAGTTTATCTGAAAAATTTTAAGGATAAGAAAAGTACAGAATACAGAAGATTATTATGTGTATACGATTATAAAAAATATGCACCTATAGAGGTAGCTTTAGTTTAATAAAGCACCATATCTAGTAGAAATTTTAAAAAAGTATTCCGAAATTTAATTGGGTGCTTTTTTAAAACTGATTAATTTCCGCTTGATAACCAATTGTATATATTGGATTCAGTTAAGTCTCCGAACCAATTTTTGTAATAACTCTAGAGAAGAGAACATTGAATTTAGAAGTATAGTGAAATCCTAATCGCAAGTGGTTCGAAGGTTGGTAAAATGCTAAAATAAAAGTGTGCATGTTTTTTAAAAGCAACTAAACAAAAATAACGAACTTGATGAACAACTATCACTTAACTTTATGAAAAGGTATAAAAAATCTCTGTGAAACATTACAGGGATTTTTTGTTTATATATAAACTATCATATTTACTATATGAAGTGCTATGAATGTATGCTTTTTGTAATTAGCATACATATGAAATGTTGATATAAAGCCATTCTATTGTTGTTACTTAATTGAATGTATGGTATTGTAATAATATTTAAATAAGCATACATAAGAAAGGCAGCAAAATCATGGCTAATACAAACGAGAAAAAGGGTATGTTAATTGATGTACAACCATTAAAATCAAAAACAGAAATTAATGAATTAATTGAAGCATTAGGAATGTCACAAAATGGATTACGTGACCAGCTATTATTTAAGTTAGGTGTTTCGACTGGTTTACGCTGTGGTGATTTGGTTGCATTAAGAGTGGAACAGATTAAAGGTAAAAGCTCTTTTAAGATTCGTGAAGGTAAAACTAAAAAGGAAAGAACTGTTTATTTAAATAACTTGATGGCTGATATTGCGGATTATATCGAAACGCTGCCAAAAGAAACGCTCTATTTATTCCACAGTCGTAAAGGTGATAGTCATATCACAACGACACAGGCTTATCGCATTATTGCTAAAGCTGGCGATATGATTGGAAATAGCTCAATCGGCACACATACAATGCGTAAAACTTTTGGCTATACGTACTATCGAGTGACAAAAGATGTAGCTACACTGATGGAGATATTCAACCATTCATCGCAAAAGACGACATTACGTTATATTGGTATTACAGAGGAAGCGATTGAAAACAGCATAAAAAGCATTTCATTCTTTTAATGAGTTAAAGGCATATCAAATTGGTATGTCTTTTTATTAGTTATGAATACTGGAGAGGCATACAAAAATAGAACTACATTATTATTATAGAAGAAACTCATGATGAGAGAAGCGGTTCAAAATAGTAGTACTTTCTTTTTAGTGTATTGAAGGTGCTTCAAATCATATTATAGGTAGCACTAACAATAGGTGAAGAGTATGATATTATAAAATAAAAATTAGTGAGTAAAGGCTTATTATATGTTATAATTAGGTAGAAAAGGGAGGTAGTTATATGTTATTGTTATCCACTAAAATAGATGAGCTAGTTAATATAGCTGGGGATTATCAAAATTGCAAATTTGATAAAGAGCATGTTGAAAAATGGTTAGGACAATTTCCGGAGGACTCTCAAGAAACAATCATTGAAGCACTTAATTACACTCTGGAAAAAAGTTATGTAAGTAAAGGTACTATAAAAAATTATATACAGGAATTAATAGAGTTCGATGGGATATTCAACGAACCAATTTCTAATTTTAATTTCTTGAATATTCAAATTAAAGGGTCTAGTCAAATTGATTTACTTCAAATTTTTGAAGAAAATTCTGGAGTTGCAGAGTTGAAATATGTTACAGATGGGAAATTTAGTGGTGAAAGATTTATATATATCGATGATGTATTTTATACGGGCAATAGATTACGACGTGATATAGAAAATTGGGTAAACAATGTTGAAGATAAAACTCGTATTAAGCGTTTAGATATAGTGTATTATTTTATTTACGATGCAAATTTTGAATTTGTAAAAGATAAATTAAAAGAATTATTACCTAATACTGAAATTAAAATTTGGAGAAAATCCCAATTAAATAATAATATAAAAAAATTAGATACATATGATGCGTATTTACCTTGCGAAAATCCAAATTATTCAACTACAACTAATGATTTTATTAGTAAATTAGACAACAGTAGAAGCGATGCACAAAAACAATATATTAATTTATTAAGACCAGCACATGTTAATAATAAAAGTGAATATTTCACAAATGAAGTAGATAGAAGAAAATTAGAATCTGCTTTATTTGAAGCCGGAGTTTCGATATATAATGCTGAAGTAACTAATGAAAGTTTTAAACCTATGGGGTATGATTACAATAAAACATTAGGTTTTGGGAATATCATTATTACTTTCAGAAATGCGCCAAATAACAGTCCGCTAGCTTTATGGTGGGGGACTGAAAATCTGAATAGCTGGTACCCTTTATTCCCAAGAAAGGTGTATTAATGAGCCTAGATAATTTAGTTAATGAAAGAACGTATCTAAGAGAAAATGTAGTGGTATTTCGTAAAACTAAAGAAGAATATGGCGGTCTGTCAAACATGGCTGCCGGATTCCAAATTTGTATTAATGGTATAACGTTTAGAAGTTCTGAAGCATTATATCAATGCATTAGATTTACTGAACATGCATCAATTCAACAACAAATCATTAATCAAAAAAGCCCTATGACAGCTAAAATGATAAGTAAGAAGTATAGAAAGAATACTAGGGATGATTGGCATGAAATTAGACTAATAGTAATGAGATGGTGTATTAGAGCTAAGCTGATTCAAAACTGGGATAGTTTCGGAGGACTTTTATTAGAAACTATGGATAAGGAAATTGTTGAAGAATCTAAAAAAGATAAATTTTGGGGTGCGATTCCATTTGAAGATGGTACTTTAAATGGTGTTAATGCTCTAGGACGATTATTAATGGAATTAAGGAGTGATATACCAAATTTGATGAGCTCTAATGAATTATTAAATCCTAAAATTCCTAACTTTAAAATATTAGATAATGAGATTCGAAATCTAAAATTTAATTTTGATTCACAACCTCAAGGAATAAAAAAAAATAATTCTTCTAATATTGAATATTTATCTTTTTTTGATTAAATAAAAGCTATTTGAAAATTAATAGACCGCTAGAAGCTTAGCCTTAAAAAATCTATCTTCTAGAGGTTTTTATTTATATTTATGAAAAAGGGGCTTAAATGGATAGGTTATACTTAATTAGCTATTGTAATTACAAATCATTGTAACAAAAGTTAGATAGGTATTTATTAGGTGATATATAAATAAAGTAACAGGATACATGTAGTTTCTTGATATACTTAGTGAAAAGAATTATACTCATAAAGGCTTCTGGTAACTCCTTATATTTGAAAAGAACTAATTTTCCTTCCGGAAGAATTATTTAATTCTGTGGTGATTCGAAGAGTATCAAAAGTATTTTTTTTAGGGAATAAAGGGAGACTTAAAGTAGATACTCGCCTTCAATCGAAATGGCAGCGGCTTTATACTCACCCTCTCGAAGTACATTTTTTGATTGAATCGTCATTTTGGGAACCTAATAAATTGAATAGGACGGTTCCGTTCGATAATCAATTGATATACAATGAAATAAGTAAGGTCTTAGAACCAAGTTCGTAAATATGTAATACTCCCTAGCGGAGAAAAACGTAAAATAACTGCATGATGTTATATGAAAGGAGGGCTATATTAGCTCTCTTTTTTGTTGCACTAAGAATGTAAAATCATTCATTTACATAGTCTAGTAAGAATACGCTCAAGTCATTTTTATCATAGGTTACTCATGTAGGCGTGACCATGCTGTGGGCAAATTAGTGTAGTGTGTATCTCAAAGAAGGCGTACATAGATAATAAGAAAAATTTTTGAGGTGGGTGAATTAGTGTTCAAACAGCGTAAATGGATTAGTAAAGAAATACTTAATTGGGAAAGCTATAGTGATAGTAGTACAGTCCTTGAAAAAGAGAAGGGTGAAAGAGCATTTCAAATTTGGGGGCATGCAAAGAACCTTATTGTGAACAATGAATCGGAATTTCACTTAGCTGATGGGATAACCAATTTGAAAAGAGCTTTGAATCATCGATTAAAGTTAATTGAAGAAATTTATGGTTTTAAGTTTATAGAAATAAATAATAAACCTAAGGGCTATATGGAGATACTAGAAATTTTTGGCGTTGTTAGACCGTTTTTAAGTAAGCCCGAAATATAAAAAAAGCGCACCTTTTCGGTACGCACAACGAATAGCCGTTTATCTGAAAATAATTTCAGATAAACGGCTATTTTGCACATGTCACTTGGATATTTTTCGACCAAGGCATGTAATCGTTTAAAATCTCTGGCTGCTGATAGAGCGGTAAATTTGGCAACTCTGTCAATAACGTCACTAGGTATTGATAAAAGTCGATACCATTTGCTTTTGCTGTTTCAGCTAAACTTAAACAGATCGCATTCGCTTTAGCACCAGCTTCACTAACAGAAAATAGCCAGTTCTTGCGACCAATCACATTTGGGCGAATCGCATTTTCAGCTGGATTATTATCCATCTCAATTCGGCCATCGAACAGAAAAGCTTTTAATCCATGTATTCGATTTAATGTGTATTCGGCAGCTTTAGCTAAGGCATTTTTTCCGAAGAAAGGCGATTCATCCACCCATTTTAAGAATTTCTCTACAATCGGCTTTGAATATTTTTGCCGTGATTTTCGGCGTTTACCTGGTGAAAGATGCTTAAATTGACGTTCTAGGCGATACAGTTGGTCACAGAAATCCACGCCAATTTGCCCGTTTTTGCTATCGGCTTTCAGCCAATATCGTCGCACATGCGCCCAACAGTTAGCGAACGTGACATCAGGAAGATTACCGTATGCCGAGTAACCATCACAAATCACCGTTCCTTTAAAGCCTTTTGTAAATTCTACTAGTACAGAACGACTTCTCGATAATGCACTATGAAAAAGAACGATGATTGGACCTTGGCTTGGCACGCTGCGGAACACCCAATTGTAGGCATTCGATTGTCCTGATTTTCCGTCTGACCGATTGATAATTTGCGCATACGTTTCGTCCACATGCAGTACTGATTTCATCGTTAAAATCTGCTTCATCTGTTCATAAATCGGTAAAAGCCAATCTTCTGCAGCACGAATAACCCAGTTTGATAGGTTCTTATCATTCGTAAGTAGGCCATATCGTTCCCACTCCTTTACCTGACGGTAAAGAGGTAAATACTGAATAAACTTATCGTAAATAAGCTTTGCTAAAACAGTTGGTCCTGCAATACTTCGCTGAATGGCAGCTTGTGGGGCTTTCCCACGTTTCATTTGTGCTTTTTGTGTGGCATCCATTTTACAGTGCTTGCACTCGTAGGCATGTTCAATATGCTGGATGCGCATCATTTTTGCCGGAATGAATTTTGCTTCTTCACGCGCAATCGTTGTACCAGCTTCAGTCATTTGACCAAGGCAACAGTCACATTGTGTGTTGGTGGGATGATGGTGAATTTCTTCTACTTCAATCCCGTCACGAAAAGAATCATTCCGTTTCTTCTTATGTAGTTTACGGACAACGGTGTACGTAATCGTCGCCGTGCTTTGTTCTTCTGTGTGCTCAGAATCACTAAAAGACTGATCATCATCAAATAATGATCCTTGTCCATCTGGTGCAGTGTATTTTGATTTCTCGGTTTTTGATCCGTATAAAAGTTTTGTTAAATAGCGTACTTGTTCAGTTAGCGCTTCAATCTGTTTAGATAAATCTTTGTTTTGTTGCTTCATATAATCAAGCTGTTCTTCAAGAAGTTTAATTAATTTCTCGTTGTTAAAAGAAGCGTTCACCAAAACATTCACCACTTTCCGTTCGCATAAGATTCTCATATTATACCATTTAAGAAAGTGAATTTAGAATACACCTTTTGGTGTTTTTTGAATTGCCTTTGGCTGCTGTAGCGATAAACCTTCTAGAAGCCAGCGAAGCTCTTGTTGCGAAAGGTTCCGTACTTCATTTTCATCTTTCGGCCATTGGAGTTGTCCGCCATCTAAGCGTTTATAGAGTAAAGCGAATCCATCCCCATCAAAATACAAACATTTGTATCGATCTTTACTCAGGCCGCAAAACAGGAAAATCGAATCGCCATAAGGATCCAGTTCGAAAGAATCTTGAATCAGTGTAGCTAAGCCATCAATGCCTTTACGCATATCCGTCTTTCCACAAACGATGTAGATATTTTTCACGTTAGTAAAATCGTGTTTCACAGTAGTTTCAACTCCCTCATCACACTTTGGATAATGTGCTCATCTACGCCATTACAGAAAGAAATTTCTACCTTTGCTGTTTTAATCGTACATGTATTAATGTGTGAGTCTTGTGTTGAGTTGGCTACAGGGAATTTATTAAGTTCGGGATATAATGTGACGGGGATAATCGTTAATTTTTGCTGTGGCAATGAAAGGCACCTCCTTTAATTGATACCTTTATAGTACCGAGAGATGCTACGTGATTATATGCGTTATTTGAATACGGGCTTACGTTTTTAATGAAGCGTTTGTTAACAATTAGAAATGGTATAGAACATAATGACGAAAAACCACCTTCATACGAGCGATGTATAGAGTTATTAGATGTTGTATGGTACTTTTTAAAATCAACTGATTTAATGGTGCAATTTGCTGTAAATGATTTAGCATTTGAGCTTGAGGTGAAAGATGATAAACCGTATTATTTTGTCTTAGAATATGTAAGGCATGAACGGGATATATTTATAATTAATGGTAATATACCTGAAAAATTAATATATGATGAATTTACACCCGATACTATTGAAGTAGTGTTGGGCGAAATCGAAGGAATTAAGGATATAAGGCTTTCAATGGCATATGAAGGAAAAGTAATTGAACTTCCACGTAGTTCGATTCATGGAGAAATAATACTCAGTGATTTTGACAAGATAGGGATTATAAATAAATTTGTATTTTCGTATTGAATAAAATCATTATTTTAAGTGAACGAATGTAAGTAGGGCTGAGGGCTATCTTCTAATTTAAAACTTGCTAACTTAGCTATAAGTAATGTATATTTACTATTTATAGAAGGTAAAAGTTTGGTTATATTTTAGTTTTTTTCGTTTATTTCAGAAAGCCCATGATATTACTGATTCCAGAGACAATAGTTAAAGTCGAGTGTCTTGGTAGCAACCCAGGTACAATCCGTGGTGACTACGCAACAACTGTTTCTCACAACATCATCCACGGTTCTGACTCTCTTGCTTCTGCAGAGCGCGAAATTGGCTTATTCTTCGGTGAAGATTTAGTTTAATTTCTGAACTAAAGTAGAGTAGCGAAAAAAACTACGAATAGAACTTAATAAAAAAATCATCTATTTTTCTGATGTAACTTTTACCTTCTAACAAAATGTTAGGGGGTTTTTTGTTTGTCAAAATCAATTAATAAAGTGAACGCAAACATTGATTTAAACTTATTGACTATCAAAGCTGAAAAAGAAAGAAATGATGAAAAAAATCAATAACAAAATAGTTAAAATGGATACTTTTGGTGAGTTGGACAACAGAAATATAACAATTAAACACGCAAGACAAATTTTTAAATCAACAATGGCGACTAAACGGATTAAGACCAAGGACAATTGATAGTTATAACTATAATTTTAAGCGTTTTGTTGAAGTTACTAAAGTTGAATATTCACGAAATCAACAATGAAAAAATTTATCAATATTTATCAAGTCTCAAAAATGCAAAGGACACTTCTCTACATGGTCGTTTAAAGCAAATTAAAGCTGTTTTAAGCAAGTGTCACGATAATGGCTGATATAATCAAGTTTTGGACAAACATCAAAATAAATGCAAATACAAGCGTTAAGGAAGCTGCTACAGAAAGAGAACTGGCACTCTTGTTGTCACTTTTGAATAAATCAATGTATTCGAATTAAAACATTGGGAGCGTTAAGAGAACAGAATATTGATTTTGATAATATGCTTTTGAAATTACAAGCAGAGATAATGAAATCGCATAGACCATTAATTCTCCCTTTAGATGATGAAATGTGTACTTTATTAAGAGAATTGATTTCAATAAACGATGATGTCAGGAAGGAATATAGAGAAAAGAATGAATATATTTGCACCTGCTTAAAACGAAAACATACCGAAAAATTACGAATACGGCCAATATTCGTGGAGGATGGCATGGAAGGAAAGGCTTTCAAATTAAATTCCCTAATGAATCATGGGAATAAGGAAATCTAAATTTAGTTTCTGAATCCGACTTAACAAAAAGGAATGAAGCAATTTATTTGCCAACAGATGAAGAAAATAACCAAATGGTGAATGATGAGTTGGGTATTGAATAGTAAATAGTCATGCAACAAATATGTTTAAGTCTTAGTGGATGAATAAGGGCTTGAGGAGGAATGAGGTTTCCTCCCAAGCTTTTTGTTTTACGTAAAACTTTTTATTTTTTAACCTAGTTTTAATCTTCGCTCTGTATAATCTATCCATGTGAAAACAACATCAATCGAAAGGAGCAACATAGATGCAACGAAAAACAAAGCAAACCCTCAAACTTATAGTGATAATCGTCTTGTTCATGCAAACGCTATTTGGGAGTTTGCCAGCAATGGCAATCGAGAATTTACCGCCATTGCAAACCACCACGATGACAATGACTTCTCCAGATAGTGCCACTATCACGCAACAAGCAACGACAGCAGATAGTGTGATTATTTATGTTAATGCAACAAATGGATCGGGAGGCGATGGCGAGAATTGGGGAAAAGCCTATAACGATTTACAACTAGCACTTGAAAAAGCATCCAATAAATTAAATGCAGGTGCAACAGCGGTACAAATTTGGCTAGCACAAGGAACATATACACCGACAAAAGAAATGGGTATGCCAGGTGAACCACGTACAGTCAGTTTCCAATTGCGAAATAATGTAGCTATCTATGGAGGCTTTAACGGCACAGAAACCGATGTCACCGCACGAGATTGGCGGAAGAATCCAACCATTTTAAGTGGCGATATTGGCACACAGGGCGATAATACAGATAATGCTTATCATGTCTTTTATCATGCAGGCTTAAATTTGAATGATAAAGCCATTTTAGATGGGGTGACAATCAAAGATGGAAACGCAAATGATAGTGCTAGACCGCATAATGTAGGGGGTGGTATGTACAATCTTAGCAGTAGTCCGACCTTAAAAAATATCGTATTCGAGAACAACCAGGCAACACTTGGTGGGGGAATGTACAATGGTCCTGGCAGTAAAGTAATACTAGCCAATGCAACATTTCGTAACAATCGTGCAACAGGCGAAGGAGGAGCCATATACAATGAAGGAGATGGCACAAGTGTAGCTTTAATTAATTCGCTAGTGTATGCAAACGAAGCATCGTCAGGAAGCGCTGTGTATAATCAGAAAGGCTTCATGTTCCCTTCTGTTCTCGGACTAATCAATGTCACGATGAATGGCAATAACACCACAGGAACGGAGAAAGCGACTATTTATGGTGGAGTAGCTACTATTCAGAACAGTATTATTGTAGGTAATACTAACGAACCACCATTCCTTAAAACGACGCCTATTATTAACAATAGTTTATTAGATGTAAATGAAAGCACAAGCATGGTAGCTAAATTGCACAAAACAAAAACAGATATCGGAACTGAAATGTATACGCTAGAGCAGATATTCATTGATTCTACTCAACAAGACTATCGACTACGGGCAAAATCTCCAGCGATTGATACGGGGAATAAAGACGACTATTTGATATTCACAAACGCAACTGAAGACCTTGCGGGTAACCATCGTCAAGTAGGTGCAATTGACTTAGGTGCATATGAGGCATTCCCTTATGATGTGACTTATGAAGAAAATGGCGCAACAGCAGGAGATGTATCATTTGATAAAATGACTTATAACCAAGGGCAGCCTGTAACTATACAAAATAAGGGCACTTTAGAACGAGCAGGTCATACATTTGCAGGGTGGAATACACGAGCAGACGGTCAAGGGCAGGACTATGTGGAAAAAACATCTTTTACAATGGGGACAGAAAAGCTTAAATTGTATGCCAAGTGGACACCTAATAGTTATAATGTAACTTTTGATTCAAATGATGGCAGTGCCATAACAATGCAACAAGTGATGTATAATACGCAGGCAAGTACACCAACTGCGCCAAGCAAACAAGGACATACATTTGTCGGTTGGTATAAGGATATGGCATTCACAGCACCATGGAATTTCGCAACAGATGTCGTCACAGATGCCATCACATTGTATGCAAAATGGACAATGAACCCAACATACACTGTCACGTATGATAAAAATGGAGCAACGGGTGGTACTGTGCCACAAGATAATAAGACATATGAAGAAAAGGATAATGTAACAGTACAAGGCAATAGCGGTCAACTTGTCAGAACGAATTATATGTTTAAGGGCTGGAACACGTCAGCAGATGGGAAAGGTGCATTCTATAAAGCCAACGCCACATTTGGAATGGGTCAGACGAATGTCACACTGTATGCCGAGTGGACAGCGAAGCCACCAACAACAGGTGGGGATGGTAATCCGATAACGCCACCTACATCAAATGATAATGATTATTCACCACCATCAACTGTGAAAATCACCCTGCATACAAATGGTGGCACAGTGTTAGCACCAATGGAATGGACGTATAATACGAAAATAAAAAATTTACCTGTGCCTACAAAAGAAGGCTATCGCTTTAATGGCTGGTATCGAGACGAAGCATTCACAAAGCCATGGACAGAGGATACGGTTATACGAGAAAATATCTCACTTTACGCTAAATGGACAGCATTGCCTGTGGAAAAACAGACACCATCAAAAGAACCACAGCCAACAAAGCCAAGCGTTACATTCAGTGACATCAACAAAAATCATTGGGCAAAAGACATGATTGAGGAACTAGCGACACGTGGTATTATCAAAGGCTATGCAGATGGGTCTTTCCATCCGAATGAATTTATCAGTCGTATGCATGTGGCAGTATTACTAACAAGAGCCTTTCCATTTGATCAAGTACGAGAAGCTACGGATTTCTCCGATGTACCGTCAACACTTCCATATTACGAAGCGATCACGATATTACAACAAGCAGGCATAGTGGATGGGTCAAACGGCAATTTTCGTCCAAATGAAAACATGACAAGGGCACAATTAGCGAAAATCCTTGTTGGCGTGCTTGGACTAAAACCAAAAGGCACAAGTTCATTTGCAGATGTGGATAGCACCCATTGGAGTACAGGCTATATTGCAGTGTTAGAGCGTGAAGGGATTGCCTTAGGCGATAATGGTAATTTCCGACCAAATGAGCCAGTAACAAGAGCGCAATTTGTGGCGTTTTTATATCGGATTATACAAATTGAAAGATAATCATATGAAAAAGTTGATAAAAGAGCTGAAAAATATATTTTATTTATAACCGTTTTCAAGATAAGAAGAACATTGATTACTTTTATAGTAATTGATGTTTTTTTGAGTTCATGAATACTTTTAAACGTAACGAGTTACATTTTTGAGTACGAAAGTTACATGTTTGGCTATGTCAGTTACGGATTTAGTCATGCTGGTTACATCAGTTTTTACACGAAATATTAATTGTGAAATACATTCTTAATTTAAGAAAAGTCTTGAAAAGGTTGATATATCAAAGTTTAAAACACTATTACCTTTATATAATACTCATACTATTACTTACAATAGATAATAAATATATATGGGTTACATCGATTAGCGTTTATATATCACGCAATGAATTAATCTAATGAAGGTTGGGGCTGTCCGAAAAGTCGATGTAAATTGACTTTTCGGTACAGCCTTTTTCCATTTTTGTATACAAAAAAACCGCCCTCTTTTGTAAAATGAAGTTACCAGACCACATTCAACAGAAAGGACGATTTTTAATGAATAACCAAATGATTACTCAAGCAGATTATAACATGCAAATGGAAATGACTCTAGAAGGAATTTCAGAGGCGGGCATCTCTCAGAAACATCCTAAACCTCTTGTGTTCCAGCCTTATACAAATCGTCAAAGTATGATGATTATTGATATCGAATCCTATATTCCTGAGCATCATGTAGCGCGTTTGGTCGATGAAATGGTGGAATCTATTCCAGATGAATTGTTATTTTCCCATTACGTAGGTGGTGGTCGTGCCCCTTATCATCCTAAAATGTTACTGAAAGTCATTTTATATGCCTACACGCAAAAAACTTATTCTAGCCGAAGTATGAAACGAATGGTCGAAGAAAGTCTACCCGCTATGTGGTTAGCAGGCATGCAAGAACCTGACCATCGTACCATCAATGATTTCCGTGGTGTTCGTATGCCAGCCATCATAGAGGAGGTGTTTGAACAATTCCTCCTTCAACTGATGGAGCAAGAATTCATTGACCTTGAGCACATGTTTGTGGATGGTACGAAAATTGAAGCGAACGCCAATAAATATTCGTTTGTATGGGGCAAAGCGATTGCCAATCACGACCAAAAGCTACGTGATAAGATCCAATCGCTGATAAAAGATGTGCGTGCTGTGACAACCCAAGAGTTACGTGAGGACAAACTAGAAGAACAACTAGCAAAGACAGTCGAACAACTAACGGAGGAAGTGCAAGCGTTAGAAGGTCAATATGAACAGACAACGGACAAAGAGGAAAGAAAACGACTTCGAATGGAGAAATCTAAACGCAAAAAACACATCCAAACGATTGAAACGGATTATCTGCCAAGACTAGCACGTTATGAAGCGCAAAGAGAAATTCTTGGTGAACGTGGTAGTTATTCGAAAACAGACCCGGATGCCACGTTTATGCGAATGAAAGATGATCATATGAAAAACGGTCAATTAAAAGCTGGGTACAATGTACAAGTGGCCACACAATATCAGTTCATTATCGGATACGAGTTATTTCAACGACCAGGAGACACACGTTGTTTCCAACCATTTATGAAACAACTACTCGAAGCGTTACCCAAAGCGCCAATACAGGTGATAGCAGACGCGGGCTATGCGAGTGAAGAAAATTACTTATTTGCGATTGGCGAAGAAAAGGAACCACTATTTGAATTACTGGCTCCGTATAACACGTATGTAAAGGAACAAACAAAAAAATATAAACAGGATATTTCGAAGGTGCAAAACTGGCCCTATCGCGAGGAAGAGGATGTCTTTATTTGTCCGAACAATCGGAAGGTGATATTTAAACGCTATAGTCAACGAAAAAATACCGGAGGATACGAACAAGACTACAAAATTTATGAATGTGAGGATTGTACAGATTGTCCGTTGAAAGCGCTTTGTACAAAAGCAAAAGGCAATCGTCAAGTCCACTTGAATCCGGTCTATGAAGAAATGAAAGCAAAGGCACGAGCAGCCCTTGATGACGAACAAAAAGCAGCCCTTTATGCGAAGCGCAAAGTGGATGTCGAAACTGTGTTCGGTGACATCAAGGGCAATCGGTCGTTTACGCGATTTTTATTGCGTGGGCTAACTAAGGTCCGAACAGAATTTGGACTCGTAGCAATCGCCCATAACCTACTTAAGGTAGCTGGCATCCGCCTCGCTAATTTAAGCCAAAAGGAAAAAGGTCGATTTGGAAAACTACTCGTTTTCCAAATCGACCTTTTTATTTAGGGACTTTTAGGACAGCCCCAGCCTCATGTTGTTGAATACTATTATGTCCATGAAATCAAGGTGACAATTTAAAAAGTATAGCCCTTTTTCAAAACGAGGGGTTGATCTACGTTCCGACTGAGTGCTTTCCTGGGGGCGTCCGATGAGCCGCTTGGGGCAACAGGAGGTTGGTCACGAAGGCGTTATCACAGGATGTGATGCTTTTAGCCTTCGTTCCCCTAATATGCTCGCTCCAGGGTCTCATCTGTGACGCTGAATCCCCGAGGAGTCACTCAGTCTACACTCCAATCAACCTTTGTTCATAGTATTTTCTTCTGGCAATTCACACAAATATATTGTGATAAATTTGAAGTCTTAAGCCATCACTATATTGTGCAAAAATGGAGCTTTGATAACATTTTTCTATGCGAAAACAGAGGAGTACTTTATGTAAAGTTACAAAGTAGTTTGTTTTACGCATAAAATGTAGGTTAACAGCTGTAGAATTGTACCAATATTCTATCCATTTAATGATGGTGAGTAACATGCTCTTACTTTTCTTTTGAGGGAAGAAAATATTTAAAGTTCTACACTATTGCAGATTGGAGTGCAAGGCTACTCGACTCCCGTGGGATAGCGAGACAGACGAGAAACTGAGGCCAACACGATGTTGGTCACGAAGGCGTAGTCACAGGACGTGACGCACTTAGCCTTCGTTCCTCCAGCGCAGGAAGCGGCTCGTCGCTCGCCCACAGGAAAGCGAGTAGCCTGGAACGGAAATCACCTTCATTTTGACTAAATATTCACAAAGAGTCCCTTGACTATTTAATTTTTCAACACTATGAGGTTAGTTACTCAATATTATTTGAGTAACTAGCCTCATTCTGTTGAAAAACAAAATCGTCTATAGACAAAATGTGAACATTCCAATAAAATTCTCTCATTAATGAAATAAGTGAAATGAGGGGATTTTTTATGTACGTTACATACTCCAGAAGAGAGATTGAAGAGAATCGAAAATTCTACGAGATGATGTACGACCCTTCGCATCAGTTAGTGAAGATGGATCAAGTGATGGACTGGAATTTTGTATCGAAACAATTGGAAGTTTTTTATCCATACAGTATTGGTCGCCCAACAAAAGATCCCATCATGTTGGTGAAAATCTTATTGATTCAGTATTTAGAAGGCTTTCGTTCAGTTCGTTTTACGTGTAAGCAAGTGAAGCAACACGCAACGTATCGCTGGTTTTTAGGCATTTCTCCTACAGAAAAAATTCCAGATCACTCAACCATCTCTAAGTTTCTTTCGCAACGTCTGCAGGGTGTGACGTTTTGGGAGGAACTTTTTCAACATTGTCTTCTTTTCATTCACGATGAAGGATTTATTGCGAACGAAACATGGGTGGCAGATGAAACGGAATTAAAAGCGAATGCCAATAAACGGGTGCGTAACGTACAGATTGAAGAGAAAATCATAGAAGAAAAAGAGGATGATTTAACGCTTATTAATGAACACCGTGCGCGTCATGGGAAGAAATTTCTTATGACAAAAGAGCCAAAGGTAGAAGAAAAGCGAACAAATAGTAGCCCTGTGGATCCGGAAGCACGTTTGTCTGTTAAACATGATGAACGTGGGCGCTTTGCGTATTTTGAGCACCGTATTGTGGATTCGTTACATAACTTTATTATTGCGACAGATGTCACAGCTGCGAATGTACCAGGGCATCGTAAATTAGTAGGACAAGTGGATCAATTAAAGCAATTATTTGGGCAATACGCGAAGGAAATAGCGCTCGACTCAGGTTATTACAATGCCCCTCTTGCCCGAAGATTGTTTGAAAGGAAATTCTTCGTTTATATGTCTTATCGACGATTCGCAACGAAGGACCACCCGAATTGTCGCCGTTATCAGTTTAAACAGGTGAATGAGGATCTCTATGCCTGTCCATGTGGTGTACCATTTTATTATAAAACAACGAATCGACAGGGCTATCACGAATTCAAACCACCAAAAGGAAGTTGTCAATTCTGCCCTTTTGTAAAAAGGGAAAACGAAGACCGTGTGTTACGAATTTCGATTCACCAAGAAATTTATAATCAATTACGAGGGCAACGCTTGTCCTATCGGGGGAAAATCCTTCGTTCTGTACGTCCAGCCACTGTCGAACTTAGCTTCGCACATAGTAAAGAACTCCACGGTTTACGCTATGCGCGTTACCGTGGAGTCCAAAAAGTAAAAAGACAAGTTTTGATGACAGCCATCATACAAAACTTGAAAAAGTGGACCAAACTCCGCTCACTCAAGCAAATTGGTCTACACCTAACACATGAAATTATAGAAGAATCTGTTTAAAAAAACAAATAGAATCATAAAAATGCCATAAAAAATTTGTGGCATTTTCATTGACATAATCTTATTTCAACACTATGAGGTTAGTTACTCAATATTATTTGAGTAACTAGCCTTTTTAATTTGTTCATTATTCTTTCATTACCCTCTGATAAACTTTTTTGGAAGCAGTTAGACTATGGTGGCAGTGTATAAGTATTTCAAACATCGCATAAAACCACCAAAAATCAGGATTAAATCCGCTTCAAAAAGAATGGAAGGTGATTAAATTAATTATTTTTTTAAAAAGAAGCATGCAAAACAACATCAACAGAAAGGGTGTGACACAACGTGCAACGAAAAACAAAACAAGCACTCGCATTTTTGGTGATTGCCATCTTGGTGATGCAAACGGTATTTGGTAGCTTATCCGTGATGGCAATCGAAAACACTTCCTCATTGAATATCACAATGAGGACAAATGGGCAGGCGTATAATGAAGGGGATATTGCGACAGGTCCTGTGACTGTGCATGTAACAGCAGATAGTGCGACTGTGCAAATTTCACAAGATGTAGGCGCATCATGGCAACCATTAGATGTGAACCAACCAATTATACTAGAAGCAGCAGGTACACATCATGTATGGCTAAAAATAATCGGGCAAAGTGAGATGGAAAAGCGAGAGATTCGTATCGCACCAGCCCTCATAGCGCCATTGGCATCAACAGCATCCATTATTTATGTAAAGTCGGATGCAAATGGGGGCAATAACGGCACAAATTGGGTAAATGCTTACACAGACTTACAAGTGGCTTTAGCCAATGTGCAAGCAGGACAGGAGATTTGGATTGCGAAAGGGACATATAAACCCACAACGGGTGCTGACCAACGGATTTCCTTCCAAATGAAAGATGATGTCACTATCTATGGTGGATTTGCAGGTGAATCACAAGAAGAGACAATCGCAACACGTGATTTGATTGCGAATGAAACGATTTTAAGTGGGGATATCGGTGTAGAGAATGATAGAAGTGACAATAGCTACAATGTATTTTATCATAGCGAGAGTATACACTTAAATGCTACAGCTGTATTGGACGGTGTAACGATTTCAGGAGGTAATGCCATAGATGGGAGTTCAGCTAATCGAATGCATGGAGGTGGCATGTATAATAAAAATAATAGCAGTCCAACGTTAAGGAATGTGTTATTCAAAGGCAACCATGCTAACGCTAATGGAGGTGGCATGTATAATCTCAACGATAGTAGCCCAACATTACAGAATGTGCAATTCAAAGAGAATATTGCTAGTTTAGGGGGCGGTCTAGCTAACGGCTCTGGTAGCAATCCAATGTTAAGCGATGTGAAATTTGAGCTCAATGAGGCTGCGTGTGGCGGTGGTATGTATAATAACTTTAGCAATCCAACCATAGATGGCGGGCAATTTATGAGCAATGTGGCTAGTGGTAATGTTGGCGGTGGTATGCATAATGAGAATAGCAGTCCGATAGTAAGCAATGTACGATTCGAGGAAAATGTTACGGATATTTTGGGAGGTGGCATGTCGAACGAAGAGGACAGTAATCCTGTATTAACAGATGTCCAATTCATTAAAAACCGTTCAGAAGGTAATGGGGGAGCCATCTTTAACAGCAAGTCAACAGATTTAAAGCTAAAAAAAGTAAATTTTATCGAAAACTCTGCCCAAGATAGTGGTGGGGGTATGTACAATATCCTTAGTACATTGACGATGACGGATGGGCTATTTAAGGATAACTCAGTTGATAGCGATGATCATGCAGACAATGGTGGAGGCATGTATAATGTCCAAAGCATACTAACGTTAGAGACGGTAGAATTCAACAGTAATAAGGCTGTTGAAGGAGGTGGTATATATAGTATAGATACTACCTCTACATTAACGGAAGTGCAGTTTATTGAAAATAAAGCAACATCTAACGGAGGGGCTCTTTACAATACCGATAGTATATTGATGCTGACAAATGGGTTATTTGACTGGAACACAGCTGACTATGGGGGAGCTATTTATAACGTTGAAAGTAGCCCAACGTTTACCAACGCATTATTCCAAAAAAATAGTGCATCTACTGATGGGGATATTTGGTATAACGAAGGGAGTACGAGTAAACCAAGATTTAAAAATGTGACAGTGAGTCGGAATGGTGTGCAAGGAAGCACAGACCATGCAACGTTCTCTAACAACATGGGTACTGTAATTATTAGCAATAGCATAATTGTGGGGAATCAGTGGTAAATGGTACATCGACAATGACCAATAGCCTTATCGGGGGTACAGTAGAAGCAACATTCTATGATGAAACAAGTACAGAAGTTATTGGAGATTTATATCCGATAGCGACCATTTTTGAGAACTTTGATGGATACGATTTACGATTGAAGGCAGGCTCACCAGCGATTGATAAGGGGGACAACACATTCAATGATACAATAACAGACCTCGCTGGTAAGCCACGTATTCAAGGAGGCATCATTGATTTAGGTGCCTATGAAAGTTCTCCAATGACATTATATAATATCACCTATGAAAGCAATGGTGCAGAGAGTGGAAGTGCACCTGTTGATTCAGCAGCGTATGTTACAGGTGATGAAGTAATAGTGATGGAAAATGAAGGTGGTCTTGGCAAAACAGGATTTACTTTTGATGGTTGGAATACAGAAGCCAATGGCACAGGCGATGATTATTTTGTAGGTCAGAAATTCAACTTAGGGACAGCCAATATCACGCTTTATGCTAAATGGAAAGCAGTGGAGCATACAATAACCTTTGTAGATGGGGACAAAACGGTAGATAGTCAAACTGTAGCGCATGAACAAACAGCAACAGAGCCAACACCACCCACAAAAGCAGGTCATACATTTGCAGGTTGGTACAATGGTGAAACAAAGTGGAATTTTGCTAAGGATAAAGTAAAGGAAGCGACAACACTATATGCAAAGTGGACGGTAAATTCTACTACACCACCAATTCCGACACCGCCAGCTAGTGGGGGAGGAAACAACACATCATTCGATACTAGTGAAAGCATATACATTGTCCAGTTCCAAACAAATGGTGGTACGATGATTACGAATCAGACAAAAAGTTACAATAGTAAAATGACAGCACCACTAACACCTGTAAGAGAAGGCTATACATTCGCAGGGTGGTATACGGATAGTGCCTTAACAAAAGAATGGCACTTTGACACAGATTTTGTGAGAGATAATATGACATTGTATGCGAAGTGGAATACGGAAGAAAAAATAGAGCCAGTCGAAAAAGAAAAAGAAGTACCACTAGTCGAACAACCAATAGCACCTGCATGTACGATTCAATTTACTGATATTGCTACACATTGGGCAAAGGATATGATTGAGGATATTACAGGACGTTGTATTATCAAAGGCTATCCAGATAGGACATTCAAACCAAACGACCCAATTCAGCGACAGCATGTAGCCGTGCTATTGACACGTGCCTTTGATTTACTAGCAATACGTGAAGTGCAAAACTTTACAGATGTGTCAGCAAGTCATAAATACTACGATTCAATTATGCAAGTGTATCAGGCTGGTATTTTTGATGGCATAGATGGACAATTTAATCCTGACGCTTATATGACACGTGCGCAAATGGCAAAGATTCTTGTATTGGCATTTGAATTAAAGTCAAATGGGGCAAATCCAGCTATGTTCCAAGATGTACCTGCAACACATTGGGCAAAGGAATATATTGCTATACTTGCAGCGCATGGTATTGCACTTGGAGACAATGGTCATTTTAAGCCAGATGAGCCAGTTACACGTGCACAATTTGTGGCGTTTTTATATCGAATTATGCAAAAAGAAAGATAATCATATGAAAAAGTTGATAAAAGAGCTGTGAAAAGTATATTTTATTTATAACCGTTTTCAAGATAATAAGAACATTGATTACTTTTATAGTAATTGATGTTTTTTTGGGTTCACAAATACTTTTAAACGTAACGAGTTACATTTTTTGCTATGTGGTTACAAATTTTGTCATGCTAGTTACATCTGTTTTTACACGAAATATTAATTGTGAAATACATACTTAATTTAAAATAGGGTTTCTAGATTAGGTAATCTCAATTTAGTTTGAGATTGCTTTTTTATTGCGCTGATTTAGCGGAGTGACGGATAGAATCATTAAAGTGCTGGATAGGGCCTCAAAACTGATGAATAAAACATTCAAAGTAATGGATAGAATTCTCAAACTTAATTAAGTAGAGAATAAAATCTCTAGATACATATAGAATTGTTAAAAACTTCTTACTCATGTACAATAAATGCTATAATATTCTGATAATTAAAGTTTTCTAATAGTTTAATAATCAAGAATATATTTCATAACTTCCAAATACACTTTAGGGTGATGGATGATAGGAAATAGGAGAATTACGTTGCAAAGGGGTTTTTCATAATGAGAGAAGTGGTGATTGTAGCGGCTGTTCGTACAGCGGTTGGCAGAAGAAAAGGAGCATTAAGCAATGTACGAGCGGATGATTTAGCGGCAGATGTTCTACAGGAGGCGGTGCAACGTGCAGGAATCCAGAAGAATCAGGTTGAGGATGTTATTTTAGGCTGTGTGACACAAACAGCCGAACAAGGTGCTAACATTGCTCGAACAGCCTTATTAATGGCAGGCTTTCCTGAGACTGTTCCTGGTGTAACTATTGATCGACAATGTGGTTCAAGTCAGCAGGCCGTGCATTTTGCAGCACAAGCCATTTTGGCAGGTGATATGGATATCGTTATTGCTGGTGGGGTTGAGAGTATGACAAGGGTGTCAATGGGTACTAATATGCAGAGTGCTCATGAGGGTAAACGCTTACAGGATAACTATGCCATTATTCACCAAGGTTTATCAGCAGAGAAAATGGCAGAAAAATGGAGCTTTTCAAAGGAGCAGCTAAATAACTATGCCTACAATAGTCATAGACGAGCATTAGCAGCGATGGAAGCTGGCTATTTTACAGATGAAATACTACCAATTCAAGTTACACAAGAGGATGGCTCTGTTTCAACTTTTTCAATTGATGAGGGACCAAGAGCTGAGACGTCAGTTGATAAATTAAATGGATTGAAAACCGTTTTTCAGGAGGATGGTGTAATAACAGCTGGTAATGCAAGTCAAATGAGTGATGGCGCATCGGCAGTCGTCGTTATGTCCTTAGAGAAATCACAGGAACTTGGTATACAGCCGCTTGCTAAAATCATCACAAGAGTTGTTGTCGGTTCAGATCCGACCCTCATGTTAACTGGTCCAATAGAGGCAACTAGAAGAGCACTAGAACGTTCTGGTTTAAAGATTGAAGATATCGATACGTATGAAGTGAACGAAGCTTTTGCGCCTGTGCCACTTGCTTGGCTGCATGAAACTGGAGCAGATCCTGAGAAGCTCAATCCATATGGGGGAGCTATTGCTTTAGGTCATCCATTAGGTGCAACGGGTACAAAGCTACTAACTACGATGCTCTACAGAATGCAGCGGGAAAATTTACGCTATGGACTACTGGCTATTTGTGAAGGTATGGGCATGGCAAATGCCACTATTATTGAAAAAATGTAAAAGGGGTTGTAGTGGATGAAGTGTCATGAAGTAATAGCTATTGTAACAGGAGGAGCGTCTGGATTAGGGGAAGCCACTGTCCGAAAAATCGTTGCGGAGGGTGGTAGAGCCGTTATATTTGATGTCAATGACGAGCGAGGTCATGCCCTATCAGAGGAATTGGGAGACAATGTTGGATATGCACACGTTGATGTAACAAAAGAAGCGGATGTAACAGTAGGGTTGGAACAAGCGTTAACAATGTTCGGTTCCATTAATGTTGCAGTTAACTGTGCAGGTATTGCTGATGCAAGCAAGGTAATTTCAAAGCGTGGTGTGCATGCACTTGCTTTATTTGAAAAGGTCATTGCTGTTAATTTAATCGGTACCTTCAATGTTATTCGTCTTGCAGCTGAGAAAATGCAGCATAATGAGCCGAATGAGGATGGTCAACGCGGCGTTATTATCAATACTGCCTCGGTAGCTGCGTTTGATGGGCAAATAGGACAAGCAGCCTATAGCGCATCAAAGGGTGGTGTAGCAGCGATGACATTGCCAATTGCTCGGGAACTAGCAGAGATAGGTGTACGTGTGATGACGATTGCACCAGGGTTAATTGAGACACCAATGTTTGCATCATTGCCAGAGCCAGCACGAGAGGCACTGGCAAAAATGACGCCATTTCCTAAACGTCTTGGGAAACCATCTGAATATGCACTATTGGTCGAAAGTATTATCCAAAATGGTTTATTAAATGGTGAGGTAATACGCTTAGATGGAGCTATTCGTATGCAGCCGAAGTAAGGCATATCATAAAAAAGCTAGTGCTTATAGCATTAAGCATTTCTAGCAAGATATTGTGCTTGCAGCAGTCAGCCATGGATGTTTCAAAAATTTTGTGAACAAAGGGGAGAGTATGATTATGCATATGATGGATACACCTTTAGTATTAACAAGTTTTTTGAATCGAGCAGAACGATTTTTCCATGCAAAAAAAATATATTCACGGACAAGCCCCACAACTATTCATGAGTTTACCTATAAAGACTATGTAAAACGGACTCGTCAATTAGCGGACGCCCTTACAAAACTTGGAATGGAACGTGGTACAAAGGTGGGTACCTTTGCTTGGAACCACCACCGACATTTAGAAGCCTATTTTGCTGTTCCATGTGCAGGAGCTGTGTTGCATATGATTAATATTCGTTTAGCACCTGAACATATGGCCTATGTTATTAATCATGCGGAGGATGAAATACTACTCATTGACGATAACTTGGTGCCGCTTATTGCACCAATTGTCTCTCAGTTGAAAACCGTGAAGCATTTTATCGTAATGGGGGATGCAGTCATACTGGAAACCATTCCCTTACCGAATGCCCTTTCCTATGAAGAATTGCTTAAAAATGCAAATGATTGCTTTACATTCCCAGAGGATTTAGATGAAAACACACCCGCTGGCATGTGCTACACAAGTGCAACTACAGGAATGCCAAAGGGCGTCGTTTATACGCATCGCAGTATCGTTCTTCACAGTATTGCTGCTGGACTCTCTGATAGTATTGCAATTAGTGAAGGAGATGTTGTATTACCTGTTGTTCCAATGTTTCATGCAAATGCCTGGGGATTTCCATTCGCTAGCGTTTTATTTGGTGCTACACAGGTGCTACCTGGACCAATGTTTACCCCGCAGTTGCTATTGGATTTATTTGAAACATATAAGGTTACACTCACTGCTGGTGTGCCGACAATTTGGCTTGGTGTATTACAGGAGCAACGAAAAAATTCACGTGATTTATCCTCATTGCGCTTAATTGTTTGTGGGGGATCTGCATCACCACAGGGGCTCGTTCGTGGCTTTGAACAGGAGCTTAAAATTCCTTACATTACAGGCTATGGTATGACAGAGACATCGCCACTAGTTAGCTTGTCGACATATTTAACACATATGGAAGATTATACGTCTGATGAAAAAATGGCTGTACGAATTACACAGGGCATAACAGTGCCGCTTATTGAAACACGTGTTGTAAATGAAAATGGTGAAGTTCCTTGGGATAGCAAAACAATGGGGGAACTGACAATTAGAGGTCCGTGGGTTGCTGGAGAGTACTATAATGATGAACGAACATCCGAAGCCTTTAAAGATGGCTGGCTCTACACAGGGGATATTGCAGTCATGACAGCTGACGGTTATATAAAAATTACAGATCGAACAAAAGATTTAATTAAGAGTGGTGGGGAATGGATTTCGTCAGTGGAGCTTGAAAATTCCTTAATGTCACATCCTAAAGTATTTGAGGCGGCAGTGATCGCAATTCCCCATGAAAAATGGATTGAACGACCTTTAGCATGTGTTGTACCGAAGCCTGAGTATAAAGACACTATTACAAAGGTAGAGCTACTAACTGATTTAGAAAATCAATTCCATAAAACATGGATTCCAGATGATGTTGTATTTTTAGATGAAGTACCGAAAACTTCTGTCGGTAAATTCTTAAAGGCAAAGTTACGAGAAGATTTGAAGGATTATCGAGTAGAGGTATAATAGACTAAGACATTGAAGGTGGTGATGAGCTACCTTCATTTTTTATGGGAATTTTTCAGTAGGGAGAAATATTCATAAATTGATGTAAGAAGGAACAGAAAAAATGAAACTATTTTTTCCATTTTGCCGTATAATCATTATTAATGAAAGGATGTGGACGTATTGTCAATTGCAATTGTTGCGATTATCGGAGGAGTCATTATTTCTTTAGCTGGCATTTTTACGGACGCTCGCACAAGACAGCAAAAAATTAAACTAAAGTCTATCGATAAAGAGCTTGAGTTGGAAAAACTCAGATTAGAAACATATACGATGGAGACAGAAAAAATGCGTCTAGAACTAGAGCAATCGAAAGTGTTATTACTAGAGGAAAAACAAAATTCAAATAAGTAACTTGGATTACAATGAAAGACTATTTCAGGATTGGCACTTTTCCGCTATAATGGAAATACGACGCTAGAGGGGAAGATAACCGTATGTCTGATTATGAACAATTTATAGAAGGTATAAAGCGCAAAACAGGAATTGATTTAGCGTTATATAAAGAAGCGCAAATGAAAAGACGATTGACTTCTCTCTATGAGAAAAAAGGATATCGTAATTTTGTAGACTTTCTAAGGGCACTTGAACAAGATCGTGATTTAATGAATGAATTTTTAGATCGCATGACGATTAATGTTTCTGAATTTTATCGAAATGGGAAACGCTGGGAAGTGTTACAAAAGAAAATATTCCCGAAATTATTGCAATCAAATAAGCGTTTGAAAATTTGGAGTGCTGCTTGTTCAACAGGTGAAGAACCGTATTCACTAGTGATGGTATTATCTCAATTAATACCCTTATCTCAAATCCAAATCATTGCCACAGATTTAGATGAAAATGTCATTCAAAAGGCAAAGTTAGGTGTATATCCAGAGCGTTCTTTAGCAGAGGTGCCGAACGATATTAAAGCCAAATATTTTGAACAAGAAGGCTCTTTTTTTAGAGTCAAAGATGAAATTAAACGTTGTGTAACCTTTAAAAAGCATAACCTTCTGAATGATTCCTACGATTCAAATTATGATTTAATTGTGTGTCGTAATGTGATGATTTACTTTACAGAAGATGCAAAGGATCAGATTTATGGGAATTTTAGTAAAGCATTGCGAAAGGATGGAGTTTTGTTTGTTGGTTCAACAGAGCAAATCTTTAATCCATCACGGTATGAATTTGACGTAGAAGATACGTTCTTCTATAGACGAAAATAATTAATAATATGAGAAAAGCACTGGTACAATAGACAACATGAATGTCATGTACATATTTGAAGGCATCGGACATAGAGAAATCGTACGCTTTTCGCTTAACATAAGCAAAAGGCGTATTTTTTATTTAATAGATGAGCGAATGAAAAAAATCACAATTTACGATTGAATGGACAGCAGTATCTATCTTCATTTTGTAGAGAATATAGATGGAGTTTTAGATGTACGTAAAACGTTCAGAATATTCGCATTTAAAATAGTGTTTTCAATGATAGAATTGCTTTAAATTCATAAGTTGCTAGAACAGTTCAAAATTTGTAAACAATAAACGAGAGACTGAAAGACATTTGCAAAAGGACTGTTTTTTTAGAGAATATATGTTATAGTGAAAAATACATACTTTAGCGAGTTGAAGGGAGAAAGCGTTTATGCGTTACTTAACAGCGGGAGAGTCACACGGCCCCCAATTAACAACAATTATTGAGGGATTACCATCACTCTTGCCAATTACAGCAGAAAAAATTAACCACGATTTAAAGCGTCGTCAAGGAGGACATGGTCGCGGTCGACGTATGCAAATCGAAACAGATACAGTGGAAATAGTTGCTGGTGTTCGTCATGGACAAACACTTGGTTCTCCCTTAGCACTCGTAGTCTCAAATGATGATTGGAAGCATTGGACTAAAATTATGGGAGCAGAGCCATTAGCAGAAGATGTGAATCCAGAAGACATCAAACGTCAAATTTCACGACCACGACCAGGACATGCTGACTTAGTAGGAGGCATGAAATACGGACATCGTGATTTAAGGAATGTGCTAGAACGTTCCTCTGCACGTGAGACAACTGTTCGTGTAGCTGTAGGTTCAGTGGCTAAAGCTTTATTAAATGAATTAGGCATCTCTATTGTGTCTCATGTAACAGAAATTATTGGTATTAAGGCAGATACATCTTTAGTGGAGGGAAAATCTGCTGATGAAATTCGTGCAATTGTTGAAGCAGACCCATGCTACTGCGTAGATCCAGAGGCTTCTGCCAAAATGGTAGAGGCGATTGATGAAGCGAAAAAAGCTGGTGATTCAATTGGTGGTGTTGTAGAGGTTATTGTTGAAGGAATGCCAGCTGGTGTTGGATCATATGTTCATTATGATCGTAAGCTTGATGCCAAATTAGCAGCTGCTATGCTGTCTATTAATGCATTTAAAGGTGTTGAATTTGGAATTGGCTTTGAAATGGCACGTCGCAAAGGTTCTGAAGTACATGATGAGATTATTTGGTCTGAAGAACAAGGCTATACACGTGCAACAAATCGCCTAGGCGGCTTAGAAGGCGGGATGTCTACGGGAATGCCAATTGTAGTACGTGGTGTTATGAAGCCAATTCCTACATTATATAAACCTTTGCAAAGCGTTGATATTGAAACAAAAGAACCATTCAAAGCAAGTGTAGAGCGCTCAGATAGCTGTGCAGTACCTGCAGCATCAGTTGTAGCAGAGCATGTTATTGCCTGGGAAATTGCCAATGCTATTTTGGAGCAATTCCATAGTGATCAATTACCACAACTAAAAGCTCAAATTGAAGAACAACGTCGTTATACAAAGGGGTTCTGATTTATGCGAGTACCAATTGCAACGAAATCACATCAATATGAGGTTGTTCTTGGCCATAATTTTTTAGCGGAAGCAGTAAAAGCATTTGAGGATAAGCTTCAAAAAGCTGATAAACTCATTGTTTTTACAGATGTCAATGTATGGGCAGCTCAAGGAGATTATTTCAAGGCAAATTTCCCATATGAGTTTAATGTGTTTGTCTTACCAAGTGGCGAGGCATGCAAAAGCTTTGAACAGTACAATGCAGCACAGACATTTTTATTACAACAAAAATGCTCTCGCAAATCCTTTGTTTTTGCATTTGGCGGAGGTGCTGTTGGAGATTTAACTGGCTTTGTTGCTGCTACATTTATGCGTGGAATACCATTTATCCAAATACCAACAACCATTTTGGCACATGACTCAGCAGTTGGTGGTAAAACAGCCATTAATCATCCACTAGGAAAGAATATGATTGGTGCATTTTATCAACCTGAGGGAGTTATTTACGATACTGTATTTATTGAGAGCCTACCTGAACGTGAGGTACGTTCGGGTACTGCAGAAGTGATCAAGCATGCCATGATTTCGAATGCAGCATGGTTAGAGGAATTAATGACAGCCGAAACTGTCATTCATTTCAGTACAGAAGAATTAGCAATACAGCTTCGAAAGGGTATTGAAGTGAAGGCTCAAATTGTTGCAGAAGACGAAACAGAACAATCTGTACGGAAGTTTTTGAACTTAGGTCATACGTATGGACATGCCATTGAGGCAGCAGCGGGTTATGGAAAAGTAGCGCATGGTGAAGCAGTTATGATTGGGCTTGTTTATTGCTTATTATTAAGTGAGCGATATGGTGAGCTGGATCGTCATTTTACTAAGTCATTTTTACATTTTGCCGTGAAGAATGGCTATCCATTTGAGGCTGTAAATGATTATACTTTTGAACAATTGACAGAGTATTTAATGAAAGATAAAAAAGCGGAGTATGGGATTTTGCAATTTGTTTTGCTTGAAAAAGTTGGTAAACCTTTTGTGCAGCCGATTGATCTAGGAGAGTGCAAAGAGGTAGATGCAGAATTTCGACAGCTATTAGCGGAGGTGCTTGTATGATTCGTGGACTTAGAGGAGCAATTACAATTGAATCTGACAAGCCAGAGCTTGTATGGGATGAGACAGCAAGATTAGTGCGAGAGGTAGTAGCAGCAAATCAAGTAGAGGTGGATGATATCGCTTCAATCCTTATATCCACAACACCTGATATTACGTCTGCATTTCCGGCACGTGCTGTACGATTAATGGACGGGTGGCAATATGTTCCTGTTATGTGCACACATGAAATGGATGTACCGAATGCATTACCATTATGTATTCGTGTATTAATTCATGCTGATGTAGAAGTAGCACAAAAAGATGTAAAGCACTTGTATCTCAATGATGCAGTGAAATTAAGACCAGATTTAGCCCAAGCTTAAAAAAGTAGAGGAGATGTTTGAGATGAAATGGAAACAACAATTGGACGGTATGCAAGCTTATAAGCCAGGTAAACCAATTGAAGAAGTACAACGTGAATATGGCTTAAAGGAAGTCATTAAATTAGCATCGAATGAGAACCCGTTTGGATGCTCACCTAAGGTAACAGCTTATTTACAAAATAATGCAGTGAATCATGCCCTTTATCCAGATGGCTATGCGCAAAATCTACGTACGGCTGTTGCAAATTTTCTAGGTGTGAAAGAAACACAGCTTCTTTTTGGGAACGGCTCTGACGATATCATTGCTATTATTACACGTGCTTTGTTGTATCCAGGGGTAAATACAGTTATGGCTGACCCATCCTTCTCTCAATACTGGCATAATGCTGAAATAGAGGGTGCAGAAGTACGAAAAATACCATGTATTGAAGGTGCACATAATTTAGATGCAATGGCAGCGGCAATTGATGAGCAAACATCCATTGTTTGGGTATGTAGTCCAAATAATCCAACAGGTGTTGTTATTCCGGATACAGACCTACGGGCCTTTTTTGCAAAGGTACCAAATGATGTCCTTGTCGTATTAGATGAAGCCTATATCGAATATGTGACACATCCTGGACACAAAGATACGCTACCATTAATCGACGAGTATCCAAATGTATTATTATTGCGCACATTCTCAAAAGCATATGGTCTTGCTTCATTCCGAGTTGGCTATGCGATTGGACAACCAGATGTCATTGCTAAGCTGGACCCAGTAAGAGCGCCATTTAACAATACTATCTTAAGCCAAGCAGTTGCGGCAATCGCTTTAAGTGATCAAGACTATATACAAGCATGTCGTGAGGCGAATGAAAACGGTAAAAAGCAATATATTGAATTTTGTGAAAAACATAATTTAAAATACTTCCCTACTGATACAAACTTTATTTTCTTTAATATTAATGCTGATAGCGATGTTGTATTCCAAGAGCTGATGAAACGAGGCTTTATAGTCCGAAGTGGAAAGGCTTTAGGATTACCTGGATTTATCCGTGTAACAATCGGTACAGAGGCTCAAAATGAAGCGTTACTCGGTCAACTTGAGAATGTCCTTAAAGAGCAAGGTGTTTTTGCATGACACGCAAAGTACTCGTTATTGGGCTTGGCCTAATCGGAGGCTCAATTGCCTTGGCATTACAGAAGGCACCAGAAACGA
This sequence comes from Lysinibacillus sp. B2A1, assembly GCA_002973635.1. Classification (GTDB taxonomy): domain Bacteria; phylum Bacillota; class Bacilli; order Bacillales_A; family Planococcaceae; genus Lysinibacillus. Next base: position 1,849,055 of record CP027224.1, read on the forward strand.
AAATTATTGGCTATGATATGGACGCTAAAACACGTGAGCATGCCCAAACGCTAAATATCGTTCATGATATTGTCGTAGATCCCAAATCAGTTGCTGCTGACGTAGATGTTATTATATTTGGGACGCCAGTAAACGCAACACTTGAGTGGATGGAACAATTGAAAACATGGCCATTAAAGAAAAAAGTTATTGTAACAGATACAGGAAGTACAAAAAAAATGATTATGCAAAAGGCTGGGGAATTAAGAGAGCTAGGCATTACCTTTATTGGGGGTCATCCGATGGCGGGCTCTCATAAAAGCGGTGTATTAGCTGCGAAAGCTCATCTTTTTGAAAATGCTTATTATATGCTGACACCACTAGCTGGTGAAGAAATTATCAACATGGCTCAGCTTGAAAGTTTATTAAAATTCACACATGCAAAAGTAGTCAGTGTTTCAGCTCGCGAGCATGATCATATGACAGCTGTTGTTAGTCACTTTCCACATGTAGTAGCTGCGTCTCTTGTGCATCAATTAGGCGGTGAAAATGGGGAATATCCGATGACACGTTCACTTGCAGCGGGAGGCTTTCGTGATGTAACACGTATTGCCTCATCCAATCCGATATTATGGCGAGATATTACATTACAAAACCGTGATGAACTCATTGCACAGCTAGAGGGCTGGGAAAAGGAAATGGGGCGTGTAAAGGAGCTTCTACTACATGGGAGTTCGAATGATATTGAAGGCTATTTTGCGGTAGCAAAAGAGCTTAGAGATGAATTACCGATAAGTGCAGGTGCAATGTTTACCTCATTTGACTTATATGTAGATGTTCCTGACTATCCAGGGGTCATTTCTGAAGTAACAGGCCTGCTTGCAGATGAAGCAATCAGTATTACGAATTTACGTATCGTAGAGTCCCGTGAAGATGTTTTCGGGATTCTTGTAATTAGCTTGCAAAATGAAAGTGACAGAGAACGTGCAGCGGCTTGTATCCAAAAGCGTGCAAAATTTGAAACATATATTTCATAGGTGCTTCTTAGTTAGGGAAATGCCTGTTTACAAGAAAGCGTCGAATTACGGCGCTTTCTATCTTCATATTGGAGGGGAAAAACAATGAGTGAAAAAGTATTACAATATAATAAACCTTCCTTACAAGGAACTTTAACAATCCCAGGTGACAAATCAGTTTCTCACCGTTCGGTTATGTTCGGAGCGATTGCAACAGGTAAAACGACAGTAGATGGCTTTTTATTAGGAGAGGATTGTTTAAGTACAATTGATTGCTTCCGTAAACTCGGTGTAAAAATAGATGTGGAAGGCACAAATGTCTCCATAGACAGTCCAGGAATTGACGCATGGCAAGAGCCTTCTGAGGTATTATTTACTGGCAACTCAGGGACAACGACACGCCTAATGTTAGGGATTTTAGCAGGCTCCAAAGTCCATTCAGTAATGACGGGGGATGCATCAATTGGCAAGCGACCAATGCGTCGTGTCATAGATCCTTTACGTCAAATGGGCGCACACATTACGGGGAGAGCAAATGGTCAATACACCCCATTAGCTATCCAGGGGACACCGTTACAGGCGATTGATTATCATATGCCTGTTGCCAGTGCTCAAGTGAAATCGGCTGTTCTACTGGCAGGCTTACGGGCGGAAGGTACCACTATCGTACGAGAAACGGAAATTTCTAGGGACCATACTGAACGCATGCTCCGTCAATTTGGTGCAGAGATTGATGTGATGGATGGTGTAATCTCATTTGAAGGAGGTCAAACTCTAACAGGGACACATGTGTCTGTACCAGGTGATATTTCGTCAGCTGCCTTTTTCTTAGTGGCAGGTGCTATCTGTCAAAATAGTAAAATCACGCTAGAAAATGTCGGCATTAATCCAACGCGCGACGGTATCATTGAAATTCTTCAAAATATGGGTGCCTCAATGACAGTGATTCCAAATGAAGATAGTCAGTCAGAGCCGACTGCAACAATTACAATTGAAACGTCAACATTAAAAGCCACTACAATTGAGGGAGAGATTATTCCTCGACTTATCGATGAAATTCCAATTCTTGCTTTATTAGCCACACAGGCAGATGGCAAAACCATCATTAAGGATGCTGAGGAGCTAAAAGTAAAGGAAACAGACCGAATAGCGGCTGTGGTAGATGAATTAAGAAAACTTGGTGCTAAAATTGAAGCTACGGAAGATGGTATGATGATTGAGGGACCAACTCCATTACAAGGTTCTAGCCTTCAAACATATGGAGATCATCGTATCGGTATGATGGGCGCTATAGCAGCACTTATAACAGAAGGAACAGTTACATTAGACGACGCTGACTGTATTGCAGTGTCTTACCCAACATTTTTTGAGCATATCGAATCTGTAAAGTAAAAAATGGTGAAAGACTTCCCAAGTAATTGGGGAGTTTTTTCTTGTTTCGAAAGAAAATGTTTTGTAGCATAAAGATATCAATGAAAGAATAGGTGAATGACTGTGAACAATGCGATGACTGAAATGATGCAAGCGCTTGAACAAGGGGACTTAGCATTAATTGATCAGCTGATGGAATCTTTTTTAATGAAGGAGCTGCCCGAAGAAATTTATGCACTAGCTGAGGTTTTTATGCAGTATGGGTATATGAAAGAAGCTGACCGTGTACTGGAGCATTTGCAATTTTTATTCCCAGATGAGGCACAGTTAAAAATCGATCGTGCAAATGTTTTAATGGAGCTTGGTGATGAGGATGATGCATTAGATTTATTACTGGAAATTGAGGAGACCTCCCCGGAATATCCGCAAGCTTTATTAGTCTTAGCGGATTATTACCAAATGCAAGGATTGTTTGAGGTAGCGGAAAAACGTATCAATGAGGCGTTAGCTATTTTACCTGATGAGCCGTTATTGCATTTTGCCAAAGCAGAACTATTATTTGAAACAGGCCGTTTTTCAGAGGCTGCGAGACTATATGAAGAGTTAAATGAACAACAAGGCGAATTTGCAGGTGTAAGCCTTCTTGAACGCCTTGCTGAGGTATATAGAGCTGGTGCGGCCTATGAAACAGCTTTAGAGTATTATTTAACAGCTCTTGAGGATGAAGTAAAGCCAGATATTTTATTTGGCGCAGCTTATTCTGCATTTCAATCACAAAAATATGAAATGGCAATTAAACAATTAGAAGAATTAAAAGAATTAGATCCTGATTATTTTTCTGCCTATTTATTACTCGCCGAAAGCTATGCTATGACAGAAGATAATAAAAAAGCCTATAGTGTTATTCTGGAAGGTTTAAAACGGGATGAATTCGATAAAACCTTATATTTATTTGCTGGCAAAATGGCGCTGAAAAATGGACTACAGGCTGAAGCAGAACAGTATTTACGTGAGGCGATTGCGTTAGATCCTGAATACATGGAGGCAGTATTAGCCTTAATTTCTCTTTTGGCACAGCAAGAACGATTTGATGATGTCATCGAATTATTTGAGACTTTGCAGCAAAATGATTTTGAATGGAGCGCTTTATATCCATTTGCTGCTGAGGCATATGAAAATTTAGAATTGTACGACCGTGCATACGAATTTTACAATTTGGCATATAATGATTTTAAGGAAGACGCAACATTTTTAGAAAAATATGTTTACTTCTTGTTAGAGGAAGGAAAGCGTTCAAAAGCGAAGGAAGTACTCGGCCAATTAATAGCTATTCAACCAGGTGAACCAGAGTGGCAAGAGAAGTTAGAATCCTTAGAATTTGAGTAAAGGAGGGAGTGGGTATGACTGCTTCTGTATCAGTTGTCGATAAAAAAGCATTTGTTCGATGGTTTTTAAAAAATTATCAATTGAAACGTCGTGAGTGTGTATGGATTTTAAATTATCTTTTAAGTAATGACGAACTATTAAAGCGAATCCGATTTGTTGAAGAAGCACACTATTGCCCAAGAGCAATGGTGATGTCAACTGTTGACTCAACTGGTGTGCCATTTCGTTTTTATAAAGGCAATGTAATGACAGCAGATGCTGAGAAATCCTTTCATGATTTACGCTTACATGAACAAGAAGATATGTATATACAATTGAATTTTCCGAATATACCACCAAGTGCACAATACTTAGCAGTTCTTGAAGAAAACCCTTATATGCCAGAAACACTTATTGTAAGTGAAAAAGACCGTTTACTGGCAGAAGAGCTGCTTTCCAACAGCTTACTCGTATTCCAAGAAGAAAAATTACTCGCACAAATTGATGAAGCTCTCGATCAGGGAGATGAAGAGCGCTTTTATGAATTGTCCAATTTGTTACAAGCTTTAAAAGAAACGGCTAATTTACATTAGTGATAGGTAAAAATTGAATGTCCTTTATCCACCTCGATATGGTAACATAACTAGTGAATGATTGTTTTCACTTTTTATTGGCTATCCTATTTAAAGAGTGGAAAAGGGCATTTTTATGTTGGTAAGATAAGGAGGTTTGTTGAATGTATTTTAACGCAAACGATGTGACATCGTTTATGGCGCAGAAGGAATTTATCGATACAGCAATTGTTCCACTCGTATCTATCGATCTAACTTCTGAAAAAATGAAACAGAGCGGAGCAGAAGCAGATTTTTTGTTATCGTTGACGTCATTTATTGAGCAGCAATTTAAAGGCCGTTTAATACTGTTGCCACCATTTTCGTATAGTGCAGCTATGAAAAATGAAGAATTGCCTCAGCAATTAGAATCACAATTACATAATGCTGGTTTTAAGCATGTGTTCTTCATTACTTGTGACCATTTTTGGACAAATATTGGAGAAGTAGTAAATGTTATTTGGTTACCAGCGATTCCATTAGAAAGCATGGATAAAGGTGTGAAAAACTCTATTCTTGAGGATCAACTACGACAAGTGATTCCGACTTTTTCGACCAAATGGGCACAGATTTAACAATTTGTTTCAATAAATGTTCACATTCTCCAGCTTTCCACAGAATGCTATATTGACCAAGCTATGGACTTGATATATCATAGATATGTCCTAGTATTACTATTTGTAAAAGTATGTCCGTTGGACTGACCTTTAAGTTAGAGGGGGGAAAAAAATGAGTAATAATCGAGTTTCACGTCGTCAATTCCTAAGCTATACACTAACTGGTGTAGGTGGCTTTATGGCGGCAGGTATGCTGATGCCAATGGTCCGTTTTGCGATTGACCCAGTGCTACAAAATCATGGCGGTGGGGATTTTATACAAACAGAGCATAAAATCGCTGATATTACTGACACACCTGTTAAAGTTGACTTAAAATTTGAACAAGTTGATGCATGGTACAAATCAGAAGTAACAAATATGGCATGGGTTTACAAAGAGGGTGACCAAATTATAGCCTTATCTCCTGTTTGTAAGCATTTAGGATGTATGGTGAACTGGGGACAAGATTCAGCACACCCAGATCAATTCTTCTGTCCTTGTCATGCTGGACGTTACGAGAAAAACGGTAATAACGTTCCAGGTACACCACCTACAGGTCCGTTGGATGAATATGAAGTATCAGAAAAAGATGGTTACTTAATGCTGGGTCCAACTAAAGCAAATACTCTAGTTAAATAAGTAAGGGGGTACGACAACAGTGCTAAATAAAATTTATGATTGGGTCGATGAACGCCTAGATATTACACCGATTTGGCGTGATATTGCAGACCATGAAGTGCCTGAGCACGTAAACCCTGCACATCATTTTTCAGCATTCGTTTACTGTTTTGGTGGATTAACGTTCTTCATTACAGTTATACAAATTCTATCTGGTATGTTTTTAACAATGTACTATGTACCAGACGTAGTGAATGCATGGAAGTCAGTTTATTATTTACAAAACGAAGTAGCATTTGGTGAGATCGTACGCGGTATGCACCACTGGGGAGCTTCATTAGTAATCGTAATGATGTTCTTACATACGCTTCGTGTATTCTTTACAGGTTCTTATAAGAAACCTCGTGAATTAAACTGGATGGTTGGTGTAGGTATTTTTGGGGTAATGATGGGTCTTGGCTTTACAGGATACTTATTACCGTGGGATATGAAAGCATTATTCGCTACAAAAGTAGGTATCGAAATTGCTGCATCTGTACCGTTTATCGGTGGGATAATTAAAATCTTATTAGCGGGTGACTCTACGATTCTTGGAGCTCAAACGTTAACACGATTCTTTGCGATTCATGTATTCTTCTTACCTGCAGTATTGTTTGGGTTACTTGCAGCGCACTTTATCATGATTCGTCGTCAAGGAATTTCAGGACCGTTGTAATTGTCTTGACGGTTCGATGATCTTTAAAAGGAGGGGACACTATGCATCGCGGAAAAGGAATGAAATTTGTCGGCGATTCTCGTATTAAAGCGAGTCACAGAATGCCGAACGTTCCAAAGGATTATTCTGAGTATCCAGGTAAGACGGAAGCTTTCTGGCCAAACTTCTTACTTAAAGAGTGGATGGTAGGTGCTGTATTCTTAATTGCTTATTTATTATTAACAGTTGCCCATCCATCACCACTTGAAGGGCCAGCAGATCCAACTAGAGCCTATACACCACTACCGGACTGGTACTTCTTATCTATGTATCAACTTTTAAAATACTCATTTGCTTCTGGTCCATACCAAGTCATTGGAACCCTTGTAATTCCAGGTCTTGCATTTGGAGCACTATTATTAATGCCATTTTTAGACAGAGGTCCAGAACGTCGTCCATCTAAACGTCCGTTACCAACTGCGTTTATGTTATTAACTTTGGCTGCTATGTTCTACTTAACTTGGGAGTCAGTTGTTAATCACGACTGGGAAGCTCAAAAAGCTATGGGTGCCATTGTAGAAGAGGTTGAAGTTGAAATTGATGAATCTCTACCAGGATTTGCTATTTGGAATGGTGACACTGGTGAACAAGCTAAATCTTGTATCGGTTGTCACGCTGCTGACTTAAAAGGTGGTCCAGCTGCTCCAAAATTAGTTGGTAATACACTAACAGCTGAAGAAATTGAAGATATTATTCACAATGGTCGCGGTGATATGCCACCTGGTGCATTTACTGGTACAGATGAAGAAGCGAAGCAATTAGCTGAATTTATTGCAAGCTTAAAAGCTAAAGAATAGGCTTAGTTTAAAAGAGTCAGGAAACTGGCTCTTTTTTTCTCGCTTTATATAAGACTGTTTCAGCTTCAATAAAGTTCCCGTGAAATATATTTTATTACAATAATATTTTATATGTGCAAACCCCTTCCATAACCATCCAAAATCAGACTTCTGTATCAATAAATTTAGAAGCTTAACAATTTGCGGGCTGAATAGTTTGTACCATTTTGTTAGAATAGATATTGTCTTCCCATCATAAAAGAGGGAGATTAAACGATATGATACATAATTACAGTTAAAAAAGGCATCTTAGTAAAGACGTAAGATAAAGGGGTGTTAAACATGCAAATTACACGTGCAAATATCTGGTATCTCCTTACACATAAATCATTTTTAGTTGTACTACTCATTATTAATCTACTTGGAACAATCTACGGCTATTATTGGTATGGCGGGCAGCTAGCAATAACAAAGCCTATTTTTTATATTTTTGTGCCAGATAGCCCAACTGCCAGCTTATTCTTTTGTTTTGTTTTGTTAGTTTGGATTAAGGGAAAGAGTTGGCCTTTGATGGAAGTGCTTGCTCTTGTCACGTTAGTGAAATATGGAATTTGGGCAGATGTGATGAATATTTGGACCCTGATTGAAACAGGCTCGATTGGCTGGCAAGGATGGATGCTGGTAGGCTCCCATTTTGCAATGGCTGTTCAAGCGATCCTTTATATTGGGAAATACGTTTTTACATACTGGCATATTGCTGTGGCAGCAGTTTGGACATTACATAATGATGTGATTGATTATGTTTTTGGACAAATGCCCATGTACCGTGACTTAGCGGATTATACTAACTATATTGGCTATTTTACATTTTGGTTATCAATTGCATGTATATTTTTAGCTATTTTCTCAATTAGGTGGCGCAAATATTTGCTGAAATAAGGTATTGATTATAGAATTATAGTATCGAGGTAGAAAGGGGTTAGAAAATTGTCAACAGGTATGTATATTGTTTATTTTGCGATTATATTGCTACTGCCGCTCTATGCTCAAATGAAGGTCAAGGGCACGTACAATAAGTTTGCGAAAGAACGTACAATGAAGGGACAAACAGGTGCAGAGGTAGCGCGTGCGATTTTAGATGCGAACGGTTTATATGATGTACGAGTTGTTCCAACGCAGGGTGTTTTGTCGGACCATTACAATCCGGCAACAAAAACGGTTGCTTTATCAGAAAGTAACTTTTATGAAGCGAGTGTTGCAGGTGCTGCTGTTGCTGCCCATGAGGTAGGCCACGCCATCCAACATAAAGAAGCTTATTCCATGCTTACATTACGTAGTAAGCTCGTTCCGGTAGCAAATATTTCATCCAATGCATCTTGGATATTTGTAATGATTGGTATTTTTGCTTCTAATCCGAAATTCTTGTTGTTAGGTATCGTCCTACTAGCTGCAGGCGTAGTTTTCCAATTAGTAACCTTACCAGTTGAATTTGATGCATCCAAGCGTGCGTTAGTGCAAATGAATTCATTAGGTATTATTACAAATGAAGAAGAGCGCCCAGCACGAAAAGTGTTAAGTGCAGCGGCATTAACATATGTTGCAGCTGCAGCGGTAGCTGTCTTAGAATTATTACGTTTAGTGTTAATCTTTACAAATATGCGTAGTGATGATTAATGTAAAAGCTTGTTGTAGTGGTGAATTCGCCACTATGGCAAGTTTTTTATCTATCAAAGAAAAAAACTGCTCGCCAGATAGCAGGCAGTTTGAATTCTTTTGGAAGTCAGGACTGTATTAAATGAAAAGTCCTTGCTCGTTTAATGAATTGGCTGCTTTTGATCATCAAGGGTAAAGCCCTCTCCTGCAACATCACGAACTTCTATAATGGATACAAAGGCGTGGGGATCTACATCATGAATGATTGATTTCAACCGTACTACCTCATTTCGACCAATCACACAATATATGACTTCCTTTTGTTGCTTTGTAAAATGACCATGTCCCTCTAGAATCGTGATACCGCGTTCCATTCGTAGTGCAATCATTTCGGCAATCGTACTTGATTTTTCAGAGATAATGAGTGCTCCACGTGCAGCATAAGCCCCTTCTTGAACAAAATCAATGACTCGAGCTCCAACAAATACCGCAACAAGCGTATACATCATCGAACGTGCATCCAAAAATGTTAGCCATGACAGAATAATAACGATGGCATCAAAGATGAACATAGTTTTACCCATGCTCCAGCCAAAGTATTTATGGCCCAGGCGTGCTAAAATATCTACACCACCAGTCGTTCCACCAAAACGAAAGACGATGCCAAGTCCTAGTCCAACAAATACACCTGCAAAAAGAGCAACGAGTAACATATCGTCCTCTAAATGAATCGTAAATTGATATTTTTGGAAAATTTTAAGGAATACGGATACCGATAAAGTTCCCACAAGTGTATAAATAAATGACTTTTTTCCAAGTAAACGATAGCCTATGATAAACATAGGGATATTCAATAGTAAATTCATTAAGGCAGGGTCCCAGCCTAGTGTAAAATAAAGGATAAGAGTAATTCCACTTAAGCCACCTTCACCAAGCTGATTTTGCATGTTAAAGTGGACAAAGCCGAAGCTAAAAACGGCAGCTCCGAGCATAATTGCGATGATATTGCGAATTTTAATCTGTTTTAGCATGTATCCTCCTGTAGTTCAAACAAATGAAGTAGTGCTATCTATTATCTGACATTTTATTGTTTTTGACAACAATGGTGTAAATTTTATACGATGGTATGTAGGAGTGTGATTTTAATGACTGAACAAATGACAATGCAAGCTTTACAGCAGCGTGTTGATGATTATATAGGACAATTTAAGGAAGGATATTTCCCACCCTTTGAATTATTGGCACGATTGACAGAGGAGCTTGGTGAATTATCACGAGAGGTACAGGATGCTTATGGACAAAAAAAGAAAAAGAGTACAGAGGGAACTAATAGCATTGAAGAAGAATTAGGCGACTTTTTCTTTGTGTTAGTTTGCTTTGCCAATGCACAAGGAATTAAATTAGATGAAGCACTTTTACGCGTCATACATAAATTTGAAACGAGAGATAAGGATCGCTGGACTAGAAAGGATGAGGAATAATGTCGATACGTGTAGCAATTGCAGGACCAAGGGGAAAAATGGGAGCAGAAGCTGTACATACAGTCATGAAACATGACAAAATGGAATTAGTAGCTGTACTAGATTATAAGGAAGTAGGAAAAACGTTAGCTGATTTAGACATGTTTCCAGCGAGCTATACAGTACCTGTATTTACAGAAATGCATGATCTTGTAGAAGCAACGGCACCAGACGTATTAGTGGATTTAACGAACCCACATGCCGTATATAACCATACAAAAGAAGCATTACATTTAAATGTACGACCTGTTATAGGTACAACAGGCTTTACAGATAGACAGCTAGAAGAATTATCTGCAATTGCAAAAGAAAAAGAGCTTGGCTGCATTATTGCCCCAAACTTTGCAATCGGCGCAATATTGATGATGAAGTTCGCGAAGGAAGCGGCAAAATACTTACCCGATGTAGAAATTATTGAAATGCACCACGATCAAAAGCTAGATGCACCATCTGGGACGGCTGTTAAAACGGCACAATTGATTCAAGAGGTTAGAGCACCAAAAGTGCAAGGACATCCTGAAGAAAAAGAAACGATTGCTGGCGCTAGAGGAGGAGAGTTTGATGGCATGCGTATACATTCAGTCCGACTACCAGGTTTAGTAGCACACCAACAAGTTTTATTTGGTGGAGATGGGCAGTTATTAACGATTCGCCATGATTCTTTAAATCGTAATTCTTTTATGTCAGGTATAGCCTTTTGCGTAGAAGAGGTCATGAAAATGGATCAGCTTGTATATGGTTTAGAAAACATCATCTAAAGATGGGGATGGACGCTTTATGAAAATCGCACTAATTGCACATGATTGTAAAAAAGATAATTTAGTACAGTTTGCTATTGCTTACAAAGATATTTTAAATGAACATCATTTGTATGCTACAGGAACAACAGGACAACGCGTAATTGAAGCTACAGGTTTAGAGGTTACACGTTTTTGTTCAGGTCCACTTGGCGGAGATCAACAGATTGGCGCAATGATTGCCAATAATGATATGGATATGGTTATTTTTTTCCGTGATCCTTTAACAGCACAACCACATGAGCCAGATGTTTCTGCACTTATCCGTCTCTGTGATGTTTACCAAGTGCCACTGGCAACAAATATGGGAACGGCAGAAATACTACTGAAGGGCCTACAAGAGGGCTTTGTGGATTGGAGATTGATTCAAGAGAGACGAAATTAACAAAAAGACGCGATTTAGAAAGGATGATCATCGAATGAGAAAGCTAAAAATCGGCATTACCTGTTATCCAACTGTTGGAGGCTCTGGTGTCATTGCGACAGAATTAGGAAAAATGCTAGCAGAGAGAGGACACGAAATTCATTTCATCACCTCAAGCGTACCATTTCGATTGAATAAAATTTATCCAACCGTCTTTTTCCATGAAGTTGAAGTGAATAACTATTCGGTATTTCAATATCCGCCATATGATATCGCTTTAGCGAGTAAGATGGCTGATGTCATTAAGGATGAAGAGCTGGACGTATTGCATGTACATTATGCTATTCCACATGCAGTATGTGCGGTATTAGCACGTGAGATGAGCGGGCGAGAGGTTGGCATTGTCACAACCTTACATGGCACAGATATATCGGTGCTAGGGCAGGATTCCACCCTATCACAGGCCATAAAATATGGAATTGATAAATCTGATATTGTTACTACAGTATCCCAAGCTTTAAAGGAACAAACTTATGAATTGATAGATACGATAAAACCTATAGAAACGATTTACAACTTTGTAGATGAACGTGAATACTTCCCTCGGAATACAGGTAATTTAAAGGAACAATTTGGTATTCAAGATGATGAAAAAGTCATTATCCACGTCTCTAACTTCCGTAAAATTAAGAATCTTCCGCATATTGTGGATGCATTTATGAAAATTCGTGCGAATATGAAGGCAAAATTATTATTAGTAGGAGATGGGCCAGAAAAACATCGTGTGATGGACCAAGTAAAGGAAAGTCCTTATGTAAAAGATGTTTTATTTTTAGGCAAGCAAGAAAACTTGGCTGAATTGTATGCCATCAGTGACCTAAAATTATTACTTTCACAGCAGGAATCATTTGGGTTAGTTTTATTGGAAGCAATGGCGTGTGGAGTGCCTTGTATAGGCTCAGATGTTGGTGGAATTCCTGAGGTGATTGATCATGGTGTGGATGGTTATATAGTAGAATTAGGGGATACAGATGCTGTAGCAGAATACGCTGTGAATTTATTGCAGGATGAAGAAAAATTACAACGTTTCCGTAAAGCTGCTATCCGTGCTGTCGATGAAAAATTCCATTCATCTAAAATCGTTGAGCAATATGAAAAATTGTACGAAAAGGTTGCGGAAAGAAATCATGCAAAACAATAAAGAATGGCAAGCAGCCTATTCAGTTTTAGACCAATTAGAAAATGCAGGCTTTGAAGCAGTAATCGTTGGTGGTGCGGTGCGAGATACAATACTCAGCCGCCCTGCCCACGATGTAGATGTGGCGACAAATGCCATGCCAGAAGAAGTAAAGATCGTTTTTAATCATACAGCTGATATAGGTATTCAGCATGGGACGGTACTTGTTATCGTGCCTGCCGGATCAGTAGAGGTAACGACATTTCGCACTGACAGGCAATATACGGATCACCGTAGACCGGAGGAAGTGCGGTTTGTACGTTCGTTAAAAGAAGATTTACAGCGTCGAGACTTTACGATGAATGCCATTGCGATGCGTCGTGATGGCTCATTTGTTGATTTTTATGGTGGACGTCAGGATATTGAGGCTGGTATTATTCGCGCTGTAGGTAATCCGCAGATTCGATTTACTGAGGATGCATTACGCATGCTTCGAGCGGTACGGTTTACAGCGCAGCTTGGTTTTGAAATTGAATTTACTACATTGAAGGCGATACAGAACAAGGCAGCTGATATTTCCTGGATTGCAAATGAACGCATTAAAGCAGAGCTTGATAAGATGTGGACAGGGAAAGATGTTTTTAAGGGTATTAAAATTCTTGAAGAAAGTGGTTTAGCTAATTATTTGTATGGTTCTTTTGAGGCTGATCAGTGGTGTGATTTTAAGGCTGAAAATAAGCTGGTGGGCTGGGCATATTTTACGGTGTTACAGGGTGAATGCTGGCAAGACATATTGCGGAACTATCGATTATCAAATAAGGAAATCGGATTTGTTAAGGCCGTGTTAGCTGCTTTAGATGCCTTAAAAAGAGGCTGGTCAAACATGGATTACTTGATGTTTACGCAGCAAGAACTTGAAACAGCCAGCTATGTTGCAGAGCTGAGACAACTTAGCGTTCACAAACCACTGCAAAGTATAGCTGAATTACAGGCTCAGCTTCCTATAAAACATCAGCAGGAATTAGTAGTAAACGGTTCGGACTTATTAACATGGTCTGGAAAAAAGGGTGGACCATGGGTAAAAGAAGCATTACAGAAGATGCTAGAAGCAGTCGTGAATGGCGAACTACAAAATGACCGACAACAGATAAAGGAATGGATAGAGCATGAGTATTTCCATGAAGGATGAAATTTTAAAAAGAATATTAGCAGCGAATGGTGAAGCAGTTTCAGGTCAGGAGCTGGCAGATTCTCTTGGTGTGTCGCGTACAGCAGTTTGGAAGCATATGCAGACATTACAGGGGGAAGGCTACACATTTGAAACAATCAAGAAAAAAGGCTATGTGCTGACAGGAGTACCTAATAGCTTAAGTCCGACACAAATTGAGCTTTTTTTAAATACAAAACAGTTTGGACGTGAAATTCACTATTTTGATGTAGTAGATTCAACTCAAACAATTGCTCATAAGCTTGCACAGCAGGGTGCACCACAGGGTACCGTTATAATTGGAGAAGAGCAAACTGCTGGTCGTGGTCGTATGGCTCGTATGTGGGAATCTGCAAATGGTACTGGCATTTGGATGACTATTATTGTGAGACCAGATGTTACCCCTCAACAGGCTTCTTCCTATACACTTGTCGTGGCAGTTGCAGTGACAATGGCAATTAAAACATTATATCAGCAGGTTGAACCAGCTATTAAATGGCCGAATGATCTACTCATTAACGGAAAAAAATGTACAGGCATTTTAACGGAGATGCAGGCAGAGGCAGATCTTGTACAAGCTCTACTTGTAGGAATAGGCATTAATGCAAATCATGTGGCATCCGATTTTTCACCAGATATTGCTGATATTGCAACATCTATACGCTTAGAAGCCGGTGAGGAGATTAACCGTGCTGCACTTGTTGCAACTATCTTACAGTACTTAGAGCAATTTACAGAGTTGTATGTCAAAGAGGGCTTTACCAGTATAAAAGCGCTGTGGGAGCAAATGTCCTGTACAATTGGTCAACGCATTGAGGTTACGACGATACGTGAACGTTTTGAAGGTATTGCTAGTGGAATTACAGAAGATGGAGTGCTACAGCTTACCCAATATGATGGAACTATCCGAACAATCTATGCAGGCGATATAAAAATCTTATAAAAAAAAGCTGCAAGGAATGAACTTGCAGCTTTTTTTAATGTCATTATTTTAAAGACACATCTAAATCACCATGTGACAAGGAAACATTCAACTGATGATCACCCTTGTTCAATTGAGTAACCGTGCCACTTTGTTCTTCGTCATTGATCGAAACATCACCAAAACTTGTTTTTAATTCATATCCTATTTCACTTTGCTTATTTTGTAAGTACAGCGTTGCATCGCCAAAGCTAGAGGTAATAGTGGTTTGACCATTTAAAGTTCCATCCATATTTATATCACCGTGTTTACTGTCGATGGTGATGCCATTACTAGAATATTGTTGGAGTGTTAAATCCCCAAAGTCCTGAGCAATCTCTGTTTTTTCACCAGTCGTATTAGTAAAAGTAATATCACCATAATCTTGAAAAAGATTGAGCTGTTGATAATGTAATCCTTGCAGTGCTGTATCTCCAAATTTACTGTCTATTACAATCATATCTAGTTGTTTTTCTGCTGGGACATAGATTTTGATAGAAGGTGTAGAAAAGCTAACAAAACCAAATTGCATGCGATTCTTTTTCTTTGCTTTTGTTTCAATCGTTAAAGTTCCATTTTCAATATGATACGTTACATCTTGTTGCTCAAGTACATTTGCTTCTAATTTATAGTCGCTATCACTTGCTATAATGCTAATATCGCCATAGTCATTCACTATATTTATACTCGTAAATGCATCCAAATCATGTGATTGATTGACTAATGTATTATTGGTTGGTATATGCAGGCCATCCTCATCCTTGATAAAAAACCATCTACCACCTGAAAAATACCCGACTACTGCTAATAAAATGCCTAACGCAATCATTGTCATCGCTATAAGAGTATTTTTGGAAGTCATTTACAACCCCCCTTTTCGTTTTTTCGTTATTTTGTGGAATAATCTCCCTAATGTTTCAACTGAAATAAGGACGATTTTCTTGATAAAACGAGCGACGATTGGAAAGAGTAATACACCCATACCCGTGACGATAAAGCCAACACCCATAAAGAGTAAAGCAGTGGGCCAATCCTCTGTTAAAATGAAAAAGCCTGAAACAAGGGCGGCAATTCCACCGAAAAAAATACTGATGATGCCAGCCCCAATAGCAAAGATTAAACTGATAATGACCGCACCTAATGAAAAAATAAGTGCAATAGCCGTTGCAAGTAATGGCAGAGAAAGTGGTGCAGACAGTATAGCTAGAATAATGAGCCAAATGGCTGTCATATTCTTTTTAGCTGATTTTTCTGAAGAAGTCTCCAAATCTTTCAGTGCAAAATCAGCTAATATTTGTGAGGCAACTTGTGAAGGGGGGCCGAGTTCTATAATAACCTTTTGTTCATTCTCCTCTCCAGCCTCTTCAAAGTATTCTTCATAATAGGCAAGCGCAGCGTCTAATTCATGCGCAGGAAGCCGACGTAATTTTCCCCGAAGCTTTTTTAAATAGCTTGCTCTATCCATTTACATTACCTCCTAAAAGTACACAATCAACCTTTTCCTTATAGAGCTTCCACTCTTTTAAAAGCTCTAGTAATCGTATTCGACCTTGTTCAGTAATTTGGTAATACCGTCTATTTCTACCTTGATACGGCTGATCGTAGGTTGTTAGATAGTTTGCTTTTTGTAATCGACGTAACACGGGATATAACGTTGATTCCGAAATATCCATCACAGACTGAACTTGCTGTGTTAATAAATAGCCATATGCATCCTCTTTATCGACAATAGCAAGCACACAAGCATCAAGCAAAGCTGAGCCAAGCTGAAATGTCATCCTTTCCCACCTCTCAATGGATTACTTATACAAGGTTCTATATTATATATCATATAGTATGTGGATATTATATGATGTATAGCATTAACATGTCAAATTTTATAAAAAATAAATGACACTATTGTCATTTATTTCTTGACTTTAAAATGTTGTTAAATTAATCTAAAAATGATACTAGTGTCATTTTTGTGAAAAGGAGGATAATAAGGTGCCAAAGGTAAGCAAAGAATATGTAAAGGAAAAGAAAATGAGGATTTTAGAATCTGCCTTAACTGTTTGTAAAATGAAGCCACTCTATGATATTACGATGAGAGATATTATTAAAGCTTCAGGAATGAGCCAAGGAGGGATCTACCGTTATTATTCAGATTTGGATGAAATACTTGTTGATGTCATTAACCAAGCTAATGCTAACGCAGATTATAAACATGTTATTGATGAAATAATGGATACTAGTGATTCCCCCAAAACATCAATAATTCAATTATTTACTTTTCTTGGGGAGTATATAAAGGAAAACTTATCAACGGTGGGAAAATTCCAATTTGAGCTCACGATTTTATTTGCAAATAATCCAGCAAGGCAAGAGAAAATTTTGTCAAACATCACTGAGAATGAAAGTGGTCAATATTTAATGCACAATATTTCTAATGCCATTCATAAGGGAATATCTACGGGCTACTTCCAGCCAACAATTTCGATTGAGGACCTATCTATTTTTATGGTTACCTCTATTGATGGCATCGTTAGAGATGTTTTATTGCAAAAATGTTATGGCGTTTTACCGATTGATCAAATGCAGTTTGATGAAATTCAATTGATGAATACACTGTGTAAATCTGTGTTATTACTACTAGGTTCTAAAGAAGGGGGACAGAGCTTTGAGAGTAGAAATAAGAAGATTTCTAGTCCTTACCTTTGCTACATCATGGTTATTATGGGGAGGCTTAGCCATTTTAACACAGCTAAACCTTTTAAAATTTGGCAATGCGATTTCGATAATATTATTTATTCTAGGTGGTGTGACGCCTGCATTTTGTGAGATTTGGTTGAAAAAGAAATATTCAACGAAAGAAGAGTTTCATTCTTTTGTCCATAATATAAAAAATGCTAAACACCCTTTATCGTGGTACATATTTGTTATTAGCTTGGCATTTATCGCTTGCTTTTTACCAACTCTCTGGGGTGGAGCGGTAATGGAAAAACCACTGTATCTAGCATTAATAGAACTTCCAATTATGATCATTGGCGGTGGTTTAGAGGAAATCGGCTGGCGTGGATTTTTACAGCCGACTTTGCAAAAAAGATGGTCTCCATTACTCAGTACATTTATGGTAGGTGCCATTTGGACGATTTGGCATTTGCCATTATGGTTTGTCGTGGGCTCTAATCAAATGACTATGAATTTCCTATGGTTCACTTTAACTGCTTTGGCGTTATCCTTTTTATTAACCGCTATTTATCTTTTCACTAATAGCATTTTTCTCTGTATTATTTTCCATGCTTTCATAAATTCACTTTGGGATGTTTTTATTCCAGTTACAAATGTGGCGTCTGGCTTATGGATCTTTTTATTGGCATTCCTTCTTTTTGCCATTTTTGAAACCTATCGAAAAAAGAGTATGCACATAGTAAGATCATAGAGGTTCACACACTGAAACCAAAAAGTAGATGTAATTATAAGAAAATAATAATTGAAGATTAGTAGGGAAATCTGTTATAGTATGTGCTGAAGGGCAGTATCCTTTGTGAACGGCACCTTCAAAAGCGTAAGACCCATTAATAATAAATATCTGCCTTGATCTTTTAGAGACAGGGACGGAAGAAAACGAACGTTCAAAAATGTAACCTGATTCAAGGTATGGGCTATTACAACGTTCAATATGCCTATAATAAAATCAAGTTACTGCCTCTTAGGGAATTGCAATGTAGGAGGTAATTTTGACCATGAACGAAACACTATCCTTCTGTCCAATTTAGGAACGGAAGGATTTTTTCTGTTTTCTTTCCTTAAAAAAGGAGGACTACATGATGAAAACTACTTCAGATTTTTTAAAGATGAAGGGAGCAGGTGAGAAAATTGTTATGCTGACTGCATATGATTATCCTGCTGCAAGATTCGCCGAGGAAGCGGATGTTGATATGATTCTAGTGGGCGATTCACTAGGAATGGTGGTGCTGGGCTATAACTCTACAATGCCAGTAACTGTAGCAGATATGGTTCACCATGCAAAAGCAGTGCGCCGTGGTGCAAAGGACACATTTGTCGTTGTGGATATGCCGTTTGGTTCCTATCACGGTGATGTAAACGAGACGTTGAAAACAGCTGTATTCATGATGCAGGAAACAGGTGCGGATGCACTAAAGTTGGAAGGGGCTGATGAGGTTATACCAACGATACGTAAATTAACGTCAGCTGGTATTCCAGTGGTAGCGCATTTAGGGTTACTGCCACAATCGGCAGGAGTACTTGGCGGCTATAAGGTGCAGGGTAAAACCGCAGAGCAGGCAACGAAGCTACTAGAAGATGCAAAAAAATGCCAAGAGGCTGGAGCTTGTGCTGTTGTTGTCGAATGTATTCCACATCAGCTTACAGAGTTGCTATCTGCTAATCTAATCATCCCAACGATTGGTATTGGTGCAGGAGTAGAGGCTGATGGGCAAGTATTGGTTTATCATGACATGCTTGGCTACGGCTCCCATCATGTACCGAAATTTGTAGAGCGTTTTGGCGATATGGGGAACGAGGCAAGTCGTGGTATTGCAGATTATGTAACTGCAGTGAAGGCTGGAACATTCCCAGCACCAAAGCATTTCTTCACGATGAAAGAGGAAGCACTGGATCAGCTATATGGGGGCGTAAAGTAATGAAAGTAGTCACAACAATACAAGCACTAACGGCTGAAATCCAGTCAATGAAGCGAGATCAGCAATCCATTGGCCTAGTTCCAACGATGGGTTATTTACATGAGGGGCATTTAACACTTGCAAAGACAGCTCGTGCTGAAAATGATGTAGTTATAATGAGTATATTTGTTAACCCAACACAGTTTGGACCAAACGAAGACTTTGCAAGCTATCCACGAGACCTGCCGAGAGATACTGAATTGGCAGCTTCAGCAGGGGTAGATATCGTTTTTGCACCAAGTGTTGAGGAAATGTATCCTTATGATGGTGGCATTCGTATACATGCGGGTGAACAAGCAACCATTCTTTGTGGCGCGAGTCGCCCTGGCCACTTTGATGGCGTTTTACAGGTCGTGTCGAAATTATTTCACCTAGTACAACCAACAAAAGCATATTTTGGTCAGAAGGATGCCCAACAAGTTGCTATAATTGCTACCATGGTACGTGATTTTAACTTTCCGTTAGAAATGCGAGTCGTTCCAATTGTACGTGAGGAGGATGGCTTAGCAAAATCCTCACGTAATGTCTATTTAAATGAAGCAGAGCGTTTGGAGGCACCTGCCATTTATGAAGCACTTCAGCTAGCTCGCGATAGCTTCATAACAAATGGAGATGCGGAGAACGCTCTTATGAAGGCAAAAGCACATATTGCTGCACAGACATGTGGCAAGATAGATTATATGGAGCTATTAGCGTATCCAGATTTAATACCAGTCACTGCTGACACTGAGCAAGTATTATTGGCTGCGGCCGTTTATATTGGTAGCACTCGTTTAATTGATAATTGTATCTTTAATGTGAAAGAGGGATTATAAAATGTTAAGAATGATGATGAACAGTAAAATCCACCGTGCAACAGTGACACAAGCAGATTTAAATTATGTTGGATCTATTACAATTGATGAGGATATTTTAGATGCAGTAGGTATGCTCCCAAATGAAAAAGTGCATGTTGTCAATAATAACAATGGGGCACGCTTTGAAACGTATATTATTGCAGGAGAGCGTGGATCGGGCGTTATTTGTGTCAATGGAGCAGCAGCACGTCTAGTACAGCGTGGAGATATTGTCATTATTATTTCTTATGTGTATGTAGATCATAAAGAGGCCAAAGAGCATAAGCCAACTGTGGCAATTATGGGTGAGGGTAATTCGATTAAAGAAATGATTACGCATGAGCCAGAGGCAACAGTGATGTAATATCAGTGTAGCTTTACAGGAGGATGAAGAGGTAAAATTAGCAAGGTGTATTTCCATTAATTATCTAAAGATTCATAGTATATTTTTTTGAAATATATAATTTTTTAATAGTCATTTTGAAGAAGATGAGGCTGGGACATAACTCGATTATTTTGAAAAATAGCGAAAATAGATAATAACTTTTTCGCTTTAATGAGTAGAGTGTTCCTTCCTAAATCAAAAAAATGTTAGACCAATTATATCTTGGTCTAACATTTTTTCTTTTTGTCCCAGCCTCATCTTTTTTATTGTATCTTTTGAAAAGAGGCTGGGACAAAACCCTTCTCTAAACTAAAAAGCCGGTGAAATTTTACGATCAGTAAAATTTCACCGGTTTTGAATTTTTGTCATAAAAAATAAGGACCACATCTGATAAAATTAAGTCACCACAACAAAACTTTTATACGAAAGAAGGGTCCTTATGTTTAAAGATTATAACATGAATCAAGTTGTTTTACCGTTAGATTTAGAAATAAAACTTCAAGAAAATGATATCGCCTACGCCATCAATGATTTAGTGGAAAGTATTCCAAATGAAGCGTTGGATTTATTTCTTAGAAGCACGGGTTGTCCCGCTTATCATCCACGAATGATGTTAAAAATTATTCTGTGTGCTTACACCCAATCGGTTTTCTCTGGAAGAAAAATTGAAGATCTCGTAAAAGACAGTGTTCGAATGATGTGGTTAGCTCAAGGTTATGAACCGAGCTATCGAACAATTAATCGTTTTCGTGTTCATCCAGCGGTAAAGGAATTATTACGCCAATGTTTTGTCCAATTTCGTTGTCAGCTTGTGCAAGAAAAGCTGATTGAGAATGAAGCTATTTTTATCGACGGAACTAAGATTGAAGCGAATGCCAACAAATTTACATTCGTGTGGAAAAAGTCGATTGAGAAATATCATAACGGACTAATTGAAAAGTCAAACCAGCTATACGATGAACTACTTGAAAAAGAAATCATCCCAGAAATTGAACGGGAAAATGAAAAGGAATTAGCATTGGAAGACCTCGCTCAAATGGTCGAAAAAGTAGATGAAGCGATCGCTGAATATGATCGAAAAATTGAGGACTCATCAGATGTAGCAGAGCGAAAGGCTTTAAGAACGGAACGGAAATTCCCAAAGAAAGCCCGCAAACAATTAATCGACTATATTGAACGCAAACTAAAATACCAAAGAGACTTCGAAATCTTTGACGAACGAAATAGTTATTCGAAAACAGACCCAGATGCGACATTTATGCGTATGAAAGATGACTATATGAAAAATGGTCAATTGAAGGCAGGTTATAACATACAAGTGGCAACAGAAGGTCAGTATGCGCTTGCCTACAGCATTTTTCCAAACCCAGCGGATACACGTACATTAATCCCATTTTTAGATGAAATCGAACAACATTATTTTAAGCTACCAAAACACATCGTCGCAGATGCCGGATATGGCAGTGAACAAAATTATGATGATATCCTTTCGAATCGTAAGCGAGAAGCTTTAATCACGTACACCATGTATGTAAAAGAACAGAAGAAAACGTATAAGCAAAACGAATTCAATACAGCGAACTGGGATTATGATAAAGAAAATGATCGATACACATGCCCAAACCAACAACATCTTGTATTTAAATATCGTACCACGAAAACGGATAAGTATGATTTCACGCGTGAGTTTAAGGTATATGAATGTGAAGACTGTTCCGGATGCCCCCTCCGTTCATTATGTACAAAAGCAAAAGAAGGAAATAATCGTAAGTTAATGGTGAATGAGAAGTGGGAACAACAAAAAGAATATGTGAGAGCAAAGCTTTCAGAAGAAAAAACGAGTACCCTTTATCGTCAACGCAAAATTGACGTGGAACCAGTTTTTGGATTCTTGAAGGCTAATTTGCGTTTCACTCGATTTTCTGTACGAGGAAAATCGAAGGTGGAAAACGAGATGGGCCTCGCATTAATGGCCGTGAATTTAAGAAAATTCACAGCCATTAGCTAAAAGCTATTTGGAGACAACATAAAAGATAGAGAAATCCGACTTTGAATGAATTCAAAGTCGGATTTCTCACGAATTGAAGCTAGTTATGTCCCAGCCTCTTCTAAAGAGCTTCTAGCTATGGACAAGAAAAAACCCCCAGCCGTACAATGAATTCAGGTCTGGTCAACCGACTTCGTACGAAAGGGGATCCAAATGGATAATAAAAGTTTAGCACACACAACATGGAATTGTAAGTATCACATCGTCTTTGCACCAAAATATAGAAGGCAGATTATTTATGGACAAATTAAAGCAGATGTAGGTAGAATTCTTCGTCAGTTATGTGAAAGAAAAGGAGTAGAAATTATTGAAGCAACTGCCTGCCCTGATCATATTCATATGTTGGTAAGTATTCCACCAAAATTAAGTGTTTCATCGTTTGTGGGTTATTTGAAAGGAAAAAGTAGTTTAATGATATTCGATCGACATGCGAACCTGAAATATAAATATGGAAACAGGAAGTTTTGGTGTCGCGGATATTATGTAGATACAGTAGGAAGAAACAGAAAAATCATTCAGGAATATATAAAAAATCAATTGCAAGAGGATATTCTTGAGGATCAAATGAGCATGAAAGAATTTATTGATCCATTTACAGGAGAAGAAATAAAAGCAAAGAAGCGAAAATAATAAAACCACTTTAGTGGTAGCGTGAAAACGGAGTGCGGTTGGGGGACCTTTCAGTGTGTCTTTAGACATGGGCCAGTACCCCAGCGTTTCACGCGTAGAGCAAACCACCAGTTAGACTGGTGGTTCTGATTACCATTTTATATTGGAATAAACACTTACATATTTTAT
This sequence comes from Lysinibacillus sp. B2A1, assembly GCA_002973635.1. Classification (GTDB taxonomy): domain Bacteria; phylum Bacillota; class Bacilli; order Bacillales_A; family Planococcaceae; genus Lysinibacillus. The sequence continues at coordinate 1,872,572 of CP027224.1, forward strand.
ACTTATACTTTTTAGGAAAATATTTAGAAATTTCAGAATTATCAATATGTAGAAGTTTTATGTAAATAACAAAAAAGTTCAACCAATTATTCCTATTTTCATAGCATTGAGGAAATTAGATTGGATTACAAATTATAGATTAAAATGGGATTTTTTTATATTTATTGTTGACAATTGTAAGATTTTATAATTTAATGTAAATATAAGTTGATAAAAAAGGAAGGTGTTCATCTATTTGTTATATATAGAAAAAATATCCATTTTTTTAATATTAGGTTGTTTAACAATATTATTAATAAAAATGTTTTTATTAATAAAAAATAATAATACAAACAAAATAGTTGATTATGTAAAAAATGATGAATTAATGACACCAGTACAATTTGAAAAGCTTATAATGAGCAGTCAATTTGAAAAAACATTAGATATGTATAAACCGAAGATTTTAATACTTATTAGTAAAGATTGCCCGTATTGCAAAGAGATTTTTGAGATATATTGGAATGAATATCATAGTAAAGTAAATAACTATAGAGATCTTTTTGTATTAGTAGAAGATATTGATGAGAATTCAGAATCTTTTCTAAAACTATATGATTTTAATTTCAATATTCTTAAATTTGATAGGCAATTTCTTACTGAAAATTCAATTGATACTGCCCCTTCATTTATTTATTTAAATGAAATAAATGAAATAATATTAAAAACACCAGAGGTTTATAGCTTTTTTAATTTAGTTTATGATTCTAATTCTACAATCAAAAAAAAGGAGGAAGTATTATTATGAGTAATTTTCTAAATAATTTAATTCAACCAGCAGCAAGATATGATTGTTCAAACAAAGTTTTTTACAAATGGTGTCAAGGTGATTCACGTTGTGCTACACAGGGGATGATAGGAACTTTAGGAAGATGGGTTGACGCGAACAACACGTCAGTCATATGTGATGCTAATATACAGCTTTGCAATTGTGGCTGCACTAAATAAAACTATATAAAAATGGCTCTTCACTAAAATGTGTGCTTGACTGTATAAGCCGTTACAGGTGGATGCTTTCTGCAGGCACGGCTTTCCTGTTTGCCGTTTTGCTTTCGGTACAAAAACTCGCCACCTTCCACTCCATATCCAGTCTATTAAATTGCAAGTACATATTTTGGTGTTGACCCATAAAAATAGTCTAATATTATTAAATAAAAATTAAATATAAAAATAGTCTAATATTGTAGAATTAGAATTTATAATAAAGGTTGGACTTTAAAGGTTCAGCAAACCGTAGACAGTTTTCCTTTGTCTACGGTTTTTTTAGATCATTTTAGCTAATTCTTCCGTGGGGATAGTTTTATTTAAATATAGTTTTCAATAAATAATTATTAGGGAGAACTTAAAAATGTTATTTTATATAATAAATTTTTATATTAAAAATTGTTTAAAATTATCAATTTTTAATATAAGTTTAAAAATAATAAATGGTTTTTCTCCAGTAATTTCGATATATTTCTTCCAACTGTTAATTAATGAGATACTAAATTACATAAATGGGGAATCTGAACTAAAAAAATTAATAATACTTTTTTTGCTTCAAATTTTACTATTAATTATTCCTTATTCTATAAATCACTTACTTTCAATAAATCAACAAATACTTACAAATAAAGTAACAAAAATCCTTACAAATGAAATTTTTTTTAAAACCTCTCAAACAGAATTTTTAAATTTTGAAAACCCTGAATTTTATGATTCTTACCAAAGAGTCATTTCAAATAAAGAAAATTTGAATAATGCTTTTAATGCTTTGACCTATCTTGTTAGTGCTTTAATAAGTCTAATATCTTCACTGGCGTTACTAACAATTATTGATAGTTTAGTTGTAATAATAGTAATTTTGGGGGTTATTCCTTATTTCATAATTCAGCTTAAATTCTCTAAAAAAAATTTCCTATTTTTATCAAATTTAATACCTATACATAGGAAGGAACAGTATATCTCATTTGTACTTAGCCAACGAAATATGTTAAAGGAGACCATTATTTTTAATAGCTTTGATTTTTTTGTGAAAAGGTGGAATAACTATTTTCATGAATATACAGATTCCGAAATAAATTTCATGAAAATCAAAATTAAATATCTTTTTTTATCAGAGATAATTCTAGTGCTAACATATGCTTTTTCTGGAATTATTGTAATTTTGAATTTACAAACAAGTACTACGGCTGGGGGGTATTAGCAACTTTACAAGCAATTCAGTTATTACAAAGCAATTTAAGCCTTTCTACTAAATATTTTTCAGATTATAAAAATTCGTCTTACTTTATTAAAGATTTTCTGGAATTTGTAAAAACTCCAGGAAAATCAGAAAAGGAGTATTCAGTATCAATTAAAGAAGAGTTTAGAATAAAAAATATTAAAATTAAAGATCTTTCTTTTAAATATCCAAATATGAGTGAAAATATATTAAAAAATATAAATTTGGAAATAAATTATGGCGAGAAGGTTGCTATTGTCGGTGAGAACGGTAGTGGCAAAACAACCTTAATGAAAACCATTTTAGGCCTATATTCTAACAAAAGTGAAAATATAAAAATAAACAATATTAAATTTAATGATTTGGACATTAAGAAATATCAAGAAAAAATTTCCGTTTTATTCCAAGACTTTGTTCATTATGAACTCACAGTTAATGAAAATATTTCATTTGAAAATGTTGAGAATTGCGATAATTCTCGCATCAAGAATGCTATCAATAAGGTTGGCTTAACAGAATTTGTTGAGAACTTACCTCATAAGTATGACTCGGTATTGGGACGACAGTTTGAGGGAGGAAATGAATTATCAGGAGGTCAATGGCAAAAAATTGCATTAGCAAGAGCGTTATATCGTGATAGTGATTTAATTGTGTTGGATGAACCGTCTTCTGCGCTTGATCCGATTGCAGAAAAAGAAATTATGAATAACCTTTTAAATATTTACGAAGGTTCAATTTTATTTGTTACTCATCGATTAAAAATAGCCGCCTTAGCAGATAGAATTATCGTTTTAAAAAATGGTGTAATTATAGAAGAAGGTACTCATCAAGAGTTAATAGATAAAAAAGGATATTATAACGAAATGTATAATGCCCAAAATAACATTCATAATATTGAATTTTTAGTTCACTAATAACTTTTTAATTAGGGAGGGAAGAATTTTGTATTCTATATATTGGATAAGTAATTTTCTTTTAATTTTTTTAATATTCATTTTTAGTACTTCTGCTTTGGATAAAGCAATTAATTTTAAGAAAAGTATTGTAACTTTTTCTAATTTTGGTATTAAGAAAAATTATGCTCAAATTGCTTTAGTATTTTTATTAGTCATAGAATTTTATATTGCTATATCTTTGAAATTAATGGGCGTTACATTAATTAATTTACTTTTTATCACTATTTTTTTTATCACTGTATCAGTAGTAATATTTATAAATATCAAGAACGGGAAAAAAAATATTTCCTGTGGATGTGGTGGGATTTTAGAAAATGATAATCTATCATATTCGATCATCATAAGGAATATAATTTTTATTCTAATAAGCTTATTTTTATACGATAAAGAATTAGATATTTCTAATGCTCATTTAATTATTATTTTTATTGTCATAGCTTCAATAGGATTTATTAACTTATCAATAAAAAATCTTAGAAATTTCAAAAAGAATATGATTAACATTATTGAAAAATTACAATAAAATCAAGATTTGAAATATAAACCTAATATTAAAAAGAGAGGAAGATGAAAATGTTTATTAATTTTATTATTGGAATAATTGCTGTAGTTTTACTTGTAGAAACATATGTAATTTATAGTTTAATTAAACTTATAAAGAATTTCTTAACGGAAATTCATTCAATAAAAGGTATTCAATTTGGTACAATTGCACAGGGAGACTTAGCTCCTTTATTTAGAGCAGAAAATCAAAATAAGTCTAGAATAGTTTTAAAAGATATTTTAAGAAATAATGAAGTGACTTTATTATTTTTAAGTAATACTTGTTCTCAATGTCAAGAAGTTTTGAAGAATAGTAATGAAATCTTTAATGATTCTACAAGATATACCATTATTATTATTCAAGACCAATTAAAAGAAGAAATGTTCTTAAATAATGAAAAAATCAGTTTGATAGTTGCACCAGATTTATTTAAAAATTATAAAGTAACAAAAACACCCTACCTTTATTTTGTAGATAAGAACGGTCTAGTGAATTTTTCTACAGAAATATCAAATCCTAAGCATCTTAAGAAGTTATTAGTATTAGAAGATGCTTCTTAAGTTATAATATTTCTTTAAAAAACGAAACTGGTGAGAATTAACAGCTTAATTCCTTTTTTACCTGTTTCGTTTTTTACTTTTTTGAATATCTATAACTCCCTACGTTAATTTAAATGACTGTGGATAATCGACACATGACCAATCATGTTAATATATGATAAAATTCATCTATCTAATGTGAACTGTGAGTTGAGATGTATGATGGAAAGTCAAAAATATGCAATTGTTGATTTGGAGACAACTGGTCATTCTCCAGCAAATGGGGACCGAATGATTCAAATAGCCATTGTAATTATGAAAGATTGGCAAATTGAGCGTACCTTTACAAAATTTATTAATCCTGGTAAAACCATTCCGCCTTTTATTCAGGATTTAACGCATATTACGGATAAGGATGTAAAGGATGCATTGCCGTTTGAGGCACATGCCGACTACATATATGAACTGCTTGCTGAATGTGTGTTTGTCGCACATAATGCAGATTTTGACTTATCCTTTTTACAAGCAGAATTTAAGCGTGCTGGCTTATCGAAATGGCAGGGCAAAAAGATGGATACGGTTGAACTTGCCAAAATCTTGTTTCCAACGTCACTAAGCTTTAAGCTAGGTGATTTAGCAGCAGATTTAAATATACCCTTAGCGAATGCACATCGCGCGGATGATGATGCCCTGGCAACGGCCGAGCTTTTTAAATATTGCTGGAAGGAGCTACTCGCACTTCCACAGCTAACCCTAGAGCAAATGCATAAACGATCATTTAGATTAAAATCAAATATATCCCAACTGTTTTTTGAGGCTCTTCAAATTAAACGTCAGCATGTAACAGGTAATGAAAATGTTTCCTACTACCGAAACTTAGCTATATGCGATGGGCGAAAACAGCAAACTAGCAATGCGGAAATTGTATCTTTTCCACAAACAGCAGCTGAAAAAACATTGTTAATGGCAAAGACTATGTCAAACTTTGAGGAAAGACCTGCACAATTTGACATGATGGATACCATTTGGCAGGCTTTGAATGCAAAAAAGGAATGTGTCATTGAAGCCTCCACAGGTATTGGTAAAACAGTGGCCTATTTATTACCTGCGATTTTATATGCGCAAGCAGTGAATAAAAAAATCGCTATAAGCACATATACCTCACACTTACAGGAGCAGCTTGTAGAGGAGGAGCTACCAAAGATCGAAAAAATTCTTGGTACAAAAGTCAATATTGCGGTTTTAAAGGGGATGCAGCATTATATTGATGTTGTACGCTTTGAGCAATGTATGGCCTACGCAGATGAATCCTATGATGATACTTTTACGATTTTACAAATTTTGGTTTGGCTTACTAAAACCGAAACAGGTGTCCTGAGTGAGCTCAATGTTTCAGGTGGAGGGCAATTATTTATCGAGAAAATCCGTAAAATGCCTGATGAAAAAGTATCACGGGGCTTTGATTTCTATGAGCAAGCATTAAAAAATAGTGAGACCGCTGACTGTATTGTGACCAATCATTCTATGGTGCTCAGTGATTTAGTACGACAAACACCAATCTTTACTCAAATTGATGGCTGGATTATTGATGAAGCCCATCAATTTATTCAAGCTACTATGCAGCAGGATGAAATTGTCTTCTCCTATACGCAGTGGAAGTATATTTTTGGTCAAATTGGCACAATGGAGGAAACTGCTTTATTTCAGCAATTTAGTCATGCTGCTAAGAAAAGACAACTAGTCCCTATGCAAAGCTTACAGCGATTAGATGCGCAATTTATTCGCCTGCAACGTACATTTGATGAAACTGTACAACGAGCCGTTTTTCAAATGCAGCAGCAAATCAAAAGGAAACAGGCAAGTAGCAAATACACCTTATTTTTAGAGGATGTGCCACTAGTCAAAGAACCGCTATTAAAGGTGAGCAAGCTTACACAGCAGTGGCTTGATTTAGCAACAGAAGTAGGTCAGATATTTGAAAATAATATTGAGCAATTGCACAATAATGAGCTCTACCTATTATCGGAGTGGCATTATTGGATTCGTGAGATGAAGGTGAAAATTGCTGAATGGGAAGAAATTTTCCTATCCCCTCAGACTGAAAATTCTGTATGGCTAGAATTTGATGTACGAAGTGTTCCGGGCAGTCTTCATGCCTTTAAGAAGCCAGTAAATGTTACGCCGATTATCGAAAAAGTGCTTGCACCGCTTCGTAAGCAGGCAAGTATTATTTGGACTTCAGGAACGTTAACAGTGCCAGGCAATGAGCGGTTTGTGACACGGCAGCTCGGCATTGCTGATAGTGTTGAAGTAACAAAGCTACAAGCACCCCCAGCTTATTATGCCGGTGCCAAGGCCTTTATTGTCACAGATATGCCTGATATTCAACTTGTATCACAGGATGAATATATTGAAGCGGTTGCTCACGCGATTACTCGGACAGTGCGTATGACAGAGGGACGATGCTTTGTCCTTTTTACTGCTCAAGATATGCTTCGTAAAACAGTAGAGTTGATTCAGGATAGTGAACTTCTTGAAGATTATATGCTCTTTGCACAAGGCGTAACTGGAGGCAGTCGCATGCGAATCCTAAAATCATTCCAAAAGTTTAGCCATGCTGTCCTCTTTGGCACCAACAGCTTCTGGGAAGGTGTGGACGTACCAGGAGATGCGCTCGCATCCGTTATTGTGGTACGTTTGCCATTTTCCTCTCCTGAAGAGCCTGTATTTAAGGCACGGGCAAAACATATTACCGCTCAAGGTCGCAATTCCTTTAATGAGTTATCATTACCTGAAGCAATCATGCGCTTCAAACAGGGTTTTGGCCGTCTGATACGCTCATCTCAAGATAAAGGAGCCTTTATCATACTTGATCGCCGCATTACGACAAAATCGTATGGTAAGGAATTTATCAAAGCTTTACCACCGATTGATGTAAAAAAATTACAGCTACCAGAGCTGTTGAAAGAACTGAATCATTGGCAGAAATAAATGATACAACCCCTTTTAGTCCATTGCTAAAGGGGTTTTTTTATGGAAAGAAAGAGGGTTTGATAATAAAGGAAAGGTGGTTTCTGATTAGAAAATAGGTGATGCTGATTAATACGTCGGGGAACGAAAGCGAGTGGAACCGATCAAAAAGCAGGAGGAGCTGATCAAAAAGTGGGAGGAGCCGATCAAAAAGTGAGAGGAGCCGAAGTGAGAGGAGCCGATCAAAAAGCGGGAGGGTCTGATCAAAAAGCAGTGGAGCCGATCAAAAAGCGAGAGGAGCTGATCAAAAAGCGAGAGGAGCCGATCGAAAAGCGCAGGAACTCTGTATAATAAAAAGCCCTCAAAGAACCAATGAGGGCAAGAATCTTATATTGTAGTTGGCATGGCATGATTTTAACCTCTACTGGGGATCATCTGTTAAAAATTCAACACAGTTTCTACCACGTTCCTTTGCTTGATATAATGCTTTATCACATCTTGATAATAAGGTATGAAGTGAATCTCCCCTAAGATAGCTAGTTACCCCAAAGCTACTAGTCTTTCGTTTAACGATAGGGAATGAATAATTTTCTAATTGCTGACGAAGTTTTTCTGAAAGCTGCACTGCCTGTTCAAGAGTTGTTTTGGGGCAAATCACTAAAAATTCCTCGCCTCCCCATCTTCCAATGGTATCTTGTTCGCGGATGATGGCTTGAAGAAGTCCAGCAGCTTCTTTTAATACCATGTCACCTACTTGATGACCGAATCCATCATTTACCGCTTTAAAATAATCAATATCTAGAAGAATGATGGATAACGGTATGTCTTGCTGCTGCGCATGTTCAAATGCTTCTTCTAAAACATAATCTAACCGTACTCGATTTGGAATTTGGGTAAGTCGGTCTGTGTTTGCTAAGTGTTCAAGCTCCAACTTTGCCTTTTCTAGTTCTTGGGTTCGTTCTTGTACCTTTTGTTCAAGAGTTTCATTCAGTATCTGCTGCATTCCTTGATGCTCTTTTTTAATAATATTGATTTTATCAACCAATGCTAATGATAAAAATATGGATTCAAACATGGCACCAATAGCAGGAATATCCTCAAAAATTCGTGGATGGAAAGGAATCATATTTAAAAAGGCTAATGCCTGAACTATGACGGAGCCGAGCAAAACAGTCCAACCTATCATATAAAATCTAGCCATTTTTTGACCTTTTAACAATACAAATAAACCACATATCCATAGAAATACAAAGACGACTACCGCAAAAGTTGTTGTAAAATTATTAACAATCGAAACATCAGGAATAATAAACACAGCTATTAATGAAAGGAAAGTTATTCCTAAAAGAAGCTTTCCTACCATGTGGAATCTTGGTAAATATTTTTTTAATTCAAGAAATTCTAAGCAAAATAGCAGCATAAACAAAAATAATAGATTACCGCTAATGACTAAGGATTTGATTAAAATCCAGGAAGGTACTAATTGCCCTACTAATTCAATATCTAAAGAATTCAATGTTGCTTGATAAAGAATAAAGCTAAACATATATAAAACATAATATAAATAAGCTTTCTCCTTTAATGAAAAGTATAAAAATAGATTATAAATTAAGAGTGCAGATAGAAAGCCATAAAAGGTTCCTGTTAAATGTTTATAGTCAATAACACTATTAATAAAGCTATCCGTTGTATACAGATATGAGATTACGCTTAATGGCATAACCCCATCTAATTTTAGATAAATTTCTTTTAAAGATGGATCATTGATATGAAATATATTGGAGCGATATTGAATGTTTCGTTCGTCAATATTGGATATTCCTCTCTTTTGAACATGATAGGAACCGTCTTCTTTTACTAGGAAAAGCTCAATATTATCCAGCTTATCAGTTATCTCAATCCAGTAATCTTCTTTATCCGTTATTAATTCTTGAATTGATAGTTTTAACCAAATCGTATCCTTTGTATGCCAAAAAAATAAATAGTCCTGATGACTCGCAATAAAGGAATTGTCATATGTACCACTTACTAGATCCGCTATGGTAGCTTTATTGGTAGTATCACGAAAAATATCATAATGTTGACCTAGAATAATACGGTCTGTTTGCTCTACAGCATGACCTGTCGAAATAGGCAAAAATAGTAATGTGATTAAAAAATAAAATATCAAGCTATTTTTCACCATTTTATTTTTCATCATTCAGCTTTTCTCCTGTCATTCTGATACTAGAAAGTTTGCAAATAAATTTAATAAGATTACTAACAATCAAGTTTTTTATGTAAATATATCATATTCTATTCTATGTTAGTAACGACAATAAAAGAAATAAAACATAAAGATGAACAGACCATAAGAGCAAGATTGAGGACGAGTGGAATGTATATTTCTTGATAATATGATGACTAATATAATAGTAGGAGGCTACATAATGTCAAAAATTCAGGAATTCCATCAACTACATGCAGATAAGGAGCTTTTATTAATAGGAAATGCCTGGGATTTATTATCTGCATTACTATTAGAAGAAGCAGGGTTCAAAGCGATTGGTACAACAAGCTGGGGCATTGCAAATTCATTGGGGTATGCAGATGGTGAGTTAATTGATTTTGATCGCCACTTGTCTATTATTAAAACCATGGCAGACAATTTGAAAATACCTGTATCTGCAGATATTGAGGCAGGCTATGGTAGTGATCAGAAAACCGTTTTAGAAAATGTTTTAAGAACAGCAGATGTCGGTGTTGCGGGTATCAACATTGAAGATTCATTAAAAAAGCAAAAAGGATTACGAAATGTAAAGGAGCACTGTCACCTACTGGAAGCAATGAGAATGATGTTAGATAATCGAGGTTATAACAATTTCTTTATTAATGCTAGAACAGATACGTATTTTCAGATGCACAAGTTATTCAATGAAACGATGCAAAGAGCTAAGTCCTATGTGGAGAGTGGAGCGAGTGGTATATTTATTCCGGGATTATCCAATGAAGAGGAAATAAAGGAGATAACTTCTAATACAAATGCCCCTATTAATCTACTCTCTTTACCAGGACTAACGGATTGTCATAAACTGAAAGCATTAGGGGTTAAACGATTTAGCTTCAGCAATGCGTTATCAGATAAACTAATCGCCTATTTGAAAATGAATGCTTCCCGATTACTAGAGGAACAAAATACAGCATGTTTATATGAAAAATTAACATAAAGGAGGAAATAAAGTGGGCACGAAAATTAACCTTTCATTTGATGAAAAGTGGGAAAAAATTATAGCTTGTGATCAAACATATGACGGTCTTTTTTATACGGCTGTCAAAACCACTAAAATTTATTGTCGTCCCTCGTGTAAATCGAGAAAGCCCAAAAAAATAAATGTAGAATTTTACGATGAAATACAAATGATTGAGAATGCTGGTTTTCGTGCATGTAAAAGATGCCAGCCTGAGATAGAGCATTCCCCCCATGCCCAGCTCATTAAAGAGGTAACATCCTACTTAATCAATGAGTATAAACAAAGACTAACCTTGCAGGATATTGCGAATCATATTGGGATTAGTCCATTTCATCTAGAGCGACTATTTAAACAAGAAACTGGTGAAACACCTCGAAGTTATTTAGAAAAAATCCGAATAGATAAGGCAACATATCTTTTAAAAAACTCATGCTATTCTAATCTTGAAATTTGCTATGAAGCGGGCTTTCAAAGTTCCTCTAACTTCTATAAAGTGTTTCGTCATGTTAAACATTGCTCTCCTAGTGAATATCGTGAAAAGGAGCTAAGAGAATGAATTGGATCAGTCAGAAAACCTTTATTGAAATTTATCCACCAAAAGAATTCAATGCTCAAGAGTGTTTAATTTTCTTGAAAAGGTCTAATCAGGAAGTGCTGCATCGGATAAAGAATGACTTTTTATATAAATTGCTGCAAATAAAAGAGCTTACGATTTTATGTCAAATAAAATTACAATCAAACTCAATCAAAGTCGAGTTTCCAATGCAAGTTCCATCTGAAAGAAGTCACGAGGAAATTGCTCAGTATATTTGGGAATGGTTTGATTTAGAAAAAGATTTGAACGGTTTCTATAAAATGGCTAAAGAGGATATTATATTGAAGCCACTTGTACAAAACTATTATGGATTACGCATAATTGGTATGCCTGATTTATTTGAGGCACTCGTATGGGCAATTAGTGGGCAGCAAATTAATTTAACATTCGCGTACACATTAAAGAGAAGATTTGTAGAGCAATTTGGAGAAAGCGTGATGTTTAAGGGAGAAACCTACTGGCTGTTTCCAACGCCTGAGAGGATTGCAACAATTCAGGTGGATGATTTACGTCAATTACAATTTACCCTTAGAAAATCACAATACATTATTGATATCGCTAAGATGATGGCAAGCGGACAATTATTGAAAGGAAAATTACTTTTAAAAACAGACTATGAAGAAATGAAAAAATATTTAGTAACGATTCGGGGAGTCGGTGCATGGACGGCTGATTATGTGCTAATGAAATGCTTACAGCAACCTGAGTCGTTTCCCATTGCTGATGTTGGGCTTCATAATGCTTTAAAAAAGCAATTAGCACTAAATCAGAAGCCAACGATTGAAGAAATAACTAGTTACGCTAAACATTGGACAGGCTGGCAGGCATATGCCACTTTCTATCTATGGAGGTCTTTATATGATGAAACGCTATAAATTAGATTATCAATCGCCTATTGGCATCCTTGAAATAGAGGGAACAGCTACACATATAGTTTCTATTATGTTTTCAGAGCAGGAGCAGCTCATAAATGTTCCTCATAAAGATACACCGCAAATCTTGATTGAGTGTCATCAGCAAATACATGAGTATTTTATTGGTGAGCGTCAAGAATTTAACATTTCCTATGATTTTGAGGGAACAGTCTTTCAAAAAGATGTATGGAATGCCTTAACAAGTATTGTATATGGTGAAACAGCAAGCTATAAGGACATTGCTGTATCAATTGGCAATGAAAAAGCGGTAAGAGCTGTAGGCAGTGCAAATGGAAAAAATAAATTGAGTATTGTTGTTCCTTGTCATCGCATAATTGGCTCAAATGGAACATTAACAGGCTATGAAGGCGGGCTATGGAGAAAAGAATGGCTACTTCAGCATGAAAACTCAAAGCAAAAGCCGAAATAACTCCTAAATTTCAGGATATTATGTGAAAGGAAAAATTTATACCTATCTTTACTTGTAGTCAGAACTTAGCCTTTATGCTGTTTGTATAAAACAGCGGTTATTGCAAAAAATAAGACCGTCAAAATAAATGATTTGATTACAATCAGTATTTGTAGTTTGATCTCTGTTATGACAATTTTTCTGGACTTTTTTGTCTAGAAGCAATAAGGGCTTCTTATTACAAGTGAAGGAGGTGTAGACGTGAGTGTAGTTTATAGAATTGCCTTAGTGTTAGTCATTATTGGTGCCATCAACTGGGGGCTCATAGGATTCTTTAGGTTCGATTTAGTGGCTTATTTGTTCGGTGGGCAAACGGCGGTATTGTCAAGATGGATTTATGCATTAGTCGGGATAGCCGGAATCATAACCATACCGATTCTTGTGAAGCGTTTTGAAGAGGATGAAGACTTTGATCCACATACTCGTATAGACAGAAATCCAAGTTACGGTATGGAGGCTGGAGAAGAGGCGGATTTCACAGAAGTAGAAACAACTGAAGTGAAGAAAGTAGAAAAAAGAGAGCCTGTAAATAAGTCTAAAAACAAAAAGTAGTTGCAAAATTAAAAAACTGGTGACCCTTTGGTTCTTCAGTTTTTTTGTGCCAGACAGGGCGTAAGCAAAAGAGCTTACGTCCTGCTTTTGCTATTATTACTTGGAAAGTCGAAGGAAGAGATTCATTGTCCTGTTCTAGCCATTTTTCGGAAATAGTTTTGGCTTTTGTTAAGAAGGGAACCTGATCAGGTCCAAACGTATGTCCTTCACCGAATTTAGAGCGTTTCCAACCATCTTGATAGCCAACAAGAGCATGCAAATAAATTTTCCTCTTCCATAATGTCAATGTTTTTCAATGCAACAGTCACGTACTGCTCATCTTTGGTATGCCAATTTTGACCTGTTACATTTGCCAATATACTCACACCTTCTAAACAGGTAGTTTTCAAGCATTCATTTATTATGAGGCAACAACATACAAAGTTTCCCCCATTTGTACTTTATAAGAATACATAGATTGATTTAGAAGGGGAATCTATTAATTGAAAATTCTGATATGTTAAAAGCTAATGATGTGTAAGTACATCTTCAATTAAAAATGCGATATAGAGATTTGTTTTTGTAAATGGATTGTTCAAATCCATATCTAATAGAGTTTCTATTTTTTTTATTTTGTACAGAACAGTATTTCGATGGATAAATTGACGTTCGCTAATCTTACTAGTACTACCGTTTTCCTCAAGAAGAATGCGTAAAAATTGCACATAATCTGTACCATGCAAATCATCGTAGTGATAGAGTTGCCCCAAGATGTCTTGGCTAAAAGATTTAATTAACGTTTGATTTTGTACAGCCATGATTATTTGATAGGCACCTATTTCTTTATATTTGTACAAGAAACGGTTGTTATGAAGCTTGGCTAATTGAATCACAGTTAAGGATTCTTCATAGCTTTTGTAAAAATTTTCAAGCTCTTTATAGTAGTTTCCTTTACCAATAATAAGATCTAAGTAACCATTTTTTAGTGTGATTTTTTCGTAGATTTCTTCAACTATTTTTGAGAAGGGTGTATTCGGTGTATGAATTTGTGCTTTGTCAATTAGAAAGATGAGGTGATTTTTATGCTTTAGTTTTAGGAAGCGGTGATATCTATTTTGAAATGCAAATTGGAGCATGACCTCATAGCGATCAATACTAGCTTGTCCTCCAACGGTTGTACAAGAGATGATGGCTAGCTCTCTTCCCTGTGGAAATCCTAACTGTAATAATTGATCCTTTAGCAAGTTGTCGTTGTCCTTGTAGTGAAAAAGTAAGTTGTAAAGGACTTTTTCTTCAGTTGAAAGCTCTTGCTGATGATTGGCGATAAATTGAAAGGTTGTTTTGAATAAATCGGCGATCCGATAACTCCATGACATTTGAAAAATAGGGAAATCATGTTCATTGGCAAAAATGATGACTGATTCTGGTATATCTGGAATGTATGGTCCAAGATTAATGATAAAACCTGCTACTTTTTTAGAGAATGCTAGTTTAACAAGCTGTTCTAATGATTCTCCCTGTGAAGATAAATGAATACCAGTAGTGACGACTAATTCATTGGGTCTGCAAAACATAATTAAATCGCTACTCTCTACTACGTTAATCCCAGTCACTCTTCGATACGTTCCGCTATGGCCAGCTACTAATGTGAGCATTGGGAATTGAACTCCCTCTACAATTTTGCGAATCGTCCCCATATTTTCCCCCCTTATTATGAACATAACTTACCATATATCATGTGCAGATGCACAGATTTTTTTAGTTTACTATCCATATCTCACAATTTTTATCTATTTTAGAATGTTTATTAACTACTGTGAAAGAGGGGACTTGCATATGTATAAGTGTAATAGTAGACGATTGCAAGAGTTAATTGAACAATTTAGTCAATTTGGAGCAACTGAAAATGGTGGCGTAACCCGCTTGTCTCTTTCGAATGAAGATGTTTTAGCACGAAACTATTTTTGCGATTGTTGTGAGGATTTAGGAATGGATATAAAGATTGATGATATGGGAAATATTTATGGCGTTCTACCAGGAACAAAGGATATTCCTCCAATTGTTATGGGTTCACATTTAGATTCAGTAGAAAAGGGGGGGAAGTTTGATGGTGTGTTAGGGGTATTAACAGCGATTGAGGCCATTCGAACAATTAAGGAAAACGATATTGAGCTAGACATTCCCCTTATGATTGTTAATTTTACGAATGAAGAGGGCGCTCGTTTTGATCCGGCCATGATGAGCTCTGGTGTGATTACTTCGAAATTTGATAAAGAAAAGATGCTACAATCCACTGATAAAAATGGCATTCGCTTTCAAGAAGCATTACGAGCAAGTGGCTATGAGGGAAAGCAGGAAAATCGTCTGAATAAAGCGCTTGCCTATTTAGAATTGCATATAGAGCAAGGACCTGTATTGGAGGCAATGAAGCATGAAATTGGTGTTGTCGAGGGGGTACTTGGCATGATTTGTTATGAAATTATGGTTACAGGGCAATCCAATCATGCTGGTACTACGCCGATGTCCATGCGGAAGGACCCCATGATTGTTGCATCCACAATTATTACGGAGTTACATGACCAGTTAGGAAAAATTGATGAACAACTAGTTTATACCTTTGGCCGTATGAATGTTTCACCAAATATTCATACAGTAATCCCGAATACAGTAACATTTACAATCGATTCACGCCATCAAAAGGCAGAGGTAATGCAACAGGTAGAGGATATTCTTAAAGCACTCCCCACAACGGCAGAGGGTTGTAGCATTCAGCCAGTAAAGCTTTGGGGCAGGGATCCGGTATTTTTTGACGTAGCTATTTGCAATGAAGTAGAAAGTGCTTGTCAGAGGCTTGGCTATTCTGCTCATCGCATGTTTAGTGGAGCAGGACATGATGCCCAGTATATGGCTAGTTTGATTCCCTCCGCAATGATTTTTGTTCCAAGTATTCAAGGGAGAAGTCATTGTGAGGAGGAGAAAACAAGCTTTGAGGATTGTGCTAAGGGTGCTGATATTTTACTAGAAACAGTTCTAACACTACAAACAAAGTTTAGTATAGGTGAAACCTATACATTGCGTTAAAAATCAAGAAATCTCTAATATTGTGATGAAGGGTGAGGGGCACTTTGAAAAAAATCATTAAAGGCGGACGTGTAGCTACTGCTGCGGATGTATTTGAGGCTGATATCTTAATTGATAACGGAAAAATTGTGCAAATCGGGCAACATTTAAACGATGAAGGCGCTGAAATAATTGATGCCACTGGTAATTTCGTGTTACCCGGTGGAATTGATCCCCATACGCATTTAGATATGCCATTTAATAATACGGTGACAGATGATGATTGGAAATCAGGAACGATTGCTGCGGCCTTTGGTGGGACAACCACTATTTTAGATTTTTGTTTAACAGCAGGTGAAGAAAAATTATCAGTAGCAGTGAAAAAATGGCATGACAAGGCCAAAGGAAAATCAGCGATTGACTATGGCTTCCATTTGATGATTGGCGATTTAACACCTGAAACCGAAACTGAACTGCCTAAAATTTTAGAGCAAGAGGGTATTACCTCTGTCAAAGTCTTTATGGCTTATGCAAAGGAATTTCAAGCGACAGATCGTACACTGTTTAAAGCCTTTAAAATTGCCAAAGGTCTTGGAGCAGTAGTGATGGTGCACTGTGAGAATGGCTCTGTTATTGATGAGCTAGTAGAGGAAGCAAGACGTGCAGGTCATAAGGAGCCGATTTATCATGCGCTGACTCGTCCAGCAGAACTGGAGGGAGAGGCAACGAAGCGTGCTATTGAATTAGCTCATATTGCTGGAGCAAAGCTATATGTTGTGCATGTAACATGTAAAGAAGCGGTGGATGAAATTATTGCTGCTCGTGAAAAAGGCTATGATGTCTATGGTGAAACATGTCCACCATATTTAACGCTCGATCAATCAGCCTTAGCACAGCCGGGCTTTGAGGGAGCAAAATATGTTTGGTCACCACCACTTCGACCGAAATATCATCAAGAACATTTATGGAATGCCTTAAAGGCGAAACAGCTTCAGACAATTGGCTCTGACCAATGCTCCTTTAGCTTTAAGGGCAAAAAGCAGCTAGGCTTAAATGATTTCTCGAAAATTCCAAATGGTGGGCCATTCATTGAGGATCGTTTTAGTATTTTATATTCTGAAGGCGTAGCAAAAGGCAGAATTTCTATCCATGAGTTTGTCGATATGATTTCTACTAGTGCCGCAAAAATATTTGGGCTATTTCCGCAAAAAGGGACAATTGCTATCGGTTCTGATGCAGATATCGTTATTTTTGACCCAGAAGCGAAACGCCAAATATCAGCTAAAACACATCATATGAATGTGGACTATAACCCATATGAAGGCTGGGAAGTAACAGGTGAGCCTGTAAGTGTGCTAGTACGTGGGGAATATGTTATTAAAAATAAAGAATTTGTAGGTGTACTAGGTAGCGGACAATATATCAAACGTCCATTAAAAAAAGTAGCAGCGGAAGCACTAAATATTTAGCTTGCTTCAGTAAAGGACCGATTGTTTTGGATGGAGAGCAAAGCAATCGGTCTAGTAATGGGGTACGGAAAAAATGAACACATAAGGGGGATGTGGAATGGTTCCGATTCAAGAAAATGCGATGACCATGCAGCTTAGACGTAATTTTGTGGAATTAAAAAACAAGATGACAAAGAATGAGGCTATTGAGGAAGCCAATCGTTGTCTCTATTGCTATGATGCACCATGTATTAAAGCATGTCCGACAAGTATTCAAATCCCTAATTTCATAAAAAAAATCGCATCTGGTAATATGAAGGGATCTGCTACGACTATATTAGAAGCAAATCCGATTGGCGCAAGCTGTGCAAGGGTTTGTCCAACGGAAGAACTATGTGAAGGGGCGTGTGTCTTACATTCTTCAACAAAGCCAATAAAAATTGGTGAGTTACAGCGTTATGCGACGGATTGGGCAATGGAAACGAACGCTCAGCTCCTTAAACCAGAGCAAAGGAATGAACAGAAAGTAGCTATTGTTGGAGCAGGTCCTGCTGGTTTATCGGCAGCACGTGAACTTAGTCTTTTTGGCTATCAAGTAACCATCTATGAGGCTGAAGAAAAGGCTGGTGGTTTAGGAAGATATGGTATTGTAGCGTTCCGATTACCAAATGATGTTGTAGATTGGGAAGTAGAGCAAATTGAACAGCTCGGCGTGGATATTCAAACAAATATAGCTATAGGTGTGGATATATCAGCAGATGAAATTTTGGCACAATATGACAGTGTTATTCTAGCTGTTGGTATGGGGGCTGTGCCGAATTTAGGCATAGCAGGTGAAGATTTAGAAGGTGTCCATGATGCAATTGAGTTTGTTCGTAAAACAAAAATGGAATCGCTTACAAATGATATTGTAGGGAAAAGAGTAGCTGTTATCGGTGCTGGAAATACAGCCATTGACGGCGCAACATGTGCGGTGCGTTTAGGTGCTGACAATGTTCAAATTCTTTATCGAAGAACGCAAAAAGAAATGACGGCGTATAAATTTGAATATGAATTTGCGAAACAGGATGGTGTGGAATTTAAATGGCTGACTGCGTCGAAGAAAATTATTGGCAATGAGGCAGGCAGGGTAACTGGCATTGAATGTGTGAAAATGAAGCTTGGTGAGGCAGGTCCTGATGGTCGACAAAGACCAGAAGAAGTGAAGGGTTCTAACTTTATTATTGAAGTGGATGCTGTCATTAAAGCTATTGGGCAAACTCGTTTTGTTTCATTAATTGAAGCCTTTGATTTGGCACATACAAACGGAGTTGTCGATATTGATGAGACGACAATGCAAACGTCTAATGACAAAGTATTTGCATGTGGAGATGTTGTTTTTGGCAATGGACAGGGTGAAGCGATGGTGGTGACCGCTGTGCAACAAGGAAAAAATGCAGCATACAAGATTCATGAACGATTAAGAAAACCAAGTGAGATTGCATAAAGGGGGAACTTACATGGCAGACTTACGCATTAACTTAGCGGGTATCCAATCACCGAATCCATTTTGGCTGGCATCAGCACCACCAACGAATTCAGGCTATCAAGTACAGCGCGCATTTGAAGCAGGCTGGGGTGGTGCAGTGTGGAAAACATTAGGGGAGCCAATTTTAAATGTATCCTCTCGTTTTGCGGCTATTAGTTATAATGGGCAGCGAGTAGCAGGCTTCAACAATATTGAATTGATTACGGATCGACCGTTAGAAGTGAATTTACAAGAAATTTATGAGACAAAAAAGAAGTTTCCTAATCACGCGATTATTGCCTCTTTAATGGTGGAGCCAAAGCAGGAAAAGTGGCATGAAATTGTGAAACGCGTAGAAGATGTGGGGGTTGATGGTCTTGAGCTTAACTTTGGTTGTCCACATGGGATGGCAGAACGAGGCATGGGTTCTGCCTCTGGTCAAGTCCCTGAATTGGTGGAAAAGCAAACATACTGGGTAAAGGAAGCGGCGCATACACCTGTGATTGTTAAGCTAACGCCAAACATTACGGATATTACAGTAACGGCAGAAGCAGCCACAAGAGGTGGAGCAGATGCTGTTAGTATGATTAATACGATTAACAGCTTAGCGGGTGTGGATTTAGATACATGGAATACAGTTCCACATGTTGCTGGCAAAGGGGCACATGGAGGGTATTGTGGTCCAGCTGTGAAACCGATAGCACTCAATATGGTTGCAGAGTGTGCCCGCAATCCTTTAGTCAATGTCCCAATTTCAGGTATTGGTGGTATCTCTAATTGGCAAGATGCCGCGGAATTTATTTTAATGGGTGCCACAGGCGTACAGGTATGTACAGCAGCGATGCATCATGGCTTTAGTATTGTTGAGGATATGATGGATGGGCTGAATAATTATTTAGATGATAAGGGTATAGCTTCAGTGATGAATCTGGTTGGTCGCTCCGTTCCAAGATATTCTAACTGGGGTGATTTAGACTTAAATTATAAAATTGTCGCAGAAATTAATAATGATGTCTGTATTAATTGCAATAAGTGTCATATTGCTTGTGAGGATACATCCCATCAATGTATTGATCTTTATACGGAGGATGGTCGCCCAATGTTAAAGGTTCGTGAGGAAGACTGTGTAGGCTGTAATTTATGCTCTATTGTTTGTCCTGTCGATGGTGCCATTTCGATGGTTGAACGTACATCCACAATTCCGCCAATGACATGGAATGAACGCCAATCACTTCTTAGCAGTCTATCAAAATAAAGACCTTTGATCTATTCTAAATAAAGATTAAAAATCGAAATTCCACCTTCCTTCAGTATTTTTGGTGAAGGAAGGCACTTCAAGTAAGTTGTCACGGAAATTAGAGAAAAAAGGAGAGAAACATTATGGAACGTGAAGGGAATTATTTAAAATCCCCCGATTTACTTCCAGTGACACATCAACAAAGAAATATTGGAACATTTGGTTTTGCAGTGATTTGGATTGGAATGGCGATTGTATTAGCGGCTTTTGCTATAGGCGGTTCGGCAATTATGAATTTATCCTTACCTATGGTTATTTTAGCTACGTTGGTAGGTTCCTGTTTGATTGGTGTCTTTATGACGTTAATTGGTGATATAGGTATTGAGCATGGATTATCATTCCCTGTTTATATGCGTGCACCATTCGGCACATTTGGAACTCATATTCCTTCTCTTGTAAGGGGCATAACAGCCGCATGTTGGTTTGGTCTTAATACGTATTTTGGAGCATTGGCAATAAATGGCATTTTAAATTTATTATTTGATTTTGATAATTGGTTTATTTGTTTCCTTGTATTTGCGGCGCTTCAGCTCTTTAATACATCACTCGGCATTAAGTCCATTGAGCGCTTCGCTGATTTAGCAGCACCTGTCATTATTTTGATTTCTTGCTGGATGTATTACACATTGGCTGATAATGCCACGTCGCAAGGGAAAAATATTTGGACGTGGGTAGAAACACCAACAACTGGCTTTGCTGCCTTTACAGCTTTTATGGTAGTGGTCATGGCAAACATGGGCTTTTGGTCAACGCTCGCAGCTGATATGCCATCATTATCTCGTTTTTTTAAAGCACCTAAAAATGAACGTAATTGGTTCAAACGGAATAAAACACAGCTCGTGGGCTCATTAATCGTAATGCCAATTACGAACACATTCATTGTTACAATTGGAGCTGTTTGTTATATGGCTGTTGCCTCGGCTGATCCAATCAATGCTTTACAGCAAAGCGCAAGTGGATTTATATTAGGCATCTTACTATTAATGATTGTGTTAGCCCAGTGGTCAACAAACACCTCTGCCAATGTTGTGCCAGCAGCCACTATTTTCTCCAATATTGGCGGACCAAAAGTACCGTTCTGGGTAGGGGTTGTCATCGCTGGAATCATCGGTATTCTTGCACAACCATGGAGCCTATTTGATGTGATGGTAAATGTTCTATTAATTATTGGGGGTATTTTAACTGCAATAGTTGGTATTCTATTTGCTGACTATTATTTAATTCGTAAACGTCGTGTGCATGTGAAGGCACTTTATGAGTTAGATGGGCAGTTTAAATATTTCAATGGATTTAACATAGCTGGTTTGATTGCCTGGGTGATAGGTGGTGCAGTAGCAAATATCTTCTCAACCTATTCTTCATTAGTTGGATTCTTTGTAGGTGCTTTTGTTTATTATGTGTTAGCAAAGTATTGGTGGTTTAAAAAATATCCTCAAGCAGAAATAGAAGACCCAAATGATGCAAAATATTTAGGGATAACAGTCGGGCATAATTTGGATGAACTTTTCACCCAGTCACAAATGCCTACGCCAACAATTGACCCAAATGAGGGTGACATTGTTGAACCAACGGATCCACTATTAGAGATAAAAGGTGCTGAATAAATAAGACAACGGAGAGGACGAGGTGATTGCATGTCAGAACATTTACAAAGCACTGAGGAGATTCAAAAAATAGATGATTTTTTAGATAGCGGCTACAAAATTAAATATGTGTATGAAAATTTAAGTGGAATGTTTGTGGAGTTTGCACGTCAGGAGGAAACTGTTTTGCAACAAATTCTAACTGCTGATGCCCGTAAATACTTCTCGGCCAAACTTCAAGAGCAAACATTGTTACAATAATAAAGAAAAGCGTGTTAGTAAATTAGAACTTTCCATCATTTTTAGAAAATAAATATAGACTTTTTTCTTCATATAATAAGAAAAATATTTGACTCAAGTAGAATATCTTTATAAAGTGTCCCTTAATTGCTAAGCATGATTTCGATATTAAATCGAATTCATGCTTCATGTTGTTGAAATACTATTATGTCAATGAAATCAAGGTGACAAATTAATAAGTATAGCCCTTTTTCAAAACGAGAGGTTGATTTCCGTTCCGACTGAGTGCTTTCCTGGGGGCGTCCGATGAGCCGCTTCACTCGCGTGGCTCGCTCCAGGGTCTCATCTGTGACGCTGAATCCCCGAGGAGTCACTCAGTCTACACTCCAATCAACCATTGCTCATCGTATTTTCTTTTGGCATTTCACACAAATGTATAGTGAAAAATTTGAAGTCTTAGCCATCACTATATGGTGCAAAAATGGAGCTTTGATAACATTTTTCTATGTGAAAACAGAGGAGTACTTTATGTAAAGTTACAAAGTAGTTTGTTTTACGCATAAAATGTAGGTTAACATCTGTAGAATTGTACCACTATTTTATCCATTTAATGATGGTGAGTAACATGCTTTTACTTTACTTTTGAGGGAAGAAAATATTTAAAGTTCTACACTATTGCAGATTGGAGTGCAAGGCTACTCGACTCCCGTGGGATAGCGAGACAGACGAGAAACTGAGGCCAACACGATGTTGGTCACGAAGGCGTTGTCACAGGACGTGACGCACTTAGCCTTCGTTCCTCCAGCGCAGGAAGCGGCTCGTCGCTCGCCCACAGGAAAGCGAGTAGCCTGGAACGGAAATCACCTTCATTTTGACTAAATATTCACAAAGAGTCCCTTGACTATTTAGTTTTTCAACACTATGAAGCATGATTTCGATATTAAATCGAATTCATGCTTTTTTTATTTTGATTTATATATGTTTTTCCTAAAAATACAATTGTATTTTTAGAGTGTATTTATTATTATAGAAAAAGTAATTATTCAACTTAGAAAAACATCAAAGAAAGAGGCGTTATTTGAGTGGTAAACAAAGAATTAAAAAGAGGGTTAGAGGCACGTCATATCCAAATGATTGCGCTAGGTGGTACAATTGGCGTTGGTCTATTTATGGGTTCAGCCAGTGCTATTCAGTGGACAGGTCCCTCCGTGCTTCTTGCCTATGCCATAGCTGGTATCTTTATCTTTTTTATAATGCGGGCTATGGGAGAGATGCTGTATATGGAGCCAAGCACAGGCTCTTTTGCAACATTTGGCTATAAATATATTCATCCATTGGCTGGTTATTTAACAGCATGGAGTAACTGGTTTCAATGGATTATTGTTGGTATGTCAGAAATCATTGCGGTGGGTACATATATGCAATACTGGTATCCAGATTTACCAGCATGGATTCCAGGATTCATTGCAATGGTCATTTTAGGTGTCGCTAACTTTATTTCAGTAAAATCATTTGGTGAGTTTGAATTTTGGTTTGCGATGATTAAAATTGTTACAATTATTCTAATGATTATCGCGGGAATCGGTCTTATTTTCTTTGGAATAGGTAATGATGGCATTGCTATTGGGCTATCTAATCTATGGAATCAAGGAGGCTTCTTTACAGGTGGCTGGACAGGCTTTTTCTTTGCCTTATCATTAGTAGTTGCTGCCTATCAAGGGGTCGAGCTAATTGGTATTACAGCTGGAGAAGCGAAAAATCCTCAAAAAACAATTACAAATGCGATTCAGAGTATTATTTGGCGTATTTTAATCTTTTATATCGGTGCCATTTTTGTCATCGTGACGGTTTATCCATGGAATGAATTAGGGACAATTGGTAGTCCTTTTGTTGCTACGTTTGCTAAGGTGGGTATCACAGCAGCTGCTGGTATAATTAATTTTGTCGTCATTACAGCGGCAATGTCGGGCTGTAATAGTGGGATTTATAGTGCTGGTCGAATGTTGTATACATTAGCTATGAATGGACAAGCTCCGAAGTTTTTTGCCAAGCTTTCTCATAATGGTGTACCATTATTCGGGACGGCAGGTGTTTTAGTAGGTCTAGTGATAGGCGTCATCTTAAGCTATTTAGCGCCAGAAAATTTATTTGTCTATGTTTATAGTGCAAGTGTTTTACCAGGAATGGTACCTTGGTTTACTATTTTAATTAGTCAAATAGGATTCAGAAAAATACATGGTACAGAGTTATCTAAGCACCCGTTCAAAATGCCATATGCTCCGATTACAAACTATTTGACAATCGCTTTTTTAGTAATAGTACTAATCGGAATGTGGTTTAATGATGATACTCGCGTTTCATTAATCGTGGGAATTATCTTCTTAGCTTTAGTGACGATAAGCTACTATGTATTTGGCATTGGTAAAAACCGTCATGAGCGTCAATAGTGTGAGAAGGGTGTGTCTATTTGGATATACTACTTGCATTGCTAGAACATATTATAAATAGAGTAGGGACAATCGATCGTGGATTGTCCCTTTCCACTATTGTTCTTTTCGCATAATAAAGCTTAAATGTCTGCCAGCTTGTTTGTCTTGGCGGTAGGAAAAACCATTTGGGCTGAGATATGTGCAGGTTGCATCAATGTGAATCTGTTTAGAAGGAATACCAACAAGCTCACATTGTTTTTTGACGGTTTGTTGATTATCAATATGATATTTATTGGTTTGAGCATTATAATACATAAAATCTTCAGCGTAGCCTAGATTGTGGAATTTCTCATAGACATCCGTATCTACCTCAAATTTTTGTTGACTCAGCGCCATACCGATTTGTACATAAAAATCTTGTGGCTGACAATGCTCCTGCTTGATTAAATGCTGGAAAAGCTTCAACGTCACTTCCTTAACAGTCCCTTGCCAGCCTGAATGCACGACACCGATGAGCCCATTGACTTCATTATAAAAAATAACTGGTACACAATCGGCAGTAAAGCTACATAAAAGTAAATTCGGCTCACGTGTGTAAAGTGCATCAGTATTGGCAATGGCAGTATCCAATTGTTCAGCTCCACGACCTTTATCGGAGGCTGTAACACAATAAAAATTAGCACTATGTGTTTGCTGTGTACAGACAAAATGATTGAGGTCGCAATGCAGCGAAGCTACTAAATTTTTGCGATTTGCAAGCACATCTGCAATATTCACACAAGTATGCAATGCCATATTATTTTGTTCTAGCTCAAGCTGATCTTTTAAGGTAATGCCAGCAATAAAAGGGGCATTATCCACATAAATTTTAGTTTTCATATCATCACCTCGTCTTACTATATAGGATTGAGTTGTGAATGTATAGGCACTTCATACTTATACCCTTCTATTATATTTTTAGACATAAAGATGCTTGGTACTGTATTTGCAGCAGTAGGCTTTTATATGTACTTTCGAACTCCCCTGATTACCATTATCTCACTTGCAACTCTTTTTTATGATGGGCTCTATATTGTTTTAATATATAGGTTATATCGAAAAAAGACATTTTTTCCAAAACAGGGAAATAAATAATCTGTTTTTGTTTAAATAAATTTTAGCAATTTATGCTAATTACAACCATATTGCAACAATGTTACAAAACTAAACAGTGAGAACAGCGCTGTATAAGTCATTGTGTACCTGTTTTTAGCTTATGTCATACAATTGTAAAATTCCTTCCAAATATTTAGTGATGATTAATACTTAGAAACTATTTACGATAAATATAGAGCTAATCAGGAAGGAATGAATAAATAACATGTTTAAAAGAGTAAAAAAAGCAGCACTTGTGTCCGTATTATCTGCATCCTTATTAATCCCAGTCGGGGCGATGGCAGCCGATTCATATACAGTTGCAGCAGGTGATTCTCTTTGGAAAATTGCTGTGAAAACACAAACAGGTGTACAAGAACTAATTGATGCAAATCCACAACTTGCAAATCCAGATCAACTTAATCCAGGACAAATAATTAATATTCCTACGAAAGAGCAAGCAAGCGTTGAACAGGAAGTTGTAACATTAGTCAATGCAGAGCGAGCTAAAGAAGGTCTACCAGCCTTAAAAGAAGAATGGGAGCTTTCTCGAGTGGCAAAATATAAATCTCAAGATATGCACGATAAAAAGTACTTTGATCACACAAGTCCAACTTATGGTACACCATTTACAATGATGAAAAACTTTGGAATAACGTATAAATCGGCTGGCGAAAATATTGCAATGGGACAACGTTCAGCAGAGGAAGTTGTAAAAGCATGGATGAATAGTGCTGGTCATAGAGCTAATATTTTAAATAAAAACTACACACATATCGGCGTAGGATATGTGAAGGATGGTAACTACTGGACACAAATGTTTATTCAACAATAAAAATATAGAACTGTTCTCTGCTGTCTGAAGCAGGAGCAGTTCTTTTAAACATGTAAGGTTCAGGTACGCATACATATTGAAAATAAATAAAAAAATACAAAAAGTAACACACTATCACTATTAAACGAATAAGATGTCTCTGTACTATAACGTTAGAGGTAGGTGCTTGCTATTGAAAAAACAGTGGATGGTCACACTGTTTATGTTATGCACTATTGGACTAATCGGTTGTCAAGGAGAACCAAAGAATGAGAAACAACAAGTGCAAGAAGTACAAGATTTAGAGCAGGAACAAAAGGAAAACAAACAGACTGTTACGTATGAGCAAAAGCAACAATTGGAGACTGTTGTAGAAATTGTTGATCCCTCTACAAATGCGGTTATACAGACCATTACTCCAAATGAAATGGGCTTCGAAAGAAATATGCCATCGTATACAAAGGAAATTGAACAATTAGCAAGAGCATTGGCAAGAGGCAATGGAGAAACAGCTGGTTATGATCAACGCATGATACTTGATAGGCTGGATGATAATGGAAAAATAATAAAGGGCAGTCCTTTAATGGTTTTAAAAGAAAAAGAATTGGTAGCTAGAATATTAGAGGCATCAGCATCTGGTGGTAAAGTAGTGATGCCGCTTTATATAACAGAAAGCGGTTATTATCTGGAGGATATTCCTTATTTGGAGGAAACCATTGTCGTATCCTATACCACTTATTTTAATCGTGCTGATGTAGGAAGAAATAAAAACATCGAATTATCTGCTAAAGCAATTCATAATGTTATTGTCGGAAGCGAGGATTATTTTTCATTTAACACTGTTGTTGGACCAAGAGATGAAGAGAATGGTTATCAGCCTGCACCAGAAATCATCAATAAGAAGGTGGTGATGGGTATTGGTGGTGGTATTTGTCAAACCTCTTCGACCTTGTTTAATGCAGTAGATCAGTTGCCAATTAAGTTTGTGGAACGACATCATCATTCCTTAGATGTTGGCTATGTGCCAAAGGGAAGGGATGCTACGGTTTCCTATGGAGGCTTAGATTTTAGGTTTCACAATACAAGTGACGTACCATTTTTAATCAAATCTATTTATGGGGATAATTTTTTAACTGTGGAGATAAGGACAGCAAAAAAATATGTAGAATTATTGAAAAAACATAATTAATGCTTAAGACACCTCTGTCAAAGGTGTCTTTTTAAAAGTGTCATGCTATAGTTAAATTGAGGTATTTCAGTATAATGGTGGTTCATCCAGCATATATGCCAATGCAGATGTGTTGGGGATATTTAATTGATGGTTCTTAAAAAATATTTTGACGCTTTTTATCACCTCATATGATGGATGAACCTTAATCGTGTGAATGGGGAAGGGGAAAAGACAATGCATGCAAAGCTACAGGCAGCAATAGATTCAATCGATTTTTACCAGGTAACCTATCCAGAAGATGCTTGTATAATTGTTGCAGACACAGAGAGAGTCATTGCCTATAAGCCAGGTAAAAAAGTGGATTTAAAGGTTTGTGTTGGTGATCCTGTAGATAAATATCGTGGAACAACAACTGAAAAGGCGCTTAGCTCAGGCAGGTTTATTCGAGAAGAACGAAGTACTGAGGATTTTGGCATGGCCTATATTGCATCTGCACAGCCTATTTTTGAAGGTGGACAAGTAATCGGTGTTATCAGTGCCATCCTTTCAAATGAAAAAATGGATCATATGCGATTACTAGCAACCGAGCTATCGAGCTCAGTGGAAGAAATGACTGCAACGAATGAAGAATTAGCAAAGGCAAGTGTAGATGTTTCCAATCGCTTAGAGGAACTATCTAGGTTCTCAGAGTCCATGACTGGTGATATTCAACAAATTAATGCCATTGTAGATTTAGTTAAAGATTTAGCCATGAAATCAAAAATTCTTGGACTAAATGCATCCATTGAGGCAGCTCGTTCTGGTGAGCATGGACGTGGCTTTGCAGTAGTAGCTACTGAGATTCAAAAAATGTCTCAAAGTAGTACCGAAAGTGCGGATAGCATTACAAACCAATTAGAGAGTATTAAACAAGCTATAGATCAAGTTAACGAATCAGCAAATCAAATTGCAGCATTTACTCAACAATTTTCTACGAGTATGTATGAATTAACAGACGCCTATAAAGGTGTTAATAGCACAGCAGAAAAATTAATGCACATTAGTGAAGTGAAAAATTAAAAAGAGGGGTATAGCCAATTCATTTAACGGCTATACCCCCTTCTTGATTAAATAATATCTAAAATTTCCTGTGGTGCATTTACTTTATATTCAGGCTCTTCCTGTTGAATCACCTCAATAGAATCATATCCCCAAGAAACCCAAATAATTGGTACCCCAACTTTTTTACATGCTACAATATCTCTTTGTTCATCCCCTATATATAAAACGTCTGATGCAGTACTACTAGAGTCCTTTAAAAATTTCTTCAACACTTTATCCTTCCCAAAAATACGATTTGAGCAAAGTACATTTGATACACAATGAATGTCATTCATTTTTAGAAATTCTAAAATATTTTCCTGAGAGTTGGACGAAATAATAAGGATTTTATAGCCTCTTTTATCAATTTCCATTAGCACATCCTTGATTCCCTCATAAAGATGTACCTCATTTAAAGACTGACGATACAAACGATAAAATTGAGGTAAAATCATGGGTAATTTATACATTGGAAAATCAAATAATTTACTGCGCTCCGCTATGGATAATTTTTTCAATGATTCGATTTCCTTTAACTCTATTCCTTTAAATTTATATTTTTGTGCAAGTGTATTCCAAGCTGATGCAAATACAGCCGTAGAATCAGCCAATGTTCCATCAAAATCAAAGATGATATATTTCATTGAAAATGTTCTCCTTTATGTTCTAGTTGTATAGACGCTTAGTCCTTGAAAATGTTACGTACCTTTAACGTATAATGACATGATTCTATAGCATATGAAGCAGGTGGTGGTAAATGACTCTGGATCCGTAATTTTATTGAGTATGTATCACTGTGGTAAATATTGTATCGAAAAATGCCCCTATTGAATAATGAAAAGCTTCGTTTTAAAGAAATGCAGAAAAATACCTTTATTGAAATGCAAAAAAACAAAGAACTTCAAATAAAAGTCTTTGGTTTTTGCATATATGAGTCTCATTTACTGTGTTTTCTTCATAAACAATGAAAGTACTACATTAACTAGGGCTAATACAAAGCTTATTTTAAAGACAAAGGATGAGCCAGTTGCTGCTGCTCCTTGTGCAGCCAGTTCCTATTTCTGACGACCTGGCCTACATGGGAAGCTGAAAATTACAGGGGAAAATCGCTATAATTACTGGGGGAGATAGTGCAATTGGTCGTGCTATTGGGTTTGCAAAGGAAGGAGCCCATATGACTATTACCTATATGCCACATGAGCGATCTGATGCAGAAGCAACAAAGCAACAAAGCAAATGGTGGAGGCATATGGGCAGTCCATTCTATTGATTGAAGGGGACTTACGTCATCCTGAGTTTTCTAAGAAAGTAGTAAGAAAAACGATTGACTGTTTTGGTAAGCTAGATATACTGATTTTAAATCAAGGTGACCATTTTCCGCAGCAAAGCATTTTGGATATTTCAAATGAACAAATGTATGATACGTTTGAAATCAATATTTTTTCGTATTTTTATATGACAAAGGCAGGATTACCTTATATGAAGCAGGGTGAGGCAATTATTTCAACTGCTTCCGTGACAGCTTACGCTGGAGCTCCGTTACTTGTCGATTATTCCTCCACTAAAGGATCGATTGTTTCATTCACTAGATCGTTGTCCTTACAGTTAGCGAGTAAGGGAATACGAGTGAATGCAGTTGCTCCTGGTCCAATCTGGACACCACTAATTGTCTCAAGCTATTCAGCAGAATATGTCAAAACATTTGGCTTAGAAACGCCGATGAAGCGAGCAGGTCAGCCATTTGAGCTTGCACCTACCTATATTTATTTAACTTCTGATGATTCTTCTTTTGTTACTGGTCAGGTACTGCATGTCAATGGTGGCATTATGACGAAACGTAAGTGAATATTTGCTACTATAATAATAAATATATTAGCAAGGGAGAAAGTATATGGAAAATAATCGACCTATTGATAAACTGTTGGATTTTTCCAATAAAGATAAACGAATTCGAGTAGTTGGAATGGAAGGTTCAAGAACAAATCAACATGTTCCAAAGGATGATTTTCAGGATTATGATATTTCCTTTGTTGTAACTGATATGGCTGCCTTTCTTGGAAATAATAAATGGATCATTTCTTAGGCGAGCGATTCATAACGCAAACACCAGAGGATATGGAACTATTTCCACCAGAACTAGGCAATTGGTTTTCCTATTTAATGTTATTTACCGATTATTCAAAAATTGATTTGACACTAGTTCCTATTGAAGAATTGGAGCTTTATCTTGAAAGTGATGGACTTTTAGAAATCATTCTGGATAAAGACCAGCGCTGTATAAATGTTCCTGAGGCAACAGATGTTACGTACCATGCACAAAAGCCAAGTGCACGTTCATTTGATGATTGTTGCAATGAATTTTGGATGGTTTCAACTTATGTTGTAAAAGGCATTTGTCGCAATGAACTTCTTTTTGCCAATTACCATTTTGAACATATTTTACGTGAAGAATTACTTCGAATGCTATCGTGGCGAGTTGGCTTTGAAACAGAATTTAGCTTAAGTGTTGGCAAAAGTTATAAGTATTTATCTCAATATTTACAGGCAAAGGAAGTTTCTCAATTAATGGGGACCTTTGAGCTAACCTCTAAAAAAGCTATATGGCAGGCGTTATTTCAAGCCTTTGATTTATTCGCAAAGGCATCACAGCATGTGGCTGCAAGACTCGAAGTAGAATATTCAGTATACGAAAAGAATATTAGAGCGTATGTGGATGAAATTTATCAAAAATTTTTTGTAAAGAATTTTGTGGATAATATTATAAAATAGTGTTATCGTAAAGAATAAGCTAAATAAAATCCTTCGGGGTAGGGTGAAATTCCCAATCGGCGGTGATGAAGCAATTCAAAGTCCGTGAGCGAAAGCTGATTTGGTGCAAATCCAAAACCGACAGTGATAGTCTGGATGGGAGAAGGGTAAAAGTGCAAACTTTTTAAATTCGTATGAATTTATAAGGTTTATTTGATTATGCTTTTATGTTAACTTCCCGTCGTTGAGATTGGGAGTTTTTTTTATTTAGCGAATAAAAATAAATTAAATAGTAAGATGTTCTTCGGGGTAGGGTGAAATTCCCAATCGGCGGTGATGAAGCAATTCAAAGTCCGTGAGCGAAAGCTGATTTGGTGCAAATCCAAAACCGACAGTGATAGTCTGGATGGGAGAAGAACGATGAGATGACAGCCTATGGAAAAAATATAAAATTCATAAGGTTTATTTGCTGACGTCTTATTTATATGAACTCCCTAACCCCTTTCATGTGAAGGGGTTTTTTTGATATTGGCTGTAAGGAGGGACAGAGAACGCTGAAAGTAATGGATAGAATTAGTTAAGTGATGGATTGACCTCAAAAACTAATGGATAGAGCCCTTAATGCGTGGAAAGAAAGTAGGTGGAAAAATGTTTACAGGGATTATTGAGGACATTGGTACAGTAAAAACCTTGCAAAACAATCAGCAAAGTATGAAAATAACAGTCCTTTCAGCAAAAATGGTGGAGGATGTAAAGCTCGGAGACAGCATAGCGGTCAATGGTGTTTGTTTAACAGTGACAAGCTTTGCTAATCAAGAGTTGACGATGGATGTTATGCCAGAAACGGTGAAGGCAACAAATTTGCAGCAGCTTGCTGTAGGAGACCCAGTTAACTTAGAGCGTGCCATGCCTGCGAATGGACGATTCGGTGGTCATTTTGTAGCAGGACATGTTGATGGAATAGGGAAAATAGTACGTAAACGACCATTAGCAAACGCAGTTTATATCGATATTGAGCTATCCGAGGATTTAACAAACTACTGTATTCCAAAAGGCTCCATTACGATTGATGGTACGAGCCTAACACTTTTTCACGTTGAGCAAAAAAGTGTCACAGTATCACTGATACCTCACACGTATAAGGAAACAATTTTAGGTATGAAGAAAATTGGCGCTTCCGTTAATATTGAAACGGATTTAGTTGGAAAATATATTTTGCACCAGCTAAAGCGTAGGAACGAAGTAACGACTATTACGAGAGACTTTTTAACGCAAAACGGATTTTAAACGATGAACGGTAAGGAGGTGCCAATAATGCTGCATACAATTGAAGAAGCAATAGAGGATTTAAAACAGGGCAAGATGATTATTGTAGTAGACGATGAGGATCGAGAAAATGAAGGGGATTTACTGGCTTTAGCAGAGTATATGACACCTGAAACGATAAATTTTATGGCGACATATGGAAGAGGTCTTATCTGCACACCGATCACAGAGCAGCTCGCACAAAAATTGGGCTTACAACCTATGGTAAGTAACAATACAGACAATCATCAAACAGCATTTACAGTTAGTATCGATTATATGGATACAACGACAGGAATTAGCGCCTTTGAACGCGCAATGACAATAAAAAAAATGATTGAACCACAAGCGAAGGCAAATGATTTTCGTAGACCAGGCCATGTATTTCCGTTAATCGCAAAGAACAATGGTGTGTTAGAGCGTAGAGGTCACACTGAAGCAACCATTGATTTAGCTAAGCTTTGTCACAGTATCCCCGCAGGCATTATCTGTGAAATTATGGGGGACGATGGCAAAATGCTTCGCTTCAATGAACTAGTCAACTATGCAGCGCATCATCAACTAAAAATAATTTCAATTGAAGAATTAGCGTTATATCGCCAGCAAAATCTCAAAATTACAATTTAAAAAAGGAGAATTTAGAAATGGGTAAAACATTTGAAGCACAATTAATTGGTACTGACTTAAAAATTGCTATCGTAGTAGGTCGATTCAATGAATTTATAACAAGTAAATTATTAGACGGGGCACTCGATGGTTTAAAGCGACACGGTGTAAATGAGGACTTTATTGATGTAGCTTGGGTTCCAGGTGCATTTGAGGTTCCGTTTATTGCGAAACAGCTTGCGGAAACAAAGAAATATGATGCCATTATTGGTTTAGGAACAGTGATTCGTGGCTCAACAACACATTATAACTATGTATGCAATGAATCAGCAAAAGGGATTGCCAATGTATCATTAACAACAAATGTGCCCGTCATTTTTGGCATTGTGACAACTGAAAATATTGAGCAAGCTATTGAGCGTGCAGGGACAAAATCAGGTAATAAAGGCTATGATTCAGCAATGTCTGCTATTGAAATGGCGAATTTAAAGAGAATGATTGGCTAAAACATAGTTTGAAATTATCTAAATGAAATTATTCATCTAAAGTATCTTATCTGTCTTAAAACCTGAATATTTTAAACAAGCATGGGGAAAATATGGTGTAAGTATATGGATGCATGTACGAATCTGAAACTGATTCAGTAGGAGATGAGGAATATTCAAATGGAACAAATCGTAAATTTGCAAACTTTGAAGGCACTATTTCAACGCTCTGCTGATGTGATTTTTCAAAGGTATACAATGCAGCAACATACAGTACATGTTATTTATTGTGATGCTATGATTAATGAGCAATTACTACAAACCGTTATTGTTCAAGAGCTCCAATCGATGCTTGAAAAAACTTCAGGTGAATTATTAGAGGAAGATATTTTAAATCATCTACACATTCCTCATTTGAAAAAAATCTCTGAAAAAGAGGACATCATTACCAAAGTTTATAAAGGGCATGTGTTGCTGTATTTTGAAGATGAACAATTATTATTAACAAGTTTTATTCCTAAAAAGCCAAATCGGGAGCCTAGAGAAACAGCCCTTGAATTGGTCATAAAGGGTCCGAGAGACGATTTTATTGAGGATATCGATATTAATATTGCTTTATTACGAAAACGATTACCTACAAATTCGCTAAGTGTTGAAACATACGAAATCGGCAAGCGTTCTAAAACAACTGTAGCAATCCTTTATATGGATGATATTGTTAATAAAAAAATGCTAGAGGACATCAAAATAAATCTTCAAAAAGTAGATACGGATATTGTGTTTAGTGGAGATATTTTAATGGAGAGAATCGAGCAAAGTGCAAAAATTCTTCCCAGACATGATTATACAGGTCGTCCTGACTTTGCTTTACAGGCCCTAATTAACGGTAGAATTGTGATAATGGTGGATGGTGTCACTTATGCCATTATTACGCCAGCTAACGTGCTGCTAGTATTTAAATCAGGAGAGGATTATTATTTTCCGATTATTGTTAGTTCAATGGAAAGACTGCTACGCATTGTTGGCATATTAATTAGCGTGCTTTTACCAGGCTTTTGGCTTGCGCTTACGACCTATCATCAAAATCAATTACCTTTAATTCTTTTAGCAACAGTTGTACAATCAAGGACAGGGCTTCCGTTTCCAACGATTCTAGAAATACTACTA
This sequence comes from Lysinibacillus sp. B2A1, assembly GCA_002973635.1. Taxonomy (GTDB): domain Bacteria; phylum Bacillota; class Bacilli; order Bacillales_A; family Planococcaceae; genus Lysinibacillus. Next base: position 1,907,636 of record CP027224.1, read on the forward strand.
ATGGTATTTATGTTTGAAATGTTCCGTGAGGCAAATATACGTCTTCCTAGTATCGTTAGTGGATCAATCAGTGTCGTTGGAGGTCTAATCATTGGAGATGCAGCCATTAAAGCTGGTATAACAAGTCCTCCAATGATAGTTGTAATTGCTATTTCGAGTATTGCGGCCTATACGCTTGTCAATCAATCCTTTGTCACAGCAATGAGTATATTTCGCATTATTATTATATTAGCAGCTGCGTTTTTCGGCTTGTATGGCTTTTTTATAGCAATTTTTTTCATTCTTCTATATACGGCAAATTTGCGAGTCCTTGGCATTCCTTACTTAAATGTAGGAGCAGACTTAAATTGGCAAGATATGAAAAAATCTTTATTGAGATTATCTCCTAAGGGCTATGGTAAACGCCCAGCATTTTTAAATTTGCAGGATAAAACTAGAACATCTCGAAAAAATAAAAAAATGGGCTAGGTATAGTTGACTATATCTAGCCCATTCCCTTGGTTCCATCTAACATTTTCTTGACCTTCAATTTACTTGAAGCTTTATGATGTTAGAAAATAAGTTAATTAAGGGAGAGAATTGACATGTCAGGTTATGAAGAGTTAATTGTCAAAGTTAAAGATGTGAACGGTAGTTACTACCAAATTGGTTTACAGCAAAGCAAAGAGCTCTTATCTTTATTGCAAATGCAAAAAGATGTATTAATGCACTTAACTAGGTCTACTAATACTCAAATAGCGAAACAACTTTTACAAAAGCATTGTCCACAGATAATCCATGAGATGGAAGGCTTGAGTGCTGGCGCAGCTCTATCGATAGACACTGTGCTTAGATTGTTCAGTGGCTATACTATTACTTTTCCAGAGATGGGCTGTACAGCATTTGTGCGTGATGGAATGTACATCCGTAATTATGATTTCAGTCCAGCTTTATACGATGCTAGGTTTGTTTTCTCTAAACCAGTGAATGGTTATGCAAGTATCGGGTTTAGTCAGCAAATTATCGGTAGACTAGATGGGATGAATGAATACGGGTTAGTTGTTGGTCTGCATTTTGTTAATCATGAACACTCTGAAGAAGGCTTTATTGCTTCTACAATTGTTCGTGTACTATTAGAGCAATGTAAAACAATTGAAGAGGCATGCATGTTAATAAAGGAAATTCCACACGGTTACTGTTATAATTATTCTATGACAGATTGTAGTGGGAGAGCTGTAGTAGTGGAAGCCTCTCCACAGAAGCAAATAATAAAGCAGGAAAATCCTTTAATTTGTACAAATCATTTTGAATCTATACATTTAATAGAAAAAAATAAGAAAATGATAGAAGGCTCTATTCATAGAAAGCAATTTTTAACGAAACTACTGAAGGAAGAACTCACGACAACAGCCCTCTATCAACATTTTAATGCTGAAAATTCACCATTATTTTATCATAATTATCACGAATACTTTGGCACATTACATACGATTATTTATCAACCTAAAACATTAGAGATCCTTGTTGGGATTGGTGGGAATGCACAACCAATAGCATTTTCATTTAAAGACTACTTGGAAGGAGCTCTAACGCTTCCAAAAGAGATAAAAGGGATCATCTATACAAAATAAAGAAGTTGAACTGTGTGTAAAAATCATACATGTTTTCTAAAAGGAAGTAGCTTACATGCTACTCTCTTTTTTTGCACTAAAAATAAAAATTGCTTTTATGATTTTGATAAAGTAGGATAAACAAGAAATATACTCTAAAAGAAGAACGGTATCCAAACTAAAAAGGAAGTTTATCTGGGTTCAGCAGAAGACTTCCAGCCTATAGATGGCGAAATGAATGTGGTTGTTTCCTATTCAGTGTGTGTAACAAGGGTCGCTGAATCAAGTTAAAGCCTTCTGAGGATATCACGGATTTTGAAGAGTAGCTTTTCGAGCAAGCTCGAAAAAATCCGAACGCCATTACGCTATGGGTAATTTATTATAGTATAATATTACTGCTATATTCAAATTTGTTTCAGTTGTCATTAGCTGCTATACAATTTTCAAGATCAAAAAAACTTGCTCCAGCTACATCATGTCATTATTCATTTCCAGAGATGAGGAAGTACCACTTAGTATGAAAAACCGAAAATTAAAACTAATCCTAATCCTATCAACTATTTTATTACTATTGTTTACAAGTTTAAATATCTTTACATCTTATATTAAGATGAAAAAAACAGTGGAAGAATCCATTGCGAACCAAAGTCTTGAAGCTGCTATTTCGATTGCATCCTCTATTGACGTGGAGGCGTACCAACAATTTTTAAATAATCCAGAAAAGACGGATTATTATTGGGAATTACGGAACTTTTTAAATGATGCGAGAATTAAACTTGGTGCATTATTTGTTTATACCTTAAAGGTAGATAATCCAAAGGTTTCACATGCCATGATTATGGGGATGCCTAGCGAATTAACAGAAGGCTTTGATATTGGGGAGATCTGTACGGTTCCTGAGCAGCAAGTACAAAGGGCTTATAAGGGTGAAACATATGTAACAGAAGTAATACCAGATTCTGTCCATGGTTCTTACCTTTCAGTTGGAGCACCAATTAGAGATAAAACTGGAACGATTATTGCATACCTTGGCATTGATATTAGTGCAGATACACTAAATGGCATAAAGGGAAAAGTAATAGAGGACAATCTCTTTATCTTTATTTTTAATGGTGTATTTATTTTAATCGTGATTGGTTCATTTTTATTTTTACAAAGATGGTATCAAAAAGAGGTTGCTAAAGAGGTTGGTGCAACGGAGGATACCTATCAAGCTGAAATTAAGACTTTAATTACATCTGTATCCTCTCTAAGACATGATTTTACCAATCATATACAAGTGTTGCATGGATTTCTTCAATTAGATAAACCTGAGCAGGCTAAACAGTATTTATCATCATTGTCGAAAGAGGTGCAGGCGATTAAGTCATTGAAGCTAAATATTAATCATCCAGGTTTATCGATTTTATTGCAAACGAAAAAATTAACAGCGCAAAATCATAATATCGATATGGATTTCACCATTTCGCAGAACGATTTTAATAAAATAAAGACAACGGATTTAATCAAAATTTTATCCAATTTAATTGATAATGCCATCGACGCGGCAACGGAATTACCAGAGGGGCAGCGTAAGATAACCATTTGTTGTAATGCAGATGATATGTATTATAAATTTAAAGTTACCAATACGGGGCCAAATATTTTAAATGCTTCCCAAATATTTAAGCAAGGATTTTCCACTAAAAAGCAAGGAAATGGAAAAATTAGAGGGCAAGGCTTATTTATTGTCAATGAAATTGTCCATAAATATAATGGGCAAATTTCGATTGATTCATCAAAACATTTAGAGACAACTGCCATTGTAAATATTCCAATAAAATAAACGACTTAGGCTTCCTATATTGTAGGAAGCTTTTTTGGCTATGTAGTGATTCTTTCTGACAGCGGATTCATATATTACTATGAAGCTAAATGGTATTATTAGGAGGAAAGAAAAATTGAATATATCAGATCTTGATTTATGGAGAAAAGGTGGATTCATTTTATATGCACGACATGGAGAAGCAACAGTCGGTATAGATCAGCTGAATTTAAGTTTTCAAGATTGTATGAGTCAGAGAAATCTATCTGAGGAGGGGCGGAGGGAGGCAATATATTTTGGACAACTACTGAGGCATTGGCAAATTCCAGTTGCTCCGCTGATAATTGCAAGTCCTTTTTGCCGTACAATTGAGACAGCACAGCTTGCATTTCCAAACACATGTATACAAATTGACCCTTTTTGGTTTGATATCTATTCATTAGGTGGAAAAATCCCTCTAAATGAACAGGCGAGAATACTGTCAAACTTACAGGCTGTATTAGAAAAAAAGCCTCCATATCGAAAGAATCAAGTGATTATTGCCCATAGCTTTCCAAAAGGTATAGGGTTAGGGCATATTTCAAATATGGGGATGGTTGTTGTGAAGCCCCTTGGTGCTGGAAATGGCTACGAAATTGTCAAAAAACTGACTTTGGAGAATTTAGCTCGACTCAATTACCAGTAATTTTACATTGAAATGAGGAGAATTATGAGAATCAAAACAGTATCACAAAGCACACTAGAACAAGTACTACATGCCTGGAATAAAGGCTTTGAAGGGTATTTTGTCAAGATTGATATGAGTGAAGAGACGTTTTTAACCCGGCTTGTGGGAGAAGGATTATCACCAAGGCTGTCAATTGTTGCATTTGCAAATGATGAGCCAGTTGGCATTGTGATGAATGGTTTTAGACAAATTGATGGCAAGAAAACTTCTTGGAATGGAGGAACAGGCATCTCTCCGAATTATCGTGGAAAGGGTGTCTCTCGAGCTTTAATGGAAGAAACTATAGCCATTTATGAAAGAGAGGGCGTTGAAATAGCAACCCTGGAAGCTATTAAAGAAAATGAGGTTGCCATCGCTTTATATAAGAAATTTGGCTATGTAATTACAAATCATCTACTCTATTTAAATGGAGACTTTGAAGCGCAAGTTGACAAGCAAAGGGTATTGCAGGTGAAAACGATAAGACCAGAGCAGCTTGCGTATTTACCCGTTTATCGGGAAGACGTACCATGGCAATGTAGCTGGCAGAGCAATCAACAAGGAGAAGCGAAAATTTTTTATAATGACCACGAAGAAGCTATAGGTTATCTACTATACAGAACAGTATGGAATCAGGAGGGAGCTGTTGACAGAATCATTTTGTACCAGTTAGAGCTATTGGAAAATGGCAAGGTGGAGGATATTCCGTACTTCCTATCAACCATAACGAATCAAAAGGTAAAGATTACTACAGTGAATTTTTTGGTAAATAACCCTGCAACGGATTATTTCATTAAAAATGGACTTGAAGTGACAACAGAGCAGGTACAGATGAAGAAGTATTTGAGTTAAGAGAGCATTGTTTAAAAAGGTATTTTGGACTGTAAGCATACTCAAAAGTTAAGAGTTTGCTTACAGCCTTTTTTTATTTTAGGGAAATAACAGAAATGAAAAAGATATCTCAGGAAATTATTCCGTATTTAGAAATTAATAGAAAAATATTTGAATTTTTTAAAATATTGTGCTATTATCTTATTAAAATATTCCAAAAAATGCAATAAAAGTTATTAATGGGTTATTCATTAAAAGACACTTGTGGCAAAATCAGTAATCTGTTTTCAAATATAAAGAAGAAATAAATTGCTACATCAGCAATATAACAACTTTTTGCAAATCTTAACAAGTTTCTTCGAAAGAAGCTTGTACAAAATTGTGCACTAAGCAGAAACTCCTCACGACATCAATTACGATATGTGAGTTTTCGCTTTTCTTTTAAAATATAAATGTAATATTATTGAATTAATGTAAAATAATATATTAATATTATGAATAAAGGTTCATCACCAAAAGATGTGGTTGACATTTTTAATTGTAATAGTAATTGACTGGAGCGGAGCCAGTGTGACTCCTAGGGGATTAAGCGTCCTGGATGAGACCCTGGAGCGAGCAGTGAAGCGGCTCATCGGACGCCCCCTGGAAAGCACACTGGCGGAGCGGAAGTCAACCACAAGTTATGGTGAATAGCCTGAATAAAAACATTTCATATCTATTTATTTTGTAATTGTTTGCATTAGTAAGCTGTATTTCCTCTTAGATTTTGACTATACAAATGTATAAGAAATGCTAAAATTTTAAATTTAAAAGGAGAAAACAATGAATTTAGAGATTACAAAGAATGATTGGAAATTATATTTTGAAGATCCACTACCAGGTTGGGGAAATAGTAGCCTATCCTTATTTAATATGGATATAGCACGTCTAAAAGAACAAAAAAACTCAGATATAGCTATTTATTCTGTTCCTTTTGATTCAACTTCATTTTCGCGTATAGGCTCTAGATATGGTCCTAATAACATAAGACAAGCTAGTTTGAAGTATTCTGCACAAGAAAAAAGCAGGAATCAACCAGTACTTAGAAACATGAGAAATGGAAGGCTATATACTACTAGAAATCCGAAGTGTTACGACTATGGAGATTTACATGTTTATCCTAATGATACTTTAAAACAAATGCAATCTATTATGTCTGAAGCTTATTCAATTGCATTGTTAAGTAAAAGTACAATTATGTTAGGAGGAGAACATACATTAAGCTTCCCTAATTTTCACGCTACTTATCAAGCAGCTATTGAGAAAGGAAAGGGGAAAATTGGCTATATACAAATTGATAACCATTTTGATTTCGGTAAATACTCAATTTTAAATGGGGAGTACTACCATGGTACGAATGCTAGAAAGATTTTTGAATTACCTTATATGAAAGGTTATTTTATGGGCTTTGTGGGTGTAGGTGATTTTACAAGTAATGAACAGTATAATTTCTTACTTGATAACAATGTTACTGTGAAAAACATGGATGAAATTAGAAAAACCTCCTTTAAGAAATGCTTAATTGATACATTAGATAAAATTTCTGAAAATACTGATTCTCTTTATATTTCTATTGATATTGATGTTTGTGATAATCCATACGCTCCAGGAACTGGTCATATCACTATTGGTGGAATTAATTTATTAGAGTTTATGGAAATCGTTGATATACTAAAAAACTATTCAGTATGTGCATTGGATATAGTAGAAGTAAATCCTCAATATGATTCTAGCGAATTAACTTCTAATTTAGTTTCTAGGTTTTTACATGAATATATATTCTTTGAGGAGCTAAAAGATGAGTAAAAATTTAAAGTATCTTACAAAAAACTTAGAAGAGTTGGGAATAAAAATAGAAAGTCTGGAAAATTTTAATGAAGGTTTGGAGTCCACTATATTAAAGGCTTATTCAATAAAAGAGAAAAGGGATGTAGCTATTAAAATCCCCAAAGAGATTATCTTTAACAATGATAATGATCAGAATTTTAGTGCAATGTCTTTGTATACTCAGGAATATCAACTTCTTAGTTATTTAAAAAATATGTCTTTTCCTGTACCAGAAATTTTTCATTTCGAATCTAGTAATAATATACCCTTTATTATAATGGAATTATTAACTGATATTTCCAAATTAACGGAGAAGGATTTTTATTCAATTGGTCAATTGACTCGAACTCTTCATTCGTTTAAAGCGCCAGAGATAAATCTTGTTGCTATGGAAGGATTCACTAATATAAATGAACTGATTATATATAGGTTATACAAAAGATTTGATATATTAACACATTTTGGTTTTTCGGAAAATTCTCTTCCGCCTATATCATTATTGTCTTCAAGTATTAATCATTTAGAAGATGAGAAGAGTTTACTCCATATGGATGTTAGACCTCAAAATATATTAAAAAGATATGACAGTAACTTTCTTTTTACTGATTGGAGTAATGCCTTGATTGGGTATCCAGTACTAGAAATTGCCCGACTTCAAGAGTACGGAGAATGCTTCCATGAATTTATGGAAGGGTATGGTGAAATGCCCAAGGTTGAAAAGTTATCTATGCTTGTATATCAATTAGATACTGCAATAATGTTATCTGTTGTTTTTTTATCAGAAGAACCTGATCCAATTAGGGCTGATATTCAATTGAAGAGGGTTTCATCAATATTAAAAGAAATTAAGAGGGAGTTGTAAGAACATGCAACAATTATTAAACAATTATGAATTTCTAGTAGAAAAAACTTTTGCTGATGAAATTTTAATGGCTGAAAAAATTTCAGAAAAATGCGACGGATTTTATAGAGACCTATCAAATTTGCTTATATTTGGCAGAGGTGGTCTGGTATTAAAGTTAAGTAAACTAAACTTTAATGCTGACAGAACAAAAGAGTTGGCTATTAAACTTCTAAATAGATTAATTCCATATTTAATTGACAACAGCGCACCAAAAAGTATTAGTCTGGAAATAGATAAAGAACAAAAAACAGTAGTAAGAGAAGAAGATGGCAGCAGAACTCTATTACCTCATCATGATGGCGGGCATTGTTCGTATTTGACCCCAAGTATATTTGATGTACCTGAATGGGAAAATAAGTCTAGAATTTTTTCTAATAAGAGTTTTTATACAACTCATATGCATAAAATTATTCAGGGAATTCTTATTCTAAATCCAGGGGAACGAGATAGTATTACAACATATTACGATTGGGTTCAGATAGTAGAAGATGCTTATAAGTATCAGCATGCTGGAGAAGTGCCGTCTATAGTTGATTTACAAAAGTGGCTGGGTAGCAACATAAGTTATTCTTTAAATAAACAAAATATTCATAACAATAGATATTTGAATATGGCAGCGGCATTAGGAGCAAAGGACTTAATGTATCATGCACTTTCTCTACATTCAACTTCAGAACAAATATCAGAGGATATATTAAGTAATCATAAAAAGCTAATTGATATTCAACAAAGTTGTTCTTGTCAAATGTGTAATAGTAATATTTTAAGAGTTTTGTGTCACGTATTAAAAGAAACTATGGGTATAAGTTATGAAGAGTTTATTAACAAATATGAAAAAAAAGTATACAGTGAGCAGTTAGATCTAGTAATAGGAAATAATTTATCTTTACTTCATGGAGGATTTAATGGAGGAAGTGAACGATTAATCCTTCCATTGTGTATTGTTTTAGAAGATACAAATGATATTAGCTATGAAAGATACTTAAAAAACTTGTGGAATAGAAAACTAATGGTATGAATGTATTAGATAATGGGTTGCAAAGTAAATGGGATAAAATTGTATGGGATAAAGGACATCCATTTCAAAGTTATTCTATGCTTAAATTATTTGAAGATAGTTGGAAGGGGGATTTCATTCCATACCATATATACTATGAAGATTCTGGAAATAATTCGATTATTCCCCTTTACTTTTATAAAAGTTGCCCCCGCCTAGATTACTATAAAAATAAATCTGGAGGTTTTAAACACAAAATCTTCATGTCACATGCATTAGTTGGATGGTATGGTGCCCCATTATATAGTGATTTAAGTGTATTAAAGGAATCTTTGAGTCAAGCATATAAACTTACTAGAGCTGAAGACAGTGCACTTTTATTTGCAGGCATAGATGTAAGAAATTTGGATTTGGTTAATTTTTTAAAAAATGAAAAATTTACTTTATGTGAATTTCATTCTATTACTACTAGGGATTTACAGAATATAAACGGGGATCCAACGAAGTATCTGACTAAAAAAAGAAGAGGTAGAGTTAGGTCTTATATTAATAAAGCAAAATCAACTGGAGTTACCCTAGACAGCTATAAAATAAAATACAGAAATAACATCGCAGAGTTAGTACATAATATTCTAATCGAAGATGGTGTTGATCCTGATGTATTACCGAAGGAGTTTATTTTTTCATTATTAGATAGCTGGCCAAAGGGGTTGGATATACTAGTTGCCCTAAGTCCCGCGGGAGAACCAATTGGAGTTCACATTAATTTTTTTTGGAATTGTAAATATTATATTTGGTTGGCGGGTCATAATAGGAGCTTATTAAAAGAATATCAACAATCTCATTTTTTATATGAAGAAAGTATAAAGAGAGCACTAATGCTAAACTGTAATGAAATTCAAGCAGGACGGGACCCTTATGAACCTAAAATTCAGCACGGGTTTGAAAGAGTACCCTTGTTAGCAGCTATTAAAGCAGAAGACCCAATAATCCATAATCAAGCAGTGAAATGGTTGAAGGGGCTAGAACTGCGTCATAAAGAATTATATAAATGAGAGAAAGAGTGATAAAAAGTGAATGTAATTCTTGTCCAATTACCTTTTCCTTCACAGGGAGAGCCGCTACCTGAACTGTCTGAATACTATGAGTATTATAACAAAAAGTATCAACAAGTCTTTCCTGAATATTATATAAATGATGGAGAATTATGGGAAATGCCATTGTGGGTAGCACATATGGATGGTGCTATTGATAGAGATGATACTATATTCTTAGATTTATCGAAAGAAGAATTTAATGTTGAACAATGCTTAAATAAGATTATTAATTCAGTTTCAAGTAAAAATTTAATTTTCTTCTCACCATTGGCACAAAATTTTAGCTTTACAAGTAATATTTCAAGTAAACTCAAAAGTTTAGGGTACACCACTGTTATTGGTGGAAACATGGCAGACTTAGCTTCTCATGAAGAATATTCTAAAATATATGTAGGTATTGCTAGAAATGGAATATATGATGAGATAATGAATTCTAATGAAGTGATTGTTGGTAGAAAACCAAAATTAGGAAGACTACAAATATCATTAGACTATAAACCTAAATATAGATTGCTAAAACCATACGATAAAAAAGTTCCTCTAATTAGAATCAACGCTTCTCACGGATGTCTTTATTCATGCTCATTCTGTGGGGATGCTTGGTCAAGGCAACTTCATGAAGTAGATTTACAACTTTTAAGAGAAGAAATTGAGGAAATTAGAATGTATTATCCTGATACTAAAATTATTTATATAGGTGATAAGACTTTTGGTCAATCAAAGATAGCAGTAAATAACCTTTTAAAAATATTAAAACCAGAATATGGATTTAAATTAATTGTTCAGACCCATATTTTACAAATAAACGATTGGTTATTAGATGCTATGGAAAAGCTAAATGTAAAAGTGGTCGAGATGGGATTCGAAACTGCTGATTCCACAGTATTGAGGGAAATGAAGAAAGGGCATAAGGGTTCTATTGTATTTAAGGATGCATTAAAAAGCCTAAGGGATCGAGGTTTCAAAACAGTATTAAACATTTTATCAGGATTACCGAATGAAACAAGAGAATCTCAGAATGAAACATTAAAATTCATAAACGAAACCAAAAGCATGGTATGGTTATATAATCATTATAACTTTGTTCCTTATCCTAAGACTCCTTTATATCCATTAATTAAAGAAAAGATAACGAATTGGAATTTTAACGAATGGAGAGAGGATAAACCACCAGTCTTTACTCCAAAACATCAAAGTGTTGAAGATAGTTATTTACATTTCTTAAATGTTGTAGCGTTGACAACTGATATTCTTAAAGAGCAATTGTCTAAAAGGTAAGGGATTAATGGTGAAAGTTAGTCCAAATAGAATTACTTTAATGAAAAAAGTAATGAATAGAAAGATTTATTAGTAAGGCATACTGTTAATGTTCTGAATAATGAATCAATTATTCCTCCTAATGATTTTATTACATATTGATTACGTTAGGTGAATAAAAGTTATTATCTACCGAATTAGCAGAAAATCTAGTTAATTAATCAAGTGATGATTTCGTATAATGAAAACAATTTTTTCATAAGTTTGGATATATATACTATGACAAAAGGCATTGAGAGTGAATTTCTCGATGCCTTTTGTTAACTATCTAGAACCTTCCTTTTATTGACCAATCGAGTTTCAATGAACGGAAGGGAAGGTTCTATTTAATGGAGAATAACTTTCAGCAATATTAGAGATAATTTTCGTTCCGAAAGCTGCTGGAGGCAACATTTAACCCATAGTATGGATAAGAAATAAAAAATATTATTGTATAAAAATTCGATATAATGTATAATTATGTAAAAGGGTGTGAATTCTATGAAACTTATTCCTGAGTCAGCTAATGTAAAAGATTATTTAAAAGAACTAGATGTTGTGGATTATCGTCATCCACTAATTTATCAAAAAATTGGTGAGATCTTTGAGAACCAATCTTCGGAAATAGAAATTGTGAGGACAGCTTTCCTACTTGTTAGAGATGAAATATCACACTCTTGGGACATTCAAAGTTCAAATATTACTTGTAAAGCCTCAGAAGTTCTAACAGAGCGTGAGGGAATCTGCTACGCAAAGTCTAATTTATTAGCTGCACTTTTAAGAGGAGCAGGAATTCCAACAGGTTTTTGTTATCAACGATTAATGCTCTTCCATACCCCAGAGGAAGGCTATTGTCTTCATGCATTAAATGGAGTTTATCTAAGCTCTTTAAATCGTTGGATTCGTTTGGATGCTCGTGGCAATAAACCAGGCGTACAGGCTGAATTCTCTGTAAATGAGGAAAAACTAGCCTTTTCAATAAACGAAAAGCTAGGAGAAAAAGATTATCCTATTATCTACACTGAACCTAATAAAAACACAATGGCAACCTTAAATGCACATACAAATGCATTAGAAATGTATATGCATCGATTACCTGATGACTTATAAAAATACAAAGATGTTTAGCAACTCATTATACTGTTGTCAGCCTTTGAGAATTCCAGTATACTATTTCGATAAAGAATGTTGAAAGAGGTTGAATGGCATGACGTTTGAAGAAATATTACCACGCTTAAAAGCAGGAGAAAAAGTGATTCGTAAGGGCTGGGGCGGCGCTGAATTGTATGTAAAGCTAGTTGGCAAAGGTGAGCATGAAGGCGAGACTTTAAATCCTTATTTTTTAATTAATGTACGTGGTGAAGGCTATACAATGTTTACACCGTCAGTTTGTGATTTATTAGCTGAAGATTGGATCATTGTTGATTAAATAAAGGAGACCATCTCAACAGAGGTGGCTTCTTTTGTTTTGAGGAGAGATGTTATGAAATTTGAAGAGTATCAGGGAAAGACGATTTTTATTACAGGTGCCGCTTCAGGAATTGGTCAGGCTCAGGCCATTGCCTTTTTGGAAAATGGCGCAAATGTATTTGGATTTGACTTGGACGAAGCTGGTTTAATCCATTTACAACAGCAATTTCCTGGGCAATTTTCTTACTGTTTAGGCAGTGTAAGCAAGCAAAAGGATGTTAAACAGTCGTTTTATAGCGCAATATCGCAATTTAAACAAATCGATATTTTATGTAATACAGCAGGTATTTTAGATGGTTTTGCCAAAACTCTGGATATAGATGAAGCGCTTTGGGATGCTATTATGAATACCAATTTAAAAGGAACTTATTTCGTTACGAATACGATTTTGCCTCATATGGTAGAAAGGAAGGCTGGCGTTATTATTAATATGGCATCGATTGCTGGACTAGTTGCAGGTGGTGGAGGTGCAGCTTATACAGCTTCTAAGCATGCTATTGTTGGCTATACGAAGCAGTTAGACTTAGATTATTGTCGTGAAGGCATTCGTGCCAATGCTATAGCACCTGGAGCCATCCAAACACCCATGAATAAGGCAGATTTTGAAGGGGATGGGGAAATGGCAAAATGGGTAGCCGATGAAACGCCTGCGGGTCGCTGGGCACAACCATACGAAGTAGCGTATTTAACACTCTTCTTGGCAAGTTCTGCTGCTGATTATATTCATGGAACTATTATGCCAATTGATGGCGGCTGGCTGACAAAATAGCATTGTTCAATAAGATATTCTTCTGCTATAATACGCAAGTAAGCAAAAATGGGCTTGCACTACGGCACTTCAGATAGGGCGAAAAGCTCTCTTCCTTTGGTCGTAGTTATTACTAAAATAGCAAAGATGCTATTTTACAAAGGAGAATAAAATTGAATACATCTGTTGTAAAAGAGTCTAGCCGAATTTCTGTAAGTGAACTTACAAAGACGGCACTTGTTGCAGCCTTATATGTTGCTGTAACTGTTTTATTGTCAGTCATTAGCTTTGGTGCTGTCCAGCTGCGTTTGTCAGAAATGTTTAATTATCTGGCAATGTACAATAAGCGCTATGTTGCAGCAGTAACGATTGGTGTAATACTCGCTAATTTCATGTCGCCAACATGGATATTAGATGTGCCGATTGGTGGGATTGCGACCCTTTTAGTGTTAATACTTTGCAGAAGCATCACAAAACATATGAAAAATGACATTGTAAAAATGGCAGTAACCGCATTAATTTTTGCGATATCAATGTTTATGGTTGCTGGTCAATTAACGATCCTTTATGAACTTCCCTTTTGGGCTACATGGTTTACAGTGGGCGTTGGAGAATTATTGTCCATGACTGTAGGTGGTCTGACTATTTATTTATTAAATAAAAAAATTGATTTATCGAAATAAATTTTGAAAAGCGAGCCTCCTGTTGAAAAATAGAGGCTCGCTTTTTTCTCATTTTTTAAAGCAAAACTTTTGAAAAGAATTTCTTTACATAATCCTCTTATATTTTCACCAAACTAATGGAAAGACGGAGGAAGGTGAAGAGATGGAACAACAATATAATGTCGGTGATATTGTTTATATTTTTTATCGTAATCCTCATATTCAAGGTGTAGCGAATATACAGGAAGCAGCAGTGGTTTATCATCCAGAACAACCAGAGGAACTAGCCCTTTTTTTATTTGAAACGTATTATCCATTAACAAATGATACATTGATTTTTTCAAGCGAGATGGCGGCTGAGCAGGCCTATCATCAGTATTTTCATTGAGGTGGTCTACTATGATAAAGCCATTTATCCCCCAGCTCGTCTATTTTGAACCAGATGCACTTCAATATCCACTAGGTCAGGAGCTAAAGGCAAAGTTTGAGCAGATGGGTATCGAAGTTCGTTATACAACCTCGCACAATCAAGTGAGAGATCTCCCAGGAGACAATGATTTTCAAAAGTATCGGGTAGCCAAATCTACATTAGTCGTAGGGATTCGGAAAACCTTAAAATTTGATACTTCTAAGCCCTCAGCTGAATATGCAATTCCATTTGCAACAGGCTGTATGGGGCATTGTCATTATTGTTATTTACAAACAACGATGGGCAGTAAACCTTATATACGTACCTATGTGAATGTCGATGAAATTCTGGAGCAGGCTGATCATTATATGGCAGAACGAGCACCTGACATCACACGCTTTGAGGCATCCTGTACCTCTGATATTGTAGGAATTGATCATCTAACACACACGTTGAAGCGAGCCATCGAGCATTTTGGTCAAAATGAATTAGGTCAATTACGATTTGTGACGAAGTTCCATCATGTGGATCATTTATTGGACGCGAAGCATAATGGGAAGACAAGGTTTCGTTTTAGTGTAAATGCCGATTATGTCATTAAGCATTTTGAGCCAGGTACATCCCCGTTAATAAAACGGATTGAGGCAGCTGGTAAAGTGGCGAGGGCAGGATACCCACTTGGCTTTATCGTCGCCCCCATCTATCTTCATGATGGATGGCAGGAGGGCTATTATCATATGTTTGAGCGATTGGATACTGAACTGCCAAAGGAAGTACGAGAGGATATAACGTTTGAGTTTATTCAGCATCGGTTTACAAAGCCAGCTAAACGTGTGATTGAAAAAAATTATCCCATGACAAAGCTAGAGCTCGATGAGACAGTGAGACGATATAAATGGGGCAAATATGGGATTGGTAAATATATTTATCAAAAAGAAGAAGAGGAAGATATTAAGGAACATTTGTATGGCTATATGCAAAAATTCTTTCCTCAAGCGAAATTAGAGTATTTTACGTAACAGTAGCTTAGAGAGAGAACTTAGTGGTTTTCTCTCTAAAGTATTTGTGATACATACGACTCAATAAACTTCCGATTTATAGCTGTTAATCCATCTGGTAAATCTATTAATGAATAGTACTGCATTGTCTCTGATTCATGATAATTAATCACTAAATCGCCTATTACATTTCTTGTATAGTAGATGGCCGTAACGGAGTAAAATTCATCCCCGTTAGACATTTTAATATAATAATCTGGCCCTGAAAAAATGCCTAGTAACTGTAGGTTTGTAATAGTCAATCCTGTTTCTTCTAGCACTTCTCTTTTAGCGGTATCTTCTAAGCTTTCTCCTAATTCCATCAAACCACCTGGAAGTCCCCACCCTCCTTCGTATCTTTTTTGCAATAATACTTCGTTTGCATTATTAAGAATGATGACAGCTGAACCAGGTAAAATAATAGGTTGATGTCCTACATATTGTCGTAAAAATTGATAGTATTCCATGGAAACACTCATTTCTATAATTGTTTTTATCTTTGTATTAATTATCTAAATTATATAGAAATCCTTCTTTTCATTGTATTTGTATAATCTGAATCACGATGGTAACGCTAACAGTGATCGTTATGAAGAAGGGAAGAATAGGATGGACTCATTTCAAGTGAATTGTTGGTCGGAGCATGAGGAACTGAAGGTTGTTATGCTTTGTGCACCTTCAATTTTAGATGTAACAGATATAACAATAGCGGAGAACGTTGGCTGGAATGCGATTGTTAGCCATAAAAAAGCAATGGAGAATTTTATGGAATTGAAGACATCGTTTGAACATGCAGGTGTAAAAGTTATTGATTATGCTAAAGAACTGGCCAATGAACAACAATTGTTAAGTGAGCAGCTTATTAATCGTTATTTTGTGCGTGATCTCGCCTGTGTGATTGGCAATAAAATGCTACCTGGAATTGCAGGAAGCTCATTTAGACGTCCGGAGTATCCACTTGCTCATTCACTTTTAGCAAAGTGGTTCCCAGAACAATTTATGAGTAAGCCGCAACCTGCCCAATCACTCGAATGTGGAGATGTGATGCTATTAAATAAGGATGCTGTGCTCATTAATCTTGGTATGAGAACAACATTAGAGGCTGTCGAAAGTATGAAGGATCGTATCTTTCAGCAAGGATTTTCTGAAATTGCTGTGATTGATTTGCCAAAAGGAAATGATACGCTTCATTTAGATATGAATTGCAATGTTGCGAATGTTAACTTAGTAATTGCTAAAAGCTTTGTGCGTTATTTTCCTGTGCAGGTGTTCACAGCTCAAAGCAGTCATTTTGATATGGTGGAACAATTTTTACAACGACATGGCTTCGACGTATACTGGCTTGAAAAATATAAGACCATTCCAGACATTAACTTTGTGAATATTGATCCAGAAACATTATTGATCAGTAAGCAAGCAACGAAACAACAATTGATGAAGCATCCACTACTACAAAAAAAGAAGTTGCTTGAAGTCGAAGTTACAGAGCTTGAAAAGGGCGGTGGGGGCATTCGTTGCATGACATTGCCATTGGTAAGAAAGTAAGCAAAAAGGGTTGATTAAAATGACAGCTAAAACAAGTAAAGGGAGATTGTCTTGGTGGCAGCTTTCGCTTCTAGGTATAGGTTGTACACTAGGAACAGGCTTTTTTCTTGGGACCAGTATGGCCATTCATAAAAGTGGACCTGCTGTGTTAATTCCTTTTTTAGTTGCAGCAATTTGTACTTACATTGTGTATGATGGACTTGTCAAAATGTCTGTGGCGAACCCTGATAAAGGCTCGTTTCGAACCTATGCTAAGCAAGCATTTGGTAGATGGGCAGGATTTAGTAATGGCTGGATTTATTTGATATCCGAGATTCTTATAATGGGGAGCCAATTAATGGCACTGGGTATTTTTACGAAGTTTTGGTTTCCTGCTTTGCCATTATGGGTGGCTGCGTCTCTATATGCAGCACTAGGATTGGTCGTTATTCTCACTGGTATGAAGGGCTTTGAAAACTTTCAAAATATCTTTGGGGCATTAAAGGCCGCAGCAATTATTATGTTTATTATCGTAGCTGTGATAATCCTCATAAAAGGCACGCATTCAGCAACACTTGATTCTTTGCAATCGAATTATGAAGAATTTTTCTCGCAAGGCATAAAAGGAATTTGGCTTGGACTACTGTATGCCTTTTATGCTTATGGAGGCATTGAAGTAATGGGGTTAATGGTCATCGATTTAAAAAATCCTAAAGAGGCACCAAAATCTGGAAGAATTATGCTAATAGTCATTACAATCATTTTTATAATGGCCATTGCACTTGCGTTGGCGCTTGTCTCCTGGAAAGATTTCAATATTGATGAGAGTCCCTTTATTACTGCTCTTCAAGGCTATCATATCCCCTATGTGGCAGATATTTTTAATGGCGTCTTAATTATCGCGGGTTTTTCAACAATGGTAGCTTCGCTCTATGCGGTCATTACAATTCTCGTTACACTTGCAGAAGATTGTGATGCCCCTAAAATATTAGCAAAGAAAGGGAAAATGAAAGTACCATTTCCCGCATTTTTATTTTTAACGGGTGGATTAGTGATAACGATAGTGATTGGCTTTCTTATGCCAGAAAAGATCTTTGAATATTTGGTTACAGCAGCGGGTTTAATGCTAATCTACAACTGGTTCTTTATTTTAGTGACGTATATGAAGCTTATGCAGTTATCCAAATGGGAGCATGTAAAAAATTTTTTAGGGATGTTGCTTATTGCTGTAACGGTATCTGGCACACTCGGAGAAAAAACAAGCAGACTCGGTTTTTTCGTAAGCCTGCTCTTTATGGTCCTAATAGGTTTAGCGACCTGGATTGTTGTGAAAAGGCAAAGAAAAGAAGCTTAATGTACATTATTCTGTGATATACGTGAAAAAGGACATTTGGATGGACTACTATTGTCATCATTTAAAAAATATTGCTTCCATTCATAGCTATCCTCTTGTCCGTACCATTTTAAATCAGGATGCCCTGGAAGCGCATCATAGTCAGCAATACGTTGGCGAATTTGTTTTTTTAATTTTTGACCAAATACAGTAGCATCATTAATTTCTTCAAATATCCAGCGAGGTTGAATCGCCATGAATAACGTAGAAAAATGACGGCTCCTGCGCAATTTGTGGGCTGGCGTTGCACACGAAATAAAATACGGATCACCGTTAAAACAAAATTCCCATTCAGTGTGAGTTGGATCAGTTGGAATTTCCTCAGGCCAATCAATGTCATCAATTTTCGTTAAATTGTTTAAAATGGTCCAAAATAAATGCTGATAATCCACAACTTTAAAACGGTTAAGCATATCGTTAGGGGTATGAAAGAAAACTGCGAGGGTTGTATATTTCCCATATGTTTGCGAGGATTTCGCGTATTCCTTTAAGCATTGTGCTAACGCCTTGATTGATTGTTCCTCCCGTGGATCCTCAACAAAACTATAGCGCAGATGGTTTGACAAAAACCCCATTCTTGCTGGTACACACGGAAAGGTATTCGCTTCATCAGCAATCGTGGCAGCAAAATCCGTATAAGCTGATTGTTGCCAAAAAGGAAGTGTCTCAAAATGTTCCTCCATCCACTTCCTGTCAAATACTACTACTTCCACTTGAGTCTCCTCCTTCTATACACCTTTATACTATTAAAGAAAAAGCCAATGGGTTACGAATTGGTGGGGTCTGTTTAGTGAAAATATAACTTTCGAGTAATTACATTGATAAGGGAATAAGCGATTTAGTTATGGAAATGATGACTTTAAATTAAGGGAAAGAGTGTTTAGTTAATTGATCACTTATAGTAAAAACAGATCGGCTCAGTCCAAGAAATGATCACTTTGAGTAAGGAACTGATCGGGTCAGTCCAAGAAATGATCACTTTGAGTAAGGAACTGATCGGGTCAGTCCAAGAAATGATCACTTTGAGTAAGGAACTGATCGGGTCAGTCCAAGAAATGATCACTTTGAGTAAGGAATTGATCGGGTCAGTCCAAGAAATGATCACTTTGAGTAAGGAATTGATCGGGTCAGTCCAAGAAATGATCACTTTGAATAAGGAATTGATCGGCTCAGTCACAGAAATGATCACTTTGAGTATAGAAATGATTAGCTCAGTTCTGGAAGAGGCACCTCACCGCAAAAAGAATCGCAACTGCTTAAATAGTTCCTAAAATCTAACTATTAAAGCAGCATATTTTTGTTATTTTTGTTGAAAAACCTTTTGTTCAAGGACGTTTAAGGCATGTTGAATATCTTTTAGATCGTCCTGTGTCGCATGCTGAATAAGCTGTAAAAAGCGTTCTTCGATACATGCGAAGGCTTCTCCCATCATTTTATCTCCTTCATCGGACAAGCGAATATACTGTTTTCTTCGGTCCTCCATGTCGTTAAATTTTTCAATGAGTTTTTGTTCTTGTAATTTTCGTAATTCACGACTTGTGTTGGGTAAGGACATATGCTGACATTCGCTTATTTCGGTTGGCGTGACGGGCTGGCTTACTTTAATATATTCGAGAATTTTATATTGAAGCGGTGTAATATTGGCTACTGTCACATTTTGAGTGAGATCGTGTGTCACTTGGTGGACAGTGGCTGTAAACGTCACGAATTGATGAAATAAACTGCTTTTATCCAATTGGATCACCTCTTATTGTCAAGATAACAAATAACTTGTCTTAAAACAATTATCATTTGACAACTAAAATGAAATAGATTATTATTTTGTTATCAAATGATAAGTAATAGGAGGCACAGGATGAAAACATTAATTGTCTATACATATCCAAACCATAAAAGTTTAAATTATGCTTTTTTACAGGAGGTTATAAAGGGGTGTCAAGAGAATCCTACGATAGAAGAAATACAGATACTAGATTTATATGAAGAAGAATTCGATCCACGTTTAGTTTTTCATGAGCATAAACGACGCCGTGATATGTATCGTGATCCGCAATTGGAAAAGTACCGCCAACAGCTGTCATGGGCAGATCAAATCGTCTTTGTCTATCCAATTTGGTGGGGGAGACCTCCAGCAATGCTACTTGGGTATATTGATCAATTATTTGCTTCCAATTTTGCTTATCGGGATACGAAGGGATTATTTCCTATAGGGCTCTTAAAAGGGAAGTCAGTTGTCTGTGTGTCCACGATGAAGGGGCCAACGAATTATCCCTTCTTATGGTTGAATAATGCTCATAAAATTTTGATGAAAAGAGCGTTGTTTAAATTTGTAGGGATGAAGAAAGTGAAATTTTTTGAGTTTGGTAATATGGAAAGTAAAAAGGGGAAGCAACAGCAAAAGCTTGACAAAGTGTATCGATATTTTAAAAGGGCTGCTTACTAATGAAATTATCTCGTGCAGACGGTCTTAGTCGTTTGCACGAGTTTGTGTACTGTCGATAGGCAATGTAATGATAAAGGTTGTAAATTCAGCTAGCTTGCTCTTTACAGATATGGTTCCATGGTGCATCTCAATAATTTTTTTGACGATAGCTAACCCTAAGCCGCTGCCACCGTTTGCAACTGTTCGTGATTGATCAGCCTTATAAAATCGCTCGAAAATATGCATTTGCTGTTCTTCGGATAAACCGATTCCCGTATCTTGAACAGTAACTGTGATTGTATCCAGCTGCTGCGTCATAGACAAAGTGATTGTACCGCAGTTAGGCGTAAATTTAATGCTATTCGTTAGCAAATTCATCCATACTTGATTCAGCAAATCCTCATCTGCTGTAATGCTTATGTTATCAAGTTGAAGATCAAAGTCGAGTTGTTTGACTAACCAATTAGGTTCAAGTGCCAGTAAAACATTGCGTAATTGTTTATCAAGTCGATAATTTTTCGCCTCAAATGGATGATGCTGAGATTCTAGGGAAGTAAGCTTAAGCAAATTATCACTAATTTTTGATAAGCGGTTACTTTCTAATTCTATGATTTCTAAGTAGTGCTGCCGCTTTTCTTCAGGCAGATTAATATTTTTAAGTGCCTTCGCAAAGCCATTAATAGACGTTAAAGGTGATTGGATTTCATGAGAGACATTTGAAATAAATTCTTGACGCATTCTTTCTAGCTCACCTAATTCAACAGCCATATGATTGATACCATGTATTAATTGACCGAATTGGTCCTCTTCATCTCCTTTTAAATCTAATTGAATATTAAAATCACCTTTGGCCATTTGTCTTAATGCATCGACTATGGTATCCCAGTAATTGCGTTGTCGATTAAGTCCTATTAAAAAGATAATAGCGGCTGAACAGGCAAATAGCACAAACACACCAATTACCGTTCCTAATTGTAGCCAAAAGCCATGAGGCGCTAACCCGAATCGATCATACAGCCATGCAGTTGCGTGAACGGAAATAAAAGCAAATACAGTATTCGCAATGAGGAACAGGCAAAAGACCATTGCCAATCTTAATAAGAATCTTCGTTTTTTCATAATGCCAGTTCCAAGCGATAGCCAAGACCACGAATGGTGCGAATGACAAAGCCACTCATCTCTTGTGGAAAACGTTCACGTATTCTTTTAATATGGACATCGACTGTTCGTTCATCTCCCTCATAGTCATAGCCCCAAATTTCTTCAATTAATTGTTCGCGTGAAAATGTTTTACCTGTATAGCTTGCCAGCGTAAATAATAGCTCAAACTCCTTTAACCGAAGTATAATAATCTCTCCGTTCATTTCGACTTCATGTGTCAAGCGATTGAGATTGACATTGCCAGCTTCGACGATTTGAGAGAGTGATATACGATATCTTTTTAATATCGACTTTACTCGAACAATCAGCTCGGCAGGCTCAAACGGCTTTACGAGATAATCATCTGTTCCAAGATGAAAGCCCCTGACCTTTTGAGAGGTTTCTCCTTTAGCAGTGAGCATAAGGATAGGGAGATCTGTATTAAATGAACGTATTTCCTCACATAGTGTCCAGCCATCCATGTTTGGCATCATAATGTCCATCACAACCATATCGACTTTTTCCGAGGCTAACTTGGACAGTGCATCGACACCATCCACAGCTTCAATAACCTCTAAACCTTCATTTTGTAGAAATATTTTTACTAATTCTCGAATATGTACATCATCATCCACCACTAATAGCTTTGTCATCTAAACATATCCCTTCGTTATTCCTCTTTAATTCGTAATTGTTGCTTCGCAAACTCACGATACATCGCATGTGTCTCAAAGAGCGTTTCGTGTGTACCACAGCCTGTAATATGCCCTTTTTCAATAAATAATATTTGATCGGCATCTACCACTGTTGATAGACGGTGAGCAATGACTAATGTTGTGCGGCCTTGCATTAAATTATCTAACGCTTTTTGTACATAAATCTCTGACTTACTATCTAAACTAGATGTTGCTTCATCCAGCATTAAAATTTGCGGGTTTCGTAACAGGGCTCTTGCAATAGAAATACGCTGACGCTGCCCACCTGAAAGCTTGATTCCTCGTTCTCCAACCTCTGTATCAAATTTATCTGGGAGATCATTTATAAACTGATCAGCATAGGCCATTTTAGCCACTCTTTCTAGCTCATCATCCAGCACCTCACGTTCAATGCCATAGCAAATATTTTCACGAATCGTTCCTGATAGCAGGGCACTTTCCTGCGCCACATAGCCGATTAGGCTGCGCCAAGAGTGGAGTGAGAAAGTTTCAATTGGTGTATCTCCTAATGTGATACTACCGCTAGTTGGCTGATAATATCGCTCTAATAGAGAAAATGTTGTTGTTTTTCCGCCACCACTTGGCCCAACGATGGCCGTTACTTTGCCTGGCTCAATGGTGAAGTTAATATTGGACAAAATTGGTTCTTCACCATAAGAGAAGTCGACATTTTTGACAAAAATCGGTTGATCTATTTTTTCTACTATTAAGCCGTCTTCGATATGTTCTTCTTTGTGTTCAAGTAGCTCGCTAATTCGTTCCGTAGCTCCCATAGCTTTTTGAAGTTGCGTAAAGAACATTGTCAATTGCGTCATGGGCATAATGATTTGGATTAAATATAAAATAAATGCCACCATATCGCCAGCAGTCAGTTCTCCAGAGGAAACTCGAACCCCGCCGTAGCCAATAATTGCTACTAGTACTGACATTAGAGCAAATGAAATTAATGGCGAAATAAGCGCATGAATTTTTGCTTCTTTTAAGCCAAATGTAAAGAGATTCGTAATGCCCTTTTTTCCACGTTCATATTCAATTCGCTCCGCATTAGATGCTTTTACTAAGCGTGTTTCAGGTAAAACTTGGTTTAATACAGAAGTAAACTTCGCTGTCTCATCCTGCATACCCTTTGAAATTGCAAACATGCGTTTACCAAGCAACATTAAAATAACCATTGCAAGTGGAACAGCGATTAGCATCACGAGTGTCATTTTCCAATCTAAGAATAAGAGGATGATGATAGAGCCGATGATGGAAATAACACCAGATAAACAGTTTGCTAGATGCTCGGTAATAAGCTCCTTCACGACCGCTGTGTCATTGGTAACACGGCTTAATGTTTCACCAGTTTCATGTTCATCATAATAGGGGATTGGTAAATGCAGCAGCTTGCGCCAAAGTTGATCCCGTAATTTTGCGACAACATGTTGTCCAACTCGATTTAAATAATAGATGGATAATCCACTAGCAATAGCCTGAGCAATAAAGGCAATACCAAGTAAAATGATTTGCCAATAATCAAGGGACTCTAATGAAAAGCCATCCACTAATTGTTTTGTAAATAATGGGACGATAAAACCAACACCCGTTGTAGCTAAACTCATAATTAAGGCAATAACTAGCAGCCAAATAGGTGGTTCAGCTCGTTTTACTAATTGTATAAAACGTCGCCAATCTTGTTTTTTAGTAGTATCTTTTAATGTTTCTTGCAAAGAAATAAGCCTCCTTCAGTATTCTATGACCTTACTATAGCATGTGTTTATGAACTGAATATGAAATGAATTGCGATGAAACAACAAGCAAACGTAAGTATACAAAATTAACACTTCTTAATTATTACAATAAAAAATAAATAAAGAGGTTCCTTTTTTTGGAGAAATACCATATAATAATCATAAACCGACAGTCGGTCTATAAAATTTAACGAAAATTAAAAAGAACTCACACCAATGATCCTAGAACTCTAGCTGCTGAATTTTCGAAAAGTTAATAAACGGCTCTTTGTGAAAGTGCCATCCAATTTCGAAAAGAATAATAGTATGGCAATCTTCTTTCACGGATCCATTGAGCAAAGGGAAGGGGTTATTCAAATGGAATCTCAGATAACAAGAAAAGGTTTTTCAAAAGATTTTAACCTAATGGTGGTTGGGCAAATTATTTCAATTTTAGGATCTGCTCTTTTAAGGTTTGCTCTTTCACTGTATGTACTAGATATTACAGGTCGTGCGGATCTTTTTGCTGTCCTATTTGCAATTTCAAGTATCCCAATTTTACTTGCACCACTTGGAGGAGCTATTGCTGACCGATTCAATCGACGTAATTTAATGGTATTATTTGATTTTGTTAGTAGTGTAATCGTGTTTATTTTTTTATTTTGGCTTATAAGTGGTAATAGTTCAATCGTCTTTATCGGTATTGTCATGGTGTTACTTTCACTTGTTAGTGCCATGTATACACCAGCAGTGATGGCCAGTATCCCTGTACTTGTAGAAGAAGAGAAGCTTGAGCAAGCAAATGGCATTGTCAATGGGATTCAAGCATTGTCGGGTGTAGCGGCTCCTGTGCTAGGAGGAATATTATACGGCATGATTGGCTTAAAAGTGCTTGTCGTCATCAGTGGGGTGCTCTTTTTTCTATCAGCCTTATTAGAGATGTTTATTACCATTCCATTTAATCAACGAGAACAGGACGGACATATTATTCCAACACTTATCAATGATTTGAAAGAGGGCTTTAGCTATGTAATGAAGCAATCGTTTATATTCAAATGCATGATTTTAGCGGCATTATTAAATTTATTATTAACGCCATTGTTTGTTGTAGGTGTTCCGATTATTCTCCGTGTCACAATGCAAAGTAGTGATACTTTATATGGAATAGCAATGGGATTAATCGATTTTGCTACTATTTTAGGGGCTTTATCGATGGGATACTTTGCAAAAAAACTTGGTATTAGGAATTTGTATATTTGGATTTTCATCACAGCATTATTGATTGTTCCAATGGCTATTTCAGTTATGCCTCTTATGCTTACGATTGGCTATTATCCATCTTATATTATTTTTGTCGTCAGCACCCTTTTAATAGCTATAATTATTACAATAATTTCCATTTATGTTATTACCGTTGTCCAAAAAGAAACCCCAAATGAAAATTTAGGGAAGGTTATGGCTATTATTATTGCTGTTTCACAATGTATGGCACCAATTGGACAAATATTGTATGGTTTATTATTTGAGATATTTACTAGTAAAATCTATGTTCCAATTTTAATGATTGGTGTATTCATGGTGATCCTGGCTTTAGCGACCAAAAGAATTTTGCGGTTTGAAGAAAGTGATACAGGAAAATAATTAGCTTTTTTTTAGGGGTCCCTAATATAAGGGACTTTTTTTCTTGCCTAAATGACATGAAAAACAAATCTTGGAGAAACACTTGACCTTCAAGTTGGTTGAAGGTTTACCATTGGAATTGAGAGGTGTGATGATGTGAAAAAATATATGACCATTCAAGAGTTCTCTGAAAGAACGGGTATAGCGAAAAGCACACTACGCTTTTATGAAACCAAAAATTTACTACTACCAGAGGAAAGGAGCTTAAATGGCTATCGAGTGTATGCAGACAGTCAGATTGCAACAGTAAAGTTAATATCCACTTTGCGTTTGGCAGATGTTCCTATTAATGAAATTCAACATTATTTACAGGAGCAGGATGAAATGAATCGTCAAAAGATGATGAAAAAATGGATTCAGCATATGAAGAAAAAACGAGATTTATTGGATATTAGCCTGCGCTATTTAGAAAGTGACTCAATTCGAGATGATATTTATTTAATTGATAAAAATGATGAAAAAATTATTTGGTATACTGCTAAATCTACGACAGGCAAATTTGGAGCAAGCTTTGCACAAAGAGCAAATGAATTGAAACAATTAAATATCCGTATTAAAAGCTACTACTTAAATTATTTATCGGGGCAAGACGAAATTAAAGCCCAAATTGGCTTTGGCGTTCCAGTAGACACAAATTTAAATATGCCTATAGATTGTGATTTTATTGAACATATGCCTGCCTGTATATGTCTGGCATTACCATTTAAAGAGCATATGTCAACGATTAAGGATGGCTATATTAAATTACTACAATATGCACTTCAACATAAATGGGTCCCGACGCGCTCCATTCTAGAGTGGTATCGAGGTGATGATTTTACACAATTAGATTTATTATTGCCTGTTATTCAAATGGAGTAGGAGTAGATTTAATACAAAATTAGGAAGGTGAAATATGAAACGATTCATCCGTTTTAGTATGAAAAATACTTTAACAATGCTATTAGTCATACCTCTTATTATTGTAGGAGGAATTTATTCATTAAAAACATTACATATGGAGAAGTATCCGAACGTCGATATGCCATATTTGACAATCATAATTCCTTATCAGGGAGCCTCGCCCAAACAAGCTATGAATGATATTGGGGAGCAAATGGAAAGGGAATTCCTCAAGCTTGAAGGAAGAAAAAATGTTTATACAAACGGTGTAATGAATGCGGTCTATTCGACAATCGAATTTGATATGACCGTGGATATGAAGGAGGCAGAGCAGCTTGTAAGGAGAAGTGTGGATAGCTTACAATTGCCTAAATTAGCAGGTGAACCTCAATATGAATTAACGAGACCTGGTGGAAATCCAATTAGTTTTACAATGGGTATATATGCACCTGAAAAAATTGACGAAGTCCAAAAGTTTGTAAAGAACATAATACTTCCACGATTAACTGTCATAGAGGGTATAAGTGAAATAGAATTGAATGGAACAACAGAAACGTCCGTATTTATTCGACTTTTACCGCAAAAATTAACAGTAAATGGTTTTACATTCAATGATGTACGAGAGGCAATTGCAGCAAGTAATCTTTCTGTGCCAACTGGAGACATTACTATTTCAAATGAAATAGTACCAGTACGAATAAATAGTGCATTTACATCAATTGAGGATATTAAAGATGTAAAGCTTTTTACGAAAGAAGAATTTACTGCAAAGACTTTAGGGGAAGTAGCTGAAGTAACAGATGAAAGTAAATATATTAATAATCTGACACGTATTAATGGCAAGGAGGGTGTCAGTTTCAGTATCATTCCTAAGGGTGGTGCCAATGTTGTAGCAATTGTTGATCAAGTTAAAAAAGAAATGGATTCTTTAGCTATTCCAGATGATTATAAAGTGGAGATTTTGCACGATCAATCTATTGAAATTAATCAATCGGTCCATTCGATGCTCCGTGAAGTATTTTTAGGTGCATTCATGACAATTATCATCACCTTATTGTTTTTAAAAAATATTCGTTCAACTATTATTGCAGTCATCTCAATCCCAGTTTCAATTTTTGCATCGTTTCTTTGGCTAAAGACATTGGGATATACATTAAATATTATGACACTTGCTGGGATTGCTGTAGCAGTTGGACGAGTTGTAGATGATTCTATCGTCGTAATTGAAAATATATTTAGGAGAGTAAGGGCATCGAAGGAAAGAGATGAAGAATTAATAGAGCAAGCAACAAGTGAAGTTGCAACTGCAATTACTTCCTCAACGATAACAACCATTGCTGTTTTTCTTCCACTTGCTTTTGTACCAGGAATTGTAGGCAGTTTTTTCAAGCCACTTGCATGGACCATCGTCATTTCACTGTTCATTTCATTAATGGTGGCAGTCACTATTGTACCAATATTGTCAAAGATCTTTTTATTAAAAATTACGCCTGAACTCTCACAAGAGAATGTACTTCAAAAGTGGTATCGAAAAAGTTTAACTTGGGCTTTACATCACCGTCTAATTACTTTATCTGCTGCACTAGTAATTTTAATAGGCACTACTGTCAGCGTTGCACCTAAGCTAGGGACAACCTTTCTACCACAGGAGAAAGTGAATCATTTCAAGATAGAATTGACAATGGAGAATGGAACTCCTTTAGAGATAACAACTAATGTTGCTGGTAAAGTGGAAAATATATTGCTAAATCAAAAGGAAATCAACCTTATACATACAGTTATTGATTCGCAATCAAAAAATGCAACGATTTCATTTGTAGTCAATGATTCTGTTAAGGAATTGAATGAATATGTCAGCAATTTGCGACTACAGTTAACAACAATTAGTGGACCTAAGGATATGAAAGTATCAGGTATTGGAGGAATTATTGGAGGGGCAGAAAGCAAATATACGTTAGTAGTAAATGGTACGAATTTAGAGGAAATTAAAAGAGCGAGTGAGCAGATTACAGCTGCTTTAAATAAAGTGCAGGGTATGGAGAATGTGACAACATCTTTAGAGGGGGAAGTACCTGAAATCATTGTCGATTTGGACGATATGAAACTTGCCGAAAAAGGAATGATGCCAGCAATGGTTGCACAAAATCTTCGAGCACTCATTAATGGCGATGTAGTCACAACTATGCAAGCTGCAGATGAAACAAAAGAAGTGAACCTGGGATTAAAAATGGATGAGATGACTTCGCTTAAAGATTTAGGAAAAATCCAAATTAGTAATGTAATGGGGATTCCCGTCATGCTGAATGAAATAGGAGAACTAAAAAGAGTTCATAATATCACTTCAATTTCACATCTAAATGGTGAAGAATATATTATGGTGTATGGAACCATTACTGATGAAAAAGTAGGAGATGTTATCGCTCAGGCAGATAAGGTGATTAATCATCTACAGCTTCCTGAAAATGTTAGCTATTATAAGGAAGGTGTATCTGCTTCGATGGATGATGGTTTCAGAGATTTATCAATTGCCATAGGAATCAGTATATTTTTAGTGTATTTGGTACTGGTATATACCTTTAAGGAAGGAAAAGCACCATTTGTTATCTTGTTTGCTATTCCGTTCTCAGTTATAGGTGCATTAATCGGTCTTTATATTGTAAAGGAGCCGATTGGAATGCCTGCAATGATTGGTTTACTAATGTTAAATGGGATTGTTGTAACGAATGCAATCGTTCTTATAGATAAGGTGAAGCAATTTGAAGGATGTGGAATGACCAAACAAACAGCTTTAGTGGAAGCAGGCGTTATACGTATTCGTCCTATTTTAATGACAGCTATTGCAACAATGGGCGCTTTAATACCCATGGCAATTTCGAATGAAACTGGGATGGTTTCAAAGTCCCTTTCTGTTGTAGTGATAGGTGGACTATTTACTTCTACTTTTTTAACACTGTTTATTGTACCTATACTTTATAGCTTATTTCAAAAGAGTAAAAAATCGCTAAGTCATATTTAATAACATTACGACAGAAAAGCGCAAGAAATCAACGTTTCTAAATTGATTTCATGCGCTTTTTAGTTTTGACCAGTTTGATCCCAGATTTTTTAACGATAATGTTTCGCTAGTACCATGTTTTCCTACGCCTAGTTGACATCCTTTCTTGGGGTTGAACCTGAGCAGATGGGAAAATCGGTTGAGGGATTTTACTTATATCAATTTCTCGATGAACAATGGTCTGTTTATCTTCATTCTTAAGATGAAGGTTATGATCCTCGGTTGCTTGGGTAATACCTGAATCATTACTTAAGAGTGGTGTTGTTTGCTGATTACTGTTTTCAATAGTAGTGGCAGTTTCATGATGTTCAGATGGAGAATGTTCAATTATTGCTTCGGCATGAGGCTGTTGCACAGGATGAACATCCTTTATCACAAGGATTGGTCGCATCATATCATGATCCTCATGCTCAAGAAAATGACAATGCCACATATAATGACCGATATGGTCTTTCCAGTGCATAATAATTTTTGTTACTTTTCCTGCATCTGCTTTGACGGTATCTTTCCAGCCTTGTTCATAGTCTCGAGGTTCTTCTGGAGGTCCTGTAAATTCTAGCCTTCCTTCATTTTGATAGAGCTCTAAATCAAAAGGACGTCGTTCCACTATTTTGAATTGTACTAAATGTAAATGAATGGGATGGATAAACGGTGTGGCATTAATAAAACTCCACATCTCTATACTATCAAGTGCAGGTTTTTCTGTAGCAGGATCATGGTACATTCGATTATTTAATAAAAGCATCGGCCTGCCAAAATCATCCGTTGTAGCTGTTAATGGTAGATGTCTCTCGATATGCGCATGGTGAGGGTGCAGATCCATTGAAACTGCAAGCATATCTGGGATTTCGCTAGTATCCTCACATTTTAAAGGGAGATTAACTTTGAATTGCATAATAACATTTGTATGCTCATCGATGAAATCCTCATCAGAATTGACTAATAGTATTTCCTGACCGTCACAATTAGAGAAATCAATAATGACATCTGTACGTTCAGCAGGTAGTAATTCAACAGATTGTATTTCTCGAGGGGCTGTTAAAAAACCGCCATCTGTCCCAATTTGAATCATCGGCTCTCCATTTGAAAGGCTGATGACATAGCCCCTTCTATTGGAGCCATTTAGAAAACGAAATCTATATTTACGAGGCTCGACATTTAAATAGGGCCATACCTTACCGTTTACGACGATTGTATTTCCAACAAATCCAGGTGTAATAGATGGGTGGACGGGAACTGGAAAAGGCGGTTCATCAGGATAGAATAGTGAACCATCTTCATTAAACGATTTATCTTGAATTAAAATTGGATATTCGTAGTTACCACAGGGCAAATTAGAACGCTCCTCAAGGGCATCTCTCAGTAGATAAAAGCCCGCTAACCCTGCATAAACATTTAAGCGAGTCAATGCCATTGCATGGTCATGGTACCACATTGTTGTACCAGGTTGATGATTTGTATATTCATGTACTTCTTTATTGAATTTTGGTCCCGTATGCATATAGTCTCTTGTGTACCATGCTTCTGGATGACCATCGCTTTCCCAATCTACATTTGCGCCATGTAAATGCGTGACAGTCCTTACCTCTTGTGAATCGTTGGCCGCATGAAGCGTAAAATCGACAGGCAGAAAATGCTTTCTAGGTAAGAGGTTTTTATATCTGACATAAATCGTTTTGTCTTTCTTAGCTTCAATCGTCGGGCCAGGATAAAGCCCGTTATAGCCCCAAATGATGGATTTTGGGAAATCCTTATGGAAACAGTGCTCTGCTTGTATCATTTGTAACTCATAATAATCTTTTCTTTGTTGACCTCTATAATATTTTGGTTTAGCAGTGCTTGGTTTCGGTAGCTCATCAACAAATTTTGGAATAGTAGCTGGATCAGCGGGGTTAATATTCATGGTCAAAACATCACGTCCCTTTTTCAATACTTTGCTAATTACTTCATCATATGGGTGAAAACAATAGGCAACTGGGACAATAATGTAGGAAATTGTGCTAATATATAAAAAATATCGACACTTCAGTAATGGGTGCGTAGTTCAGACCCCCATAGAGAAAAGTGAGTGAAGTGAATAATCATTGAAATGGAGCAAATTTTAAATTAGTAAAATTTAGTAAATGTTGAAAAGTACGGACTACATGACACAGTTGTTTTATAATTGAACTATTAGTTAATCTGGGGTTTGGAGAAGTGGTGATACGTTGGAACTAACATTGGAACAATTAAATAAAACAATAATGGAAATGCGAACAAAAGGCCTTTTAGCTGAAGCATTAACCCTTGCTGAACAAGGTCTATTAGTAGCAGTAGAGAGTCAAAGTTATAAACATGGACTGGATTTGTATTATCAAAAGATCTTAATACACTTCTCACTAGGCGACACATTAAGCATGGTGAGTCTTATTCCGGAATATGAAGCATCTTGTCAAAAATATGGGACTGCGAAAGACTTCATGCATTATTACCTAGTAATGTCTTTATTATATGATGTAGTTGGTTTTAGAGAAAAAACAATCGACATGACAAAAAAATCAATCGACTATGCACTTGATCTTAACGATTTAATGATGCTTGTCCGAGGTCATAATAATTTATGCTACCTTGAGGTTGAGAAAGGCTGCAACGATGAAGCACTGCAAGCTGGTAAAATGGCTAGAAAATACAATCAGCTATTATCGAAGGAGCTACCTGAATTAGCTAGGCTACATGATATTCGTATTAATAATAATTTAGCCGATGTTTATATTTTTAAAGGGGATTTTGACACAGCACAAAATTTATTGGACTGTACGTTAAATTCAACGATTATTCAGCACCATAATCGCGAAAAGGTGGCAGCTTTGTTTGGTTATGGGTTTTTATATGAAAAGCAAGATAAGCTAAAAGAGGCAGTAAACTATTACAAACAGTCAATAGCACTGGCACAATCGTATGGGGACAATGCTATAACTAAGAAAGTAATGCGTTTACTTTTAAATGTACTGTATCAGTTGAATTGGCGAGATGAAATTTTTGAAGTACAGCGTGCATATATTGAGCTTTCCGAGAAAATGAGCGTAGATAATTTGCTACAGCAGGTAATGAACTTAGAATTTAATCGCCATAAAGAAAAGCTTGAAAAAAAGGCACTCTATGATCCTTTAACGGGTGTCTTAAATAGGCATTTCTTAGATATTAAGATAAACGAATGGTTATATGAGGCAAAACTTAACAAGCATTTTGTTGGTCTGGCTGTTTTAGACCTTGATTATTTTAAATTGTATAATGATACGTATGGTCACTTATTTGGTGATCGGGTTTTACAAATTCTTGCGCTTGGTTTACGAGATTTTTTACTGAAAGAAGATGCAGAGATTATTCGTTTTGGCGGGGATGAATTTGTCATTTGTATTCGTCATGAACAGAAAGAATATGTAAAAGAGCTTGTCAGGGATATGCATTCCTACCTACTTACATTGACGCTGGATCAACATGCTGAAAGTGAAACACTGAAGGTGAGCATGGGCACATGTATCAATGAACAGAAAAATTATGACTATAAAACTTTATTTGAGCATGCAGATCAATGTTTATACCAAGCTAAAAAAAATGGGCGTACCGACTGTATTATTGAAGAATTGTAATGAATATTATCATCGTTTTTTTAATTCCTATTCGTATTTGTGAATAGGAATTTATACTTTGAAAAGGCTGTCATTTTTGATCTATGATTGAAAAATAATAATATCTATTCGGATCATTTGAAAACCTTATTCTAGCAACGTACAATATATGAAATTAAGAAACACGACAGGGTAAAATTGTTGTATAATGTTGTGGTATGAGGAAAGAAAGCAGGTTGACAAAATGGAAAGCAAAATGAATGATTACGTAGCTTTAGAAATGCTAGATCAGGCATTCGTGTCAAAGCATAAGCTAGATGTGAAACAAAAGGTGAAAAAATGAAAAACTGGTTGATTTTCATTTCTGTCTTTATGGTTTCATTGTCACTTGTCATAGGTATTTTAGTACTCTGGAAAGCCGAGGCTCCGTTTCGTTCAATTGAAGAGAAGGCTGAACAGCTGGCACTTGATGCCAAGGTCCTTGCAATTGTTTCGGAGTCCTACACATATAATGGCAAACATTCGTATGTTACTGTATTTGGAGTAGACGAATATGGTGATAAAAAAGCCGTCTTTGTTCCTACGAATCTAGAAGCTGATTCAATTCAGGAAGTATTTTTGAAAGATGGTATTAACGAAAAGCAAGCATTATCGGTTTTTAAAAAGGAAGGGAATGTACAAAAGGTACTCAATATGAAATTAGGCTATGAGGAGCCCGGTGCTGTTTGGGAAATAACGTATCTAAACGAACATGATAAGCTCAACTATGTCTATATTATGTTTGAGGACGGCGATTGGTGGAAGCGCATTACGAATTTATAAGAGGAGTAGATTCCAATGAAAAATTTATTAGCAAACCGTGTAAAAACTTTAACACCATCTTCAACTTTAGCCATTACTGCAAAAGCTAAAGCGTTAAAAGAGCAAGGAATTGATGTCATTGGTCTAGGTGCTGGTGAACCAGACTTTAACACACCGCAAAATATTTTAAATGCTGCCATTGACTCAATGGAGAAAGGTTTTACTAAATATACGCCTGCTGGCGGACTTCCAGTACTTAAGCAAGCGATTATTGATAAATTACAACGCGACAACAACCTTACATACAAGGCTAATGAAATCATTGTAGGTGTTGGTGCAAAGCATATTCTCTACACATTGTTCCAAGTTATTTTAAATGAGGGCGATGAGGTCATCATTCCAATCCCTTATTGGGTATCCTATCCTGAGCAAGTAAAGCTGGCTGGCGGTGTGCCTGTTTACGTTGAAGGTACAAGAGAGCAAGGCTATAAAATTACAGCAGATCAATTAAGAGCTGCCGTAACAGATAAAACAAAAGCAGTCATCATAAACTCTCCTAGCAATCCATCAGGTATGATTTATTCTCGCGAAGAGCTAGCAGAACTCGCTGCTGTTGCAGAAGAAAAAGATATTTTAATCGTGTCAGATGAAATTTATGAGAAGCTTGTATACAATGGTATTGAGCATTTTTCAATTGCACAACTTTCCGATGCAGTGAAAGCACGTACAATCGTTGTAAACGGTGTAGCAAAATCTCACTCTATGACAGGCTGGCGTATCGGGTATGCTGCAGGAGATGCAGACATTATTAAACCAATGACTGATCTAGCATCACACTCTACATCTAACGCAACAACAACTGCACAATATGCAACAGTAGAGGCATACAATGGATCACAGGACACAGTAGAAGAAATGCGCCAAGCTTTCGAAGCTCGTCTTGAGAAAATCTATCCGCAGGTAAGTGCAATTCCTGGCTTCCATGTGTTAAAGCCACAGGGTGCATTCTACTTATTACCAGACGTAGCAGAAGCTATGGCTCATACTGGCTACGATTCAGTGGATGCATTTGCTGCAGCTATTTTAACAGAAGCAAACGTAGCAGTGATTCCAGGCTCTGGCTTTGGTGCACCAACTACAATGCGATTATCTTATGCTACATCTTTAGAACTATTAGAAGAGGCAGTCCGCCGTATTGATGCATTTGTCAAATCAAAGTGGCAAGACTAATCCTTCTAACCAACTTTGGAGGATTTCTATGAAAAAAATTATGATTCAAGATATGCCAAAACATATCGGTGAAACAGTCAAGCTAGGCGCTTGGTTATCAAACAAACGTTCAAGTGGAAAAATTGCCTTCTTACAATTACGTGATGGCTCTGGCTTTGTACAGGGCGTTGTTGTGAAAGAAGAAGTAGGTGAAGAAATTTTTGCCGTTGCAAAAGGTATGACACAAGAAACATCAATGTACGTTACGGGAGAGGTTAAAGCAGATGAGCGTTCAAGCTTTGGTTGTGAACTAGCTGTAACAGGTATCGAAGTGCTGCATGCGGCAACAGATTTTCCGATTACACCAAAAGAACATGGTCCAGAGTTCTTAATGGATAACCGTCACCTATGGCTACGCTCACGTAAGCAGCATGCAATTATGAAAATCCGTAACGAAATTATTCGTGCAACTTACGAGTTTTTCAACAACAACGGCTTTACAAAAATGGACCCGCCAATTTTAACTGGATCAGCTCCTGAAGGTACTTCGGAGCTATTCCACACGAAATATTTTGATGAGGACGCATATCTTTCTCAATCTGGTCAGCTCTATATGGAAGCGGCTGCGATGGCATTAGGAAAGGTCTTCTCATTCGGTCCAACGTTCCGTGCTGAAAAATCAAAAACACGCCGTCATCTAATTGAATTTTGGATGATTGAGCCAGAAATGGCCTTTGTGGAATTTGAGGAAAATCTTGAGGTGCAGGAACAATACGTGGAACATATCGTGCAATCTGTACTAGCAAACTGTAAATTAGAACTAGAGCGTCTTGGTCGTGATACGTCAACTCTAGAAAACATAAAAGCACCATTCCCTCGTATCTCTTATGACGATGCGATTAAATTATTACATGAGCAAGGATTTAACGATATTGAGTGGGGCGATGATTTCGGTGCACCACATGAAACAGCTATTGCCAATTCATTTGACAAACCTGTATTCATTACTTGCTATCCGGTAGGTATTAAACCATTCTATATGCAACCACATCCTGATCGTGATGACGTTGTATTATGTGCTGATTTGATCGCACCAGAAGGCTATGGTGAAATCATCGGTGGTTCTGAGCGTATTCATGACTATGAATTATTAAAATCACGTCTTGAAGAACATAATTTATCATTAGATGCTTATGCTTGGTATTTAGAACTACGTAAACAGGGCTCTGTACCACACTCAGGTTTCGGTCTAGGGTTAGAGAGAACCGTGGCATGGATTTCAGGAACAGAGCATATCCGTGAAACTATTCCGTTCCCACGTTTACTAAACCGTTTATATCCATAAACAATAACTAGTATGATCTTTGTACCTTTCCCTTTCGGTACAGATTAACTACTGCCCGTTAAAGCGGGACCAATTTAAAAGTCGCGTAGGGTATATCTACGCGGCTTTTCTACTTACTACCAAAGAAGGAGTCAAATAACATATGAGCACAAATAATAGCCGACTCCGCATATGGACTGAACAGCGAATGATTCAAGTTCCCCAGCTCTTTTTTCAGTTTTATAAGGAGTTAAATATGAAGGATGAAGAGGCACTAATCGTTTTCCATTTACTTGCGTTCCATATCGAGGGCAATGACTTTCCAACACCTGATGATTTAATGAACCGCCTCACAATGCCTGACAATGATATTACTTCTGGTCTACAGCGGTTAATGCAAAAAGGCTTCCTTGAAATTACCCGTGATGTTGATGCAAACGGTAAGCTATATGAAAAATATTCGGTTTTTCCACTTTGGGAGCGTATTATGCAGCTGATTGAAATGAAAGAGCAGCAAAAATCTGCAACTGCACTTCGACAAGAAGAGGGTGAGATTTTCCGTTTATTTGAAGAGGAAATGGGGCGTCTTTTATCTCCTTTAGAGCTAGAAAAAATCGGTTCGTGGCTAGATGAGGACAAACATAGTCCAGCGCTCATTAAAGAGGCGCTAAAGGAGGCAGTGTTTGCGGGGAAGCTAAGTATTCGTTATATTGATCGTATTTTGCTGGAGTGGAAAAAGAAAAATATTACAACACCTCAGGCTGCACAAAAGCAAAGTGAACAGTTCCGTGAAAAACAAACGATTCATAGACCATCAGTCCGTACATCACAGCAAGGGATGCAGTCGACAAATAAAGTACCATTTTATAATTGGTTAGAAGAGAGAGAATAGGGGGACTAGTATGCTAACAAAAAAACAATGGGAGCATTGTCTAGCTGAAATGGATCGCATGTTTCCTGAGGCACATTGTGAGCTCGTACATGAGAATCCCTTTGAGCTAACGATAGCCACATTGTTATCTGCACAATGTACTGATGTTCTTGTCAATAAGGTTACGAAAACGTTGTTCCAAAAATATAAGAAGCCTGAAGATTATCTAACAGTATCCTTAGAGGAATTACAGCAGGATATTCGTTCTATCGGCTTGTATCGAAATAAAGCAAAGAATATTCAAGCTTTATGTCAGCGCTTGTTAGAGGAATATGAGGGCGAGATACCAGCAAGTCGGGAAGCTTTAGTAACCTTGCCAGGTGTAGGACGTAAAACGGCTAATGTCGTATTGTCGGTAGCATTCGATATTCCTGCGCTTGCAGTGGATACACATGTTGAGCGAGTGTCCAAGCGATTAGGACTTTGTCGCTGGAAGGATTCGGTGCTTGAGGTGGAAGAAACGATTATGAAGAAAACACCAATGGACAAGTGGTCGAAAACTCACCATCAGCTCATTTTCTTTGGCCGATATCATTGTAAAGCTCAAAATCCAGGTTGTCAGGCTTGTCCGTTACTCGGGGATTGTAGGGAAGGACAAAAGCGTTTGAAAAAAAGGCTGGTGAAAGAGGCATGAATATAGAGGCAATTGCAAAGGAAAAAGTTGATGCTTGGTTTACAGAGTGGCAAGGGCTAGAAGGCAAAATTCACATAGCCCATGATACAAGAAATGGAGAGGCTAAGGGCTTGATGGAAGCGGCAATTGTTTTGTTTGACCGTCTAGTGGAAGAGGGTGGAGATGAGATTTTGCCGATAAATGGAGTTGAACGAATAGCCTTTATAAAAGCAAAGCCTGGTCAATATGCCTGTTACCGTCAGCTAGGTGAATTATTTAAGGAGACAAAAAAACGAGCTGCTCGCTTACGATTGCAGGCTACTAAAACTAATTCGAATGGGTAAAGATTTTTGATTAAATCAATTTCGCCTTGGCGTAATTGTAGCTGCCGCTTTTCTTTCGCTACAGATAAACAATGCGTCCAGATTTTGAATTGTGCTCAGGCCTGCACGAGGGACGACACGATGTCGGTCATTTCGGTAATGCCACAGGACGTGGCGTTTTTACCGATGCAGGTCAGTTAGCCGTTTTCGCAGGATGCGAAGATGTTAGGCTAACATCCTTTTTTCATTCCTTTGAAAATCCGTGACATCCGCCAGAGGCTTTGGGCCAACAGTTGTTTTTTGCGCGAAAGCGTAGTGCTAACGTAGCGTCAGTAGCAAGATGTTGGTCACTCAGTCATTGCCACAGGACGTGACGTTTTTAGACTGAGTTCCTCTATTTCAGTAGGTGTTTGGGCCCCCAATGAAATGGAACCAATACCGCATTCATCTCAGCATCTTTAGAGGAGGGAGTCTTCTACAGAATGAAGATAGATGAAAAGCAGAGGAGCATCATTATTGATAGCTCCTCTGCTAATAGTGTTGAAAAACTAAATGGTCAAGGGAATCTTTGAGAATACTACTAAGTCAAATGAAGGTGATTTCCGTTCCAGGCTACTCGCTTTCCTGTGGGCGAGCGACGAGCCGCTTCCTACGCTGACGCTCCGTGCAGGGTCTCGTCTGTCTCGCTATCCCACGGGAGTCGAGTAGCCTTGCACTCCAATCAGCAATAGTGTAGAACTTTAAATATTTTCTTCCCTCAAAAGAAAAGTAAAAGCATGTTACTCACCATCATTAAATGGATAAAATAGTGGTACAATTCTACAGCTGTTAACCTACATTTTATGCATAAAACTACTTTGTAACTTTACATAAAGCCACTTGCTGTCGCTCTGCTTTAGCATAGAAAAATGTTATCAAAGCTTTTGCACAATTTAGTGATGGCTAAGACTTCAAATTTATCACTATACATTTGTGTGAAATGCCAGAAGAAAATACTATGTGCAGTGGTTGATTGGAGTGTAGACTGAGTGACTCCTCAGGGATTCAGCGTCACAGATGAGACCCTGGAGCG
Organism: Lysinibacillus sp. B2A1; assembly: GCA_002973635.1. Taxonomy (GTDB): domain Bacteria; phylum Bacillota; class Bacilli; order Bacillales_A; family Planococcaceae; genus Lysinibacillus. Next base: position 1,947,454 of record CP027224.1, read on the forward strand.
AGCATATTAGGGGAACGAAGGCTAAAAGCATCACGTCCTGTGATAACGCCTTCGTGACCAACCTCCTGTTGCCCCAAGCGGCTCATCGGATGCCCCCAGGAAGCTCTGCTCTGCGCGAAAGCGAAGCGTCAGCGGCAAAGCACTCAGTCGGAACGGAAATCAACCCCTCGTTTTGAAAAAGGGCTATACTTTTTAAATTGTCACCTTGATTTCATTGACATAATAGTATTTCAACAACATGAGCAGAGGAGCATCATTATTGATAGCTCCTCTGCTTTTTTTATTCTGTACTATCGTTTTCTTCATTTGGAACGACAGGGTCAGTCGGCGGTGTAGGTGGTTGACCACCGTTAGTAGTGCCATCATTGGTGTTGTTGCTACCATCATTGCCACTACTGCCGTTATTACCATTAGGGTTGCCGTTACCATTGTTATTACTATTTCCATTACCATTTCCATTGTGATTGCCATTATTACCATTGCCGTTACCTTGATCTGGTGTCGTGGGTTGTTCTAAATCAGGCTCATCCGGAGTTTCAGGCTCAAGGTTTTCGTCTGGCATACTCGACACTTGGAAGGAGGTTGTACCTGGTTCGCTTCGTGTACCGTCCACAATAGCGACGACAGAGATCGTGTAATTGCCATCCTCTAAATTGTTTGCAACTGTTAGGCCTTTGCTTTCTGTTGTCCCAAGAGGAATTGTTTCTCCACCTTCTCGTGTAGCAGAGACCTCGAAGGTTGTTGGCAATGGCTCGTTTGTTTCAGGATTTAGGATGGCATCATGATCCCAAGAAATATTGATTGATTGAGCGCCTAAATCTAAATTTGCTGAAACATTATAAGGTGTTGAAAGTTCAGGAGCCTCGTATTCATTTGATACTTCTGTAGGCTCTGTGCCACGAACAAATAGTTCAGTTTGGCGTTTGTTACTTGGTGTGAAATCACTTGCTAATTTCAGCGGTTTTGAGCCTGCCTCAATTGTAACCTCTACAACAGAACTTGGTTTTTTGAAACGTGGTGTTTCAACATTCGCCGAAATTTCTTTCATGATTTGTTTAAATAGATGCTGTGGTAAACGACGTTCATCCCAAGTTGTGATAGGGTCAAAGTGTTTTTCGTAACCACTCCATATGGCGATTGAATAGTTAGTTGTGTAACCTGCAAACCATGAATCTGGCACACTTGTGCTTGGTAAGTTATATTTATCAAAATCAGCTTTTGAATAGTTAGTTGTACCCGTTTTACCAGCAATATCTAACCCAGAAACATTGGCAGCAGTACCTGAAGCATCAGGCTTATTGCCAACTACATCTCGTAGCATGTCTGTTACCATGTAAGCCGTGTAATCACTCATCGCAACATTAGGCTTTGGTGTGTAGTCCTTTGTTGACTTACCATCCCGGTAAACAATTTTTAAAATTGCATGAGGGTCAGTATAAACACCGTTATTTCCAAATGCTGCATAGGAAGCCGCCATTTGGATAGGAGACATGGCAATATCTCCACCACCAATCGCATCGGATTCATAGACGTTTTTCGACTCAATACCTAAACGGCCAATGAATTCCTGTGCCTTATCAGGACCAACCTCTTTTAAAGCTTTAACAGCTGGAACGTTTCGGGAAGCATATAATGCCTTACGTGCTGTCATAGCCCCCATATATTTACCATCCCAGTTTGTAATGGTTTGCTGAGTTCCTGTGTATTTCATAGGTTCATCCACAAGTGTTTGACCTGTTGACCATTTTAAATATTCAATGGCTGGACCATAATCCAATAATGGCTTCATAGTAGAGCCTGGCTGATTTTGTTTTAGATCGTCTGCATAGTTCCAACCACGATTGCCATACTTGCGTCCACCACCAACTGCTTGAATTTGACCAGTTTTTGTATCAACAACAGCTACACCAGATTGAATTTTTTCTGTTGGGAAATTACTATCATCATTCATGATGTTTTCAACAATTGATTGAGCGTTTGGATCAAGTGTTGTGTACACCTTAATACCTTCTGCCATTGCAGTACCATCACCATTTTTCTCTAGTTCATTTATGACGATATCAAGGAATGCATCATATTTAGAGCCAGCAAATTTTTGACGTGTTGTATCATCGGCTAAACCTGCTTGAACGTCTACTTTTTTTGCTTCTTCCATTTCAGCTTTTGTAATTTTACCATGTTGATACATTAATCCTAAAACTGTATTACGACGCTTTTCTGCAAGTTCAGGATTTTTTAATGGATCGTAAGCATTTGGACGCTGTACTAAACCTGCAAGTAATGCTTCTTCATCTAATGTTAAATCTTTTAAATCCTTACCATAGAAATATTGAGCGGCTGTTCCGAAACCGTATACACGACCTGACATAAGCATTTTATTAAAGTACATTTCAAAGATTTCTTCTTTTGAATATTTACGCTCTAATTGGAAGGCAAGCCAAGCCTCTTGTGCTTTACGTTTTAATTTTTTCTCATTTTGTAAAAAAGAGTTCTTCACAACTTGCTGTGTTAAAGTTGAAGCCCCCTGTGATCCAAAGCCGTCGCGGAAGTTGGCAATAATTGCCCCGCCAAGACGATAAAAATCCATACCATGGTGATCGAAAAAGCGTACATCTTCCGTAGCAAGGATAGCATTAATCATATCCTCAGGTATATCATCATATTTTATATATTTACGATTTTCTGCACCGATTGTTGCAAATAGATCACCATTTTTATCAAAGAACTCTGAAGAAACAGGATCCTTCAGTAATTCTTCCTTTAGCTCAGGTGCGCTACTAGCATAAAAAGCGAACATTCCAGCTCCTCCAATAAAACATGCAGCACCTATTGCCAACAGCGTTAAGAAAATGCGCTTAAACCATAGCTTTCCAGATGATTTGGGCACTTTCTTTTTATTTTTTTGAGCGAGAGCTTTTTGGCGCTCACCGCGTGTTTGACGACGTTCAGTCATTCTACAATCTCCTCACTTTCAGAACCATGGCTTTTTGCTTCAATGAGCTGCTGGATAATCGGTAAAAAGTCGATACGTGGATAATAGCTTGTAGGAATTTCGAAAGCTTCTCTTTCAATCGTTGAAAAAGGTATCGATTTACGCTCACCATTCTCCATTGCTTGCCAGGCCTTTTGTAAAACTTCATATGGCACAATAAAATATCGTTCAAAAGCTGAAAAACGAACGATAATAAAAGCCACACCATTTTGTTCCGTCACTTGCTGCATATGAGTCATTTGATGTAAGTGTATATTTTTTAAAGGAAAACTTGTTTTGGAAGCTGTCTCTTTTGCATCAAAATCAATATAAAGCCCTTTCCAAACACCATTATAATCTGTTGTTGAAGGTGTTCGGAAGTATGCTTCGCGAATTACTGCAGCACTTCGTGATGGATACTCTACTTTGACGATTTGTACGGGAACAGGTTTCTTATGAATGATAGCAAGTCGTCTTTTTAAATAATAGTCGTTTGCTTCATTGATTTCATCTTCTAGTGTTTTCCCTCGATTACTAAAAGAAATTTCTTTGTTATCATCCTTCTTTGACCCATTTTGAATTGCTTGATTTGGGGTATACAATTTCCCATTTGGATAACGAATTGTCATTTAGTTCACCCTCTATAATACTGCTACTATATACACTAGTTTACCATGATTCAGTAGCAGTTCTCCACCTCTGGCTCGTTCAAACCATAGCAGAAATCATACGACAAGAATCAATCAATATAGTACACTTTCCGCCTTCTAAAGTCGAAAAGTTGTCAAAAAAAGGGCTGTGCTTTCTACTCAAAATGCCAAAAAAACAGATAAAGTTTTCAAGCAATTCAGTAGTAAATTTGTCCTTTCTATTCGCCCCAATCTAGCTAGAAGATTATTCGGACAGCATAGCCATAAAGATGTTTTAATAAAAAAATATCGAAATTCTTCTTCTTTCAGCTAACTTACGCTTTTTTTGTCACGCATGAAGGTAATTTTATACATGCGGGGAAATACATAAGTAAAGCAAAGGAGGCGTTGTATTGAATAAGTTAGAACAATTAGTTGCGCAGTTGGATCTGGTCAATCAATTACTTATAACAAGAGTGTCTTTGGAAAGCAATGCGCATAGCATGCATTTTTTTATGCAACTTGAAGCTGTTAGCCAGAAAGTAAGCTTAGCAGAAAAGAACTGGCAAGTAAAGAATGCTTGTTCGCCTATAAGTAGTGAAAAATGATGGACTTTGGTACACTTATCTCATATGCAAAGTAACTCCCTCAATATGAGTATTTTAAATACAATATTTACCATTTTCTGTACTTGTAAAGCAAGAGGTGAGAGAGACATGCTATTATTATAAACAACTTGCTTGTCATGTATCATAGTTGAGATTTTCGATGTCAGTACTACCATACATGCTGAAGAAAAGTTTTTAAGTTCAAACAAGCAAGATTTATAATTGTTGTAATGAATGAGATGAGGTGCGAAATTGTTATTAATACAGCAAACTTCCATATTAATAGATGAATGTGAAAAAAGTGTTGCACGCTTTTGGCAAATGCGTGAAGAGGATCGTACACCTGATTTTTTTAAGGAGGTTAAGCCACATGCTGATGCTATTCATCAACATTTAATAGAGTGGCAACAGGAGGCCAATTTGTGGATTCAAAACAATAATCCAAAGTATATGCATATCCAACAAATTGCTTCTGTGGTGGAATCCATGGAGCAATTTGTTGTGCAATCTTTTTTTAAAGAAACAAGTAAAAAACGTTTTTTAGATGCTATTCATTCTACCTCCTTTACATTGAAAAATTTTGAGCGAATCGTGAAGGAGGGAACAAAAGGTGTTATCCAAAAAGAGAACCATCAATGAATTATTAAACGAGTGGAGATATGATGAGGAATTAAAAGAAAGAATTTTACACTGGCAGACACTTGAAGGACGTGAAGCAAAATATGCTCCGTTCCCGGGAAATCTACATCCTTCTCTGGTAAAGGCACTTCAGTCAAGAGGAATCGAGCAGCTTTATACACATCAGCGAGAAGCCTTCGATTTGGCACAGAGTGGTACGTCCTTTACTGCTGTTACACCAACAGCATCAGGTAAATCATATTGCTATCATCTACCAGTTCTCCAAACAATATTAGAGGATAAAAATGCAAGAGCTATTTATTTATTTCCGACAAAGGCTTTAGCACAGGATCAGAAAAATGATTTAAATGAGTTAATTGAACAAAGTGGAGAAGAGATATTAAGCTACACATATGATGGAGATACCTCACCCGGAATTCGCCAAAAGGTTCGCAAGGCAGGGCATATTGTAATGACAAATCCTGATATGCTGCATTCAGGAATATTACCACACCATACAAAATGGGTATCCCTTTTTGAAAATTTACAGTATATAGTTATTGATGAATTACATACATATAAAGGTGTATTTGGTTCACATGTAGCCCATGTTATACGCAGACTTAAGCGGATCTGTGCATTTTATGGTAGCAAGCCGGTGTTTATTTGTACTTCAGCAACTATAAAAAATCCAAAGGAATTAGCAGAACTTCTAACAAATGAGACTCATACATTAATTGCTGATTCAGGAGCGCCAGTTGGTAAAAAAACATTTCTTTTTTATAATCCACCTATTGTTCATAAAACATTTGGCGTGCGTCGTAGTGCTATCTTAGAGGTAAGTGACCTAGCTAAAAGATTATATATAGCAGGTATTCAAACCATTATCTTTGCTAAAAGCCGTGTAAGAGTAGAAATGATAGTTACTTATTTAAAGGAGCTGACACGAGATAAGCTTCTTGATGAATCAGTACGAGGGTATCGTGGAGGCTATTTACCTTCTGAGCGAAGAGTGATTGAACGTGGTCTTCGAGAGGGGACTATTCAAACAGTTGTTAGCACAAATGCATTGGAATTAGGAGTGGATATTGGTCAACTTCAAGCATGCATTATGACGGGTTACCCAGGAAATATTGCAAGTGCCTGGCAGCAAGCGGGACGTGCTGGTCGTCGGCAGGACGAGGCGTTAATTATTTATGTAGCACAATCGTCTGCACTGGATCAGTATGTGGTCAATCACCCACTCTTTTTACTTGGGAGTGCACCTGAAGAAGCACGTATTTATCCCGAAAATATGTTAATTTTAATGGACCACTTAAAATGTGCAGCATTTGAGCTACCTTTTTCAACGCATGATGCATACGGAGAGTATGAAATTCAAGAATTATTAGATTACCTAGCAGAGGAAGGCGTTGTTTTTAAAACAAGCGATAAGTGGCATTGGATGAGTGATCGTTTCCCGGCGCACGATATTAGTCTGCGCTCAGCCTCTCAGGAAAATGTTGTAATCATCGATATGACAATTCCTGCACAAACAAAGGTCATCGGTGAAATGGATCGTCACAGCGCAATGACATTATTGCATGAAGAGGCAATCTATTTACATCAGGGCATTCAATTTCAAGTAGAAAAGCTTGATTGGGAAGAAAAGAAAGCCTTTGTACGAGAAGTAGATGTCGATTATTACACAGATGCTAATCTAGCAGTTGAAATGAAAGTGCTAGAAGAGGATCGTAATAGAGATTATAGTGGGGGTACAATTAGCTTTGGTGATGTTGGGTTAGTTGCTCAAGCCACACTATTTAAAAAAATACGCTTTGGCACACACGATAATATCGGATCGGGTCCAATACATTTACCACCAGATGAGATGCATACAAGTGCTTCTTGGCTATCACTTCATATATCAGAACAGTGGTCAGAGGCGGAATTGACTGAGGTAATGATTGGAATAGCCTATGCAATGAATGCCTTTATTCCTCTGTTCATTCAATGTGATAGTAGTGATGTAGCAGTCGTGCCTCAAGTCAAAGCATCCCATAATGAGCTACCAACATTTTTTGTTTACGATAAGTATCCTGGAGGAATCGGATTAAGTGAAAAGGTCTATGATTTATGGGAGGACTTATTAACAAAAACGCAGCACCATGTCATAAGCTGTCCTTGTGAGGCGGGCTGTCCGTCTTGTATTGGTCCACAAGACTCTATGATTAATGTAAAAAGTAAAGTCGTGAAACTACTTCAAATGTTAAATAATAATTATTAGTTAAATATAGAGGGGAAGAGGATATGGACTAAATCTTCAATCCCTCTTCTTTTATTAATTTATAAATCATTTTACGGTTAAATCATCATGGAGTTTTGAGTTGTTCATCCAATTATATACGATTTTCATCTAGTTTCTCTTTTGACCAAGTTCCATCCAAGTACAATTTTTTCGTGATTTGATTGTTCTTGTTTGGTTAACCGTTTAATTTCTAATTGTAAATCATCTTCATCAAAATCTGAATCAATGTATTTATGTGCCGTTTCTTTATTTGTTAAAATATCTGTGACTGCTTTAATAATGTTTTGATAAAGAGCCTCTTAATCTAGCCATCTTTAATCTGCTAAGACTATTCCCATATTCCTTCTCCATTTCAATGCGCAATTTTTCGATATTGAATCTCATCCCATGCAAATAAACAGTGATCATAACCTTTCCTCCTCGAAAATTACATCATCAAGATACTTTAAAATGAATTTGTTATTTATGATAAAGAAGCATTAATTTGTATTATTAGACGTTTTAAGTTTATTTTTTTAATTAACTATAAAAATTTCCTGCACACACCTGTGAAAATATCCTGTTGAAACTACTGAAAAATATACACTTTGCCTTTAGCATTATGTTAATTATTTTCAAGTATGGTTGACAGCCAATACAAGAGAGAGTATTATTTTATTATGAATTAAAAAACAAATTAATTCATAATAAAATAAGGAGGTGTAATAAATGGCAAAAGGACCAAAAGGCTTTTCTGATGAAGAAAAAGTTGAGCTAAGAATAAAGCTTTGTACTGAATGTGAGCGGAGTTGGGCATTACATGGTTACAAGAAAACAAGTATTGGTGAATTAACAGCAAAAATAGGAATATCAACAGGATCATTTTATTTATTGTATTCGGCTAAAGAGGATTTGTTTTGCGACACCTTAGAGCGCGTGCAAAATAGGTTAAAAAGCAATTTGCAAGAAATTATTAATAGTGAAAGGGGCAAAGCTGGTTTTATTAGTGCCATGAAATGGCATTTTAAAGAATTTGATAAATCACCATTTCTATATGATCTGGGAACTCCAGATTTCTTAGCCTTTTTAAACAAAATACCTAAAGACCGTATCGAAAAACTACACTTTGATAGCGAAACTTTTTTCTACGATACCATTGATCTTGCAGGACTCAGACTGAAAGTTGAAAAAGAAAAAGCATATGCTGTTATAAGTTCGATGCTATTTTTAGTGACATTGAAAGATAAACTTGCTTATGACCGTTTTGAAGTATTTGAATTTCTATTAAATAGTACGATAGATACAATTTTTGAATAAAGAGAAAAAAATCAATGGAGGTAAAAGAAGATGGCTGAGAATTTATTGAAGACCTTCAGGATTTTTGAAAAACATTAGCACCACTATTCATTATATTAAATATTGCTGTCAGCATAATTTTGCTTGTGATTGGAGTTGTCTTACATAAAAAAGTGGATAAAACAAGAAAGCAAGAATTTGCCGACAAATTTGTATCGGAATTTCTATTCTGTTTTTTAGGATATATATCTAACTGGGGTGTTCTTATTTCATATTTTAGGGGCATTCCTATTAGAAGGATTTACGGGAGCTTAAAAAGAAAAAGCCCTCTTGTATGATGTATGAGTGTCAACGCCTAAATTGATTCACCATCACACAGGAGAACTCCATTTATGAATTCTAATACGAACCAAAAGATTAATCAAGCCACTGAAAAAGTCCTCGTCATCAGTATCGACATTGCCAAGCGTACAAATTACACATGCTCGGTTGACAGGCAAGGCATACAAACAAAGAGATAAAACTTGTGTTTCTAAAAATATATTAAGATTATGTAATGGAAATAAGGAGACTTATAATGAAAAAAACAAATAGGCTGGTTGCTTTTGTAACCACCGTAATTACAATTTTCAGTTGCTTTTTCTACTTTCCTATGTCAACATTTGCAAGTGCTGAAGTAACTCCATCAGGTGTGGATATTTCAAAAATCGAAACAATAGTTGATGATATTATGGAAGGTAAAATAGGGGTTACCGTACCGGGTGCGGCAGTTTCTATAGTTAAAGACGGAAGGCTAATTTTCAGCAAAGGGTATGGGGTAGCAAACATAAAGGAGGATATTCCTGTCGATCCCACATCTACTGTATTTGAAATTGGATCGGTCAGCAAAATTTTTACATGGACAGCAGTAATGCAACTAGTTGAAGAAGGAAAGATTGATCTGCATACAGATATACTAGAATATATCGGGTATGAGCGCCTTAATTTGGTTTATGATAAACCAATTACGATTTTAGATTTAATGAACCATACCGCAGGATTTGAAGAAAATGCCAGCGGAATGCTTACTTTTGATAAAGAAAAAGTTATTCCTCTTGAAAAATGGGTGAGTGCAAAACATCAACCCAAGCAAATATATGAACCAGGAACGGTTATCGCATATTCTAACTTCGGTACAGACATTGCCGGATATATAGTGGAAGTTAAATCTGGGGAACTCTTTGAAGAATATGTAAAAAACCATATCTTTGATCCTTTACATATGCAAAGAAGTACTGCCTATGCAAATTATTATCACCTGCCAGAGTTTGTAGAAAATAAAAGCAAGGGTTATGGCAGGGCGTCAGAAGGATTTGAGCTGCTACCAGAAAACTTTTTAAATGAGGCACCTGCTGGAGCGATTACCTCAACCGCAGAAGATATGGCAAAGTTTATGATCGCCCAAATGGATTATGAGGGTGCTTTAGAAAACTCATTATTTAATTCGCCTCAAACACTTAAAGAAATGCATACCGATTCCCTTTCTGTTACTGCCGGTATGCCTTCTAATGCCCATGGGTTTTGGATGCGTCAGGAAAACGGAGTTCGTTTACTTGAACATGGAGGAAATACAACCAATTTTTCCGCATTTTTAAGTCTCGTCCCGGAAGAGAATTTCGGTGTTAGTGTGCTTACCAACGTAGCTGGAGAATCGGGTGGTGTGCGGACTGAAATTGTAGATAAGCTTTCTGCCCAGTTTTCTCATCAAGCAACGGTTACTGTGCCAAAACGCCATACCCAAAATCTCAGTGGAACTTATTATTCGGGCCGAATGATTCATAGCAACTTCCTTTCAAGTTTATATTTGGTTTCTGGTGATAGTATTGTTGTAAAGGACATGGGGAACGGGGAAATTGAAGTACGGCCTTCCATCGATCCAAATCGAGAAACACTTCACTTTGCAGAGGTCGCCCCCTTGGTTTTTGAACGAATGGATTCCAATCCATCTATATTGGAACGAAGCGGAGGGTCTCTCGCTTTTTTATCCTTTGAGTTAGATGAAAACGGTCAGGTTGATAAAGTTCGCACAGGAAATATTCGGGACTATTTAAAAATGCCGCTTTACAAAAACATCCAGCTCAATCAGATTGCTTTTGTTTTTTGTACAATAATTTTTATTACAGGCTCCATCGCTGCGCTCATATCTGTCATTTTGTTGAGAAAACGTAAAAAGCAGGGGATCACTCTTTATATACCGGCATATAAACAAACAAATTTATTACCAGTTATCGGTCTATTATGTATAATCAACATGATAGTGACTATATTGAGATTTATGTCGGCTATGTCCTCTCCAATTGGAGATTTTAGGATACACCTAATAATCAATGCAGTTTTTTCTATTGGCATGGTAATTGCAGCTATCCCTATTTTAAGATCATTTAGGGATAAGCAAGTTAGCGGAAAAAGAAAAATATGGAATGCTATATTGATAGCAACAATCTGTATGTTCATTGTATTGATGATTCAGTACCGCTTTTTGTTGTTTTGGACTATCTAAATTGTCAACAAAATTCTTACTACTACTTTTAATGTCAGCATAAGAATCTATCAAACTCCACTCTGGTTAACGTTTAAATATCATATAGATTTTAATAAAAGCAGGCAAAGTTATTCACCTTGCCTGTTTTTTATATTCCTATCGGATTTTTTTGACTTTCTGTCACAAGTGGTAGATTATCAGCCTTCAAAATTAAGGGTGAAATAGACCTAGTGCCAAATTGCGTACAATAGTACATGGTGAACCATCGTTAGATAATTAACTGGGATGGTAGGGTGGAACAAGATACCCATATGAAGGTAATACAAGGCATTATTAAACTTAGGAGCAGTATTGTTCCATTATGAATTAATTATTTCGGCTGGCTATGCTCAATATTTTAGGGAATGTTCTAATTCAGTGATTAAAACATAGCTATAGTTTAAGCAACGACTACTATAGTTGTATAAATCCATAAAAAGACCACTGCACCTCCAATTGTTAGATAGTGTGTCTAACAATTGGGGCGCAGTACAAGACTGGTGGTTCTGATTAATTCCAGAAATAACACTTGATAAATTATGAATTTTTCTCCAAAATGATACAAATGAATATTCTGATAAAGAGGTTTAAAGAAGGCTACAAGGGTATACAGTGTTTGTTGTAGTTTCTGAGTAGCTTAAACCCTTTCGATAATATTTTAGAATGTATGTATATAATTTAAGTGTTTATAATATATACCTAATACAGATGTACTATATGTGAGAGAAAATTGTTGCCCTTGATTGAAAATATCAATGTTCAATCTTAACTGACAGAGAAATGTTCTTTAGTACAATAATCACGCCATTTGGAAATAATGAAGCAGCAGCGTCAGGAACACTTGTTATCTTTGCAGATAAACAAGATTCTAACTAGTTAGTAAGCTACTATAAAAAACTCCATTTTCAACAGGAAAAAAGGGATTAATTCTTGATAGTTATTTATTATAGTTTTTTTCTATCATTATCATAGAAATCATGTGATAGACGAATGGTTGAGTTCTTTTTACAATGAAGATAAGAAACTCATGCAGATGAATACAATGTAAAGTGAGTTTTGATTTGCAATAATGTTATGCATTTTAACCCGCAAAATTTACAAAGTATAAAAGTAATACAAAACTATTACGAGGTGATTGTTAATGCAAAAAGATTTAAGCCAATTCATTAGAAGTAAACCATTTTTGGACAAAGTTGTTTCAGTTGAGGAAGCAGCTTCTTGGATTGAAGACGGAATGAACCTTGGGATGAGTGGATTTACACTATTTGGTGAGCCAAAAGAATTTCCACTTGCACTTTCTAAGCGTGGTAAGCAAGATAACTTTAAAGTCAACTTATATACTGGTGCTTCATTAGGGCCAACTGCTGACCAATCAATGGCTGAGGCAGAAATCATTAACTTACGTGTTCCCTACCAAGGAAACTCTGTAATGCGTGGGAAAATCAACAAAAGTGAAATATACTACATTGACCAGCATTTATCACATACAGCGGAAGAAGTAAGAAAAGGAACATTAGGAAAAATTGATTATGCCATTATCGAAGCAGCTGGAATTACTGAAGAAGGTTATATTATTCCAACCGGCTCTGTAGGAAATTCACCAATTTTTGTAGAACAAGCTGAAAACGTTATCATTGAAATCAACACTACGGCACCTAAAGCATACGAAGGCCTTCATGATATCTTTGTACAGAAAGAGCAAGGTGAGCGTAGCGAAATTCCAATTTACAAAGTTTCAGATCGAATTGGAGAAATTGGCATCAAAGTTGATCCTGAAAAAGTAAAAGGAATTGTTTTATCAGAGCAACCTGATGTTCCTTCACCATTATTCGAGCCAAACGAAGAAACACAGCAAATTGCCAATCACTTATTAAACTTTTTAGCAGGTGAAGTAGCAGCAGGAAAATTGCCAGAATCATTAGCTCCATTACAATCTGGGGTAGGGTCTGTTGCGAATGCCGTTTTAAATGGTATGAAAAATTCTCAATTTAAAGATCTAGAAGTGTTTTCTGAAGTATTACAAGATGGTGTCTTTGATTTAATTGACGCTGGTATCGTTAAATTTGCAGCTGGTACTGCATTCTCACTTTCGAAAAAGCGTGTTGATTCATTAGCAGCAGATTTAGAGAAATACAAAGATAAAATTATGTTTAGACCTCAGGAAATTTCGAACAATCCAGAAATTATTCGTCGTTTAGGCGTGATCTCTTTTAACACTGCAATAGAAGTAGATATTTACGGAAACGTCAATTCAACACACATTAACGGTACAAAAATTATGAATGGTATTGGTGGATCTGGGGACTTTGCTAGGAATGCTAGAATTACTATCTTTGTAACGTCTTCACTAGCAAAAGATGGAGCGATTTCAACGATTGTACCTTTCGTATCGCATATTGACCATACAGAGCATGATGTGGATGTGATTGTGACAGAACAGGGATATGCTGATCTTCGTGGACTTCCACCAGTAAAGAGAGCGGAAAAGCTTATCGAAATCGCACACCCTAAGTATAGACCGCAATTACGTGCTTACTTTGAAGAAGCGAAAGAGAAAGTTGGCGGCCAAACACCACATATTCTACAAAAAGCTTTCTCTTTCCATACAAACCTAATAGAAAAAGGAACTATGTTAATGGAAGAGAAAGAAGTAACAAATTAATGTAGGGGACTACAAAGTGCTACTAAATGTAGCGTGTAGCACTTACTATATTTTCTTCATGGTCTAGATGAATATATTTTAAAGTGTTATTTAACTATTATTATCAGTGAAATGAATAAACAAAAGAATAACTAACAAGATAATTAATAGGGAAAAGAGGATTAAAAATGGATGTAAGATACCCAATTGGCAAACTACAAGTTCCTGAAAAAGTAACATTTGAAAATATACATGAATGGCTAAAGAAAATCGAAACTTACACGACTCGATTAAGAGAAACAGTGGGCTCATTAAATGAAGAGAAATTAAGCAGTACTTATCGTGAGGGTGGCTGGACAGTTCGTCAACTTGTTCATCACATTGCAGATTCCCAGTTAAACATGTATCAACGTTTGAAGCTAGCTTTAACAGATGAGAATCCAATAGTACCAGCTTTTGATGAAGAAAAGTGGGCGATTCAATCAGATACAATGCTTCCTGTAGAACCCTCAATTAAAATGCTAGAAGGTATAAATGAGCGTATCGTTTTTTTAGGAAATAATTTAACTGAAGTTCAATTAGATCGAATCTTTACTCACCAGACAAACGGTAAAATAACAGTTGCAACAAAAATGGCAAAGCTAGCTTGGCACGAAGAGCATCACTTAGCCCACATACAAATCGCATTATCGCAATAATACAATTTGTATGGTAGTGACCTAGGTTCGATTGTTTATAAAGAAAAGGGCTCTATTTTTAAATAATGTTAGATTTTCAGGTTAACCCCGTCCTAAATTTGGAGGGGTTATACTTATTTGAACTTTTAAATTAAACAACTTTAATGTCACTCTCCAAAAATTTTAAAGGCCCCTTCAAATGGTTTAACGAGTCTGAGTAGCATTTTTAACGTGTAAGCTTCGTTTGGTCCAAGAAACCGGTAAATTCTCCTTTTTGAACATGAAGTTCGACTCTATAAAGAGAACAAAGTGACAAATTCATTTTATTGTTGCAAATACAACAAAGTGGGTATATATTAAGCTAATACTAATAAGGTTCTTTGGTCTACTTAGTTCTATATTACGCTATATTAATTAAATTTAATTCGTTAAGGAGAATCAAACAAGATGATGAATTGGCACGTAAAAGAATTTAATCAATTAACTACAAAAGAATTATATGAAATATTAAAAGTAAGAGCAGAAGTATTTGTAGTCGAGCAGCAATGTATATTCCAAGATTTAGATTCAAAAGATGAAGTATCCTATCATCTGTTTATTGAAGATAATTCTGAAATAGTAGCATATTTAAGAATTTTACCTCCAAATATTTCATACTCAGAAGCAGCGATTGGCAGAGTTCTCACTAAAGCAGAACATCGAAAGAAAGGCATTTCTAGGAAATTGGTTCAAAATGCTATAAACTTTGTGACAGATAGTTTGGGAGAACAAACTATTAGAATTTCTGCACAGGCCTATTTGTTGAAATTTTACAATGATTTAGGATTTGAGTCAGTGTCAGAAGTATACTTGGAGGATGGTATAGAGCACATTGAAATGTTGTATAAGAAAATGTAGATATTCACTGTATAAACAAAAGTTTTAAACTATTTATCTCATTCATTTTGATAGATGATTATTGCATTTTCTAGTCTAAAAATCAACTTTATTATTTCTAAAGATTTGTAATTATAAATCGCTTTAGCAAGGCTACATCCGTGTGGGAAAGCAAGCTTGACTTTCATTGTCACTTTGCCAATCACAACACCAATTTGATTCATGTTGACCATTCGAATTATTTAAACATTTTCATATTCCCCATCTTAAGGCGTCATATGCAGACTTTCTTGCATGTGGCGCCTTAACATTTTTTGTTTGTTCATATTCCGTTCATATTATCGTCATAGAGAATATATCTTCGTCCAATAAGCTATCCTTAATGCTCATATATGATGTCTAATAAATAGATAGAAAAAGGAGAAGATGAGAGTGAAACTAAAAGAAGAGGTAATGAAAATGAGGATGGGTAAACCACTCATCTTTATGCTTAAAGCAATAGGAGTTATAGCTATTGCAACAGTACTTTTTCTGGCCATTGTTTTTATTGTTAATATTGTCTGTAACAAATTCGAGCAAGGAAAAATAGATATTTATGGTCAGCCTGTAACTGTAGACGGGAAGGATATGAATGTCTTCATTCAAGGAGAAGGCGAAGAAACCATCGTGCTTTTACCTGGTTATGGAACAGCAGCACCAGCACTTGATTTTAAACCACTAGTAGATGAATTATCTCCATTTTACAAAGTTGTTGTAATTGAGCCCTTTGGTTATGGATTAAGTGATCTAACTGAAAAGGAACGAAGCACAGCGAATATTGTCAGTGAAATACATGAAGCTTTACAACGTCTTCATATTGAACGGTATACTCTAATGGGCCATTCCATTTCAGGCCTTTATGGACTAGATTATGTGAATAAATATCCAAACGAAGTGAGTGCATTTGTCGGGCTAGATAGCAGTGTTCCAACGATAAGTGAGAAAAAAATTGATTCTTCCATAATAAGAACTATAAAACTACTTAAAAAATCGGGTTTAGCAAGATTGCAGGTGAAGCTAGGTGATGACCCATACGCGGTACTACCCTATGATGATAAAACAAAAGAACAAATGAGAATTCTTAAGCACAAAAACATGTATAATCCTAGCCAGTTAAATGAAGCTGAAATTATGTATGAAAATTTTAGAGCAGCTGAAAATTTATCATTCCCAAAAAATCTTCCTGTTATATTCTTTATACAAGAGAATCACCCAGTAACTGACAGATGGATACCAGAGCATCAAAAACAAATAAAAGATTCTGAACATGGGAAAGTGATGACATTTGAAGGAGATCATTATTTATATCGTACCAAAGCAAAAGAAATTGTAGAAAATTTCAGGGCGTATATGGATGAAATAAAATAATACATTTTATAAGAAGCACTTTACATATACTCAATATTATGTTAAATTAATCGATAATAAATTTGACTGGGGAGGTGCAAGCATTGTTAACTGTTTTTAGAATTCTGTTTGGTAAAAATGTAAAACTTGGAAATGGTTTAGCAGACAAAGGGAGTAGTCTGTCCTTTTTTATGCTATACAACCATATAAAAATAGTTATCGGAGCTTTGCCTCTATGCCAAGTAAATTACAAAGTAATGACTTAGTGTCCTTATGTATTTGAGCATATTTTTTGTATGAAGTTTGGCACCGATAATTCTATTGGTGCCTTTTTTGTGTTTATTTTTAACTAAAGGATAGACAACTCCTTTCTATTTACTCCTATAAAACTAGAGAGTCATATGGAAGGATGAGCATGATGCAATTAAAACAAAGCAATAAGTATATAAGAATAAACGATTTCTTAAATGAACATAATTACCCTAATTTTAGAAAGAAACAAATATTGAATGCCATTTTTAAAGAAAGAATAGATAAGTTCAATGAAATGAATGTGCTTCCTAAATCGTTGAGAGAGAAATTAGTTAAAGAATTTGGAGAGTCTATTTTAGATGTTACTCCTTTAAAGGAACAACATTCTGAGCAAGTTTCAAAAGTCTTATTTGGAATTGCAGGAGATGAAAAAATAGAAACGGTAAATATGAAATATAAAGCTGGTTGGGAGTCATTTTGTATATCCTCGCAGTGCGGTTGTAATTTTGGTTGTAAATTTTGTGCAACTGGAGATATAGGTTTAAAACGCAACTTAACATCAGATGAAATTACTGACCAAATTTTGTATTTTCACTTAAAGGGACATTCAATTGATAGTATTTCTTTTATGGGAATGGGAGAAGCATTAGCTAATGTACAAGTTTATGATGCTTTAAATGTACTGACAAATTCTGAGTTGTTTGCCTTAAGTCCTCGTAGAATATCGATATCGATTATAGGCATTATTCCGGGTATTGAAAAAATGACCCAAAACTATCCGCAGATCAATCTAACGTTTTCATTACATTCTCCTTATAATGAACAGCGGAGCAAGCTAATGCCAATTAATGAACGCTACCCATTATTGGATGTAATGGATACATTAGATGAGCATATACGTATGACCTCAAGAAAAGTTTACATTGCTTATATTATATTACCAGGAGTAAATGATTCTATTGACCATGCAAAAGAAGTAGTAAAACTTTTAAGAGGTAGATATAAGAGAGGGAACCTATTCCATGTAAACATCATTAGGTATAACCCAACTGTTAGTTCACCTATGAGGTTTGAAGAAGTAAATGAGAATCATGTTGTAAACTTCTATAAAGAATTAAAGTCAGCAGGAATTAACGTTACCATTAGAAGTCAATTTGGTATTGATATAGATGCTGCTTGCGGGCAGTTATATGGAAACTATCAAAAAAACAATAATTAATAAATAAAAGTGAAAGTAATGTTTAGAACGTGGGAAGTATCCTAAGAGATTTGCCTCTCTCACACTAAAGGGATATGTGGGACTTTCCATTATTACAACATCATGTCTGTTTATTATTTATTTTTCTGTAGTTCTAAAGCATACTTCAAATCAACTAGTTTGTGATTACAAAATTCTGAATGCCTAAAGAAGGTATTTCCTTTGCTGCACATCTTTGAGAAGGGGATGTTGTCGTGTGCATTGCATTTGAGTTATCCACGACATAGTTCAATATTGACTACACAAAATAATTGATAATTTATTCAAATAAAACGGATTTGGACGATAGGCAGTTTCCAAATCCGTTACTTTTTTATTTATTAATGTTCCAAGTTTTAAAATGCTTATGTATCATGTTTTAATGTAATAAACCCTTCAAAAACATTTGACAGTTAAACATAACCATTATCAAATCCCGTTTTAGTTTCGAAAATGATTAAGTGCTAATAGGGTTGCCGAATTATATTCAGTAGGCAAATCGTCCTCAAAATAAATAGCCTCTACTGGACAAACTAATTCACAAGCACCGCAATCAATGCAAATATCAGGATTAATTACATATTGGGTATCTGTCATAACAATGCAATTTACAGGACAAACATCCAAACAGACAGCTGCTTTTTCATCCCTACATAATTCTGTAATTACAAAAGCCATTATAAATCCTCCTATCTAGATAGTTGTTGTCTTAATTCTTCAGGTGACTGTTTCCAGTACTCTTCATTAAATCCAGATAAAAACTGATAAAGTAGTTGTTTCGAATTTATATCTACATGATTCAAGATAAATTTCCCTTTAAGTGCCTTGTCTAAATAATTTACTTGTTCTGGCAATGATTTATAGCCAAGTTTAATTCGGCGTTCTTCTTTTGATACGCGTACTTCACTTGCTGTACATCCCGCATAAAAAGGTCCATTTTGAGCAATTTGAATAGCTACCCAAACAATCCAATAACGATTATAATTGTCACTAGCATGAGCTAAATCAGGGGAAAAGCGAACTTTTTTTTCAATTATACTTCGCCCATGTAAGGCTTCTAAGTCAATAAATACGTGGTTGTTTTCACAATCTATAATAATAGGTGTTACATTATTTAAATCAAGGGTACCTACTCCATAACCTCCATCTCCATCTGTTGAATCGTTACTTAAAATAGTAAAATGCATTTTTTTTTCATAGAAATCACCTTCAGACAATTTGTATTTCTAGATTAATATAAGATTGAAATTGTAAGCTCCCAGCATTTTATTTGTTTTGAATAAACCTATACTCTGAATCCTCTAATACTTTTTAATTAATTATTATAAATAAAATATACAACTTATTTTCATTTCTTGTCTTCAGGCTTACGTCTGAAATTTTTTGGAATGGTAAGGTTACTATAATAAAGTAATTTGAACTTTAATTTTGAAAAACGCTAATCATAGTATAGATAGTCAACAGTGTAATCAGCATATAACTGATTTAGAAAAAACAAAAGTGTTTTTCTGAAAGCGGATTTAGAAAATCCATTTTTATTATATTCTTTAAAATTCTTCACTTTAATTAACAATCCTTTAAACAAGTATTGAATCCTTAATGTTTGATAAGTGTTATGAGAAGCAGATATAAGTTATTGAAGGATAATAATTCCTTTTGTCGAATTTTGTTATAGACGAAAGGAGAAATAAAAGTGCAAGTTACAAAGTATTTTCATGGACTACCGAAGGAAAGTCAAAATATTATTTATTCTTATGGAAATGAAAGGATATTGGGTGAAAGTATTAAAATAATACAAAACAATATAAAACGTTCTATTATATTTGATCTTAATGGGAAAGATATTATTTTAAAAAAATTGTTATCTAAAGGAAAAGGCGACAATGATATTCATGCATTATTAGATCTAAATGATAGCCCTTATTTTCCAACGATTTTCGCATATAAGACCAGAGATTTTTTATTTATAGAAAAAGCAAAGGGAAGGCCCTTACCAGAGATTTTAAAAAAGGGTATTTGTCTTACAGAATTAAAAATAATTCTTGGTCATTTGGTTAAAGCAAAAAGAGCTATGATGGATGTAAATAGATATGACTATGATTTTAAACTTGAACATATCTTTTGGGATAAAGAAAATAAGAAAGTTACATGGATCGATTTAGGAATTTGTATGAAAACACCTAAAAAATACTCAGAAGAGGAAAAGGAAAAAAGGATTCAACTATGTATTACAAAAATAAAAATCAATTTTTTAATTAATGGTTATGACTTATTTTAAATTTGGGTATACATATTTTAGGGATTTTAGGAAGCGGGGAAAAGCACAACTGGGTAGCAGTCAATGCACGAAGGAAATTTCTCTAACTGGTTAATGCGAGTTTGAAAATTTCCCAATAGAACTGTTACTTAACTATAGCTACGAATGTATTTCCAAGAATGATGTATTTCCAAGAATGATGTGTTTACAAGAAGGTTATGCTCCCCTTTAAAGACAGATGCTATAGTCTTTTTTCTAAGGGGAGTTTTTAATTGCAAAGCTATGCCCTAATTTTCATCTTTTATTTTCCAATCGTTGTATATGATATCCTGAAGAACATTTTTCAGTTGTATAAATTGCTGCTCAGAGATATTTGATTGCCTCATTACTTGACGAGACACTTCAGGGAGCTTACGACGAACATTACTTCCTTCCTGTGTTAAATAAATTTGCATTTGTCGTTCGTCATTCCTGGAACGCTCACGGCAAATGTAACCCTTTGCCTCTAACTTTTTTAGTAACGGTGTTAATGTACCTGAATCTAAAAATAAACGTTGTCCCAACTCTTTCACAGTTATTTGTTCGTTTTCTTCTAAAGCTAGTAAGGTGATATAACCTGTATAAGTTAGATCATAGGGCTTCAATAATATTGTGTAATGTCGAATGATTTCTTTTGATGTAGCATACAAAAGAAAGCACAGTTGATTATCTAAATGATTAGGCATAAAAATCCCCTCTTAAAGTTCTTCTACTACCATTTATATTAAAAATAAAGTTTCTACTTGTCAAACGCAATTAAATTGTGTACAATTCAATTTGTAAAAATTAGATTGTTTGCAATTTAAAATACTAAATAGATTAGAGGTTTTCGATGATGAAAGAATTATATTCAACTACGATGATTAATAATGGTGGGCGTAGTGGCACATCATATGCAGAGGATCAATCGCTATCTTTAAAAATTGCACCACCTGGCTCAAAATTAGACAATGTTACAAACCCAGAACAATTATTTGCTGCTGGTTATAGTGCCTGCTTTAATAGTGCATTAGATTTAATTAAACGCCAGAAAAAACTTAAAAATTCATCAACGATTAAAGCAACAGTTAAATTAATGGAACAAGCTGCTTTTGATTATGTGCTTGCTGTTGTTATCGAAGGACATATTGAAGGATTAGCCTTGGAAGAAGCACAGGAATTATTAGAGTTAACTCATACTGTTTGTCCATATTCAAAAGCAACAATGGGAAATATTAATGTAACAATTAAAGCTGTTTAAATTTTTTTCAAAAAAGAGGGAGATTACATGTCGTCAACTACACCAGTAAAACAGATTATGCAGGAGCGTAAATCGGTTCGTAAATACAATGCTAAAACTAAAATATCTCGTGAAACAATAGTGCAGCTACTACAAGATGCTATTTCAGCTCCTTCTTCGAGTAATATGCAACCATGGCGATTTATTGTCATTGATGATAAGGAAATTCAAAAGAACATTAATTTCTTTTCATTTAACCAAGAGCAAATAGAAACAGCCTCTGCCATTATCGCTGTCATTGGAGATATTGAAATGTATGTAAATGCTAAGGAGATTTATGCAAAAAATGCGGAGCTAGGCTATATGCCAGAAGAAATTGCCAAAAAACTTGGACAAGACGCATTAGCAATGTACGGTTCAGCTTCAACAAAAACATTAGAAAACATAGTACATTTTGATGCTGGCTTAGTATCGATGCAGATAATGTTATTGGCGAAAGAAATGGGTTATGATACAGTTCCGATGGGTGGGTTTGATAAAACGAAATTCGCTGAATATATGGAATTACCTGCAAACGAAATACCAATATTATTAATAGCAATTGGTGAAGCAGCAGCTCCAGCTTATGGTTCTTCTCGTCTTCCAATTGATCGCATTGTAAGATTCAATAAATGAATTTTTAGGCAATGTCCCAAATATATTTTGCGGACATTGCTTTTTTAAAACTTTATATTAGGGGTGAATAGGATGTCTGCTTAGTCGTAGCAGTTGAGTATGTATTTTAAAACATTTGCAACTATATCAAAGCAAACAGCATCTTAATGTCCATATTCTTTTTATAAATCAAGGCATTAAAATGGTCTTATTACAACCGTCTTATTATATGGTCTATTTTTATGTCATGAAAAAATTATGATTGTCGATATTTATGGAACCTGAATAAGCTCGAAGTAATTGGTTCATCATTCAAAAATCAATAATGGCAATGAGACGAACGTCTATAAACTTCCCCTTTGTTCTAATATTTTACAAGTAGCAGAAAGTCCCCCTTTGCGATGAAAGTCTAAGGGGGTGAGATAATAAGTTTTTAAAAAAGTTTTCCTGATGATATCTTCATTTATATAATATTATAGCCTTAACTATTTCATAAAAATAAACCTTCCAACTTCTAGTGTCCTTCTTCATTGTTCCCCTCCCTCCAAGCTTGGCTCTAAAGATAAAATTGCCCCAAAATACTGTTGAGCTGTAGTAAAAGTAATAAACGCACAAAGCTCACTTATTTCTGCTTCTGAAAAAAATTCCTGTAATATTTCAAAAGAAGAATTTGAGATATCTCCTTTTTGCTGTAAAAAAACCTCTGCAAAGCCTACAGCAACAGATATTTTTTCATTAAACATATATGGCTCTGGTTTCCCTTTTGCTTTACAATACTCACAACCATTTTTTTGCGCTAATGTTCTTCTAACCTGTTCTTTTAACTGTGATGATAAAAGTCCATCTCTTTCTAACACCTTTCCTAAATATGACCATGCTTCCATAATTTCTTTATTGTGTCCTAATAACCTCTGAAAAGGCGTATTCCCAAAAGCTGATTCATTAATTCTTGCCATCATAACCCCTCCTTGTTATATTAAATATAAAATATTGAAAGATTAATTTGCATTAAATAAAAAATTAATTTTTATAAAATAAATTAAATAATTAATGAAAAATAGGAGAATTCGTTAAAGATGAAAATCGATGAAATTGATCATAAAATTATAGAGGAATTAAGCAAGAATAGTCGTCTGTCAATGAGTGAGCTTGGGAGAAGAATCAACCTTTCTTCCCCCTCAGTGACCGAAAGGGTAAGACAGATGGAGTCATTTGGTGTAATAAAAAAATATACGTTGGAAATTGATTATGAAAAATTAGGATTTCCCATTCAATGTATAATTGAAGCAACTGTTAAAAACGGAGATTATAAATCATTTAAAAATTTTATAGAGGGACTTCCAAATGTAGAGTTTTGTTACCGTATAGCTGGTAATGCTTGTTATATGCTTAAATTGCAATTTGCAACTATTGCAAAAGCAGAAAAGTTTATTGATGCTGTGAATCCGTATGCATCCACCGTAACACATTTCATTTTTTCTCAAATTCAAACAACATTAAGAATTGATTGATATTGTTTGTGTGTAGAAATAGATAACGAAACTCTTTTTTATACAACTAATCCAGATTGAGGTAAGTTGCCTTTTACTATATTTATATCAATAAAGTCCCTAAACGAGCAATTTAGGGACTTTATCATATCGAAAAATAGAATATTTCCTTACGTACACTTTTATAAGAAGCACTTTACATATACTCTATTTTATGTTAAATTACTCGATAATAAATTTGACTAGGGGAGGTGTAAGCAATGTTAACTGTTTTTAGAATTCTTTTTGGTAAAAATGTAAAACTTGGAAATGGTTTAGCGGACAAAGGGAGTAGTCTGTCCTTTTTTATGCTATACAACCATATAAAAACAGTTATCGGAGCTTTCGCCTCTATGCCAAGTAAAATACAAAGTAATGACTTAGTGTCCCTGTTTATTTGAGCATATTTTTATATTAAGTTTGGCACCGATAATTTTATTGGTGCCTTTTTTGTGTTTATTTTTAATAAAAGGGATAGACAACTCCTTTCTATTTACTCCTATAAAACTAGAGAGTCATAGGGAAGGATGAGAAAAATGCAATTAAAACAAAGCAATAAGTATATAAGAATAAACGATTTCTTAATGGAACATAATTACCCTAATTTTAGAATGAAGCAAATACTGAATGCCATTTTTAAAGAAAGAATAGATAAGTTCAATGAAATGAATGTACTGCCTAAATCGTTGAGAGAGGATTTAGTTAAAGAATTTGGAGAGTCTATTTTAGATATTACTCCTCTAAAGGAACAACATTCTGAGCAAGTTTCAAAAGTCTTATTTGGAATTGCAGGAGACGAAAAAATAGAAACGGTAAATATGAAATATAAAGCTGGTTGGGAGTCATTTTGTATATCCTCGCAGTGCGGTTGTAACTTTGGTTGTAAATTTTGTGCAACTGGAGATATAGGTTTAAAACGAAACTTAACATCAGATGAAATTACTGACCAAATTTTGTATTTTCACTTAAAAGGACATTCAATTGATAGTATTTCTTTTATGGGAATGGGAGAAGCATTAGCTAATGTACAAGTTTTTGATGCTTTAAAAGTACTGACAAATCCTGAGTTGTTTGCCTTAAGTCCTCGTAGATTATCAATTTCGACTATTGGCATTATTCCAGGCATTCAAAAAATGACCCAAAACTATCCACAGGTCAATCTAACTTTTTCATTACATTCACCTTTTAATGAGCAGGGAAGCAAGCTAATGCCAATTAATGAACGCTACCCATTATTGGATGTCATGGATTCATTAGATGAGCATATACGTATGACCTCAAGAAAAGTTTACATTGCTTATATTATATTGCCAGGTGTGAATGATTCTATTGAACATGCAAAAGAAGTAGTAAACCTTTTAAGAAGTAGATTTAAGAGAGGGAATTTATTCCATGTGAACATCATCAGGTATAACCCAACTGTTAGTTCACCTGTGAAGTTTGAGGGAGTAAATGAAAATCAAGTTGTAAACTTCTATAAAGAATTAAAGTCAGCAGGAATTAACGTTACCATTAGAAGTCAATTTGGCATTGATATAGATGCTGCTTGCGGGCAGTTGTATGGAAACTATCAAAAAAATATGAAACAAAGGTGAGAATAATGTTTAGAACGTGGGAAGTACCCTAAGAGATATTTTGCTAGCTATCTATTAAAATTTTAGGAGGGTATTTATGATAAAAGGAATCTTAGGAAGAAAAATAGGCATGTCTCAAGTGTTCAGTGATAGTGGTGATCCCATAGTTGTGACAGTTGTTGAAGTTGAAGAAAATGTGGTGTTACAGAAGAAAACGTTGGAAAGTGATGGATACAATGCTATTCAAATTGGTTTTTCTGATAAGAAGAATCCAAACAAGGCGGAAATCGGTAGAAGTCAAAAAGCAAATACTACTCCTAAGAGATATGTTAAAGAAATTCGTGGAGCATCATTAGAAGTTGGCAAACGAATAAGGGCAGATATATTCCAAGAAGGTGACATTGTAGATGTTACTGGTATATCTAAAGGAAAAGGATTTCAGGGTGTCATTAAAAGACATGGATTAAGTGGAGGTCCTGCATCTCACGGTTCAAGATTCCACCGGGCTCCTGGCTCCATTGGTGTAATCGCTAAAAATGATGGCATGAAAGTGTTCAAAGGAAAAAAAATGCCCGGACGTATGGGTGGAAAACAGACAACTATTCAAAATCTTACAATTATAAAGGTTGATAGTGAACGTAATTTGTTATTAATTAAAGGAAATATTCCCGGAGCTAAAAAGTCGTTTGTAATAATAGAAACTGCCATAAAAAAATTGAATGAAAAATGGTGATAATTAGTGATAAACAAAAAGAATAATAGCAAAAATATTTGTAGAGATCCTGTAGTCATTTCAGATTTTTTGATGTTGACTGACAATGATAAAATTCAACTACCGTCCATTGTGGCAAAAGTTAACGGCTATGAAATAAGTTTAAACTATTTAAATATTGAGCTGATTAACGACATGAAATTGGGTATCATACCTTCTGAAATGTCTTCATCAGACCTTCTTGAGAGTTATTATTATGCTCTTGAATCAGTCATTGAACATGAGCTTATTGTACAAAAAATGAATGAGGATAGCAGCATTTCTAGATGGGAACCTGATAAAGAACAAGTTACTGAATGTATGCAAGAATTATTTGACGAGTTTGGAATTGATATATCAGAAGAATATTCTAAACAGGAGATTGAAGAATTGGTATTGCAGGAATTGCGTATACAACAATTTATTGATAATCAGTTAGGAGACAATAGTGTATCCAAGGAAGAGATTGAACACGAATACCAAAATTCACCTGAAAAAGGAGAAATGCAAAAGGAATATATTCGTGTTATCCTTGAATATGAAAAGCGAGAAGAGCAATATAAAAACTTTATTCTTGAATTGAAAAATGCAGCGTCAATTGAAACCTATCTATAATTTCATATGAAATTAGATCAATCCTTCCAAATTTTTGGAGGGATCTTTTATTGTATCCTTTTGAAACCCCCTTGCTATTTGAAGCTTCTAGCTATGGCAAGAAAAAAACCCCCAGTCGTACAATGAATTCAGGTCTGGTCAACCGACTTCGTACGAAAGGGGATCCAAATGGATAATAAAAGTTTAGCACAGACAAAATGAAATTGTAAGTATCACACGTCTTTATGCAAAAAAAGCAGGTAGATTAATTATGAACATATCAAGAAAATATACTAAGTTCAATATTTGGATAAGGTGGCGGGTGTTACATAAAATGGATTTTATTATATAATACTCTGTGAGCATCGAATAAATCATTTTTACCATCGATGCTATAGCGTTTTCAAATAGACTATTCATTTTATAGAGGGAGTGATGTGTTATGCATTTAAAAACATATATTAGTCGGGACATAATAAACTATACTAGGAGGAATCTAAAATTTGATTTGTTTAAGATTAATTGATCAAAATAATTGGGAAGAGTGCATTAAACTAAAGTTAAAACAGGAACAGCAAGGTTTTATAGCTTCAAATTTGTATTCAATTGCAGAGAGTAAAATATTTCCATATTTAAAGATAAAATCTATTTATTTCAGTGAAGAGCTAGTTGGTTTTGCAATGTATGGAATAGATTCAGATGATGGAAACTACTGGATTTATAGATTTATGATTGATGAACGTTTTCAAGGACGGGGATATGGAAAGAGTGCACTGAAATTAATTATTCAGGATATAGCAAATAGTAATGATTGCACGGACGTTATATGGCTTGGGTATCAGCCGGAAAATGAACAGGGAAGAAGACTATATGCAAGTGTAGGTTTTGAAGAAGTAGGAATAGCTCCATGGGGTGAAATGTTAGCCAAATTTAGCTTTCCTAGTGGAAACTGAAGCTTAATGTATTCGAAGCTTCAGTAGTGAATGTAAACATATTTTAAATATGAAGCTATAGCCCATGAAAAACCCGAGCTATTTACAAAACTCTAATTTAGTATTTTGTAATAGGTTCGGGTTTTCGATTGATATTGCTTTGACTATATAGAAATGTCCCAGCTTCGTATATATCCCAAAACTTTTATGACTCTGTTTTTCAACAAATAAATTGAATCATCTAATATTTACTTGGAGCATTTATTTATATTCAATATAATTATGGAGAGTGACTAGTATTCACCATTTTGCGAACATGGTGTTAATGCTGGCTCTTTGCGTGAACACGCAAAAAATAATGCGTGTGTGAACTAAATTTTGACGGAAAATACGGATTCTGTTGACAGTGAAGTCCGCTATGATCAAGAAGTGAGTTACAGAATTAACGCTCATTTTGAGAGTAAATGGAGGGATTATGTCATGTCTGCGATTTACCGTAAATTTGTTGATTTTTTCAACTTGTCCGATCAAAAATATGTTTGTTTCGTTCGTAAGTTTGAAGCCAAGACAAAAAAAGAAATCGCCTTTTACTTGTTTCTTGGCCTGCTACCTGGTCTGATTGCATATATATTCATCTATCCGCTTCGAGAGTTGATGATGGAATGGACTGGATTATCTGCTCACTATGTGCAGCTATATGTGCTCGTCCTAATGAGCGCTGGCTGGCATATGTGTGTTCCTTTCTTGATGCTGAGGTACAAGGATGGACTTTCATTTAAAGAATCGCTCGTATACTTAGGTTTTGCCAGACTTGATTTGAAAGGGCTGCTACTCGTCTTCCCAATTTTAACAATTCTATTTACGTTTTTAGCGTTGCCTTATGTAAAATATGTCTATCCACCGTTGTTTGAATGGCTGAATGGATTCCAAGCCTTCCATATGGGAGAATGGCATGTTTTTTATCAAGGGTATTACGACCCGAATTTTCCTTTGCCGCTATTTTTACTTGGTCTAATTGGTAACTTTATTGGGGAGGAAATTTATTTTCGAGGTTATTTACTACGTAAAGTTGGACGCCTTAAACTTGACTGGCTATGGATTGCAATCATTTTTCAGTTCTATCACATGTGGCAAATACCAATCAACTGGGCGTATGTTCCGTTAGCCGTAATTATCCCTGAAGAAATATTAGTTAAGTTACGAAAAAATATTTATGGGGCTATCTTGCTGCATCTGTTCGTGAATTTTTTATGGGGAATGATTAATATGTATTTTGTTGGCGTACGATAAGCTCTAGTGTGTCCTGTACGAGATTTTATGCTCCAATAATTATTGATTTTGTAGAGTATTCATTTGTAGTGAGGTGATGCAAATTGCCAGAAATTGCACGCAAATACAATTTGGTTGTATATTGCTCTGCCTTGTTATTCCTGATTGTTGCGATTTATATTCATACGATTACATTAAAAAACCCATATACTGGTTTGATGTTCCGCGAAGATGAAGGAACTTGGGTCGTAGCATCTGTTGATCCTGCCGGCAAGGTGAGCGAATGGGACGTCCGCCTCGGTGACAAACTCCTAACTGTTGATGGCAAAAAGCCAGAAGTAATGAAGCTTGGTGACCGTGCTTATCTGAAGCGATTGGGAGCGCTTCAGTTTGAACGTGAGGGCTTAGGGCGATTTGAATTGAGCAGTAATTCGGGGAAGCACGAAATGTATAAGACTTTATTTGTAGCATGTGCGGAACTGGCTCTGCTTGTTATCGGACTAGTTGCTTATCGGAACAAGCCCGAATCCTATATGGTGCGCCGCTTTTATGCGTTGAACGTATTTTTGGCAGCTACACTACTATCGGTCTATTCCACAGAGACGGTACTTACTGGATTGATGTTGCCTGTCGTTGCAAGTTGGTTGCCATACCTGTTGTTTGCCTTCTTCGTTGCCTTCGTGTTCCGCACGGTTCCAGGATGGGTTGCTTTTGCGATGGCTACCTATCGGGGACTGGCTGCCTTATTCGCCGTGTATACTATACTCGTCTTCTCACTGGGAGCCATACCTGGGTGGACCCGAAGCGCTCTTCATACCATTCTGATCGGGACATTACTTGCCATATTCGTCATTGCTATCGTGTATTGGCGCGGGATGGACCGGGCTGAAAAAAACCGGTTGCTGACCTTTGTTACTGCGTTGACATTTGGCCTGATGCCTTATCTGTTTCTGTATGCGCTCCCCGATCTGCTATGGGGGGAATACATAGCGTTGCCTGATATGACATTGGCAGGTCTCATTATCCTTCCTGCTTCCATACTATGGCTGTGGGCTAGACAAAGGCTGCTCGATATCCAATTTTATCTTCCTAGTTTAGTTATTCATGGTTTGTATGTTGGGCTTGCGTCAATCGTGATTGCGGCACTTATCCGTTCAAATGCATCTATAGTAACACTTTCATTGTGTGGCGCGTTCATTGTCCTGACATTGTTGCATCGACTCGGCCTTGATAACTTCAAACGGCAGCGGGAGAAACGGGAAAATCGTTTGGATCGTCTGCGGTTGGAGATGTCGATAAGATTTGCCGAGTATCGCAATAGCCGTGATTTATTGCGAATGCCTGCAGAGCTTATCCATAGTGTGACAGACATCGAGGGACTCTGCTTCGTTTGGAAACGGGGAAGTGAAACCATTATGTATGGAACTGGGCCATTTGTCGAGATGCAGGAGTTAAACCAATTCCAGCAATCCGACCTGAGTGTTTTTGCACAAGTGATGGATCTTGTGCAACCCGATGGAATGGTCATTGGTTATTTAGGACTCGGTTCAAAAAAAAATAATACGTCCTTTACATCAGAAGAGCTCAGCTTAATCGACAAAGTAAGGATGGAAACGGTCCGTTTACTAATGGGTGCAGCCCTACTTGACGAACTACGGGAAGCGAAAAGTGGGCTACCAAAGGAAACCACGGAATATAAACTGCTAGAGGCACAGCAGGCAGAGCGGGTGCGAATGTCATATTACTTGCATGATCATGTTTTGCAGAATTTAATCTTTCTTGCACGCGATTTAGAAGAATTACATGATACTGAACAAAGTGATAAGCAGTTGACTGCTTTATGGTTGAAATGTTTGTACGATACGCAACGCGATATTCGAATGTTGTGCGATGATTTATACCCTCACATTATTGATCAGGCAGGGCTAGATGCAGCGCTGCTCTGGCTCGCGCGAACAGTTAAGGAGAATGGAGGGCCAACTATTAAGTTAGAGAACAAGCTACCAGATACGCTGCCTTCACTATACAAAATGACGATGTTCCGCATTGTGCGTGAACTTGCTAATAATACGGTCAAGCATGCGAGGGCACAGAAGCTAGAGATTCAATTATGGGAAATGGACGATGCGTTCTACGGTCAAATTAACGATGACGGCATTGGATTCGATCCAACGAATGTGAGTGGTATTCGGCCCGATTTCCAAGGATTCGGACTTGTCACGATCAACAGTCAAATTGTCCAATTTGGAGGCGATATCAAGATTGACTCAGGAGCTGAACGTGGAACGATTGTCCGCATTAGGCTTCCGAAACAGGGAGGTGAAGTAAACTATGAAACAGCCAATCAAGGTGCTGCTACTCGATGATCATCCGCTTGTCATGGAGGGTTTGAAGAATCGACTTGAGCGTGAGCAGGATATGTTGGTTGTAGGAACGTTTAATGAACCTCACGAGGTACTTAAACGTATGGGTGCACTAAAGCCAGATGTTGCCGTTATTGATATTTCAATGCCAGGTATGACGGGATTCGACTTGGTGATAGAAATAAAGAGAACATACGATACGGCAATCAAGTTGATTGTGTTGTCAGGTTACGTCTACGATGAATATGTGCATAAGGCTTATGAGATAGGAATTCACGCTTATTTATCCAAACAGGCAACCTACCCGCAAATTATAAACGCCATTCGGCAGAGTATGCTTGGGCTGCGGATCGTACCAGAGAAAATGACTACTTTACCAAGAGCTGACCAATTGACACCAACAGAGAAGGAAGTACTAAAGCAAATCGCACTAGAGAAGACCAATAAGGAAATTGCTAGGGAATTAGCGATGAGCCAGCGAACTGTAGAATACCATATGGCAGCTATTAACCAAAAGCTCGATGTAAAGACGAGGGTTGGGGCGGTAGCAAAAGGCTATGAGATGGGATTGCTAGAACGTCTATATGACTAAGGCTAGTATTAAGGGAAAACCTCTCTATTAGACTGCCAGTTTTGTAGGTATAGAGAATTGATGATGAAACTATTTATATCATTCCACATCTATATTTTTTCGGTATTTAAGTATGAACAAACGATCGCCAGTTGCACTAAACGTGATGCCGGCGTGTTTTTTTATAAGCTAATCCAAAGATTGATGAAGCTACAAATTTATTAAAAACCACTTTCAGTTACAGTTACTGGAAAGTGGTTCTTTTATGAAACAAAGCTAATGTATCTTTGGCACCTGCTATAGCTTCTAGTAATGATTTACCTAATTGGTCCGTTACTGACACAATATCTTCTTCATCTGTTGGTGTATTTAAAATCGCCACAATATTAGGGCTTGGTTGTTGGATTTGTTTGAGTAAACGTAAAATGGCATTCATTGAGTAATGGGCATTTCTTAAACTACGAATGACTCGTAGCTGCTCAAGTTCCCTTTCACCATATGCTCTGTTACCGTTGTCTAGTCTCGGAACTGTAATGAGTCCGTTGCGTTCCCAATTCCTAATAACTTCAGATGTAATATCTAATAGCTGTGCTGCCTCCTTTCGAGAATAAGTGCGTGTATTGACAGTAGGACATTCTTTCAACCATTTCTCCACAATTCTTGTAGCAGACAAGGCATGAACATATTCTCGTTCTAAATTGGTCAGATAGTCTATTGTTAGTTTTTCAGCCTGCGCAAAATTTTCTTTTCCACAAGCATATACAATTGAACGAGCTCTTTTCCGAATATCCCCTTGTACAATTTCACACTGAAAGAGCGTCCGTGCGACCATTAACTGAAATAAATGGGTGTCTGAATAAATACGATAGCCATTTGCTTGTCTTGGTACAGGAGAGATAAAACACCATTTCTCATAAATGCGCACAGTGTTTGGGTGTACCCCAACAAGTGTTGCGATTTCTTTTGTTTTGTACATCAGACACACCTACTTCCATTTAAAGAATTTAATCGCTCCACATAAACCGATTATAATGCATAGAGCTAAAATCATGATATGGAATAGACCATCAGTTAGTGGCTCCCCTGTACTTGCCTGTTTCAATAAGTGAATACCATGAGAAAGTGGCAAAATATCCATCACCCATTGGAAGAATCGAGGCATAACCTCATACGGAATCGTTGCTCCTGAAAACAGTAACATCGTGAAGTAAGCAACAGAGCTCCAAACATTTGCTGACTTTTGGTCAGGTACTAAGCTTCCAATGAAAATTCCGATACTATACATCGCTATAATGACAAAAGTGTATACCAAAAGGAATATACCCCAGGAGCCTTTTAGTTCATAATCAAATAAAAAATGATAAACAATTGTGACACCGATAAAGGAAACAATTGCTGAAGAAAGTTGAATTAGTCCTTGGGCAAATAGAATTTGGAGAGGGGATACAGGTGTCACTTGAAATCGCTTTAAAATCCCTCGGTGACGGTAATCTGCAATGGTCAGTGGTACACCCATAACCCCTGTTGCAAGTACACCAATTGTAATTACAGCTGCGTACGATAATTCAAAGTTAGATGCACCAGCTATACCGTCCTTACTCAGTAAATAACCAAATAGGGTAGCTAATATAATAGGAAAGCAGATTCCAAAAATGAGAATATCAATGCCCTTCCAAACGAGCTTGCCCTCTATTTTTAAAAAGGTTAGAAATGTACTCATACCCAATCCTCCTCGCCAGCAAAATATAGGTACGCATTTTCTAGCGTGGCTTTCTTACTTACATGGATTACTTCTTGGATTGTGCCATGAAAGACCGTTTTGCCTTCTTTTAAAATTAAAATTTTATCACATAACGCCTCCACCTCGTCCATGTAGTGCGATGTTAGGACAATTGCCAGACCTTTTTCTTTCATTGCTAAAAGCTGTTTCCAAAGCATACGCCTAGCCTTTGTATCTAATCCTGTTGTAAGCTCATCAAGGAAAACAAGCTTAGGATTTGAAATTAATGCTAGTAACACCGCTAAGCGTTGACGTTCACCTCCTGAAAGAGATTTCACAAGTTGAGTTTCCTTTCCAACTAGACCAAATGTCTGTAAGAGTAGAGGTACATCAGCAGTTTGTTTATAAAGCGATTCCCATTGCTCACATGCCTCACGCACCGTTAATCCTTCTTGGAAATTTGTTTCTTGAAACTGTACACCTACCTCTTGAAAGACTTCCTTGCGATGGAGAATTGGTGACTTTCCGAGCATTGTGAGCTCTTGGTAATTACTTTTTTCAATACCGAGCACTGCTGCAATAGTAGAGGATTTCCCTGCACCGTTTGCCCCAAGTAAGCCAATTACCCATAGCTGTCAACTTAAGATTTCTACACATCTAATCAAATGATTTTATAATTAGAAATGATAGGTTTCATTTATCGTTAAAATGGGAAAAAGTATTTTAGACATATCTAAATAAACCCCTCTAGGTGAGTTGGTTATATTTGGATATTTTACGTGAATTGAAGGCGTTGAAAGGCTGTTCCTTTGGTGGACTTTGATTTCCGGGCCGTCTTGAGCAGGAACTCGGTGGTCAAATGGATAAAGTCTTTCAATCCCTTCTCTTTTTTTATGCATTCTTCATATAGCTTCGGTAAAATCTCTGTCGCGATACTACGAATGGCCACCATCTCACTAATTTCTATGCCCTTCTCCTTCCAGATGAAGTTTCTTATTTGATAGGCCATCAATTGACTAATAAAATAAACTAGGATGGTCCCATATAAATGACAAAGCCACCTGTCTTTCTTCATCACTTTGAAGTGGTTGATGCCTAAATCAGATTTCCACACTTTAAAATGCAACTCAATTTGCCAACGTAAGCGATACAATTCCATGATATGACGAGCAGACATCCACTCTGGCAGATTCGTCATATAAATCGTAATGCCTGCTAAATCACGTACCACTTGTTTGGGCACCTTTCCTGATTTCTGGGCTCGTCGATTAATTTTTTTGATGTGTTGCGCTTTCCCCTGCTCATCATGGGAAAAAATAATACAACGAGCTGGAAAATGAGCATCCCGTCCAAAATGAACACCCTCTAATTCTAAAAGTTCCTCTGGTAGTAACTTTTTACAAAGTGCCACGAAATCAATGCGATGATAAAGACTACTTTGAATAACCTCACCATTTGAGTGATAGGAAGGAAATAGATTTTCGAAAGCGGCATACGCATCTGTCCGTATTTTTGTAATAAAAAAACCCTTTTTTTCCTCGATTTTTTTTAATTGTTCGAAGTTAAAATAACCCAAATCTTGTAGACAAAGTTCATGTTCTGTCAGAAACGGAATCCGCATGGCACCTACTTTCGCATCATTCATTCGGTGAAAAGCAACGTGAAGAAATGTCGATTGACCGGATAAGAGATCCAATTCAAATTGAATTTTGGCGGATGCTTGTTTGGTTTTTTGAGCGCGCTTTTGAAAACGATCTGGTACACTAACTGTGGTGGAATCAAGTACCCGAATACTGGTAAATGGCCATGGTTCAGACAGAGAGAGCGAAGAAAAAGATAGTTGATGTTGTGCCCATACGAATTCTTGAATGAGTCGTTGTAAAAAAGCCGTGGCTTCCGGGGTAAATTTTTTATCCATGGCTGCCCGACTAATGGAAATGGCTTGTTTCATTTGTAAGGTTGTGCATAACTCTTGGATTGAGCAATCTGCTAAATTCCCATGGACATGAAACAATAAGGATAGGAAGTCACTCGCAGAGACTAGTCGCTTTCTTTGAATAAAACCCGTTTCTTTGGCTATTTCATCTACTCTTTCAGGACAAATGACTTCAAATAGCTTTTGGAGTAATTGTATATGTTTCGGTGTCGACATCAAAAGCACCCCTTCCCAAAAAAGTTTTGTATATATCTATACCACTTTTTAGAAGAAGTACACATTTCTTAAGTTGACAGCTATGAGCCAATTACCTCCCCAGGCTTGATGCTAAAACTAATGTTGTCGACAGCTTCCTTAGTACCGTATGTGACGGATAGTTTTTTGACTGTTAAGATCATATTTGTTCCCTCCCTATATAAGGCTTAGGAAGCTACTATATCAAAGATTGGTGGGGGTGGTGTTATATTGGAGGCTTTTATTTATGTGGATTTTAAATAAAGTATGATAATTTTTTACCAAACACTGTTTCACCCCGTAGGATTTATGGTATTGACCTAAAAAAATGGGACAAACAAAAACACCTTTCGTTGAGAAAAGGGTATAAGCATACCCAATACTCAACGTAGAGGTGTTTTTAACTTGGCTATAGCTGCGATAAATCCGTAAATATTCTTCCATTCTCGGTAGAAAAGTACTTCACTAGTTTAATAAATTTTAAATGCAATAACCACCTATCAAATGATGCGATAGGTGGTTATTGCATTTAAATGGTTTAACTTATTGAAACTCTCGAAAATTTGGTTCCTCAGGATAGTATAGCTCTTTTCGTAAGCAGACATCCCGATGTGTGAGGGTTTCGCCTTTAAAACGTAGCCAAATTTCGTCATCTGCCATGACACCATGAGTTTTACGCACGATGCCCCAACGATTATAG
Organism: Lysinibacillus sp. B2A1; assembly: GCA_002973635.1. Taxonomy (GTDB): domain Bacteria; phylum Bacillota; class Bacilli; order Bacillales_A; family Planococcaceae; genus Lysinibacillus. Next base: position 1,983,813 of record CP027224.1, read on the forward strand.
GCTTGCATTTCCAGTGAAGCCAGTAATTCTTTGGCATTGACCCGAGTAGGGGGGAAAGTTCGCCATTTTAGCCAACGTTCTAGTTCTTCTAAGGAAATATGCCCCTCCATAGTCGGTGAAAATTGTTTGTTAAAATCATCAATATAGTTAATGACATAAGGTGTGCCACCATTAGCCGGTTTTAACTCAACATGTGCAATAATGTCATCCATCCACAGCACGTCAAACGACATGTAATCAATCATTTACCTTCACTCCCTTCCATGAATAAATGTTTCAATGTGGGATCACGCAACTGTGAAAGTAATACGTCCTTTGAACGGCCAAAATCATACGGTGATTGTTCGATTGCAGCCATTAACTTATCTTTATCGATAAATGGTGGTCCCTTGTATAGGGCTAGTTGCCTTGCAAAAGATGAATTCAGTGGTTTTGCCTTCACTTTTCGCTTTAAAATCGTTAATGGTTTGCTAGGAGGATAGTCATTTTCATCAGATAACAGGCTAAGTCCGTTATCGAAAATAGGTGCTAGCTCCCACGTTTTTTCTTTTGGATCATATAAAAATAAAATGTTATTCGTATGCCGGTCTTCATTTAAAATGAGGGCATCGAAAGCGAAGAGCTGGGCAATCTGTTGGCGTACATCAAGACCTGTAAACTGCTCGACCTGCCCCATTAATTGCTCGAATTTTTCTGTAGTAGAAAGTGTGTTGTTATTTGTAATCGGGTCAGTCGAGCTGAAATTTGCTTCAAACAGACGCTCAAGTGTCACTTCCTGTTTTGTACCACGAAAGTCTGGTGAATAGCAGCCATCAAATTGCTTATCGTTAGTTAACTGAATAGTACATGGCTGATAGACGACATAGTTTGAGTGATCAAGTGTTGAGCATTCAAGCACGAGTGAAGCGAGTACTTCTGCTTGTCCTTCTTATCCGCGTGCATTTTGTTTGACCCACTTGTTGCTGATACGCCATTTCGATTGATCGCCTTTACTAGAAGTACTAATAATACGTTCAGCATCAATAGGAATATGAATTATTTTCATGTCATCACGTCCCTTTTAATATGAGTTTCTTCTATTATATAGTGTCATCATCATTTAACGCACGAAAAGTTATCCGTCCAGCATTGAAAATTATAAGGTAAGTAATAATTAGAAGACTGTTATTCTAGATATAGAATCCAGTCTTCTTTTTATGTTGAAAATGTTCGAATTGTATTGCGTTCTGATTATAGTATGCTCGTAATGAAAGTATAGAAACAATATTTACTGGTAGTATAGGGCAGTACAGAAAGTTGTTAGTGACAAGAAGTTAAAAAATAGTTAAATTGGAGTAAGTGGAGGAATATAGTAAGGGTAGTAAAAATTATACATTAGAAAACCTCGCACTAAAAGAGCTAGGGCTTAAAGCAATTATAACGAAATTTATTGAAAGGTAAAAAAATAGGTAAATAATTTTGATAGCACATAAATTTACGAAATCAAAAAAATTACTGATAATTATAAGTTTTATTGTTAGCTTATTATCATTGCGCTTTGGATGGTTTCTTTATTTTAATGCTCCTACGAATCAAACGGCAGAAAAAGGAATTGTTGATTTACGTCATGTTACGTTAAAGGAAGATAAAGTTATTTTTTTAAATGGTGAATGGCTATTTTATCCTTCAAAGTTTATTATTGACGATTCTGGTGTGAATAACGAACAACAGTATATACAAGTTCCTGGGAATTGGAGAGAGAAAATGGAGTCGTTAGAGGGATCAGCAATAGGTTATGGCTCCTACAGGCTTAAAATTTTGCTTCCCAATCAGGAAGAAACTATTTATGGAATTAAATTAGAAGGATTCGGGTCGTTTGCAAGTATTTATGTGAACGGAAAATTGGTGAATAGTGAAAACCTTGCTAACAAATCCCCAATAGAGAAAATTAAAAAACAGGGACCCATGACGGCTATATTTTCCTCTAAAGCAAAAGAGATTGACTTAATTATTCAAGTATCCAATTATGATAGTTTTAATTCGGGAGGTTTAAAAGATTCGGTTCATTTTGGGCTCCAATCTGCAATTACTAAAGGAGCTACCTTTTCAGAATCATTGCAATTGCTAGTTAGTGTAATTTTTTTTCTACACGGTTTCTATGCGCTGTCCATTTTCTTCCTTGGAAGAGGGCAATATGAAAAGGAATTATTCTATTTTAGTTTTTTACTCATTCTTAATGGATTTATTATTTTAATAGACGATAATGTTCTGTTAGATCTCCCTATAAAGAATGCACTCTACATTAAATTACTGATAGTACTATTAATCGGACTACTGCTCTTAACATTAAAATTTATTAATGAACTCTATAAAATTAAGTCTTCAGTATCAAATGTATTATATGTATTATTCATCCCCATATCTCTGACGCTATTGACAACATCAGCTTTGCACTACACACCTATGAAATTGATTGTAATTATTTACGGAATTTTTATTGCCACTCAGCTTATCGTGCCTACTATTTCAGCTATTGTAAAAGGAAATATTGATGGGATTTTTATACTCTTTTATTTAATTTGCTTCATATCAAATGGTATTTGGGGAACTGCCATTAAAATTCTTGTAGTGAATATACCCTATTATCCATTTGATTATTTCATTTCTATAATTGTTATTGCTCTTCTACTGATTAGACGACATATAAATGTGATTCGATTAAATAATGAACAGTATGAAAAACTAGTAAGGTTGGATGTTCAGAAAGATATATTTCTTGCGAATACTTCCCACGAACTTCGTAATCCATTACACGGTATACTAAACATTACACAAACGCTTCTTGAAAGTGAATCATCGCAATTAACAAAAAAAAGTAAAGAAAATCTGGAGTTGCTATTACAAATTGGCAATCGAATGGCATTTACTTTGAATGATTTATTAGATATCAATCAATTAGAAGAAGGACAGATTCAGCTAAATCAAAAAACATTAAATATATATAGTGTTACATCTGGGGTTATTGATATGATTCAATTTATAAAAAATACAAAAAAGGTGGAGATTATCTCAGAGATTCCAGCATTATTCCCCCCAGTTTATGCGGATGAGAGCAGGCTTGTTCAAATTGTTTTTAATTTACTTCATAATGCTGTCAAATTCACGCATGAGGGAAGTATTACGATTAATGCCATTCATGATGATAGGGTAGCAACGATATTTATCAGTGATACTGGCATAGGGATGAGTGAGAATGAAATCGAACGCATTTTCCTTCGTTATGAGCGTTTTGAAAAGACTACTACAACGGGAATCGGACTTGGTTTAAATATAGCCAAACAGTTAATTGAACTCCATGGGGGCACAATTACAGTACGATCAGTAGAAGACAAGGGGACAACCTTGTCTTTCACGTTACCACTAGCAATCAATACAAATGTATCTATAGAAAAGGAAGTTTCAGCAACAGATGTGGATTCATTAACTAAAAATTCTCTTGATACCACAGAGAAACAATTAACTGATGATGAGCAAAGGGTAATGCTAAGCAGTAACATACTTATTGTTGATGACGATCCGATTAACTTAAAGGTTATTAGTAGTATTTTGGGAGGACTATATAATATTCACACGGTCACAAGTGGAGTAGAGGCGCTGAAAATGATTGAAAATGGGAATTGGGATATTATCATTTCCGATGTTATGATGCCAAAAATGTCAGGCTATGAATTATGTAAGGAAATTCGCAAGCGTTTTACAATTGTAGAGCTTCCCGTCTTGCTGCTGACTGCTAGAACCCAACCAATAGATGTTTACACAGGATTTCTTGCAGGGGCAAACGATTATGTTTCAAAGCCTACAAATGCCCTTGAACTAAAAGCACGTGTTCAATCGCTGCTTGCACAAAATCAAGCAATTAAAGAGCAATTACGTTTAGAAGCGGCATATTTACAAGCTCAAATAAAGCCACATTTTCTTTTTAACACGTTAAATACAATCTCTTCTTTAGGTGAATTAAATCCTTCCAGAATGACAGATTTATTGATTGAATTCGGTAATTATTTACAAAAAAGTTTTAGTACAGACAACATAAAAAACTTAATTCCCATAGAAGAAGAACTTGACCTTGTACATTCCTACCTGTTTATCGAAAGTGAAAGATTTGGCGATCGACTTGAAGTTTCTTGGGATTTAGATGAGCTTAAGGGGATTCTCATACCACCTCTTTCAATTCAAACAATCGTAGAAAATGCTCTAAATCATGGCATTCTCAAAAAAACAGAAGGTGGAATCGTTGTCATTTCAGTAAAAAACTACGAGAACTATCATGTTGTTTCTGTAGAGGATAATGGGGTTGGTATGACAGTTAGTCAAGTTGAGACAATTCTTTTAAGGACAAACAAGCATGAACACGGTATCGGCATACCCAATACAAACCATCGTCTTAAACGAATTTTCGGAGGAGGTATTCAGATTGAAAGTCAACTAGATAAAGGCACAATTGTTTCATTTTGCATTCCTAAACAGTTACCAGATCTTTTACAGCAATCAATTGATGATTGATAGGTTTGTTTGATAAATAAAAGGTCTTCATGGTCATTAGAGTAAAAATCTCTCTACTTAGCCTGACAAGTCTATCGAGCAGAGTGTGCTGATAGTGGTAGGGCTGGATTCTAAAATTAAAGAATGGGATGGATTATGAAAGAAACTACCCTTCACATATTTGAATATACAGGTCTTTTTGCAATATTGATTAGCTTATTTGTTAATATTGTTATTAGTATTATTGGTATATTACCGAGTGTTTTTATTACAGCAGCTAACCTTGCGTTTTTTGGGTTTTATCAGGGGTTAATTGTTTCAATTATAGGTGAGGGATTAGGTGCAGTCATTAGCTTTGTTTTATATAGAAAGGGTCTGAAAATATGGAGATTAAAGGATTTCCAACACCCAGTAATGGTAAAACTAAAGCAACTTGAAGGAAGTAAGGCTTTCTGGATGATTTTATGTTTGAGAATTCTTCCTTTTATTCCTTCTGGTGCTATAACATTAGGGAGCGCTTTTTCCAAAGTCTCGATTGGTTTATTTGCAATCGCTAGTACTCTAGGAAAAATACCTTCACTTATTATGGAAGCTGGCGCAGTCTTTGGTTTTATGCAAGTCAATCTAAAATGGAAAATTGTCATTTTAGCAGTCTTCGTTCTTATATTGATGTGGATTGGGAGAGTTAGAAGAAAAGAGATAGCAAATAGAAGCACTTAGTATTCTTTCAATTGAGGTATATATTATCATAAGATGAATTTTAATATCCATAGATTCTCCATATTTTTTTGTTACAGTTCCATTGTAATGAAAAATAAAGGAGGAAACATAATGAATTCAAAAATTTTAATTACTTCATTACTACTTGGAACTGTTATTATTGGAGGATGTAATGCAAGTAATTCAGGTTCTAATGAAGGTAAAACTATGGATCATTCCAGTATGGGGCAGAAAGAAATATCGAACATGGAGGGGATGGATCATTCCAATATGCCTCAGAGGGAAATGGCAGATATGGAGAACAGCCATGCGAATCATACAAATCCACTATCGTTAAATAATTCCACCGGAGAAAATGAAATAGCGCTACCCACACTAGTTGAACCTAAGAATGGAGTCGTTAATATTACTGCACAACAAGGAACGATGGAAATCTTTAAAGGTATTGAAACTGAGACATATGGATATAATGGTTCGTTCTTAGGACCTATTATCCGTTTGAAAGAAGGAGAAACTGTAACATTTAGAACTAAAAATGATTTATCCGAACAAACAACATTCCATTGGCATGGCGTAGAGATTCCAGGCGAAGGCGATGGAGGTCCACATCAAATACTTGAACCAGGCGCATTAAAAGATGTGAAATTTACAGTAAGTCAGGAAGCAGCAACATTATGGTTTCATCCACATCCAGAGGGTGCAACAGCTGAACAGGTGTACAAGGGTTTAGCTGGTTTAATCTATATTGAAGATGAGCATTCCAAAAAACTTGAATTACCAAAAGAATACGGAGAAAATGATTTTCCTTTAATATTTCAAGATAGACAATTTACTGAAAAAAAACAATTTGACTACCAATCAGTGCTTAGTGAAGATGGTACAATTGGAGACGCATTGTTAATAAATGGTACACTAAATCCAAAACTTACAGTAGGTAAAGAAAAAGTGAGACTTCGTTTATTGAACGGATCGAATGCACGGAATTATACATTTAAATTAAATACGGGAGATAAGTTCCAACAAATAGCGACTGATGGTGGTTTTTTAAATAAACCAATTTCTATGAATGAAATTTCATTAACACCAGGTGAGAGAGCAGAAATTATTGTTGACTTTTCAAAATTTGATTCTAAAAGTAAAATCGCTTTAGTAAATAAAGAAGATAGAATTTTATTACCATTTACAGTTGATGAACAAAAGAAGAATGTAAGTGAAATCCCAAAAAATTTAAATGATTATATGGTTACAGATGCTGAGAGAAACTTACCAGTAACGAAAAAACTTGAACTTTTCGGAATGGGAAAAATGGTAACAATAAATGATAAAAAATTTGATATGAACCGTATTGATTTCACTCAAAGACAAGGTGATACTGAAATATGGGAATTATACAATAAACCAGATATGATGGGTGGCATGATACATCCTTTCCACATCCATGGTACGCAATTTAAAATAGTTTCAATGGATGGAAAAGAACCTCCTGCAAACCTAAAGGGCTGGAAGGACACAGTTTCAATCGAAGCTGGTCAAACAGTTAAATTAGCAGTAAAGTTTAATGATAAAGGAATTTACATGTTCCACTGTCATGTTCTTGAACATGAAGAAAATGGAATGATGGGGCAAGTTGAAGTAAATTAACTATAGAATTGTTTTAGAGGCCACAAATAAATGGAGTGACCCCTGTACTTACTTTGATTGTTTTAGCCTCTACAGTTGGTATTGGGGTTTCAGAAATTGTTATATTTAGTGGATTTTTTAATGAAAAAGTCTATAAATAATGATGTTTTACCATCATTCAGGATTCCTGATTGTATTTTTATTATTCATTCACTGAAGGCTCAAGTTTACATTTATTTTAAGCCTAGGCTTAATTCTATGTAACAATAGAACCGTATTAAAAGGAGCAATAAAAAATGAGATTATGGCATGTGGATTTATTAAAGTATCTACCAAAAGGACAACTACTTTCACAGTGGAGAGAATTAAATAGTATATTTGCCAAAGAGGATAAACATATATTAATTAATTATATATATGAGTATTCTAAAAACGATTTGTATATTTATACAGAAAAAGTAATTGAAGAAATGAAAAATCGTGGTTATCAAATTAGATCATTTGAAAAAATGAATAAATACTTCGGAAATTTAGAGTCAGTTAAGCATGTTAAACCTTTTAAAAATCATCATGACACTGAATATCTTCAAATTTGTTATTACAATCTGAAGGAAAAATTTATACGGGGTCAGAAAGATTTTGAAGAAGAGATGTATAATAATTTATATAGGTACGTAAAAGACATACTTCAGAACAGTATCGATGGTTTTAACTAGATTTCTCTTCACAAGTTATACTAGTAGTGTGTTGTTTTTAAGCATTTATGAACAACAGTGCTTGAGCATGTGCTAAAGAAACCACTGTAAGATTATCTAATACTTGTAGTTTGTTATAATGTGTCCTGATAATCTCAAATTTGGCCAAAACCTTAAAAATCAAATTAGAGTATTTGTATTTTTATAACCCTAATTTTGCAAGATTAATTGAGTTTATATAAAAAATACTTAAAAACTTCCGATATTCACATTATATTATGAATAAATAAAGTAATAGCGAGTATGAGGAGGTGTTGACAAATGGGAATGATCGGTTACTACATTGCTTTGCCAGAAGAAGAAATCCAGCAGCTTGCGAGCGGAACTAAAATGCTAGAGGACATGGACCCCTATAACAGGGAAAATCTTGATATTGATAAATCATGGCAGGCGCTTTATTACTTACTCTGCGAAGATATTTGTGATGGCGAGCCACCTCTTGGTTATGTCGTTCCAATGGATCAGGCTAACTATTTGGAATTTGGAGATATTGGTGCCTTTTATTTAGCTCACCGACAAATTTGTGAAGCCTATCAAGCCATTGAAGCGATGACACAAGATGAGCTTCTAGCTAAATACAACTATAATAAGATGCTTGAGGAGAACATCTATCCTCTCTACGGCGACGGTGAAGAGAAAGATGGAGAAGCAGAACAGTTTTTTGACTATCTATACAGTTATTTTATGGACATTCGCAAGTTCTTTGCTGAAACCATATCTGAAGGCAAAGGACTAGTATTCTGTATTTCATAATACCTATGCATACTACAAAGTCTGGCACACGAATAACGTAGCACCTGCCAGACTTTTGCCTAATAGAGAATTAACTTAGTATTTCGTTTACCTGAATTTGTAACTATATACGCATCTATTGAACTTTGTCATTGACCTGTAAATCCTTCATTTATTCGCTTTTACCTCGAAAACGGACGTTTGCTATCTATTCCAATACTGCGTTTTACATAAAATCACTTCTTGTTTGGTGAAATTTCACATCTATTAAAGTTTCATATTGAATATCTTTTTCAGCTTTTCAAGTTAGATAAATTTAAAAAATCAATTCTGTTATTCATTCATCCATCCCTTCCTTAAACATTTATTTATGACAATTAAATTTATCCTTAAACTCATAAATTGAAATAGACATAGGGCATTCCTTACATTACATTTAGTATGGTTTAGTTTGTTTGCGACCATTTTGGGAAGGTGCCTGTTTTTAATTGTTATAGACCGTTGAAACTAAAGGAATTAAATTTATGAAATTATCTCAAGTGTTTAAAACTCCAAAAAACTTGCCCAATAATCCATTGATAGCTAGTTATGCACATTTTATAATTGAGAATGATTATTATTATTGATAAAATTTAAAGTAGAAAAAAATGAAAAAGATAAAGTATATCACGCTAGTGACAAGTTTTATTGCAATATTCCTCTTATTTGCAGCTTGTTCTAGTAATGAAGCTAAACAATCAGCAACACAAAATCCGGAAACAAAAACGTTTAAACATGAGTCAGGTGAAACAGAAGTGCCAGTTAATCCTGAGCGGGTTGCTTCTGATCAGTATATGGGACAATTATTGAAGTTAGGAATAAAGCCAATGGGTGTACGTGATAATATGTTAACAGAGACGTGGATTGACCTAGCAAACTTAGAGGAAGGAACACTTGATGGTATTGAAAGCTTAGGAGGATTTCCTCTTAATTTAGAAGCACTTATTTCTATAAATCCAGATCTCATTATTAGTTCGCTTCCAGACAATGTAGAATCTTATAGTAAAATAGCTCCCACAGTTCATATTGCATATGCTTCACCAAATTATTCGTCCCCAATGGATAAGTTTCTGAAACTTGCTGAGCTGTTTGATAAAACAGAGCAAGCCCAACAGTGGATTGACCAGTTTGAACGAGATGTTGCTAAAGTGCAAGAGCAGATTCTTCAATCTGGAAAAATAAAAGAAGGGGAGACTGTTTCTGTGATGGCAGTTTTCGATAAAAATGTCTATGCTTTTGGACCTAAAGGGGCATATGGTGGAAGTATGATTTACGACTACCTAAAACTACAGCCAACACCCCAAGCTGAAGAACTGCATGGACAGGCGATTAACAGTGCAAAGCTTTCACTTGAAATGGTTCCAGAATATATGGGCGACCATGCATTTATTACGGTCATCGATGAAGCTAAAGGAAAAGAATTAATGGAAAGTAGTTTTTGGAAAACTATACCTGCTATAGCAAACAATCAAGTTTATTTTTATGAGTCACCTATTTTTGCCATGGATGACCCTTATTCAATGGAGGCGCAGTTAAAAATTATTCAAGATTTATTAATGCCAATAGAAAAATAATAACATAGTAAGTATAGACTTTTAACCGTTCTTTGCCTAGCTGCGAAGTACGGTTTTAGTCATTTTTTCAAAGCAGGGTTATGGAAAAAAGGAGGAAGATCTATGCAAAACATTATTCCAAGCAGTATAGCTTTTCATTTGTTATCTTTGGAGCGGCTAGAGAATGAAAAAGTAAAGCAATTGCCAATGAAGAATTTTGGCCTTATAGCTGTCGTTCAGGGAAGTTTAGTCAGTGAATTTCAAAATCAAAAATTGACAATAACAGCAGGTGAAGTAGTTGTATTTACGCCAACTACCCAAGTTGTTCATGTAGAAAATTGTACGTATTATTTTATAAATTATCAAGTTTTTCAACTGAATGAAAAAGGGGTGTCGGATTCTTTCTTTCACCTTACTAGTAAAGAGCATATGCCCACTAAAGTGAAAATACCGATTCGCTCGCTCACAAGAGGCTTGGAACAAATGTATCGTCATGCGTGGAGTACGGATGTTTTCCAGCAGTGTACAAATCATCTTTATTTTCAAGAATGGATGATGCTTATTCTTACAGAACAAATGAAACAAACGAATCAAGAACATAATAGTGTCCAAGCCGTGGAACAAATAATAGCTTACATAGAAGCCTTTTATCATGAAGAGCTTACAGTAGAGCAGCTTGCGATAAAAGCTGGGATGAGTAGGCGACAATTTACCCATGTATTTCAAAAACTTACAAGTCACAGTGTTACTCAATATATAACAAATATTAGAATTGAAGAGGCAAAAAAGCTATTAGTCAAAAATGAAACACTCGCTTCCATCGCAAAAGCAGTTGGCTATCAAGATGAATATTATTTTAGTCGCCGTTTTAAACAAGTAGTTGGAAAATCGCCCCGACAATATACAAAGCTTCAAAAAGGTGCAGTTAAGGCTATCAAACTTCCAGTAATGCCACAGCGAATAGTGGCAGACCAATATATGGGGCACTTATTATGTTTAGGTATTACTCCGATTGGTGCCAGAACAGGTATGTTGAAACAAGATTTTATCGCTCCATTACAGTCAATATCATCACATTTACATCAGACAGTAGATTTAGGAAATGATTTTTCTACAAGTTCAAGTCGAATTATGCAACTACAACCAGATTTAATTATTACGCAAAATGAAGCTCATTATAAAACGCTTAAGTCAATAGCGCCAACAGTTGTAATTCCATATCGTCACACACCACCACTTACAAAGTTGCGTTTAATTGGTGAAGCGGTTGGAAAAGTGAAGCAAGCAGAGCAATGGATTGAAAAATATGAATATCGCATTGAACGTATACGGTCACAAATTATTAGCCGGTTAGGGACAAGCTTATCCGTTACAAACTTATTGTTCCTTGCTAATAAGTTGTATGTCCTAGGCCCATATGCTGGCTATGGTAGTTATAGCTTGTATCAGGCCTTACAACTTCAGTCACCTGCTAAACAGCGTAAAGAATTGAATGAGTTGTCTTTAAGTGCGGAAATTCCTATTTCTAATCTACCAGAATATGTCGGTGATTATATCTTTTTATCTGCCTATGGCAAGATCTCGATGCTGACTGAAAATGAAGCTTGGAAAGGATTAAATACTGTACAAAAAGGGAATGTTTCTTTTTGTAATCCTTATCGTTTTGCATTTGAGGACCCATATTCTTTAGATGATCAACTGATGACGATTAAGCGCACTTTACTAATGTAAATGGAATGAGAAAGGTCTCCTAGAATTTTGATTAAGCAAAGGGCAATATCATACAAGAACGTGATCTCAGTTTTTGCTATACTGAGCTGCAGGTAATCAGGAAAGGAGACAAAACATATGAAGCAGGAAATAAGAATAGTAAAATATGATGCACAATTAAAGGTTGAAGCCTATCATTTTAAGGGGATTATGCAAAAATTCCCTAATCATTTCCATGAATATTATGTGATTGGGTTTATAGAAAATGGTAAACGACTTTTATCCTGCAAATCTAAGGAATATATTATTGAACCAGGAGATTTGTTAATATTTAATCCCCGTGACAATCATGCTTGCGAGCAAATTGATGGTAAGACATTGGATTATCGCTGTATAAATATCCAACCAGAAATTATGAGAAGGGCTGTCTTTGCAGTTACGGGAAAAGAACAACTGCCTTATTTTACGTCCCAAGTACTTTTTCATAATGAATTGGTAGTTGTACTCCGGGATCTACATCAGATGCTTATGCAGGAAGAAGTTTGCTTGAGAAAAGAGGAAGTTTTTTATTTTCTTTTAGAACAATTAATTGAAGAATATACGGAGCAGGGAATATCAACAAATATTTTAGAGCAAAACACAAAAATAACAGCAATCTGTGAATTTTTAGAAAAACATTATATGGATAATATTGCACTAGAAGATCTATGTAATCTAACAGGATTGAGTAAATACTATTTACTTCGATCTTTTACAAAGCAAATGGGTATCTCCCCATATAGCTATTTGGAGACTATACGAATTGAAAAGGCAAAAAAAATGTTAGAACATGGAGTATTACCAATCGACGTGGCATTTAAAACTGGGTTTACTGACCAAAGCCATTTTTCTAACTTTTTCAAGAAGTTTATAGGGCTTACTCCTAAACAATATATGAATATTTTCAAGGATGCACGAAACTGATCTAAATTACATAGAGAGGATTTTTATGGATACAAAAAAAGAGATTCATGGACATTTTTTAGCAGTAGTCACTATTTTTATTTGGGGTACAACCTTCATATCAACTAAGATCTTATTAGATGCAATTTCACCTATTGAAATCTTATTTTTGAGATTTATAATTGGTTTCCTTGTTCTGCTCCTTGTTTATCCTCATTGGTTTAGAGTGAAAGAAAAAAAACAGGAGCTATATTTTGCAGGTGCTGGTTTATGTGGCGTTACACTATATTATTTACTCGAAAATATAGCACTAACCTATACCTTTGCATCCAATGTAGGTGTCATTATTGCGATAGCGCCATTTTTTACTGCTTTCCTTGCACATTTATTTTTGGATGACGAGAAATTAAGATTACAGTTTTTTATAGGTTTTGCTGTTGCACTCGTTGGAATTTTCTTTATTAGCTTCAACGGAAGTAGCAACTTAAAATTAAATCCATTGGGAGATATACTAGCTGTATTAGCTGCGGCTGTATGGGCTGCCTATTCTATACTGACAAAGAAAATCAGTGAGTTTCACTATAATACGATTCAAACAACACGAAGAATTTTTTTCTATGGGTTGATTTTTATGGTACCTGCATTATTTATTGTTGGATATAAACCAAATATAAATCAACTGATGCAGCCAACTAACCTATTGAATATTCTATTTTTAGGGGTAGGAGCATCTGCACTTTGTTTTGTGACGTGGAATTCTGCAGTAAAAATATTGGGTACAATTAAAACCAGTGTTTATATTTATATGGTACCTGTAATCACCGTTATTACTTCAGTACTTGTACTACATGAAAGAATTACAGGGTTCGCTGTGACTGGAATTATACTTACTTTAGTAGGATTATTTAATTCAGAGAGTAAATTTTTGCAAAACAAACATGGTGATTAGTAACTACCGATGGATTGCAAGAAATTTTATATAGCTTTGAATTTTAAGAAGATTAGGGCAAACTTTTAGGCAACCCTACAGTTGTATATATTTGACAAGCAACTGTAGGGTTACCTATAATCGACATATGGATTGGGACAAAGATAGTATATTCAAAGCACTTAGCGACTCGACTCGACGAATTATATTAGATGAACTTTCCGAACGCAATGAGCTGACGCTGTATGAACTTACGGCACGTCTTGTTATGAAATATAACCTTACCATTTCACGACAGGCGATTGCTAAACATCTTAATACATTGGAAGAAGCAGGCCTTGTAATTTCGGAACGAAAGGGGAAATATCGAGTACTTACGTTTAACAAAGAACCACTAAGAAATTTGCTGAAAGAATGGATAGATTAACGTTATTACTAATGACGATGTATGAGTTTTGCAATTTGTAGCCAGATTGTTAGAAGTGAACTATATAGCGTTAATAGTAAGGAGGACAAAATATGTTGAAAATCATTATTACTAGTATATTCGTCCAAGATCAGGACAAAGCATTAGAATTTTATACAAAAACGCTAGGCTTTGTAAAAAAGCATGACGTTCCTAGCGGAGCATATAGATGGATAACGATTGTTTCTCCTGATGAGGAAGATAGTATTGAGCTTCTACTCGAACCTAATGAGCACCCTGCTGCGAAAGAGTATCAAGAGAAGCTATTTGCAGATGGTATTCCAGTAACAATGTTTGGTGTTGCAGATATTGACAAAGAGTATGAACGATTAGTAGAAAAAGACGTAAGGTTTACTATGAAACCGACAAAAATGGGTGAAATCACAATAGCTGTCTTTGATGATACATGTGGCAACCTTATTCAGATTATACAGCATTAACTTTATGTTAATCTTAACCAATTTTTACGATGAGGTTATACAGGTCTAAATTTTAACATTTTACAATTGGGATGATTAATTGAAATAAAAGCGTGTTTGATCAAATTTCAAAACACGCTTTTTCTATTTATTCATTTATCATGGGGATGTAATCAAATTTTATTCCAAGGCTACGGTTAATAATGATGTTAATAATTATTTTGATGTAGTAATAGAGGGAGAGAGAATTAAAGAATGCGTTCAAATTTATATAAATTATGGAGGTGCAAGAAATGCTTGGATTACTAATAGGATGTTTTTAGTTTCTTGGACAACTGAATGGGAAACGGAAATTAATTTAGATTTGGAAGTACAGCCGCACAAAATTCAAGTGCAAAGCCAATTATAGTTTAAGTAAATAAGTTTACATTTGAATTTTTATCAATATGTATGGGAGGTAAAGCTGATATGGCATTTGAAAATGTGATTTATCCAGCGTTTATAAGACAAGAGGAAAAAAGTTTCGGAGTTCATTTCCCAACATTACTTCCGGATTATGGGTGGGAGGTTTGCTTAAGCTCAGGCTCAACGAAAGAGGAAGCTATTCAAAATGCAAAGAAGGCTTTAGCATATTTGTTAGCGGGTGCTCTATATGATAATGAAGATTTACCAAGTCAGGCGCCCATTCCTGCTAATCTTGTAACAGAAGAGATGGAACTGGTTTTTATAAAAACATCTTATAGTGATTATGCGAAGGAAATTGAGGATCATTTACCTGGACGTCATTGGCATATCTATTTTAAAAGAGATGAGCAAAGTGAATTTCGAGCCGTTGCATATAAGAATAAACGAGGATTTTGGGATGTAAAGGTTGATGGTGATTTACCTATTAAAATCAAAAAAGAGAAGTTGTTAAGACTTTGTCCTACATACCCTGAAATTTGTAAAGCACAACGTCGTGTTGAGGCGGAAGAAGCATTTGATAGTTTTGTAATTAAAGTAAAAGAAATTTAGAATGGTTAAATGAACTCAATATAAAGATAGAAAATACCTATTTAGTAAATTGATGAGTAAGAAGCGATTGTCAAATATGCAATCGTTTTTTTTGTTGTTTGTTTTTTGATAAAAATAGTTAATTATTCATTCTCATCTCCTGCCATGTTTCGTTGTTTTCTTAATTTTTGCTCCTTCTATAAAAGAAGAATCTCCCGCTACAGATAGAGAAAAAGAAATCATTGATAATTAATTTTGTTGATAATAATCATCAGAGAAGAAGGAAATATGACAGTAGTGTTTGAATCATGCAGCTGGCTTATCAGTATATTTTTTCATGCAGTTTTTAAGCAGACAATTTGAGTGAAAATGATTATTATTATCATTCAAAAGTATACTTGAAACTTCTTACTAGTTCAATAATGATGAAAGTTAATTTCATACAATGGATTGAGGTTAAAAAGTTAATTTATTAATATAATAACAATTAAGAGAGTAACTGGTATCAGATATTCTCTATTTAAGGTAATTTTATTCTAATAATTTATAATTACAGTTATTAAGAAAGGTTGATAGCATGAGTAAGAACTTTATTATTTTTGGAGCAAGTCAAGGACTAGGGGATGCGTTTGTAAAGGGTTTACCTATAAAGGGTGATACGGTATGGATGGTGTCACGTACAAGACCAAATAGTTTAGATCTAAATGATGGAGTAAATCGTAAGTGGCTCTCAATTGATTTATCTAGTCAACAACAAATTACTATTTTAAAAGAAACGTTACAAGGGATTGCCATCGATGTATTAATTTATAATGTTGGGGTATGGGAAAAGCGTGGTTTTGAGGATGACTATACATTTGATAAGGATGAAGTAGCAGATATTTCAAACCTAATCAATATTAATCTAACTTCCACTATTACCTATATCCAAGCACTATTACCTAACTTAAGACAGGCGAAAAATGGGAAAATAATTTTAATTGGTTCAACGGCAGGTTTAGATCATACGAATAATGCACAAGTTTCGTTTGTCGCATCTAAATTTGGCTTACGGGGAATAACAAATGCGCTACGTGAACATGTAAGAAAAGATAGGATCTCCGTAACATGCATTAATCCAGGAGAACTTGCTGCAGAAATACCATATGAAGAAGGTGCAGAAAAGGCCATTCTTTTGTATGAAGGTACTCGTATTCCTGTTCAAGATATTGTATCCATTGTCCAATGTGTGATAAGTTTATCACCTGTTTCATGTGTAAAGGAGATTAATATCCCTGCTATAACAGATTTAAATGCTTGATTGTTGTTTATGTTGGTCAGGAAGCGGTGGTTGGTAGAATTTATTTGCTCTCTTCCCGTCTGCTATAATATGAACCAGTTAGGAAATTATTCGGTTCCAATAAGAATATAGTCTGACAGTTTAAATATTGATGCTCACAATACAAATTTCCTCAAGTTAACCGATGTGATCGGGAGATTGTTGTGTAAAAAAAATTGGGAGGAGAAATAGATATGTTGACATACGAGTTATTGGATACAAGATTACTAGAAGATGAAGGAACAATTAGCCCTGTCACGCTGACTGGCCCATTTCCTGCTATCATTGTTCCTACCCAACCAATAATTATTCAAACTGTCAATCGCACCTGGCAAATAAGGAAAGGGCAATTTATATTCCTTCTTCATCCAGAGCAGCATGTTACTATGCTACCAAATGACAATGAAGTATTTGCCTCTGTATACAGTATTTCATTCAATAGCTATCGATAGGCTAAACGGGAAAAAGATACACTGTTGTATGTGGCTGATATGGCACATCTTCCTGAACATGGACAGATAATGGAGTTTCCTCGCTATGCTGAAGGACTGCTATACAATTTGGTAGAGCAGTTTCGTCAGATTCAGAAAATGGAGGCTGGACCCAAGCTTCACTTGCTCCTGCACGAGTTGCTTGATACCATTTTTGAAAGAAAGCAAGTAGATAGCTTCTTTCTAACGAACGATAAAGCTATACAACAGGCAGTTACTTATATCCAACAACATTTTGAAGCACCGTTAACACGCTCTTTTATGGCTCAGATGACTGGTTTTAACGAAAGCTATTTTTCCTCACTGTTTAAGAAGGAAACAGGCTGGAGCTTTGCTGAATATGTGAATCAAATTCGAATTGATCAAGCAAAGCTTATGCTTCTCGGAACGAATGATAAATTACAGGATATTGCGTATAGGACAGGCTTTGCAGATGGCTCGTATTTGGGAAAAACTTTTAGCAAGTACGTTCATCTTTCGCCTAACAGCTTTCGTGGTAGAAAGCATACAAACCGTATAGTCGGAGTACAGTTTGTTGGTGCATTACTGGCATTGGGCATTCAACCCCTTGCTACTACGCGTGAGTTGCTTCAATCATCGCAACTATTACGCAAACGATTACCTAACATTGTAGAAGTTGACTCTGATAACCAAGTCGAAGTGTTTCGACAGCTAGCACCAGATTTAATTATTGCACCTACTTATTTATATAACTATCCAAACGAGCTTAAAGAGCTAGAGCAAATTGCTCCAGTTCTGACCATTCCATGGGGAAAGCTGGATAAGCTTGAGGAGGTACGGCTGCTTGGCAAACTACTTGGACGAACCCAAGAAGCTGATAATTGGATAGCCAACTTGCAGCAGTCAGCCCTAGAAGCAAGACAAGTCATAACACCATTTCTAGCACCAGGAACTACAGCAGGCATATTCGAGTTAAGCTACGATAACTTATGGCTGATTCCTTATCTTTCCGTACGCTCCGTTTACACCTTGTATCAGCTACTTGGTTTGAGTGCACCTGAGCGAATTCAACAGGAGGTACTCCAAACGGGTCTTCATCGTAAGGTGAAAGAGCAGGAATTGCCTCTCTATGCGGCAACTCACATGTTCGTGATTGTTCCAAGCGACGATACCGAGACTTTCAGGACCAAGCTGATGGAGCGCTCTGTTTGGCAGCGTCTTGTATATGAACAAGGTTGCCAACTGCATTTACTTAAGCTGAATGAATTTTGGTTTGATGATGGGCTGTCATTAGAGCTACAACTCGCCTTAATGGTAAAATTGTTAACTACTCAAAACTAATTCCAACAATTTTCCCTATGAAATATCCAATTTATATGCGTTGTCCTTGTACAAGACTGTCCTTATAATGAACATATCATCGCGAATGATAATCATTATCAAATTAGGAGGTTCTATCTTGTACTTACATAAGATTTTAAAAACTATATTGTTTCTTACCCTGATAATCATACTCACAGCTTGTGGTAATTCCCACGACACCACTAAGTCATCAGTGGAGCCCGATGCAACGACCAAAATAGTCAAAACAAAACGTGGGGATGTTGAAATTCCAATCAAGCCTGAAAGAATTGTAACGGATGGATATTTGCCTGAGCTGCTTGTGCTTGGTGTGAAGCCGATTGGTTCAACACAATGGGATTTGGAGAACAAAGTCATTAAAGACCAGATTGACGGAATTGTCACTACGGGAGAGAGGTCGCTTGAGACAATAGTGGAGTTGAAGCCAGATTTAATCGTAACTTGGGTGAATGATGAAACTATTATTCAGCAGTACGAGAAGATAGCCCCAACCCTCTCTATCCCTTACGGCTCTACAAAAGATATTTATGAAACGATGCGTTATTTAGGCAAGGCTCTGGACAAGGAAGATGAAGCTGAGCAGTGGATAGATAAGTTAGATAAGACAGCTGAGACAGCGAGGAAAGAGCTTGCAGATATTATTAAACCAGAAGAAACCTTTGCACTAATGGGCGTATTTGTCGTGGATAAAGGATTCTATATTTATGGTGACGGGTGCTACAGGGGTGGTGAAGCCATTTATAAACACCTTCAATTGAAGCCACCAGCGAAACAGCAGCAAGAAATGATAGGGAAAGAAGCCTATAGACAAATTTCATATGAGGTCATTCCTGAATATGCTGGCGACTATATTTTTATTGATCAGGGCGATTTGATATCTGAAGTATGGGGAGAGAAAGAGGGGCTTTGGAACTCTCTTGAAGCTGTGAAAAATAAACGTGTATACAAGCTTGACCCAGATTTATTCTGGGGCAATGATCCAATATCATTAGAGCTTCAAATCAAGGAAGTTGTAAAAATGCTGAGTGATAAACAGTAATCATGATTTTTAATAAAACAGAGCAGGAAATGGTGAAGGCTTTAGAACTTTTCACCATAACTCATGGTTGATTTTCTATTAATTCAATAATTTCACATTTTGCTATAGAAGAAAAACGAAAACTCCGTATCGTAATTGTTGTTCAGACAAACCACGAGAGGAGTTTTTATTTTGTACTCCAAGTTGATCAACATGCTATTATCTTTACCTTCTTTTTTCGAAATTTCTTCTTAAAATGATGAAGAAGAAAATATATTTCCTGTTAGATGTTTATTCTGTGCCATATCCAATTTATGTTATGTCGTTTTGATTAGGAATATACGTTCTTATTGAGACGAAAAATTATTTTAACTTTTTCAAGGATAGTTCTCTATTTTTTTATTGGATATTTATGCTAATATCGATTTAACTACTTTGTTAGCCTAAAATCATCGCATCCATGCGATAACGGCTAACTGACCTGCATCACGTAGGCCTAAGCCCAAAGTCGATTCCGAACGCAATTATGCCGAGGCATAATTGAATGATTTGTACTTAAGCTAATCACAAAATTTAATTCAATTAAGAATTTTAAATATTGTTTTCCTATAATCTTAAGGGAAAAGGAGGAAAAATGATTGAGCCTAAAAAAACAGGATAGAAAACAGATGCAAAAAAAGATTCAAGTTTTATATAGAAAGATTAAACAGCAGCAGAAAGAAAATAAAGATGACAATAAATTTGCTATAGTCTTTGTAAATATTTGTGTTTTATTAGCCATTTTAGTACTTATACTGGATGCATTTATTAAAGAATTCTAGATTGTTTTATTGAGAAATGATGCGACTATTTGCAGTATTAACGTAGCATGACTTAAATAAATCAAAAGAATTCAGTAAAAAAGGAGAGTGGTCAAATGAAAAAAATAGTTTTACCAATAGTAATAGTACTTATTTTGACTGGATGCAATGTATTACCAGCTGGTATTCATAAACAACCAGAAGGCCAAGTTATTTTTGATGGGGAGCATTATAATATGTTACCAAGTAAATATGAATGGAAAGAGGATGATGTTGAAGTAAGACTTAAACGTTCTCCTGATATTAGCAAAATAGCCGATAACTTCGAAACATTAGAAGTCGAAAAAGGAGGTATATTAAAATTTAACATTGATAAGAGTCCAATCTCCATTACGGCAACTAAAATGAATGAAGATGGCACAATTGAAAATGTTGAAATTAAAGATGAAAAAATAACCATGCCATCTAAAGAGGGGTATTATATTTATGAACTTAATGCCATATGGAATAAAGGAAAGGAATCATTTGTTTTTGATGTTAATATTAAATAATTAAGGACCCTCAATTAAACAAGCGTAAGAAAAATGAACAGTGCAAAGCTTCGTTTGGCCAATCATAATCTATTATTTCCAAGACCTTTTTGTCATTTCCTGTGCTAATGTTAATAAATTCATTTCATTTGTTCCAAAGCTATGAACCTAATGCCAATGTGTTAATACGACAGAGTGGTAATTGGTTGTTTGATATTGATCTAGTGCATCGAGAAATAACTTAGCATGCTTATCAGAATTTCCTGCATCTATAATTAAAGTTTGCTGTATCACGAATATGGCAGACAGTATTGGTCGATCTGTTTCAGGATCAGATGGTAAATATATGCGATGAGTGAGTTGCTTTAATTTTTTTCCATAGCTTAACTCTCTTTGCTGTTATTTGTTCCAACAATTTTATCTAATGTATCAAGAACATTTTTTAACTCAATTAAACTTACCTTCGAATAATACTTTTCTACGAGAATGTCGTCAATTTTTTTTAGAAGTTGATGAAATTCTTGACCTCTATTCCCAAGAGAAATGAAAGTCTCTCTACGGTTTAGTGAATTCTCCTGACGAACTATCATTTTCATTTCTTCCAGCTTTGAAATAACTTGGCTAACCGCACTTTTAGAAATATCAAAATGATTTGCAATATCATTTGCAATTACTGGCTCATTCCGAATGATATAAAACATAATAATTTCTTGCTGAGGAGTTAAGTGAAAGTTCTCTAATTCCTCAACCTCTTTGGTTTCTTTGATAACTAACAATTTAAACTGCTCAAATCTTTGATTGATTTTGTCTATAAGTATTAAATAATCATGCATAGTTGTATCATCCTTAATTTATTTATTGGTCATTAGTTAAGTAAAGTTTGCTTAACAATATAGCCATTGTCAATGATTTATTTCATTTTGAATATATGGAAACGTGTAGGTGACAGAGCATTAATTACTTTTTTAAACAGACATTATGTGGATTTGATAGATTAAAAATACCAAATCCACATTGTTTAACTTCTTCCAGCAAATGTTTTTTGTATCGAAAGCATAGCGGCAGCGACAGCGGCAGATACAGAAGTCTCCCATCTATATAGGTGGTGAGATGAATGCGAATTTAAGTTCTTTTCAGCGGGTGTCCAAACACCCACTGAAATAGAGGAACTCAGTCTAAGAACGCCACGTCCTGTGGCAATTTATCTGAGCGAAAGCGAAGCGACAGCAACACGGTTTTATCTGTGCGAAAGCGAAGCGACAGCAACACGGTTTAATCCTGTGCGAAAGCGAAGCGACAGCAACACGGGTTAATCTGTGCGAAAGCGAAGCGACAGCAACACGGTTTTAATCTGTGCGAAAGCGAAGCGACAGCAACACGGTTTTAATCTGTGTGAAAGCGAAGCGACAGCAACAACAACAACAACAACAACAAAACACGACTGAGTGACCAACATCATGTTGCTGCCGCTTCGTTAGCACTACGCTTTCACACAAAAACATCATGTTGCTGCCGCTGCGTTAGCACTACGCTTTCGCACAAAAAACATCTGTTGGTCCAAAGCCTCCAGCGGATGTCACGTAATCGAAAGGAGTTAATAAAGGATGTTAGCCTAAAATCATCGCATCCACATCCATGTGATAACGGCTAACTGACCTGCATCACGCAGGCCTAAGCACAAAGTCGATTCCAGACGCAATTATGCCGAGGCATAATTGATTGGGAAATTAGGTTTATAGTCTATTCCAAATAAACATAAATTGCGCTGCATCGGATTCGAGGGCAATTCGATGATATTCTGTAGATTCATCATCTATAATCAAACGGCCTTTTTGAACATTCAAGATAGCATGTTTAATCGATTCAGGATGTTCTATCAAATAGTGAGAATCTTTTAGGAGAGTCAAGGCAGATCGGCATTTATGTTTATCGATGCGTTCATTTTTCCCTTTGAAATACAGCTTAATTAGATAGGGGATATCATCGATGATTAAACCGAGTTCAGGGTTAGAACGTACAGTTAAATCATCACAATACCAATTGGACTTACCGGGCTCAAACCACTGCACATTTTTATTTTTAAAAAATTTTAAATAGGCTTTTATAGCTTCCTGGTAATTCTTCTGACGTACAGGGATGGCATTGTCTATGATTGTAAGTAAATAGGAATCATTATAACGATTTTCATGATATTTTTTTAAGCCTTCGCGTAATGCTCTCCAATAATCTTTAATCGGATGATAGTCCCCCTGATACTTAATGTCTTTCACAAACTTTGTCTTGGCAGCACTTCCCTTCATCGTAAAATCGGTAAATTGCGTTAAACCGATGGATGGCTTTGTGATAATCGTCACTTAACATCACCCTTCTTTTATAAGAAATCATTTGTTATAGATTAGTATTATATTGGAAAGGGGAAATTTATATGATTTTATGGAAAGTATATTGTGCAAGTGGGATAGTGGTAAAAACTACTTAAATTAGTACTCTGACCTGGATTAGAAATTCAAAGAAATAGCGATTATAGAGGATATAGTTATTCATCCAACCAGTTGTCAACTTTGTAACAACTGGTTATTTTTATTCTTACATTTGGGTGTAAGTACGATATTTGGATATTTTTTTATGGCGGCAGTTAATTTTCTATTAAAAAAATTATAAAAATAGGGCTCAACACCAAAATCTGTTCTTGCTAAAAAAGAATACAAAAAAACATCTGTATCCGCTAGAGTTGAGAGTACGACCAAACAACACAGCGAGGTATACAGATGCACTCTCATTCTATCAAGGATTTATGGGATTTACCAGAACTAAAAATTATCGCAACCACTAAAATAAATCACCAAATTTTCATTGATGTCATGCCAATTCAATCTAAACAGGCCTGTCCCATTTGTGCATTTGAAAATACGACTCGTCGCGGAATCAGCTATGTTCGAAAAGTGCGTCATCTCGAAGCGTTTGGTTGCCCTGTTTATTTGAATTTACCTGCCATTCGTATGTCGTGTACAGCTTGTTTTGCACATTTTGTATGGGCATATGAGTGTGTGGCACCGAAAAAACGATACACAAAGGCATTTGAAGCCACGCTGCCGAAGCAGGCAATCGGCTCTACCATCACGCATACATCACGTGTGGCAAACACACCCGCTACAACCGTTGCGCGTATCGTCCGTTCATGGAAAATGGAGGAAGCCACACGTGTCCAAAAAATTTGTCAGAAAAAAGCATTGGCGTGTCACAATCTCGTGCTAGGCATTGATGATTTTGCCATTCGTAAAGGGCATACGTATAACACGGGTCTCCATGATTTACGTGGTGGCACATTTTTAGATGTTATTCCTGGACGAAGAATCGAGG
Organism: Lysinibacillus sp. B2A1; assembly: GCA_002973635.1. Classification (GTDB taxonomy): domain Bacteria; phylum Bacillota; class Bacilli; order Bacillales_A; family Planococcaceae; genus Lysinibacillus. Next base: position 2,008,051 of record CP027224.1, read on the forward strand.
AATTACACGCCTATTTCAATACACAATCTACTCTTTGTGCGCTGAAGCCTGTCGCGATTGTCATGGATTTGGCAAAGGCCTATCATACGTTTGCGAAAAAGATGTATCCTGCAGCGATTCGTATTGCCGATCGTTATCATGTCAATCGTTACGTAACTGAAGCGCTTCAAGCCGTACGAAAATCCGTTCAAAAGCAGCTAGCACCGTATGCTAAAAAGGACCTTAAGCAACACTTCCGAATTCTTGGTAAACGACGTGATCAATTGAAGAATGATGAAAAAAATAGCCTACACCGACTGCTTCAATACGCTGAAATCCTCCATCAAGTCTACAGTTGGAAAGAAGCCTTTATCGAATGGTACGACTGTAGCTCCACGTATGAACTGGCGAAAAAAGGCTTCGAACGTTGGTTGACGCAAGGTACTACCATCAAGCATCCAGCCGTGGAATCCTGTCTGTTAACGATGCGCAATTGGCAAGAAGAAATCTGTAATTATCATCAATTACGCTTTACTAATGCGGCAGTAGAAGGGAAAAATAATCTCATTAAAGCACTGCAAAGACGCCATTTTTTCACGCGCAATCCGCAGCACTATAAAGAGACAATTTTACTAGAATGCAATGCTGAATGGATTCAGTATGGCTCTTAGTCAAGCACATATTTTGGTGAAGAGCCAAAAATAGAATAGTATTTATTTTTTTCTTTTGAAATTTCTGACAAAAATTCATGTGAAATTGGAAAATAACGTATAGTTATGCATTCAAATAGTGTTTATGCATTTATTTATACAAGAAAGAATCTATGTTTTTAATAATCCAAACTGTATAAAAATTTAAAAAAATGTTGGGTTGAGTCAATTTTTCATTTTCTTTATACTGTGAAAGTAATTAATCGAGAGGAGAAAACATCATGAACAAAGAAGTTACAATTATTGGGGTGCCTATGGATTTTGGTCAAACTAGAAGAGGGGTTGATATGGGGCCAAGTGCTATTAGATATGCTGGGTTAACAGACCGACTTGAGGGCCTTGGCTATTCGATTTATGACGAAGGTGATTTAAATATCAAAATAGTAAATGAAAGTGAAGAAACAGAAATAACGACTAACTTAAAAAATTTAAAAACTGTAGCAGATGCTAATGACAAGCTAGGTCAAAAAGTAGATCATGTTATTTCCTCAAATCGCTTTCCATTAGTTTTAGGAGGAGATCATAGTATTGCTATTGGAACATTAGCGGGTGTCTCAAAACACTATGAGAATTTAGGTGTCATTTGGTATGATGCACATGGCGATCTAAACACAGGTGAAACCTCTCCTTCAGGCAATATACATGGAATGTCTTTGGCTGTAAGCTTAGGTCTTGGTCATCCTGCACTCACTAATATTGGAGGCTATGGTCCAAAAGTAAAGCCTGAAAATGTAGTGATTATTGGTGCTCGTGATTTAGATCCAGGAGAAAAGCAGCTTATTAAAGAACAAGGTATAAAAGTATATACCATGCATGAGATCGATCGATTAGGTATGACAACCGTTATGTCAGAAACGATTGAATATTTAAAGGAACGTACTGACGGTGTCCATTTATCTCTAGATTTAGATGGACTTGATCCAAACGATGCACCAGGTGTTGGAACTCCAGTTGCAGGTGGTATTAGTTATCGTGAAAGCCATCTTGCTATGGAAATGCTATCAGAGGCAAATATCATTACCTCAGCAGAGTTTGTAGAGACAAACCCAGTATTAGACAAATATAATAAGACGGCTATCGCTGCTGTAGCTTTAATCAGCTCTTTATTTGGCGATACATTACTTTAAGTCATGGATAAGGGCAATAAATTACCTTATAAAGGAAGAACTTTTCTTAAAATATTAGGTCGCCACAACCAAATGTAAGAAGGTAGCTCTCCCTAGATTAAGTTTACAATAGAAAAGGCAATTGCTCTAGCTAATCACTAGCATTTATTTTGTCAGAATATTGACAGTTTATATAATATATTAAATGGATATTCAATTATTAAAATTTCTAATAGTTATCTTAATGCACTTAAAAAAGAAAGTGCTTACAAGATAACTTGCGTAAGGAGTTTTTTATGGCAGCAGAACAATATGAGTTAAAAAGAAGTATGAAAGCAAGACACTTATTTATGATCTCACTTGGAGGATGCATTGGAACTGGCTTCTTTCTTGGATCCGGCTACACAATTAATCAAGCTGGACCAACTGGTGCCATTCTCGCTTATTTAGTAGGTGGGTTAGTCATGTACTTAACAATGCTATGTTTAGGCGAATTATCTGTCGCTATGCCAGTATCAGGATCATTCCAGACATACACGACGAAATTTATTGGCCCTGCTACTGGTTTTGCTGTCGGTTGGCTTTACTGGTTAGGCTGGGCAGTAACTGTTGCTCTCGAATTTTTAGGGGCTGGACAACTTATGCAAAGGTGGTTTCCTGAATCACCAGTATGGATGTGGTGCCTACTATTTGCAGCACTGCTCTTTGTATTGAATGGTTTATCAGCAAAAGCGTTCGGTGAAGCAGAATTTGTCTTCTCAAGCATTAAAATATTGGCAATCATAATGTTCCTTGTGGTTGGTGGGGCAGCTATGTTTGGTCTAATCGATATGAAAGATGGAACAGATGCACCATTTCTTTCTCATTTTTATGAGGGAGGGCTTTTTCCAAATGGGCTATCAGCCTTGCTTATTACCATGATTACTGTGAATTTTTCATTCCAAGGTACTGAATTAATTGGTATTGCTGCGGGGGAGAGTGAAAATCCTGAAAAGACAATCCCTAAATCGATTAAACAAACAGTTTGGCGGACACTTTTCTTCTTCGTATTATCTGTCGTTATACTGGCAGGTATGATACCTATGGAAAAAGCAGGTGTTGTTGAAAGTCCCTTTGTTGTTGTGCTAGATAGTATCGGAATTCCATATGCAGCAGATATCATGAATTTTGTTATTCTAACAGCATTATTATCTGTTGCTAACTCTGGACTTTATGCAGCAACACGTATGCTATTCTCCCTTTCTGTTGAAAAGATGGCAAGTCCCATTTTAGGAAAGGTGAATAAAAGAGGGATTCCTATGAATGCATTACTGATTACACTTGCTGTGGCTGGTTTGTCATTGCTATCAAGCGTATTCGCTGCAAAAACAGTATTTGTATGGCTTCTTTCCCTAGCAGGCTTAGGCGCACAAATTGGTTGGATTGCCATTACGGCTTCCCAAATTGCTTTTAGAAGATCCTATATACGTCAAGGTGGGAAAGTGGAGGATTTAAAATTCAAAGCCCCACTTTATCCACTCGTCCCAATTTTAGGTTTAGCAGCAAACTGTATTGTCATGGCAAGCTTAGCATTTGACCCATCTCAACGATTAGCTCTATATTGTGGAGGAGCATTCTTTATCGGCTGTTATATTGTTTATTATCTAAAAGTAAAGAAAGTTACAAAATTAAAAATAAACCAACAAGAAGTACAGTTAAAATTAGAACAAAAAATGTATCTATAAGCAAAATGGAGACAATGAATCTCACGAGATAACAACAATGTAGCAGTCACCCATAAGTAAAAAAAGACATCATAAGCTCACCATCTAGCTTATGATGTCATATTCAATTTATTTTATTGTATCTAAAACCTTTTTAGAAACATAAAATTCAGTACCGTTATAAACATTGATTGTATCAAATGTATATGTTTTAGACGTATTCATTGAAGCGTCTTTATACACTATACTATTTTTGTTTACTGGAATTGTAATGGTAACATCAGCTTTTTGGGCAATAAACGTAGGATTTTCTTTATCTGCCACATCAACTTTTGTTGTGAAGCCTTTTTCAGTAAACACTTTTGTTGCAGGTATATATAATTCGTCTGTTAGCTTATCTAACTCAAAGCCCATAAACTTTGCCACTGCATGTGCTAAATCTGTATTTTCTACAAGACCAGTTATTTTAGAGGGGCCGAAGGAGTATAAGAATACATCCTCACCAGTATGGCCACCAGTTGTATAGCCAATATTGGCACGATTTGCAAGCATTTTGACCATTTCGCTGCCTAGATCTTTAGCAGATTTTAGTGTAGTAAGTTCTTCTTCTGTTAGATTATCCAGACCATAAAGTGCAGCAACTTCTATTAAGTTTGATTGATCTTCTTTTAATTGCCCTAGCGCACCTTCAATCGTCATTGTAGCTTTCTTCAATGGATCGATGTAGGCTGATACAGGAATGCTTGAATAAGTACTTGTTGTGTTGATATTCCCCATTGTAATACCGCTATTGCCGTGGTCTGTTACGGCAACCACTAATGTATTTCCATCTTCTTTTGCAAAATCGATTGCTTCTTTCACCGCATCATCAAACGATAAAATATCACTAATGATCCCAATAGTATCGTTAGCATGAGCTGCCCAGTCCACCTTACTTCCTTCCACAAATAAGAAGAAGCCATCCTCATCCTTTTTCAGCGTATTAATCGCTTTTTCTGTCATTTCAGCAAGCGTTGGTTCAGATGCTCTTGTTTTGGCACGATCAAAATCGTAAGCAAGGGCACTTGGCGCAAAGCTACCCCAAATTTTTGATGCTTGACTGTTTAGTAGTTCTTCTCGCGTTTTGACAAGAGTATAATTTTTTTCCTTGAGGACGTTCAATAAATCCTCACCATCTTTACGCGCATTTTTGGTTGTTCCAGGTGATAAAGATTCTAAGCCACCACCTAAAACAACATCAATATTTTGATAGACTTGCTGTTCAGCGATATCACCATATTGGCTTCTATTATTAACATGAGCTGAAAAGCCTGCTGGTGTAGCGTGCTGGATTTCAGAGGTAGAAATTAATCCTGTGGCCTTGCCTTGCTGTTTTGCTCCTTCCAAAACATTCGCAACTGGTCTAAATGCGTCCTCTTTAGCAACTTGCTCCAATCCTGGTGAATTAACAACAGATGGCAATACACCAATAAATTTATCATTCGACTTATGTCCAGTTGCTAAAGCTGTTGCTGCAGGAGCGGAATCTGTGATAGCTGACTCAGCAGAGTACGTACGCATGGCACCTGTTAAAATTTCATCCATTGCCAAGCTTTCTCCCTTATACCAACGCGAAAGTGTAATAGCATTATTACTGCTACCATCCATCACAAGCATAATAACATTTGTTGGTTTTTTTACTTCTTCTGCCTGTACCTGTGGTGTAGCGATACTAACTGTTGATAAAGTAAGAGCACTTGCTAAAAACAAAGAAGTCCATTTTTTAGAATATTTCATGATTTTCCTCCTTTAGATGAGTTCAATGGTAAGTTTAAAGGAAGGTTGTAAAGTCTTAATTAAATAGATGTTAATAAATTATGGTAATATTGTTAACTTATAACCTTGAAAGGATGGATTTGATAGGCGAAATAGATATATAAAAGGATTAAGAATAGCAGATCAGACTGGTTCAGAAAAAACAGATTATCCGACGCTATTTTATCTATTTTAAAAAAAGAAAAAGTCCATAAGTAAAGAATATAAGTTATTTCAGAAGGGAAGCGTTTAAAATAAATCGATATTTCTTCCTGATTCTTAATCATTCCAAAGAGGACCACTGTCATAAGGGTGGAAATGTGCGTCCATCGTTTTAATAAGCGTCTAATTTATACTTTTAATTCAATTATTAGTGAGGATATAGGATGCTCGAAATTTTATAAATTTCTCTACTTCTAGGGGAAGGATTTGAAATTTAAAATTGCTGATTGACCAATTGCATTAAACTGAAGCCTAAGGGAACAGAACGGGACTGAATTCTTATAATTGAAACGGAAGCTGGAGGTGTTTTAAAAGCAAACAATTAAGAGGGTAAACGATACAATTTAATAGATAAGGGAATTAATCCAATGGTCATTAAGTGATACAGCTTAACAAGTTATTATAATGGTCCTGCTAAATCTTGTAATAATATTTGGATGTAGTTTGATAGAGGTTATTTTATGAAAAAATTCCTGTAATTGTTTAAAATCTTACCATATGGTTAAACTATTAGAAATGTAATTTGAGGTGGAAAATTTGGCCATATCTAATATGTACGAAGGAAAAAAACATAAACATGAAAACCGTTATCAATACGGACAACAAAATTTGTGGACGGGCTTATTATTTGGTTTAGGTGTAGTAGCATTTATAGATGAGGTAGTCTTTCATCAATTATTGCATTGGCACCATTTCTATGATAAATCTACAGCTAATATTGGATTAGTTTCAGATGGTTTATTCCATGCCTTTAGCTTTTTCGCAACAATCGGAGCTGCATTTTTACTCGCTGACCTTCATCGTAAACATGGTTTTTGGTTGAAAAGATGGCTTGGTGGTATTTTTCTTGGTGCAGGGGTGTTTCAACTATATGATGGCATCATTCAACACAAGTTCATGAGACTGCATCAAATCCGTTACAATGTCGAAATTCTTCCCTATGATATAGTTTGGAATGTACTTGCAGCAATTCTAATCATTATTGGTATAGTTTTACTAATACAAACCAATCATCAAAAGAGCTAGGAGGTTTAAATTTGCATTCTCATGAATCTCATATCCAAAATTTCTCCATTCTCGTTCAGCTGATATTAGTTTTACCATTTCTCATTTCTCTTGTCTCCTACATTGTTGCTGTTTTTTATTCAAATCAGCATAAAAAAAATTGGTCTCATTTTCGCACAATGAGTTGGATACTAGGGCATTTATGCGCCATTATCACTTTAATTGGTCCATTCGCAGAGCTTACACACATAAATTTTTCAGCGCATATGGTTGGTCACTTATTGCTTGGAATGCTAGCACCACTTTTAATCGCTCTAGCAGCTCCAATGACTCTACTCTTAAGAACAATTCCAGTGAAAACGGCTCGTCTTATTTCCCGTATATTACGAAACTCTTACTTTAGTTTTGTCCGTAATCCAATCATAGCAACTATTTTAAATATAGGTGGTCTATGGTTGCTCTATACTACACCGCTCTTTAACATGATGCATGAAAGCTCAATTTTATTTATTTTGATCCACATTCATATTTTTCTAGCTGGTTATTTATTTACCATTGCTTTTATCTATATCGATCCAACTCCTCATCAGCAATCTTATATCTTCCGTTCAATCGTTTTATTAGTAGCATTAACAGCTCATTCAATATTATCCAAATATATTTATGCTCATCCTCCTAATCATGTATCTTCCGAACAGGCAGAACTTGGAGCAATGATAATGTATTATGGTGGAGATGCAATTGAAATTGGACTCGTTTATTTACTATTTTACCAATGGTTTAATAAAACAAGAGGTTCTTTATCTACAAAGGTCATACCATCTAGCTAACTCTTTCCTGTGTCTTATGATTAGATATTAAAAAGATCCCTAACAACTGCTCTGTTCTAGAGAATTTGTTAGGGATACTTCTGCATGCTATGCTTTATATGCGCGTGCTACATAATAGGCAATGGAGCCACTACCTGAGTTACAACGGATACTTAATTTGATGCCATCTTTTTCAGTTTCCCAGAATTGCTTATTTTTCTTTGTAGTAGTTTCTGCGGCTTTTTTGGCACTTTCACCTATAGCACAATAACAATTATTATCATGATAAAGAGATGTTAAAGGACATTCTACACCAAAAGATAATTTAGTATCTGTACTGCCATATCGCATCGTAAAACCGTATTGTGTTCCATACAAGGATTTGTCTGCTTTTTGGGATGCTATTAATCCACCAACAGGATATTTCGCTATCCCAGGAATTTCAATGCCTTCTGGTATCGTTTCTGTCATAAGTGCTGGTACACCACGCACATTATGGTCTTGTTCAAATACGAGTGGCTTGTCTAATTCATTTATTAACAATACAATTGCATTTGCAGGTTTTTCCATGAAGTAGATAATTGGAATTAGGATAGATACAATAACAAGGGCTACTACCGCAACAACTATTCCTACTGTTGCAGCCGTGACACCGGCTAATGCAGCAACAGCTTCTACCGCACCTACAGCCAATTTTGCTACAACTGTTGATGTTGATAATAACCCAATCCCTAATACACCAGAAAGCAGCATTTGTGCAGTTACAAGGCCCGCCTCATCATTTTCCATTCCTTTTAATCGCTCAAGACCATCAATAATGACATGAAGCTGCTTTTTAATCGTATCTCCAGTAGCATTAACAAGAATCTCATACGTCTCTTTTTTTAAAGGAAACGGTGCTGTATAATCGCTTGCATTTAGCTCCAAGATATCCTTCCCTAAAACCTTAGCTAACTCCAGCTTTCTTTCTTCAATGAATGTTGCTTGGAGTTGATTAATTTCCTCCTGTGATGTAGCCTTCTCTAGTTTTGTCGCATAATCTGGAAACAAAGAACGGAACCCCTGTTTTAATTTAAGATCGATATCAATTGTAGTTTGCATAGAAAAAATCTCCTCCAATTTATTAATAGTTTTGCTATAGCTAAACACTCGAGTTATATATATCCTAGCAATCCTAATAGATGTTAAATACTGAGGAATGTTAACATTTATACAAAAAAATACCTTATTTCCAACATGGAAGTCTCAGTTTGTACCCATTAGTTTTCATAAAACTGTCCCTTTTTATAAAAAAAGTCTTATTATAGACTACTTTTAAGGAGATGAAATACTAATGAAACCAGCAATTCGAATGTCAAATAGAGCCTGTACAGATGAAAGAAAAATCAAAAATTTTTTAGTAAGTGCTCAAACTGCCTTTCTTGGGCTAGTTGATGATAACATGCCATATGTTATTCCATTAAATTTTGTATGTAAGGATGGGATTTTTTATTTTCATGGAGCAAATGAAGGAAGGAAAATAAACATTATAAATAGCAATACAAATGCATGTATTACAATTAGTGAAAACTATGGCACTATGGTAGACCCAACGCCTGCCGAAACGGATACAGCCTACATGAGTGTTATTGCAAAGGGTAAAGTAGAATTTGTCACTGATTTAGATGAAGCAACTGCTGCCATGCAAAGTATGCTGGATAAATATGTACCAGATTATTATAAAGCGCCTTTATCGAAAACTCATATTGATAAATACCAATCATCCTTAGGCAGTAAAACAGTTATTTTTAAAATAAAACCACTAAATTTGACCGCAAAGGAAAATCTGTTAACTGAACAACTAAAATTTTATCCAGGAAGATTCGTTACACAGGATTTGAGGTAATTATTGTAAAATATATAAAGAAGACTATAAAATTACTAAACTTAGTAACTTTCTGTTGTACTGAACTTAAATAATAAGACAAAAATGCCTTTCGTTGAAAAATAGGGTAATGCCCTACAAAGCAACATGGAGGTGTTTTTTTGTGGAAAGAATATTTTTTAGTTAAAGCATTCTAATTATAACCAAGTATTAGTAATAATTGCGCTTTTCAAAGTGGAACCTTCCTTTTCTTAAAGTTTCTTTTCATAAATCATTACATAAAAATTTTAAAAATTTAACCTAATTTTAAACTTTATCGTGTATAGTTTTTTCAGTTGAAAATAAAAAGTTCAACGATAAGAAAAAATTAATAACAGGTGAGGATGGTTCTAGAAACAAGTTAATCCAAGAGTTCTATAGGAAGGGAGCTTTACTTTAATACTTTAACAAGAAATCAAATATTGAAGAATGAAGGATTGTGATGAAATATTTGAAGAAATTTCAGCAATGGGGCTTAATTATTTTATTATTTGCGATTTGTTTATTAATACCACCTGGTAGTGAAAGTGTTAAAGCTGCGGATCCAGTGGGTACAGCTATCGTAGATCAGGAACAACCGCTACAAAGTGGTAATATTTGGGTTAATGCCGAACTTCCAAGAAGTCAGTCATTTATGCCTGCATATTCGGGGTATCTTAGTCAGATTGACATTCATGTATTCGATTATAGAGGTTCACCTGGAGCCCTTAAAATAGAAATTTACGACGAACAAAATATGTCGGTACCTATGGCTTCAGTAACAAGACCTGATATCAATAGCGGGTGGATATCTAGTGATTTCAGTAACAATAAACCCTATCTGAAAAAGAATGTGAGTTATCGAATGATAATTTCTACTGAAAACGGTGGAATTAATGGCTTTGGCTGGTATGGCAAGTCAGGTAATCCCTATCCAAGAGGGTCTGCTTCAAGTGACTATGATTTTTCATTTAGAACGTACATGATTCCAGATTATTCACTATCTCCAGCAGAAAGTCAAATAACAGTAAGTAGTCCTAGTCTTATAGCAGATGGAATAAGTCAAACAACAGTGACAGTAAAGTTAAAAGATGCTCAGGGGACTGATATAACAACTGGTGGAGAGTCGGTCACTATTTCATCTACACAGGGGACAGTTAGTGCTGTCACAGATAATAATAATGGCACCTATACAGCAACTTTAACTGCCTCGACAACTACCAGCACTGGTACAATTAGTGGAACTGTTGGCGGTAAAGCGATAGCAGGGACAGCCAGCGTGCAATTCGTTCCAGGTTCACCGTCAACAGAAAAGAGTACAGTCGGAGTAAGCAATGGTTCTCTTTTAGCAGATGGTATAAGTCAGGCAACAATTACCGTCAAATTGAAGGATGCTCAGAACAACGAGATCAAGGCAGGTGGAGCAGCAGTAGCTATTTCCTCAACACTAGGAACAGTTGGGGATGTAACCGATAATAATAATGGTACCTATACAGCAACCTTAACTGCCCCAATAACAGTAGGTACGGCGACAATTAGTGCAAGTGTTGGAGGTAATCCAATAACTGCAACAGCCAGTGTACAATTTAATCCTAAAACAGCCCAATCGGTTACTGCTACAGTAGCAACATCAACACCAATAGTCGGTATGGATAATAGCATCACGCTATCTGTCAAGAATGCATTAGGTGATAAAGACACTACATTTAATGGTATAAAAAACGTGACAATTAGCGGCTATAAACAGGCTCCGAATGGGTTCATAGGTAGCTTTAATGGTCAAATATTGACTTCAATGAGTGAGATAGTTGCGCTAAATTTCACAAATGGTGAAGCAACATCAAGCTTAAAACTGAATGCAGCGTCGGCTCAAACAATTGAATTAGCAGTATCAGGTGTTGACATTGCTACAACAAATTCGCTAATAATTACGCCAATAGCAGGAAATGCAACAGTGATGAAGTTGACAACAGATATTATTCCTCCATCCGTTAATGGAGTGGCATTTGGGCAACAGCCTGTATTGACCCTTTATGATGGCTACGGAAACGTAAGTGTTAACGACAATACAAAGGTCGTTGCAGTGACCAAGAAAGATGTTGGAGCATGGACATTGACTGGGACCCTAACGGCTACAGCAAATGCTGGAATCATCAGCTTTTCTAATTTAGGTGCCATGAATGCAGCTAAAGTGACAGGAGCGCAGTTGGCTTTTGATGCGCCAGGGTTAGCACAGTTAACAAGCACAGCCGTTACACTTATTCCTAAACAATATACAGTTGGATTTGACACAAACGGTGGTAATTCCATAGCAGGCCTTTCCATTACTCATGGAGATAAATTGATTGCACCCACAGAACCAATCAAAATAGGATATACGTTTGTAGATTGGTATAAGAATGCTGGATTTACAACAAAGTGGGACTTTGCGACAGATGTAATCACAGCGGAAACAAAGCTTTATGCTAAATGGACAGTGAATAGTTATAGCGTGACGTTTAACACAAACGGCGGTTCAGCTGTAGCATCCGACTCAGTAATCTATAATGAAAAAGTGACAAAGCCAACAGCACCGACTAAGGCAGGGCATACATTTGCAGGCTGGTTTAAGGAAAGTGCCCTTGCAACCGAGTGGAACTTTGCAACAGATGTAATCACAACGGAAACAACGCTCTATGCTAAATGGACAGTGAATAGTTATAGCGTGACGTTTAACACAAACGGAGGTTCAGCTGTAGCGTCCGACTCTGTAAACTATAATGAAAAAGTGACAAAGCCAACAGCACCAAGTAAGGCAGGGTATACATTTGTAGGCTGGTTTAAGGAAAGTGCCCTTGCAACCGAGTGGGACTTTGCGACAGATGTAATCACAGCGGAAACAACGCTCTATGCTAAATGGACAGTGAATAGTTATGGCGTAACGTTTAACACAAACGGAGGTTCAGCTGTAGCGTCCGACTCTGTAAACTATAATGAAAAAGTGACAAAGCCAACAGCACCAAGTAAGGCAGGGTATACATTTGTAGGCTGGTTTAAAGAAAGTGCCCTTGCAACCGAGTGGGACTTTGCGACAGATGTAATCACAGCGGATACAACGCTCTATGCTAAATGGACAGTGAATAGTTATGGCGTAACGTTTAACACAAACGGAGGTTCAGCTGTAGCGTCCGACTCTGTAATCTATAATGAAAAAGTGACCAAACCAAAAGCACCGACTAAGACAGGGTATACATTTGCAGGCTGGTTTAAAGAAAGTGCCCTTGCAACCGAGTGGGACTTTGCGACAGATGTAACCACGGCTGATACAACGCTCTATGCCAAATGGACAGTGAATAGTTATGGCGTAACATTTAACACAAACGGTGGTTCAGCTGTAGCGTCCGACTCAGTAATCTATAATGAAAAAGTGACAAAGCCAACAGCACCAAGTAAGGCGGGGTATACATTTGCAGGCTGGTTTAAGGAAGGTGCCCTTGCAACCGAGTGGGACTTTGCGACAGATGTAATCACAGCGGATACAACGCTCTATGCTAAATGGACAGTGAATAGTTATGGTGTAACGTTTAACACAAACGGAGGTTCAGCTGTAGCGTCCGACTCTGTAATCTATAATGAAAAAGTAACCAAACCAAAAGCACCGACTAAGGTAGGGTATACTTTTATGGGGTGGTATAAAAATGCAACTTTCACAACAGAATGGAATTTTACAAATGATGTGGTAACAGAGGATATAACACTCTATGCCAAATGGATGGTAAATTCAACTGGAGGTGGAGGTGAATATCCATCAATACCGACAACTCCAACAGTACCAGTAAATCCAGTTCCGACGCCGACTGAACCGTCAATACCAGAAAATTTAACCCCCTCACCTGAGGAACAACCAGATAGTGAGCCAACTGAGCAGGAGCCTGAACAGCAGCAATATGTGTTCTCAGATGTGCCGAAATCACATTGGGCGTGGGAGATGATTCAAGATATGGCGAGACGAGGGGTTATTACGGGTTATCCTGATCAATCATTTCGACCTAATGAATTTATCAAACGCCAGCATATTGCCATTATGCTAACACGAGCTTTTGAGCTAGAACCATCTCGTGAGGCTACCTCTTTTTCAGATGTTCTGCCTAGTCATCCTTATTATGAGGCGATTACAAAGCTGCAACGGGCAGGTATTATTGATGGCTCGAATGGAGCATTTCGTCCAGATGAATGGTTGACGCGTGCCCAAATGGCAAAAATTCTTGTGGCGGTACTTCAATTGCCACCAGGTGATAAGAGCTTATTCAAAGATGTAAGTACAGACCATTGGAGTTATGCCAATATAGTTGCCTTAGAACATGAAGGTATTGCCTTAGGTTCGAATGGTTATTTTAAACCTAATGATCCAGTCACACGTGCTCAATTTGTGGCTTTGATGTACCGAGCTCTTAATCAATAATGGTCCAAAAGCATGAGACTGGGACAAAACCCTTCTCTAAACTAAAAAGCCGGTGAAATTTTACAATCAGTAAAATTTCACCGGCTTTGAATTTTTGTCATAAAAAATAAGGACCACATCTGATAAAATTAAGTCACCACAACAAAACTTTTATACGAAAGAAGGGTCCTTATGTTTAAAGATTATAACATGAATCAAGTTGTTTTACCGTTAGATTTAGAAATAAAACTTCAAGAAAATGATATCGCCTACGCCATCAATGATTTAGTGGAAAGTATTCCAAATGAAGCGTTGGATTTATTTCTTAGAAGCACGGGTTGTCCCGCTTATCATCCACGAATGATGTTAAAAATTATTCTGTGTGCTTACACCCAATCGGTTTTCTCTGGAAGAAAAATTGAAGATCTCGTAAAAGACAGTGTTCGAATGATGTGGTTAGCTCAAGGTTATGAACCGAGCTATCGAACAATTAATCGTTTTCGTGTTCATCCAGCGGTAAAGGAATTATTACGCCAATGTTTTGTCCAATTTCGTTGTCAGCTTGTGCAAGAAAAGCTGATTGAGAATGAAGCTATTTTTATCGACGGAACTAAGATTGAAGCGAATGCCAACAAATTTACATTCGTGTGGAAAAAGTCGATTGAGAAATATCATAACGGACTAATTGAAAAGTCAAACCAGCTATACGATGAACTACTTGAAAAAGAAATCATCCCAGAAATTGAACGGGAAAATGAAAAGGAATTAGCATTGGAAGACCTCGCTCAAATGGTCGAAAAAGTAGATGAAGCGATCGCTGAATATGATCGAAAAATTGAGGACTCATCAGATGTAGCAGAGCGAAAGGCTTTAAGAACGGAACGGAAATTCCCAAAGAAAGCCCGCAAACAATTAATCGACTATATTGAACGCAAACTAAAATACCAAAGAGACTTCGAAATCTTTGACGAACGAAATAGTTATTCGAAAACAGACCCAGATGCGACATTTATGCGTATGAAAGATGACTATATGAAAAATGGTCAATTGAAGGCAGGTTATAACATACAAGTGGCAACAGAAGGTCAGTATGCGCTTGCCTACAGCATTTTTCCAAACCCAGCGGATACACGTACATTAATCCCATTTTTAGATGAAATCGAACAACATTATTTTAAGCTACCAAAACACATCGTCGCAGATGCCGGATATGGCAGTGAACAAAATTATGATGATATCCTTTCGAATCGTAAGCGAGAAGCTTTAATCACGTACACCATGTATGTAAAAGAACAGAAGAAAACGTATAAGCAAAACGAATTCAATACAGCGAACTGGGATTATGATAAAGAAAATGATCGATACACATGCCCAAACCAACAACATCTTGTATTTAAATATCGTACCACGAAAACGGATAAGTATGATTTCACGCGTGAGTTTAAGGTATATGAATGTGAAGACTGTTCCGGATGCCCCCTCCGTTCATTATGTACAAAAGCAAAAGAAGGAAATAATCGTAAGTTACTGGTGAATGAGAAGTGGGAACAACAAAAAGAATATGTGAGAGCAAAGCTTTCAGAAGAAAAAACGAGTACCCTTTATCGTCAACGCAAAATTGACGTGGAACCAGTTTTTGGATTCTTGAAGGCTAATTTGCGTTTCACTCGATTTTCTGTACGAGGAAAATCGAAGGTGGAAAACGAGATGGGCCTCGCATTAATGGCCGTGAATATAAGAAAATTCACAGCCATTAGCTAAAAGCTATCTGGAAAAACATAAAAGATCGAGAAATCCGACTTTGAATTCATTCAAAGTCGGATTTCTCACGAATTGAAGCTAGTTATGTCCCAGCCTCGTGCTTTTCTCTTCTTCTAAATCTAGGTGATTACTTTCCAATTATTCTTCTCTAATGGATGATCCCAAAACAACCACAGATTAGTACTAGTAAGTCTCCAATATCGCCTTACTTTCTGATTCTCCATTACTATATTTTATTTATTATTTGCTAGATTCTCTATGTAAAGACCAATTTAGTTCAGTGTAGAGGGGAATTGTCTATTTTCATAGCTCTTATAGCATTAATCATTGGGATATTCATATTAGTAGTTGGAATGCACACCAAGAAAAAATGGGTAACTTGGATCGCCTTCATTATATTGCTTATGCCATTGTGGGAACTCCTCAAATTATTGATGCTATCTACTTTCTCTTCTTTTTACCGATTTTGGTCTTGATGCTCAGTTGAAAATTCATCTTCATATCTAGGTTAGAGCTGTTTTAGAGGGAATCTTTAACAAATATTTTAAACAGGAATGTTTCAATAAAACTATAAATGGGTGTCTAAAAGCGGAACTATCGCTTTCAGACACCCCTATCTGTTTTTTACGTCATCTTATTTTTAAATTTTTCCTTGATATGGGTGCCACTTACTTCAACAAAGTCTTCATGGTGAGAAGTGTGAACCATCCAAAATCGCTCTCATTCATTCGATTTCTAGTTCATACATAACTTTTTTATTATTTGAAGTAGTATACCAAATAATTTTATTGTTTTTTACAATCGGTTGGACGGTAGATAGCTCCATATCAACTGCTGAGTGGGTTGAAGATGTTGTTTTTCCTTGTCCATTCACATAGACGTATTTTAAGCTACCAATCTTATCATCTAAATATTCTTGCCATAGTACAACAAATTTATCATCTGTTATTTTTACAATTGTAGGCGTTGTTGTAGACAAGGCTGTGTTTTCATAATTAGCAATCGTTGTTTCGATAATGGAAGCATCATTCTTGTTTGAAAAATCCTTTGGAATGCCATATAGGTAAACGTTACGTGTATCTGTGCGATGGTACTGTTTATTTTGGTTGACAGAGTTAAAGGCAGCTAAATAATGCGTAGGGGATTGTTCGAAGCCCCCTATAGATACACCGGTTACATTGTCACCTACACCTCCAGAAATAGGAAAAAATTCTTTCTTTGAGTATCTATTCTTTTTATTACTAGATGCGTCTATTAATTTATGAAGGACGAGGCTACGCGGATAAGCATCACCATGATCTAAATATATAGGTGCTTCACCATCCATTAACACATATTGATCAAAGGAGTGACTAACATGATTCCCTTGAAACTCTCCTAATGTATTAATTATTTCCATTGAACTTGTATTAATTTCGAATGTTAATTGAGATTGATGATTTAAGCCATCGCTTGATTTATAACGTTCACGTGATGAATGGAATACGAGTGTATTACCTTGTTCTGCTATTCTTCCTCCCGATGAAGCGTCAAAGGGTATTACGGTAATAATCTCATCTCCTTTAACCGTTGTTGCAGCAATTCGCTTAAAGTTCTTATCATACTTGACAATGCGAATAACCTCTATATTTTCTTCATTCGGGTTATTTTGACCATAGGCAATATAATTACAGGTTTCACCGCTATAAAAAGCGCCAAAAAGAGGTAATTCTAACGCTAACGTTTTTTCGGAAAGCTTTTTAGATTGACTGTCGTATGTAGTAATTTTAATATTTTTATCTACTTCTAACGTTGAGAAGGTATTATCGTTGTTGTCGAAAATATAATCTTTGATAGAAGCAGCCCAATTTCCATGTACGCTTGGTTTTAAAGTGTTTTTAGAAGTATCTACATATTCAAATGGAAACTTTTGAGTCTGTGCTATGTTTTTTTCGGCGCGTATGATAAAGGCAGCCATTTGTCCACGTGTCACATAGGAGCTACCATCAAATGTTGTCTCCGTTTTTCCCTTTGTTACACCATTCTCATATAGCGCAGCAATTGATTCTCGGTAATTTTCATGCACATCTGTTAATGGCAGATTTGCGCTATTCGTTGCCTTTAAATTCATTGCATTAGCCAAAATTTTTGCTAAGTGATTGCGCTGTACATTGTTTTCAGGCTTAAAAGTGCCATCCTCAAAACCGTCAATAATATTTGCCTCTTTTAAAGCGGCGATCGCACCATAATATTGGTGTGTTGTAGGAATATCCTTGAAATTTGGATTTTGGACATTAATCGTATCTAGCTTTAGCACACTCGCAAGAATTTTCGCAGCTTGTCCACGTGTTAAATTTTTCTCGGGTTTAAAAGTGCCATCTGCATAGCCGCTAATAATCCCTCGTTCTTGAAGATCTTTTATGGCATCATAAAATTGATGATTCGATGGTACATCTGACATCGCATTTGTAGTTTCGATTGGAATGACAATCGATGCAACGATAGCTGATGCAGCTGTCACCCTAAAAAATAGTGAGTAATGATGTTTTTTGCCCAAATGCAAAACCTCCTTGGTGATATCACACATATTTTTAACGAAAATTATACAAATTCTACCTGATTTATTTCCCTATGTAGTATTTCTTTCACATCAATACCCATTAAAAATAGCACAAAGAAACTAGCGTATGAATTAATGCGATTCAGCAAAACTAGCTTCCAAAATACGAAAAGTGCATATAATCTCGGCTCGTACTCCAAGCGTCTCCACCCCAAGAGAATCCATGTTTTCTGAACGCCCGAACTACATCCCCATCTTCTGTAATTGAATATATGTTCTCGTAAGGTTTCCAAAAACTACCTGAAAGAATCTTGGTCACGTTGCCATTCTTATCAATCTCACAATGCATATTCTCACTTGCATTGATGTCAAGGGCTGTCCCATTCCGGTGCTCGGAATTGACATTGGTGCGCCAAGAGTATGCGCCTACGTCCTTAATCGGAAATTTCTCTGGTCCATCGAAGATCTCTTGGAATACCGCCTTGTAGGTTTTAGCCAAGTTCTTATGTACAGTCAGCGTTGCTTTTCCTTGGACCTTGTCGCCCTTTGTAGTGGCCTTCCAAACCGGAACCGTAATCTGGGTCATGTTTGACTCAGCAGCTTCTTTCGTTTCGAAGCCGGGCTCCTTATCCTCCCAAACAAGTTGCGTTTTTTCTTCCCACTTCTGCATGTCGCGAATCATTGATTCGGATAGCGTATCTTTAAGTTCAGGTTGTTTTGCATAACGCTCCAACACTACAACAAGTTGTGCCCTCGTCAATTTGTCTGTTATTCCGAAATTATCAAGTGTTTGTCCTTTTTCTAGATTTTTCCCTATCATAAACTTGTTAGCATACATAAATTCTACGGCTTGTTCTAACGTGACGGATTTCCCATATATGTATGATACTAATGCTCGTGCCATCTGACCACGTGTGACATGTTGTGATGCAAATGTTACATTGGTTGTAGAACCTCTCGTGACCATGCCTAAATCCTTGGCTAGCTTATACTCAGTAAATGCGAAATTTTTGTCTAAATTGGCTTTCGTTGTATTTGCCTTTTCGCTTTTAAAACTGTCTGGTTCCTGATATTTCAATATAATCGACAGCATTTGGTATTCTGTTACATAACCTTGAGGATCTAACCAGTTGCCCACGCCTTTTTTCGGGTCAGATGGATGTTTTTGATTTTGATAGCCTGAAATAATTCCTTCGTCTATTGCCCATCTCATGGCTGGCGCCCAGCTTGCATTGATATCAAAATCTTTGTAAGAAGTAAGGTCCGCTGCTGCCAATCGCATCATTGCATTTGTTGCTGGCTCTGCTACTTGCTCTTCCGCATTAGCA
The DNA here is from genome assembly GCA_002973635.1 of Lysinibacillus sp. B2A1. Classification (GTDB taxonomy): domain Bacteria; phylum Bacillota; class Bacilli; order Bacillales_A; family Planococcaceae; genus Lysinibacillus. Next base: position 2,027,309 of record CP027224.1, read on the forward strand.
ACTGCTCCCACTTGCAACAATGAACCTGCCATCATGGAAGTGATTAATATCTTTCCAATTTTTTCTTTTTTACACACTTCAACTCTCTCCTTTAATTTATTAGTGAATCTTGAATGACCCATTTTACCTATTAGAATAGTAATTTTGTTATTCATTTTCCTCCATCATTTTCTAAAATATACACTCATATTACCTTTTTACTATCCTATTTGTAAACACAATATCCTTTTTATTACATTACTAGTGATTGTATATTCTTTTATTTCATTATCATATTGACTAAAAACATTTTAAGATACGTAGTGTTTAGTGATACAAAAATCAACTCCTTCGTCAACTCCCATGAAAGTGCATAATCATCTTTCATTTTCTGTGAAGAAACGCTGATTTTGGTGCTTCATGGTTGGCTAAGGAGTATTTAGCTAACAGGCCAAATTTAAATGTCGATTCCTTAGAGTACAGGAATTCGACTTTTTTAGGTTGAAATTCTCTTAGCATACACAAATTCCAGAATGTTGACGGTTATTCCTATTTAGAAAAATAAAAAAGAAAAATGGGTGGTATAGTGCAATTTAGCACTTTAAATAGGTGCAAATTATCTTCCAAAGGGACTTGATTAGCACTAATAATTAGCCAATATGGATTGCATCATTACTACATTTTTGGACATTTATATTCAATCCAAAGGCTGATAGACTTACAGAATACTAGATTAGGAGTGATAACAATGATTGATGTACGCTACAAAATAAGAGAAGTATTAGATATGAGCAAGATCGATGCATTTTTGCAGCATGCTCGTATTGGGCATCTTGGAATGGTTGATGGTCAACAACCTTATGTAGTTCCACTGAATTTTATTTGGTCAAATGGAAATATTTATTTTCATGGTGCTGGTGGTGGGCGACGAAATAAAGTGGTTCAAGAGAATTCAGAGGTCTGTTTTACTGTATGTGAGGAATATGGAACAATCACTAATCCTGTACCAGCCAAAACAGATACTGCTTATATGAGTGTCATGATTTTTGGGGAAGCAAAGCCTGTTGTCAATTTAGATGAAGCTACATATATGCTGCAAGAGATGATTGATAAATATGTGCCTGGTTACTATAAACGCCCATTATCCAAACAACATGTAGAGAAATACCAATCAGCAGTATTCGGTGGTTCTGTACAAGTCTACAGAATTGATCCACAACATATAAGCGCAAAAGAAAATCCAATTGAGGAAGGAAAAATGCACCAAACAGATTAAACAATGTTTCCATCAAAATGGCTATAAGTAAGCATGAAAAAAATAATAATTCAAATAGAAAGGATTTTGCATATGAGATATTTGGAGCAGCAAGACAGGGCGATAAGTAATGCCATCCAGCAAGAGCTTTCACGACAACGTGATAACATCGAGTTGATTGCCTCAGAGAATTTTGTAAGTCAGGCAGTTATGGAGGCTTCTGGTACAATACTTACCAATAAGTACGCAGAGGGGTATCCAGGACGTAGATTTTATGGGGGCTGTGAACACGTAGATATTGTTGAAGAGCGTGCTATTCAGCGTGTTAAAGAACTGTTTGGTGCTGAACATGCGAATGTACAGCCGCACTCTGGAGCACAGGCCAATATGGCAGTCTATTTTGCTTCTGTCAAATCAGGAGATACAATCTTAGGCATGAATTTATCGCATGGAGGGCATCTAACACATGGCAGTCCTGTGAATTTTTCAGGGAAATTCTATAATTTTGTCCCGTATGGTGTAGATAAAGAGACAGGGCGAATTGATTTTGATCATGTCCGAAAACTAGCTCATCAGCATAGACCACGTATGATTGTCGCTGGTGCCAGTGCCTACCCTAGAATGATCGACTTTGAGTTATTCGCTCAAATTGCGAACGAGGTTGGAGCCCTATTCTTTGTAGATATGGCACATATTGCAGGGATTGTTGCAGCTGGTCTGCATCCTAACCCTTTACCACATGCTCATTTTGTGACCACGACAACCCATAAAACGTTACGTGGACCAAGAGGGGGTATTGTTATGTGCCGTAAATCATGGGCACAAGCAATAGATAAAGCGATTTTCCCTGGATTACAGGGCGGTCCTCTTATGCATATCGTCGCCGCAAAAGCAGTTGCGCTGGGAGAGGCACTAAATCCAGATTTTAAGAGATATATCGAGAAGGTACTGGAAAATGCCAAAGTATTAGCTGAAACATTTATGAGTGAGGGATTAACTGTTGTCTCAGGAGGAACAGATAATCATATTATCTTACTGGATTTGCGTACAATTGGGCTTACTGGTAAAGAAGCTGAAGCAATACTCGACGAAGTGGGCATTACAGCAAATAAAAATACCATCCCTCATGATACAGCCAATCCATTAGTAACCAGTGGTATTCGATTTGGTACTCCTGCCATTACAACTAGGGGATTGGGGCCAAAGGAAATGAAAGAAATTGCTCAATTAATTGCACTTGCCCTGAAAAATCCTAAGGACGCAGCAGTTAAAAATCAAGTATTAGATAATGTGAGAGAAATAACATCTCAATTTCCTTTATATGAAGGACTTCATAAATAAAATAGGTTGAGGAATTATAAATGGATATTTCAAATATGCAAAAGTATGTAAGACAATTTAGTGAAGAAAAAGGATTTACGGTCAATACAATTCAAACTAGAATGCTTTATTTAGTTACTGAGATTGGAGAGTTAGCTCAGGAAATTTTAAGTATTTCCTTTCATCCAACAGAAGAGAAGATCAAACTAACAAAAGAAAATATTGGTTTGGAGATGTATGACGTAATTTTCAATGTAGTCGATCTCGCCAATCAATTAGATATTGATTTAGAGGATGCATTTCAAAAAAAGATGGAGATCAATAAGTACAGAACTTGGTATAAATAATGCCATACAATCTAAAAGCCACTACCCCTAATCGCACTAGAGGTAGCGGCTATTTTTGATTAGAAACTAAGAGCCGTTTATTAAGGATTTATGGATTGTCAGAAAATATATTTATGGATGTTTTTATACAATCCATAATAAGGTATGCTTAGTGCATTCATTTCAAAATAAAAAAAGGAGGAAACAATATGGTTCATTTAGTTGAAGAAAATCTTACAACTGTGAGGAAGCAGATGGAATTAGCTTGCCAAGCTGTAGGCCGTCAGAAAGAAGAGGTCAAATTGTTACTGGCAACAAAAACGGTTCCCCTTGAAAAATTAAAGATTGCTATGGAGGCAGGGGAAATGTTGTTTGGTGAGAATAAGGCTCAAGAACTTCGAGACAAATTTCCGCTTATGGAACAACATAACCAAGTAGAATGGCATTTTATCGGGCATTTGCAAACGAATAAAGTCAAATATGTGGTGAAGTATGTGACGCTAATTCATTCTGTTGATCGTTTGAAATTGGGACAGGCATTACATAACCAGCTTGTGAAAGAGAATAAAACGATGGATATTTTAGTACAGGTGAATACATCCCGTGAAACAAGTAAATTTGGTGTATCACCAGAATTAGCATTAGAGCTAGTTGAGCAATTATCCCAATTCGAAACATTGAATATAAAGGGGCTAATGACGATTGGAAAATTAAATGCCACCAATAATGAAACTAGGCATTGCTTCCAATTATTAAAGCAACTGCAAACTCAAATTCGTGCAAAAGAAATACCGCGTGTAGAGATGGATATTTTATCGATGGGCATGTCTGGAGATTTCACTGTTGCCATTGAGGAGGGCGCTACGATTATAAGAGTGGGGACGAAAGTGTTTGGGCAGCGCTATTTGCCAGATGAATACTATTGGAATGAAAATAAGTTACATGATGATTAGGAGAGGAGGAAAAGTCTATGAACGTAACACAAAATTCATGGCGTGTTCATGATTTGCTATCACCCGCAATAGCTGCTTTTATATCTGTCATTGTCAACTACGGAGGTACTTTTATCCTTGTATTTCAGGCTGCAAAGGTTGCTGGTCTTAGTCCAGAAATGACTGCATCTTGGATATGGTCAATTTCTATCGGGGTTGGGATAACGGGCATATGGTTAAGTTATCGCTACCGTGAACCCATTATTACAGCTTGGTCAACACCTGGTGTGGCATTTCTTGTTTCAGCATTAGCACTTACACCCTATCCAGAAGCGATAGGTGCTTATATGATTTCCGCTATAGGATTTATTATTTTAGGTTTAACGGGAATGTTTGAACGTTTTGTCCAGCTTATTCCGCCAGGTATTGCCTCTGGACTTCTAGCTGGAATATTATTACAGTTTGGTATTTCAGCCTTTGGAGGAGCAAAAGTTGATCCTTTGCTTGTTGTTATTCTTTTTACTACGTATATAATTTTAAGACGATTTACATCTAGATATGCAATCGTGGGTATTTTGCTTACTGGATTAATCTATTTGATAAGCATGGGACAGGTGGATTTTAGTAATATCAAATTAGCCCTTGCAGCTCCAGTATTTGTTGCGCCAGAATTTTCCCTTCATGCTTTATTGGGTGTTGCTTTGCCTCTTTTTATTATTACTTTGACTGGTCAATATATGCCAGGGATGCTAGTATTGCGAAATGATGGATTTAAAACGAGCGCAAATCCAATTTTGATAATAACAGGTTTAGGCTCACTCCTAACAGCACCATTTGGATCTCACGCTTTTAATATAGCAGCTATTACTGCTGCAATTTGTACAGGAAAAGACGCTCACGAAGATTCTGGAAAGCGTTATATAGCTGGCATCATCTGTGGTATTTTTTATATTATTGTTGGCATTTTTGGCGTCACGTTGGCAGCTTTATTTTTAATTCTCCCTGCCACATTCATTGCTACATTAGCGGGCTTAGCATTGCTTGGTACAATAGGAAGCAGCCTTGCTAATGCTTTGATCAAACCCGAAGGACGTGAAACTGCACTAATTACATTTTTGGCTACAGCCGCGAATGTCACATTACTTGGAGTGGGAGGTGCGTTCTGGGGACTTGTAGCAGGTTTGGGGGCTCATTTATTGATAAATGGTCAGTTACTAAGGAAGCAACAAAATATGAATAGTATGCAACAAACTAAATAAGAGACTTAACATAGGCAGCCATCTAAAATAAGGTAAGATGACTGCCTTTATTTTTGGTTGGGGCATTAACAAGTATTATAATAATATCTTTGCCAAACGATCAATCCCTTCTTCAATCGCTGCCTCATCTATTTTAGCAAACCCTAATACCCATCCTTTTCGATTACTTTCTAAGCAATATTTGCTAAGCGGATAAACACGGACGCCTTGTTTCAGCGCTAGATTCGTCAGTTCCTCTTCCTCAAATGATTCCTCAGCTTCGAGAAGCATATGAAGGCCCGTCTCAATCCCGCTTAATTTAAAGTGTTTACCAAGACCTGTAGCCATAATGGCCTTTGTCATAGCCTCGTGTCTTCGGCGATAGACATTTCTAACTCTTCTCATATGACGCATAAAATGACCGTGTTCAATAAAATGGGAAAGTGTTAGTTGCTCCATAATTGGAAGATGGCGGTAAGTTAATGCTTGTACCTGCGCAAGCTGGCGAATAGCGTCTTTTGGACCAATAACCGCTGAAATTCGTATACCAGGAGCCACCATTTTGGAAAAACTCATCATATACAATGTATGTTGAGGCTGCTGGCTAAATAAAGTAGGAAGTGGGCCACCACGATACCTAAATTCGCCATCATAATCATCTTCTACAATCCAAAATTGACTTTGAGCAGCCATTTGCAATAATTGCTGCCTGCGAGGTTCTGACAAAATAACGCCGACCGCACACTGATGGGAAGGGGTAACAAAAGTAAGCTTTGATTGCGGATGGATGTGATCAACCTGTAAACCGTACTCATCAACAGGAACAGGAACAACATTCATACGTCGAAATTTCATTGTCATCCATGCTGCCGGAAATCCAGGATCTTCAACAGAAACTGTTTCACCTTCATGTAAAAGTGCCTGAGCAATTAAATCGATACTATGCTGTGCTCCTGAAGTTAAGATAATTTGATCGATATCTACATGAACTCCTCTTTCGAATGTCAAATATCGTTGAATCTGTTCACGCAGGGGTGTAAAACCATATGGATTGCCGTATCCCCAAGTGTCCAAATCTGCAACGGCTGATGCCTGTAAAAAAGATTGTCTCCAAATTTTTCGAAAATGCTCATCTAAATATGGCTCATGGGGGCAAAAATCAATTTCAACATGCTGCTGTTCTGAACCTCTAAACCAATTGTTCAAGTGATCTACAGCTGTGCTTATGTAAGGTAATTCTGGTGTTGGGGGGCCTTGGTGCATATATTCTTCCTGTGCGCCTGCTTTATAGCCCCATTCACTTACTCTTGTTCCACCACGCCAGTTTGTAACAGTATATCCACGGCTGAATAACTCTTCATATACAATTTGGATGGTGGAGCGCGAAACACCAACTAATAAGGCGAGCTCTCGAGTTGGGGGAAGCAGCTCACCTGGTGGCCATTTTCCTGTTGTAATATTATGAATAGCTTGGTCCAGCAATTGCTGCCATATAGGACTCTTATCCTCTCGATTAACTTTTAGCATTTCATTCACTTCCAATCTATAAATAAATATTCTTTATATGGACTGTTGTATAGTGTGGAAAAGTTGAGTTAAATACATTCCATAATTTGAATGCTATCATAAATTTATGTTGCTTTGCAATGAAGCTGAAAGTAACTTTTCTATTTCATATGTGTTGATTAACCAAATTCATCCCGCATTTACTTGATACAGTTCCTGATGAAATACGAGTATCTCTTTAAGACCGATGCACCACTCAACAGGCAGGGTGGTGGCACAAAGAAGCTTACCAAGAAAAAAAGACAAAGTACCGAATAAAAAGGTTGAGAAATTATTTTCTCAACCTTTTTATTCGGTGTTTTTTTATTTTCACTCAATATTTTCTACATTTAAACACTTAGTTTCACAGTAATAGCCTTTGCCGCCAACATAAACTTTTTCTATTTTATTCTTGCTATTGGTTGCTAATTTAACTAATATTTCGGAAGGCGAGTGTAAAGAATAACCTTGTTCAAATACATAGACTTCTTTTTGCAAGTAGTGCTGTTCATAAAGGTAGCAAGCTAATGCACCGTTTGAAGTTCCAGTCGCTGCTTCTTCATTGATGTCGTATAGTGGAGCAAAATTTCTGCATATAATTCGATTGTCATTAAACGTATATAGATGCATCCCGACAACATTATAATACTTGCTGATTTCTTTAATTTTTTCAAAATTAGGTAGCAGTGCATGTAATCGTGTTTCGCTTTTTATAGGAATTAGAATATCTTTTAAGCCCGTGGAGACAATTTGAATTGGGTATTTATTGTCTATAGCTTTAATGTCAAAACAGTCGATGAACTCGTTTGGAGATACAACATCATAGAATATCGGTTTGTTTTGTTCCATGAATATGATGTCATCGTTTATGGTAATAGTAAGAACACCGCTGTTCGTTTCAATCGTATAGTGATTCCTGAAAAGTTTATTTAAATGCATCAGTATCGCGAAAGAGCCAATTGTGGCATGACCACATAAATCAACTTCTTCTTTTGGTGTAAAATACTCAAATTTATAATCAGCAATTTCAGATTCTGATATAAATGCGGTTTCCGCATAGCCCAGTTGTTTGGCTATTGCCATTTTTTGAGTAGTGGTCAATGTATTCTCAATAAATACCACTCCTGCTTTATTTCCGCCTTTATGATCCTTGCTAAATGCACTTGCAACATAAACGGATATTTTCATAAGACACCTTCTTTCCTCACTTATAGTAAATTGTAGCATAGAAAGCACTACGTATAAATGTTGTTGGATAAATTTGCTATAAAGCAAGAGACACACTATTTTTTAGCATCTGAACACTCCAAAAATAGTTTGTCTACAGTCTGAATACCAGCCTTTTCGCGCGATTGTTAAGTAACACAGGTAGAAAAAGATCAAACTTTTTTATAAAACCAAAACTTAAATCTATTGGATAAAAACAATCTTTATTTCAAAATAGATTGTTTTTATTTATCATAAAATGCAGTTTATGAGACATTTTTGTCCAAACTTTATTTTAAAGTTACATCGGGCGAGATTGTTCGTGCGACACGTTGGTAAAAAACTGGTTAATCAACAGACGTGTATCTATTTCTATGTTCATTGATAGCTAATCCACGCATCCATAACTAGAGTCCTTTGAAATTGTGTGTTACTATAAAATACAATAATTTAATCATCTGTTTGGTAATATATTGAAAAATGTTGCGAATAGCTCATCATTAAGTATTGATATTATAAAAAATAGCGATTTTACAGGCAGAAAATGAGTGAAGTATATGTCTTATGAAAACAAAATTCTACAAATGAAAAAAATGCTGGGTAAAAAAACTACGACAACAGTCAAACAAGAGAAGCCTGCCATGTATGAAAAGCCCGAAATCCCTAGCTATACAGAGCGATGGGAAAGAGCTGGGTTGACTGTTGTAGAAAATGATTTTGGTATTGTTTTTAAACGGCAGGTGCATTATCCATTTCATTATCAACATGGTCATTATAAGTTGCAGTCATTTTTCGAGGCACTAGCCAAATGGCAAGAGGCAAATTTTGAGCATCCCTATGCACTAGATATCGATGAACAGGTATTATTTTTTGATACGGAGACGACAGGCTTAAAGGGAGTAGGTACACAAATTTTTCTTCTTGGTTTTTTAGAGGTTTCAGATGGAAGCTTTATTTTAACGCAATATCTACTTGCAGATCCAGCACACGAAGCAGCATTACTTTTTGAGTCTAAGCTTTGGCAAAAAACAGCAACAGTCATTACCTACAATGGTAAAAGCTTTGACTGGCCACAGCTTGAAACACGTTGGACGCTCCACCAAAAAGAACTACCTAAATTACGTTCACAACGACAAATCGATTTGCTGCATAGTTCAAAGCGTTTATGGAAAAATGATATGGAACGGATGAAGTTAAAATCGGTGGAGGAGGAGAAGCTTGGCTTTTCACGCATAGCTGATATTCCGGGTTATCTAGCACCTATTATTTATTTAGATGCTATTAAAAGCGGTATGCCCGATGCACTAATGAAGGTATTGCTTCATAATGAGTGGGATTTACTTTCACTAATTACACTCTATTCTCACTCTATAAACTTGTTGTTTGAGGAGTCGAATGAGGAATCTGCCAATACCATCACCAATATTGGGAAATGGTATGCAGATTTAAAGGAGAGCACTCAAAGTGTGAGGATATTAGAAAAGGTAACAACGCAATTTGATGCACTTGAGGCAGGTCATGCTCAATATTATTTGGCCCTACAGCATAAAAGAAATAAAAAGTTTAACGAGGCTATTGATGCCTTTGTGGCTTCTCTTCATTTCATTGATTCACGAAAAAAGTTGCATGCTTTAGAACAGCTAGCCATAATCTATGAGCATCAGCTAAAAGATTACGTACAGGCCCTTTATTATACGCAAGAAGGCATACAATTAATAAAAAAGGATGAGCATTGGAGAGTAGAACAAAAACAAAAATGGGAAATTTCTTGGGAAAAGAGATTATACAGATTAGGAAATAAGAAATAATTTCCCGGGTAAGCGCATATAACGACAAGTTTAGCCTTACATTTGGTGTTTTCAGACGATATAATGTGGTGAAGTATGCTATAATGATTTCGTGTATGTAGTGTGAGGAAGGGCGATGTGAATGGACATTAAATTAACGTCAAAAATGATCCTTGAAAAGGAATTTAAGAAAAATTTTAAAGGCTATAATGTAGAAGAAGTCGATTCATTTCTTGATGAAATTATTCAAGATTATGAAACGTTTGAAAAAGTGGTGGCCCAACTACGTGAAGAAAACAGACAGCTTAGAGAAGAAATTGATAGTACTCCTAAGAGACAACCTGTTGCGTCGACAGCTGGTACGACAAACTTTGATATTTTAAAACGTCTTTCGAATTTGGAAAAACATGTATTTGGTAGCAAGTTATACGAATAATTTTTATCATTTACATTGTATTTATTATAAAACTCTAGTATAATGTTTTGTATCATCATGAAATTCGAGTAATCGCTGCGGCGCTAGACGTTGTAGAGGAAAGTCCATGCTCACACGGCTCTGAGACGACCGTAGTGTTCGTGCTTACTGAAAAAATAAGGTAAGGCAGCTGTTAAAGGCTGACGGCGGAAGGAAAACCTAAGTCTTCTTGATATGGTTGAAACTTCCTGAAAGTGCCACAGTGACGAAGCTTGCTTGGAAACTTGCAAGGTGGAACGAGGTAAACCCCACGAGTGAGAAACCCAAATTATGGTAGGGGCACTCTCTAGAAGGAATTGAACGGATAGAGGGACAGAGTTTTGCTCTGTAGATAGATGATTACTACCCGGTTGTACGAGGTGCAAACTGTTTGAGTACTCGGGAACAAAACATGGCTTATGGAATTTATGATGCTTAACTATGAAATAACAAGCGCTCTCCAATTTGGTGGAGAGCTTTTCTTTTGAATTTATCTTGATTCAGCAGTTCATTACTGTGCGAAAGCGAAGCGACAGCAACAAATCTTTACTGTGCGAAAGCGAAGCGACAGCAACATACGACTGAGTGACCAATATCACGTTGGCCTAAAGCCACTGGCGGATGTCACGGATTTTGAAGAGGAGCTTTTCGAGTAAACTCGAAGTAATCTGGACGCAATTACGCTGGGGCGTCATTAATTAAGAACATGGTACTTGTTAATCATGTCTAGACATGCGCGATATATGTTTAAGAATAAGGCAATACATTGTTGGTTATGCCTCTGTCTCAACGCTTCTAAGCAAAACATCTGAAACTGTTATCGCAACGATGTACATATATTTGTCTACAAACTAGTAGACTGGCGCTTAGGCGCTATTCTATAAATGAGGGTAGTTTAGAGAGATAGGATGGAGCGGAAACATGAACGGAGCGAACAATTGGAATAGTCTGGGGAAACTAAATTCGATTTCCAAATATCCCACTGCCTTAATAACTAAAATCTTCGAAAATGTATCTGAAGGCATAATGATTACAGATAAAGATAAAAAAATTGAAATGGTTAATCCTGCATTCGAATTCGTAACAGGCTATAAGCGTGACGAAGTTATTGGAAAGACGCCTGCTGTATTACAGTCTGGTGTACACGAATTAGATTTTTATCTTGAGATGTGGCAAAAGATACGAGAAGATGGCATTTGGCAGGGAGAAATATGGAATCGTCGGAAAACCGGAGACGTATATCCAGAATGGTTAACAATTATTGGTGTAACCAATGATAAGGGTGAGATTACGAATTACTGTGGTATTTTCACGGATTTATCTGAAAGAAAAATAGTAGAGAATGAACTAGAGAAACGTTTGTTAACGGACTCATTAACGGAAGTATCCAATCGATTTGCTTATATTGAAAGAATGGATGGTCTCCTAGAATCTACTTCTACTATATCTCATTCAGTGCAGCATGCTGTCTATTTTTTAGATTTAGATAGATTCAAGCAAATAAATGATACATTAGGTCATGCCGTTGGCGATACGATTTTAGTAGAAGTGGCAAAGCGTATCAAAACATTGTTAAAAAATAAAGATATCATTGCGAGATATGGTGGCGATGAATTTATTATTACGTTAACAAATGTAAAAAATGTAAAAGAAGCAGCAAAATTTGCTGAGCAAATTATAGGTATAATCGAAAAACCATTAGATATAAATGGTCGGAATGTATTTATCTCTACAAGTGTAGGCGTTAGTATGTATCCAGCAGATGGAGAAACGACAGAGCAATTAATCCATTGTGCAGATAAGGCAATGACTTATTCAAAAAAGAATGGGCTTAACGGCTATTCGTTTTATTTTGAAGAACTACAAACCGATTCTCAGCGCGTGTTATTATTGGATTCAGAACTACGAAGAGCTATTGTAAATCGTGAATTTGACCTTCATTTTCAACCGAAAATATCTGTTAAAAATGAAGAGATTCAAGGCGTAGAGGCACTAGTACGATGGAATAATGAGAGGCTAGGATTTGTATCGCCAGCAGAATTTATTCCATATGCAGAGGAAACAGGTTTAATCATTCCATTAAGCGAAGTCATTATAGAAAAAGCTTGTGAGGCAGTTATTGAAATGCAACAGCATGGACGCAAGTCACCTATTGCTATCAATATATCAAGTATTCACTTTAAACAACAAAACTTTTTAGAATCGATTCAAGCGATATTAGAGCGTTACAATATGCCTGCTAACAATTTTGAAATAGAAGTGACAGAACGTACGGTTATGAACAGTGCAAACGAAACAGTTAGTAAGTTAGTGCGACTCAAAAAAATGGGTTTTAAAATTTCAATTGACGATTTTGGAACAGGCTATTCATCCTTGAGTTATTTAGTTCGATTCCCGCTTGATTGTTTGAAAATTGATCGCAGCTTTATTCAACATATTGCTTCGCTCGATGAAAAACAGGCTGTAGTGGATGCGATTATCCAAATGTCACACCGCCTAAAAATGAAAGTTGTTGCAGAAGGTGTAGAACAGGCACAACAAGTGGATATACTACGTAAAATGAACTGTGATATTATTCAAGGCTACTATTACAGTAAACCATTACCATTAAATGAGCTTATTGAATTTATGGAGTATTGGGAAATTGAGCATCAAGGAAGGAATTAGCATATGGCAAATTATAAATTAGTAGCAACGGCTGCGATGGGCTTAGAGGCAATTGTAGCACAAGAGGTAAAGACACTTGGCTATGAGACAACAGTAGATAATGGAAAAGTCTATTTTGAAGGTGATGAAAAGGCCATTGCACGAACAAACTTGTGGCTGCGTGTGGCAGACCGTGTAAAAATAGTTGTGGGCCAATTTCCTGCCACATCTTTTGAGCAATTGTTTGAAAGTGTAAAAGCTTTACCTTGGGAAAAATACCTGCCAGTAGATGCAGCTTTCCCGGTATCAGGAAAATCTGTAAAATCAAAATTATTTAGTGTACCAGATTGCCAGGCAATTACAAAAAAAGCCATTGTAGAGCGTATGAAGCAGCACTATAAGCGTTTAGGGTTTTTGGACGAATCAGGCGCTACCTATAAAATTGAAGTTTCAATTTTAAAAGATATGGCTACACTTACTATTGATACATCAGGCGCAGGTCTACATAAGCGTGGCTACCGTCAAGCGCAAGGTGAGGCGCCATTAAAAGAAACATTAGCGGCTGCTCTTGTGCAAATTTCAAAATGGAATCCGAATCGACCATTCGTTGACCCATTTTGTGGTTCAGGCACAATTACTCTAGAGGCTGCAATGCTTGGACAAAATATTGCACCAGGCTATAACCGTGAATTTATTTCAGAGGCTTGGCCGTGGATGAAAGCGAAAATCTGGGACGAAGTAAGAGATGAAGCAGACAGCTTAGCAAATTATGATCAACCGATAGAAATTTTCGGGTCTGATATTGATCATCGTATGGTGAGTATTGCCCAAGAAAATGCATTAGAGGCAGGCTTTGGTGAAATGATTACGTTTAAGCAAATGCAAGCTCGTGATTTTACAACACAGCTAACAGATGGTGTCATGATTGGCAATCCACCATATGGTGAACGTATTGGTGATGTTGAAGTTGTAGAGCAGGTGATTCGCGACTTGGGAACAATTATGAAGAACTATCCAAGCTGGTCTGTGTATATGTTGTCCTCCATGAAAAACTTTGAGGAATTGTATGGTCGTCAAGCGACGAAGAAACGTAAATTATTCAATGGTTTCATTGAAACGAATTATTATCAATTCTGGGGACAAAAGTCTAAAAGAGATTAAACACTGATAACGGAAGATAAGATTTTTTTCTTATCTTCCGTTTCGTCGCGTATAATAGGACCAGATAGTTAGAGGGGGAACGTCAATTGCGTAAATCTTTACCTTTTGTATTAACAAAAGATCGTTCGTTTTTTGAGTCATTAGGTGACTGGATGGGCGATGTACTTTATGATGAATTACCTGAAAAAGGCTTTGAATGCCGTGATGAGCAAATTTTTATGGCTTATCAAATAGAGCAGGCTTTAAAAGAAAAAAATGTGCTTTTTGCTGAGGCAGGTGTAGGTACTGGGAAAACGATAGCTTATCTCCTGCCAGCTGTATCCTATGCACGTTATACAGGTAAACCAGCTCTTATTGCCTGTGCGGATGAAACATTAATCGACCAGCTAGTAAAAGAGGGCGGAGATATTTATAAGTTACAGAAAACATTAGGGCTTGACATTGATGTACGCTTAGCAAAATCTAGAGATCAATATTTATGCCTCAAGCGCTTTGAAGAAGCTGAAAAAGTAGAGACTGATGAATGGATTGATGATATCGCGTTTTCTATACCTGATGGTGTATATGCACAGGGATCAATGATTGCCATTCAACCGTATGGGGAACGTAGTGATTATCCAACAGTCAGTGATGAAGATTGGCATAAGGTGAACTATAACGCCATTATGCAGTGCTCCGTATGTGATCAACGTAATCGATGTGGTCAAACATTACATCGTGCTCATTATCGTAAATCCACGGATCTTATTATATGTTCACAGGATTTCCTGATGGAGCATTTGGCAACTAAGGAATCCCGTGAGCGTGAAGGGCAATTGGCGCTATTACCAGAAGTATCTATGATTGTGCTAGATGAGGGTCATCTATTAGAATATGCTGCACAAAAAGCAATGACGTATAAAGTGCAGGCGACAACAATTGTTAAGCTTTTAGAACGTTTAATGGTAGATGGTGTGCGAGAACGGACACTGTATGCGATGGAAAAATTACAAGATGACCATGAGTTGTTTTTCGATCAGCTACGTGATGATTTAGTTGCTTCTAAAGAGGAGCGTAAACGTATTAATAAATCGACCACACTGTTGAAGTATGGAAAACAATTAGTTGACGATGTAGAAACATTACTTGAGGAATTCGTCTTTGAATCTGAAATGTATATGATTCCCGAATACGATTTGAATATGGCTGAGGAATATTTAGAGCAATACCAAGCCTCCTTACGGATTTTCATAGCACAGGGAGACGCTGTTGATTGGTTAGAGGAAACAGACGGGGAAGAAACACTCGTTATCATGCCACGACTTATTACAGAAGTTTTAGCAGAAAAATTATTCTCTAAAAAACTTCCAATTGTTTTTTCATCAGCAACATTGTCTGTTAATAAGGATTTTTCATATATTTCCTATAGTTTAGGAATTCGAGACTATCAATCATTTTCTGTTCCATCGCCTTTTGATTATGAAGAAGTAATGCGAATTTATTTACATGAGCTATCCCAAAAGGAGAAGACATCGCGTGTTCAACAGCTTTTACGTGATGGAGAAAAAACGCTAATTTTATTTAAATCCAAGCAAGCCATGGTAGATTTTAAAGCTGAATTACCACTTATGGAACGGATGTATATGGCCTTTGAAGGAGATCGTGAGCTTTCTGCCATTGTTCGTGATTTCCAGGATGGTACTATCAAAACATTATGCTCCTATCATTTATGGGAGGGGTTAGATTTGCCAGAGGAGGCATTAACACGTGTCATTATTTATGACTTGCCTTTCCCACCGCATGATCCATTATTTGATGCAAAACGTACGTTTGCAGAAAATCCGTATGAAGAGGTAGAATTACCATTTATGCAATTACGTTTACAGCAAGGAATGGGACGCTTAATTCGTACTTCAAACGATCATGGGGATATCCATATTTTGCTAAATGAACAAGAGGTATCTCAGCGTAAAACGTTTGAAAATATCTTAGCTGTCACACCAGAAATAAAGTAAAAAAAAGCGGGTTTGCCTTAGGTGCAGGCCTGTTTTTTGTTATATTGAAATAATAAAATTGACGTGAAATGCAGATGGGATTGAAAAAAGTGTTGAATATTTCTCTTTTAAGCTATATAGTTCTTTGTAATGCAACGAAAATTATTAAAATAAATTATTTTTTTTGTTGAAAATAATTTTGCAAAAGGTTTATAATGATGACAAGAAATTTTAAGAATAGTCATTTTCAAGTTTGATTATTCTATGATAGGGGTGTTGAACCTGTCGAACATTCAATCATTGTGTAGTCAATATACAAACTTATCTTCAACAGATATAGAAAAGTTATTAGAAATAGAAACTACACTATCCTATTATGCAGAGTTGACAGATTGCTATATGTTCATAGATTGTATGATGGAAAATCTACCACATGCAATTGTCGTGGCAGAGGCATTCCCCAAAAAAGAAAGACATTTATACGAAAAGTCTGTTATTGGGAAATTTGTTTTTGAGAGTTTTGAGCCAGCAGTATTTGCTGCTTTTAAAAATAAAGAAAAATCATCCATTTCTAGAGCCATCACACAAGAAGGTATAACAGTTGAACAAAATGTTGTCCCACTCTTTAATAACGAGCAACAGGTTATTGCCGTGTTGATTCAGGAAAAAAAGGTGGAAATGAAAACAACACCAAAAGATGATTTTCAAAATATGCCCTTTGCTTTAATTGAGCATATTGTAGAACCGAATTCTCAACCAATACCAGTTGTTTCGGATTTGCTAGTAGAATCTATAATTCTTACCAATCATGAAAACAAAGTAATTTATAGTAATCCTGCAGGCTATCGATTTATCTCAGAGCTTTCGGGGTTAGAACGTTTTGACAATGTTGCATTGAATAAGATTTTGCCATTTTTACAAGAGGTATATGATAAAGGCGATGATGTCTTTTTCTTAGAAATTACGATTGAGCGTAAATCCTTCATTGTGAAAAAAATTCCTATTCGTAGTCAAAATGATAAAGTAACACTTCTCATTATTCATGATCTGACAGAGCTAAAGCTGAAAGAGAATGAATTGATGATGAAAACATTTGCTATACGAGAAATTCATCATCGTGTTAAAAATAATTTACAAACAGTTACAAGCCTATTGCGTTTGCAAATGCGAAATGACTTGTCAGCTTCAAGTGCAAGTGCTTTTCAAGAGGCATTAAATCGAATATATAGTATATCATCTGTCTATGAACTGATTTTAGAGAATGAGGATAATGCGGAAGAGAAAGTAGACGTTATCGCGTTATCTAAGAAAATTGGACATAAGATGGTGGGTACCTCTAATACACCATCTATTCAATTAGTCTTCCATCACGAAGACATTCAGTTATTCTGTCATTCGAAGAAGGCTGTATCCCTTGCGCTAATCATTTGTGAGCTACTACAAAATGCATTGAAATATGCTTTTGTTGGTCGTGAGGAAGGTATAATCGACATTCAATTTTTACAGGATGCATCTGTCATTTCACTTCATATTTCTGACAACGGCGTTGGGATGCAAGAGGTGAAGGCATCATTTGGAATGGAGATTATAACAAGACTTGTTGAATATGATTTAGCTGGCACATTTTCAATTATCCCTAGTGAAGAAGGTACGCATACTCAAATTCAGTTTCCTGTAAGTGAGGAGGTATTTATCCTAAATGACTAGGAAAGTAATGATTGTCGAAGATGAGTCACTTATTGCCATTGATTTAAAATTTATGCTTGAAGATAATGGCTACGAGGTAGTGGCACAAGCAAACAATGGAGAATCGGCAATTGAGCTGGCTTTTGCACATGAGCCACAGTTAATCTTAATGGATATTAAAATGCCCAAACTAGACGGATTAAAGGCTAGCAAAATTATTGAACAGCAATTGGGAATACCAGTGCTATTTATATCAGCCTATAGTGAAAAAGAATTGCTTCTATACATGAAGCAAGACAATATTTTAGGATATGTCATGAAACCGTTTTCTGAGAAAAATGTCCTTCCAGCGTTGGAGGTGGCATTTCATCAAATTGATAAATTCAACCGTTTAAACGGAGAATTACTGCATAAACAAACAGAATTAGAAAAACGCAAAGTTATCGAACGTGCAAAAGGTTTACTGATGCAGTCAGAAAATCTTAGCGAGGACGAGGCGTATAAAAAAATTCGAAATGAGAGCATGCAGACTCAACAGGAAATGGTGACAATCGCGAAACGAATTATTAATACCTTACAAGTAAATAGTTGAAGCAAAGACGCTTTAAAGAGAATTCTTCTTTAAGGCGTCTTTTTTTATATAAATTTATCAAAATCAAAGGGGTGATGAGTAAGATGGCAATGATAGGAACGATTATCGTTTATATTATTATGATTTGTGCTGTTTTAGGGGCGATCGGAGCAATTCGGGATGCAGAGTATGGGATTGGTAAGGAATTTATGAATGGTATCCATACAGTTGGTCATATTTTCGTACCAGCGGCAGGGATCATGGCAGCTATACCTTACTTAACATGGTTTATTAGTCATTTTATTAGTCCGATTTTTGAATTGATTGGTGCTGATCCTGCAATTGCAGCAACAACAATTTTAGCTTCGGACATGGGAGGCTACCAATTAGCCAATGCTTTAAAAGAGTCATACGAGGGATGGGTAATGGCTCTAGTTGTTGGATTTATGTCAGGAGCAACCATTGTATTCTCAATTCCGATGGGACTTGCGATGTTAGATAAACGTGATCATAAATATATGGCGTTAGGTATTATGGCTGGCGTTTTAACAATTCCGATTGGTGCGTTTATTTCATCCATTATGATTGTGCTGTTTAATACAGAGGTTCGTGAAGTAATTAGTACAACAGAGGCACCAACATATGTATTTGCTATTTCTGTGTTACAAATTTTAATCAATTTATTGCCTTTATTTATTTTCGTTATCTTAATTGCATTAGGACTAAAGTTAATTCCAAATGGCATGATCAAGGGCTTTATGATTTTTGGTCGCGTTATGGATGCTGGTATCAAGCTTGTACTTGTGTTCTCTATTGTAGAAATTTTCACAGGAATCTTTACGAAGGTTTTTGGAGCATGGGGCTTTGATCCGATTATGGCAGATGAGATTGATCAATTCCGAGCGTTAGAAACAGCTGGGTATATCGGTATTATGCTAGCGGGTGCATTCCCAATGGTGTACTTAATCAGAAAATATGCTTCTAAACCTCTAGAAGCAGCAGGGAAAAAACTAGGCTTATCATCAGTTGGAAGTGCAGGTATTTTAGCAACCATTGCTAATATCTTGGCAATGTTTACACTGATTCGTCATATGCCTCCTAAAGATAAGGTCATTAATATTGCCTTTGGGGTTTGTTCAGCATTTTTACTTGGAGATCATTTATCGTTTACGGCTAACTTTCAGCCAACCATTATTTTACCTGTTATTGCAGGGAAGTTTTTAGCTGGTGTTATTGCGATTATTCTAGCCTATAAATTATCTGTACCAACAGCTTTAAGATTGGAGCAGGAAGATCGCGAGGCAGGCATTATCAAAGAAGGAGAATACCTAACAGATACTAAGTCTTAATAATTGTAAGAAAGAGGTGATGACGTGTGAGTGAAGAAAAAAAGCGATTTATACAGGAGTTTGTGCCCGGGAAGCAACTAACATTAAGTCATCTAATCGCTAATCCAGATCCTGATATGTTTCAAAAGCTTGGAATTCAAGAAGCAGGTGCGCTCGGCATTATGACATGTACACCTAGTGAAACAGTGATTATTGCTGGTGATTTAGCCACAAAGTCGGCCAATGTAAAACTAGGCTTTCTAGATCGCTTTACAGGTAGCCTAGTGATTGTTGGTAGTGTCTCTGAGGTGGAAATGGCGATGTTAGAAATTAATCGTTTTTTATCAGAGATGCTCGGCTATACACCATCAAAAATAACAAAGTCATAGGATGTGCTGCCATATGAAAAATCGAGTAATGATAATAGGCGGTGTGCAAGCAGGTAAGTCGACGCTAATGAACGCATTATTAGGAAAAGATAGACAAGCCCAAAAAACACAGGCACTCGTTTTTGATGACTGGATTGTAGATACACCCGGAGAATATATTGAAAATCCGATGTATTACCGAAATATTATGGCCACATCACTTGAAGTGACGCATGTGATTTATTTGCAGGATGCAACTTCATCAAGGAGTGTTTTCCCTCCACAATTTAGCTTAGGCATTCCAAAGATTCAAATTGGCGTGATAACAAAAATTGATGCACCTCTTGCTGATGTGGATAGAGCAACCGCACTATTACAAAAGGTCATGACACATGGTCCTATTGTCAAAACCTCTTCATGGCAAAATCTTGGTATTGAGTTGATTGCACCACTTATTGAGCTCAATACTGATGAAGAAATTCGCCAATTTGTCAAGGATCGTGATAGCCCTTATCTCATGTATAGCCCTTAACGGCGAGAGGGAGGAGTAAGTTGAAGACAGAAAAAATTTATAGTGCAGGCATTGATATTGGAACTAGTACAACAAAAATGGTTGTTAGTAGTTTTCTGTTGAAGAATGTTGCGGGGATAACACATGTACCACGGATAGAAATTATTGAAAAAAAGGTGTTACATCAAAGTCCTATTATTAAAACACCATTTATCAATCATGAAATTATTGATATGGAAAAGATCGAACAATTTATATTTCAGCAATATCAGCTTGCTCACATCTCACCAGCAGAAATCTCAACAGGCGCCATTATTATTACAGGTGAATCTGCTACGAAGGAAAATGCCAGTGAGGTTATTCATGCAATTTCAGACTCAGCCGGTCATTTTTTAGTGGCAACTGCTGGGCCTGATTTAGAAGGAATTATTGCTGCTAAAGGTGCAGGTACAGTACAACAGTCCAAAAATACTGCAAAAGTCATTGCGAATATTGATATCGGTGGCGGTACCGCGAATATTGCGGTTATGCAGTTTGGTGAAGTTATTGGTACATGCACACTTCATGTTGGTGGGAGGCTCATAGAATTTCATGATGGTAAAGTTCAATCGATTTCACCACCAATTAAGAAGCTGATGGAAAGGTGGTCACACCCTTTACAGCTTGGTGATTCAGCTAGTGATGCTCGTGTGGCACAGCTAATTCAAGAATTGGTAAGCACATTAGTAAAAACGCTAAATGGTCAATTAACAGATGAGCAACATCCATTACTGTTAGGTCATTTACCAAATTGGACTAAGCCAGTTGATGCTATTGTCTTTTCTGGTGGTGTAGCTTCCTGTATCTATGAAAATAATTGTACACAGCGTCAGTATGATGATATCGGCGAAAGTTTAGCGAAAATATTAGTACAACATGAGCAGCTACAATCATTTTTATGGCTACAGCCTGAAGAAACTGCTCGTGCAACGGTAACGGGTGCAGGTATGCAAACAACAGAAATAAGCGGAGCAACCATTCAGGTGGATGAAGATGTACTACCACTAAAAAATGTGCCAGTATTCAATTGCCATATGAGTACAGCTACAAAAGCATTTGATGAGACGGTAAAGATGGCAGTGGAAAGAGCAGATGCCTTATTTTCCACACAGGACAATCGTTCACCATTTGCCCTCTATTTTAGCGAGTTACCGTATTTAAACTTTCATGATGTACATGCATTATGTGAGGCCATTTTACAGCACTTGGCAACAAGATGCTCCAAGGAAATACCAATTATCATAGTCATTCAATCAGATTATGCAAAGATTATTGGGCAAACCATTCACGCAATTAATTCAACGGTTCCAATTATTTGTATTGATCAAATTAAAGTGGAGACTGGTGATTACATCGACATCGGAGAGGTTCTGCCATCTGGCGTTGTTCCTGTTGTTGTAAAAACTCTTGCCTTCCACTCAAAGTAAGGAGGATGAATGTGAATCTATCGGTAATATTTGGTGGAGAAAAATACAATTTTAAATCATTAAAAGATGTCATGGCTAAGGCCAATGAAGAAAAATCAGGCGATCAGCTGGCTGGTATTGCAGCTGAAACCGTTCAACAACGTATCGCAGCAAAGGCTGTGCTAAGTGAGCTTTTAGTAAAGGATATCCGAGAGAATCCATTAGTGCCGCAAGAAAATGATGAAGTTTCACGCATTATTGAGGGCGACATAAATGAGCAAATATACGGAGAAATCAAAAACTGGAGCATTGAGCAGCTACGCGAATACATTTTATCGAATGATACTGGTGATCGTGAGTTAAAGCGTTTAAGCAAAGGCATGAATTCTGAAATTATTGCTGCTGTCACGAAGCTTATGTCCAATTTAGACCTAGTCCATGCAGCCAATAAAGTAGAAATATTGTCAACTTGTAATATTACGATTGGACAAAAGGGCACTCTTTCATCTCGATTGCAGCCCAACCATCCAACAGACAATATAGACGGCATTATTGCCTCCCTAAAAGAAGGTCTGTCCTATGGTATTGGGGATGCTGTTATCGGCATAAATCCAGTGGATGATTCTGTTGAAAGTGTCAAAAAAGTTTTAACTGCCACAAAAGAATTTATCAATGATTGGTCGATTCCTACTCAAAACTGTGTGTTGGCACATATCACAACACAAATGAAGGCCATTAAGCAAGGAGCACCAGCGGACATGATTTTCCAAAGTATTGCTGGAACAGAAATAGCTAACCGTTCCTTTGGTATTTCTGCTGACTTAATTAGGGAAGCAGAGGAGCTTGTTAAGAAGCAAGGCACTGGTACTGGTCCGAATTTATTTTACTTTGAAACAGGACAGGGCTCAGAACTTTCAGCAGAGGCACATATGGGAATTGACCAAGTAACCCTTGAATCACGTAATTATGGATTTGCAAGACATTTTAATCCTTATATCGTTAATACGGTTGTTGGCTTTATTGGACCTGAGTATTTATACAATAACAAACAGGTTATACGTGCTGGTTTAGAAGATCACTTTATGGGCAAAATGCACGGCATCCCAATGGGTGTTGATATTTGTTATACAAACCATATTAAGGCAGATCAAAATGATGTTGAGGATTTAAGTGTTTTACTAACAGCGGCTGGTGTCAACTTTATTATTGCTGCACCTATGGGCGATGATGTCATGCTGAACTATCAGTCAATGAGCTTCCATGATGTTGCTACATTACTTCAAACATTTGGTAAAAAACCAGCGCCTGAATATTTGGCATGGCTTGAGAAAATGGGCATTTATGAAAATGGTCGTCTTTCAGCAAGAGCGGGCGATTTATCTTTATTTGAAAGGTAGGTGAGTCCATTGAATGAACAATTAGTATCAATGATTACACAGCTTGTGGTAGAAAAGCTGGGGAATAATGTGTCAGATAAATCTACAAATCAGACAATTGTAGAAGCTGAGGAACCGAAGGAAACACTTATAAAAATTTATGATACGGCAACAAAATGGCCAGAGGAAGTGCCAAGTTCAATCGAATCAAATGAACCATTAATTAAGCTTTATCAACAAGAATCGTTCCAGCAAGAGAGTTCGCATGACAAAGAAAGTTACTATGAACCTGCTTATAACGAAGCAGCTATTCAACCCTTTAGCTTTGAAGCAGATGAAGTGTCAGAAAGTGTACAAGCAGCAAAACAACATACTCCTGCAAGAATTGGTGTTGGCAGAGCTGGAACAAGACCTAAAACAAAAACATGGTTAAAATTTCGACTCGATCACGCAGCAGCAGTAGATGCGGTTTATGGTGAAGTGACAGAGGGACTGTTACAAAAGCTGAATGTCTTTCAAGTGACAACAAAGGTAACAGATAAGGAAGAATACATTACAAGACCAGATTTAGGTCGTCGTTTATCAGATGACGGAAAAGCATTGATTCAATCCAAATGCAAACAAAATCCAAAGGTTCAAATTATTATTTCAAACGGGTTAAGTGCTAGTGCGATTGAAGAAAATGTGCAGGATGTTTATTTAGCGCTACAGCAAAGTCTTAGCAATTTAAATATTGAAATTGGTACGACATTCTATATTGATAAAGGGCGAGTGGCATTAATGGATGAAATTGGTGAGATTTTACAGCCCGAGGTCATCGTTTATTTAATTGGTGAGCGTCCAGGACTTGTATCAGCTGAATCAATGAGTGCTTATTTATGCTATAAGCCAAGAATTGGCACAGTAGAGGCTGAGCGAATGGTGATTTCAAACATTCACAAAGGTGGTATCCCGCCATTAGAGGCTGGAGCGTATCTAGGTACAGTCGTACAAAAAATCCTGCAATATCAGGCGAGTGGCGTAGATCTTGTCGCTAAAGAAGGTTAGGAGGCCAAAAGATGATACCTCAAAAAATAATGGCACAAATTTTGGCGATGCAAACAATTCCAAGAGTGAATAGTGAATTAGCAGAGCAGCTAGATTTAAAGCCAAATCATCATAGTATTGGGCTTGTAACATTAACAATTGATGATGTTGGCTACGTTGCCTTAGATGAGGCAACAAAAAAAGCAGCTGTAGAGGTTGTCTATGCGAAAAGCTTTTATGCAGGAGCAGCCCATTCATCTGGACCATTGTCAGGCGAAGTCATAGGTATTATTGCTGGAAGCTCACCTGATGAAATTCGTAGTGGCTTGGATGCTATTCAACAGAAAATTCAATTTGATACGTATTTTGAAGCCATTAATCACAATGAAAATCATGCTCTTTTTGCTCATACCGTAGCTAGCTGTGGGTCCTATCTTGCAGAACTAGCAAATGTAGAGGTGGGTACAGCGCTTGCATACTTAATTGCCCCACCACTTGAGGCTGTAGTTGGTTTAGATGCAGCCCTAAAGGCAGCAGATGTTGAGCTAAAGGTTTTCTTTGGCCCTCCCTCTGAAACTAATTTTGGTGGCGGTTTATTAAGTGGAAGTCAATCTTCTTGTGAAGCAGCAGCTAATGCTTTTAGAGAAGCCATTGAAAATTTAGCAAGAAACCCAGTGATTTAGAAAGGAGTCGGCTTTATGTCTACATTAGATAAAGATTTATTAGCAATTCAGGAAATGAGAGATGCCGTTAAACATGCCAATACAGCCCAAGCTGCCTATATGCAATTTTCTCAGCAGCAGGTAGACAGTATTGTCAAAGCTGTTGCCGATGCAGCATTTAAAGAAGCGGATCGCTTAGCTAAAATGGCTGTGCAAGAAACAGGGATGGGTATCCCAAATCATAAAAAGATGAAAAATGAAGTGGCTTCAAGAGATGTCTATGAGGATATTAAAGAATTAAAAACAGTTGGTATCGTAGGCTATGACCGTATGAAGAAAGTTGCAGAGATTGCTAGTCCCTTTGGAGTGATTGCAGGTATTGTGCCAACGACAAATCCAACATCTACAGCCATCTTTAAAACGCTAATTTCATTAAAAACAAGAAATGGTTTAGTGCTTAGCCCACATCCATATGCTGTGAAATGTACGAAAGAGGCTTTAGATATTTGTCGAGTAGCTGCTGAGAAGGCAGGTGCACCAGAAGGCTTATTGCAATGCTTAACAATGTCTTCAATGGAGGCTACGCAGCAGCTAATGAAGCATCCAGATATTCACTTAATTCTAGCGACTGGTGGCGGAGCATTAGTAAAAGCAGCCTACAGTTCAGGAAAACCCGCTTATGGGGTAGGACCAGGAAATGTTCCAGCGTATATTGAAAAGTCTGCGAACATTCAAAAATCCGTGCGACAACTTGTGCAAAGTAAGTCATTTGATAATGGCACAATTTGTGCAACAGAACAGGCCATTATTGTGGATAGGGTGATTGCTGAACAAGTACAGACGGAATTAAAGAAAAACGGTGCCTATTTATTAAATGCTGAAGAAAAAGTTAAAATGGAAAAATTGATTTCACCTGTTCCTGGAAAGGTTAATCCACAAATCGTCGGTAAATCAGCTACTTGCTTAGCGGATTCAGTTGGCATCACTGTACCAGAGGATACAAAAGTACTTGTTGGGTTGGAAACGATGATTGGTAAAAATATTCCGTTTTCGCTTGAAAAACTATCACCAATCTTTGCTCTCTATATAGTAGAAAACAGTACAGAAGCGAAGCAAGTCATGATTGACCTATTAAATATTGGTGGACGTGGACATTCATGCTCGATTCACACTGAAAATGCAGCATTAGCTGAACAATTCTCTGTAGAATTACCTGTCTCACGTATTGTAGTCAATACATTATCATCTATCGGTGCGGTAGGTGGCACAACAGGATTAGCACCATCATTTACATTAGGCTGTGGTACATTTGGCGGTAATATCACGTCGGATAACATTACAGCAAGACATCTAATTAATATTAAACGTATGGCTTACGGTATAAAGGATGTAGAAGTACCAAAACCAGAATTTGAAGTACAGTCAGTCGTAGAGTCAGTTGTATCACAAGAGCCTGCTCTCGATACAACAATGGTTCAACAAATCGTTGATCAGGTATTAAAACAAATCACATTACAAAATAAATAATTTGGAGGAATGACAAATGAGTACAGCATTAGGAATGGTAGAAACAAAAGGTTTGGTAGGAGCAATTGAAGCAGCAGACGCAATGGTAAAGGCAGCAAGCGTTAACTTAGTAGGTAAAGTACATGTTGGTGGCGGTATCGTGACAGTTCTTGTGCGTGGAGATGTAGGTGCAGTAAAAGCGGCAACAGATGCAGGTGCAGCAGCAGCTCAACGCGTAGGGGAGCTTCTATCAGTACATGTAATCCCACGTCCACACCACGAATTAGAAATGATTTTACCAAAAGCTGAAGCTTAATTTTTTCAGCAATGAGAGCTGATCCAACTGAAGGAAAGCTCTCATCTTGTCATCAAGTAACAACAATCCATGAAATATAGAGGTGGCTAATGTGACTACAGCGACAAAAACATTTCCAGTGGCCATTTCGGCTCGTCATATCCATCTAAGTGAAGCGGATTTACAGGCACTTTTTGGTCCAAATGCGACACTAACAAAGGAGTTTGACCTATCACAGCCAGGGCAATTTGCTGCGAAAGAGCGTGTCTCGATTGAGGGACCTAAAGGCATTATTCATAATGTCCGTGTACTGGGTCCAGTAAGAGCAGCAACACAATTGGAAGTAAGCCGAACAGATGCAATGAAGCTAGGTGTGACACCTCCTTTAAGACAATCAGGTGATATTGACAACTCGGCAGGCATTAAAATTATTCATCAAGATAAAGAGTTAGTTATTCAACAAGGTGTAATCATCGCACAAGCACATATTCATATGACAGAAGAAGATGCTAATGCATTGGAAGTGCACAATAATGAATTAGTATCTGTGGAAGTAGTAAGTGATCGACCTGTTACATTCCGTGGTGTTGTCGTACGTGTTTCAAATGACTTTAGCCTTGAAATGCATATTGATACGGATGAAGCAAATGCTGGTTTTATTGAACAGCAAGCACAAGGAAAATTAGTAAAAGTATCATCATAAGGAGGAGGCAAGATGCAAGAAAATTTAGTACAAAAGATTGTGGAAGAAGTTCTGCAACAAGTCTTAAAAAATCAATCTTCCCCTCTACATGACGGTAAAATTCCGATTGGTGTATCCGCACGTCATGTTCATCTTGCGCAAGCAGAGGTGGAACAGCTATTTGGTGAGAATTATCAGCTTACACCAAAGTTTGAACTATCACAGCCAGGGCAATTTGCTGCGGAGGAAACAGTCGTAATTGCAGGTCCAAAAGGGTCGATTGAGCGTGTACGTATTCTGGGCCCAGCTCGTTCATTGTCTCAAGTGGAAGTGAGCTGGACAGATGCCATGAAATTAGGAGTCAAGCCACCATTAAGAATTTCAGGTGATATACAAGGCTCTAGTCCAATTACATTGATTGGTCCAAAAGGGAGTGTTGTGTTAAATGAAGGTCTTATTATAGCACAGGCACATATTCATATGTCCCCTACGGATAGTGCGAGATTCAATGTAGTAGATGGACAATCAGTACAAATCAAGGTAGAAGGTATCCGCCCAATGATATTCTCGAATGTGGGAATCCGTGTGTCAGAGCGTTATCGACTAGAGATGCATATTGATACAGATGAGGCAAATGCAGGTTTAATTCAACAAGGAACACTTGCTGAAATCGTTCATCATCAGGTCAATGAGCAACCGATTTCTGTGAAAGAGCAGTCTCTAGTCGTAGCAAAAGTAGAAAAACCATCTGTCTATCATTATGACAAAAAGCTACTTTCACAAATAGAAGTGCTAGAAATAGAAGCGTGCGAAATTGTTGTACCAAAGAAAACCATTGTGACAGCATTGGCTTATGATAAGCTGCGAGAGTTAAATAAAACATTAACGATCCGTTCAGAGTAATAAGACAATCCGTGTAGCATAAAGAGGGTGAAGTTCATGCAAATGGGAAGAGTGATAGGCAGTGTATGGGCAACACGCAAGGAGGAAGGGCTGAATGGTTTAAAACTTCTAATCATTCAACCGATTGACTCCAATCAACAGCCGATTCGCACAGAAATTGTTGCAGCTGATCGTATAGGAGCGGGGATTGGTGATGATGTGCTTATTACAAGTGGTGGATCATCACGCTATATTATGAAAGAAAATCCGTTACCAATCGATGCAGTTATCATAGGTATTATTGATTCTACTGAAGTGATGCGAGGTGAGGAAAATGAGTAGCGCAATTGGAATGATTGAGACGAAAGGATTAGTTGGTTCTTATGAGGCAGCCGATGCGATGATTAAGGCTTCTGATGTCACTATTGTAAAGCAAGAATTTGTTGATGGTGGGATTGTTACGGTTGTCGTGAAGGGTGATGTCGGCTCTGTACAAGCAGCAGTTGAAGCTGGCAAAGAGGCAGCAAAACGCGTTGGAGAGTTATTAGGTGCTCATGTTATTCCAAGACCTGATGAAGATGTTTTTCAAATGATTAAGGGACCAGAAGCTCCAAAGAAAAAGCCAGCAACTGCATCTACATCAGCACGAGCTAAAAAAACAACAGATACTGTAGCAACAGATAATCGAGGTGAAGCATAATGGCATTTCGTAAAAGTAAAATAGCTGTTATCGGAGCTGGTCATACTGGCGCAACATTAAGTTTATTTTTAGCACAGAAAGAACTAGGTGATGTTGTCCTGCTCGATATTCCAGAAGCAGAAAATCCAACAAAGGGTAAGGCGCTGGATTTATTACAAACAGGACCAATTGAAAAATTTAATGTATCTGTAAAAGGGACAAGTAATTACGAGAATATTGCTGGCGCTGATATTGTCATAATCACAGCAGGTATCCCACGTAAACCGGGCATGAGTCGTGATGATTTAGTGACAACGAATGCAAAAATTATTCAACAAGTTTCAAGACAAATTAAGCACTTTGCACCTAATAGTATCGTTCTTGTATTGAGTAACCCTGTTGATGCGATGACATATGTCTGTTATAAAGAAACAGGCTTCCCCAAAAATCGAATCATTGGTCAGTCAGGCGTATTAGATACGGCACGTTTCAACACTTTTGTGGCTCAGGAGCTTCATATTGCCCCAGAGGATGTTTCAGGCTTCGTATTAGGTGGACATGGTGATGAAATGGTGCCATTAATTCGCTATTCCTATGCTGGTGGTATTCCATTAGAAAAGCTAATTCCACAAGAAAGGCTACAGCAAATCGTGGAACGCACACGTAAAGGTGGCGGAGAAATCGTTGGGTTGCTAGGGAATGGTAGTGCTTATTATGCACCAGCAGCTGCATGTGCACAGATGGTCGAAATCATTATGAAGGATCAACGTAAAATAATTCCGTCAATTGCTCTTTTAGAAGGAGAGTATGGGTACTCCGATTTATTTTTAGGGGTACCGACAATATTAGGTGGCAATGGCATTGAATCTGTCATTGAATTACACTTAACAAATGAAGAAAAAACAGCGCTCGATCAATCAGCAGAGGCTGTAAAGCAAGTATTAACCATCTGTCAAAACATTTAATAAGGGAGGTCAGAGACCCTATTAAATGCTACCTTATGGATATATAGATCCCCAATATATATCGATAATAAATTTTCATGCTAAAATGTTTGATTGGAAACCGAACATTACACTTGAAAGCTAGTAAAATTTCCCCGAATTTATATAGAATAGGAAGCTCTCTTTGATCGTTGAAAACGATGAGGAGAGCTTCTTTTGTTTTGGATGGAATTGCTAAAATAATCGATAGAAAAAGCAAAGTGACGGATAGAATCATTAAAATGATGGATAAAACGTTCTTAATCAGATGACATTGCCAGTCACATAAATCTTGATTGACTTTGCCCTAAGGGGAAGGTGTATAAATGAATGGAGTGAGGTGATGTTGTGCTGTCAATTGGGGAATTTTCAAAAATATGTGGTGTTTCTACAAAAACTCTTCGATATTACGATGAGATTGGATTGATTAAACCAGATGGGATTAACGCTGAAAATGGGTATAGATATTATTCGATTAGGCAATTAAAAAGAATGCTTTTTATCAACCGATTGAAATCCTATCATTTTTCACTAGAAGAAATTAAAACGATTTTGGAGTTAGAAGAGGATCAGTCTGAAGAAAAGCTTTGTACTGCTCTTCATCGCAAAAAACATGAAATACAGGAAAAGCTAAAGTCGTTTGAATATCTTTTACACCAATTAAATCATGATATTTCAGATTTAGAAAAGGGTGTACCTATCATGTCATATCTTGATGATATTGAAGTACAGCTAGTAGAAACAAAGCCAATGAACATCTTATCTAAGCGGCTAATGATGAGAAGTGATGATTACGAAGTTGGATATGTGAGGTATTTTAATGAGCTATATGAAAAGATAGCGACAGAGAAGCTTACATTACTTGGTAAGCCAATGACGATTTATCATAGTCCTGATTATAATCCTGTGGGCAATGATACAGAGTTTGCTATTCCGATTAAAGAGGTTGTAAGTGGGGCGAGAGATTTGCCAGGTGGACTTTGTGCCAAATCAATCTTAAAGGGGGCTTATCCAGAATTAACTTCTGTATATGCTAATTTGATGAAGTGGATGGATCATGAGGGCTATGAATTGATATTGCCACCATATGAAATATATATCACAGACCCAAATCAAACAAAGAATTCTGAGAATTATGTGACAGAGGTGTATTTTCCTATAAAGAAAAAATACTAGGAGGTTCCTATGCAAACAACTATTAATTGGCAAGAAACAAAGCCAGAAATCGTCAGAATGAATAGTGAAAAGCTTTTAAAGCTTGAATCGACAATTAAAAGTGACTATAGCAATATAAATGGTCTTGTAATTGTTAGAGATGGCTATTTAGTCTTTGAAAAGTATTTTAATGATAAAGGGCAAGATGATGTCCAGCATGTAGCATCTGTTACAAAAAGCGTTATATCTGCACTTATCGGTATTGCAATCGAGGCAGGATATATTCAAAGCGTTGAACAGAAGGTGCTGGATTTTTTCCCTGAATATAATGCTGTAGAACCGTACAAACAACAGATTACGATTCGCCATCTTCTAACTATGACAGTACCATATCCGTTTGAGGACTGGCATGAGCCACTTGATGTTCTATGCCAACAACAGGATTGGGTAAAGTATACGCTTGATATAATGGGGGAAAATGGAGATTTGGGAATTTTTAAATACTCTTCAGCAGGAGCCCATTTACTATCAGCCATTCTAACTCAAAGTACTGGTAAGAGCGCTCGAGCGTTTGCAAATGAGCATTTATTTAAACCTCTTGGTATAAAAGAAATTCCCAACTACTCAATGAATGCCTATGAGTTTGAGGATTTATTCGGAAAAAGCGTGAAAGGTTGGGTGCATGATCCAAACGGTATTTCTACAGGAGGGTGGGGGCTAACCCTTACAACACGAGATATGGCACGTTTTGGTTATCTTTATCTAAACAATGGCACTTGGGGGAATAACGGCATTCTTTCTGAAAATTGGATAACAGAATCAACAAAGTGGAACCAAAATAATTACGGCTATTTATGGTGGCTAAGAGAGGAAGCTGACATCTTTACTTATTCTGCAATGGGGGATGGAGGTAATATAATTTGTTGTATACCTAAGCTGAAGGTGGTGGTCGCCATTGCATCAGAATTTATGTTGCAGCCAAAGGATAGATGGAACTTTATTAAAGAGCATATACTTCCTATGATGCATGATTAATTGATTAACATTTCAATAAAGCCCTTTCTGTTAGGGCTTTTTATAATGGCAAATAAGTTTTTAATTTAATAGTTTCTTATACCTCCACAAAGTCCACAATATACAAAATTTTCGAAAATATGATAAACTTATAGCGTGAAAAAGGAGGATGATAGCATGACTGTACAACAATTTACAGACTATGTGAAAAAAATGAAGCATTATGAGGAAGCACTGAATGTGATTTATTGGGATATGCGTACAGGTGCGCCCAAAAAAGGATTGGCTCAACGCTCAGAGGTAGTTGGAACATTATCAGCCTCCTTATTTGATATGCAAACTAGTGAGGAATTAGGAGAGTTATTAAATACACTAGAATCTAAAAAGGCAGATCTTGATTATGTAACCCTTCGTTTAGTGGAGGAGGTACGTAAAAATTACGATCAAAATAAGAAAATACCACCAAATGAATATAAAGAATACGTTATTCTACAATCTAAAGCAGAAACAGCTTGGGAGGAAGCGAAGGCAACCGATAATTTCGCTTTATTTCTACCTTATTTAGAACAAATCATAAGCTGTCAGAAGAAATTTATTGACTATTGGGGCATAAAAAACGGCTCTCCATATAATACCCTTCTAGATTTATTTGAACCTGATATGACAACAGATGTGCTAGATAATGTCTTTGGTGAATTACGTGAAACAATTGTGTCACTTGTACAAAGAATCGGAGCTTCACCCAATAAACCAGAGACAAGCGTATTATTTAAGCATTTCCCTCGTGAGTCACAGCGTGCACTATCACTAGAAATGCTAGCACAGCTTGGCTATGATTTTGATGCAGGACGTTTAGATGAAAGTGTACATCCATTTATGATTGGCTTAAATCACGGTGATAATCGTATTACTACAAAATATGATGAAAACGATTTCCGCTCTGCGATTTTTGGAACAATTCATGAGTGTGGTCATGCGATGTATGAGCAAAATATCGATGAAAAGCTAGATGGTTTACCGTTAGCAACGGGTACATCAATGGGAATCCATGAATCCCAATCGTTATTTTATGAAAACTTTGTCGGTAGAAATGAAAAGTTTTGGGAGCATAACTACGAGCGACTACAGCACTTTTCACCAGCACAGTTTGAAGATGTGGCATTAGCTGATTTCCTTCGTGCCATTAATATGGTGGAGCCTTCCTTTATTCGCATTGAAGCGGATGAACTGACATATCCATTACATATTATGATTCGTTATGAAATCGAACGTGATTTATTTAATGGCAATTTGCAGGCGAAAGATCTACCGCAAATATGGAATGATAAGTACGAGGAGTATTTAGGTATCCGACCTGTAACCGATGCACAGGGGGTATTACAAGATATGCATTGGTCTGGAGGCATGTTTGGTTATTTCCCATCCTATGCTTTAGGGATGATTTATGCTGCACAATGGAAGCATGCCATGGATAAAGATATTCCAAACTTTGATGAGCTACTGGAAAAGGGGGAGCTCATCCCGATTCGAGAATGGCTTACAGACAAGGTCCATCAATATGGTGCTTTGAAAAAGCCGTTTGAATTACTGCAAGAGGCGACAGGAGAGGCCTTAAATGCGAACTATTTAGCAAACTATCTACAAGACAAGTACACAAAATTATATAATCTTTAAAGAAAAAGCGATTTCTCTGAATTTGAGAAATCGCTTTTTTCTTACCACAGCTGGTAGCCTTTTGAGCCTGGTGGTGAATTCGAAATAATATCGATAATTGGAACTGTGTAAGCAAATAAAATTAATGCGACTAAAATAACAAGCCATACTTTAAAGTTTTCTAAAATAGCTGGTGTTGGGCCACTATGTTCATGTACATCACCAACAGGGAATTCTTCCTCCCCCTTAGGTGCGAACCAAGCTAATTTAACCACAATATAAATAATCACTAGGATTGCGATAAAGAGAATAGTTCCGCCCACAGCCTGCGCAATTTGATAAGGAATCCAATCATAGGCTTGCGGAGCGCCGCCATATTCTGAGTAATCTGAGCGACGAGGAGCACCAATTAAACCTGCAATATGCATTGCTCCAGACATAATAGTCATACCAACAGCCCATAAAATTCCTGCAAAATTACTTAAGTTATTTAACGATTTTGTGAGTGTGCGACCTGTTAAATGAGGTATTAGCCAAAAGGCAGCACTAAAATAAGTTAAAACAACAGCTGTTGCAATTGTTAAATGGAAATGTCCAGTCACCCAAATTGTATTATGAATTAATTGGTTCATTTGGTAGGATGCATTTACTATACCACCTGCTCCCCCAGGAATAAATGACACCATACCGATAAATGGTACAAAGAAGCGAGCGTCCTTCCATGGTAATTTTTTAAACCAACCGAAAAGCCCTTTACCACCTAATTCACGACCACGTAATTCGAACATGGCAAACATAGAGAAGGCTGTCATTAAGGATGGTACGATTACCGCAAATGTTAAAACAACTTGAATAAACTTCCACGTTCCATCAATACCTGGCTCTGTTAATTGGTGATGGATCCCAACTGGAACAGAGAAGATTAAAAATAACATAAATGAAAGACGTGCTAATGAATCTGAGAAAATTTTCCCACCAATTACTTTTGGAAGGATAACATACCAAATCATATAAGCTGGTAATAACCAGAAGTATACGAGAGCATGACCGAAATACCAGAATAATGTACGTGATAATGCTACATCCACACGTTCGATAAAACCTAAAGACCATGGAAGTAGCTGGAATAGTACAGAAGCAGCGACACCTAATGTTGCTACGAACCACATTAAATTATTTACAACAACCATAAATGATAATAATGGGCTACGTTGTCCGCTTCCTTTATTTTCTTTCCGCCATTGTGCGTATCGTAAAATTTGACCTGCGCCGCCAACCCAAGAACCAACCACGACTAATGTTAGGCCAAGATAGAAAATCCAATGAGCTTTTAATGGAGCATAAAATGTATATAAAACAGTTGCTTTGTTCAGTAAAACCATTGCAGCAGCAGCGGCTGTGCCAATCGTCATTAACCAGAATCCAATCCAGCCTAAACGACGTTGACTAGCTGAAAAAGTTCCTGAAGTACGACTAACACTAGCAATCTGGAAACCGTAGATAAAGAATGTTGTTAAAATAAGACCAAGTAATACACCATGTACAGTTAAAATTTGATAATAACCTATGCCTGCTGGCAATGTAAATTGACCAGAGCGTACGAAAACCTGTAATAATCCCGCAAGACCACCTAATAACAATGCGATAAATGCCACATAAATATGTGCCATTGCTAGCTTCGCATCACGACGATCCACCTTTGTCAAATTATTATTTAGACTCATTTGGATCCACCACCTTTAGCATAGAGTGCATCATCGTATGTCCAGTACCACAATACTCATTACATACGATTAAAAACTCGCCTACTTCATTTACTTCTGTTACATATTCAGAAATGTAACCAGGCTCAAGCATCATGTTAATATTTGTACCTGCAACCTCAAAGCCGTGCATCACATCTTCACTTGTTGCGATAAACTTAACTTTTGCTCCGAGTGGAACTTCAATGACAGGAGGATTGTAATAAAATGCAGAAGCTAAAACAACAACCTCATAATCCCAATCCTTACCTTCCACTTTATGAACGCCTGGATTATCAAATGGCGCAAATTCCTTTACCTTTTCATAATCTAGTGTTTTTTTACCATTGTTCGGATGTGAGCCTTGATGGAATGCACCGATGCCGAGAATAATAAGGAATGCTACTAAAGTAGCAACTCCGAACACAAGCCAATACTTCTCATACTTATGTATGTGCATATGTCTCTGTCCTTTCTTAGTAGATTAAAAACGTCCGATGAACAAATCGAAGCAGTACACCCAAAGCAAGATAATAATGATGCCTACTCCAAATACTGCATAGAGTGAACCTTTCAAATTCTCGTCGGATTTCTTTTTATTTGCCATTTCTGCTCCTCCTCCGCTTTTTATAGTGATCTTTCTTATTGCCATAATATAAAAATAAATCTTTTTTAGATGTGAAAAAAATCACACAATGGAGGGGATTGTGTGAAAAAAGTGTGAAATATAAGCCTGGATAAAAAAGAAGCTACCTCAAAAGTCATTGAGATAGCTTCAGGCATATAGAATCTGACGTTATTTTTATCAAAATTACTTATTTTTCAAGAAATTTTACTAATCAAATATTCTTATGGGCCTTTAGTTGCCACTATTGCAAATCGCAGAACGAATTCATAAATGTCCGAAACAGTAGCATAGGATATATCATTTGGAGCAGTTGAAGATTCTCGAAATCTATGCTTCTTCCTCAATTGTTAATAGAACTGTTAGTCCACCAACATTAGGAATTGTAACAGGGAGTACAAACGCTTTTTCAAATCCGTACAATTTTGTGTTCCCAACCATCACAGTTGGAGGCGTGATATCAATTTCTAAGCTTTCTTGTCCTACAGTTGTACATAAGTTACCTGCAATCATATTGCCAAATTCCCCTGTGAAGGATTCTAACATTTCGCCCTCAAGCGGCATTCCGAACATCGTATTACCGATGCCACTAAATATTTCAGGAGAGGAATCAATGATGACACGGCCCTTTATATCTCCAATTAAGCCAATTAATACACCCATTTGCTGCTGTTGAAAAGGTTCCGAAATAATACTTGGTGTTTTCACTTCAATATCCATGGGTAGAATCGATTTTAAAGCATGAATTGTCCCGTTTAAAATAGTTTGAAAGTACTTCGAATTACTCATCATTACCGCATCCTTTTTCCGACTTTTCTACATCTTACCATGTTAAAAGGGTAAGATGAAAGTATGTCTTGACGAATTACAGGGAAATTTATATTATATTAATGAGAATGATTTTCAAATTCAATCAATTAGTACTTTTTTCTTTTCAAAACGATGTTTTTAATCCAAAATCTTTATTTAAAAGGAGCGGTCAGCAATGACTTTCGTATTTATTGGAGCTGCAGTGGTAATCTATATTGGAGTAGGAAAATACGTCATGAAACAGGCGACTGCACATTTAAAATAACAAAATGATTTTATGCCATGAAGAGCATGCTTCTATTATTGAGAAGGCATGCTCTTTTTTTATGAAAAACTGATATTCTTTATTTATTTGTTAGAGCTTTGTGTTACGCTCAAAGGGTGATATGAACTTGATTTCAGAAGTCACAGAAAAATTATGGACAATCGGGTGATGATAAATGACAAAAATACTATTAACAGGATTTGTGCCATTTCTTGATTATAAAATTAATCCAACTCAGCAAATAGTGGAAAATTTAAATGGAGATAGGATAGATGGCTTTGAAATTGAAGGACGTGTGTTGTCTGTAGATTTTCAACAATCTGCTGAGCAATTGAAACAGTATATTGATGAAGTAAAGCCACAAATTATCATGTCTTTAGGATTAGCTGGTGGGCGTTTTAAAATTACGCCAGAGCGAATTGCTATTAATGTAAAGGATGGTGAGGCAGATAATAACGGGTATGCACCAATTGATGAAAGTATTGATGAGAATGGCGCCGATGCCTATTTTACAAATCTCTCCCTTCGCGATATGGTGAATCGTTTACAAAAAGAGGACTTCCCAGCAGAAATCTCAAATACAGCAGGTACCTACTTATGCAATAATATTATGTATGAGGGCTTAGTTTACGCAAAGCAGAACGAAGGGGTTAGAGCTGGATTTATCCATATTCCTGCATCTTTTGAATTAGCAATCCAGCATGGCAAAATACCAGGTTGGAATATCCAGGATTTAACAACATGCATTAAGCTCTGTATAGAGGAGACAGTTCATGCAGCGAATAATTGATTTTCCTCACACGATGTGGATTAGCCAGCACACAATTCGTTTTGCGTTTAAAGAAGAAATATCCCAAGAAAATTTTTATATTGTTCAAGAGTTCAATAGATTTCTGAAAAACAATCTACCGCAAAACCTGATAGAAAGTGTTGCTAGCTATCATACCGTTACTGCTTATGTAAAACAAAAAATTGATATAAGTACCTTACACAAACGATGGCTTTCTATGCAAGTACCCACTAAGGATGCTGAAGTAGGGAGCCGTCAATTACAAATTCCTGTTTGTTATGATGAGGAATTTGCTTTAGATATGGATCGTGTTATGGAATATACAGGTTTATCTTTTGAAGATATTAAAAGAATCCACTTATCAAAGACGTATAGTGTCTATTTAATCGGGTTTTTACCTGGATTTCCTTATTTAGGCGATTTAGACAGAGAATTATGTGTGCCTCGATTACAAAAGCCACGAAACTATGTATCTGCAAGTTCTGTTGGAATTGGGGGTGTACAGACAGGGATTTATCCAATTGATTCACCAGGTGGATGGAATATACTCGGTAAGACGCCGCTAACTTTATTTGAAATTCAAAGGGGGCTCAACACCAAAATCTGTTCTTGCTAAAAAAGTATACAAAAAAACATCTGTATCCGCTAGAGTTGAGAGTACGACCAAACAACACAGCGAGGTATACAGATGCACTCTCATTCTATCAAGGATTTATGGGATTTACCAGAACTAAAAATTATCGCAACCACTAAAATAAATCACCAAATTTTCATTGATGTCATGCCAATTCAATCTAAACAGGCCTGTCCCATTTGTGCATTTGAAAATACGACTCGTCGCGGAATCGGCTATGTTCGAAAAGTGCGTCATCTCGAAGCGTTTGGTTGCCCTGTTTACTTGAACTTACCTGCCATTCGTATGTCATGTACAGCTTGTTTTGCACATTTTGTGTGGGCATATGAGTGTGTGGCACCGAAAAAACGATACACAAAGGCATTTGAAGCCACGCTGCCGAAGCAGGCAATCGGCGCTACAATCACGCATACATCACGTGTGGCAAACACACCTGCTACAACCGTTGCGCGTATCGTCCGTTCATGGAAAATGGAGGAAGCCACACGTGTCCAAAAAACTTGTCAGAAAAAAGCATTGGCGTGTCACAATCTCGTGCTAGGCATTGATGATTTTGCCATTCGTAAAGGGCATACGTATAACACGGGTCTCCATGATTTACGTGGTGGCACATTTTTAGATATTATTCCTGGACGAAGAATCGAGGAATTACACGCCTATTTCAATACACAATCTACTCTTTGTGCGCTGAAGCCTGTCGCGATTGTCATGGATTTGGCAAAGGCCTATCATACGTTTGCGAAAAAGATGTATCCTGCAGCGATTCGTATTGCCGATCGTTATCATGTCAATCGTTACGTAACTGAAGCGCTTCAAGCCGTACGAAAATCCGTTCAAAAGCAGCTAGCACCATATGCTAAAAAGGACCTTAAGCAACACTTCCGAATTCTTGGTAAACGACGTGATCAATTGAAGAATGATGAAAAAAATAGCCTACACCGACTGCTTCAATACGCCGAAATCCTGCATCAAGTCTACAGTTGGAAAGAAGCCTTTATCGAATGGTACGACTGTAGCTCCACGTATGAACTGGCGAAAAAAGGCTTCGGACGTTGGCTGGCGCAAGGTACTACAATCAAGCATCCAGCCGTGGAATCCTGTCTGTCAACGATGCGCAATTGGCAAGAAGAAATCTGTAATTATCATCAATTACGCTTTACTAATGCGGCAGTAGAAGGGAAAAATAATCTCATTAAAGCACTGCAAAGACGCCATTTTTTCACGCGCAATCCGCAGCACTATAAAGAGACAATTTTACTAGAATGCAATGCCGAATGGATTCAGTATGGCTCTTAGTCAAGCACATGTTTTGGTGAAGAGCCTCAAAGGGATAATAATTTTTTATTTTCTCTAGGTGATCAAGTACAATTTCATGAAATAACAAAACAAGAGTTTTTTGAAATACAACGTAAAGGCGTGTAAAAATTGAAGCCACTTCTTCAAATAAAAAAACAAGGTGTATATGGCAGTCTGCAAGATCAAGGAAGATATGGCTATCGTTCATATGGTATTCCTGTATCAGGACCTATGGATAAAGTATCTTTTCAGGCGGCGCAAGATATCTTAAACAACAAAAAACAACAAACTTCATTTGAAATGTTTATTGGTGGTTTTGAATTCGAAGCATTGGATGATAGTACGTATGTGTTGACTGGGGCAGAGTGTGCGTGTTTATTAAATGGAGCTCCTATCGAGATGTGGAAAACCTTTCAAGTAAAAAAGGGAGATAGCTTGTCCATAAAAAATGTTGATCATGGGTCTATTGTTTATCTCACACCAAAAGGCGGATTTCAAACAGAAACATTGCTGAGCAGTAACTCTCATTTACCATTTGTTGATGTTACTTTAAATGAAAGCCGCATTTTATATGGACAGGAAGCAGGGAAATTACCGTTTACAAGTGGACTATATGCTCCTTTTCGACCCATATTTAAATCCGACATTACTGTAAGAATTTTTAAAGGGCCTCATTTTGATTTATTCACAGAAGAGAGTCAACAACAATTCTTGCAGGCTTCCTTTCAGTTTTCAGGTGGAAATCGAATGGGCTATTATTTAAAAGGTACTATACTTCAGCTTAAAAAAATAAAAAATATCCTTTCTGAAGCTACCCAGTTTGGAACAATTCAAGTGCCACAAAATGGTGAGCCCATTATCTTAATGGCAGATGCTCAAACAGTAGGTGGTTATCCTATCATTGCTACAATCCATGAGGAGGATTTACATAAAGTTGCCCAAATGCGCATGTTTAATACGATAAAATTTGTACTAATGGAGGAAGATGTATGTCCATAGATATTAATTGTGATATGGGAGAAAGTAACGATGCTTTAAAAGATCAAGCAATTTTAGACTATGTTACGTCCATTAATATCGCTTGCGGCTACCATGCTGGTAATCATTCA
The DNA here is from genome assembly GCA_002973635.1 of Lysinibacillus sp. B2A1. GTDB lineage: Bacteria > Bacillota > Bacilli > Bacillales_A > Planococcaceae > Lysinibacillus. Next base: position 2,068,224 of record CP027224.1, read on the forward strand.
ATAATGCATCAGATGGTACGAAACGCTATCCACAAAAATGTTCGTATAGGTGCACATCCAGGATACCCTGATCTCGAGGGCTTTGGTCGACGAGATATGGATTTTAGCGCCGAGGAAATCTACAATATGGTTGTCTATCAAGTAGGAGCTTTGCAAGCATTTGTTTCAGTTGAAAAGGGTTTACTTCATCATGTAAAGCCTCATGGAGCGCTCTATAATCAAAGCGCTAATAATATCGAAAAGGCGACCGCAATCGTCAATGCTGTATATGATTTAAATCCAGCTTTTATTTTATATTGCTTATCTGGAAGTAAAATGGTAGATGTTGCGAAGAATAAGGGCTTACAAGTTTATGAGGAAGTTTTTTCTGATCGCAATTACAATGATGATGGTACATTAGTAAGTAGACGAGAATCGAATGCATTGATTCGAACAGAAACTGAAATGCTTGAACATGTCAAAGGAATTTTGATGTCGAATGAAGTGATGTCAGTACAGCGAAAGAAAATTAATATTTCTGCACAAACTCTATGTATACACGGAGACGGTCTGCATGCACTAGACTATGCCAAAAAAATCTATGAGTTAAAATGTCATATCAAATAACTAGAAAAGCTGGATGCCCTAAAAACCTATATTTTTAGAGCATCCATTTTTGGTTAGTGGCATTAAATAGTCGTTACTAATTCAACAGCTTCGATAATAATTGGAGTACCAGCAGAAATAGTACCTGTAACAGTATTAAACGTTAATTCTGTTGCAGAAACTGTATAAGAATCACCTTCCTGAAGTACACCATTAATATATAAATTATAATATCCATTTGTTACAATCGGAAAAGTAGTTGCCGCATTACCGCTATCATTTAAAAAGGAAGTAGCAGCAATAGTTGTTCCATCTGCAATTGCTAAAGGTACAGCTAAAATATTAAAAAATCTTGTGGAAGTGCCTGAAACATTTACATTGATATTTATAATGGAAAGCGCCACGTCGTTCACCTCCTTTCAAGTGCGATTAGTTCGTTTGGTTTATAAAACCGAGCGATTCGATGATAATAGGCGTCCCTCTATAGATGGTTGCATTATCAGCTTTTAGGTTTAAGGAGGAAGGAGTTACTGTATAAATCCCACCCTCTTGCATGACACCATTAATATAAAGATTGACGTACCCATTTGGATGAATAATTGTAAATGCAGCTACTTGGACTCCATTATCATCCCAAAACAAATTAGCGTTTAAAGCAGCTCCATTTATTAAATTAATATCAGCTGTAACAATATAAAAATATCTATTTACAATTGGAATAATCGTTCCACTAGGAATAATGACTGAAGGTGTAATGGAGGACGCAGTAATAGCTTTTATCCGAGGCCATACAAATCGATTTTCACAGCCACATTCACATGTTTGCTTGGTTTTCCAATAATTACTGTTATTCATATTCTAATCACTCCATTTAATTATTGATGCCCCTGCATCTACTATTCAGCTTTGTTTGTACAGTAAAAATGGAAGCATGCTTGTAATCATTTCATTACCTTTAAAATATGAAATTAATTCTAAATGGTTTAGTTAAGCATCCTAATTTAATAGTTTTTTTAGAAATAAGCTTTATATCGTTGGTTAAACATGCCTGTGTTGACGAATATTACGTCTGAAACCTTGATATATATGCTTTTTAAAGTAAATTAGTGTTATACTTTGTTTGTCGAATAAGGTAGAATACTAATTATGAATAATTTATCTTCATTCTGAACAACATTGAATGAAGATATAGCCTATAGCGGATGTCGTGAACTTGGAAAGGCATGATTTACAATTCAAATTTAGACAGCATTGTTTATCTGTAGCGAAAGCGCCAAGGCGAAATTGATTAATAATAAAGGGGATACTAGTTTTATGAATGATTTTGATCAGCAATTGGAGGGGCTGTTAAAGCAAGCAGCGTTACAATACATAATATATCAGCATAATGGCGATACGGAGCGTATGGATAAAACATCACTTTTTGCGCGAAAATTACAGCAAAAAGAGTATGTTATTGGATTTGCAGGGCATTTCTCTGCAGGAAAGTCGAGTATGATTAATGCACTTTCTGGTGAAAATTTACTTGCATCTAGTCCGATTCCGACGAGTGCTAATATAGTAAAGGTCCATAAATCAGAGGAAGATTATGCGATTGTCTATATGCACAATGAAAAGCCTGTTAAATTTGAGGCAGGCTATGATTTTAAAACTGTGAAAGAACTAAGTAAAAATGGGGACCTTGTGTCGCAAATTGAAATCGGGCACAGTGCATCAACATTACCATTTGGTGTCACAGTGATGGATACACCAGGGGTAGACTCCACAGATGATGCACACCGTATGTCTACAGAGTCAGCACTTCACATTGCTGATATCGTATTTTATACAATGGACTACAATCACGTGCAATCTGAATTAAATTTCCAATTTACAAAGCAGTTGATGAAGTACAATCCAAATGTTTATTTAATCGTTAATATGATTGATAAGCATAAGGAAAATGAATTAAGCTTTGAGGAATTTAAAGCGACTGTTCATCAATCATTTTCCGCTTGGGGAGTTGTACCTAAAGGTGTGTTTTTCACTTCCTTAAGAGAGCTTGAGCATCCACATAATGATTTTGAAGCTGTGAAGAAAATTGTGATGGATAGCATGAATGATTGGCAGGATCAGCTTGTACAAACTGCAACCAATACACTGCGTTTATTACAAAGTGAGCATGACACTTATTTAATGGAAGAAAGACAGGATCGTTTAGATATTGATGAAGACGTATTAAGTGCGGATGACTGGGCAAACCATAAGGACATTTTAGAGCAATACAATAAGCTAAACCGTCAAGTGGAGTTGTTTTCTGTAGAGGCATGGAACGAGACATTTGAAGAGCAGCGTAAGGAGCTGCTTGCGAATGCAGCCATTATGCCTGCTGATTTACGAGATAAATTACGACTGTATTTAGAGAGCCAGCAGGAAGGTTTTAAGGTAGGCGGCTTATTTACGGCTAAGAAAAAAACGGAAGAAGAACGTAACCGTCGTAAAGAAGATGCCTATAGTGCCTATCAAAATGTTGCACATGCGCAAATCACAGGTCATTTAAAGGGCTTAATGAAAAAGGTTTTAAAGGATGTCGGAGCATTAAATGAAGAGCGTGCTTCAGCAATCGATACGTATCTATTTGAACTGCCATTTTCACTGATTGAACAGCAGATACAGGTAGGCGCTTTGTTAACAGGAGATGCCGTATTAAATTTTGCTAATCGTGTAGCGGAGGCAACAAAACGCTACTTTATTCAAGAAACGGATCATTGGAAGGATGCACAAGCAAAATTATTAGAAACAGTAGCGACAGAAACAGCTGCTCCATCTAAATTAAAAATGGCAGGAATGCAGGCAAAGGTAGATGCTATTCAGGCTGTACTTGAAATGGAAGGCTACCAGCAATATAGCGCAAGTGTTATGCATCAGGCGAGCAATGAAATTCGTAAGCAAGCGAATCACCAACTGACAAACTGGGACAACGCATTCAAACAGGATTTAGCAGAAATTCGATTATTTGATGAAACGATGCTGAAGCCGAAAGTGCAAGCTGTACAACAAGAAGAGATGCAACAAGCTGTGAGTGCAACAAGCCTTCCTATTGAAGGTGTTATTAAACGAGCTATGCATACAGCGAACGCCGTTAAAGAGGTTCAAGGCTTTGCGGAAGTAGCGAGTTATATAGAAAATAAGGTAGAGCGTTTGCAAAAGAAAGATTTTACAATCGCATTGTTTGGTGCATTTAGTGCTGGAAAATCATCATTCTCCAATGCCTTAATGGGTGCAAAGGTTTTACCGGTTTCACCAAACCCTACAACAGCAGCCATTAATAAAATACGTCCTGTAACACCAGACCATCCACATGAAACAGCCGATGTACTGTTAAAAAATGCAGATCAAATGCTAGAGGATATAAAAGGCTCCTATGCAGCAATCGGACTTTCTGTTTCTTCATTGGAAGAAGCCTTTAACCGTGCAGATGAAGGAATTGCCGTACAGCTTTCTGATGAGCGTTTAAATGTCCATAAATCATTTATTCGTGCATATAAAGAAGGCTTTCCAACATTTAAAACTGAGCTTGGTAAAATTTTACGTGTTGACCGTGAAGAGTTTGAAAAATTTGTTGCGCAAGAAAACAAATCATGCTTTGTTGACAATATTGACTTCTATTATGATAGTCCACTAACACGCATGGGTGTTACATTAGTTGATACACCAGGAGCAGACTCTATTAATGCACGTCATACAGGTGTTGCATTTGAGTATATTCGTAATGCGGATGCAATCTTGTTTATTACTTATTACAATCATGCCTTTGCAAAAGCAGACCGTGAATTTTTAATTCAGCTTGGCCGTGTGAAGGATGCATTCGAGCTAGATAAGATGTTCTTTATTGTCAATGCCATTGATTTGGCAACAACAGAGGAAGAACAGGAAGATGTAAAGGGCTATGTACGTTCAGAATTACAACGCTTTGGCATACGCTTCCCTCGACTTTACGGTGTATCTAGTTTGTTGGCATTAAAGGAAAAAGTCGAAAGTGCTGATTTAACATCTGGTATGCCACCATTTGAGGAAGCTTTCTATACATTCTTAAATGATGAACTAAGTGCATTAGCGGTGCAGGCACTTGCAGAGGAAGTTGATAAAACGGAGCAACGTTTGGGGGATTTAATTGCGCAAACAGAGGAAAACTTAAAGCGTAAGGATGAACGTTTAGAGGAATTAACAACCCTTGAACAGCATATCAAATCCAAGTTCAATACACTTAATACAAGTATGGCAGAAAGTGAAACGAAGCAAGAGCTGGATGAATTATTATACTATGTTCTACAGCGCGTATACTATCGTTATCCAGAGTTCTTTAAGGAAGGCTATAATCCATCAACATTTGCAGCAATGCCGGCACAGCAAGCATTGGAACATGCTTTGAAGGAAGTATTACAAAGCTTACGATTTGATTTTACACAAGAAATGCGTGTCACGAACTTCCGTTTATCACAATTTATCAGTAAGAAAATGCAATTACGCTTTAAAGATGAAGTACGTGAGTTAAAAGAACTAAATCGCAGCTTCTCGTTTTTAGCCTTTGAAGCTGCTGAGCCAGATTTACTTGATTTTGAGGGACCATTTACTGATAATGCAAAATATTCAAGTGTAAAAACGCACTTCCGTAATGCAAAAGCATTCTTTGAGAAGAATGAAAAGGTAAAATTAAGTGAGGCATTAGAGGCCTTAACAAAGCCAGATGCACAAAATTATTTGGATGCACAGAAGGTATCCTTAATGACATGGGCCATTTCCTATATTGCTGAGGAAGCGGAAAGATTACGTCTGCATATTTATCATCAGGCACTTGAGCAAATTGCTACAGAAAGACTTGTACTGCAAGAGGAAAGTCGTTTAGCTTCTTGGAAAACGATTTACGCGCAATTACAATACGCATGAGGTGATTCGTATGGGAAAAGTATTCAAATCAGTAGAGGAAATTCAATTTGACGGTGTTCGTTTTGTAGATGCCCGCTTTGATTTACAGGACAATGAAGCAGGTAAAAAAGCATTTGATGAGGGGCATGCACCAGGTGCTATTTATCTTCACCTAGAGCAGGATTTATCGGATATGGAGTCGGACAATGGTCGTCATCCAATGCCAAACAAAGAAAAGCTATCAGCAGTTTTTCAAGGAATAGGATTAAGCTATGATGATCAGATTGTTGTTTATGATCAAGGAGCTGCACCGTTTGCAACAAGAGCATGGTGGATGCTAACATATGCTGGTTTTCCAAATGTAGTCATTGCCAATGGTGGTGCACCAGCCCTTGAGGATAAGATAACCTTTACTAAGGATATTATTAAATACCCACCAACTACTATTGAGTTTGAATGGCAGGAAGAGCGCTATGCACCACGTGAAGCAGTAAAAGCGATTGTAGATGGAGAGGTAAAGGCGACATTACTTGATGCTCGTGCAGCAGCTCGTTATCGTGGTGAGGTGGAGCCATTAGATAAAGTAGCGGGACATATACCAACTGCCAAAAACTTTGACTGGGAGCAATTGAAATCAGAAGGTCAATTGCAGGCTAATGACGCCCTACGAAGTAAGGTATCACCTGACGAGCATGTTGTGGTCTATTGTGGAAGTGGCGTGACGGCATCGCCTTTATATGCTGTACTAGCAGATGAAGGCTACGAAAATATTCAATTATATGTTGGTAGCTACAGTGATTGGATTACACAATATGAGGTAGAGAAGGGTACAAATGAATAAATAATGGAAAAGCGCTCACGTTTGTGGGCGTTTTTTTGTGTAAAAGCCTGTTTCATGTTTGAGTTGGGAGCAATCGCTCATGAGGGCGGATTATACAAAAAATTATGGTCTAATTTAAAAAATTGCTGCATGGTTAACGAATTAAAGGGGATCATTTGATTTTTTTGCCTTTCATAAAGGATAACAATTCGATTTTGTTAAGGTATATACTGCTTATTTCACTAAGGGCTAAAAGGTTCGGGTAGAATACATAAGGCGTAGTTACAAGAAAAGTAATAAGGTTGAGGGTAAAGCCCTAATTTCTATTAAATAACAATGAATATCGTAGAAATAACATAGTGTTTGAAAAATATAAATTTGAAAGCCAAATTCAATCTATGCAGGTCTAATAGATAAAGGGGGGTGAGAGCAAGTGCAGAATATACTTGTGCAACGAGCGAAAAAAGGTGATGTAGAAGCGTTCGCACAGCTATTTTCACAGTTCGAAATAGATTTATATAAAATGGCCTATGTATACGTGGGCAATGAGGTAGATGCACTGGATGTTGTGCAGGAGGTAGCTTACCGTAGTTTCAAATACATACATTCTTTGCAGAGTTCCATGCATATAAAAACTTGGCTGATAAGGATTGCTATTAATTGTGCAACAGATTTGCTAAAAAAACGGGGGCAATTTCTGCCATATGAAATAGAGGAGCTAGAGAAAGGTGAAGAGCCCCATGAGGAGCTTCCTCAAAAATGGGTGATGCAGGATATCATAACAAGGCTTTCAAAAGAAGAAAAAGATGTGATATTACTGCGATTTTACAATGATTATACATTGCCTCAAGTATCGCAGGCCCTGCAGCTAAAATTAGGAACTACAAAAACGATCTTGTATCGTGCATTAAAGAAACTAAAACAAGCGCTGGAACAGGAGGGACAAGAATGAGCGATTTTAAAAAGCAGATGGATCACATTGACATTCCTAAATCGTTGCATAAGCGTAGTCTACAAGGAATTGAACAGGCAAGCAAAGAACAGCAAAAAACTCAGCGTTGGCTACCAAAAATAATAACGATTGCAGTGACTCTTGCCGCAGGAGGCTTTATTGCATTAAGCATAAAACAGGGAGGGACAAATAATCATCAGGCAAGTACATTTTTGATTCAAGAACATATTTCTTCCTATGTATATTGGGGAATTGCTATTTTATGCATATCAGTAATATTATTTGTAGCCAGAAGAAAGATTGGCTCAGGATCTGCTAAAGAAAAAACAATTGGCGTTGCAGCAGTATTGATTTTATTATTTGGAAACAGTGCATTGTTTTTGCAACATCAGTTAGTTAACCCTTTAGTCATTCCAACATCAATAGAGGTCAATAAAGATGAACAAAATGGTTTTGAGATACGTTATATAACGAATCGTAATGACCATCGTTATGTAAAATTTTTACAAGCGGATGATGTGTTCCTACCGATAGCTTATTTTACATCAGAGCAAGACAATCTTATCAATGGATTTTATTATCCTTATGATGCCTATCAAGCGTTACGTTATCAATATATTCGTGATGCATATTTTCAAGCCGATGTATCAGTGATTGAGAAAATTCTTGCAAGTAAGGATGTATATCTTATTTTGAGTGATGACGTAAAAATAAAGGCTCCTCTCTCTATAAATATTTATCAAAATGACAATCAGGTACCTCATCAAAGCTTTCGTGCTTCTCAAGGTCAAGATGAGCATATGATTTCCTTTACACTTGAGCAGGATGCTGTATTTGATGACTTTTATGTTCCTTCCTTATTAGAAAAAAAAGTCATCTTAAAAGAATTTTTAGTTAATAATCAGCGATTTACTTCGAAAGATTTTCCGATTTCATTGAAAAAAGGGCAGCGTATTGAACTGATTATTCAGTTTAAAGATTCTCCATTTGATATGAATGCTTCAGTAGGTTTAAGTGGTCCAGATGGTTACTTAACAACAAAAGTATTTTCCAAAGCTTACTTTACTGAAAGAATGGTGAAAAAGGTGCGTGAAATAAATGAATGAGACGAAGGGTCATGTTAAATTTTTACAGTGGTTTGCCATAGCTTTATTTTTACAATTGCTTTATCTCAATATTTTTAAGTATGTCAATATTTTTCAAGATATATTGGTTTATGGAGCCTATTTAAAAAGTCTTTCGTATAGCAAAAAAGTTACGCCTATTAAAAAATACATTGTGATAGCCATAGCTTTGGCATTAGTCAGTAATATTTTTTCCCAGCAGCTATTGTTCTATTGGAGCACTGTTATCATAGCAGGAATAGATTTACTGATTATTATGGAGTTTGGCAAAATATTAGTTTCTTTAGAACAGCGTTATAATGCTCATGGTCCTACTGCTCGAGTGTTAAAAAAATATATCATAATTGTATTTGCTGTTATTGTGAGTTGGACAATGTTAAGCAATTTGCCAAGGGACTGGCAGATAGGATTGTTGATGCTAGGGGCATTCCTTCTATTTGCAGTGAATATCCGTTTATTCTTCCATGTTTTATCTTTACGAAAGCATGTAAAGAAACAATCCTTTGTAGTTACGTATTTGTAAAAATGACTGACCATTCATTTTGTGTTACACTCTTTTTACAGAGAGCAAAGGGGGAAAATGGATGTTTAAACGAGAGAAAAGTATAGAAATTCAACAGAATCAGGATGTGCAATGTGCGCATGGTAAAGTAGCAGTACAGGGCATTGGCATGAGTGTTTATAGTTTTTTTGTGGATGGTTTACTTATTGATGCGGGCTCGTACTCACTAACACAAGAGTTTCAATCCTTTTTTTCAGAGATACCGATTGAGCAATTGGCATTGACACATTCTCATGAGGATCATGCAGGAAATGCTGCGTGGATTCAGCAGCATAAGAAGGCCCCTATTTTTGTTCATCGTGATTCTGTGCAAATTTGTGCCGAGGATGGAGAGTATCCACTTTATCGTCATGCCTTATGGGGAGAGCGACCTGCGTTTGTGGCTCAACCACTAGGTGAATCCTTACAATCAAGATCAGCAACATGGGATGTCATTGAAACACCTGGACATACAACCGATCATGTATCGTTTTATAATCGAGAAACCGGCGCCATGTTCACAGGTGATTTATTTATACAGACAAAAACCAAGGTGGTCCTTGATGAAGAAAATATTGTACATACCTTGGCATCTTTAAAGAAGCTATTAAACTATGATTTCGATGCAGTATATTGCTGTCATGCTGGCTATATTGCAGATGGTCGATCAAAAATTCTAGACAAAATTGCTTATTTAGAGGATATGGAGGATGCTGTTAAGCAGCTATTTCATCAAGGTTATACAGTTAAAGAAATCACTAAAACAATCTTCCCTCGCGAATATCCGATTACAAAAGTATCAGGGGAGCAATGGTCTTCTCAACATATCATCGCCGCTTTTATACATCAGTTTAAGCAAGAGTCCTTTAGATGAGGGCTCTTTTTTTGTTTGATTCTTCAGAGAACCAGATGTCCTAAAATTGAGTAGGTTTAAGAGTGAACTGCTCAGGTGACGCCAAAAAGCGCTCGGTTCCAAGAAAGAATCGCTCAGGTGACGCCAAAAAGTGCTCGGGTACAAGGAAGAATCGCTCAGGTATAGCTGAAAAACGCTCGGTTCCAAGAAAGAATCGCTCAGGTGACGCCAAAAGTGCTCGGTTCCAAGAAAGAACCGCTCAGGTGACGCCAAAAAGTGCTCGGGTACAAGGAAGAATCGCTCAGGTATAGCTGAAAAACGCTCGGTTCCAAGAAAGAATCGCTCAGGTGACGCCAAAAGTGCTCGGTTCCAAGAAAGAACCGCTCAGGTGACGCCAAAAGTGCTCGGTTCCAAGAAAGAACCGCTCAGGTGACGCCAAAAGCGCTCGGTTCCAAGAAAGAATCGCTCAGGTGACGCCAAAAAGTGCTCGGGTACAAGGAAGAATCGCTCAGGTATAGCTGAAAAACGCTCGGTTCCAAGAAAGAATCGCTCAGGTGACGCCAAAAGTGCTCGGGTCCAAGAGAGAATCGCTCAGGTGACGCCAAAAGTGCTCGGGTCCAAGAAAGAACCGCTCAGGTGACACCAAAAAGTACTCGGGTCCAAGAAAGAACCGCTCAGGTGACGCCAAAAAGTGCTCGGTTCCAAGAAAGAATCGCTCAGGTGACGCCAAAAAGTGCTCGGGCTCAAGAAAGAACCGCTCAGGTATCCTCAAAACGCTCAGCTACAAGAGATAGCTGCTCTTATCCTCATAAAAGCCGCTCAAATCCATGCCAGGTGCCTGTATTTTTAGCAGAATACTTAAAAAAGAATAATAAATAAGTTTGTGAAAAAATGTGGAGAAAATGTGACAAAACTAGATTTTGCAATGGATGCGCTTACATAAGTTTGTGAAAAATTTCTCATTTACATAAGAAAAATACTATGTGAAAAGTTGAACAGGTTTAATCGCGGTATAGGTACATTTATTAAGAAGTAACCTTGCGCATTAATTATGTTGAAATAATTGATTGTGAAATAATTAACAAGATGAAAAATTGTGATAAATGATAGGAAATGTTGCTCTTTCAAAGAAATTTTTAAATTGACAGAAAATTTCGTTGACTATATTTTCACAAAGTATTATGATTCTGAAATACAATAAAAAATCACAGAGAAAAGGTTGGGATAGAATGGATGTTATGAAAAAAGCGTTAGAAATGCATGCACACTATAATGGAAAATTAGAGGTAATTTCAAAGGTGCCTGTTCAGGATTCCTATGATTTAAGTTTGGCGTATTCTCCAGGAGTTGCTGCCCCATGTATAGAAATTGAGAAAAATCCTTCACTTGTTTACGACTATACTATGAAGGGAAATATGGTTGCGATTGTGTCAGATGGTACAGCAGTTTTAGGGTTAGGGGACATTGGTCCAAAGGCGGCATTACCAGTAATGGAAGGGAAGGCGATTTTATTAAAGCGTTTTGCCAATGTTGATGCTTTTCCAATATGTTTGGATACAAAAAATACGGATGAAATCGTCAGCATTGTGAAGGCGCTTGCTCCAACATTTGGTGCTGTTAACTTAGAAGATATTTCGGCTCCAAGATGTTTTGAAATTGAGGATCGTCTACGTCAAGAATGTGATATTCCAGTGTTCCACGATGATCAGCATGGAACAGCAATTGTTGTTGGTGCAGGGATGATTAATGCCAATCGAATTGTAAAGAAAGATGTTGCCACAATGAAGGTTGTTATTAACGGTGCAGGTGCAGCGGGCATTGCTATTTTACGTATACTTGTGCAAATGGGCTATAAAAATATTTATATGTGTGATACAAAAGGAATTATTTATGAAGGGCGCGTTGAAGGAATGAATCCAATTAAGGAAGCTGTTGCTCATTTAACGAATCCTCAAAAAATACACGGTACTTTGGATGATGCGTTGGTAGGAGCTGATGTCTTTATTGGTGTATCTGTTGCAAATTTGTTAACAGAGGCTCATATTTCTTCAATGAATGATGATCCTGTGGTATTTGCACTAGCAAATCCAAATCCAGAAATTACGTATGAAAATGCGAAGGCGTGGGGTGTACGTGTAATGGGAACAGGACGCTCTGATTATCCAAACCAAATTAACAATGTACTTGCTTTCCCTGGAATTTTCAGAGGGGCATTAGATGTACGTGCAACAGATATTAACGAGGCAATGAAGTTAGCTGCAGTAGAGGCGATTGCATCTCTTGTGAGTGATGAGGACTTACATGAAGAATATATTGTCCCAAAATCCTTAGACGAACGTGTCGTTGAAATTGTATCTCGTGCAGTAAGCGGTGCTGCTGTAGAATCCGGCGTATCTGAGTTATTCCAACAAAATACAGTGCTTACTGTGTAACAACTATAGAACAGATGTAGAAAAACAATACGTTTTTCTACATCTGTTTTTTGTGGTTGTAGGATATGCGTAGAATTAGCTCGAAAAATGTTGTTATTTGTCTACTGATGTAATAAGATATAATGAGTATTATGTAATGGTTTTACATTTATATTTTAAAAGAATAAAGTATTTGTTTATTTTAATTTTTAATAAAATATAGGTCTTTAGTATTTTAAATTAAAGGGGATGGTTTAATCATATGAAATTATTAATTCAATTCAAATCTATTAAAACAAAACTAATTGCTTTCTCTTTACTTCTTTTAATGATTCCTTTGGTTGTTTTAGGCTTTTTTAGCTATCAACAGAGTAAGACGAATCTAGAAGTAGTTGGGAAAGAAAACTTAAAGAATAGTGTGGAAATGACTATTGCGATGATTGAGCAATTAAATCAAGAGGTACAGGCAGGGAAAATGCCGTTAACAGAAGCTCAAGAAAAAGTGAAGGTACTAATTTTAGGTGAAAAAGATGCAGAAGGAAAGCGACCAATAAATAAGAACATCAAACTTGGTGAGAATGGATACATTTTTATTGTTGACCAAGAAGGGAAATCAATTGCCCATCCTAGCATAGAGGGATCAAATGTGTGGGAAGAACAGGATAGTAATGGCGTTAAATATATCCAAGATGCAATTAAAGTTGGGAATAATGGTGGAGGCTTTGTTACATATGATTGGAAAATGCCCAATTCAGAGACCCTAGAACAGAAAGAGATATATGCGGAAACGGAACCAAATTGGGGTTGGACGATAAGTGCTAGTACATATTTAATAGAATTTAATAAACCAGCGGATAGTATTTTAAAATTAACATTAGTGGTGATTAGCATTGCAATTGTTGTTGGGATTTTCGTAATTTGGTTATACGCAAGTAGTATGACTAAGCCGATTAATCGAGTTGCTGAAGCAATGGAACTTTTTGCAGAAGGGGATCTGTCTCGGGAGTTGATGACAATTAAATCCAAAGATGAGATTGGAAAATTAGCCAATGCCATGAATCAAATGCAATTAAAGTTAAAGGATATGATTCACCATATTTATCAAGCTTCAGATATGATTAATCATTCCAGTCAAGAATTGACGCAATCAGCAACAGAGGTAAAAATGGGAACTGAGCAAGTAGCAATAACGATGCATGAATTGGCATCTGGTGCTGAGGGACAAGCTCATCATGCTAATGAGCTAACTTCTTTGATGGAACGTTTCACCTCTGATTTGCAAGAAACGAATCGACATGGTGGACACATACACCAATCTTCCATTGATGTGTTGGCACTAACTCAAGAGGGTAGTTATTTGATGGCCACTTCTAATAGTCAAATGGTTAAAATAGATAGTATTGTTCAAAATGCTGTGGAGAGAGTGAAAAATCTAGATGCTCAAGCTCAAGAAATATCAAAATTGGTCGTTGTCATTAAAGATATTGCGGATCAAACTAATTTATTAGCTTTAAATGCCGCTATTGAAGCAGCGAGAGCTGGTGAGCATGGAAAAGGATTTGCAGTAGTTGCAGACGAGGTTAGAAAATTGGCAGAACAGGTGGCGTTTTCAGTGAACGACATTACCGGTATTGTCACAAATATTCAACAGGATTTTGATGTTGTAACAGCTTCTTTAGAGGGTGGCTACCAAGAGGTACAGGCTGGAACAAATCAAATAAAAGCTACAAATGAAACATTTAATACAATCAGTGAATCCATTAATGAAGTAGTAGAAAGTGTTAAACTAATTTCAATCAATTTATCGGCCGTGTCAGAAGATGGTCAAAAAATGAATAGCGCTATTCAGGAAATTGCTGCAGTAGCAGAGGAATCTGCGGCTGGTGTTGAGCAAACAACTGCTACAACAGAGCAAACAAGTAGTTCGATGGAAGAGATGACAGGAAAATCTGAGCAATTATCGGAATTAGCCTTAAAATTGAAGGGGTTAGTGGCACAATTTAAATTATAAAATAAAAATCTCCCTCTCTAAAGCGTGAGAGGGGAGATTTTTTTTACATCATGCCAATACCTATGATGCCAATCATGATGATAAAGAACAGTACGAAGAGAATGACAAATAAAATAATCGAGGGGATAAAGATTGTAAAGAAGGCCATCCAATTTGAGATTTGATGTGCCTCTGCCACAGCGCCTACACTAATCACGAATGACCAAATGATAACCACAAACGACACTAACATTGTTGGCCAAAAAATCCAAGGAAGTGAGCCTATGAAGTTTGCATCCATTAATGACTCAGGTGAAGTGAATAGCCAAACAATATAAAATGGGATAAGAACAATAAACGGTATTGTTGTTAGGCTTAGGCTTCTGAATAAATCAGAGAATGTACCAGTACCTTTAAAAAGCTTACCAAATAGCCATGCTAAAAGAGCAGAGAATCCTGTGCCAATAATACCTGCAATGGGCGCGAAAATTACACATAATAATGCCAGTATCCAAGGAGAAAAGTCTGGAATGAATTCTTGATCAATCAGCCCTGATAGTAACGATCCAATATAACCAATTGAAAGGATCAGAATAGCATAGCCAGTTGTTTTTTCGTCAATCATGTAGCGGGCTGTTTGTTTTGGATGCAACCAAACAGATAGAAATGGATTAAGTTTTGGCCTTTCTTGTTGTGTGTCATTATAATGTTCCATTAAACTACCCCCAAATAAAATAATATTACACTTCATACAAAAGAGAGGGATTGATTCACACCTCTAAGTTAATGCTTGTGAAATATATGATTCTATACAATATACGGATGGACTAGTGAAAAGTTTCGTCCAATAAAAAAAATTGTTCAGCAGAACGGAAATACCTACTGAACAAATTAAAATGTGATAAATAAACGTATGAACATCCATTTCTAAGCAGATTGCAATTTGAAGAAATGAATGATTAGTCAGCTAGCATAATTTTTTCAAGCTCTAACGGCTCAATATATTGTTCGCCTTTGTAAGCGCGCATATTGCCACCAGAGATTTCATCAATTAATAAAATTTCGTTTGTTTTCGCATCGCGACCAAATTCTAATTTAATATCGTAAAGTGTTAAGTCTTTTTTAGCGAGTTCAGCAGCAACAAATTTAGAAATTTCAATTGTACGTTGCTTTAAAATAGCATATTCTTCATGTGTTAACAGGTTTAACATAGCTAAAGCATCTTCAGAAATAGGAGGATCAAGTCGATCGTCATCTTTAATCGTAACTTCTACGAAGGATTCTAGATCTTGTCCTTCTTGTACGTAAGCGCCATAGCGACGTAAGAAGGAACCAACAGCTTTAAAGCGGCAAATAACTTCTAAACCTTTACCAAAAACCGTAGCAGGCTTTACAGTCATTGTGGCATCGTCGAAGTTTGCATCTACGTAGTGAGTAGGAACACCCTGTTCGTTTAGTTTTGAGTAGAAATAAGAAGTTAAGCGAAGACCAGCAAGTCCAGCACCGTCAATTGTTAATCCTACAGTATTGGCACCTGGATCAAATACACCATTTTCCCCAGTTACATCATCTTTGAATTTCAATAAGTAATGACCATCTTCTAATTTGAACACATTTTTCGTTTTACCTGTATACAATAATTCCACAAAAAACCCTCCAATATTTCATAGTACCTTAATAGTATAACACGAATATTTTAATATTTTAATATTAAAATTGTTCGTTTTAGCGCTTTATTTTTATGTTTATTTCACTGTTCTTTACTAAAAAATAAGATGATAACGAATGTTCGCTATCATCTTGAATGAAATTAAGAAAATTCTAAATTTAAAACATGGTTGACTCTCTTATTATCAGAGATTCCATTTTAATTTAGTTGAAAAAAGAATATTATTAATAGACGCCTTCAGAGATCATACCATTTGCTACTTTAACAAAGCCAGCAATGTTTGCACCTACTACAAGGTTTCCTGGGTAGCCGTATTTTTCAGCAGCTGCTTTACTGTCTGCATAAATATCTTTCATAATTTGATGTAATTTTGCATCTACTTCTTCAAATGACCAGAATACACGACTTGAATCTTGTGCCATCTCTAGAGCAGATACAGCAACACCACCTGCATTTGCAGCTTTGGCAGGTCCAAATAAAACACCCGCATTTAAGAATTCGTTAATCGCTTCAAGGTCAGATGGCATATTTGCACCTTCACCAATCGCTTTGACACCATTCGAAATTAATGTACGAGCTGAATCACCGTTAATTTCGTTTTGAGTAGCACATGGAAGCGCGATATCACATGGAATTGACCAGATACCTGTGCAACCTTCAGTAAAAGTAGCATTTGGACGGTAGTTTACGTAAGTTGAAATACGGTCACCTTTTATTTCTTTAATTTCTTTAATCGCATCAAGATCTAAACCTTCTGGATCATACACATAGCCTGAAGAATCAGAGCAAGCCACCACTTTTGCGCCATATTGCTGTGCTTTTTCAATCGCATAAGTTGATACATTTCCTGAACCAGAAACAACGACTGTTTTGCCCTCGAAAGAATCATTAGCATCTTTTAGCATTTCCTTAACAAAGTACACAGTACCGTAACCAGTTGCCTCTTTACGAGCTAAGGAACCACCATAGCCAGGCGTTTTACCAGTTAACACACCAGATTCGTTTGCTTTTGTTAAACGCTTATATTGACCCCATAAGAATCCAACTTCACGAGCACCTACGCCAATATCGCCAGCAGGAACATCGACATCTGGACCAATATGACGGTATAATTCAGTCATGAATGCTTGACAGAAACGCATAATTTCTGAATCTGATTTACCTTTTGGATCGAAGTTTGAGCCACCCTTACCACCACCGATTGGTTGGCCTGTTAAAGCATTTTTAAAGATTTGTTCAAAACCTAAAAATTTAATGATTGATTCGTTAACAGAAGGATGGAAACGAAGTCCGCCTTTGTATGGTCCCATTACGTTGCTGTATTGAACACGGTAACCACGATTTACTTGTACTTGATTATTATCATCTTGCCAAGCAACACGGAAGGAAATGATACGATCTGGCTCAACGATACGTGACAAGATATTGGCTTTTATATATTCAGGGTGTTGTGCAAATACAGGCACTAATGAAATGAAAATTTCTTCAGCTGCTTGTAAGAACTCCGCCTGATGACTATTTTGTTGTTTTAGTTGCTCGAATACACCATCCACGTATTCTTTTGCTAATTGTTCGTTGCTAACAGTTGTAGTTGTCATAATGAAAACCTCCAATTATTTGATAGATGTATCGTATATCTATTTTTCACACTATTCAATAAAATACTTTTTCCAACAGTCTAAAGTTTGTGAAAAATTGAGCAAGAGGGGTTGTGAAAATATTATATTAAAATAATTATATGGTGAGTTATTCATCTAATTATGAGAAGGGAATGATGCCTTATTGTGAAGGTTCTAATTGACGCTGACGCCTGTCCAGTAGTGGATTTAGCGTTATCTATATCATCTGAGTTTGAGATTGAAACTATCTTATTTTGCGATACATCCCACCGTATTGAACGTGATAATGTAATAACAATAATTGTTCCTAAAGGTCCAGATTCGGTTGATTTTACGCTGGTGAATACGCTTTCAAAGCATGATATTGTCATTACACAGGATTATGGTTTAGCAGCTATGGTTTTGGCAAGAGGAGGGTATCCAATTGATCAAAATGGAAGAGAAATGTCCAATGAAAATATCGAACGTTTGCTCGAAATGAGACATGTTGGACAGAAAATTAGACGTGCAGGTGGACGCACAAAGGGACCTAAAAAAAGAACACAAGAAAACAATATTTCGTTCAAAATGAAATTTCGACAAATTTGTGAACGAGCAATTTTAGCGAAAAAAATGGAGGAATCCGAAGGTGAAAAATGAACTTAAACACGAACTATTTCAGCAATTTCCAATACTAAAAGAGCTAGCAAATAAGCATACTGTGCTTTGGGAAAATACAAATCGGCAAAAAGAGGCGACAACCAATCTTTTTTCGTTGCAGGAAGTCGAGGAAGCTGAAGAAACCCTTTCACGCTTTTCTTCTTATTTAATAATAGCATTCCCAGAGCTTTTGGAAAGCCAAGGTCTCATTGAATCAACTATTCAGGACATATCATTGATAAAGAAAGCTCTCGAAAAGGAATTTGACGTTTCGATACCTGGTCAGTTGATCTTAAAATGCGATCATGCCTTGCCGATCTCAGGCTCTATTAAGGCTCGCGGAGGTATTTTTGAAGTACTAAGACATGCAGAGCGACTAGCTATTGCCAGTGGAAAGCTAAAAAAAGAGGATAATTATGCGGTGTTGGCAACTGAGGACTTCCAATCACTTTTCCAGCAGTACACAATTGCGGTTGGATCTACGGGTAATCTAGGATTAAGCATCGGCATTATGGGCAAGAAACTCGGCTTTAATGTCGTAGTACATATGTCGAGTGACGCAAAGGAATGGAAGAAAGCATTGCTGCGCGAAAAGGGTGCAACAGTAATCGAATATGAAGCTGACTATAGTGTCGCTGTGGAGCAGGGTCGTCTAGAGGCTGAGCAAGATCCAAAGTGTCATTTTATTGATGATGAAAATTCAAAGGATCTTTTTGCTGGCTATACAGTGGCAGCGAAAAGACTAAAGCACCAATTTGAAAAGACGAACATTAAAGTAGATGAAGCACATCCATTGTTCGTGTATTTACCATGTGGGGTTGGTGGTGGACCTGGTGGGGTTGCATATGGACTTCGTGAGCTTTTTGGAGAGCATGTGCATATTTTCTTTGCAGAGCCAGTAGAATCTCCTTGCATGACAATCGGTTTGCTGACAGGTTTACATGATGAAATTAGTGTAGAGGATATTGGCTTAGACAATAAAACGGAAGCAGATGGTTTAGCTGTTGGTCGCGCTTCTAAATTCGTAGGAAAAGTGATGGAAACGTATATTAGCGGATGTTACACGGTGACAGATGAAGAATTGTTTACATCATTAGGTTTGGCAATGAATAGTGAAGGATTATTTTTAGAGCCATCTGCACATGCAGGAATGTTAGGACCGATTCAGTTAATGAAAAAAGGGAAAAATTATTTGGAAAAGCATCATTTAACAGACAAAATGGAGCAAGCTACACATATTGTTTGGGCAACAGGTGGGAGTATGGTACCACAAGAGATGCGTGAGGAATATTTGAAAAAGGCATGAAGGTTGTATAATGATTAAAAAACCTCCTATAAATGAGCATGTTAAGCCATTACGATCAACGAAAAATAGGGGAGTTTGAAATATAGGATTTTCTCCACAGTGATAATATATAATAATTAGACATTTGAAGCTTTGTAAAAAACTTGATCGATTATAATAAAGTTTGATAAAAATCACCTCATTTGGTTTTCTTAGAGGTGATTTTTTGCTGGATATTTATATTAAACTTATAAGATTGTGAAGAAATATACTTAAGTTAACGGATAAGGATTGTACTACTTGATTGAATAGAGAGAGAACGAGGCTGGGACATAACTAAATGGTTCCTTCATAAAGTCGAATAATCTTTAAATTAACAAAACACGATAAATAGATAAACCGAACTATTCCAAAACACTTCATGAGCGTTTCATTGGATAGTTCGGTATTTTTATTGGCTAAAACACTTTTGTCCCAGCCTCGTGCCCATTTATTTTTCTACCCTCTATTAATTCAATTAATATTTCCTGACTTTATTGTAATTTGCATCTTATGCTCACCATTACCTGAAAAAGCCAATAACCGCCTTATTGTCTGTGAATTGTCGTATAGAGTTAAATTAATTGATTGTCTACCACTGTTTGTATTGATATCTAATTCTAAATTAAGCTGCTCTTCATCAAAATTTACTGATATCTTCATACTAGTGGTTGTTTTTTTTTACTTGGCTTTAATAAGCGTGTAATATCAGTATCTAATTTAATCGATAACTGTTCTGAAGATTATCTTTAATATTGCACCTGGTTCATCATCATAAACCGTTAAATATGTTTCTATATGTCATTTGTTTCGCTTGGAGAATAAACAACATCTGTACTTGCAAAATTTATTTTAATCTCCTCAATATCTTCTATTGATTCTTTATTTACTATTTCCTCCTCTACTGTTGAACAGCCAGCAAGCATGATTAATACTAAAAATAAGCTTATGGTTGTAAGTTTAATCATTTTCCTTCCTCCTTAACCCTGATTATCTTAAATGACGTAAGGTCAGTTTCGAATTTTATGTAATGGGATGCTTAAATTAGTTGAAAGTGACCTTACGTCATCTTTTATACTGTAATAGAGCTTATACTTTAACACTAATTTAAAAGGAGAATCCTATTATGAAGAAAGACGATATTATTATTTATGCTTTTGTTATTATTGGAGCCGGAGTAGGTTTATTTTTTGATAATGCTTTCCCAGGGGTGCTGATTGGCTTAGGGATTGGTTATGTATTAAAAATCATGTTTTTTAATCATACAAATGAATAAGAAAGTAGTGGATTAGCTTGTATCATATTAATGAATTTAAAAAGCTGAGCGGTGTATCAGTTAGAACCTTAAGATTTTATGACAAAATAGGACTTCTGAAACCTGTATCAAAAACTGAAGGAGGTCATCGATTATATTCAAATACTGAGTTGAAGAAACTTCAGCAAATACAATTCCTAAAAACGATAGGATTTCAATTAAGCGAGATCAAAATTATGTTAGAGTCCGAAGAATGGGATTGGTCTAAAAGTCTAATAAAACAACTATCTTATGTGATAAAAGAAAAGGACCGTCTTTCAAAGATAGAAATTAGTTTAAGGGAGCTAATAAATGGTATAGCGATTGATGGGGAAGAATTTAAAATTAAAAAAATCATAGATTTATACAATAATAAGGATGCTAAAGAAGCTTTAAATTATAGTCGAGATGAATTAAATTTTAAAAACACGGAAGTATTAGAAAAACTTCCTAACATGGCTAGTAGCGATCCAGATTCTTTAGAGTGGATTGCTTTAGTAGGGCAATTAAAAAAATATATGCACCTTGGTTATAGTAATTCACGAATACAAAATATCATTGAGAGAATGGATGTAAAAAAAGGTGAAGACTTTAATGACGAAGATGCTTTTTTAGATAAACTTTGGGACATTAGAATGTCACCCGAGGAATCAAAAAAATATAGCCTATATCCAATTGATCAAGAAGTCCTTAATTTTTTGGAAAAGGCATATGTACATTATCTCGATAATAAATCATAGTTATTTGAACACATGCGGAGGGAAAGATGGGAACTGATATATTAATTTATTTGGGTGGCTTAGCTCTTTTAGATATGTTAAGCCCAACAATTATTGGTGTTACTTTATTTCTGATTTTAACAGACAATAAAAATTTAACTTCAAGATTATTGACCTATCTATTTACGGTCGTGCTACTGTATTTTTCATTAGGTATCGCCATGATGTTAGGCTTAAATTTTATTACGGAAACATTCTCAACTGTTTTTCATAATAAAATATTTAGCTGGGTCATCTTCATAATAGGAGTGATATTATTTACTGCTAGTTTTTTTATTCCCACAAATAAAAATAGTAATATTCCAAAACCTAAAACACAAAGCCTATTCTCAATAATTATGATTGGTGTTACGACGTTTATCATTGAGGCAGGTATGGCTTTCCCATATTTTGCGTCTATTGGTTTATTAACCACATTAGATATACCCTTTTATCAGTGGATTCCAATTATAGCAGCATACAATTTTATTATGATTCTACCAGCACTCCTTATATTTTTAGGTTATAAATTGTTTGGAAAGTTGATAAACCCTATTTTAGTTAATCTTCGGAATAAAATATCAAGCAGTTCAGGTTCTACCCTCTCCTGGATTATGTGTATAGTTGGGGTGATATTAATATTTTACACTATAGATTATCTATAAAATTTTTGTGAATGCAATGGATAAAAAGTGTATTAAGATGATTAAAAGTAGTCATCAACGTTTAATCACTTTGTGGTTGAGGTTTAGAATGACACTTTTTGAACTTTATTTAAGGATACTAAAAAATAAAGGGGCGCATAAATCCGAGTTTTAATCAATCTTTTTTCAAAAAATGCTCTTTAGATTTGTTTTCATATAAAGCTTGTTATCGTTAAATATTCAAACTTTATTTTTTTAATCTCAACATCAGTTATGTATGATAAGTATCAAAATAAAAAGCCTGGAAATAATATTCCAGGCTTGATTCTCACTTACTTTAAATGCTCCATGACACACTGCCTCGCTTCCGCATGGGATCTTAAAAATTTTAAGACATCTTGCTTTAGCTTCATTCAGTTTTGATGGTCCTTCTGAGTTCAATCCATCCCACTCATCGGGTTAACCCTCCCAGTCATTGGATTTGAAGTGAAATCTTTAATAGTTTGGGCCAATTATTATTTTCTATACACTTTATTTTAAAATTAATTTATCTTCATTCAGCTGAAGACTCCCACCTCTACAGGTGTAAAATCTTGCAGGAATGGCATAAAAAAAGCCATCGAATGGAGAATTGGGGTTTGCATGGTCAGACAACTGATAATTTATCTTTGAAGCTGTTTTTGCTGAGCAGCTAAAAATACTTCATGAGCTGCGCGTACTCCAGCACCTGGCTCGAAGTCATAGGAGAAGTCCTGTAGTGCGGCCTCCATTAATGAAACTGCTTGTAAAATATCGCTTGGGAAGCAATAGCCCATATGTCCAAATCTGAAGATTTTTCCTTGTAAGTGGCCAAGTCCACCAGCGAAATCTAAATGATAGTGTTGTTTTAAATGTGTTAGGAATTCACCAAGGTCAATACCTTTTGGTGCAAAAATGGCTGTAATAGTTGGTGAGGCATGTTCGTCATCCGTTAACAATTCAATATTTAGTGCTTTCATTGCATTACGCACCATATTTTTCATTAATTCATGACGTGCAACGGTTTTATCAAAGCCGCCTTCTTGCTCAATTAGTTTGCATACCTCATTTAGTCCATAGATAAGTGTAATCGTTGGCGTATTTGGCGTCATCCCTTTTTCTGCCCAGCTACGATAGCTCAATAAATTTAAGTAATAGGATGGTGCTTTATTTTCCTCAATAACATTCCATGCTCTGTCACTGACGCTGACAAGTGAAAGTCCTGGCGGTAGCATCATAGCCTTTTGAGAGCCTGTAACAAGAATATCAACACCCCACTCATCCATTTCAGCGGGAGCTCCTCCAATGCAGCTTACACCATCTACAATGACTAAAGCATCTGTTTCTTCTCGAACAACTTGTGCTAATTCAGCGACAGGGTTCAAGATACCCGTAGAAGTTTCACTATATGTTACAAAAACAGCTTTAATCGATTGTAAGGGCTGTAAAAATGCTCGTAGTTCATCAGCTGTACAAGCTTGTCCCCATTCTTTTTCAAGCTTATGTACGTTAAAGCCGTATTTTTCGCAAATCGAAACAAAATAGTCACCGAATGCTCCAACTGTCACAACAACAACATCTTCACCAGCTGAAACTGTATTCACCGCAGCTGCTTCCAAAGCAGCTGTACCACCTGAAGGAAGTAATAAAATATCTTGCTTTGTCCCGAAAACTGGCTTCACTAATTCAGTCGTTTCACGGTATAGCTCCACAAATTCTGAGCTTCGGTGGCTAAAGATATCCTGATTCATTGCAAGCTGAACCTTTTTTGGAATAGGCGTAGGTCCAGGGTGTCTTAAAATATTTTCATACACATTCATCAATCCCCTTTATTGTGAAATAAGAAATTCTAAATTTTCTAACTATAATATAGCATATTTATTCTGCTAGCTAACTCCTTTTTCGAAAAATTAATGGTAGAGAATAGAAAAAGAAATTATTTAAGGAAATATGGTAAAATTTAATAAAAAGAGGATGAAGCTTATGAAGTTAAAAGTCCATTTTCCATTTGTATATTTATTGATTAAACCGAATATAGTTGCTGTTTATAAAATCAAATCACTTGAATATGTCAATTTAACAGATGTCATCAATTTAGGTGAATGGGAGGCATATGAACTACAGCATCCTCTTCAATTTGAAGCGTTTAATCATGATAAGAGTAGGCCTTCAGAGAATCCTTGGAGTTTCTATCTTGAGCAAGAGCAACTTTATAATATAGTGGAAATCATAAACGACGCCATTCAGCAGCAACGTTCTGTATCACAGTATGAATCCATAACACCTTCTTCTCAGGTGGTTCATATTACTTGCTCAGAATCAACAGCTGGGTCACTAAGGGTGGCACTTGTTCCGCCAAGGCATATTATTGCGTTTCCTGACGATCTCTCTATCGGTCCATTGTGTCAGTTAGAAGAGAAGTTAGGGCAAGTTTCCCGTAAAGAATGGCTATTTGAAAATATTAATAATGAGCAGGATGATCATATTGAATATCATAACTTTGTAAATACTTTGCGTGAAATAGTTGATATTCCCAATCATTTTCCTATTTACATTTGGGTTGGAAACAATGCGAATGAACAGAGTCTTTTACGATTCTTTCTTTATTTATTAAGCGATAAAGCAAACGAAATTTATCTTATGCTAACATCTGAGCACAATAAATATGGTAATACAGGACAACTTTCATCGCTACAATTAAGCCAGCTCTTTATGAATAGTGAAAACAAGTCTTTAACTGTTCAGGAGAGACTATCTCTTCAAAAAGAATGGGAACATATATCACAAACGAAGAATGTATTGCGACAATGGGTAAATGGGGAAATAATAAATGTATCAGAAGATTATTTTGATGCATTTATTATAAACGTGGTCGAGAAGTTACATAGAGAACAAACTATAAAGAATTTTATTAAGACAGGAACTGTAATTACAGAACTAAAATCTCAAATGGACGAGTGTCCAAACGTCTTCTATTTAGAGTATAGAATTCGATATTTAGTTTATAATGGAGTCCTGGCATTAAAAGGCATTCCAAAATCAATGAGACATTATAGTGTCAAACTGCGCGATTAATACAAACCCCTTTTTGTCACCTGACAAAAAGAGGTTTCACTTGTGGCTAGGCAACGAAAGGTCTGTTCATACGTAATAAACCATAAATCATAAAGAATATCCCACCTGTTATAAGCGTGAGAATAATGTATAGGACAGCCTTCCCAGTTTCGCCAGACCATCTATAGAATAGACGGTAAGTGAAGTATAGAGTGAAGCCAACAGCACCAAGTGAAGCAATGATGCCGATAAATGGAATAAATGAAACAATAATTAAACCAGCATAAATTAGCGTATTTTTTAAAGCTGCAGCACGAACAGTTTCATTATCAACACCATCTGCTGTTAACAGGAAAAGGCTATAAACATTGATAAGTGGTATCCAAGCAATGTAAGCTATATCACCGAAGCCGTTTGTTTTAGAGGCCATAAAATAAATTAGTGCACTAACAACATATGCGATTAAACCTAATACAAGAGATGCAATAATAATCAACAAAAAAAATCCGCCTAACGCCGCATCATAATCATTGTAATAATAAGAATCATAGCTCATCGATCAAACCTCCCTTCAAATAAAAATACCCCCTAATCATAACAATCCTAAAATGTTAAATCCATAACAATTTATATGTAATATTTAGTGAAAATCGTATATTTGTACTAGGATAATTTCTTTAAATAAGGCTTTGATGATGTTTTTTTGAGCGGATACTGAAAAAATTGCAAAAAAAATCCTTGGAAATATTGGTATACTAGTTTTGAAGATTCATTTTTAAAAATTTCTAGATTAAAGGGGGATTGTCATGTTACTAGTTGTTATTCTATGTGTAATACTGTGCATTTATTTCATGGAAAAAAATTATCGTAAAAGTACCTATTATCAGCTGACTAAAAATCATATTTTAACAGTTAAATGGAATAAAGGAAGGTATGGTGAGTACTTAACTTCAAAAATTATTGAGAAACATGCATCGAAAAGTCATAGACAATTAGTTAATATGTATATTCCGAAAAGAAATTCGGATGAGTTAACAGAAATTGACCTTCTTTATATTGATCGAACTGGCTTATATGTATTGGAATCAAAAAATTATAGTGGTTGGATTTTCGGAAATGAAGCACATCAGCAATGGACGCAAACAATGCCGAAAAATAAGAGAAAATATAAATTTTTTAATCCAATCCGTCAAAATGCTATACATACCCGTGCTATTCAAGATTTTTTAAAGCTGCCAAACAAAGCCATTCATTCGGTTATTGTTTTTGGTGAAAGCTGTACATTAAAAAAAGTGGAGCTGACTTCCGCTAATATACATGTTTTAAAACGAGAGGAGTTAAAACATTTTATCCAAGCACGTCAAAAATCTGCTAGTCCAATTTTCTCTAAAGGCGATATTCAAGCCATTTACAATCAGTTGCTACCACAAATGCAAATTTCCAAGGCAATGAAGAAAAAACATATTCGCACGATTCAGCAAAGATATGGAAAGTCCTAAATGAAAAGGCTATCAAAAAGGAGCGATTATATGCCAATGTATAATAAATTAGTCCGTGATTTAATACCAGAAATAATAGAAGCGAGTGGCAAAAAAAGTGTAACAAGAATAGTAGAACAGGAAGAATATTTGGAAGAAATCAAAAAGAAAATGCAAGAGGAGGCTCTAGAATTTAAGGAGTCCGCTTCAGAAAAAGAGGCTATAGAAGAGCTTGCAGATATTTTAGAACTAGTTTACGCGGCCATACATAAGCTTGATGTTTCCTATGAGCAATTGGAGCAAATTCGTGCTCAAAAGAAAGAACAACGTGGAGGGTTTTCCAAAGGGATCTATTTGATGGAAGTAGAGGAGTAGGTGAAAGAAACGTGTCACATGATTTAAGGGTCGGTGAAATACAGGAGAAATATATTACGGAGCATGAAATTTGGCAACATCTTAACAATTTCTATTATCGTTCATCTGTCGCAACTTCCTATAAATATGTATTTTTTAAAGCATTACTTGAAAACTTATATAACGTAGAGGATGAATTAACACTTAGCTATGATCAAATTTTTTACTCTTTCACTAATATTTATTGGAATTTAGTCATTCATCATCAATTAGTACAGTCCCCTAATAAAAATAAACCAGCTCGAGCTCAAACCATTTTGCAAAAGTATGTAAATGACTATAGTATTCCATCCGAATGGCAATTTGATCAGCTTGCGGATTCTTTACAGTTGAAAATTGTCCATGATGTTAAACGTGACTGCAAGCAAAATGTGATTGGTGCATTTTATGGTGATACAGCAGGTGTATTCTATGCATTTGATATTAAACGTGCGCAATTTCGTTTTAATCGTCCTGTTTATGAGTTTATGAAAAAATATCAGCGTGTCCTTATGAATTTAACAAACTATCATTTGGTAAAATATTTAGAAAAAGTGAATGAAGCAACAAGTACAATGGCTTTGCTTTCCAAGATCGAAGTAATTTCAAAGCGTAGTTCATTAGAAACCTTTTACAAGGTGCTTACACAATTTGAACAAAATCGTTGCTTCTACTGTCATTGTGATTTATCATCTAGTCGCCGAAAAACACATGTCGACCATTTTATCCCTTGGAGCTTCGTTCAAAATGATAATCTATGGAATTTAGTATTAGCCTGCAATGATTGTAATTTACAGAAGAGTGATAAAATTGCCACCCGCTTATATTTAGAAACAATGCTTATAAGAAATGATCATTTATCCTCCAGCGTAAACGAACCTTTTTACTTTCGTACATATGAAAATACGAAACTTATAGATTTATATGATTACTCAATAATGAATGGATACACAACCTTATGGGAACCAAAAAGATAATAAGGTAAAAGGGTAAATCAATAAAAGCCTTAAATGTTTGCTACTCCACTTTTTGAGATATAATTTGTATGACAAATTAAAATATGGAGGAATGCATAAGGCTGATATTAAATATGAAATTATTGAAACACTCGCTGTTTTATCAGAGGGGAATAAGGGTTGGAAGAAGGAATTAAATCTAATTAGCTGGAATGGTAGGGAAGCCAAATTTGATATTCGAGATTGGTCAGAGGATCATACAAAAATGGGAAAAGGTGTTACGCTTTCACCCGCTGAAAGGAAGATCTTAGCAGAGACACTTTCGAAATTATCAACTTCAAAATTATAAAAGAAGGAGCCGTTCTGTGCGGCTCCTTTTAACCATTTTAATACTCCGTTTAACGTACTTGAAGCTGATCTACTACTAATTTAGTTAGTTGGTTAATAGCTAAATTAAAAAGGATGATATCTTTATTTTTAATTGTCACTTATTCATTATTGTTTAAAATAACTCAGAAAAGAAGTTTTTAGTTGTATCAACAATTGAATTGAAAGTAGAAGAAATGAAATCAAAAGCTACACTAATTGCCTTTTTTACAGCATCTATCACACCAACAAAAACATCTACAACTTTATTCATAATGTCTTGTATAAAAGCTCCAACTTTATCAGCAAGGGTAAGGATGATTATTTGCGTTGCAGGATGTTCTTCACCAAAATCTGTCAATGAATCATAAAATTTATTAATCATGTCTTCTGACTTTTTTATTGCTTCTTCTTTTTTCTTACGCATATTCTCAAAAAAATCTGTTTTATTCACATTATTATTTTCTAATTGTTTAACATTTTCTTTTAAGCCTAATTCTTCTTGTTCATAAAAATTATTAACATTCTGCTGATATTCTTGTGTTAATTTTTGCAATTCATCAGGTGTATCGGATACTGAAGGGGCTTGAAGTCCGATGTATCCTGCTAAAGAAAATTCATTAGTAGACTCTCCTACATAAGCATCTCTTATTTGATTCATAATGCTGCTAAAATTTTTTACTGCAACTGTCATAATATTTCCTCCTTAGTAATTTATATTAAAAAAATATAGTTTATTCCATAAAAGATAAAAATAGTTGTGATGAGTGTTCTTATTTGTTGATTCAAAAAAATAGGCAGCCAAAAAGCGACCAAACAATTAAACTAATATGGATTTCTTTGGATTTTAGTGTAGCTCATTGGAAAGTACATGGACTAAAATGGGCTACAATACACACTTTTTGACTAAATGCTATAATGCAAGTGGAATGTTCCAGTGCTATTTGGCTTGTTAGAATGAATGCGGATTTTTAGAGATGTCTGTGAAAAAGTATTTGTTTTAATAGTCGTTGATAACTTCTGTCCCTGAAGTACTGCTTTAAAACTTTTATGTTCAGGATAATTCGTATCTATATACACATCAAAGACTGAGCCATCTGGTGCTCCATCTATCCAACCATCTGCACTGATATTTACTGGACAATATTTTGAATACTCAAATGTCCAGTCTCCGTTCCCATTAAATGAAATCTTTTCCTCTATATCTCCACTTATACCTTCTTGAGGAACAGGAGTTAAGTCTACTGTATTTTCATTATCTGATAGTTCAGCATACTTTAACGCTGTTTCGCCTAATTTTTTCAAATACTCTTTATACTCCATAAAATACACCTCTTCCTTTTATTGTGAGATTATTTCCTATATATTGTATGTTAAGGCACAATAATCTAATATTCAACGTTATTATACATTTTTAAACGTTAAGTATTCTTAACGTAAGAATAAAGCCTTTAATATGAAATTTGCCATTTCTACAGGTTTTTACATACCTAGATAAAAGTATCAAACGGCTAGTGATTTGTATTTTAACAATGTAAAATATGTTTAGGAGTCATCTTCTGTCGATTCAAACGGATTATATGAAGAGGCTCAAATTTCGAGTTAGTTTTAAATATGATGAATGGAGGATACATAGTGGACAATTTTTTTAATCAAATCTCAACTTTTTTAAACATATCATTACCTCAAGAAATTATGAATGCTTTCGACAATCCAATCTATTTGAAGCACAAGAATGATTTTATGATACGATTATTATCCTTTGAAGAAGCAACAGAAGTGTATTTATACCTTAATGAAGATGTTAATAGTTCAGAGGTTTTTCCATTATGGACAGATGATAATTCCAATTATGTGGGTGTTTACATGATTGGGTCACTGACAGGTAAAGTTTGCTATATAAACCATGAGGAAATCGACTTGTCCCCAGTGTACCCTAATATACAAACGTTCATAAAAAACCTATTAGAAAATCCTGAAAGTGATTGGTATGAACTTCCGAAATATTACCCCCTGTCCAAAGAGCATACTGATGATCTGCTATTAAGGCAGGATGTACAAGCCATTGTAGAATTGAAGAACCTTCTTAAAACCCCTGAATTAGATGAAGAAAAAAGAACTCAATATTTGTTTTCAATTATGGCTTTGACTCCTTACACACAATTGCATGAAATTATTCCCTTATTAGAAGACTCGGATATGTGGGTACAGGAGAGAGCTGCTGAAATTCTAGGTTTCCATAGATACTTGCCCGCTAGAGAAAAATTAAATTGGGTTAAAGAACACGGGCAATATAACGGGAAAATGGCGGCTGAATTAGCGTTAAAAAGAATAAGAATGGAATTAAAGAGCTAAAACAAAAATAAGCAATAACATATTAGAGGTTTGTTCTTTATATCTCTACAAAATGCTAATGTTCTTATTGATATAAAAGAAAGGTTCTGACTATCTACAATCTTTGCGAACATAGCCAATAAAAAAGAGCCTGTATCGATACTTGGTAATTTAAGATACAGGCTTTTAATTTCAATGTTAAGTTGTTGTTACATATATTTAACACTATGGGTTTTTTATTAAATCTTTCTTTTATATAAATTTCGCAATGTCATTTAAAGCCAGGCGTGAGGTGCCGTAAGCGGGTGCAGCTGCTTTGCCGATAGCGATTAATACAATTGGAACTAGATGATCTGCTAATTCAAAGTGCTTTGCAAAAGCTTCCTTATTGAAGCCTCCCATTGTAACAGTATCGTATCCCATGTCTTTAGCTAAAAGCATAATTTGCATAGAAATTAAGCCTGCATCGAAGGTTGCTATATTTTTTAGAATTTCTTTAGGCAGATTTGGGTAGAGCTTTAACGAATTTTCGATCATACTATTTTTTGTTGCCTCATCCATATAGCCCTGCTCGAAGTTTTTAGTATAAACTTCCTCAACATTTTTGTACATCTCCGTATCACCTAATACAGCAATAATAGCAGAGGCAGTTTCAATTTGCTCCTGGTTATTAGCAATCTGGCGTAATTCTTTTTTTACAGTTGGATCTTGAATCACTAAAAAGCGCCATGGTTGTAAATTACTTGATGAAGGTGCTGTTGTTGCCTCCGTAAGTAATTCCTCTAATTCAGCTTGTGTAATTTTATAATTGGCTTCATATTTACGTACTGATTTTCGCTCATGCATTACTTTATTTAAATAACTTTTTGTTATCGTCATTGTTTAAAAAAACCCCTTTTTTCTATGATGAAATTTACTATACGATAGTTTTTGAAAAAATCCAAGTAAATTGCTCGAATTAGAGCGGATTGATTTGCGTATTATTTATCTAAAGAAATCATAGTAAAATTTGAGTACTTACCCATTATGTAAAAAGTTACAAAAAAAACATATTTATCGTAGTCTACTCCCTTTATACTAGAGATAACTATAGAACTAAAATAATATGAATGGGTGAAGGTAAATGAAGAAACTATTAGGTAATTTAAAAATTTTTGCAAAAATTGGTATACTTATTCCCATCATCACTATATTTCTAGGTGGCATGTCCTTCTTAAGTTATTTAAAAGCGTCGAATGAACTTGGAAACTCGATTGAACATGAGATGTCATTATTAGCTGACCATGTGTCTAATTCTGTTGAAAATAAATTACATGCACATAATCAGCTAATCTATAGTGCTAAATCTGCAATAGAAACTGCAGATAATAGTATGTCAAGAGAACAATTTACACGCTTTGTTGAGCAGTTACTGCCATTAAATAAGGAAACCTATGGGATGGGGCTTTGGCTTGAAAAGGACGCTGCCAATGGAGAGATTTTTGGACCATATGCCTATAAAGATGGAGAAAAAATTGTCTATACAGATGTATATCAAGATCCAGCTTATGCCTTCCATCAACAGGAGTGGTACAAAAATAGCTTACAATCCAGTGACATTATACATACAGAGCCTTTTTTTGATGAAGCTTTAGGAGAGATGTTTATTACTTTTGGTATTCAAGTTCTAAAGGGACAAACCCCAATTGGCGTTATCACAGGTGATTATGTTCTTGAATCTATCCAATCCATTATATCTGAGGTGAAAATACGAGAAAGTGGTTATGCATTTATAATTGATGATAAGGGAACATTTTTAACACATCCTGATGTAAAGAAGGTAAATAAAGAAACGGTTCAGGACTATTTAAAAATTCCTATCGAACAAATTGCTGGGGATAAAAAATTGATTCAAACAGTGGTTAATGGTAAAGAATACACATTGCAATATAAACAGATACAAGGAATGCCTTGGAAGCTTATTTTAATTGTTCCGACAACTGAGTTATATAGTGAAGTACAAGCAATGCTATATCAACAAATTATTGTTAGTATTATTCTTATCTGTGTAATATCCGTAATTATCTATTTAATTGCACGCTATATTCGTCAGGAAGTGCGTACAATAAATGGCCATTTAGGCAATCTTGCTACAGGTGATTTAACTCAAAGAATGTCGATAAATACAAAGGATGAATTTGGCGAGATGGCACAGTATTATAATGATTCAGTAGATGCATTAGGAACAATGATGAAGCAAATCGTAGCTGAAACAGACACAGTTGCCTCCACTGCTGAAGAACTAACAGCTAGTGTCCAAGAGGTTAGTAAATCCGTCACAGAGGTAGCCGTCTCTATGCAAAACGTGGCAGAGAATACCAGCAAGCAACAGACAGTTAGCAATCAACTAACTTCTGTCACATCCGCTTTAGGTGAGGATATGCATTTTGCTGTTAATGCCTTAGACAGTGCCGTTCAGCAATCTGCAACAACCTCTCAGATTGCAAGTGGAGGCTCCAAGCAAATCCGTGCCTTCGTGAATGAAATTACGGAGCTGCATACACAAGTGGAAAATAGTGCAAATCTGATAAGTAGCTTAAAAAATCAATCCGTCCAAATCGAAAAGATGAGCGAACTTATTTCATCCATAACAGACCAAACAAATTTATTGTCCTTAAATGCAGCGATTGAAGCAGCACGTGCAGGAGAAGCAGGGAAAGGCTTTGCAGTAGTTGCAGGGGAAGTAAAGGCATTGGCAACACAAACAAGCCATGCCTCACAAGACATTGCCACTGTTGTTCGGACGATTCAAGAGCAAATCAATGAGGCTGTTTCGATGATGGAGCAAAGTCGTAAAATTGCTCACCATGGCATTGATTCTGTACAGCAGGCTGGAAGTACCTTTGATGCAATCAGCAATGCGATTGAAGACTTAAAACAAATGATTGAAAGGACGAGTACCAATACATCAAATGCCTATGAAAAGCTACATGACATGACTTCGAAGGTTCAAGAAATTAGTCAGCAAGCAATGGCAACCAATGACCATACTTTAAATGTGTCAGCCATCACAGAGGAGCAGGCTTCTACCATGAATGAAATGGCAGTAGCCTCTGAACAATTAGCACAACTGGCACAGGATCTTCAGGAGGAAACAGGTAAATTTACTATATAGTACATTGAAAAGACCATTGTCTAATTATTAGGACGATGGTCTTTTTTGAACGAGTATTATCTAAATTTAAATGCTTCAAAGTCTATCATGATATCGTTATTATGGGATTTCAACTGCTTAGTAAAATGCTTGACCATTTTGTCAGGACCACATAGATAGACTTGGGTATTTGCTGGTACATGATAATTTTCAAATGACAGCCTGTCCATTTGGGCAGTATCAATAAAATTTACTTTAAACTGCTGATTACTTACGGCATACGATTGTAAGTAATCTTTATAGATTGCATTGTCCTCCCCTTGATAAGTGTAAAATAATTCAATAGTACGATCAAAGGGCTGTGACTGCAAATAAGATAAAAAAGGAGTAATACCGATGCCGCCTGCAATCCAAATTTGTGATTGGGGACCTTTTTCGAAATTTAATTGCCCATATGGTCCAT
Organism: Lysinibacillus sp. B2A1; assembly: GCA_002973635.1. Taxonomy (GTDB): domain Bacteria; phylum Bacillota; class Bacilli; order Bacillales_A; family Planococcaceae; genus Lysinibacillus. The sequence goes on from CP027224.1 coordinate 2,102,547, forward strand.
TAAGAGCAACAGCTGTATTTATTTTTATAGAGTGATAAACTTGGTGTGTAAAATCTCCAAGTACCTTTATAGTAACGAAAATTCTTTCACCATCCCCACTAGAAATTGAAAAGGGATGTGGTGCCTTGTCTAATCCATCTTGAAAAAATTTTATAAAAACAAATTGACCAAATTGAAAGGGGATTTTTTTATCAAGTGTTAGCTCAAGCTCAATTACATTCGAGCCCATTTGTTGTATGCCTGTAATTTTACCTGTGTATTTAAAAAACATATCCTGATACATCGTTAGCATATATAATGCTGACATAAATCCTATAGTTGTTGTAATGGCGGTGAAAATGCCTAAAGGTGTAGGTTGTAGTAAATCGTATTTACTAGAAAAATATGCATGATATATTCCGAAGGTATAGGGAATTAGCATGAATCGATGAATAATCCGCCAGTGTTCATATTTTAGGAATTTTGCAAGAAAGGCTATTAAAATAAGGGCAATAAAGCCATATTGGCCAAGCTCTCCTAGCTCTTTAGAAAATTCACTAAGAGAAGAGTCAAATTCTTTATCCTCTGGAACCATCTCTTGCAACTGTCCGTGTAAAATCACCAATGCCAGTGAAATAATAGCTATATATTTATGGTAGCGATAGACATTTTCTAGACCATGAAACCATCGATCTAACAATTTCATTCTAGTTGATAATAAAAAAACAAGAAAGAAACCGGTAATTGCCAAGCCTCCAATCATGTGACTAAGCTTATCCAAAGAATGGAGCGGCTCTATCGGTGTAGCAAAAAACCAAAGTAAAGCGCTGGTTCCCATAATAAGTATAATAAATGTGATACCTCTAATTGATTTCATAAATAACCTCCAGTACTTATTTTTATCTAAAATCATTCTATATATACAATAAGTTCCTGAAATGGTTCTGAAAATTAAGCGTAGTAATTATCATATTTTTTACAATTTACCCCAACTTGAAATAAAATGGGAGTGTATGTTCGGAATATATGTTCCCTTTTAGGGGAAGATGTGTTAAATTAAGGAGGATCAATCATAATAGACATGAGAGGGGAAGTCCTATGCAAGGGAATACTCATATTGTTGGGGGCATTACTGCTAGCCTAGCCTTTGCACAAATTTCGAATGATAATCCGATGATTTTAGTAGGGGCAGGCATTATCGGTGCATTACTTCCAGATATATGCCATAGGGGCAGCAAAATTGGGAGAAAGTTTCCCATCATTTCAAAAATAGTTAATAAGTTGTTTGGACATCGATCCTTTACACATAGTTTACTTTTTTTAATTTTAATGGTGATGCTACTACATACTTTAGTTCCTTTTAAAGCGATTTCAGTGGGGATTTTATTAGGAATCGCAAGTCATATTTTTCTGGATATGTGGACAAAAAAGGGTGTTAAATTGTTTTTCCCAGTATCTATTTCTGTCCGTTTCCCACTAACAACCAAAACAGGCAGTAAAGTTGAAAAAGTAGTATTTATGTTGTTAACGTTGCTTTCTTTATATTTTAGTTATGAATTAATAGTTAATCTGATGGGTACCTTATAAGCAAATAAACCCGAGTAAGAGAATTTCCTCATACTCGGGTTAAGTGATTTCAGCTACATTATTCAGCCTGTACCTCATTTACCGTTTTTTCGACTTCAGCTCGTGTTATTTTTTCGCGACCATCCTTCATCGCATTTAATGTTTTATGAGCAAGTGCTAGTGGTAAACGACAGAATAAAAGTACTGTCCGTTTATTGATATCCTTCATATAAAGATCGGCTTTTGCAAGGTTTTCCTCAGCGTATGCAAATAAATCCTCTCGTGTCCAGCCATCAGGAACGAAGCTTACGCCACGCTCATCCATATCTTCATGCTGATTACGTAAAATATTCACGGCTTGGAGACCTCGTCCATAGCCAATAGCTAAATCGCGATCTGTTTGAATGTCTGCACCCCACGCCCAAAGCTCAGACAACATTGTGCCGACAAGCCCTGCGACGTAGTATGTATAGTCATCTAAATCCTCACGCGTGTGTACTTGCCAGTTTGCTTTTGCCCATTTGGCCATCCCGAAAGACATCTCACTCGTTGATGCTTGGACAATTTTTCGTGAGCCTTCAGGGCAGAAAGTAAGCCAGTCTGCTAAACGAAGAGATACTTCAGGTAGTTGATCTGCATATGGTGCTAATAATACTTCGTATGCCTTGGCATCAAATGTTTCCTTTAATAATTCACTTGTTCCCGTTAGTAAATCAAATTTTACATCATTTGAAAGCATTTCATGGTCTTCAATTTCATCAATAGCACGCATAGCTAAATAGGCAGCTGCCACTGACATTTTCAAATCGTTTTTTAAAAAAGTAATCGGTATATAAAAAGTGCGGCTAGTTTCCTTTAAAACCTGCATCGCTTCTTTATAAAGTGTCTTTTGATCTTTCACTACAATTCCTCCGTTCACATGGTCACACATATATAGTATATCGTATCGCAAAAGTGAGGAAAGATAAAACAGATTGTTTAATTTCTAGTCATATTCTTTGAAAACGCTTTAAAAAGATGATAAAGTTTAATAGTAAACTATTTAGTTCTATACCATATTTTTTCAAAATACTGGTTGGACTTTTGCGATACAAAATATGACATAGAGGGAGTTTTATTTATGGGACGTTTAGATAACAAAATTGCAATTATTACTGGTGGCGCATCAGGTATGGGTGCTGCAATGGCTAAATTGTTTGCGGAAGAAGGAGCTACAGTTATTGCTGCTGATATTAACGAAGAAAACCTAGCAAAAATTTCTGAGCTAGAGCATGTAGAGGGAATGAAATTAGATGTTTCTTCTGATGAAAACTGGGCAGAGGTAACGAAAGCAGTCATCGACAAATATGGTCGTATTGATATTTTAATTAATAATGCTGGTATCTCATCTGAAAAAGGTCCTGACCAAATTTCACAAGCAGACTGGACGATTATGCATAATATCAATGCTTTTGGTCCATTCTTAGGGATTAAACATGCTGCAAACTATATGAAAGAAGCAGGAAAAGGTTCTATTGTTAATACATCTTCCTATACAGCAATTATTGGTGCAGGCATGAATGCTTATACAGCATCTAAAGGATCACTCCGCGCAATTGCTCGTGCAGCAGCAGCTGAGTTAGGAGCTTTTAATGTACGTGTAAATACTGTTTTCCCAGGTGTTATCGAAACACCAATGACAGCTAAGTTATCTGAAGCGAAAGAAGCGATGGATATGCTTGTACGAGCTACACCAATGGGCAGACTTGGAAGACCAGAAGAAGTTGCTAACGCTATTTTGTTCCTTGCATCAGATGAGGCATCCTATATTACAGGTGCTGAACTAGTAATTGATGGCGGGTATTCAGCCCGTTAATAATAAATGAAAAAAGAAAGTGGAAATGTATGTTCATGCATGCATTTTCACTTTTTTTGTTCTTTTAATAAAAAAATGATAAAGTAATAAAAATGCTTTCGCAATAAAGGTGAAAAATAGAAGTATTTTGATATTTTTCGTGTTTTTTTCATGAAAGTTTGCTAAGTTATTGCACAATCATTTCAACAGCGTTAAAGTTTAGAAAGGGCAAATAAACAATTACGTGGGACAAGAATGGTAACTGTAATTTTTGCTGACATTATTATATAGAAGATACGTCGGGATTTTGACACAATAACTCCTTGCAAAATCCATGACAACAGTGGGGGCATGAACTTTATTCAGCAGGCATTTAAACGCATCCTGAATAAAAGCAAAATCTAGTATATATCTCACCCGTTTAAATAGAGATTGTACTGAATAAAGTTAAAGGAGAATGGTATGCCAAAGGCTATAGGTATTGATGCAGGTGGCACATTGACAAAAGTTGCTTATTTAGATGAGCACAATGAGCTTGTTTTATCAACTTTTCCGTCAAATGATTTGCTGGCTGTAAAGGATTGGATTATTAATCATCCAGATATTGAGGATATTGGTGTTACGGGAGGACGTACGGAGCAATTACTGGAAGTCATAAAGGCAATGAAATCAATCCATTATATAGTAGAATTTGAAGCTACATTGAAGGGTGTTCGATTTTTGCTACATAAAGAAGGCTATTTCTTTGAGCGTAGTATGATCACGAATATTGGTACTGGTACTTCAATTCATTATATGGAAGGCAATACGCATATTCGTGTTGGGGGAACCGGAATAGGCGGTGGAACACTAATTGGATTGTCAGCGCTTACAACAGGTATTACAGATTACAATGAAATAAGAGAAATGGGTTCTAATGGTAATCGGGAGTCTATTGACTTGCTAGTCAAAGATATCTACCAAGGGATGGATACGCCCATTGATGGACATTTAACAGCTAGTAATTTTGGGAAGGTTGGTATTACAGAGTTTGTCAATCATCCAGCGGAAGATATTATTGCTACTGTACAAGGGCTTGTTGGAGAGGTGATTACAACACTTAGTATTCAATATGCAGAGGAGAAAAATGCGCAACATATTGTTTATATTGGCTCTACCTTAAGCAATAACGATCATCTTACTCGTGTAATAGCCAATTATACACGTACAAAAAAACATATACCCGTTTTTATAAATGACCACGGTTTTTCTGGGGCAGTTGGAGCTTTACTAAATATATCTGAATATACAATTGTCTAAAGGACAAATAAGAATGTACATTACTAATGATGATTGGTGATGTACATTTTTTTATTCCTACCATTGAAGATTTCCCCAAAGCATAAATCCTTCATTCCTGAGCACATTACAGGTAGGAGGTGAAGATCTGTGGGCAATAGAAATAATAAAAACAGTAAAAAAACGATGAATGTTAGAACGCATAATCCTTTCGGTACCTACAAAAGCAAAGACCTCGATAGAAGTAATAGTAATAACAATAATCCTAATGACAACCTAAATGAAGAACTTTCAGCTGAGTTTGATGCTAAGGCTAAAAATAAAGATAATAAAACAAACCATGATAAAAATCAGCAATCCAATAAAAAGAAATAACTAAAATTGGAGGTGTTAGAAATGGCAAAGAAAAATAAAACGAGCTTTAAGAAGAAAAAGAAAGAAGATGTCCATAAAAGAAATGATCGTGAAGAATACTCAGCAGAATTTAATCAAGTTATTCATAATAATCCTCAACAACCTAAACAATAATCAAAAAATGCTCCTAAAGTAAGCTTTGCTTTTGGAGCACTTATTTTTTGCTTTGTACAACAGTTTATACACCAAAAGGGGAGATTAAATTGAAAAAATTTTATTTAACAGTTGGAACTTTTCTTGTATTACTTACTTCGCCATTACATATTCCAACGGCTGTTTTTGCGCAACAGGAGGCTCCAGCCTATGCTAAGTGGAGTATAGTAGCAATAAAAGAGGTGAGGATTAAATATCCACAAGCTAAGATAGTGGATTATTTGCATGAGGGAAGAGAAACTCAAGGGGATACAACAATCGAAAAATTTAAGCTATGGCTAAAACAAAGTGACAAGGAATTTGGGGTCTATGTAAAAATCCATTATGTCACAAAGACAAATAAGATAGAAAACATTGAATTACAAGAAGTAACCTCATAATGCTTAAAGTTCAAGGGTGCCTGGCAAAAGGCATCCTTTTTACGTGCGGAAACAGTGTATGAAAAATAGGATGTAAGTTACGAACTCTGAAGACAGAAGTAGTGGTAGCCAAGAGCAAGGATGTCCATGGCGACGCGGAGTCTAAAGGAAGCTGGCGGCAAAACTGTTGGAGGAACACGAATCGCATAGAAGACTAGGTATGATTGGATGTGTGTGTTTAACAATACCAAGTACGCTTTCTGTCTAATTGAGGAGGATAGTGGGAGAAATCCGACAGGAATCACTAAAGAAGGCTGATAATACAAATGGCAAGAAGAGATAGAAAAAAGTAATTCAACTAAAGAAATATTGTTAGAAAATAATGAATTGACAAATATATTACTTTGGTTTAAAGTTACCAATAAATTGATAGGAGGGATTATATGCCGATTTTAAATCGTCTAACATCAGCAACTAAACATCATCATATTCATTAGTCTTGCTATCTTTATTAATTTTTTAATATTGAATAGGAAGACTATTTCTCATGAAATCGTATTATAACTAAGCCGAAGTTGGAGCTTATGTATGTACGGTTTTTTTATTTTCTTAAAAACAAAGGAGTGTAGATGATGAAGAAAATGGATTATAAAAATGTTAGAGGAACACAAGATTATTTACCAGAGCAAGAGTGTATACGTCGTAATATACGTCGCACGTTAGAAGACACATTTATAGCATACGGGTGTAAACCACTCGAAACACCAATTTTAAACTATACAAGCTTAATGGCCTCTAAATACGCAGGAGGTGCTGAGATCTTACAAGAGATGTATCTGTTATCAGATAGAGGAGAACGTGACCTGTCGCTACGTTATGATTTAACAATTCCTTTTGCAAAGGTAATTGCAATGAACCCTACATTACCAATGCCGTTTAAACGTTATGAAATTGGCAAAGTGTTTCGAGATGGTCCGATTAAAGCTGGGAGATTTCGTGAGTTTACACAATGCGATGTAGATATCGTAGGGGTTGATTCACAAGCAGCAGAAGCAGAATTGATGATGATGGCAATAGATGCATTTGAAAAGTTAGAGCAAGATATTGTTATTCAATATAACAATCGTAAGTTATTAGTTGGCTTACTTGGAATTTTCGAAGTGGATGCTAATTTCCAAAGCCAAGTTATTCTGATACTTGATAAAATTGAAAAAGTGGGAAATGCCGCTGTTTTAGCGGAATTAAAAGAAATAGGTCTGGAAGAATCAGCAATAAAAAGTATCGAACATTTTTTACAAGACAATAGAAAAAATACACTTGCTTATTTCGTACAATATGAGGAGCCTTTAATTCAAGAGGGATTAGCTGAAGTGTTAGAACTAGAACATTACTTAGATATGCTTGGCATTACGGAAAGTTGTCTATTTAATCCACTACTGGCACGCGGGCTAGAAATTTATACTGGCACGATTTATGAAATCTTCGTACGTGATGGTCGAATAAAATCAAGTATTGGTAGTGGGGGGCGCTATGACAATGCAATTGGTGGTTTATTAGGGGGAACAGAAAAGTTTGCGACAGTGGGTATTTCATTTGGGTTAGATGTTATATTTACAGCTATGATGTTAGGTAAACAAAAGAATCCGCAAGCCCCAATTGATATATATATTATTCCCATAAATACAATAGCTGAGTCTCTTGTATTAGCGAAGGCTTTGCGTAAGGAGCATCGTGTAGAAGTCGAGCTTAGTGGGAAAAAAATAAGAAAAGCGATGGATAAAGCAAATCGTGAGAATATCCCATTTGTCATTGTCTTAGGAGAAGAAGAAGTTACGCAAGGTCAATATATTTTAAAGAATATGCACACAGGAGATTCTTCTATTAAAAGATTTGTTTTTTGATTCCTTATTTTAAATTACTTCAATAACGAACGTAAGTATCATTTAAGTATTTAATCCTTATTAGAAAATTCACTATATGGGTATTATAAATAGCTCTTCTTTTGATAAATCTTTGTTCAAAATGGGGGAAGATGTCCTAAATATTAAGCACATTTTAATCCCCATATTTTAAATCAATAGAGCAATTCCTGTTGTATTGCTCTTTAGAAAAAAACAAGTTATTTGATTCAAAAAACTATATAATCCAGCAATAGTAATCCCCAAAATAGTGCTAAAGAAAAATTTGTAAATTACATGAATTAAAGGAGCTGGTTGTATGTCAGTTAATGACACACTAAAAGTATTGGAAGCAACACGTAGACAATTGGAGAAGGAGGCTGCAACAAGACATATTATGTTAGGAAATTTGCCTCCAATGAAATTTAATTTGGGTGAAAAAGTTCGATTCACATTCAATGGTCATGAATTGGTTGGAATAGTTAAAATAGCGGACTTTGGCGGTTCGTTTGAGCACGACTATCATTCGTATGATATTTTCGCTGAAGATGGTTGTTTTTATAAGCATATTCCTGAAGAAGCTTGTAGAACTGCTGAATAGGCTGAACATCAGCACACCATTAAAGTATTTTGCAACATGTTTGGCAAACAAGGGGGAATAGACCGCAGCGAGCGATCTTATGAAGTTGTTCAAGAGGTAATGTAACTAAAAGGAATGTAGGATATTACGTACATTTAATACAGGAAAACAAGGATGTATGTAGCAACGAGATTGTGGCCTATTGCTATATGATCATCAACAAACGCCACCTGTCATGGGATATATTAAAGGTGGCATAAAAGCGAGAAAAATCATTAGTATTTATCGTTGTAAATGGAAACCTTTAGTATACAGAAACAAGGAGGAGGTAACAAAATATGAGGTATTACGATGGTAGATTTTTAATTTATGATTCAGAAACAAAATTTAAGGCTAGTGAATTAACATTAGAAACTCTAGAACTAATAGGCAGTACTGAGGGGGTAAGGTTAAGATATCATGAGGCAACAGGTTTAGTTTTACCTTATATATTAACTAAATTTAGAACAGACACGAAGAATAGTCACAACCTTCTTAAGTGGTTTGAAAATATGATTAACAACTCAGATAAGAAGGATCTTGCAAGTAAAGGTTTAGCTGAGCGTTTAACTAAATTAAATATTTCATTTACACAGGAAGACATTGATATCCTTGTTAATGTGCCTTTAGAATTAGTCGCGCAAAGAACTTCGCCAGTGTCAGAAGGGTTGCTAGCTTACGTATATGGAGATTGGCAGGCAGCGGTCACTTTAAGACGACGTATAATGGTGGATGATGTTTCTTACAAACATCCAAATAAAACTTTGAATCAGAATACGAATACTGATGAATTAGGTGTTAGGTTGCCAGATGCAGAAATAATTGTTTCCCATATTATAGGAGAACCTTATGCTGATACTCCGTTCCAAGGTACATACAGACCATACCCAAACCGCTTATATCGCATGAAACAAATTGTAGCTATCTTAACTTCAAGCACGTCAGCTATTCGTTTGGATCATATTAATCGAACAATTTCCATGTTGACGGATACATACAACATAAAGATACCACCTATTGAACTCCGTCAACTACGTAGTGCTTTTAAAATATTACCTTTGGAGCATGTTATTGGTAATTCGGATAATGATACTGTTGAGATTTATGATAATGAGCATGCTTATTATGAAAATCTTGTTGACTTTATTAAATATCACATAATTAAGTTTAATAAAGAAATTATGATTAATTCGTCAGCAGCAGAGATCGCTGCTAAGTCTGAGCAGGATTATAATACTGGTGTGCTACCTCTTCGATTGAGCGAATATCTTGAACAGTTGTTATACGATGTACTATATAGTAACTTCTATCACACAGGAAACTTTAACTACATCGTTAAATACCCTGAAGTTAGCCCCTATAAAGATAATATAGGATTAATTATAGATAAAGATGATATTCATCAATCCGATTTGCATATCATAGCTTCAAATTATTTGGGGCTAAGTGCAAAAACATTTAGTGCTAGTGTATGGGCAGAAGGTATTATTAAACTGATGCGTTGGGGTGATCGTAAAGTTAAAAACCTAAATGTTGGTTTAAATAATACACAATACTTAGATTTACAAACTATGAATCTAATTACACACCAGCCAAAAACTACTATAGAAGACCAAGAAGAGAGAAAAGAATTTATGTATCCAATTTATGAAGGTCCAGAAATAACATACAATAAAATCACACGTCGTCCTAATGATGATACGATTATTGGAGGTTACGCTGATTCACAAGGATTTCGTATATTTGCATCAGTAGAGGAGATTACAAGTTTTGCAGTAGATGGTGCACATACTCACGCAGGTGGTGTACTGTTAAATTTGTTCCAAACTCTGTTATCAGCAGATACTGGCAATAGTTATGTCTCAAGAACCAAAGTCATTTCTGAAAAAACAATTCACACTATCTATAAGGCTTTAGAAGGTAAGTAATAACTAAACGCACTAGATCGCACAGTAGCTTAGATTTCTTAACTTACTGGTATATATGTACACAAAATGGGAGCTGAAATCAACAAAAACTTCTTTGAACAAATGAGAGGTTTTTTTAGACAAGTCCTTAGATTTTCCACTAGTTAAAGTATTGAATCAGGGAACATACTAACCATCAAGATGGCATTTGGATTTCTCCATTCGAAGTCATTTTCTTTCCTCTGAATGTGTGTGTTTAATGATATAGCTAACGATAGTCAAAAGTAACGGTATTGACACCTTTTATGCTAGATGGTATTTGGATATGTTATGATGAAATTTGTGAAGAAATGTACATTAACGGTGCAGTCTGGTTAATGAAATAGGGGGGACAGATAATGGATAACCAATATGTTGTAGGTTGGGGTACATTGGCATTGATAAATGCTGCACTTGCACAAGGGAAGAATAGAACAGGGTTAAATTGGTTTTTACTTTCTCTTGTATTAGGTCCATTGGCAACACTAATTTTGTTATTTGTTGAAAAGAGACACTAACACTACATATTCACAATAATTGATATAAGTTAATTGACTCCTTGTTGAACTCCATGAAAGAGCTTAATCTTCTTTCATTATCTATGGTGAAGTGCTTATTTTGCGCTTCATGGATGGCTAACAGGAGTGTGATATAAACTTGAGTTTCATTTGTTTGATGAAGAAGACAATACAAAGATGGACTTCCTTAGTGGATAGCAATGGTGAATCCCATAGGCGATACTAAGAAGGCTGAGAATACAAGTGGCTATGAGAGACAGAAAAGCATAAAGGACAGGAAGATACAAAATAGCTGTCCGTTAGACTTCATGGAACCGCTGTATACGGATTCGTACATATGGTAGTGTGAGAGGAGACTAGTCAATTAATGGCTAGTCTCGATTGCCCTTATTGTTCTAATTTTTGAATAAACTCACGCATTAATCCAGGTAGATCTGGCCATGCATGACCACTTACTAAATTGCCATCAGTATGAAGATTTGCATCAATATAAGTGCCACCTGCTACCTGAACTTCTGGTTTGCAGGCAATGTAAGCTGTGAGCTCACGACCTTTTAGCACCTCTGGAATGGTTGCAAAAATTTGCGCTGCGTGACAGACAGCAGCAATTGGTTTATTGGCTTCAAAAAAATGACTCACTAGTGCTGGAACATATTCATTTAAACGAATATATTCTGGTGCTCGGCCACCAGGAATAATGAGTCCGTCAAATTGTGCTGGATCAACATCAGCGAAGGCTGAGTGTGCTTCTAAGCCATATGCTGTGCGCTCGATATATGTATCGATCCCCTCCACAAAATCGTGCAATACAGTTTGTAGTTTCTTTGCTGATGGTGCTGTAATCGTTACGTCATAGCCAGCCTCTAAGCAGCGGTAATAAGGATAAAAAATTTCCAACGCCTCTACAGCATCACCTGCGATAATTAATACTTTTTTTCCCATTTATTTCATCCCCTTTATTGTGATTTACTAGCTAAATTCGACACTTTCAAAAAATTTCCTTCTGGTATTTTAGAAAAACTGAAAGAAGTAAGGAATCATACGTACTCGAAAATTTGATATGTATAACGTTGAAATAGCCTACTTTACAAAGGAAAAAATGAAGCGTATAGTATTTATTTAGCTAGGTAAATAAATTGGAACTTAAGCATAGAGATTTCTTCTCCCACTGATTATTTATTGCTTACGCTAAATTTTGAGGAACATTGTATATTGATACAGACAAATTACTTCCCGGTACTGCGGGTTAAATGAGGAGGTCACAAATTGAATCCGATATTCCATGCCTTATTTCAAAAAAGTCGTTATTTAACGAACTGTTTAAATGAAGTACTGAAACAGCATAATTTGTATAGCTCACAGTGGACGATTTTATACTGCTTACATACCCACGGCCCAATGACATTAACGCAAATTTGGAAATATTTAAATGTTGAAGCACCAAGTATTACAAGGGCCATTACTCGACTTGAAACGTTAGGATGGGTACTAAGAATAGATGGTGAAGACAAAAGGGAAAAGATTGTTACGCTCTCACCAGAGGCAGAGAAGCGCTTACCCGCTATTACAGAGACTATTTTAGCCTTTGAGGAAGACATGGTAGGATCACTTACTGTTGAAGAACAACAGCAATTTATAAGTTTACTGGAGAAAATGAAAGGTTGATTGACATGCAGCATGAGGAAAATTCAAAAATATGGACGAAGCGTTTTATTAGTCTGTTTTTAACAAATATTTCAGTGTTTTTTGTTTTTTATGGACTTGTAACAACTTTACCGCTTTATGCGATTGGTGAGCTTCATCAAACTGATAAAGAGGCAGGCTTGTTGCTATCAGGTTTTTTATTATCAGCCATTATTGTTCGTCCCTTTTCAGGTAAATTATTAGATGTTTTTGGAAAAAAGAAGCTTCTAGTTATATCAATTGTTGGCTATTTTTTATGTACAGTTTTATATTTATTTATTCATCCATTCGGACTTTTACTTGGACTACGCTTTATTCAAGGAATTTTCTTTAGTATTATCACAACGGCAGCAGGTTCTTTAGCTGCGGATATTGTACCTGCGAACCGTAAAGGTGCAGGACTTGGCTATTTCACTATGTCCACTAATTTAGCTGTCGTGATTGGACCATTCATCGGCTTGCTGCTTATTCAATATAGTAGCTTCAATGTGTTATTTATTGTGATGAGTATCTGTATAGTAGCTGGTGGCATTTTAGCTGTTACTGTGAATACAGATGATCTACCTAAGCCTCCACATAAGGGAAAACTAACCTTTAAATTGAATGATTTATTTGAACGCAAAGCACTTCCCGTAGCGGCTATTGCTAGCTTAGTGGCTTTTTCATATGCTAGTGTTTTATCGTTTTTATCTGTGTATGCTCAGCAAAAAGGACTAATAGCCATCGCCAGTTTATTTTATGCAGTTTTTGCAGCAGCAATGCTGATTACACGACCTTATACTGGTAAGCTTTATGATACAAGAGGGCCGCAGTTTGTCATTATTCCTGGAATTATATCCTTCGCTATTGGGCTTGTTATGCTTGCATTTGTGGCAGGACCAGCATTATTTTTAAGTGCAGCTGTTTTTATTGGATTTGGCTATGGAGCAGTAACAACAAGCTTACAAGCATTAGCAGTGCAATCAACAGCACTTCAACGTAGTGGTTATGCAACGGCAACATACTTTACGATGTTTGACCTTGGGATTGCCTTAGGTTCTTATATTTTAGGAATGGTTGCAGTACAAGCGGGCTATGGTGCTGTTTATCTAACTGGTGCAGGTTTACTGATCGTTGTTTTTATTATCTATTTAGTGCGTTTAGCCAAATTAAAAACAAAGCATGTAGCAGGGGATATAGGGCTTTAAAAATTGTAAGCTGGATTACTAGCAATAGTAGTTCAGCTTTTTTGTGAAAAAGGTGACAAAAAAGAAGTCTAGATAGTAGTTTGTTCTTTAAATTTGAAATTTCATCAACTGTATGATACATCCACCTGAAATTTGGATGATTCATTTCGATAAAATAAAAAGCCGAACTAATGGTTATATTAGTTCGACTAGTTACTATAGTCGGCCATATCCTACAAAATACTTCTTCCAATAAGAACTATTAATATTAGCAATCGTCACACCACTATTACTTGCATTTATCATTTGATTATTACCGATATAAATACCTGCATGGGAAACGCCTGCTTTATATGTATTTGCGAAAAATACTAAATCACCTACTTTAGGTGTACTTACTTTTTGAGCTGTATTGTAAAAGCCAGCAGCTGTTTTGCGTGGCGTTGAAATTCCTGCATTATTATAAACATATGTGATATATCCAGAGCAATCGAAACCTGTGCTTGGTTTAGTTCCTCCAAATGTATATTTAACACCTAGTTGTTGTTTGGCAATTTGTACTAGATTGGCTGGCGAATTAGGTGTAGTAGATTGCTTTGTATTAAGGTTTAACTTTTGACCCACATAAATCGTGGAAGAAGATAAATGATTCCAGCTCATTAATGCTTGTAAAGAAACTCCCTGTTGACTAGCAATTTTCCATAATGAATCACCAGATTTTACTGTGTATGTTGCAGCAGATGCTGTTTCTAACGATGAAAAAAGTACAGATGAGCTTAATGCCAATGCTGCAAATTTTAATCCCCATCTATACTTTTTATTCTTTTTCATAGTATGTATCCTCCTATAACTTGAAAGCGTATTACTTAATATATAAATGATATTAACATTAGAATATTACAGTTGTATGTCAATAAAATAACATTAAGGATACAATTAAACATAATAAAACGGAGAACAGCGTAATAGCTACTCTCCGTCTTTCTATTTTAAATTTTTCTTTAAAAAAGCCTTTGTTCGTTCATGTTGAGGATTGTTGAAAAACTCTTCAGGTTGATTAGCTTCAATAATTTCGCCACCATCCATAAATAACACCTTGTTCGCCACCTCACGTGCAAAGCCCATCTCATGTGTGACCACAATCATTGTCATATGCTCCTCAGCTAAATCCTTCATAACTTTTAACACTTCACCTGTAAGCTCTGGATCAAGGGCAGAGGTTGGTTCATCGAATAATAAAATTTGAGGGTTCATCATTAGTGCACGAGCAATGGCCACACGTTGTTTTTGACCACCAGAAAGATTGGCTGGAAAAGCCTTTGCTTTATCAGCAAGTCCAATTTTTTTTAATAAATCTTGACAGCGACGAGCAATTTCAGCTGCAGATTCATTTTTTACTAAGCTTGGTGCCATTTCAAGGTTTTGTTGAACTGTTAAATGGGGGAATAGGTTAAAGTGCTGAAAAACCATACCCATTTTTACCGTAATTGCTTTAATTTCCTGTTGCTTTGGATAGTGACCATCTTGCACCAAGTAATCACCATCTACACAGATACTTCCGCCGTTTATTTCATCTAAATGAATCAAACTTCGGAGCATAGTGCTTTTACCTGATCCAGACGGGCCGATTACAGCTATCACATCATTTTTATCTATAGAAAAAGTAATTCGCTTGAGTACTTCAAGCTCGCCAAAGGATTTTTTTAAGTTTGTTACTTCAATCAGCGCCATACTGTCACCTCTATTCAAATTTAAAGCGTTTTTCTAACCATTTAAACAGCACAGTTAAGACAAGTGTCATGGCTAAATAAATAGCACCAGCAATAAAGAACGGCACAATTGTAAAGTCACGATTGACAGCTGTTTGTGCAAAGTGCAGTAGCTCTGGGACAGCGACTGCATATAAAAGAGCTGTATCTTTTATTAATGTGACCGATTCATTTGATAAGGCTGGTAGGGCTACTCGAAACATTTGAGGCAATATAACGCGTGTCGTAGTTTGCCATTTTGATAAACCTAATACTTGAGCTGCCTCATATTGACCTTTATCAATGGCCAGTAATCCACCACGGAAAATCTCAGCAAAATAAGCAGCATAATTTAGAATAAAGCCAAGACATGCTGCGACAAATCGATCGAGCACTAAGTACTCACCGACTACTGGCAGCATAGGTAAACCGAAGCAAATTAATAAAAGCTGTAGTAATAGCGGTGTACCACGCATGACATAAATATACGTATGTGCAAGCCAAGAGAGGGGTTTAAAACGGCTCTTTGCTGCTAATGTTAATATGAAACCAAGTGGAATCGATACTAGAATGGCGATGAGAAACAGTAATACTGTCATTTTAGCCCCTTCAAGCATCGGCAAAACCATTGTTTGCCAGTAGTCCGCCATTTCTTCTTCCCTCCAAATAGATTAAGAGCTTCGCAAGGAAACTCTTAACGATTTATAGCATTCAATTATTTTAAAACCTTATCTTCACCAAACCATTTTGTAGAGATTTCAGCAGAAGTGCCATCTTCACTCATTTTATCTAATGCAGCTTGAAGTTTTTCTAATAATGCTTCATTGCCAGGCTTGACACCAACCCCATATTGCTCAGGTGCTAATGATTCATCTAACAATTTGAATGTGTCAGGCTCTTTCGTCATATAATACTCAGCTACAACTGAATCGATAATAACTGCATCTACACGGCCTGTTTTTAAATCTGTTAATGCTAAAACATTATCTCCGAATTCAGTAACTGTTTTAATTTCTTTGTGAATTGGATTTGCATTTAGTGCATTTGCCGCAGAAGACTGTGATTGAAGCCCAACTTCTTTATCAGCTAAATCCTTTAATTCTTTTATAGAAGAATCTTTAAGTGTCATTACAGCCTGTGCGTTTTCTAAGTATGGTTTTGTAAATAATACCTGCTTTTTGCGAGTATCGTTTATCGTATAGCCATTCCAAATTAAATCGATACGACCACTGATTAATTCTACTTCTTTTGTTTTCCATTCAATTGGTTGGAACTCTGCTTCTACGCCCATATGTTCTGCTGCGGCACGAGCTAAGTCGATATCGAAGCCAACGATTTCATTTTTATCGTCTCGGAAGCCCATTGGCGCAAATTTATCGTCAATGCCAATAATTAGTTTTTCTTTATCAGTTGATTTGTTGTCATCAGTTGTTTTATCTGTTCCTGTACCACTTGTTTTCTCCTCTGATGAACCACATGCTGCTAATGCAAACACCACGGCTGTCAGCATGAAAAGTAATACGAATATTCGCTTCATTTTAGCATTCTCCTAACATCATAAATAGATTTCTATTTTCGCTTTCGTTAACTAAATCACTAATGTGATAAAGAATAACATCGTACATTAAAATTGTCAATATCCGTATTGAATTATTAGAAAATGACTACATTTTAGAGCAATCCTTTAATGACTAAGAAAGCTGATAAAAATAAAAAAATAGGGTATATTAAATGAAGCAGATAGAGGAAAGGAACTGCAAGCTAAGGCAAAAACAGTTCCCAGTTTATAATTTATTTTTTTTCTTTTTGTATGGCCTTACGAGCTAAAGCATCAGCAGCTTTATTTTGACTATCTGGGATCCATTTAATAAAAAATAAATCGAAGGTATCTGCAAGTACTAATGCCTTCTCGAGATAAGGTTTAAATTCTTCATTTTTCACATATTCTTTTTCCAAAGAGGCTACAACAATTTTTGAGTCAGAACGAATAGAGACGATGCTTGAACCAAGCTTTTGAGCTTCCTCTAAGCCGCGGACTAAAGCTGTAAACTCTGCAATATGGTTATTGGTAGAACCTATAAACTCGCTAATTTGTATATGATGACTCTCACCTTTAATAAATATACCTATGCCGCTGGGACCTGGATTACCTGCACTTGCAGCATCTATATATACCTCTAACATAAAATCCCTACTTTTTGTTTTATTTTCATTGTACAACAAAGGTGTTTTTTGAAGAAGTTAGTCATGCAAGCCTGATTGTAGATTTAGGTGTAAATAAACAAAATAGTTGCTTGTTCAAAACGTTCACTTCATAATAGTAAGAAGCGAATTTTGGTCAGGGAAGGAGCGAGAGTTCAACATGGATAAAGTGACAGTTATGAAAGATATTGATGAACTGCATGATATGTTTTGCGCGGATTGCTTAGTGATTAAGCAGCTACGTAAAGAGCGCGGAAAGCCAGGAGCTCATCGTTTCTGTATTGAGGCATGCACAGTGGGGGAGCGACTACAGTTTCTTGGAGAAGAGCTTTTAAAAGTATATAGTAAGAAGATGTAAGCAATCAAATTTTATTTTTTAATAAAAATTAATCATATTTACTAAAACTAATGCATAAATAACTATATGATCGGGAATATTACTATTGGTTGGTTACCATAGAAAAAGTTACCTTGTTGTTGGCTCTGCTGATAACAAAGTAGCTTTTTTCTATTTTATATACATAAATGCACCGTACGCTTGAGGAGTATTCTCCAGCGTACGGCGCATTTTTTAGCGAACTTTGCCCATAGAAAAACAATAACAGAATATTGGTCACTCAAGTATTTTTTGAAATGATTTTAGTGGGTCTTTCATTATCCATTTAGGATTAGGAAAACGAGGTTACTCACTATTTAGTAGCAGCATAATTACTTAAGTCTTGATAATATTTTGTAAGAGAGGAAGCAGAAATATCGAACGACGCAGCGATTTCTTTCGCAGTTAAGGATAGGGTCTCGAATAACGCCTTTTCTTGCCCATAGCGAATCGCACCAGCAGCAATGGCAGCTTCTTTGCGTGCAGATGGTTGTCCTTCAATTAAATAATCCTCTAAAAGCTCTAACATCGGAGCAGTCTCACGATCATTTTGCTCAAGGAAATCCTTTACTTGAGTTAAGACATTGCTCTCAAAGTTTGTGAATTCCTCTCCTTTATAGCCATTAAATACAAGTAATTCCCAGAAGGATAGATGTTCTTCTTTCAGGAATGCGCTTGCCTTTTTCTCTGAGCCCTCAAAGGATTTCTTAAATTGCTCAAATACTTTTGCATGATCTTGAGGGAAAAAGATCAGTGTTGAAACAGCTAAATAATGCTCTAATTTTTTTGATCCGTCTGGTAAGAGGAAGGCAAAAACATGCATACCTTCAGGGATTGGCTTGTCGTTTTCTCGACGAATATAAATTTCTTCATTTGTTAGCACATGGATAGCCTTGAAATAATTTTCTTCTACAGTGGAGACAGACCCAATAAATAAATTAGGCTGTGACCAATTTTCTAAAACCTTTAAAGTAGAAGGTCTTACCGTTTTTTTCTTTGTTTTCTTTAAATAGCCTTTCCAAATAGATGGCTCTTGATGGAAGAAGAAGTCATCTAATGCAACTGCCTCAATCAGTTCTCTTTGTAACACGCTCTCTAGTTTAGGCTGCCATGTTGCTACATGCTCGATATAGGCACGAACATCTTTACGCTCAGGATATTCCATGTAAAATGTTTGCAGCACACG
Source organism: Lysinibacillus sp. B2A1 (assembly GCA_002973635.1). Classification (GTDB taxonomy): domain Bacteria; phylum Bacillota; class Bacilli; order Bacillales_A; family Planococcaceae; genus Lysinibacillus. The sequence goes on from CP027224.1 coordinate 2,121,472, forward strand.
CTCTAATTCTTCAATTGCTACAGTTTCAACTGTTACCTGCTGTTTACCTTCACAACATTTTTTGTATTTTTTGCCGCTACCGCATGGGCATGGATCATTACGTTTTACCATAATTAGATACACTTCCTTTGAAAATTGTTAGTCGGTTTTTGCTAAATAAATTGCATACATTTAATAATAACGGTACTTTTGTATGAAGAAAAATGATTGTCTATTTAGAAATATCAAAAAAATGTAGAGGGACGCCCTAGTTCTAGTATATGTACACATTTTCCTGATTAGAACCAAAAAAGAAAACCATCTACGCTTATAGTAAAGCATAGATGGTTTTTAAAGAATAGTTGTAATTAGCCTTTTATTGCTTCCATTTCCACCGTTAATCTCTCCAACTCATCAATAAGATGGCCAATATAAGCAATTGTCTCACGAAGCGGTTGATCGGTTGTAACATCAACCCCTGCCATTTGAGCAAGTTCTACGGGTGACTTTGTACCGCCAGCCTGAAGGACAGCTAACCATTCTTCAACAGCCTTATCACCTTCTTTTAATATACGCTGAGATACTTGTGTAGAAATCGTTAAGCCAGCACTATATGTGTATGGATATAAGCCCATATAATAATGAGGCTGACGTATCCAAGTAAGCTCTGCACCTTCGATAATATCGACAGTATCGCCCCAAAAATCTTCTAGAACAGTACGTTTTAATTGATTTAAAATTGTAGCATTAACAGCTTCACCAGCGTCAATTAATTCATATACTTTTCGCTGATAGGCTGCTTCTAGTAAATGTGTGACAAAGTTATGATAATAGGTTTTGGACACAATATTAGAAATAACCCATCGTTTAAAGCGAAGATCATTATTATGTGTTAATAAATAATTGGCTAGCAGCATTTCGTTCATTGTTGATGGTGCTTCGATAAAGTATAATGACGGTCGACTATTAAAATAAGATTGATGGGCATGCGTATTGGCAAAGTGACCTGCGTGTCCAAGTTCGTGAATAAGTGTGAAGACCTCATTCATACGCTCATTCCACGACATTAAAATATACGGATGACTGCCATATGGGCTTGAACAGAAGGCACCAGTAGATTTTCCTTTGTTTGGCGCGAAATCGATCCAACGTTCATTAAACGCTTTTTCAATCATGTTTGTATAATCTTGACCGAGTACTGCTAACGCATTTTCAACATAATTTTTCGCCTCAGCCATTGTTAGCCTTGGATCATAATCTGAATCAAGGGCAATTTTTAAATCAGCAAATGTCATATTATCGATACCATTTGCTTTTTGAATCAACTTAGCATAGCGGCGCATATGTGGGGCAAGCTCTTTTGTAATAAGGTCTATTTGACGATTATAGAGTGAACGATCGACTTCCTGATCAAATAATAGGTAATCAATGACTGAGTCAAAGCCTCGTAAATCAGCTATTGTTTTTTCCTGTTGAATGTGCGTGTTATAAATTTTGGCAGTAGTATGCTGATATTCTCGTAACTTATTCGAGAATGCTTTAAATGCTGAACGGCGCACATTTGTATCTGCCTCGAATTCCCAGCCGTTTTCATATAAAACAAAGCTTAATGGATGTTTTTCACCATTTGCCTCAAATTCTCCAAAATGCATATCTACTAATTTTGCAGTATTGTATGTTTCGTAAGGCGCCTCAAAAGTAGCGTTTAATGCAGCTAATGCTTTTTCCACTTCTGGATGTAGCTGATGGGGCTTTCGTTTTAACAAATCTTCTATATATAGCTTGTAAACAGGGCTTAGAAGACTAGCTTCCTTTAAAATTTCTTCGTCTAATGATAGCAATTCACTACGTACAAAAGATAGTGAGCTAGTTATTTTTCCGACTGCTGTACTAAATTTTGCAGCACGCATTTGGGCTACATCATCTGTATGATCTGCTTGAATAGTTAAGCTGGCATAAGTACCAATTGGAACAATGCTTTTTTCTAATGCCTCAAAAGCTGTGAGAACCTCAATGACCTTTTGAGCATCTATAATTGTACCTTGATAATTGCGCTCAAAGTGCAATGCATCTTCTACAAGCTGCGCTAAAACAGGCTCAAAATCTGCATCATTTTCAAGTAAATCCTTCAAATTCCACGTTTGTTCTACAGGTACATCTTTTCGTAATGGTAAAACCTCCATCAATAAACACCCCTTTAAAAGTAAGTGACTTAATTATAACGAAACTATTTCGGAAAGTGAAATAATTTCAGAGAATAGTTTAAATATTCTTAATGAAGAAAGAATAACAAAATCTCATCCCAAAATAGTTGTGTTTGAAAATAGGTCAATTGGGAAAAATGTGTGTATAGCCAATCATGAATGTAACGCATACTAATGGCTAGAACAATTGACACGATGGAGGAGAAATGATGACACAAAATTTAAACAAACAATTGAATAAGCTTGTAGCAACATGGTCTGTACTTTATACGAAATTGCATAATTATCATTGGTATGTGACAGGGAACGCCTTCTTTACACTGCATGCAAAATTTGAAGAATTATATAATGAAACAACCTTAAATCTCGATGACACTGCGGAGCGCATTCTTTCCAAAGATGGTAAGCCTGTCGCGACGTTAAAAGAGCATCTTGAGCTATCATATGTAGAAGAGGCAACAGGAAATGAAACATCCGAAGAAATGGTGGCAACAACGATTTCAGATTTCCAAAAATTGATGAAAGCATTAAACTCAACAATGGAGCTAGCTGCGGAGGAAGGGGATGACCGCACAGAGGATATGCTAAATGCCATGTACCAATCTCTAGAAAAGCATACGTGGATGTTAAAAGCCTTCCTTGGTAAATAAAATAGAGTCAAGCAAATGGGATTTTTAAGAATAGGCAATTGGAGCAGCTTCAGCTCCAATTAGCCTATTTTTTATCTTTATACGAAGGTGACAAAAAAGAAACAGATATCAATTTATTATTACAATTATAACAGTTTGGTAAAGGATGTATGAAAAGGGTTTTTACAGAAGAGAGTAGGGTAATATCCTAGTAAGCCATACAACTTAGGAGGAATTGAACATGATGAATGAACAAAACCCACAAATTGAAGTGGCACATACAAGGGAAGAAATGTTTCAAATTTTAGAAAGAATGCGATTAGAAGGCTATCACACAGAGGACATTCATATTATTGCAAAGGATGCCAATCAATTCGAGGATGTTAAATGGGATGCTAATGTGAAAACTCATGAGGCCGGTAATTGGCTAGATCAATTTAAATCGTGGTTCACTGGTGATACAGCAGTAACAGAAGGCTTAAAGCGTTTCGATCTAACTGAGGGACAAACAGCCTATTATGCACAGCTAGTGGAGCAAGGAGCCATTGTTTTATTTGCAGAGCGTGAAGATTTAGTTGATCCCAAGACAACAGTCTATTCAGAAGAAAACCGTTATCGACATGATCCGCTAGATCCACGTTTAACAGCACCTGAATCGCTAAATGGTGAAACAGCTGCACAACGAGAAGAACGATTAATGGCCGAGGAACGTATGAATGAGGCGGAGCAATTAAGAAGATATTTATAGAGATAAAAGGGGCTGTCCTAAAAGTCCCTAAATAAAAAGGTCGATTTGGAAAACGAGTAGTTTTCCAAATCGACCTTTTTCCTTTTGGCTTAAATTAGCGAGGCGGATGCCAGCTACCTTAAGTAGGTTATGGGCGATTGCTACGAGTCCAAATTCTGTTCGGACCTTAGTTAGCCCACGCAATAAAAATCGCGTAAACGACCGATTGCCCTTGATGTCACCGAACACAGTTTCGACATCCACTTTGCGCTTCGCATAAAGGGCTGCTTTTTGTTCGTCATCAAGGGCTGCTCGTGCCTTTGCTTTCATTTCTTCATAGACCGGATTCAAGTGGACTTGACGATTGCCTTTTGCTTTTGTACAAAGCGCTTTCAACGGACAATCTGTACAATCCTCACATTCATAAATTTTGTAGTCTTGTTCGTATCCTCCGGTATTTTTTCGTTGACTATAGCGTTTAAATATCACCTTCCGATTGTTCGGACAAATAAAGACATCCTCTTCCTCGCGATAGGGCCAGTTTTGCACCTTCGAAATATCCTGTTTATATTTTTTTGTTTGTTCCTTTACATACGTGTTATACGGAGCCAGTAATTCAAATAGTGGTTCCTTTTCTTCGCCAATCGCAAATAAGTAATTTTCTTCACTCGCATAGCCCGCGTCTGCTATCACCTGTATTGGCGCTTTGGGTAACGCTTCGAGTAGTTGTTTCATAAATGGTTGGAAACAACGTGTGTCTCCTGGTCGTTGAAATAACTCGTATCCGATAATGAACTGATATTGTGTGGCCACTTGTACATTGTACCCAGCTTTTAATTGACCGTTTTTCATATGATCATCTTTCATTCGCATAAACGTGGCATCCGGGTCTGTTTTCGAATAACTACCACGTTCACCAAGAATTTCTCTTTGCGCTTCATAACGTGCTAGTCTTGGCAGATAATCCGTTTCAATCGTTTGGATGTGTTTTTTGCGTTTAGATTTCTCCATTCGAAGTCGTTTTCTTTCCTCTTTGTCCGTTGTCTGTTCATATTGACCTTCTAACGCTTGCACTTCCTCCGTTAGTTGTTCGACTGTCTTTGCTAGTTGTTCTTCTAGTTTGTCCTCACGTAACTCTTGGGTTGTCACAGCACGCACATCTTTTATCAGCGATTGGATCTTATCACGTAGCTTTTGGTCGTGATTGGCAATCGCTTTGCCCCATACAAACGAATATTTATTGGCGTTCGCTTCAATTTTCGTACCATCCACAAACATGTGCTCAAGGTCAATGAATTCTTGCTCCATCAGTTGAAGGAGGAATTGTTCAAACACCTCCTCTATGATGGCTGGCATACGAACACCACGGAAATCATTGATGGTACGATGGTCAGGTTCTTGCATGCCTGCTAACCACATAGCGGGTAGACTTTCTTCGACCATTCGTTTCATACTTCGGCTAGAATAAGTTTTTTGCGTGTAGGCATATAAAATGACTTTCAGTAACATTTTAGGATGATAAGGGGCACGACCACCACCTACGTAATGGGAAAATAACAATTCATCTGGAATAGATTCCACCATTTCATCGACCAAACGCGCTACATGATGCTCAGGAATATAGGATTCGATATCAATAATCATCATACTTTGACGATTTGTATAAGGCTGGAACACAAGAGGTTTAGGATGTTTCTGAGAGATGCCCGCCTCTGAAATTCCTTCTAGAGTCATTTCCATTTGCATGTTATAATCTGCTTGAGTAATCATTTGGTTATTCATTAAAAATCGTCCTTTCTGTTGAATGTGGTCTGGTAACTTCATTTTACAAAAGAGGGCGGTTTTTTTGTATACAAAAATGGAAAAAGGCTGTACCGAAAAGTCAATTTACATCGACTTTTCGGACAGCCCCTTCTTTGTTTATGGGATAATAACTATACTTCTACTAGCTCTACCACTACACCAGAACGGGCATCCGCGGCAAATTCATATGTTTGCATTTCTCCCGCATGCATACGAGAGATACCTCCACGATATACTGGGATTGTCATAATGCCATTTGTGAAATCGTCTGTTTTCATATAAATCCAAGACCCATCGATGGGTGAATCTTTTTTAAATTCCTTTTTTATGTTTTCGAGTACTTGTCCTGCAGGTACATATGGAGAAACTTTTTCACTTGCTTCTTTAATAATGACTGCGGCAGCTAGACCAGTTGCGACACCAATTAAAAAATCACGTAATTTCATGCTTCTTTCCTCCTTTTTCTATATCTTCATTTTAGCATAGGACAGGGAGTGAATGCACGTTCACACTTTAGCAGTTTTAGGAAATGTATCAATATTTCGAAATCGGAAATAAATATGATACAATAGGCAAGGAAGAATATTCTACTTCGTGGGGAGAGAGTCATCATGAATGAGGAAACAAAAAATTTATTTAAAACATTAACAGAATTACCAGGCGCTCCGGGGAACGAGCATGCTATTCGTTCGTTCATGCGTACTGAGCTAGAAAAATACTCGGATGAAATCGTTCAGGACAATTTAGGGGGTATATTTGGTGTAAAGCATAGCGAAATTGCTGACGCACCAAAAGTATTGGTTGCTGGTCACATGGATGAAGTAGCATTTATGGTTACATCGATTACAGATAATGGAATGATTCGCTTTCAAACATTAGGTGGATGGTGGAATCAGGTAATGCTAGCACAACGTGTTGAAGTGTTTACGAAAAATGGAGCTATACCTGGTGTAATTTCATCGATCCCGCCACATCTATTAACAGATGCTGAGCGTTCAAAGCCAATGGAAATTAAAAACATGCTGATAGATGTAGGTGCAGATAATAAGGAAGATGCGATTGCTATAGGTGTTCGACCAGGACAATCTATTATTCCTATTTGTCCATTTACACCAATGTCTAATCCGAAAAAAATTATGGCAAAGGCATGGGATAATCGCTATGGATGCGGATTGGCAATCGAGTTAATGAAGGAAGTACAACATGAAAAACTTGGTGTTCATTTATATTCTGGGGCAAACGTGATGGAAGAGGTTGGTTTACGAGGTGCTCAAGTATCAGCAAACATGATTAAACCTGATCTGTTCTTTGCTTTAGATGCTTCTCCTGCGAATGATATGTCAGGAGAAAAAAATCAATTTGGTCAATTGGGTAAAGGGACTTTATTACGTATTCTTGACCGTACAATGGTTACACATCGAGGGATGCGTGAATTCATCTTAGATACAGCTGAATCTAATCATATACCTTATCAGTATTTTGTATCACAAGGAGGCACAGATGCAGGTCGTGTGCACACAGCAAATGACGGAGTGCCAAGCGCAGTTATTGGTATTTGCTCACGTTATATTCACACTTCTGCTTCTATTATTCATATTGATGACTATGCTGCTGCAAAGGCTTTAATTGTAGAATTAGTGAAAAAAGCAGATCGTTCGACATTAGAGACGATACACGCTAATGTATAAAATAGGATGAAAAGGTGCCTTAAAGGGCATCTTTTTCTATGTAAGAAAAGAGGTAGTTGGACATGAATATCGCTATTGGGACAACAAATAAAGCAAAGATAGAGGCCGTTGAAATAATTGTTAGAAAATATTTAGAGAATCCTGCATTTACTTATATTAAGGCTGCATCACAAGTGTCTAATCAACCTATGACTCATGAAGAAACAAGATTAGGTGCTATTAATCGTGCTAAAAATGCAATGATTGAAACTAGTGCACAATTATCATTTGGCTTAGAGGGTGGCATAACAGAAATTGATGGTTTAATGTATGTTTGCAATTGGGGTGCTCTCGCTGTAGCAAATGGCACTACCTATACGGCTGCAGGTGCACAAATACTATTACCAGAATCGATTGCCCAGGAAATAAGAGCTGGTAGGGAACTAGGACCTGTGATGGAGCAATACACTCAACAAAAAGATATTCGTCAGGGTGCAGGCGCAGTGGGTATTTTTACGCAAGGTATAGTAAGCCGTCAGGTAATGTTTGAGCATATTGTCTCTCTTTTGGTTGGTCAATATTTGTTCACATTAGCACATGAATAGTATGATAGAATTAGTGATAATGGGATAGTGAAGTTGCAACTTTACAAGAATTTTTTTAAAATAGAGAAAAAATTAGCAATGAAAGGAAGAGAGACATGTCTCATACATGGCTACGTGCAGCAGGGTTAATGGTTGTGCTATTGGGACTTTCTGGCTGCAATCAGTCTGTTGATGATCAAATTAGCAATGGGCTTCAAATAACAGAAACAGTTTTTGCAGAGGAGCCTGCAGACCATACAGATAAGATTGGGGATGTAGAATTATACTTACCCTCTCACTTTAAAGTTGAAGATAGCTCGGATGCATATAATATATTAATAGCAAAGGGAAAAGAAAGTTTTATTCTTTTTATTAATGATCGTGAAGATGCGAATAGTAAACTTTATTATAATCTATTAAAAGAGGATAGCTCGAAAGAAATTATTAAGGAAAATACCTATGAAAAGAATGGCATTTTCGGTTTCTCGGCTGTTTCCAAAACAGACAATGAGAATGAATTTGAGCTAATTGTAAGCAGTGGTGGTATTAAAATGACGACCATCTCTCAGGCAAAACGTATAGAAGAAAATTTATCAGAGATGACGAAAATTGTACATTCAGTTAAGATTAAATAATTGGATAGTTTTGAACAGTACGGTTCACAAACAGGTGAACCGTTTTCTCTTCATTTCAATTCCTAAGTGCTTCATAAGGTTCAAATTCTTTTATTTGTCGAATTTAGCAATTATACCAAATGAATTGTAGAGAAAGGATGTGAGCAAGGTGAAACAGATTAAATCAGAGCAACTTGTCTCTCTATTGAAACAACGATTAAATGAAGAAAAATTTAATTTTGAATTTGATAAGAAGCATGATAAATTGCGCTTGAACCATAAAAAAATTGGTAAAGGGATGGAGCTATCTCTTCCAGGTATTTTAGCAAAGTATAATGAAAAGCAGGAAGCTGCAGTTGATGAAGTTGTTTATACAATTGAGCAAACCTTTCAGGCGATGGAGCAAGAAAAGGAACAAGGATTCCAAGCAACTACTCAAATTTATCCTGTCATTCGCTCCACATCCTACCCAAAAGCTTCAAAAGAAGGACATGCATTCATTACTACAGAGCATACAGCTGAGACACGTATTTTTTATGCGCTTGATTTAGGAAAAACCTATCGTTTTCTAGATATATCTATGTTAGAGGTATTACAATTAACTGAGGAACAGATACGTGAAATGGCACGTTTTTCTGTGAAGACACTACCGACTGTTTATAAGAAGGATGAAGTGGCAGGAAATATTTTTTATTTTGTCAATGCCAATGACGGGTATGATGCAAGCCGCATTTTAAATGAAAGCTTTTTAAAGGAAATGAGTACTCAAATTGAGGGGATATGACATTATCTGTGCCGCATCAAGATGTCCTAATCATAGGTGATATTCGCAATGAAACAGGGTATGATGTATTAGCGCAGATGACAATGCATTTCTTTACTGTCGGAACTGTCCCTATTACGTCATTATCTTTTATCTATGAAGATGGGGAACTAGAACCAATTTTTATATTAGCAAAAAACAGAGTGAAAAAGGAGCAAGAAAAACAATGAACGTATTTTACAACAAAGAGCATGTTGGCGATGTATTGCTAGTCCAGTTAGCAACGGAGTCAATTGTAAAAACAGAGGTAGAGCGTGCTGGTGATATTGCCATTTTAAAGGAAGCACAAACAGGAGAAATAAAAGCATTTAACTTATTTAATGCAAGTAGCTATGTACAAACAGATGCAAAGGGACTTGTTGAAGTAACACCTGAATTAGTAGCACAGTTAGAAATGGCTATTACTAAAAATGGAGCTGCTATTAGCTTAGATGTAGATTTTACGCCAAAATTTGTAGTGGGTCTTGTAGAAACAAAGGACAAACATCCCAATGCTGACAAATTAAGCGTTTGTACTGTAAATGTAGGTGAGGAGACATTACAAATTGTCTGTGGAGCACCGAATGTAGAAGCAGGTCTAAAGGTTGTCGTGGCGAAAATTGGCGCAGTGATGCCTTCCGGGATGCTTATTAAAGAAGGGAATTTACGTGGTGTTGATTCACATGGAATGCTGTGTTCAGCGCGCGAACTTGCTATACCAAATGCCCCTTCAGAAAAAGGGATTTTAGTGTTACCAGAAGATGCAACAATTGGTAGTGCATTTGAAGCACCAACACGTTAAAATAAAAGATATATTCGTAAAATCGTTATGCTACTAAAAATGCTGGTAGCATAACGATTTTTTTGTATGGAGAGCCTCTAAATACAAGTTTCTATACCACTTTTATGGTATGCTTTTTGATATAGACATTGTGTTAGTTTATCTTTATTCAGCAGAATACTCCCACCTCTATATGTGGCGAGATGAGTGCGGTTTTTTTCCTATTCAGTGGGTGTACAAACGCCCCGCTGAAATAGAGGGACTCAGGCTAAGAACTTCACATCCTGTGAAAACGCCTAAGTGACCAACATCACGTTGGCTTACGAGCTCGAAAAAAACAAGACGCAATTACGCTGGGGCGTAATTGTTATAGACAATGCTATAAATGAAGTGTATGAGAAATGAGTGAAATAGAGTGAATTGGTTTAAAAAACAAATTAATAAATTTATAAATAAAGATGACAGTGAATACGAATATGAGTATGAAGAAATGTATGAAAACTATGATGAACAGACTGAGCAGCATGTGAAAGAAGCACCTGCATCAAAGCAAAAAACTTTTCGTTTCCCGTTGATTGAGGATATGGAAATCTCACCTTCACCAACGTCTACATCGCAACCAAAAGAATCATTCAATCAAATGGAAGATGATTATTATGGACAAATTGAAGATTTATCATTGCCAAAGCATTTAAATAATCATATTGTTGATTCAAGTGTTTATGATGTTGAGGTTTCTGGTATTCGGGATTTATTAGCTAATCGTTCAAAGCGAACGGGCAGAACAACCATGACAAAAAGTCAGTCTGAACAGGGGTTCCGTTCAAAAGCAAGTCTTGTTTTTCGAGATGCACAAAATGAACAGCCAATACCTAAACCAAAAGAGAATAATAGTTCACCGGAAAGAATGGTAGAAAGTAGTATGCCTGCTAATCGAAAACGTTTTGTACCAAGTGATGTACCCTCTCCGGTTTATGGTTTTGCAAAGCCTAGTCCTATCGAACAATTATTGGATAAACGCAAGGAAGAACTCGATAAAAAGGAGTTTTCAATTCCTGCAGAGCCTGAGGTTTTAAAAGAAACGACAACAAATCAGGCTTTCGAAAATATACTAATAGAAAAAGAGCCAATTCGCCCAGTTCAGCAAGATGTGCCTGAACGACTTGAAATGCCAGAAACCTTTGAAGCATCAACGAAGCAACCGATTACGTTTGATGAAGATTTTTCACAAGAAATAAGTGATTCAAACGAAGAGCTGAAAGCAGAACTGCCCCTTCCTCCAACAACCTCTTTTGCTGTTGCATTTGAGGATCAAGTAAAAGAGGCCGTTCAGCATGAATTGGATGTTGAGCAACTTACTGCGGACCAATCAGAAATTCATGTGAAAGAAGTCATCGTGGAGCAGGTTCAAATTGAAAATTCTACAATTCATATAGGTGAAGTAACAGTAGTTCAACCGCCAGTAAATGAAGTTATTGAGCAGGAAATGTTAGAAGGTCAATCATTTGACGCTATTCCTAAGCAAGATAAAAGTCGTATTCCTTTTAATGTATTAATGTTAAAAACGGATAAAGAGAAATGGCGAATTCAACAACAATCCAAAAATATAAAGCCATCTACTGTAGTTGAAAAAAAACAAGATGAACAAAAGGAATCTTTTGAAACGATAAGTATAGGTGACGAACATCTATTGATACCATCCATACAAGAAGAAATAAAACATGCAGTTTCTACTCAAATTATTGGATTAGAGCTAGAGGAAGAAGAAGTAACATCTCAACAGGTGGAGAAAAAAGAGTCATCTATTCAAAGTTCTCCAATCAATGATTTGTCAGATAGTGTATCTGTCATTACAATGTCACCAGTAGCAACAATGTCTAGTGTATCGACATTAGAAAAGACAGCTATAGAAATAGATAGTCGTCAAGAAATTTCCGCAACTACCGATATGGAGATACCATCCATCACTGAAAATGAATATCTCAGTGAAAATGTCGAGTTACTACTAAAGGAAGAGCCTATTGAAGCGGAAGATCAAGAGCAGCCTTCAAACGAAACTCTCGAAGGAATTGAAGAGAAGGAAAATCCTCCAAAGCTTGTTCATGTGTATCAAAAGCCAACGGATGAATATTTAGAGCCACCTGAGGAAAAAACACAGGATACGGAGTGGATGGAGCAGCAGGGTGATACTTTAGTTGAAGCACTATCTTATTTCCAAGTGTCCGCTCAAATCGAGTCTATCATGCAAGGACCTGCCGTCACACAATTTGAAATAACAGTGAGTCATGGCACAAAAGTTAGTAAAATCCGTAATTTGGCAGACGATTTAAAGCTCGCATTAGCGGCGAAAGATATCCGTATTCAAGCGCCTATTCCTGGAAAGAGTTCAATTGGGATTGAGATTCCGAACCGTGTATCTCGTGCTGTTCGTTTATCAGAAGTAACAAATAGTGCCTCTTTCCTTGAATCAGAATCACCATTAGAAGCTGCTTTGGGTCTGGATTTAACTGGGAAACCTGTAACTATTGATTTACGTAAAATGCCTCATGGTTTAATTGCAGGGGCAACAGGTTCAGGTAAGTCAGTTTGTATAAATTCAATTTTGGTTAGTTTGTTATATAAAGCTGCCCCTCATGAATTAAAGCTTATGCTTATTGATCCTAAAATGGTCGAGCTGGCACCGTTTAATCATATTCCTCATCTAGTTAGCCCTGTTATTACAGATGTTAAGGCGGCTACAGCTGCATTAAAATGGGCAGTGGAGGAAATGGAGCGGCGTTATCAGCTATTTGCTCATGCAGGTGCACGTGATATTACTCGTTACAATGCATTAGCAGATAAAAATAATGAACATAGCCTTAAATTACCTTACATGCTTATTGTCATTGATGAGCTGGCTGATTTAATGATGATGTCTCCAGCGGATGTAGAGGAAGCGATTTGTCGTATTGCACAAAAGGCACGTGCATGTGGTATCCATTTAATTGTTGCGACACAAAGACCGTCCGTTGACGTGATTACAGGGCTCATTAAATCAAATATTCCTACACGTATTGCCTTTGCAGTATCTTCACAAATAGATTCTCGTACGATTTTAGATGGGCAAGGAGCGGAAAGATTACTTGGACGAGGCGATATGTTATATTTAGGGAATGGTATGTCTGCCCCAGTACGATTACAGGGAACATTTGTGACTGATGATGAAATCGAGTCCATTATAGAGCATGTCCGTGAGCAAGGTGAACCTGATTATATTTTTGATCAGGAGGAGCTATTGAAAAAAACGGAGATTTCTGCAGAGCAAGATGATTTATTTGAGGAAGTTTGCCGATTTGTGTTTGAACAGGGAGGAGCTTCTACGTCTCTTATTCAGCGTAAATACCACATTGGCTATAATCGTGCTGCCCGTTTAATCGATATGTTAGAATCTCATGGCTTTGTATCAGAGGCTAGAGGCAGCAAACCACGAGAAAGTTATATTACAGAAGAAGATTTAATTACTATGTTTGAATAAGAATTGCATGGATTTCGTATAGATTATCTGATTTACGTCGAAATTAGTATTTTTAGAAAAGTTACACATTTATCCTTATGCATAAATAGTGCTATAATAGACAAGATGTGATGACAAGTACGTATTTTTTAGCTTGTTTAAAGGTATTAATACCTAATAATTGGTGAAATAATACGGTACACCTAATAGATGATAGATGGGATATTGATATTCCCGGGGGTTTAATTAATGACAGTTTTTCATTTCACAGGCATTAAAGGTTCTGGCATGAGTTCACTTGCACAAATCTTATTTGATGCTGGTGAACAAGTACAGGGCTCAGATGTTGATAAATATTTTTTCACAGAACAGCCGTTACGTGAACGGAATATTCCAATTTTTACATTTAATCCAGATAATATTAAAGAAGGTATGACAATTATTGCAGGAAATGCTTTTCCTGATGACCATCCGGAGTTAGTGCGTGCACGAGAAATTGGTGTAGAGATTATTCGCTATCATAAGTTCTTAGGGGAATACATCGGAAATTACACATCAATTGCCATTACAGGTGCACATGGAAAAACTTCCACAACCGGCTTAATGTCACATGTTGTCGGAGGATATAAACCAACTTCCTATTTAATCGGTGATGGAACAGGAGCCGGACATGAAAATGCAGATTTCTTTGTGATGGAAGCATGTGAATACCGCCGTCACTTCTTAGCATATAATCCTGATTATGCTGTGATGACTAATATCGATTTTGACCATCCAGATTATTTCGCTAATATTGAGGATGTTTACTCTGCCTTTCAATCATTAGCTTTACAGGTAAAAAAAGCAATTATTGCTTGTGGTGATGATGAACATTTACAACGCATTCAAGCAAAGGTTCCAGTTGTTTATTATGGCTTTGGAGCAGAAAATGATTTTGAGGCACGTAATGTTGATAAAACAACAGAAGGAACTAAATTTGATGTTTTTGTGCGCAATGAATTTTATAGTACATTTTTTATCCCATTGTTTGGGGATCATGCAGTTTTAAATACATTAGCTGTTATTACACTTTGTCAGTATGAAGGTATCTCACCAGATATTATCCAGGAACGTTTAAATAGTTATAAAGGTGTAAAAAGACGTTTTACTGAAACGGATATTGGCAATAATGTATTAATAGATGACTATGCCCACCATCCAACTGAAATCCGTGCAACGATTCAATCTGCACGTCAAAAATTCCCGGAGCGTGAGCTAGTAGCTGTTTTCCAACCACATACTTTTACACGTACACAAGCTTTTTTACAGGATTTTGCGGATAGTCTAAGTCTTGCAGATACAGCATATTTATGTGATATATTTGGTTCTGCAAGGGAAACACAAGGCGCGTTATCAATCCATGATTTGGCGTCGTTAATTGAAGGCAGTGCAGTGATTACCACTGAAGGAATTGAAGTTTTAACAAAACATGAGGGCGCAGTATTTTTATTTATGGGCGCAGGCGATGTTCACAAATTCCAAGATGCTTTTGAAAACGTGTTAAAAAACAACGAAACAGCTTAGTCCGTAAGGAATAAGCTGTTTTTTCTCAAAAATTGAGAAGGAATTCAGTTTTTTTTGTCGAAGATAGGGAAAGTAATAGTAAAGAGAATTTTACTAGCAGGAGGTCTTTTTATGGAAGTAATTTTGTATATTGCAGCGATTATAGCAGCAATCGGTTTTTTAATTTTATGTGTGAGTGTCGGAATGACATTATTCTCGCTAAAATCCATTTTAAACAGCTTAGCAGGAACTTTATCAGGTATTGAAGGACAAATGGAAGGAATTACACGTGAAACGACTTCCTTATTAACCAAAACAAATAGTTTGGCAGAGGACATTCAGCAAAAATCAGAACAGTTAAATTCTGTTGTTCATGCAGTCAAAGGAATTGGTGACTCTGTGAACGGTTTAAATACGTCTGTACAGCATATTACTTCCTCTATTTCAAAAAGTGTAGAGCAAAATGAGGAAAAAATCGCACAGGTTGTTCAATGGAGTAATGTTGCAATGGGTATTGCTGATAAATGGAAGAAGCGAAAAGTAATTGAGCAGGCTCAAGAGTTGGTTTCAGAAGACAGTTATGTTTTTGAAGCCGAACAATCAGAAAAGCCAAAAAGAAAATGGGGTCGTAAAAAGTGATTATTATTCAGTAGACATTTCGTGTCATCTGAATAAAAATAAAGCCTTAGACATAAGTTGAAGATGCATCAACAAAAAAGTAGATGGACAACCAGTCTAGGCACATGAATATAAGATGGGGAGGAATTGTTGCATGACAACTCAAAAGCCAAATTTTAATGAAGTGAAGGAACAACAGCTTGAAAGTTCATTACCGCAGCTTTATCATCCGCAAGAGTCTATTTATGAAGAGGAGCGTGTGAACATGAAAGATTTTGTTATTGGCGCATTAGTAGGGGGTATAGTCGGTGCAGCTGCTGGCTTATTACTAGCTCCAAAATCAGGAAAAGATTTACGGAGCGATGTAGCTGTACAAGCAGTAAACCTAAAAGATAAAAGTGCAGATTTTTCAACGACAGCAAAAGATAAAACAGTTCAATTATCTAAACAAATTCAAGAGCAATCTACACAATTAGTAGAGAAAGTAAAAACGTTAAAAACTGCAAAAGCACCAACTGTTTTTGACGATGGCACAGTTTCTTTCGAAGGTGAAGAACCGTTAGAGGATTATGTTCCTAATGAAGAGCCTAAAGCAGAAGAGACAGCTGAAACAAAGGAACAAGCCGAAGAAAAAAATGAAGAAGTCCGCGCTTAATAGTTTAGAAAATAGGGTACGATACGTCCTTTAAAGGACATATCGTACCCTTTTTGATTTCTTAGTAAATAGCTGCTTCCTCTAACGAGATTTCTAATTTATCCCCACCGAAAATTTCCATATCAAAGCTGGCAGGTTGTCCATTTCGTAATATTGTAAAGTTGCCCTTAAATGTCGTAGGTAGCTGCCAGTTAGAGAAACGGAAGACATCCTGGTAAATCCAACGACTTCGATCCTTCTCCATAAATGAAACTGTCGCTCCATTTGGAACCGTTGACAGAGGTGATACCACGCTATTGTTGACGAGCACTTCATTTGCCATTTTTTTCAGCTCTAGAATCTCGTTCTGAAAATGAATAATGATTTTATCCTCTAGTAAGATATTCATTTGGTCAGCTATTCGTTGAACGGTTGGTAATGTTTGCTGCTGAAAGGTAATCACGTCTTCATCCTGCACTGCATATGTCAGTTTAGCTGGCTTATCATTAATCATTAACTGTGCGGAAAACTCAGGTAGGTAAAGTGGTTTGCCATCTACTTGAATATAAAAGGATTCAAATTGCTTTAATAAAGCCCAGTTATTTGTAAGCTTAAATATTTCTTCAACTGTATCTGCGATTTCAAAAGCAACAACATCTCGATCATTTAAAGCACTATCGAGAGAGGCAGGAGAACCATTAACCGTAATTTTAGGTTCAATTACATATTTAGTATGTTGAATGTGTATTGTTTTGATAGCTGCATTGTCAACAATATCTCTTACAGTTGCTACTGCAGGCTGCCCGTCTTGACCTTCAATTAGTTGGATGGCGTCACCTGTTTTAATCATTGTTTTAGTAGCTGCTTGTTGTCCATTTACTAAAATTTCCGCAGGCTGTCCGTGACCCCCTGGGATGAAAATATCTTGTCCATTCACGCTAACTGACAATCCAAGCCCTGGTTTTCCATATAATTGTTTTGCACGAATATTTGCAGCTAAAAAAGCATCCGCAACAGTCATTTCTTTTAATTCAAAAAGACGAACCACTTGATCATTAACAGTAAGGCTCATATATTGAATCGGCATTTTTTTTGCCGCAATGGCAATGCCGATTGGCGTTACCAATTCGGGTGATGCTTTTATATGATCTTCCTTCGTCAGGTTTTGTATGGCATCTATTCCTCGAACGGCAATACGATTTGCTGGTAAGTCTAATACTGCTCCAAGTTCAGTTGTGAGGTTTGGTGTTAAGCTTCCACCGCCAACAAGCATGACTGCCTTAGGAGCAGTCCGGTTATTAAGACGTAATATTTCTTCTCCGATGGCTTTAGCAAGTAGTTTGACAGCAGATTCAATTGCTTTAAGTACTTCTTCTTTTGAGAAATATTGATCAAAACCTAATATATCCTGAATTAAAATTTCTTCTTCTGTTTGCAGTTGCCTTTTTGCTTTTTCAGCCACTGGGAAGTCAAGTAAATAATGATCGCTCAATGCCTCAGTAATTTCATCTCCAGCTGTAGGCACCATCCCATAGGCAACGACTGTGCTTTTATCGGTGATGGCAATATCAGATGTCCCTGCGCCGATATCAACAAGTGCCACATTTAAACGACGCATTGTCGGAGGAATAAGCACATTAATGGCAGCAATTGGCTCCAAAGTGAGTGCGTCCATTTCTAAATCAGCTCGTTTCAATGCAGCAATAAGTGATTCTACGACCACTCGTGGTAAAAACGTGGCAATCACTTCAATTTGCGCCTCATCTCCTTGCTGATCAAGCAAGCTACCAATTTCTTCACCATCTAATCGATAATATAAAACAGAATAGCCTACACAATAGTAGTGGCTTATTTTTGCATCCTCTTTCTGTTGTAAAAGTTGCTGCTGTGCTTGTTGTACAGCTTGTAATTCTAATCGGCTTATATCCTCTTCTGTAAAAATTGGACGATTTCGTATATTGATGGTCACGCTCGCCTGTTCTGTTTTCAATGAGCGGCCAGCTGCAGCTACACTTACCTTTGTTAAGCTACCATGCTTTTCTTCAAGCTCATGTTTTATTTCATTGATTAAATCTGCCACATACATGACATTATGTATTTGACCATCGACCATAGCCCGTTCTTTATGTTCTTTCACTAAAATATCTTCGACGTGAAAATGGTCATTATTTTCAGTTAAGATTATGCCGACAACAGAACGTGTTCCAATATCAAGTGCAAATAGTTTTGAACTCAATGTAATCGCTTCCTTTCTTGTAATATTGTAAAATAATTTAGTGAGTTGAAGCGCTAAATTAAAAATGCGTGACATTCTGAACAACATTGATTATAATATTGCTAATATCTAAAAATGTAACATACATTTCAGAGTTCTGAAAGTGTCTGTCATGAGGAGAGGAGCAAGAAAGCATGAGCCAAAAAGATTTAGAAAGCTTACGTAGTCAAATAGACGGCTTAAACTTAGAAATTCTTCGTCTAATTAACGAACGTGCAGCTGTAGTTAATGAAATCGGTAAAATTAAAGAAAAGCAAGGTGTGAATCGCTATGATCCACTACGTGAAAGACACATGCTTGATCTTATTAAGGAAAACAATCAGGGTCCATTAAATCAAATGACGGTTGATTATATATTTAAGCAAATCTTTAAAACTGCTTTAAAACAACTTGAAGCGGATAAGAAGAAGGAATTGCTTGTATCTCGTAAGAAGAAATCAGAAGATACAGTGATCAATATCAATGGTGAGTTAATTGGACAAGGAAAGCCATCTTTCGTATTTGGTCCTTGTGCAGTTGAATCATACGAGCAAGTTGCAGCGGTAGCAGCATCTATTAAAGCAAAAGGTGAAAAATTAATTCGTGGTGGTGCATACAAGCCGCGTACTTCTCCATATGACTTCCAAGGTCTTGGATTAGAAGGTCTTAAAATATTAAAACGTGTGTCAGAGGAATACGGTTTAGGTGTTATTACGGAAATTGTAACACCTGGTCATTTAGAGGAAGCATTGGATTATATCGATGTTATCCAAATTGGTGCACGTAATATGCAAAACTTCGAGTTATTAAAAGCAGCAGGTGCAACAAACAAACCTGTCCTATTAAAACGAGGCTTAGCAGCAACAATCGATGAGTTCATTCACGCAGCAGAATACATTATGTCTAAAGGAAATGAAAACATTATCCTTTGTGAGCGTGGTATCCGTACTTACGAAAAAGCAACACGTAATACATTAGATATTTCAGCTGTACCAGTTTTAAAACAGGAAACACATTTGCCTGTATTCGTAGATGTAACACATTCAACAGGGCGTCGTGATTTATTATTACCATGTGCGAAAGCAGCTATTGCAATCGGTGCTGATGGCGTAATGGCTGAAGTGCATCCTGATCCATCTGTAGCACTTTCCGATTCACAACAGCAAATGGACATCCCTACATTTGACGCATTCTATGAAACGCTGCAAAAATTCATGAAAAATTATGAAATTCATGCTTAATTCGTTTTAAAATATACCGCTTGCTAAATCAGCAGGCGGTTTTTACTATATCGTGACAAAATAATGTCTAGAATAGTACTATTTGAACTTGGTTTTCTTATCGTATACGTACTTCTTCTTGAAAAGAATATGAAAATTATCGTATGATAAGGCTATAAAAGGAAAAAGGGAGGCACGTACGATGACTGTTACAATTTATGATGTTGCAAGAGAAGCAAATGTTTCGATGGCAACGGTCTCTCGTGTAGTCAATGGCAATCAAAACGTAAAACCGGCAACACGAAAAAAAGTATTAGAAGTAATTGAACGATTAGAATATCGTCCAAACGCAGTAGCGCGAGGATTAGCAAGTAAGAAAACAACAACAGTTGGCGTGATTATCCCAGATATTGCAAACAATGTTTATGCGGAGCTGGCACGTGGTGTAGAGGATATTGCAACCATGTACCGTTACAATATTATTTTAGCTAACTCAGATCAACATGAAGATAAAGAGCTACAGTTACTGGATACAATGTTGGGCAAACAGGTCGATGGGATTGTTATGATGAGTGATGAAGTAACTGAAAAAATGCAGCAAACAATGGACCATTCTCCAGTACCGATTGTGCTTGCAGGTTCAGTAGATGAATCACAAACCATTGCAACGGTTAATATTGACTATTACCAAGCGGCTTATGAGGCCATCACATTACTTATTCAAAATGGACATAAGCGTATTGCTTTTGTAACAGGTCCACTTACTTATACGATTAACGGAAAATTTAAGCTTGAGGCTTATAAAAAGGCTTTGCAAGATGCAGGCTTACCTATAGATGATTCACTAATTGCTGCAGAGGAATCCAGCTATGATATGGGGCTAGAGGCTTGGGAAACTTTATCCGCATTGGAAAATCCCCCAACTGCATATTTCGCTGGCAGTGATGAATTAGCAATTGGACTGATTCATGGTGCACAGGACGCAGGAAAAGATGTACCTGAGGATATCGAAGTAATTAGTTTTGAAAACTCAAAATTAGCACGAATGGTTCGCCCGCAGTTAACTAGTGTAGCGCTGCCGCTTTATGATATTGGAGCCGTTGCTATGCGCTTACTAACAAAACTAATGAATAAAGAGCCAGTAGAAGATGAAGCGGTTATCTTACCGCATCGTATCGAACATCGTCAATCTGTCAAAAGTAAATAATGTTAGAAACACGTAGATCTTATTGAGGATTTGCGTGTTTTTTGTTGAAGTTACGGATAGAACATCCAATGTGACGGATAGCAACCTTAAAGCGGTGGATAGAACTGCGGTATTTGAGGATAGCAACCTCAAAGTGATGGATAGAGTGCAACTTCATCAAATCAATAAAAAAGCCCCACGAGAAGTCGTGAGGCACATAAAAAGTTAAACACGTTTTTCATTACGAATAATGTGCAGCGCTTTCGCTAACATTTGCGCATTTTTTTCTTCAATCTCTGCCTTTCGCGGAATTGGCTCATATAAGGGATTCGGATCCTCCCAAGTCGGAATAAATGGTACAGGCGCTTCAGGCTGCCAGCGATCTAACCAAGCTTGTGGAAGAGGTCCTGTTGGCAATTGCTGATCTGTCATTTCTAGCCATAGCATAGACCACGCGCGCGGTACAACACGCCAAATATCGTAGCCGCCACCACCAACGGCAATCCATTTACCATCACAATATTCATGTGCCAATTGATGAGCGAGTTTTGGGATTTCTCTGTAGAGATTCATAGTACCATATAAATGTGTTAATGGATCAAAATAGTGTGCATCGGCGCCATTTTGCGTCAGTACAACATCTGGCTTGAAAAATTCAAAAATTTCCCTCATGGATTTTTCATAGATTTCTAGAAAACTCTCATCCTCAGTAAAAGCATCAATTGGAAAATTAAAAGAAGTGCCATAACCCTGTCCATTTCCTCGTTCTGTAATATTACCAGTTCCAGGGAAAAGATAACGTCCTGTTTCATGAATCGATAATGTGCAAACATCTGGATCTTCATAAAAGCTCCATTGTACACCATCCCCATGATGCGCATCGGTATCTACATACAGCACACGAGCATTATATTTTTCCTGTAGATAGCGGATGGCCACTGTACTATCGTTATAAATACAAAAGCCTGATGCTCGACCACGGAAGCCATGATGTAGCCCTCCACCTAGATTGAGGGCATGCTTAGCTTTTCCTTCCATAACATAATCGACAGCTGTTAGCGTTCCTCCTACAAGCTGTGCACTTGCTTCATGCATATTCTCGAAAATGGGTGTATCCTCAGTGCCAATGCCATAGCTTTCTCCTTGTGAATCGGAAAGTTCCCCATGGCCTGCCTTTTTGACAATATCAACATATTTAGGATCATGTGCTAGTAATAATTCTTCATCTGTTGCTACACGAGCTGGAACAACATCGACATCGTCTAGGGCGTCAATCTTTTTTAGCAAATCCATTGTAAGCGTCAAGCGTTTATGATTAAAAGGGTGGGTATCTGAAAATTTATATCCGAGTTGCTCCGGTGAGTAAATAAATACTGCCTTTTTCATTGTAACGAAACACCCGGTAAATTAGGCCATAGTACATCGAAGCCCTCTTTACGAAGATCTTCTATCATCGCTAATGGATTCAGTGTTTTCACTCGGACACTTAAAATTTTATTTTGTGTATTTTCAGAGTCAGGATAAACTAAGACGCTTTGGACATTTGCATGATGTTCGTGGAATATTTTTGTGATTTCAAATAAAATCCCTGGTGTGTCAGTTACACGAATTTCAATTTTTGAGCCAGGTTCAGTAGCACCAGTTAATTCAATATAAGTATAGAGCAAATCGGTAGTTGTGACGATGCCAACAAGTTTGCCGCCAGAAACAATTGGTAAACAGCCTACTTTAGATTCGTAGAATGTAAGGGCTACCTCTTCTACAAAATCAAGCGGATGACCAACTAATGGATTTTTAATCATTACTTCTTCCACTTTTGCATTAAATACAGGAGAATTGGGCTCATCCTGCAATGAAGAAGGAAGTGCTTCTTTAATGTCTCGTTCTGTGAGGACACCAAGAACATGCCGTTCTTCATCTACAACTGGCAAATGTCGTACTTTTTTCTCACGCATTAACTTTAGCGCTTCAAGCACTGTATTTGTTGGAGCCAGCGTGTAAGGCTCATTATTCATGATTTCTTCTACGATCATATACGCATCCCCTTTGTGTTGGTTTTAATACATGAAGCGATTTCTAAAACGAAGCTTATCAAATCTTTCCATTGTTTCAGGGGGCACACGTTTTCCCTCGCGTGCCATCAGGCAGTTAGCTGGGTGTGAAGTAATCTCTGGGTCATCTGTTGCAAAATATTCGAAGCCAGCAGAGCTCATCATTTTTTCCATCATCTTGCGATAATCCCAAACATTTAAACCAGTTCCTTTAAGGTCCCAATGCCAATAATATTCAGTAGTGAGTACAAGATAGTCTTCCATTTCATCTCCCATAAAAGAAACAGCCAGCAATGCTTTACCAGCACCTGTACCTCGATAGTCAGGTATAACTTCAATTGCGCCTAGCTCAATCATGTTATCAATACGATCCTCGGCCCAGCGTTCAAGTGGGTCTGGATAGAGATAGGTGACATAGCCTACGATAATGTCCTTTTGTCGAATAATAATAATTCGCCCTTCAGGAAGTCCTGCAATTTCAATAATCGCTTGCTGTTGCTGTTTAGGAGGTCTAAAGGCAACCAAGCCTTCATGGAAAGAATATGTAGCTAATTTTTCTGGAGGAACAGGTCCTTCCACATACACAGTACCATGCTTTGTTTCCTTTGTGACAGAAAAAAAAGTTTTTTTATGTTCCATAATTACACCACCTGAGTTTAATAATTCCATTATAGCTGATTTCTTGCGGAAAAACGCTTATTTTTGCAAAATATACCTATATTTTTGGAAAAATAAAAATATTAGGACATTCTTAGTGAATTCGTGTAAAATAGATTTATATTGCATCTGTTATTTAACAGATAAATGTAGTGTGAATAAGAATTCATTTACTTTCTACTGCTAAAACTGTTGTATAACAATTGCTACATAACGTAATTGTCTTTGGAGAAGGTGGCAAATTTTAAAGGGGGAAAATTATAAATAGGATAATTTAAAGTTTGCTTACTAATGTACTAAAGCGATAGCAAAGAAAGGGGTAGTTTCATGGGGATGAAAATGATGGAGAAGTTAAAAGCTATACCAGGGCAACACAATTTACCTAATTATGAGGTAGCAGCAGCAACACATGATTGGGCAGAGACAGAAAAAGGATTCAGTTGGTACGAAACAGGTCGTGTGAATATGGCGTATGAGGCGATTGATCGACATACGGAAACACATCGTAAGAATAAGGTTGCACTTTATTTCAATGATGGAAAGCGAAAAGAGGCTTATTCTTTTAATGAAATGAAAATGCAAACTAATAAGGCTGCGAATGTCTTAAAATCAGCGACAAATTTAGAAAAAGGGGATCGTTTATTTATTTTCATGCCACGTTCTCCTGAGCTTTATTTCTCATTATTAGGTGCATTGAAAATGGGCGTTATTGTGGGACCGTTATTTGAAGCATTTATGGAGGGAGCGGTTTATGATCGACTAGCAGATAGTGAAGCGAAAGCATTAGTGACGACACCAGAGTTACTTGAACGAGTACCTTTAGAAAAGCTCCCTAATTTACAGCACGTCTTTTTAGTAGGCTCTGATATAGAGGAAACTTCACAAATTTTAGATTTTAATAAACGTCTGAAAGAAGCTTCATCTCAATTTGATATTGAATGGGTAGACAGAGAAGATGGCATGATTCTGCATTATACTTCTGGATCAACTGGTGCACCAAAGGGCGTATTACATGTCCATAACGCAATGCTTCAACAATATCAATCAACACAATGGGTACTAGATTTACGTGAGGATGACATTTATTGGTGTACAGCTGATCCAGGATGGGTAACGGGAACTGCATACGGTATTTTTGGTCCATGGTTAAATGGTGTGACAATGCTTATTGTTGGTGGAAGATTTTCACCACAAGCCTGGTATCAAGCGATTGAGGATTATAGTGTAACAGTTTGGTATAGTGCGCCAACAGCTTTCAGAATGTTGATGGGTGCAGGTAGTGGTATGCTTGAGAATTATGATTTGTCTTCTTTACGCCATGTTTTATCCGTAGGTGAGCCATTAAATCCAGAGGTAATTCGTTGGGGTAGTGAAGAGCTAGGTCATCGTATACATGATACATGGTGGATGACGGAAACTGGTGGGCATATGATTTGTAACTATCCTTCCATGGATATTAAGCCAGGTTCTATGGGGAAACCATTGCCAGGTATTCATGCAACGATAGTGGATGATGCTGGGAATGAAGTGCCGCCGTTTACAATGGGGAATCTAGCAGTTCGTCGAGGCTGGCCAGCAATGATGCGTCAAATTTGGGGCAATCCAGAGCGCTATGAATCGTATTTCTTAAAAGGTGAATGGTATGTGTCTGGGGATTCTGCTTATATGGATGATGAAGGTTACTTCTGGTTCCAAGGGCGTGTAGATGATGTGATTATGACAGCTGGTGAACGGGTTGGTCCTTTCGAAGTGGAAAGCAAACTACTTGAGCATCCAGATGTAATTGAAGCAGGTGTTATTGGTAAGCCAGACCCTGTACGAGGTGAAATAATTAAAGCCTTTGTTTCATTACGTGAAGGTGTTGAGCCATCAGATGCATTGATTGAGGATATCCGTAATTTTGTCAAAAAGGGCTTATCAGCTCACGCAGCTCCTCGTGAAATCGAATTTAAGGATAAACTGCCAAAAACACGTAGTGGTAAGATTATGCGTCGTGTGTTAAAGGCATGGGAGTTAAATCTGCCAACTGGGGATTTATCGACGATGGAAGACTAATAGTATCGTTATTAAACAGGAATTTTTTCAGTCAACGAAAAATTCCTGTTTTTTACATGAATTTACCCTTCTATAAGTACCTTATATATTCTTTGTTCTCCATCTAATTCTACAATTATGCTGTAGGTGTTATGCTCGTTTGTTGCAAAGATTTCAGTTCCTATGGGTAATTTCGTTGCATAAAAATCTTTAAAAAATAAAGAGGAGGACGTCATCTTTTTGATTTCTCCTAATTTACCTTTTTTTACAAAATTCCCCTTTGTTAATTCTGGTTTAGTAATATTGATATAGATGAGTTGATTAAATTGAAAAATATCTGCTTTAGGTTTTTCTTTCAAAATAGATTTTGCTGTTGGATTGTCTGGTATAGCAGATGTGCACCCTGTCAGTACCAATAAAAACATTAAGTTACATATTATTAGCTTCAAAATGAAACGTCCTCCATATGTATTCATTATTAATGAACTGATTTTTAGAAAAATTCTAATTATTCATACTGTATTAATTAGTAGGTCATACATTTAAATATATTAAAAACTAAATCCATATTGTTAGCAAAACATGCGCTTAATATGGGTTATTACTGCAAGATTAGAAGAAACTCGTTTATATTGTTAGTCAAAATCATGTATTCATTGAAATTATTAATCTAAAAATAAATAAAAATTCAATTGACTTAATAATTATGCAGTCGTATACTAATTTTAACTTATTTCAGAGGTGAGCGTATTGAAAGTAGGAATTGTTGGTGCAACTGGTTATGGTGGACTGGAGCTTATTCGATTTTTACATAATCATAAAGCGGTAGAGCAAATTGAGTTATTTACATCTTCTGAGGAGGGTGTAATTTTTTCTTCTAAGTTTGGACATCTCATTCAAATTGCTGATACACCGTTACAAAAAATTGATTATGAAGCTTTAGAGAAATATGATGTAGTTTTTGCAAGCACACCTTCTGGGGTGACTAGTGAGCTTTTGCCCCCATTAGTAGGGAAAGGTCCTAAATTAATAGACTTATCTGGTGATTTTCGATTAAAAGATCCTGCAAGCTATGAAACATGGTATGGCAAAAAAGCAGCACCGCTGGATATTCTTCAGCAAAGTGTTTATGGCTTAACTGAATGGAATGCCGAAAATGTTCAATATGCATCCCTTATTGCCAATCCTGGATGCTACCCTACTGCGGTGCTATTATCCCTATTACCACTGATAAAGGAGCGATTAATCGATCCTAGCTTTTTAATAATAGATGCCAAAAGTGGAATCTCAGGAGCTGGAAATAAACCGTCTCAGACAACACATTTTAGTGAGGCAAATGATAATTTCTCAATCTATAAAACAAATTCACATCAGCATATACCAGAAATCGAACAGGCGATTTCGATATTTGCAGGAGTTCAGACAGCAATAACCTTCAATACGCATTTAGTACCAATGACACGAGGAATTTTATCGTCCTCTTATGCACCAATTATGCCTGGTGTCACAGAGGAACAACTGATATCTTGTTTAAAAAATACCTATGACAAACATCCATTTGTTCGAATTGTTACGGATGTTAACGGACTAGGGACAAATCGTGTAAAAGGTTCAAACTATTGTGATATTTTTGTGAAAGTAGACAGCCGAACAAATCGTGCCACGATTGTTGGGGTTATCGATAATTTAGTCAAAGGGGCGGCAGGGCAAGCCATTCAAAACATGAACGTTCAATTTGATTTACCGCAAACAACAGGGTTGGATGTTGTGCCGTTCTTTATTTAATCCAAAAAAGCAGGCAGTAAGATTACCAGCCTTAACATGTAAAAGCGCAATTGACGAATAATCGTGGGAGTTGAAGAAAACCTTCACTGTATAGCATGCAGGAAACTGTATGCTTCTCTTATTTTTAATTTAAGGAGGAATTAGTATATGACACTAATAGCGTCAACGAATATTATGAAAAAATTATCAAGTAAAAATATTGTCTCACCAAAAGGTTTTAAAGCAGCCGGTTTACATTGTGGCTTAAAACATAAGAAAAAGGATTTGGCGATATTAGTAAGTGAAGTGCCAGCAAGTGTTGCGGGTGTATTTACAACTAACGCTGTGCAAGCAGCACCATTAAAGGTAACAAAGCAAGTTGTTTATACAACTAAGAAAATGCAAGCGATGATTGTGAATTCTGGAAATGCGAATGCATGTACAGGAAAGAAGGGTGTGAAGGATGCACAAACAATGCAATCCCTTGCTGCAGAAAAGCTTGGTATTGAAGCAAATCTAGTAGGGGTTTGTTCAACAGGTGTTATCGGTGAAATTATGAAAATGGAGCCAGTTACAAAAGGGATTACCCAATTAGAGCCGATGGATGATTTAGAAAGTGCTATTGATTTTGCACAGGCAATTATGACAACTGATACGGTTATGAAAAACACAAGCTATAGTACAACAGTCGATGGTAAGGAGGTTATTATCGCTGGAGTGGCAAAAGGTTCAGGTATGATTGAACCGAATATGGCAACGATGCTTGGTTTTATTACAACGGATGCGAATATCGAATCGGAAGTATTGCAGAGTGC
Source organism: Lysinibacillus sp. B2A1 (assembly GCA_002973635.1). Taxonomy (GTDB): domain Bacteria; phylum Bacillota; class Bacilli; order Bacillales_A; family Planococcaceae; genus Lysinibacillus. The sequence goes on from CP027224.1 coordinate 2,149,530, forward strand.
ATTATCCGATATAACAAATTTGACGTTTAATGCCATTACAGTGGATGGAGATACATCAACAAATGACACAGTTGTGATTATGGCAAATGGTTTAGCAGGAAATGAATCTTTAACGCCTGCACATCCAGATTGGCAAAACTTTTATTATACATTGACAACAGTTGCTCAAGATCTTGCAAAGATGATTGCGAAAGATGGTGAAGGAGCAACGAAGTTAATTGAGGTTGAAGTAGAAGGGGCCATCTCACATGAAGAAGCACGTAAAATTGCTAAAACGGTAGTTGGTTCACCTCTTGTAAAAACAGCGGTATTTGGCTGTGATGCCAACTGGGGACGTATTATTGCGGCAGTAGGTTATAGTGGAGCCACTGTTGATCCAGATAAAATTACGATTCAAATTGGTGGTGCAACGATGGTTGAAAACGGTGAGCCAATACCATTCTCAGAAGATGAGTTAATTCAAATTTTAAAAATGCATGAAGTAAAAATTTATGTGTCACTTGGTTTAGGTGAGGGTAAGGGGCATGCGTGGGGATGTGATTTAACTTATGACTACGTTCAAATCAACGCATCATACCGCTCGTAAACGTATGGTCATCAAGCTTGGTGGCAGTACGCTTGAAGGCTTAAATGAGTCGTTTTTTGAAAATTTTAAGAAGCTTCAAGAAAGCGGTATAGAACTTATCATCACACATGGTGGTGGCCCAGCCATTAATCGTGAACTTGCTGCTCAAGGAATAGAATCCCATGCCTTAAAGGGAATTCGTGTCACAAGTGAAGCTGCAATTGACATTGTGCAGACAACACTGATTGGGAAAGTTAATCCGGCTCTTGTTCATGAATTAACATCAGCAGGTATTGCTGCGATAGGGTTAAATGGCTTTGATGGACAATTAATGGTAGCCGATTATCTTGACAAAGATGTATATGGATTTGTAGGTGAAGTTAATACAATTAATACATCCTTACTAGAAGCATTAATAAGTGCAAATATTGTGCCAGTTATTGCTTGTATAGGAGCAGATGAATCAGGTCAGGCACTGAATATTAACGGAGATACAGTTGCTAGTGAAATTGCATTAGCTATCAAAGCAGACAGCCTATTACTAGTCACAGATGTAAGTGGTGTTCGAATTCATGATGAATATCAATCACAAGCAACACCAGCCTTAATCCACCAATGGATTGAAGAGGGACATATTTATGGGGGAATGATACCTAAAGTTCAAGGGGCCTTAGAATGCTTAAATGCAGGTATCCCATCTGTCCAAATTGTTGGCGAATCTTTAGCAGGGACGACCATATTAGACGGTAAAAGAGTTTCTACCTCATTGTAGGGATTATTAAATTTAGTAAAATAGGGGCTGATGAGAATGAGTGCTTTATTTGGTAACTATGGCAAACGCCGTGCCCAAATAGTCAAGGGGCAAGGAACAGTTGTAGAAGATACTACTGGAAAAAAATATTTAGATTTTACTAGTGGAATAGCTGTCGTAAGTCTAGGTCATGCACACCCTGCGATTGTGAAAGCAATCCAGGAGCAAAGTGAAAAGCTATGGCATATTTCTAATTTATTTGATATACCCGGTCAAGAGAAGGTTGCGCAAAAACTAATAGCAGATACACATTTTTCCTACGCATTTTTCTGTAATAGTGGTGCCGAAGCGAATGAAGCGGCTATTAAACTGGCACGTAAGCATACAGGGAAACATCATATGATTTCTTTTGAAAAATCCTTCCATGGAAGAACTTTTGGTGCAATGTCTGCAACAGGTCAGGGCAAGGTACATAATGGCTTTGGACCACTTGTTGGAAAATTTACAATTCTACCTTTTAACGATGTGGACGCTCTTGAAGCAGCCATTGATGATTCTGTGGCAGCTATAATGCTGGAAATGATTCAGGGTGAGGGAGGCGTAAACAGTGTTTCTGCGGAATTTGCAGCAGCGATAGCAAAAATTTGTGAGGATAAAGGTATTCTACTAATTGTTGATGAGGTTCAAACGGGAATTGGAAGAACAGGAACAAGATTTGCCTTTGAACAAACGATTTTAAAACCAAATATCGTAACATTAGCCAAAGGGTTGGGTGGCGGTTTCCCTATCGGTGGTATGCTTGGAACAGCAGAGTTATATGACACATTTGGTCCTGGAACTCATGGCACAACATTTGGTGGCAACCCTCTGGCGATGAGTGTGGCAGAGACTGTACTAGATCATGTGTTTGATGCCACATTTTTACAAAATGTACAGGAGCTATCTGCCTATTTTATAAGTCAGTTAAAGGTAAATCTGCCATCTACGTATACAGTACAGGGCCAAGGTTTATTGCTTGGTATTGGTTGCGGTGATAACGAAGTAGCACAGTACATTGCGGCGGCAGAGGAAAAGGGCTTATTACTAGTGGGAGCAGGACCAAACGTTATTCGTCTATTACCACCATTGACAGTGACTAAAGAGGAAATTGATGAAGCGATTACTATTTTAAAAACAATATTGCTTTAATTTTTTTAAGTTGTATCATTGAGGAATCTGCTAGTTTTAATCTAGCAGATTCTTTGCATTGGTCGTAGTTTATTGTTGCTGTTTTACCAAAGTATTCACTAAGTCAGGGAGCCAATGATGGAGTTGGCTAAATGTGAAGCCAGCAGCTTCTGCCTTTGCATTTGACATATACCAATCTGCTGGAACGCCATATGGTGATTGTGAATGCTCGTCGCCGCCAATTAGCGATATTCTAGCATGTTTTCCACTGGCTTCTTCAATTAGCCCAATTAAATCCTTTAAAGAAATAGCACCCGTTGCTGTAGCATTATAAGGACCTTCAATTGGCGAAATACCAGCAAAATATAAAAATGCTGCGGCTTCCTCATCTGTGATGTAACTCATCTTCGCTTCGATATTTGGTAATGAAATAGGCTCTTCCTTGATAATTCGTTGCACATGAAAATGTAAACGTTGTGTATAATCATTCACGCCCATTACAATTGGAAAACGCACAGCGACAATAGGGAAGGTAGCCTCTTTGAAAAATAGTGCTTCAGCTTGTCGTTTGCCTTCATCGTAAGAAAAATCTTCGCGGCTCCCCATACGAACTTCATAATCATATGGATTAAAATCTTCTTCTGTTTTTACATTGCCATCTACTTCGTAGGTGGATAGAGTAGAGGTGAAAACGAGTTTTTTTGTTTTACCTTCTAAAATTTCACATAGTTTTTGAGCTTCATCTGGTGCATAACAAATATTGTCAAAAACAATATCCCATGAGGAACTTGCAAGAGCTTGTGATAATGCTTCGGCATCATCACGATTCACAATTAGTTGCTTTACCTGTGTCCCAAAAGGATTCCCACTTTGGCCGCGTGTTAATATAGTAACATTGTGTCCATTTTGAAGACATAGCTCAACAAGCTTTTTTCCAAAAAAACGTGTACCGCCTATTACTAATATGTTCATTTTTTTCCACCCCTTATTAGTAGTCCTCTTTATCATGACAAAAAAATAGACTTACTACAATGTAAAAGTGCTTGTAGTAAGTCTGTTTATTTAAATATTTTTTATAGAAATCTTCAAAGCATGAGAAAAAATTTCGCTGGCGTTCTTAACCAAGTGCTTCGTGAATGCGTAATTATTGGGTTGGTGCCTCAGGAGGTGGAGTTGTATTACCATTCTCTCCTCCAGTAGAGCCATTGCCATTATTGCCAGAGCCATTGCCGTTATTTGAGCCGTTGCCATTATTTCCATTATTTCCGTTATTGCCACTGTTCGTGCCGTTGCCATTATTAGTGCCATTCCCATTATTACCACCGGTTCCATCTCCAGAGCCATTGCCATTATCAGGTGGAGTAATTGGAGGAATTGTTTCTTGATCGTCTTCCTGATCAGGTTCTTCCTCACTTCCTCCAGTCGAAACGACATTCGATTGTGGGGAGGTTAAACCAGTGATATCTACTGCAACAACGGCATAGGCTTGTCCACTTGCTACTGTCATGCTTTGAGTTGATTCAAGCACTGAATTGACAAGAGTATGACCACCGTTTGTCACATTATATATTCGGTAACCAACAACATCATTGGAAGAGTCTGACCAAGATAGTGTGTTGCCATTAATCGATGCATTTACTGCTGCTGGCGGGCTGCCATCTGCAGGGAAGTCAACAGCTGATACAGATGAATTCGATAATGTCGAATTTTTAGGCAGTAGACTAGCAGGGTTACCACCAAGTCTTCCAAGCATGCGTTTGATAAATGCTTGATTAATACCTGCACCACCTGGTTTTACAAATTCCGATGGTGTATTAGGTAGCGCATTATAAGTTTTTCCTTTAATCGTTACAACACTTGAAGAAGCAAGGCTATCATCAGTTTGTGAAGGTAAAAATACTTTTGCGTTAAACAAATCGGATCGCACAAGTCCAGCACTAGAGCATGCTGCAGACGGTGCTAAGCCAGAAATACCACAGAATGAAGCAGACACTACATTTTTTGGCTGCTTAAATCTTGTTTTAGGGGCAATTAATTGTGGATCAACATCATAGACCGAATTCATGAATGTTCCCCATAGCTTGTTTATACGAACACTAGGCTGCAAGTACGTATTATTAAATGCATATAAAGTTCTTTGTTGATCATAGCCTAACCATACACCAAGTGACACATTTGGGTTATAGCCAACCAGCCATACATCTTTATACTCTTGCGTAGTACCTGTTTTTGCAGCGAAATCTGCAGAGAATTTTAGCGTGTTTCTTGCCATTGTACCTGTTCCCTTTGTTAAAACATCTCGTAGCATATCTGTAACGATATAAGAAGTTTCAGGACTGTAAACTTGTACAGGTTCAGCTTCGTGTTTATAAATAATATTACCCTCTTGATCCTCAATTCTATCTATCATGTAGGCATCAATGAACTGACCGCCATTTGCAAAGGTTGCAAAGGCATTCGTATTTTCCTCTACAGTTGTTCCTACTTCCAATGCACCAATTCCTGTTGAAAGGTTTGTATAATCATTAGGGGCTAATTTAGTAAAGCCCATTTTTGTTAAGTAATCAGCAGGACGTTTATTAATAATATCATTGTATAAACGTAATGCTGATAAGTTTTGTGAGTCTGCTAACGCTTCACGTGCAGGAATTAGGCCACGCTCATCACTTGTAATATAGTTGTTTGGACTCCATTTGCCGATAGAGAATTTTACGTCAACTAATGGGCTACCTGCGCCAATCACACCGTATTCAACAGCTGGTGCATAGACAAGTAATGGCTTCATTGTTGAACCGTTTGGACGGAATGCCTGTGTTGCATGGTTTACTTCAGTTGTTTTAAAGTCACGTCCACCCACAAAACTTAAAATACGCCCAGTAGTATTTTCAATTAAAATACTACCTACCTGTACTGGCATTTCGACATCTATTTCCTCACCTGTTACAGGATCTTTATCTTTTCCTGTATAGGTGTGACCATAATATTTAAAGTTATCTGCTGCTTTTTGCATGGCATCGTACATATCTTTATTGATGGTTGAATAAATACGATATCCTTTAGAGCGGACATCACGATCTGCTAAAATCATATACTTATCTTTTAATTTTTCTTCATTCTTTAAGCGTTCAGGATCAATCCCATCTTCTGCTGCTAGTTTTTCAGCAATAATATCTTTTGCTCGACTTTCCAACTCATATGTTAACCATGGGTAGCGATCTTCTGGGCGCATTTCTGGTGAACGGAAGTCAGCTGTGATGTCATAGTTTAGTGCTGTTTGATACTGAGTTTCATCGATGTAACCCGCATCCTTCATACGATAAAGTACGGTTTTCATACGATCAATGCCAGGTTGAAGTGCTTCTTCACTTTTAAGTACACCTTTATTTGTAAAAGGCGTATAGGCAAAAGGTGCTTGTGGAATACCAGCTATGTACGCCGCTTGTGGTAGCGTTAAATCTTTTGCTTTGACACCAAATATTCCTTCTGCTGCCGTCTCCACCCCTGCAATATTTCGCCCTGACGAATTACGACCATAAGGAATAATGTTTAAATAGGCTTCTAAAATTTCATCCTTTGTCATAAAGTGCTCTAATCGCATAGCAAGCAAAAGTTCTTTTGCTTTTCGTTCATAGGACACTTCATTTGTTAATACTTGGTTTTTGATAAGTTGTTGTGTTAATGTAGAGCCACCTGTCTGTGTTGCAGAGTTTGTAACGTCCTGAAGCAGTCCCCGAATAACTGCTTTTGGAACAATCCCATCATGCTCACGGAAGTATTCATCCTCTGTTGCGAGAACGGCGTTAATAACATCAGGTGACACGTTATTAAGAGATGTTTCACGACGGTCTAAATCAGTTCGCAATTTTCCAATATAAATATCATTGGCAAAATAAATCTCACTAGTTGAGTCGTAGTTAAAAATAAGCTCTCGCAAATCTTTCTTAGTGCGCAGCGGTTCTTCTTTTACGAGAGAAGCAAAATAGCCGGCACCCACTGAACCGGCAAATACAGTGCCTACCAATGCAAAGACTAAAAATAGTAAAAATAAGTTCCAGGTAATACTACCTGAAATACGTAATCTCTTCATCCATTTTTGTTGAATTAATTCATCGATCTTTGCATTGATTTTCTCAATCCAATCTTTCAATGTATCGACCTCCTAAAATCTTGTCTATTATAGCACATATTGATTTGGCTCGAACATAGTTATTGACAATCAAAAAGAATCGTATAGAATAATGCTTATAGTTTTCTAGTGAAGAAGAGCTTGCAGTAGTATCTATATTCCCTGTTTAGAGAGCCAGCGGTTGGTGAAAGCTGGTCAAAGTGTAGAGACGAATTACGTGCTTGGAGCTTAGACGTGCGCGCCTGCGATAAAGGCGGTTGAATGAAGTGGAAGATGGATGACATCTTCAAGCTGGGTGGTACCGCGTTAGTTTATAACGTCCCTGCATGCAATATTTTGCGTGTAGGGACTTTTTTGTTTCTCCCTACACGGAATTATTAAACACTTAGGAGGAATAAAAATGACGAACGAATTATTACAAGACTTAGAATGGCGCGGATTGTTATACCAACAAACTGATGCTGAAGGTATGGCCAAATTATTAGATGAACAATCAGTTTCTTTATACTGTGGTGTTGATCCTACTGCGGATTCTATGCATATTGGACATATTGTGCCTCTTTTAACGCTACGTCGGTTCCAAAAAGCTGGCCACCGTCCAATTTTATTAGTTGGTGGTGCGACTGGAATGATTGGAGATCCATCTGGACGCTCTGAAGAACGCCAATTACAAACTGTTGAGCAAATTGATAAAAATGTTCAAGGTATCCGTGGCCAATTAGAACGTATTTTTGAATTTGCAGAGGATGGCAATGGTGCTCAGTTAGTGAATAACCGTGACTGGATTGGCGAAATGAACACGATTGAATTTTTACGTGATTATGGGAAACTAATTAATGTTAACTACATGCTTGCGAAAGATACGATTGCATCTCGTCTTGATACGGGTATTTCCTTCACTGAATTTGCATACACGCTAATTCAAGGTATTGATTACAATCATTTATACAACCATTACAACTGTCGTATTCAAGTAGGTGGTTCTGATCAGTGGGGAAATATTACAACAGGTTTAGAAGTTATTCGTAAAACGCATGAGGAAGAGACAAAAGCGTTTGGGATAACAATTCCATTAGTAACAAAAGCAGATGGTACGAAATTTGGTAAAACAGCAGGTGGTGCTGTTTGGTTAGATGGCAAGAAAACATCTCCGTACGAGTTCTACCAATTCTGGATTAATGCTGCAGATGCAGATGTTATAAAATACTTAAAAATCTTCACATTCCTTTCTCGTGAAGAAATAGAAGCATTGGCAGTATCTGTAGAAGAGGAACCACATTTACGTAAGGCACAAAAAGCACTAGCTGAAGAAATGACTCGCTTAATTCATGGTCAAGAAGCATTAGATCAAGCAATCCGCATTACAGCTGCATTATTCTCAGGAGATTTAAAAGCACTTTCTGCTGAGGAAATGAAGGATGCTTTTAAAGATGTTCCTTCTATTGAAATGGCGAAAGAAGATAAAAACATTGTGGACTTACTTGTGGAAGCGGCTATCTCACCTTCAAAACGTCAGGCTCGTGAGGATGTAACGAATGGAGCGATTAGTGTGAACGGTGAAAAGGTCACTGATTTAGATTATGTAATTGATAGTAAGGATCGTTTAGAGGACGCATTTAGCATTGTTCGTCGTGGTAAGAAAAAATACCATATGGTGAAGTTTGTATAATTAATAAATAGACACTCTTTAAAATAGAAGACACTGAAAAAGTCGATTTGCCACAGAACTGTGATGCAAATCGACTTTTTCTTAAATTTCTTCATCGATAGTAGAGGGTTTGGACTTATTATTTTTCTTAATTTCCTGTACACTCTTAAACGTTAAGTTCGTAAGTTCTAAAATAAGCTCATCACATAGCCGTTTGTAGGAAACCTAGTTTTCCCCTGTGCCCTCTAATAAAGATATTTTGCTTCAATTATTTAAGAAAATTGGAAGTTTTACATCTTCATACTTCTCAGGATGGAGCAATTTAGCGAGCTTTAATGCTCCCTCTAGTAGACGCGGTGATGGGCGACAATAAAGCCATTCCTCCATCACATGAAGCTGTTGCATTTGAACGGCTTTTAGCTCCTGCGCTCGAGGACGTTTCAATAGATTTGCTGGTTGTATACGCTCAAAGGCAACACCTACCCAAGCCATCATAATATAGTCAGGATTACGTTTTACTATATTTGTCCAATCAGTTTGTACATTTGCTAATGCCACATCCTGAAAACAATTTTGACCACCAGCAATGGCACTAATTTCAGTTAGCCAGTTCAATTTCCCAGCTGTAAAAATAGGGTTTGGCCACCATTCCCAATAGAGTGTAGGTCTCTTAGCTACTGTTTGAGCGATTGAACGTAAGTGTTCAATACATTGTAAATAACTCTCAGCTATATTTTTAGCGCGATCCTCAACACCACATGCTTTGCCTAATGTATGAAGATCCTGTGCAATTTCCACTAAGGAATTAGCATTAAATACAATGTGTGGTATATTTCTAGCTTGTAATGCTTCAATATTTTTTTCCATACCAGGGACACTTAAGGATGCTAGTACAAGATCCGGCTGTAATGCCTCTAATGCGTCCATATTAATCGATAAATCTGGTCCGAGCTGAGGTAAGCCTTTCACTGCTAATGGCCAATCAGAAAAATCATCAACGCCAACAAGCTGATCCAGCAAGCCCAAATAAGCTACTAGCTCAGTATTACTAGGACAAATTGAAATTAAACGCATATGCCTATACCCCCATTGTTTTTAAGAAAAGTATAGCGAGTGTAGGCGTTACATACAATGAACAAATGCATTTACCTGAAATCAATCACGCCTCAACTTAAATAATGCGTTCGGATTTTTTCGAGCTCCCTCGAAATGTCCCTCTTCAAAATCCATGACATCCACCAGGGGATTTAGGCCAACACGATGTTGGACACTCAGGCGTTTTCACAGGATATGAAGATCTTAGCCTAAGTTCCTCTATTTCAGTGGGCGTTTGTCCAGCCACTCGATCCAGTAAAGAATTGTTGCTGTCGCTGCGCTTTCGCACAGTAAATATTTGGTTAATCAAGATAAAAAAAGGTATGTCTGCAATAGACATACCTTTTAATCGTTTTATTATGAAAGTGCAACAGCTTCGAGTGACTCTTCTTTTTTCGTTACTGGACCCATCGCATTTGTAATAATTTGTTTAATATCTTCTAATGTTGCTTTACGTGGGTTTGTTGCAGCACAAACATCTAACATCGCATTTTTCGCTAAAGTTTCAATATCTTCATCCTTCGCACCTAATTCACGGAAGCCACTAGGGATATTTAAATCATTTGATAATTTTTCAATAGCTTCAATCGCCTTTTCGGCAGCATCACGTTTACTTAATCCTTCAACATTTTCGCCTAATAACTCAGCAATCGTTGCAAAACGTTCAGTACGAGCCGTTAAGTTGAAGCGGCAAACATGCGGTAATAAAATGGCATTACATATACCGTGTGGAAGGTTATAGAAGCCACCTAATTGATGTGCAATGGCATGTACGTAACCAAGTGATGCATTGTTAAATGCCATACCAGCTAAAAATTGGGCATATACCATTTGCTCACGTGCTTCTAAATCTGCACCATTTGCATAGGCACGCGGCAAATATTCAGGTACTAACTGAAGTACCTTTTCAGCACATGCATCCGTAATTGGTGTAGCATTTGTCGACACAAATGATTCGATTGCGTGTGTTAAGGCATCTAAACCAGTTGCCGCGGTTAGAGCAGGAGGTAAGCCAATCATTAACTCTGGATCATTAATAGACAAAAGTGGTGTAACATGTTTGTCCACAATTGCCATCTTCACCTTACGAGCTGTATCCGTGATAATCGTAAAGCGAGTCATCTCACTAGCTGTACCAGCAGTCGTATTAATTGCGATTAATGGTACTAGTGGGTTTTGTGATTTGTCAACGCCTTCATAATCATGAATACGTCCACCATTCGAAGCAATAAGTCCGATACCTTTCGCTGCATCGTGTGCACTACCTCCTCCAAGAGAAACGATAGAATCACAGTTTTCTGCATGATACACTGCAATACCATCTTCAATGTTCTGATCTGTTGGATTTGGTTCTGCTTTCGGGAAAATTGCTACATCAATTCCAGCAGCTGTAATGATGTTAGCAATTTGTTCAGAGAGACCTAATTTGTGTAAGCCCTCATCTGTTACGATTAATGTCTTTTTCACTTCTAAATCATTTAAGCGTTTACCAACTTCTTGAATTGCTCCAGGTCCAAATAAGTTTGTTTTCGGCATTACAAATTGCTTTAGAACGTCTGACATATTTCCAACCCCTTTAAAAAAATTGTTATTGCTTGAATGATGGTGAACCATCTTTCGAAATTCATCGTATTCTATTTTTTATGAAAGTTCAACTCATATTTTTATTAAAATTAACCTCTTTTACCATGTTGTTATTTTACAAAAGAGATAGTTGGTTTTATTTGTGGTTAAACACTTGATTTGTTTAATGTTGTTGTTTTAACAATGTTTTTGAAATATTTTATTATAAAAGTAAAATATATTTTTTGGAAGTTTGTTCTAAAATTAAATTGATTTGCATAGTAAATAACTGATATTTTGTTTTAAGTGTATTGGTAGTGTTTATATTGTTTTTATTTGTACAATTACTATTTTAAAGTATATAAAATGTCATTGTTTTTTATAAGCTTTCAAAGTTGTAGTCAATGCAAGTATTAAATAAAGAACAATCGTATAGATGAATAATCCGAACATATAAAAAATGGCTATTGTATTTGTATGAATAGGGTGATTTCTGCTATGAGTGTGGATATGGTATTCCTGTTGTTTAAAGCCAAACCAAATACCTGTTAATAGTAGAATGAATAATATAACCGCAAATAGCGGCTTTTTATGGAAAATGAGCCGCATTAGATTTTCTCTGAAAAGAGTTGAAAAAGTGCATGGATGTTCAAAAGGTTTATTCCTATCAAATGGCACAATGAAAAAAGTCATTAACCCACTATAAATAAAGGTCAGTACAGCCAATTCATCAAACTTCATACTATCCTCCTTTTACTCCGAATATTTCCTACGCTTGACTACTTTAAAGCAAAAAAGTTCCATTGGCTTCTTAAAAAATTTTCGTTTATAGATATTTTTGCAGGGATTTTTAAGTATTCATTGAATATTATTTCAATGAATACTTTTTTAATGAAGGGGTGCTAATAATGTCGATACGACATGAACAGAAGGAGCAACGAAAGGCGGTTATTTTAAAATCTGCATTGGATTTGTTTATACGGAAGGGATATGGGGAAACGAAGGTTGCTGATATTGCCAAAGCTGCTGATATGAGTATGGGATTGCTTTTTCATTATTTTGACTCTAAGGAAAAACTTTATGAAGAGCTTATTCGAATAGGTTGTGAACGGCTTAAAATGGATTTTCACTTTTATGGTGAATCACCATTAGATACGTTCAAGGTAGTTGTTGAGGAGTTATTTACTATGATTTGTACAAATCCATCTTCCGCAAAAATGTTTGTATTGATGGAAAATGCTCAGCATCTTGAAAACTTGTCAGAGGACATAAAGGAGATGCTTACTGAAGCAGACAAATTAATTAAGAAAAGTATCCCTTTAATTGAAAAGGGACAATTGTTAGGTGAGATCAAGCAAGGGAATGCAGAAGCCCTTGCTGTGACATTTTGGTGTTCTATACAAGGAATCGCTCAATATATTGCGCTGCATCCAGATACACCTTGTCCTAATACAATGTGGATTCTTTCGATACTTGAAAACAAGGAGGTTAATTGAAGGTGAAAACATCCCGTAGAAACATAGTGATCTTTATTGTTGTTGTGTTCCTGTGTGGTTGGTTTGGTGTGTTAGTGGATAAATTGATTCCAGAGCAGCCTCAAGGAGATACTCTTGGTATGGGAATTTGGCTTATTTCTCCGCTGCTTGCAACCATATTGTTACGTTCTTTTGCAGGAGATGGCTGGCGGGATATAGGTTTATTGCCTAATTTCAAGGGCAATTTAAAATGGTATGTTATTGCTCTATTCATTTATCCTGCTGTTACATCTGTAGTGCTATTAATTAGCTATGTATTCGGCTGGATGGACTTTTCAGCCTTTAATTTAAACACTGTATTATCTGTTTTCATTGGTGGATTGCTTATTCAATTCATTAAAAACTTTTTCGAGGAGTCAGTATGGAGAGGTTATCTGACAAGTAAGCTTTCGAATTTAAAGTTGAATGATTTTTGGCTCTATCTTATTGTTGGTGGTGTTTGGGGAGCCTGGCATATCCCATATTTTCTTATGTTTTTATCAGAAAGTGATATTATCAGTGTGCTTCCTGTCAATAGATGGATATTTACAATAGTAGGCATCATTACAATGATTTGTTGGACGGTGATGTACACAGAAATTTACTTAATGACAAGGAGTATTTGGCCGCTTGTCCTTATGCATATGACAGAGGATGCACTTGTAAATCCACTTATTCTTGATGGCTATATCAAAATTGCTCAGGGAAAAGAATTTCTTGTTTCTCCATCGGCAGGAATTTTAACAACTTGTCTATATCTCATAGTAGGATGGCTATTACGGATGAAACGAAAAAAACTGAGGAGTGAGTATGGAGCATAATCAACCATAAGTGATACCTTTTCAAAACTGTAATTAACCATAATAGATATGTAAATAGATGTTTCGCTCACATCGATTTTAGATAGTAAAAATCCGCCAAGTAAAAGTACAATACAAGTAATTGAACGTGAAGTAATTGTACCTATGACTAGCATAGTAGATAAAGAATATCCAATTAGTTAGATAGCGATTTCTCAGTATCAAATTTTAACAAACTCAATCATAGAGCATCGAGATGAATTAACTAAATAAGCAATAAAAAACCAAGATAAATTTTTGAACTGCATTTCAACATTTATACATTTGAGATGCAGTTCTGTATATTTGTTTGGAATCCAAACAAAAACCTCGCAAACTCTTGTCGAGCAAGGATTTGCGAGGTTTAAGAATCCAGAGTAAGCTATCGTTAAAAAATTAACGAGAGTAGAACTCTACGATGAATGCTTCGTTGATTTCAGCTGATAATTCAGAACGTTCTGGAAGGCGAGTGAATGTACCTTCTTTTTTATCTGCATCAAATGATAAGTAGTCTGGCACGAAGTTGTTTACTTCGATTGCTTCTGTTACTACAGCAAGGTTTTGAGATTTTTCACGAAGAGAAATCGATTGACCTGGTTTCACGCTGTATGATGGGATATCTACGCGTTTGCCATCTACTAAGATATGACCGTGGTTAACTAATTGACGAGCACCACGACGAGTACGAGATAAACCTAAACGGTAAACAAGGTTATCAAGGCGAGTTTCAAGAAGGATCATGAAGTTTTCACCGTGTACACCTTTCATTTTACCAGCGCGGTCAAATAGAGTACGGAATTGACGTTCGTTCATGCCGTACATGTGACGAAGTTTTTGCTTCTCTTGAAGTTGTAAACCGTATTCAGATAATTTTTTACGTTGGTTAGGACCGTGTTGACCTGGTGCGTAAGGGCGTTTTTCGATTTCTTTACCTGTACCGCTTAGTGAGATACCAAGACGACGTGATAATTTCCAAGATGGACCTGTATAACGAGACATATTGTTGTCTCCTCCTTTAAATTTGGTTTTTTTGTTGTAAAACAAAAACCAGTAGTACCCATTCTTATATGCATTTTATTTTCATGTATTTTCGCCTATGCAGCCGTTAGGTTACACAATACACCATCTATTTGTTGTTATTTGAACTAAGAAGTTATACAACTCTTAATAGAGGAATAAAATACAGGTATAAGCTTATACCACTGCTGCGTTTATTTTACACAACCTATATTGTAACTGTTTATGTCATCGACGTCAATTATTAGATGGGCTAATTTTAGAAATGGTCAATAGTAGAAAATTCCTCTCTATACATTTTACACTATCTCGAAATAGTTAAAGTTACGGTGAGAAATGTAAAATGTAAAAGTAAAACAGAATTACATAGTCAAAATGACACAAATTATGTATAATATATTATAAGTTAATAGTAATTGATTTGGACGTTATATAGAAAAGGTGATTTCATGACAGACCATTTACAAACGCTAAAATATATAAAATCAGATGTTTTGAGCTTTTGGGTGAGTTCGAAGGAAGAACAAGCCGGTTTTAATGAGTATTTTTATTCATTAAAACAGTGTCTAAAGAAGCACTTGAAAATTGCTAATGCTGCTTTTCTCAGTTTCGAGGGGAATTCCTTAATACCTGTCGAAGAAATGGCTGCTTTGACGATTGAAACTAAACTAAATGCTGTGTCATGGCTAATGATTGAAGCTGGCTTTTATCAACAAAAAGTGGTGAAAATTCCTTATATATTAAAAGAAAAAGAAGCCTATACGATGATGACAGATATGGTGCTTTTTCAAGCAGATGGCAAAAATCCAATCGGGGTGTTACTCGTGGAGGCATCAGATGCTTGGACAGACTTTATGACCTCAGATTATGGGGAAGAATGTGTGGAAACGCTTACGAAGGTTTTACAGATGATTAGAGAAAATCTAGAAGTAAAGGTGAATGAAGATCAGTATAGAAAATTGTATAATATGACCGATTTATTCCATTCCACGATGGATATTGATTTAATTTTGGAAAATGTCTTGAAGAATATTAAGGATAATTTCCCGGAATTTAATGTAGAGCTCATATTATCGAATGATCAGGACCGACATACGACTATCGAGATTAAGCTATTTGATTATTTATCTGAAAGACCAGCAACGATTGAGGCTTTTGTCTCGGGAGAACTGACAACGGAACTTGCAGGCGATTTGAATTGTCGATTATTGAATGCTCCTATAAAAGGGAGGCAAGCAATTTATGGCATATTACAGGTAAGTGCACCTACAACGTATCTTTTTTCAACGACTGAAAAGGATTTTGTGCGTATGCTAGCGCAAGCATCAGGGAATGCACTCGAAAATGCAAAATTATATCATCAATCGCACCGCCTCGTAAGTGACTTACAACTCATCAATGAAACATCACATCGACTAAATATGAGGATTGACATTCATGAAATGTTACTTTTCCTACAAAAACAATTAATGAAATCTTTTCAGCCAATGGAAGTCTGTTTTGCTTTTAAAAATAATGAATCCTTTGAAGTGACTGGCGCTAGTACAGCATTATTTAATTCACAAGAGGGTCAAACCTATATAAAACATGTTGAACAACATTTTGAGCATACCAATGATCCACTATTTATTGCCGATTTCAGCAGATTAACCCCAATTCAAATTGAATATCGCTCAATTATGGCAATCCCAATTTTAATGGAAGAAAAAATAAATGGCTTTAGTATTGTGTTACACAAAGAGCCTTATTTCTTTTCATTTGACAGCTTTAAATTAATGCAATCCTTAATTCATCACTCATCTTTAGCAATTGCAAACTCAATTTTACGAAACCAGCTTCAGGAAATGGTAGATTTGGATCATTTGACAAAATTATATGCAAGAAGCTATTTAGATCAGTATGTTGAAAAATCACTTAAGAACGATAAATCAGGAATGTTCTTGCTTATTGATATTGATAATTTTAAGCGTGTTAATGATACGTACGGTCATCAAATTGGTGATAAGATTCTTATACAAATTGCGGTACAATTAAAAGAAACCATTGGTACTCGGGGTATTTGTGCACGCTGGGGTGGAGAAGAAATGTCTATATATGTGCCAAATATTAATGAAAAAGAAGCCATAGAATTGGCAGCAACAATCGTTGCAGTCATTCCAAAAGCAACAGACCCGCAAGTGACTATTTCAGCAGGTCTTATTACTTGGGATGAACAGTATCGCCCAGCGTTTCAATCTGTATTTTTACATGCTGATACAGCATTATATCAAGCAAAAAACAGTGGTAAAAATCGTTTCTGTATTCATGACCGCGAATCCATAAAAACCAATGTTTGATTGAATAACATAACATTTATCTATATAAATGAATTGCCCTGAAATGACAATTGTTAAACCATTTCAGGGCAATTTTTATCTTGATTTCAGCAGATCTTTACTGTATTGAAAGCGAAGCGTTAGGTACAGAATATTTCCTACCTCAAAAGGTAGTGAGACGAATGCGCTTTTTTCCTATTCAGCGGGTGCCAAGTGGAGCTTTTCGCTCGAAAAAATTTACGCTGGAGCGTCATTGATGTTTTTTATAAATGTAATAGTAGCGTATTTACGAATAGCTCTAATCCGTCTTGATCTTCTTGAGAAAATCGATTAACAACTGGACTGTCGATGTCAAGAACACCTATTACCTCACCGTTTTTTATCAAAGGGATAACGATTTCTGATTGGGATGCAGCATCACAGGCAATATGTCCTGGGAATTCATGTACATCTTTAACAACGATAGTTTCCTTTTGAGCTACAGCTGTTCCGCAAACACCGCGCCCAGTTGGTATTCTAACGCAGGCAGGTAAGCCTTGGAATGGACCTAACACTAACTCTTCTCCTTGTAAGATATAAAAGCCAACCCAGTTAATGTTTGTTAAAAATTGATTCAATAATGCAGAGGCATTGCTTAAATTCGCAATGTAATCTGTTTCTCCTGTAAGTAGGGCATCCAACTGTTTAGTCAATGAATGATACTGTTCAGCGATGGGTCCGTCATAACGAATTTTTGTAAACATAATAGCACCTCGTTTAAAAGTTAATTATTTTGGAAATATAACATGGTAGTGTTGATGTAAATCACTGGCACTGTGCGCATCTGAGCCAAAAACTGCAGGCAATCCTATAGATTTACTATAATCAATAAAGGCTAATGGTGGATAAGGTTCCTGACAATGTGCTTTACTTAAACCAGCACTATTGACATCTAGCTCATAGCCTTCTAGCTTCATACAATCTAAAACTTCCCGAATCCTCGCAGAATCATCAATTTTCACTTTATGTGCTAGTTGGAACTTGTGAACAAGTGATGGATGTCCAATACGTTTAGGTTTATACTTTCCTAAATCTGCTTGAATGGATTGTAGAACCGTATCATAGTATAAATGATAAACTTGTTCAACAGAGCCCACTTTTTTAGAAAAATTGATAAAGCTTTCTGGAGAATAGTCGATACATTCAAATGTATTTTGCCATGATAAAAAGTGAACAGATAAAATAGAGTCATTTAAATAGTGTCCATATGTATCCAAAAATTCACGTGTTTCTTGTTCGAAGCCTTGAATATAATCAACCTCTAATCCAATATGTATACGAATGTCTCGTACATATTGCTGTTGAAGGCTCTGTAAATCTTCGAGATAAGACATTAGAAATTCTGGATTCATACCACTATCTTGTTCTGGTGTAGGGTCAATAAAACTTGATGGTAAAGGTGCATGCTCCGTAAACGTAATATCAGTGAAGCAATTAGCAATTGCTTTTTCAATATATTGCTTAAATGTATCAGAAGTACCATGTGGACAATAAGGACTATGAATATGTCCGTCACGTTTCATAAAATTTCCACTTCCTTTGCTTTTGAAATCTACCGAGATAAAGCCCTGACGGATGTCAAGTTTCTTGAAGAGGAGCTTTTCGAGCAAGCTCGAAAAAATCCAGACGCAATTACGTGCTGGGGCGTAATTGATTATACTTGAATGTTGTCATACACTTTTCTGAAAAACCCTTAAATTTTAGTACAAAAGGCGAAAACATAGTATATAATAAATACAACTAGCCAATTCGTTTATTGTAGAATAGGAGGCTTACGATGGAGTATATCATCATTCCGGTTATCCTACTATTAATTTTAGCTATAGTGGGATTTATGATGCGACGAAAACATACAACAATCATTGCAAAGCTTGAAAATGAAAAATTACAAATACAAAACAACCCCATAAATGAAGAAATTTCAAAGGTTAAATCTTTAAACATGAACGGTGAAACAGAAGAAATGTTTGAACGATGGCGTAATAGCTGGGATGAAGTCATCGATGTACATATGACAAAAATTGATTCGCTGTTATTTGATGCAGAGGACCAAATTAATAGACTGCGCTTTAAAAAAGCAACATTCATTGAACGTGAGATAGAGGATTATATTCAAAAGTGTGAACAGGATAAAGATAAAATTTTAGAAGAATTAAATGAATTAATTGGCAGCGAAGAAAAAAATCGTATAGAAATTGAACAATTAAAAGAATATTATCGCTCTGCGCGTAAAACCTTGTTAGCCCATCAACATTCATTTGGTGTTGCCTTACCAGCATTAGAAAAAAGACTGGAGACATTTGTTCAAAAATTTGAGGAATTTGATGTCCTTACAAGCGAAGGGAATTATTTGCAGGCAAGAGAGATTGTAATCAGCCTGAACCATGAATCGCAACAAACATTTGACTATATCAATGATGTACCAACAATATTAACAGAGCTGCAAGTAAAGCTACCTGGAGCTGTACAGGAATTGCGAAGTGGTCAGCGAGAAATGGAGGACCAGTCCTATTATTTACAGCATTTAGAGTTAGCAGAGGCGTTGAATAAGTTCGATGAAGAATTTAAAACATTAAAAAATGAGCTGGCAGAGCTTAACTTGACAGATGTGAAGCCACGTGTTGCTGAAATAAATGAAGAAATTGATAAATTCTATGATTTGCTTGAAAAAGAGGTTATAGCTAAAAACTATGTTGACCAAAATTGTGATCGCTTACTAAGTTCAATTACCAATGTTATTACTTCTACAAGATTGGTTAGTGATGAAGCGACTTATGTGCAACAAAGCTATCATTTAAATGAAAAAGATGCAGAAATTCCAAAAGTAGCTTTAAAGCAATTAGAGGCATTACAGCGACGTTATGAGTTATTAGCAATCCGTGTGAAAGAGGAAAAGTCTGCTTACTCAAGCTTGCAGGAGGAATTAATTGAAATTAGTGATGAGCTTGAACGTATTCATGAGGAACAAGGGCATTTATCAAATACGATGAAAAAACTTCGTATTGATGAGAATAAGGCACGTACACAAGTAGAAAGCCTAAAGAAAGCATTGCAAGAGACAGATCGACTTTTAAATAAGGCCAATATTCCTGGTATACCAGATGAAATGGATGCACGTTTAGATGAGGCTGCAGAGCATATCTATGTAGTGATGCAAAGCTTACAAGAAGTACCTCTTAATATGGGAACAGTACACAATAATTTAACGGCTGCAACCCTTTGTGTGGAGGATGTAAAAGCAAAGGCACACGAATTGATTGAAAATGTCATGCTGATAGAACGAATTATTCAGTATGGTAATCGTCATCGTGCAACAAATCCTAAATTAAATGCTCGATTAAAAGAGGCGGAAGTAGCTTTCCATCAATTCCGATATTCGAAGGCGTTGGAAGAAGCTGGAACTGCGGTTGAAGAAATGGAGCCTGGAGCTTTAAAACGAATTCAAACAATGGTTACTGAGCAAACCATATCAAAATAATTATATGAAATGATTAAAAGATTAAAAGCTATAGGCTGTCTAAAAGTTAACTTTTAGGCAGCCTTATTATATTGAATAAGCAATATGCGAGAAATACAGTGGTTATATGAATTAGAAGTCGTTCAATAAAGGGTGAGAAAGCAAACAAATAAACGACTAAATTAGAATAATTGTTAAAGTTAGTAGTCAATTGTTCAAGATTGCGTTATGATAAATACCGTTAAATCAACGTTTTGAAAGTGTGTGAATTTTAATGGAAGTAAATACAATCTATTTAGACAATAGTGCAACCACAAAGCCTTTAAAAGAGGTCATGCAAGCATTTATGGTAGTGAATGAGCAGTATTATGCCAATCCCGCTTCCATACATGCAATGGGTGTTGAAGCGAACGACTTATTAATGCGTGCACGTGAGCAAGTAGCAGATATTTTGCAGACAGAAGCAAAAAATGTGCTATTTACATCAGGTGGTACTGAATCCAATAATACAGCAATTTTTGGTTTAGCACGCAGCAATACACATAAAGGAAAGCATATAATAACGACTGAAATTGAACATCCCTCTGTTCTAGAGTCCGTTAAGCAACTTAAAATAGAGGGCTTTGAAGTGGAATATCTGGCAGTGGATCATCATGGAGTGATTTCATTAGATGAGCTTCGGGCAAAGATACGTAAGGATACTATTTTAGTAAGCATAATGCACGTCAATAATGAAATGGGTGCAATTCAGCCTATATTTGAAGCGGCTAAGATTATTCATGAAATGAGCAGAGCGGCTTTTCATGTGGATGCCGTTCAAAGTTTCGGAAAATTACCTTTAGCATTTAATTATGAAGATGGACCCGACTGCATTTCCATTTCTGGTCATAAAATTCATGGATTTAAGGGCTCAGGCGTGTTAGCATTTCGGACGCAATTGAAGTGGCAGCCATATGCACTTGGCGGTGGTCAGGAATATGGATTACGAAGTGGCACTGTTGCCGTTCCACAGGCTGTCGCTTTATCCAAAGCTGCTCGTATTGCAGTGGAATCTAGAGTTGATCAGGAAAAAAAATATCGTAAATGGCATGATGAAATATGTCTCCAGTTACGTGAATATGGTGATGCCGTGCATATTTTATCAACACCTCAGGGAGCAGCACATATTTTATCCTTTAGCATTCGTGATTTAAAAGGTGAGGTTATTATTAATGCCATGCAAAAACGTCAGGTAATCGTCTCTACGTCAAGCGCTTGTTCATCAAAGCAAACAAAAACAAGTCATGTGGTAGAAGCCCTAAAACTTGATGAGCATTTTAAAAAGGGTGTTATCCGTATTAGCTTTGGTGCCTATGTAACGGATGAGGATATAATGAAATTTAAATATGTATTAAAAGAAGTATTGATGGAACTTAAAGGAGAATATACACAATGATTTGGAAAGAAATTTTAATTCGTTATGGCGAGCTTTCAACAAAAGGGCGTAATAAGATGGATTTTATCCGTCGTTTGCGCGAAAATATTCGTCATGCTTTTGCTGATTTAGGACATTTACACATTCGTACAGAGCGTGATCGTATGTTTATCGCTATACAAAGTGAAGTTCAAATGAATGCTTTATTAGAAGGATTACCTAAAATTTTTGGCATCCAATCTTTTAGCCCAGTGGCAGCATGTGAAAAAGATATTGAAGCTATGAAAAAACTAGCCATTACAATTATGGATACATTTAAAAATGAGCAACTTACCTTTAAAGTAGAAGTGAAGCGCACAGATAAGACATTTCCATTAGAATCACATGCTATTCAACGTGAAATTGGTGGCTATGTTTTACCAAATTACAAAAATCTATCGGTAAAAGTAAAAAAACCTGATATTGAGCTTCGTGTCGAAGTACGTCATGATGCAACTTATATGATGGCACAAGTGATTCCTGGTGCAGGAGGAATGCCGGTAGGTTCTAATGGGAAATCGCTTTTAATGCTTTCTGGCGGAATAGACAGTCCTGTCGCTGGCTATTTAATGATGAAGCGTGGTGTACGCTTAGAGGCCATTCATTTCTTTAGTCCACCATATACAAGTCAAAATTCACTGGAAAAGGTTAAGGTACTAGCAAATGAATTAACAAAGTTTGGCGCAAGTATTCGTTTACATGTTATTCCTTTTACTGAAATTCAAGTATTGATTAAAGAAAAGGTACCTTCTAATGTATCAATGACAACTACTCGTCGCATGATGTTAAAAGTTGCTGATAAGGTAAGAGAGGAAATAAATGCACTGGCCATTGTAACAGGTGAAAGCCTTGGACAAGTGGCGAGTCAAACACTTGAAAGTCTTACAGCTATAAATGCTGTAACCAATACACCAATTTTACGTCCCTTAATCTCAACTGACAAATTAGAAATTATCAATATTGCTGAGAAAATTGGCACATACGAAACATCTATTCAGCCATTTGAAGATTGCTGCACCATCTTTACACCTGCAAGCCCAAAAACAAAACCAAAGCTTGAGAAGGTTGAGCATTATGAAAGCTTCTCGGATTTTGATGAATTAATTGAACGAGCTGTGAAAAATCGAGAGGTCTATATTTTCCCGAAAAAAGAACAAGAAGCCGATAAATTTGCAGATCTTTTATAAATAGAAGAAGTTTGTCTTGATTCAACATCCACTGAATCAAGATAAAGCCCTAGCAGATGTCACGGATTTTGGAGAGGCGCTTTCCGAGCGAGCTCGAAAACCCCCGTACGTAATTACGCTGGAGCACAATTGATTGTAAGTCGAGGCTGGGACATAACTAGCTTCAATTCGTGAGAAATCCGACTTTGAATTCATTCAAAGTCGGATTTCTCGATCTTTTATGTTTTTCCAGATAGCTTTTAGCTAATGGCTGTGAATTTTCTTATATTCACGGCCATTAATGCGAGGCCCATCTCGTTTTCCACCTTCGATTTTCCTCGTACAGAAAATCGAGTGAAACGCAAATTAGCCTTCAAGAATCCAAAAACTGGTTCCACGTCAATTTTGCGTTGACGATAAAGGGTACTCGTTTTTTCTTCTGAAAGCTTTGCTCTCACATATTCTTTTTGTTGTTCCCACTTCTCATTCACCATTAACTTACGATTATTTCCTTCTTTTGCTTTTGTACATAATGAACGGAGGGGGCATCCGGAACAGTCTTCACATTCATATACCTTAAACTCACGCGTGAAATCATACTTATCCGTTTTCGTGGTACGATATTTAAATACAAGATGTTGTTGGTTTGGGCATGTGTATCGATCATTTTCTTTATCATAATCCCAGTTCGCTGTATTGAATTCGTTTTGCTTATACGTTTTCTTCTGTTCTTTTACATACATGGTGTACGTGATTAAAGCTTCTCGCTTACGATTCGAAAGGATATCATCATAATTTTGTTCACTGCCATATCCGGCATCTGCGACGATGTGTTTTGGTAGCTTAAAATAATGTTGTTCGATTTCATCTAAAAATGGGATTAATGTACGTGTATCCGCTGGATTGGGAAATATGCTGTAGGCAAGCGCATACTGACCTTCTGTTGCCACTTGTATGTTATAACCTGCCTTCAATTGACCATTTTTCATATAGTCATCTTTCATACGCATAAATGTCGCATCTGGGTCTGTTTTCGAATAACTATTTCGTTCGTCAAAGATTTCGAAGTCTCTTTGGTATTTTAGTTTGCGTTCAATATAGTCGATTAATTGTGTGCGGGCTTTCTTTGGGAATTTCCGTTCCGTTCTTAAAGCCTTTCGCTCTGCTACATCTGATGAGTCCTCAATTTTTCGATCATATTCAGCGATCACTTCATCTACTTTTTCGACCATTTGAGCGAGGTCTTCCAATGCTAATTCCTTTTCATTTTCCCGTTCAATTTCTGGGATGATTTCTTTTTCAAGTAGTTCATCGTATAGCTGGTTTGACTTTTCAATTAGTCCGTTATGATATTTCTCAATCGACTTTTTCCACACGAATGTAAATTTGTTCGCATTCGCTTCAATCTTAGTTCCGTCGATAAAAATAGCTTCATTATCAATCAGCTTTTCTTGCACAAGCTGACAACGAAATTGGACAAAACATTGGCGTAATAATTCCTTTACCGCTGGATGAACACGAAAACGATTAATTGTTCGATAGCTCGGTTCATAACCTTGAGCTAACCACATCATTCGAACACTGTCTTTTACGAGATCTTCAATTTTTCTTCCAGAGAAAACCGATTGGGTGTAAGCACACAGAATAATTTTTAACATCATTCGTGGATGATAAGCGGGACAACCCGTGCTTCTAAGAAATAAATCCAACGCTTCATTTGGAATACTTTCCACTAAATCATTGATGGCGTAGGCGATATCATTTTCTTGAAGTTTTATTTCTAAATCTAACGGTAAAACAACTTGATTCATGTTATAATCTTTAAACATAAGGACCCTTCTTTCGTATAAAAGTTTTGTTGTGGTGACTTAATTTTATCAGATGTGGTCCTTATTTTTTATGACAAAAATTCAAAGCCGGTGAAATTTTACTGATCGTAAAATTTCACCGGCTTTTTAGTTTAGAGAAGGGTTTTGTCCCAGCCTCGGTTTTTTTAGTTTTTTCTCTATTTCCTTTAGAGGTACAATTTACCTCTAAAAATTTTGTATTAAAAATCTAATATCGCACATTCTATATTCACAAGGAGGTGAGAGACATGACTTCAAACAACAACCGCAGTTCAAACAAGCTTGCAGTACCTGGTGTACAACAAGCACTAGATCAAATGAAATACGAAATTGCACAAGAATTTGGTGTTCAATTAGGAGCTGAAGCTTCAGCTCGTGCTAACGGTTCCGTTGGTGGTGAAATCACTAAACGTCTTGTACAAATGGCAGAATCTCAATTAAAAGGTATGCCAAACAATCAATAATTGCTGAATAAGTGATTATTAAACTTAAAACCAGTGACCGTAAAAGGCACTGGTTTTAGTTTGCTTATATTTAGATCTTTTTATCCTCAATGAACAATGATTTGAATATTGCTACGGTATTGGAAATATCCTCACTTTCACAAATCGCAGAAATAACGGCGATACCATCCGCACCAGCGTTAACAACTGATTGTCCATTTGAACAATTTATGCCTCCAATTGCAACAATGGGGAGCTCAGGATTTTCAATGCGAACATCCTGCAAAAATTTTGTTCCACTTGGCGGATTCGCATCACTTTTAGAAGTGGTTGCAAAAATCGGACCAATTCCTACATAATCTGCCCCATATTGTAGAGCAGTTTGCAATTCAGCTTGAGAATGAACTGAAACACCAAGTATCATCTTTCCAACTTTTTCTCGAATTTTAGATACAGGGAAATCCTCTTGACCAATATGAATTCCATCTGCTTCGAGTTTTACTGCAAGCTCTACATCATCGTTGATAATAAACGGCACATTATACCGCTGACAAAGATTTTGACATTGACGAGCAAAATTTTCATATTCTTGTCCTGTTAATGCACGAGGCCCCTTTTCTCGTAGTTGAAACATGGTAGTTCCATGCTGTAAAGCTTTTTCAAGAACATGTAATGGCTCCTGATGTACAACATTTTCTGTGCCCATTATAAAATATAGCTGTAAATCTTCACGATTCATGAATAGTCACCTCACATGACTCTCTATAGGTTTGATAGGCAAAATGATTTGTCGGCCCATGCCCATTACCCAGAGCTAAATCATACGTTATTGCTAATTGAATAAATCTTTTTGCTTCGATAATCGCCTCATTTATAGGAAGACCGCTGCCCATAAAAGCAGTTAAGGCTGCTGAAAATGTACAGCCAGTACCATGTGTATTTTTTGTTGTAATACGAGGAGTTTGCATAGAAAACGACGATCCATCTTTAAGAAATATATAATCAATGGCGAAATCCATATCTGTTAAATGACCTCCTTTTAAAATGACACATTGTACTCCTGTTTGTAGTAAGAGATAGCCTACTTCTTTCATATCAGTTAAAGTTCTAATTTCTCTACCAGTAAGCGTTTCAGCTTCAGGAATATTCGGAGTTACAATGGTTGCAATTGGCAGTAAAAGCTTCATGATGGCATCAATTGCATCTTGTTGTAATAAACTTTCACCACCTTTCGCAATCATCACAGGATCTACAATAAGCGGAATCTTTGCATCAGCCATTATTTGTGCGATAGTTTGAATGATGTCTGAAGAAAACAGCATGCCTGTTTTCACTGCACTAATTGAAAAATCTTCTAATAGTGCTTGTAGCTGTTGCTCAACAAAGCTTGCGTCAATGGGCATGACACCTGAGACACCAAGCGTATTTTGAGCAGTCAATGCTGTAATGACGGAAGTTCCAAACACCTTTAATTCCTGAAAGGTTTTTAAATCAGCCTGTATACCTGCACCGCCGCCACTATCAGAGCCAGCAATTGTCGTAACAACTTGCATTATTGTTCACCAGCCTTTGAAAGACGGTATAGTTCATTCAATACAGCAATTTGAAAATCACCGATGTATTGCGTAGTAGAACCAGCTTGTTCAGCTATTTTTTTATAAAGTTGTAGTACATTTATTAATTGGTTATAGGGTTGATGACCAGTCACGTAAGCAGCACAACAAATGGCACTTAATAAGCAGCCAGTCCCAGTGACCTCTGTCATATGAGAATTCCCGCCTATAATCCATTGCTGTTGATTTCCATCAGTTATAAAATCCTTTTCACCTGTGACAATCACTATACAATGATAAAGCTGAGCAATTCTCATCGCTTCATGCACCAAGGATATTGAACCTGTTCCACTGTCTACACCCTTTTGCTGCCATTCTACATTGGCAATGGCGGCAAGTTCTCCAATATTGCAGCGAATTACTGCAAATTCAATCTCTTTTAACAGATGTTGTACGGTTTGTTTTCGATAGGTTGTAGCTCCAGCACCAACAGGATCTAATACTACAGGTATGCCAAGTGCATTGGCCTTTTTCCCAGCAAGTAACATAGATTCTTTCGATTTGTCATTAAGTGTACCGATATTAATCAATAAGCTTGAGGCAATTGCAACCATTTCCTCGACCTCGTCACAGCCATCAGCCATAACTGGCGAGGCACCGATTGCTAATAGGCCGTTTGCTTGAAAATTTGCCACCACATAATTTGTAATGCAATGAATTAGTGGATTTTTTTTACGGATAGTTTGAAAAATCATTCTAAGTCCTCCTTTGTTGGATGGACGTAAGCGTGCAAAAAAGGCTCTTTTTTGTGTAAAAAAACACGCAAAAGAGCCTTTCATCAGTGAATTAGATGTGAATTGCTCCCTACGTCAGTATTAACTAACAGGTTCAAAGGGTCAGGTTTTACCTTCTCAACTCCAAATGAGTCCCCCTGCAATCTTGCTTTTAGTTGACCAAAATGTACCATATTTTTCTTTCCTGTTCAATAGAAGTTTTTACCTTTATCCAGCAAATGTTTTCAGTATCGAAAGCATAGCTCCAGATACAAATGTTTTCTATATCGAAAGTAAAAAACATCTGCAGGCCCAGGCACACTTCAAAATCTGGACGCATTGTTTATCTGTATCGAAGGAAAAGCGACAGCTACAATTACCAAAGGTGAAATTGATTGATGAACGTGACTGATGCCATACAGCAGAGTATGATAGTTGTCATGACTTTTCTAAAATAGAGTGTGAACCATTGAAAATGATAAAAATGGAGTTTTATAATGAATCATAGTAAAAGGGAGGCATTTCCATGAAAAGACAAGATTTAATTGCACCAGAATGGTATAATATTACAGAGGAAATTGAAAAATATGCACAGGATGTAACCAAGAATGCACTAATTATTTATGATGAAAATAATGATGTACAATTTATTACATACGCACATCTACTTGCAAAGGCAAATCAGGCTGCACATGTTTTTACAAACCAAGGATTAACAAAAGGTGATGTATTAATCGTGATGGTGCCTAGATCAGTAGAAGCCTATATTGTCTATATTGCTGCACTGAAAGTAGGTTTAACGATTATTCCTAGTTCGGAAATGCTAAGAACGAAGGATATTGAATATCGCATACACCATGCTAATGCAAAGGGTATAGTTGCTTATGAGCCATATATTGAGCAATTTGATAACGTGAAAAACTTACAGGGCTTGCAGCAATTCGTAATAGGAAATGCACATGAACCTTGGCAGTCATTACTTCAAAAAATGCAAGATCAACCAACAAATTACATATGTTCTACTCCAACGAAAAGTACAGATAATGCATTTTTAGCTTATACAAGTGGTACAACAGGCAATCCTAAGGCAGCAGTACATACACATAGCTGGGGATATGCACATTTACGAACAACAGCACCGAATTGGTTAGGCGTACAGGAAAATGACATCGTTTGGGCTACAGCAGCTCCAGGCTGGCAAAAATGGATTTGGAGTCCGTTCCTCGCAACATTAGGAAGTGGTGCAACCGCATTTGTGTACAAAGGTAAATTTGATGCGACAACATATCTTACACTTCTTGAAAAATTCAATATTAATATCCTGTGCTGTACACCAACTGAATACCGATTTATGGCTGCATTAGAAAACTTACAGGATTTTAATTTAGAGAGTGTTCGTCAGGCTGTCTCAGCAGGAGAACCTTTAAATAGTGATGTAATAAAAGTATTTTCGAATGTTTTCCATTTACAGGTAAGAGATGGTTATGGGCAAACTGAAAATACATTATTAGTCGGAACAATGGTAGGTATGGAGGCTAGAATCGGCTCAATGGGTAAACCAACTCCAGGGAATACAATTGATATTATCGATGATTTAGGAAATCCTGTTTCAGTAGGAGAAGTAGGTGATATTGCCGTACATCGTGAAACACCTGCGTTATTTAAAAAATATTTACATGATCCTGAGCGCACTAGCTTACAATTTAGAGGTGATTGGTATATCACTGGTGATCGAGCATATAAAGATGTAGATGGTTATTTTTGGTTTGAGGGGCGAGGAGACGATGTTATTATTTCATCTGGCTATACAATAGGACCATTTGAAGTAGAAGATGCTTTGATGAAACATGCAGCAGTAAAAGAAGCGGCAGTTGTAGCAAGTCCAGATGAAGTTCGGGGAAATATTGTGAAGGCATTTGTGGTGCTTAATGAAGGAGAGATAGGAAATGCTAGTCTTATCAAGCAGCTTCAAAATCATGTAAAAACTTTAACAGCTCCCTATAAATATCCTCGTGCCATTGAATTTATAACGGAATTGCCAAAGACTTCATCAGGTAAAATCCGTCGTATTGAACTACGTCAACAAGAAAAAAATAAATGTACTATTAAATAGTTTACAGCTTTACATTTTGTCGAAAGTAAATATTTCCTAGGAAATAATGACGAAAATCAAAGTTCATGTATTTTTATTGAGCTTTGATTTTTCTTATGATATTCGGTAATGTTAATGAGCATAACCTTTTGTATAGTATTGCAAAAAAAATGAAACATATTAGAAAGTTATTCGTATAACGTGTAGAGGAGGCGGAAAGACATGAATGTAAAAAGGTGGACTGCTTTAATTATTGCAGGTGTATTACTTGTATTTTCATTAGGTATAAACACTGTTTTTGCAATTTTTAAATCAGATTTCTTTGGTAATTTTGATAGCTTAATGGCTGGTGATAATTTATCAGTAATGGAGACAGTTATTGAAAATGGTAGTATAAATAAGCGGATAGCCTATTTAAAGGTTGATGGGGCGATACAAGATATTGGTTCAAGTTCGTTATGGCAACCAGTAGCATATGATCATCAATTCTTTTTAGACCAATTAGATAATATTTTAAATGATGATTCAATACAAGGTGTTGTTTTAAGTGTTAATTCACCAGGTGGTGGTGTTAAAGAATCAGCAGAAATTTATAAAAAACTTTTAAAAATTAAAGAAGAGCGACAAATTCCAATTTATGTTTCAATGGATTCTATGGCTGCCTCAGGAGGTTATTACATTTCAGCACCAGCCGATAAGATATTTGCACAACGGGATACAATAACGGGTTCAATAGGTGTCATTATGCAATCAATTAATTATCAGGCTTTGGCAGAAAAAGTTGGTATTAAGTATGAAACGTTTAAATCCGGTGAGCATAAGGACATGCTAAGTCCTATGCGTGAAGTAACGGCAGACGAGCGTGCCATGATGCAGGATATGATTAATGAAACGTATGAGGAATTCGTGAATATTGTTGAAAAAGGGCGTAATATGTCTGAGGCAGATGTGAAAAAAGTTGCTGATGGTCGAATACTAAGTGGTACAAAGGCACTTGAATCAGGCTTAATCGATGAAATTGGTGATGAGGAAGCAACGATTACTGCATTACGTGAAGACTTTGGTTTACAAGATGCTGAACTATTTGAGTATTCATATGAAATGGGTGGCTGGCAATCATATGTCGGAATGAAGATTGGATCTGTGTTTGGTCCATCTACTGAGGAAAAAATGCTGATGAAAATTATGACAGATTATAAAGCACCGAAAATGATGTACTTATACGGCGAATACTAAGGAGGGAGTACAATGACAAACCATGAAATTGTTATGCAAGGTTCACCCTCTCTCAGCAATACGCTACTAATTGATCCAGAAGAAACGAACACGAGTAAAAACTATGCTAAAAAAACAGCAGGATTTTGGATACGTTTTTGGGCATTTTTATTAGATGGATTTATCATTACAGCAGTTGGTGGTATTTTTGTAAACCCTATTTTTTATCTAATGGATTGGTCATTATCTGAAACAGTATGGTATGCACCGATTTCAATAATCACTGCCATCTTCTATTATAGTTATTTTGTCCTGATGACTAAGTTTTTTGGGCAAACATTGGGGAAAATGGTATTTGGACTGCGTGTGGTTTCATTAAAGCATGATAAGCTCACTTGGTCTGATGTGATATTTCGTGATTGGATTGGGCGAATTATTTGTAATATTTTTATGCCGCTATATATTCTTGTAGTTATTTTACCTGACAATAAAGGTTTACATGATTTCTTTGCAGATACAACCGTAGTGCATGAAAATACGTTTATTGAAAAGGAATTAACACAAACATCACTTCCAATCAGAGAGGAAAGCCTTACAACTGAACCTCTCATAGAAAAAGACATAGACATTATGGAAGAAAAAAAAGAGGAATAGTAATTTGAGCTGTCTCTAGAAAATGAGGCAGCTCTTATTTTGTGGTACCTGAATTGAATTACGGAGTTGTCTTAGTTGCAAACAATTCCCTTCATTTAGTAATATTATGTACATATGATGATTAGGAGGCGTTTATATGGCACAAGTAACATTTAAAAATGGTCCAGTAACACTTGTAGGTAACGAAGTAAAGGTTGGAGATCAAGCACCAGATTTCACAGTATTAGCGAACGACCTATCACCTGTTACATTAAAAGAATCAGAGGGGAAAATTCGTTTATTTAGTGTTGTACCATCATTAGATACTGGTGTGTGTGATGCCCAAACACGTCGTTTTAACGAGGAAGCGGCGAACTTAGGTGACAATGTTGTGATTTACACAGTATCTGTTGATCTTCCATTTGCTCAAAAACGTTGGTGTGGTGCTGCAGGTATTGATGCTGTTCAAACAGTTTCAGATCACCGTGACCTTTCATTTGGTGAAGCATATGGGGTATACATCCAAGAATTACGTCTTCTAGCGCGTGCAGTTTTTGTGGTGGATGCTAATGACAAAGTGACATATGTGGAATATGTACCAGAGGCAACAAACCATCCAAATTATGAAGCGGCGATTGAGGCTGTCAAAGCACTAGCATAAAATGCTGCTTTTAGGCTAAGATATTACTAGACAAAGGGGGCTGTGACAAGGTTTTGTCACGGCTCTTTTCTGCGTGAAAGGAAGTTGGCTATGGAAAATATTGAGAAGTTATTTGGTATGCTTAATGAACATGCTGAGAAAATAGAAAAAGAACAAGATATTACTTTGCTTGAAGGGGTGCTAGATGGGTTAGAGGCGTGGCTAGATGGAGCAGTTGATTTTTCGCAAGAAGGTGCAACAAAGGAAGATGTGCGAAAAGCAATTCAAATTGCTATTTTAAAGGGTATGCGAAAAGGCTCTCAGCCTAATCATCAAATGACACCGGATACACTGGGTTTATTAGTTGGCTATTTTGTAGAGCAGATTTTTGCAGATCGTCTAGCAGCAGAAAAAATAGTTATGTTGGATCCAGCGGTTGGTACAGGGAATTTACTACTAACGGTTATGAATTTATTAGATGGAAAAATAGAAGCTACTGGTGTCGAGATTGATGAACTGCTTATTCGTTTAGCTGCAGCAACAGCTGATTTGACAGAGCAGCCGGTGTCTTTATACCGTCAAGATGCTTTAGAAGATTTATTAGTAAACCCAGTGGATGCTATTGTTTGTGATTTACCAGTCGGCTACTATCCGAACGAGGAAGTAGCATTGAATTATGAATTGTGTCCTTCAGAAGGAATGAGTTTTGCCCATCACTTGTTTATTGAGCAATCCATTAACTACACGAAGGATGGGGGCTATTTATTCTTCCTTGCACCATCACATCTTTTTGATTCTGAGCAATCTAAGCAATTGCATAAATATATCCAGAAGCATGCTTGGATTCAAGCAATTATTCAGCTGCCCGATACAATGTTTGCCAATAGAGCACTTGAGAAAAGCATTGTTATCCTGCAAAAGCAGGCTCAAGACTTTAAGGCTCCTAAAGAGGTATTGCTGGCAAAGGTACCAAATATGCAAAATAAACAAGCCCTAGCAATGTTCTTTGAAAAAGTGAAAATGTGGAGAGACGGTAAATAATTAAAAAGGTATCCAATATTGGATACCTTTTTATGTACTAATTATTTTCAGGTGTACGAATAACAAGTACGTCACATTTTGCTGAGCGTACGATTGCTTCAGATACTGAACCGATTAGGAAGCGTTCTACTGCATTTAGACCAGTTGCACCACAGATGATTAAATCTGCGTCTACGATGTTAGAAAGCTCTTTCGTAATGATATTTTTTGGTGAGCCATATTCAATTACAAGGTTAATGTTTGTTAAGCCTTCATCTTCAGCTTGTTTTTTGTAACCATTTAATAGTTCCTCAGAGAATGCTTGAGCACGCTCAGCAATTGAACGATCATAAGCTTCGATTGCAGCAAATGAACGTGTGTCAATAACATTTACTAGGTTTAACACAGCACCTTCGTTACGTTTTGCCACGTCAATTGATTTACGGAAAGCGTATTCTGCCTCCTTAGAACCGTCTACTGCAACTACAATGCTTTTATAATGATTAGCCATTTGAATTACCTCCCTGATTTATATATTCTGATTATACCAAATGATTTTCTAAAGGAAATACTTTCCGAAAGAAAAAATGTGAAAAAGTGAAGGTTTTTATTGTGAAAATGCAATAATATCAATTTTCCTCATATAATATTGTTCAAAGAACAGTACTTCTGCTATAGAAATCCTCCATAAAAACGAAGATTACATTTCGTTATAGGTGTGTTGGTGAGTTTGCATTTTTTTGAATAATAATTATGTGCTTCTTTAAAGTATATTGTAAATAATTTGAAAATTTTGTATTTTGGAAATGTTGTTAATTTTAGTTGTAATCGCTTTATTTAAAGCATTTTTTGATTATGTTTGGTAATATGGAAATGCAAGGGGTGCATCAATACGGAAAATCGTATTTAACAAAAATGATGCTAATTTCTTAGGCAATGGAAGGGGATAGGGAAGATGAAGATTGGTATTCCAAAAGAGATTAAAAACAATGAAAATCGTGTAGCAATGACACCAGCTGGGGTTGTTACATTAACACATGCTGGTCATGAAGTGTTCATTGAAACAGGTGCAGGCTTAGGATCAAGCTTTACAGATGCAGACTACCAAGCAGCAGGTGCTCACATTGTTGAAACGGCAAAAGAGGCATGGTCACAAGAAATGATCATGAAGGTAAAGGAACCTGTTGCATCAGAATATGATTACTTCAATGAGGGTCAAATCCTATTCACTTATTTGCATTTAGCACCAGAGATTGAATTAACGCAGGCTCTTTTAAATAAAAAAGTTGTTGGTATCGCTTATGAAACAGTACAATTAGCAAATGGTTCTTTACCTCTATTAACACCAATGAGTGAGGTTGCAGGTAAAATGGCAACACAAATCGGTGCACAGTTCCTTGAGAGAAACCACGCAGGTAAAGGAATTTTACTAGGCGGAGTATCTGGTGTACCCCGCGGTAAAGTAACTGTTATTGGTGGTGGTATTGCTGGAACAAATGCAGCAAAAATAGCTGTTGGTATGGGTGCCGATGTAACAGTAATTGATTTAAGCCCAGAGCGTTTACGACAATTAGAAGATTTATTTGGTCGGGATGTTCAAACTTTAATGTCTAATCCATATAATATTGCAGAATCAGTGAAAAACTCAGATTTAGTAGTTGGAGCTGTTTTAATTCCTGGAGCTAAGGCACCAAAGCTTGTTTCTGAGGAAATGATTAAGTCTATGCAGCCAGGCTCAGTAGTTGTGGATATTGCCATTGATCAAGGTGGAATTTTTGCAACATCTGATCGTGTGACGACACATGATGACCCAACATATGTTAAACATGGTGTTGTGCATTATGCTGTAGCAAACATGCCAGGTGCAGTTCCTCGTACTTCAACGATTGCTTTAACAAATAATACAATTCCTTATGCACTGCAAATTGCGAATAAGGGATATAAACAAGCATGCCTTGATAACCCTGCACTGAAAAAAGGGGTAAATACGTTAGATGGACAACTTGTTTACAAGGCGGTAGCTGATTCTCAAGGTCTACCATTTGTTGATGTGGATGAATTAATTCAATAATTGATATAGCAAAAGGAAGCAACTATGAGAAAACTCATTGTGCTTCCTTTTTTGATTTAAATGTAGTTAGTAATCAATTAAAGCACAATTAATTCCTTTTGGAACTTTGTCAGCACTTCTACTCCGTCTTTTGTAACAACCACGTCATCTTCAATGCGGACACCTGTTACATCAGATTTGTAGATACCTGGTTCAATTGTAAAGACCATTCCTTCTTCCATAATCAGTTCATTTGCACCTGTCACTGAAGGGAATTCATGTACGGAAATGCCAAGGCCATGACCTAGTCGATGTGTGAAATACTCTCCAAAACCAGCATCAGTAATCGTGTCACGGGCAATTTTATCTAACTCCATTGCACGGACACCTGGCTTTACAGCGGCAATAGCATTTGTATTTGCAGCTAAGACAGTATTATAAATTTCCTTTTGCGCTTCACTTGGTTCACCAAAGGCAACTGTACGTGTAATATCAGAGCAATAACCATCGTAATTAACACCAAGATCAAATAATACCATATCGCCTTTTTCAATTTTGCGAGAACCTGGTATACCGTGTGGAGAGGCTGTTTTTGGTCCACTCAATACCGTTGTTTCAAAGGACATTTTACAGCCTTTTTCTTGAATAGCACTTTCAATAGCTGTTAAAATTTCCATTTCTGTTTTTCCTTCAGCGATTTCCTTACAGCCTACTTCAATTGCATAGTCTGCTAGTTCAGCAGCTTTACGTAATTTTTCTAACTCATTTTCATCTTTAATAACACGCATAGTATTAATTTTTTCATCAAGACGGACAAAATTCGCTTCCAAAAATGATTGTTGCAGCGCTTCTAAACGCTCTACATTGAGGTGAGCTTTTTCAATGGCAAATGCTGATGGATTCACATTTCGTTCTTTTATAGCTTGGGCAAGAACTTCCATGGAGTTTTCCGTATCTTGGTGACCAATCACCTCATATGACCAGCCAGCAGCCTTCGCATCTGGAATCTCCATTTGAGGACAAATTAAAAAAGGATCTGCGTTTTTGAAAACCATCACGCCTAGTAATCGCTCATGTGGATTACTTTTAAAGCCAGAAACGTAAAAAACATTATCTGGTGTTGTTACGAAAGCGGCATCAATTTGGTTTTGTTGTAAATAGTTTTGAATTTCTTCAACCTTTGACATAGATATATCCTCCTCTTGTTGCTGAAAAGATTTTTTACTGCTGAAGCTTTCTTGATGAGGCTTCGACTTTTGAGTGGGTCATCACCTTTATTCAAATCAGCCTCGATGCTTTTTATAGCTAATGAAATGAATAATTGTCTCTTAAACGTAAAGTTTGTTACATAAGACAATATTATTCTCCCTATAAGCATATCAAAAAAAGGGAAAATGCGCATGAATAGCGAATAAAAATTAAAGAGAGCATATTGTTTAATGGTAATCGTAATGTTTTACTAATTACCAGCTAACCAATTTGACCTTTTCGATACATTTATTCGTAACAATAGTGCAAGGAGGAATTATAAATGGAAATAAGTTATCATGGACATTCCGTTGTTAAAATCCAAACTCATGGGAAAACAATATTGATTGATCCTTTCATTAATGGGAATGGACAAACAGATTTAAAGGTTGCGGAAGAGGCACCAGATATTATTATATTGACGCATGGACATAATGATCACGTTGGTGATACGGTTGAGCTTGCAAAGAAGAAAGAGGCACTTGTTATTGCACCAAATGAGCTAGCCAATTGGATTTCTTGGCAAGGAGTGAAAGCGCATCCAATGCATATTGGGGGTGCTAGGGTATTTGATTTTGGAAAAGTGAAATTCACGCAGGCATTCCATGGTTCTTCTTATATAACTGAAAGTAATGAAATTATTTATATGGGCATGCCAGCTGGAGTTTTATTATTTATTGAAGGATTAACCATCTATCATGCAGGAGATACAGCGCTGTTTAGTGATATGAAATTAATTGGTGAACGTCATCCGATTGATATTGCCTTTATACCAATTGGGGATAATTTCACTATGGGACCAGAAGATGCTGCATGTGCAGTTGCATTTTTAAAGCCGAAAATTGTCGTACCAATTCATTACAATACATTTCCTCCAATCGAGCAGGATCCACAAATTTTTGCGGAGCTAGTGCAGAATTCAGAGGTTCAAATTTTAAAAGCGGGTGAAAAAGTAAACTGTTCCTAATCTGTGACACTGCTGTACTATATAAATTGACACCACGTGCATAGTTGAAACGATGGGAAAAGTTAAACAAATTCATCACTTTATATTAAATATTTTTCTAAAATATATGGTACACTAAGAGCAGAAATGATGCTTGAGGAATAGGTGATATTTTGTCTACAAAACATGAGAAAATTTTACAATACATCGAATCACTACCCGTGGGCGATAAAATTTCAGTACGTCAAATTGCAAAAGAAATGCAAGTTAGTGAAGGAACGGCTTACCGTGCTATTAAGGAAGCGGAGAATCGCCGTTTAGTTAGCTCTATTGAACGGGTTGGAACAATTCGTATTGAAAAGAAAAAGAAAGAAAATATTGAACGCTTAACATTTGCTGAAATTGTAAATATTGTTGATGGCCAGGTTTTAGGTGGGAAATCAGGACTACATAAAACGTTGACAAAATTTGTGATTGGGGCGATGCAATTAGAGGATATGATGCGTTATACAGATGCAGGAAGCTTGCTCATCGTTGGTAACCGTATTAAAGCCCATGAGAATGCGCTACGAGCTGGTGCGGCTGTTTTAATAACTGGTGGTTTTGATACAACGGAGGATAATAAGCAACTTGCAGATTCATTAGATCTGCCAATCATTTCAACAAGCTACGATACGTTTACAGTAGCGACGATGATTAACAGAGCAATTTATGACCAATTAATCAAAAAGGATATTTTATTTATCGAGGATATTTATGTCCCAATGACAGATACAGCGGTCCTAAAAAATGATGAAACAATTCATCATTTCCAAAAGCTGAACGAACGAACTACACACGGTGCTTTTCCAGTGGTGACAGCTAATAATAAGCTTGTCGGGATGATTACTGTGAAAGACGTAATTGGTCGAGAAGAAACCGAGCTTATTGAAAAGGTAATGACTAAAAATCCAATTGCTGGGTCAATGAAAATGAGTGTTGCGTCTGCAGGACACCGTATGATTTGGGAAGGCATTGATTTGTTACCAATCGTTAATGATGATACGATTTTACAAGGTGTAATCAGCCGTCAAGATGTGCTTAAGGCACTTCAGCTTGCACAAAGACAGCCTCAGCATGGGGAAACGATTGATGATTTAGTAAAAAATGAAATGAAGGTACTTGGAGATGAAGATTTAATCGTAGAGTTTAAAGTAACACCTCAAATGACAAACCAATATGGGGCAATTTCTTACGGAGCATTTACTACTTTATTAGCAGAAGTTGGTTCATTTGCATTAAAACGCCGTAAGCGAGGCGATGCCGTTGCCGAAAACATGACGATTTATTTCATCAAACCTGTGCAAATGGAAAGTACACTTACTGTAAAACCTCGAATTTTAGACATGAGTCGTAAATTTGTGAAAATGGACTTTGAGGTGTTTAATCAGCAAATGCTAGTTGGGAAGGCAATGATGATGTTCCAGCTCTTGGAACGCTAAGCTGGCAAAAGGGATGGCCTAGTGGGAATATTAGGCCATCCCTTATTTTTTGCTTATCGATTAATACGGTACTCCTCTTCAACAAATTGACCGTAGTGTCGTACCTTTTTGATATTTTCAATAATAACAAAGATGCCTAAAACGACAAGAATTGCTACAATAATAAATGTGTATAATCCAGGGAATAAATAAGCTTGGTTTAAACCAAAAACAAGTATAAAGGCACCAAAACTTACATTCGCTTTGCTTTTGTACCAATTTTTCGCAATCGGTAATGGAGAGCGGAATTGTTTTGTTTTAAAATAAAAATAAAAAACAAATGATATGATTATGGTAAACACAAAAATTAAATTGAGCATAGTAAACCTCCTAGCATAACTAGACATTATTGTAACGATTATTGATGAAAAATGCTAACGGTTATTACTATCATTTTGGGGGAAATTATATTGAAACGACAAATCATCGACACAATTGCTTTATATGAGACAATCATTATTCATCGCCATGTACGTCCTGATCCAGATGCTTATGGTTCTCAACAAGGTTTAAAAGAATTAATTTTAGCCAACTATCCAGGAAAAAAAGTTTTTGCTGTAGGTGAGCATGATGATTCTTTAACATTTATGGCACAGCCTGATCAAGTTACTGATGATGTTTATGATAATGCTCTAGTGATTGTTACGGATACTGCAAATACTGAACGTGTCGACGACCAACGCTATACAAAGGGCAAGATGGTCATAAAAATCGATCATCATCCAAATGATGATGCATATGGTGATCTATTGTGGGTGGACACGACAGCTAGCTCTTGTAGTGAAATGATTTATGAGCTTTTTGAGGAAGGTCGCAATGTAGCCAACTGGTCGCTATCTACGGCTACTGCTAGATTGTTATTTGCTGGTATTGTGGGTGATACAGGAAGATTTCAATTTCCAAGTACAACAGCGAAAACATTTAAAATTGCTGCAGAACTCATTACATATGATTTTGATCGAAATCAGATTTTTGATGGTATGTATGAAATGGAACAAAAATTATTAAATTTACAGGGTTATATTTATCAAAATTTTGAAATGAATGAGCATGGGGCAGCACATATAAAGTTGACAAAAGAATTGCTAACAGAATTCGATGCTGTTCCGTCAGAGGCTTCTCTTTTAGTAGGTTGCCTTGGAAGTGTAAAA
Organism: Lysinibacillus sp. B2A1; assembly: GCA_002973635.1. Lineage (GTDB taxonomy): Bacteria > Bacillota > Bacilli > Bacillales_A > Planococcaceae > Lysinibacillus. Next base: position 2,189,376 of record CP027224.1, read on the forward strand.
GGTATTTGTGCATGGGTTGTGTTTATAGAGGAGGGAGAACAAATTAGAGTACGTTTGCGCTCGAAAGGCCCTATTATAAATACGCTAGCGAAGGAATTCAATGGTGGAGGACACCCATTAGCTTCAGGTGCAACTGCTCATTCATGGGAGGAAGCGGATTGTGTGATAAATCGTTTACAGGCAATTTGTCAAACGTATCGCTTAAATAACTAACAATATACTATAGGTATTATCATAATCAAAAACGAAGTAATACCAAGAAAGGAAGGGATTCATTTGACACATGTATATACGAAGATGCATACGAGCGCGGATTTATTGAATAGCACGATTCGGCTTGAACAATTGATCCCTTTTTTAAAAGAGCAAAAAACGCAGGCCTGTGCAATCGTCAATTCGAAATTGTACGGGCTTTTGCCTTTTTGTAAGGCGTTACAGCAAGCGAATATTCATGCTGTAATTGGTCTTTCTGTAAACATACAATGGCAGGAGCTACAAATTCCTTTAGTTTTATATGCAAAGACACAAGAAGGCTATCAGCATTTATTAAAGATTAGTAGTGCCATTTCGATAAGAGAAGATGAGGTTTTGCCGTGGAAATGGCTAGAAGGGTATGCAGCAGGCTGTATAGCATTGCTTTCCTCTAATGATATAGCGGAAATTGGAAATTGGACAGAGGTGGCAAGCGCTCTAAAAGCATTGTTTGGTCAGTATTTATTTATGGGGATTGCTAGACCGGCAGGGATGATTGCAGAAAAAGAACAGGATTATGTTATATGGTGTAAGAACGAAAGCATCCCATTAGTGGCTTCACAGAGTTGTTATTTTTTACGACCAGAAGACCATTTTGCTTTCGAGGTGGCAAGAGCGATTGATACAGGTGAAAAGTGCACTGATATAGAGGAATCCGCCCATTTGCATGGTTATTTTGTGCCAACGGTGGATGAATGGAGCAGCTGGTTTGTTGATTGTCCTGAATGGCTTGAAGCGAGTGCAGCAATGTTAGCTGGCTGTACAGCAAAAATCCCTAATATGCCTGTGCAAATGCCTAAATTTCCAGTGCCAGTAGGAGAAACAGCTGAAAAATTACTGGTTAAGGAGGCATTTTCAGGTTTAGCGTTGCGTTTCAATCAAAATGAAATTCCGCATGTTTATAAAGAGCGACTACAATATGAGCTTGAAATTATCTGTTCAATGGGCTTTGCGGATTATTTTTTAATTGTTGCAGATTTTATGCGTTATGCCAAAGAGAATCATATTTTAACTGGCCCAGGTCGAGGTTCGTCAGCGGGGTCACTTGTAGCCTATAGTCTTTCTATAACACAAGTAGATCCTCTTGCTTACGGATTACTATTCGAGCGTTTTTTAAATCCAGAACGTATCTCTTTACCAGATATTGATATAGATTTTGTTGATAATAAAAGACAAAAAGTCATTCAATATGTGACACATAAATATGGCAAGGCAAATGTCGCACAGATCATCACATTTGGTACATTATCAGCAAAAGCTGTAGCCCGGGATGTGGCTCGGGTTTTAGGCTTTGAAGCTGAAACATTAGAAAAGATTTCGAAATGGATTCCCAATAAACCTGGGATAACGCTACAAAAAGCGGTGGCTGAATCACATGGCTTACAAGGCTGGTTAGCAGAGGATGAAAAACATCGTCGTTGGTTAGAAGTAGCTTTAAAATTAGAAGGATTGCCAAGGAATTCCTCTACGCACGCGGCAGGTGTTGTATTAGCACCATCCCCCTTGGTCAATACAATGCCTATAGAGAAGGGGCATGATGATATTTATTGTACCCAATGGCCCATGGGCGATGTAGAAGCGTGTGGTCTTGTAAAAATGGACTTTTTAGGCTTGCGTAACTTAACAATTTTAGAGCAGATACGCTGGTCCATTTATAAAGTAGGAGGACCATGGATAGAGTTTGAGCGAATTCCTATGCAGGATGAAAAAACATTACAGCTTCTTCAGAGGGGAGATACATTAGGCATTTTCCAATTAGAATCTGAGGGAATGAAGCAAGCATTGCGAGATATTCAGCCGACGCATTTTTTAGATATAGTAGCGGTCAATGCATTATATCGGCCAGGTCCAATGGATTTTATCCCAATCTATGCAAGACGTAAATCAGGACAGGAACTAGTGATTATGCCGCATCCAGTATTAGAGCCAATTTTACGAGAAACATTTGGCGTTATCGTTTATCAGGAACAGATAATGCAAATTGCTTCTAAAATGGCAGGCTTTACGATGGGACAGGCAGATTTACTGCGTCGAGCGGTCAGCAAGAAAAATCGCCAAGTATTAGAAGAGCAACGAGCGGTATTTGTGAATGGAGCGATGAAGCAAGGCTACGATATCCATATAGCAGAAGAGGTGTATGCACTGATTGTGCGCTTTGCGGATTATGGCTTCCCTAAAAGCCATGCAGTTGCATATAGTGTTATCTCTTATCAAATGGCCTATTTAAAGGCGCATTACCCAAAAAGCTTTTATGCAGCGCTATTGTCAAATGCAACAGGAAATGCGGACAAGATTCAGCAGCTTGTGAATGAAGCCAAAGAACAAGGTATAGCTTTCTATCCACCTTCATTAAAACATAGTACTAAATATTTCGCTGTTGAAAAGGATGGCATTCGTTATAGCTTATCAGGTATTAAAGGTGTTCCTCATACCTTTATTGAGACAGTGAAGGCCATACGACAATCGAATGCTGAGGCATTAAATAATTTATTTGATTTAGCGGTTGCTTTAAGTGCCCAGCATTTTAAACCGAAAGTAATAGAAGCATTGATATTTGCAGGAGCATTCGATTATTTGGGTAGAGATCGTGCAGTTCTTATTAAGACGGTAGAAGCAGCTTTGAAGCATGCAGAGCTAATGAGACCTACAGAAGATATAGATTGGGCATCAGCAACTGCCTTTAGCTTTGGTAAGCCCAAATATATGGAAGCTCAAGAAATGACACAAAAAGAAAAATTGATGCATGAGAAGAATAGTTTAGGGTTCTATATATCCGCACATCCTGTAACAGAAGAGCGAGTTTTCTGGCGGGAAGTCAATGTTACATGTAGGGAGTTAAAACATACACGAGATGGAACTTATGTCAAAATGATTGGCTTGATTGAAGAGGTAAAAAAAATTCGAACAAAAAAAGGGGAGCAAATGGCTTTTGCTCAACTTCAAGATGAATATGGCTTAGTGTCCATAACCTTATTTCCACAAGTATTTCAGCTTGTGCAAGAGTTTTTACAGGAGGATGAAATACTTTATATTGAGGGCACAGTGGAAAGACGTTTTGGTAAGCCACAGGTGAAAGTAAAACACGCACAAACGACGAAAAAAATATAAAAGGAAACAAGAATTTAGAAACTGCATAAATTTTTATGCAGTTTTTTCTTTACATTTATTCAGTTATTTTGTAAGCTAGTAACAACGTTAAAAGTGGTCTGACCACTTTTTGATAAGGGGAGTTAGTCGTATGGATAAAAAAACCGAACAAAAGAAAGTGTTTTTAGAAATCGTCCAACAATTACGTCAACTCATTAAAATAGAAAAAATACAAGCTGGTGAGAAGCTACCTTCTGAACGAGTTCTGTCAGAGCGTCTAGGTGTCGGGCGATCCTCTGTAAGAGAGGCATTGCGAAGTTTAGAATTGCTCGGTCTGATTGAAACAAGACATGGCGGTGGTACTTTTCTAGCATCCACTCATAAACATCAGCTCGTAGAAATACTGTCGATGTTTATATTAGAAGATGAAAAATCAAAAAAGGATGTCGAATTAACACGACAAATTCATGAAAAGGAAGCTATTCGCGTAATAAGTTGTACAGAGATTCTTCGCACACTACCTGTGTGGGACAGTTTTTTTGTGAAACTAGAAATTGAAGGTGCGGTTAATTGTCGAGATATTTTACGAGAGCTAATAATTACGGCAGGAAATCGACTTTCTTTAAAAATCTGGTTTCAATTAGCAGCCTATGATGGTGACCGTTTAAATCGAAACTCAACAGAAGAAGAAAAGTTAATCATTCAAACGATGGTGAAATCAATGCAGCTCGGCTACGAAAAAGAAGCATTAAAAGCTTATGAACAGTGGATGAATACTGAACAAAGCATTTAGACAACAAAGGGGGAGTCAAACATGGCAATACGCAGCTTATTTAGTGGTAATAAAAAAAGAAAGAGAGTGGACAAGAAAAGGCATTTCCAGAAGGATTGATGACAAAATGTCCTGAATGCCGCCATATTCAATTAACGAAGGAATTAGAGAAAAATCATAAAGTATGTACAAAATGCAGTTATCACTTCAAAATGACTGCACAGGAACGTGTAGATTATTTCTTAGATGAAGGCTCGTTTGTTTCTATGGATGATCATTTACAAACAAGTAATCCACTGAATTTCCCAGCGTATGTGGAGAAAATTTCTGTGGATCAACAAAAAACGGGCTTAAATGAGGCTGTATTGACAGGAGTAGGCACGTTAGACGGAGAAGAAATTGTCATAGCAATTATGGATTCTCATTTCCGTATGGGCTCCATGGGCTCGGTTGTTGGAGAAAAAATTACACGTGCTGTTGAAAAGGCAACTGAATTACGTGTACCGTTTATTATCTTTACAGCTAGCGGTGGGGCGCGCATGCAGGAAGGCGTTCTATCATTAATGCAGATGGCAAAAACGAGTGTGGCATTAAAACGACATAGTGACCAAGGTTTATTGTTTATTTCGATATTGACGCACCCAACAACAGGTGGTGTTTCAGCAAGCTTTGCCTCTGTTGGAGATATTAATATAGCAGAACCTCAAGCATTAATTGGCTTTGCTGGTCGTCGTGTTATTGAAGAAACGGTTAGAGAAAAATTACCAAATGATTTCCAAACAGCGGAATTTTTACTTGAGCATGGTCAGCTTGATGCCATCTTTCCACGTAAGGATTTGCGAGATCAAGTAGCAGTACTTGTAAAAATGCATACGAAAGGCGGCGTACAGCATGTCTAAAAATTTAGCTTTTGAAGAACCAGTAATACAATTACGTGAAAAAATAAATGAATTAAAATCAATAGCTGCTGAAGCAGATGTAGATATGACAGGTGAAATTGAAAAGCTTGAAACTCGTCTGACTCAGCTGGAGCAATCCATATATGCCAATATGAAGCCATGGGATCGTGTGCAGGTAGCTAGACATCCAGAAAGACCAACGACATTACAATATATAGAAGCAATGTGTGAAAATTTTATAGAATTGCATGGGGATCGAACGTTTGGTGACGATGCCGCCATTCTTGGAGGTATTGCGCTTTTTGAAGGACAGCCGGTCACAATTATTGGACATCAACGTGGAAAATCTACGAAAGAAAATATTCGTCGTAATTTCGGTATGCCACACCCAGAAGGCTATCGAAAAGCATTACGATTAATGAAGCAGGCTGAGAAATTTAAACGCCCAATTATATGCTTTATTGATACCAAAGGTGCATATCCAGGTAAGGCAGCTGAGGAACGTGGCCAAAGTGAAGCAATTGCTAGAAATCTTATTGAGATGGCAGGCTTACAAGTACCAGTAATCAGCATTGTTATTGGTGAAGGTGGTAGCGGTGGTGCACTTGCTCTAGGGGTAGCTAATCGTGTCTTTATGTTGGAGAACTCAACTTATTCTGTTATTTCTCCTGAGGGAGCAGCATCCATCTTATGGCGTGATGGAAGCCTTGCAAAACAAGCTGCAGAGGCAATGCGTATAACAGCGCCTGATTTAAAGGAGCTAGGAGTCATTGATGGCATCATCCCAGAAATTGCAGGTGGTGCACATCGCAATGTAGCGAAACAAGCGCTTTATCTAAAAGAATGTATAAGTGACACACTGAAAGCATTGAATTCTTTAAATGGTGAACAATTAGTAGAAGATCGTTACGAGAAATTTAAGAAAATTGGTCAATATACAGAAACAGAAGTATAAAAGATAAGAAAATATTTCGTGATTTAAGTTTTAAATCAAAATTGTTAGTTGAAAAATCTGCTCGTAAAGAGATTAATTTTGTCTTTTAGTTGAAGAAAAGCTTTTATGTTATAAGAAGATAGTAGCGCAAAAATAACGCCAGACTTCTTGAAAAAATGTTAGATTTCGGATGTTTTTGAATGGAAAGAGTGTGTGAAAGCGCATTCTTTTCATTTTTTATGTAAAAGTTATGTTTTTATAGTCTTAGAACCCTTACATAGTTTGTTTTTTCATGTTAATGTGAATAATAATAGTAACTGCAGGAGGTTCGACAATGAAAAAAATTGCCGTATTAACAAGTGGTGGAGATGCGCCAGGAATGAACGCAGCTATTCGTGCAGTCGTTCGTAAGGCAGCATTTCATGGAATCGATGTTGTCGGAATTAAGCATGGCTATGAAGGCTTAGTAAAAGGTTACATGGAGAATCTTGATCTAGGTTCAGTAGGTGGCATAATTCAACGAGGTGGTACACAGTTAAATTCAGCGAGATGTCCTGAATTTAAAGAAGAAGCAGTCCAACAGCGTGGTATTGACAACTTGCGAGCAGCAGGAATTGAAGGATTAGTCGTTATTGGTGGAGATGGTTCCTACAGAGGTGCTATGGATTTAGTGAAGAAAGGCTTTCCAGTTGTTGGTGTGCCAGGAACAATTGATAATGATGTACCAGGCACAGAATATACAATAGGATTTGATACGGCACTTAATACAGTTGTAGAATCTATTGATAAAATTCGTGATACAGCGACCTCTCATGAAAACTCCTTTATAGTGGAGGTAATGGGAAGAGATGCTGGAGATATTGCTTTATGGGCAGGACTTGCAGCAGGTGCTGAAACAGTTTTAATTCCAGAAGAAGATTATAATTTAGATGATATTGTGGCACGCTTAGATCGAGGAGCAGCACGTGGCAAAAAGCATAGCATTATTATTGTTGCTGAGGGAGTCATGACAGGCAGTGATTTGGCAAAATTGTTAAAGGAAAAAACAGGAAAAGAGACACGTGTTTCTGTTCTTGGCCATATTCAGCGAGGTGGTTCTCCTACTGCACGTGATCGTGTTTTGGCAAGTCAATTCGGTGCTCATGCAGTTGAATTACTAATGGAAGGAAAGTCTGGCAGAGCGGTAGGAATCCGTAATCATCAAGTAATTGACTATGATATGCCTGAGGCTTTCGAAAAAAATCATGAGGCAGATGTAAGTTTATATACGTTAATGAAAGAACTATCAATATAATTTGGTATAAAAACGGAGTGGGCAGAAAATGAGAAAAACTAAAATCGTATGTACAATTGGTCCGGCAAGTGAGTCGCCAGAAACGTTAGAAAAACTGATTGAGGCAGGTATGAATGTTGCCCGCTTAAATTTTTCACATGGTTCGCATGAGGAGCATGAGGTACGCATTAATTTAATTCGAGAAGTTGCACAAAAATTAGGAAAGCCAGTTGGGATATTACTTGATACTAAAGGTCCTGAAATTCGTACACATAATATGCAAAACGGGGAGCTACATTTAACAGCAGGTCAAGTAATTGATATTTCAATGACTGAGATTGAGGGTACAGAGACTAGCTTCTCTGTCACATATGAACGATTGATTGAGGATGTTGAACAAAACTCCATTATTTTGCTAGATGATGGCCTCATTCAGTTACGTGTTTTAGCAACAGACATGGAAAAAGGTCTTATTCATACAATTGTTGAAAATGCTGGTGTTTTAAAAAATAAAAAAGGTGTAAATGTACCTGGCGTTTCTGTCCAGCTTCCTGGTATCACAGAGAAGGATGCACAAGATATTTTATTCGGTATTGAGCAAGATGTAGATTTTATTGCAGCTTCGTTCGTGCGTCGTGCGAAAGATGTGCTAGAAATTCGAGAGCTACTTGAACAAAATGGCGGCAGTCATATTCAAATCATCCCGAAAATAGAGAACCAAGAGGGTGTAGACAATATTGATGAAATCATCTTAGTGTCAGATGGATTAATGGTAGCTCGTGGTGATCTAGGGGTTGAAATTCCAGCTGAAGAAGTACCATTAGTACAAAAGAAATTAATTTTAAAATGTAATCAAGTAGGGAAACCAGTAATTACAGCTACACAAATGCTAGATTCAATGCAGCGTAACCCGCGTCCAACACGAGCAGAGGCAAGTGATGTAGCGAATGCTATTATTGATGGCACAGATGCAATTATGTTATCTGGAGAAACAGCGGCAGGTCTATATCCAGTGGAATCTGTACAAACAATGAATAAAATTGCACAGCGTACAGAAAATTCTTTAGACTATAAGGCAATTGTTTCTACACGTAGTAGAGAAAAAGAGGCAAATATGACGGAGGCTATATCTCAGGCTGTAGCGTATACGTCGATTAACTTAGGGGTAAAGGCAGTTTTAGCACCTACTGAAAGTGGTAATACAGCTAGAATGATTGCAAAATATCGTCCAGGAGTACCAGTTGTTGCTGTAACGGGGTCCTCAAATACAGCTCATACATTAACACTAGTTTGGGGTGTATATCCAGTTGTTTGTCAACGTGTGACAACTACAGATGAAATTTTAGAGCTAGCTGTTGATGAAAGCTTAAAGCATGGCTATGTAACACATGGTGATGCAGTAGTTATTACTGCAGGTGTACCAGTTGGTGAAGCAGGTACAACTAACTTAATGAAAGTTCACATTATTGGAGATTTACTAGCTCGTGGCCAAGGAATTGGAAAAGCTTCAGTAGTAGGAAAAACAGTTGTTGCAAAAAATGCAGCAGAGGCACTAGCCTACGATACAGATGGTTGTATTATAGTAACAGTTGGGTCCGATCGGGATATGATGCCAGCGCTTGAAAACTGCCTTGGTTTGATTACTGAGGAAGGTGGACTTACAAGCCATGCAGCTGTTGTAGGTCTAAGCCTAGGTATCCCTGTTATTGTCGGGGTAAAAGAAGCTACAACATTGATTCGTCATGGTCAAGAAATCACAATGGATGCAGAAACGGGCGTTATTTATAAAGGACATGCCAGCGTTCTTTAAGAAAGATAAAGAAGCTCTAGTGCGAACGGCAGTACTAGAGCTTTTTCTAAACATTAACTCCTTTTTATACATAAACGGTTTTCTTTTTTCATTCGTATCCCTGCTTGAATATAACTGATTGATCTCTCTGCATGTGTTTCATTTATTTTTTTTAATGAAACAAAATAGGCTATAATAACGTATAAGAGGTATAGCTTTTTTGATAGAAGGGAGAAAAATATGAGAAAAGTTTTTCTTGGTTTCATTGTCTATGCATTAGCCGAATTGGCGTTATTAATAGTAATTGGTCAAAATATTGGTGTTTTCAATACATTATTGCTCATTGTTGCAACAAGTATTATAGGTATTTATGTAGTGAAAAATAAAGGTATGAATTCTGTGCAAAACGTTAAAAATACGATAGCACGAGGAGAGGCTCCAGGCCCTGTCTTAATTGATACCGTGTTAACATTCAGCGGTGGTGTATTACTAGCTCTGCCAGGATTTTTAACGGATTTGATTGGTTTGTTACTACTCATGCCTTTTTCTCGTAAAATGTTCCAACCAATTTTTTATTATTGGATGCGTAAAAAAATGAAAAAAGGGAACTTTATTATCGTTCAAAAATAGCATTTTCCTTTAACTTAACTGCTAAAAATAAAAAAAATGGGCTCAGTAAAATACCATAAAAACCAAATAATAAAATGGAGGCAGCACTGATAAAAAAGGTGTGGAAGGTACGTAATTGGAGCGTATTTGACCAAAGCATAGATTCAGCTAGCTGCCTTGTTAATTGGACGAATAAATATAATACTAAAATTGCGACACATAAAAAGGTATTGCCAGTGAAGTAAAAATATATGCTCATGGGTACAAGAAATACACCAATGCCAAAGAACGGAAGTACATCTGCGAAGGCTACTATAAAAGCTTTGATGATAGCTTGTTCAAATTGAAGCAGCATAAATCCTGCACATAGTATGAGCAATGTGATTGTGAAAAGCTGAAATTCCACGAAAAGAAAATAATGAAACAACTGCATTACTTTAGAAAAATGTGACTGCCACTCATTGCGATATTTTTTTGGCGCATATTGGAAAAACCAATAACGGGATTTCCGAGTTTCCAATAGGGCGAAATAGTATGCAACAAGGAATATAAATACTTCAATAACATGCTTCATAATTAATTGAACAATATTCGCTATATAAACTAAAATCGAATCAAAAATAGACAACGATTTTTCCTTTAAAACTTGGATAAACATGGATTCATATTCATCAAAAAGTGGGAAATTTTGTAGTGTATCTCGGATCTCAGGAAAGATATGAATTACGCTGTTGATGGATATAATAGCGAGAAAAAAGATACAAGAAAGTATCAAAATTTCCACAATAATTGCTGCAAGCCAATAGGCGATCCTACAATAGGTATGAAGAAATTTTATGATAGGATACGTTGAAAAAGACAAAAAAATCGCAAGTGATACAGGTAATACGAACCAAAGTATTGCTAAATAGAATATAAAAAATAAAATACTCGTAGTTCTTTCGTATGAAAAATGCTTAATATTCCTCATTTTTACAAATTCACCCCATTTCAAAAGTTAAATTAATGTCAAAATATACAAAAAAACCTCTTTAGAGCACATATATAATCGCTCGGGCGCCTTTTTCTTTATTTGGCGGATTTTCATTCACAAAGCTGTCAAAAATGATTATAATAGCAATGTAAGCGATTTACTTAATGGTTCATATGAGCAAAAAACGTAAATGTGACATACAAAATACATTTACAACCAAAAAAATAAGTATGAGGGAGCGATAATTATTATGTCAGCAACTAAAGGTTTGGAAGGTATCGTAGCAGCGGAATCTAAAATCAGTTCAATTATCGATGACACACTTACATATGTTGGTTACAACATTGATGATTTAGCAGAGAACGCGTCGTTTGAAGAAGTAGTTTATTTATTATGGCACACTCGTTTACCGAAAGAGGACGAGCTAGCTGAATTAAAACAACAATTAGCAGACAACATGACAATTCCGCAAGCAATTGTAGAGCAATTCAAAACATACCCACTTTCAACTGTACATCCAATGGCTGCACTACGTACTGCAGTATCTTTACTTGGTGTATTCGATGAAGAGGCAGATGTTATGGATCCAGAAGCTAACTACCGCAAAGCTATCCGTTTACAAGCTAAAATTGCTACAGTAGTTACTGCATTTGCACGTGTTCGTAAAGGTTTAGAGCCAGTTGCGCCAAAACCAGAATTAGGATATGCAGCAAACTTCTTATACATGCTTAAAGGTGAAGAACCAGCAGCAATCGAAGTTGAAGCATTTGACAAAGCATTAGTATTACATGCTGACCATGAATTAAATGCATCTACATTCACAGCACGTGTATGTGTAGCTACATTATCGGATGTATATTCTGGTGTAACAGCAGCTATTGGAGCATTAAAAGGACCACTTCATGGTGGTGCAAATGAGCAAGTTATGAAAATGTTAACTGAAATTGGCTCACTTGAAAAAGTTGAATCTTACATTCAAAATAAATTAGACAACAAAGAAAAAATCATGGGCTTCGGTCACCGTGTATACCGTAAAGGTGACCCACGTGCACCACACTTACGTGTAATGTCACAAAAATTAACTGAACTAACTGGTAAACCAGAGTTATATGAAATGTCAGTTAAAATCCATGACATGATCGTAGAACAAAAGAAATTACCTGCAAACGTAGACTTCTTCTCTGCGTCAGTGTATGATTCTTTAGGTATTGATCATGACCTATTCACACCAATTTTCGCAGTATCACGTACTTCTGGTTGGGTAGCTCATATTTTAGAGCAATATGCTAACAACCGCCTGATCCGTCCACGTGCAGAGTATGTTGGACCAGGCATGCAAAAATATGTTCCAATCAGCGAGCGCTAATTTGGAAAATATGCTAGAATATTTGGGACTGTGTTACTGATAACACAGTCCTATGATTATGAATTTAGGAGGCAACAGCAATGTCAAACAAAATTGTAGTTGAAAATGGCGTACTTAATGTACCAAACAATCCAGTGATTCCTTTCATCGAAGGTGATGGAATTGGTCCAGATATTTGGGCTGCAGCATCACGTGTAATCGACGCAGCAGTAGAAAAAGCTTACAACGGTGAAAAGAAAATCGAATGGTTAGAAGTTTTAGCTGGTGAAAAAGCATTCAACCAAACTGGTGAATGGTTACCACAAGAAACTTTAGACAAAATTAACGAATACTTAATCGCAATTAAAGGTCCTCTTACTACGCCAATCGGTGGTGGTATCCGCTCTCTAAACGTAGCATTACGTCAACAGCTTGACCTATATGTGTGCTTACGTCCAGTACGTCACTTTGACGGAGTACCTTCTCCAGTTAAACGCCCAGAAGACGTTGATATGGTTATCTTCCGCGAAAACACAGAAGACATCTACGCTGGTATCGAATTCGAATCTGGTTCTGAACAAGCTCAAAAAATCATCAACTTCTTACAATCTGAATTTGGTGTAAAACAAATTCGTTTCCCAGAAACTTCAGGTATCGGTGTGAAGCCAGTATCTAAAGAAGGTACTGAGCGTTTAGTGCGTTCTGCTATCGAATATGCAATTAAACATAACCGTCCGTCTGTGACATTAGTTCATAAAGGAAACATCATGAAATTCACTGAAGGTGGTTTCAAAAAATGGGGTTATGAATTAGCTGAAACTGAATTTGCTGATCAAACATTCACATGGAACCAATATGACGCTATCAAAGCTGAACAAGGTGAAGAAGCAGCAAACAAAGCTCAAGCTGACGCTTTAGCTTCTGGTAAAATCTTAGTAAAAGATTCTATCGCTGATATCTTCTTACAACAAATTTTAACTCGTCCAAAAGAGTTTGATGTAGTAGCTACAATGAACTTAAATGGTGACTATATTTCTGATGCATTAGCTGCACAAGTTGGTGGTATCGGTATCGCTCCAGGTGCGAACATTAACTATGTAACTGGACATGCGATCTTCGAAGCTACTCACGGTACAGCTCCAAAATATGCTGGTTTAGATAAAGTAAACCCATCTTCAGTATTGCTTTCAGGTGTATTAATGCTTGAACACTTAGGATGGCAAGAAGCAGCTGACATGATCAATACATCTGTAGAGAAAACAATCTCTTCTAAAGTTGTAACTTACGACTTCGCTCGTTTAATGGACAGCGCTACAGAAGTGAAATGTTCTGAGTTCGCAGATGAGTTAATCAAAAACCTATAATTCCTATTGTAATATAGAAATTAAAGGTAAAGCGGATGCTTTATTCTGTCGATATAATTAGGGTAAAATGTATTTAGTTTAACTTCTTTCAGCAAAACTGAAAGAAGTTAAAGCCTCTGGCAGCTGTCACGAAATCGGAAAGGATTTCTTTGTGCAAGCACAAAGCCGATTCCGGACGCAATTATGCCGAGGCATAATTGATTAAAGCATTATGATGAACTTGATTAATCGAGGGAGGAGATATATTCTCCTCCCTTTTTTAAATATATAACCTAATTTTAAAGGAGCGTATTCAAATGTCTCTGAAACGTAAAAAAATCTCAGTAATCGGTAGTGGTTTTACAGGTGCTACAGCAGCATTTTTAGCAGCTCAGAAAGAACTTGGCGACGTCGTATTAGTAGATATTCCACAAGCAGAAAACCCAACAAAAGGTAAAGCTCTGGATATGTGGGAAGCGGCACCAGTGCAAGGTTATGATTCATATGTGAAGGGTACTTCTAACTATGCAGATATAGCAGACTCTGATGTAGTCCTTATCACTGCTGGTGTTGCTCGTAAACCAGGGATGAGTCGTGATGATCTTGTTCAAATTAATCAAGGTGTAATGAAGGCTGTTTCTAAAGAAATTTCTGCACATTCACCAAATGCAACGATTATCGTACTCACAAACCCAGTAGATGCTATGACTTACACAGTTTACAAAGAAACTGGTTTCCCAAAAAATCGTGTTATTGGTCAATCCGGCGTACTTGATACAGCTCGCTTCTGTGCGTTTGTTGCAGAAGAACTTAATATCTCAGTTAAAGACATTACTGGCTTTGTTTTAGGTGGTCACGGTGATACAATGGTACCACTTACTCGCTATTCATTTGCTGGTGGAATTCCATTAGAAACATTAATACCTGCTGATCGTCTTGAAGAGATTGTTAATCGTACTCGTAATGGTGGTGCAGAAATCGTTAATTTGCTTGGTAATGGCTCAGCATACTATGCTCCAGCAGCCGCACTTGTTGAAATGGCTGAAGCAATTATTAAGGATCAAAAACGTATCTTACCATCTATTGCATATTTAGAAGGTGAATATGGCTATAATGATTTGTATTTAGGTGTTCCAACTTTACTTGGTGCAAATGGCATCGAAAAAATCTTTGAGCTTGACTTAACAGACAAAGAAAAAGCAGCTTTAGATAATTCGGCAGAAGCAGTCCGCAATGTTATGAAAATTTTAGCTTAATAAAAAGCTTATGAAATCGAGTGGGAATCATTCCTACTCGATTTTTTGTTTAGTAATAGTTCTATTAAAGCATAAATGACAGATATCTTTTTAAACCATATTTTTTCAAATTAACTGTACTAATGCATCGTATGCATATCAATAAAATGGTTATTCTGCTTTTCGTTGTACTTTTAGAATAAAATTGATACTATGAAGGTAGTATGATAGAAAAGGGGTTGGCGTATCTTTGCTTCAAAAAAACAGTAAGCTTGGTCTCACAATAGATGAAATTACAGTTGGTGAGAAGATTCATATTACTGAAAAAATAGAGGATAAGGATTTACTGCTTTATTTAGGTCTTACGAATGATAGTAATCCGCTTTATATTCAACATGATTATGCTGCGATGACACCTTTTCAAAAGCCAATCGTACCAACAATTATGTTAAATGGTATCATTACGTCAGCTGTGTCGAAGTACATTCCTGGACCAGGTGCACGAATTATTGAGCAGCATTTAAAATATTTAGGACCTCTCTATCATTATGAATTATTTGATACGCTTTTAGAGGTAACGGAAATAAATAAATTCCAAAATATAATAACTGTATCAATCCATTCCTATAATGAGCAAAAACAGCTTGTGATTGAAGGAACCTTATTGGTGACACCACCACTTGCGCTATAGACGTCTTGAGATTTGAAATGGGGGTTTCAAATCACTAACGGAGGCATTATTACATGACAAAAACGATTTTAGTTGTAGAAGATGAATTTTCTATTGCGACACTATTGAAATATAATTTAGAACAGGCAGGTTATGTTGTAGAAACAGCTGTAGATGGTCAAGAAGGACTGGATAAAGCAATTGACTTGCAACCAGATTTAATTCTCTTGGACTTAATGCTTCCAAGGCTTGATGGTATGGAGGTATGTAAACAAATACGTCAACAACGTATGAACACACCTATAATTATGTTAACCGCAAAGGACGATGAATTCGATAAGGTTCTTGGTCTGGAGCTGGGCGCAGATGATTATATGACGAAGCCTTTTAGCCCGCGTGAGGTTTTGGCACGAGTAAAGGCTGTATTAAGACGTTTCACACAAAATGTTGTATTAGATGATAAAGATGAACCTCAAGAGAAAATGTATGAGTTTGGACAATTACGTGTCTTTCCTGAGCGTTTTGAAGTATTTTTACAGGATGAAGCATTGGAATTCACACCGAAAGAATTTGAGCTATTGATTTATTTGCTTGAAAATAAAAATCGTGTTTTAACACGTGATCAGCTATTAAGTGCTGTATGGAAATATGATTTTGCTGGTGATACACGAATTGTGGATGTACACATCAGTCACCTTCGAGATAAAATTGAGGAAAATAGCCGAAAACCAATGTTTATTAAAACAATTCGCGGTCTTGGCTATAAATTTGAGGAGCCGAAGACAACATGAGATCAATGAGCAATCGCTTATTCTTGACATTCATGCTTTTACTCGGAACAATACTAGCTGTCCTAATGATTGTAATAGGTCAGCTTTTTCCTGTTTATATAGAGCAGTATAATGAACAGGCGAGCCTGCAGATGCAAGAATCAATCAATCAAATCTTGAATGATCGAAAGATTGAACTCTCAAAGGAAGATAGAGAGTCCTTAAATACAGTCCAAAATACAGAGGTACAGCCTTTAATTTTATCAAGTGTTCACGCTCGATTATATATGGTTCTCGTTATTCTTTTTACTATTGCACTAATTTTGATAGCAATTGTCAGTCGGTATATGATTCGAAATTTCACTGCGCCAATCGATAATGTAACAGAAACAGCACTGGAGCTGGCAAAAGGGAATTACCGTGCACGTGCCCATGAGAACGAGCAGGAACGCATGATGCCATTAAGTCATTCTATTAATATTTTAGCGCGAAATTTACAGGATATTACGACAATACGTGAAGTAGAAGAGGAGCGTCTAAAAACATTAATTGAGAATATGGGAAGTTCGCTTATGATGATTGGACGTGAAGGCAATATATCAATCGTGAATCGTGTATTTTTAGAGCGCTTTGGTATGCAGATTGACGATGTTCAAGGGAAGGTCTTTCGTACAATAGGCTTACCTAAATCACTGGAGCAATTTATTGACCATGTCTTTCTAACAGAAATGCCTTATCGACAGCAAATTAAAATGGAAGTACAACAGGAGCTATACAATAAGGAAGTGTATGGTGCTCCTGTTATTGGCGATCATGGTCGCTGGCTTGGTGTTGTCATTGTCATGCATGATATTACAGAGCTTGTCCGTTTAGAGCAAATTCGGAAGGACTTTGTGGCAAACGTTTCCCATGAATTGCGTACACCAATTACATCGATTAAAGGTTTTTCAGAAACTTTATTGGACGGTGCCTATAAGGATGAAAAGATGTTACTATCCTTTTTAGAGATTATTTATAAAGAAAGTAATCGTCTCCAAATGCTGATTCAGGATTTATTGGAATTATCGAAAATCGAACAGCATGGTTTTACCGTGAATATTATGTCGATGGGCTTGCAGGACGTACTTATTAGAGGTGCTGAATTAACAGGACCACGTTTGGATGAAAAAAATATGAGTTTCCATGTAGATATCGAACGAGATGTTGAAGTGATGGGAGATGCCAATCGTATTATCCAAATCGTAACGAATTTAATTACCAATGCGATTACGTATTCTCCAGAAAATACAACTGTAACAATCCGTTTAAAGGAAAATGATAAGTATGGGATAATTGAAATAGAGGATCAAGGAATTGGTATCGAAAAACACGAAATTGCTCGTGTCTTTGAACGATTTTATCGTGTGGATCGTGCCCGAAGTCGAAACTCTGGAGGGACAGGCTTAGGGCTTGCTATTGTGAAGCATTTAGTAGAGGCACATCATGGACGTATTCAGGTAGAAAGTGAAGTTGGAGTTGGAACTAAAATGATTGTCATGATTCCGAAGAATTAACAATCTCTTTACAAAAGCAACATGTAACATTCACAAAGGGAGCTTATACTTATTTAGTAGAAACCCCCTATATAATCGACAAGTCTGTAAATAAATTATGTATCATTCATTACATTTTGATGGCGCTGCTTTGCAATCGCCACGGAAGAATCTATTGCCAAATTTTTTTTTTGGTGATAGATTCTTTTCTGTTTTACACTTGATGAGAATAGGTGTAAAGTATAGTAGCATAAAGTTTAACTTACAATTTCATTGTTTAGTTGAACTAAATAATTGGGCTTTTATGGACAGTGAAATGAATACAGCTATTACTGTGTTTTCCTTAGAAGCAGGACAAAATTGAAAGAAGGATGACCATGAAAATCGTCAAAAGTATCGTGCAAATCGGCTATCTTTATATACTATTATTTGTTGGAAATAGTATTGCACGTCTACTTCACTTGCCGATTCCTGGGAGCATAATTGGACTAGTTTTATTGTTTTTACTTTTGCAGTTTCATGTGATTAAGCTTGAATGGATTGAACTAGGAGCAGGATTATTGCTAAGTGAGCTATTGTTGTTTTTTATTCCATCTGCAATTGGTGTAATCGATTATGATGCACTATTTGGTGTACAGGGTGTGAAGGTTGTGCTAGTGATTGTCGTGAGTGCTATTGTTGTTATGTTTACAACAGGCTTTACAGCACAATGGCTAGAGCAACGAAAGAAGGGTGATGCTGCATGAGTTTTTTCGTAGCTATAGCAAGCTTAGCGGGGACCGTTGCCATTTTTTACGTGTGTAAAATGTTTTATGTAAAATATAAGAAAGAGTGGCTAACGCCTATGCTAGTCACACCAATAATAATAATTTTACTATTATTATTAACAGGTACATCCTATCAATCCTATAATGCAGGAGCAAATATTTTATCAAATTTATTAGGACCAGCAACAGTTGCATTTGCTGTTCCAATTTATAAAAATTTTAATTTATTAAAAAAGCATGCTCTTGAAATATTACTTAGCATCGCAGTTGGTTCAGCCGTCGCTATTATCTCCTCATTTATGATGGCATTAGTTGTTGGCCTAAATAATGAGCTTGTTCATAGCCTAGTACCACGCTCAGTTACTACACCAATTGCGATGGATATTTCTAATATGATAGGCGGCTCTCCTACACTGACTGCCGTTTTTGTGATGACAACGGGAATATTAGGAAGTCTGCTTGCTCCGTTAATCATAAAGGTTTGTCGCTTTCATAGACCCTCATCTAGAGGTTTAATGTTAGGAATGGGAGCTCATGGTACAGGTACCTCTAAAGCCTTCGAATTTGGTGAACTCGAAGGAACCTTTGCCAGCCTTGCGATGATTGTAGCAGCCTTAATTAGCCTCGTGCTTTCTACAACATTGTTCCCAGCATTTGAGCATTTAGTTGTTAATATCCTGTTGCCTTAAATGGTGACAGGATTTTTTGTTTTGGATGAAGATGCTGACAAACTAGTTAGTCAAAAAAGAAATCGGTATGCTAGTCAAGAAACACTTGATGAACCTCACCTCAATATTAATGTAATAGGGGGTATGTCAAACTGCCTACAATAAAATATTAGTTTATTAAAATATTTTGAAACCTTTTAAAAAGTGTTCCGTATACAATAGTACTAAGCATAAGGGAGGAACAGACATGAGTGTGAAAAGGACACTAATGATGGTGGGGCTTGGAATTTTCGGCATTGTTGCACTTATTGCTGTATTTACATCTTGGTACACAGTAGATGAATCAGAACAAGCAGTTGTTATAACTTTCGGTCGTGCCGATGATACAGTAACAGAACCAGGCTTACATTTTAAATTACCTTGGCCTGTTCAATCGGTTGAGGTTTTATCAAAAGAAACATTTAGTTTACAGTTTGGTTATAAGCAAAATAAAAAAGGGGAATTGGAAGCTTATGATGCTGAAACGAAAATGATTACAGGAGACGAACATATTGTATTAACTGATCTTGTCGTTCAATGGAAGATTACAGAACCGAACAAATTCCTATTTAATGCTCAGGACCCAGAAGAGATTTTACATAGCGCTACGTCAAGTGCAATTCGATCAATTATCGGAAGCTCCAAAATCGATGCTGCGTTAACAGAGGGAAAAGCGGACATAGAAGCAAACACAAGAACATTACTTGTTTCGCTTATTGAAAAATATGATATCGGGATAAGCATTTTGGGTGTTAAATTGCAGGATGTAGAATTACCAAATGCTGATGTACGTGCTGCTTTTACAGCAGTTACAGATGCACGTGAAATGAAAAATACAAAAATCAATCAAGCAGAAAAATATGAAAATCAACGTACAAATGAGGCAGAAGGTGAAAAAGACGCCATTATTTCGAAGGCAGAAGGTGAAAAAACAGCCCGTATCGAGCAGGCTCAAGGGGATGTAGCTGTCTTTAATAAAATGTATGAGCAATATAAAGGCAATCAGCAAATTACCCGTGAGCGTTTAATCTTAGAAACACTTGAGAATGTGTTACCGAAAGCACAAATTTACATGATGAATGATGATGGCAGCACAATGAAATACTTACCTCTTCAAGCACTACAGCCCGTAGAACAAAAGCAAGAGCAGAAGCAAGAGGAGAAAAAAGAAGGGAGCGGTAACTAATGGATCAAAAAAATAAGGATCTTGAAAAATTCCTACATTTTTTATCAGGCAAATCCAAAAATACTACTCCAAAAGAAGGGAATTCAGAGGATAATGTAATCAAGATGTCGAAAAAGGGTCCGATGAATCCAAAGAAATATATTTCCATTGTTGTAACCTTAACAGCTGTTTTTGCCATTGCTATAATATTATTTGCAAATATTTATATTGTAAAAGAATCTGAGTATGCTGTAGTTAGGCAGTTTGGGGAAGTAGTGAAATTTGAACGTGAGCCAGGTCTTAAAATGAAGGTTCCATTTATTCAAAGTGTAACGAGATTACCAAAAAACCAAATGACTTATGAAATATCGGAAGAGGAAATTAATACAAAGGATAAAAAGAGAATTATTATTGATAATTATGCGGTATGGCGTATTACAGATCCAAAGTTATTAATTTCAAATGCAGGTACGATTGAAAAAGTAGAATCTCGTATGGAAGAGTTTATCTATTCTGTTATTCGCTCTGAACTTGGACGAATAGAATATACACAAATCATTAATGATGAAAACTCTTCTCGTGGGAGTATAAATGACCAAGTTACTGAACGTGTAAATGAATTACTGGCACAAGATAAATATGGTATAGAGGTTGTAGATGTTCGAATTCGTCGTATTGATTTGCCAAAAGAAAATGAGCAAGCTGTATTTACAAATATGATTTCAGATCGTGAATCAATCGCTCAAAAGTATCTATCAGAAGGTGATGCTGGGAAGCGTCGTATTGAAGCTCAAACAGATAGAAAAGTGCAAGAAATGCTGGCAACAGCTAAAAAAGATGCTGCATTAATTCAAGCAGAAGGAGAAGCGGAGGCAGCGAAAATCTATAATAAGTCATTTTCACAAGATCCGGAATTCTATTCACTTTATCGTACATTAGAATCCTATAAGAAAACTGTCGGTGAAGATACGGTTATTATTTTGCCATCTACTTCACCGTATGCAAAAATATTATCTGGCTATATCAAATAATTTTCTAATCCTTGCAGGGATTCACATAGGAAGTCGCCACCATTTTGGTGTGGCGACTTCTCTGTTTTTTGATAATGTGTAAACTTATAAATTTTTATTATTATAAATTCATATATTAAGAAAATAATAGAAATTTATAATTTTATATATCGTAGATTACTATAATCTGATAGAATAATGATGTTTAGAATGAAAAAATGGAGGTAATAGCTGTGAAATTTCAAATTAGCACCTGGCTACAAAATTTAGGTATAGCCTGTAGTATTGCATCGTTGTTTACACTTTTCTTCCGTCTATCAGATTTTGAATGGTTAACGAAAAGTGTTTATCATATACCAGTATTTTTTGTCACTTTGTTTTTATTAAGTTTAATTATCGCTGAGGATGTCCGAAAAATATTTAAAAGAATATTTTGGTATGAAAAAAGAAAGGTCAAGCGTCCTATTTGGCAAGTTGGTATTGGTTTTATTTTCTTTTTAGCACAAATTAGCACGGTAATGGTATTTAGTAAGGAGCTAACACAGCCACAATTGGGTGGGATGCCCTTATTTTTAGTGTTTGCTTTTATGAATGCGTTTATCTTAACGGTTATATATGAAGAAATTTTTTATCGTACATCAAATTAATAGCATGGATCAATGAACTTTCATTCAAAAGAATCTCACTTTTGAATGAAAGTTTTTTTCTATTATTGTGAGCGAAGGGCTGACCAACTACAGCTTGAGGTTATGGTTGTAGGGACACAGCGCTTTCTGATTAATCATAGCTTAATCGAATCGTATTTTCTATTTGATAGAGTGCTCATTTTAAATATTAATACTGAATTCATTAACATTCATCAGTATTCATAGTGTTGAAAAACTAAATGGTCAAGGGATTCTTTGTGAACACTACTAAGTCAAATGAAGGTGATTTCCGTTCCAGGCTACTCGCTTTGTCGCTGACGCTTCGCTTTCGCGCAGAGCAAGGCTTCCTGTGGGCGAGCGACGAGCCGCTTCCTACGCTGGAGGAACGAAGGCTAAGTGCGTCACGTCCTGTGACAACGCCTTCGTGACCAACATCGTGTTGGCCTCAGGGTCTCGTCTGTCTCGCTATCCCACGGGAGTCGAGTAGCCTTGCACTCCAATCAGCAATAGTGTAGAACTTTAAATATTTTCTTCCCTCAAAAGAAAAGTAAAGTAAAAGCATGTTACTCACCATCATTAAATGGATAGAATAGTGGCACAATTCTACAGATGTTAACCTACATTTTATGCGTAAAACAAACTACTTTGTAACTTTACATAAAGTACTCCTCTGTTTTCACATAGAAAAATGTTATCAAAGCTCCATTTTTGCACAATATAGTGATGGCTAAGACTTCAAATTTATCACAATATATTTGTGTGAATTGCCGGAAGAAAATACTATGAGCAAAGGTTGATTGGAGTGTAGACTGAGTGACTCCTCGGGGATTCAGCGTCACAGATGAGACCCTGGAGCGAGCATATTAGGGAACGAAGGCTAAAAGCATCACGTCCTGTGATAACGCCTTCGTGACCAACCTCCTGTTGCCCCAAGCGGCTCATCGGACGCCCCCAGGAAAGCACTCAGTCGGAACGGAGATCAACCCCTCGTTTTGAAAAAGGGCTATACTTTTTAATTTGTCACCTTGATTTCATTGACATAATAGTATTTCAACAACATGAATACTGAATTCATTAACATTCATCAGTGTTGACTTCTTTTTATCTATAGTACATTTAGGAAGTATTTACTTACCGCTATAAGTAATTATTGCATGGATTAAGAAAAAAAAGAAAAGGTGGAAGTTTTTAAGTACCCATTATCCTGTGTAACCAAAACTAACGAAGGGAGTTTGGTTGTGACAAAAATGTAGTAAAGTGTGGAGAAGTAGAATAGCGTCACGAGTATAGGGAACTTAAACAATTGTGGACTAACTAATTATTAGCGTTCGTTTTAAGAAAATTCTTTTTTTTAACCTAATTTTAACCTTTATTATGTATGATGATGAGGATTTTCCAATTGTAGATAACATTAAAAGTTTTAGGAGGTAATGATGAAGAGGTAGCTTTTCAACAAAGAAATCAACAAATAGCTAAGCTTAATGCACAATTTGTAGGATTAAATAAGGAAAAAGCCCTTTATCTAAAGAAGATTTAGAAAATCATACAGCACTGGATAAACAAAGCACCGACCTAAAAAATCATAATGACAGCCAGAGTAACTCGCAGCAAATGGAGTTACTGCGTCTACAAAGCATGAATAATAAACGTAATGAGGATTTTGAAAAAAAGATGAATTTTATAAAAATGTAGGACAGTCGCTCATCTACTTTAAACATTATGTGTTAAGGTGTGGTGGCTTTCTTGCTAGGAGGAAAATTATGAAAAATAACAAGCTATTTATTGTAGCGGCATCTACTGTGGTGGGAGTAAGTACTATAATAACAGGCACAAGCACTACAGTAGAGGCAGCAACGACCAATTTTTCAGATGTACAAGAGACAAATAGTCATTATGCAGCCATTATGGATTTAGCACAGCGTAATATTATTCATGGTTTCCCAGATGGCACATTTAAGCCAAATGAGTTTGTCACATTTAAGCAAACAGCGAAAATCATTGCAGGTATACTCAATTTAGATGCAAGTGATGAACAAGAATGGGCAGCTTTGCAAGCAGCAGGTCTTATGGATAGCACAGTAAACCCAAATGATTCTATTACACGCAATGACATGGCAAAGGTTATTGCGAAATCATTAGGGCTTACCCCATCTGGTAGTGTGTCAATCCCCTTTACAGATGTGATGGCAGAACATCAGCAGGCAGTGGCAGCACTATTTGAATATGGGATTACAAAAGGAACATCAGCTACTACTTTTAGCGGAGACAAATTTGTGACAAGAGGACAGCTTGCTTCCTTCATTGTAAGAGCTGAGCAATTCATAAAGCGAGCATCGACAGATACAAATATTGCGGGAGCAACCGTTACAGTGGAGCGCATCCACAACAACAAGATAACAATTGAAGGGCATGAATGGTCAATTGGCAAGAATGCAAAGACTATTTTAAATGATAAAAACGCTGCTGCTTTAGTAAATGCACAGCTAGATGTGATTGTGGTCAATGGTGAAATCACTGAGGTATTAGCGATTGACTTACACACATCTGGACAGCAAGGTGCAAAAGTTGTGCTAGATGGTGGCAATACCTCTATCGGAAATATTGCGGTTCATGCAGATTTTGTTGAGCTAAAAAACATGGTCGTTACAGCGGATTTACGTGTCACAGGGCGAGCAACACATTTAGCACTGAATCAGCTAAAGGTAAAAGGGGAGCTACTACTAGAAGAAGCTGAAGCATCAAGAACGGCATCACTTACTAAAGTAGCCGTTATTAATGAAAATCCTATTTCGGTGGAAATGACTAGAAGTGAATTAGTAGCTCTAATTGTAAAAGGAAGGGCATTTATTAATTCAGATTCACCGTTACCAGTCGTAACTCATTTAGGCAGTAATTTACAGATTATTGCACCTAGTGTGAGCATACTTAATTGGGAGTCACCACCTGAAGGTTCACAATTAAGTGGGACGGCGACTATTGGAACAGTCGTGATTGGCGCTGAGTATGAATTTAGGTTACAGCAAATGCAAAAGCAGCTCGAAGCCAGTCAAGACTTTTTACGAGAACAGCAACAATTGCAGGAGCAGGCAAAAAAAGCAATATTGACTAAAATTAGTGATTTAACAACTGAGACAGTAGGCTTGCAGCAGCAGATTAATGATTTAACAAAGGTAAAAAGGACACCAGCACAAGACAATCAATTAGCTCTATTAAGACAAAAATTGCAACAGATAGAAAATGAGCTACTTTCTCTAAGAGTACTATCAAACCAGCCGCAACCTAGCAATAACCCAGCAGGTATACCCAATTTGCCAGGATTATTCCCTTCTGTCGAACAAACAAAACAAATAGAGGAAATAATACGACAGATACAAGAAGCGTCAAGAAAGCAGCAACAACAAAATGAAGACTTTAAAAATCTAATTCAGACTGCTTTACAAATTAATGGGACATTAAACATTGGGAATTTCATTGTACCATCACCTGCTGTTTCAACCGTCACTCTAGGACCAGATGTACGCATTAATAATGTGATGACAGATATTTCTAGAGAAGCACTACTTGCAATGTTTTCTAATGTTCGTCAAGGGCAAATTAAAACATTAACATCTGCGAAGGGTCAACAAACACCTTTTAACCCAACGCCTTTAGAGGCTACAGACAGTGGTTCAAGTAGTAACAGTGGTAGTAGCTCGGGAGGTAATAACACAGGTGGAGGAAATACAACAACACCTGTAGATACGACAACCCTGAAGAAGATGATTAGTAATGCCAAGGAACGACATGCAGCATTGCAAAATGGAGATCACCCTATATCTGTAAATGGCTTTGATGTACCACAGGCACAGCAATGGCTGCCTAAAAAAGCAACAGATGAACTGCAAGCAGCAATTACAGAAGCTGAAGCAATGGTAACTAAAGCAGCGCAAGGACCAATGGGTTACCAACGGGTAGCTTCTTTAACAAATACAAATATTTTACTAGCTAATACACAAACAGATATCAATTATATGGCAGAAAAATTAGAGAAGTTAATGAATATACAACCAATCAATGGGTTGAAGGAGATAGCAACGATTCAACGCCTATTAAATGACAAGGAGATTACGAGTATCCCAGACATCGAAGAAATGACTGAGGGTAGGGTATATGAAGCGATAGAACAAATGTTAAGGGATGAATTCGAACAGGAACCTCTAACTGTAGAGGAGCAGGAATTGATTGTCGCAATGTTAAGGGAGTTTAAATTTAATATTCAAATCATTGACAATCAAGTAACAATTCCATTAAATGAAGCCATTTCATATACAGATCCTGTGACAGGGCAAACTTCAGAGCTTGTACCAGCAATATCAGCACAATTGACAATTGTTCAACCACTACCGCTTGTTATTAATGAAGTCTCTTATGTAGATGCTGAGAATATAAGGCTAACATTCACTTCAAATATTGAGATACCGGAAGGGGAGCAATTTATATTTATGATAAATGATTCATTAACCCCGCTTTATGGAACAGTAAGTAGCAGTACAGATAATAGTGTAGTCATTCGAATTGATGGTCCTGTCCCATTATTTGCAACCTTTGTGCACATTGAACGTGAAAGTAAACCTGAATATAATCTTTTGAAAGAACCATTTACAATGGAGAACACAAACGTTTGATAGTAGTAAAGAAAGTCAATCGCTATGGGCGGTTGGCTTTTTTGATATGAATGGCAATCCTAGGGGACTAAGATCGCACAATGAGGCGCATAAGGTTTTTTTGTGTGAAATGCATTGTTATTGTTGGCAAAATGGCTGTTTTCTCGATAAAGTAGAAAGAAGAAGCATTTTCAAACATACGTTTTCGTTTTACAATGAGTAGAAGACAATGCAGGAGGATAAAATCATGACAAAGGAAAAATTACTATTATTGGACGGTAATAGTTTAGCGTATCGCGCGTTTTTTGCGTTGCCATTGCTAACGAATGATAGTGGCATTCATACTAATGCTGTGTACGGCTTTACAACAATGCTACAAAAAATATTAGAGGAAGAACAGCCAACGAAAATATTGGTTGCTTTTGATGCTGGGAAAACAACATTCCGTCATGAAACCTTTACAGAATATAAAGGTGGGCGACAAAAGACACCACCAGAATTATCTGAGCAATTCCCTTATTTACGTAAGCTCATTGACGCATATGGTATTAAACAGTATGAGTTAGAGCTATATGAAGCGGATGATATAATAGGAACACTTGCTAAAGAAGCTTCATCACAGGATATCAATGTCATCATTGTTTCAGGAGATCGGGATTTAACACAGCTCGCTACTGAGCAGGTAACGGTGTACATTACTAAAAAAGGTATTACTGAAATTGAGAAAAATACACCAGCTTTTATCCAAGAAAAATACGGTTTAACACCTCAACAAATCATTGATATGAAAGGCTTAATGGGAGATGCTTCTGATAATATTCCTGGTGTACCTGGCGTCGGAGAAAAAACGGCAGTTAAATTGCTGAAAGAGCATGGTTCAGTAGAGTCGTTATATGCAGCAATGGATACTTTAAAGGCCTCAAAAATGAAAGAAAAATTAGTAGCCAATGAAGAGCAAGCAATCATGAGTAAAAAGCTTGCAACCATTTTTACTGATGCACCGATAGAGGTTGCACTTGCTGATCTTGCTTATACTGGTCCGAATGAAGAAGCGTTAATGAATGTTTGGCGGGAGCTTGGCTTTAAATCGCTGCTAGAAAAAAGTGATTTTTCTGTCCAAGAAGAAGAACAAGCACCATTTGACTATGAAATTGTGCAGGAAGTAAAGCCAGAGCACTTAAAGGATGTTATGGCAGTGCATTTGGAGCTAGAGGACGAGCATTATCACACATGCCAACAACTAGGTATTGCTCTAACAGATGGAGCGAAACCAATTTACGTACCTTTTGATATAGTAGCTAAATCAGATGTACTTCGTCTATGGTTAGAAGATGCGACAAAAATAAAGTATATGTCAGATTCAAAGGCTGCCCAAGCAGCATTAAGACGAGCGGGGATTCGTTTAGCGGGTGTTGATTTTGATTTATTGCTTGCTTCTTATATCAATAATCCCGGACTAAGTGGAGATGATGTAGCAACACTTGCGAAGGAGCTTGGCTATCGTGATGTGCAGGCAAATGAGACCGTTTATGGTAAGGGTGCCAAACGAGCTATACCTGCCATTGATGCACTAGCTGAGCATGCTAGTCGCAAAGCCTTTGCTGTGTGGTTATTACAGCCAAAACTTGAATCATTGCTAAAGGAAAACGAACAATTTGAGTTATATAAAAACCTTGAACTCCCGCTAGCTTTTATATTGGGCGAGATGGAAAGTGAAGGGATTACAGTTAATCGTGCTACTTTAGAGAAAATGGGACAAGAATTGAATGACAAATTAGTTGTTATTGAGCAAGAGATTTATGCGGAAGCTGGTGAAGCCTTTAATATTAATTCACCAAAGCAATTAGGGGTTATTTTATTTGATAAGCTTGGACTACCAGTTATTAAAAAAACAAAAACAGGCTACTCGACAGCAGCAGATGTGTTAGAAAAATTAAAATCGGAGCATGCGATTATTGAGCATATTCTTTTATATCGTCAGTTAGGTAAATTACAATCAACCTATATTGAAGGTTTGCTTAAAGAAATTCATCATGAGGATGGCAAGGTGCATACCCGCTTCCAGCAAGCATTAACAGCTACAGGACGTCTAAGCTCTACGGATCCAAATTTGCAAAACATTCCTATTCGTTTAGAGGAAGGGCGCAAAATCCGTCAAGCATTTGTACCATCAAAAGAGGGCTGGATACTGTTTTCTGCTGACTACTCACAAATCGAATTACGTGTTCTGGCACATATGTCAGAAGACAAAAACCTTGTAGAGGCCTTCCGTGAAGGGATGGACGTTCATACACGTACTGCTATGGATGTATTCCATGTATCAGCAGATGAGGTTGATAGCAATATGCGTCGTGCAGCGAAGGCCGTTAACTTTGGGATTGTCTATGGAATCAGTGATTATGGTTTATCTCAAAACTTAGATATTACACGTAAGGAAGCAGCGACATTTATTGAAAAATATTTCGCAAGTTTCCCAGGCGTTAAACAGTATATGGATGATATTGTGCGGGATGCGAAGTTTAATGGTTATGTCACTACGATTTTAAATAGACGTCGATATTTACCTGATATCACGAGCTCCAATTTCAATATACGTAGCTTTGCAGAGCGTACTGCCATGAATACACCTATTCAGGGAAGCGCTGCAGATATTATTAAAAAAGCCATGATTGATATGGATGCTCGCTTGAAAAAAGAGAATATGCAGGCAAAACTTCTTTTACAAGTGCATGATGAACTAATTTTTGAAGCACCTAAGGAAGAAATTGCATTGCTTGAAAAAATTGTTCCTGAGGTTATGGAGCAAGCCATAGAGCTTACAGTGCCGTTAAAAGTGGACTTCAACCATGGAGCAACTTGGTACGAAGCAAAATAAGGAGGGGTTCAAATGCCTGAATTACCAGAGGTTGAAGGTGTCGTCCAGGCATTAAAACCTAAAATTGAGGGACGCACAATCCAACAGGTGCAGCTATCTGAGGTGATTCGTTTTTCCTTTGGAGAAGGAAAACAATGTATTGTCAAGCAAGCTGAGCCTGATGCTTTTGAAATGTCCTTAACTCAAATGACCATAACAAAAATTGAGAGACGTGCAAAGTATATCTTTTTCCATATGCTGAAAGAGAATGTACCTTATGTGCTTGTTAGTCATTTAGGGATGACAGGTGCATGGTTCGTAGTAAATTCGCCAGAGGAAATCAATGAAGCGAAATTTCAAAAGCATATACATGCAACTTTCCAAATGGCAGATGGTGGCTATTTAATTTATTCAGATATTCGCCGTTTTGGTGAACTTCGTTTTTTAGAAAAAATTGAAGACCATGTACCGTTAACAAAAATGGCACCAGAGCCATTTGATGAAATAGCTTGCGATTATTTTATTGCTCAATCAACATCACCGAAATATGAGAAAAAATCCGTAAAGGAAGTCATAATGGATGGACAGGTAATTTCGGGTTGTGGCAATATTTATGCAACTGAGGCATTATTTGCTCAGAAAATTCATCCAGCTCGCAAAATGAACCGTATTAGTGAAAAGCGTAAGCGTGCACTATTTGAAGCGATTGTTACGGTTTTACGCCAAAGCATTGACGCAGGAGGTTCAACGATTTCAGATTATCGGAATATTAATGGTGAGGCTGGAAGCATGCAGAATCGACTGCAGATGTACGGGAAGAAGATGTGTCCGGTGTGTGAAACGGCAACGAGCCAAATGACGATTGGAGGGCGCACGTCTGTTTTTTGCCCAAATTGTCAACATTAAAGGGGATTAAGCAATGATTATCGGATTAACAGGAAGTATTGCGAGTGGAAAAAGTACTGTTGCAAAAATGATAACAGCTCTTGGTTTGCCAATTGTCGATGCAGATATTGTAGCACGTGATGTTGTGGAACCAGGAGCAGAGACACTTACATTAATCGCTGAACAATTTGGACAAGATATTTTGCTAGAAGATGGCACTTTAAATCGGGTTAAACTTGGTGATATTATTTTCCAGGAGCCTTCAAAGCGCAAAATTTTAAATGATATTATGCATCCAGCTATTCGTCAGGAAATGCTGCGTCAGCGTGATGCTTATATAGAGGCTGGCAACAAGCATGTAGTAATGGATATTCCACTCCTATTTGAAAGTAAGCTGCAGCATTATGTTGAGCGTATCATTGTGGTATCGGTGAGCGAGGAGGTTCAGCTTCGCCGCTTAATGAAGCGCAACAATCTGTCGAAAGAGGATGCATTAGCACGAATGCATTCACAGCTCCCGATGTCAGTGAAGGAAAAAGGAGCGGATGCAGTAATTTACAATAATGAAAATTTAGGACAGACAGAGGAGCAATTGAAAAAAATCCTTACAAAATGGGACGTTTTAGAAGTGAATTAAAGTACCTGTAAATAAAGTCATTTTTTCATTATTTGATGCGTAGCAAGCATATCTTGCTATGCATTTTTTATGTTTGCATACACATAATAAGGACAAAATTTGACAAAATTATTTTTCAGAAAATAAGAACTTTAATATTATTAGTATATAATGTTCATCTTTTTTAAAATTGTGTTATACTAATCACCATAAAGTATATAATTAATCTGAGTATGTACTCACAGGAGGATTTTGTAAATGACAGTATCAATTGCTATTAATGGTTTCGGACGTATCGGACGTATGGTTTTCCGCCAAGCGATCGTACAAGAAGGTTTAAATATTGTTGCTATTAACGCGAGCTATCCAGCAGAAACGTTAGCACATTTGATTAAGTATGACACAAATCACGGAACATTTGAAGGTACGGTTGAACCAGCAGGCGATGCTTTAATTGTAAATGGTAAACGTGTTCAAATTATTAGCGAGCGTGACCCATTAAAATTACCATGGACTACAATGGGTGTAGATATTGTTATCGAAGCAACTGGTAAATTTAATGATCGTGAAAAAGCAGCAATGCACTTAGAAGCAGGTGCGAAGAAAGTTATCTTAACAGCACCAGGTAAAAACGAGGACGTAACAATTGTTTTAGGTGTAAATGACGATAAGCTTGATATTGCAAAACATGATGTTATTTCAAATGCTTCTTGTACAACAAACTGCTTAGCGCCAGTTGCGAAAGTGTTAAATGACACATTTGGTATCGATAATGGCTTAATGACAACTGTTCATGCTTATACAAATGACCAAAAGAACCTAGACAATCCACATAAAGATTTACGTCGTGCACGTGGTTGTGCACAGTCAATTATTCCAACATCTACAGGCGCTGCAAAAGCATTAAAATTGGTATTACCAGAATTAGAAGGAAAAATTCATGGTATGGCACTTCGGGTTCCAACACCAAACGTATCTTTAGTTGACCTTGTAGTGGACTTAAACACAGACGTAACAGTAGATTCTGTCAATGCTGCATTTGTGAAGGCTGCTACTGAAGGACCAATGAAGGGAATTTTAAACTTCTCAGTTGAGCCTCTAGTATCGTCTGATTACAATACAACAACTTACTCTTCTACAGTCGATGGACTTTCGACAATGGTAATGGGTAGCCGCAAAGTAAAAGTACTTGCTTGGTATGACAATGAATGGGGTTATTCTGCACGTGTAGTGGATCTTGTGAAAAAAGTGGCAAACGCTTTAGAAACAGTTAACGCATAATAATTATACTTAGCACATTGAAATCCAGGTGGTTTCAGTGTGCTTTTTTGTTAGAGTAATAGTTTCTTGGATTAGCTTTTAATGGAAATATCCTTTAAAAATTGATGGCATCTATACTTGTACTTTCTGCTTTCAGGGTTTATCATGAGCACACTAGCGTGAATGCGCTTTTCTTACATGTGGAAAATTTGTTATAATAGGAATATTAAATTGTTGTGAAATCAGGAGAGTAATGATATGAGATGTCCATCTTGCCAATTTAACGGAACGCGTGTAGTGGATTCGAGGCCAGTAGATGATAATAAAGAAATTCGTAGACGTCGTGAATGTGAGTCATGTGGCTTCCGCTTTACAACGTTTGAAAAAATTGAAGAGACACCACTTGTTGTTGTAAAAAAAGAAGGTTCACGTGAGGAGTTTAGCCGTGAGAAGGTACTTCGTGGGCTTATTCGTGCTTGTGAAAAACGTCCAGTTGCTCTAGATGTACTTGAGGAACTAGTATTATCAATTGAAAAAGATCTTCGTCGTATTGGTAATTCAGAAGTACGCTCTGAGGATGTTGGGGAAATGGTAATGGACCGCCTAGCGAAAATCGATGAGGTTGCTTATGTCCGCTTTGCATCTGTTTATCGTCAATTTAAGGATATCAATGTCTTTATTGAAGAAATTAAAGACATCATTCAACGTCAGACAGAGCAAAAATCTTAAGAAATTCAGAGAGGGTGAATGTCGTTGATTCATTTGTATAAGGAATTGCAGCCTGCCGATTCTTTTGACATTCGTTTACCTCATGCACTTTCTACACAGGAACGTCAATTAGTAACATTATTTTATCAGCCATTAACTGGAGCAGAGCCAATTAGCCTTTATTTAACACTTTGGGCAGAAGCCGAGCAAATGCCATATCAGCAAATGACACATTATTATTTAATGAATGTTTTAGGGCTTCCGATTGGTAAAATATTTGAGGCACGAATAGCGCTTGAAGCGATTGGCTTATTACGTACATGGAAGAAAGAAGATGCTGGAGAGCGAAGTTTTTTATATGAGCTGATACGTCCACTTGATGCAGATAGCTTTATGAAAGACCCGCTGTTATCCATGTTTTTATTTAGTAAAATTGGAGAGCAAGCTTATCGGAAGTTACGTCAGCGCTATATTGCTCCTGCAAGAGATGCTGAATTTAAAGATGTATCTCGTGCTTTTATTGATGTTTATAAGCCTGTAAATTCAAATATCCCAGATGATTTACAAGCTAGTAAGAGTAGCAAGGATAATCAGTCAAAAATATATCCATTTTATTTTGATCAGTTTGATTTTGAGCTTCTTAAAGCAGGGTTATCGGAGCAATTAGTGCCTGCCAGTTTACTTACATTAGATGTTCGTGAATCGATTGCCAAGCTTGCGTTTTTGTATCATTTAACTGCACTGGATATGCAAAAAATAGTGATTCTGGCTTTAGATGATGATGTAGGTATTTCACAGGAACGGCTTCGTAAGGCTGCGGCAGATTTTTATAAGCTGACGGTTTCAAAAGAGCCGCCAAAATTGATGAAAGTAAACGAGCAGGCCCCTATAGAAGGAATAGGACAAAAAACAAAGGATCAGGAGCTACAGCAATACCTAGAAACTACACCTCCTATTCAAGTACTGCGAGATATAAATAACGGAAAAGAGCCTCTACAAACCTCTGTCCAACTTGCTGAAAGCTTAATTGTCCAGCACGGTATGCCAGTAGGGGTTGTCAATGCTCTTTTAGAATATGTAATGCTTACTACGGATATGAAGC
The DNA here is from genome assembly GCA_002973635.1 of Lysinibacillus sp. B2A1. GTDB lineage: Bacteria > Bacillota > Bacilli > Bacillales_A > Planococcaceae > Lysinibacillus. Next base: position 2,223,223 of record CP027224.1, read on the forward strand.
TACCTAAAAAGTATGTAGAGACGATTGCGGATCATTGGGTGCGCAAAAATATTCAAACAGCTAAGGAAGCAATGGAACTCGCACGTCAGGAGCATGATAAATACACTACTTGGAAAAACAAGCCGCAAACACCAAGTAAAAGTAGTCAAAATATCAAAGGTCGTTCAGGAAAGCAACGCGAAGAGAAGGTACCTGAATGGTTTTACAAACGTAACGATCAGCCAGAGGAAAGCATCTCAAGCACGATAGATTTTGAAAAAGAACGTCAAAAGATATTAGAAATGCTAGGAAAAAGTGATAAGTAGGGAGGGTGAACGACAATCGAACAAATTAATGGACCATTAAAAAGAGTAGTTAATGTACCATCATTTCAAGAGCGATACGAAGCGATGCGTCGAGAAATTTTAGAAAACCCTCGTGTGCAAGATTTTTTAGCAGCGCATGCAAATGAATTAAGCTATGATTCCATAGAGCGTAATTTACCGAAGCTTCATGAATTTATAAGTCAATCTACTGTTTGCTGTGGCTGTGACAATACAGATCATTGTACAAACTATTTAAAAGGTTTTATACCAACTTTACGTGTAATTCGAAATACTGTTGAAATGGATTATGTGCGTTGTGAGCAAAAAATACGTGAGGATGAGCACCGGAATGTAGCCAATATGATTGCGAGTATGCATATGCCTAAAGATGTGCTCCAAGCTACCATTCAAGATTTAATGATTGACGACGAATCTCGCGTTATGATTGCGCAAAAAGCGGCACAATTTGTCAAGACTACAGTGGAATTAGGGAAGCTTCCTGCGAAGGGCTATTATTTATACGGAAAGTTTGGGGTAGGAAAATCCTTTGTGCTGGGTGCCTTGGCTAATGAGTTAGCTGCTATAAAAATCCGTTCAGTAGTCGTTTTTGTGCCTGAATTTTTACGAGAAATGAAAAATGCCATTGGCGATAATACATTGAATGAAAAAATAGACTATGTGAAAAAGGCACCTGTGCTGATGCTTGATGACCTTGGAGCCGAAACGATGACCGCTTGGACAAGGGATGAAATTTTAGGAACTATTTTCCATTATCGTATGGCAGAGCAATTACCAACATTTATAACTTCTAATTTCAATTATGATGAATTGGAACATCATTTAGCACAATCACAAAAAGGTGATATCGAAGTTGTTAAAGCAGGACGAATTATGGAACGTATTAAAGCTTTAACAGAGCCGATTGAAATGCGTGGCAAAAATCGACGGATGTAAGATTGTCAGTTGCATTTTACGACAATCGAGCGTATACTGTCTCATATAATAATTAACTTCTTTCAACAGTTTCCAAACACCTGTAGCTGACGCTTCGCTTTCGCTACAAAAAACACTTGCTGAATGAAGTAAAAGCCTTTGGCTGATGTTATGGAATCGGAAAGGAGTTCATAAAGGATGTTAGCCTAAAACCATCGCAACCATGCGATAACGGTTAACTGACCTGCATCGTGCAGGCCTAAGCACAAAGCCGATTCCAGACGCAATATGCCGAGGCATAATTGATCAAAAATGCATTGATGAGGATAAGAATTTTGTGTATCAACTTTTTAGAGAGGGAAGTCATTGGCTGTAAGCTTCCTAGTATGAGCACATCATTTACTACCTACTGAGCAGCGAAAGGGATAATCTTTCGCCGGTCCCTAGCCCGTTAGCTAGCCTTGAGCTTCGTCTGACTATTTAAGGAGTCGGAAGGAAGAAGGGTGGAACCACGAGCATACGCTTCGTCCCTTTTGTGAGGGACGAGGCTTTTTTATTGTTGAAGAGATAATAGTGCTCAAATAGAGATGAAAGTCGCTCAAAAAAAGTGTGAACCAGTTCCGGACCAAAACCTGAAAAAAAGCAAACCCGCTTCATTCAAGAGTCAAAAAGGCTTTGTTTCTCATCATTCATTATGTATTTTATAAAACCGAGGAGTGTAAAGATTATGTCAGAAATGATTAAATTAACTTTCCCAGATGGCGCTGTGAAGGAATTTGCAAAAGGTACATCTACTGATGATGTAGCATTATCAATCAGCCCAGGGCTACGAAAAAAAGCTTATGCAGGTAAAGTCAACGGTATCTTAGTGGATTTAAAAACACCAATCGAAGAGGATGCAGCAATTTCAATCATCACGCAAGACGATGAGGAAGCACTTGAAATTTTACGTCACTCAACAGCACACTTAACAGCGCAAGCGATTAAACGATTGTTCCCAGATGTGAAACTTGGCATTGGTCCAGTGATTGAGGGAGGCTTCTACTATGATATTGATGCTCCGACACCTATCACTGCTGAAGACTTACCAGCCATCGAAAAAGAAATGAAAAAAATTATCGCTGAAAATTTAGAAGTTGAACGCAAAAATGTAAGCCGTACAGAAGCACAAGCAATCTATGAAGAAATCGGCGATGAATATAAACTAGAATTACTGGAAGCGATTCCTGAAGATGAGCAAGTATCAATTTATTATCAAGGGGAATTTTTCGACCTTTGTCGTGGTATTCATGTACCATCCACTGGAAAACTTCGTGAATTCAAGCTTCTTTCATTAGCAGGTGCTTACTGGAGAGGGAACTCTGATAACAAGATGCTTCAACGTATTTATGGAACAGCATTCTTCAAAAAAGAGGAATTAAAACATCACCTACAAATGCTAGAGGAAGCAAAAGAGCGTGATCACCGTAAAATTGGAAAAGAATTAGAGTTATTCACGACTTCACAAAAAGTCGGTCAAGGTTTACCACTTTGGTTACCAAATGGTGCAACAATTCGTCGTGTCATTGAGCGTTATATTGTGGATAAAGAATTATCACTTGGCTATAAGCATGTTTATACACCAGTATTGGGTTCGAAAGAGCTTTATCAAACTTCAGGTCACTGGGATCATTACCAAGATTCTATTTTCCCACCAATGGAAATGGACAACGAGACATTAATTATGCGTCCAATGAACTGTCCTCACCATATGATGGTTTACAAAAATAGTATGCATTCTTATCGTAATCTGCCTTTACGTATTGCAGAGCTTGGTACAATGCACCGCTATGAAATGTCTGGAGCAGTTTCAGGCCTACAACGCGTACGTGGAATGACTTTAAATGATGCACATATTTTTGTTCGTCCAGACCAAATTAAAGCGGAATTCCAAAAAGTTGTGCAGTTAATTTTAGAGGTTTATAAAGATTTCGACTTAAATGATTATTCATTCCGTTTATCTTACCGAGACCCAGCAGATACTGAGAAATACTTCGATGATGATGAAATGTGGGAAAAAGCACAAAGTATGTTAAAAGAAGCAATGGATGAGCTTGGTTTAGACTACTTTGAAGCGGAAGGTGAAGCGGCATTCTATGGCCCTAAACTTGACGTGCAAGTAAAAACAGCAATTGGTAAAGAAGAGACTTTATCGACAGTTCAACTAGACTTCTTATTACCTGAACGTTTTGATTTAACTTATGTTGGGGAAGATGGTAAACCTCATCGTCCAGTCGTTATTCACCGTGGTGTAGTATCAACAATGGAACGTTTTGTTGCCTTCTTAATTGAAGAATATAAAGGTGCATTCCCAACTTGGTTAGCACCAGTTCAAGTAGAAGTGATTCCAGTATCGAATGAAGCTCACTTCGACTATGCAAAACAAATTGAAGAGCAATTAACAGCAGCAGGCTTACGTGTTGAAATGGATGATCGTGAAGAGAAGTTAGGCTATAAAATTCGTGAAGCACAAATGAAAAAAATCCCTTATATGCTTGTCATTGGTGACAAGGAAGTAGAGGCTAATGGTGTGAATGTACGACGTTACGGCTCTAAAGATTCAGAAACAATTAGCTTTGAGGATTTCTTAGCAAACATTAAAGCAGAAATTACAAAATAGCATCTATAAAAAATGGCTGGGGTACTTTTATAGAAATGTCTTATTTTTGCGGCATTGAATTGCCCTAGCTAGTAATTTAGATGTTTAGATTAAAAATGATTTGGCTATTTTATTAGCAGTAAGCTAAATTACCATTTGACAGCTTATCCTATACATGCTAATATAATTAAGGTTAATGAATACAAAGTTTGTGGTTGAAGTAGAGGCTGCCCGCTTCTCACCTGATACAACGCTTTAAAAGCTGTGAACAGGTATGACACGTTGAATTGTTTTGCGCAGACTTGCGCATGCACATATAGCGGGCGGACATCTTCAAAGTGTCCGTCCTTTTTTTATGGACATGACAAGAGGATGTACCGTTCAACCGGGCAAGGCTTTGCCCAAACCATGTATTCGCGACAATTACTTGGAGGTGGATTACTATTAGCAAAGACATGTATGTAAACGAAGGCATTCGCGCACGTGAACTTCGATTAATCGATCACAATGGTGACCAGCTTGGTGTAAAGACACGTAATGAAGCGCTAGAAATCGCCGCTCGTGTAAACTTGGATCTTGTCCTTGTGGCCCCTCAAGCCAAGCCGCCAGTCGCTCGTATCATGGACTATGGTAAATTTAAGTTTGAACAGCAAAAGAAAGACCGTGAAATTCGTAAAAATCAAAAGGTCATCGTTATGAAAGAGGTTCGCTTGAGCCCAACAATTGATGAGCATGATTTCCAAACGAAGTTACGTAATGCGATTAAATTCCTTGAAAAAGGCGATAAAGTTAAATGTAGCCTACGTTTCAAAGGTCGTGCGATTACACATAAAGAAATTGGACAACGTGTGCTAGATCGCTTTGCTGAAGCTTGTGCTGAAGTATCAACGGTAGAACAAAAGCCGAAGATGGAAGGCCGAAGCATGTTCTTAGTTCTTCAACCAAAGAACGAGAAATAATATTAGACGAACAGTTTAGGAGGAATTTGACATGCCAAAAATGAAAACTCACCGTGGAGCTGCGAAACGTTTCAAAAAAACGGGTTCAGGTAAATTAAAATATGACCGTGCTTATGGAAGCCACTTATTCGCAAACAAATCTACGAAACAAAAACGTCACCTACGTAAAGCAAACGTTGTGTCATCTGGTGACTTCAAACGCATTAAATCATTACTTGTTTACATGAAATGATTAACTACACAAAATAAACTAACATTCATTTTTTAATGAAAAGCAGGAGGTAATTTCTATGCCACGCGTAAAAGGCGGAACAGTGACGCGCAAACGTCGTAAAAAAGTTTTAAAATTAGCTAAAGGTTACTATGGTTCAAAACATACATTATATAAAGTTGCTAACCAAGCAGTGATGAAGTCAGGTCAATATGCATACCGTGACCGTCGTCAGAAAAAACGTGATTTCCGTAAATTATGGATCACTCGTATCAACGCAGCTGCTCGCATGAACGGTCTTTCATACAGCCGTTTAATGCACGGTTTAAAAGTTGCTGGTATCGAAGTTAACCGTAAAATGTTAGCTGACTTAGCTGTAACTGATGCAACAGCATTCACTCAATTAACAGATGCTGCAAAAAAAGCAGTCGCTAAATAATTAAGTGATATAATGCTTCTTACGTGACTGAAACGAAGCGAATCTCAGTTTAAATCTGTGACGAAAGCGAAGCGACAGTCGCAAAAAAAGCAGTCGCTAAATAATATGTGATTTCTCAGGACTGATGGATTTATCCGTCAGTCTTTTTTATGTTAGATTAGTAGTAAATCATTTGCAAAGGAGACTTTTATGGGACAAGCATTAGTAGCCTATATGGCAATTGTTTCTATAGTCCTGCTTATAATGATGGGCATGGATAAATCCAAAGCGAAAAAGCATGAGTGGCGAATTGCGGAACGTACGCTTTTTACACTGGCGATTGCTGGAGGTGCAGTAGGCGGCGTGTTAGGAATGTATTTATTTCGTCATAAAACACGCCATAACAGCTTTGCTTTTGGCTTCCCACTGTTAGCAGCTGTTCAAGTTTTTATCGTTGTACAGCTATGGTGAGATTGGGGAGACAATAATACGTTAATTAAAAACACATCCTCATGAGGAGGATGTGTTGCGCATAAGCTGTTCAATGGGCTGCTTCCAATTAATTTTTGCGCTTGGATAGTTCAATAGAATTTCTTGCTGTAAATATTCAAAATCACTTTTATTGAAACCCTGCAGTGTCGCAGCATCACGAGCACCAACGAAAATTGTCACAACCTCAAAGGCTTCTTCAGTAGTACCGAGGTATTTTTCACCTTCAAAAAGTGCACCCTTATAGGAAATAAAGAAATTTTTTCGGACATTTTTAACATCATCGTAAAAATAATAATGGCCTTTTTCATAGGCTTCATCAAGTTTTCGCTTAGGATCGGTTATATAACGAATCGCTTTGTAAAATACATAGATTATAAGCGCAATTACAGCAAGTCGAATTAGTAATGGCAACATGTTTCATTTCCCCCTTGAAGAAAGGTTATTCTTCCCTATACGATTGAAGGGGGAAATTAGTTTCACTTTTTATAAATTATTTTAGAAATTTAGGAGAAAAAAATGAATTTACAACAATTGTTTAAAATGCAGAAAGAGCTTGATGATTTTATTGAAAAAACACAAAAAATTGAGCAGGATGTTTTTAATGAAAAAGGTTTAGCATTAATGGTTGAATTAGCAGAACTAGCTAATGAAACACGCTGCTTTAAATTCTGGAGTACAAAAGGGCCTTCAGAGCATGCTGTTATTTTAGAGGAGTATGTGGATTCGATACATTTTATACTATCCCTCGGTCTTTTAAAGGGTTATACAACGCTAGAAAAATGGCCAGTGATTGAAGAAAAGCGAGATTTAACAGAAATTTTCTTAATGACACAGGACTATATTTTAACCTTTATTCGTCAGCCATCAGAGGATAGATATTTAACGATTTGGCAATGCTATGGTTTACTTGCGTATAATTTAGGCTTTACGTTTGAGGACGTGGTGGCAGCGTATATAGAAAAGAATGAAGAAAATTATAATCGCCAGCGTTCAGGATATTAATGTGAGAAATACATCAATTTTCAGACGATTATACTAGGAATATTTCGGTAAACGAAGTATAATAGAGAAGATTTCGAAAGTAGGAGGCAAAAGGATGACACAGCTAGATCCAACATTACAAATGTTTAAAGATTTAACGGATGCGAATGGAATTGCAGGGAATGAACGTGCACCACGTGAGGTCATGAAAAAATACATTGCACCATACGCAGACTCAGTAGAAACAGATAACTTAGGAAGCGTTATCGCAAAAAAAGTGGGCGATGAAAATGGTCCAAAAATAATGGTGGCAGGGCATTTAGATGAAGTCGGCTTCATGATTACACAAATCGATGATAAAGGGTTTATCAAATTCCAAACTGTAGGTGGCTGGTGGAGCCAGGTAATGCTTGCACAGCGTGTTACAGTTACAACGCGAAAAGGCGATGAAATCATCGGGGTAATTGGTTCAAAGCCACCGCATATTTTACCAGCAGATGTACGAAACAAAGTCGTAGACATTAAAGATATGTTTATTGATGTGGGTGCAGCTTCAAAGGAAGAAGTGCTTGAATGGGGCGTGCGTCCTGGTGATATGGTGACACCATATTTTGAATTCAATGTCATGAAAAATGACAAGTATCTTTTAGCAAAGGCATGGGATAACCGTATTGGCTGTGCAATTGCTATTGATGTTATGAAGGCGTTGCAAAATGAAAAACATCCTAACATCCTATATTCTGTAGGGAACGTACAAGAAGAAGTCGGTCTTCGAGGTGCAAAAACGGCTACTCATAAAATTCAGCCTGATATTGGCTTTGCTGTCGATGTAGGTGTAGCTGGAGACACGCCAGGGGTAACAGCGAAGGAATCAACAAGTAAAATGGGCGCTGGTCCACAAATCGTTGTCTATGATGCATCAATGGTATCTCATCGTGGCTTACGTGAATTCGTATTAGATGTGGCTGATGAGCATAATATTCCATATCAATTCGAGGCCATGGCTGGTGGCGGTACAGACGCAGGCTCTATTCATGTAACAGCTAACGGCATACCTGCACTATCAATCGGTATTGCAACACGCTATATCCACTCACATGCAGGTATTCTACATCGTGATGATTATGAGAATGCTGTAAAATTAGTGGTAGAGGTTATTAAAAAATTAGACAGAGATGCTGTGAATAAAATTATTTTTGACTGATACTGTAAAAGAACGTAGGAAAGAACTAAATAGATAGATCATATTTTGCCTTCTAACAAAAATGTTAGGAGGCTTTTTTATTGATCCAAGACAAATTATTCCTAGGAACCTGTATAGTAGAGGTTAAAATAAACTACCTATACTAAAAAGTAATCGGCACTGCAACTCCTTTTGTTTATCAAGGGCTATGGGGCGAAATTACAGAGTCAGTTGTGAAAGCATAACAAAAGGACTTGCGATTATGAAAATTAATCATAAATACAAGTCCAATTCTTATTAAACTAAAGTGCCCTATTAAGGAATATAGATTCTTATGAATAACTTTCCTCTTTATTGCCATAAATTATATGAGAAAAATATCCGAGTAGTAAGCCTAGCCCTGAACCAAAACTTAGTGTAGATAATAATGAAATTGAGAAAAACATGCTAAGAATCAAACCAATTGTACAACCAAAAAGCATTCCGAGTGGCATTAAACTATCTAATAAATTTTGAGCCACTTTTGATTTTTTCTTACCTAATTTTCCTTGCTTATGTTTATGTTCAAGCCTTTTAATAACAAAGACCATAATTCCTCCGATTATTGCAATGGGTAGAACAATACCAACAAGTTCCATGAATAACTCCATGCTGTCATCTCCTTTCATTGTATCACCTAACATTACACTTTCCGCAATCTATGGCCACTAAGTGTGAAGAACCTACATGTTGGATTTAAAAATTGAATAATCAGCTATTTAATTAAGATAGTACCACTTTATTGTTGTTTCTTCCATTTATAAGGGATATTTGCCCAATCATACAACATTGCAAACAGGAATATGAAAATTGTGATTGTTATAGTTTCTACCCACTTAATATCATTTTGAATAATTATTTTCCATCCAATTGATAATATGAAAAATAACAACGCAAATCGAATGTTTTTCTTTAACATACATACCTCGTTTCATTTTTTACCTGCCATAAAAACTATTCCTTTGTTAATTTGGAGCGAATGTTGGTGACTGCATATACATTGACTGTTACCATAGGCGATAATTGCCCTGTTATTCAGTTCGCTCAATTGTTTTCATAATCATTAAGCAGATAATACTTGTAGATGCAATTACATACCATACTGTTTTAGATAAGTTTCCCCAAGAGTCAACTATTGCAATAAAAATCATGATTAGTAATAGTGTGTAAACTAAATAACTTCGCATACATTAACCTCCAAAATTGCCCTTTTCAAAACTGATTGAAAAAATAATAACTTATAGAAATCATAACGAGAAATCATAACGTAGCGGAGAAAAAGTGCAGTAAGGGGGACGTTGGACAGGGATAAAACAGACTGTCCATAGACAGCCTATTTAATAAATTTATCTAGTTTTTTGCATTTCTTCATTAGATTCTTTAGCAAATGGTGTTAATATAATCCCTGCAAAAAATAAAATGTAACCTGTCCATTTTATCCATCTATAATATTGGTGGTCTTTTAAAAAATAAAATGAAGTAAGGATAATAAAGATACCCATAATAATAATACCGATAGCAATCATCCACTTTAAAGTAATCGGAATTTTCGACATTCTTATGTCTCCCCCTTTTATGTATATTTTTGGAGATAATTTAACATGTTTAAATGTACCATATATAGGGTTATCTATAAAAAATATATACTATATAAATGTTTTTTTACTATATCATCCGAAATTTATAGGTAGTTAATAAAGAAAATGTGTAATAAAGAGACAGTAAAGGGTAATGAATCCCCTTAATCTTTCTTACGTTTAAATATTAATTCAAAAAAGGAAGGAAAACCGGTACCTTTTGTTCCTGGTGCAAAGATTTGTATTAATTCCCAACCTTCTTTTTCATAATCAAAAACAACTTTATGATAATCTTCCTCAGGAGTTAGTTTGAATGAAGATAATTGAATTTTCACGAATTTATGTTCGTAAAAGATAACAACCTCCTTATTATTACTTTCATTTACGTTTTTTAGTAATGTAAAGTTTCAATAAATATATTGAAGTTGATGAATAGTTCGAGGTTTTTTCGAAAGACATTGTACAGAAAGGTGATTAAATGAAAGAAACAAAAGTCAAATATTGTGCTGAATGTGAGAAAGATTTCATTGATAGTGAAGTGGTCTTTTATACATGGTATGAAAACCGATGCTTCTGTGATAAATGCAAACAACTTATGAATGAGCGTGTCACACCATCATATTTAGATTGGTAGCCACGAAAAGTTGTTAAATAGCTGAACAATTAGAAGATCATGTTAGAAAAGAAATTGTCCAGCAAGGGAGTAAGTGAAATGGCCGTTTACGAGTTTGAAAAGGTGATATTGCAGAATGCCCTCATTGTGGTAAATAGTTCGAAATGAATGATTTAGATGAAGAAGATTACAACGATTTTGACAAAATATTTTGAACACGTTTTGCGAAGGTTAATTAACACTTGATAAATATTGTTCAGTAGCATTAAGAAAAGCGTTGCCATAAAGCAACGCTAAGTTCGAGGGTTTCTAAATAAAATTACTACACTAGAAACAAAGCATATCAATCCAATATATATGCTACTTGTATTGACATATCTTCTATGTTGTCCGTAAAGATTCTATATCCCCCTACTGAACATATTGCCAAACTACTAACCGAACTAGTTAATGTACTACGTTTACGTTTGTCAGTCAAAAAAACATCTAAATAATGGTATTCGTATTATGTTAACACGAAATTAATCATTAGTTAACTTATTCGAAGGATTTCCCCTGGTGAATAATATAAAGACTAGAACCTTAATGAACAATATGAGGTTTAATCGATAGATATTTTTCAGTCAAAAAGCCGATTAGAATATTCCAATCAGCTGCTTTTTTAATTTAATGACTTTACCTTCAATCCCAACAAAGAAGCAAAACCAATAGCTTGTTCAGTGGAAACTTCACATCCATTCAAACTTTCTGGGGTTACATTAAGTTTTTCAAAATTACAGGTACTAATATCAATTCCTTTTAAAGAAGTTTGAGAAAAATCAACATCATTAATATCACTTTCATAAAATTTCACCTTATTTAGTGAACATTCATAAAAATTTGCACCTCGAAGTATTGAATTGTCAAATATCACATGCTTGAAACGGGTTACAGCAAAATTGCATAGATTTGCAATACAATTTTCGAAAGAAACATTTCCAAGATTAGTCTCAGAAAAATCCGATCCTAATAATTTACAGTTTTTGAAATTGACTCTATGTATAATACCTTCACTTAAGTTTGCATTAGATAGATCACAGTTTTCAAAAATTACATCAGTTAAATCAATTTTTCTAAAAGAAACATCAATGAATTTTGCATTTTTAAAGATAACTTTAGATACAACTAATTTTTCAACAACCTCTTTATCAATTACTGTATCAGCAATAATACAATTTGATAAATATGGGTCTTCATCATAAAAAATATCTTGAAAATTAGCTTTTTCTAGATCTGAGAGAATTTTTGGTAATTCAATATTGAAACCTTGTGACATTTCAGCACACCTTTCAAAAAGTTAGTAATATCTATACATAAATTTAAAGTAAAAAAATAAAATGAAAAGACTTTCATATTAAGTAAAAGTATGTGCAAATCTAAATTTCTATCACATTACTGCACAATATGAAAGATGTTCAGTAGTAAAGATAATTGCTAGAAATAGGTGTTTATAAAAAGAAAAGGTGTCTTACCTAGATGAAAACACCCGAAGATAGATTAATCCCAAATATCTGGGATTGTAACTTTTGCAGATCGTAAATAATCGAGTAATTGACCAGTATGAATTGATTCATGATAGGCAATTCTCAGCAACATATCTCCTAAGTCTCTTATGTACCCAACATCTGAACGGTCAATTTTAATAATTTTTAAATCTTCATCTGAAAATGATTTAATAGTTTCTATAAATTGATTTCTAAACGGTACTGCAATAATTAATTCATCTTCAACAGTGTTGAATGGTAGTTTTTCAAATGGGGATTCAAATACAGGTATACTGCCTTTATTTTTAATAGCCTGATGATAATAATATTCACTTTCTAGAACATGTCTAATCATCTCAATGCAAGACATAGCTTTATCATCTGGTCTCCAATTTAATTTATCTTGGGGGATAGACGTCCAAAGCTTAATGCTACGTCTTCGGACTTCATTGAAATTTAAAAGAATTAAATCGATTGTGTTCATTATTTACCCTCCACTTGTTAGTATATTTTAAATTATATACGAATGTACGTTCTTTTAGAAGTCGGTTTTTTAGTTTAGAATTTTTCGCTTGTTTTAATAAATGCTACTAAACAATTTGAGCAAAAACTATTAAAGGGTCACTTTGGTGGAAGTGACCCTAAGTAACAATTCGGGAGGGACCAAGTTAAACTAGTTTAGCTTAACACTACTATTTATATGCTTAGCTAACTTAGGTTATATAGTTTATTGCCCTTGAAAAAAGATTTAAAAATAAAAAAGCTATGACGGTCAACCAACGCCATAGCCTATATAAAGTGCGTGCGATACACTCAAATTATTGTGTGTAAAATAAGGTTCTTTATACATTAAAAAAACCCAGCTTTAAACTGGGAGACGGTTTGTCAGGTAAATATATTATTTTTCAGGATAAGCTACATGTAATGGTGGAGGTACAAGCCAACCTTTATTTTTGTTCAAACGTAAAAGTTTAGCACCAAGTTGAGCTTTTGCCATATGGAATTGACCATACATTAATGCGATATCTTCACGAGTGGAAATACCCATTGCTTGACTACATGCAACTAATCCAGCAGCTATGTCAGCAGTAAGAGCAGCGCTTATTTCTGGGTCATTAAACTTTGCACCTGGAGGGATATCTTCCAATCTTGCTACAGGTCGTTCAGGTGAAGCAGGTGGTAAAGCAATACCATTCGTTTTTAGAATTTTTTCTAATTGTTTTACTTCTTCTCTGCAAGTTTCGATGATATCTTCAATAATTTTTTTTAGATCTTCATCACCAGCGTGATTATAAAACGTTTGATAGCCAGAAATCATTCCATAGTCTGCAATTAAACTTGACCAAATACTAAATACTTCACCGTAATGCAATGGTTCATCTTTTGGATTTCCACCAAGAATACCCATACTTACACTTCCTTTTCTTGTTTTTCGCCACTAAAGCAAAGTTAGTATGGATATAATTAAAAAATTAATACACAAAATGCAATATTGCTGAACAATAAAAGAAACAAAATAATGGTCTTTAACAAATTGTTGTGTTTTTTTATAGTTGTAACTTAAAGAATAGAGTATTCCTTTACTCCATTCAAGAAACACCCTATTGTTACTATAAAGAATTTTGTAAAAGCTGTAAGATATCTTTCCCCATATGAACAGGATTTGTTGCTAGTATAGGGGATCGATAATTGGATAGAATCACAACACCTGTTTGCTGTTTTATATTAAACCCTAGATAACTAGAGAAGCCTTTCGTGGAGCCATTATGCCAAATAATATCATCTTCAAGTAACCATCCTAATCCGATGCTTACATCTTTTGAAATAGTATGAGTAGCTTGGTGTGTGAATTGATAGCCTGAATTTTGATTGCCTACATGTATTTTTATAAATTTTAATAAATCATCAACGGTGGATCGTATAGCGCCCGCTGCCATAAATTCATTCATTTGAAGTGGAGGCTTATTATGTCCTCGAATAGAGTGTCCCTGTAATATAGTATCTTCTTTAGAGGAGGGGATAGAAATAAAGGTATTTGTTAAATTTAATGGTTCTACGATTCTACGTGTGATAGCTGTTTCAAAGTCAGTATGAAGTTCATTTGCTAATAAATATCCTAAAAGGCCCATTCCCACATTAGAATACCTAAACTTAGCTTTAGGCTCATGGATATGGGTTTTAAAATAATGTATTGTCTCATCCAATGAATAGGGACAAAAAGGGTCACGAGGTGTTTGGCTATCAAAAAGATTATAGATGTTCTTCAGTACACCTATTCCCGGTAGACCAGATGTATGATTTGCTAGATGTTTCAACGTTATGGGATGATTATCTGGAATTGCAGAAAAATAGTTGCCGATGGAGTCATCTACCTTCACGATTTCTTCCTGAATCATTTCCCCAAACATGGATGTAGTCAAAACTTTAGAGATTGACCCAATTTCATAGATGTAGGGCTTTTTATCATACTTGACATTTGAGCCATTGAACATAAACGTAGCATCTTGGTCACGATAAATAACACCTATGGATAAAGCTACATTCGGGCGAGATTTTATGTAAGGATAAGCAATTTTAAAGATATCCTTTTTTAAATCATTTAAATCCACAAGTATTCCTCCTTTTCACTCGCTAAATTTTTTCCTGTGCCTTCGAGATAATAGCGTGTAGTTTCGTCATTATTTCTTTTAGTTGTAGTAAATCCTCTTTTGGGAGCTGTGAATAGTATTTATTGATAATGGCAAGCTCGATTTCTTCCTGCTTCTGAAAATAATCATGCCCCCTCGTGTCTAACTCGATAATAATTTCTCTACGATCCTTTTTACTTATGGTTCTTATAATAAAGCTTTCCTGCTCTAGTCTGCCGATTAATTGACTAACAGCACTAGCAGATGTCCCCATCAGCTTTGCTAATTCAAAGGTCTGCAAGGGACCATGTGTCTGAAGAAGACTTAAAAATAGTGCTTGCTTTGTAGTTAATGTTTCGTCTAACAAGGCGGAGAACTCCTCTGTTAGCATCGCATTTGTTTCATATTCTACTTGGTTAAGCTCTCTCACAAGTTGTATAAGCTCATTGTCCATTTATTTCACCACCTAAATAGTTAATTTGTATTAATTATAAATGTATGTTAATAATATGGCAAAGATCTTTAGAGTGAAATGATTGAAAAATGGAAATATGCATAAAAATTCGTTATGACGCATTATTGACACATTTTATTGTAGATTTCTAATTTTTAAAAATAAACATAAAAATTCAGTTGATTTTATATTTATGCATGCTATACTTATTTTAACAGCAACAGAACAAGGAGCGAAGGCTATGAAATTACTTGAGGAAGTACAGTTAAAGTTAGTGTCTAGCTTAAAGGGTAAAGACCTACTAACTTTGTTAGACTATACAAGTGAAGAGGTTCAGCAGCTAGTTGAATTAGCAACACAGCTGAAAATCATTACAAAAGAAGGAAAATGTCCGAAGCTATTAGAGGGTAAAACACTTGGTATGATCTTTGAAAAACATTCAACTCGCACTCGTATTTCATTTGAAGTAGGCATGAATCAATTGGGCGGAAAAGGTATGTTTATGCATGCGCGTGATTTGCAAATTGGACGTGGCGAGTCAATCTATGATACGGCACATGTGCTATCAGGCTATTTAGATGGTATTATGATTCGAGCAAATTCCCATGCTATGGTGAAGGAGCTTGCCGAGCATGCAACTATACCAGTTATTAATGGATTAACAGATATTTATCACCCATGTCAGGCATTAGCGGATTTAGAAACAATCGCTGAAAATAAAGGTGAACTAAAAGGACTTAAAATTGCATATGTTGGAGATGGCAACAACGTGGCGCACTCATTAGTAGTCGCTTCTGCACATGTAGGAATGAACGTGGCAGTGGCAACGCCAGTTGGCTATGAATGTGATACAGAGGTTATCGCAAAGGCACAAGCTATCGCAATGGCAAATGGCAGTACAATTACCATCACGAATGATCCAGTAGAAGCGGTATTAAACGCGGACGTAGTGTATGCAGATGTTTGGACATCCATGGGACAAGAAGAAGAAGCTGCAAAACGTCTTCAGGACTTTGCAGGTTATCAAATTAATGATGAACTTGTTTCCTATGCAAAGCCAAATTATATGTTCTTACACTGCTTACCTGCACATCGCGAAGAAGAAGTGGCGACATCTGTTATTGATGGCCCTAATTCTTATATCTTTGAGCAAGCAGAAAATAGACTACACGCACAAAAAGCAGTACTCGCATCTATTTTAGCTTAATTTTTGACATATGCTTCTCGGGTTGAGAAGTACTATATATACAGAGTTCACGTTGATAACAGAGGGTGTCAATGTGAATAACATAACAGTGGTGCACAGACAGAGGGATGTAAGCCACGCGCGATGTACGTTGTCAAGATGGATGGCCACATCGCTACATAGTAAAGTAACCTGGGAGACGCTGGGTTACTTTTTTGTTGTGTTATTTTTGTGCGTATACTTGTATAATCGTAAATCAAACTAGTATATTACCTAGTTTTCCAATTTTATTTATAGAGAATAAAAGCATTTATCTATATAATAGGATAAATAAGTAATTAGGGGAGGGCTTTAGGTGAATATTGATCATATTGAGGCATTTTTATATGTCGTGCATTATAAAAGTATCCATAAGGCTGCTAATGCGTTATTTTTATCCCAGCCAACTGTAACTGCTCGCATTAAATCACTAGAAAGAGAGCTAAATGTTGAATTATTTCATCGAGATGGGCGCAGTGTAATTTTATCGGATAAGGGCAAGGATTTTTTACCATTCGCGACACAAATTGTGCAAACCTTCCAGCAGGGAAAGAAGCAGTTAGAGGAAACTCAGGAGACTGACGAAGTATGCATTGGCACGAACGGGGTGACAGCACAATATTTTTTAGCGTATGCATTACCTAAATGGAAAGAAAGCTTTCCACATTTACGCTTTCAGATTGTGACAGGATCAACAAATATGATATTAGAAAAGCTGCAAAGTCATCAAATCCATTTTGGGCTTATCCAATATGTCCATCGAGAAGGAATTAGCAATGAGCTATTATTAAGTAATGCAGTTAAACTCGTGATGCATCGCGAACATTCTTTTCAGCAGAATCCGCTAATTAAGGTAAGGGAATTAGCTCGGCAAAAAATGGTGTTTTTTGAATGTGGGGCCTTTGATTGGAATTATGTCCATAAGCTATTTGAGGTAGAGGGTGTCACTGCTAATATTGAAGTACGAACAGATCATTTAGAAGTAGCGAAAGAATTTATTCGGACGAAAGGATATATGAGCTTTTTACCACATCTCTGTGTAAAAAAGGAGCTTGAAAGTGGGGAATTTGTAGAGATTGATGTCAAGCACTTACTGGATATGAATCAACATATTTTTTTAACATATAACAATAAAGATACACTGGCTACTGCCTTTTGGGAAAAGGTAGGAGAAACTGCTGAGCAATTTGAAGGCAGCTATGAAAAAATAGATTGATAAAATATTTTATCAAACAGTAAATTTTTTTCTATTATGTAGCCTATTGCATATTGCTGCAATGAGCTGTAATATCTTCCTCAACCTTATTTTATTTATGGAACCATAAATGAAATATTATTTTTTCATCAAAAACATACTTAACCACTATGTTTAGTAAAAATAAAATTCGAGGAGGAAATGAATATGGTGAGACAGGACAAAGTTCGATTTGGTGCAATTATTCACGGTGTAGGTGGCAATATTTCAGGCTGGCGTCATCCAAAGGTCGCAAGTAATCAAAGTGTAAGCTTACCGTTTTATATCCAACAGGCACAAAAGGCAGAGCAAGGAAAATTTGATGTAGTGTTTATTGCTGATGGTTTGTTCATCAACGAAAAATCCATTCCTCATTTTTTAAATCGCTTTGAGCCTCTAACGATTTTATCAGCATTAGCAGTAGCGACAAAAAACATTGGGCTAGTTGGCACCGTATCTACCTCCTACAGTGAGCCTTTTACAGTTGCACGTCAATTTGCCTCATTGGATCATATTAGTGGAGGACGTGCTGGATGGAATGTAGTGACAACGCCATTAGAAAGCACTGCATTGAACTACAATAAAACACTGGAACAGCATCCTAATCACGCAGAGCGCTATCAAATTGCTGAAGAATATTTGGAAGTGACAAAGGGCTTATGGGATTCATGGGACGATGACGCTTTTATTGCGGATGTAGAACAGGATGTGTTTTTTGATCCAGATAAACTACATACCTTACACCATCAGGGACAATATTTTTCTGTACAGGGACCACTTAATATTGCGCGTTCTAAGCAAGGTCAGCCTGTTATATTTCAAGCAGGCTCGTCTGATGCAGGTATCCGCTTAGCTGCTAAGGATGCTGACGCGATTTTTACACACGGTGCATCCTTAGAAGAGGCACAGAAATTTTATCAAAGGGTAAAAACAGAGGCTGCAGCCTTTGGACGTGATTCACAGGAAATTAAAATCTTCCCAGGGATTTCTCCAATTATTGGTGAGACACTGGAGGAGGCTGAAGCTAAATATCAGGAAATCGTTGAGCTGGTTTCGATTGAACGTGCACTTGCTTATTTAGGACGATACTTTGATCATCATGATTTTACACAGTATGATGTGGATGCTCCATTCCCAGAGCTTGGTGATATAGGAGCTAATAGCTTTAGAAGTACAACTGACTATATAAAAAAATATGCCAAACAAGAAGGACTGACATTACGACAGGTTGCTTTACGTGAGGCAACACCTAAAACAGCTTTCTTTGGAACAGCAGAGCAAGTCGCTAATCTAGTGCAGGAATGGTTTGAAAAAGAGGCTGCGGATGGCTTTATTATTGCTGTAACTGTACCTGGTGCACTTGACGATTTTGTAGATAAGGTTGTACCGATTTTACAAGCAAGAGGGCTTTATCGTGAAGAATATGAGGCGGATACATTACGTGGTAATTTAGGTTTACCATTTAAGGAAAGCCGTTATGTCAAACATACTGTCTCTTAAAACCTAGTAAATTTATTTGAATAAAAAGATTAAGGAGGGAATGTATGAGCTATTCATTAGGCATATTAGATCAAAGTCCAATTATTGAGGGTGCAACAAACGAACAGACCTTACAAAAAACAGTGGCACTTGCACAAAAAGCTGAGCAATTGGGCTACTCACGCTTTTGGGTATCAGAGCACCATAATACAGATTCATTAGCAGGAACATCTCCTGAGGTTTTAGTATCTTATTTACTAGCTAAAACAAAATCAATCAACATTGGATCGGGTGGGGTTATGCTACAGCATTATAGCCCCTATAAAGTAGCAGAAAATTTCCATGTTTTAGCATCCTTGGAGCCAGGGCGAGTAGATTTGGGTATTGGGAAAGCACCTGGAGGCTTACCTCTTTCTACAAAGGCCCTCCAATATGGCACGCTCAATAATGGAGAGGATTTTGAAGAAAGATTAATATTTTTACAGCAATTAATTGAGCAATCAATACCAGAAGAGCATGAATTACATGGCATAGAAGCAACACCGATTCCGAAGACAAAGCCAGCATTATTTTTACTCGGTGCTAGCCCAGAAAGTGCTGCTCTTGCAGGTAAACTAGGAATTGCATTCGTCTTTGCTCGTTTTATTAATAGTGACAAAAACATTTTGGCACAAGCGGCTACAACCTATCGCAGTCACCATCCAAACGGACATTTTGCGATTTCCATTGCCGCACTTGCTGCTCCAACCAACGAGGAAGCGAAAGAGCTAGTTGGTGATCAAAAAATTACAAAGGTGCATTTAGCAAGTGGCAGAAGCCTGACACTACAATCAGTAGAGCTAGCAGAGAAATTTGGTCAGGAATCTGGAGAGGAATATACGGTTGAGCAGTATGAGGCCGATATTTTATATGGTACATCAGAAGAAATTAAAGCCATTTTAGATAACTACCATGTGCAATACCAAATCGACGAATTTATTTTGCATACGCCAGTCTTAAAGCATTTTGAGCGTGAGCGATCTTTTGAGTTATTGAGTCCAGTACTTTTACAGCAAAAAGAAGCGGTAAGCTAAGGAGGAAAACATCATGACAAAAAATAGAGATGTAATAGTTTGGTCGAAGCAGGGCTGTAGTTACTGTAATGAGGTAAAAACGTATTTACAAGAGGTGGGTATACCTTACAAAACAGTGGATGTAACACATAATGATGCCTTCCGTGATATTCTCGATACAAAATATGGAATTCGCTATGTACCTGTTGTAGAAATTGGTTCAAGTGAAGATGGTATCTATCAAGCAGTTACAGAACTTGGTCTTGAGCATTTAAAGGCTGCACTAGCAGGAGAAAAAATACAGTCATAGGACGCAGATATAATTTTAATCATGGTTAAGTAGCACTATTTGAACTAATGAGCGCCCTTTTTTCAGTTTTTTCAATCAATTATTTTTTAACCCACTGATATCGTTTGACAATTACCTGCAACTGTTGTTCTAACAGTTGCAAGTCATGTTGTTGAAATACTATTATGTCAATGAAATCAAGGTGACAAATTAAAAAGTATAGCCCTTTTTCAAAACGAGGGGTTGATCTCCGTTCCGACTGAGTGCTTTCCTGGGGGCGTCCGATGAGCCGCTTGGGGCAACAGGAGGTTGGTCACGAAGGCGTTATCACAGGACGTGATGCTTTTAGCCTTCGTTCCCTAATATGCTCGCTCCAGGGTCTCATCTGTGACGCTGTGATCCCCGAGGAGTCACTCAGTCTACACTCCAATCAACCTTTACTCATAGTATTTTCTTCTGGCAATTCACACAAATATATTGTGATAAATTTGAAGTCTTAGCCATCACTATATTGTGCAAAAATGGAGCTTTGATAACATTTTTCTATGCGAAAACAGAGGAGTACTTTATGTAAAGTTACAAAGTAGTTTTACACATAAAACGTAGGTTAACAGCTGTAGAATTGTACCAATATTCTATCCATTTAATGATGGTGAGTAACATGCTTTTACTTTACTTTTTGAGGGAAGAAAATATTTAAAGTTCTACACTATTGCTGATTGGAGTGCAAGGCTACTCGACTCCCGTGGGATAGCGAGACAGACGAGAAACTGAGGCCAACACGATGTTGGTCACGAAGGCGTTGTCACAGGACGTGACGCACTTAGCCTTCGTTCCTCCAGCGCAGGAAGCGGCTCGTCGCTCACCCACAGGAAAGCGAGTAGCCTGGAACGGAAATTACCTTTATTTTGACTAAATATTCACAAAGAGTCCCTTGACTATTTAGTTTTTCAACACTATGACCTGCAACTGTTGTTCTAACAGTTGCAAGTTTACTTATTGCAGTAATTGAAGGTATTACACTTTGCTGGGTTCATCACAGGCTGTTGTAGGTGCAGGAGCACGAGGTTTATACATTGCTAATACAAATGAGGAAGCGTTTGAGAGGTATCGGCCCTATTATGAAGGCTTTATGAGCACTGAAGCCTCAAAGGTGAATAATTCCCCATTTAAAATTTAGAGGATCATATTGAGCGTGGCTCCGCATTAGTTGGTAGTCCAGATGCAATTATTGAAAAAATGATCAAGTATCATCATGCATTTAAGCATCAAGTCTAGATGCTTAGTGTAGAAGGGCTTGAATTGTCTGAGCAAAGTGAACAACTAGAGCGCTTTGCAACCGAAATCATGCCTGTACTCAAAAAAGAACTTCCAAGCACGATTTGGGACAAAAACAAAAATTTCACACTGCAATAAATACTACTATTCAACTAAGTTTACATTGATAAAAGCGAGGGATATTATGAAAAAAATAACATTTTTGAGTTTACTGCTGTTTACGTTACTTTTAACGGCTTGTACCAGCACTGAAAAGCTTGAGGGAGATACAAGTAAAAATGATACGGCACAGAGTGGAAAGGAAGTTCAAAAAATTATTGTAGGTACAGGTACACAATTTCCAAATATCTGCTTCTTAGATGATAAGGGAAATTTAACTGGTTATGATGTGGAGCTTGTTCGTGCAATTGATGAAAAGCTGCCAGAATATGAGTTTGAATTTAAGACAATGGAATTTTCAAATTTATTACTAAGCTTGGAAACAAGAAAAATCGATTTTATTGCGCATCAAATGGAAGTGAATAATGAACGCGAGGAGAAGTTCCTATTTAATAAAGAGCCTTATAATGTATTTCCATTAAAGGTAACGGTTAATGCAAAAAACAATGATATTCAATCTATTGATGATTTAAAAGAAAAAAATGTGAGTGTTTCTCCAACTAGTAATTCAGCAGTCTTTATTGAGAAATACAATAAGGAGCACAATCTAGGTGCTAATATCGTCTATTCATCAGGCTCAGTTGATGTAAATAATCAACTTGCGACAGGCCGTGTGGATGCCATTATTACAACACCATTTGCCGTGAAGTATTATAACGAAAACAATGAAGCACAGCAAAAGGTAGTGGGAGATGCATTATTAAATTCAAAAGTGTATTTCTTATTAAATAAAGATGAGGTTACCTTACAGCAACGCCTTGATGATGCTATCCGTGAATTGAAGGAAGATGGCGTTGTTAGTGAGCTAAGTAAAAAGTGGTTAGGTGATGATTATTCGGTGGACTTCTAAATAAATCAGAGAGGATGAAGGAAGTATGGCAAATGACTTTGACTTCGTGCTTATAGCAAAAGTACTTCCAATATTACTTCAGTATTTACCAGTAACACTTGAAATTTTAGTGTTCTCTATTCTTTTTGGCATGCTGCTTGGTATAGGTATCGCTATACCAAAGCTGCTTCATATCAACATTCTAAGGCAAATAATAACAATCTATATTTCGTTTATTCGTGGCACACCGATATTAGTACAATTATTTTTGGTATTTTATGGAATACCTATTTTATTAAAGATTGTGCATATTGATGTAACAAGAATGGATGCCATGTATTTTGTCATTATTACTTACACGTTAAGTAATGCTGCTGCATTTGCAGAAATCTTTAGAGCCTCGATTTTAACGGTGGACAGAGGGCAAATAGAGGCTGCATATTCAGTAGGCTTAAATGGTACACAGGCATTTGTGAGGATTATATTTCCTCAGGCTCTTCGTGTTGCCTTTCCGAATATAGCGAACACGATGATTAGCTCCTTAAAAGATACATCTCTCGCATTTTCAATTGGTGTCATGGATATGGTCGGGAGAGGAGAAACGCTTATTGCCTCTACTACAAGGGCCCTAGAAATTTATTTGGCACTATCTATTGTCTATTATGTCATTGTGATGCTGCTAGAAAAGGTATTAAAGAGTAATGAGCGCTATCTTAATCGCTATATGCCAAAGGAAGCTGTATCTAGCTAGGAGGTAAAAGTTATGACAATAGATACTGCATTTATTTTCGAAGCTTTTAAAGAAATTAGTAAAGTATTGCCGTTGACCTTATTTATGACAGTTACACCAGTCTTATTGGGCATTATCATAGGTGTCATTGTAGCCTTTGTTCGAATCCAACAAACTAAATTTTTCGCACCGTTGTTAAACTTTTATGTATCTTTCTTTAGAGGCACACCCATTATTATGCACATAATGCTCGTTTATTTTGGAGTACCTATCATAGTGGATGTCCTTGCGAAAGCATTCGAACTAAATATTCAATCAAGCTCTATCCCTATACTATTTTTTGTTTTACTTGCATTGACATTGAGTGCAGGTGCCTATGCCTCCGAAATAATTCGATCAGGGATTTTAAGTGTACCTAAGGGGCAGTTAGAGGCAGCTTATGCAGTTGGTTTAACATTTTCGCAGGCAATGCGACGGTATATATTACCTCAGGCATTTAGTAAGTCAATCCCTAATTTTACCAATGTTTTTATAGGCTTTTTACATGCCACATCGCTAGCTTTTTTTCTTTCAGTAAAAGAATTAACAGGTGTAGCAAATATTGTAGCCTCTATTAATTTAAAATTTTTGGAGGCATTTATCGCTGTCGGTCTTATCTATTGGGGCGTTTCAGCCATGGTTGAATGGCTTGCTCATCGCCTTGAAAAAAGAGTGACTGCCTATAATAAGGGCGGCATATGACGAAATATTTCTGGTTCAACAATAAAGAAAGGGGAATAAACAATGACAGTAGTGGAAATAGTAATTGAACAGTTGAAAGAGGAGGACCATGCACGTTATTTAGAGGTTCTTGTAGAGAGTTATTCACAATATGAGAAAGAATATAATAACCCAGAGGATTGGGCTTCATATTTAATTGCTATTCGTGCATCTGTAGGCAATTCTGATGCAGAAACAATTTTAGTGGCAAAGCAGGGAGATGAGATTTTAGGAGGGCTTCAGCTATTTACGGATTCTGAAAAGGCTTATGGTTTGCCCGAGCTTACTATACATTCTACCATTGTACGTTTACTTGGCGTGCATCCTAAGGGAAGGGGATTAGGCATTGCGAAAAAATTATTACATGAAAGCTTTGCCTTCGCACGTGCTCGTCAGGATCAAGCTTTATATTTACATTCAGGCGATATCATGCAGGTTGCCATCAATCTTTATTTATCATTAGGCTTTGTACGTGATGAGTCTAAGGATTTTCACAAGGGAGACAAACTGGTAAAAGGCTTCCGTTATGATTTATAAAATGGAGTAAAGTATATTTAGTAACCTTCAGTACAAATATCTAATTAAAAGATTATTGATTGGCACAGCGGTGCTCTGATTCCTATAGAGTGTTAAATACTGCTGAGCCAAGTAATCTTCATTTATCAAGGTAGTTCACTGCTCTCAAGGAATTGCTCATACCTTACATACATGTTTTGCTTATGGTCAAAGGGAAAGGAACCAAGTTGGTTTCTTTCCCTTTGGCATTTTCATTTAAGCTCCTTATAGTTTTCCATAGGCTAAATAAGGGAAAAATCCCTCAAAAAATCGTTCAGTGGCAGGCATAAAATAAGAGCCGAAATGGAAATCAGGATCTAGTGTTGTAATAATCCATGTTCCGTTAGTAGAAACAGAATCAATGTAAAGTACAGCACCGCCATCCTCTGTTGTTATTAATATTTCCGCATTCTTAGGAGGCCAAAATACACCATGTTGATGCCAAGTGCAATCAGCCAATGTTAAATAGTCTGCAAACATTGGATGGGTTGGTTTTTGTAACACTAAACCGCTAGAAGCACCATTGTCAAGCCACCACCAGAAATTGGTTGGTCTCTCCTCCCACTGCTGTTCTGGTAGCCAGTTCCATGGCTGTGGTCCAAATGCTACGACAATACCACCTCTTTCTGCAAACGAATGGATTTTCTCCACACTGTTAAGTAGAAGCCTGTTATTTAATTGCGAGGGAACAATTAATACGTCCAGATCATCTATTTCTGTTTCAAGAAAATGTGGATGATAAATGATTCGCTCTATATATTGATTAAATTTTGGTTCATGGAATGTGCGATAATGGGATTCATTACCACTGTAGATAACACCGATTTTTCTCATAGTTGTGGGTGCTCCTTTAAAGTTTGTACTTCTTCTTCTAGCCATGCTAAAAATTGAGGGCGAATACAGTCGGTTGATTTATTTTCATTGGAGTATCCTAATAAATCTCGCCCTGCATGAACTAGAATGGTGCCCTTTGTTGTTGCTCGATCAACATATGTAACAGGTTTACCATTTGCAAACGTAAGTAGTATTTCTGCATTTTCAGGTGGGTGATGATAGCCACGAGCAAAAAAACCTGCTACACCTTTTTTAAACGTCATATCTTCGGTTGTTACTCCATTGAAGATGGCTGTATTTGCGGTTGGAAAAACCTCATAGTCCTTATAATTTTGAATCAACTGAGGCATGAATAGTCCACAACCCGGCAGCCATTCACGAAATAAATGTCCGCAATATACCACAATTTTATTTTGTGCTAAAAAGTTAGCAATCTTCTCACGTTGGCTGTATAGAAATTCTTGATCAATGAAGTTAGGAATCATGAGAACATCCACTTTTTCTAAATCTTCTTGTACAAAATCATATTGATCAATGATTTTTGCTTCACTTCCAGTATCTTTTTGCATGCGACCATTTACTCCAAAAGCATGTCCAGGATCTAACTTTAATATGGTCATTAAGGCATTCATAGTCATTCCTCCTTGTTTATAATAGTTCAATGTTAAATGATATTAGAAAAATGTTTTGTGTGCAGTATAAAAGATGCATATGTCATTAATTTGACGTAAAAACCCTGTAAATAAAAGGAATTAAACAAATTGTAATTGACGTTGAAAATCATTATCAATATACTGTAGTAGGTATTTAATTGTAAATGATAATCATTATCAAAATAAAGAAAGGGTGAATGCTTTTTGAAGCCAATAGCTTATGTCGGTATTGATATTCAATTTTCAAGATTGACGGATGAGGATAGACGGCGCGGATTAACGTTTTTATATTTGTATGATTTACCTTATACAGATTTACGTGCCTATGCAGGATTAATTATTACAAATCTAGTAGAGGAGCAATTTTTGTTAGAACATAAAGCTATTCTAGATCAATATTTAAATCAAGGTGGCGTTATTTTTTCTCTTACAGAGACTTCATTACCATGGTTGGTTGGTGTGCCAGAATGGAAACGGTCACCGATTCCACTAAAAGACCGTGAAATTATCATTAAAGAACCTATTCATCCTTTGTTTGCAGGAATAAATGCATATGATATTAACTATCGAAAAGGGGTTAGAGGTTTTTTCTCAAGAGGCTATTTTGAGAAAATTCCATTACATGCTGAGGTGCTTGTGACAGATCAAAGCGGTGCAACCATTATTTATGTTGATCGTGATTCAACAAATGGTACGATTTTTGCAGGAGCAGGGACGGATATTTATCGTGTTTTTATAAACGAAGAAAATTCCTCTCGTCAGTTAAGTTTACACATGCTGTCATGTATCCGTGAAGAGTATAAGCGCAATCAATTAAATGGGGTGAATGCACAATGATTGGGATTGTGACAAATGGATTACCTTTTCAGAAACGCTTTTTTGCAGAGCAGGAATTTCATTATTTATATGATGATATTTTACATATTCGTGAGTTACATCGGTATAATCTAGCGGATTATGACACTTTGATTTTATCGTGTCGCTTAGATCTTCCACATTTGAAGCGTTATCAGTCACAGTTAATAACTTTTTTAGAATCTGGAAAGAGACTTATTATTTTTGGTGAGATTTTAGATCACTGGTTTCCTACAATCGATTGGGAGGATTCGGAGGTTAATTTTAGCTGGTGGGTGCGTGATGGTGGTGATCTTCCAATGAATGAGCAAAATACCACACATCCGTTATTTAAATATGTCACGCTACGGGATATGAAATGGCATTATCATGGGTCATTTTTGCCACCAAAGGGTGCTAAATCATTATTAGATATACCAGATGGCCGCTCACTATTTTATATAGACAACGTCAGTTTTGCTGGCGAGTTAGTAGTGACAACGCTTGATCCAATGTTCCATATTGGACTTGGCTTTATCGATCAGTCTAAGCCCTTCTTACATGGGATTGCAAAATGGTTAAGAGAGGAAGAAAAACAATGAAAAAATATAGTTATTTGGCAACTTTAGCATTAACAGCAATGCTAGTGGCTTGTGGTAATCAGGATGAAGCATCAGTATCTAAATCATCTGCTGAATCTTCAAAATCAGAGGTACAAACTACTGCAGAAGAAAAGGTTGTAACGGATCAGCTTGGACGAGAAGTAACTGTACCAGGTAATATCGAGCGAGTTGTGACAGGCGGTATTTTACCTTATTTCTCTACATGGTATGTTGCTACAAATTCAACAAAAGAAATTGTTGGTATGCACCCTAACTCCTATAATGCTGCAAAAAATTCAATTTTAGCTAAAATCTCACCAGATGTATTAAAGGCAGAAACCTCTTTCGTGCAAAATGGGGAAGTAAATGTTGA
This sequence comes from Lysinibacillus sp. B2A1, assembly GCA_002973635.1. GTDB lineage: Bacteria > Bacillota > Bacilli > Bacillales_A > Planococcaceae > Lysinibacillus. The sequence goes on from CP027224.1 coordinate 2,251,061, forward strand.
AGAGTTAATGAAAATAAACCCTCAGCTATATGTTGAAATCTCTACTAATGAGGATTCCATTAATAAAATTACTGAAGCGGGTATTCCTGTTGTGGCTGTAAAAGCGATTGATGCAGCTGCTGCGGAGCCATTGGCAACATTTAATAGCTGGCTAACGTTAACAAGTCAAATGACAGGAACAACTGAGCGTGCGGATCGCTTCTTAGATGAGGGCAAAAAGGTTCAGTCTGAGCTTGATGCGAAATTAAAAGACGTAGCCGTTCAGGACAAGCCCCGTGCTATGATGTTGTTTATGCATAATGATAAGTCAATAACGGTGGGTGGCAAAAACTTTTTTGGTAATCAATGGCTTAATGCAACAGGTGCTATAGATGTTGCTGAAAATGATGTGCAAGGAAAAAAAGAAGTGAATATGGAGCAAATTTACGCATGGAATCCAGATATTATTTATATCACGAACTTTACCGAAACACAGCCAGAAGATCTGCTTAATAATAAGGTCAATGGGCAGGATTGGAGCCAGATCAAAGCAGTTCAAGACGGTAAAGTGTATAAAATTCCTTTAGGTATTTATCGCTGGTTCCCACCAAGTGGAGACGCCCCATTAATGCTAAAGTGGTTGGCACAAAAAAATCATCCAACATTATTTGATTATAAAATAGAAGATGAGATTAAGACTTATTACAAGGATTTTTACGAATTTGATATTTCTGATGATGAAATTCATTCTATATTAAACCCTTCTTCAGATGCAGCGAAGTATTAAGGATGAAGCAGTCATGAAGAAATGGAAAATAGCACTTTTATGGTTGCTGCCATTTATGGTAGCAATCGTTTCTCTAGGTGTTGGACGATTTGAAGTTAGCCTTGAGCATATTATTAAAATTTTGACATCTCAAGTACTTCCTGTGGAACAGACATGGACGCAGATGGAGGAAACGGTCGTATTGAACATTCGTTTACCACGAATTTTGCTAGCGTTATTAATTGGCGGTGGTTTATCTATAGCTGGTGCAGGCTTCCAAGGGATGTTTGGAAATCCACTTGTATCACCAGATATATTGGGAGTTTCTGCTGGCGCAGGATTTGGAGCATCCCTAGGTATATTACTATTTGGACAAAACTTTACGGCACAAATATTGGCATTAATCTTTGGGTTAGGGGCAATTGGTTTTACTTATTTAATTGCTGGCGCTAAGAAAAATGCGCCTATTTTTATGTTTGTGCTGGCTGGTGTGGTGACCTCAGCCCTGTTTAATGCGCTAATTTCATTAACAAAATTTGTGGCTGATCCAGAGGAAAAACTACCTGCGATTACTTATTGGTTAATGGGGAGTCTTGGCACGGCAACCTATAAGGACTTATTTATTGGAGGACCGTTAATATTAATAGGGATTTTAGTATTGTACTTATTGCGTTGGCGTTTGAACATTTTAACATTGCCTGAAGATGAAGCAAAATCAATGGGTGTACCGGTGACACGGTTAAAATGGTTAGTAATTCTTGGGGCAACTTTAATTACAGCAGCATCTGTAGCAGTTGCAGGAATTGTCGGTTGGGTAGGCTTAATTATTCCACATGTGGCGCGTATGCTTGTTGGGAATAACAATCAATTTGTATTACCAGTATCCGTCGCAATCGGTAGTATATATTTATTAATCATTGATGATTTAGCACGCTCATTAACAGCAACGGAAATACCATTGTCTATTCTAACAGCCATTATTGGCGCCCCATTTTTCGCTTATTTATTACGCCGTTCAGGAGGTGGCTGGGCATGAAAATTGTAGTGGAAGGCGGCAATTTTCATTACGAAAAACGACGAAAAAAATTACCAAACTTATATGCGCAAGATATCCATTTTTCCTTAGAGCCTGGTGAAATAATGGCGATCTTAGGTCCTAATGGGGCAGGGAAAACAACACTGTTAAAGTGCATTACAGGACTTCTTGAATGGAAGAAGGGGAAAACTTTAATAGATGGTCATCCACTAGAATCATTCAATCGTAAAGAACTTTGGAAGCGTGTTGGCTATGTACCTCAAGCCCATAAAATGGTCTTTGGTTTTTCTGTAGAAGAGCTTGTTATCATGGGTAGAGCCCCTTATATTAGTACACTTTCACAGCCGACTGCTAAAGATTTGGAAGCTGCTCATCAGGCGTTAGAGACGATAGGTATAGTACATCTTGCTAAAAAATCATGTAATGAAATCAGTGGCGGAGAGCTACAATTAGCCTTAATTGCAAGAACCCTTGTTTCCGAGCCAGAGGTTTTGATTTTAGATGAACCAGAGTCTCATTTGGATATTCAAAAGCAAATGATTATTTTACAAACGATTAAACGATTAGCCAGGGAGCGTGGGATTTCTTGTATTATCAATACCCATTACCCTAACCATGCATTTTATCTAGCAGATCGAGTGTTAATGACGGCGAAAGAAAAAGGGATCGTCTATGGAAATGTACAGGAAGTCATGACAGAAGTAAGGATGAAGGAATACTTTGGAATTGAATTAAAAAAAATAATAGTTGAAGAGGAAGATTACCTTGTTGAGACGATGATACCTCGTGCATTAGGTACAGAGCGTGGCAATCTTTAATAAAAAAACACGATCCCGTCTTAAAGACGAGATTGTGTTTTTTACAAGATTACATAGTGAAAATTTTTCCAGGGTTCATAATATTATGGGGATCAAGTGCTGCCTTTATGCTTTTCATCACTAAAAGGGATGTACCATGCTCTGTCGATTGGTATTTCATTTTGCCAATACCAACTCCATGCTCACCCGTACATGTGCCACCACGCAGTAAGGCATATTGCACAATATGTTCATTAAAGCGATCCGCTTGTGCGCGTTCGGCAGAATCATTTGGATCAAGCATTAGTAGTGCATGAAAGTTTCCATCTCCGACATGACCAACAATGCCACCTGCTAGCCCAACCTCTTCAAGTTGCTCACGTGCATATAAAATGGTTTCAGCTAATTTAGAAATCGGTACACATACATCAGTCGACATAAGCTTTTTCCCAGGATAAGCATGAATATATGCATAGGCTAAGGAATGGCGTGCCTGCCAGAGCTTATTGCGCGCTGCTGTATCATGCTCGAATTCAACTGAAAGACAATCAAAATCCTTGAAAATTTCTGTTGCAAATTCTATGTCAGCATGCATACCAGCTTCATTGCCGTGGAATTCTAAAAATAATGTAGGTTTTTCTTCATAAGACGTTTCGTTGTAAATATTTGCCTGTTTAATAGAGGCTTCATCTACCAGCTCAACACGGCCAATTGAAATTCCGACCTGCAATAATGCAGTTACTGCACTAACAGCATCGCCAACTGTTGCAAAAACTGCACGCCCTGCAGTTACAAATTCAGGAATTCCATAGACCTTCAACGTTAATTCTGTAAAGCAGCCAAGTGTGCCCTCTGAGCCAACAAATAGGCTATTTAAATGATAACCAGAAGATGATTTAGCAGCAAGGCTCCCTGTATGAATAACCGAGCCATCCGCTAGCACAACCTCTAAATCACGGACTTGATCACGCATAACCCCATAGCGCACTGCGGTGGTACCACTTGCATTTGTAGCAGCCATACCCCCTAATGTTGCATCAGCGCCAGGATCGACTGTAAATTGGAGTCCGTGTTTTTTTAATTCTTTATTCAATTGATCTCGAGTTACACCAGGTTGAACTTTTACCAGCAGGTCATCTGGCCGAATGTCTAAAATAGCATTCATTTCAGAGAAATCGATAGAAATACCATTGGCAATGGGGATTGCATTTCCTTCTAAGCTTGAGCCAACTCCGAAAGGTACGACTGGTACACGTTCCGCATGCGCGATTTTCAAGATGGCACTGACATCTGCTGTGGAACGAGGAAAGACAACGATATCTGGTAAGCTCATTGCATGATGAGACTCGTCCTTTCCATGAAGCTGTCGCACCGTTTCGTTTGTTGACACTTGTTCTTCTAATAAAACCTTTTTAAGTTGATTGATGATTAATTCTACAGCAACAGTCATTCCAATCCCTCCAAAATTTTCTGATAAGTAAAACTTTATCATGCATTTCTTGGAAATGGAATGAAATGTTTAGTAATTTTGTCTGAATGTAGTTGTAGTTGTTGTACAGGCAAAAAATGCGTCAGGATCTTGCATTCCTCACAGGAGACAACGGGCAGGTCTTCTAAAATATAGTATGCCTAAGTCCTCTATTCCAGTAAGTGTTTGGACACCTAAACCACACTATCTGCACTGTTTACTGAAATCAGTGAGCAAATGCTTTTTCTAGCTTTTGTACAAATGCATCCTGCTCAGCAGTACTAGATTGCTGCCACCACTTTTCAAAAAATACACCAAGCCCTGGTAGTAAATGCTCTTCACCACGACTGATCGCATCTTCAACAATATCTTTAAATTCAGCCGCTGTTTGACCATGTACGTTTGTTGTAATCGCATCTCTTATTTGAAAATTCATCTATTTCGCCTCCTTAGTGATAATTTGTCCAGCCTTTGAAGAAATATGTATAGAATGACAGATAAAACATACGATTTTTTATTATTCTATAAGAGTTCTCAATAAATATAGGCAGGGATTTATACAAAATTTCTAATCATATCAACAAAAGGAGTATTCGCCTCCTTCATAGTATAATAAGTAAGATAGAAGCACCTAGGAATAAAGGACTGTGCATAGTCGTTAGGATAATAGGATGCCGCAGTGTCATAAGCTATCACCTGAACAGCCATTTGAAGAAGTATTAGAAAAAGTCCAGCCAATGATAACATCAATCTTTTTTAAGCTCCATATCTATAAAGATTATGATTATTACCGACATATTGCTTCGATAGCGGTATGGGAGGCTTGGTGTAAAGCAGATCCATTAAAGGGAATATTTACGGCTTATATCTATACAACCGTTAAGGGAGAGCTATTGAAGGAACTGACAAAAGAAGTGACATTCAAAGAGCTTCATACACCTATGGATGATGAAACCATAAATTATGTTCGGGATTTTGAAATCAATCAAAAAAGCCCTGCGTATTTAGAAACCTTATTGGTTGATTTAAAGGAGGAAGAAAGAGCTATATTAATGCTTTTTTATATAGACGGTTATAATTATGTGGAGATCGCACAAGCATTACATTTATCAGTATCAGCTGTAAAAAAAAGACGCACTAGAATCATGAAAAAACTACGTGAGATGAGATCCTTTTTAGTAAAATAAAGGGATAAAGGAGCAAAAGTATGCTAATATCTAAATAAAATGAATATTAACATACTTTCAATATTTGCATACAACTTCCAAGAAAAATGCTATGATTTGTAAGATGTCAAAAAAAAATACAATTTTTAAATTGATATTTTCAATAGGTAGATATATTTACCTATTGAATTTATTGATATGTACTTAGTATGGAGGGTTTGGATTGGAAAATTGGTTTAAGCATTTAGAAATTGAAAAGAAGGAGTTTTGGTATATTGTATTGCCTTTATTGCTAGTAATACCCTTATTAGGTTTTAGTAATCAGGTATATGGTATTTTTAAGGAAGAAAGTTATCTTTATTTGAATTTAGTTATACAAATACTCATTATTGTTTTTACTATGGCAATTGCCATTCAATCTTGGCTTGTTTTCTCACATCTACCATCAAATCAAACATTATACATAGGTAATTTGTTTTTTATCACCGCATTATTAGAATTGGCTAGTTTAGTAATTCATCAAAACTATTCCATTCATTCGAACTATGCGATAATGAGTATACATATCATAATGCGTTTATGCTTGGCTATTGGCTTTTTATTTATTATTGTAAAGCCAAAACAAAATATAGCGATGAATTATCGTTATTATACATATGGAAGTTCCTTATTATTGGTATTATTCAGCCTTTTTCTAGTGTATTTATCTTCAAGGCAATTATTGTTTGAGAATCAGTTGAATAAAGTAAATGATTTTGTTCATTTATTGTCTGCTGTTTTTCAGATTGTCACAATAGTGATTCTAAGTAAATATTTTAAAAAGCTACCAAAGCGTGTAATGTGGCTTATTAGTGCTGCCATCTATTTAATTTTTAGTGATATTTTCTTTGCTATTAGTAAGGATTTGCAATCTATTTGGGGATTTTCAGCACTGATTTATCAATTTTTTGCATTCTATTTTTTCTTAAAGGCCATTTATTATACAACTGTAGAAAAACCTTATCAGCAGCTTTTGAAAATCAAGCAGGATTTGGAGTATTCACAGCAAGAGCTTCATTTTCAAGCCTATCACGATGATATTACACAACTTCCGAATGAGCACTTATTATTGAAAACCTTAAAGGAAAGTTTACATGCAAATAACTATCAAAAGGCGATTATTGCCATCGAAATTGATCGATTAGCAGCAATTCGTGCATCAATAGGAATCAGCTATTCTAATAAGATGATGAAACTTGTTGCTGAAAGGATACAAGCAATATTACCTCCTCATTATTTTGCAACAAAGCTTAATGAAGGCCAGTTTATTATTTATATTAAGCATGTCAAAACAAGAGAAGAGCTATTACAATTCTGTTTAAATTTAAGAAATGTAATGAAAAAGCCCTTACAAGTACAGCTATTTTCACTTAATGGTAATCTTAATATAGGTATTGCCCTGCATGAAGAAGATTGTACAGGTGAAGAGCTTTTAATGCATGCACAATTAGCAATGAGAGAAGCCAGTCAGCTCCCTCAAAGATGTTTATTTTATAAATCTTATATGTCTAACGGAGTTACTGATCGTATTCTGATTGAGCAAGAGTTACATAAGGCATTGGCTAATCAGGAATTTTATTTGGATTTTCAACCACAGGTAAATTTAAAAACAGGTAAAATTGAATCTGTGGAAGCACTTGTGCGCTGGCGTCATCCAACACGTGGGTTTGTGGCTCCAAATCAGTTTATATCAATTGCTGAGGAATCAGGACTTATCATTCCGTTGGGAAAATGGATTTTAGAAACTGCTTGTGCTCAAGCTAAAGCTTGGGAGGAGCAAGGATTACCACCTATGAAGGTAGCCGTAAATCTTTCACTTGGGCAATTGTTTCAACAAGATTTAGTGCAGATGGTACAGGCAATCTTGCAGCGTACACGGTTAGAACCAAAGTATTTACAATTAGAAATCACGGAAAGTATGACGATGAATATTGATCAAATGACACAGCTACTATATGAATTAAAGGCACTGGGCATTCAAATTGCTGTGGATGATTTTGGAACTGGCTATTCCTCACTTTCCTATTTAAAGGATTTTCCGATTGATTGCTTAAAGATTGACCGAGCATTTGTTCGGAATATTCAGCATAATCCAAATGATGAAGCACTTGTGTCCATGATTTTATCGATGGCGAAGCATTTGCGACTAAAGGTTGTTGCAGAGGGAATTGAGGAAGCCGAGCAGCTTGCTTTCCTTATTGAAGGAGATTGTGACTATATTCAGGGCTACTTATTCAGTAAACCGATTTCAGCTGAACAAATCTCTACTAACTTTAAAGATTTACACAGACATGCATTTGAAATTTTAACACAATTTACATATGTAGAAGATTACATTATTTGAGGTAAAGGTATGAAGAGCATACTATTAGCACTAGGCTATATAATATTTAGTACAACTTTTTTGTACGTATCTTTAAAAGCTTTGATTTTTTCTACAATGAGTAATTCCTTTCCGAATATTCCATTTGTTATTATAGGAATTCTAATGATCATGATTACAGTAACAGTAGGATTATTCCTACGAAGATTTGCTAATGATAGTAAAAATCTGATGCTAGTCTTAACAGTCATTTCGTGGATTTTAGTGTTATTCCTATTTTGGCATTTTTAATATCATATTGGTAAAAATCCGCTACAATATGATGCACGGAAGTAAGTGGGATGTTTACCTTCTATAAATGGAGAATTTTGGATTATTAGAAAAAGAATACTTCCACTTCTAAAGCAATTTTTCCTATTTAGGAGATGCGCAAATAAATCAAAATAAAGCCCCAGCAGATGTCACGGATTTTGATGAGGCTCGAAAAAATCCGAACGCATTGTTTATCTGTCGAAAGTGAAGCGACAGCAACAATTATGCTGGGGTGTAATTGATTAATGCATAAGATACTCTTCTTTTAATTCTCCTATATCCACCTCAGATCGCTCCTCTAAAGAACGTCGTAAATGAACAGTTGCTGTTTTCCCATCGTCATGAAGCTTATCAATCCAGATAGATACGCCATTATAACTTACTTCGTACTCTAATGGAGAGGCGACTATTTCTTGTGCACGTTTAAGATCCACTTGAAGTCCCCTTATTTTTTTGACTTACCCTCTTTAGAAACTGAATGAATAAGTTCCATAAATTCTTTAGAAAACTCTTCACTCACTTTGTTGGGCGCTATTTTTTGGTTTTTTGGTGTTTGAGGTAAAGCCCCTTTGTTGGCGCTTTTCCCTTGTTTATTATCTCTTCCCATGTTAGTTTCTCCTTTCGTTTTGATATTTCTTAATATGGCTTTTGAATCGGATTTTTATCAAGGGGAAATCTAGGGAACAGAAAGAATTTAATGTAAAACAGCTAAGAATTATTTTTGGGAAAATAGGTAACCTTATAGTGAGAGTTTTTTTATGGAAAAATCATTATTTAATAGCACCCAATTTTGTGGGAAAGGAAAACCTAATGCCCAATAGCTAATCCCTCTGAGATTATATTGTCGTACCATATCAAATTTAGCTTGTGCACTTCGAGCATCTTCAAACCAAACTTCGTGTTGTTTCCCATGTTCATCTACATAGCGAAAATATGGTGATTGTGCAACTCGATCATATTGAATGGTTGCACCATATTTTATTGCCCGATTCACAGCCTCTTGAGGACTGAAGGTTTCTGCTTCTTGCCCTTTAACATGTGGTAAAAGCCAATCACGAGCATAAAGCTCAAAGCCTAAAAGTATTTTTTCAGCAGGCATAACAGATAATGCATATTCCACAACTTTCCTCATTTCATTAATGGGAGATATTGCTTGTGGCGGACCAAGTCGATACCCCCATTCATAGGTCATCAATACTACAAAATCTGCAATTTTCCCATGTGCTTCATAATCATGTGCCTCATACAATGTTCCTGCCTGTGTTGCACTTGTTTTTGGTGCAAGTGCGGTAGATACTAAATAACCTTTAGGGTGAAGACGGTCAACAGCTAGTTGAAGAAAGGCAGTATAATTTTCTCGATCTGCTGGAAGGACGTATTCAAAATCAATATTTAAAACTTTATAGCCCTTCTCCTGCATTACTTGCAGCGTATTCGTAATCACTTTTTCACGTAATGCTGCGCTTGATAAAATAACGTGTGATAGGTTGGAGCCTGTTTCAGTAGAAGTTAGGTTTGTAAGGGTTAACATAGGTGTAATGTTTTTTGCATTGGCAGCAGCAATCATTTCTTGATCATCGGGCGGTTCTAAAGTCCCGTCCTCCTTTATCAAATAAGCAAAAGGACTGAAATAAGTAAGAAGATGACCGATGGCGTCTATAGACTGAACCGCTTCTTTTGGTGTTTCATACGTATAGGCGTTTACTTCAATTATAGGCTTTGCTCTCGGAATGATTAAATGTGCTCCCACATAAATCAGATTTGGATTTGAAATGCCATTTTCAACGGCAATGGCTTGAACAGTCGTCCCATATTGATGAGCAATTTGGGATAACGTCTCTCCAGGTTGTACGATATGAATAACGGGTGGAATTACTAACTGAGTGCCAGGCGTTAACAAATCAGGGTTAGTTAAATGATTGACAGAGACAATAGATTGAATCGATACGTTATATTGTTGTGCAATCGACCATAAAGTTTCTCCTTTTTTGACTGTATGAGTTGTATAGAGAGAGGGAATAACGAGTGATTGTCCGATTACTAATTGGTCTGGATTAGATAATCCATTTAATTGAATAATCTCTTGTATAGGTACGGAATAGTGGTTTGCTATTTGCCATAGTGTTTCACCTGCACTTACCACATGTATAATCATTGGACACCTCCAAAGTAGTTTTCATATTGTATCATATGTATAAAGGGAGAAAATGAGTATTTTTCTGAAAAAGCCTTATCTCTTTTCTGTGGATTCAGTGAAGCTACTTGAGTCTCTTCATAACTAATAAAATATTTTATAGTTCAAATTCTTTCCAAGTGATTTGCATAGGATAGAGCATATGCATTGATTATTTGAGAAAGGAGCTGTCTTTTGAAGAAAGTAAAGCTCACTGGAAGAATCGTTACCCCTGATGATCCGGGATATGAACAGGCAAGAACTAATAATAACTTAAATAATCCAAAATATCCGAGCATCATTGTGTTTTGTCAAAATACAAAAGACGTAATAAATGCTTTAAGCTGGGCAAGGGAAAATAATGAACCATTTCGAATAAGAAGTGGCAGGCATAGCTATGAAAATTATTCATTATTAAATAAAGGTCTTGTTATTGATATTAGTGATATGAATGGCATTCATATCAATCTTCAGGAAATGACAGTGAAAATTGAAGCTGGAGCAAATCTTGGAAGCGTGTATCGTAGATTAGGAGAACAAGGTGTCACAATCCCTGCTGGAACAGAAAGCAGTGTGGGCGTCGTGGGTTTAACACTTGGGGGAGGTATCGGGATGCTATCTCGTCCATTTGGGTTAACTTGTGATAATTTGATTGAAATTGAGATGGTGGGTGCAAGTGGTCATGAAGGAGCAACAATTATTCAAGCAAACAGGCAGAAAAACAGTGATTTATTGTGGGCTAGTTGTGGAGGTGGTGGTGGCAATTTTGGTATCGTAACTGCACTTACCTTTAAACTACATCCAATTAGTAATGTTGCTATTTTTTCTATTACATGGAGTTGGGAGGATTTTGAACGTGCCTTTGATGCTTGGCAAAAATGGGCGCCGTATACAGATAAACGCTTAACGTCCCAGATTGAGCTTAAATCAAAGGAGATAGGTGAAATTGTTGCGCAAGGAGAGTTTGTCGGTTCTGCTTCGGAGTTAAAGAAATTACTACGTCCTTTAAGGAAAACAGGAACACCTATTAATATATGGATAAAGGAAGTCCCATATTTAAAGGCTGTAGAATTTTTTGATATACCAAGTGGCAACCAGCCAGCCTTTCGTAAAAGATCTGGTTCTTTTATTGAAAGACCATTTCCACACGTCGCCATTGCACAAATGAAAGAATTCTTAGCTAAACCACCAAATAGAAATACAACGATATGGCAGCAATCTTTAGGAGGTGCTGTAGGCCAAGTTGCACCTAATCGTACAGCCTATTATTATAGAAATGCTTTAATGGCACAGGAGTACAATACTTCTTGGAAAAAACCTAAAGAAGAAGACAAAAACATACTGTGGGTGGAAAATGTCAGACAGGCTTTGTCTCCATACACTACTGGAGATTATGTCAATTTCCCTGATCGCTTTATTAAAGATTGGCTGACTGCCTATTATGGCCGTAATATTCGTAGATTAAGAGAGATCAAGTCAAAATATGATCCTTTCAATGTGTTTCATTTTCCTCAAAGTATCCCAACCAATCGAAAATGGCTTTAGATAATGAATAAAAAGGGCAGGATGCTGAAAATTAGCTATGCATGCTGCTCTTTTCTATGAATAATTCTCTTGATAATTATTGTCCTGCACGTCAAAATGAAGATATTACATATTTTTCTAAAGGGAGTAAATGCGATGATTGATGTAATGGTTCGTAATAATGTGAAAATAATTGGTAACGGAAACCAGCCTATTATTTTTGCACATGGCTTTGGCTGCGATCAAGATATGTGGAGGTTCATTACACCTGCTTTTGAAGAAAATTATCAAGTAATATTGTTTGATTATGTTGGTTCTGGTAATTCAGATTTACATGCCTATAACTCTGAAAAATATAATTCTTTACAAGGGTATGTCCAAGATATTTTAGACATTGTCGAAGCATTAAAACTGAGAGATATTCTATTCATTGGACATTCGATTAGCTCGATGATAGGGATGTTAGCTTCGATTGAACAACCTGCATCTTTCAAAAAATTAATAATGATTGGACCATCACCGTGTTATTTAAATGATGGTGATTATCGTGGCGGTTTTGAACAAAGTGACATTACAGAGTTATTGGATATGATGGAAATGAATTTTGTCGGCTGGGCAAGCTATATGGCACCGATTGCTATGAACAATCCTGAGGTTCCTAAATTATCACAGGAATTAGAGCAAACATTTATGGCTGCAAATCCTGAGATTGCTAGAGAATTTGCAGAAGTGACCTTCTTATCAGATTATCGTGATGACCTTGCAAAAATGAATGTACCTACACTTATTATGCAGTGCTCTGACGATAGCATAGTACCTATTGAGGTAGGGGAATATTTACATAGTCATCTGAAAAATAGCACATTCCAGTTGATGAAGGCGAAGGGACATTACCCGCATATTAGTCATCCAGAGGAAACGATACGCTGTATCACAGAATTTTTGTGAAAGGATATTTAAAATGGAAAAAAGATTGAACTATGCGCCTTGTGGTTTTCTTTCTATCTCCCATGAAGGGATTATCACAGATATAAATCAAACCTTTCTTCAATGGATGGGCTATGAGCAGGAGGATTTGATAAATAAACATATAGAAATTCTTATGTCTACTCCAAATAAATTGATATTTCATTCTTATTTTTATCCGAACATTAATTTAAACGAACATATTGAGGAGCTATTTATCAGCTTGAAGCATCGTGATGGATTGTCCATTCCTTTTCTATTGAATGCTAAGTTATTTACAGAAAACAAATTGGAGTATATAGATTGCATTCTAGTAAAGATGAAAAAGCGAATTGACTATGAACTCGAATTACGTTCAACAAAGAAACAAATGGAAGCTGCCTATCTGGAGAAGAACCAGGCTTTAGCAAAATTAGAGCAAATTCATTTAGAAATCGAAAAAAAACAGGCTGAGTTACTTTCTATGAATGCAACATTAGTAGAATTATCCATAACAGATAAACTAACTGGTTTGAAGAATAGGAGATTTTTCCAAGAAAAACTAGAAGAACAGTTGTCCAACTATGAAAAATCAGCTTCTCATTTCTCACTTTTTATTTTAGACATTGATCACTTCAAAAAGGTAAATGATACATTTGGCCATCAAGCAGGAGACGAAGTTCTTGCACAATTAGCACAACTATTAATAAATCAAGCACGTTCACTAGATATCGTTGCACGTTATGGTGGAGAGGAATTTGTTGTAATTTTACCTGAAACTAATCAGGACGAGGCAAAAGTTATTGCAGAACAATTGCGACAAGCTGTAGAAGAAGCAGAGTGGCAAACTGGGCGAATCACAGTGAGCGTCGGTATAGCCACAGTTAACAAAACGGATAATGAGACTACCATTTTACAAAGAGCTGACAAGGCTTTATATGCTTCTAAGGAGAATGGTCGAAACCGCGTAACACATAGTACGGATTTAACAAGTATTTAGAGGGAAACTTTTTTCAAATTATAAAAAAGATGATGATTAAGAGGATTACTTAATTGTCATCTTTTTGTTGTTTTTCTGCCAGTAATTTTTTTATGGATGGGATGTCTGCTGGAGCGAAACTTAAATCTAAAAGCTGGTGTCGAGCTACCCATCTGATTTCAGTATGTTCTAAAGCAATCGGTTCTCCGCTAATTATCGAGGCTTTAAATGTCTCTAAGCGCACAGTGAATTCATGATATTCATAAGTGGTATCTTCTACTTTTTCGTTCACCTCTATAGAACAATTAAATTCCTCTAATATTTCACGAGCTAATGCCTGCTTTGACGATTCCCCTGCTTCTATTTTACCGCCAGGAAATTCCCAATAGTTAGCGAGTACCATTTGAGGATTTCGTAATGCGCAAAAGATTTCATCCTTGTCATTTTCTATAATTGCACCCACTACGTGTATATGTTTTTTCATTTTATTCATCCTAAAAGTTTTTTATAGTCAGTATACGAAATAATGTAGATTATAACATGTAGTTTTATAATTTTGTTACTAAAAAATAAAAGCTATCTTTACTTAAACAGTTTTTCCACGACTATGTAAATTGTTATTTTCTACTGTATAATAATAATCAGTAAATAGGAAAAGGGCGGTACGAGGTACGATGAAAAGAATTGAATCTACGCAAAATGCATTAGTGAAATACTGGAAAAAGCTAGCGACGACACGTAAAGAGCGTGAACGTTCTGGAGAATTTATCGTAGAAGGGTTCCATTTAGTAGAGGAAGCATTAAAAAATAAGGAGCGAGTATTGCAACTTATTGTGCGTGAAGGTGTAGATTTACCAATGCTTTGGCCGATTGACGATATTGCCAGCATTGAAGTAACTGCGGCAGTTGCGAAGGAATTTGCTGAAACGGAAACCTCACAAGGTGTATTTGCAGTTTGTAAGCAGCCTTTACTAGTGGAAGATGTAATGGCTTCATGGCGGAAGGTATTGCTGATTGATGCTGTACAAGATCCTGGAAATATAGGAACGATGATTCGTACAGCTGATGCTGCGGGCTTGGATGCAGTTATACTAGGCAAAGGCAGTGCAGATATATATAATCCTAAAACACTTCGTTCTGCACAGGGCTCACATTTTCATATTCCAGTGCTTCGTGGCGATTTGGAGGACTGGATAGAGCACCTACAAGAAAATGGTGTACCTGTGTTTGGAACGGCTTTAGATGAAGATGCGGTAGTCTATAGCGATATCCAGCATACAGGTGCGTTTGCCATCATGATGGGCAATGAAGGCAGCGGAATCCATCCACAATTGCTTGCTATGACTGATCAAAATATTATGATTCCTATTTTTGGACAAGCTGAATCATTAAATGTAGCAGTAGCAACAGGTATTGTATTATATGGTTTTGCTAAATAAACGGATAGAAGTATCAAAATAACGGATCCAACTATCGAAGAGATGGATAGACAGCAGAAGTGAAGGTTAGATTGCTGAAATCGGCGGATGCATTGTCATAATAAAGGGTTCTGACTACTTTCGAATCATTAATATCCTTAATAATGGGGAGATGCCCCTTGATTTGCATGAGTATAGTATTGTATAATCACTTTTAACTTATTTCAGCTGAAATCTCCCACTTCTATAGGTGGTGAGATGAATGCGAATTTAAGTTACTTTTCAGAGGGTATCAAAACACCTGCTGAAATAGAGGAACTCAGACTAAGAACGCCACGTCCTGTGGCAATGACTGAGTGACCAACATCATGTTGCTGCCGCTGCGTTAGCACTACGCTTTCGCACAAAAAACATCTGTTGGCCCAAAGCCTCCGGCAGATGTCACGGAATCGAAAAGGAGTTCTTAAAGGATGTTAGCCTAAAATCATCGCATCCATGCGATAACGGCTAACTGACCTGCATCACGCAGGCCTAAGCACAAAGCCGATTCCGGACGCAATTATGCCCAGGCATAATTGATATTGATTGTAAACTTGAATATGAAAATGTTTTGACCAGGAAGTAGTAAAGATTGTGAATGGACGACAGGGAGCGAGGGCCGAAGATTGAGAGCCAGCGCCGAACCAATGCAATTTTGAATTCATCCTGCGAGCAGCTACCGGGACCAGCAAAATGCTGTAAAGGTATGCCGGCTTTAATCTAGTCGTTATGTCAATGAAGTGATTGCTTGGCGTTTGCCCTGCAATAACTAGGGTGGTACCGCGAATATGTCCTCGTCCCTTTTTTAGGGGCGAGTTTTTTTATGCCATTAAAAAGCTGGCATTTATTTCGGAGCGGAAGTGAAACATTATCTACAGGCATGGGCACAATTCAAAATCTGGACGAATTGATTACCTGTAGCGATAGCTGCAATGACGCCAAGGCGAAATTGATTTGAACAAGGAGGATATTCACATGGAAGAGCAATTAAAGCAGTTAGAGCAAGAAGCACTTGCTAAAATTGAAGCAGCAGCAAATTTAAAAGAATTAAATGATGTGCGTGTAGCATACCTAGGAAAAAAAGGACCTATCACAGATTTATTAAAGGGCATGGGGAAATTATCAGCAGAGGAACGCCCTAAAATGGGTGCCTTAGTGAATACAGTTCGTGAAAAGGTAACAGCTGTTTTAGAAGAAAAGGCAACTGTGCTAGAGGAAGCAGCTATTGCTGAAAAATTAGCAAGTGAGTCGATTGATGTCACTTTACCAGGCCGAGAAATTAAAGTAGGAAATCGCCATCCTTTGACACGTGTTATTGAAGAAATTGAAGATTTATTTATTGGAATGGGCTATGAAATTGCAGAAGGTCCTGAAGTGGAGAAGGATTATTATAACTTTGAAGCACTGAACTTACCAAAGGGCCATCCTGCTCGTGATATGCAGGATTCGTTCTATATTTCCGAGGAAATATTATTACGTACACATACATCACCTGTGCAGGCTCGCACAATGGAGGCAAAAAAAGGCGAAACCATTCGAATTATTTGTCCAGGAAAAGTATTCCGTCGTGACAATGATGATGCTACACACTCACACCAATTCATGCAAATCGAAGGGTTAGTGATTGGCGAAAATATTCGCATGAGTGACCTTAAAGGTACTTTAGATACTTTAGCAAAAAAAATGTTTGGTGCTGATCGCGAAATTCGCTTACGTCCAAGCTTCTTCCCATTTACAGAGCCATCTGTTGAAATGGATATCTCTTGCTTTAAATGTGGTGGTTCAGGCTGTAACGTTTGTAAACGTACAGGCTGGATTGAAATTTTAGGTGCTGGTATGGTACATCCAAATGTGCTTGAAATGGCTGGCTATGATCCGAAGAAAGTTTCAGGCTTTGCATTTGGTATCGGTGCAGAACGTATCGCAATGTTGAAATATGGTGTCGACGATATTCGTCATTTCTATACAAGTGACACACGTTTCTTATCACAATTCGAGCGAACAGAGGCGTAAGGGGGATTAAAAAATGTTAGTTTCATTAGAATGGTTAAAAGATTATGTAAATACACAGGATTTAGTGCCTGAGCAGTTAGCGGAAAAAATTACGCGCTCTGGAATTGAGGTAGATGCGGTAATTGATCGCGCTAACGGAATGGATAAAGTTGTAGTGGGCTATGTCGTTTCAAAAGAAAAACACCCTGAAGCGGATAAATTAAATATTTGCCAAGTGGATGTTGGTGAAGCTGAGCCACAACAAATTATTTGTGGTGCGCCAAACGTTGATGCGGGACAAAAGGTTATTGTGGCTCGCCCAGGTGCACATTTACCAGGCGGCATTAAAATTAAAAAAGCGAAACTACGTGGACATGAATCAAATGGTATGATTTGTTCATTACAAGAGCTAGGAATCGAAGGGAAGCTTGTTCCTAAAGCATATTCTGAAGGAATTTATGTACTTCCTGCTGATGCTGAAATTGGTTCAGATGCCCTTGCTATTTTAGGTTTACGAGACACAGTACTAGAGCTCGGTTTAACACCAAATCGTTCAGATGCACTGTCAATGCTGGGTGTAGCATACGAAGTTGGTGCAATTCTTTCGGAAGAAGTAAAGTATCCAGAAATCGCCTACAACACATCTACTGAAAAAGCGGAAGACAAATTAAAGCTTCGAGTAGAAGATTTACAAGCAAACCCAATGTACGTAGCTAAAGTTGTGAAAAATGTAAAAATCGCAGAATCACCAATGTGGCTACAAAATCGTTTAATGGCTGCGGGTGTACGTCCGCACAATAATGTTGTTGATGTAACGAACTATATCTTAATGGAATACGGTCAACCGCTTCATGCCTTTGATTACGATAGCCTTGCAACAGGTGAAATCGTTGTACGTAAAGCGACAGAGGGTGAACAAATTACAACTTTAGATGACCAAGAGCGTACATTAAAAGCGACTGATTTAGTGATTACTAATGGTAAAGAGCCAGTAGCTATCGCAGGTGTAATGGGAGGCGCAAATTCTGAGGTAACAGAGTCTACTACAACAGTTGTTATTGAATCTGCTTATTTCGATGGCTTAACTGTACGCCAAACTTCACGTCGTCTCGGCTTGCGCTCAGATGCTTCTGCTCGTTTCGAAAAGGGCGTAGACCCTAACCGCGTTTTACCAGCAGCAGAACGAGCGGCAGCATTATTAGCTGAACTTGCTGGTGGAGAAGTGTTAGAAGGCACATGCCTTGTGGATGAACTGGATAAAACACCAGCTCGAATTGTTGTATCGCCAGACTTTATTAATGAGCGATTAGGAATGAAAATTTCTTTAGAAGATATGCTTTCTATTTTAGAACGTCTGAAATTCAGTGTAGAGGCAGCGAACGGCTTGTTAATAATTGATGCACCAACTCGTCGTCAGGATATTAAAATTGAAGAGGATATTGTTGAGGAAATTGCTCGTTTATTTGGTTATGATGAAATTCCAATGACATTACCAGAGGGTGCTACTCAAGTAGGTAGTTTAACACCATATCAAGCAAATCGTCGTGTAGTTCGCAATTTTATGGAGGGAGCAGGACTTTACCAGGCTGTAACTTATTCATTAACATCTGAGGCATTGTCACAGCGTTTCGCATTAAAGGCTGAGCCAGTTACTCGCTTACTAATGCCTATGAGTGAAGAACGTTCAACATTACGTCAGAGCCTGATTCCTCATCTAATTGAAGCAGCTGCTTATAATGTAGCTCGTCAAGCTGAGAGTGTTGCACTTTATGAAGTTGGTTCTGTGTTCCTTGGTCAATTAGAAGAAGGGCAGCCATATGAGGAGGAGCATGTGGCAGCGGTTTTAACAGGAAAATGGCTAGATCATGCTTGGCAAGGTGAGAAAAAAGCGGTTGACTTCTTTGTCTTAAAAGGTATTGTTGAGGGGGTTATTGGTAAGCTAGGTTTAGAGGAGCGCCTTTCATTTGTGCAAGCACAAGTCGATGGCTTACATCCAGGTCGTACGGCTAGCATTCTTTTAGATGGTGAGCAAGTCGGCATTATTGGCGGTTTACATCCTGCAGAGCAAAAAGCGTGGGGTGTTAAAGACACATATGTTATGGAAATGAATTTAGTAGCATTATTAAATGCCACTACACAAGAGGAACCACTTGCCTACACATCAGTGCCTCGTTTCCCAGCAATGTCTCGTGATATCGCTCTAATCATGAATCGCACTACAACTGCAGGGAAGGTCATCACAGTTATCCGCTCAGCTGGCGTAAAATTATTGAAAGACATCCGTGTATTTGATGTTTACGAAGGTGAAAAAATGGAGCCAGGTAAAAAATCTGTTGCATTCTCACTCACTTACCTTGATCCAGAGCGTACTTTAACAGATGAAGAAGTTGTTTCTGCACATAATAAGGTACTAAAAGCTATTGCAACAATTGAAGGTACAGAAGTACGTTAATATTATTTAGGAAGACTGTCTTGCGGGGCAGTCTTTTTTATTTTGGGGGGTAATTTAACGAAAGTGGGTGCTCTGCTTGAAGGCGTTGAGAAGGTGATCAAAAAGGAGGTTGCTTCGCTCAAAAAATCAATATGAATAAGTGTTTTGTTAGTACAGACCTTAAATCAAAGAGATACTCCCTCTCTCCATAATTTGGATAAAATAGGGCTGTTAAAAATGGTGTAATCTATATAAATTGACAGCTAGGACAAATACAATGATTATCTATCAAGTGGAGATGCCTAGAATGTCATCACACAGATAAATCGGCTCATTCATCATTATATTACTAATATGAAAGCCCAACATTTTTCTGTTACATAAATTTTATTGATGAGCTACAGTAAAATAGACTTGACTAAGCAAAGAAAATATCAAATATATCAATAAAGTGTCATAAATGATTCTCTGTCCGCTCAAACAAAGCACTCCATAATTTGAACGACCCGATTAGTCGTGAAATCGAGTCGCTCAAACTACTTCCTTTAAATCATTTTTCTTGCTTTTTCGGTATTGGCAAAATGCCATTTCGTAATGGAGCGTAGAAAATCCTCACCCTGACCTCGCCATATACGTGCTGCTAAAGCATCTACTTTTGCAGAAGCTCCCTTTAATAATTCCATTCCAGCAAGCTTACTTAGCCGATCCATTTCCTTTAAGAAAGCCGCACGAGCTAATATGGAGGCCGTTGCGACTGAAACATGCAATTGCTCAGCTTTTGTTGAAAAAAGTACATTCTCTCGAACGATTTCTCGCTCATTCTTTAAGTAATTATAATACACACCTCGTTCAGCAAACTGATCAATTAAAATATGCTGTGGTTTATCTGGTGCCATTTTTACTAGAGTGTTTTTAAGTGCTTTATTGTGCATCATTGCCTTCATTTTTCCCTGTGAATAGCCCTTTGCCTGTAAATCATTGTATTTCTCATTCCGCAGCACCAACACGCTATGGACACAGGCTGCACGTAAATCTGGTGCTATTTTACGCATATAGTCATCTGTTAGCATTTTTGAATCCTTTACCCCAAGCTCATTTACAAGCTCAATTTTTGTTGAGGGGACATAAACAGCTGCTACGGTTATCGGTCCGAAGTAATCGCCAGTGCCAGTTTCATCTGAGCCAAGTACTGACATTGTAGCAAAGCCATCCGGCAAAACATCTCCCTTTGCACCAATGGCTGAAGCTTTTGGTGGGGTAGGGATGCTACTGCCCCAGCGAGCAGCTTCCCGTTCAGCTCCTCCACCTTGAAACATTAATTTACCTGATTTATACATGGTTATTGCTGTATCTGGAAGCTTTGCAGCAAAGATAATACCAGGTGCCTTTCGCTCGACATAATGGCTTGCATAGAAGCTCATCACCTCTTTTTGTATATTTGTTGATATTAATAGCACAATATTTGACATTTAATCGACCCTTTCTGTCCTCATTGTTCACAATTTTATACCTTTCATGGTATGATAATAAATAGCTTTTTTGTGTAATGCTGTTCACAACTAATAAAATCGTGAACATAAAGATTTAAAAAAGGAGGGTGCGACTATGGAAAATCAAGAAAAGAATAAAATTTCCGTGGAAATATATGGTCACACTTATAAAATGGTCGGCTCTGAATCCATTGGACATATGCGACTTGTCGCTTCAATTGTTGATGACCGTATGCGCGAAATGAATTTACATAACCCCTCACTTGATAGCACAAAACTTGCTGTTCTAACAGCAGTAAATACTGTTCACGATTATTTACTATTAAAAGAGCAGATGGAGCGACTAGAAGAAGAATTGAAAAAATTAAAGGGTTGAAGTGAATGCTAGATTTAATCATATTGGCGGTGCTATTAGCTGGAATTATTACTGGTGCAAAACGAGGTTTCATCGTTCAGATGATGCATATCGCCAGCTTTATAGTTGCCCTCATTGTTGCGTATATTTATTATAAGCCATTAGCACAAAAATTTGTGTTTTGGATTCCGTATCCAGGTGTAACGGATTCAGGTAGTCTTGGTGTAGTCATAGATAGTCTGGATTTAGACAGCACATTTTATCGTGTCATTGCCTTCGCTGTTATTTTCTTCGCTGTGAAAATTTCCTTGCAAATTATTGCATCGATTTTTGATTTTATAGCGTATTTACCAGTGTTAAACACATTAAATCGTTGGCTTGGAGCATTGTTTGGCATGATTGAAAACTATTTAATTATGTTTATTTTGCTATACATTCTTGCCTTATTGCCAGTTGATTTTATTCAAGGGTTAATGTCGAAGTCACTGTTAAGTGGTCTTATTTTGGAGCATACACCGATTATTACAAAGATGTTCCAAAACTGGTGGTATATTTATATGCAATAGTAAACTTTGCACTTCTCTCGGCTGTGAGAGAAGTGTTTTTACGATAGGAGGAACTTCTGTTGAACAAAAAAACAATTATTCGCACACTTGAAAAAATCGCATTATATATGGAATTACAGGGGGAAAATCCATTTAAAGTATCAGCCTTTCGAAAAGCGGCTGCGGCCCTTGAAGGGGATGAACGCTCATTAAGTGAGATGGAGGATGTAACGAAGCTAAAAGGAATTGGTAAAGGAACTGCTGCTGTCATTGAGGATTTATTAACAACTGGACAGTCCAGTCTCTTAAAAGAATTAGAGGAAATTGTTCCTAAGGGCTTGCTACCATTATTAAAATTACCTGGATTAGGTGGTAAAAAAATAGCCAAGCTTCATCAGGAGCTAGGAATTGATTCGGCAGAAAGTCTAAAGGCTGCATGTGAGGCATGTAAAGTTCGTGAACTGGCTGGCTTTGCGGCGAAAACGGAAGAAAAAATATTAAAGGAGCTTGCTAATTTAGCAAATCGTTCTGAGCGTTTACCAATTTGGCAGTTGGAGCCTGTTGTTTTACAAATAGAAGCACTTCTAGGTAGTATGAAGGAAGTAGAACGTTTTTCAGTTGCTGGAAGCTTCCGTCGAGCTGCAGAAACAAGTAAGGATATTGATTTTATCGTTGTGACTGAGGCAGTTGAGGCTGTTCGTGAACAACTGTTGCATAAGCTTTCTATACAAGAAGTGGTAGCAGCTGGTGATACAAAAATTTCTGTCATATTAGATTTAGACGATCCAGTAAGTGTGGATTTCCGTTTAGTAAAGGATGCAGAATATGCAACAGCCTTACATCATTTTACAGGCTCAAAAGATCATAATGTTCGTATGCGTCAAATTGCTAAAGCACGTGGTGAGAAGATAAGTGAATATGGCGTTGAGCAGGCAGAAGGCACCGTATTGACCTTTACAGATGAAGCAGCATTTTTTGCCCATTTTGATTTACCGTTTATCCCTCCAAGCCTACGTACAGGTACAACAGAGTTTGACAAAACAGGTGATATTCAAACCTTAGTAAAACTAGAGGATATCAAGGCAGATTTGCATATGCATACGACTTGGTCAGATGGAGCCTATTCTGTGGCAGAAATGGGCGAGGCTTTAATCTCACGAGGCTATCTATATAGCGTTATTACAGATCATTCGCAATTTTTAAAAGTAGCAAATGGTTTAACGCCTGAGCGTTTAGTAAAGCAGCGTGCTGAAATAGATGCATTTAATAAAGCACATTCGGAATTTCATTTATATGCAGGGACAGAAATGGATATTTTGCCAGATGGGTCTCTTGATTTTGACGATGAAGTATTAAAAGAGTTAGATTTTGTAATTGCATCTATCCACTCTAGCTTTACACAGTCCCAGGAAAAAATAATGACACGTTTACTAACAGCGATGCAAAATCCGTATGTGCATATGATTGCGCATCCTACAGGTCGCATTATTGAAGATCGTCAGGGTTATAATCCTGATATGGAGCAATTAATTGCTTGGGCGAAGGAATATGGTAAAATTTTAGAGTTAAATGCCAATCCTTATCGTCTTGATTTATGTGTAGAGCATTTAGAAATGGCCATGGCAGCTGGTGTGCCTGTAGCCATTAATACAGACGCCCACGATATTGCTCATTTGCGTTTTATGGATATTGGAGTACGTTATGCAAATAGAGCATGGTTGAAAAAAGATATGATTGTGAATACATGGACGCAGGAACAATTTGAGGCGTTTATTCGACGAAATAAATAGGTTGAGGAGGTGTTCTCAGTGATTGCAGAACGCGCATTGAAAACACTAGAATATGATAAAGTACGTCAGCAAGTGGCTGTGTATTGTACTTCATCAATTGGTAAAACAGCTATTGATGAGCTTGTACCACAGACAGACTATGAAAAAGTTGTGCAATTATTAGAGGAAATGGATGAAGGGCTTTCCATTTTACGTGTAAAAGGCAATGTACCAATGGGAGGGATTTTTGACGTACGCCCTGCTGCAAGACGTGCACAAATAGGTGGAATGCTTTCAGCGATGGAATTGATGGAAGTTTCAAGTACGATTCGAGCTAGCAGAATTCTTCGCAATTTCATTGAGGATATTGAATCAGAAGCAGTGATTGAGATTCCTCATTTCATTACTAAAAAGGAAGCAATGCCTGTTTTAACTGGCTTGCAGCATGAAATTAACAATTGCATTGATGACAACGGTTCAGTGCTAGATTCAGCAAGCCAAACTTTGCGTTCCATACGCCAGTCCTTACGAGCTGAGGAGGCTAAGGTACGCTCGAAGCTAGAGAGCCTTATTCGTGGGAGTAATGCCGCAAAAATGCTATCAGATGCACTCGTAACGATTCGTAATGATCGCTTTGTTATTCCTGTTAAACAGGAGTATCGTCATCACTATGGTGGGATTGTGCATGATCAATCATCTTCTGGTCAAACATTATTCATCGAGCCAGATTCGGTTGTGCAGGCAAATAATGAAATTCATCGACTCAAAATGAAGGAGCAAGCTGAAATTGAACGCATTTTACTTGCTTTAAGTGCTATGGTAGAGGAAGTAGCCCCTGATTTATTTAACTTAGTAAAAGTACTTGGTGAAATAGATGTTATTTTAGCAAAGGGGAAATATGGGCAAGCAAATAAATGCACAATGCCAAAAATGAATAACGATGGCTATATTCGCCTAGTACGTGCACGTCATCCACTTTTACCGATTGACACAGCAGTTGCCAATGATATTGAATTCGGTAAAGACATTACGGCAATTGTTATTACAGGACCAAACACTGGTGGTAAAACAGTAACATTAAAAACGGTTGGATTATGTACATTGATGGCACAGGCTGGTTTACCAGTACCTGCTCTTGATGGCTCAGAATTAGCGGTCTTCAAGCATCTATTTGCAGATATTGGTGATGAACAATCCATTGAGCAATCACTATCAACATTCTCCTCTCATATGGTTAATATTGTAGACATTTTACAAAAGTTTGATCATGAGTCACTTGTGCTCTTCGATGAACTAGGAGCTGGAACAGATCCTCAGGAGGGAGCAGCTCTTGCTATTTCTATTTTGGATGAAGTACATGGACGAGGAGCTCGTGTAATGGCAACGACTCACTACCCAGAACTAAAAGCTTATGGTTATAATCGTCCTGGCGTTGCCAATGCAAGTGTGGAGTTTGATATTGAAACGTTGAGTCCAACATATCGTCTGCTTATCGGTGTTCCTGGTCGCTCCAATGCATTTGAAATTTCAAGTCGCCTTGGCCTACCAGAGTCAATAATAGATAGAGCGAAAGGCTTTACAGGTACAGACCGTCATGAAGTGGAGTCAATGATTGCTTCACTTGAGGAGACACGTCGCCAATCTGAGGATGATGCAGAGCGATCTCATGAATTACTGATGGAATCCGAATCCTTACGTAAAGAGCTGCAGGAAAAACTACAGGCTTATGAGGAGCGTAAAGAGGCACTTGACAAAAAAGCAAAGGAAAAGGCTCGTAAAATTGTCGATGAGGCGAAGAGAGAAGCTGAATCAATCATAGCTGAATTGCGTGAAATGCGTAAAAATGCGGATCAGGTCGTGAAGGAGCATGAGCTTATAGAAGCTCGTAAACGTTTGGAAGAGGCGACACCTCTCGATAATAATAAAGTGCTAAAGAAAGCAGCACAAGTCAAGGCACGCGCTCAAAACCTAGTTGTCGGAGACGAGGTAAAGGTGTTAAGCTATGGTCAACGGGGTACTTTACTGGAAAAAGTGTCCGATTCCGAATGGATTGTGCAAATGGGCATTTTGAAAATGAAAATTTCGGATAGTGACCTTGAATATATCAAGCCAGAGAAAGAGCCCGTGCAACGTATTGCAGGTGTTAAAAACCGCAATAGCCATGTGAAATTAGAATTGGATTTACGTGGTGAGCGTTTCGAGGACGCGATTTTACGTACTGAAAAGTATATTGATGATGCCTTACTAGCCAATTATGGGCGTGTATCGATTATTCATGGTGTTGGTACAGGTGCATTGCGTCAGGGAATTCAAAACTATTTGAAAAAGCATAAGCGTGTAAAATCCTTCCGTTTTGGTGAAGCCGGTGAGGGAGGCTTTGGTGTCACGGTTGTGGAATTGAAATAAGCAGTAAAGGGGACGGAGAAAATGCTGAATTCTAGCTTTTGGCGATATCCGATTATCGAAACGGCAGGATACTTTAGTGTTGTTGTGTTATGTTTAGTCGTCTCGATGGCATTGTTCGAAGTCGTTACGAAATATAAAAATTGGGAAGAAATAAAAAACGGCAATGTTGCTGTAGCACTCGCAACTGGAGGGAAAATATTGGGAATTTGCAACATTTTCCGCTATTCCATTGCTCGACATAGCACATTGAGCGAAATGATTGGCTGGGGTCTTTTTGGCTTTACATTACTGATTGTGGCATATTTTTTATTTGAATTTATGACTCCACGTTTTAATGTAGATCAAGAAATTGCGAATGATAATCGCTCTGTTGGCTTTATTTCCTTCACCATTTCAGTAGGTCTATCGTTTGTGATTGGGGCAAGTATTGCATAGGAGTGTAATGACATGGAAAAATTAGCGAAAATACTAATCGTTGTCTGCATCGCATTTTTGGCAGTCGGTGTCTACTATATGATGACCCTTTAAACAAGAAAACGCATCCTGATTGTGAGGATGCGTTTTTGTTATGTCTAAGAGAGGCGAAAAGAATTGCTCAGTCTTGAGAGTGAAATCGCTCAGATAGAGAGTGAAGCTGCTCGGGTAAGGTTGAGAACCGCTCAGGTAGAGAGTGAAACCGCTCAGGTAAGGTCAGGAATCGCTCAGGTAGAGAGTGAAGCCGCTCGAGTAAGGTTGAGAACCACTCAAGTAGAGAGTGAAATCGCTCAGGCAAGGTCAGGAATCGCTCAGGTAGAGAGTGAAACCGCTCAGGTAAGGTTGAGAACCACTCGGGTAGAGTATGAAATCGCTCGGGTAAGGTCGAGAACCGCTCAGGTAGAGAGTGAAATCGCTCAGGTAAGGTCGAGAACTGCTCAGGTAGAGAGTGAAATCGCTCAGGTAAGGTCGAGAACTGAGGTTAGTATAAAAAGTGGACACGGAAAACTGAGAGTAGCTATGATAGAAATAACTATTTTAAAGGACGTGTACCGAATGACTAAAAAAATAACCCAAGAATATCGTGATTATGTTGTGAAATTAGTAGTAGAAGAAAATCGAAAAGTAACAGAATTATCGTATGAATTAGGGCTTGGGGAATCTTCTATTCATCGCTGGGTAAAAAAGTATCGTGATGGAAAAAAGCAAGAAAATGGCGACGTAAAATATATAACCCTTCGGAGCTAAAGAAGTTAGAAGCAACTTATGAAAAGAAACTTCGTGACGTAGAAGAGGAGAATGCCATTCTAAAAAAGGCGATGCACATCTTTGCCAAAAACCCGCAGTAGTGTTTGAATTTATTGAAGCGCATAAACAGGAGTTTTCGATTGTAAAGATGTGCCGCGTTTTAAAAGTGTCGACGAGTGGCTATTATAAATGGCTGGCAAAACAGGCAGCACCGATAACAGAAAAAGAAGAATATAAAATGAAAGTTACACAAAAAATTAAACAATCGTTTCATGAAAGCTATGGTACGTATGGCAGCCCGCGAGTACATAAAGATCTGTTGGAATGGGGTTATCCTCTTTCACAAAAAACAGTGGCAAACATCATGCGAGGACTGGAACTGTGCGCAACACAGCCGAGAAGCTATGTGACGACAACAGATTCAAATCATGACGCACTGGTGTATCCGAATATACTGAAACGCATGTTTTATGTGGAAGAACCAGATCAAGTATGGGTCGCTGATATTACCTATATCCGAACGCTGGAGGGATGGGTGTATTTAGCGAGTATTATGGATCTGTATTCTCGTAAAATTGTAGCGTGGGAAATGGCCGATCATATGAAAGTAGATTTAGTGTTAATAGCTTTGAAAAAAGCGTTCTTCATACGCCGACCCAAAAAAGGACTCATTCATCATTCAGACCGTGGGGCGCAATACTGTTCAACGGAATATATCGAACTTTTAAAAAAGCATGGTTGCCAAATTAGTATGAGTAAAAAAGGTGATCCGTATGACAATGCCTGCATTGAATCGTTTCATGCGACCATAAAAAAAGAAATGATTTATCGCCAAAAATTCCAAACAAAGAAAGCAGCCTTCAAAGCGATAAATGGTTATATTTCTAATTTTTATAATGAACATAGAAGACATTCGACCCTTGGCTATCGTTCACCGAACCAATTTGAACGCTTAACGTTTCAGAAACACGCAAGTTAATCTCAAAACCGTTTCAAGCGATGGAAATCAATTGTTCAAGCTCTTTGAACAATTGACTTCCATTGCCCACCAAACGCAGTGCGGTAGCTTTGAAGCTCTCACTTTATTATGTCCACTTTCTTGACAGAAGACCAGAATTGCTCAAGTAGAGAGTGAAGCCACTCAGGTAAGGTTGAGAACGGCTCAGGTAGAGTATGAAATTGCTCGGGTAAGGTTGAGAACCACTCAAGCCAAAAATCAAATCAACTGTATTGAGTCAAATATCCACAGATTATCTTAATATTAATCTTTTACTCAAACTTAAGGTGATTAAATTTTTAATTTAAAAAAAGCTATTTGCAAAGGTGATAAAACTTGCTATAGTCTAGGCAAAAAGAAAGGAGAATTTCATGATATTAAAACCATTTGAACAAGCACCAATGATACCAGGATTACGTGCATTGGTTCATCGGTTGGATTCAAATCATCCACTGCATTTAAAAGTATCGCAAGAGTTACAGCAATTAGAAGCAGGCGATTTTGGAGAACAATGTATAATAAGTGAATTGCAAAAGCTATCACAGACACTGGAAATCTATGTTTTGCATAATATTACTTTGTTTGAGCCTGTTCCTATTCAGCTTGATGTTGTAGTTATTACTCCTTATGATGTAATTGTTATTGAAAGTAAAAATATTCGTGGGAGGATTGAATTGAAGCATCATCCAAGACAAATGGTCCGTATATTAGAAAAGGGTGACAAACATATTTTTAATCACCCAGAAATTCAACTCGAAGAATATATTTTTGGATTAAACTCTTTATTTAAACAACTTAAGGTTCAAATAGAAGTGACAGGGATTATAATTTTTCCTTTTAATAATGCTGAAATTTATTATGAAAAAGGAAAGTTTCCAGTTTTAATGAGGCGTGAATTGTCCTACTTCCTTAGGCAACATTTAAATGAAAATAAATTCAAACGATCGATCCCAAATTCTCAAATAGCTAATCTCTTATTAAAGCATCATCGTGCTTTTCAAACTTCCCCACTATGCACCTACTACAATATTGATCCCAAAGTTCTTCAACAGGGTATATTTTGCAGACATTGTAATCAATCAAAAGTAATCCGACAAAAGCATAGTTGGTTTTGCCCTATTTGTAAAATGTATGACAAATTTGCTCATCATCAAGCATTGCAGGATTTTTGTTTACTGATTGATGAGAAAATTAATACACAAACCGCACGCAATTTTTTAGCATTATCAAATCGACATCTTACCAAAAGGATGCTACAGGAATTTTCTAAGAAAAAGGAAGGATGTAACAATAAGACATTTTATTATTTAAAGGACGATTAAAAGAGCTTGCTTAAGGGATGTGAAAATTTATTCGAGACTGCTCAAGAAAGGAGAGAAATCGCTCGGGTAGCACCGAGATTTGCTCAGGCAAGGAAAGAAGTCGCTCGGGTAGCACGAGATTTGCTCAGGCAAGGAAAGAAGTCGCTCGGGTAGCACGAGATTTGCTCAGGCAAGGAAAGAAGTCGCTCGGGTAGCACCGAGATTTGCTCAGGCAAGGAAAGAAGTCGCTCGGGTAGCACCGAGATTTGCTCAGGCAAGGAGAGTAGTCGCTCGGGTAGCACGAGATTTGCTCAGGCAAGGAAAGAAGTCGCTCGGGTAGCACGAGATTTGCTCAAGAAAGGAAAGAAGTCGCTCGGGTAGCACGAGATTTGCTCAGGCAAGGAAAGAAGTCGCTCGGGTAGCACGAGATTTGCTCAAGAAAGGAAAGAAGTCGCTCGTGTAGCACCGAGATTTGCTCAGGCAAAGAAAGAAGTCGCTCAGGAGGCACGAAAACTTGCTTAGGTAAGGAGATAAATCGCTCGTGTAGCACCAAAAACTGCTCAGTTGATTTCGCATTCTACCCCACTCTCAGGCAGTTTCGCTTACCATACAATCTTCGACAAAATCAAAAATTTCACCATCAAAAAAATTCTCTCAAAATCACTCGTGCACAAAATTCTACTAAAATCTATCAATAATCTTTCGTCTTTCAAAAAATGGCCCCTCACAATTTATTTTTGAGATATAGAAATATTACTTCACTTGTTTGCATTAAAAAACAAAGAATGAATGAGTATTCATAAGGTCTTGCAATATAAAACCCTATATAACACAGTCATATAAATGTTGTGAAATGCATAATAATTAATCGAAAATGCATTTATTTTCTATTTTGTGTTTGAAACTGTATTTCTTTTTCATTATAATTAATATAAGAATTTACAAAGTTTGGGACAAAGGGGAGAGGACGTATGACAACAAAACCATGGCTAGCAAATTATCCTGAAGAAGTACCATCGTCTTTAACGTTTGAGGAAATTCCGGTGCAAGAGTTTTTGACACGTGCCTATAAAAAGAATCCATCCAAAGTGGCAATTCATTTTATGGGGAAGGATTTGACGTACACAGAGTTATATGAGTCTGCGCTTAGATTTGCAAACTATTTACAGGCCCTTGGTGTAGAAAAGGGAGATCGTGTGGCAATAATGCTACCAAATTCGCCACCAAGTGTAATTGCTTACTACGGTGCCATGTATGCTGGGGCTGTTGTTGTACAAACAAATCCACTTTATACTGAACGTGAGCTACAATATCAAATGGCTGATTCAGGTGCAAAGGTTATATTAGTGATGGATATTTTATATCCACGTGTCATGAAGATCATGAAGGAAACGGCACTTGAAAATGTGATTGTTACAGCTATAAAAGATTACTTACCATTTCCAAAAAATATAGTTTATCCTTTTATTCAAAAAAAGCAATACGGTTTTAGTGTGAAGGTAGAACATAGCGGTCAAAACCATCTATTTACTGAAATTATGCGCTCTTCGCCAATCAAGATACTGGATATTCCTTTTGATTTTGAGGAGGACATTGCCTTGCTCCAATATACAGGAGGTACAACTGGCTATCCTAAAGGCGTAATGCTGACTCATAAAAACTTAATTGCCAATACAACAATGTGTGACGCATGGATGTATAAATGTGTGCATGGGGAAGAAACTATTATGGGCATTTTACCGTTCTTCCATGTCTATGGTATGACCACTGTCATGCTATTATCTGTTTTTACGCAAAACAAAATGGTGCTATTACCAAAGTTCGATGCAGAAACGGCATTAAAAACCATTGATAAGCAAAAACCGACACTATTTCCAGGCGCCCCAACATTATATATTGGTCTTTTAAATCATCCAGATATTACAAAATATGATTTGTCATCCATTAAAGCCTGCTTAAGCGGCTCTGCATCACTTCCAGTTGAGGTGCAAGAAAAATTTGAGGCAGTCACAGGCGGAAAGCTTGTAGAAGGTTATGGATTAACAGAAACTTCTCCTGTAACACATTCAACACCTATTTGGGGTAAACGTAAAATTGGCTCAATTGGTTTACCTTGGCCTAACACGGATGCGGTTATTTTACGTACAGGAGATACGGATGTGCTTCCAGTGGGAGAGGTTGGAGAGATTGCTGTAAAAGGTCCACAGGTGATGAAGGGCTATTGGAATCGACCAGAAGATACGGCAGCAACGTTCGCAGATGGCTGGTTTTTAACTGGGGATTTGGGGTATATGGATGAAGAAGGCTTTTTCTATGTAGTGGATCGTAAAAAGGATTTAATTATTGCAGGTGGTTTTAATATATATCCTCGTGAGGTGGAAGAAGTATTATATGAGCGAGAGGAAATTCAAGAATGTGTCGTTGCAGGTATCCCAGATCCGTACCGCGGAGAAACAGTTAAAGCTTATATTGTATTAAAAGAAGGATATTCGATAACAGAAGACGAATTAAATAAATATTGCCGCCAACATCTAGCCGCATTCAAAGTTCCACGCTATTATGAATTTAGAGAGGAGCTTCCGAAAACAGCTGTTGGGAAAATTTTGCGTCGCTCATTAGTGGATGAAGAAAAAACAAAATTAGCGAATAAAGAAGCAAAATAAATACGTCATAAAGTATTGACAAGCAAAGTTGTAAAATATAATATGAAAATATGAATGAATGACCATTCATATTTTCATATTTTTTTAAATTAACATGTCACATCCTTACTATTTACCAAATAAGGATTACATCATGTCAAAACATGTATGTAGACGTCTGTAAGTTTTTTTAGGTGGTGATATATAAGTGAAACGAGATAAGCCGAAATATAAGCAAATTATTGATGCAGCTGTCATCGTTATAGCAGAGAATGGGTATCACCAAGCGCAAGTATCGAAAATCGCTAAACAGGCTGGGGTGGCTGATGGAACAATCTATTTATATTTTAAAAACAAAGAAGATATCTTAATTTCTGTCTTTAATGAAAAAATGGCTGTTTTTGTTGAGTCATTACAAGATATAATAGAAAATGGAAGTACGTCCAAAGACAAACTTTCACGAATGATAGAAAATCATTTTAATGTTCTAGCGACAGATCGATACCTAGCAACCGTCACACAATTAGAACTACGACAATCGAATAAGGATTTACGATTAAAAATTAATTCAGTGTTAAGAGAGTACTTACAATTACTTGATCAAATTTTAATCGAAGGTATGCTTTCAGGTGAGTTCAATCAGACGATGGATGTACGCTTGGCACGTCAAATGGTATTTGGAACAATTGATGAAACCATTACGTCGTGGGTCATGAATGACTATCGATATGATTTGATAGAACAGGTTCCAAAGGTTCAGGAATTAATTCTGAACGGCATTAAAGCTTAAAAGGATGTGGAGAAATGGAATTTCTAAGTTGGAAAGTTGAAGATGGAGTAGCAATTATTACAATTGCACGACCACCAGCAAACGCATTATCTCGCGGAATCATTACCGAAGTCAATGCAGTACTAGATGCTGTAGAAAACGATGACACAGTACGTGTCCTTGTACTTCATGGTGAAGGTCGTTTCTTCTCAGCAGGTGCAGACATAAAGGAATTTACAGAAGTTGAATCTGGCGAAGAATTTACAAAGCTGGCGAGCAATGGTCAACAAGTATTTGAACGTGTTGAATCATTCTCCAAACCTGTTATTGCTGCAATCCACGGCGCTGCACTTGGCGGTGGTCTGGAGCTTGCGATGAGCTGTCATCTGCGCTTTGTAACAGAATCTGCAAAATTAGGACTGCCTGAATTACAATTAGGCTTAATTCCTGGCTTTGGTGGCACACAACGATTACCACGTTATGTTGGCGTTGCAAAAGCTGCAGAAATGCTGTTTACAAGTGAACCAATTTCAGGGACAGAAGCTGTACAATGGGGTTTAGCGAATCGAGCTTATACAGATGAAGTATTGCTTGAGGAAACGTTAAAGACTGCTAAGAAAATTGCGAAGAAGAGCCCAATCGCCTTAAAGGCAGCTATTCAAACTTTGCAATTTGCGAAACATGCTTCATTCTACCAAGGTATAGAAGCAGAGGCAGAATCGTTCGGTACCGTATTTATAACAGAAGATGCTAAAGAAGGAATTCAAGCATTTATTGAAAAACGAGAGCCTGTGTTTACTGGTAAATAATTTTCCATTAGTGTCGATAGCACTTGTCAAATGTATTATCGACGTTATCCAAACTGAAAATATATAATATTTATAAGTTTACTTAGAATTAAAAAACGTTCCAGGAGGTATGGATATATGAACATTTTTGCATTAATTAAACGTACGTTTGACACGGAAGAAAAAATCGTTGTGTCTGGTGGTAAAATTCAAGAAGATGGTGCTGAATTCATCATCAATCCTTACGATGAATATGCCATTGAAGAGGCAATCCAAGTTCGCGATGCTGCTGGCGGTAAAGTAACAGTAGTAACAATTGGTGGCGAAGATGCAGAAAAGCAATTACGTACAGCTCTTGCAATGGGAGCGGACGAAGCGGTACTTATTAACACTGAAGACGATTTAGATGAATTAGATCAAAATGCAGCTGCTTTTATCTTAGCAGAGTATTTAAAAGATAAAGATGCTGACTTGATTTTAACAGGAAATGTAGCGATAGATGGTGGCTCTGGACAAGTAGGACCACGTGTTGCAGATTTACTAGGCATTAACTATGTAACAACAATTACAAAGCTTGAAATCGATGGAACATCTGCGAAAATTGTACGCGATATCGAAGGTGATTCAGAGGTTATCGAGTCCTCTTTACCGCTATTAGTAACAGCTCAGCAAGGTTTAAATGAGCCCCGTTACCCATCTTTACCAGGTATCATGAAAGCGAAGAAGAAGCCGCTTGCAGAACTTGAATTAGATGATTTAGATATCGATGAAGATGATGTAGAAGTGAAGATTGAAACTGTAGACATCTTCTTACCAGCGCAAAAGGCAGCAGGACGTGTTCTTGAAGGCGATCTTTCTGCACAAGTAAAAGAACTGGTAAATCTACTTCACACAGAAGCAAAAGTAGTTTAAAAAATTTGATGATGTCAATCGAATCTTAAAGGGTAACGGAGGGAATATACTATGTCAAAAAAAGTATTAGTATTAGGTGAAATTCGTGAAGGAAGCTTACGTAATGTTTCTTTCGAAGCAATTGCAGCTGCAAAACAAATCGCTGATGGAGGCGAGGTTGTTGGCGTACTTTTAGGGGACGCTGTAGCAGATTTAACAGGTTCTTTATTTGAATATGGGGCTGACCGTGTTGTAACAGTTGAGCATCCACATTTAAAACAATATACATCTGATGGATATGGTCAAGCGTTATTAGCAGTTATCGAGCAGGAAAACCCAGCTGGAATTGTATTTGGTCATACGGCTAATGGCAAAGATTTATCACCGAAGATTGCAAGTAAGTTACAGGCAGGTCTAGTATCTGATGTCACTTCAATTGAAGGTGCTGGCGATGATATCGTATTTATCCGTCCAATTTACTCTGGTAAAGCTTTCGAAAAAATAAAAGTAAAAGACGGTGTTATTTTAGCTTCTATTCGTCCAAATAATATTGCACCTTTAGAAAAAGTAGAAGGCAAATCAGGAGACGTATCTTCCATTACGGTAGATATTACAAACCTTCGCACAATCATTAAAGAGGTTGTCCGTAAATCTTCAGAAGGTGTTGATCTTTCAGAAGCAAAAGTAGTTGTAGCAGGTGGACGTGGTGTTAAATCAGAAGAAGGCTTTGAACCATTAAAACAGCTAGCAGATTTACTTGGTGGTGCAGTAGGTGCGTCACGTGGTGCATGTGATGCTGAATACTGTGATTATTCACTTCAAATTGGTCAAACAGGCAAGGTTGTAACACCTGATCTTTACATTGCTGCAGGTATTTCTGGCGCAATCCAGCACTTAGCAGGTATGTCAAATTCTAAAGTTATCGTTGCGATTAATAAAGATCCAGAGGCTAATATTTTCAAAGTAGCTGATTATGGTATCGTAGGAGATTTATTCGAAGTAGTGCCTCTTCTAATTGAAGAATTCAAGGCATTAAAAGTAAATGCATAGTAAATGATACAGGGGGAATTTATTCTCCCTGTTTTTTTGTATAATGTTTTATTTTGAGAATTATCGCAAAATAAAATATTGACATAATGATTAATAGCCCTTATAGTGGTGGATAATCATTAAAATGTTTTGAAACGCAAAGATTAGGAGTAGTAGAAGCCTATTATTTGGTAGAGAGAGCTGCGGGGTGGTGCAACGCAGTCCAATAAGACTTTGAACTTGCCTAGGAGTGGTAAAACAAATGGAATTGACAGATTATTCTATTTGTTTGACGATTAACCTTCGTTACAAGGTTTTAAAGTAGGGTTCGTATCGAATCAATTAGAGTGGTACCGCGGTTTGCTTATGGCATATCGTCTCTTCTTTCATTTAACGGTGAAAGGATAGACGATATGTTTTTTTATTTTAGGAGGAAAGAACATGGAAAAAGACAACCAGACATTAAAACGCACAATGTCCTCACGACATATTACGATGATGGCTTTAGGTGGTGCCATTGGTGCAGGATTATTTAAAGGAAGTAGTGCAGCCATTGATATGGCAGGACCATCAGTGCTTATCGCCTATTTATTAGGTGGTATTATTCTTTTATTTGTTATGCAAGGTTTAGCGGAAATGGCAGTTCGAAATAGCGAAGCCAGAACGTTTAGAGATTTAGTTCAATCGATATTAGGAAAGTACCCAGCTTATTTCTTAGATTGGATCTATTGGAAAATGTGGGTTTTAAATATTGCGGCAGAATCTGTAGTTGCGGCCATTTTTATTCAATATTGGTTACCGGATTACCCAATTTGGATTCTAGCATTGTCTGTATCAGTTTTAGTTACAGCGATTAATTTATTATCAGTGAAAGTATTTGCTGAAACAGAGTATTGGTTAGCCTTAGTTAAAATTTGTGTAATCGTTGTGTTCATTATCGCAGGCTTAATTTTATTACTTGTTTCGTTTGGGCAGCATACAGCTGTTGGCTTTTCGAATTTAACAGAGCATGGAGGCTTTTTCCCTAACGGATCAATAGGATTAATTGCTGCGATGCTTGTGGTAATCTATTCATATGGTGGCACTGAAATTATTGGCATTACATTAGCGGAAACAAAGAATCCTGAAAAGGTAGTGCCAAAAGCTGTACGCAGTACATTAGTCCGTATTGTGACGTTCTATTTACTACCATTCTTTATTATCGTAAGCTTAATTCCTTGGAATGAAGTAAATGGTGTGCCAGAAAGTCCTTTTGTGATGGTTTTTAAAATGATTGGGATTCCAGGTGCAGATCATATTATGAACGCTGTTGTTTTACTGGCGATTATTTCCTCAATGAATTCAGGGCTTTATGGCTCATCTCGTGTGTTATATACGCAGGCTGTAGACGGGCGTGTTCCAAAAATCTTTGCTCATTTATCGAAAAGAAAAGTTCCAGTGTATGCGATTTTAATGTGCACGTTAGCTTTATATGTTGGTGTAATTATTTCTCTATATGCTGGAAGCAAGACTTTTGAGTTTCTAATGGGTTCTCTTGGATATACAGTGTTATTTATTTGGTTAATCATTGCGATTGCGCATCTGAAATCACGTAAAAAACAATCAGAAAAAACAAGTGCCTATGTAGTTAAATGGTTCCCCTACACAACGTGGATTGCTATTATTGCATTAAGTGCCATCTTGATTGGTATTATTTTTACAACTTCAATAATCGTAACAGGTATTACATTAGCTATATATATCTTCATTACATTAACATACGTTTATAAAGGTCGTTATCATACAAATTAAGTCTAATATTAAAGTGATTTCTTGCTGTTTCGACTCTTTTTAACTTGTTTTTTCATAAATTATGCATTGCAGGCAGATTGTTCGCTCAAGGGAAATTATCCATGCTATACTACAAGCATAGTAAGTTTAAGGAGGATTTCAAATGGCAATTGTACATGCAACAGATGCAACTTTCCAAGATGATATTAAAGAGGGGTTAGTGCTAGTAGACTTTTGGGCTGCTTGGTGCGGACCATGTAAAATGATTGGACCTGTACTTGAAGAAATGGATGCTGCTGGCAGTGCAGCTAAAATTGTAAAAGTTGATGTAGATAACAACCAAGGTACGGCAGCGCAATACCAAATCATGTCAATTCCATCTTTATTATTATTTAAAAATGGTGAATTGGTAGACAAAACTGTTGGCTTCCAACCTAAAGAAGCGTTAGAAGCATTTATCGCAAAACATGCTTAATTTGTAAGAAACGAAAAGCTGAGCCATCATTTGATGTGCTTGGCTTTTTTTCGTTATATAATAAGCTAGTAGGGAACCTTATTCCGAAAATAGATAAAGGGATACATTTTTAATCTTGCTTTTTATCTGTTTTTTTTCTGAGATAAAAACGGACGGGCACTATGTTTAAGGAGGGCAGGTTGCAATGAATGATTTAATAAAACGAAAGCTTGATATTTTGCCCGATCAGCCTGGCTGCTATTTGATGAAGGATCGGCAAGGAACTATTATTTACGTAGGAAAAGCAAAAGTGCTAAAAAATCGAGTACGCTCGTATTTTACTGGTACACACGAGGGGAAAACACAAAGACTTGTAAGTGAAATAGAAGATTTTGATTATATTGTGACCTCCTCTAATATTGAGGCGTTGATTTTAGAGCTTAATCTAATAAAACTCCATGATCCTAAGTACAATGTTATGTTGACAGACGATAAAACGTATCCGTATTTAAAAATTACGAATGAAAAACATCCTCGTCTCATCACGACACGAAAAGTGAAAAAGGATAAGGCAAAGTATTTTGGACCCTATCCTAATGCATATGCAGCAAGCGAAACGAAAAAGCTGCTGGATCGCTTATATCCGCTTCGAAAATGTGTACAACTACCTTCCAAGGTTTGTCTGTATTATCACATGGGTCAATGTATGGCACCTTGTGTGAAGGAGATCGATGCTCCTATTTATCAGGATATGATTGAGGATATGACCAAATTTTTAAATGGTGGTGTGGAGGCAGTCAAAAAGGAGCTAGAGGTAAAAATGCTAGCCGCTGCTGAAAATTTAGAGTTTGAACGTGCAAAAGAATTCCGTGATCAGATTGCACATATTGATACAGTTATGCAAAAGCAAAAAATTGTCTCAAGTGATACGACGAATCGTGATGTATTTGGTTATGCAGTAGAAAAAGGCTGGATGTGTGTCCAAGTATTCTTTGTTCGTCAAGGTAAGCTGATTGAGCGTGATGTCTCTATTTTCCCGATTTATCAGGAAGCAGAGGAGGAATTTTTAACATTTGTTGGACGATTCTACGAAAAGCTAGAGCATATTAAGCCAAAGGAAATTTTTATCCCACAGGCTATTGATGCTGTGATTTTAACAGAATTATTAGGTGTAAAGGTATTGACGCCAAAGCGCGGGCAAAAAAAAGAGCTTGTTGACCTCGCTACAAAAAATGCGGAAATAGCAGTAGCCGCTAAATTCCAGCTGATTGAACGTCAGGAAGAACGAACAATTGGTGCATGTGAGGCACTGGGGGAAGCGATGGGAATTTCTACACCTCTACGAATTGAGGCTTTTGATAACAGTCATATGCATGGAACAGATGCTGTATCTGCAATGGTGGTGTTTATCGATGGTAAGCCTGCAAAGAAAGAATATCGGAAGTATAAAACTCGTACAGCTGCAAAGCACGATGACTATGGGGCAATGCAGGAAGTAATACGTCGTCGTTACATACGAGTATTAAAGGAAGGATTACCTCTACCAGATTTAGTTTTAATAGATGGTGGGAAGGGACAAATGGAAGTTGCACGAGAAGTATTAGAAGATGAGCTTGGGCTGGTCATTCCAATCGCTGGCTTAGCGAAGGATGAAAAGCATAATACATCACAGCTTTTATTTGGAGATCCACCTGAAGTCATTGCGTTAAAGCGCACAAGTGATGGGTTCTATCTATTGCAACGAATTCAGGACGAAGTACACCGCTTTGCCATTACATTCCTACGTCAGCAGCATGAAAAGCATGCCATTCAGTCTGTTCTCGATCAAATTGAGGGCATCGGTCCAAAGCGAAAACAGCAATTATTAAAGCACTTTGGTTCTGTAAAAAAAATTCGAGAAGCTAGTGAACTGGCATTACAAGAAGCTGGGATGCCTGCTAACCTTGCTAGTCATATATATACCTATTTTCAGCAACAGACATTGTCAAAGGATTAGACATATGCTAATGTTTAATAAAATACACTCACTATTTTAAGTGATGATAGAGGTGCAAGATTCAAAAGTAGTACATTGGAGGATGAACAAATCCTGTGAAAATGTATGAAAGGGGAGCTTGCCGAAGTGGAGCATCGTTGTTTCCGATGCTGTGCTGGTTTTACATTTAAGAAATGTAAGACTGTCGATTCTAAACGTTTCGGAGAGCTATCACACATGCGCAAGTTATTTTTATTGTACATGTTAAGGCGGCTTTCACGTTATGTGAAAGTTGCTTTTTTTGTTTTCTAGCAGATACTCCGATTAGAAATGACGTTAAATTAGAGATAGATGAAAAGGAGAAGAATTAGGATGGCGAGAATTGTAATGAAATTTGGTGGCGCTGCATTAGCTTCAACTGCACACATTCATGAGGTTGCGAAAAAGGCGATTAATGAAAAAGAAAAAGGGCTTGATGTTGTAATTGTCACTGCAGCAATGGGGATTTCAGCGAAAGAATTAACAAAAATGGCACGTGATTTATCCGATGATGCGTCTAAGCGTGAATTAGATGTGCTGCGTTCAACGAGCTCACAGTTATCAAGCGCCTTAGTGGCCATTGCCTTACAGGAAGAAGGCTATGAGGCAGTGTCGTTAACAGGCTGGCAGGCAGGTATTCAGACAGATGAAATGCATGTTAATGCACACATTGAGTATATAGATGATAGTCGATTAGAAGAGCATTTGGCCCAGAAGCAAATTATCGTAGTTGCTGGGGAGCAGGGTATTGATCATTTACAAAATATTACGACTCTTGGGAAAGGTGGAGCAGAAACGACAGCTGTGGCCATTGCGGCAGCATTAGATGCGGAGCGTGTGGATATTTACACGAACGTGGATGGTGTTTATACTGCTGATCCAAATAATGTAAAAGATGCACAAAAGTTAAAGGAAATTTCCTATGATGAGATGTTAGAGTTATCGAATTTAGGTGCACATATCTTACATCCTCGAGCTGTAGAATTAGCAAAGAAGTTTCAAATACCAGTTATTATTCGATCATATGAAAAAGATACAGTAGGTACTTTATTGAAGGAGGAAGTGGAAATGGAAAAAAATTCGATTGTACGTGGTGTTGCCTATGAATCAGACGTTATTCGTTTAACGGTAGGTTATGAGGCTTATTCGGATGCTTCGTTGGCAGATATATTTACGATACTTGCAGATTATCGCATTAATGTGGATATCATCGTGCAAGCGATCATCGACGGTCTTAAACCAACTGTATCTTTCACGATTTTAAAAGAAGAGTTTGCAGAGACATTGCGCGTTCTAGAAGAAAGTAAACTATCGCTTGGGTTTAG
This sequence comes from Lysinibacillus sp. B2A1, assembly GCA_002973635.1. GTDB lineage: Bacteria > Bacillota > Bacilli > Bacillales_A > Planococcaceae > Lysinibacillus. The sequence continues at coordinate 2,292,214 of CP027224.1, forward strand.
CTTTGCTGATTTTGAAGTTGGCTTGGCAAAGGTATCTATTATCGGATCAGGGATGGCGTCTAATCCAGGCGTTGCTGCACGAATGTTTGACCGTTTACGAAATGAAGGCATCCCTGTTAAGATGGTCAGTACATCTGAAATAAAAGTGTCGGTTGTCGTGTCTCAAGATGACATGATTCATGCAGCTAATGCTTTACATGATGAATTTAATTTAGAGCAAGCACTTTATATGTAAGAATGAAAGGATGTGCCAATAGCCACATCCTTTCATAGTGTTGAAAAACTAAATGGTCAAGGGATTCTTTGTGAACACTACTAAGTCAAATGAAGGTGATTTCCGTTCCAGGCTACTCGCTTTCCAGTGGGCGAGCGACGAGCCGCTTCCTACGCTGACGCTCCGTGCAGGGTCTCGTCTGTCTCGCTATCCCACGGGAGTCGAGTAGCCTTGCACTCCAATCAGCAATAGTGTAGAACTTTAAATATTTTCTTCCCCCAAAAGAAAAGTAAAGTATAAGCATGTTACTCACCATCATTAAATGGATAAAATATTGGTACAATTCTACAGCTGTTAACCTACATTTTATGCATAAAACTACTTTGTAACTTTACATAAAGCCACTTATTGCTGTCGCTCTGCTTTCGCATAGAAAAATGTTATCAAAGCTCCATTTTTGCACAATATAGTGATGGCTAAGACTTCAAATTTATCACTATACTTTTGTGTGAAATGCTAGAAGAAAATACTATGTGCAGTGGTTGATTGGAGTGTAGACTGAGTGACTCCTCGGGGATTCAGCGTCACAGATGAGACCCTGGAGCGAGCAGTGAGTGAAGCGGCTCATCGGACGCCCCCAGGAAAGCACTCAGTCGGAACGGAGATCAACCCCTCGTTTTGAAAAAGGGCTATACTTTTTAATTTGTCACCTTGATTTCATTGACATAATAGTATTTCAACAACATGAAAGGATGTGCCAATAGCCACATCCTTTTTATATATAGGTGTTTACATCAATTTAATGTTTTATCGAAATTGATTGTTATATAATAGAGAATGATTACATGTTTTACCAAGGAAGAGGTGAGTATTTGAATGGCATTATTTGGTCTATTTCAAAAGCCAATTGATGAAGGTGTAAAACAGTGCAATGATTCTGAAATACAATTACTGAAAAAACGAATTCTAGAATTGGAACTTGCACAGGAAAGTATTGATGTGAAAAATGCAATATTAGATTTTGTACTAGCGCATATGGAATTAATTAATTTTCAAACAGCTTTAAAGGTGCAGGGAGTGTCAACAAGTGTAGGGGATATTTCAGCAATGAGTGAAGAAATGTCGTCGAACACAGAAGAAATATTAGCGGTAGAACAAAATGTGAATGCAAACATTCAAGAAATCAAACTGCATTCTATCCAATTAGTGAAAGAGATGGAGTCATCGATTACAAAAGGTGAAATTGTTCAGGGGTTATTAATCCAGGGAGCTCATTCAACTGAGCAACTGAAAGATGAAATGAATAAAATGAATCACATAGGTAAAAGCGTAACAACGATTGCAGATCAAACACAACTGCTTGCGTTAAATGCCTCCATTGAAGCTGCACGTGCTGGTGAGCATGGAAAAGGTTTTAATGTTGTGGCTATGGAGGTAGGAAAGTTAGCCAATAGCTCCAAAGGTTCTTTAAAAGAAATGACTACAATCCGATCAGTCATTGATGAGAAATTATATTATACAATAACGAATATTGAACAGGTAGAACACTATTTCACCAATTTCTTAAGCAATATGAAAGACAATATTACGAATCTATCTATTACAAGTAAAAGTATTGAAGAGGTAGCGCATGGAGTCCACCAAATAACAGTTGCATCTGAGGAAAATGTAGTAGCGATTGATCGTTTGGCTGTCACAACAACAGAATTATCACATACTAGTGATTTCTCCGAGACGATTCAAAATCAAGTCACTGAAATGCTAAAAGCTATTGTACCAACCATTCGCAAACCTTCAGAGCAGACCATCATTAGTCAGTTAGCAGCAAGATTAATGGATCATGCAAGCTTTTTACGAAATACGATTCAAAAGGCAGGACAAAAGGATATTTTAAAAACACATCATCAATGTGCTTTTGGACAATGGTATTATAGACATTTTGAGCAGTATGATTATTTATCAGAGTATCGTCATATAGAGCAACCGCATGAATTCGTACATACCGCTGCTCAAAAATTAGTAAACGAACTGTCGATTGGTAATTTAGAGGAAATGATACAACACTCACTTAATATATTAGAAGCCTTTATTGCATTAATAGATATACTGTTAAAAGAAAGACATGCGCAACTATAAAAAAGGATTGTCATCCCATAAATAAAGAGAGGGATGCAATCCTTTTTTTACTCTGTTGGTATAGTATTCATAATTCTTTCTTTAACATCCCACTTCACAGTGAACATAACGTGCTCCTGTTTGATTCGTTTTTCGTCGTAGCACTCTGTTAAATAGCCTTTAGCTTGTTGAATTTGCTCAGCTATAAAACCGGCTTCCAATCTAAAGCAACGATGCCCAACTAATAACAGCTCTGGGTCATTTGTCAACTGGAATATACGCCCATCTTTTGTTTCCTTGATTAATTCAAGGGTACCCCAACAGGCATCTGCGAAAAATGCGATAAGTTCCTCTTGACTTTTACAAGGAAACTTCCTAGCAAGCTCTTTACCAGCCCAGTAAAGTACATCGTCTTCGTGTTTACCAAGAATAGAAGACAAAATATGATCACGGATAATCTCATAGCCAAACGATGAGATTGTAGGATATGGAGGGTTTAACATTGAAATCCTTCTTTCTTAGAATTTTCTTATAATTTAACGCCGATAAAGTAAAGATAGTTTTTTCGAGAAAAAATGATGCATCATGTACTAGATTAGTTCTTTAATGAGGACTATGAAAAACTCCAAGTTACCTTGACGCTCGTAGCTCTTGAGAGTACAATAAACATGTCATAATATTGTACCATGATGAAATACACAGTCAATGAAGTATCATTTACAAAATGATGACTTCTTTTGTTGTGCTATTTTAAGTACTAAGGGGGGTAACAGTCTTGTCGAAAGATCGAGAGTTTTTATGGCGTCGCTTACATTCTCTACTTGGGATCATTCCAGTAGGTCTGTTCTTAACGATGCACCTGTTCATTAACTTTACAGCAACAGGCGGAGCAGAAAGTTACAACGATGCTACCGCAGTAATGGAAAAGATTCCATTCCTTATCCTAGTTGAATGGATTGTCATCTATATTCCATTAATGTTCCACGCATTCTATGGTGTTTACATCGCATTCACTGCTACACCTAATACAGGACGTTTCAGCACATACCGTAACTGGATGTTCTCATTACAACGTTTTACGGGTGTATTCTTAGTGATCTTTATTGCATGGCATATTTTCCAAACTCGTATTCAAAAAGCGCTTGGTACACACGTTGATTACGATATGATGGCGAATATTGTTGCTAATCCAATCATGCTTGGATTCTACATCGTTGGTATTTTATCAGCAACTTTCCACTTATCAAACGGTCTATGGGCATTCCTAGTAAGCTGGGGTATTGTACAATCTCCTCAGTCTCAAAAGATTGCTACTTATGTAACAAACATTCTTTTCGTAATTCTAAGTGTAGTTGGTGTGGCTGCTATTTTAGCTTTCGTTTAATTTAATAGAAGCTACTATAGAGCACATGCAATCATTGCAATTTTTTAAGAGGAGTGAGAAATAATCATGGCGAAAAGCAAAATAATTGTTGTCGGCGGCGGTCTTGCTGGTCTGATGGCAACGATTAAAGCAGCTGAAGTTGGTACTGAAGTTGATTTATTCTCATTAGTTCCTGTAAAACGCTCACACTCTGTATGTGCGCAAGGCGGAATTAATGGTGCGGTAAATACAAAAGGTGAAGGGGATTCTCCTTGGATTCACTTTGATGATACAGTGTATGGTGGGGACTTCTTAGCTAACCAACCACCAGTTAAGGGTATGTGTGATGCGGCTCCTGGTATTATTCACTTAATGGACCGTATGGGTGTTATGTTCAACCGTACACCTGAAGGACTTCTTGATTTCCGTCGTTTTGGCGGTACTTTAATGCACCGTACTGCATTCTCAGGTGCAACAACTGGTCAACAATTACTATATGCACTAGATGAGCAAGTTCGTTCTCACGAAGTGGCTGGTTTAGTTAATAAATATGAGCACTGGGAATTCCTTGGTGTAATTATTGACGAAGATGGCGTTTGCCGTGGTATCGTTGCGCAAGATATGCGTACAGAAGAAATTAAATCATTCCGTGCAGACGCTGTTATTATGGCGACTGGAGGTCCTGGTATTATCTTCGGTAAAACAACAAACTCTGTCATTAACACAGGTTCTGCTGCTTCTATCGTTTACCAACAAGGTGCTTCTTATGCGAATGGTGAATTCATCCAAATTCACCCTACAGCGATTCCTGGAGATGACAAAAACCGTTTAATGTCAGAATCGGCTCGTGGTGAAGGTGGACGTATTTGGACTTATAAAGACGGTAAGCCTTGGTACTTCTTAGAAGAGAAATACCCAGCTTATGGTAACTTAGTACCACGTGATATTGCAACACGTGAAATTTTCGACGTTTGTGTAAACCAAAAACTTGGTATCAATGGCGAAAACATGGTATACCTAGATCTTTCTCATAAAGATCCACATGAATTAGACGTTAAACTTGGTGGTATCATCGAGATTTACGAAAAATTCGTAGGGGATGACCCACGTAAATTACCTATGAAAATTTTCCCAGCAGTTCACTATTCAATGGGTGGATTATGGGTTGACTACAACCAAATGACTGAAATACCTGGTCTATTTGCAGCAGGTGAATGTGATTATTCTCAACATGGTGCAAACCGTCTTGGTGCGAACTCATTATTATCTGCTATTTATGGCGGTATGGTTGCTGGTCCTAACGCAGTAGACTACGTAAAACATCTTAAAAAGCATGCAGAAGACTTACCACAACAAATCTACGATGCTCGCGTTAAAGAAGAACAAGATAAGTGGGATGCTATCATGAAATTGGACGGCACGGAAAACGCTTACTTGCTTCATAAAGAGCTTGGTGAGATGATGACTGCTACGATGACAGTAGTACGTTATAACGACCAACTTGAAGATACATTAAAAAAATTAGATGAGCTTACTGAGCGTTGGAATAACATCAACATCAATGATACACAAAAATGGAGCAACCAAGGTGCACACTTTACACGTCAGCTTAAAAACATGTTAATTCTAGCGAAAGTAATGACACAAGGTGCATTATTGCGTAATGAATCTCGCGGTGCTCACTATAAACCAGATTTCCCGAACCGTGATGATGAAAACTTCTTAAAAACAACAATTGCGAAGTTTGATCCAACTACTGGTAATCCAATCATCACGTACCAAGAAGTCGACGTTTCTTTAATTCCACCACGTAAACGCGACTACTCTGCGAAAGGAGACTAAAAGTTATGCAAATCGCAGCAAATACTGGAAGAATGGTCAAAGTGGAAATTTTACGTCAAGATACTAAAGGCGGCAATAGCTACTGGCAAAAATTCCAAGTACCTTACCGTCATGGTATGAACGTAATTTCAATTTTAATGGAAATTCAAAAAAATCCTGTTACTGAAAATGGTGAAAATACTTCACCAGTAGCATGGGATATGAACTGTTTAGAAGAGGTTTGTGGTGCATGTTCAATGGTTATTAATGGTCGCCCACGTCAATCTTGTTCAACACTTGTTGACCAATTGACTGAGCCTATTAAACTAGAGCCTATGAAAACATTCCCTGTTATTCGTGACTTACAAGTTGACCGTGAACGTATGTTCAACGCACTGAAAAAAGTGAAAGCATGGGTGCCAATCGATGGTACTTATGATTTAGGTGAAGGTCCGCGTATGCCAGAAGGTAAACGTCAATGGGCTTATGAATTATCTAAATGTATGACTTGTGGTGTATGTATGGAAGCTTGTCCAAACGTGTCTGAAAAAGCTTCATTCATCGGACCAGCACCATTATCACAAGTACGTTTATTTAACACTCACCCAACTGGTGCGATGATTAAAGACCAACGTTTAAACGCAATTATGGGTGATGGAGGCCTTGCAAACTGTGGTAACTCTCAAAACTGTGTTGCTGCTTGTCCAAAAGGTATTCCTTTAACAACATCTATCGCATCATTAAACCGTGCAACTACAGTGCAAATGTTCCGTAACTTCTTCGGTTCTGACCACTTCGTTGACTAATTGTACAAGCTTTCTCTTAAGCCCCTACACGGAAAGTGTAAGGGGTTTTTTCTATTCGAATTTTTTTAGCTAAGGAAATTTGTGAATAAAACAAGCAAATAGCTGAAATTTCTATGATAATATAATAATCTCCTTTATAATGAATGTATATTCATCTATCGATTCGCTAACTTCTTTAACAGATGGTGGCGAACTAATTTTAGGAGGATGGCTAAGATGAAAGCAAATTATATTGAAGATTTTCAGGAATGGACAAAGGATTTTTCATTTTATATCGAGGTACGTGTACGTTTTTCTGAAACAGATATGTACGGTCATATGAACAATACAGTCAGCTTTACATATTTTGAACAAGCACGAATTGATTATTTTCGCCACTTAGGGGTCCTAATGCCAGCTGCAATTGATGAGAATATTGAAGGAATTCCAATCGTAGCAGATTTGCAATGTGATTATGTAAAACAGGTTTTCTTCGATGATGTCCTAAAAATTTATACGAAGGTTGCGAAGGTAGGAAATTCATCATTGGATATTCATTATTTAGGGAAAAATCAAAGGGACGAGGTTTGTTTCACGGGTCGAGGTACAGTTGTGCAAATGGATCCACGCACTGGGAAAAGTGTATCTTTATCTGAAGAAGCAAGGAATCATCTAGCAAGCCTCTCCATACTCTAATATAAATCGTTATTTTATATTCGTGTGATAAGGAATTTATTTTGGAAGTGAACAACCTTTATTGTTCAGTAAGAGTCGTTTTCGATACATTCCATATATTTATTTCAGTAATTTTCGAAATTTTTAAGGAAACACGTCATATTCATGAAAATAGCCGTCACCGCTCTTCACTCCTTAACATAAGTTACAATACGTGCGGGGGAGGAGGGTGTAACTGAAAATGAATGGCTCTCATCATCGTTCTCTATTAACAAATCGAGAACGTGAAATATTTGCGCTTTTATTAGCTGAAAAAACAACGAGGGATATAGCAGAGCAACTTGGTATAAGTGAAAAAACAGTGCGAAATCACATTTCCAATACAATTCAAAAGCTAGGTGTAACGAATCGCTCTCAGGCGTTAATTGAGCTGTTACGCTTAGAAGAATTTAAATTAGACTAATGGACACTTGCTATTTCATGAAAAAAACGACAAAATAGAACTATTCAACGTATTTTTAGGAGTGAAATAGTTATATGTCGGATGAAGTAACAAAACACTCACCTGAAACCGTTGCAACGGTTGAAAAGGAATTACGCTATATAGCGGCCATTGTGAAGCAAAAGGGAAGAGAGATTGTTTCGCAATATGCGATTACGCCGCCACAATTTGTTGCATTACAGTGGTTAGAAGAACTTGGTGATATGACAATTGGCGACTTGTCAAACCGATTATACTTAGCTTTTAGTACAACAACAGATTTAGTGGACCGAATGGAGAAAAATGAATTAGTGAAACGAGTGCGTGACGAAAATGATCGTCGTGTCGTTGTTGTTCATCTTCTCGAGAAGGGCGAACGAATTATTCAAGAGGTTATTGAAAAAAGACAACAGTATTTGCAGGAAAAACTTGTAGGTTTTAATGAACAAGAAGTCGCACAATTATCAGGCTATCTACAAAGACTACATGTACACATGAAACAGGATTGAGGCGGAAAGTATGAATGCCCCGATAGGCGTTATTGATTCAGGAGTTGGCGGTTTAACCGTAGCAAAGGAAATTATGAAACGTTTGCCAAATGAAACGATTTACTACATTGGCGATACAGCAAGATGTCCATATGGTCCGAGAAGTCGACAGGAAGTACGGAATTTCACTTGGCAAATGGCAAAAGCACTTGAAAAAATGAATATTAAGATGCTTGTTATTGCTTGTAATACAGCGACTGCAGTAGCACTCGAAAGTTTACAAAGAAATATGCCTTTTCCGGTACTAGGCGTTATTAATGCTGGCGCACGTGCAGCTGTAAAGAAAACGAAGCGACATGAAGTCGTTGTGCTTGCAACAGAAGGAACCATTAAAAGCGGGGCGTATGAGGAAGCCTTACTATCACTCAATACGTCAACACATATTATTCCACTTGCTTGTCCTACATTTGTACCACTTGTTGAAAGTGGCGAATATAAAGGTGGATTTGCAAATAAGTTAATTGCTGAAGGCTTAAAGCCGTTGAAAAATGAACAATTTGACACGGTCATCTTAGGATGTACGCATTATCCAATATTGCAAAAACAAATTGAAGCTGTTGTCGGAGAAGATGTTTTCGTGCTGTCTTCTGCGGAGGAAACAGCAAAGGATGTTCAAGAAATGCTTGCGTATAATGGCACGTTGGCTGATTCAACTATTGTGCCTGCTCATAAATTTTACGCCACGGGATCTGTACCAATTTTCAGTTCGATTGCAGAAAATTGGCTTGAACAAGGTACTCTCGATATTAAACGTATTACATTAAAATAAAAATCAGCTTAGCGATGGGCTAGGCTGATTTTTGCCGTTTCTGGCATCGTACATAGGGAACCGTACACTTTTTTGAATGTTTAAAGTATGATAAGATGAGTGCGAAAGTTTTTAGGAGGAACGAAAATGATGACAAGATTTGATGGAAGAAATGCAGATGCACTGAGACCAGTAAAAATAGATAGTGAGTATTTATTACACCCAGAAGGCTCAGTTTTAATTCAAGTAGGTAATACGAAAGTGATTTGCACAGCAACAATTGAGGATAAGGTTCCAGGATTTTTACGAGGACAGGGCAAAGGTTGGATCACGGCAGAATATTCAATGCTACCTCGTGCAACAGCGCAGCGTACACCACGTGAGTCATCTCGAGGAAAGGTGAATGGTCGTACAATGGAAATCCAACGTTTAATCGGTCGTGCATTGCGTGCTATTGTTGACCTAGAGGCACTTGGTGAGCGAACAGTGTGGATTGATTGCGATGTTATTCAAGCAGACGGAGGGACACGTACAGCCTCTATTACAGGTGCATTTGTTGCAATGACACAGGCAATCGCTAAATTTGGTGCAGAAAAGCCTTTCGAAAAATTTCCCGTGACTGACTATTTAGCAGCAACTAGTGTTGGGATTGTTGAAGAACAGGGAGCAATTTTAGACTTAAACTATGTAGAGGATGTTGATGCTGCCGTCGATATGAATATTGTGATGACAGGAGCAGGACAATTTGTTGAGCTTCAAGGAACTGGAGAAGAATCAACTTTTTCTCGTGAACAGCTAAATGATCTACTAGCACTAGGTGAAAAGGGTATTCAAGAGTTAGTTGCACTGCAAAAAAAGGCACTTGGTGAAATAGCGGATCAAATTGGAGGACAAAAGTAATGAAGCAAGTAGTAATAGCAACGAAGAATAAGGGAAAAGCAAAGGATTTCGAAGCTTTATTTGGTCCACTCGGCTATGAAGTGGTAACCATGTTTGATGTGGCACCAGAAATGGAAATAGAAGAAACGGGCACTACATTTGAGGAAAATGCGGTCTTAAAGGCAGAAGCATTAGCAAAAGAGCTTGGCACAATTGTTATTGCAGATGATAGCGGCTTAGCTGTTGATGTATTAAATGGAGAGCCAGGCGTTTATTCTGCACGATATGCAGGTGATCATGATGATGAAGCGAATATAGTCAAACTGCTAGAAAATTTAAAGAATGTTGAAGATGAAAATCGTACAGCACGCTTCTGCTGCTGTATTGCCATTGCAGGTCCAGATTTTAAAACAACTACAGTTTTTGGTACTTGTGAGGGTGTTATTGCCCTTGAAAAACGCGGTACAAATGGCTTTGGATATGACCCAATCTTCTACGTACCAAGCTTAGGTCGTATGATGGCTGAGTTATCACCAGAAGAAAAGGCTGCCATTTCTCACCGTGGAAATGCAATTCGTCAGTTGAAGGAAGAATTGTCAAATCTTATAAAATAAGAGGTGATATCCATGCAGATACTAGTGATGAGCGATACTCACGGTGATAGCGGCGTGATTGAAAAGGTTCGAGGCTTTTACCCGAACATTGACATCTTGATTCATTGTGGAGATAGTGAGCTTCCTTTCTCCCATCACGTATTAGATGGCATGAAAAAAGTACGGGGTAATTGTGATATAGATCCTGCCTTTCCAGATGAAATAGTTATTGATTTTGGCGATATAAAAGTCTTTGCTACCCATGGTCATTTATTTAACGTAAAAAGCTCCATTCTATCATTGTCCTACCGAGCGAAAGAAGTGAACGCACGAATAGTTTGTTTCGGTCATTCTCATATGCTAGGAGCCGAGATGATTGATGATATTTTATTTTTAAATCCAGGGAGCTTATTAAAGCCACGTGGACGCCAAGAGAAGAGCTTTGCCGTTGTGGAGATTAATCAGACAGCTTTTAAAGTTGATTTCTTTACGGACGATCACCAGCTTTTAGACTCTTATACATTTATGCGAAATGAATAACAACAGTTGTAGAAATCCGCTTTATTTACATTGGTAAAGGCGGATTTTTTATTTGCAAGCGGCTTTATTTTTTGTGGGCTTTCTTAGTGGTAAAATTGACTATGAATTAATTTTAATGATTAAGAAAAAATAAATATAAAAAACAACAAAGGAGAGAACATGGAAAATATATTTGGATGGAATTTTGAAAATAGTTATGTCCAACTTGCTAGCATTTATTATACGGAACTAGCACTTAATCCTGTAAGTGCCCCTAAGTTGGTAAAATTAAATGAAGCGGTTGCTACGTCATTAGGTTTAACGATAGAAACCTTATCCAATGAAGAAGCGGTGGCGATTTTTGCTGGAAACAAGGTTCCGACTGGAGGAAATCCCATTGCACAAGCCTATGCTGGTCATCAATTTGGTCATTTCAATATGCTAGGGGATGGTCGAGCACTGTTGCTTGGAGAGCAAATAACCCCGAATAATGAACGTTTTGATGTCGCGCTAAAAGGCTCAGGAAGAACGCCATTTTCTCGTGGTGGGGATGGTAGGGCAGCACTTGGACCAATGCTGCGTGAATATATAATGAGCGAAGCCATGTTTGCACTCGGTATTCCTACTTCACGAAGCTTGGCTGTTGTAACGACAGGTGAAACAATTCTCCGTGAATCCGAGCTTCCAGGTGCTGTTCTAACTCGTATAGCAAGCAGTCATTTGCGTGTAGGTACCTTCCAATTTGCAGCACAGTGGGGAACAGATGAGGAGCTTAAAATGTTGGCAGATTATACATTAGAGCGACATTTTCCAAATGCTAATCAGTCTAATAATCGTTATCTATACCTACTTCAGGAGGTTATCAGGAAGCAGGCCTCCCTTATTGCAAAATGGCAGTTAGTGGGCTTTATTCATGGTGTTATGAACACGGATAATATGACGATTAGTGGTGAAACGATTGATTATGGCCCCTGTGCATTTATGGATACCTATGACCCGGCGACAGTGTTCAGCTCCATCGATCGACAAGGTCGTTATGCATATGGCAACCAGCCCAATATAGGTGGCTGGAATTTAACTCGCTTGGCTGAAACATTATTACCATTAATTCATGAAAATCAGGAAGAGGCAATAACCCTAGCTCAAGAAATATTGCAAAAGTATCCGCAATTGTATCATGATAACTGGCTAGCAGGTATGCGAGCAAAGCTTGGAATTTTTAATGAAGAAGAGCAGGATGTGCTTCTTATTGAAGAACTGTTAAAGCTGATGCAGCAATATCAAGCAGACTATACAAATACATTTATTGCATTAACCTTTGAAAGATGGGATGAATCACAGCTATTTAGCTCATCGGCATTTAAAGAGTGGCATTGTAAATGGCTTGAGCGATTAACTAGGCAATCGCAAACAAAGGAAATGTCTCAGCAATTAATGCGTAATCATAATCCAGCGATCATTCCACGAAATCATCGAGTGGAAGAAGCCTTAGAGGCTGCAGTCGAGAATGGGGACTACAGTGTCATGGACAAATTATTAAAGGCCCTTGCGAAGCCGTTTGAGCATTCTAATGAGCAATTACAATACGCAGCATTACCAGCACCATCTACACAGCCATATCGTACTTTTTGTGGCACATAAATGGAAAGCGAGGGGAGCTCCCTTGGTTTTTTTATTTTGTCAAAAGGTCACTTCATAGAATCTAAGCGCATACCCTATGTATGAATAAATGCTAAAGGAGACTATATTAGATGCATAAATATTCAAAGGGTTGGTTTGTTAAAGAGTTGCGTACACATGGAATTCTAGTACATCCACAATTTAAAAATCATCTAGGGCTTTTTAAGGAGTCTGAGCTTCGCAATTTATATTATCGCTTTGTTGTAAATGAAACGCTAGAAACGGATCAAAAATAAAATGTTTGAACTACTCTTTTGTAGGAGAGAATTGATTCTACAGAAGGGAGTGATTTGATGTTGAGCAAACCATGGATTTTAACGCAAATATGGCAGGATGTATTATTTTTGCATTGGCCTGTCCCTCCTCATATACTAGAGCAACATATCCCTATAGATTTAAAATTAGATCTCTTTGAACAGAACGCTTGGTTAAGTATAGTGCTTTTTAAAGTAAAAGGACAACGACTACGAATGCTGCCACCATTTCCTGGAACTGATTCTTATGTACAGCTTAATATACGTACCTATGTGACGTATAAGGAGAAGAAAGGAATTTATTTTTTTACCTTAGATGTTTCAAATCACTTTGTTGCACAATTAGCTTCAATGGGCGGTTTAAAATATCGTTATGCAAAAATGGCACTACGACAAAATGGGAATAACTATTCTTTTACAGGTCATAGTAACATCTTTAAGGAAAGAGCAAGAATTTCTTATAAACCATTACCTAGTGAAATTACTAGCAGCAATTTTGATAAATGGTTAGTAGAACGCTATTGCTCATGGACAAAATCGAATAATTTATTATTACGTATCGATATACATCATCTGCCTTGGCAGCTGCAAAAAGCACAGATCAATATTGAGCGCAATACGCTAGCACCTTTTATAAACGAAATGCTCCAAAGGACTCAACCAATAGTCCATTTTGCAAAGTGCAGGAAGGCGAAAATTTTTCTACCTGTAATTGAGCAGAAAAACCAGATTTATTAACAAAAATCATTGTCAATAGATCTGGTATTTATTCCTAAAAGAGATAACAAAATTGTAGGACAATCGCTTGGGCAATCATATCTGACATAGCAAGTGCTTCAGCCTCAATTTCATCAAAAATATTTACATCTGTTTGATAATCTTTTTGTATCATGGTTATGGCTTCATTTTTCGTTAACGCTAAATGTGTGTAGAACATTTTTTGCACACCTTCTATACTTAGGTAAGGATTAATACTGTGTAAAAATATAGCAATTTCGTCTGCGTTCCGATACCATTCTTTTTCTTTAGCATCTGCTGTTTTAGCATCTCCCTTAGCAGCGGCAGTCACTAATTCTGCTGCTATAATAAGATGCTCTTTAATTAATGCAGCATAACGATCAGCAATAGTATCACCATAGAATGGACGTAGACAGTTTCCTAAGTCGGTCGCATTACGTAACAATCGTTGTTGCACAAAGGGAAGGTCAGGCAGATTAAAAACAATGCTGATAATTGTCATCCTCGTCCAATTAACGTGCTCCATCCAGAGAAGTCGATTCATTGCCATAAAATCAGCTTCATTTTTACTTATACAGCGCCGACAATCATTTGACGGTTTTAAAAAATGGCGAACAGGTGCCGTATAATTAGTGTATGGAGCAGGATATAGCATACTTAGGGTAAACCCTTGTGCATAAGGATACAATCATTCACTCCTTTTTATTTTTCCTTTACTTTAGAATACTCTTTAAAAGTTTCGAGTATGATAGAAGGCAAAATTGATTATTCTTCATACATCATTTTCTTTGTCATACCCCCATCGACAGTAAGATTGATGCCTGTTACAAAATTATTTGCAGGGTTTGTTAAATAGAGACAGGCTTGAGCAATATCTTCAGGAACACCTACACGTCCAGATAAATGCTGCGCATGATCCACATGACGAAGCTGCTGATAATCACCGGTTTCAATCCATCCTGGTGAAATACAATTAACGGTAATATGATCTGGACCTAATGACCGTGCTAAAGCATGCGTTAACGCGACAATTCCACCCTTTGTTGCCGCATAAGCCTCTGTTTCAGGCTCAGACATTTCAGCACGAGTAGAGGCCAGAGAAACAATCGCACCACCGTGCTCATGAGACCTCATCACTTTCGCAGCCTCCCTTGCACAGAAAAAGGCACTCGATAAATTAGATTGCATCATATCATTCCATTCCTTAAATGTTACGTCATATGGAGATTTATGTTGAAACTTACCCGCATTATTTATTAAAATATGAATAGTACCAAAATAATCAGAGGTCCTTTGCATTAACTGAATAATATCTTGTTCCTTTGTCACATCAGTATGAATAAAAAGCGCAGAATATCCTTGCTCTAGCAAATCGCACTCTACTTGCTGACCTAACTCTCTGTTCACATCAGCAATAACAACATGAGCACCCTGTCTCGCATACGCAAGCACAATGCCTTTACCAATGCCTTGTGCACCACCCGTGACAATAACTACTGATTCTTTAAACATAATCATACCTCCCGTTTTTGCTACTCATCATTTTAGCAAAAATAACGGTCATGACTAGAAAAAAGAACAGGCAAAGATTCATAATGTCACTCTTGAAATCATATAATAATCTCTATGAGGCAAACCTTGCCTTCAAAGTAAAATTAATGTTGACATTTCCCTCTAAAGTACATATAATAAATATTGTCCTTCATATGCAATATATAGAAACGACATCATGTCTCAGTAGCTCAGCTGGATAGAGCAACGGCCTTCTAAGCCGTCGGTCGGGGGTTCGAATCCCTCCTGGGACGTCCATTACAAATTAAAGGTTAATTTTTAACCGAAGTGAAAAGCGCTTGAAACCTTATGAATACTGGGTTTTGAGCGTTTTTTTGTTTTTATAGATATTTTGAAAATCGCATAGAATAACATATTAAATTTAAATTAGGTAAACAAAATGTAAACATGGTGAACAAAGAAATCTAAGATGAATAAACGTTAATTGCAATTTCTTCATCTCGTTCTTCCATTTCTTTTAATACATGTGAGTAGTGATCAAGTGTTGTTTGAATATCTGAATGTCCTAAGCGTTTGGAAACAGAATGAATATTAGCACCTTTGTAGATTAAGACACTGGCATGTGTATGTCGTAAACCATGAATGGAAATATGCTCGATCTCCAATGCATCAAGAGTTTTTCGTAATAATTTATTAGCACCTTCATTTGTTACGGTTTTAATAGCAGATTGCCTATAAAAAACCAAATTGTTTTCGTTTTCTGGTAGAGCTAATATTAATTTCTTAAATTCATTCATAACTTTCTTATCAATGGAAATTTTTCTTTCTGATTGTTCATTTTTTAAGGAGCTAAATCCAGTTCCTCTTTTGTAGTCCCATGCTCTATAAACTTTTATTTGGTTCGTTTTAAAATCAAAACAATCTATTGTTAGTCCTGTTAACTCACCAAAACGAAGCCCTGATACAAGCCCCAATAAAATTAAATGGTAAGTGCTTGTGGAAGGCGATAAACGATTAAATAATTCATTATATAATTTAACACTATCATTATAATTCAGGTGTTTATCTTCACTCTTTTTAGCGTTATGAGTAGCGTTTAATTCCACTTTACGAGTGAAGTCTATCGTTATATATCCTTCCTCAATTGCATCTTTTACACATGCTCTGATGTGTGTATTAAGCTTTCTAACGGTCTCCCTTGATTTACCTTTACCATATTCATTTAAAAACACTTGGTAATCAGCTCGAGTGATTTTCTGAATCGGTTTATCTTTGAAATGTTCCTTAACACGTTCAACAGAATTTGAATAACGGTTGTAGGTATTAATGTGTTTATTGGATTTATACAATTCAATCCATTCTTCAAAATAAATTGAGAACGCTTTTTCTTTAACAATTACTTGATTACCTTTTTTTAATAGCAGTTCTTTTTCTGCTGCAGCTAGTTGTGCCTCTCTCTTAGTAGCAAAACCACCTTTTGAAATAGGCTTTCTTTTGCCATCCACATAGTGATTAATCATATATTGCCATGAACTACCGCGTTTTGTGATACTAGCCATTATAAAAATCTCCTTTTTGATTTATAAGAAAAGAGCAAGACGGATGAGTCTGCTCTTTTTAACTACAAGGTGGTTCTGTAAAATATTTTACGATTTTACCATAAATCTTAATGTTGTTTTCTAAATTACTTAATTTCACTACATATTGTCTAAATGACCTATCATTTGAGTCAGGACTAAAGATAATCTCAGATCTTTCAGTATCAACGAATATCCTTTTTACCGAATATTCATTATCACCATTACTGAATAAAACAATATCATCATTTCTAATCTTTTCAATTTCAGTTGGTTTAACAGCTAATAGAGAACCATCTAGAAATACTTTATTCATAGAATCGCCATTTGCTTTTACAAAAAAAATATCTTCATGATTTGCCCATTTACCCATAAACGTGTCAGGTAAAGTAATCTTTTGAACATCATCTTCTAATATACTTTCTATGCTTGTTGGTAATCCAGCAGCAACATTAGCATCATAAAAATTATATGTAGAAGAGAAAGAAAGTGGATCCTCTGCTTGCCACCCCATCAAATATGCTGGAGGAACATCATATAACATAGCTAATTGTTCAATTGTCTCAAGTTTTAAGTTTTTAATATTACCACTTTCATACCTTTGAACAGTTGCTTCTGTTTTACCTAGAACTTCGCCAACAAAAGCAAGTGTTAAATTTCTTTTTTGACGTGCTATTCTTAATCTGTTTCCGATATCCATAAATATCACCTCCTCTTTATTTATAGTATACAATAAACTTTCGTAAAATGAAAGTTTGCTTTCTTGTTTTCTAAATCTTGCATTTTGTGGTTGAAAGTTATTATTCATATTGCTATTATTAACTTACGTAAAAAGAAAGTAGGTGATAGGAATATGAAACCTAGCATTAATTCAGAATTACTAGAATCAAAAATGCTTTTAGCTGGGTTTAAATCTAGAAAATCTTTTGCAGAAGCTCTTGGTGTATCAGAACACAGTGTTAGCAACTTATTGAATCGTGTTTATAACCCTTCCTTTGAGCTAATGAATAAAATTTATCGAACTTTAGATTTAAAACCAGATGAAGGTCAGGAAATTTTTTTTGGGAACTACTTACGTAATACGAAAGTTATGGTTGTATGAAGGAGTGGATGCAGTTCTAAAAAATATCATTCCTTATCTAGAAATCGATGGGGCAAATTGCCATGTGAATCATAAAAGCGCTGTGATACCTAGCCAACGAAGGTATAGTCATAACTTATAGCTTACATGACGGTAGCAACGTTAGATTATTTTGGAAGGAGATGGGTTCGAGTGGTTCTGTTAAGTTTTCAAGAGATTCTATTAATTATATCTATAGCACTACGTAACGTTGAGCTGGGAGAAAGAATAAAGATGCTAGAGCAAGAAACCTCAAAAAAAGAAGCCCATATAAATTACTTAGAGGGCTTCATAAAAGGTAGGGGAGAAATTTAGTTAACTTAGATTTTTAAAGATAGCATCAAATTCTTTGAATTTTTTAGGGTCGTTGGCTATCTCCTTCATAAGAATCTCTGCAAATTTATTTTCTGGTGCGGCTGTATTTTTTTGGATTTGCTCAATGGCTAATTCAACCGTTTGTTTTGCGAATTCATCATTACGTTTTAGCATTATACCTTTTAAATCTTCTATTTCATCTTGAATTTTTAAAAGGTACGGAGTGATATTCTGATGCACAGGTTCGTTTTCTTTTTCGTTTTGTTCAATAGAAAAATCAAAAGAATTAATTGTTTCAGCTAGACGCTCTTTTGCGGCAGAGGCTTTATCTAAATTATCAGTAGCGTAAGTTATTGTACGTAAACTTGCAAGGTCAAAAGGAATATCTGTTCCTTCTTTCATAATAGGAATTAATGGCTTTCCCAAAGCGTGGCGATATCCAATTTCATAAAAAGCATTTGGGTTGTATTCAGACATATCCGCAATTATTAAATCGGCTGTTTTCAAATGTTCATAGATAGTATTGTCAATACGGTCTGTGCCATAAATTTGGTCAACACGTATCACTTGGAAATGCAGTTCTTGACAAACTGGTTGAATAATGTGTTTTAAAACAGTATCAGAATTTTTCCGAGTTTCTGAACCTTCATTACCTATTGGACAAACGATAAAACATGTTTTCATATAAAATCTCCCCTTCAACTAATTTAGGAATATTAGTATATTCGAACAAATGTTACCACGATATATTGTGGTGGTCAATTGATAGGGGGTCTATATATTGAAAATTCGTGTTAAGGAGTTAAGAGAGTATCGTAAGCTATCGAGGTATCGACTTGCTAAACTCTCAGGGGTAAATGAATCTACTCTTCAAATGATAGAAAATAGCAAGAATCCAAATCCTACATTTCGTGTCATGTGCAAAATAGCAGATGCTTTGGGAGTGAGTTTGGATGATCTAAGAAATGAATGAATCAATTTGAAGCTCGTAGTTACCCAAAACAGACAGGCAGTAACTACACAATGATGTTTGCTCAAATTTGGGCTTACTGAAAAAGAGGTGATTTGATTGCAACAACTGCAAGTTAATTTAACTGTTCCTGTACCAGATGAGTATGTGTTAATCAATCGAGTTGAATACGAAGAATTACAAACTCATTCTCTACATGGTGTCTATTGGACAATGGTTGATTTAGAGAACCGTATTGGAAAAAAGCAAGTGTGGATTAAAGATAATATTTTGTATCCGCAAAAGTTCAAAAGACAGTTAGATGTTTCGCAAGGTGGATTTGTTTATTATCCAAAAGCTAAAGGTGAAAAATGGAGCTTCTTAGCTTCTAAGATGTCTCAGTTTTTGGAAGATAACTTTTACACAATATTTAAAGGGTAGGTGAAACCAAATGAACACAACCAACCTAGAGTGGCGAGCAGAAAAGTCTGATGATAGCAGAACTGAAAAATTGCGTGAGGCAATTAGGAAAACAGTTGCTATGTGGTCAGCAAGATGGGCTCAGGTAAAGGCAGGTGAATCGAATGAAAGGTAGTTTCCATCAATCTCGTAGGCAATCAAATTTTTACAACTACTTGAAACCGGACAAGCAATTAGCTTATGCAAAGCAATGGGTAGCCACTTTGAATAGCAAATTATTAGAGCCATTCGTGAAAATTACAGGTGCTACAAAATTTAATCGTGAAGTGTTTTACGAAATTGACATTGAAAGATTATTGGAAGTAGAAGAAGAAAATCAGAGGTTACGTGAAGCACTTGAGTTTTATGGAGACAACTCAAATTACTTAATTGAATGGAGCGACAAATGTGATGAATACATGCCTTCTGTCGCTGACAACGATGGTGGGGAAATCGCACGTCAAGCACTGGCAGGTGAATCCAAATGAACATTAAACCAGTGCCGGATGATTTAGTAGGTGAAGTACTAACAAGTCTTGTAAATCCACTATTTGAATTACACCAAATTGCTTTATATCTTCCAATAAACGTTTTATCAGATGTGAAACAGCGTATAGGTGATTGGCTTGCCAGTGGTGGCAAAGAAACAGATCCATACATTAGGCAACAAGTCGCTTATGCGAAGAAAGTTTATACAGCTTTGAGGGGAGGTGAAATAGGGTGAAGGAAATTCCAACAGCTGAGTTTTTAAAAGACTTATCAAACGATGGATTTGCTAATTATAAGAAAGACGTTTTGGAGGGTCCACTATTCTAAAAAATCATCACTAAAATTGAAGATTCTGCATTAGATGGCTTTACTGGTTGGCGTCAACTAGTAGATCGCCATGATGATGTTAGAGCTTTGAAGGTTATTCAAAAAGAACTGAAATCAAAGGGTTTTTATTGTGAATTTGTAACTGAGAGAAAACAAGGCCTACTTAGTTCGTATGAAGAAAAATATTTCCACATTAAATGGGGTGATTGAATGGACAAGGTACAAGTAACTCAGGAAATAGCAGATGCTTTAAAGGCATGTGAAGTGCTTAACAAAGCCTTCTTAATACGCGAAATCGGAAATGTATTTTATGGAACATCTGCATCAAGTGTTTATGCAGGTAAACTCGCAGATTTGCTAAAAGCACAATATAGCCTCGAAGAAGCAGTTCAAATTTGTTTTGGTGAGTACGTAATCATAAAAACACCTGAAGAAGAAATTGCAGAAATTTATAACTTAAAAGTAAGTAACTTTTGGGAGGCTCATCAGGAAGGTGTAAGGCAAGGTATTCGCTACGTAGCTATAGCATTTAACTTAAAAATCAAAGGAGTGGATTGTTAATGAAATCAACAGGTATTGTTCGTAAGGTGGATGATTTAGGGCGTGTGGTCCTTCCAAAAGAGTTACGCCGCACATTAGGTATCGAGGAAAAGGATGCTTTAGAAATCTATATAGATAACGACAAAATCATCTTGAAAAAATATCAACCAAATATCGAAAAGGACGAAGTTATTGCTAATTTGCAGAAGATGGCTTCCAGTGCAAAAAATCCAAATGTGCTCGAGACAATTGAACGCGCTATTAAATTAATTCGGTAGGTGAAGAAAATGAATGATTGTCTTTTAGAAGTCCTGGGCGATTACTTTGTAGCTAACAACCTATTATACAAAGGTTGGGAATTTCATGAGTTTGTAACCGAATGGCAGCTCGGCACTATAGTAATGACGAAGGGGTGATTTAATTGGGCCATAAACATTGGACGCCCAGGGAAATCAAATATGTAGCTGAAAAGTCGTTATTAGATTCTACTAATGCAGTCGTCAATGTTAAACAGATGGCAAAGTATTTAAAACGTAGTTCAGGGGCTGTAAATAATAAAATTACCAAATTGAGAAAAGAAGGTACATTACCTCAAATTAATCGCGAAAATGCACTAGATTCTTTAAATAGACCATATTCAGATGAGGAAATAAAAAGAGTTACGTTCATGTTCCAAAAAAATAGCACTGTTAAGGAAATAGCCGATGCTCTTGATCGAACGGAATCAGCAATACAAAGTTTGATTTTCAAATTGAGACAAAAAGGTGTTATTGAATCTCCAAAAAGAGAATTATGGCAAAAACATGAGGAAACTTATTTATTAAATAACATTCAATTTGATGAACATGGTTATACAGCTAACACAGATGAATTGGCAAATTTTCTTGATAGATCAGTTCAATCAGTTTCTAGGAAGATTACCAAATTACGAAAAAGTGGTGCAATAACAATTCATGCGGATCGCACTAAGACAAGTGTAAAGGCGAAAAATGCACATGAACAATTTAATAAAAGAAGGTTCGCTGGATGCGAAAGGAAGGTGCCTATAGTGGTCAATACACCGAGTAAGGTTGAAGTTGTACAAGTTGTCCTTACTGTAACGGTTGGTGCTAATGGTGAGGAAATACATCAATTTTGGACGTTTGATGGAAAATTACTCGCTGAAAATAAAAAACTCACTGAGGGCAATCAGTGAGCACAAATCAAAAACGTTCTTAATCATTATATCAAATCGGGAGGTTGTTTCCTAGCATGACGAGAAAGCCACTCGAAAAAAATAATTGAAAATCAAATAAAGAAATGGCTCGATTTGCAAGGCTATTGGTGGATGAAGGTACATGGTGACATGTTTCAAAAGTCAGGTGTACCGGACATCCTAGCTTGTATCAATGGAAAGTTCGTAGGCATTGAAGTAAAACGTCCAGGTGGAGTTGTGAGTGAGCTCCAAAAATACAATATCGAAAAAATTCAAGCTGCAGGAGGTGTAGCATTTGTCGCATACAGTGTCGAAGATGTCCGAATTAATCTCGACCGATTCCATGTTATATGAATATCAAAAAGAAGTGTTAAAAGTTGCTAGACCTAACTGGCTCTATGCCCTTGATACAGGTACCGGCAAAACAATCTTATCCATTCATCATTATTTACTTCATTACAATGGTGAACCGTTACTTAATGTAGCTCCTCCACAAAAAATTAAAGAAGGTGGATGGGATAGAGATATTCAAACGATTGTTAATCACTATGGTATAGAAATTCATTATGACCTATTGAGTTACGGCAAGATCGCTAGTGACTGGAAGAATTATAAAGGTTGGTTCGTCATTTTTGATGAGTGCCATTATGTAAAAACATCCACATCACAGCGTGGGAAGGCTGCTAAAAATTTAGTTAAGGCAAGTACGTACTTTGTACTCTTATCTGCTACACCATCTAGTAATGGTTGGGGCGATACGATTAATTATTTCATTATGTTTAACTTGGCACAAAGTAAATCACAATTTGAGCGTGAGTTTGGCATTTTTGACACGTTATATCTTGGTAAACGCCGAGTAAATAAAGTTGTTGGTTGGACTCATGAAAATGTACTCAAGCAAATGTATCAATCTTTTAGTGTGAAATTATCCAAAGATGATTGTTTGGATTTGCCACCAATGGTAATCGAGGATGTAACATTCAAACGATCTACGGAGTATTTGAAACTAAAAAAAGATCGCATTTTAGAGGTTAATGGAGAAAAGGTTGTCTATGACACCTATCCAAAGCTTGCACAAGGCTTGCGTTACTATGCCAATCAAAAAAACAAGCTTGAATATATTGAAATGTTAGCTGAGAGCACTAACGAGAACATCATTATCTTTTATAACTTCAAAGCTGAAAAAGAAGCATTGCTTTTACTAATGGCTAAGTTAAAGAAAAAAGTTTTTGAGGTGAGTGGTCAAAAATCGGAATTACCTGCACGTAATCAATGGTCCAAGTTAAAGGGGAGTGTAACACTCGTTCAATACCAAGTTAGGTGCTGCAGGCATTGAATTACAATATGCGAACCTTGTTATTTTCTACACACCAACTTATAGCTTGCAAGATTATGAGCAGTCATTAGGGCGAGCATACCGTAATGGCCAGGACAAAAAAGTAACGGTCTATCATTTCATTACCAAAGATACGATTGAGGAATTAATTTACGGTGCCTTGAAAACAAAGAAAGATTTCACGGACGAGCTATTTGTGAAGTATATGGGAGGGTGAAACGGATGGCTGAAACAAAAGAAAAAGCCGTACTAATTGACCTTGGCACCGTACGAATTAAAGAGTATGACAGCCTTAATGTTCAAATTGAGCTCTTTGAAGAAGTTCATAATCCTATTACAAAAAAATCATCCCATAAGTGGCGATTTAGAGATTATTCAGATACCATTTTGAACGCTTTAAAACTAATCGTTAACAAAGATCTATTGATTGATAGAAAAGCCGCCAACGGCTTGGAAAAATACTTAAAACAAGTCGAGGAAATTCATAACAAAATAATGACTGCTTTGGAGGGTGAAAAATAAATGTTTCAAACGGAAGATAAAAACGTCATTGAGAATCGCCGAATTTTTGTCGGTGGTTCGGATGTACCTATAATTTTAGGTTTAAGCAAATACAAAACACCATATGAGCTTGCAAAAGAAAAAACCGGTTTGGTACCTACAGTATTTGATTCAAATGAATATACAGTCTATGGCCAGGTAATTGAGCCTCAAATACGTGATTACATCAATATAATCAATGAAACAAATTTTAAACCGGATACGGTGATCAATAAAGAACAAAATATCCGTGGTAACTGTGATGGCGCAGATTATGAGGAATCCTTATTACTTGAAATTAAATCACATGGTAAAAATCCAACGATGGATGTATATAAAGTTCAAATGCAGCTGTATATGAATGAATTTAACCTTGCTGCAGGATGGTTAGCTTTATATGAACGTCCAGAAAACTTTGATGCTGAATTTGATCCTGAGCGATTAAAAATTGAAGTGGTCCATCGAGATGAAGTACAAATTAATGAAATTTTACAAGCTATCGAGCTGTTTTGGCATCGTTGTGAGGCATTAAAACAAAATCCTGAAATGTCTGAGGCTGAATTTTATTCTATTACCTTAGAAGAAAAAAATGAGATTGCTATTGTCGCCAGCGAAGTAGAGAAATTCGAACTTCAAATTCAATCATACAAAGAAATTGAATCCCAATATAAGGCTATGAAAGACAAGCTATATCAATTAATGATGGAGCACAAAGTGAAATCATTTGAAACGGATCGATGCACTATTACTTTGGTGCTTCCTACTGAATCCACATCAATAGATACAAAAGCTTTACGTGAATCACACCCACGTATTGCTAAAAGGTTTGAAAAAGTAACGCCTAAAAAGGGTTATACGAAAGTTTCTGTGAAAAAAACGAAGGAGGCTAAATAATCATGGCACTACCACCAAATAAACCAAAGAAAACTATTGAAACACCGCGTAATTATTTCATCTGGGGACCAACTATGAATGGTAAATCGTATCTTGCGAGTGAATATCCTAATCCAGTTATTTTCAATACAGATGGAAACGCAGCACAAATTGAAACACCATCGGTTGACCTAAAAAATGAGCGCGATCCAAAGACCGGCACAATAAAAGTTACTGTTGTTGAGCAGATGTTAGAGCTTATTAAAGACCTAGAGAAAGGTGGTCACGGCTTTGAAACGGTGGTTATCGATGT
Source organism: Lysinibacillus sp. B2A1 (assembly GCA_002973635.1). Classification (GTDB taxonomy): domain Bacteria; phylum Bacillota; class Bacilli; order Bacillales_A; family Planococcaceae; genus Lysinibacillus. The sequence continues at coordinate 2,317,172 of CP027224.1, forward strand.
AATTGACGATTTAGTTACACTCATTGAGCAAGCAATTTGTGAGGAAAATGGCGTTGATTATATAGGTGACGTTCCTTATGGCAAAGGTTGGGGCTTACGAAAAACATTCATCACATCTATTGTAGTTCGGCTTAAAGCCCTGCCAATGAATGTAATTTACATTAGCCGTTATGCTACAAAGCTTGAAAATAACATTGAAAAACCAATTCCATCATTAGGTGACAAAGATTTAAACGTTGTGAATGGTAACTGTGACCTAAACATCATGTGTCAAAAAATCGGCAAAAAATATCTTCGCCGTGTAGTGGATCGCCGTAAAAATTATCAACGTGATTGGATTGAGGACGAGCGTATTTTAAAAATCTTAGATTCTATAATTGGTGCTTTTGATAAAGGTTCCTCTAATGAACCACAACAACCAACAAAGCCAGTTGAAGAAAAGAAAACATTAACCCAAATTGCTGATGAAGTTAAAGAAGGTGTAAAAATCTTTGATGAAGATTCTTACTACTTCCATCCAGAAAGTGACTCTTATTTGAAATATAAAAAAGGTGATGTTATTCCAGAGGACCCTGATTTCGAACTCTGCAACCCAATTTCAAAAGAAGAATATGAAAAAGGGATTAAAGAGGAATCAAATAGTGAGGAATCAAACATTGAACAATACGTGAAGGACAACCCACCGCCAGCCAATGAACCAAATACAACGGCAACGGCACCACGTACAGCTAAGCCAGGTGCACCACGAGCACCAAGAGCTCCACGTACAAAATGATTTGCCCATATTGCCAAGAACAAGCTGAGTTTATCAGTTCAAAGGATTTTTACGGCACAGATTATCGTACCAACTTATATGTATGTAGGCCATGTGATGCTAGGGTGGGTACACATGGGCGAGGTAAAACACCACTTGGCACAATGGCAAACGCTGAATTGAGAGAACTACGTAAATTGTGTCATGCACGATTTGATGTACGGTGGAAGTTCGGGAAAGTTAGTCGCTCGAAAGCTTATATGCAGTTAGCCGATATGATGGGATTAACACGAGAAACAGCACATATCGGTATGTTTGATAAAGAACAATGTAAAAAATTATTATCTTTACTACCAAAGGAGACGAAAACTATGAATAACTTAGAAGCTATGGCACAAAAATTATTAGCAGAGGGATTTGACCCTAAAACATCACCAGTGGATGATCACGAGGCACTTCCAGAGGGTGGATATGATGTTGTACTTTCAGAGGTGCAATGGCGTGTAAATGATAAGGGAACAGAATGGTTACAACTTGATCTTGAACTTTTAAATGAAGGCTATGAAAATCGTAAATACTTTGGAATGATCTTCTTCACTGAAAAAATGATGGCACGTGCATTAAAACAAACGATGAAATGTGCATATGCACTAAACATTGAATTAGATCCATCTGTATTTGGTTCACCTGAAATAGATTTAGTAAATGCCTTCAAAGAAGCACTAGGTACCCAATGCGAAATGGATATTAAGCATTCTAAATCTAAAAATGGCACATTTGTTAACTTCTTATTAAGTCAACCGGAGCCTTTCTAATATGTTCAAAGTGTATGATTTTGAGGTTTTTCCTAACGATTGGATGTGTGTCATCTTAAATCTAGCCAACAATAGAATCATACGCATACACAATGATAAAGAGCGCCTACAAAGCGCTCTTTCTTCAAAAGATATTCTTGTTGGCTTCAATAATTACCATTATGACGACATTATTTTGTGGGCTATCCTAACAGATCAGAATCCGTATGAAATAAGCCAGCAAATTTTAACCGGCACATTTAAACGAAAAGTAAATTGTGGCTTTCTTACATTAGACGTAAAGCAGGAGTTAATAAATAAATCACTTTCTTTAAAAGAAGCTATGGCCAACTTAGGCATGAACATCATTGAAACACCAGTAGATTTTAATCAAAAGGAATTGTCACCAGGTGAAATAAAAACAATTCTTGATTACTGTGAAAACGATGTAAAAGCAACTGGAGAAGCTTTTCAAAAACGTGAAGATTATTTTGCTTCCAAGTTTGAAATTATTGAGACTTTTAAATTACATCCATCCGATGTGAAAAAGACACGTGCAAATTTAGCATCCGCAGTATTAAAAGCTTTCAAAATTAAGAATCACAAAAGAGATCGATTAAAGCTCAGTTATGACAAGCGACTCAAAATTAACGAGTTACCAAAATCAGTTGTCGATTTTTATAACAACATCCACGTTTCCTATTTAGAAGGTGGGTCCATAACTGATTTAGAGAAACGACAATTTGAATACAAGCTTGCTGGATTGACCCATACGTATGGCTTTGGTGGATTGCATGCAGCAAAAGAAAATTATTTAGGAGAAGGGTATTTTCTTCACATCGATGCAAAGTCTTACTTTCCAACATTAAAGATTAATAACGGCTTTATCAGTAGAGCCGCCAAGATGCCTGAACGATACGAAAAAATATACCAGGAACGATTAAAGTATCAAGCTGCAGGTGAATCAAAAGAGGAAATATATAAGATTTTACTTAATGCTGCAGTAGGTGCCTGTAAGTCAGAGTTTAATGCGTTATTTGATCCACAACAATTTAACAACATCGTAGTAAATGGCCAACTTATTCTTACACATTTGATTGTGTTATTAGAGCCTTTTATAGAGCTTATCCAATCAAATACAGATGGCTTAATTGTTAAATATGAGGATAAGTCATTCCGACCATTTATCGATGAGATAATCGAGCGATTTAGTAAACACTATGAAATACATTTCAAAGTAAATGAGATTAATAAAATTGCTCAACGTGATGCCAATAACTATTGTGTCCGGTATGCCAATGGAAAAATAGTTGCAAAAGGAATTATGAAAAACTTTGAGGGTGGTACCTGGGAGCGTAATAGTCTATCTATTATCGATACAGCCCTGGTCAATTATTACATGCATGATATACCGATTCAAAAAACGGTCATTAATACATTCAAAAAAGATTTAACTGCATTTCAATTAGTGGCTAAACAAGGGAAATTCGAGGGTATGACTTGCGAAGTATTTGAGGATGGCCAAATGCAAATGAAGCAGATGCAGAAAGTAAATCGTATTTTTGCAACTACTGATCCAAAGCGTGGCGGTGTTTATAAAGTACGTGATGAAAAATATCAAAAGGTTTCTAATAGTCCAGAGCAGGCAATTGTCTGGAATGGTCCACTTGATCAATTTGAGAAACGGAAAATGGATCTGAATTGGTACGTGAAAATGATTCAAAAACAATTATTTGTTTGAGGTGAATTTAAGATAGCCTGCTCAGCAAATCAATGATTATTCTTGAGTGGAATCTTTATCTTTATTGAATGTTTCGTTAAATGTGTCCATCCCTTCTTTATCATTTTCTTTAGTTTTGTCAAAAACCATATTAAAAACACCACAGCCACTTAACAAAGAGATGATAGCCAAGAGTAATAAAGGTTTGAAGATTTTTTTCATTTTATTCACCTCCTAAGGCATTTTTAATATTATCGGAGTATATGGGTAATGCATAAGAGGGTTTCTTTAAAATGATTAGTAATATATAAATTCTATGAAGAAAAATGTTGTAAATATGATTTACAGTTGTTAAAAAAATGACTTTTTTAAAGCAAAAAAATACAAAAATATAATAAAGTGGATATTAATTAATGAAAACAGCGACACCAAATACAGAAACAGTACAAACAAAAGACATTCAAATTAGTGTGCTTTTTAAAAAAATGCAAAAAGACGATAAAAAAGAAGTTTTAATGTTTCATATCTTAACTGATGAAACGAAGCATGCAGCTGATTTATTAAAGTTAACAGGTAAAATGACCATTTTAACAATTTCAGATGATGAGGGACCATATGAGCCAATTCAAGCTGAATTTGTGAACTTACAACGTGACAATAAAAAGACTGTACTTAAATTTAATGTAGCAACAGAGGATGTAGACCGAGTGAACGCAATTTATCCTGCAGCTGGTACCAATATTTCTTTATTAATACAGCCTCAACAAATGAGTATGGAAGATATAGAAGATGAACATGAGGCATAGAGTATGATTGCTAAAATAGAAAGAACAATTCTTAGGGCTTCAAAAGTCCTGTGAATTGCCCTTTTTAACTAATAATTATTAACTTTTTTAATAGATTCCTTGTAATTAGTTAGTAAGTGTAAAATATAATCAATATTTTCACCGGATGGTATTATCCCAAAATTGTTAAGATGTTGGCTGAATGAAGGTTTATTTACAATGTCTAATGGCTCACCTTCTATATCATTAAAATCAATGTAGATTTGTACTGCTTCTCTAATTTTCATTCTTTGATTTCTGTCATCATTAGAAACTCTTTTGGGAGAATTCATTTTGGAAGAATTCATTTTCAAGCTATTTACTTCTCGTCTTACACTTGAAATTTCATCGAGTATCAATTGTTGCACGTCAGAAACTGTAGTCTGATGTAATGCTGGAACTTTAAATTCTCCAAAATTACCAAGGAAAGTAGAGTAAGTTGGGTCATCTTTAGACTTTTTAAAGGTTTGACTAACTGCATTAGCTAACTCAGCCTGAAATTTTACAATTTTATTAAAACGTAAATCACTTGGATAATTTAAGTGCTCAATGATTCCAGTGTCAAAAATAAAATCGGTTTTATCATCTTTTATAATTATTGTAGGTTTATCAAATGTTAGTCTCATACCTAATTCAAAAAGTACATTGGGGTTTCTGCCACTAATATCACAAATAACTATATCTGCATTATAGAGATTTTGAACAATTCTTTTATGTATTACGTCAATTTCTCCATCCGAATTGCTAACAATATCTGTTTTAAAATTGAATTCAATAATTTGAGAGACAGCTTGAGTAATAATTCCTTTTACTTCTAACCAATGTTCAGCAGTATAGTCAAACATAGAAGCAATTGGCATGATAATTCCGCAACGTAATTCTGGTTTGTTTTCCAATGAATATCACCTCTTAAAAATATTGTAATAATTTTATTTTAATAGAGTTACTAATTTAATGAAAGCTTTAATGAAAAAGAAAGGAGGTGCTACGGTTTGAAGTCTACTATAAAGCCATTGCGCTACATCGAGCTAGAAGAAAAAAAGCCAAAACACTCATTCGACATATTTTCTACGGACCACAAAAATTATAAAGATGCTGGTGTCATTTTAACGAAAGATATTGTGGTCGTAGATTTTGACACTAAATCAAATGCAGCCGAGTATGTTTACTCGGCTTATCCAACGTTACGAATCGAAACGAATCGAGGTTTTCACCTTTGGTATAAGCGTCCAAAGGCAGAGGGCATGACTACACCAATTAAAAACTATACAGATAAAACAACGGTGGCTGGATTAAAGGTCGATTATAAGACTGGCACTCGCTCACAAGCTACGATTAAGCAAAACGGCAAACTTCGACCAATGGAAAATGCTCATTATCTTGAAGATGTGAGTACATTACCAGAGCTTCCTTTGCTCTTGTATCCTTCTAAATTAAAACATAATTTACTAGGCATTAAAGAAGGGCAAGGGCGCAATAGTGCAATATACAGTCATTTACTCACAACGTTAGAGCAATATGGCACCGATATGATCAATAATGAAACGCTGCAGATACTAGCAACCTTCATCAATACCAAAGTATTTGCTGAGCCAATGGGTGATGACGAGCTTAATAACACAATAAAATCCGTTTTAGAGAAAAAGCCGGCACCTAGTTCACAACAATGGCTAAATCCAAAAGACATGGTAATGACCAGTGAAGTTTTAGCTAAACGCCTGGATCTTCATTATTACAACAATCAAATTTATTTTAAGCAGCTGGACCGTTATTTTAGTGATTCTAATAAGCTTCTTCGTGAAATAGACAAGCATATAAAATTAAAGCCAGCACAACATAAGCAGTTGCTTGAGCTATTTAAAATTAAATCAAATGTAGTAGAGGACAATGATTTTGTTATCCAGCTGCCTAATGGCGTAATTATCGATGATGGCGAGCCAATAATAATTGATGCCGGTTTTACACCTTATTATTTGGATGTCCAATATGATGAAGATGCCTATGACGAGCATGTTGATAAATTTTTAGATTTCTTTACTTGTAACCGAAAAGATTTACGCATCGTGATAGAAGAAATGTTTGGCCATATTTTAATGACCAAAGGTTTTCCACATAAAGTTTTCTTCTATAAGTCGGAAAAAGGGAACAACGGTAAATCAACCTTATTAAAAATGCTCACTTCATTCACAAATGGCCTCGAAACGAACGTGCCTTTAGATAAATTTGATGATGATACAGCTGTATATGGGATGTCCGGTAAATTGATGAACATTGCTGATGATATTGACGCGTCATATCTGGACAAATCGGCAAATTTCAAAACATTGGCTTCAGGAGATCCAGTAATGTTGCGCCCAATCTATTCAAGCCCTATTACCATACGTTCAAAGGCAACTCTTATTTTTACTTGTAACAAGATGCCGCAATTTAAAGATAAATCAGGTGGAATTGGTCGGCGATTAGTTGTCATTCCTTGTGATGCAGAAGTTAAAGTTATCGATGAAAATTTAGATGAAAAGCTTTCGAGTGATACAGCCAAGTCTTACATACTAAAACTAGCACTCGAAGGAATTAAGAGAATACGCAAGAATGGCAATAAACTGTCTGAATCAGCCACAATCGAACAGCAAACAATTGAATATTTCATTCAATCGGATAGTGCTCTTTCATTTTTACATCAATATAGCGATGAAATCGATGGAAAGAGGACCAGAGATGTTTACGCAATGTATGTAGCTTACTGTGAAGATGAAGGAAACAAGCCTGCTGGAAGTACCGAATTCGGTCGTAGGATGAAGAAGGAAGGCTGGGAATCAAGGGTGGTAAAAGTTATGGGTAATTCTGTAAGAGTTTATAAAAAGGTTACGGATGAGGTGACAGGATGATGGTAAACATATGTAACCTTCCTTAAAACTATATATATCAAGGGTTTATCTATCATTTTAATCATAGTAGGTTACAAATGAAAAAATACATCTGTAACCTCTACAAACCCTTATTATATATATATTTATATTATTATTATTTCTTTAGTTACAGATAAATAATAGATATAAGTATATAAAAAATAAATAAAAAGAAAAAAAGAAAAGAAATAAAAAAATATATAAAGAAAACACACCAAAATATCTGTATATCTGTAACCAATCCTCTCAAAACGTTGATATATCAACATTATTAAGGTTACATACAGCTTGTAACTATGAGTAACACGATTTGTAACCTTTATTGAAAGTAGGTGCTTAATATGAGTAAATTCGCATGGCTCAAAGATTATCGAGAGCTAGAATATGAAATTGCTTATTTAGAACTTAATTTAGTACGAACGAAAACAGAATTGAAACGCTGGGTACAAGGTGATTTAGCAAAAGTAAAATTAGCTGCTGATAGCCAAGGAAGTAAGGTAGAGGAAATTATTGAACAGATTGAATGGGAACTTGCTCATAAGATGAATAATCTATTTGATATAAAAAAATTAGTCAAAACTTTTGAAGGACTTGAACACAGAATTTTAATAGGTAAATACATTGAGCATAAAACTTTAGAACAAGTGGCAGAGGAATTAGGATACAGTGCTCAATATATTTATAATAAGCATGCACAAATAAGACGGATGGTATCATTTGCTGAAAGCTATAAGGTAAAATCTATACAGTAAAATCTTCACATAATATTACCTTAAGTTAAGCCAATGTTAAGTATTGAAAAACCGTTATATGATGGTAGTGTAATAGTTTTCGGAGAGACTATTTCTAGGTTTGCCATAAAAGGTTACTCCATGTAGAGACTACTAAATTGGTAGTCTCTTTTTATAATGACAATACATTCCATTTATCCTATGATATAGATAGGTAGATGGGAGGTGATTTCATGACACAACAAGTTTTTATTGAGAATGGTTTAAAGCAATGGAAGCAAGAATTGGAAAACGAGATAAGTAATTTAAATTCTGCATATATAGGACACAGAAATAAAATTGAACTGAATACTGTGAAATTAGAACTTCTTAATGATTCTATTTCAACAGTTGACAAGCAACTTAGAGAAGAATTTGAAAAAAATTACATTGAGCCTATTAAAGCAGATATTGAAATGTTAGTTACTCTTGAAAAAGATGCGAGAATTAAGTTGCGTATCAAACAGAATCAATTAACGGGTTTAATTGAAAATATTCAAAGACAAATACAAAACTAATATAAAGTCACGTTCATTATGAGCGTGGCTTTTTGTTATGCCTTGAGAGGTGGTGTTCACATGGAACTCATGCAGCTATGGGTAAACGTATTCCTTAGTGTATTTATAATAGTGTCTACTATTGTCAATGAGATAACACATCGCAGGAAGATAGATGAAGCATATAAGCGTGGGCTATCAGATGCAATGACAAAGAAAGAATATTAATTAGTAGGGGTATTAACAATGAAGATGTCTGTAACGATTGTATGTGATTGTGGCAGGGTAATTACATTCAATGTAAAGCAAGATAAGGATGGTCTACACTTGATTGATTCCATTGATGAATCAGGAGTGTTGACAGCTTCACCAACAACAGACTATACAACTCTCATTCGTTGTGTATGTGGTCATGAGATAGAGTTGTACTAAAGCTTTAAGCCTGTCATACCAAGTCTTTGGGTCCTTCCCAGGAGGGGAGGGCTATGCGGGGCTTGCGACTCCCGCGGCTTGCCTATTTTTAATTTAAAAATTTTACTTCGGAACTTCGGAATTGAGGTGAACAAATTGGACGGTTTTAAAGAAGAAAAAGGCAGAGTGCTTATTCGTACAAATAGGCTTTGTGAATTGATTGAAATCAGCGACAGAACGCTAACTGATTGGAAAAGACAAGGGCTGACACAGCATAGTCGTGGTTGGTGGGATCTGCAGCATGTTTTAAAATGGCGAGGCGAAATTTATAACGGTGATTCCGAAACAAGTAAGTCTGTAAATCTGCAACAAAAAAAGCTAGAAGCAGAGGTTGCTTTTAAAGAATCCCAAACAGAACTTGCTCGTATAAAAATGGATATTGCCGAAGGTAAATACATTGAAAAAGAAATTGTGGAAGCAGAACTCACTCGCTTTTTCTTGGTATTTAAAAAATCAGCCATGATGTTACCTCGAAAATTAATTGGTTTCATCACCGGATATTTAGATCCTATGGAATTACGAAAAGTAGAAAAACAAATTTCAGAGCTTATAAATGATGCGTTGAATCAAATGAGTGTGGATGGTGTTTATAATGCCAAGAAAAAGTAAAAATGAATTACCGACATACTTAAAAAATGCATTACGACATTTAAAGCCTCCTGAAAATTTAACTGTTAGCCAATGGGCTGAGAAATATAGAAAATTAGATCCAAAAACAAGTGCAATTCCTGGACCATGGCGAAATGAAATGACACCATATTTGGTTGAAATTATGGATGAATTTAATAATCCAGAAACAGAAGAAATTATCTTTATTAAACCAACGCAAGTCGGTGGGACAGAGGTTTTATTAAATGTTTTAGGCTACGTAGTTATGCAAGATCCTAATCCTGCAATGGTTGTTTATCCAACAGATGATTTAGCCGAATCTGTATCAGAAAATCGTATTCAACCAATGTTCCAACTATCTGGCGTGCTTAAAAGTAAATTTAAAAAGAATGAATCAAGTCGTTTGGAACTACAGTTTGATGGTATGTATCTATCATTGACAGGGGCAAATTCACCAGCGTCATTATCTTCAAAAGCAATGCGGTATTTATTACTGGATGAAGTAGATAAGTATCCTGGTGCATCCAAAAAAGAAGCCGATCCAATTAAATTGGCACGTGAGCGTACTAAAACATTTTCAAATAGTAAAGTTTTTATCACGTCCACACCAACAATTAGAATTGGCCATATTGCAAAAGCAAAAGATACAGCCGATGTAGTAAAGCATTTCTTTTTACCTTGCTGTCATTGTGGCGAAATGATAGAGCTCAAATTTAAGCAAATAAAATGGCCAAAAGAGGAAGGGATGAGTGAGGTTGATCGTGCTGAGTTTGCTCATTATGTATGCCAAGAATGTGGCTGTATCATTACGGATCAACATAAAATTCAAATGTTGAGGTTGGGGAAATGGGAAGCTGTAGAACAACGAACTAAATTTCCTCGTAAAGTTGCATATTGGATGAATACTTTGTATTCACCATTTGTTACATTTGGAGCCATTGCAAAAGAATTTTTAACATCAAAGGATGATCCTGAAGCATTTCAAAACTTCGTCAATTCTTGGCTAGCAGAAGTTTGGGAAGATACCAAACTAAAAACCAATGCGGATATGGTTAAGGAACGACAAACGGATATTCCTGAATTTACGGTTCCAGAATGGGCCGAGCTATTAACTGCAGGTGTCGATGTCCAGGAAACAAGTTTATACTATACAATTCGAGCTTGGGGAAAATATATGACTTCTCAATTAGTTGCGAAGGGTCAAGTATCAAGTTTCACTGATATTGAAAACATCATGAATGCTGAATTTTATAAAGAAAATGGCGAAATAATGATAGTTAATGCAGCTGGAATTGACTCAGGTGACCAAACAGATGAGGTTTATGATTTTTGTGCACGAAATAGTGAATGGGCTATTCCAATCAAAGGTGTTGGTGATGGGCTTCATCACTTCCGTATTAGTAAGGTAAACCGTACATCATCATCTGCTTATGGTATGCAATTAATACTTATCGATGGTGGTAAATATAAAGATATGATCGCATCTCGAATGAAAAAGAAAAACGGTACAGGATCATGGATGGTTTATAAAGGAATTGATGACGATTATGCTGAGCAAGTAACGGCTGAACATAAAATAAATGAAAAACGTAGTGGGCGGACCGTTTCTGTATGGGTAAAGAAATCTTCCCATGCTGATAACCACTATCTTGATTGTGAAGTATATAACTTTGCAATGGCTGATGTATTAGGTGTTAGAACGTTGCACCTATTACAAGAGGAACCGCCAGTTGAAGAAAACATAAACGTGGATGCTGAAGAATTTAATAATGACTGGCTAGGTATCAATAAAAAACAGTGGTAGGAGGTGTGGAAAATGAGCATAGAGGAACAACTACAGCAAGTAAATAATGCGATTGCAGCTATTGAAATTGGTGGACAAGAGTATCAAATCGGTTCCAGGCGTTTAAAACGAGCTGATTTATCATTACTTTATCGGCGTCAGAAAGAGCTTCAAGGGGAGTTAGAGGTTGAAAAGTCAGATAGCATTGGCTTGGCCAACACATCTGTCGCCATATTTGACAGAAGGTAGGTGGAAAATTGAACTTTTTAGACAGAACCATCGCATGGTTTTCTCCTGAATCAGCGTATAAACGTATGGGTTATCGTCAAGCAGTTAATCAAATGCGTTCTTATGATGCAGCTGGTGATGATCATTTGAATGCAGGATGGCGAGCAATAAATGCAAAGGCTGAATCAACTGACGGCATGTATCGAGACACAATTCGAGCGAGAAGCCGTGATTTAGAACGTAATAGTGACATCTTAGAGAGTGTTGTTTTAGCATTTGAACGAAATGTTGTTGGTGGTGGTTTTAAGTTACAGGCTAAAACGGAAAATGAAGATTTAAATACAACAATTGAAACATTATTTAAATTGTGGTGTCGTCCTAAGAATTGTGATGTAACACAGCAACAAAGCTTTTCTGAAATCTGTCAAATGCTTGTTAGGCGTCAAAAGGTAGATGGCGGGATAATTGTAGTCTTGCGGTATATTGACGATGGGGTTGTTCCATTGTCGTTGCAATTGTATGAAGTAGATGATCTGGACACAATGATTCCTACAACCACTACTAAAAAGATAGTAAATGGCATTGAGTACAATGCCTATAATCGGCCAATTGCCTATTATTTAAAAAAGTACGATGCATATGGAAACTATATCGGTACATCTGAGCGAATTGATGCTAAAGATGTGCTTTTTTTATTCAAGAAAAAGCGTCCAAGTCAATTAAGAGAAATGAGTGAATTGTCCTCAACGCTTCCAAGGGTTCGTGATATGAATCAATTTATGGAAGCTGTCAGCGTAAAAGAACGTGTGGCAGCATTACTTGCAGTGTTAATTAAAAGAATGATACCGAATGGTAGTGGAAATGTCGGACGTTCAAGTGGAGGTCCTGAAAGACGTAGCGGATATGCAGGTAAAATGTTGAGTCCAGGTATGATTATGGAGCTTAATCCAGGGGATGACGTAAGTGTGGTTCAACCACCGGCACAAGCTGCTAATTCATCTGAGTTCATTCGTTTACAACAGCGTCTATCTGGTGCATCACAAGGTATTTCTTATGAAGTGGCAGCGCGTGATATGTCACAGGTCAATTATTCATCAGCTCGACAAGGGTTAATAGAGGATCAAAAAACATATTTGATGCAGCAACAATATTTAATTGATCATTTCTTTATTCCAGTATACGAGGCATTCATAGAATCAGCTGTTTTGGCTGGAAAGGTTAGTATTAAAGACTTCCATACCAAAAAGGAAAGTTATCTAAGGCATGAATGGGTCGCACCAGGTATGAAATGGATTGATCCGTTAAAAGAAGCTAATGCAAATAAAATAGCTCTTGAAACCAACCAAACAACGCTTGCTGAAATTGCAGGTAACACAGGGAATGATTGGCGTGAAATCATTGATCAACGTGCTCTTGAAATCGAATATATGCGAGAAAAGGGGGTGATAAGTAGTGAGTCAAGTACCGAATCCGAAGAAATCGACCAGCTCATCAAAGAAACAGATGAAGAAAAACCAGAAGATGAATCGTGATTTATCCTTTGATATAAGAGGGTTGGATGATGAGAAACGCACTTTTGAGCTTTCTTTTTCATCAGAAGAACCATATCAACGTTGGTTTGGTCCAGAAATTTTATCACATGAACCAGGTGCTATTGATTTAAGCCGATTAAATGAAATTGGTGTACTTTTATACAACCATAATCGTGACAAAGTAATGGGTCGTATCGATAAGGCATGGACAAAGGATAATCGAGCGTATGCACAAGTTACCTTTGATCAAGATGATGAGTCAGATGTAATTTATCAAAAAGTGAAATCGCAAACTCTTAAAGCTGTTTCAGTAGGCTATCAAGTTGAATCTTGGGAAGAAGTTGCAGCTGGTAAAACATCTGCAAACGGCCGTCATATTGGACCGTGTAGTGTTGCTTTAAAATGGCAGCCCTATGAAATTAGTATCGTGTCTGTCCCCGCTGATCCAACAGTTGGTGTTGGACGTGACATGGAAGAAGAATTTGAGCAAGAAACGTTAGAAAAAGCTGATTACTCATATTATGAGCGTCAGATGCAATTAACAAAAAATTTATTGGGGGTAAAGTAACCTATGAAGAAAATGCAGAAAATTTTAGCACGTCAAAAAGCAATTTTAGATGGAGCTAAAAACGATGGAAATCGTGCATTAACAGCCGAAGAACAACGTGAATTTGATCAATTACAAACAGAGCTTGAAGCTCTACGCGAACAAGATGAGCCAACATCTGAGCCTACACCTGTGGACAATTCCCAACGGACACTTGAAGCTGAACGTCAACGCACGCTTGAAATTACAACGCTTTGCCGGGAGTTTGACCTAGAATCGGATGAGTATATTAAAGACGGTCATACTATCGATCAGGTCCGTCAAATTATTCTTGAAAAACAGATTAAAGAACGTTCTCCACAGCCTTCAGGCATTCAAATGGGGAAAGACGAGCGCGATAAATTCCGTGACGCAGCTGCCGATGGATTAGCTTTGCGTGTTGGAATGAATGTAGATAAGCCGAATGACGGTGCTGGTGAGTTACGAAATTTATCATTACGTGAATTAGCAAAAGAATCCTTAATTATAGAAGGGGTAAATAACGCTTATCGATTAGGTGATGATGAACTTTTACGTCAACATTTAACACCAACATCACTATTTACAAACATCATCGATCAAACGGCTCGTATTGTTTTCCAACAAGCATATACAGATGCTGCTACAACATATCAACATTGGACACGCCGAGGTACATTAACTGATTTCCGCCCAACTAAAACATATCAAGTTGGCACGGCAGGTGAATTATTACTAGTTTCAGAGAATGGTGAATTAAAACATGATGATCCTAATGGTGTTGAAGGACCAACACGTCAATTATTAACGTATGGTCGTCAATTCTCTATGTCACGCCAAGCATTTATCAATGATGATGTTAGTTTTATTGAAACTATTCCAGCATTGTATGCTCAATCGGCACGACTTGGTATTAACCGTTTGGTGTATCAAACTTTGGCTAACAATCCAGCTATTTGGGATGGTAAAACACTTTTCCATGCGGATCATAAAAATGTTATGGCTACAAGTGGAGCACCATCCGTTGATACATTGTCACAAGCACGCCAGTTATTAAGAAAACAAACTGCTGCAGGTGGTGATGTGAAATTAAATATTCCTGCACGTTTCATGTTGGTACCGACTTCACTTGAAACAAGGGCAGGTCAATTAATTGGATCAACAGTTGATCCATCTCAAACTAACCCTAATATTCCTAACCCATTCTACAATCAATTTACAATTGTTTCAGATGCTGAGCTAGATGATGCTAGTGTAAATGGTGAATTAGAGTGGTATGTAACATCCGATAAATTACGCTCACCAATTCAAGTTGACTTTTTAAATGGTAAAGATATGCCAACTATTGTGATGAAACAAGCACCTGCAGGTCAACTTGGTTTCCTTTGGGATATTTATATGGATTATGGTGTGACAGTTGTAGATTATCAAACAGTAGTTAAAAACAAGGGTAAATAAGAAAGGAGCTAAAACTTAATGGCACAAGCAAAATATGTACAACGTGGCGAAACAATTGATTTTATTAATAATACAAGTGCTGATATTGTCGCTGGTGAGGTTGTTGATTTATCAAGTCGTATTGGTATTGCAGCTACAGCAATTCCTGTGGGAACCAAAGGAGCCATAAATGTAATGGGTGTGTATGATTTCCCTGCCCTTTCTACAGAAGCATTAACGATTGGCCAGCCTGTTTATTTTAAAGATGGCAAGGTACAAGCTACTGAAACTGATGCTACACCTGCAGGTTGGACTGTTGAACCAAAAGCACAAACTGGCACAATTGCTCGAGTAAAAATCGACTAATGGGGGGATTTATATGGCTGTTATTTTAGAGTCAATCACTCATGTTTGGTTTGCAGGGCGAATGATTCCTCCTGGTGAGTTTTTTTCAGCGGATGATGCTTTTGCAACAAAACTTATTGAAGGTGGCTCAGCAAAAGTAGCAAATGCTGTTGAAAGTAAGGAAGAACAACCAAAAAGTCGCCGGATAAAAAAAGTGGATGATGACCATGAGTAGAACATTTAAAGATTTATTGATGCAAGATATTGATAATGTTTTCGTTAATCAAAATGAATTTGCTGAAACGGTCATCATTAACAAAAAAGAAATGAGTATTGTACGTGATAGTGATGAAATGGCCCAGTTTAATACAGATAAGATGTTGGCTTCATGTGATGTAGTTTTTCATGTGAAGTCATCTTATTTTAAAGGCATTCCACAGCCTGAACGGTTAATGGAGTTTGAAGGGAAGGAATACCGAATTAAAGTTGTCCGTAATAACTTAGGAATGCTCACGATTGGACTAATGAGGTTCACAGAATGAGCGTGTTGATTCAAGTCGATGCGGCTGCTTTAAGGGAGGTTGAACAACGACTTGGCCAATTTGCTAATCGGGCACCGAATGCCGTAGCAAATGCCCTTAATCGAGCAACTACGAATACTGCCAGTAATATAACCAAGGAAACAAGGACCAAATATCATCTTAAACCTGCAGATATAAAAGCTACTTTAAAAATTACCAAAGCAAGTAAATCAGTTTTAGCTGCAGAAGTAAGATCCAGTGGCAAGGCTATACCATTAGATCGATTTAAAGTAACGCCTAAAACGGTTAATCCCAAACGGAAAAGCCAATTAAAAATCGCTGTAAAAAAAGATGGTATGAAACAAGTTGTAGGTGCATTCGTCGCTAATTTACATGGAATTAAACTATTTAAACGTGAAACGACTAAAAGATTGCCGATTGCACGTCTTTTTGGACCTTCAATACCTCAAATGATTGGGAATGAGAAAACTGTCCGAAAAATTAATGAGCAATCCTGGATTACGTATGAAACTCGTTTGAATCATGAAATCAATAGAATATTAGGGCAATTAGGAGCGAGTTAAATGACAGTTGCTAACATACAAAATGCATTAGTAAATCGTCTTACAGAAATTTTAAAAGATTTTCCCTTGAAAACATCTTTTAACGATCCAACACCATTTAAGATTTTTCGTCATAAGATTCCTGAACGGATAAGCGATCAATTTGATTACTCAGATGAGGATACACATGAAGAAGTGTATCCTTTTTGCTTGGTGAAAATTGACCAAGGACAAAAAGAGAGTAATGAAAAATTAGAAGAAAATGTACTAAATATTTTAATCGGTGTAAAAAATGAGAGCTTTGAGGGCGGAGGATATGATGATGTAATGGCTTGTATTCAAGCCATTTGGAATGATTTTAATCACAATCCTATTTTAGAAAAGAAGTATCTATTCAAATATCCATTGAGCTGGGCGCTAGATGGTAGTGAGGAAGAACGCCATCCATTTTATTATGGAGGCATACAATTGACCTTTGAAAGTAGGTCTATGACACAAGGAGGGTATGTAAATGGCCAATGAACGCATTAAAAAGCAAGTGGAGCCTGTTGCACCTGAAGTAGTTGAAGAATCAATAGAAAGTGCTATGTCAACGTATAAAGAGGGTGGCGAAGTAGAGCAATCAAAAACAGCAATTATTGAAGATCAAGAAAAGGTCGTACCAGCAAAGGACATTACTCAAAAAATCTATGTTGGTCCAAATATATTAGGATTGCCAACGTATACAGTGATTGAAACGGATTTTACACCTCATATCAAAAGTTTTATAGAGAAATGTCCTGATATACAAAAATTATTTGTACCAATTGCAGAAATGTCAGAAGTAGAAAGTCGAACTAAGGTGAAAGGTACCCTAGAAAATCGCTATTTTAATGCCATTCATGAATTTATTGTGGCAGAAAGAGAGGTGGCTAACTAATGGCAGGGTATCAACATGGTGTTTATACGTATGAGGTGCCGACATCGATTGTGCCTCCTGTCAAATCGACAGCAGGCTTAACCGTAATTGTGGGTACCGCACCAATTCATTTAACAGATGATCCAGCGGCATTAGTCAATAAACCGATGCTAGGCTATACGTACTCAGAATGTGTAAAGAAAATGGGTTATCTTGATGATTTTGATAACTATACAATCTGTGAATCTATTAGCTCCCACTTTGCCTTATTTGCTGTTGCACCGTTAGTGATGATTAATGTGTTAGATCCTGATAAACATAGTGAAACAGGGTCAGAGAAAGTAACTATTACTAAAAATGAAGGTATCCTTAAAGTGGCTGGTGTCCTAAAATCGACAGTTGTCATTAAAGGTAAAGATGGCGATAATCCGTATGATGCGAAAGATTATGAACTAGAGTTTGACGATGATGGATATTTGCATATCTACACATCTGTAGCTGCTGAAGTTAAAGTCGAATTTAAAAAATTAAACCCTTCCCTGGTAACGCCTGCAGACATTATCGGCGGGGTATCACTAGATGGTTCATATAAAGGTCTTGAATTAGTCAATGAAGTGTTCCCGCGATTCCGAGAGGTACCAGGGATTATTATTGCACCGAAATATTCAACCAATTCAGCTGTTGCTGCAGTCATGAAAGCAAAGGCACTAAATATCAATGGTTTATTCCAAGCAGTGGCATTCGTTGATGTATCTACAAGCGAGGTAACAGATTATACAGGTGTTCCAGAGCACAAAAATTTGAACAATTTGGATTCTCCCAATCTAGTTGTTTGTTGGCCAAAAGTTTCACTTGGTGGTAAACAGTATCACATGTCCACTCAGGCAGCTAGTTTGGCCAATTTTGTTGATGCAAATAATGAAGGGTATCCATATGAAGAATTTTCAAATAAAAATTTACAAATGGATGCCGCAGTACTGGCAGATGGTACAGAAATTTTACTTAGCTTAGAACAAGCCAACTATCTAAATGGACAAGGTATTGTCACAGCTCTAAACTGGATTGGTGGATGGCGTGCATGGGGGCATCGTACAAGTTGCTATCCAGGTAATACAGATCCAAAAGATGCGTTTATTTCTGTTAGACGTGTCTTTATTTATGAGCAAAATCAGTTTATCTTATCATTCTGGCAAAAGGTCGATAAACCAGGTAATCGAAAGTTGATTGAAAATATTGTGGATAGTAAAAATATCGACTTAAACAGCAAAGCCGCACGCCAATTTATTTTGGGTGGACGTATCGAATTTTTAGAGCAAGAAAATGCTGTGACAGCATTAATGGACGGAACGTATACTTTCCATCTATTCATCACACCACCAACTCCAGCACGCGAAATTAAGGGTCTTTTTGAGTTTGATCCTAGCTATTTCAGCGTGTTGTTTGGTTAAGGGAGGGGTACTAAATGAACCAACAAGATCAATTTTTAACGCAATATACGGTTTGGAAAGATGCCACTGAGTATTTAGGTACTGGTGAAGTGGAACTACCATCCTTTGAAGCTCTTACAGAAACAATAAAAGGTGCAGGGATTGCAGGAGAGGCAACTGCACCGGTAGTGGGTCACTACGGTTCTCAAACATTAAAAATCAGTTGGAGAACGATTACAAAAGATGCGATAGTTCTTTCTGAATCAAAAGCACATACCATTGATTTTCGAGCAAATCAGCAATTGTTTGATACTGGCAAAGGGGAGTATGTGCAGCAACCTGTTGTCATTAAAACGCGTTGTGTACCGATTAATTTTAGTCCTGGTAAGTTAGCTGTTGGTGCCTCCACAGAAACAGCTAATGAATTTGAAGTGCACTATATCAAAATTATGATAGACGGAAAAACAATTCGTGAATTTGACAAGTTTAACTGTGTATCCATCGTGAACGGTAAAGATGAACTTGAACAAGTACGTAAAAATATTGGATTATAGGAGGCTTGGAAATGGGTAAAAAGGAAATTAAACAAGTAGAAGTGATTAACGAAAACAGATTAGAAAAAGTGTTTAATGAAGAAGGATTGGAAAATGTGATACCACTGAAACGTCCAGTAATTTTTGATGGCGAAACCTTTAATGAAATTGTATTAGACTTTGAAGATATGACAGGTACAGATATTGAAAAAGCCGAAGCGCAATTTAACGCGGAAAATCCACAAAACTCCTTAGTAATGGTCAAAGAAATGTCTAAGCCGTTTTTAGCTATCGTAGCAGCGAAAGCAGCAAAAGTACATGTTGATTTAATCCGATCCTTATCAGCTCCAGATTATGCAAAAATCACAACACGTACCTCATTTTTTTTACTAAGTGGCAAATAAATAGTGAACCAGCTCATACCATTCGACTGATTTGTTTATACTGCGCGAATAATAGTGAAACATCAGTCGATTTTTATATGGAGTTAACAATTCGAAGATTATTTGCCTGGAAAAAAACCATTGAATTTGCAAAGGCAGCCGCCAAAGCAAATAAAAATCCTAATGGGTGAGGTGAAAGTTAGTGTCTAAAGTATTTGATATTGCTTTTAAATTGGGTGCTGAGCTAACGAGTAGCTTCACAAGTACTTTTAATAGTGCTAGTGGCATGATGAAAATGCTAGGTGGTGCCGCAGCGTTAGGGAGTGCCGTATCGCAAGTTGCAGATATGAGTCAAGAACTATCGACTTTATCAGCTCAAACAGGTCTAATTGGTGATGATTTCAAAGAATTAAAGGGTGCTGCAGAGAATTTATTTCGTAATAACTATGGTGATTCCTTTGACGAAGTCACTGACGCGTTAGCCAATGTCAAACAGAACATGCATGAGCTGAGCGATGCCGATTTTGAGCAATTTACTGGTCAAGCTTTATCGTTTACTAAAACCTTTGACGAGGATATGAACGATGTAACTCGGGCAGCTAATAATATGATGAGCAGTTTTGGTATTAGCTCTACAAAAGCAATGGACCTTTTTGCAGCAGGCGCGCAAAGAGGTCTTAATTTTTCAGACGAGATGCTTGATAATGTGGCCGAGTATGCCCCCCTTTTCGGAGAAATGGGTTATTCAGCTGAAGAATATTTTGGAATTCTCGAAAGAGGCTCAAAAGCTGGAGTGTATAACCTCGATTATGTAAATGATGTTATGAAAGAATTTCAAATTCGCTCTAAAGACGGTTCTAAAGCCACAAGTGATGCTATGGGTGATCTTTCAAAAGAGACTCAACAAGTTTGGAAAGATTATTTAAAAGGTAAAGGTACAGTTGCAGATGTAGCAAGTACGGTTGTCGGTGAGTTACAAAGTATGGATGACCAAGTTATGGCGAACCAGATTGGTGTAGGGTTATTCGGTACAAAGTGGGAAGATTTAGAGTCCACCGCCATGTATGCCATGCTTGGATCAACAGAAGCCATGCAGGGCTTTGAGGGGACCATGGAAACCGTTAATAAAATACAATTTAGTTCATTTAATGCGGCCATTCGAGGGATTGGGCGCATTTTATTTATGGATTTAGTCTATCCAATTGGTGATGCGGTACTGCCTTATTTAAACACCTTTGCGAATTATCTATCTAACAACTTACCAGGAGCAATCGGCAAAGCGAAAAGTGTAATAATGTCTGTTGGTCCAGCCGTCTTAGGTATAGTTGGAGCTTTTGGTGCATACAAAGGAGCAATGGTGGCAATTAAAGCTTATCAAACGTCCTTTAATGCCATT
This sequence comes from Lysinibacillus sp. B2A1, assembly GCA_002973635.1. GTDB lineage: Bacteria > Bacillota > Bacilli > Bacillales_A > Planococcaceae > Lysinibacillus. The sequence continues at coordinate 2,338,128 of CP027224.1, forward strand.
CAAAAAGCAAGTATCGCACTGTATAGAGCCCATCGTGCGGCTATGGTAGCATTTGCGCTTTACGGCGGCGGAGTAAAAGGGGTCCTAAAAGCAATGGCAGCAGGAATGCGTACCCTGAATCTAGCCATGTTGGCCAATCCAGTTGTTTTGGTTGTGGCAGGACTTGTTGCACTAGGCGCAGGGTTATACCTTGCTTATCAAAAGTCAGAAACGTTTAGAAATGCAATTGGACCTTTGTTAGCTGTTTTAAAAAATTTATTCGTTTCAGGTGTATCGCAGATTGGTTCGACTGTTTCGGAAATCTTACCAAAAGTCATTGAAGCTTTTAAATCTTTAGCAACACCGATTAAAAATTTAGGAGCTATGGTACTACCTCTTTTGATTTCTGCAGCGGAAAAAGTTTTTCCAACACTTGTAATGATTGTTGAGACAGCAGCACCGATTATTAAATCGCTCATTTCCTCAATTGCAGAAATTTTCACAAACGGTATCATTCCAGCTATAAAAGCGTTACTTTCAATCGTTGAGGCAGTTTTTCCTATTGTCCAATTTGTCATCGAAAATGCACTTACATTAATCACTGGCATTATTCAGGCAGCGATGGCACTTTTGCAGGGAGACTGGTCTGGAGCATGGGAAATCATAAAAGAAACAGCTACAACAATTATGGATAATATTGTTTCATTCTTCTCTAATATCAACCTATATGATATAGGTGTAGCCGTTATTAATGGCTTGATTGAAGGCATCAAATCAATGGGTGGAGCTGTTTTAGGAGCGATTGCGTCTATGGTACCTGAGCCGATACGCGCTGCAGCAAGTGGAGTGATGGATGCATTAGGAATTGGTGGTTATGCAGATGGTGGAATTGTAACTTCACCTGAACTTGCCTGGATTGGAGAAGGGGGAGATACAGAAGCAGTTATCCCTTGGAATAATAGTGCTCGCTCTAAAGATTTATGGCTACAAACTGGCCAGGCATTAGGTATGTTGAATCAGGATGGTTTAGTAAATGATCTTCAACAACAGGTTACATTGCAATCGAGCGCCCCAGATGCAGCTGTTATTCAACCAGAACAGGCATTATCAAATAATAACAGTGGTGGAGATTTAATTATTCAGTATTCTCCACAATACAACGTACAAAGACCTGAGGATCTTGAAAAAGTGAAGCAACACGCTGATAGAGATAAAGATGATTTAGCAACACGCTTGGAGAAGATACAACGTAATGAGAGGAGGTTGTCATTTGGCTAAGACATATAAAACAATTTCAGGTGATGAATGGGATTATATTTGTTTCAAACACTATGGCACTGAAATGGTTATGCATCAAGTCATGAATGCCAATCCTCAATATATGCATATCGTTGTTTTCCCTGCAGGTGTGGAGCTTGTTATGCCGGAGTTAGAAATTATCAAAGAAAGTAATGATAAACCACCATGGATGAGGTGAGAACATGACAAATACAAGACGAGCCATTGCGGTTATTTCCTACAAAGGTAAAGATATAACAGCTGATTTAGCACCTGATTTATTATCCTTTCAATTCAATGATAATGAGGGGAAAAGTGATGAAATTCAATTGGATTTACAGGACCGTGATCGAAAATGGCAAAATCCATGGCTGCCAAGTAAAGGAGATAGGATAACAGCTGCTATTCGTTTAGAAAATTGGCGTAAAGAGGGAGAAGTGTCGCAATTAAAATGCGGCACTTTTTATATTGACGATGTTGGTTTTAAAGGTCCACCAGATACAGTTTCGATTAAAGCATTATCTGTACCATTTAATGATGGTGGAAAAGACACCGAACAAACTCGCGCTTGGGAAAATACAGATCTCGTAACCATCTTGGGAAACGTGGCCACATCGGCTGGTCTAAAATTATTATATGATGCACCTAATTTTACGTATGACCGCGTAGAACAAAAACGCGAAACGGATTTAGCATTTGCAAAACGTGTGACCAAAAAAGAAGGTTTATCAATCAAAGTGACTGCAGAACAGCTTGTCATTTACGATGATTTAAAATATGAAAGCCAATCAACAATTCGCACAATTACTCGAGGGGAATCGGATGTAAAAAGCTACGATTTTAATGAAACGGCTGCCGAAGAACAGTATCAAAAAGTTGAAATCTCCTATTTTGATGATTCCAAGAAAAAAGTTGTTAAGTATGTCTATGAGGTACCAGGTGTCCAAAAAGGACCAACACTTAAAGTCAACAAACGAGCAAAAAGTATTGATGAAGCAAAACGGTGGGCAAGAGCAGAGGCGCGAAATAAAAATAAGAAGTCCAAAACAGGTAAATTAACTATGCTTGGGGATGAACGTCTGATACAAGGCCTTACTGTGAAGCTTGAAAATTTCGGTGCATTTAGCGGTAAGTATTATATCGAATCAAGTGGTCACCAAGTAACAGGGGGATACACAACCAATATTAGTTTGAGAGAGGTGTTAGGTTACTAATGGCAAAAAGTATGCATGATACGCCTTTTGACAGCATCAAAGTAGGAATTATTTCATCCATCAACCGAGAAAATGCAACAGCCAGAGTCTATTTTGAAGATCGTTCCGATGTGGTTTCAAACGAGTTAAAAGTACTAAATTTTAACACGTTAAAGACCAAACATTACTGGATGCCTGAAGTCAATCAAACAGTCATTTGTCTTTTTCCCTCAAATGGTGATGAAACAGGCTATATTTTAGCAGGTGTTTATTCAGAAGTTGATACAGTAGATGAGGAATTTTTAACGTCTGAAGATGTGGACGGCGTTAAATTTCCTGATGGTTCTTTTATTAAATATGACTCTATTAACAATAAGTATATTATTGATATTCAAGGTTCGATTGAAATTAGAGCTACAGAGGATATTACCATAAAATCTGATAAGAAAATTTACTTAAATTAGAGGTGATAATATGCCAGAGGCAATTCGATATGGTGATATTTGCAAAGGACATGATTGTCATGTTCCCCGACCAAATGATGCAGGCTCTAATGATGTCATCATAAATGGTTTAGGGGCTCATCGATTGGGTGACCATTGGGAAACGCATTGCTGTGGATCATCATGTCATGATTCAGTAGCAGCAACTGGTTCACCAGATGTCATCGTAAACGGTCGTTCTCTTTGTCGTGTGGATGACTTAACAGCTTGTGGTTCAAAAATGGGTAATACGCACAGTCCAGATGTAATTGTAAATGGTTAGGGGTGATTAAATGATTGGCACATGGGGGATGTCGTTTTTACAGTCTCAGCGGATTTTATTAAAACATTAGATGCTTTTAAACGAAGTGAATCGGCTAGATGGTCAAAACATGACATACATGGACAGAAATCCAAAGCCGAATTTACAGGAATCGATCCAGGAAGTCTCACTTTTACAATGCATTTTTCAGCATTTCATGGGGTCAACCCAAGAGAAGAAGGAAATAAATTTTTTAAATATTTAAGGACCGGTGAAGCTCATACACTAATCATTGGTAATAAACGAGTTGGTGTGAACAAATGGTATATTCCAAATGTAGATGATACTTGGAATTACCTAGATAACCAAGGGAATTTATTAACATCTGATATTAATGTAACAATGGAGGAATATGTATGAACGAACAGTATACACTTACTTACAATCCTTCAAATATTAATTTTAGACCATCTACTGTATTGGAAGAAATCTTTCAAAATATCAATACGATAATTGGTACTACTAAATTTTCTGTGCCTCTTTTTCGTGAATTTGGTCTTTTTGCCACTTTTGTTGATAAGCCCATGAATACCATTCACCCTCGATTAGTGGCTGAGATGGTAGAGACAGTGGAGAAGTATGAGCCTCGTGTTTTAGTCGAGGAAATCAAACTCAATGCAAATGTAGATGGCCAAGCGTACCCAACGTTAATATTTAGTTTGAAAAATGGGGTGACGTTATGACAGTTGTTTTACCTGAAATCAACTTTTTATCAACAGATCCGGATGATTTAGCTAATGATATTATTACAACCTATGAACAAGTAGAAGAAAGGAAACTTGCGCAAGCCGATCCATTAAGGCTTATTTTTTTATCATTAGCATCTGTGATTACAAAACAAAATGTGGCGATTAATGAAGCAGCTAAACAAAACTTGCTTTATTATGCGAAAGGTAATGTTTTAAAGCATAAAGGAGCTGAATGGGATACGCCTATATTGGCTGCAACAGCATCTAAAACAACATTAAGAATGCATTTATCAACATCCCTCTCATCTTCCAGAATCATTAAAAAGGGAGAATTATTAGCTACTTCAAACGAAGGGGCTATTTTTTTTGCTTCAACACATGATGCTGTTATAGAAACCACAGATGTATATGTTGATATTGAACTAAAATGTACAATTGAGGGTCCAGAGGGGAATGGGTTTGCTATTGGAGAAATCAATAATCTGGTAAAGCCCTTACCCTATATAGATCGAGTTGAAAATATTACAGTTTCAGCCGGTGGATCGCTTGAAGAAGATGAGGAATCTTACCGACAGCGAATTTATTTAGCTCCTGAAAAATTAACTAACGCAGGTTCTACAGGTGCATATGAATATTTTTCAAAATCTGCATCAGCTCTTATTAGTGATATATTTGTTGATTCTCCTGAACCTGGTTATGTAAATATTAGTGTTTTACTACAAAATGGAGCATTACCAACACAAGAAATTATCGATACTGTGTATGAAAAAGTGAATGATCGAGCAGTACGGCCATTGACTGATTTTGTGACAGTGGGTGCACCTGAAACAAATATGTATGATCTAGATGTAACTTACTATATTGAAACGAATGCAGTAGATAAAATGCTCATACATCAACGGGTAGAACAAGCTATTGAAGCATATGAAAAGTGGCAATCCTCCAAAATTGGGCGTGACATTAATCCATCCAAATTGATTAGTGACTGCATAAGGGCTGGTGCCAAACGTGTAGATGTTAGGTCACCAATGTTTACGGTCATTAACAAAGGACAAGTAGCCATCCTTAATCAAAAAAATGTAGTATTTGGCGGTGTAGAAGATGATTGATTTAAAACAAAATACTCTTCTAAGGGAAATTCCAGATAATTTATTGGTTGACGAGAAAGTGAAGAACTTAGCAAAGGCATTACAGCAGCCATTAGATCAGATGCTAAATTGGGCTTTTAAAATCAACTACACGCTCAATTTAAATGAAGTAGATGAGGCTATCTTAGATCATTTATTGTGGGAAAAGCACATTGGTTGGGCTGAAGGATTATCACTTGCAATTACACGCCAGCAAAAAATTAATTTGATTCAGTCAGCTATTGCCATACATCGAAGAAAAGGTACGCCTTACGCCATTGAAAAAGTTTTAGAAGCATTAAACCTACCTGGAGAAGTAATTGAATGGTTTCAATATGAGGGAGAGCCTTATCACTTTAAAGTAGAAGTAACCGTTTCAGAACTCTCGAAGGATACTATTATTTTATTGAGAAACCTAATTAAAGAATATAAAAATACACGTTCATGGCTTGATTTTGTCGCTATTAAGATGCCGCAGACACAGTATATCGAATTGGAATCAGACCAATATCAATATCCTGTGTATTTGCCAATCTGTGGTACTTTCCATTGCGAAGGGATGCCAGGGAAAATACAAGAAAAAACATTGGAGTTACAAAAGGTAAATTACACATACCCTGTCTATTTACCGATTTGTGGCGAGATATATCTGAATGAGGTGATGGACGAATGGTGACTCGTATAGTCATTGACCGTACCCTAGATTTTTTAAAGAATATGGCCAAGAAAGCAATTGTTACTATCGATAATCAACAAAAGGAAATAGAGTTCCATTCTCAATTAATTGAAAGTGACACCGTAAAAACGTATGTGTATTTAGATGATGGGCATGGCACTGTCACAGAGGCAAAGTTGGTAGATGAACATGGTATTGAATTAGATAAGTACACTGTGCAGATAGAACAAAGCGAGGACGGTTTAATGATTGTGTTTACCTTATCTGTTGTACTGAAAGGAGTGATACAAATTTGAGATTTTCATTTAAAAACGATTATGTATTACTACATTGGAAAGATCGTATATGGAAGATTGGTCCTGATGGGAAACTAATTCCTAAAAAAGATGATGGTGGCGAGGATATGCTCAATCCATTAACCGGACTACCATTTTATGAAACGATTGAGGAAGGTACTCGTGTAGCAGCAAAACGTCTAAATCACATGGATTTAGGTATTTATATGGCACATGAATTTTTAGTAGAATTAGCTTCTTTGGTCAGACGGATGCAAATACAGCTCGAACTTGATGGACGTGTCCCAGGCAACAGCGGAACATTTTCAGATACTTTGGATGGCAGCACAAATAAAATTACGTTAGATAAAACATTGACCGATATTGTTGAATCTGTGCCCATTGGTACTACAATTTTAAAAGTTGCAAGTGTAGAAGGATTTACAGCTTTTTCACAAGTAACAATTTTTGATGATCTGCATAGCGAGAACATCATTATCACATCCATTGGAACCAATACCATAACTGTACAAGCCCTGCAGCATAATTATAAAAAAGGCGCAAAGGTAGCTCGTAGTAATGTAGCAATTGACACAACATTGTCAGAGATGGGTATTGGGTATTGGCAAACTTATCATGTTGAGTTAGTGGAGGTGGTGTAGGTGGCGAAGTATTATTGGAATAGATACAATGCAAAGGTACAATACAACCTAGTAGAAACATTTGTCGAAAAGGGTGGCTGGACTTTTATATATGGTTACCACCAGCTAAATTTCGATGGTGTGCAGTTCCACAAACCTGACGGTCCTGAGACAACTCTTGTTTCCGTTGAAGAAGAAATGGGAAAATCGTTATATGCATATATTTCTAATTCGTTAGTTTATAGATTTCAAGTTGTAGGCGTCAGTTTAATGGACAAATATTCCGTTACACCTTCAAATCCGTACTATATACAAGGATCGTTTATAACTACCGTTCAAGCTGAAGAAAATGCATATATAAATAATACTAGAAATAGTGATGGATATTGGTATGTAAGAGGAGCAAAAGTAAATACAGCACCTACATTTACACAAATTCCAACGCAATCTACTAAAAAAGATATACCTATTACAATTAATCTAGCCAATTATTTTAGTGATCCACAGGGGGATGCATTGACATATACTGCATCGTCAGGCAATCCGAGTGTATCAACCGCAACAGTCTCAGTTAGCACACTAACCCTTACTGGTAAAGAGATTGGTAGTGTATGGATTACAGTCAATGCGAACGATGGCGAATTTACCACTTCGCAAGGTTTTGCATTAAATGTAACTAATACAGCTCCAACGGTATCTGTAACTTCACCAAATGCAAATATGACCCTATATGAAAATGATATATTTAATATCGCTGGCTCTGCAGCTGATGTAAATGCCAATCAATCTGTAACGATATATGGCCAAGTAAATCTTGAGCAAAGGGTTGTTTTAGGGATAGGACTAAGTAACGCACCAATAGCTTTTAGTAAAAAGCTAAAATTTAAAGGTGGCAGGCTATTTGATGGCGAAACAGCTATCACAGGTAGCTTAATCGATGGTGTACCACATACGCTTAAAATATGGGCGCAGGATAGCGATGGTGGACAATCTCCTATCACAGAGCGCGCTTTTTACGTGGTACCAAACCGTCCACCAATCTTAACAGTGGATGCTGTGCAACCGTCAGGCATCATTAATACAGACAAGTTTTCAATATCAGGTACAGCGAGCGACCCAGATAAAAATACTGTTACAGCTGCTTATCGATTAAACGGAGGCAATAGCGTAGAGTTGGAAATTGTAGAGGGTAAATGGGCTTTTGATATTACACTTGCTCAATTGCAAGTCGGTCAAAATACCATCGTTGTAGAGTTGATGGACAGTTACGATTTCAAGGTTTCTAAAACCATCAAATTAAATAAAAATGAAGTTAACACGCCTATTTTGCAATCCGTTGCTCGTTACAAAATCGAGCCACCAAAGGGTTCAGCAAAGGGCGTTTTATTATTCATCGAGCGAGATGAGGATATGGAGCTAGAAGTCTCGTTATCAATGACATTAGCTGGTGAGCAGGAGCAATATGTAGTTTTAACACCTGAAAATACAGCACCTATGCCAAATCAAAATGGCGTTGTGGAAGATACCTTCTATCATGAAGCAAACGAGCCGAAAAACAATATTATCCTGAAGCTTGAGACGTCTCGTGAGACTGTAGACATCAATCACAAAATCCACCTAATATCGGGGGTTGTTGAATAATGGCGTTAGAGTATAAGCAGCGTGATCAGAGTGGTGATTTGGGTGCACCGAAAAAGGCTGGTACCGATGAAACGGCAGAGGAAAAAGCTGCACGTTTAGAGCAAGAAAATAAAATATTAAAGCTACAAAATCAAGCTAACACAGAGCGCATGGATTTCATGGAGGACCTGATTGCAGAAATTGCAACTAAGGTGTATAAATGATGCGCTTTTTTCAATGGATTTTGTTGTATTTGAAGGGAGGTGAAGCCATGATGGCTATGTTTTTCGCACAACGAGTAATATTAGAAAAAACAAAATTCAGTGAAGTACCTTCATCTTTACAAGAGGGTGTTAAAGAAATCTTAGAGGAATCAGGAGTAGGTTTCTTAGCTGAATAATCGATATTCCCAAGCGTTTGGGAATTTGAAGGATATCATTTCTTTCTGTCGAATTAAAGTAGATGGAAAAGGGGATGAGATTTCTATGAGTTTATCAAAAAGGTTTTACGAATCAAGTTATTACCGCGAAGATAAGGTGGATTATAATCATACATTTGAATCAGGGCAAAGGTTTGAAATAATTAACCATTCTTCAAAATCAGTAAATGGGTTATGGGAAGTATTAAAAGAAAGTAATTTGCAAGGTTCATATTTTTGCAACAGAGTTTTGAAAAATGGAAAACTTTCTAAGAGTGATACAAGGAGCAATTTTAGAACTTTTAACTCAAATGAAATATATGATGCATTATCAAAGACAAATTAAATACAAATTTGAAATTAAGTTTTTATGACTTCCACAATCATCATCTGTGGAGGGTTTTATAGTACAAGGATAAATCCTTCTTTTTGTCGAATGATGATTAAAAGGAGGGAATGTTTATGTATGATGTAAAAGTTCATTTGAAATGTGGTTACATTTACACAGAAAACGGTGAGGAAAAGTCAGCAGCGTACATTTCACCTAAGTTCAGTCAAAACTTGAATTACGTTAATCCGAATGTAATTGCTAGTAAATTAGCAAATGAGATTTTGATTGAAACAGGAAGAGAAGTAAAATCATTTTTGTATGTAGGAAAAGAACCAGTAAAAAGTAAATCATGAAGGCACTCTCAGTTGAGGGTGCTTTTTATATTCCCAAACGCTTGGGAATTTGAAGAGGGATGCGTCAAAAAGACGTGTCCTTTTTATTTTGGAAAAGGAAGGTGTCTTATGGACATTACACAAATTATTCAACATCCGATTTTATCGTTAGTACCAAAGCCAATACTGTATATGTTTTTAGCTTATTTATTGTTCAAAGTTCTAGATTTTACGACAGGTCTTTTAAAGACTTGGAAAAAGGTTGTCGGGTATAAATCTGCAATTATGCGTGACGGTATCATTAGATGGATTGGCGAGTTAGTAGGAATTGTTTTTGTGATTATTTTAGATTTAATGTTTGGTCTGAATTTTTATTTAACAGGTTTTACATTGGCTCTGTTCTTATATAAGGAAGGTGGCAGTATTGCAGAAAATCTTCAAACTATTGGAGTAGATATGCCTGGAATTGTTGATGAAACATTAGAGAAGTTGAACAAGGGGAGTGAACGAAAATGACTAGCGTAACTACTACATGTCGAGATCTTGCTGAACTATTACCTGCAGCACAAACAGCATGCCGACTTTTGTTTCAGGAGTGTTTTAAAGCAGGCATTAAGAACATATTCATCACCGAAACATATCGCTCACAGGAACGCCAAAACTACTTATACGCTCAGGGTCGTACTAGACCAGGGCAAATTGTTACGTGGACTTTGGAAAGCAATCATAAATCACACCTAGCTTGGGATATTGCTGTTGGTCCTCCACAATCTTTATATGATGTAGTTACACTTACTCGAGTAGGGGCTATTGCGAAAAAGTTAGGCATTACATGGGGAGGCACATGGATAGGTAATATTGATCGGCCGCATTTTGAGGTTAAAGCAAGTTGGAAGATGCCTGCAGGTTATAAGTTAGAGGGCAAATTGAACGTGCCTACTAATAGTAAAGGACAAGTACAACTAATCGTAGAGGATAAAAAGGAGGAAATCAAAATGACTCAAACATGGAACCCTGGTTCACCAGCTATGAAAACTGAAACGGAAAACTTTATTGCGCAGGCGGTTAAAGATGGTATTATTCAGGAATCACACTTGAAGGATTTACAGAATGGTACAATGACCACTGATCGTTTGATTGGGTTGTATATTACAATTCAGCAAAGACGCAGTAAATAAATGAAGTGAGACCAAGATAGCTTAATGACTGTCTTGGTCATTTTCAAATTTAAGATTAAAAATTTATATAACTATCTTCATCTCTGTTTGGGTCATAATATAGAAAGTCTTTTATTCCATGTTTTTCCTGTAAGTATTCTTTTACTATTTCTATATCTTTACCGAAAGTAGGGTATGGGGAGCTTCCGAATCTTATTAAATAAGGTGCTTCTTCAGATATAGAAGCGTATAGTATTTCTTTATCATCGTAGTGGAAATCGACATTCCACCCTCTATAACAAATTAAAAAAGTTCCATCGTCTCTTAGTCCACATTTATCTTCATAAGGAACGATATTAACATTACATACTTTATTATTTATTAAAAATGAATCCATGTTACCTTACTCCTTAATATAATTATGTACAGTATCATTTTAATGGAAACGAGAGTGGAAAGTACATATAAAAAACAGACAACTTTGTTAGTTATCTGTTTCCTCATCTATACGCTGTAACAAGTCACCTAAATTCTTTACATCCAGAGCAACCATAATTTTCTCAAGTGCATCCTTTGGATACATCTTCATTTTATTGTTAGCAATTTCACTAATCAAACGTGTTGTAAGTCCTGTTTGTTCAGCTAAATCCTTCTGACTCATATCTCTTTCAGCGAGTAACACTTTTAACCTCGATTTTAAATACATCTACACACCTACTTTCATTCCGATTATCTTAATTAAATTATAGTTTATGAAATAAAATTACGCAATTAGTAATTGACATTACGAATAAAGTAATTTACTATTTGAGTAACAAAGTTATTAATAGAGTAATTTAATTATCTTATTAATAATAAAAATAACGAAAGGCGGAATTGGAATGAAAAATTTAGCTGGATTAGAAGTTAGTAATTTAATTTTTGAAACTATAGAGAAACGTGTTGAAGTTTCTAAAACGGAGCCTTATGTATTCATTATTCATGGAGTGAATGCAGTCGGAGGTAAATTGAAAAGTGCATATTCAGCTTTGAAAAAAATAGAAAAATGGGCGGTATCCAAGGGAGCAGAAGTAAATTTGATTAAGGAAATAGACTACTCGTTGAAAGTAGAAATTACAGATCCAGTAGCTGCAAGAATTGAATCTCACTATCGTGTTTCAGATTTAAAAATTTAAAAGCTGAACAGGGAGCATTCATTGAGTGCTCTCGATTGAGTTTTTAAATAAAGCGAGGTGAACGAATTGAGATCACTTGAACAACGCCAAAAGTATATTCAAATGAAGATGAAACAACATGAATCAATTACAGATGTCCACAAGTATCAACGAAGATTAAAACGCCTTATGAGATATCATAGGCTGTTGACGAATTTAGAAGTAAAACAGGCACGAGAAAATTTACGTAAGGCACTTAAATAAACACGAACAATATTCATTCTAAGGATCCGTAAAAGTTCGTGATTAGGAAAGAGAGGTGAAAACGATGGCATTTGAATACTTAGCACAATACAAAACATTTGAATCAATAGCTGATATGGATAAGAGTGTGGAGGACCACATAGCGACACATTATTATGATTTAACAGAATCAGAACGTGCCATCGTTTTCAAGCTTGCATCACATTCTTTGGAGTATCCGGGGGCATGTCACTTAAAAGCTGCTACTATTGCTGCAGCATTGGAAATCAGTACAAAGACGGTTTATCGTAGCGTTAAAAAGTTAGAGGAATTAGGCATCATCGAAAAGGTACCAGGTAAAAAATTAAACGGCATTAAAGGGGCTAGTATCTATTGCATTTTACCTTATGTCTCATCGAGAGTGTCCCAACGAGATACAGCCGATAACGCTAGTAATGACGCGGTTTGCCGTCCACAATTTCAAAATCAACCATCTAGTTCTTTTTATCTTTTACAAACAAGCAATTTACAGGAAGTATATGAATCAGCACACGCTGAAAAAGAAGCTCACAAGGAATACATGAATGAGTACCAAGTGATGCTGTATGATTTCATGAATAGTTTACCATTGGCTGATAACTTGAAAGATGAATTGCACAAGGTTGTATTAGCTTCACAGGTTCAAAGTGCACCTGACTTCATTAAAGCTAAGAACGTACTATTCAAAATTGCTATGGATATTAAAGAAGGTGTACTAACAGTTACTAGTACATTAAGAGCCGTATTTGTGGGGGCGTATAGTAAAGCTGTGGAGCGTTCTAATATGAAGTCGAATAAATCATCTTATATAGAAGAAACTCCTTATAAAGAACGTCCAGTGCCTTTCTATAATTGGTTAGAGGAAAGGGGTATTGTTTTTAAACAATATTAATTCCTGCATTTGCATCGCCAATAATAAGGTCAACATCAACATTACCAGTTGTCGATGAAATATAAAATACCATTATTAAACGATCACCCACATTTACCTGTACTGGTGGAGTATTAGCTGAGGCAAAAGTTATTTGTCCAGTTGGATCAGGACCTGTTATAGGTGGAGCTAAATCAATGCTGGCACTTGTGCCAGTAAAAATATTACTACCTTTAGGTGCAAGGAAAATTTGAGCTCGAATTGTCACAGACCCATCAAAGATAACCCCGGCTATTGTCGTAAATGTTGCTGAAATTGCTGTAATTTTACCAGCACGTGAAACTACGAAGGCTTCAGTTAAAAAGTTAGTTAAATCAATTGAATTATTTACAATAGGTACAAAGTTACTAGCAGTACCAAATCCTAGCAAGCTTCCATCTATGTCTCCAAAAATATCCTCAAATACAGATAACGAGATTCCAGAGGAAAATGGAATTATTGAGCCTTCAGCAGGAATGGAAACGTTTATACATTTGGCATCATTAGCTGTAAATGTCCCGAACTTATCGCATTTAAATATTGATGGTTCATTATTACACCTACGATTATTCATATAATGGTCATCTCCTTTTTGTCTTTATTCTATGTAGTAAAGAGTAGTGGAACAAAGGCTATAAACCACATTTACTGAAAACTTAATCAAAGTAATCGAAATAACAACTGGCTGAATAAGCGTGATAGCCTTCCACATTCAATAGTGCATGGTGAACTATCGTTAGAAAATAGGCTGGAATGGTAAATGGGTGAAATAATGTTATGAAAAAACACTCTACTTTTGTTGGATTTTTAACATTCGTTGGTAGAATATTAGATTACTAGTATATAATACTGAGAGATTATGTTTTTTAAAATAAAACTGTGTAGGGAGAGAATAATGAAAAAAATATTTATTGTGTTACTAGCAGCATTTGTATTTGCGGCAGTAAATCCAACAAAATCAGAAGCGAAAGTGATGTATGATGGAGCAGAGGTTGTAAAAGGGCAAACAGGAAAAATGACCTTTAAAAAAGACATCAAGGTATACAAGAAAAATTCAGATGGTACGTTTGATTCTTTAATGGTTAAGCGAAATAATTTTTTTAAAACGTATGAAATTGAGAAATATGATGGCAAAACATTCTATCAAATGGGGCAATATCGGGTACAAGCAACGGATTTGGTAGTTTTTAAAGAAGTACCAATAGAAATTCGTTCATCTTTCTATAACGATCCAATTTACATTAATATTAATCGTGATAATGGTATGGGTTCGTATGGATATTATTTTCTTAGATATCAACTCACTTTCCTAGATAATGGTCACGTTGACCATTGTTTTAGTGATGGAGATGAGGGTACAGATTGTGATAGGTATCTTAGTACAGATTTTAAAATAACTGAGAGGATAGAAAGAAAATACGGAACGCGTTACGAGATAACAAAAAATGCAGAAGGTAAAGGTGTTCCATTAAAAGAATCGAAAACTGAAAAAATTATGGAAAAGGGAAGCATTGTTTTTGTAAAAGGTCTTGAAATTAATGGTTATATATATGTAACCGATGACTTAGAAGGAAATGACGCTCTAAATATTTGGCTTCCAGTGAATGTATTAAAGTCAGTTGGAGATAAGTGATAGATTAGAAATTATATATAGCTCTCTTATTTATTTGATAAGGGGGCTATTTTTATGGTTTGTTGACATGCGAATAGGATGTTTATCGATGTCTTGTGCTTATCTGATTAAAATAGACCACTCCGTGATGGGTGGTCTTAAAAGTAAGGTAAACAAAAGGTAAACATTATAGCTGTTAACCATTGATATATCAGCATTGTGGTATGTCCTCCTGGGACGCTAACTTAAGCCTTACAGCCACAACGTTTGTAAGGCTTTTTATTTTTATGCATAACTACGAATAGCTGAAAAATCTGCCCAAAGTTTGTCCAAATCAATCTTTTTTGATAAAAAGCTAATTGAAGTGATTACTAGCTCTTTGATCAGTTTCTTCTAATAAATGACCATAAGTATTCATTGTTGTCGTAATATTTGAACGACCCAATCTTGACTGAATAACTTTCGGGTGTTCTCCAGCATGTATTAATAAAGTTGCTGATGTGTGACGTAGATCATGGAAACGAATTCTAGGTAAATCCGGATTTCTTTTCATAAAACGGTCCCACCATTGACTAATTGAATCTGGGCGATATGGTTTGCCGAATTCATTCGAGAAAAGAAAAAAGCGTTCGTTCCATTTTCCTTCATCGCCAGCCTCTTCTAGTTGATATTTTTTAACTGCAGCGAGTGTCACTAAATCATTCATTATATTAGCTGGAATAGTTACCACACGTTTTCTTTTCCCTTTTGTCTCTTTAACAATAATTCCATCACAGTTAAAATAACTAAAGCTTGTTCTATTAAAAGAGTATTTTTTCAGTGTTCAAGTGTTTTTCTTCTATAGCTACTAATTCACCTTGGCACGCGGCACTCACTACAGCAAGTTCGACCAATAATCTTTTTTCGGCAGTTTCGCGATAATCCATATCGACGTATTGCCAAAGCAACAAAGGAACATCGAACATTATCGAACCTGCTAAACCGCCAATTTAAGCAAAGAGTAGCTGGAAAAGTATTATTAACAGACATCACCTATTTGAGTTACGGAAAAGGTAAACGCGCCTACTTGTCTACAATTAAAGATGGGAAACCAATGAAATTTTGGCTTATGAAGTATCTGATAAAATAACGTTAGATATTGCCCTGAATACTTTAAAGAAATTAAAGAAGAATGGAATAAAACTAAATGAGGGTGCCTTCATCCACTCAGACCAAGGCTTCCACTACACCAATCCCCAATTCCAAAAGCTTGTGAAGAAAATGGGAATAAGTCAGTCAATGTCCTGTCGTGGGAACTGTTGGGATAACGCTCCTCAAGAATCATTCTTTGGGCATTTTAAAGATGAAACAGATTTAAGATCATGTGAAACACTAGAAGATGTAAAAGGGGAAATTAAAAGTTATATGACTTATTACAATCACTATCGAGGTCAGTGGAACCTAAAGAAGATGACGCCTGCGCAATACAGACATCATCTTCTTCAAGTTACCTAGAGTCTTTTTTAAAATGTCCTTTACAAAGGGTACACTTTAGTTTGGGATTATCTATTGCAGTTTGTTATTTCCCTTCGAAATACTGGACTAAAGAATTTTTAAATGCGTCAAGTTTTTTCAATAATAAACTGTATGCTTCACGCTCTTTGATTGCTTCTTCAATATCCTTGCTATTTTTTTCGCGATATTTATTAAAAGCGTCCATATCGAGTATTTCAGCATTATCAGAATTTAACGTACCGTCTTTTAACTTTTCCTCGTATAACTTCATCATTCGAGAAATGCCCTCATCAGAAATATGAACCTCCCCACTTGTTATGCCTAAACCCCTGATAAGAAACATTGCCATATCAGCTCTTGCATTCTTTTCCTTAAAATAATTTTGGGCCTCTTCATTTACGGCTTTAGCACGAAATTCATCAACCAAATCTAAAACACTGTTCTGAAAAATCTGGTTGGTGTTTTTATCGTCTGCCTGTCCGTCAAATATGCCTTTTTCTTTATATTGTTCAATTTTTGTCAAAAACTCGCCTAATAATTCGTTATCAGAATTGCTATCGGAATTATTTTTTAAGCTTAACTTTAATCGAGCTAGGTCATTCGAAAAATTTTTTAATGTATCGTTAGACACGTTCGGACTAAAAGGTGAACGGCTAAAAATAACTGCGGCGCTATTTTTCCCGCTTGCATTTGTGCTAATAGAGCCTTTATTGCCTTTGTTAAACATGCCGATATTGCATTTTTGCAACCCGCTATCAACCGATGAACCATTCAAACTCACTTTCATAATATCGCCCCTTCATTTCCTGTAAATAGCTTTTACGCTCTTAATATACATCGGTTAAAATCCAAAATAATTTATACTTGGTATTTGTTTTAAAGATAGGTCATTTTTGCCTTTTATTGTGTGTAGGTTTCAAAATTTTATAATCAATTAAGAAGCTCTAGTAAAAATGGTAAATAACGAAAAAGATGTAATTCGTTTGCGGTTACATCTTTTGATAACATCATTGATTTATAAAAGGATTTATTAATAATACAACTTCATACAAAATAGAAGAATTGAAAGAATGAATTTTTACCAAAGATAAAACCGTGTGAGCTAGCATCGATTTCCGATAACAGGTTTAGCCTGCAAAATGCTGGAAGATAATAGAATATTTATCAAAGGAGCATTCCTGTTAGAAGGATTTTCAAGGGCTTGAAAAAGAAAAAGCCCTCTTGTATGATGCATGAGTGTCAACGGGAAATTGACTCATCATCACATAGGAGGACTCCAATTATGAATTCTAATACGAACCAAAAGATTAATCAAGTCTCTGAAAAAACACTCGTCATCGGTATCGACATTGCCAAGCGTACACATTATGCATGCGCGGTTGATGAAAGAGGACGCGTGCTCCAAAAATCGTTCCCTTTCTCGCAAACAAGAGAAGGTTTCGATGCTTTTTATGAAAGATTACTGGCTTTACGTGCTACGCATGAAAAAAGTGATGTGTTAGTTGGTTTTGAACCTACTGGTCATTACTGGATGAATCTCGCTGCTTATCTTCGTGCACATGGGATACCGTTTATCATGGTAAATCCTCATCATGTCAATCGTTCCAAAGAGTTAGATGACAATCTTCAAACAAAGAACGACCAAAAGGATGCGCTCGTCATTGCACGTTTAATGCGTGATGGACGATTTAGTTACCCACGTATTCTAGAAGGCGTGGAAGCTGAATTGCGTAATGGCGCAACTTTGCGTGCCAAAATCCAAGAAGATGTAAATGCCCTACAAAATCGAATGATCCGTTGGTTAGATCGCTTTTTTCCTGAGTTTACACAGGTATTTAAAAACTTCGGGAAAATGGCTTATGCGGCGCTTGAAAAGACACCACTGCCAATGGATATTCAAGGGAAAACGCCAGAAGAATTACTATTTTTATACCGCCAAGTAGATGGGATGAAAAGTCCACAGCTACCAAAGGCAAAACAATTAGTCGAGGTGGCACAAAGCTCAATTGGACTGACAGAAGGCTTAGTGATGGCACGAATAGAAATCGCCACACTCCTAGATCAGTACAAATTGATGCAACACCAATTAGACACCCTCACTGAACAGTTAATCGAACTATCGAAAGAAATGACAGACTATGAATACTTAAGTTCTGTTCCAGGCATCGGCGACGTAACAATTGTCGAGCTGCTTTCCGAAGTTGGTTCTCTTACACAATATGAGCATCCACGCCAATTAATCAAACTAGCGGGACTCACATTACGTGAAAACTCTTCTGGACAGCATAAAGGACAAAAACGGATTTCTAAGCGTGGTAGAAGAAAACTTCGAGCTCTTTTATTCCGTGTGATGATCCCGTTAATTCGTCATAATGAAGCCTTTAAGCAATTACATGAATACTACACTACACGCACCGTCAATCCCCTTCGTAAGAAGCAATCGATTGTCGTGCTCTGTGGAAAGTTACTGAAGATTTTACATGCCTTGTGCAAGAAGAAGGTACAGTTTGATAAGCTACAGATGATGAAAGACCTTTATTGTCTCCAAGAGGCGGCCTAAGCAAAACCAAAGCTTGACCTACAGCAGAAGGATGACACGGAGAAGCCGGCATTATTTATCACGAAAGACCACGAGTCCCTAAAGGAGCATCGCCAGCCTCTGCCTTATGAATAGACCGAACGAAGGAATGTATGCGCAAGGACGCCAAGAGACATGGGAGGGTACGTCGTCATAAGCATCGCAGAGATCCATTAGTGCATCACATAGTGGAGGTGAAAGTTAATTTTATCCAATTATCTTTAGCGAAGCGTACTCACCAAATGACAATGAATTGAAGAACTAGAAAAGACTATATGTACTAAGTGGTAAAAAAATATTTTCACCACTTTAAGAACGGGTCGAACCGTTGATATATCAACATTTATAGAGGGAGTGTTTATATGAAGAAATTTTCACTATATTTAAGTGTCTTATTCTGTTTGGTTTCAGTAGTGGGTTGTAGCGAGCAGGACAAGGATGTAAACGGTGAGTTTCTTTTAGGTAACTTTGGCACTGATTGGAAAGAAGAAACTTTTTATTTGGTTGTTCCAATTAATTGGTCAGGAGAATCATCTGTAACAATAGAATCGATAAAGTTGATAAAAAAAGATGAGAAGCCTATTACATACGAGGAAGATGGTAAAAAATATCAAGTCTTTGGCGCAAACCCATTGAAGTCATCAGGGATATATGGTGAATCAGATGTAGGAGAATTAAAAAATATAAAAGATATAGAGATAAACGGTGATGGTAAAATTGCGCTTAAATTAGTATTGGGAGAAGAGGTAAATGAAGACAGTGAACGAAGAATAAAAATTAGTTTTAGTATTAACGGAGAAGAATATGAAAAAATTGTTGAATGGAAAACCCTCGAACAATTAGCTACGGTGTCAGAAAACAATTCAGTCATACCCTACACAACTTAGCAGAAAACTACTTTAAAGATATTTTATATTCTCTTAATATGAAAAGTTATTAACTTTAGATATTTGCTGACGGTTTTACTTTACAATAAAGAGATTGTTAAAAATATACTTAGTGCAACAAGAATTTAAAAAGTATACAAAATAAACCTAATAAACGTCAAATGAAAGTTTAGAAATATATCAAAAAGCCAAAAAGCGTTGTTAAATCAACGTTTTTTGTTTTTTTAATGAACATTATTTATACAGCTTTTTATGCAAGGGTTGCAAACAATTGATACATCAACAATTAAACAATTATGGTTTGCTGTCTAGTGTACATAAAATCGTGCATATGCGTTGTTAATATGCAATTTTGACGCTCCTTATTACAATAAAACATTCATGTGCTTCGTGCTCCTAACCCATGCATTTTTTCAGGCAATAAGGGCTGCGAATAAAATATGGCATTAATTTCTTGTTGTCCCGAATAGAATAGGCACATTCATGTTTTGTTTAATCCAACGAAAAAACTTTCAATTGCCCAACGAGATTTATAAATGGGATGTTTAATCGTTCCATATTGTGCAGGATAGGTTATCGAAGAAATAGTTAAAGATTTACTTGTTAAATAATTGGGTTGATAAAGTTGTTAAATTTATCTACAATTTAACTATATCATAAGTAAAGGAAGATGAACTCTTGATGGCATGTATTGTATTAGAAGTTTTAACAGGATCAAAGAAGCAAAAAATTAGCAAGGGTTCAGTAGAATAACCCTTACTGCTGTTCCCTGCGTATTAATTGGGGGATAAAAATGATAAAGCATTATATTGAAAATTTTCTAACAGGTGATAAAATCGTTTTACGAAAAATTACAAAAGATGATTATGAAAATTTCTATGCAATTGAAGATGTTGTAGAAAGTCGATTATTAATGAATGATGGGATTCCATTTCCACCAACTAAAGGTGACCATGAAAAGTTTCTAAGTGAAGTAAATCCTGAAAAAGATGAATATATATTCGGGATTGAGCTGAAAGATGAGAAAATCTTTATTGGGACGATATCTGTTTACTCAGTGAATTGGAAAAACAGTACTTGTCATGTTGGTGTTTCCATTGGAACCGCATACCAAGGAAAAGGCTATGGAACAGATTCGATGAAAGTATTGATTGACTTTATATTCAATTATATGAATTTAAATAAAGTAAAACTTCAGGTATTTAGTTTTAATAAAAGAGCAGTTGCTTCTTATGAAAAATGTGGGTTTTCTTTGGAAGGAACTTTAAAAGAAGAACTATTTAGATTTGGAAGATTTTACGATATTTATTATATGGGATTGATTAGAAAAGATTGGATTAATTTACAGAGTTAAATATTGTTCAGTAAGGAAGTATAAGTTTAATAACAAACATTATAAAAGTGTTCTCTTTCGAGGATGCTTTTTCTTTTGCACAAAAGTAGGTGAAACGTCATTATTCACTAATACAACGGATTCGGATAAACTGTTAGAATCGTTAACTAGTGATATTAATAAAAAAGAATTTGATATGGTCAACGATGAAATTATAATCAATCAGGCAGTGTATTAATACGCAGAAGTTGCTGAGGAGCTTTGCGATGAATATTAAAGAAGGTGTACTGGCAGTTGCTAGGCATTAAGAGCCGTATTTGTAGGGGCATATAGAAGGCTGTAGAACGTTTAATAGTAAGTTGATAAATTATCACATATAAAAGAAACGCCTTATAATGAACGTCTAATACCTTTCTATAATTGGTTGAATGAGCGTGATGGTCTTCCACAATCAATAGTACATGATGAACCATCATTAGGTAAATGGCTGGAATGGTAAATGGAAAAAGTTATCCAAATGAAAGTGTTATGGGGTATTATTAAATTACAAAGCAGATTAGTGAAAGTATGGTCTGATAGAGGTCTTAAGATATGAAGCGTTTAGTTATAGGTATAGTAGTAATTTAGTTGATTTACTATGTAGTTTTTAACTACAGACTCATCAGGTTAGCGTGTTATCTAATTATTAAACTAACTAAGCAGGAGAGTTGAAGAAGTAATAAAAAAGTTCGATTTTTACTAAAAACGGATTTCTTTAATTCGTTAATGGAGGAAAAGATGATTAGAGATAAAATTGATAAAATCTTAGACTGTTTACCAGAGGAAGAATTAGAAAATGTTTATTGGTCAATAGTTTTTATCCAAGAAGATTATATATTTAAACAAAACTTACGTGAAAAAGGTGTCGTCATAGAATTAGTTAATGAAGCAGAGGTAATTAATAATTTATGGGATAAGACATTCGCACAAAACATTAGTGAAGAATTAAAAGAAGAAATATATTATGAACAGTTTAAATGGCATATTTTCAGCTATGATAAGCAAGAATGCTTGAAAAAAGATGCTGCCAGAAAAGCATTTGATACTTTATCTAAAGAAGAATTTTATGTAATGTATCAAGGTTCACCAATAATATTCCTTTATACAAATGCTAATGAAGTAATATCAAGGGATTTTGATACTCAACAAGATATATATATATTTGATAAAAACTTTACTTGGACATATGTTCATACACACGAATCAATGTGTGGTCCATATCTTTATAAGATAGATTGAAATTAAGATTCACAATGATTGGGACAAATTTTGGATGTTATTACTAACTAAGGGCAGTAATAACAAGGTTCTAGACGTGTAATTAGAGCAATGGCAAATGTGCTTACATTTTTAGAATCTATTGAGAAGAAAATAACTTAGATATACAGGATTATAACTTTGATATTGTCTTAGCGCTGTTTAATATAAAAATCGTTAAAGAATATTTAATAATATATAATTCTAGAACAAATACAAAGAGGTGATTTCATGAATAAATGGATTTTCCAAGGCAATCCAACAAGGTTTAATGTGGATGCTTATTTACTTGATAATGATGTGATTACTTGGTCTATGCGGCAGCAGCATTTAGCAAATTATATTGAAATTGGCGATGATGTTTTTATTTGGCGATCTGATGGGAATGAAAAAGGAAGTAGTGGAATTGTCGCTAGAGCGCAAGTAATATCACTTCCTCAAGACTACATAAATAGTGAGGAATCTGCACAGTATTGGTATGAAGACGTGACCGAAGTTTATTTAGCTGTTCGTTTGAAAGTTTTAGAGGTAGAAGTAGAGAACATGTTAAAAAGAACAAATTTGCTGCAACATGAAATTTTACAACACTTACCCATTTTGAAAATTAGACAAAACACAAATTATTTGTTAACGGCAGATTTAGGGGCAGCTTTAGTGAAAGAATGGGAAGAAGCTGTAGAAAAGTCTGAGACTCAAGCTCATTTACAAGTTAAAGAATCTAACACTGGCATCGTCCTCTCCATCCCAGCATCTTCAACTATTCATTTAATCGAATGCTACCATATCCATGCATTTCCTTCCCCACGCTCGTATAACTATTCGAATCTTGTGACGTTTCGTAAAAAAGGTGGGGCGATGCGAGAGCTGTATACAGTGATTGGTACATTTGTGATGGATGTTCGGCATGGTGTGGTAAATGAAACGATTGAACGATTTCCTACAGATGTGCAGGTTAGAATTAGACAATATGTGGAGGAACGTGCGCGGGATTTTGGATTTGAAAAGCCTGAGTTTCAGTTTTGGGTACTATGTTTTGAGCAGTCATTACAACATGAGCCACAAGCGGTAAAAACGTATAATGGACATGTGTATTTTACTTATAAGGATCTTATAAGTGGAGAGCCATATGTAAAGATTTCATCCAATCAAACAACAAATACCAAAGCAGACTACATACATGATTTTGAACAAGAAATGAATGAATTGAAAGTGACACCAATTGAGGAAACGGAAAAAGAGCAGATTGTGAAGTCACGTATTGGTCAGTCGTCGTTTAAAAAGGCATTATTGTCCTTTGAGAAAAAGTGTAAGCTATGTGGCGTGTCAGAGGAAGCATTTTTAATTGCGAGTCACATTAAGCCGTGGTCTATTTCAAATCACCACGAACGACTTGATGTTGACAATGGTTTGCTACTTTGCCCAAATCATAATCAATTGTTCGACAAAGGGTTTATTAGCTTTCTAAATAATGGACAAATTGTTGTTTCAGATAGCATAGATGACAATACGAGGCAGTTTATGCACATCCAAGTAACGATGAAAATCAAATTAACAGACAGACAAAAAGTTTATATGCAGTGGCATTTGGAGAATATTTTTAGGTAAAGAGAACGTTTAGTCTAACTACTACTCGAATTCGTTTTATAGCTATAATTAATATAGGAATCAAGGGTTTGAGGCGATTTCCCCTTTTTCTGAGAAAACAATAGAAAATGAAGATTTCCTACACATTAGTTTGTCTTTTTTTAACTTGCTTCATATGTTTAAATCATTATTTGTTAGTCCGTAAGTCCATTGTATATTTACCAATTAGAGTATATTTATAAAAATGATTAATTGTTTATTAGGAGAATGCCGAGTTTGTGTAAATCACACAACCCCGGCTTTTAGATCTTATAATTCCAGCCTTTCTACTAAAGGGATTCCAATTTTCTTAAGCAAGAAAGATAATAGTTTCCAATAACATCTTTTATAGAAGGGAAGATGGTTGACGTATAGGGCTGTATATTCAGGTGTTCCTACACCGCCTCTAGCCTTTTTAAAGTGACCAGCGCCTGCACTTTGATGATATAAATATTTATTGTCTAGAGCTAATGTTGTGTTTAAGTGTCTCAGAATTCTATAGAGCTGATATTTCGGGAATAATGAGAGATTGTAACCGTAAATCGGATTTGTCATCATATTGCTTAACACAAAGGTTCCAGAAATAGCTTCTAATTGACCGTTAATTTTTACTCCTTGAAAAATGAATAAATTCTTTTTCAGCATCTTTTCAATGAATGTATAGGTGAATTGTGGATTTAAATCAGAATACTTTTCTATATATAATTGATGATAAAGCTCAACGATTCGTTCAATATCAGCTGTTGCTAATTCTTTATTAGAAACAACCGTCATATCCTTGGTTAAACATTTCTCATCATGTTTTCGTTTTTTTCTTTCACTTTTAGTAGGTGTATTTAGTCTATCGTTCGTAGATATGTAAATATAGCGACTAGGTAATAAATTAAAGCCCTCTTTTTCAAACCCCTCCATCATATTTTTATGACAAATTTCATTAATAGATCGAAAGCCAAGTTGGTGTGTTGGAAAATGTTTAATCAGCAGCTCTTTTATTAAAAAAATTTCCTCTACTGTTAAAGGCGTTATTAAGTTTGTGGAAAGGCAATAATTGTTAATATAAACGATTTTATTCATTTCCATTTTCTTTGCTATATAGCCAAATTGATTAATTATAGCCTTAAGAACAACTCTTAACGGTTTTGAAGAAATAAAGCGCAATTCTTCCTTTGCATAGGAAATATAATGCGTATATGGTGAACAAACATATGAATTTTCGTAGGTGCTGTCATTGACTGTACAGGGTATTAATTTACGCCCAATTGCGGCAAAAAAAATGTCTGTTTTTACGTTTTGGATATAAGCTGCTGTGTCAGCAATCATGTCTTCGAAAAACTCTTGTAAAAATGCTCCGTTTTCATAGAAATGCCAATCTAATTCGTGCATATTATTTTTGTTGAATAGAGTACCTTTATCATCATTCAGCATTTTGAACAACCTCTTTAACTGCCATTTTGTTTTCAATCCGTTTCAGTTTTGTTAATCGGTCTTGTTCTTCATATGGACTGAAAGTGATAAGAGGGCAGTGGTAGTTTTCTTGTAGATAGACCATTAAATTTGCTTGAATGCTTTGTTCAGTTTCTTGTCTTTGCTCTTCATCAAACACTAAACATTGGACCTCGATTTTATTTTCGCTATGTTGAATAACTCTATATTCTTTTAGGTTTTCTGAAGCGGTAATACAAGCTCGTCGAATAAAATCAGGAAAAACGTATGCTAGATGATCATGGTGTCTATCTTTTAAAATAAATAAGTCATCCATACGTCCCTCAATTTGTTCAATCGCCAACATTGGAGAGCCACAAGGGCAAGGCTCGGATTTTATTGTAAGAATATCGTTTAAACGATAACGAATAATGGGCTGTGTACGTCTTCTAAAATCAGTGATAATCGGATAAAATTTCGTTTTCTCCGAATTTAGGAATTCTTTTTCGATATAAACGATATCTTCATTTAAATGAATCGTACCATGTGAGCAAGAACATCCAAGGAAACCCTCTGTACATTGATAGACCTGATGAACCTTTTGATTAAATATATTTTCTATGAATACTTGGTCTAAAGGGTCCAAAACTTCTGCCATTGTAATAATTTTGATAGGTTGTATGGCTAGTTTATTTTCTTTTACAGCTTGAGCCAAGCGTCTAACCATTGAAGGGGGTGCTGCAATAATCGTTGGTTGATAGGCTTTTAACCTTTTTATATGGGATTCAAAGCTATCTAGTAAATCAAAAAATGAAAATTCTATTTTTTTATTTTTTACAGACTCATACAAATTGCTGTTTGCACGTAAAAAGAAGGCAATTTTCTCTTTGTTTTTAAAACCATTAGGCAGCAATTTCGCTAAAATCGTCCCTGCCCAGGCTGTTTGTTCTTCTTCTGAGACTAAGAAAATCCCTCTGTTTCCAGACGTTCCAGATGATAATCCTACAGTAATATTACCAATTGTTGGGGAAAAATCTCGGTTTTCTTCAGCATTTAAAGCAACCCCGAAAGCCTCTTCTTTTAAAACGCCTTTTGTATTAAGGGTGTTGAAGTGATCCATCATTATTTGTTTATCCATAAAAGGATAATTAGTTATGTCATTAGATGCTTTTAACCTCAACTGGCGATAATATGAAGAATGTTTATTTATCCATAAAAGATGTTTTTTCAATTGCTTGCTCTGCCATTGTCGAAAGGACTGTGGTGAGTATTTTTGTATACGTTTCACTCTTAAATAGTTTTGTAGAATTTTAATGACCTTCATCATTTTTAACCTCTTTGCCTATTTATTGAAATGGTTCTTCGCAATGAGTAGGAATAATTTTAATTTTTTTGTCTAATGAATGCAATTGCACTATTTTTTCGAAGTTTTCTTTATATTCTTTAGCGTTAGCCATAATTATATAGGCTAATTTACTAGGGGAACGATTTTCCCTATAGCCAACACTTCTCCAAACAGCATCCGCGATTAAAAAAATAGTTTCCTTTTTGTCACTTTCAAAAATCAAACCAAATTGTCCTTTTGCATGCCCTGATAAATTAATGGCAATACAACTCCCATCACCAAATATATCAAAAAGAGGTTTTTGAAAAATGTCAATAATTGTGTTGATGGATGGATTACCGATTTGAGTTGTTTTTGCATCTTCTATAAAAGAAACTCGTTCTTCAAAATCAGCAGGTAATAGATTGGGGATATAGGCAGATAATACAGCACCTATATCTTTTTTATTTTTTATTGAAAGATAGGCTTCTTTAGAGCAGATAAATTGACTGTTAGGAAAATCTTTTAATCCACACATATGATCGGCATGGAAATGGCTCAAAAAAATATATTGAATATCATCCGCTAAAATGTTTTCTTGCGCTAGTTGTGCTAGGATGCTGTCTTCGGGCTTTATATAGACAGGCGTGATCTTAGCATATATGGAATAAGGGAATCTTTTCGTTTCTTCATAAAAACGCTTAGTATATCCAGTGTCAAATAAAATATAGCCTTTATTCGGATGTTTTAATAGAGCAACCATAGCAGGAAATTTCATCTCATAGGATGCTTCTCCTTTTAAAGCTATTTTTGCATTATGCGTACAGTACCCTGTATGAAATAATTTATAGCTAATCATTTTGAGTTTTCCACCATTCTGCGAATAGATGAATCCCTTCTTCAACAGAAATAAGTGGTTTATAGCCTAAATCTGTTTTAGCAGCATCTATATTTAAAGTTTGAGAGTGAGCTAATACTGTCACTGTATAAGGTGTGATGATTGGTTCCTTTTTAATTTGGAAGATTCGATATGCTTTTTCTAAAAGATTAGCAACTAGTAATATACTTTTGTATTTCAATTCTTTTTTCCTCATAGGCTGGTTCAGCATACTAAAGACTTTTTCTAAAATATCGCATAAATACACTGGCTCACCATTTGTGATGTTATATTTTTGACCAAAGGTTTTTTCATCCGAATCCAGACAAAGACATAAGGCATCTACAACATTTTCAACATATGTAATATCTGTTAATACCTTTCCACCATTTATAAAGGGTATGCCAGATTTTTGATTGGCCTTAATTAATCTAGGAATAATAGCATTATCTCCAGGACCAAATAACGCACGAGGTCTTATGGTAATGGTAGCTAATCCTTTTCTAAATGCTTCGTCTACAACCTCTTCTGCTTTTCTTTTTGTGTCAGCATAATAGTTAATTGCAGGATTAGGCAATAAACTATCTTCTTTAACATCTATTTTTGATCGATCTTGCAAATTAAAATAAATACTTGGTGTGGAAACGTGAACAAATCTTTTTATATTGTGCAAAAGGGCAGCATCAACCATGTTTTGTGTACCGACTACATTAGATGTATAGAAATCTTCGTATTTACCCCAAACCGAGGAAAGTGCTCC
The DNA here is from genome assembly GCA_002973635.1 of Lysinibacillus sp. B2A1. Taxonomy (GTDB): domain Bacteria; phylum Bacillota; class Bacilli; order Bacillales_A; family Planococcaceae; genus Lysinibacillus. The sequence continues at coordinate 2,366,200 of CP027224.1, forward strand.
ACAATGAATAACAACATCTTGGTTCTGCATAGCATTGAAAATTCCTTTTCTATCCTCTAAAGAAAGGGAAATAAATCGGACATCTTTAGGAAGTGTTTTCCCAATTGTTTTATTACGTCCAATAGCAGTCACATTATACCCTTTAACAAAGAGCCTTTTTACAACATGCTGTCCTAAAAAGCCTGTTGCTCCTGTAACCAAAATATTACTCATTTACAATTTCCTCTCCGTTCCATTCTATATCCATGGTACTCATTTGATAACTAGAGATTTTTCTTCTCTTCGCTTCCTTTAATAAATAAAAAAAGCTGCTTATTTGGCCAAAGAACGGCTTTCTATCTTTTGAATTCCAAACAATATCCTTTGCTTTCGCCATTTTACGAAGCTGTTTAAAAAAGTTTTTTGAGAGCAATGTTTGGAGCATGGCTAAGCCTAACATCGTTGTCTCTCTACCAATAATATAGGAAGCAGTGTTATTTTCGTGCTTTTGAAGAGGAAAGAGACAAATACCGCTAGTTGTTCTAGGGTTGCATTCTATCGGATAAAATTCGCCCTTGTTCGTCAGAATTAAATCAAAAGCAATTTGGCCAGTATATTGGTATTTTTCGATGTAAAGCTTCATGAATTCTTCCAATTTGGCATTACGAAAAGGCTCAAAATAAATGGTAGCACCAAGCCCAACCTGATCATTTGTTTGATAAGCGCTATAGTACTTCATAAAGCCATTGTCTGCTATAGCATACGTACAAATTTGTATACCCTCGATTTTTTCTTGGATAACCCAAATCGTTTTTTTAAAATATAGATATTCAATTATTTCATGCTCTTTCTTAAAAGCAACTTCCGTTCCAAATCTTGAATAAGCAGGCTTACATACATATTCATGGCTTAAGTTAATGTGGTTCGCCTTTAGAATACTGGCAATCTCTGCTTTAGAGTGAATAGTAGTTGTATCAATTACTACAGTAAAAGGGGCAGTTATATATTTACTAAAAAAACCACTTAACGTGTTGATAAACAAGCCTTTATGGTGAAAGACGTTAATTTTTTCTAACGGTTCGCAAAAGACCCGACAATATTGAGAAAGCTGTTCATAGCCATAGGCAATATGAAACACTTCTTCACAGGTTGGTATTATTAAATCAATGTTGTTTTCTTGAATGATTTGAATTAAATCTTGAATATAGGCATCACGATTTTTATTAGGTGAACGAACATGAAAGTTTTTTTCAAATAGGTTAGAGTGCATACATAGGTGCTGTGGTAAACTTTCAGCCATAAATAAGGTCTTGCCTTGCTGCTTTAACAAACGGGCAAAATAATAAGTGGCAGGGGCACGCCCGCCTGTCAGTAGAATATTAGTATTCAAACACAACCCCTCCGATAGAAAGTCCTGCTGATGTTCCGATAAGCATAATTTTATTTCCACGCTGGATTTTATGTTGCACAATGGCTTCATGTAAAGCTATTGGAATACTGGAAGCAATTGTGTTTCCATGATTATGAATAATGTTCATGAACTTTGCCTCTTCTATTCCTAATTTATTCCTTAAAATTCTCATTGCCATACCACTTGCTTGATGTGGAACAACTAAATCGATATCATTCATTGTACAATTCGATGTAGCTAATAATTTCTCCATAAAAGCGCCAATATTTTTGGAAGATAATTTAAAAACGGATTTCCCATTCATATCAAATAAAAAGTCGGTTTCATGTGCATTAGGATTAGTAGGGTGTAATTTTGTGCCTCCACCTCTAATTTCGGTAATATGTGCTCCTTCACTAAATGTTTCCATATGTCCAGATAGTATTTTAGAAGTTTCATTTTCAGGCGTTTTTGTAATGACGACAGCAGCAGCGCCATCTCCAAATAAAATGGCATTTTCTTTAGCCTCCCAATTTAATCCTACTGAGGCAATATCACTAGATACTAGAAGCACATTTCTATATCTTTCGCAATGTATTAAATAGGAAATCGTATCAAATCCTGTTACGAAACTTAAACATGTAGAGTTAATATCAAAACAGGGGATTTTAGAATCACTTAAACCTAATTGCTTTTGAACAAGTGCCGCATTACATGGAATAGGCTGTTCCATTGTTCCGCTAACACTTACAATACAATCAATATCTTTTTTATGTAAACCCGAAGCTTTAATCGCTTCCATTGCTGCAAAAGTTGCCATTTCAGAGGCCGTTTCATTTACAATGAAAGACCGCATTGCAACACCTGATTTTTGTTCTACCCAGCCTGCCTTTACCCCTAATAATTCATCTATTTCACGCGCATATACTTTTTTACTTGGTAAATATTTTCCTGTGCCTAAAATTTTCACGTGTCTTATTTGAGACATAAATATTTCCTCCCCTCTTAAGTAAAAAAGTTTACGCTACAAACCAAGAAGAGTAAAACCCATTTTATTGGTAATGTTTACAGAATCGATAATTAGGTAGATGTGCTAAATAGCTGAACGAAGGGGATTTATTGTAGATTATTGAAAGAAGTTCATAAGATAATGAATTAGTATATAAGGAGGAATTTAGTATTCATTTACTTCGGTTGCTCTTAAACGATCTTTTTTCATAATGCTTTAGTACGTTTACCTTCATACCTGTTGCACACTAGATAATTTCTTTATAAATTAGAATAATTTATATGAAAAACGGAAAGAAATAGGTGTAAATTGTAGGAGTTGATAGCTATGGAATTTTATAAAGATGTAGAAATTTACTGTTACAGCTGTCGTAAAAAGACTATATTTACATGTAATGATATGAATGGAAAAAAAGGCGTAGACAGTCATTGTAGTGAATGTTCTGCTATTTGGTTTGAATGGCAAAACCGAGCAGTGGAGAGAGAGATGGAAAAATGGGTTGAATATAACCAAAAACTTGTAAATTAACTTATTACTATTTTCAATATTCATTAGGGGTTGTCCCAAAAGTCCATTTTAGATGATTTTTAGGACAGTCCTGAATGTATATAGGTCTACATATAATGCACATCTTAGTTCATTTTATAAATGATTTTGGTGTAAAAAAGGAAATTCAAAAGCAAGAGGAGCTTTATCTACTGAATTAAATGTTTGGGACTTCAATACAAATGCAATTGAATTCTATAAACATTTAGGAATGGAAAGTATAAGTAGAAAAATGAAGATAAATGTTTAATTTGGATTAGGAAATCAGTAGTTATCTTATAAATATTATAAGTAGTCCCTTTAAATAAAAAGAGTTTTTATACATTGATTGAGAAGAATAACTTACAGAGCTTAACAATTGACCAGGTGACTCATTACTAGTGAGTAAATGGTCTTTTTCATTTCATCAAATGAGCATTGTTTGAAAGTACTAAGAAGTAAGTGATTTGTTTCTCTAAAATCTTTATGACAAAGAGTCTTGTTATTTAGGGGTAATTTGAAAAAATAATTATCGAATAATACTGATATAACAAACTTTAGAGGTTTTAAGCAAGGGAATTTAAAAGAAAATTTTTGTATATAGAAGCTAGGAAGAAGAAGTTTTTTTTGGTAATCTATATATGAATTAACATTTTTTTTAGGAGGAGCTTGCTATTATGATTATTAGTAAATCAACTGCAAGAGAAGTTGGCAATAAAATTGATAAAGTGTTAGGTGAAATTAAGGATATTCAAGCAAATATTGACCGTTCTTCGGACAAAATCGATAATGAGTTGAATTCTTGTTCACGCGAATTAATTAATGCTCAAACGACATTGACTGAAATTCAGCCTCAAGTTGATATGTTGCTAGCGCAAGTTGGTCAAGATGCACCACCTCATGTAAAAGCAATGCTAGATAGTGTGGCTATGGGGATTACAGGTAAGGTGCAAAATGCATTAAATAACTTGGCAGAAGTTCAACGTAATGTAAAAGACGTTGACAAATTAACGGATGAAATTGATTCTTTTACTGATAGTGTTAACAAAAAGATTACTGATATCGACGAGTTAACAGATAGGCTACAAGGATAGGGGGAGCGATAAATGAATTCATATACAGGTGGAGGTCGAATGAATTGGAATAACAATCAGCGAGTTGCTGATTCAGTAGATCACACAGCATCTCAAATCACTTTGGCTTGTGACATGATTTCAAATGCTGGCATTAATTTCGAAGGTATTCAACAAGAATTACTGATGCTTGCGAATCAGCCAAATCCACCAGAGCCTTCGCAATTGATTAGCTTGGCAAACCGCATTCAAACAACGAAACGCCAAGTTGATGATTCTGTACAAAAAGTAAAAGAATTTGCTCGAAACATTGATGCTAAAACAGACGAAATTCAAAAACGTGGCGGTTGGTAAAATATTTGTCTTTACTTAATTAACCTCTTTCAGACGAAATCATATATTATTATGAGCGCATTTTGGCATTATTAGATGATTGAATGTTAATAATGATATCTGATTTCGTTAAGATGATTTATCCTTAAACTGCTTTTCTAAAACAAAAGAAAGTGCAGACAAATGCTGTTTAAATCCTTACCGCATAATGATATAAACAGCTACACAATCTCGAAATAGTGGCTCTTTTGGACTGCTCCATCCCATACATAAAATTGTGACAAATGTAGTTATAAGGGTATTGATGAAAAAACTAGGAGCGATATTCCATTTAACAATGTGAAAAAATTTATTTGAACTGTTTGTATTCCTTCTAATATCCTAATTAGGAGGATTCTTTTATGTCCAACAATAAGCATGGTTTTTGTGGTTATTTAGCAAAAACAGTAGACATGATGCAGACACTGGAAGTTCAGCTGATTTTGACTCATAGATTCACAATTTATTGCACTGAATATTAATAAAATCTAACTTGAAGTAAGGATGCTGCAAAGCGTGGAAAGTTGTGAATATTTGATTTTTTTATAATTTAATTAATTAAAAGGAGCTTATTTATGGCTATTTTAAAGGATCATTCTAGCAAGCCCAGTTGTGAAGTTGAAATTAAATTAATATTAGTTAATGATGAGAGTGTGAAATTTGGTATTGTTTTTCGCACTGGTCCTACTTTCCCAGAGATACATACAGAAATCTCTTGCTTAAAAAGAGATTTTCTAAAATTATTAGATGATCTAAAACGAGTTGATCATACACACCTAAGTATGCTTGAACCCCATGATCCAGGTTTGTGTATTTATCATATTCCTGAATATGGTACCTATTATTTTCCTGACTATGGACTGTTCCAAGTTCCTGAACATGAAAGACAGGAAAATGAGCCTCGTTTTAAATTAATTTTTGTATTAGATGCAAAGGAAAAGAATAATTATGGCTTAAGAGAATGCGGTCCGGCATTATGTTTAATAGTAAAAATGGAACAAATTAATCAATTTGTGGATAGTTTGAAATTGGAAGTAACGACTTTTTCAAACATATAAATATGCATTATCAAATACTTAATAAATCAATGAATTTAATTTTGTTCAGTATTTGTTTAGTACGATGTAGTATGCTATGCATGTAATCTTGTCAAAGTCTTATTTCTAGAAACAGCAGAGAGGACTAGGTATTTCATTTATTTTGAACCTAGTCCTTTTTGTTGTTTCATTTTACCTGATTAATTTGTATAGAGTAGTACCAATCCAATACTATAAGGTAGGGAAATGGCAATAAAGATGCATTAAAGGCAGTATTAGATGATATACAGCAACGAAATATTGTTAGTATCTTTAATTTAGGTGATATACTGTATGGACCGCTTTTCCCGTTAGAAACATATGATTTATTAAAGGGAATGGACATAAAAAGTGTTAGTGGTAATTGCGATCGTATATTGTTACAAGCATCATCAGATAATCTAACTGCGCAATATGTAATAGATATGCTGGAGAATGAGCATAAAAATTGGTTAAACAATCTGCCATTTTCCATTCAGACAGAAGATTTTTATTTCTGTCATGCCTCTCCAAAAAGTGACGAACAGTATTTATTGCATGATATAACGCTCAACGATGCAATTCTTAAGCAACCACAAGATATAATGAATCTAGTCAAGGAAATTCCGCAAAATATCATATTTTGTGGTCATTCTCATTTACCAGACATTGTTTATTTACCAAATGGCAAAGTTATAGTTAATCCTGGAAGTTTCGGTTTGCCTGCATATGAGGAAGAAGAACCCTTCTATTATAAAATGGAGTCGGGGACACCCTTTGCTAATTATACAATTGTGGAAAAACGTGATGGTCGATGGATTTTTGAGCAAATAAATATTACTTATGATGTGACAGATGAGATAAAGCAAAGTGAAAAACTAAATAGACCTGATTGGGCATGTGCACTAAAATTTGGACATGTTTAGAAAATCAAGCTGCAAATTGCTATTATTTGCAGCTTGAGTGATGCTAATTAGTTTTTATAGTACGGTCTTTTTCTATAAGTGCTTTGAACAGATTTTTCTTTTGAATAAAGAGAATAACAGAAGCTTGAATCGTCATGGCTACTATTAGCAGAATAAAGTGTGAATTGTGATAGAAGAAGAAGGACATAAAATAAAATATCGGTGCCGATGATAAGTATGAAATATACTGATTTTTAGTGACCACATAGATGATAGTAGAAAGGCAAGTTGTTACTAGCAGAATCTCAAGTACAATGCCAATGGAAGCACTATCCACGTAATATTGTAATTCATCAATAATTGACATATAAAAAACTCCCTTATAAAGTATTTAAATTGTAATATATTAACAATTTTGGATGTGCTGTTTTACGGAAATTTTCTATAAAAAATACTCCCATTAGCTAAACACAATTTGTCTACCTAATAGGAGCATTCTATTTTCAATGAATTACTTGATTAGATTTCTTCTTGAAAATAAATTTTATAATACTTGCGATTTGTGGCTTCATCATAGCCTACTTCGATTAGTTCATCTACCTGCTCGATATTTTGTACATTGACCTGAATTTCAATATTAGAGTCTAGCTTTATTTTTCGTTTATATTTTTTCTCGGCTTTTTCAAGTGCGCTTTCAGAAATAATTGTTTCATAGGGTTTTACAGAATTTATGATTATATCTCTTTGTGTGGAATCGGTCTTATCAAATACCGTTTCGATATATTCATTTACTTGAAACTCATCTTCATTTCTAAAGTAATCTAGCGTTTTATTTAATAACCCTAGCTTTTCTGTATTTGAAAAATTATCTTCTTTAAGAATATACTTTTTACATTCTGTTAACGCCAAATTCGTTTTGTGATAATATTCATCCGCTGCTTTAATCTTTAAAAAGCGTTCCTGCCAATAGACAATATCCTCTTTTCTCTTCGTTTTTATAAATACAGCAGGCACTTGCTCCTCACCCATATCCACGATGATGGCCATATTATTGATTTTCTTTACATTAATGCCGTCAATACCATGAATAATCATTTTGTTTTGATCATTCTTAACATCTAAAAACATTTCTTTCTCATCAATTTTGACAATAGCAACAATTTTTTTAGCTTCATTCATAAAGAAGCAATTGTCAAACAAGCCGATAAATAATTCACCGCTTTTAATATTAGGGTGCTGAGAGACGCTATATAAATGAGTAGCAATATTTTTGGATTGCTCAAGAAAGCCTTTTTCCTCTTTAAAAATGTTACTTACATATGTATATACCTCATTTAAGGCAATATCAGTTTCATGGAAAAATTCATATTGCTGCTCTAAATCGATTTTGCTAAATGCTAGTTGTGTAAAAGCTGCTTCTAGCATGACCTCGGGTTGTGTAAACGATTCTTCTCCTAGCACAAGTGAGTCACTTATAAAATGGATGATATACTGTGCTAATTTACTTTCACTGACTTCTAGCATATTTCTTCACCTTCTATTTATTCAATGTAGATACTATACCATATCCTATTTTATAAAAGATATTCCTATCTTTTTCTGTTCGTAAATAATTATGCTGGTTGGGAAAGAATGCTTACTGTAAGTTTAAAAAGCTAATGGATAGATAAAGATGGAGTTATAGATATAGACAGCAGTTAGTGAGGGTGATAACTATGTGGGAAAAGGTGATATCCTACATACCAGAATGGAGAGTATTTCTACAAGGGTTTTTGGTATTTCTCATTCCTTATATTCTGTACAAATTGTTTAATGGATTGATACTTCATCTGAAGAAAAATGGAATGCTAGAAATCAAAACAGCAGAAGTGGAAAATCAAAAATGGATAAATTCAAAACATGTTCAGGTTTCGTTCCCTGACTTTACAGGTGATATTACCCAAGACCTCTCATTTATTAGAAATGCAATTGGACATAACTGGGATGTGCATTTTAGAGAGTTTTATCTTGGTAACACTGGTAATCGTGCAGCAATCATTTTTCTAGAAGGATTATCTGATAAAGAGCTAATTGATAAGCATATTTTAACTTCATTAATGGGAGGGTTTTCAGAAACAAAAAATCAAGATTTAACTCCCATTGATTTACAAAAGCATATAACAAATAATGTCCTTACAATAAGTGAGTTAACCGAGGAGCATGATGTTAAAAAATCGGTAGCAAAAGTATTGATTGGATCTACTTTATTAGTAGTGGATGGTATGAAACAGGTGTTTATTTTGGGTACCACAAAAAATAAATCGCGTAATTATGAAGAACCTGTATCGGAGGCATTGGTTAGAGGTCCAAGGATAGGATTTACAGAAACGTTAAGTGATAATACTGCTTTATTACGACAGCATGGAGAAAATTGTGACCTATCCATGATTCCTATCCAGGTTGGTCAGCGCTCCAAAAAAGAATTAGTCATTGCCTATATAAAAGAGATTGCTGATCCTAACTTAGTGGAAGAGGTCAAACATAGAATCAATAAAATTAATATAGATGATGTACCTGAATCAGGCTATATAGAGCAAATGATAGAGGATAATTTCCTCAGCCCATTTACACAAGTACAGAATACAGAACGGCCTGACAGAGTGATGGGGGCTTTGCTAGAGGGACGAGTAGCGATTTTACTTGATGGAACACCATATGCTCTAATCGTTCCTGTTACTTTTAGCATGCTATTGCAATCACCTGAAGACTATTATGAGCGCTGGCTACCCAGTTCATTAATTAGACTGCTCCGATATCTAGCGGCGGGCATTACCCTTTTTGCACCCTCCTTATATATTTCATTTGTCTCTTTTCATCAAGGCTTAATACCGACAAAACTAGCATTGTCCATGATGGGAACAAGAGAAGGGGTTCCTTTTCCTGCAATAATAGAGGCATTGATTATGGAGGTAGCCATCGAAATATTACGAGAAGCTGGACTTCGCCTACCTAAACCGATTGGACCAACAATGGGAATTGTGGGAGGACTGGTTATTGGAGAAGCTGCCGTTCAAGCAGGAATAGTGAGCCCAATTATGGTCATTGTGGTAGCGTTAACGGCGATTTCTTCCTTTGCTATCCCTCAATATAGTGCAGGTATAACATTGAGATTACTTCGATTTGTCTCGATGTTTTTTGCCGCAATATTTGGATTATTTGGGGTTGTATTGTTCTTCCTTTTTCTATGTAGTCATTTAGTAAAACTAAAAAGTTTTGGCGTTCCTTATGTAAGTCCAACCATTCCATATCGAGCGAGTGATTGGAAAGATTTTATGGTTCGTATGCCACTAATGATGATGAAGCGCCGTCCTAAGATGCTGCATACGAAAGATCCTATCCGCAAAGATTAATCCTCTAGAAAGGACATTGACTTAGCATGATAATTAGTTCACAAGATAAAATTAGCTCTTCACAGGCACTTGTTATCCTTGTCAATTATATTCTTGCAACTGGAATTCTTACACTGCCTCGAGCATCTGTAGAGAAGGTGAAAACACCAGATGTATGGATTAGTGTTTTTTTAGGAGGCATTATTGCGATGATTGCAGGGATCATTATTGTGAAATTAAGTCAGCAATTTCCTGAGAAAACCTTTTATCAGTACAATCAAATAATTGTTGGAAGATGGCTTGGCTGGATTCTAAGCTTGCTGATAATTAGCTATTTTTTTACAATTTCTGCATTTGAGGTCAGAACAATGGCTGAGGTGACCTCTCTTTTTTTGTTAGAGAGCACCCCCACCTGGGCAATTATTTTGCCCTTTATGTGGGTTGGTCTATATTTGGTTAGTAGCGGTATAAACTCGATTGCTCGTTTATTTGAAATCATTTTCCCCATTACATTTGTTATTTTCTTGCTGGTTGCCTTTTTAAGCTTTGGAATTTTTGAGATAGACAATCTTCGTCCCGTATTAGGCTTAGGTGTTACCCCGATGTTAAAAGGAATAAAAACGGCTACATTGGCATTTTTAGGTCCAGAAATAATGTTGCTACTAGTCGCATTTATGAAGCCAGCTGATAAAACGAAGGCTGTGAGAATTGTAGTAGTTGGTTTAATAATTCCTCTCATTTTTTATGTGATTACGGTTGTAATGGTGATAGGTGCATTATCTATAGAGGGAGTTGTGACAAGAACATGGCCCACAATTGAATTAATGAGAAGTTATGAAATTCCGGGCTTAATCTTTGAACGATTCGAATCCTTTTTACTTGTTATATGGATTATGCAAATATTTGCTACGTTTACAATTACTTATTATGCGGCTGCATTAGGCCTAGCTCAACTCTTTCAAACTAATATTCAACCTTTCTTGTTTGGCTTGCTACCTGTTATATATATGATCGCAATGACACCAAAAAATATAAATGATTTATTTAAATTTGGCGATCAGATAGGCCATGCTGCTATTATTCTTTTCGGTATACTACCGATAATTTTACTTATTATTTCGAGACTGAAGGGTGAAAAAGCATGACATTAATGCGTTTGTATCAAAGATTTCTGTTGGGGACGATGTTATCTGTAATCATTTTACCCTTATCAGGATGCTGGAGTAATAAAGAAATAGAAGATTTAGGTCTAGTAGCAGGTACTTCCTTGGACTTAGCCACAAACAGTGATTTTTCGGGAAGCTTGGAGGAGCAAGAAGGGAGGCCTTCAAATAGAGAGCTCATTACGATAACCAATCAATTAGTAACCTCAGAGACAACTGCTACTGGAGCAAAAGGTGGAACTGTGCATCAACAGGCCTATAAAAATGTTTCTGAAACTGGAGATACTGTACTCCCCACCTTACGAAACATGTTATTAAAAATTGACAAACGGGCCTTTGCAGAACATTCTAAAGTAATTATTATTGCAGAGGATTTAGCGAGTACATTGAATTTAAAACAGACATTGGATTTTTTTCTAAGAGAGCTGGAGATAAGGCCTAGTGGCGTTTTGCTTATTGCTAAAAATCGTGCTAGTGACATACTTGAATCAAATGAACAGACAAAAATTCCAGCGTTTCAACTTAGGGAGATGATTCAGGGTCATGAAAGAACATCTAAAATTCTCCCTCCTATGACATTTGCCAAGTTAGAGGGGAAATTAAATTCGAATGCTAGTTTTTTGTTACAATATGTAGTTTCTGAAAACGGAGAAGTAAAATTTGTGGGTGCTGCAGTCATCGAAGGGAAAACAAAAACATTTCGAGGTTCTTTAAATGCACTAGAATTAGAAGGGATTTCATGGATAACTGGAAAAGCTAAAGGTGGTTTAGTAGAAAGTTTTGACGAAAAGACAAATCAGCCTATCATATATGAGGCATTATCTATGAAAAGTAAAATTTTGCCTTCAGTAAAGGGAGACAGTATTTCATTTCATGTCAAAATAGAGTCTGAAGGTCGAATTGCAGAACATTGGGTGCTAACAGAAAAAACATTCAACAATAAATTTCTGAAAATAGCAGAACAAACGACAAAAAAAGAAGTAGAGCGCTTGATAGACAATGTATTAAAGAAGATACAGCAACAATATCAAACTGATGTTTCGGGATTTGGCAATAGCTTAAGAATTGAATATCCTAAAGTGTGGGAAAAAGTAAAAAAGAATTGGGATCAAATATTTAGTGAGGTTTCCATCACATACGAGGTCAAGATAAATATAAAAGATTATGGAACATCGGGCGATTAACCCGCTTTGTTTTATAGTCTTTTTGTTTTTTGAAAGTATGTAGCCTTTGCCTGTATAAGTTAAAAGTAATTATCAATATAGGTTTAGAGAATGGATAGAAAGGAAAATGCCATTCGTCAACAGAAAGGATTAAACTTAAAGGATCAAAATGGTCAGGAAAGGGGTTTGAAATTGAGAATAGAAGGAGATTTATTAATTTTTGAAAAATAATCGTAGAGACACAAATTATAATTGAGCTAAATAATCGTCTCGAAACTTTGTATTTATACAAGGTTTCGAGACTTTTTATGGGGGTTTTTAGCGATCATATTCATAGTCATAAGGTACATCCTTACTCCCGCAGCCAGCAAGAAGAAATGAGAGAGAAAGTAATAGAATCAAACTAACTACAAATTTTTTCATTATAGCTAACACTCCTTTACTTAAATGATTATTTTAAAAGGCCGATTGTTTTTCACTTTACAATTATAGTGTAAATGGATTGACTTCATAAGTACATATTTAACCCATATAAATAGGTAGTAGCGAGCACGTTGATTATAAGGATGTTGTTCCCATTTATTTTGTATGGGAAACTAGAAACTTTACTTTATTGTCACCCACTTTTTACTAGTAGAGTTTGTAATTCCTCTTTTTAGGATAGACTTTTAGCAAGTAATATGAAGGAGGGTTCAAAATTGTTACAATTTGATTCAAAAATAGTGGGAAAAGAAATTGAATTTGGCTATTTACGTGATAAAATTGAAGGTCGTGGATTTACCATTGGTGGTAACTGGGAGTATTATAAAGGAAGCTTTGATACGGTATTGTGGAAAGAGGGCGGAGAGACAATTTATTTACGTGTGCCTTTTATTGTAACAGAAGGAGAGCTGGATAATGAAGATGCCAAAATACGCTTCCAAAACCCATTTGTAATAAAGCACGTGGCAAATGTTGGCTTAGATTATGATGAGGGCTCTTTACTAGATGCTTCTGGAGTAAGCCAATTTCAGACACCATTAGACAAGGATGCACATATCCATGATAAAAGTAGATGGATAAGTGCTGGTGAGCAAGTTGTAGAAAAAAGAGTGCTTCCGTACTTTCATTAAAATAAAGAATCGATGTAGATAAATAATAATATCATTTAGCACAGTTTTAAGTCTTTTATCCTTCATTAAATTTAGTACGTAATAATCAAAAAAGAAAATTTAATTGTCAGAAAAAATTACCAATATTATAATAGAGCTAATTAATACTACTAAATGAGGTGAGTTAATGGGAAAAGCAGCTAGTGATGATTTTCTTCATTCATATCAAAAATTGCAGCAAGAACGACTCATCGATCGAAAAGAAGAGTATTTAGAGGTGCGGGAAAAAACAAAGGCTAAGGGCGAGATATTAGAATTTGATTCCTTAGTAGATATAGTAGAAGAGACGTCTTAATGGCGTCTCATGTTGTTGAAATTCTATTATGTCAATGAAATCAAGGTGACAAATTAAAAAGTATAGCCCTTTTTCAAAACGAGGGGTTGATCTCCGTTCCGACTGAGTGCTTTCCTGGGGGCGTCCGATGAGCCGCTTCACTCGCATAGCTCGCTCCAGGGTCTCATCTGTGACGCTGAATCCCCAAGGAGTCACTCAGTCTACACTCCAATCAACCTTTGTTCATAGTATTTTCTTCTGGCAATTCACACAAATGTATAGTGAAAAATTTGAAGTCTTAGCCATCACTATATTGTGCAAAAATGGAGCTTTGATAACATTTTTCTATGTGAAAACAGAGGAGTACTTTATGTAAAGTTACAAAGTAGTTTTACGCATAAAACGTAGGTTAACAGCTGTAGAATTGTACCAATATTCTATCCATTTAATTTACTTTTTGAGGGAAGAAAATATTTAAAGTTCTACACTATTGCTGATTGGAGTGCAAGGCTACTCGACTCCCGTGGGATAGCGAGACAGACGAGACCCTGCACGGAGCGTCAGCGCAGGAAGCGGCTCGTCGCTCGCCCACAGGAAAGCGAGTAGCCTGGAACGGAAATCACCTTCATTTGACTTAGTAGTGTTCACAAAGAGTCCCTTGACCATTTAGTTTTTCAACACTATGAGACGTCTTAATGGCGTCTTTTTCTTTTGATTGCTACTGTCAGTAACAAATAAGAAAGGGTGAACGGGAACGATAATGAAAAAAGCGAATTTATTATTGTTACTACTATTGCTGTTTGTTCTTGGAGGATGCTCCAAAACGAAGCAACAAGATGAAAAACCTGAAGATGCTACAACCTTAACAACTTCAAATCTTGACATTATTGCTGACAATCTACAGGCACCTTGGTCTATTCAAAAAAGTGGCGATGTTTTTTATTTATCTGAGAGGCCGGGAAATATTGTAAAAGTTGAAGATGGTAAGGTAGAAAGGCAACATGTAGAACTTAGTAAAGAGCTTTCTACTGCTTCAGAGGCTGGGTTATTAGGATTTGTTCTAGCTCCTGATTTTCTTGAATCAAAAAGGGCATATGCCTATTATACGTATGTTGACGATTCTAAACAGTTTAATCGGATTATCACTTTAACGTTACAGGATAACAAATGGAAGGAAGAGAGTTTGTTAGTTGATCGTATTAATAGTGGTACGTATCATCATGGAGGTAGATTAGAAATTGGGCCAGATGGCAAGCTTTATGCAACAGTTGGCGATGCAACGGAACCTATGCTAGCACAGAACTTATCCACGCTAGAAGGGAAAATTCTACGCTTACATTTAGACGGATCTATTCCAAATGATAATCCTTTTCCTAATTCCTATATTTATAGCTTCGGTCATCGCAATCCTCAAGGTTTGACATGGACATCAGATGGCAAGATGTATGCAAGTGAGCATGGAAACTCAGCTAATGATGAGCTTAACATCATACAAAAAGGACAAAATTATGGTTGGCCAATTATAGAAGGCAGTGAGGAACGACAAGGGATGGTTGCTCCAATCGTTACATCTGGTCTTAATACAACTTGGGCTCCTTCAGGAATGGATAATAACAATAAAAAATTGTATGTGGCAGCATTAAGAGGAACGACAATATTGGAATTTACTATGGAAACACTCGAAAAAAGAGAGCTAGTTTCAGGTTTTGGCCGTATTCGAGATCTGTATATAGACGATCAATCTCTTTATTTCATTAGTAATAATACAGATGGGCGTGGAAATCCTTTGACAAATGATGATAAGCTATATCGAATTGCATTAGAAAATTGAAATATTGGTGGATAAAAAGCTGGAGATAATGTTGCAGATTAAGTAAATGTTCCTATATTGAAAAAAAGGTGCTTAAAAATTAGGCACCTTTTTATGCTATGACATGCTGCTGAGTATATTTGCTTTCTGTATAATTGGTTTTTTTAATTTTAATTTCGTTTCAATATCATTCACAAAAATCTCAAAATAAAACTTAAGTTCCTCAAAACCAGCGTGAGTATGCTTTTTTACATAATGGACATAGTCATTACTCAAGGATTTTACTACATGGGCAGCGACGGAATTAGATATATCCTGAAAATATTCTGTCAGACATTGATGCAAGGAGGAATGTTTTATTTGTTCTTCTAGCTCTGGAAATTCGGCAAGTAAATAATCCTTAACTAGAATTTCTAGTGCCATTCGATAGCCAGTCGTTGCTAGTTCAATTTGATCCAAATTTTCTGCCAATGCAGCTTGTCTATAAATATTAGCAAATTGAGGAGAAAATTCAGCGATAATCATTGGCACCGCTTTATTTGTCATCTCTGGATATACAGAATGAAAAGTAATACTGTTATTTGAAGTTTTACGGAAATGTGTAGTAACAAAGCTTTTCTTGCAACCTACACACGAATGTGAAAGAAAATTCATATCATAATGTAAATCATAAGATAGCTTTTTTGCATCAATAGTCGATGGAATCATCCAGACATAGCAATGTGGACATTGCTTTGGTATTGAATAAGTAACACCATCGAAATAAGCGACGTCTAATGTTGTAGAAATTGCTTGAAATTCTATAGCCATAATTCACACTCCCTCTCAGTAAATTATAGCAATATCTTTTGCTCAATCACATGGTAATAATTATCTGTATTAGCTCCAAGAGGTACAAATAATCTCTGGCACTTCATAAAAAAATGTTGCTGAGCTAGGGCAAGATTATTTAAAATTAGTAAATTAACGACTAATTGGGATAATAGCCTCTATTCGATACTCATTATGCTATATGTATTATACGATTGTGAAATTTGTTTATCTTCATTCAGTTAGATATTTTCTGTAGCAAAAGCAAACCATCAGCTACAATTAACCAAGACCAAATTGATTTATAATAAATAACAGAAAGCTCAGTTTCCTTAAAGAGGAAACTGGCTTTCAATGAATTATTGTGCAATATCTGTAGCATTGTCAATAATGCTTTGTGGGATATCGATTGATTTAAGATGGTTGAATTCAGTGTATGTAATAACTGTCTTCGTTTTTGTTGATAATTCTTCATCTTCTACTTTAATTTTCAAATCCATTTTCACATCTATTTTATTTGTATCAAAAGTTTCTTTATCAATGTATAGCACGTAGTTCATTTTATCAATCGTTAAGTTATCAAGAGGGTTTTCTTGAAGGTTAAGCTCTTGCATCGATTTTTGAATCTCAGAATCGATAAGTTCTTTAAATTTATCACCTTTTGCGTCTAATGTTAATACATATGCATCATCTGTTTGTTCAAACTTGAAATCCCCAATAAACTTTTTCAGCTGATCTAATTGTTCCTTGGCGTTTGCAGGTGATGCAGTTTCTTTTATAATCGTATCAATATCCGTACTCGGTAATTTTAACCATTGATTGTCGGATGACGTTTCGTCTTTTACAAAAATGCCTAAATCCTGCTTCATATACATTTCAACTGATGCATCGGTATTTTTGTCGCTTTCACTAAGCGTATCTGGCGCTGTTGTTGTAACTGAGACATGCATAGCAAGTGGATCAGTAACTACATCCATCTCCATTTTTGTACTGCTAGTAAATTCCATCGCGTTTTCGCCTGACCCCATTTTTGTCTCTTGAGTCATCTCCATTTTCGCACTTGCGCTTTTAACGTCTGCTTGGCGATCTACCGCTTTGTCATACACTTGCTCTAAAGTAAGTTTACTTGTTTTAGTTGTGTCTTTCGTTGGGGTAGCACTACTGCTACAAGCTGCTAGTGTTAATGCAAGTGCTCCAACACTTAAAACTTTAAAAAATTTGTTCATTACTTTCATCTCCTATTCTTGGTAAAAAACAATATCTACTAGTATACATAACTATAAAAGGAAAAGATTCATTATTTTAAATAAAATTTCAATTCAATATTAAAATAATAGCAAATGCCCAATTTATACCTCTATTTATATGCCTTCTTGCACATTAAGTAATAAAAAGAGATAGTACATGAATAATAAGTGTAGGATGTAGTATCAACACTTGGTAGAGGAACTGGAAGTACTGACAATGTTCAAGTTGAGTCTAATGTAAAAGCTGAAAAATTAACTTTGATTTCATTTTTTAAACTGTGGGTATTGGGGGAGGTGGTTTACTTAAATGAAGTAAAAGTTATTTTTGCAAAAAGAAAAAGCCGAGAAAATGATAGCATTTTCTCGGCTTTTTTATCAGTTATAGCCCCAAATCATTGCAAATAATGTACCAATGATTGTGACAACACCTACGAATACAGAATATAAAATCGTTGTATATAACGTTTTCTTATCTTCGGATTCACCGATGTGCATGAATAATACTAATTGTACAGTCGCTTGTGCAAGTGCAGTTACTAGTAAAATGCCAAATGCCATATTAAGTGACATATCGAATTTCACAACTGCTAAAGCTACAATTGTTAGTAATAGTGAGAAGCCGAAGCCCATCACATGTTGTTTTGGGAATAATTCCTTCATCAGCTAATCAGTCCTTTCAAGTAGACGAAGCTGAAGATGAAAATCCAAACAACGTCTAAGAAGTGCCAGTACAGTGAGAAGATAAACGCTTTATTAGCCGTTTGTGGGTTTAAACCACGTTTCGCTACTTGCATTAAAATGGCAACGCCCCAGAAGAAACCAAATGTTACGTGGAGACCGTGCGTACCAAGTAAAGTCATCAATGCCGATAAGAATGCACTTGTTCGAATTGTTGCACCTTCTTCAACATATGTGACAAACTCATCAATCTCAATACCTAAGAAACCAAGGCCTAAAAGCAGTGTAATGATGAAAAATGTCATCATTGCTTTTTTATTGCCAATACGCATTGCATGAACACCAAGACCAATTGTGAAACTACTTGTTAATAATAAGAATGTTTCCCATAATACTGGTGTTAATTCAAAAATTTCAGCGCCATTTGGACCGCTACCTGTGCGTGTATGAAGTGTGAAATATACAGTAAATAATGTAGCGAATAACACGATTTCGGCGCCAAGGAAAATCCAGAAACCAAAAATCTTCAGGCGATTTTCCTCTGTACTATATTCTAATGGAAGTGAAGAATCGATTTTCATATTATTTATCACCTCTCAAGCTTTTCTCAGTAGCCATAACTTCCTCAACTGAAATGTAACGACCATGATCTTTTTCAAATGAACGATGAATCATAAAGCCAAATACACCAATCATACTAATGATGGCTGGAATCCATAGGTTAAATACAGCAAAGAATGCTGCAAGGAAGAAGAATCCGCTCATCCAGAATGGAGTGCCAGTGTTGTTCGGCATATGAATCTTTTCAATTTTACCAGCCGTAATATCACGACCTTCTTTTTTCGCAAACCAGAACTCATCTAAACGAGTTACAGTCGGTACTACTGCAAAATTGTACTCTGGAACTGGAGAATGAGTAGCCCATTCTAATGTACGACCATCCCAAACATCTGCTTTTTCATTACGAGGCATATGCTTCCAGCTGTAGTAGATATTGTACACGATTAACGCGAAGCCTACAGCAAGTCCAAGTCCACCGATGAACGATAGCATGTTCAATGGACCATAGCCAGTTGACTCAGAGTAAGTATACATACGACGAGCATAACCATCTAAACCTAAAATGAATAATGGGAAGAATGTTACGTTGAAACATACTGCAATAAACCAGAATCCAGCTTTCCCTAATTTTTCATTTAAACGGAAACCAAACATTTTTGGCCACCAGTAGTGGTAACCAGCAAGTACACCAAATACTGTCCCTGGAATTAATACATAGTGGAAGTGGGCAACTAAGAACATCGTATTATGATATTGATAGTCGGCACTTGCCATTGCTAGCATAACTCCTGTAACTCCACCAATTGTGAAGATCGGAATAAAGCCAAGTGCGTAAAGCATAGGAGTAGTAAATTGAATCTTCCCATGCCTCATTGTTAGCAACCAGTTAAAGATTTTAACCCCAGTAGGAACTGCGATTGCCATTGTTGTAATAGAGAATACACTGTTTACCATTACACCATGACCCATTGTATAGAAGTGATGGGCCCAAACTAGGAATGATAACAATGAAATAACAACCATACTCATAACCATTGATTTGTAGCCGTATAAGTTTTTACGTGCAAATGTAGCAATGATTTCTGAGAAAATACCGAAAGCTGGCAGGATAACAATGTATACTTCAGGATGTCCCCAAACCCAGAATAGGTTGGCCCAAAGCATGTCCATACCACCATTTTGCATGGCAAAGAACTGTGTACCGAATTGACGGTCAAGCATCATTAATGCAAGTGCTACAGTTAACACTGGGAATGCAAATACGATAATAACGTTTGTAATTAAAATTGACCAAGTGAACATTGGCATTTTCATTAATGTCATACCAGGTGCACGCATCTTAATAATCGTTGTGATGAAGTTTACACCTGTCATTAACGTACCAATACCTGATAATTGTAGCGCTAAAGAATAGTAGTTGTTCCCAACAGTAGGACTAAACTCTGTTCCTGACAGCGGGAAGTAGGCAGTCCAACCAGCATCTGGAGAACCACCAATGATGAATGATAGGTTCAATAAACCTGCACCAGCTGCAAATAACCAAAAGCTAACTGCATTTAGACGTGGAAAGGCTACGTCACGTGCACCAATTTGCAGTGGGATAACAATATTCATTAAACCAATTACGAATGGCATGGCCATAAATAAAATCATTAATAAACCGTGTGTTGTAAATATTTCATTATAGTGTTGTGCATCTAGAAGGCCATTGTCTGGAACCGCCGTTTGTGCACGCATTAACAATGCATCAATACCACCGCGGAAAAGCATTAAAAGCGCTACAGCGATATACATAATACCGATTTTTTTATGGTCAACAGTTGAAAGCCAGTTTTTATAGAAATAGCCCCATTTTTTGAAATAAGTAAGGCCAGCAAAGATAACAACTGCTCCAACGACGATACTAATAGCTGCCGCTAAAATCATCGGTTCTTGCATTGGATGGAAAACTTCTTCCATACTCATTGGATGCGCTCCTTTCATATTTAAAAATTAATGTGAATGTGTTGCATTAGAATTTTCTTGTGAATCTGTTGAATGGTCCTCATGATTCATCTCAGAATGATCCATTTCATCGTCAGACATGTTCATATGTTCACTATGTTCCATAGGAGCAGGACTAAATTCTAAGTGTGTGGATGAATAGCTTGAACGACCAACATGCTCAGCTTGTAATAGCTCATCAAATTTTTCTTCTGTTAATGGTTTTTCATTTGCCTTTACATCAGCAACCCATTTATCAAAATCTTCCTGCGTCATAGATTGTGCTTCGAATTCCATTTCAGCAAATCCACGACCACTAAAGTTGGAGTTACGTCCCATATATGAACCAACATCATCAGCTGCTAAGTGAATAGTAGTCAACATGTCGCTCATTGCATATTTTTGACCTGCTAATTGAGGTATCCAAAAACTTGTAATTGGTCCGAAAGAGTACAGTTTAAATTCAATTGGACGATCAGCCGGAATATTTACGTAGTTTACTGTCTCAATCCCTTGCTCTGGATAGCTAAAATGCCATTTCCAGTTAGAAGAAGAGGCATAAATTACAAGCGGCTCTTGATTGTCATAACCTTCTGGCTTAGCTTCTACTGTACTTGTTGTTCTAACTGTAACGATTGCTAAAAACGCTACAATAATAATTGGAATAACTGTCCATGTAATTTCAAGTAAATGACTGCCTTCTTCATGAGGTGGCTCATAATTAGCAGGTGCTTTTGAAGCACGATATTTTGTTAGCATAAATATTAAAAGTACATACACGACTAATAATATAAAGGCCATTGTGATAATGGATAAAATAATTGTGTCTGATAATGTTTTAGCATTTGGTCCTTTTGGATCTAAAATTGTTAGAGGCTCACATCCAGCAAGAATGGCAAGGGCACTAAATGCTACAAACATTAAGCTTAACTTCTTTTTCATGTTTGACTCCTTTCTATAGAACGGCTATTCATAAATTTCATGTTAAAGTTCACATTTATAAATAGATGAGTAAATAAGGTCACCTCTTTTATTTGGTGTACCAATCAAAGTCCTAAAAATACTTACAATGGCATGGTTCATTATGAAACATTGAATCTAGTGTTTGATTGGTCTAGTGCAAGCGTTTGCAAAGCCATAAATCTGTGCAATCGAATTAAAGACAATGTGCCATAATCCATCAACACAAATGTCGTTGTTTGCACATTGGATTATACGCTCCGTTTTACAGAAAAAAAATTATTTTGTTATAAATTTAATAGTAAGAGGGGGGTGAATATGAACATTTTTTGAACAAAAAACATTATTTTAATATTGGTATTTTAAGGCTTTGTAAAATAAACACTGTTGAAACGTTGAAAATACTGAGTTTGTGATATTTACCTAAGTAAATGATTTTTTTTGTGAAAATATCATTTCACATTTTGGACGTCATTTTGTAATAAAATATACGTGAAATCAAAGAGGGTGAAACATTTTGATTGCGTTTTGTAGAAAAAAGGAGTACGCCAAAAATTGATTTGAGGATAGAAAAGGATAAATTTTCAATGTAAGGAATGATTATAAAGGGGAAATTCGGAATGGGATATTAATTATGTTGATATAATTAAATAACTTCGTAAATATCCAAATATTAGGTTGTTTATGTTTTGCTCGAAAAGTAAAATATGTGCTAAAAAAGATAGCAATCTTAGTAAACTCTAAGATTGCTATCTCATAGTGTTGAAAAACTAAATGGTCAAGGAATTCTTTGTAAATACTACTAATTCAAATGAAGATGATTTCCGTTCCAGGCTACTCGCTTTGTCGCTGACGCTTCGCTTTCGCGCAGAGCAAGGCTTCCTGTGGGTGAGCGACGAGCCGCTTCCTGCGCTGACGCTCCGTGCAGGGTCTCGTCAGTTCACTATCCCACGGGAGTCGAGTAGCCCATAGCTGTCAACTTAAGATTTCTACACATCTAATCAAATGATTTTATAATTAGAAATGATAGGTTTCATTTATCGTTAAAATGGGAAAAAGTATTTTAGACATATCTAAATAAACCCCTCTAGGTGAGTTGGTTATATTTGGATATTTTACGTGAATTGAAGGCGTTGAAAGGCTGTTCCTTTGGTGGACTTTGATTTCCGGGCCGTCTTGAGCAGGAACTCGGTGGTCAAATGGATAAAGTCTTTCAATCCCTTCTCTTTTTTTATGCATTCTTCATATAGCTTCGGTAAAATCTCTGTCGCGATACTACGAATGGCCACCATCTCACTAATTTCTATGCCCTTCTCCTTCCAGATGAAGTTTCTTATTTGATAGGCCATCAATTGACTAATAAAATAAACTAGGATGGTCCCATATAAATGACAAAGCCACCTGTCTTTCTTCATCACTTTGAAGTGGTTGATGCCTAAATCAGATTTCCACACTTTAAAATGCAACTCAATTTGCCAACGTAAGCGATACAATTCCATGATATGACGAGCAGACATCCACTCTGGCAGATTCGTCATATAAATCGTAATGCCTGCTAAATCACGTACCACTTGTTTGGGCACCTTTCCTGATTTCTGGGCTCGTCGATTAATTTTTTTGATGTGTTGCGCTTTCCCCTGCTCATCATGGGAAAAAATAATACAACGAGCTGGAAAATGAGCATCCCGTCCAAAATGAACACCCTCTAATTCTAAAAGTTCCTCTGGTAGTAACTTTTTACAAAGTGCCACGAAATCAATGCGATGATAAAGACTACTTTGAATAACCTCACCATTTGAGTGATAGGAAGGAAATAGATTTTCGAAAGCGGCATACGCATCTGTCCGTATTTTTGTAATAAAAAAACCCTTTTTTTCCTCGATTTTTTTTAATTGTTCGAAGTTAAAATAACCCAAATCTTGTAGACAAAGTTCATGTTCTGTCAGAAACGGAATCCGCATGGCACCTACTTTCGCATCATTCATTCGGTGAAAAGCAACGTGAAGAAATGTCGATTGACCGGATAAGAGATCCAATTCAAATTGAATTTTGGCGGATGCTTGTTTGGTTTTTTGAGCGCGCTTTTGAAAACGATCTGGTACACTAACTGTGGTGGAATCAAGTACCCGAATACTGGTAAATGGCCATGGTTCAGACAGAGAGAGCGAAGAAAAAGATAGTTGATGTTGTGCCCATACGAATTCTTGAATGAGTCGTTGTAAAAAAGCCGTGGCTTCCGGGGTAAATTTTTTATCCATGGCTGCCCGACTAATGGAAATGGCTTGTTTCATTTGTAAGGTTGTGCATAACTCTTGGATTGAGCAATCTGCTAAATTCCCATGGACATGAAACAATAAGGATAGGAAGTCACTCGCAGAGACTAGTCGCTTTCTTTGAATAAAACCCGTTTCTTTGGCTATTTCATCTACTCTTTCAGGACAAATGACTTCAAATAGCTTTTGGAGTAATTGTATATGTTTCGGTGTCGACATCAAAAGCACCCCTTCCCAAAAAAGTTTTGTATATATCTATACCACTTTTTAGAAGAAGTACACATTTCTTAAGTTGACAGCTATGGTCGAGTAGCCTTGCACTCCAATCAGCAATAGTGTAGAACTTTAAATATTTTCTTCCCTCAAAAGAAAAGTAAAGGCATGTTACTCACCATCATTAAATGGATAGAATAGTGGTACAATTCTACAGATGTTAACCTACATTTTATGCGTAAAACAAACTACTTTGTAACTTTACATAAAGTACTCCTCTGTTTTCACATAGAAAAATGTTATCAAAGCTCCATTTTTGCACAATATAGTGATGGCTAAGACTTCAAATTTTTCACTATACATTTGTGTGAAATGCCAAAAGAAAATACGATGAGCAATGGTTGATTGGAGTGTAGACTGAGTGACTCCTCGGGGATTCAGCGTCACAGATGAGACCCTGGAGCGAGCATATTAGGGGAACGAAGGCTAAAAGCATCACGTCCTGTGATAACGCCTTCGTGACCAACCTCCTGTTGCCCCAAGCGGCTCATCGGACGCCCCCAGGAAAGCACTCAGTCGGAACAGAGATTAACCCCCCGTTTTGAAAAAGGGCTATACTTTTTAATTTGTCACCTTGATGTCATTGACATAATAGTATTTCAACAACATGAGATAGCAATCTTAGTAAACTCTAAGATTGCTATCTGAAATTTAAGAAATCAAGCTCCAAGCTTTAGCCATTTTGCAACTTGTCCATAAATGGCATTTTGAAGCTGAGGTGTTCGATTATTCATTTTTAATGCAAAATATAATGTTTTCATGATATTTAGTGTACATGTACGCCCGCTAAAAAAGCTCTCGTTATAGCCTTGTGTTACTAAATGCATTTCAAATTTATCAAAGGCTTGCTGAACGAACTCTATTAATGCTTCTTCAGAGTAGTTTCGATCTAGCAGGGCTTCAATTATAGTAACTAAGCGTTCCTCCTCATCGTTTACATAGACGGTATTTTTCCAAGAAACGAGCTTTAATGCATGCAAAATTGCTGGTGCATACTGTAAATCGAACTTAGGGTGTTTAATCGTCATGGTCGCTAAATCGGCACCATGTGCAATACTGTGCGCCCATCCCTTGTCTGGAACAAATCCTCGTGTATCTTTTTCTAATAATAAATACCGTCCTATCTTTTGGAAATAAAGTTGCAGTCGATTAGCATCTAGTATTTGTAGTGTAGCATCCTTTGATAGTATCCCAGCAATCAATAATGCAGAAAATGATCGTGTAAAGACACTATCTGTCATTTCTTCCCCTATGTTCAAAAATAAGTAGTTGTCATTAGTGGCTCTATCAAATAAAGATTGTAGCTGCTGTGTAGTCAGTAAATTATCACTGAGTAGTTCAATAAAAGTGCGGTATATTAATTGATCCCGTAATTCAGCATCCGGTGAACCAATATGGACTAACATTTCTTCTAACAACAAATCGCCATTTTTTATCATGAATTCTTGGCGCGTGGTAAATGTCATAGTAGAAAAAGACTTCAATGCATCTTTAATATTCATAGCTATTTCCCCCGAAGTTAAATAATTTTCCATAAAAGCATTTTATCATCATCACAACATTTTTGTTTGGAATGGTGCCTTATACAGACAAGTTAATGAAATTGTAAAATTTTCTAGTGATATAGAAGCATATTTACAATGGGAATTCCAGAATCTATAGAAAGTTGATATGATAGAAACGCCACAAAAAGGATAAACTTATTCAAAGACACAAAAAAAGACATACCTATTTAAGTATGTCTGGCTCTAACTACAGGATCACAGCTGATTTAATGCCAATTGGCCAATCTGTAACTGTACGCTGATTTGTTTTTAATTCTACAAGAATATTTGCATTTTTAATGGCATCTATTAGCCATTCACTGTAATGAAGGTTCGGTTGAGGATGCTGTAGGATTCGCTGCATATCTTTTTTATCTATACTAAGAAGTCTATAGTTGCATTCAATGTGTACACTTTGGGGAACAATAAAAAGTGACTCATGTTGATGACCAATTGAAATGGAGCCAGGAATGTAACCTTGGATACTTATAATATGTGTAATAGCTTCTTGTACGTATGAATCAACCTTTGTACGAGTAAGAATTTCAAATTCAATTGGATAATCTCGTTGAGGACCATCCGCTGTAGAATGTGAAATAACTTTTATCGATAGTGAATCAAATGTTGGAGAGATACAATTTTCAAACTCACTAACTGTATCCATTAATTGCATGTATTCCACTCCTTGTGAAGAACTTATTTTCTTATATGCAGAAAAAACAAAGGTCTGCAATGATTTATAAATAATAGATATTATTAATTATAATACAATTTATTACAAAATATGAATGCAAAAGTAGAGAATTTTTGTTCAAAATACGCGTTTGTTGCGAAATAGGAAGTTGTAATAGCATAGTGATGCATCAGCTCCTGTGAAAATGCGAGAACTCTGCACCTAGGAAAAGGCTCGTCAGTTTGCTTATGGATAGAGGGACATCCTGTGTCATTTCGGTTTCATATTCTGGTGGAGAGTCTACCTTTTAAAGTGCAATGAAATAGTAGTAAAGAGGTGAGGGAATGACAAAGCGAAAACGACATGTTATAAAACATGACAATATTGTTGTTTTTCCGGGTGCTGTTCAGACATTAATACGTGAAGGACATTTGTATGCCGAAAAATTTCAATATGAAGAGGCAGTGGCCAGCTTTGAAAAAGCATTTTTATATGAAGCAGGAGATGAATTAGCGTTAAGTGCCTATGCTTATGCTTTATATGAATTAAAGTCGTATAACAAAGCTAAAGATGTTTGTGAGCAATTGCTCGCTATGGGTACGACTTTATACGTGGAAATAATGGAATTATATATTACGGTATGTATGCAGTTGAAGGAGTACCATCAAGTGGAATCTTTAATTACGACATTGCTTGAGGAAGATGTGCTTCCACTAGATCAGATTGAAAAATTTCAACGATTAAAAAGCATAAATCAAGAAGTGGCAAGAAATCTTCAACAAAAGGAAGATGCACAACAATTAATAGAAGATCAAGAATATGAACTACTGAAATTCAGTATGCTTACACCTGATGAACAATCCATTCGGTTACATCGTTTAATGGATACAAATGTGCGGCAATTAAAAACAGCTTTAAAAGCTATCATCGAATGTACAACTATTCATCCGTTTGTTCAGAGTTTAGCGCTCATATTATTAGTTGAACAAGAAGTATCCATTGATATTACAGTGTCTAAATTTGATCAAACAATGGTGACAAATCCAATCAAATTGGTATTACCAAATCAGTTACCTCAGTATTGTGAAGTGAAAAAAATAATTGAACATAAATTACAGCAAGACCCAACAACATTGGAAATGGTACAATATTTAATGGCGAAGCATGCCATTGTAACATATCCATTTGAATGGCACCCATTTGAAGCGGATGATATTGCCTATAGTTATGTTGACTTTGTGCAATCTATGCTCGGAAAAGTGCAGGAAATGGACTACGAACTCATCGAATTTTTACAAATGTTAGAAAAACTAACAGAACTACATGAGGTATGAAATAAGTTGAAACTATACGCATCTATGTTATACTAAAATGGTTGTCAAAATCGTAGTTACGAATGAATTGTCTAACATTTAAACTTGATTATTTATTTGGAGGTATTTATACATGTCAGCAAAATGGGAAAAACAAGAAGGTAATATCGGTACTCTTACAATTGAAGTACCTGCTGTAGAAGTAGATGCGGCAATGGACCAAGCATTCAAGAAAGTTGTAAAACAAATTAACGTACCAGGTTTCCGTAAAGGTAAAATGCCTCGTAAAATGTTTGAACAACGCTTTGGTATTGAATCTCTATACCAAGACGCTTTAGAAATCATCGTTCCTGATTCTTATGCAAAGGCTATCGATGAAGCTGGAATTATGCCAGTTGATTATCCAGAAATTTCTGGTACAGAAAACTTCGTACATGGTCAAGATTTCACATTCTCAGCTCAAGTAACAGTTAAACCAGAGCCAAAACTTGGTGAATACAAAGGATTAGAAATTACAAAACTTCCAGTAGATGTTACTGATGAAGATGTAGAAGCGCAAATTCAAGAACAATTAGCTCGTAAAGCAGAGCTTGAAATTAAAGAAGACGAAGCAATCGTAGAAGGCGATACAGCTGTTATCGACTTTGAAGGATTTGTAGGCGAAGAAGCATTTGAAGGTGGAAAAGGCGAGGACTATCCACTAGAAATCGGATCAGGTTCTTTCATTCCTGGTTTTGAAGAGCAACTTGTTGGTGTAAAAGCTGGCGAATCAAAAGACGTTGTTGTTACTTTCCCAGAAGAGTATCATGCGGCTGAATTAGCAGGAAAAGAAGCTACTTTCAAAGTAACTGTAAAAGAAGTTAAAACGAAAGTTCTTCCTGAATTAAATGACGAATTTGTGAAAGAATTAGATCCAGAAGTAGAGAACGTAGATGCTTTACGTGCTAAAATCAAAGAACAAACTGCTGCACAAAAACAAGCAGAGTCAGATGCAGCACTACGTGATGAATTAGTAGAAAAAGCTGCAGAAAATGCAGAATTTGAAGTTCCAGCAGGTATGATTAACTCTGAAACTGATCGTATGTTACAAGAATTCGGTCAACGTTTACAAACGCAAGGTATGAACTTAGATCTTTACTATCAATTCTCAGGTCAATCAGAAGAAGATTTACGTGGACAAATGAAAGAAGAAGCTGAAAGCCGAGTTCGTGTATCATTAACGCTTGAAGCAATTGCTGAAGCTGAGAAAATTGAAGCAACTGAAGCTGATATCGAAGCTGAATTAGAAAAAATGGCTGCTCAATTTAACATGACAAAAGATCAAATTACAGGTGCATTAGGCGGCACAGCAGTTCTAGAAAATGACATTAAAATTCAAAAAACAGTTGAATTTTTAGTAGAAAACGCTAAAATTACTGAATAGGATTTTTTTGTAACTTGATAGAAAAATTAAAACAAGGTACGGCATTATACCGTGCCTTGTTTTATCACATATTCTTTCTTTAGTTGAAAGCCAAGACCCCTTTAGGTATAGACACACTAAATAATTTGATGATGTTAAACTAATCTCACCATAAAAAGTATCTATCAGATATTCTACACTTCTCTAAAATACATAGTATTGTTTGACTTTTCATACGGTGCTAAATTTTAACTTTATTCAGTAGAGCTAGAGCTTCGTTTTTCATAGATATTACTGAACTTTCAAAATGAGGCTTAACGAACTAAGTTTTGAAACATCATAGACAACACACTTCCTCTTCTGAATAAGGTTAAGCCTTGGTGAATGGTATAGATTATTAAAGGCTAAGTAACTAATTAAAGTATTTCTAGCTTTTTACTTTAAGGCATTGCGATGTGACCATCATGACTGATTTTTTGGAATTACGGTATAGCATATGCATAGTAACTACGCTTAAAATAAAATCATTTGGCTAAATATTTGATGGTTATGCAAAAAAATAGTAGTATAACAAAACGAATTACGTCTTTAAGTATCTTAAAAATCTATAGCATAATTGCCAGGCGTAAAATGATGCAGACAATTTATTTGATAAAGGTTCAATAATCTTGTAAGATTGTTGCTTGAATAGGGGTGAAACATATTGTTCAAATTTAATGATGAAAAAGGCAATTTAAAATGCTCATTCTGTGGAAAGCCACAAGAGCAAGTACGTAAATTAGTTGCAGGACCTGGTGTGTATATTTGTGATGAATGTATTGAGCTTTGTTCAGAAATCGTTGTAGAAGAACTAGGCGTTGAGGAAGAAATTGAATTCCAAGATATTCCAAAACCTAAAGAAATCTTAGCGATTTTAGATGAGTATGTAATTGGACAAGAACGTGCTAAAAAGGCTTTAGCAGTTGCGGTTTACAATCACTACAAACGCATCAATACAAATAGTAAAATTGATGATGTTGAATTAGCAAAATCGAACATTGTGTTAATCGGCCCAACTGGTAGCGGGAAAACATTATTAGCACAGACATTAGCGCGCATCTTAAACGTTCCTTTCGCGATTGCAGATGCTACTTCTCTTACAGAAGCAGGATATGTTGGCGAGGACGTTGAAAATATCTTACTAAAATTAATTCAATCTGCAGATTATGATATTGAGCGTGCAGAAAAAGGAATCATCTATATTGATGAAATTGATAAAGTTGCACGTAAATCTGAGAATCCATCTATTACACGCGATGTATCTGGTGAAGGTGTACAGCAGGCACTCCTTAAAATTTTAGAAGGAACTGTTGCGAGTGTTCCGCCACAAGGTGGACGTAAGCATCCACATCAAGAGTTTTTACAAATTGATACAACCAATATTCTATTCATTGTAGGTGGAGCGTTTGATGGAATTGAATCCATTATTAAACGTCGTCAGGGTGAGAAAGTAATCGGCTTTGGATCAGATCCAAACAAAGTAAACGTGGATGAAGGCTCCATTATGGCAAAGCTTATTCCAGAGGATCTGTTAAAATTTGGGCTTATACCAGAATTCATCGGTCGATTACCAGTACTTGCAAGTCTAGAGCAATTAAATGAGACTGCACTTGTACAAATATTAACGGAGCCCAAAAATGCATTGGCAAAGCAATACCAAAAAATGCTTGAACTAGATGGTGTTGAGCTTGAGTTTGATGAAGGTGCCCTAACAGCTATTGCCAAAGAAGCAATTGAGCGTAAAACAGGTGCACGTGGTCTTCGTTCAATTATTGAGTCAACAATGCTTGATGTAATGTACGAACTACCTTCACGTGAAGATGTGAAAAAATGTATCATTACGGCAAAAACAATTACGGATAAAGAAAGACCGAAATTGCTTCTTGAAGATGGCACTGAACTCGATGAAGGTAGCGACACAAAAACTTCAGCATAACAATCAGACACGACTAAGTCTAATGGTTATGAGATAAAGAGTAATTTAGCTGACTTCGATTGTGCAATATTCGCACAGATCGACAGTCAGCTTTTTATTCATTCATACATAAAGCCAATAATAATTAGTTGTAATTTTTGGCTCGTTTGATTAACTAGTGTGAATCGGCTATTTAGACACATACTAGTAGCGCGGGATGTGAACAAGAAAATTTTGACGGAGGTGAATACCCGCATGGTGACAATACAAAAAACAACAAATGTACCATTATTGCCTTTACGTGGCCTTTTAGTATACCCGTCGATGGTGTTACATATTGATGTGGGTAGAAATCGTTCTGTAGCAGCGCTTGAGCAAGCAATGTTAGAGGACCAGTTGATTTTGCTAG
Organism: Lysinibacillus sp. B2A1; assembly: GCA_002973635.1. Classification (GTDB taxonomy): domain Bacteria; phylum Bacillota; class Bacilli; order Bacillales_A; family Planococcaceae; genus Lysinibacillus. The sequence goes on from CP027224.1 coordinate 2,397,517, forward strand.
TAACACAAAAGGAAATGCATGATGAACAACCTGAAGAGCAAGATTTATATCCAATCGGTACAATGGCATACGTCAAGCAAATGCTAAAATTACCAAATGGAACGTTGCGTATATTGGTAGAAGGTGTAGCACGAGCTACTTGGAGTAACTATCGAGCTTTGGATAAATATACGGTTGTTGATGTAGAGATCAAGGAGGAATCGATTGATAAGGATGTTGAGACACAGGCTTTAATGCGTACGTTGTTAACATATTTCGAAAGATATGCTAAATCCTCCAATAAAATAACAACAGAAACCATTAATACAGTGACTGACATTGAAGAACCAGGACGTTTGGCTGATATCATCGCATCACATCTTCCATTTAAGATTGCTGATAAACAAGAAGTGTTAGAAATGCTTAGTATCAAAAAGCGCTTAGATCATTTAATTATTCGTTTACACGATGAGCAAGAAGTGCTGGATCTTGAGAAGAAAATTAATACAAAAGTAAAGCAATCGATGGAACGTACACAAAAAGAATATTACTTACGTGAACAAATGAAAGCTATTCAAACAGAGCTTGGAGACCGTGAAGGAAAAACTGGTGAGGTAGCTGAATTACGCAAGCGAATCGAAGAAACTGGTATGCCAGAAACAACAAAAGAAGCAGCGCTTAAAGAGTTAGATCGTTATGAAAAATTACCTGGGGCTAGTGCGGAGAGCGGTGTTATCCGTAACTACATTGATTGGCTTATTTCACTACCATGGACAAATTCGACTGAAGATCGTATGAATATTGCTCACGCAGAACGAATTTTAAATCGTGATCATGATGGTTTGGAAAAAGTAAAAGAACGCGTATTAGAATATTTAGCAGTACGTCAATTAAAAAATTCTTTACGTGGTCCAATTCTATGTTTAGCAGGCCCTCCAGGTGTTGGGAAAACATCGTTAGCTCGATCGATAGCAGAAAGCTTGGATCGCAAATTTATACGTATATCATTGGGTGGGGTCCGTGATGAATCTGAAATTCGTGGCCATCGCCGTACGTATGTTGGAGCAATGCCGGGGCGTATTATCCAGGGTATGAAAAAGGCAGGCACAATTAATCCTGTTTTCTTATTGGATGAAATTGATAAAATGTCTAATGACTTTAGAGGTGATCCAGCAGCAGCAATGTTAGAGGTTCTAGATCCTGCACAAAACAATTCTTTTAGCGATCATTATATCGAAGAACCATACGATTTATCCAATGTATTATTTATTGCAACTGCCAACGATCTAAGTACAATTCCAGGACCATTACTAGATCGTATGGAGATTATTTCTATTGCTGGCTATACAGAAATAGAAAAGGCTCAAATTACGAAAAATCACTTAATACCGAGGCAGCTTAAAGAGCATGGCTTGAAAAAAACACAAGTGGTTATAAAGGATGAAGCAGTACTCGATATTATCCGTTACTATACACGTGAAGCTGGAGTTCGTGGACTTGAGCGTCAAATTGCAACGCTTTGTCGTAAAATCGCTAAAATTATTGTCTCTGGTGAGAAAAAACGTGTAACAGTAAGCTCGAAATCATTAGAAGAACTCTTAGGTAAACATCGCTTCCGTTATGGACAAGCAGAGAAAGAAAACCAAGTTGGTGTAGCTACTGGATTAGCTTATACAACGGTTGGCGGTGATACATTGCAAATAGAAGTATCATTAACACCTGGTAAAGGAAAGTTACAACTCACTGGGAAACTTGGTGATGTAATGAAAGAATCTGCTCAAACAGCTTTGTCATATGTTCGTACAAAGATGGGTGAGTTAGAAGTGGATTCGGAATATTTTGAAACACATGATATTCATATTCATGTACCTGAAGGAGCTGTACCAAAAGATGGTCCTTCTGCTGGTATTACGATGGCAACAGCAATTGTTTCTGCTATTTTACATCGTCCGATACGCCGTGAGGTTGGAATGACAGGTGAAATTACATTACGTGGCCGTGTATTGCCAATAGGCGGGTTAAAGGAAAAAACACTCAGTGCCCATCGCGCAGGTTTAACAACTATTATTTGTCCAAAGGATAATGAGCGAGATATTGAGGAGATTCCTGAAAGTGTACGCGAGCAACTAACATTTAAACTAGTGTCATCGGCTGATGAAGTATTAGCCTATGCACTGGACGGAGGTTTTTAGAAAAATGAAAGTCCATAACGTCGAAATGGTCATTAGTGCCGTAAGACCAGACCAATATCCAGAAGATGGACTGCCAGAATTTGCATTAGCCGGTCGTTCTAACGTGGGGAAATCCTCCTTCATTAATCGAATGATTGGTCGTAAAGCTTTAGCACGTATTTCATCTAAGCCAGGAAAAACACAAACGTTGAACTTTTATAAAATCGAAGAACAATTGTTTTTTGTAGATGTTCCTGGCTATGGTTATGCAAAGGTTTCAAAGACTGAGCGTGAAGCATGGGGAAAAATGATAGAGCGCTACTTCACAGGACGCAAGGAATTAAAGGCGGTCGTACAAATTGTGGATTTACGTCATCCACCTACAGCGGATGATTGCCTGATGTATGATTTTTTAAAGCATTACAATATTCCTTGTATTGTCATTGCGACAAAAGCAGATAAGATCCCCAAAGGTAAATGGGATAAACATAAAAAAGTAGTAAAAGAAACGCTCAATATGGAAAAGAATGATCCTCTTATTGTGTTTTCTTCAGAAAAAGGAATTGGCTTTGAAGAGACTTGGCGTACTATTGAAAATTTAATGTAATTAAACAACATCTATTGCTTCTAATTATTTTGGACAGTAGATGTTTTTTATTTTCATTTTAAGTGAAAGCCCAATAAAAGATTTAGGTTTTTTGATGAGAAGTTATGTAGAAACTTGGGAAAATCGCTTGATGTATGAAAGAATTGACCGATAAATTAAATAGGAGGTGGACTGAATGGATATCGCAGCTTTATCAATTGCCATGAACCAAGCGACTTTAATGCAAAATGTATCTTTAGCTGTTACAAAACAGGCAATGGAGATGCAACAGCAGAATACAGAACAGTTAGTTGAAATGTTAGATGCTCCACATCCGACAGCCGGACATACAATTGACATTCAAGTATGATTAAAGGTAAGGTAGCTTGAAGATAGAAAGCTACCTTTATCTTTGTGTCTAATGGTTGCTCTAATAAGAAAGTAGAATGCGTTAAAATGTAACTTTTTGAAGACGTAAAACTACCAATAATACGATATACTATTTATTAATAACAGATTTTAAAGGAGGCGGAATTTGTTGAAGAAGATTCCATACATACTTCTGATTTTGTTATTTGCGGTTTTTGGATTTTCATCGAGTCAACCAGCCAATGCTGCTACTCAAATGGTGACAGGATCCTTTGTCGATGTAACATTTTCAGAATATGCAAATCCAAACGGAGTACTAGAAAAAAAACTAAGTAAAATCACTTTACAAAATGACAGCGGTCGTACAGTTACATACAATATTAATGACAATGCCCGCCTGTATATTAATAATACTGTCACTACCATTGATGGTTTTAAAATGGGAATGAAGGTAGAGGCAGATATTTCTCTTCGAAGTGTTGTTGAACTACGCGGTTCATCTAATTCTACAAAGGATACTGAAACTACATCTCCTTCAGTTGAACAAAATACGAAAAAAGCAACGGTTACTGGGGTAGTCACAAGTATTGATCCTAACGGACTATTCATCATGTTTAAGCCAGATATTGGGGAGGAAACAACCTACTATCTAAATAAAGATACAAGCTATCAAAAAAATTCCTCATCTGTGGATATTAGTTCCCTCTATGTAGGAGATCGAATTAAGCTTAGTCTTAAAAATTTAAATACGTCTATCGTTACTAAAGTAGATATTAGTGAAACGGGTACATTAGTAGAAAATCTTTATAAAGGTGAAATACAAGTCGTTAATGCGAATGCAAATAAATTAACGGTAAAAAATCAACATGCCTTTGTAAATTGGGACTTTGGTTCTGAAACGACAACTGCTTTATCTACGATGGATTTTTCATCAAAGGTACCTATTTATGTAGGGAATACAAAAATTGATAAAGGTCAGTTAAAAAACTATATTGGCAGTGAAGCATATTATGCTACGGTTAAACAATTTGGTAAAGAAGTAATTGAGAAAATTGTTGTCTTAAAAAATAACGAACGAACTTACTATGAGCCTATGCTTTCTGTGGATACAAAATATCAATTACTAAAACTTAAATCAGCTGGTACATTGTACTTCCATGATGGCACAATTTTAATTCGTAATGGGCGTTTAATCGAACCTACTGGCTTGCTAGCTTATGGAACAGCCTTTGTTATCTCGGACGGGGCTGCACGTGATCACTACGCACAGGTTGTCCAAGTGACAAGTGATAGCTTTATGTCTCCGAACTTAGCAGGTCATGAATTATACTATGGTCGCTTATCTCAAGCAGATGGCTATCTAATTGAAATTGATGATGCGATGAAGATTGATTCCAATGTCTTTAAGAAAACAGAGCATACTGTTTTATCAGTAAGTAATTCTACTAAGGCAATAGTGGATGATGGCAAAAAAGTATATAGTGTTATCCCTGATATTGAGCTTCATTTATTTGAAGGCGATTATGGCTACTTCTATGTGAAAGATGGACATATCCAGGCTGTTCATATCCTTGATAATGCTAAGCCAGTTGCACCTTTAATGCTGGCAGGTAAGCTGCAATCAGTTAAATCAACATATCCAGCTGTTATCAATGTAAAGAGTGTCAGTCAATGGCAAAAAGGTCGTTGGTATGAAGCGGGAGAAATGGTTGATATGAATATTGATCAAACTACTCTTATAAAAGCTGGTAAAGTTATTCAACCAACGGATTTAAAACCTTCTGATCGTTTAGTAGTATTATCAGATCGTTTTGGCAAAGCTCATTTTATTTTAGTAGATTAATTTAATAAAATTTGTGAGTCTCTTGTGAGTAGAATAGATGAAAGATAGGCTATATGCGTTGAAGTGAGTGTATACTTATTCTTTTATTATGATACTTGCAGGAGACATGCGGATTTTAAGCTTTTTTATGCATGATTTTTGGCAGCCCCTATATAGACGTGCATGAAATGAAAGAGAGGGACAAAAAACGAATGCGAAAACATTTATCTAAAATAATGTTAGTAGTTCTTGCGATAGCTGTATTTGGCGTTACCATCCCGCAAAATGCATTAGCTGCTTCATTAGAAACTACAGGTGCTGTAAAAAATGAATATACATATGAAGAAGCTGTTTTCATTACAGGAACACCAGTTATTTTTAAAGGGACAAGTAAAGATATTAAAATTACTGAAAAAGAATCAAAAGGAAAATTAACAGAGACCTATAGCCTTAAGCTGACAGCGAGTAATGGGGCTACTTTAACACGAAATATTGCCTACGAATCAGATGTTGTCGATTATGCAACGATTGGTCAAAAAACGTCCAATGGTGTTGTGAAAAAGTATGCTGAAAAAATCGTGATTGGTAAAACTACCTATACATTAGTAGATTACCAATTTTCTCAAGGTACGGTGACGGACAATCGTGCTGCCTCGGATTATTATTCTGGTAATGTAATTTCTAGGAAAACCTATTCCTTCCAGTCAGGAACGGGGAAAAATGCAGTTCAAAATACAGTAACCATTGATACTGATAGTCGACATGCTGGCTATGAAAATTTCTGGGGAGCAACAGAAACACAAATTACAGAAGCGGTTTATTCTTTTAGTGATGGCAAGACAAGCCATGTGAAAAATCGATTATCTACAAGTAAATCACGTGTATTAAACTATGAACAAAACCTAGGAAGCTTAGGTAGCTTTGATGGTGGATATGCAGTTGTAAGTGAAAAAGATGTTATTTCCGAATATACGTATAATTTAGCCTCAGGACAAAAGGGGACGTTAGACCTAGATACGGAATATATGCCAACTATTGAACGATTAATCATTCCTAAGTTTAGAGATTTAAACAATCATTACGCGAAGGAAGCAATTGATAAATTATACTCTTTAGGTATTTACACAGATACAAGTAACTTTTTCTCTCCGAATACTCCAATGAAGCGTTTTGACTTTACAACAGCGATTGGTAAAGCGGTTGATTTACGTGTTATGCAAGAAAAAGAAAATAAATCGAAAAAAACTGCATCTACAAGTGTTTTTAAAGATGTGAAGCGTACTGTAAAGGATTATGCCTATATTGAATCAGCTGTCAAGAAAGGAATTATTAAAGGAGTTACACCTGAGTATTTCAAACCAGATAGTCCGATTACACGTGGTCAAGCTGCGACGATATTTGTGCGTGCCTTAGGACTTGAAAACAAAGCACCAGACCCAGGCTATGTAACTAAATTTACAGATGATGCTCAAATTCCAAATTACACAAAAGACGGGATTTACATTGCTAATGAGTTAGGCTTAATGACAGGTGACCCTGTAACAGGCAGATTTAACCCTAACCAGCCATTAACGCGGGCACAGGCATCAGTAGTGCTGGAACGTTTCTTGAATTATTTGGAAAATGATCTAAAACAAAACTATCGTGATGACATATTGTTCTTCAATTAAAGAAAGGACTGAACTACATGGCACATGCTAAAAAAGCATTGTTATCACTGCTTTGCTTCGTACTAGTATTTATGTCAGCAGCTCCTGCTGTTACTTGGGCAGCCACGACAATTCAGGATGTACCGACGAATAATAGTAAATACAAAGCTATATCATGGGCAGTTGATAATGACTTACTATCATTGAATGGCGCTAATAATTTTTTACCAGATGAACAAATAACTGAACAAGAGCTTGTAGTTATGCTCGCAAAGCTTGATCGTAATTATGCATTAACGTATAACGAAAGTGTAGCGTATAACTTCTATAGTGATTTCTACTTACCTTTTAATGGTACACATGCAACTTCGAATCGTTCCAAAGCAATAACACGTGGTCAATTTGCACGGGTATATGCAGCCTTTAAAGGTTTAGATCTAGATGAACCTCAAGCAGTACAATATTTATATACAAATGATATTTCAACAGGTAGTACAGGAAAGAAAACATTTGCTGATTTTAATCCCTCTACAAAATTAAATCGTGGGGATATTGCAGTATTTTTATATCGTGCTGTACAAAATGGTTCCTTAAGTGTTCAAGGATTAAAACGTGCTGCTGCTGGCCGTGATAATGATAAAGTTACTTTACCAGCAGGCTTTATGGGCTCAGGTAGTACAGATTTTGAAGAACCAAAGGATAATTCCAATGATTTTACTGGACCAGAATATGTAAATAACGCTCTACAAAGCATCGATGTTGAAAAACCAGATTTAATTGCAAATGGAGTTGACTCAACACTAATTACAGTATCGTTAAAAGCCTGTAATGGTGATCCAATTGCAGACGATAAATCTTATACATTCCGTGTAACTTCATCATATGGTGCAACAATTGTGGATACAGCAGGCGATCCAGTTAGAAACGTACAATCTGATGGCTCTACAGTGACAGCTATAGTAAAAGCACCAGCATTAACAAAGTCTGTCCGTGACACTATTTCTTTCGAGTTGATTAACAATACAGATCCAGGTATGAAATGTCTAGTAGGTGAAAAATTAAATGCACAGGTGCGTTATTCACCTCAACCAGAGATGCGTATTGATTACCAAGTGTATGATCCAGCCAATACCGATGATGATAATGGAAATGTTACACCTCCATTTAAACCTTACGAAAAATTGCCTGAGTTCTTTACGGAAAATATCATTGATGTTTACAATCCAGTTCCTTTGGACAAAGATGCAGATAAAAAGCTGTTTAGTATTGGTCAGCAAACGAATGTAACAGATGCACTTGGCAATGTGCAAAATACGTATTTAAGATATGGTGGTTCTGATCCAAAATATCCTGCTTTAGGTTATGAGAATGCCATTTTACAGTTTGAGAACTATGATATTTCCGTTTATTTATTTGAAGAACTATTAAATCGACGTTTGAAGGATTCCGTGACAACACCTGCTAAAACAGAAATTATGTATATGATTTCTGATGATGGTCGTCCTATCTATCGTGTGCAAGGAATTGACGATGCGATTGCTTCACAGGTAGAAAATATAAATCCAGTTGGTTCCATTATTCAGCTGATGAATCATATGCCAGAGGAAAAGAAATTAACATTAGAGCATTATGATAGTGTTATGAAAATATATGCTATTCTTACGAATTTGAGTAACTATGATCGAACAGTTCTATTAAAATATCAAGGCGGTAAATTACTTGGACAGGTAGAGGCTTATAAAAAGCGTGTAGAAGCATTAAAAGAAAGCGCAGAGGCAGCATCTAGACCATCTGGTAAAGATCGTTACACAAAAGTAATGGTTACATTAGTGAGAGCTGGCGGGGAACCAATTACTGACTATCAAGGAACTGTAAAAATTAAATTCGATGGTGTAGAAAAGACGGCTTCATTTGTGACAAATACCTCGGATTATTTAGATAAAACAGGGGGACCTGGAACAGCAGTAGCTTACTTTGATTCTATTATTTATGGGAAATCTAAAGTAGAAGCAACACTAGTCAATAAAATTGATCCGCGTTATACCACAATATTAAAAGACCTGACGGATAAAACGATTACTAAGGAAATTTTTACGAATCCGTATTTCAGTAAAAATTCTTGTTCATTAGCAACAGAGGTCGCATTTGTGGTTGATTATTCTGCATCCATGAAAACTGCTGATCAAACAAATTTCCGTGGTAAGAAAACGTTGGAAGCTATAAATCAAATTAAGGCAAAAAATAATATAGTGGTAGAAACGAATACAAAAGCTACTGTACTAGCAGAAGGTAGTACGGAGAATGTATTGAAAAAAGATCTCTATAAAACATCGAAAGAGAAGGGTGCTACAGACATCTTTGCAGGCATTGAATTAGCCCTTACGAAATTCTCAAACGATGCGAAAACGTCAAAAGCAATGGTTGTCATATCTGATGGCAAGACAAGTAAATCTAAAATGACAAAAGTGCTGAATGATGCGAAAAAGCAAGGCGTTAAAATTTATACAGTAAGTATGGGTAAAAAATCACAAATCAATGATGCCATTTTAATGCAGCTGGCTTCAGAAACTGGTGGAACTTATTATCATGCAATCGATAATTTACAGTTACATCAGGTGTTCCAAAAATTAATTGATGCGATTTTATGTAAAACAACTTCTTCAAGCTGTGTAAATCCTGATAATCTATTTGAAGAAGCATCTGTTACATTACGCAAAGGGAATATTACAATGAATGCTAGAATTGATGGTAATTGTTCAAATGTTGCGAAGGTTAATGTGCGCTTCACCTCTGTAAGCGGAGATGTACAATTCGAATTAAAGAAACGTAGTGATAATGTATATATGCTGACAAAAACAGTTCAAACTATGCAAGACTTCAAGGTGAACAACGAAATAGAATTTGTAGCATATGATAAAGAAGATAAAATCATCACGTTAAAGACAGTAACAATCACTAATTAATAGATATAGCTGCTCCTTTTCAAGGGGCAGTTTTTTAATTTGAAACAGGCCGTATAATTTGTTACACTTAGTTTATAATAATTCTAATGTAGATGACGAATCACAGTTCTTCATGACATGTTCACAAATTATAGATGAACTTCTGTCGAACTGTGCTATAATGAGATTTGTGAATTAGAACGTGTGAGGTGTTATTCATGCATACCATCGTAGTAGGCTTGAATTATAAAACAGCGCCTGTTGAAATTCGTGAAAAGTTATCATTCATAGAGAGTGAACTGCCACAAGCAATGGAAGCGCTGCAAAAACAAAAAAGCATATTAGAAAACGTTATTGTTTCAACATGCAACCGAACAGAAATTTATGCTGTAGTGGATCAATTGCATACGGGACGTCATTTTGTAAAACAATTTTTAGCAAATTGGTTCGATTTACCGGCGGAGACATTTTCTTCTTATCTAACTATTCGAGAAGAAGATGAGGCAATCGAGCATTTATTCAAAGTGACGGCAGGAATTGATTCTATGGTTCTTGGTGAAACGCAAATTTTAGGTCAAGTAAAGAAAAGCTTCTTAAGTGGACAAGAGATTGGAACAACAGGAACGGTGTACAATCAGCTATTTAAACAAGCAGTGACATTTGCGAAGCGTGCACATAATGAAACGGCTATCGGTGAGAACGCGGTATCAGTTTCTTATGCAGCAGTTGAATTAGCGAAGAAAATATTCGGATCCTTACAGCGAAAACATGTGGCCATTTTAGGTGCTGGAAAAATGGGGGAACTTGCTATTGAAAATCTTTACGGAAGCGGTGTAGGAAAAGTAACCGTTATTAACCGTACATTTGAAAAAGCAGAAAGCCTGGCAGCTAAATTCCATGGTGAAGCAAAATCAATGAAAGAGCTGCAATGTTCTTTACTGGAAGCGGATATTTTAATTACGTCTACAGGTGCTACAGATTATGTGATTGATTATGAACTGATGCAATTTGTTGAACGTTTACGTAAAGGTAAACCATTATTTATGGTAGATATTGCGGTACCACGTGATATTGATCCGCGTGTTGGAGATTTACCTAATGTTTTCTTATATGATATAGATGATTTACAGGGGATTGTTGAAGCAAACTTAGCTGAGCGTGAGCGTGCGGCAGCTGACATTACGTCAATGATTGGCAAAGAAGTTCTTCAATTTAAAGACTGGGTTGCAACTCTCGGTGTTGTGCCAGTGATTTCAGCGTTACGTAAAAAAGCTAGTCATATTCAAGAAGAGACAATGATTAGCATTGAAAATAAAATGCCGGATTTAACGGATCGTGAACGTAAAATTTTAAGTAAACATACTAAATCTATTATTAATCAGCTGTTAAAAGAGCCCATCTTACAAGCAAAAGAAATGGCGAATTCACCAAAAGCAAATGAACAGTTACGTTTATTCCAACAAATTTTTGGTATTGAGGAAGCTGTAGAAGCTGAGGTACATGCAATGACAAAGCAAGAGCTTGATCGTAAAGAGCGTGTGCAATCAACACAACCTTCTACTGAACCAAAGTACTCTTTCTAAGATGTCTATACGTTCGTATTGAAGCATGAACCGAATCAAGGATTGGGCAAATCCGTAATTTTCTCACGAACGAGATTTTCTACTGATATTACATGAGGCGTTTTCGTATCTGTGTGGTAAACTAAGGATACGAAAACGTTTTTCTTTTCTAGGCTAAAGTTGAATATTTCTTTAGCAATTTCGATACAAAGAAGGGATGTCTATTGGCTGATTTGACAATGACAAGGCTTTATGAAGTAATGATCGTCTTGTATGCGATCAGTCTAGTATTTTACTTTACTGATTACTTTTATAAACAAGTACGAGCAAGGCGTATTGCTTTTTGGCTTGTTTCATTTGTATGGGTAATACAAAGTGCCATAATTTTATTAACCTTTGTGGAAACCAAGCGTTTTCCGATTTTATCCTTGTCTGAAGGGATTCTTTTTTATTCCTGGCTGCTCGTTACATTATCTATTATTCTGCATTGCATTGCGCGAGTAGATTTACCGGTATTTATTATTAATATATTAGGGTTTTTATTTGCTAGTATTTTTACTTTTATGCCTAAAAGACCGACAGGAGCAGTTAGTGATACTTTAATTTCGGAAATGCTTTTTATCCATATATCATTTGCGATTTTATCGTATGCAGCATTTACGCTAACATTTGTATTTGCGATATTGTATTTAATTTTATATCGATTACTTAAAAAGAAAAAATGGTCATATTTATGGACAAGGCTGCCATCTTTGCAACAAACGAGTAGCTGGATGAATATATCATTCTTTATTGGAATTCCTATGTTATTTATAAGTTTAGTTTTAGGGTTTGAATGGGCACTATTAACGTTAGAGAGTCTTTCGATTTTTGATGCAAAAATCATTGGTTCATTCATTATCTTAATTTTGTATTGCTTGATATTGTATGTGAATCGCAAAAGTAAGCTAACAGGTACAACTTATGCATGGGTACATATTTACGCATATTTATTAGTTGTTGTGAACTTCTTCCTAGGAAGTAGTTTATCGCGATTCCATTTATGGTATTAGAAGAAAGGTTGGAGACTGTTGAGAAAAATTATTGTAGGTTCTAGGAGAAGTAAGCTGGCATTAACACAAACAAATTGGTTTATTAATGAATTAAAGGCAGCTGGCGTACCATTTGAATTTGAAGTAAAGGAAATTGTTACAAAAGGCGACCAAATTTTAGATGTGCAACTTTCAAAAGTTGGAGGAAAAGGGCTTTTCGTTAAAGAAATTGAACAAGCATTGTTTGATAAGGAAATTGATTTTGCTGTTCATTCGATGAAGGATATGCCCGCAGTACTACCTGAGGGACTAGTAATAGGCTGTATTCCACCGCGTGAAGATGCACGTGATGCATTTATTTCAAAAGGACATGTGAAATTTGCCGACCTCCCTGCTAGTGCTATAGTGGGAACAAGCTCACTTCGACGTAGTGCTCAGTTGCTAACAGTCCGCCCTGATATAGAAATTAAATGGATCCGTGGAAATGTAGATACACGTTTGGCAAAGCTTGAAACAGATGAATATGATGCCATTATTTTAGCGGCTGCTGGACTAAAACGTCTAGGCTGGAGCGATGAAGTGGTGACTGAGTTTTTACCTGTTGAGGATTGTCTTCCAGCTGTAGCGCAAGGTTCACTTGGGATTGAATGCCGTGGTGATGATACTGAACTATTAACAGAATTAGGCAAATTAACTGATAGCGTTACTTGGCAAGAAGCACATGCAGAACGTGCTTTCCTTGCAGCAATGGATGGTGGCTGTCAAGTACCTATCGCAGGATATGCTAAATCGAATGGGGAAGAAATTACAATAACTGGCCTTGTTGCTGCACCAGACGCCTCAGTTGTTTATAAGGAGACAGTAGTCGGCTCTGATGCGGAGGCAGTTGGGAAAGAGCTTGCTGAGATTTTAACGAAGCAAGGTGCCTTTGAATTAATTCAGCGTGTAAAGGCAGAGCAAGATGCAAAGTAATTTACCTTTAGAAGGTAAAACAATTATTTTGACAGGTACATCTAAAACGGCAACAATAATAGATGACATTACAGCTTTAGGTGGACGTGCCGTCATTGCCCCATTGATTGAAACTTGCGAGCTGATAGATAGAAATGATGATGTACAAATAGAGTTTGCGCGTCAATTTGAATGGCTTATTTTTACAAGTCAAAATGCTGTAGACGCTTTTTCCAGTAAAATGCAGCGATTTAATTTAAGTGCAAGGCATTTCCAAGGGAAGATTGCTTCCATTGGCACTAGAACAACTACAGCACTAGAAAATCTAGGATTCCATGTAAGTTTTATGCCTTCCATCTTTAGTGCAGATGTATTTGTTAAAGAATTTCCCGAAGTAGCAGGTAGTAATCCTAGTTGTCTATTTATTCGTGGAGAAAAAGCGAAAAACACACTGAAGGAAGGTCTGCCCTTTAAAATAAAGGAATGGACAGTGTATGAAACGATTGAGCGTCATGACCAAAAACAAATCATTATAGAATGCATACGTGCAAGTAATGATGTCACGGTGATTTTAGCTAGTCCTTCGGCTGTTGATGTCTATGCAATGGATGTAGCTTCAGTCATTGGGTGGAAGGCGACTCGTATTGCAGCAATTGGTCATATTACAGAAGCGGCTATTTCAAATCACGGTGCTACAGTAGATGTTAAGCCTAGCGTATATACTATGCACGCAGTCATCGAAGAAATAATGAAAGTAGGGTACAGAAAATGACAAAATTACAATTTCAAAGACATCGTCGTTTGCGAGCAAACGCAGCGATACGATCAATGGTAAAAGAAACTTACTTACACAAAGAGGACTTAATCTATCCTATTTTCGTTATGGAAGGCGAAAATATTAAAAACGAAGTACCTTCTATGCCAGGTGTTTTTCAATTTTCATTAGATAAACTTGAAGCTGAGATTGATGAAGTTGTAGCATTAGGAATATCAGCAGTTATTTTATTTGGCTTACCTGCTGAAAAGGATGCGGTTGGTACTGGAGCATTCCATGACCATGGTATTGTGCAAGAGGCAACGCGTCTTGTTAAAGAACGCCACCCAGAGCTTTTAATCATAGCAGATACTTGTTTATGTGAATTTACAGATCATGGACATTGTGGCTTAATTGAAGGTGATCAAATTTTAAATGATCCTTCTTTAGATATTTTAGCGCGTACAGCCGTGTCACAAGCAAAAGCAGGAGCAGATATCATCGCGCCGTCGAATATGATGGATGGCTTTGTTGCTGCAATACGTGCAGGCTTAGACGAAGCAGGCTTTGAACATATTCCAATCATGTCATACGCAGTTAAATATGCATCTAGCTATTACGGACCATTTCGTGATGCAGCTGACGGTGCTCCTCAATTTGGCGATCGTAAATCATACCAGATGGACCCATCGAATCGTATAGAGGCATTCCGTGAAGCGGAGTCAGATATTGAAGAAGGTGCGGATTTCTTAATTGTTAAGCCAGCACTAAGCTATTTGGATATTATTCGTGATGTGAAAAATAATTATACTTTACCGATCGTTGCGTACAATGTTTCTGGAGAATATGCAATGATCAAAGCAGCAGCTATTAATGGCTGGATTGAAGAAAAAAATGTAGTGCTTGAAACATTATTAGGCATGAAGCGCGCAGGCTCTGATTTAATCATTACGTATCATGCAAAAGATGTTGCACGTTGGTTGGAGGAGAAATAAATGACACGTTCTTACGAAAAATCAAAACAAGCATATGCGGAAGCAATTAATTTAATGCCAGGTGGTGTCAGTAGCCCAGTACGTGCATTCAAATCTGTTAATATGGATCCTATTTTCATGGAATCTGGGCATGGTGCTATTATTAAAGATATTGATGGCAATGAATATATTGATTATGTATTATCATGGGGTCCACTTATTTTAGGTCATACACATCCTGAAGTTGTTCAAGCAATTGCAGATGCAGCAGCGAAGGGCTCTTCATTTGGGGCGCCAAGCTATACTGAAAATCGTTTAGCTAAATTGGTATTAGAGCGTTTACCAGGCATGGAAATGATTCGCTTTGTATCTTCTGGTACAGAGGCAACAATGTCTGCACTCCGTGTCGCTCGAGGAGTGACAGGACGAGATAAAATTTTAAAATTTGAGGGCTCTTATCATGGGCATGGAGACTCATTACTAATTAAAGCGGGCTCAGGTGTAGCTACATTAGGCTTACCTGATAGCCCTGGTGTTCCAGCAGATGTTGCACGTAATACATTAACAGTTGCATACAATGATTTAGAGGGTGCAAAGTTAATTTTTGAAAAGTTTGGAGCTGAGCTTGCAGGCGTAATTGTAGAGCCAGTAGCTGGAAATATGGGTGTCGTGCCTCCGCAGCCAGGCTTTTTAGAAGGTTTACGTGCATTAACGAAGGAATATGGAGCATTGTTAATCTTCGACGAGGTTATGACTGGCTTCCGTGTCGATTATAGCTGTGCACAAAGCTATTTTAATGTGACACCAGATATTACAACATTAGGTAAAGTAATTGGCGGTGGACTACCTGTAGGTGCTTATGCAGGGAAGAAGGAAATTATGGAGCAAATAGCACCAGCAGGCCCAATCTATCAAGCTGGCACACTCTCAGGGAATCCATTAGCTATGACTGCAGGCTATGAAACATTATCACGCCTTGATAAAGGTTCATATGAATACTTCAAAAAGCTAGGAGATCAATTAGAGGCTGGTTTCCGAGAAGCAGCCACAAAATACAATATACCGCATACTGTCAATCGTGCTGGTTCAATGATAGGATTCTTCTTTACGAATGAGAACGTGATTGATTTTGCTACAGCGAAAGCATCTGATTTACAATTATTTGCTGAATACTTCCGTCTAATGGCGGAGGAAGGAATATTCTTACCGCCATCTCAATTTGAAGGATTATTTATTTCAACTGCACATACAGAGGAGCATATCGCTAAAACGGTGGATGCCTTCCATAAAGTATTTGCTCAATTAGCTAGATAAGATTTAATGGCATGCTAGATTAATTTCTGGCATGCATTTTTAATTGTTTGAAAAACCACTAGCTATATGGTGTTTTTTTTGGGGCAAGCTTGATAAAAGTTAAGAGTATGTCCTCTCTAAAAACCGATATTTTTTACTTCAAAACATATCATTGTAATTATTGCGTTCATTATTATCAACGATAAATCTTTGTTGGGTAAAGGACCTGATTTTGTAAAAATTATATCTTTCAGCATAGTCAATTTGTAGTCAAATCGTTTATAATATAGCTATTCATAAAAGAAAGTAGTGAATTGATATGGCAACAGGCACACATATAGTCGAAGTACCCGTAGGAATTGATCATGTATGGGATTTCGTCAGCGATATGGAAAAATGGGCAAAGCTTGTCCCAGGTTATAACGCACATGAAATGATTGATGACAAACATTCAACATGGACTTTTAAAGGCAATGTTGGGGTTCTGAAAAAAACAGTTCAAGTTGAAATTACTATTTTAGAATGGGTTGCCCCTAGTAAAGTAACATTTGAATTAAAAGGTCTTTCGGATAATTTTACAGGTAACGGATATTTCCTTGCAGAAAGCATCGATGCAGAAAATACTAAAATGACAGGCTTTTTAGAGGTAGTAGCAGGTGGATTAGCAGGTCCTGTTTTAAATCCAATCTTTAAGCCAATCGTACCAAAAGCAACACAGATGCTAACAGATCGTGTAGCAAATAAAATTAAATTGGTACATGTATAATTTCATTTGTTTATCAGTAAAATGGCATGCTAGAAATTTTTCTAGTATGCCATTTTTTCGAAAAAGCATCATATTGTTATTTAAAGCAAGAGTATACAATCAATTTTTCTTTCAGCCTTAATTTTTCAATAGCATACCGACCTCTCTTACTTCATATGATGCAAGGGGAGGGATTATTATCGAACACAAAACTTGGAATATGCGTGAAACTTTCTGTTTTCCTGGCTACGGCTGCCCAACAGAAATAGCAGCTGTGCAAATTAAGCCTCAGTGGCAGACGATGCAATTAGAAGATTCATTGCGATTAATGGGTATTTATCATATTACAGCACATGTTCGCTTTGATTTTCAAGATATGCAAGCTTTTAAAGATGATGAAGAATTAGTAAAAATTGATGCGCTTGATATTCAAGGGGATACTGGTTATTTTGAATATGCAGTCCCATTACATGTCGATTTACCCAAAGACTCAGCTCTCGAGGATTTAATGGTAAAAGATGTTCGACCAACACTTACTAACCAAATGTGTCAGCTTGAATGGACTGTTACAAGTATTTTTAATGAACAAGAACTAGTCTTAGAAAATGCTTGTGCTTTTGACCAACAATCGGCCACAGTTAAAGCTGAAAAATCAATTACAGTAGAAGAAACAGCACCGCTAAAGCAACATGTAGCTGTTTCAGCCCCAATAGAAGCACAGGCTGAAGTGAAAGTTGCTTCAGCAAAACTTGACAAACTTACAGCGAGTGAACAAAAAACTGTATTAAGAGAATCTTCAAGTCAGATTGTAGTTCGTGAGTCCAGCTCCTGGCAAGAGGTGCCATCTATGATCTGGGATTTAGAAGAAGGTTATACACCGCTAAAAGTTCGTGTCTCAAATGATATCATTTAAGAGTAAATAGCTTAGAAGTAGTAGGAGCAGTAAAAAGATGAAGTCTCCAGATGTTGGAATAATGATTACACGTATAAATTGAAACGCACAAATTGGCACAATAATTGTTCTACAATAAAAGCGAAGTTGCCTTAGCCATGGTGGTAAAAAACAGGGATTATACTTACGTCGTCGCATTTAAATATTCACTTCCTTTTCTATTTACTTTATTGTGAACACTAAAAATGACTAAATCACTTGAAAGATTGCACGATTTTGCGGTACAATGTGTAAAAATTGATATAGATGCTATGACAGGGAAGAGTAAATTATTTGTACATTTTTAGAGAGGAAACGGTAGCTGAAAAGTTTCTATTTGTGCCTAATTGAACGTAGCCCTCGAGCAGCTTTAGTGAACTAATAGTAGTTAAAGCCGGTTAAACACCGTTACCGAATTAAGAGCCAGTAGTAAAAAGGCTTAAGTAGTGCTATTTCTATTCATAACACTTACTTTACCACTGCTGGAATTAAAGGTGGTACCGCGAACTAAAACTCCTTCGTCCTTTTTGACGTTAGGAGTTTTTTTATTTTCAATCAAACTTCTGATGGATGTCTTTGGAACATAAGTCATGGAATGATTGAAGCTTTTCGATTTTTGCCAAAATCACACACAACAGGAGGAGTCAAAATGACAGAAAACATTTCAATGCCAACTAAATATGACCCACAGTCCATTGAAGCTGGTCGCTATGAATGGTGGTTACAAGGGAAGTTCTTCGAGGCGCAGCCAGAAAGTGGGAAAAAACCCTATTCGATCGTTATTCCACCACCGAACGTAACAGGTAAATTACATCTAGGTCATGCTTGGGATACAACATTACAAGATATTTTAACGCGTATGAAGCGTATGCAAGGATACGATGCGCTTTGGTTACCTGGTATGGACCATGCGGGAATCGCAACACAAGCCAAAGTCGAAGCAAAACTACGAGAGGATAATATTACACGTTATGATTTAGGACGTGAAAAATTCCTCGAAAAAACATGGGAGTGGAAAGAAGAATATGCTAATCATATTCGCGATCAATGGGCAAAGCTTGGTCTTGGATTAGACTACACGCGTGAGCGCTTCACTCTTGATAAAGGTCTTTCTGATGCTGTTAAGACGGTTTTTGTTGATTTATATGAAAAGGGCTTAATCTATCGTGGTGAACGTATTATTAACTGGGACCCTGCAGCGAAAACTGCTTTATCAGATATTGAAGTTATCTATCAAGATGTTCAAGGTGCGTTCTATCATATGAAATATCCACTAGCAGATGGCTCAGGGCATGTAGAGGTTGCCACAACACGTCCTGAAACGATGCTTGGTGACTCAGGAGTAGCCGTTCATCCAAATGATGAGCGTTATAAGCATCTAATCGGTAAAACCGTTATTTTACCAATCGTTGGTCGTGAAATCCCGATTGTAGCCGATGATTACGTAGATATGGAATTTGGTACTGGGGTTGTAAAAATGACACCAGCCCATGATCCGAACGACTTTGAGGTTGGAAATCGTCACAATTTAGAGCGCATTCTTGTAATGAATGAAGATGGCACAATGAATGAGCTTGCTGGCAAATATAACGGTATGGATCGTTTTGAATGTCGTAAGCAAATTGTCGCTGATTTACAAGAAGCAGGTGTATTAATTCGTATTGAAGAGCATATGCATTCAGTGGGACATTCTGAACGTTCTGGTGCTGTTGTAGAGCCATACCTCTCAGCACAATGGTTCGTTAAGATGCAACCACTTGCTGATGCTTCACTTGAGATTCAAAAAGACGAAGAAGGTAAAGTAAACTTTGTACCAGCTCGTTTTGAAAACACATACTCTCGCTGGATGGAAAATATTCGTGATTGGTGTATCTCTCGCCAATTATGGTGGGGTCATCAAATCCCAGCTTGGTACCACAATGAAACAGGCGAAATTTACGTAGGAAAAGAAGCACCAGCAGATGCAGAAAATTGGACACAAGATGAAGATGTTTTAGATACATGGTTTTCTTCAGCACTTTGGCCATTTTCTACAATGGGCTGGCCAGACGAGGCAAATGAAGAATATAAACGTTACTACCCAACAAGTACATTAGTAACAGGCTATGATATTATTTTCTTCTGGGTATCTCGTATGATCTTCCAAGGTCTTGAGTTTACAGGTCAGCGCCCATTCAAAGATGTATTAATTCATGGTTTAGTACGTGATGGTGAAGGACGTAAAATGAGTAAATCACTTGGCAATGGTGTTGATCCAATGGACGTTATTGAGAAGTATGGTGCTGATTCCTTACGTTACTTCTTAGCAACTGGATCATCTCCTGGACAGGATTTACGTTATACAACAGAAAAAGTTGAAGCAGTTTGGAACTTTGCGAATAAAATTTGGAATGCCTCTCGTTTTGCGCTTATGAATATGGATGGTATGACATATGAAGAAATCGACTTAACTGGTGAAAAGTCAGTTGCCGATAAATGGATTTTAACTCGTTTAAATGAAACAATTGAGCGTGTAACATCCCTTGCAGAACGTTACGAATTTGGTGAAGTGGGTCGAGAGCTTTATAATTTCATTTGGGATGATTTCTGTTCATGGTATATTGAAATGGCTAAATTACCTTTATACGGTGATGATGAAACAGCTAAGAAAACGACTCGCTCTATTTTAGCTTACGTATTAGATCAAACAATGCGTCTATTACATCCATTCATGCCATTCATTACAGAAGAAATCTGGCAACATCTACCACATGAAGGTGAATCTATTACGGTGGCAGCGTGGCCAACTATTCGAACGGATCTTCAATTTGCTGAAGAAGCAGATAACATGAAGCTCCTAATGGATATTATACGTTCAGTACGTAATATTCGTGCGGAAGTTAATACACCAATGAGCAAAAAAGTTCCTTTATTTATCTCAGCAAAAGATGCAGCAACTGTAGCTGTCCTTGATGCTAATAAAGCGTATTTAGAAAAATTCTGTAATCCAGAGTCATTAACGATTGGTGAAGGTTTAGAGGCTCCAGGTCAATCTATGACAGCTGTAGTAACTGGTGCTGAGCTATTCTTACCTCTTGTTGGGCTTATTAACCTAGAAGAAGAGATTGCTCGTCTTGAAAAAGAATTAGACAAATGGGCAAAAGAAGTGAAGCTTGTATCTGGAAAATTATCGAATGAGAAGTTCGTGTCAAAAGCACCTGAAGCGTTAGTGAATGCAGAACGTGAAAAATTAGCTGATTATGAGAGTAAACATGCAGTTGTATTAAAACGTTTGGAAGAGTTGAAAAATATGTAAAATCGGAACAGTGAATGGCAATAAAGTCATCCACTGTTTTTCTTTTTATGCAACAAAAGATATGTATTGTATTAGGGAAAAATATGTAGTAATATTTAAAATAATTAGTATAATAGGTGAAAAAGTCTGTATTGTATTATAGGTATAAAAAACTATTAACAAATAATGTGAAAATATGTCGTACCATTTGTTCTATTTGGAATGGTATTTTTTATGGTGATAATAATGGAGGTAAAGTATGACAGGAAATATTACTACAATTATTTCAAAAGTCAACAAGGCTTGTGATGATTTAGATTTTGTTAGTGCAAGAGTATTGATTGAGACCAACCTTCTGAAATTATCAGAGGCAAAACATTATCGTTTATTGAATTCAAATGGCCGTGTACTTATTAAGCATATCCTAGCAGACAGTAAGAAAGAGGAATCAACAAATAAATTAACACGAAATGACTTATTAACTATTAAAAGAATTAACGAGTATTGCTCGAATTTTGATATTTCTATGCTAAAAAGAACTTTAAAAAGCTCCTTTGATTTAGTGCAAAGAGATGATGTTCTGCCATTGTTGAATACGGATGCTAAAATTATATTAGATAATATGGGAGCACTACTTGGTGTACACCAGCTTCAATAACACGAAATGAAATTGCTTAAAAACACACAGAACTTCACTTAATTAAAGTGCTTTTCTGTGTGTTTTTAACGTTCATAAAAGATTGGTTAGATGGAATTAGCGTTTTTTGCGAAATGTATGCGCAATAGGTTCACTTGTACTAAAATAGAGATATTGTAGTAAGAGGGAGTGTTACTTTTGTTTAAAACAATGAAAGAGTGTACAGATTTTATTTTTACATTAAAGGCAGTTGATCATAAACGTGCTCCGCTTGTCCTGATGAGAGAGGTGCTTACACTTTTTGATAATCCACAGGACAAATTTCGCGCTATTCATTTGGCAGGTTCGAATGGGAAGGGTTCCACTGTGAATGCGTTAAGAGAAATTTTACAACATGCTGGCTATAAAGTGGGTGCCTTTACTTCACCACATTTAGAGCAAGTGAATGAACGCATGACGATTAACGGCACTCCAATTGCGGATGAGGATTTTTTACTTTATATGAATAAAGTAGCTGAGCAGATTCATTTACATTATAAAGGTGAGTTCCCAAGCTTTTTTGAAGTTGTTACTTTAATAATGTTCAAATATTTTGCGGATCAAGCTGTAGATATCGCCCTTATTGAAACAGGACTTGGAGGACGTTTAGATGCTACAAATGTCATTACACCTGAGCTTTCAATTATAACTACCATATCACTAGAGCATACTGCGTTTCTAGGCGATACTTTAGCGAAAGTAGCATTTGAAAAGGCAGGTATCATTAAAGATGGTGTACCGGTTATAGTGGGCGTTAAAAATGATGAGGCACTTACTGTTATTCAGCAAATTGCAGAAGAACGTCATGCACTATGTTTAGTGATAGGCAAGGATTTTAGTGTTGCAAACATAACACAAGGTACTAATTTGCAGCATTTTCATTATAAAAAGGCAAATAATGAGATGACAGATGTCCCATTAAAGATGGCAGGATCTCATCAAGTCGATAATGCGAGTCTGGCGATTACAGCTATCTTCACATTAAGAGAAAAGCAAGTACTTAACATTTCTAACGAGTCAATACGTTATGCATTGGCAAATGCTCAGTGGGCAGGTCGTTTTGAGCAATTGGTGGGCAATATTGTATTAGACGGTGCTCATAATTCTGAAGGCACAGCTGCACTTATTCAAACTCTTAAAGAGGTTTATCCAAATCAAAACTATCACTTTATATATGCCGCTTTATCAGATAAAGATCATGCGAGTAGTATTGCTCTGATGGATCAAATTGCTGCATCAATATCCTTTACGCAAATAGATTTACCCAATGCCATGCCTGCTGGAAAGCTAGCTGAGCTCTCTTCAAATAGGGAGAAGACTTTTCGAAGAGATTGGAAGGAAATAGTGCGAAAAGTACTACATCAAAGAGATGAGAAGGACATTGTAATTATTACAGGTTCACTTTATTTTATAGCCGAAGTACGACAATGGCTTCAGGAGGGAGAACGATGATTCCTAATCTGAATCGTTATAAGGAGAAATGGAACGTTAAGAGCGATGATATTATTAAACCTGGTCTTGCTACAATTGGAGAAGCATTAATACAAGTTGGTAATCCAGAAAACGGATTGCAGGTTGTCCATTTAGCAGGGACGAATGGTAAAGGCTCGACGCTTACATTTCTTGAGTCGATAGCGAAAGCGCATGGCTTGCGTGTAGGTAAATTTATGTCTCCCTGCATTGTTGATGTACATGACCAAATTCAAGTGGAGGGTCAAGCAATTACTGAAGCGGAGATGGATCGAGTATTCCAACAAATGCAGGTAGCTGATCTTAGTGGAAAATTAACGGATTTTGAGCTATTAACGGTTACAGCATTTTTACATTTTGCTGCTAGTAATGTCGATATCGCCCTTATTGAAGCAGGTATGGGAGGCTTACTTGATAGTACAAATGTAGTGATACCGATAGTATCGATTATTCCAAGTATTGCTATAGAGCATACAAAATTTTTAGGCAATACCATTGAAAGTATCACTCATCATAAAGCTGGCATAATAAAGCCATATAAACCAGTCATAATCGGTGATTTACCACAAGGGGCAAAGGAAATCATCCATAAGGAAGCTCGGGAAAAACAGTCATCTGTACTTGAACTTAATCAGCAATTTTATGTAGAGCAAGACAAAGATGGAGAGATATATGATTATGGTAAGTTGGGCTTCCGTATTTCGAAGCTATCACGGTCGATGAAGGGAGCACATCAGGCACATAATATGGCTTTGGCGATAACGGCCTTTTTTGAAGTGGCAGCTTCACTAGATTTAAATGTCAATAAAAATGCTCTTCAAAAGGGAGTGAAAGAGGCAGCTATTTTAGGACGCTTTGAAGAAATTTTACCCTATGTAATTTTAGATGGTGCTCATAATCCGGCAAGTGTTGAAAAATTAATTGAAACGATAAAATATGAGTTTCCTGGTGAGCAAGTTGCATTTGTAATTGGAATACTAGCAGATAAAGATGTTCAGGAAATATTGCGGTTATTTGAGCAGGTAAGCGATCAATTTTATTTTGTTGATTTTAATAATTCTCGTGCAATGAGTGCTCAAAACATGCTGGAGCTATCTGGTGCACCCTATAAGGAAGTTTTAGTAGACTATGCTTCATTTTTGCAACAGCAGTCTGAAAGAAAGTTGAGAACAATTGTAACAGGTTCGTTATATTTATTAACAGAAGTACGGAGTGGATTGAAAAATAGATAACATTTAGTGGTATCAGTACTCATTTTTATGGGTACTGATGCGCATTGTTTTTTTCTTGAAGCGCTCGATAGCATTGTTGCATATGTCAAATACTCCATGTTACAGGTGGTCCAAACGAAGGGGAATAGGACTCAGTTCATTAAGGATATAAAACAATTTCGCTTTATGACTTTGAAGATGAAGAAATAACTGATTCTAAAATATTATGAACAACAAGAAACAGCTTTATCAATGTCTTTTTCACTTACATACACGGAACCCTCAGTATCTATTATATAGTCGATATTATTTTCTTTTAATCTTACTACTAATAATTCTCGTGACTCTTCTGATAAGTTTTCTTGTCTGGCAAAAGAAATGTAAGTTCCCTCAGTAGAATCCCCATTACTGCATCCATTCAATATACTCAAACATAAGATGATAGAAAGCCAACGCCTAATTTTTAACTTCATAAAATCTCCCTTCTATATCTCTAGACACAGTTCTAAAAAAAACACGTAAAATCAACGTTTCTAAAAATCAATTTCACGCGTCTTTAAAGGTTTAATCACTGTTAGTATAAAATTCAAAGCAAATCTTCTTAGCTCTATTATTTATTAGTTAATTGCCCACCTATTATTTCCAGGATAGTTTCCCAGTATTTTTTCATTTCTTCTCTAACATACTGATCTGATAGTTTCTCTTGATGAAAGCTAATTGTTGTTTTATTGTCTGCTTTTGATAGAACGCGAATTTGAACTGTTGATGGCCGCTCCCATCCCTCCTTTTGCCATGTCAGACGAAGCTGCTGTAACGGTTTAACAATCCTAATTTCTCCTGACCCCAAATTTGTCTTGTATGTTTGACCAGGTTTTAGAGTAATGCCAGTGCTTTCCCCCAGCCAAAGGGTTAATCCATCTGGTGAAGTGAGGAGATTCCAAGCATCCTCTTGAGAGATTGAAAATGATCTTCTTACACCTATTTGAAAGCCAGCTGCTTTTGTTTGCCCAATAATTCTATCGTTTGCCATCTTGGTTTCACTCCAATCGTTTTATTTTGTCTATAAAGTTATTCGATTTCCCCTTCATAATTTCCTTGTCTATATAGCAGAATAGATTGTTTTTGAAGACGAAAATAGTTGTTTTTTTAGGTATATCTTCTGTAAAACTACTAAATCAAAATATAGCAAATTAGCATTTACAGCTGCTTTTTTACATATACTTATATCAAATTGTCGTCGATAGCAGTCTGAGATGTTGAAGGAAGAGGTGATGGATGAATGAAAATTGTCAGTCATGTGATAAAAAAACAAATATTTCGAGCAATGATTATTGGAGGAATAGTTGGGCTTTTTGGTGTAGCGATTTTTCTAGGTATTCTTCAGGCGAGTACTCAATTATCTTTAAAAAATGATAGTAACGAGGTAGCAAACAGCAATAATAAGGATGCAGACTCTGAAACTATTCCGACAGCGGGAGGTGCCACAAAGTCATCCATGTTTTTTGCGAGTCAAGCAGGGGTTTATTCAAATTATGAAAGTGCCAGCTCCTTTGTCTCCGAGCACCCTTCATTAAAAGAAAGTGCCATTGTTGAGGTGGATGGGAAATTTTATGTTTGGACGAGCATGGTAACAGATGAAAGCCAGCTTACCTTTTTAGAAGATCCCGCTACTTTTAAAAAAGCATTTAATGTAAACAGTGATAGCTGTAAGGAGGCAACAATTGCAGAGCTCCCATCCGTGTTAGCCGATAAAAAAGCAACAAAATTAAATTTTAAGGAAAATTCAAAGGATTCTACTCTTCCTGCTGATTGGCAATCGATTGGAGCTGCAGCCTCTTCTATTTCAAATGATGTTAGCATTATTCGCCTGCAGGTTTTTGCCCATTACAAATCGAAAAATGCTTGTCTTCAAGTAAAATTTTAGCATGAAATCAGCATTATCTTGATTATTAGAAAATTTTCAAATACCAATTTCTCCGTTATGATAGCTAGTAAGGAGGAATGGTTAAATCATGTTTAAAACAAATCATAACCTTGTGCTTGCTTCTGCTTCACCTAGACGAAAAGAATTACTAACTATGTTATCACTTCCTTTTGATGTTGTTACGAGTGAGGTAGAAGAGACAAGTGTTCAGGCAACAACAATGCAAGATTATGTGAAAGGTGTAGCTCTATTGAAAACACGTGATGTCGCAATAAAGGCACCAAGTGCAACTATTATTGGTGCAGATACGATTGTTGTTTATGATAATGAGCTACTGCATAAACCAAAAAATCGCGAGGAAGCAATTTCTCATTTAATTCGCTTATCAGGCAAACATCATGCGGTCATGACAGCTGTTGCTATAATCGAACCTAATGGAAATGAAACCGTGTTTATTGAAGAAACCACCGTTGTCTTTCATCAATTATCACAGGAGCTAATCGAAGTATATGTAGATTCGGGAGATCCATTTGATAAAGCAGGCGGTTATGGCATTCAAACGGCTGGAACCCTTTTAGTGAAGAGAATTGAAGGGGATTATAACAATGTTGTCGGCTTACCACTTGCAGCGTTATTTACGCAAATGGTGGCACTCAATATAATCCAATTTGCGAAGGAGTGAGACTTGATTGCCGAATGATGTTTTACTTAGTATGATGATACGAGACGTGAATATTGAAGATCGTCCACGTGAGAGATTATTGCGGCAAGGTGCGATGAGTTTATCAAATCAGGAGCTACTTGCTATTTTACTTCGGACAGGCACTAAAGAGGAGTCTGTTCTTGTTCTAGCAAATCGTGTATTAAGTGTTTTTGAGCGTTTGCACCATTTAAAGCATGCGACTATTGAAGAAATGGTTGCTATTAAAGGAATAGGCGAAGTGAAAGCCATTCAATTATTAGCAGCCATTGAGCTCGGTAGACGTCTTGCACAAAAACAAAGTGAAGAAAAGTATACGATCCGATCTCCGGAAGATGCTGCTGCCTATTTAATGCCCGATATGACCTCGTTAAGTCAAGAACATTTCGTTGCTCTTTTCTTAAATGTAAAGAATCAAATTATTCATAAGCAAACGATTTTTATCGGTAGCCTAAATGCGTCCATCGTCCATCCAAGAGAAATTTTTCGCGAGGCAGTTAAAAGATCAGCAGCCTCTATAATTTGTGCACATAATCATCCGAGTGGCATACCAACACCTAGTACAGAGGATATTGAAGTGACCAAAAGATTAGTAGAAGCTGGTTATATCATGGGCATTGAATTAATTGACCATGTCATTATAGGTGATCATCAGTTTATTAGTTTAAAAGAAAAAGGTTATTTTTAACTCTGCATATATTTTGCAGAGTTTTTAATGTGGTTACTAATATACATAATCGACTTTGCAGCTTTGAATGATGAGCCATTTGTATTGAAAATAAATATTTTGTATTTTTTTGCGATATATTGTAAAAGAAAGCGAACCTTTTTTTAGATTAAACGTTATTGTATTCGTAGAAATATCTATTATATTCACAAAAATTGGTAGCCTGATACACGTTGTCTTATAACCATAAAAATTATATTCTAATCTATACGTACTATTTTAAGTGTAGGAGGGAATTAAAATAGTATCTTTTCCGCAAGAAGAGGCATGTGGCACTACAAATTCTTGCGTTTTTCCGTTATAATGAAAGGTATGATTTTATCTTTATGCAGTAGACGTTTCTCACCTCAGTAGTTGGTGAGTAGAATGAGTATGTCATTTTTTCAGTGCGTGTTAAACACCAACTGGATAAAGGTAAAGCCTCTGAATGCAATTACGGACAGAGGTATAATTGATGTCAACGAAAGTATGGCTTAAATAGAAAGGGAGTACACAATTTGTTTGGACTAGGAAGCAAAGATGTCGGGATTGACCTCGGCACAGCGAATACATTAGTGTTTATTAAAGGAAAGGGCATCGTTTTACGAGAGCCTTCAGTCGTAGCAAAAAATACAAAAACAGGAGACATCGTTGCCGTTGGTAATGATGCGAAAAATATGATTGGTCGTACACCTGGCTCAATCGTAGCAATCCGTCCAATGAAAGACGGCGTTATTGCTGATTTTGATATAACTACAGCAATGATTGAATATTATTTAAAAGAAGCCTCTAAAAATTCTGGTGGCAATTGGAAGAAGCCGAATGTAATGATTTGTGTGCCTTATGGTATCACATCCGTTGAGCAGCGTGCTGTTATTGATGCTGCTCGTCAAGCAGGAGCTAAGGAAGCATTTACAATTGAAGAGCCGTTTGCAGCAGCTATCGGTTCGAATTTACCAGTATGGGATCCTACAGGGTCAATGGTTGTTGATATCGGTGGCGGTACAACAGAAGTTGCGGTTATTTCATTAGGTGGTATTGTCACAAGTGAATCTGTACGTGTTGGTGGGGATGCGATGGATCAATCTATTATTTCGTATATTCGTAAATCCTATAACCTAACAATTGGTGAACGTACTGCAGAAGCTGTAAAAATGGAAATTGGTACAGCGTTAGCAGAAGGTCCAGAAGAAAAAATGGATATTCGAGGACGAGATTTACTCACAGGCTTACCAAAAACAATTGAAATTTCATCTAAGGAAATTTCTGAGTCTTTACGTGAAGCGGTATCATCAATTATTGATGGTGTTCGAAAAACGTTAGAGCAAACACCTCCTGAATTATCCGCAGACGTAATGGAACGCGGTATTGTGCTAAC
Organism: Lysinibacillus sp. B2A1; assembly: GCA_002973635.1. Lineage (GTDB taxonomy): Bacteria > Bacillota > Bacilli > Bacillales_A > Planococcaceae > Lysinibacillus. The sequence goes on from CP027224.1 coordinate 2,426,615, forward strand.
AGGCGGTGGTGCGCTATTAACGAATTTAGATAAAGTGATTAGCCAAGAAACAAATATGCCAGTTTTTATTGCGGAAGATCCGCTTGACTGTGTAGCTATTGGTACAGGTAAGGCGCTAGACCATATTGATTTAATTCGTCAACAACAAGTGAAAGGGTAAGGAGGTTTAGGCAATGCCACATTTTTTTTTCAATAAGAAATTAATATTGCTGCTCGTGGGCATGGTTTTTCTTGTGGCATTGATTAGCTTCTCATTACGTGATCGGACTAACGCAACTCTACCAGAGCAAATTATTAAAGATACTGTCGGCGTCGCACAATCTATTGTTGCGAAGCCGGCGAACTATATTACAGGTATATTTAATAAAATTGACTCCCTCTTAAACACGTACGAAGAAAATAAACGTTTAAAAGCACGCTTAGAAGATTTTGCGGTTGTACAAGCTGAAGCAGCGGATTTAAAATTAGATAATAAAAAGCTACAGGAGCTTATTGATAAATCAGAGAGCTTAAAAGATTTTAATCCGATTCATGCAACAGTTATTGCTAGAAATCCAGACCAGTGGGAAGAAAAAATTATTTTAAACAAGGGATCTTCACATGGTGTGGAAAAAAATATGGCAGTTATGACAGCGAAAGGTTTAGTTGGTAAAATTATTTTAGTGACACCTTTCACATCTGAGGTAGAGCTTTTATATACAAATAATCCAAACTATCGTGTTTCTGCGATGGTATTAGGAGATAAAGAAGCATACGGTTTAATCGAGGGCTTTGATAAAGAACGTAATGAACTCATTATGAAGCGAATCGATTCTAGCTTAACAGTTAAAGAAGGCCAGCAAGTGGTTTCTTCAGGTCTTGGCGGTATTTTCCCTAAAGGAGTGCCAATTGGAGAAATTACAGAAGTAAGTACAGATGATTTTGGCTTAACAAAAATGGTCTATGTAAAACCATCTGCAGATTTTTCAATTTTAGACCATGTTGTGATTGCGAAACGTACATCGACAGTTATTGATGGGTCAGATGGCAATGCAACCAATGAGGATCTATCAAATCCACCAGAGGCGAATGAAGAGGAGGAAAAATAATGGTTCGATTTCTCATCCCCTCTGTGGCAGTTTTACTATTTTTACTAGAACCAGAGTTTGCGATGCTTTCACCAATTGAAGTGAAGGGGCATATCTACTATTTAGTTCCAAGATTTTTAATCTTATATTTAATTTTTATATCCATCTATTACAGCCGTCAGCGTGCGGTAATGTATGGACTTTTTTTTGGTGTCTTGTATGATGTGTTTTACATTGATATTATTGGATTATATTCAGTGCTATATCCGCTTATTTGTTTTTTAGCAGGGTCTATCGTGAAAGTGATTCATCAGCACTTAGTTGTGACGACTTCAATCTCAGTTATTTTAGTAGCCATTTTAGAATTTATACTCTATCAATTTTTCTTTCTTATCGACTTTACAGCAATTCCATTATCGGATTTCTTACGTTCACGACTACTTCCAACAATAATTGCAAATGCTTTATTTTTAATGATGCTTGGTTGGGCTTTCAAATATTTAATTAATGCGCGTGTCTTACAGAGAGCGCGTGAAGTTTCTTAACAAAGAGCAACGTGAGGTGAGGCATTCATGAAAAAACAGTTAGTGAATATGAAGGGGACAAAGGATGGTTTTGTTCTTCGTTTAGATGATCAATGTGCATATGTCGATTTAATAGAAGAATTAAAGAACAAGGTTTCAGAAAGCGGTATCGATGGCAAAGTGGATGTCCAATTATATTTAGGCTATCGATACTGTTCAGAAGATCAAATGAATGAGCTGATTAAAATTGTACAGGAAACAGAGCAACTTATCGTTTCAAAAGTGCAAAGTGAAGTACTGACTATCCATGAAAGCAACCAGAAAATGATTGAAAGTCAACAAGATACATATATAGGCGTGGTCAGATCGGGACAAATTGTGCGTTCGGCAGGTGATATTATCGTTGTTGGAAATGTCAATCCAAATGGACGTGTTGAAGCTGGTGGTAATGTGTATGTTCTAGGAAGACTTAAAGGTATTGTACATGCTGGTCTTTATGGTAATAAGGAAGCAATTATTGCAGCATCCCGTTTCGAGGCAACACATATCATGATTGCTGATCAGGTTCAGGTGATGTCAGACGAACATGTAAAAGCAATTAATCAGGCAGAGATGACATGTGCATTTATCGGCTATGATGGGCGTATTACGTACGATCAAATTCATGTGTTAAAAAATATTCGACCATTGTTAAATGTGTCTAAGGGAGGAAGCTAGTGTGGGAGAAGCGATCGTCATAACTTCAGGTAAAGGCGGTGTCGGAAAAACAACGACAGCGGCTAACCTTGGAACTGCATTGGCTCTACAGGGTAAAAAAATATGTTTAGTAGATACTGATATTGGTCTACGTAATTTGGATGTAATATTAGGTCTTGAGAATCGAATTATTTATGATTTAGTTGATGTTGTTGAAGGACGCTGTAAAATTCATCAAGCATTAATAAAAGATAAACGGGTAGATGAGAAACTATTTTTATTACCTGCTGCTCAAACGACAGATAAAAATGCTGTTAATCCTGAGCAAATGAAGAGCTTAATAGAAGAGTTAAAAAGAGATTATGATTATGTATTAATAGACTGTCCTGCTGGTATTGAGCAAGGTTACCGTAATGCTGTTGCAGGTGCAGAGCATGCCATTGTAGTAACAACACCTGAAATCTCTGCTGTACGTGATGCGGATCGTATTATTGGCTTGCTTGAGCAGGAAGAAATAACAGCACCTAAGCTCATTATCAATCGTATTCGTCAGCATATGATGAAAAATGGAGATACACTGGATGTAAATGAGATAACTACACATTTGTCTATCGACTTATTAGGTATAATTGTAGATAATGAAGATGTTATTTCATCATCGAATAAAGGTGAGCCAATTGTGATGGATCCTGCAAATAAGGCTTCCCTGGGCTATCGTAATATTGCCCGTCGTATACTTGGTGAATCCGTTCCACTTATGGCGATTGAAGATGAAAATAGGGGTGTATTTTCAAAGCTGAAAGCGTTATTTTCGAGATAATCACTTGAGTCTTTTCGTGCATTTGTGCGAGAAGGCTTTTTTGTTGGCTTGATGGATAGAAGCAACAAAGTGATGGAAAGAAGAGCCAAAGTGACGGATAGAAACATCGAAACGAAGGATAGAAACATCACAATCAGGATATTTGGATTGTTGAAATTTTTTGCATGAATGGACATGCAATCTCATATAGTGTGAAAAAAGGATGAGGGCTTGTTTAAAAAATGGAAATGGATGGTCACAATCTTACTTGTGGCAGGAATTATGCTAGTGATTCGTCTAGAAGATCAGGGAGTGTTGGATACACCTGTGCGAAAGCTTGTGACAACATCAGAGGATTTAACTTATTTAAGCGAGCTAGGGCAAAGTTTGTTAAACAAAGAGGATGAAACAATTTTAGTATCAAGTGATGTTGGGCAAACTGAACTTTTAGCGTTTGCAAATGCTCAAGTTTTTAAGGAAGGCTTTTTATTGCAGTATGATATAGGATTACCCATCTATGCTGGACAGAATGGTCTAGTTGTTTTTACAGGTCATACAAAATACACAGGTAAAACGATGACGATTACTTATGATGATGGCACAACAGTTTCCTATGGTATGCTGGATAGTTTAGCACAGCTACCATATACAACGGTGCAGGCAAATGATTTAATTGGGATGAAAGAGGCTGGACAACTCTATCTATCAATTGAAAAGGATAAAACACACTATAATTTAGAGCAGATTGTACAGTGGCTGGAATCAACGACAGCAGATGAAAATTAAATTACACCTACTATGTATCCCTCTCGTATTGTTAATGATTTTTAGTGGCCAAATTGCTTATTATGCTATTATTTTAACTTCCTTACTTTGGCATGAAGCTGGACATCTATTAGCCGCAATGCTTTGCGGCGTTAAGGTCAAATCATGTGTCATTACACCTTATGGAGGGGAAATTGAATTTGAAAATCCAGCGGTTGTGCCAGCATCGTCACTCCTATGGATTGCCCTAGGGGGACCAATCGCTACAATTATAGGGATTGGCCACGCTTTTTTTATGCCAGAAATTCTTGCCAATAAGCTTATCAATGTTCAACTTGTCCTTTTAGCTATTAATTTATTACCGATTATTCCGTTGGACGGTGGTCGAATATTTATGGCGTGTTTGTTTTTATTTTATCCAAGTGTTCGTGCGTTTGAATATTACTATTGGCTTTCTCTCATAATAACGTCTATCACATTTATTTTAACGTTAACCAATCTACCACATTCTATTTTTTTAGCTATTCTTTGTTTATTTATTTGGCTTCAAGCAATAAAAGAATGGAACTATCGAAAATATCGCCTAGCATTTGAGAAATATGTGATGAATAGATTGACTTAAAAAAAAGCGTGTGGTAATATTTTAATGTTATTGTTTGTAGCACCTGTGCTACTACAACCGCTCTGGGAAGGTTTAAGTATCTTTGATCACCTTTGTAAACAGGCGAGTCTGAGTCTAAGAGGAGGTGCAGTAAAATGTACGCAATTATTGAAACTGGTGGTAAACAAATCAAAGTAGAAGCTGGTCAAGAAATCTATGTTGAAAAATTAGGTGTAGAAGCTGACGAGGTTGTAACTTTTGATAAAGTATTATTCGTTGGTGGCGAAAACGTTAAAGTTGGCGCTCCATTCGTAGAAGGTGCTACTGTAACAGCTAAAGCTGTGAAAGAAGGCCGTGCGAAGAAAATCGTTGTTTTCAAAATGAAAGCTAAAAAGAACTACCGTCGTAAACAAGGTCACCGTCAACCTTACACAAAATTAGTTGTTGAAACAATCAACGCTTAATTGTGAGGTGTAGCGAATGATACAAGTTACGATTCATCACGATGAAAATAGACATGTGTCAGCATTTGAATATTCAGGACATGCTGAATACGATGAATCTGGTAAGGATTTAGTATGTGCAGGGGCATCTACCATTGCCATTGGCACAGTAAATGCTATTTACGCGCTATTACAAATCCAGCCAGAGGTCGAACAAGCTGCTGAAGGTGGAGGCTATCTTAAGGTAGCTTTACCATCAGATTTAGAGCCTGAAGTAGATGCAAAACTACAATTAATTGTCCAAGTTATGACTGCCCAAGTGTATTCTATGGTGCAAAATTATGGACAATACATCCAAATCAACTACAACCAAGTAGGAGGTGGAACTCGATGAAATTATTATTAGCATTAGACCTTCAACTTTTCGCATCGAAAAAAGGGGTAGGTTCTACTAAAAACGGACGTGACTCTGAGTCTAAACGTCTTGGTGCTAAACGTGCTGATGGCCAATTCGTAACTGGTGGTTCAATTCTTTACCGTCAACGCGGTACAAAAATTTACCCAGGTACAAACGTAGGTCGCGGTGGTGACGATACACTATTTGCTAAAGTTGACGGCGTTGTTAAATTCGAACGCTTAGGTCGCGATCGCAAACAAGTATCTGTATACCCAGCATCACAAGAAGCTTAATTATTAAAGGGCTGCTATTAAAGCAGTCCTTTTTTTTACTGTTTCAATATATTGTGCCATTCACATAATTTGATACATACAAAGACTCTTCACCAAATAGAGTGGATATAACGAAAAACAACCCCATAAACGAAAAAATAGATCATTATAGAGTAATAGATAGGGGAGAGATGAGATACGGAGAGATGGAATTTGTTTGAATATGCAAAATTTGAGGATGCTAACGTACATATAATGGAACAATTTTTTGTGTAAGCACAAGGCCGATTCTGGACGCAATTATGTCGAGGCATAATTGATTGGGAAAACAATGGCGGTAGCAGAGTATGCTGAGCACATTGAAGACCTTGTATAAAATAAAGCTTCATAATAGATAAACTAAAAACAATCCGTAAGAGCACTTAAAAGCAGTAAATCATAAAAAGGTTTACTGTTTTCTTTGATTGGTTATGCTTCATAAAATTCGATGAAGAATTAAGGGAAAAATACAGTAAAACTTGTTATACTAGTAAGGATAACTTTATTGGAGTGAATGGGATGAACAATCAATCACTAACCATTAGTGAAGTATTACGTTTTGCAAATCATGATTATGTGAATCAACTTCAACTGATTCGCATGAACTTAGATTTAGGTAGAATTGACGAATCAAGAAAACTTATTCAAAATTATTCGGAGCAATTACGAAAATTTTCTATCCTTAATCGTCTACAATTACCACAAACAATTGAGTGGCTACAAACGGCAGGCTGGCGCTATCCTTCCTTGTCATTAGAGCTTAGCGGTGAGATAAACAAGCCTGTTACCAATAATATTGATAGGGAAGTTGTAGATACTTTAAACAAAACAGTTATGCATGTTTATGATACATTAGATCCATTTACAGAACAAAGCTTAGCGCTTGATGTACGTGTTGACGATCATACATTTGCCGTGACATTCACGCTAAATGGGCTATGGAGTGCTGATGCATTCACCGAAAAAGGTTTGAAACAATTAGACATTCAAACAATTGAGCAGACAACAACGAGCTGGCAATATGTATTGAGTGCAAGTAGGGAGTGAACTAAATGTTTGTCGATCACGTAAAGATTTATGTAAAAGGTGGCGACGGAGGGACGGAATGGTTGCCTTTCGCCGAGAAAAATATGTTCCAAATGGTGGTCCTGCCGGTGGTGATGGCGGTCATGGTGGGAATGTTGTGTTTCAAGTTGAAGAGGGCCTGCGAACGTTAATGGATTTCCGTTACAAACGCCACTTCAAGGCTGACCGTGGTGAGCATGGTATGAGTAAAGGAATGCATGGTAAACGTGCAGACGATTTAATCGTTAAAGTACCACCAGGCACAGTTGTAATGAACGAAGAAACGGGCGCTGTTATTGCCGATTTAGTCGAGCATGGTCAACAGGCGATTATTGCGAAAGCAGGTCGAGGTGGACGTGGTAATTCTCGCTTTGCAACACCAGCAAATCCAGCTCCAGAACTTTCTGAAAAAGGTGAGCCAGGACAAGAATTAAATGTTATATTAGAGTTAAAAGTTTTAGCAGATGTGGGACTAGTGGGATTCCCAAGTGTTGGTAAATCTACGCTTCTATCAGTTGTTTCTGCTGCTAAGCCAAAAATTGGTGCTTATCATTTTACCACAATCGTTCCGAATTTAGGCATGATTGAGACAGAGGATCATCGTAGCTTTGCGATGGCAGATTTACCTGGTCTAATTGAAGGAGCGCATGAAGGGGTGGGCTTAGGTCATCAGTTTTTACGTCATATCGAGCGTACACGTGTTATTGTTCATGTGATAGATATGTCAGGGATGGAAGGTCGCGATCCATATGAGGATTATTTAACAATTAATGAGGAACTAAAACAATATAATCTTCGTTTAACAGAGCGTCCTCAAATTATTGTAGCCAATAAAATGGATATGCCAGAAGCAGAAAATAACTTAGCGGAATTCCGCCAAAAAGTAGGAGAAGATATTCAAATCTTCCCGATTTCTGCGATTTCGCGTCAAGGTTTAAAAGAATTATTATTTGCCATTGCAGATTTACTAGAGGTAACACCTGAATTCCCTCTATATGATGATTTAGAGGAGCAATCAGAGGCAACAGTCATGTATAAACATGAGGCAAAAGGTGAAGATTTTGAAATCACTCGTGATGATGATGGTACATTTATTATCAGTGGTTACGCAATTGAACGCCTATTCAAAATGACTGACTTTAGCCGTGAAGATGGAATTCGTCGTTTTGCTCGTCAATTGCGTGCAATGGGCGTAGATGAAGCTTTACGTGAACGTGGAGCGCAAGATGGCGATACAGTTCGTCTGCAAGAGTTTGAATTTGAATTTGTCGATTAAGACAAGAGTTTTAGGGGGAAGCGTATGAAGAATGTTGCGAATCAGCGATATTATTTAGTTCGTGAAGATGTTTTAACGGATGCTATGCAAAAAACTTTGGAGGCGAAGCACTTACTTTCAAGTGGCTCAGTTTCATCCATTTGGGATGCGGTAAAGCAGGTGGATTTATCGCGAAGTGCGTTTTACAAATATCGTGATGCTGTATTTCCTTTCCACTCAATTGTACAGGAACGCATTTTAACAGTCTTTTTACAGCTTCAAGACCGTAAAGGAACACTTGCAAAGCTTTTAGAAACAGTGACAAATACACATTGCAATGTGCTAACTATTCATCAAACCATACCTATTCAAGGGCGTGCTAATGTTACTTTGTCATTAGATGTAACGAGTATGACCTGTGAACTTGATGAATTAATACAGCAACTAAAACGTTTAGATTTTGTAGAATCAGCGGAAGTTATTAGTTCAGGGGCATTGTAGTACCTGTTTTGAATTGCTGCTAAGATATAGGACGGCAAATAAGGCTTTAAGAGGAGCAGTCTCATTAGAAATGGTATCTGATGGGACAGCTCCTTATTCTTATCATTTCAAAAACGAATAGGATGTTAGTATAGTTGTCAAAAACATATAAAATATTTTAAAAACTACAATTTGTAGTAAGGGAGGAAATTGCAATGACAGAGCAGCATTGGGAAAAAAGAATCGCATATTTAGGACCAGAAGCATCATTTACATACTTAGCCACAAAAGCAATCTTTCCAACTGAGTGGCTCGTTCCATGTGCAACAATTCCAGAATGCATTGAGGCGGTAGCTGAGGGGAAGGTAGATTTAGCCGTTGTTCCTATGGAGAATGCTCTAGAGGGCTCTGTAACACTGACACTCGATTATTTATTCCATGAGGCAATCTTATATGTTACAGGAGAGCTACAGCTAAAAATCCAACAGCATTTAATGGTCAATAAAGCCCAAAAGGATCGTTGGGAATCGATTGAAGGGGTTTATTCACATCCACACGCTTTAGCACAATGTCATAAATACTTATTCTATCGCTTCAGCCATGTACCATTACAGCAAACAACTTCAACTGCCGCAGCAGCAAAATATGTATCCGAAAATCCAAACGAATGCATTGCAGCTGTTGGTAATGCTGCAGCTGCAGAAAAATATGATTTGGAAATCGTTCAACCAAATATTCATGATTTCCATTTTAATCATACACGCTTCTTCGTATTATCCAAGCAAAATATACGGCTACCACAGGAATTATCAGATGGACAGGCAAAAACAACTTTTATGATTACCTTACCTACTGACCGTTCAGGGGCATTACATCAAGTGCTATCTGTATTTGCATGGAGACAGTTAAATTTAAGTAAAATTGAATCCCGTCCATTAAAAACGGGCTTAGGTGATTATTTCTTTATGATTGATGTCTTAGCAGATGAAAAAGAACCTATGATGCGTGGGGCAATGGAAGAATTAGCTGCACTTGGCTGCAAGGTAAAGTCACTCGGTACTTACTTTACGTATTTGACGTCAGACGAATCTTAAAAACAGGCTAGGAGGTTTAGTATGGGCGGCATTATTTTGTTTGATGGAATCTGTAATTTTTGTGATAGCAGTGTACAATTTATTATTAGGTATGATCAGGCAGCATATTTTCAATTTGCGTCCATCCAAAGTGATGTGGGACAAGCACTCCTAGCTAAATATAATGTCTCAGAGAATGTTGACAGTGTCATATTAATTGAACATGGAGAGGCATATGTTGAATCAACTGCAGCTCTTAGAATCAGTCGGAAATTAGATGGTTTATGGCCAATCTGCTTTCTTTTCATCCTTGTACCGCCATTTTTACGAAATACAGTGTACCGACTAGTGGCGAAAAATAGATATCGTCTTTTTGGTCAAAAAAAAATATGCCTTTTACCTACATCTTCCCAGCAGAAAAGATTTCTCTAACGATGAAGCTATCCAAGTTTATATTGGATAGTTTTTTTGTCAAAAAATGACTAAAATTACGGAGCCGATTTACACCTTAAACATGTTACACTAGTATTAATAGTATTTATTTGGTAAAAAAGGAGGCAAAAGTATGTTTTTGGTGGATATTCAAAAGGAGATTAAAAAAATTGCACCAGCAATACAATTGAATAAAGAAAAAATAAAATTACTTTTTGTGGAAAAATTACAGAACAATGAACCAGATTTCCTACATATGTTTCAAGATGATGTCAACAAAATAGAAGAATTCACAATATCATTAATCGATATGGTTTTTGGAGCAGTGATGCAAGAATCTTTAAAACAATTTATCCCATCCATAAAACCAATCGTACATCAGTACCAAAGCTTAGGCCTTTTACCAGACCATTATAAAGATTTAGGTAAATATTTAATAATTTCTATTCGCGAAGCATTAGAGGAAAGTGTAACACTTGAAGAAATTATAGCTTTTCAATTAATATTTTATCGATTAGCAGAAATAGCCACACGATTAGAAAAAAATGATTACAAAAAAGTAAAGATAGGTATGCAAACTTGGTTTTTTAAATCATTTCGTGTTGTAAAAAAAGTACAGGAAAGTGATTTAATTGTGTTAATTTATATTGTACCTATAGAGGGTAAAATAGCACCCATAGATGGAACAGATAACTATGTTTCAGTGCGTTTAACAATGCTGAATGAAGCACCTTCTCTTCAGCAAAGATTCCCAGTTATCGAAGAGATGGGCCATAAAGGATATGTAATGACCATCAATCGAAATGCTAATATCCAGAAAAATGATCGACTAACGGATTATTTATTTAATTGGATATCTGAAGGAGACACACTTGAAATTACCACACCAAAATGTAATAAAAAATATAACAGGTAAAAAGCAGCTGCTAGTCTTTTTGTAGAAAATGCTAGCAGCTAAGCACATACTATTGATCTGCAATTAAATAGCCTTTTTTTTCTAATGTACGCTCAATCAAATTTAATATTTCAGTTGAAGGTGCAGAAATGATATGTAAATGTGTACCTCCAGTGAGCTCTGATAAATAGCTTGCCTGTGTTTCATTAATACGTTCAATAAATTGTTTAACCTCATGCCGATTTGATACCATGAGAGACGCAGTGATTTCACCATAGATTGGATGTTCAACGATAACGTTTTTTACTGTGCCACCACAGTCAACTATTGTCATTAGCTCATCCTCAGCATCCTTTGATGTATGGAAACAGGGGATTGTCCGCTCTACAGTATGCTGTAAATGCTCTTGGTGCATATAGAGATAGCCTTGACTAGTTGCAATAATAGGCTCATTTCTAGCCTTTAATAATGTCATATCATTGACAATGACTTGTCTAGATACATTGGCGAATTTAGCTAAGTCTGTGCCTGTTATTGGTGTTGTACTATTTTTTAATTGTGCCAGAAGATACAGTCTGCGTTCCTCGCCTAACATTTTTTTCATAAGAGATCACCTCTGTCTGTAATAAAGGAAGCAGTTTTCCTTAAAGCCTAGTGTACCATGAAGCATTTCTAACATGCGTGAATTTTTTGTATCCAAATGAAACATTGAACATATGATACGTAGAGAGGAAGGGAGGAAAACATTGCGTATTCATATTGTTCAAAAGGGAGATACGTTGTGGAAGATTGCCAAAGAATACGGCGTTTCGTTTGAAGATTTAAAGAGACTGAATGCCCATCTTGCTAATCCAGATTACATTGTTCCAGGCATGGAAATTATTTTGCCTGAAAAAATAAACAAAGAACCGCATCGAGATGGGAACAGAGAGGGACATAGAGAAACAAACAGGGGCACACATAAAGAAGGACATAAGGAAACACAAATGCACAAAGAATCACCTACAAAGCCAGTTAAAGAAAGTGTTAAAAAAGAGGTACAAAGACCAATGCCACCACCTGTTGTTGTGCCACCACCACCGATGCCAGAACCACAGATGATACCAATACCTTATCCAATGCCAATGCCGATGCCGCAACAACCGATGTTTGTACCGCAGCCTGTAGAGCTAAGCTGGCACCAGCAAGTAGTTATGCCGCAGATAGAGCAAACACAAACCGTTGCTCCACCACCAGTGCAAATTCAACCACCACCGCCTGTCGTACACCCAGCACCGCCACAACCAATGCCACAGCCGATTTATATCATGCCACCGCCAATGCCAGCAGTACCACATTGTTCTAGCTGCCATCAGCCAGTTCACCATCATATGTGGTGGCCAATGCCAATGCCAATGCAAATGCCGATGCAAATGCCAATGCAAATGGAGCCACAAGTAGAAGCCTATACAATGCCACAGCAACCAACATCTTGTGAAATGAAGGGTAGTCATGTAGCTGGAATGGAGAATTTCTTAGAGTCAAGCACATCACCGTTCTTCCAAAAACCTGAAGCATATACGCAGCCTCAATTCCAGCCTATGACAGAGATGAACATGGGGCAGTCTTGTGGTTGCAATACTCAACCAATGATGCCGAATTGGCAAATGGATCCATGTCACTGCCCGCCGCCATGCCCACCACCGCCACCATGTCCATCGGCTTGCCCACCGCCATGTCCGACATGTGGACCATGGGTGTCACCGCACTTATACCCAGGCGGGATGACGCCTTATCGATGGTGAAAAAGCATATATTATTGAGGAACTGAAGCCTAATATTTGGAAATATAAATATCGTTCAAAAACCTATTTTGTCAAACGTGCAAAGCAATTAGAAATAGTAGAAAAGGTAAAGGCAATCCATCGACAGCTTGGACGGCTTGAACCTTCATTGGTTTTGCCTATAGTGAAAAGTGATGACGAAAATTTAATTGTGCAGATATGGCAAGAGGGTAGCCATAGTGCTAATTTTACTCATAAAAGGGATAGATTAGAATCTCTTAAGCTATTAATAGCTTTACATGATACCCATAAAAAAATAGCCTGGCAAAAAGTACCGGGATTACACACCTACTCACAGCTTTTAAAATGGCAAATGCGTTATCTACGTTTTAAGAGCAGACGCAGTGAATTTCGCGCTTTTTTAACAAAAGAAGAAATAGATCAGATTTTACACTATAGTGATAAATCCTTACAGTTAATCTCTATGGAGGATGTACCTGAAAAAGATATTACACTTTTACATGGAGATGTTGTACATCATAATTTTTTAAGGTGCTCTAATGGCGACTTAAAGTTAATTGATTTTGATTTGGCACATCTTGGAGAAGCGGATGATGAATATATTTTATGGTTACATCGGATATTGCCAGCAGTAGATTATGACCTCACTAAAATTTTTAAAGAGCTACCAGAGCTGAAGCGATTAGATAAAAGAAAACTACATCGTTTAAAATATCCAAATGAACTATTACGTGAATGGCTTTTCGCAGTAGATTTACCATTAGATCAGCAACTAGTATTTTTAGATTATTTAGTACCGTTTACTAAACGTGCGCTCACATACTGGCCCAAATTGTGGTACGATATTGATAGAATGATGAAAAAATGACCGTCTATTGGCGGTCATTTTTGTGTGGGTGCAACTACTATACTATTTCTTATAGTCGAGCATTCGTTCGCTATATGCTATAATCGAAGACGATGATTGTGAGGGATTATAGATGTATGACTATTTAAAAGGACAAATAACACGTATTACCCCTGAGTATATTGTGCTAGAGCAGCAAGGAATTGGCTGGCAGCTAAACACACCGAATCCATTTGCGTTTAGAACATCTGCACTTGAACAACAAATTTTTGTACACTTACACGTACGTGAAGATGCACAAGTATTATATGGTTTTCCTAATTTGGATCAACGTGAACTATTTCGTAAGCTCATTTTAGTTTCAGGGATTGGGCCAAAAGGAGCGTTGGCTATTTTAGCTACAGGTAACCCACAGCAGATAATCAGCGCAATTGAAAGAGAAGATGAAACATTTTTAGTAAAATTCCCCGGAGTAGGGAAAAAAACAGCACGACAAATGATTTTAGATTTAAAAGGCAAGCTTGGTTCCTTACTGGACACAATTGAATTGCCTAGTACTGAGGATGAGTTACCACTGTTCGGTGTGAATCCGTATAAACATGAGCTGGAGGAGGCTATTCTTGCTTTAATGGCACTTGGTTATTCTGAAAAAGAGCTAGAAAAAGTACGTCCGCAGCTTGAGGAAAATGAAATGCTGCAAACGACAGATGCCTTTATGAAACAAGCGTTACAATTGCTACTTAAGTTGAAATAGTGAAAGGGGGAAAAGTACATGTCTGAACGTATGATGGCTAGTGAGGCAGGCAGCTATGATGAGCAATTTGAATTATCTTTAAGACCCCAGCGATTGGCACAATATATTGGACAGCATAAAGTAAAAGAGAATTTACAAATTTTCATTGAAGCAGCAAAGCTTCGTCAGGAAAGTTTAGATCATGTGCTGTTATATGGACCTCCTGGACTTGGGAAAACGACACTAGCTGCTGTTATTGCCAATGAAATGCATGTCAATGTGCGCATGACAAGCGGACCTGCAATCGAACGTCCTGGAGATTTAGCAGCTATTTTAAGTTCATTGGAGCCTGGAGATGTACTATTTATCGATGAAATTCATCGCTTGCCACGAGCTATTGAAGAAGTACTTTATCCAGCCATGGAAGATTTTTGCTTAGATATTGTTGTTGGTAAAGGGCCTGAAGCACGTTCTGTCCGTCTTGATTTGCCGCCATTTACGCTCGTCGGTGCCACAACAAGGGCTGGCGCATTATCGGCACCTTTAAGGGATCGCTTTGGTGTACTACTAAGGTTAGAGTATTATGATGATACATCACTTGCTGAGATTGTCGTGCGTAGTGCACATTTATTTGATGTGGAAATTGAGCAAGTAGCAGCAGGTGAAATGGCTAGACGTTCACGTGGTACACCTCGTATAGCAAATCGCTTGTTGAAGCGTGTGCGAGATTATGCACAGGTGCTCGGAGATGGTATGATAACAGAGAATCTTGCAAAGCAAGCCTTAGAGCTATTACAGGTCGATCCTAGAGGACTTGATCATATAGACCATAAACTAGTAACCAATATGATTGAGCGCTTTAAGGGAGGTCCTGTAGGCTTAGATACACTAGCTGCATCTATCGGTGAGGAGCGGGTTACAATAGAAGATGTCTATGAGCCGTATTTAATGCAAATTGGCTTTATCCAGCGTACACCACGTGGAAGAGTCGCTAGTCATTTAGCCTACGAACATTTTGGATATGATTATCCCCAACAAACATAGAAGAAGGAAGTTTTTTCATGCGTGTAGAAGATTTTGATTTTGAATTACCAGAGGCGCTTATAGCCCAAACGCCACTTGTCGATCGAACAGCTAGCCGATTAATGGTTGTGACGCCAGGCTCAAATGAAGTGGAGCATCATCATTTTGCTCATATTTTAGATGAGTTATATGCTGGTGATTGCCTTGTGTTAAATGATACAAGGGTACTGCCAGCGCGTTTAATGGGCATAAAAGAGGAAACAGGTGCCCATATAGAAGTACTTTTACTAAAGCAAATGGCTGGTACGGATGAATGGGAAACACTTGTGAAGCCAGCAAAGCGTGTGAAAGTCGGTACAGTTGTCACATTTGGAGATGGCTTACTGACAGCTACTTGTACAGGAGAGCTTGATCACGGCGGACGTACATTTGAGTTTAACTATAATGGGATTTTTTACGAAATTTTAGAGCAACTTGGTGAGATGCCCTTACCTCCATATATTCGTGAAAAATTAGAGGATAAGGATCGTTACCAAACCGTCTACGCTAAAGAACGCGGCTCAGCTGCAGCTCCAACAGCGGGACTGCATTTTACAGAAGAATTACTGAAACAAGTAAAGGCAAAAGGTGTGGAGGTTGTCTTTATCACGTTACATGTGGGACTCGGAACATTTCGACCTGTCAGTGTAGATTCCATTGAAAATCACGAAATGCATGCTGAGTTCTATAGTGTTACCGAAGAAGCTGCATCAACGATTAATCGTATAAAACGTAATGGCGGTAAAGTGATTGCAGTTGGGACAACCTCTACACGAACATTAGAAACAATTGGCTCTAAATACAATGGAGAAGTGCGAGCAGAACAAGGCTGGACCTCTATTTTTATTTACCCAGGCTATGAATTTACAGTGGTAGATGGCTTAATTACAAACTTCCATTTACCGAAATCTACCCTTGTCATGCTTGTTAGTACGCTTGCAACAAGAGAAACTATTTTAAGTGCCTATTATCAAGCTGTAGAGGAAAAATATCGCTTCTTTAGCTTCGGTGATGCAATGTTTATTCGTCCACAGAGATAATTAAAGATAAAATCGGAGTACTGTTTTTACTTCAGATAAGAGAGGAATATTTTTTTATGACACAACCAGCAATTCGCTATGAACTACTTCATACTTGTAAGCAAACAGGAGCACGTCTTGGTATCGTGCATACACCACATGGCTCCTTTGAAACACCAGCCTTTATGCCAGTAGGTACGCAGGCAACTGTTAAAACAATGTCGCCAGAGGAACTAAAGGAAATGAATGCAGGTATCATCCTGTCTAATACGTACCATTTATGGCTTCGTCCAGGCAATGATATTGTCAAGGAAGCAGGGGGCTTGCATAAATTTATGAACTGGGATCGCCCAATTTTAACAGATTCAGGTGGCTTCCAAGTGTTCTCACTTAGTCAATTCAGAAAAATTGAAGAAGATGGGGTTCACTTCCGCAATCATTTGAATGGTGATAAATTGTTTTTAAGTCCAGAAAAGGCGATGGAAATACAAAATGATCTAGGTTCAGACATTATGATGGCCTTTGATGAATGTCCACCATACCCAGCAACCTACGACTATATGCTGCAATCTGTTGACCGCACAACTCGTTGGGCGAAGCGTTGTAAAGAGGCACATAACCGTCCAGAAGACCAAGGATTATTTGGTATTATTCAGGGTGGAGAATATGAGGAATTACGTCGTCGTTCAGCAGAAGCATTAGTCGAATTAGATTTCCCAGGATATGCTATTGGAGGGCTGTCTGTTGGGGAACCAAAAGATGTTATGAATAGAGTTTTAGAGTTCACTACACCGTTAATGCCAGCAAATAAACCGCGTTATTTAATGGGTGTTGGGTCACCTGACTCATTAATCGACGGGGCAATTCGTGGTATTGATATGTTTGACTGTGTACTGCCAACACGAATTGCACGTAATGGTACACTAATGACCTCTGAAGGACGTTTAGTAGTAAAGAATGCAAAGTATGCTCGTGATTTCGGCCCAATTGATCCGAATTGTGATTGCTATACTTGTAAAAATTATTCACGTGCTTATATTCGACATCTTATTCGTACGGAGGAGACATTTGGTATTCGCTTAACGACATACCATAACTTACACTTCCTATTGAAATTAATGGAACAAGTACGTGAGGCAATCCGTGAAGATCGACTAGGTGATTTCCGAGAAGAGTTTTTCGAGAAATACGGCTTTAATGGCCCAAATGCTAAAAACTTTTAATTTTAAGGCAAAAAGATATGCACAAAAAATAGTCAAAAGATAATGTGAATCACTGTGATTAGTGTATATTTCTAGCAAAATATTGTCTATTATAGAAAAAATATTAGTAATATAGAAAATTTTTAGGCTTGTCCATCGCTTTTTAAGGGTGGAATAGTCTATACTAAAAAAAGTGATAATGGAAAGGGGGCAAGAATTATGAATTCGTATGTACAATTTATACCCATAGTGTTAATGTTCGTTGCAATGTGGTTTATTTTAATCCGCCCTGCTAAAAAGAGACAGCAGGAAACACAAAATATGCAGAGCAATTTGCAACGTGGAGATAAAGTAATTACAATAGGTGGCTTACATGGTGTGATTGATTCGATTGAGGATACAGCAGTAACATTGAAAATCTCAGAAAATGTACGTGTAAAATTTGATCGTCAAGCAATCGGACGAGTTGTAAGTGAAAAATAACTAAACTTCGATTTAAAGGCGTTGTCCATCATAAATTTGGACAACGCCTTTTGTATTTTTTATCGCCATTTCAATTATTTTTGACTAAGTTTTTCTGTATAAAATACAACATACACGGTCACCTTGTTAGTATGGGGGTGACTGTATGGAAGAATATTTAATTATTATTTTTAGAACATGCTTTATCTATGTGTTTATTTTGATTATTTTTCGATTAATGGGTAAACGTGAGGTTGGTGAATTATCCGTCATCGATTTAGTGGTATCCATTTTAATGGCTGAGGTTGCCGCATTTGCACTTGATGACTTTGAAAATCCTTTAATGAATGCTATTTTGCCAATTATCATGTTGTTTTTTATTCAAATAGGAAGTGCTTATTTATCATTAAAAAATAAAAAATTCCGTGATTTAGTGGATGGTGATCCCGTTTTACTGATAAAGGATGGTGTCATTTTAGAAAAAGAAATGCGCAAGCAACGTTATAATTTAGATGATTTGTGTCAACAGTTGCGCGAAAATGGTACTGCCTCTGTTACTGAAGTTGCTTACGCTTATTTGGAGCCCTCTGGGAATCTTTCTGTTTATGAGAAAGATGAAAAGGCATTTGTATATCCACTGATTATCGACGGTGATATTCAAGAAAGACATTTGAAACTTTTGCATAAGGATGCAGAATGGCTAGTGGCCGAGTTAGCCAAAAATAATATTACAAATTGTAAAACTGTATTTTTTTGTATCTGGGAAGATAATCGACTCCATATTCAACTGAAAGAATCTTAAACTTTTTTCACTAATTTCCGTAGGTACTGGACATCGGTAAAACGTAGCTGATTCGAAAAAATTAAAAAAGTAAATAGTAAAAATAAAGTTACACAACTACTTAAAATAAAAGGTAAAGACATGACGGGTATTAAAAAATACTGAGTGACACAAACCGCAATAAAGCAGCTATAAGGCACTACAAACATTCTAAAGCCTGCACGTAAATTTTTGCGTTGTCTGACTGTTGCGATATGCAAAAACGAAGTAAGTAATACACCAAATCCAATTGCCACAACTGCCCCCTTTTCCTGTATACCAGGCTGAGAAGCGAGTACGAACATGACAAATAACTTTCCTAGACCACCGTAAATGGAGTTCATCATGGCAGCGCGGGCCTCGCCTATTGCTTGCAATATCGAGTGCAATGGACTTTGAATATAGTAAAAATAAAAAATAGGGGCTAATATTTTCACATAGCCACGGTTTTCTTGTAGATGAAAGAGCTTCATCGCTAGTTCATCACCGTGTACAAAAAAGTACGTAGCGGCAATACATCCCACTAAAGACGATAAGCGTAACGACACGGAAATACGTTCCTGTAAAAGCGGTGTATGCTGACGAGCCACAGCATCACTAACAGCCGGAATTAGGACAATCGAAAGTGCAGTGGAAACAAAAGCAGGAAATAACAAAAGCGGCACTAGTACGCCCGAAATAACACCGTAAAGAATCGTTGCTGCGGAGGCTGTCAATCCAGCCATTGTTAGAGCTTTTAAAAAGATAATCGGCTCTAAAAACCATGTAAAGGAACCAAATAGCTTGCTGCCAGCAGAAGGGAGGGCTACTCGTAACATGGGTGAGGAAGGATATGCCTCGATTTTGTTTTTTCTCGTCAATAATTTTTTCTTTGAGATAATATAATGCATCCACAAATATAAGAAAGCAATGACTTCGGCTAAAAGCGTAATCCCCATGGCAGAGGCTGCTGTTACAGAAGCGTTATTATAGTTTGCTACATATGGTAGCATAAATGTGATAAAGCCAATACGTACAAGTTGCTCAAGCATTTGAGACCAAGCTGTTGGTGTAATTTTCGCGATCCCCTGTAAATATGCACGCAATAGCCCAGAGCCGACTGACACAGGCACCGCAAAGAGCGCAATCCAGAGCGTAAAGGTTGTATGTTCATTATGTAATAGAGTAGTCGAGATATATGGTATTGCTAGTGCAACAACTGGCATAAAGATGATCATGCCGATAAACGACCAAAGTATAGCCGTTTTCATAACACCAAAGATGTTTTCACGTTTGTTTTTTGCTAGTAGCTCTGCTACAATTTTGGCCACAGCGATAGGTAGTCCAAGTTGAATGAGTGAGATAAAGAAAATAAAAGCAGGATAGACGGTCATATAAATACCGACTGCTTCTTCACCAGCGATACGCATAAACTGCATTCTATAAAAGAAGCCAAAGAGTTTCGATAAAAAAATCACAAACATCAAAAATAGTGTACCTCGTACAAAAGAACTCATGCCATCCGTCCCTTCTCAAGCCGCAAAAATTCATTTACACTATTTGTATGCAAACATGTCTTACGATACAACTTTGATTGGAGATGATTCAAAATGAGTGTGCAGCATGAGCAGCTATTTGAAAAAATTCGTCCGGCAATTGATAGTAAGATAGGAGAATTTCAGCATTATCAATACGATGCGATTACAGCAGAAGAGCTTTGGCGCTATTGTATAGAGAAAAAATGGCGCAAAAAAAATATCGAACAATTACGTTTACACGAGATTATCGCTACTATTTTTTCTGTATCTCCGTCGGATATTGTATCTTTTAATCAAGTAGAATTTTTACAAAGTAATAATTGGTTTACAGAATTGAATGCAGAAGAGTTAAAAATGCTCCTTGGACCAGTTAAAGCTTAAGAACTGTGTAAAAATTGTCAAATAATAAAAGAATACTAAAAGTGTTGAATTGACACCAAGCGCAACGTGTTTCATAATGAGTGTGTTGCGCTTTTTTTATTGAAATAAGTATTTTACTAACATACCTTCTATAGCTGTTATGAAAAGTAGAGGTTAAAAAGATAAATTTGCGCGTTATGAACGATTGAAATAAGTAGAGCAACCTTTTTGAAGCACAGGCTACATTATTCTACAGGAAAAGGAGGAATAGAAGTTTCAAAAGGTCTTGCTATTATACTTGTTTGTAGTGTAAGGAATGCCCTTACATCTATTCGAGGAGGATTTATAAATGAAACTAAAAAGTCGTATAGTTGCATTCGTATTGATTTTGGTGCTCTTTACAGCAGCCATTAGTACGACTGTAAACGGCGTCTTAAAGGACATTAAGCTTGGTCTTGACCTACAGGG
Source organism: Lysinibacillus sp. B2A1 (assembly GCA_002973635.1). Classification (GTDB taxonomy): domain Bacteria; phylum Bacillota; class Bacilli; order Bacillales_A; family Planococcaceae; genus Lysinibacillus. The sequence continues at coordinate 2,447,692 of CP027224.1, forward strand.
CGGGTTTGAGGTTCTTTATGAGGTAAAAGAATTAAAAGATGGACAAAAGATTACACCTGGTGTTGTCTCGGCAACTGCAACTGCCCTGGATAAACGTATCAATGAAATTGGTGTAAGTGAGCCTAGCATGGAAATTGAAGGTGAAAATCGTATCCGTGTGCAATTAGCAGGGGTTGAGGATCAAGAATCAGCACGTAAATTATTGTCTACTTCTGCAAATTTAACATTCCGTGATGTCGATGATAATTTACTATTAGATGGTGATGACTTAAAGCCAGGTGGAGCAAAGGATTCCTTTGACCAGCAAAATCGTCCAATTGTTTCATTAACATTAAAAGATGCGAAAAAGTTTGCTGATATCACAAGTAAAATTGCCGCTAAACCGGCAGGTGAGAATTTACTTGTTGTATGGTTAGATTTTGAAGAAGGTGTTGATTCATATAAAGCTGAATCACAAAAAGCGAAGCCTCGCTATGCATCTGCTGCAACAGTAAGTCAGACATTAAATACTACAGATGTTATGATTAGTGGTAATTTTACTGTTGAAGAAACAAAAAATTTATCAGGAATTTTAAATGCTGGTGCACTTCCAGTAAAGCTTGATGAAATCTATTCTACATCAGTGGGTGCACAGTTTGGTGAGGATGCACTTAATAATACAATTTTTGCAGGTATTGTTGGCGTAGTATTAATCTTCTTATTTATGCTATTCTATTATCGATTACCTGGCTTTATTTCCATCATTACACTTGCTATTTTCACTTTCTTATTACTTGTTGTATTTGATTGGATTAATGCAGTGTTAACACTTCCTGGTATTGCAGCGATTGTACTTGGTATAGGAATGGCCGTGGATGCTAATATTCTAGCGGCTGAGCGTATTCGTGAGGAATTACGCGTTGGCCATTCAGTAAAACAAGCATTCCAAATCGGCTCAAAGCAGTCCCTATCAGCGATTATCGACGCGCAGCTAACTACATTATTAGCAGCTGCTGTATTATTCCAATTCGGGACAAGCTCTGTTAAAGGGTTTGCAACAACATTAATTATTAGTATTTTACTAAGCTTCCTAACAGCTGTTTGGGGATCTCGTGTACTCCAAGGCTTACTTGTAAATAGTGGCTATTTCAACAATCCTGCGTGGTTTGGTATTGCGAAATCGAAACAGCATAGCTTGGATGAAAATATAGGAACTTTGGATCTATCAACGAAATTTGATCGTTTTGATTTTGTACACAATCGGAAGAAATTCTATACTTTCTCATTAGCTATTTTAGTGGCTGGTTTAGTGGTTCTTGGTATATTCCGTCTAAACCTTGGTATTGATTTCTCAAGTGGTACGCGTGTTCAAATTGAAGCGGATCAGACTTTAACGAAAGAAGAAGTATCTAAATACTTAGATAGCATTGACTTCTCATCTGATGATATCGTTCTTTCTGGAGAAAAAAGCAACAATGCTGTTATTCGTTATAAAGATGATCTATCACAAGCAGATATTCTAAAATTCCAAAAAGATGCTACAGAAAAATATGGCCATAAACCAACAGTAAGTACAGTATCTGATACAGTGGGTAAAGAGCTTGTGAAAAACGCAATCAAAGCATTAGCACTTGCAGCTATTGGTATCATTATCTATGTAGCGGTTCGTTTTGAATGGCGTATGGGTATTGGCGCAATTGTCTCGTTAATACATGACGTATTCTTAATTGTTGCTGTATTTAGTTTTATGCGCTTAGAAGTTGATATTACGTTTATTGCTGCTGTACTGACAATTGTTGGTTATTCTATTAATGATACGATCGTTACGTTTGACCGAATGCGTGAGAACTTGGATCGATATGATACGATTCAGGACCGTGAAGTGTTAGCGAATATTGTTAATAAATCATTACGTCAAACAATGGGTCGATCTGTGAACACAGTGTTAACGGTTATTATCGTGACAGTGGCACTTCTTATTTTAGGTGCACCATCGATTCAAAACTTCTCAATCGCGTTATTAATTGGTTTAATAACAGGTATGTATTCATCTATCTGTATTGCAGCACAAATCTGGTACTCATTAAAAATTCGTGAAATGAAAAAATCAGATGGTCAAATTCACAAAAAAGAGAAAAAACAATGGGGAACGGATGAGCCTGTTGTTTAATATATGCCTTTAAATTGGGAACAGGGAAGGGAATTTTCCTTTCCTGTTTTTAATGAAAAAAAGATCTGCATGCTTTCGTTTGAAAGTTGCAGATTCTTTTTGTTTAAAGCCTAAATTGTTGTAGTAAAGTTTGTAGCTGCTGGGCGTTATCACTTAGCTCCTCAGCTACTGCATTGACCTGCTGCATTGCGGCTACTTGCTCATCAACTGCATGGGTAATAATTTGGGAGTTATTTGCTGAGATATCAGCACCAGAGGCGATTTCCGTTATAGAGGCCGCTACTTCTTGAGCGCCAGCTGAAATTTGTTCTGATGTGGCTGAAATATCTTCAATTTGGTCTGTAAAGTCTTGAACAGATGATGAAATAGCGTCAAAGGCATTGCCTGCCTCATAAATTTTAGCTACACCGTCTTGAACAGATGTTAAGCCTTCATTAACAGCATCCTCGACATTTCTTGTATCCATTTGAATCTCATTTGTAATAGTGACAATTTGACTCGCAGATTGATTTGATTCCTCTGCAAGCTTTCGCACTTCATCTGCAACGACTGCAAAGCCTTTGCCATGTTCGCCAGCTCTTGCTGCTTCGATAGCAGCATTCAAAGCCAATAAATTGGTTTGCTCCGTAATGGCTGTGATTACTTTTGTAATTTGTCCAATATCTTCAGATTGCTTACTAAGTTTTTTTGTTAAATCAGCAATACGTGTTGTAGCTTCAGAGATTGTATCCATCTGCTCTTTGGCAGTTAAAATGGTTGCACCACCTGTATTGGCAAGCTGTGTCATTTTGAGAGCATTGTGATGTAATTGTTGTGTAGTCTCAGCGATGCGTTGTACACCAGCAGCAGTTTCATCCATAGCGATTGTACTTTGCTGAGCTGTGCTAGCTGATGAAGTTAAGTGATCCGTAGTTTCTTTTACACGATGTGCAATATCGCTTGACGTTGCAGTCACTTCCTCAGTGCTAGCAGAAAGCTCTTCAGAAGCAGCAGATAAATGTGTGGCACTATCTTGAACATTTCCTATTAGCTTCGATAAATTTTGTTTTAACGTATTTACTGCTGTAGCAAGAATACCAATTTCGTCTTTTGAGCTATAGTCAAGTTGGGCGATTGTTAAATCACCTTGCGATAGTGCATCTGCTGCATCAATTACCTGTCGTAGCGGTTGGACGATAGAGTTTTTCACAAAATTCATAAAGTATAGTCCTACAAAGACACTTACAATAAGCAAAACAATGGAGAAAATGATAGCTCTTGATACAGTTAAATCAACATTATGCTCAACCTTTTGAAGTTGTTCATCATGGTATTCCAATAGCTCTTTTGTCAAAGCAAAGATTTCCCTATTATATTTTGTTACATCATTATTAATGTAGGATAATGCTAAATCCATATTGCCATTAGTAAAAGCTTGCATCGCCTTTTGGGAACTAGCCAGTAATTCATTTTGTAATGCAGATACTTGCTCCATAATACCTTTTGTATAATCTGAACGCACAATACTAGTCAGTTCTTGAATCGTCTCAGGTAATTGTTTTTCATATCTTTCTAAATTAGCTTTCGCCGTTTCGTCATTACTATTTAAAATATAGGAACGTAAAAAAAGGCCTTGAGAGGCAATTTGTTGCTGTATTTCTTCTGTTAATTGCATTTGGACAATTCGATGATTTAATGCCTCTTCTATATCTCTCTTAGCCACTTTAAATTGGAGAAATGAGAGAATACTTAAGATCAATAGTAAACAAATTAATGAAATAAATCCTATATTTAGTTTTTTGCGAACGGACATTTACGTTCCTTCTTTCCTTCATAATATTAGAGAAACAATGTTCTGAAATTACTATAACTTGATATTTTTACAAGGTCAATACTTGGTAAGAGCTTAAAATTAGGTAGTTTTACTTCCTTTTTGTTGAATAAATAAAAGCGTTTTTTACTAGTAATGCTTTTCATCATTTCAATAGTATTTTTTCTTTTTCTCAGAATTCATTGACAATTCCGGTAGATTGGCATAAAATAAGGCTAACTTTTTGTTCGGTAATGGTAGAAGGTCTCGGGAGCGAGGCTAGCCATAGAGCAGATGAGCTGAGTTTAGATAAGAATAGCTGAGAAATTGTTGAATAAGAATAGTAGCGTAAGTGTGCAATCTAGAGAGTCAGTGGATGGTGTGAACTGATTTGCAGCTTAAGTGAATGGACTTATGAGAGTCGCTTATAATAAAAGCGAACGGCTTCCCCACGTTATAGGGGGTGCATTAACTTTGTTGACCGTGCAGGTTAAAAAGTTAAAAGTCTTCGGACTATCTTTGCGTGATGGATTTCATGTCATGCTAGGACAGCACATAAGGGAGAGCAATATGCTCTAATATGAGGTGGCAACGCGGTCTTAATCGTCCTCTGCAATTAGGAAAATCCTTTTTGCAGAGGGCTTTTTTTATTTTTCAGCAACTATTTAAACAGTGATTACATTCAGGGGAAATTTTGAAAAGGAGCTTGGTACTTATGCAATCTACGAGTTCAAGAACAAAAATGAAAACAATTAATGGTGATTCTTTAACACCGATTTTAATTTTTAGACGCTTACAAGGTAATCATAAATTTTTGCTAGAGAGTTCAGCCCAGCATGAGGGAGCAGGACGTTTTTCTTTTATTGGTGCTAACCCTAGAAAAACATATAAAGGCCAAGGAGATGAAATTCAAGAGTATTCCTATAAAACGGGAAAAACATATACACATAAAGGGGATTTATTTGTGTTATTGAAAAGATTAATGCCCCGCGTTTCCAATACTACGCGGTTCCCATTTTCAGGAGGCGCTGTTGGTTATGTAGGTCATGGGGCAACGTCAAATCCTTCTACTCAAGAGATGAATGTGGAGCTGCCTGATGTGCATTTTCATGTTTATGAGACAGTTATTGTTTTTGACCATGTAACAGACGAAGTTACACTAATTCATACAAATATAGATGCAGAAAAAAAAGAACCAAATTTAGAAGAGCTGGCACAACAGCTTATAAAAGGTAGAGAGACTGAGGATACGGACTGTCACTATGTTCCAAAGGAATCCACAGTGAATGAACATTTTGAGAGCGCTCTTACTGCTGTTAAAGATATTTTGGATGAAGAGATGACAAGGGTTGTGCTATCAAAGCACTTAATAGCTGATTTACAAGGAGATGCTTTCGCTTTATATCGTCAATTACGGAAGAATAGTCCGGCAGCCTATATGTATTATGTAGAATTTGAGGATCACATAGTATTAGGTACATCTCCTGAAAGCCTTATTCGAGTTAAGGGTGGGCGGGTTATCGCAACGCCTACAGAAGGAACAGTTCCTAGAGGTAAAACTAAGGGTGAAGACTTGGAACAAGAACGAAAACTAGTGGAAAACACGGAAGTGAGAAAATCTCATGCGGTACTAGTTTCTGCCATTCAGCAAGAGCTACAGTCAGTGTGCTTTCGAGATTCGATTCAGGTGATAGAGGCGATGAAAATTGAGCGATCAAAGCAAGCTTTACACATGACATCTAGAGTTGAGGGTCAAATTTTACCTATGCTTCATGCACTTGATGTCTTAGCCGGAACATTACCACCTTTTGCATCAGCAGGAAATCCAAATGCACAGGCCAAGGATTATTTAGAAAAAGTTAGTCAGGCTACAGGTATTTTTGGAGGTGCCCTTGGGTTTATTGGCTTCAATGGTCATCTTGATTTTGCTTTAACAGGAAGATCAATGGTGATAGCCAATGAAACGATGCATATGCAAACAACTGTAACGGTAACAAAATATACAAATACCAACGAAATTTTGAAACAGGTAGAAGAGGAAGAACGGGATTTTTTAAAAGAAGGAGGTCAACATTAATGGAAGCTATTCAGCAAAAGGTACAGCAGAGAGAGCATCTCATCTATGAAGAAATGCTACAGGCAGCAAATTGGATGTTCCAGGATGACACACCGAAGGAGGAAATCGCTAGCTTTCTAACAGCATTATCTTGTAAAGGTGAAACAGCACACGAAGTAGCAGCATTGGCAACTGTTATGCGTTCATTTGCACTTGATGTACCTGCAAAAGCAGGTGTATATATGGATAATTGTGGTACAGGTGGCGATGGTTTAAATACCTTTAATATCAGTACAGCATCTGCTTTCGTTTTAGCTGGAGCAGGTGTTCAAATGGCTAAGCATGGTAATCGCAAAATTTCCTCAGCATCAGGAAGTGCGGATGTTTTAGAAGCACTTGGTATTCATACGGATATTACCATTGAGCAAACTGTTGAACTGCTAGAGACAGAGGGGATTGCCTTTTTATATGCGCCAAATGTGCATCCAAAGTTAAAGCGTATTGGCGAGGTGCGCCGTGCTCTAGGTAAACCGACAATCTTTAACCTTGTAGGTCCACTTACAAACCCAGTTTCATTATCAACGCAATTTACAGGCATTAATCGACCTAATTTTGTCATGGAGTACGCTTCAGTATTACAAATGCTTGGACGTGAGCGAGCGATGGTCGTTTCGGGACCACAGGGGTTAGACGAGGCGTCATTAGCTGGGCAGAATACCTTTGTCTTAGTGGATAAAGGAGACTTAATACCTTTTTCATTAACCGCAGAGGATGCTGGCCTTAGCTATGCGCCACTAGAATCAATCCGTGGGGGAAATGCAGATGAAAATGCCGTTATTATGCGAAAATTATTAGCTGGTGAACAAAGTGCTTACTTTGACACTGTATTATTAAATGCTGGTATTGGGCTATTCAGCTATGGTAAGGCCGAAACGGTTAAAGAGGGCGTAGACATGGCGAGGGATAGCATTTTTAGTGGGCGAGCATTACAAAAATTAGAAGCAGTCGCTGCTTTCAGCGAGAAAATTAAAGAAGTGGAGGTTGGACAATGAATATATTAAATAAAATTATTGACCAGAAAAAAATAGAGGTTTGTGCTTTACTTGAACAACCCGACCCACTTGCTAATTTTACAGAGAAGGCACGTCCATCATTATTTGAGCAATTACGAAAATCGGAAACATTACAAGTTATTTCTGAGATGAAGCGTGCATCACCTTCTAAAGGGCTTATTGCAGAAGGTACAGATCCAGTTGCGCAAGCAAAAATATATGAACATGCAGGAGCAGCGGCAATATCTGTACTAACAGATAAAGAGTTTTTTAGAGGATCCTTTGAGGATTTAGCCGCAGTTGCCGATGCTGTTCAGACACCTCTTCTTTGTAAGGATTTTATGATTGACCATGCACAAATTCGTTTTGCCAAAGCATCAGGTGCATCCATTATTTTATTAATTGTTGCTGCATTAACAGATGAAATATTACGTGATTTATATAGCTATGCAGCAAGCTTAAACTTAGAGGTATTAGTTGAAGTGCATGACCTTCAGGAGCTTGAGCGAGCTTTGGCAGTAGGAGCTCAACTGATTGGCGTTAATAACCGCGATTTACGTTCCTTTGAGGTGAGCTTAGAACGAACACGTGAAATTGCAAAAGCTTTCCCATTCGACGAGGAGCACGTGTTAATCAGTGAAAGTGGCATTTGGACGCAGGAAGATGCTAAAACGGTAGCAGCAATGGGGGCAAGTGGTGTTCTTGTTGGCGAGTCCTTGATGCGTAGTGGTGATGCAGGAGCCGCACTAAAAAGTTTACAGGTAAGCAAGTTGGAGGCATCTGTATGACAAAGGTAAAGATTTGTGGACTCAAGGAACAGCAACATGTACTAGCTGCAGTAGAGGGAGGAGCAGATGCAATTGGTTTTGTCTTTGCCCCAAGCCAGCGCCAAATTTCAATTGAACAGGCACATCAATTAGCAAAATATGTACCACAGGGAATTTTGAAAATAGGAGTCTTTGTTAATCCAAGTGTGGAGGAACTGCGAGCCGCTGTTGAAGGTGTGCCATTAGATTATGTGCAGTACCATGGAGAAGAGACACCCGAATTTATCCGCCAGCAGGGTTACCCCGCGATTAAGGCACTGTCAGTTCGTGATGAAGCAGATGTTCGTGAGGCTGCTCATTATAATGTTGACTATTATTTATTCGATGCTCCAGGCACTGATTTTAAAGGCGGGAGTGGCCATACGTTTGATTGGACACTTCTAGAAATGGCAGGGATTCCGCGAGAGAAATTAATTTTAGCGGGTGGTTTGAAAGCTGAAAATATTGCAGAGGCTGTGTCGCTGGTGTCGCCTTATATGGTAGACGTATCGAGCGGTGTGGAGACAGATGGTATAAAGGATGAAGCAAAAATAAATGCATTTATACAGACTGTAAAGAAAGGAAGAGCATGATGGTAAATTCAATTGCAAATAGCGTACCGACAAAGGAAGGACGTTACGGAAAATTTGGAGGGCAATTTGTTCCAGAAACATTAATGACAGCCTTGCAGGAATTAGAGTTAGCCTATGATGAGGCAATGAGCGATCAGGAATTTACGGATGAACTAGCCTATTATTTACAACAATATGTTGGGCGCGAGACACCATTGTACTACGCAGAAAACTTAACACAGGAGCTAGGTGGTGCGAAAATATACTTAAAGCGAGAGGATTTAAATCATACTGGCGCTCATAAAATTAATAATGCCATAGGTCAGGCATTGCTGGCTAAACGAATGGGCAAAAAGAAAATTGTAGCGGAAACAGGAGCCGGGCAGCATGGCGTAGCAACGGCAACAGCATGTGCTCTTTTAAACCTTGAATGTGTTGTCTTTATGGGTGCTGAGGATATCAAACGTCAACAGCTAAATGTATTTCGTATGGAGCTGCTAGGTACAAAAGTGGAGTCTGTAGAAACAGGTTCTAAAACATTGAAAGATGCTGTGAATGCTGCACTTCGCTATTGGGTGACAAATGTTGAGGATACACATTATATTTTAGGCTCAGCTTTAGGACCACATCCATTCCCCAAAATCGTTAGAGACTTCCAGCGTGTTATTGGTGTTGAAACGAGACAGCAAATTATAGAAAAGGAAGGACGTTTACCAGATGCAGTTGTTGCCTGTATCGGTGGTGGTAGTAATGCAATTGGGATGTTTCATCCCTTTATCGATGACGAAGCCGTAGCATTATATGGTGTAGAGGCTGCTGGAAGTGGTATAGAAACAGGAAAACATGCAGCAGCTATTGCTGGAGGACAGCTAGGGGTATTGCACGGAGCATATATGTATTTATTACAGGATGATAATGGCTTTGTACAGGAGGCTCACTCGATATCTGCTGGGCTAGACTACCCAGGAAAGGGTCCAGAGCATTGCTATTTACATGATATTGGTCGCGCACATTTTGATTCGATTACAGATAGTGAGGCACTAGAAGGCTTACAGTTATTAAGTCGTACGGAAGGTATACTTCCTGCGTTAGAGAGCTCTCATGCTATTGCTTATACAGCAAAGCTAGCAAAAACGATGTCTACAGATGACATCATTGTTGTATGTTTATCAGGCCGAGGCGATAAAGATGTTCATACAGTCCGTAAAGCATTAGGAGGGGATGTATCATGACAACATTACAGCAGGCAATTGAACAAACAAAAATTGCTGGTCATAAAGCATTTGTGCCATATATTATGGCAGGAGATGGTGGGTTAGAAACGTTAAGACCCACAATTCTAAAGCTACAGCAATTGGAAGTTACGGCTATTGAGGTTGGTATTCCATTTACAGACCCTGTTGCAGATGGTCCAACAATAGAACGAGCAGGTGAACGAGCATTAGCGGCAGGTGTGACATTACGGAAGGTGCTAGAAGAGCTGGCCTCCTTTAGAGAAGAGATTCATGTACCATTAGTGGTTATGACTTATTTTAACCCTATTTTAGCTTACGGCTTAGAGGAATTTGCAAAAGCTTGTGTGGCGGGGGGAGTAAAGGGATTAATCGTTCCTGATGTTCCACTTGAGGAAAGTGCTATTTTACAAAAGGCATTAAATCCTCATAGTATTGACATAATCCAGCTTGTCTCGTTAACAAGCCCACCTGAACGAATTATGCGTATCGCCGCTGCAAGTCAAGGCTTTGTCTATGCTGTGACAGTTAATGGCATCACTGGAGCTCGCTCAAGCTTTGCAGATGATTTAGGTGGCCATTTTGCTCGCTTACGTGAAGCAAGTGAAATTCCAGTGCTAGCAGGCTTCGGTATTTCAACACCTGAGCAGGTGGTTAGTATGGGGGCACTGGGTGATGGTGTTATCGTTGGTAGTGCGATTGTGACGGCGCTTCATGAAAATAATTGGCATAAGATTGAATCATTGGTGCTCGCTTCTAAAGGCGTGCTAGAGAAGTCTACTCTTTAATTAGAGTAGGCTTTTTTTATCTTCATTCAGCAGAAGTCTCCCACCTCTACAGGTGGTGAGATGAATGCGGTTTTGGTTCTCCTTTTCAGTGGGTGTCCAAACACCTACTGAAATAGAGGAACTCAGTCTAAGAACGCCACGTCCTGTGGCAATGACTGAGTGACCAACATCTTGCTACTGACGCTACGTTAGCACTACGCTTTCGCGCAAAAAACAACTGTTGGCCCAAAGCCTCCGGCGGATGTCACGGATTTTCAAAGGAATGAATAAAAGGATGTTAGCCTAAAACCTTCGCATCCTGCGAAAACGGCTAACTGACCTGCATCGGTAAAAACGCCACATCCTGTGTCATTACCGAAATGACCGACATCGTGTCGGCCCTCGTGCAGGCCTAGGCACAATTCAAAATCCGGACACAATTACGCCAAGGCGAAATTGATGAGACAAATAGCATTAAGAATCTTATGGATAAAACTATCAATCTAACTGATAGTGCGAATAAGCTAGATTTTCGGTATAATAGCCTTCGTAAGGAAGTGAGAAGATGATACTATCGAAAAAAAGATGGCAGGTGGAACGACCAGATGCCAAACTTGTACAAACATTACAAAATGACTTACAGCTGTCTGCAATTGCAGCGAAGATTTTAGCGGCACGAGGCTGCGCAACAACCGCTGATGCAGAGAGTTTATTAAATATGACAGAAGCAAATATTCATGATCCATTTTTAATGCATAACATGGCAGAAGCTGTAGCACGTATTGAGCAAGCACTTGAGAATGGGGAAAAAATATTAGTTTATGGAGATTATGATGCCGGTGCGACACGTTTCTAAGTGAAAAGCTTAGACACTAGGGAGTCGCTTAATTTCCCTAGGAGAACTGATTTCTTGATAGGTGGAATGATAGGGTAACGCCTTGAAACGCCTACTCTGATACTCCGACATGCTTTAGCTAAGGTTGACTAGTGAAGTATGAAGCTCGGTGAAGTCGGCAGAGAGATACCGTAAGTAAGTTGCATTTGTAACTTACACGAAAGCTGTTCAGCGGTGGATGGTGTATCCTATATGCCGGGAGTCCATAAAGTATCTATGGTTAGAATGTGCTGCACAAGCACTGACGAATCTCTGAATGTACGGGTCTAGACGTAGATATTACAGAAATGTAATAGGTGGCAGTGCCATCGTATGTGTGGGTGAGTAAAAATCTGCAGTTATGAAACCCCATAATTCGTTAAAGGCGAATTCAAGCATACAGGACTATAGGAGAAACCTAAGGATATATGCAAGGATAGAGGAATCGGAACGTGGAAAGCGAAGGATGTGGAGGTATTAACCGACCTATGAAGCAGTTCAGTAAATAAAGGGCATTGACCTACTAAAACTGATTTATCTTCGTGAGAGTGGAGTCATAGTACCTTTGAAACCATGATAATAAATGGTGGAGGGATAGGCTCTAGTCGGAAGTTTCAAAGACTTATAAATGCATAACAGACACAGATTCGAGTATGACTAATAGAATCACCACTTGAGAAAGGGGCTGATGTCTGTGGCAAATTCACGAATCGCACAACATGTTAAAAAGTCCAAGTTAAGAAATGCTGAATATTATAGTATGCAATCAACATTTGACATGCTATATGACCAGAGTAAAAACAATAGTAACTTCAAAAACTTAATGGGGATTATCAGTTCGTCTGAAAACATTAAGTTAGCGTATCGTAATATTAAGAAAAACACTGGCAGTAAAACAGCAGGGGTAGATGGTCGAACAATCGAACATATATCGAAGCTTACGGAGGAACAATTCATCCTCTATGTCAGAAACAAATTAAGAGATTACAAACCGAAAGCAGTAAGACGAGTTGAAATACCCAAGCCTAATGGTAAAACAAGACCACTAGGAATTCCTGCAATTTGGGATAGAATAGTCCAACAATGTATTTTACAAGTTCTTGAACCTATAGCAGAGGCAAAATTCTCAGGTAGAAGTCATGGTTTAGACCAAACCGTTCAGTAGAAAATGCAATTGCACAAAGTTATCGGTTAATGCAAAATTCTAAAATGTCTAATGTAGTTGACATAGATATTAAAGGATTCTTTGATAACGTATCACATGCAAAATTATTAAAACAAATGTGGACATTAGGTATACAAGATAAAAACTTACTCACGATTATTTCTAAAATGCTTAAAGCCAAAATTAAAATGCCAGATGGAAAAATTATTGAGAATGAGAAAGGTACACCACAAGGAGGAATTCTCTCTCCTTTACTATCTAATATTGTTCTTAATGAATTGGATAGATGGATTGAAAGCCAGTGGGAAAACACTCCGATTTGTAAGGATAAAATAATTATTCGAAAAGATAGAGGGAATTCAACAGATAAAGGAAATCAATATTACCATCTAAAGAAAACCCGATTAAAGGAATGTTACATTGTTCGATATGCAGATGATTTTAAAATATTCTGTAGTAATCCTAATCATGCGAAGAAGTTATTTATCGCAGTCCCAAAATGGCTAAAAGATAGACTGGGCTTAGAAATTAGCGAAGAAAAATCAAAAATCGTGAATCTTAAAAAGGACTATTCTGAATTTCTAGGAATCAAAATGAAGTTAATTCCAAAAGGTCAGAAATGGGTAGTTAAAAGTCATATGTGTGATAAAGCAGTACAGCGCACGAAGAATAACCTTAAAGAAATTATTAAAGGTATTCGATATGACAGTGGCTCAAATGACCAAGCAAGAAAAATAGCACTATATAACTCAACTGTAATAGGACTTCATCAATATTTCCGTATAGCAACAATGATAGCCGAGGATATGGGAAACATCGCATATGAAGTAAATGCGTGTTTGAAAGACCATCGAATGAAACGGCGAATAAAGAAAACGGGTGTTATCACTTCTGATTTCATCAAGAAAGAATACGGAAAAAGCAAGCAACTTAGATTTATATCACGAGAGCCGTTTCTACCTATTGGCTACATTAAACACAAAAGTCCAATGATGAAACGAAATGTAGTAAATGCATATACAAAAGAAGGTAGAGAAGAAATTCATAAAAACCTCTCTACTACTGATGTTGGTGTACTTCGTTTCTTAATGGAACATCCGATTTCACAACGAAGTGTCGAATACAACGACAATCGAATTGCATTATACTGTGCACAAAGAGGTAAATGCCATGTAACAGGGCAGGAACTAAACCCGATGACGCTTCACTGTCATCACAAAGTACCACGATTGCAAGGTGGTACTGACGAATACAAAAACCTCTGCCTCGTTGATAAAGACATTCATATCTTAATACATGCTAAAGATGAAGAAACAATCTCAAAGTATAAACATCTAATTACGAACATGAAAAGTTTAAACAAGTTAAATACGCTAAGAGAGAAATTAGAAGTAGAACAATTAACAATCTAATTTGGACGATTAGACATATAAGAAAAGTGAATTCTGTTAAGTTATGTAGATTACCAAAGTTTTGAATCTATTCGATGGAACGCCGTGTGAGGTGAAAGTCTCACGCACGGTGTGAAGTGGGGGAAAAGCTAGAGATAACTTCAAAGGCTTACCTATCACTATATGGTGTGACAAGTACAACTGTCATGTTAAATGTGCTACTTGATCTTGGAGCTGATGTATCGTTTAAAATACCGAATCGTTTTATTCACGGCTATGGACCACATGAGGATCTATTTCGTGAAGCATATGACGAGGGTGTTCAGCTAATTATTACAGTAGATAATGGTATTTCAGGCATTGAACCAGTTCGTATCGCGAAGGAGCTTGGCATGGATGTTATTGTAACTGACCATCATGAACCAGGCGATGAATTACCACCAGCGGATATTATTTTACATCCTCGCATACCAAAAGGGCATTATCCATTTGGCGAACTTGCAGGTGTGGGTGTAGCTTTTAAGTTGGCGCATGCTTTATATGGTGAGTTACCTACACATCTAATGGAATTGGTAGCTGTCGGAACTGTAGCAGATTTAGTGCCATTAGTGGATGAAAATCGATATCTTGTAAAACGCGGAATAGAAGAAATGCGCCGTTCTCTTAGCCCTTGGGTGCTGGCAATGTGTGAAGTAGCAAGTACCGAGCAAGCTAAGATTAACGAAGAAACAATCGGCTTTTATTTTGGTCCTCGCTTAAATGCAGTTGGTCGCCTTGGAGAAGCGGCTCCAGGTGTAGAGCTATTAATGGCTGAGGATCATGCAAAGGCAACAGCATTGGCAAAACAGCTCAACGCATGTAATAGTGAGCGCAAAGATATTGTTAAAAGCATAACAGATCAGGCAATCGCTCTTATTGAATCAGATGAAAAAATTCGGAATTCACTTGTTTTAGTTGTTGCGGGAGAGGGCTGGAATGCAGGTGTCGTGGGAATAGTTGCATCTCGGCTTGTTGAACTTTATTACCGTCCAACAATTGTACTTTCATTAGACAATGAAAGAGGGACAGCAAAAGGTTCTGCCCGTAGTATCGAAGGGTTCCATTTGTACAATGAACTAGCCAAAAATAGAGATATACTGCCTCATTTTGGTGGACATCCTATGGCAGCCGGCATGACATTATCTATCGAGCATGTTGACGAATTACGATTACGCCTAGATGCTCAAGCAAAAGCGTGTTTATCAGAGGAGCAACTAACACCTGTATTGGCTATCGATATTCCTTTAAAGCTAGATGAAATTTCTGCAGATGCTATCGAGGAGATTTCAACGCTCGGTCCATTTGGTACAGATTTTCCGAAGCCAGTTTATGTATTAGAGGATGTGGAAATAGCCTCTATGCGTAAAATAGGTGCAGCTGAAAATCATATTAAAATGGAGTTGACAGATGGCTATGAAAAATTAGATAGTGTTGGCTTTAATAAAGGTCATCTACATGAAGAGTTAACATATGGCATAAAAGTATCTTTTACAGGGGATTTACAAATTAATGAGTGGCAGGGACGTAAAAAGGCACAATTTATGATTGAAGATGTTCAAACAACAGAGTGGCAATTATTTGATATTCGGGGTATCCGTCAAACGGCTCGCTGGTTAAATACAGTTCCGAAAGAAGAAGCAACATTTATTGCCTTCCGTCGAGAGACATTGACTTACTACCAATCTCTTATTGGTGAGCCTATTCTAGCAGTAGATTCTTCACTTTCAAATGTGGGACAAACCAATTATGTTGTGCTTTTAGATTTACCACAAAATGTTCAACTGTTAGAAAATGTATTACAAATAACTGCTCCATCCCGTATTTATGCGCATTTTTATATGCCTGATTCACAATATTTTAATGGTTTGCCGACGCGCGAGCAATTTGCTTGGTACTATAAATTTTTGAAAAACCGCCCTGCTTTTCCACTTAATATGCATTTAGCAGATTTAGCAAAGCATACAGGTTGGCCATTAGATTCATTAAAATTTATGACACAGGTGTTTTTTGAGCTTGGTTTTGTTAAAATGGAGAGTGGACTGACGACTGTCAACGTGAATGCCATAAAACAGGAGCTTACGGAGGCACCGTCTTACAAACAACGTTCAGAACAGATTGAAATGGAGCAAAAGCTTGTCTATGCCCCTTATATAGAATTAAAACAATGGTTTGATGAACGATTACATTAATAGACGAAAAAGGTTCGTAGGAGGAGCAATATCATGGATTTAAAGCAATATGTAACAACGGTTGAGAACTGGCCAAAAGAGGGCATTAGCTTCAAAGATATCACAACAATTATGGATAATGGACCTGCATATAAATATGCAACTGATCAAATCGTCACTTATGCCAAAGAGTTAGGTGCAGAAATTATAGTAGGTCCAGAGGCTCGCGGCTTTATTATTGGGTGTCCAGTTGCTTACGCGCTTGAAATTGGCTTTGCCCCTGTTCGTAAACCAGGGAAATTACCGCGTGAAGTGGTAAGTGCTGATTATGGTCTTGAATACGGAAAAGATACATTAACTATGCATAAAGATGCAATTAAGCCAGGCCAAAAGGTGTTAATTTGTGATGATCTACTTGCAACAGGCGGTACAGTTGAAGCAACGGTTCGTTTAGTGGAGCAATTAGGTGGCGAGGTTATTGGCTGTGCCTTTCTAATTGAATTAACAGAGCTAAATGGTCGTGCAAAACTTGGCGATTTAAACGTGAAAACACTTATTGAATATTAATACAGCTAAAAGGAAAGCGCCACATGCTTATGGCGCTTTTTTTATGGATTTTTGATTGGCAGAGAAAATTGCTCGGTTTGCAATAGCTTCCGCTCAGGTGCGCGAGAAAAACGCTCGGGTTGCCAGCATTCCTGAGGTTAGTATAAAAAGTGGACACGGAAAACTGAGAGTAGCTATGATAGAAATAACTATTTTAAAGGACGTGTACCGAATGACTAAAAAAATAACCCAAGAATATCGTGATTATGTTGTGAAATTAGTAGTAGAAGAAAATCGAAAAGTAACAGAATTATCGTATGAATTAGGGCTTGGGGAATCTTCTATTCATCGCTGGGTAAAAAAGTATCGTGATGGAAAAAAGCAAGAAAATGGCGACGTAAAATATATAACCCCTTCGGAGCTAAAGAAGTTAGAAGCAACTTATGAAAAGAAACTTCGTGACTTAGAAGAGGAGAATGCCATTCTAAAAAAGGCGATGCACATCTTTGCCAAAAACCCGCAGTAGTGTTTGAATTTATTGAAGCGCATAAACAGGAGTTTTCGATTGTAAAGATGTGCCGCGTTTTAAAAGTGTCGACGAGTGGCTATTATAAATGGCTGGCAAAACAGGCAGCACCGATAACAGAAAAAGAAGAATATAAAATGAAAGTTACACAAAAAATTAAACAATCGTTTCATGAAAGCTATGGTACGTATGGCAGCCCGCGAGTACATAAAGATCTGTTGGAATGGGGTTATCCTCTTTCACAAAAAACAGTGGCAAACATCATGCGAGGACTGGAACTGTGCGCAACACAGCCGAGAAGCTATGTGACGACAACAGATTCAAATCATGACGCACTGGTGTATCCGAATATACTGAAACGCATGTTTTATGTGGAAGAACCAGATCAAGTATGGGTCGCTGATATTACCTATATCCGAACGCTGGAGGGATGGGTGTATTTAGCGAGTATTATGGATCTGTATTCTCGTAAAATTGTAGCGTGGGAAATGGCCGATCATATGAAAGTAGATTTAGTGTTAATAGCTTTGAAAAAAGCGTTCTTCATACGCCGACCCAAAAAAGGACTCATTCATCATTCAGACCGTGGGGCGCAATACTGTTCAACGGAATATATCGAACTTTTAAAAAAGCATGGTTGCCAAATTAGTATGAGTAAAAAAGGTGATCCGTATGACAATGCCTGCATTGAATCGTTTCATGCGACCATAAAAAAAGAAATGATTTATCGCCAAAAATTCCAAACAAAGAAAGCAGCCTTCAAAGCGATAAATGGTTATATTTCTAATTTTTATAATGAACATAGAAGACATTCGACCCTTGGCTATCGTTCACCGAACCAATTTGAACGCTTAACGTTTCAGAAACACGCAAGTTAATCTCAAAACCGTTTCAAGCGATGGAAATCAATTGTTCAAGCTCTTTGAACAATTGACTTCCATTGCCCACCAAACGCAGTGCGGTAGCTTTGAAGCTCTCACTTTATTATGTCCACTTTCTTGACAGAAGACCATTCCCGCTCAGGTAAGCGAGAAAATAGCTCGGGTTGCCAGGAATTCCGCTCAGGTGTGCGAGAAAAGCGCTGGGGTCAGCGAAAGAACTGCTCGGTTCGCCAGCCAATTCACTCAGGTCAGTGAAAAACTGCTCAATTCGTCAGCCATATCGCTCAGGTCAGTGAAAAAACTGCTCGGTTCCCCAGTCGTATCGCTCAGGTCAACGAAAAAACTGCTAAGGACCCTGCCATACCACATGAATAGCCTATTAGATTGCTCAAACAGTCCACCTTATGATTTATAAGTGCAATCAAGTCCATAGACACTCTGCAATAAAGTTACGATCCCCATGAAAATTATGCTTCATCGTAAGAGCGGATGATTTTTTGGATGGTTCTTAGTGTGTCATAGAAATTTGCATATTGATCAATGCCGATATCAGCAATAATTCTTTCTTGAATAGTCTGCCAAATAGGGGTAGCTTCGTTTAGTTTTTCTATTCCCTTATCTGTTAAAGAGATGATTTTCGTGCGTGCATCTTGTGGATTTCTTGTTAATTCAACATAGCCGCTTTGCTTTAATATATTTATATTTCGCGTAACGGTGGTTTGGTCAAGTTGCAAAATTTCACCTAATCGGCTTATCGAAACGGTTTGTTGATGAGCAATATTGGCAAGCATTGAATATTGAGTGACCTTTAGACCTGTCGGCTGAAGCAACTTGTCATACAATTGCGTCACAACTCTTGTTTTTTTTCTAAGGTTTGCGCAAACACATATCTGCGTATAATCTAGAGTCTTCAGATTATTCTCCATTGTTCAGTTCCCCTTCTATGGATTCAGATAGCTTCAGTATACACCTATCATATGAGAAATACTGCTTGACAGCTATAAATACTCTAATTATCATTATATATGTATATACATATAATACAAATAAAAACATGTATATACATGTTAATTCGAAAATCTTTCAAGAAATGAAGGTGTTATATGAAGCGTATTCATTATAGTTGGTTTATTCTCATTATCGCATTTTTTTCAATTATTGTAGCTGGTATTACTATGTCGTCTTCAGGAGTTTTTATAAATTCATTTGAAAAGGAATTTAATTGGGATAGATCCTTAATTGCTCTAGCGTTTGCAGTTAGTTTATTTTTATATGGGTTTTCTGGACCATTTATGGCAGCATTACTTGAAGTAGCTGGTTTGAAAAAGATGATGCTAGGGGCAATGGCGACCCTCATAACAGGGCTGATACTTACACTTTTTATGAGTCAATCATGGCAATTAATCATTATTTGGGGAGGAATCATTGGTTTAGGGGCTAGCCTCTTTTTAACAGTACTAAGTCCATATGTCGCTAATCATTGGTTTGTAAAAAGAAGAGGGCTAGCAGTGGGGATTCTAACAGCAAGTACAGCAACAGGGCAATTAATTTTACTGCCTGTACTGGCTATTATCATTGAGCAGTTTTCTTGGCGACATGCGATTGGCTTAATTCTTCTACTTAGTACGCTCATGTTTATCATCATTTTGCTATTCATAAAAAACAAACCACAAGATATTGGGATGTTACCTTATGGACAGGAAGAAGAGCTAGAATTACCCGAGGAGCATCATAAAAAAAATCCAATTACTATAGCTTTTAGTGGGCTATTTGAGGCCATAAAGATTAAAGAATTTTGGCTATTAGCGGGAAGCTTCTTTATTTGTGGTCTGTCAACAAGCGGATTAGTCGGAACTCATTTTGTATCTTATTGTATTAGCTTTGGTGTACCGCTAGTAACTGCCGCATCGTTTCTTTCTTTTATGGGCATATTTAATCTCGTTGGTACTACTTTGTCAGGGTGGCTATCGGATCGTTTTGATAATCGATGGTTATTGTTTTGGTACTATCTTTTAAGAGGAATGTCCTTGCTATTGCTTCCTTACGCATTAGCACAAGGTTCACTTCCCTTACTAGCGATTTTTACAATTTTTTACGGATTAGATTGGATTGCCACTGTACCTCCTACCATTAGTATTGCTAGACAAACTTTTGGGACGAATAAAAGTGGTGTTATTTATGGATGGATTTTTGCATCACACCAGGCAGGTGCTGCTCTAGCTGCTTATGGTGGAGGGCTTATTTATAAATTTTTCAATTCTTATACATGGGCTTTTTTCCTGGCAGGTGTTTTCTGTGCGTTAGCAAGCTTATTTGTTATTATGGTAAAAAAACAGCCACAAAGGCAAGCTCATACTGAATAATATTGAAAAAATGAACTCAATGATCTAATTGATTTCATTTTTTTTTTGACTTATAACAAACAAAAGTTTATAATATAAACAAATATAATAAAAGGTGATGCTATGAATGAAAGAGAACAGGCGGTACTAGCATTAATTCGTCAAAATCCGTTTATGTCTCAGCAAGAGATGGCGGATAAGATGAATCTATCTCGTCCAGTCCTAGCCAACTTAGTGTCGAGTTTAACGAAGCAGGGAAAAATAGTAGGACGTGCGTATATTTTACCCGAGGAAAATGAAATTATTTGTATCGGTGGTGCAAATCTAGATCGTAAATTTCATGTGAAGGGGAACGTCCAATTTGGTACTTCCAATCCTGCAAGCTCATCATTTAGTGTTGGTGGTGTTGGGCGAAATATTGCTGAGAACCTTGGTAGGCTAAATCATCAGGTAACATTACTAACAACGGCTGGCAAAGATGCTGATTGGCAAGTTATCCAAGAGGCTTCTGAGTCATTTATGAATTTACGTTATGTTGAGCAATTAGCAGATGCTTCAACTGGCTCCTATACTGCGATAATGGATGAGCAGGGAGAGCTAGCACTGGCTGTAGCTAACATGGAAGTATATGATCTCTTACTGCCAAGCTTGTTAAAGAAGCATGAGGCGATGCTTGTCAATGCTGGATGCTTTATTTTGGATTTAAATTGTCCTAAGGAAACAGTGGCCTATATTCAACAGATGGCAATTGCCCGTGAAATTCCGTTAGTCATTGTGCCTGTATCTTCCCCTAAAATGAATCGACTACCTGATACATTGCGAGGGGTTACATGGTTTATTTGTAACACGGATGAAGCAGAAACAATTGTTGGTCATTCAATTGAAAGCGCTTTAGATTATGAAAATGCATTACAGCAACTACTTCAGTTAGGTGCCGAGCATGTCATTATTACAGCAGGAAGTAAAGGTGTATTTGCAGCATCGACTTCAATTAAGCCAAGTCATTTTAAGGCTAAAATTATAGAAAAGATAGAAGATGTAACAGGTGCAGGTGACGCCTTTGTCAGCGCTGTGATCCATAGCTGGCTTACGGGACAATCCTTCGCAATATGCATTGATGCTGGTTTAACAAATGCTAAAAATACACTGGCATCCCCATATACAGTAAGACCTGAATTATCCGTAGATTTGTTAAAAAGTGAAATGGAGGAATAACAACATGAAAGAATTCATCGTATTATCAGAGGAAGTAAAAGCAGGACAAGCAAAAGGTTTACCAATCGTAGCATTAGAATCAACAATTATCTCTCACGGCATGCCATACCCTCAGAACGTTCAAACTGCACGTGAAGTAGAACAAATTATCCGTGACAATGGTGCAGTACCAGCAACGATTGCTTTAATTGATGGGAAAATTAAAATCGGTTTATCAGATGAAGAACTTGAAATGTTCGGTAATGCGCAAGGAGTAGCAAAAACTTCACGTCGTGACTTAGGTTATTTATTGGCAACAAAAAAATTAGGCGCGACAACTGTTGCGGCAACAATGATTTGTGCAGAACTTGCGGGCATTGAAATTTTCGTAACAGGCGGTATCGGTGGTGTTCATCGAGGCGCTGAAACAACGATGGACATTTCAGCAGATTTAGAAGAATTGGCACAAACGAATGTAGCTGTAATTTGTGCAGGTGCTAAATCGATTTTAGACATTGGTTTAACATTAGAATATCTTGAAACTAAGGGTGTGCCTGTCGTTGGATTTGGCACAGATGAAGTACCTGCGTTCTATACTCGTCAAAGTGGTTTCGATGTTAACTTTAAACTTGATACGCCAGAAGAAGTGGCAGAGATGCTACGTGCAAAATGGCAATTAGGCTTGAAGGGCGGAGCTGTTATTGCGAATCCGATTCCTGAGTCTGAGGCGCTTGAACATTCATTCATTACAGAAATCATTGAAAAAGCGCTAATAGAAGCAGAAGAAAATGGTATTCAAGGCAAAAACGTTACACCATTCTTACTTGGAAAAGTAAAAGAATTAACAGAGGGCAAAAGCCTTGATGCAAACATTGCATTAGTAAAAAATAATGCAGTTGTAGGAGCAAAAATTGCTGTGGCGTATAATAAATTAAGCTAAACCATTATACAAGAAGAGAGACTCTTTGCGATACATTCGCAGAGGGTCTTTTTATTCATTGTGAAGAATAATTCTTCCATTTTTCACATTGTTCACGAGATTAACTAAACAAAATGACACAGTCACTTTACAATAGGCTACAATATTTTATACAATTAAATTTATATCTAATCTGAAAAATTTGACGAGCAAGGTGGACATGTTATGGCGAAAGAGCAAATTTTGACTCCTGAGGACGTATTTGAGTTAGTCAAATCCTACATGAATGATGAAAATGTCGCATTCGTGAAAAAAGCGTATGAATTAGCGAGGAATGCCCATATTGAGCAATTCCGAAGCTCAGGTGAACCGTATATTATTCACCCAGTGCAAGTAGCTGGTATTTTAGCTGAGTTACAAATGGACCCTGAAACAGTTGCGGCTGGTTTTTTACATGATGTTGTCGAGGATACAGATTTTACGCGCGACGATTTAGTTCGTGAATTCGGCGAAGAGGTTGCAATGCTTGTTGATGGCGTGACAAAGCTGGGGAAAATTAAATATTTATCAAAAGAAGCGCAGCAAGCAGAAAATCATCGTAAAATGTTTGTTGCTATGGCACAGGATATCCGTGTCATTTTAATTAAACTGGCTGACCGTCTACACAATATGCGGACGCTTAAGCATTTGCCTGCTGAAAAGCAACGCCGTATCTCCAAAGAGACGCTTGAAATTTTTGCACCACTTGCGCATCGTCTTGGAATTTCGACAGTTAAATGGGAGCTTGAGGATACAGCTCTTCGTTATTTAAATCCACAGCAATATTACCGCATTGTTAGTCTAATGAAGAAAAAACGCGATGAACGTGAGGCCTATTTAGAAAATGTTATGGCTGAGATGAAGTCACAGCTTACAGAGGTCGAAATTGATGCAGATATTTATGGTCGTCCAAAACACATCTACAGCATCTACCGCAAAATGGTGTTACAAAAAAAACAATTTAATGAGATTTATGATTTATTAGCCATTCGTGTATTGGTCGATAGTATTAAAGATTGCTATGCTGTTCTGGGAATCGTGCATACGCTATGGAAACCGATGCCTGGACGCTTTAAGGATTATATTGCAATGCCCAAGCAAAACCTTTATCAATCACTGCATACGACTGTAATTGGCCCTTATGGGGACCCATTAGAGGTGCAAATTCGTACAAAGGAAATGCATAAGATTGCTGAATATGGGATTGCTGCACATTGGGCCTATAAAGAAGGTAAAAAGATTGATACTGAAAAACAAAATGTTGATCAAAAATTAACATGGTTCCGTGAAATATTAGAGTTTCAAAATGAATCCTCAAATGCTGAGGAATTTATGGAGTCCTTAAAATTTGATTTATTTTCTGATATGGTTTATGTATTCACGCCTGAAGGAGATGTCATTGAATTACCAGCAGGTTCTGTACCTATCGACTTCGCATACCGTGTGCATTCAGAAGTCGGAAATCGTACAATTGGCGCAAAAATCAATGGTAAAATGGTACCGCTTGATACACCATTAAAAACGGGAGATATCATTGAAATCTTAACCTCTAAGCAATCTTTTGGTCCGAGTCGTGATTGGCTTAAAATAGCGCAATCCTCACAGGCAAAAAATAAAATAAAACAGTTTTTCAAACGTCATCTTCGTGAAGAAAATATTATCAAAGGCAAAGAGATGATTGAAAAGGAAATCCGTGCACAAGATTATGACATGAAGGAAACCATGTCAGCTGAGAATTTAAAACGTGTTTGCGACAAATTTAACTACACAAACGAAGAGGATTTATATGCAGCTGTTGGTGTTAATGGTATTACTGCACAGCAAGTTGTTAATCGATTAGCTGAAAAACGCCGTAAAGAGCGTGAACAGGAAGAAGCACTCGAGAAAATCGAGCAAAAAATGAAAAATCATGTTCCACAAAAACGCACAGAATCAGGTGTTATTGTAAAAGGGATTGACAATATGCTTATTCGACTTTCGCGTTGTTGTACACCTGTGCCTGGAGACGACATTGTCGGCTTTATTACGAAAGGTAGAGGTGTTTCAGTTCACCGTGCAGATTGTCCTAACATTCAAATAGAGGATGAGCAGGAACGTTTGATTGAGGTTGAGTGGGAAAATGGGCTAGCTCCTGAGAAAAAGGAATACCCAGTTGATATTGAAGTATCAGCCTTTGATCGACCAGGTATATTAAATGAAATTATGCAAATTGTTAGTGAAACGAAAACGAATATTTTAGCTGTCAGTGGTCGTGCTGATCGTGAAAAAATGGCCACTATTCATTTAACAATATCTATTTCAA